>NZ_CP155066.1:0-4241285 GCF_039621635.1 Pantoea sp. BRR-3P
TATAGCCGCAGGTTATACCCCGCTACTAAACAAGCATTCGTCACCTTTTCTTCTGCATGAAATAGTCAGCTCAGGCCCTATAAACCGTCTGAAACGAGAAACATCATGCTGATCCCTCAACCTTATTTACTCTTCCTCGGCGACGTTACCGATCCATTGGCCGCTAAAACCGCGCGCGGCATTCAGGTATGGCGACCCGAGCAGTGCGTTGGCGAAATCAAACTGCCAGGCTGCACCGTTAGCCTTGGCCTCGAAGAACTGGATATCGCCGCCGCCAAAGCGCGCGGCGCCAAAACGCTGGTGCTTGGCACCGCCAATGCCGGTGGTTACCTGCCAACACACTGGCTCGACACGGTGAAAAGCGCCATTGCTGCCGGGATGAACGTCGCCAGCGGCTTGCACCACCGTTTAGTCGATGAACCGGAATTGGTCGCGTTAGCAGAAGCGCAAGGGGTTAAGCTGTTTGACCTGCGCCATATGCGTCCAAAACTGAACGTGGGAAGTGGTAAAAAGCGTACAGGTAAGCGAGTGCTTACTGTTGGCACCGACTGCTCGGTGGGCAAAATGTACACCTCGCTGGCGCTGGAAGCGGCGATGCGCGAACGCGGCATGAAAGCCGATTTCCGCGCTACCGGTCAGACCGGCATTTTAGTGGCAGGCGAAGGGATTGCGATTGACGCGGTGATTGCCGACTTCATCGCCGGTGCGGCCGAAGCATTGTCGCCTGCCAATGATGCCGATCACTGGGATATCGTTGAAGGCCAGGGTTCATTGTTCCATCCCTCTTACGCTGGCGTCAGTATGGGACTGATCCACGGTGCCCAGCCGCATTGGCTGGTGATGTGTCACGAAATGGGCCGTCCGCATATGCGTCATCTGCCGCATCAGCCGATGGTGAGCCTGAAGGATTGTGTCGAAGCCAACCTGCGCGCGGCGCACGTCACCAGCGAGGTTGTGCAACTGGCCGGTTTTGCCATCAACACCTCGAACTACAGCGAACAGGAAGCGCGCGCCTACTGCAGTGAAATCAGCGCTGAATTCGGCGTGCCGGCCACCGATCCGGTGCGATTTGGCATGGCGGATATCGCCGCGCTGCTGCAGGAGCGTGGCTAACATGCGGCGCATGCAGATTGAAGTGCTGGAGCTGCCGCTGGCGCGTCCATTTGCCATCTCGCGCGGCACGCGTACGGCGGTCACAGTGATTCGCGTGACGCTGGAGCAGAACGGCTTCATTGGTCGGGGCGAATGTACGCCAACGCCGCGCTACGATGAAACGCCGGAAAGCGTCAACGCTGAACTGGAAACGCTGCGCGCCGACATTGAAGCGGGCTTGAGCCGCCTCGATCTGCAAAGCCGTTTGTCTGCGGGTGCAGCGCGTAATGCGCTGGACTGTGCGCTGTGGCGCCTGGATGCCGCGCTGGCGAAGCACACGCTGTGGCAACAGTGCGAACGTGCTCAGCCGCCCTCGGTGATTACCGCCGAAACTCTCAGCCTCGATTCCATCGAGAACATGGCCGCCGCCGCTGCCGATGCAGTATCGCGCGGTGCCATCCTATTGAAAATCAAACTTAATCGCGACGAGATTCTTGAAAAAGTCGCGGCGATCCGTCAGGCCGCGCCGCGCGCTACCTTAATCATTGATGCCAATGAAGCCTGGTCGGGCGTCGATCTGCCCAGCCTGCTCAATGCGCTGGTTAGCTACAACATCGCGATGGTCGAGCAGCCGCTGCCGGCGGGCCAGGATCAGGAGCTGCAGCGGTTTGCGCACCCGATTCCAATCTGTGCCGATGAGAGCTGCCACACGCGAGAAGACATCGCGCCGCTGCGCAATCGCTACGAGATGATCAACATCAAGCTGGATAAGTGCGGCGGGCTCACCGAAGCGCTGGCGATGGTGGAAGAGGCGCAGAAGCGCGATATGCGGCTGATGGTGGGCTGCATGCTCGGCTCATCGCTGGCGATGGAGGCGGCGCTGCCGGTGGCGATAGCCGCCGAACATGTCGATCTCGATGGCCCGATCTGGCTGGCCGCCGACAGCTCGCCGTTCCTTTCTTACGCTCAAGGCCGAATCTGGCTGTAACCCGCACGCGGAGCAACGATGACGGACACTTTACTTACCCCCTACGCCGCCAGCGTTGCCGGTTCTGAGCCGGTGCTCGCGATTCAGGATCTCAGCGTCAGTTTTCGCGGCCGCAGCGGCGAGAATCAGGCGCTGAAGGGCATCAGTTTTAACATTCATCAGGGCGAAATTGTCGCCGTGGTGGGCGAAAGCGGCTCGGGAAAATCGGTCACCTCGCTGGCGGTGATGGGCTTACTCGCCGCCTCTGGCCGTATCGATCGCGGCAGCATGCAGTTTCGCGATCGTCAGGGCAAAGCCCATCAACTGGCCAGCCTTACTGAAGCTCAGCGGCGCACTTTGCGTGGCCGTGAGATGGCGATGATTTTTCAGGAGCCGATGACCTCGCTCAATCCGGTATTACGCGTTGGCGATCAGCTAACTGAAGCGCTGCGTGACCACCAGATTTGTGACAAAAGCCAGGCCGAGGCGCGCGCGCGTGAGTTATTACGTCAGGTGCGTATTGCCGATGTGGATCGCGTGATGAAAAGTTATCCGCATTCGCTGTCGGGCGGCATGCGCCAGCGCGTGATGATTGCCCAGGCGCTGGCCTGCGATCCGCAGCTGCTGATTGCCGATGAGCCGACCACCGCGCTGGACGTTACGGTGCAGGCGCGCATTCTGCACATCCTGCGCGACCTGCAGCGCGAGAAGCAGATGGCGGTGCTGTTTATCACCCACGACATGGGCGTGGTGGCCGAAATCGCCGATCGCGTAGTGGTAATGCTGCGTGGCGAAGTGGTTGAGCAGGGCACGGTCAGCGACATCTTCAGTGCGCCGCAGCATCCTTACACCAAAGCATTACTCGCCGCAGTACCGAAACTCGGCGATATGCGTGAACACGCGTGGCCGCAGCGCTTTCCGTTGTTGGGCAGCGAGGCCAACGATCGCAGCGAGCAGCGCACCGCGCGCTACGATGAAACGCCGCTGCTGGATGTGCGTGGTCTGAAAGTGTACTACCCGATTCGCAGCGGCATTTTCTCGGCGCTGACCCATCAGGTGCACGCGGTGGAGCAGATCGATTTCAGCCTGTGGCCGGGCGAAACCCTGGCGATTGTCGGTGAAAGCGGCTGCGGTAAATCCACCACCGGGCGTGCGCTGATGCGGCTGATTAACAGCGACGCCGACAGCATCCATTTTCAGGGCAATGAAATCGCCAACCTGAAAGAGGCACAGTTTCAACCGCTGCGCCGTGAAATTCAGATGGTATTTCAGGATCCCTACGCCTCACTTAATCCGCGTTTGACGGTTGGTTTCACCATTGCCGAGCCGCTGCTGCTGCACGGCATGGTGAAGTCGCTGGACGAGGCCTCGCCGCAGGTCGATGCGCTGCTAAAAAGCGTGGGACTGCTGCCGGAACATGCGCGGCGCTATCCGCACGAATTTTCCGGCGGCCAGCGCCAGCGTATCGCCATTGCGCGCGCTATGGCGTTGAAACCCAAGGTGATCATTGCAGATGAAGCCGTTTCGGCGTTGGACGTGTCGATTCAGGCGCAGGTGGTCAATCTGATGATGGATCTGCAACAGCAAACCGGCGTGGCGTGGATTTTTATTTCGCATGATATGGCGGTGGTAGAACGCATTGCTAACCGCGTGGCGGTGATGTATCTCGGCCAGATTGTTGAGCTCGGGCCGCGCCAGTCGGTGTTCAACCAGCCACAACATCCTTATACCCAACGTCTGCTGGCCTCGGTGCCGGTAGCCGATCCTCAGAACCGGCAACCCCGCACTTTCGAAGAGAGCGACATCCCTTCGCCGCTGCGCAAGGTGGGAGAAACGGTCATCAAACCACGTTATCGCCAGGTTGCTCCGCAACACTGGGTCGCTGACTGTGTTTCGCGCTAACCCTCAATACCAGGAGATTTCATGAACCCGATTTTCCGCCGTACGGCGCTTGCGCTGGGATTGACCCTCTCGCTGGCCGCTGCTGCTCAGGCACAGGATCTGCGCATTTCGATGTATGCCGATATCACCGGCCTCGATCCGCACGATACTTCCGACAACGTCAGCTACTCGGTGCAGAGCGGCATCTTTGAGCGCTTGTTCCAGTTCGATGCACAGATGAAGCTGCAGCCGTGGCTGGCCACCCGCTACACCAGCAACGACAGCGCCACTGAATTTACCCTGACGCTGCGTAAAGACGTCACTTTCCAGGACGGTACGCCGTTTGATGCCGAAGCAGTAAAAGCCAACCTCGATCGCCTCGCCGATCAGAAAAAAGGCCTCAAGCGCAACAGCCTGTACAAGATGATTGAGAAGGTCACGGTGCTGGCGCCGGACCAGGTAAAAATCGAGCTTAACCAATCGTTTGGTGCCTTCATCAACACGCTGGCGCATCCGTCGGCGGTGATGTGGAGCCCGGCAATCCTGAAGCAATATCCGGAAGAAGCGCAGCTGCGCCTGCATCCGGTGGGCACCGGCCCGTTCAAATTCGTCAGCTGGCAGCCGGGTAAAGCTGTCAGCTTAGCGAAGTACGACGGCTACTGGCAGAAGGGCTGGCCGAAGGTGGATAACGTGATCTTCTCGCCAAGTCCGGAAGATGCCACGCGCGTCGCGGCACTAAAATCGGGGCAGGTTGATGCGATCTGGCCGCTGCCGTCGGATCTGATCGCCACCGTGCAGAGCGACAGCAAACTGGCGATCCAGCGCGATCCGAGTATTTACCTCTACTACATGGCGATCAACACCCAGCACAAGCCGCTGAATGATGTCCGCGTGCGTCAGGCGATCAACTACGCCATCGACCGCGATCTGTGGCTGAAAGTGGCTTTTGCCGGCATGGGTAAACCGGCCAGCTCGGCGATTCCGCAAGGCGTGCAGTTCTATCAGAAGCAGAGCGCGCCGAACTATCGCTATGCGCCGGATGAGGCCAAAGCGCTGTTGAAGGAAGCGGGTTATCCGAACGGCCTCGACCTGAAACTGTGGGTCACCAACGCCACCGCCAGCGTGCGTGCCGCGCAGGTGCTGAAAGCGCAGCTGGCAACGGTGGGCATTCGCGCCACGGTCACGCCGATGGATTCTGGCACGCGCAACGCCAAACTGTGGGGCGTGAAAGACCCGAAACAGGCGGAATTTGACCTCTATTACGGCGGCTGGTCCACTTCAACCGGTGATGCCGACTGGGCGCTGCGTCCACTCTATGCCACCGAATCCTGGGTGCCGACCTCTTACAACGTTTCGTACTTCAGCAATGCCGAAGCCGACAAAGCGATTGCCGGAGGTTTAGCCACCGCCGATCCGGCCAAACGTGGCGAGGCATACGCTGAAGCGCAGAAAGTGTTGTGGAAAGAGGCACCGGTGGCCTTCCTCGGCACGCCAGACAATCTGGTTGGCAAGCGCAGCACGCTGAGCGGCGTGTCGATGCTGCCGGATGGCAACTTCCTGTTTAATCAGGCGGCGTTTAAGTAAAGCCCTCACCCTAACCCTCTCCCGCAAGCGGGAGAGGGGACGAATAACTCCCTCTCCCGCTTGCGGGAGAGGGCTGGGGTGAGGGCCAGCGAGCACCATCCCCAAAATAAAGGAACCGCATGTTCGCATACATCATTCGTCGACTGCTGGAGATGATCCCCGTACTGCTGGTGGTCTCGCTGCTGGTCTTCGGCTTCATCAAGCTGCTGCCCGGCGATCCGGCGCGCATCTACGCCGGGCCGGATGCGCCTTTAGCCGCGGTGGAAGCTGCGCGCCAGCATCTCGGACTTAACGATCCGCTACCGCAGCAATACATCAACTGGATCGGCGGCCTGCTGCGCGGCGATCTTGGCGTCACTTATCGCACCCAGCAGCCGGTGCTGGAAGTGATTAAACAAGGCTTTATGCCGACGATGTGGCTGGCGCTGGCGGGTTTTGCCTGGTCGGTGATTCTGGGGTTATTCCTCGGCGTGTTTGCCGCGCTGAAACGCGGTAAATGGCAGGACTGGACGTTGATGAGCGTCGCCGTGGGCGGCATCTCGATGCCGACCTTCTGGCTGGGCCTGCTGCTGATCCAGTTCGTCGCCATGCCGTTTGGCCTGTTTTCGGTCAGCGGCTTCAATCAACCCAGCGACATCGTATTACCTGCCATCACGCTCGGTTCATCGGTGGCGGCGGTGATGGCGCGCTTCACCCGCTCGGCGTTTCTCGAAGTGGCGCAGGAAGATTACGTGCGCACCGCCAAAGCCAAAGGGCTGCGTAATCGGCTGGTGACGTGGAAACACGTGATGCGCAATGCATTGATCCCGGTGATCACCATGCTCGGCTTGCAGTTTGGTTTTCTGCTCGGCGGATCGATCGTGGTCGAAAGCGTCTTCAACTGGCCGGGATTAGGCTGGCTGTTGATCGAGTCGATCAAGGCGCAGGATCAGCCGGTGATCCAGGCGTTAGTGATGCTGTTCGTGTTTGAATTTATTGTGATTAACCTGCTGGTCGATCTGCTGTATGCCGTGGTCAACCCAGCGATTCGCCTGCGACAGGAGCCGTAATGAGTCTGCAATCTCTGCCTGCCCACGCGCAGGAGGCGATCCGTTCGCCGTGGCGTGATTTCCTGCACGCGCTGGTGCGTAATCCGCTGGCGCTGGTCTCCGGCGGTTTTGTGCTGCTGCTGGTGCTGGTGGCCGTCTTCGCACCGTGGCTGGCGCCCTGGGATCCAATGGCACCGGACTGGATGGCGCTGTCATCACCGCCGTCCAGCACGCACTGGATGGGCACCGACGAATTGGGCCGCGATCTCTTCAGCCGCATCATCTTTGGTGCACGCATTTCGCTGTACGTTGGCGTGCTGTCGGTGACGCTCGGCATGATAGTCGGCGTGCTGCTGGGCCTGCTGGCGGGCTATTATGGCCGCTGGATCGATATGCTGATTATGCGCGGCTCCGACGTGCTGTTCGCCTTTCCCGGCATGCTGCTGGCGATTGCGGTGGTAGCGATTCTCGGGCCGGGACTGAATAACGTCATCATTGCGGTGGCCATCTTCAGCGTGCCGGTGTTTGCCCGCATCGTGCGTGCTTCCACGCTGTCGTTAAAGCAGGCGGCGTATGTCGAAGCAGTGCGCTGCGCCGGCGCGCCGGATCGCGTGATTCTGCTGCGCCATATTCTGCCAGGCACGCTCTCGAACGTGATTGTCTATTTCACCATGCGTATCGGTACCAGTATTCTCACTGCTGCCGGGCTGAGTTTTATCGGCCTCGGCCCTGAACCCGATGTGCCGGAGTGGGGCAATATTCTGGCGATGAGCCGCAGCATGATGATGGCTGGCTTGTGGCACGTCAGTGTGTTTCCGGGTCTGGCGATATTCATTACCGTGCTGGCGTTTAACCTGCTGGGTGACGCGCTGCGCGACACGCTCGATCCTAAACTGAAGAGCTAAGTATGGATTTTCAACAACAACAGCGCGATCTGCTGCTGCAACGCTGGCGCAGCGAGCGCCAGCTGGGACAACCGCGCAGCGTTAGCGGTGCCACTAATCGCATCAGCGATGTGCCGGGCGTACGCGTCGGACATTACACGCTGGCGGACGGCGAGCGGCAAACCGGCGTCACCGCTATTGTGCCACCGGGCGACAATCTGTTTACCCAGCCATTGCCGTGTGCGGCGGCGGTGTTCAACGGTTTCGCCAAGCCGGTTGGCCTGGTACAGGTCGAAGAGTTGGGCGTGCTGCAGACGCCGGTTTTGCTCAGCAACACGCTGGCGGTGGGCACGCTATTTACCACGCTGGTGCGCGATGCCATCAGCCGCAACCACGAGCTGGGCCGCAGTTTGCCGACGGTCAATCCGCTAGCACTGGAGTGCAACGACGGCTGGCTGAATGACATTCAGGCGCTGGCCATTACGGAAGCCATGGCGCAACAGGCACTGGATAACGCCACCGCCGATTTTGACCGCGGCAGCGTTGGTGCCGGGCGCGGCATGAGCTGTTTTAGTTTGAAAGGCGGCATCGGCACCGCATCGCGCCTGATTCCGTCGCTCAATGCCACGCTTGGCGTGCTGGTGCTGGCGAACTTCGGCGCGTTGACCGCACTGACGCTGGATGGCGTGCGCCTTGGCGAGATGATTGCGCCGCTGCTGCCGGAACTGACGCCGCAGCGCGATGCCGGTTCCATCATCATTATTATGGCGACCAATGCGCCGCTTGATGCGCGGCAACTGAAGCGCGTCGCCAAACGCGCAGGTGCCGGTTTAGGGCGTTTGGGCAGCTATTGGGGCCACGGCTCGGGCGATATTGCTGTGGCGTTTTCCACCCAGCCCCGGCCACAACCGCCGGAAGAATCCACGCTGGAACCGCTGCTCGCCGCCGCCGCCGATGCCACCGAACACGCGGTGCTGGATGCCTTGCTGAGCGCCGAAGCCGTCACCGGTTTCCGCGGGCATTATCGTCCGTCGTTAAGCGACGTTTTGTATCGATTGGCGCTGTCGTCCCGGTCGGCATAAATGCCGACCCTACAAAAAACACCACAGGCCCGTAGGGTCGCCATTCATGGCGGCCTCTGCTAATAACCGCACGGAACCCCAACCTCATGAAAATCTTCATCTCAGCCGATATCGAAGGCATCGCGGGCGTGATGCGCTCGGAACAGTGTTCACCTGGCCACGCGGAATATCAATTGGCGCGCGGACTAATGGAACAGGAAGTGAATGCCGCCATCGACGGTGCCTTTGCCGGGGGCGCCACCGAAGTGGTGGTGGCCGACAGCCATGCGCAGATGACCAACCTGCGCGCGGAAAATATCGATCCGCGTGCGCGCATGGTGCAGGGCAAACCGCGCGGTTTATCGATGGTGGAAGGCATTGAACAGCAGCCGTTTGATGGCCTGTTCTTTATCGGCTACCACAGCGCGGCGGGCGAGCCGGGCGTGCTGGCGCACACCATCAACGGCCGCGCGTTCTGGCGTATTCACATCAACGGCAAGGTGATGGGCGAAAGCGACATTTATGCGGCCGCGGCGGCTGAACAGGGCACGCCGCTGTGGCTGGTGAGCGGTGACGATCAGCTTAAAGGCTGGATGGCGGAACACTATCCCTCGGTGGATTACGTCTGCGTGAAACGCGCCATCTCGCACACCTGCGCCGAATCCATCAGCCCGCAGGCGGCGCAAAACGCCATTCGCGCAGCGGCGACCGTCGCCGTACAGCGTAAACGGCAGGTCAGCACCACGCGCCTGAGCGCGCCTTATGAGATGCAGCTGCAGGCCAGCAAACCGGTGCTGGCGGATCTGTTCAGCCTGATTCCCGGCGTGACGCGCATTGATGCGGTGACCGTCGGCTATCGCGCGGATGAGATGAACACGCTGATCGGCCTGCTGAGCGCCTTCTCCTATCTGGCGAGCACGCAGTCGTAATTGCGCATTAATGCGCACCCTACGACGTTGCCACATGCAACACGTAGGGGCGCCATTTATGGCGACCGCTAAATCAGCAGGTCGGTCCGCATCTCCTGCTGAATTTTGCTAACCTGCGCGCAATTTATCTATAACAACGAGGCAGTCATGCAGCTCTGCAGTTTTTATCTTATTGACCAGCAAAGAAAAAGTTACGGTATTGTGCAGCAGGAAGGCGTGATTGATATCGGTGCGCGCCTCGGTGCGGACTGCCCGGATCTCAAAACGTTACTGCAACGCGGCGCGTTGAGCGATCTTGATGCCTACCTGGTGCAACCCGTTGATCATCCGTTTAGCGCCATTCGCTTCCTGCCGGTAGTGGAAAATCCGGGCAAAGTGTTCTGCGTTGGCATGAACTACGCCGACAAACGCAAAGAGTTTGCTGAGACGATTGAAGCGCCCACGCTGTTTGTGCGTTTTGCGGATTCGCTGGCGGCGCACGAACAGCCGCTGCTGAAACCGGCCACTACGCAGGAGTTTGATTACGAAGGCGAACTGGCGGTGGTCATTGGCAAAGCGGCCTATCAGGTGAAGGCCGCCGATGCGTTGCAGCACGTTGCTGGCTATAGCTGCTTTATGGACGCCACGGTGCGCGACATGCAGTTTACCTGGTTCACCGCCGGTAAAAACTGGCAGCAAACCGGGGGGTTTGGGCCGTGGATGACCACCGCCGACGAGATCCCTGATCCACAGCAGCTGGCAATTAAAACCTGGCTGAATCAGCGCGAAGTGCAGAACGATACCACCGCCAGCATGGTGCATCCGGTGGCGAAGATCATTGAGTACATTTCAGCGTTCAGCCCGCTGTCGCCAGGCGATGTGATCATCACCGGTTCACCGGGTGGCGTGGGCAAAAAGCGTACGCCGCCGCTGTTTATGTTCCCCGGCGATGAGATTGAAGTGGAGATCGAGAAAATCGGCCGCTTGCGTCACCGCGTGGTCTGAATGCGGTCGCCATTAATGGCGACCCTACGACAGAATCGAGCCGGTCTTGTAGGGTGCGCATTAATGCGCACCTGGTTTAACGGCTAAACCTCACCACCCGGCTGCGGTTCAACATCAACTGCAGCGTGTCGCCTGCGCGCGCAATCACAAAACGCTTCTCCCACGGTCCATCCTGCGCGGTGGCCAGTACGCGATCGCCACCTAACGACTGTAACCGGGCGCGAATCGCCGCCGGACCGATGCCCATCAGCAAGCTATCACCTTCAACCACCAACTCGCTGCGCCACTGCGGCGCGAACCAGCGGCCCTGCAGATTATCGAGGCTGGCTTGGTCGGGCTGCACCGGCACAAAACGTCGTGCGGCATGGCCAATTTCACCGACAATCGCCGCGCCCTCGTGACGCAACTGCATCGGAAAGGTGCTGGAGAGCGATACCGCATCGTCGTGCGCATCATCGCGCCACAGCGTTTCGCCGGCGCCAAGCCAGGTGGCCGTCACGCCCTTGATCTCCAGCCAGTCGGCAGCATTTTCCGCCACATAGAGTCCGGGCGTTAAATCGTGTCCTTTCTCCGGCAATTCGCGATTAAGCAGCGCCGCCATCACGCGCAACACGCTTTCGGAAGTGGTGACATCTTCGCGATTGGCGACCAGCGCCACGCCGATTTTCAGCTCCGGATGCAGCAGAAAATAGCTCTTATAACCGGCGTGCGAACCGCCGTGGCCAAACAGCGTCTGGCTGCCAAGCGTCGAGCTGGTAATGCCCAAACCGTAACCGCTGGTGCGACCATCATTGAGATTGCGCGGTGCAGTCAGGCGCTGCAGCACGCCCGCGCCCGGTCCGCTATCGGCCAGCAGGCTTTGCAGCCAGCGTGTGAGATGATTGAGGCTGCCGGTTACGCTGCCCGAAGCCGAGAGATGCAAACCGGCGCTGGCGAGCTGCCAATGGTCGCCGTTTTGCCAGTAACCCGGCGCTAAACCTGGCACGATATCGAACCAGCTTTCCGGCGCAATCAGGTTGATATCCAGCGGATCGCTGATGTACTGCTGCAGCAAATCGTTGAAGCGTACGCCTTTGGCTTTTAGCGCTTCTTCCACCAGCCGGTAGCCGGTGTTGGTGTAAGAGATTTCGCTGCCGGGCTGATAGTTGAGCTCGCCTTCACGCGCGATAAAATCCAACAGGTCGGCGGCGCGGGTGGCGTTGTACACCGACAATCCCAGCAGCGATAAGGTTTCGCGCACGTCCGGCAGGCCGCTGCTCATGTCCAGCGCCTGGCCAACGGTAATCTGCCCGTTGGCGCCGCTGAGCTGCGGCAGATGCTGCGCCAGCGTGTCATCAAGCTGCAGATAGCGGCGGCCGGGGCCGGTTACCAACGCGGCAAAGATATGTTTGGTGATGGAGGCGAAGCGCACCACGCTGTCGGCGCTGAATGGCGTTTGCTGCGCCAAATCGGCCAGGCCAGCGCAGTGGGTGGCGTGAATCTGCTGCGCATCAAACAGCACGATTGCGCCGCCCGGCGCGCCCGGCTGCTGCCAGCTCTCGGTAATCTGTTGTGCGATATCCGCAGCGTGTTGCCAGTTAGCGGTCATGCCGGTTCCTCCAGCGTCATGCTGAGATCGAAAAGTTGGGCGGTATGCGGATGCTGGATGCGTCGCGCGCGCAGATCGTCGGCGCTCAACTGCTCCACCATCTCGCCGTGCTGCATCACGCCAATGCGCTGACACAGGTGCGTTACCACCGCGAGGTTATGCGTCACCATAATGTAGGTGAGTTTGCGCTCGCTGCGTAGATCGCTGAGTAAATTCAGGATTTCGGCCTGCACCGACACATCCAGCGCGGAGGTAGGTTCATCCAGCAGCAGCACTTCCGGTTCGGCGATCAGCGCGCGGGCAATCGCTACGCGCTGGCGCTGGCCGCCGGAAAGCTGGTGCGGATAGCGGAAACGCACCGCCGCCGGCAAACCCACTTCGCTTAACGCCTGGCTGATGCGCTGCTCGGCGCGATCGAGCTGATGCACCAGCAGCGGTTCGTGCAGGATACGATCGATGGTCTGGCGCGGATGCAGCGAACCAAACGGGTCCTGAAATACCATCTGCACCTGACGATAAAAAGCGCGGCTGCGTTTGGCGCTGAGCTGCATGCCGCCAAACAGCATGCTGCCTTGCCAGTCGGCATTCAGCCCGGCGAGCGCACGCAGAATGGTGGATTTTCCCGAGCCGCTTTCACCCACCAGGCCAAAGCTTTCGCCGTTACCCACCGCAAAGCTGACGTTTTTCACCGCCGTGTGCGCACCGAAGGCGATGTGCAGGTTATCGATTTGAATCATGGATGCTCCGTGCGGGCATGGAAACGGTCGGCATGAATGCCGACCCTACAAAAACGCGCTGAACGATCGTAGGGGCGCCATTCATGGCGACCTGCCAATTATTCCCGCCATGCGGCATCGCGCTGCAATACGGGTAAACGCTCACGCGCATGGCGCAGCGATGGCAAACAGGCCAGCAAACCGCGCGTATAGGGATGCTGTGCCTGCTGCAGTTGCCCGGCGTCGAGCAGCTCGACGATGCGGCCGCCGTACATCACCGCCACACGATCGCAGAAGTGCGACACCAGCGGCAGATCGTGGCTAATCAGGATCAGCCCCATGCCGCGCGCCGACACCAGTTCGTCAATCAACTTAAGGATCTCGGCCTGCACCGTGGCATCCAGCGCGCTGGTGGGTTCATCGGCAATCAGCAGCTCCGGATCGGGTGCCAGCATCATGGCAATCATCACGCGTTGGCCCATGCCGCCCGATACTTCATGCGGATAGCGTTTCGCCACGGCAGCCGGATCGTGAATCTTCACCTGTTCCAGCAGCGCAATCGCCGCCTGCATCGCCGCTTTATGGCTGCCGCCTTTGTGCTCGCGCCAGGCTTCGGCAATCTGCTGGCCAATGGTCATCACCGGATTGAGCGAATACTTTGGGTCCTGCAGGATAAAACCGACGCGCTTGCCGCGAATTTTGCGCATCACTTTCTCGCTGGCACCGCGCAGATCGATGCCATCAAAGCGCAGTACATCAGCGCTGACCTCGGCATTGCCCGGCAGCAGCTGCATCAGGCTGCGCGCGGTGAGCGATTTGCCAGAGCCGCTTTCGCCAACAATCGCAAACTTCTCGCGGCCGACGCTAAAACTGACGCCGCGCACCGCTTCAAAGGTTTCGCTGCGCGAGCGGAAGGCAATGCGCAGGTTACTAATTTCCACCAACATTTAGCGCTCCTTAGGATCCAGCACGTCGCGCAGACCGTCGCCGAGAAAGTTGAACGCCAGCGACGTCAGGAAAATCGCGATACAGGGCATCAGTGGCACCCACCATTCACTGAACAGGAAACGACGCGCGGTGGCGATCATCGTGCCCCATTCCGGTGACGGCGGCTGCGCGCCCATGCCAAGAAAGCCCAGACTGGCGGCGGTGATAATGATGGAACTCATATCCAGCGTGACCCGCACAATCAGGCTCGGTACGCACAGCGGCATGATGTGGCGCAGAATAATGCGCAGCGGCGAAGCGCCGGTCAGGCGGCTGGCGGCGATAAAATCGCTATGACGAAACTGTAAGGTTTCGGCGCGTGCCAGGCGCGCATATGGCGGCCAGGAGGTGAGGGCAATCGCCAGAATCGCGCTCTCCACACCTGGCTTCAGGGCCGCGACAAACGCCAGCGCCAGAATCAAACGCGGGAAGGCGAGGAAGATATCGGTGATGCGCATTAACGCTTTATCGACGAAGCCGCCCGCATAGCCGGCGATGCAGCCAATCAGCAGGCCGAGCGGCGCGGTGAGCAGCACCACAGCGATCACCATGCCGAGCGTGGTGCGGCCGCCGTAGATAATGCGCGTCCAGACATCGCGCCCCAGTTCATCGGTGCCGAGCCAGTGCGCGGCAGAAGGCGCAGCGAGGCGGTTTTCCAGATGCTGCACGCCGGGATCAAAGGGTGTCAGCCACGGCGCAAACAGCGCCAGAAACAGCATTACGCTGATCACCAGCAGGCCGATCATCGCCAGCGGATTGCTGCGCAGGTTGAGCCACAGGCGATAGCGTCGGCCCCACACCGCCTGGCGGCGGTTGGCTGGCGTGTCGTCAAGCAGCCAGTCTCGAGAGAAGAAGATCATTTTACGCGCGGGTCCCAAAGTCGATAGAGAAGGTCAGCCAGCTGGTTGAGCAGCACGTACACGGTGCCGACCAGCAGCGTCGCGCCGACCACCGGATTCATATCGGCGTTCATCAGCGAGGTGGTGAGATATTGACCCAGCCCCGGCCAGGCGAAGACGTTTTCCGTCACTACCGCGCCTTCCAGCAGCCCGGCGTAGGTCAATGCCAGCACCGTCACCAGCTGCACCGCCACGGTGGGAAAGGCATGGCGCCAGATGACCCGGCGCGAGGATAGCCCTTTGGCGCGGGCGGTAATCACGAATTCGCCGCTCAGCGCATTCAGCATAAAGGTGCGCGTCATGCGCGTAATGTAGGCCATGCTGAAGTAGGCCAGAATCAGCACCGGCTGCGCCATGTGCGCCAGCGCATCCCAGAAGGCGTCCATTTCTCCCGCCAGCAGCGAGTCGATGGTGAGGAAGCCGGTCACCTGCGGCACCATATCCTGCCAGATAATGTCCTGCCGGCCGGGACCGGGCGCAATGCCGAGCACCGCGTAGAACACCAGCAGGCTCAACAGCGCCAGCACGAACACCGGCAGCGAATGGCCGGCGAGACAGATCACGCGAATGGTTTGGTCGAGCCACGAACCCTGACGCACCGCCGCCCATACGCCGAGAGGAATACCGATGAGCGCAGCGATAATGATGGCTGCGGTCGCCAGTTCCATGGTGGCGGGGAAGAAGCGCGCGATATCGGTGCTCACCGGATTGGAGGTAAGAATCGATCGGCCGAGATCGCCATGCAGCAGTTGATTGAGGTAGTGACCAAACTGCACGTAAAGCGGCTGATCCAGCCCCATTTCCGTCCGCACGCGCTCCACCACCGATTGTGGTGCGTTATCGCCGACCGCCGCCAGCACCGGATCGGTGGGCATGACGCGGCCGATGAAAAAGGTCAACACCGACAGGCCAAACAGCGTCAGCACCAGGCTTCCCAGGGTGCTGACGATTCTCTTCAGTAACGGCATCAGGCTTTTTTCACCTGCGCATACGGCCACTGCTCCAGCACGGTCATGTGCACATCCGCCAGGCCTTTGCGGGTGGCGACATTCTTGGTCTTCTGCATCATGAAAATGAACGGACTCTTTTCACGCCCCAGCTGCTGGATCTGCTGGTAGAGGGCAATACGTTTTGCCGGATCCGGCTCGTGCAGCGCCTGCTCGGTCAGTTTATTGAACTGTTCATCTGACCAGCTGCAGCGCCACGCCAGGGTACGCGCACGTGCGTTATCGCTGTTGTCGGTGTTGACGCAGAAGGCTTCGGTGTTGGAGTTGGGATCGAAGTAATCGGCGCCCCACACGGTGAGCGCCAGCTGATGCTGACGCGCGCGCATTTTGGTCAGCACCTGGCGGTTTTCGGCGGCGATCAATGACACTTTGATGCCAATCGCGCCCAGCTGGGTCTGAATTGCCTGCGCGATGTCCGGGTAAGGCTGCATCGAGTAGTGATCGAGAGTGATTTCGAAGCCATCCGGATAACCGGCTTCGGCCAGCAGCGCTTTGGCTTTTGCCAGATCGTTGTGGAATGGCGTATCGTCCAGCGCCGCCGGGAAACCGCTCGGCAGGAAACTCTGATGGGTGACAAAACTCATCGACAGAATGTTTTTCTGGATGCTGTCGTAATCCAGCGCCCACTTCAGCGCCTGCCACACCTGCGGCTTTTTCAGATACTGATTATTGGTGTTGCACGACATCAGCATGATGGCCGACAGCGATTGATTCACCAGCGCCACGCTGCTGTCGTTTTTCACCTGCAGCAGCTGTTCGGTGGTGAGGTCATACGCCGCATCGACATCGCCTTTCTTCAGCATCAGCGCCTGCGCCGCTGGGTCGGCGATATGTTTGAGGATCACGCGTTTGATTTTGCTCTGCGCGGCATATTGCGGGCTGAGTTCCAGAATCACCGTTTCGCTGGCATTCCAGGTGCGCAGCGTAAACGCCCCGGATCCGGCACTGTGCTGCTTCAGCCAGCCGTTGCCGAAATCGTTGTTCTGCTGATTCGCCAGACAAGCCTTCTTCGACACGATGCTGCCAACGGTCGCGGACAGGCAGTAAAGCAGGAAAGTTTCTGCCGCTGGCGCACCGAGTTTCATCTCCACGGTGTGGGCATCTTTCGCCGTCACCTGTTGCGTCACGTTATCTTTGGTGAAACCAAACTGGTTGATGATAAACGCCGGGCTCTTATCCAGCTTAACGATACGTTCAATCGAGAATGCGACATCTTCCGCGGTGAGCGGTGAACCATCGGCGAATTTCGCCGCCGGATCGAGATGGAAGGTATACGTGCTGTTATCGCTGCTGACGTCCCAGCTTTGCGCCAGCTGGCCAATTACTTTGTCGGCTTGTTGCGGATCGGGCGTGACTAAACGTTGATACAGGTTGCCGCAGATCTGGCCGCCGGTGGCTTCGAAGCTTTCATGCGGATCGAGGCTGGTGATGTTATCGAGCTGCATCGCTATCACCAGCATGCTGGGTGGCGTGGCGGCGAATGCGGAATTCAGGCTGAGGTAGGAAACAACAGGTACGGCAGTGCATCCTGCAAGAAAACGTCTTCTGGTAACCATGTAAACTCCCAACTGATTGATAATTAAAATAAAAAATTGTTATTTTGCGTTTTTATGTCTTGACTTTCCTGGCGTGCGGGAGGATTAATACCGGCACGAAGCCTTTTGTTTCACACGCCCTTTTTTGGTGCAATTTGCTCCGCCAGCTGGCAGTGCTGCGCTTTCTCCCGAACATGGAACTGAACAACATGTCTGATGCGACAACCTTCACCATTCCGGTTTTTGATGGCCATAACGATGTGCTGAATAAACTCTGGCAGCACCATCAGCCGGACGCAGTTAAGGCATTTTTTACGGGCACCCACAGCGGCCAAATGGACTTCCCGCGTATCCGTCAGGGAAATATGTTAGGTGGCATTTTCGCCACCTGGGTGCCGTCCCACCCTCTGATTGCAAGAAGTGCGCCAGACCTCGCAAATTTTCCGCAGGAAATTATCAGCGCTGCGCGCGACGCCACCTTTTCCATGCTGGCGCTGCTGCTGCGCATTGAGCAGGCCTCAAATGGCCAGGTGAAGATTTGCCGCAGCGTGCGCGATATTCGCCACTGCATGGCTCACAACGTGTTAGCGGTGGTGATGCACGTGGAAGGCGCCGAAGCGCTGGATAGCGATGGCGAGCTGCTTGATATCCTCTACGCCAGCGGTTTGCGTACGCTGGGGCCGCTGTGGAGCCGTCCGAATCAGTTCGGCGACGGCGTGCCGTTCCTCTATCCTTCTTCTCCAGACATCGGCAACGGTCTGACGGCAGCGGGCAAGCAGCTGGTGCGTGACTGTAATCGCCGCCGCATCATGGTCGATCTGTCGCACATGGATGAGAAAGGCTTCTGGCACACCGCCGAAATCAGCGATGCACCGCTGGTGGCGAGCCACTCCAACGCGCATGCGCTAAGCGCGCAGTCACGTAATCTCACCGATCGCCAGCTGGCAGCGATTGCCGAAACCCACGGCTTTGTCGGGGTTAACTTTGCAGTGCCGTTCCTGCGCGAAGATGGCGATCGCCATGCGCCGACCGGCGTTGATGCCATCGTGCGTCACGTCGAGTATCTGCTGGAAAAAGTCGGTGAAGATGGCGTTGGATTTGGTTCGGATCTCGATGGCGCAACCATGCCGGGCGACCTGAAAGACGTGGCCGGATTCCCGCTGCTGGTGCAGGCGCTGGCGGCACGCGGTTATTCACGCGCGCTGCTGGAGAAGATTTGCCACGGCAACTGGCTGCGCGTACTTGAAGCCACCTGGGGCGAATAACCATGCGGCTGCGGCATATTGAAGTGTTTCAGGCGATTGTGCAGACCGGCAGCATCAGTGCGGCGGCGCGCCTGCTTAATGTGTCGCAGCCGAATGTTAGCCGGGTGCTGAATCACGCCGAGCAGCAGCTTGGCTTTGCCCTGTTCGAACGGCGTGCGCAGGGGATGGTTGTTACCGCAGAAGGGCGGCGCTTGCTGCCGGAAGTGGAAGATATCTATCAACGTTTACAGTCGATTACCCAATTGACCGAACAGCTGCGGCGCGGCGAAGGGCAAACGGTGCGCGTTGGCGCCGCGCACGCATTTGGTCAGATGGTATTGGCACCGGCGCTGGTGAACTGGCGACAACAGGCGGCGTCGGTTAGCGTCGAGTTGGTGACCGAGCACTTCAGCACGTTGTGCCGCATGATCATGGATAATCAGCTCGATTTCGCGCTGGTGTTTGGGCAGCAGGTGGAGGCGGACTTACTTGCCGAGCCGCTGTTTCAGTCATCGATGGTGGCGCTGCTGCCGCGCCATCACACCCATCATGAGCCGGTGACGCTGGAGTGGCTGTGCGCCAACAACCTGCTGATGATGCAGAATCAGGATCCGCTGGGTCGGGTACTGCACCGCGCGCTGCGCGATAAGGGGCTGAATCCAGCGGTATCGCTGTCGATCAAAACCTATTCGGTGATTGCCGATATGGTGCTGGCGGGCGGCGGCGTGGGAATTGTTGATCTGTTCACCGCCTGTCGTTATGCCGACCAGCTCAAGCTGCTGCCGGTGGCGCAGCCGCTGCCGTTTGAAGTGATGTTAATCAGTCGCCGCGATCGGCCGCAGTCGCAGTCCACGCTGCAGCTGAAACAGGTGATTCGCAACAAGCTGTGGGAGATTGCCCGGCAGTGTGAATCGCAGTTTTTTACCCGCCCGGCATAACGCCTATTGCTGGTGCGCATAAATGCGCACCCTACAAAACCCGTAGGATCGCCATTCATGGCGACCGTCCTGCATCCGGCTCTGCATCAAATCCCATCTGTAATCGGTTTACGTACCAGCAGCAAATACGCCAGCGCCCCCACCACCGTCACACCGGCGCAAATCATCAACGCCAGGCTAAATGATTTGGTGGTATCCAGCACCCAACCGGTAATCACCGGGGCGAACGAGGCGAACACGAAGCTGGCGAAGTTCTGGATGCTGCCGACCGATGCCGTCATGCGTGCCGTGACGTTGGCGTGAATCAAACCCCAGCACGATGTCCCGGCAAAGTGGATGCAGAACAGCGCCATACCAATCAGCGTCACCGCACTGGTGGTGTCGGTGGCACGGGTGACAAACGCAGTAAACGCGGCGGACAGCAACATGCCGCTGACGATGGAGATCTTACGCACCTTCACTGCATCGTGACCGCGACGCACCAGCGCATCCACCACATAACCGTTCAGCAGCATGCCCGCCGCGCCGAACAGGAAAGGAATCGCCGCCAGTAAACCGGTGCTTTTCAGGTCGAGGTTATAGGTGGATTGCAGATAGCCCGGCAGCCACGCGATATACAGCCACGCGGTGTAGTTGATGCCGCTGAAGCCAATCATCATGCCCCACATGGTGCGCTGCTTGAACAGGCCGCGCCACTCGGCAAAACTCAGCGGTTCCTTGCGTGATGCCACGCTGCCCGCCTGCAAATAGTGAATCTCTTCACCGCTCAGTTTGCTGTTGTCGCGGTCGCGGTACATCAGATACCAGCCGATGGCGAGGAACATGCCCAGCACGCCGATGGTAATGAACATGCCGCGCCAGCCCATGACCATCATCATCGCCGCCAAAATAGGCGGCGCGATGGATAAACCAATCATCGAAGCGGCGTTAAACATGCCCATCGGCATGCCGCGATCTTTGATGTTGAACCAGTCGTTAATCACCTTCACGCCGCACGGGTTCATCGGCGCTTCACCAATCCCCAAACCGATGCGCACGAAAATAAACTGGGTGAAGTTATGCACCAAACCGGCTGCGGCCTGGAACAGCGACCAGAAGAACATGCCAATCGCCAGCATAATGCGTGGCCCTTTGCGATCCAGCAGCGCGCCACACGGCAGCTGTGCCAGGCCGTAAGCCAGGGAAAACGCCGAAAGCAGTAAACCAATCTCGGTCGCGGATAACCCCAATTCGCCGCGGATGGTCATGTTGGCGACCGACAGCGAGCTGCGATCGAGATAGTTGATCATGGCGGCAAACAGCAGCAGCAACATGGCGGTGACCTGAATCTTTTTGATGCGCGGCGAGCGCACTACATCACCGCGTGCCGGGATAAAATCTTGCCCGTCAGCAGCGGGTTGTGGCGCATTTTCGCGACCACGAGCCGAAGTATTTTCCATTGCAACCTCCCGGATGTGAGTACTTATCGTTATGCGTGGATGTGGGATCCTGCGGCAGCGAAACGGTGCTGCCACAACGGATTGACTTCGAGACTAGAAGCAAACCGTTCGGATGTTGCGGAGATGTTTCAGATTCGTGCGGGAGCTAATGCTTTGTGGTTTTTAATCGGTTTTTAATTGTACTGACGAATCGAGCGGATCATCGAGGTCTTGGCTGTACTGAGATGATTATGCAGGGCGCACAGCGCTTCCACATCCTGACGGCTAATCAGCGCGGTGAGAATCGCCATATGCTCCTCCAGCGCCACGATATTGCGCTGCTTGAGATCGGTTTCATCCCACTGATAGTGCGAGTGAAAAATCACTGAAATGATCTCCAGCGATTGATTGAAAAAAGGATTGTTGGCGGCCGAGAGAATCAGCGTGTGCATCTCTTTATCCAGCGCGGCGAAGTGGCGGTAATTGCTGGCGATGGTATCGCGCATCGACCGATGGCGATCGAGCAGATCGCGCGCCTGCATCCAGCGCTCATCCTGAGGAGGTAGATTGAGAAAGCGCGTCAGCGCGTGGGTTTCCAGCATTTCGCGCAGCTCAAACAGATTTTCGGCATAGTTTTGATCGAACTTCCTCATGCGCCACTGACCACGTTTCACCGGTTCCAGCAGGTCATAGCGCATAAAGCGCAGCAAAAATTCGCGCACCACAATCGGGCTCACTTTCACCTGCTGCGCCAGTTGCAGCTCGCTGAAGGTGTCACCCGGCATCAGCTGGCGCTGGTTAATCAGGTTGAAAAAGGTCTGCTCAAACTGCATGGCCTGCTGTTCAATGGGCGGTGTGAGAGCGTTAAAACCGTCTTCATCGCAGGGATCGCGCACAATCACGTAGGTTTCATCCACCTTCTCCAGCACGCCACGCTCATGCAGGTGCTGTAACGTGTAGCGCACCGTCGTGCGGCTGATGTTGAACATCTCAGCCAGCGCCGCCTGCGGTGGCAGCGGCGAACGGATATGCCGTTTGGCAATGCCCTCCAGCATTTGGTTAATCACGTTCTGACGTAGGTTTTGACTGCGGCTCATACGCGTCTCCGGTTTTTTATTAATTAAAAACCATACAAAGCCCAAAAAAAGCGGCTCGCTTCACACTTCCCCCCACGCAAAAACCTACAACTCATGATTTTCGCCATAACTGCGACATCAGCACAGGAGAAACCCATGACAACAATGAAAACGCTGGTGGTCGCCGAGCCGCGCCAGATGGTGTGGCAGCAGCGTACTAAACCGACGCCTGCCGCGAATGAAGTCCTCATCAAACCGATCGCCGCCGGGATTTGCGGCACCGACATTCATGCCTGGGCCGGAAATCAGCCGTTCTTCAGCTATCCGCGCGTGTTGGGGCATGAGCTGTGCGGCGAAGTAGTGCAACTCGGTAGCCAGGCGAGCGGCTTCCGGACAGGACAGCGCGTGGCACTGATTCCTTATGTGGCTTGCCAGCAGTGCGATGCCTGCCTGAGCGGCAAAACCAACTGCTGCGAAAAAATCTCGGTGATTGGTGTGCATCAGGATGGCGGTTTCTGCGAATTCCTTAGCGTGCCCGCCAGCAATTTACTGGCGGTAGATGATGTCGATCCGCAAGCCGCCGCGCTGATTGAACCCTTTGCCATTAGCGCCCATGCGGTACGCCGTGCAGCGGTGGTGGCGGATGAGCAGGTATTGGTGGTGGGCGCAGGGCCGATTGGTCTCGGCGTGGCGGCGATTGCGGCAGCGGCTGGTGCTCATGTGGTGGTGGCGGATACCAGCGAGCAGCGGCGTGCGCATGTGACGGAGAAGCTGGGTGTGGCGACGGTAAATCCGTTGGAAGAGGATTTTGCAACGCAGCTGAAAGCGGAGTTTGGCGGACGCTTAGCCGCCAAAGTGATCGATGCTACCGGCAGCCCGGCAGCAATGAACGGTGCGGTAAAACTGATTCGTCACGGCGGCACCATCGTGTTTGTTGGCCTGCATAAAGGGGATTTGGTGATTCCCGACATCGAGTTCCATAAAAAGGAGGCCACCTTGATGGGCAGCCGCAACGCCACGCTGGAAGATTTCGCCAAAGTTGGCGAACTAATGGCTAACGGTCAGCTTCGTGCCGATATGATGCTGAATCGTCATTATGATTTCTCTACGCTGGCGGAGACCTTTGAAGCCGAGGTCATCAATAATCGCGAACTGATTAAGGGCGTGATTCATTTCAATCGTTGATATTCGCACACACCGTAGCGGCGCAATTTATTGCGCAAAGATGGGTTGGCACTGTGCCTTCATTGATACGCGCGATAAATCGCGCCGCTACAACATTGTGCCTCTTTCACCATATTGTCTGCATTGCTAAGCCAGCGTATTATCTCCCGCCTAAGGTGATGGCGTGCCACCTTCCCCAACCGCCGTTCTGGTCACAGACGGCTGATGACGCCTGACAACACTCGTATCCCTGCGCGGGAGACGGCGGTGTGTCAGGTGTTTTCTGTCCTGCCGCGGCCCTGCGCGTATTTCATTTCAGGAGCTACACACTATGTTGAAGTCGTTACTGGCGGTTATCGTTGGCGGTGCAGTGGGCTGTTCATTGCGCTGGTTAATCTCTTTGCGGTTTAACGCGCTATTTCCCAATTTGCCGCCGGGCACCTTGATGGTGAATCTTGTGGGCGGTTTTATTATTGGTGCCGCGCTGGCGTTTTTTGTCCGTAATCCACAGATCGATCCTTTCTGGAAGTTACTGATAGTTACCGGCTTGTGTGGCGGTTTAACCACCTTTTCCACTTTTTCGGCGGAAATTGTCGGGCTGCTGCAATCAGGTAAATACCTTTGGGCGATGTCGAGTGTCATGGTGCACGTTATCGGTTCTCTGCTGATGACCTTTGCCGGTTTTGCCGTGGTGAATCTGCTGGGATAACCGCCACGCTTGAAATAACTCCTAAGAGGTAGATACTGAACGCCGTTCTGTCCGCGTGACGGACAGAATTTGTCACCGATTATCCGGACGATTAAGGAGCTGATTAATGCGCCGTAACCCCAAATTCCTTAACCTGGTGTTGTTAAACGGTGAACCTGAGGAAAAGCTGCGCGCCGCACGCGCCGCCGGTTTCGACCAGGTGGAGATCTGGCGTGAAGATGTGCAGGCCAGTACGTCGCAGCTCGCAAAGCAGTTGCAGCTGGGTTTCACCAATGTACAGGTGCTACGCGATTTCACCGGTGCGCCGGATCGTGATCGTCAGCAAAAACGCGAAGAACTGCGCCAGTTTATTCAGATTGCTCAGGCCATCGGCTGCGACACCATCCAGGCACCGGCCAGCACGCGCGAAGATTGCGTGGCGGCGCGGATTGATGAAGATTTGCGCTGGCTGGCGTCGGAAGCCGCGCGCTACAACATGCGCATCATGTATGAGCCAATGGCGTGGTGCAGCGTGGATAACACGCTGCCGCTGGCATGGGAACGGCTGCAGCGGCTGGATCAACCGAATATCGGTTTAGTGGTCGATCTGTTCCACATCTGTGCGCCAGGCGGCGATGCGTCGCAGCTGGATGGCATTCCTGCCGATCGTATCTACGAAGTGCAGCTGTGCGACATGGCAGAGATGCCGCCGCAGGATAAAAAGCCGCTCAGCGAGTATGCGCGTCATCAGCGTTTGCTGCCGGGTGACGGCATTATCGAAGTGGAACGCTTTGTCGATAAGCTGAAAAGTGCGGGTTACAGCGGGCCGGTCGGCATTGAAGTGTTTAATGATGAGCTGAAAGCGCAGCCAGCGGACGTGGCTGCGCACAAGGCGTGGCAGGCGTTAAACCGCTACTGGCCTTAATCCTGCAAGCATTGGGCAATAAACCCGGCTGCATCCATCGCGCCCTGCGATGAAATGGTGTGGCCGGTTGCGGCTTCATAACGCGCTTCCACCGTCACGCCCGCCTGCTGCAAACGCTGCGCCGCCGATTCGCTTTCGCTAAACGGAATCACATCATCGGCTTTGCCGTGAATCAGCAGCGCAGGCGTGTAAGGCTGCGGCGTTAAGGCTGCGTCAAACGCCAGACGGCCGGAAAACGCCACCACGCCCGCCAGCGGATAACGGCCAGACGCTAGCGCATCCAGCGCCATAATCGAACCCTGCGAAAAACCCACCAGAATCACTTTATCCCACGCGTCCGCCATGCCGTGTTGCGCCATCAGCTGTTGCAGCGTGGCATCAAAGGCGGCACGCGCGTCGCGTACGCGCGCCGGGCGGTTTTCCGGCGTGATGCCGGTCAGGCTGAACCATTGATATCCCATCGCATGTTCGAACGGGAAGGGCGCATTCGGCGAGGCAAACGCCACATCCGGCAGCAGGCGCGCCCAATGTTCGCCGAGCACCGCCAGATCGTCGCCGCTGCTGCCGACGCCATGTAAAAAAATCACTAACGCTTTTGCCATCGCACTGCTCCTTATAAACCGTAGGCCGTCATATCCGGGCCAACCGGCACAATGCCGTTGGGATTCAGCGCTTTAATCGAATAATAGCCCTGTTTGATATGGTCGATATTCACCGTCTGACGCACGCCCGAAACCGCCAGCATACTCTTCAGATAACGATCGAGCAGCGGATAGTCGCGCAGGCGGCGCAGGTTGCATTTAAACAGGCCGTGATAGGCGACGTCAAAGCGTACCAGCGTGACAAACAGGCGGATATCCGCTTCGGTTACGCGCTCGCCGAGCAGGAAAGTGCGGCCATCCTGCAAACGCAGCTCCAGCTCATCCAGCTGGCTGAACACGTCGTTAAACGCCTGCTGATAGCTCACTTGCGTGGTGGCGAAGCCGGTGCGATAAACGCCGTTATTCAGGCGTGGATAGATCGCTTCATTCAGCGCGTCGATCTCGGCACGCAGATCCTCGGGATAGAGATCGATGCGATCGTCCGCCAGCGCGCCAAAGCCGCTGTTCAGCATGCGCAAAATATCGGCCGACTCGTTATTGACGATGGTGTGCGTCTGCTTGTCCCACAGCACCGGCACGGTGGCGCGCCCGGTGAAATCGGCATCGGCGCGGGTGTAAAGCTCGTGAAGGTATTCGGCTTTGTTGAGCCAGTCGCGATCTGCACCGGGATAATCGCCGAAGCGCCAGCCCTGCGCGCCGAGCTGCGGCTCAACCACCGAAACGCTGATCACGTGCTCTAGTCCTTTCAGGCTGCGCGCCAGCAGCGTGCGTGAAGCCCACGGACAAATCAGCGCCACATAGAGGTGATAACGATGCGGCTCGGCCGCAAATTCGCTGGAGCCATCTGCGCTAATCCAGTGACGAAAACTGGAGGTCTGACGCACAAATCCGCCCTGTTTGTCGGTGGCTTGCACCGGATGCCACTCTGCACTCCACTTACCGTTTACCAGCATAATTTTGCCCCTCTACGTTGATGAAGAGAGCATACAGCTCTGCTGGATAAGTGATAATCCGGGCAAAATGGCTTTCATTGCTTCCATTTTGGAAGGAGTCAGCCGGGCGGATGGTGCTGGAAATGGTTGGCGAGGAAATCGATCAGCAGCCGGATTTTTTGCGCCAGATGGCGCGCCGGCGGATAGAGCGCAAACAGGCCGAGCGGCGGCGTAGCAAACGCTTCCAGCAATGGGACGATATCGCCACGCTGCAGCGCGGATACGGCAATAAAGCCCGGCAGGCGCGCGATGCCTAATCCGGCCATCGCCGCCTGTAAACAGGCTTCGGTATTGGAGAAACAGAGACGACCACGAATCGGCATGCTTACGCTGTCGCCGCACGGTGTAACGAACGGCCAATGCCAGGGATCGCGGAAGTTGGTGTCACTGATACATTGATGCGTCGCCAAATCGCGCCAGTGCTGCGGCGTGCCGTGCTGGAGCAAATAGCCCGGAGAGGCAGCAACGCGAATCGGCACATCGCCGAGGCGGCGGGCGATTAGGCTGCTGTCGTCGAGCTTGCCGATACGGATCGCCATATCAAATCCTTCATCGACGATATTCACTGCGCGATCGGAGAAGTTAACGTCGAGTTCGATCTGCGGATAGTGGCGTGCGAACTCGACCAATACGCTGGAAAGTATCGCCGTGCCGAAAGTGCCTGGAGCGCTGATTTTCAGGCGGCCGGTTGGCGTAGTCGCACTGTCGCGCACTGTGGCATCCAGCGTAGCAAAGGCTTCCAGCAGCGTTTTCACTCGCTCGTAGTAGGCGCGACCGACTTCAGTGGGCGACAGCGCGCGCGTGCTGCGTTTCAACAGCTGCACACCGAGCTCCTGCTCAAGCCGCGAAACCAGCTTTGAGGCCTGGCCACTGCTGGTGCCAAGACGCGCCGCCGCGCCGGCAAAGCTGCCCACTTCCAGCACCGCGACGAACATGCGGTCACAATCGAGTCGATCCATCAAGATTCCAGGTGACGAGAAAATCGTAGGGTGCGGCCTGCGGGTCGCCCGTGTCAAATTGTGCACACGGTCGCCATGAATGGCGACCCTACAAAACGCGTCGGTCCATCGTAGGGGCGCCATTTATGGCGACCTAAAATCAATCAACCGCAGGGCGCGCAACCGGTTAAATACCTCCATTACACATTCAGTGCGCTGCACCTTTTCCCGCGCGGGAAAAACTGTTGAACTAGACTTTCGCTTTCACCTGGCCGGGAGCCGTGAATGTCTTTGTTTCATCTGTCGTCGCTGGCGGAGATTTCTGCTGTCGAGTGGGATGCGCTGTTACCTGACGATCAACCTTTTTTACGCCACGCCTTTCTCCTGACATTAGAAGAGAGCGGCAGCGTGCGGCCGGAAAATGGCTGGCAGCCCGATCACCTGTTATGGCGTGAGAATGGTAGCGTGCGCGCGGCGCTGCCGGGCTATCGCAAACGCCATTCGCGCGGGGAATATGTGTTTGACCATGCGTGGGCGGATGCCTGTCAGCGCGCGGGTATTGCGTATTACCCGAAATGGCTGGGCGCGATTCCGTTCAGCCCGGTGACCGGCGCACGCCTGCTGGGCGATGAAGCGGCGGTGCGAAAACTGCTCAACGCGCTGCCGGATAACCTGTTTGAGCACGGCCTGAGCGGTGCGCATATCAACTTCACCACGCCGTTCGCTAACCAAATCATTGAACAGCAGCCAGATTGGCTGGAGCGCCTTGGTCTGCAGTATCACTGGCATAATAAAGGCTATCGCGATTTCCAGGATTTCCTCGACACGCTGATGTCACGCAAGCGTAAACAGCTGCGCAAAGAGCGTGAACAGGTGATGAACAACGGTTTTGATTTCACCTGGTATCGCGGCGATGAGCTGCGCGAAGATCAGTGGGATTTCATCTACACCTGTTACGCCAACACCTATGCGGTGCGCGGTCAGCGACCGTATCTGACGCGCCAATTTTTTAGCCTGCTGGCAGAACGGATGCCACGTTCGATTCGGGTGGTGATTTCGACGCTGCAGGGCCAACCGGCGGCGATGGCGTTCTGTTTAGTGGATGGCAATACGCTGTATGGCCGCTATTGGGGCTGCCTGGCGGAGTTTGATCGCCTGCATTTTGAAACCTGTTTTTATCAGGGCATGGATTTCGCCATTGCGGAAGGTTTGCAGCGTTTTGATGCCGGTGCGCAGGGCGAGCACAAGCTGGTACGCGGCTTTGAGCCGCACATCACGCACTCGTGGCACTATCTGTCTCATCCCGGGTTGCGTGAAGCGGTAGCCGATTATCTGCAGCAGGAACGGGCAGGGGTGCGCGCCTGGGCGATAGAAGCGCGCGAATCCCTGCCGTATCGACGCGGTGATTAATCCGCGCCGACAAAACCGCCGGTCTGATGCTGCCACAGGCGCGCGTACAAGCCGCCGTGCGCCAGCAGTTCGCGGTGGTTGCCCATCTCGACAATCTCCCCTTTCTCCAGCACCACCAGGCGATCCATCTTCGCGATAGTGGAGAGACGGTGCGCGATGGCGATCACCGTTTTGCCCTGCATCAGTGTTTCCAGGCTCTCCTGAATCGCCGCTTCTACCTCGGAATCGAGCGCGGAGGTGGCTTCATCCATGATCAGAATCGGCGCATCTTTCAGCAGCACGCGAGCGATAGCGATACGCTGACGCTGGCCGCCCGACAGCTTCACGCCGCGTTCGCCAACGTGCGCATCCAGCCCGGTACGGCCTTGCGGATCGGAGAGCAACGGAATGAACTCGTCGGCGCGCGCGCGGATAATCGCCGCCTGCAACTCCGCTTCTGTCGCGTCCGGTCGACCATACAGCAGGTTGTCGCGAATCGAGCGGTGCAGCAGCGAGGTATCCTGGGTGATCATGCCAATTTGCCCGCGCAGGCTCTCCTGCGTCACTTCGGCGATGTTTTGATCGTCAATCACAATGCGCCCGCTGTTGATGTCATACAGCCGCAGCAGCAGATTCACCAGGGTGGATTTACCGGCGCCGGACGGGCCAATCAAACCGATTTTCTCGCCTGGCTTAATGTTGAGATTGAGGCGGTTGATCACCTGACGGCTGCCGCCGTAATCAAAACGCACATCTTCGAAGCGGATCTGGCCGCGCGTCACCTGCATCTTTTTAGCGTTGGGCTCATCCTGCACGCTCAGCGGCTGCGCGATGGTGTTCAGGCCATCCTGTACCATGCCGATATTTTCGAAGATGCCGTTCACTACCCACATGATCCAGCCGGACATGTTCACCAGGCGGATCACCAAACCGGTCGCCAGCGCAATCGCACCTACGCTTATCAGCGACTGGCTCCACAGCCACAACGCCAGCGCCGAGGTGCTGACAATCAGCAGGCCATTCAGCGTTGAGAGCGTGATATCCATGGTGGTTACCATGCGGCTGGCATGCTGGGTTTTGTCGGTTTGCTCCTGAATCGCTTCGCGCGCGTAACGCTTCTCCAGATCGTTATGCGAGAACAGTTTGATGGTGGCGATATTGGTGTAGCCATCGACGATGGTGCCCATCAATTTAGAGCGTGCTTCCGATGACACCACCGAACGCTGCTTGACGCGCGGCACGAAGAAGCTCAGCGATACGCTGTAGGCGACAATCCAGATCACCAGCGGAATCATCAGGCGCCAGTCCGCTTCGGCGAACAGCACCAGCGAGGTCACCGCATAAATCACCACGTGCCAGATGGCATCCACCAGCTGTACCGCCGAATCACGCAGCGAGTTACCGGTTTGCATGATGCGCTGGGCGATGCGCCCGGCAAAATCGTTCTGGAAGAAGTTCAGACTTTGGCGCAGCACGTAGTTGTGATGCTGCCAGCGGATCATGCTGGTCATACTCGGGTTAATGCTTTGATGTACCAGCATGTCGTGTACGGCAATCACCACCGGCCGCAGGATCAGCGCCACAAAGGCCATCCACAGCAGCACCGGCCCGTTATCGCTAAACAGCGTGGCGGGCGTGGAGTGATTAACCAGGTCAATAATGCGGCTGAGATAGCTAAACAGCGCCACTTCAATCAGCGCCTGCGCCAGCCCAACAATCAGCAGCGCGACAAAACTTGGCCAAACCTGACGCAGATAATAGAAGTAAAACGGCCAAACGCTGGAAGGTGGGGAATCGGTTGGCGCATCCTGGAAAATATTGATAAAACGTTCAAAACGACGATACAACATAGAGTCACTCTTCCCAAATTGGTGAGAGTTAACAGCTTAGTGCAAGTGAAAAGGGATTACCGACATGGATTTACTGATTCGCGGTCGTGAACCGGGCGATGCCGCCGCCTACCAGCGTCTTTATAGCCATCCTGATGTGTATCGCTGGACCACGCAGCTGCCGTGTCCTAGCGTGGCGACCTGGGAGAAAAAGTTCGAGAAAATGGATGAGCTGGGGTATATCGGCTTTGTGGCGGAGATTGATGGCGCGATGGTTGGCGAGCTGACGCTATTTGTTGAGCAGCGCCCGCGTACCCGCCACAGCATCAGTTTTGGCATTAGCGTCGATCCGGCTTATGGCGGACGCGGCATCGGTGAAAAACTGATTCGCCACGCCATCGATTACGCCTACAACTGGCTGGGGATAATGCGCATTGAGCTGGAAGTGTTCCACGACAACGAGCGCGCGCTGGGCCTGTATCAAAAGCTGGGCTTCGAGCGCGAAGGCGTGAAGCGCAAAGCCTGCCTGCGCGACGGCGAGTATCACGATATTGTGCAGATGGCGCAGCTACGCTCTTAACCGTAGGGTCGCCATTATGGCGACCTTGCCAAAAAACGCACAAAGTCACCCACTCTTCGCCAATTTAACGATGTCAGGTATTCACTGCTTCCATAGCTCCATCCAACCATCCCGCATCAATTACAGCTTTGATCTTGGCGAATTCCTGTTGTGCAATAGCTGCCTTTTGCTGGGCGACGACAGCACCGGGCTTCTGGGTAAATGCCTGCAGCACTTCAGCGCCAGGGAGTAGGGGAAGCGGTTTGCCTGAAAGGATATCGACAGCCTGTGTCTCCAGAGATACCGCGCCCAACATGCCAGCCATACCAAGTAGTTTGCCTTGTGAGTTTTTCTGGCGAATGATAAATGCGGCGCCGCCTGCAAGCGTGGCAACCCCAACGGCCATGCCAGCGATAATGAGCGGAGACAACGGTTTATTACAATCTTTACCAAAATAAACCATTCGGTATCGGAAGTAGCTGCCCCATGGCTCGCGGGCGCCAAAAGCGTTATGCATGAACCAGGCACGGGAGTCATGTATCTGGTCGTCAAACAGCGAACGAACTAGCCCGCCGGGGAGCATCGCGTCGAGTGTATCTGTCGTTGGGAACAGCACCTTGAGGCGGCTCTCACCGGCAGTCTTCATCCGCAGCCACTCGTCGTATTCATTATCGGTATTCAGTAAAAAGACCGAGTTTTTCAGTGCGTATATGGGCTCGAAATACCATTCCTGGGTATTGTCCGGGCGCAGTCCCTGATATTCATGACGGAACTCGTCGGCACCCTGGCGAAGCTGGGTCTGGCCTAGGGCTGCGTCAAAGTCCTTAGGCCCTTGCGGCATTAGCTTAAACTCGCCTTCATTCATTTTGGACTGCATTTCTTTTCGTTTATCGTTTACTGCTTTCTGCCGGTCTGCCTGTACTTGCTTTGAGGCTTTAAGAACAGCCGGATCGCTGTCGCTGTCCAGCCCGTTGGCGGCGGCATCGATATAAAAACGCTGCGTTTTGTAGGTGCCATTCGCATAGCGTCCGATGCGCCATGCGGTGAGCCAGGCAACCTGCTCCTCTAAGGCTTTTTCCAGGCTTATTTGGGCTGGCTCCGGTTTGTAGCTTGCAGACTGGGCTGAAGTGAAAAGTTCTGCAGCAGGCGAGAGGTTGAGCGTCAGCGTACGCCAGGCGTTGAAGCGTTGAATCAGTTCTGGAGATACCATGTAATCCTGCCGGACATCCTCAGGTATGATACGCCACTGATCATTTTTTAGAATTTCAGGGATTGATTCTAATGGAACCTTTAGCGGTGCCCCTGCGTAAAAGGCAGCGGCGTACATATCATGGAGCGAGATTTGAGAAAGAAGAATGCCATCGTCCGGCCCGTTTGCCTTGCCCTGGTCGCCCGGCGGGTAGCCGCCACCAATGTCGGAGTGCATACCGGGGTATACAACTTCAACGCTGTGGGCTGGCATAGTGCCGTCAGTGCGGCGGATGGAGTCCAGCGGGAAGCACAACCGCTGCTCGTGGGCGGAAACCAAGTGTACACAGCGTTTTATCATGCCGCCGTAGGTTTCTTCATTCGGCAGCTCCTGATTGCCGTCGGCCCATCCCATATGGCCTTGCGCTATCGGTGCCAGATGGGGAACCCCCACCGAGGCCACCGTATCGAGCAGGCCGAGAAATTCTACGCTGAGCGGTATTTTCAGATCGCCAGCCATCAGACATTGCTCTGGCGTGCCCTTTCCGTCTTGTGGTGAAGGGAGTAGCTCGCTGAGCCAGTTGACAAAGGTGCGGGCTGCCGCTGCCCCGCGTGAAAAACCGTAGACATAGAGCTTAATGCCCAGCAACCTGATTTTTCCCGGTTCCGCCGGGTTCAGCGCGACCTTCAGTTTTTCCTGTAAGTCTGGGGCCTTGAGCAGGCGCTGAAACTCTTCATAACGGTTGCTGCTGCCAGTAAAGCCGAAGATAGCCATTGACGTTGCCATGTTCTGCACTGATTTCCAGCATTCACCATCATCAATTTTCGCCAGCCCGGTGGTACGTCGCAGAGCGTCAATTATCCGCAGAAGCCCCCAGTTAATCCTGTCCTCACCCCGCATCGCAAAGGCTAAACCGGTCATACTGAAATCCAGGTCCATTACTTCAGGAAAAGGAGTACCCACGCCGGGCATATAGTATTTGTAATATTTGTTGCCGGCACTTTCCGCGAGGTCCGTTAGCTCTGAATTCCTGCTGCCAAGACCAGCGGCATAGCCCTGGCCTATGGTTGCCCGGAACAGGCGGGCGATATTGGTAGGATGTTTCGGATTGGATATATAGAGGTCGTGATTGAGGTTGTTGCCGGTACCATCAAAAAACAGGCTAATGTGCAGGGTCTTGCAGCAGGGAGGTTCTACGCGGCGGCCTGCTGCCATAGAGAGTTCGTTGTGATATGCCAGCTCCTGACTGTCCTGCTGTCGGTAATTCTTGCCAGCCAGTGCTGCATCTTTGGGCAATCTCCCCAATGCCGGAAACTCTGGCGGATACCAGGTCAGTGCGGTGTTTACTTCGGACATACGGCAGGTTCCTTCATGTTCACAGGTTCTTTGATGGGATAAGCAGGGCTGCCATAACTGGCACAACTGGTTGTTACCTTGATCTGTTCACAGGGGAAGAAGTGGACCGTGATACCGCAGGTTTTTTCAGAAGAGGTGTAGGGAGGAAGCTGAACAACCGCGGAGTGCGTTTTGTTCAGTAATTTAATTTTTTGAAACCATTCTTGCTCTTTTTGGTAATAAGCAACCGCTTCCTGATGCCAGGCTTCTTTGCTTTGCCCCTTTAGAACAGGGGGTTTTGGTCTGGGTATTTCTGGAGCATCACTGGCAAAAGCAATGCCGGTTTCCCATTCTACCCGAACGGTCAATCCTGGTTTCCACGCAGACGGTGACTGATAGCAGCATCCTCCACCACCCCCTTGAAACGGGCCTATAGCATCCAGCCCGGACTGACCATTCACGCTGAAGTGATTAATAGCCCACTTCGTGTGATTTACTGCTTCAATAGTGCCGGCGAAAGCAGGCTGAAAGAATGCGGTCAGCAGCAAGACCCCCGCGATCCCTACAAAAGATTTTATTTTCACAGCCAAATTCCTTTTGCTGGTTGGATGGTTAAAGACGTGTATTTATGTAAATCATTCCGCTTTTCATTAAGTGTGCTAAGTCATAGAAGTTCTGGCGGATACCAGGTTAGTGCGGTGTTTACTTCGGACATACAGCAGGCTCCTTCATGTTCACAGGTTCATTGATGGGATAAGCAGGGCTGCCATAACCAGCACAACTGGTTGTCACCTTGACCTGATCACAGGGAAAGAAGTGGACCGTGATACCGCAGGTTTTTTCAGAAGAGGTGTAGGGAGGAAGCTGAACAACCGTGGAGTGCGTTTTGTTCAGTAATTTGATTTTCTGAAACCATGCAGCTAAATCATTGTTATAAGTTCTTGCTTCTTGCTCCCAAATTTTTTTAGGTTGCCCATGATTCACTGGGGGTTTTGGTCTGGGTATTTCTGGAGCATCACTGGCAAAAGCAATGCCGGTTTCCCATTCAACATGAACGGTCAATCCTGGTTTCCACGCAGACGGTGACTGATAGCAGCATCCTCCACCGCCCCCTTGAAACGGGCCTATAGCATCCAGCCCGGACTGACCATTCACGCTGAAGTGATTGATGGCCCATTTCGTATGATTTACTGCTTCAATAGTGCCGGCGAAAGCAGGCTGAAAGAATGCGGTCAGCAGCAAGACCCCCGCTATCCCTACGGAAGGTTTAAGTTTCACAGCGCAATCCCTTTTGCTTGTTGATTAATTAATGGCCTGTACTTTGTGTGGATTCTGAGAGGGTTTCATTAAGAAATCAAATGATAAAACGGCATGTTGTAGGGGATTACAAAGTCAGGACACTGCTTTGGGCTTTTCATATAAGGTGTTTGTTTTAAGGCTGGTTTACCACCTAACTAGCGATGGGGGAATGGTATAAATCATTTTTATATCAAAAAGTTAAGTAATTCTAGGTTATCTTATCGAGCGTGATTATCCGCGGTTGGCCCAACTGGGCCAACCCTGCATGGGTGTATGGTTACTGGGACTTTTCCACGTACTTCTGCATATTCTCTTTGGTTACCAGCTCGAACGGGATCCACACGTGTGAATCGACTTTCTCGCCTTTAATCAGCTTCTGCGCCACATCCACCGACGCTTTGCCCTGGCCGACCGCATCCTGGAACACCGTCACCTGAATCTTGTCCTGCGACAGCGCTTTCAAACCATCCGGCGTGGCATCAATGCCGCCCACCAGCACTTTTTTGTTGCCCTTTGCCAGCGCCATAGCGGCACCAATCGCCATCTCATCGTTGTTGGCTGCAACAATATCAATCGCTTCATCGTTGCCAAGCCAGTTGTTCATCAGATCCATGCCTTCGTTACGCGCATAGTTGGCGGGCTGCTTCTGCACCACTTTCATGCCGGGATATTTCGCCACCACTTGTTCAACGTCTTTAGTACGTTGCAGCGCGCCGGCATCGGTCAGGTTGCCGATCATGATCGCCACGTTACCTTTGTAATTGGCCATTTTGGCCAGCGCTTCCATCTGCAAAGTGCCGGATTCACGCTCGTCGGAGCCGACAAACACTACGCCCGGCGGCAGCGATTTATCGCCCGGCGTGCGGTTAACGTACACCAGCGGAATTTTCGCCTGCTGCGCCAGCCTGGTGAGCTGCGGCGTACTGGCGGAATCGACTGGATCGACGATGATGGCGTCCACACCTGAGCCGATGAAACTCTGCACCTGGTCGGTTTGGCGGCCAACGTCACCGCGTGCATCTTCAAACTGAATATCGAGTCCGCGCGCTTTAGCTTCTTTATCAATCGACTGGCGAATAATCGTCAGGAAGTTTTGATCGAAGTAGGCCATCGATACGCCAATTTTTTCCGCCAGTGCCGAGGCAGAAACTAAGAGCAGGCCGAGCAACACAATCGCCTTGAGGGTTTTCATCGCAGACTCCAGAGTAAGCTTGTTATTAGAATGAATGTTTCATTGGGATTAAAAATGGCTCAATGAAATCATTTTCAGCCTACGAGTCCGTCAGGCGGCTGACAATCTGCTTGGGCGGATTTTGCAGCTAAGCGCACACTTTGCTGCCAGGCGCGCCCTCCCTTCGCGCGCTCATAGTGTTGATGCGAAGGATTTTCCTAGAACAGGCGCACATTCTGGTGCAAAAGCACGCTGTTCTTGTTGGTTTTGTGCAGCGCCGCACCTCGCCTTGTGGCAGTTGCCAAATCCGATGCCATTTTGCCCGCGCGATTCCGCCATTCGCCCAATGACCGCGGCTGAATTGGCTTCCTATAGTTGCTGAACAGGGGAAATAAAGCGGTATTCCTGCAAGACATCGAGCGCACTCATTAAGGAATTCAGCCCATGCAACAAGCCAATAACCGCAGGCAGAATAGCCACGTACGCGTGTGGATCTTATGCTTGATCCTGTTTCTTTCCGTGGTGGCGTACGCCGACCGTTCGATCCTGTCGATCTCCGGATCGGCGATCAAAGATGAGTTTGGACTTTCGGCGATTCAGCTTGGCCTGATCCTCTCAGCCTTCAGCTGGGCGTATGTGATCGGCCAGATCCCTGGCGGGCTGTTTCTCGATCGCTTCGGCACCAAAAAAGTTTATGGCGTGACGCTGGCGCTGTGGTCGATTTCCACGCTGCTAATGGGCTTTGTGGGAGAGTTCTCCAGCGGCATGACCATGGCGTTAACGCTGATGTTTGCGCTGCGTTTTGCACTGGGCCTGATTGAAGCACCGAGTTTTCCTGCCAATGCGCGCGCGGTGATTATGTGGTTTCCGAGCGCTGAACGCGGTCGTGCCTCGTCGTTATTTGCTTCGGCGCAATATTTTGCCGTGGCCATCTTCTCGCCGCTTTCTGGCTGGCTGGTGTCGCGCTTCGGTTGGGAATGGCCATTCTTTGTGTTGGGCGGCATTGGCGTGTTGGCGGTGTTTGTCTGGATGGGCTTTATGCGCAGCCCGCGCCACCATCCACAGGTATCGGACGCGGAGCTGCGCTATATCGAGCAGGGCGGTGCGCTGGTGGATATTGATGAGGCGCACACCTTAAAAGCCCGGCCGCCGCTGAGCAAAGCGATGTTCAAAACGCTGCTGAGTAACCGCATGCTGTGGTGCGCCTATATCGGCCAATATTGCACTATTGCGCTGAGCTACTTCTTTATCACCTGGTTCCCGATCTATCTGGTGCAGGCGCGCGGCATGAACATTATGGATGCCGGCTTTGCCACCATCGCGCCGGCGCTGTTCGGCTTCCTCGGCGGTATCAGCGGCGGCTATATCTCCGACAAACTGCTGGCGAACGGCTGGAGTTTGTCGTGGGCGCGTAAGACGCCGTATATCGTTGGCATGCTGATGGCCGCATCGCTGATTCTGGCGGCGATTATCCCCAGCAACGTCGGCATTATCGCCATTATGTCCTTCGCCTTCTTTGGCAAAGGCGTGGCGGCAGGCGCGGGCACCTGGACGATTGTTAGCGATACTGCACCGAAAGAAGCGGTTGGCCTGGCAGGTGCGATTTTTAACGGCATCGGCAATATGGCTGGTTTTATCACGCCGCTGCTGTTCGGCATCATCGTCGGTTTAACCGGCAGTTACAGCATCGGGCTGGTATTCGTTGGTGCGCACTGTGTCGTTGCGGCACTGCTGTTCCTGCTGGTGATGGGACCGATTGAACGCGTCGGCGAGGAGCAGGAGACTTCAAGCCAGGTCGCCATGAATGGCGACCCTACAACCCCGTAGGGTGCGCATTTATGCGCACCTGGTCAAAGCCCTTACCGTCGTACGGTGCGCATCGATGCGCACCTCCCCCCACAATCCTCACCAATCGCACAAATCCCTGCTGAAGATTTTTTGTTCAGCTGCCGATATCTCCTTACCACCCACTGATATTAAGGAGCGATATCGTGATAAAGCTGATTAACGTTGACGAACTGCGGCAGGGCATGTTTATCCACAAACTTGAGGTTTGGTGGGTAAAAGATAAGCGCATCCGCAACCAAATGCTGATCACCGATAAACGCCAGATCGCGATGATCCGTAACGAGGGGATCCTGCAGTTGTGGATCGATCTCGATAAATCGGTTCAGGCTCCTGTCGCGCCTATGCCGCAGAAAGCAATTCCGCAAACGCCCTTTTTTCAGGAGATGGATCAAGCGCAAAGTATTTTCAATCAGGGGAAGCCGCAGGTGCTGGCGATGTTTAATGAGGCGCGCATGGGGCAAAGGCTTGACCTTGATTATACCCTTGATCTGGTGGATCAAATTGCCGGTTCGATTACCCGCGAGCCAACGGCATTGCTCAGTGTGGCACGGCTGAAAAATCATGACGATTACACCTATCTGCACTCGATGGCGGTGTGCGGATTAATGATTTCGCTCGGCAAAAAAATGGGCCTGGATGAGCAACAGCTGCGTCGCGTCGGCATGGGCGGTTTGCTGCATGATGTCGGTAAAGCGGCGGTGCCGCTGGAGATTCTCAACAAGCCCGGCAGGCTGAGCGACGAAGAGTTTACCGTGATGCGCCAGCATCCGATTGTCGGCGCGCAGATGTTGATGGAAGCCGATGCCGGTGAAGATCTGCTGGATATCGCGCTGCACCACCATGAAAAATATGACGGCAGCGGCTATCCACACGGCCTGAAAGGAGAGGACATCACGCTGTTTTCCCGCATGGCGGCGGTGTGTGACGTCTATGATGCGGTGACCTCGAATCGCGCGTATCGCAAAGGCTGGACCCCTGCTGAAGCGATGCACCATATGCTGAGCTGGCGCGGCCATTTCGACAACACGCTGATGCATACTTTCGTGCGTACTATCGGGATTTATCCGGTGGGATCGCTGGTACGGCTGGCTTCCGGGCGCGTGGCGCTGGTGGTGCAGGCCGGTGAAAAATCATTGCTGAAACCAAAAGTGCATGTTTTCTGGTCGCTTCACGCTCAACGCGAAGTGAAAGTGGAAGCGCTCGATCTCGGCGACAGCTTCTGCACCGACAGTATTACCGGCGCTGAGGACAGCGGACTGTGGCACAACGTCGATCTGAATCGTATCTGGGCGTTAGAAAGCGCTTAATTTCACACCATTTTTATACTTTATTTACGCCCGTCTCCTGCCTTTTTACCCCTTCTTTATGCCGCGCCGCGCATGCTTGCAGCACTACCAAATCCTCTGGAGGTTGCTGTGAGCGTGGGCGTGATAGCCAGCATCGTGCTGGTGTTTATTCTTCTGGGCTACCTGATTTATGCCCTGCTTAATGCGGAGGCGTTCTGATGGCTGCGAATGCATTCTTGCTGATTGCGGTATTCCTGCTGGTACTGATGGTGCTGGCACAACCGCTGGGTCGTTACCTCGCGCTGTTCGTCGCTGATAAGCCGCTGCTGCCGCGCACCGAACGCGCGCTGTGGCGACTGGCCGGCGCGGACGGCGACGCCATGCGCTGGCCGCACTATCTGCTGGCGATTTTGCTGTTTAACCTACTCGGTTTTGCTGTGTTGCTGCTGATGTTGATGACGCAGGCGGCGCTGCCGCTCAACCCACAGCATCTGCCCAATCTGAGCTGGGATCTGGCGCTGAATACCGCCATCAGTTTCGTCACCAATACTAACTGGCAGTCTTATGCCGGGGAGAGCACGCTGAGCTATTTCAGTCAGATGGCGGGCCTCACGGTGCAGAACTTCCTGTCGGCGGCAACCGGCATCGCGGTGGCGTTTGCGCTGATTCGTGGTTTCGCCAACCGTTCGCTGGCGACGCTCGGCAACGCCTGGCGCGATCTGACGCGCATCACCGTTTACGTGCTGCTGCCGATCAGCCTGGTGATGGCGCTGTTCTTCGTCAGCCAGGGCAGCATTCAAACGTTCGAGCCTTATCACGCGCTCACCACGCTGGAAGGGGCGCAGCAGACGCTGCCGCTCGGACCGGTGGCGTCGCAGGAAGCGATCAAAATGCTTGGCACCAACGGCGGCGGTTTCTTTAACGTCAACTCGGCGCATCCGTTCGAGAACCCGACGGCGCTGAGTAACTTCATCCAGATGCTGAGCATCTTCCTGATCCCGGCAGCGCTCTGTTTCACCTTTGGTCAGCATCTTGGCGATCGTCGTCAGGGCCACATGCTGCTGTGGGCGATGACCATTATGTTCGTGCTGGCGGTGATCACCGTGATGTGGGCCGAACTGCGTGGTAACCCGCACTTCCTGACGCTTGGCGCGGACAGCGCCATCAACATGGAAGGTAAGGAGACGCGCTTTGGCATCCTCAACTCCAGCCTGTTTGCGGTGATCACCACTGCGGCATCGTGCGGTGCGGTGAATGCCATGCATGACTCTTTCACCGCGCTCGGCGGCATGGTGCCGATGTGGCTGATGCAGTTGGGTGAAGTGGTATTCGGCGGCGTTGGCGCGGGTCTGTACGGCATGCTGCTGTTCGTGCTGCTGGGGGTGTTTATCGCCGGGTTGATGATCGGTCGCACGCCGGAATATATGGGCAAAAAGATCGACGTGTGGGAGATGAAGATGACCGCGCTGGCGATTCTGGTGACGCCAACGCTGGTGCTACTCGGTACCGCGCTGGCGATGATGACCGACGCTGGCCGCGCGGGGATGGCCAATCCCGGCATTCACGGCTTTAGCGAAGTGCTGTATGCGGTGTCATCGGCGGCCAACAACAACGGCAGCGCCTTTGCCGGCCTGAGCGCAAACACGCCGTTCTGGAACCTGCTGCTGGGTTTCTGCATGTTGATCGGTCGTTTCGGCATCATCATTCCGGTGCTGGCGATTGCCGGTTCGCTGGCGGCGAAGAAAATTCAGCCGGTGGGCAACGGTACGCTGCCAACGCACGGCCCGCTGTTTATCGCGCTACTGATTGGCACCGTCTTGCTGGTGGGCGCGTTGACGTTCATCCCCGCGCTGGCGCTTGGCCCGGTAGCGGAACATCTGCAACTTATTCAGGGATAACGGAATCATGAGTCGTCAACAACTGGCGCTGTTTGATGCGGCGCTAACGCGCGTTGCCATGCTGGATGCGCTAAAAAAACTCGATCCGCGCGTACAGTTCCGCAACCCGGTGATGTTTATCGTGTGGCTCGGCAGCGTGCTGACCTCGGTATTAGCGGCTGGCATGGCCGTCGGCACGCTCAGCGGCAGCGCTGGCTTTACCGCTGCGGTTGCCATCTGGCTGTGGTTCACCGTGCTGTTTGCTAACTTTGCCGAAGCGCTGGCGGAAGGGCGCAGCAAGGCGCAGGCCAACAGCCTGAAAGGCATCAGCAAAACCAGCGATGCGAAAAAACTGGCCGAACCGCGCCATGGCGCGCAGTGGCACAACGTGGCCGCCGACACGCTGCGCAAAGGCGATGTGGTGCTGGTGGAAGCCGGTGACATCATTCCCTGCGACGGCGAAGTGCTGGAGGGCGGCGCATCGGTGGATGAAAGCGCGATCACCGGTGAATCTGCGCCGGTGATCCGTGAATCCGGCGGCGACTTCTCCTCCGTAACCGGCGGTACACGCATTCTGTCTGACTGGCTGGTGATTCAGTGCAGCGTCAATCCGGGGGAAACCTTCCTCGATCGCATGATCGCCATGGTGGAAGGCGCAAAACGTCGCAAAACGCCGAACGAAGTGGCGCTGACCATTCTGCTGGTGTCGCTGACGATTGTGTTCCTGCTGGCAACCGTCACGCTGTGGCCCTTCTCAGCCTATGGTGGCACGCCCGTCAGCGTGACGGTGCTGGTCGCCCTGCTGGTGTGCCTGATTCCTACCACCATCGGCGGCTTGTTGTCGGCTATCGGTGTGGCGGGCATGAGCCGCATGCTCGGTGCGAATGTTATCGCTACCAGCGGCCGTGCCGTTGAAGCGGCGGGTGACGTCGATGTGTTGATGCTGGATAAAACCGGCACCATCACCCTCGGCAACCGTCAGGCGACGCAATTCCTGCCGGCTCCGGGCGTTAGCGAGCAGCAGCTGGCCGATGCGGCGCAGCTGGCGTCGCTGGCCGATGAAACCCCGGAAGGGCGCAGCATCGTGGTACTGGCGAAGCAGAAATTTAACCTGCGTGAGCGCGATCTGAGCAGCATGGGCGCCAGCTTCATTCCGTTCTCGGCGCAAACGCGGATGAGCGGCGTCAACGTGCAGGATCGCCTGATCCGCAAAGGCGCGGTAGATGCCGTTCGTCGCCATATCGAAGCCAGCAACGGCCGTTTTCCCGCGCAAGTGAACGCTGACGTTGAAGAGGTGGCGCGCGCCGGCGGTACACCGCTGGTGGTGGCTGAAGGTGCACAAGTACTGGGCGTGGTGGCGCTGAAAGATATCGTCAAAGGCGGCATTAAAGAGCGCTTTGCCGAGCTGCGCAAGATGGGCATCAAAACGGTGATGATTACCGGCGATAACCCGTTAACCGCAGCGGCGATTGCGGCGGAAGCGGGCGTTGATGATTTCCTGTCGGAAGCCACGCCGGAAGCTAAGCTGGCGCTGATTCGCCAGTATCAGGCGGAAGGGCGTTTAGTGGCGATGACCGGCGACGGCACCAATGACGCACCGGCGCTGGCGCAGGCCGACGTGGCGGTGGCGATGAATTCCGGTACCCAGGCGGCAAAAGAGGCGGGTAACATGGTCGATCTCGACTCTAACCCAACCAAGCTGCTGGAAGTGGTGCACATCGGCAAACAGATGCTGATGACGCGCGGTTCGCTCACCACTTTCAGTATCGCCAACGACGTGGCGAAGTATTTCGCCATTATTCCGGCCGCGTTTGCCGCCACCTATCCGCAGCTCAACATGTTGAACGTGATGGGGCTGCATTCGCCTAATTCGGCGATTCTGTCGGCGGTGATTTTCAACGCGCTGGTGATTGTGTTTCTGATCCCGCTGGCGCTAAAAGGCGTGAGTTATCGCCCGTTGAGCGCCGCAGCGCTGCTGCGTCGCAACCTGTGGATTTATGGCGCGGGCGGATTAGTGGTGCCGTTTATCGGGATTAAAGCTATCGACCTGCTGCTGACGCTGCTTGGCCTGGCTTGAGGAGAAGAGAAATGAGTCAGTTACGTCCGGCTATTGTATTGTTAATGATACTGACGCTGCTTACCGGCGCGGTGTATCCGCTGCTCACCACCGGTTTGGCGCAGTGGTGGTTCCCGTCGCAGGCCAAGGGTTCGCTGATTGAGCAGGATGGCGCGGTGCGCGGTTCTGAGCAGATCGGCCAGGCCTTTAGCCAGCCGGGCCACTTTTGGGGCCGTCCTTCCGCTACCGGTGATGCGCCTTATAACCCGCTGTCCTCCAGCGGCAGTAATCTGGCCGCCAGCAATCCGGCGCTGGATAAAGCCGTGGCGGAACGCGTCGCTGCGCTGCGCGCGGCGAATCCGCAGGCCGCTAAAGCGGTGCCAGTGGAGTTGGTCACCGCGTCGGCGAGCGGTTTAGATCCTGATATTTCGCCGGAAGCGGCCTTGTGGCAAGCTCCGCGCATCGCCGCCGCGCATCACATGGCGCTGCAAGATGTTGAGGCGCTGATTGCGCGTCAAACCGAGCGCCCGCTGTTGCCGTTTATCGGTGAAGAGACGGTGAATGTGCTGCGCCTGAATATGGCGCTGGATGATTTGCAGTAACAACCGGTCGCCATGAATGGCGACCCTACGCTAATTTTGCGAGATTTTCGTAGGGTGCGCATTCATGCGCACCTGCAAACATAGGCGATTTATCGCGCGGTTTTTACAATGGACGATCGATGAACGACGACATATCTCGCCCCGATCCCGATGCACTGCTGCTGAATCACAGCGACAGCCATCGCGGTAAGCTGAAAATCTACTTCGGCGCCTGCGCGGGCGTGGGTAAAACCTTCGCCATGTTGCAGGAAGCACAGCGCCTGCGCGCGCAAGGCCTCGATGTGTTAGCCGGCGTGGTGGAAACGCATGGCCGCGAAGAGACCGCCGCGCTGCTCAACGGGCTGGCGGTGCTGCCGCGTCGTGCCACCGGGCGTTCGCGTCATGCTGAATTCGATCTTGATGCCGCGCTGGCGCGCCATCCGGCGGTGATTCTGATGGATGAGCTGGCGCACACCAACGTGCAGGGTTCACGCCATCCTAAACGCTGGCAGGACATTGAGGAGCTGCTCGAGGCGGGTATCGATGTCATCACTACCGTCAACGTCCAGCATCTGGAGAGCCTGAATGATGTGGTTGGCGGTGTAACCGGTATTCAGGTGCGTGAAACCGTGCCCGATCCGTTCTTTGATAGCGCCGACGAAGTGGTGCTGGTCGATCTGCCGCCGGACGATCTGCGCCAGCGGTTAAAAGAGGGCAAAGTCTACGTCGGCGACCGCGCCGAGCGCGCCATCGAAAACTTCTTCCGTAAAGGCAATCTGTTCGCGCTGCGCGAGCTGGCGCTGCGGCGCACCGCCGATCGCGTGGATGACCAGATGCGCGCCTGGCGCGATCAGCAGGGCCGCGACAAAGTGTGGCACACGCGTGATGCCATTCTGCTGTGCATTGGTGATGACACCGGCAGCGAAAAGCTGGTGCGCACCGCTGCGCGCCTGGCGGCACGGCTCGGCAGCGAATGGCACGCCGTGTATGTGGAAACGCCTCGCCTCAATCGTCTGCCCGAGGCGCGTCGTCGCGCTATTTTGCGCACGCTGCAGCTGGCGCAGGAGCTGGGGGCAGAAACCGCGACGCTCTCCGATCCTGATGAAGCGCGTGCCGTGCTGCGTTACGCGCGCGAGCATAATCTGGGCAAAATTGTCACCGGACGCCAGCCACAGCGGCGCTGGCGGCGCGACAGTTTTGCTCAACGTCTGGGCGAACTCGGTCCGGATCTCGATTTATTAGTAGTGGCGCTGGACGAACCGGTGCGCGATGCGCCGCATCCGCTCGGTGGCCAGCGTGCCAGCGGTGAAAAATGGCGGCTGCACCTGCGCGGCTGCCTGATGGCGTTGCTGTTGTGCGTGTTGGTTACCACCGTGGGCCGCTGGCTGCTGAAGGAGTTTGATCCGGCCAACGGCGTCATGATTTATCTGCTGGCGGTGGTGCTGGTAGCGCTGCGCTATGGGCGCTGGCCGTCGGTGTTCGCCACGGTGATCAATATCCTCGCCTTTGACCTGTTTTTTGTTGCTCCCACCGGTACCGTCGCGGTATCGGACTTACAGTATCTGGTGACCTTTGCGGTGATGCTGGCGGTGGGCGTGATTGTCGGGAATTTGACGGCGGGCGTGCGCTATCAGGCCAAAGTGGCGCGCTATCGTGAACAGCGGGCGCGCCATCTGTATGAGATGGCGAAATCCCTCGGCAGCGATCTCACGCCGCAGGATATTGCCACCACCAGCCAGCGAATTATTGACGTTACCTTGCAGGCGCGCAGTTTGCTGCTGTTGCCCGATGAACAGGGCGAGCTACAAACCGTGGGCGATACCGCGATTGGCACGCCGCCGGATCTCGCCATCGCCAAATGGAGCTTCAGCAAAGGCCAGCCCGCGGGCGCAGGTACCGATACTTTACCGGCGGTGCCGTACCAGATTCTGCCGCTGAAAAGCGGCAGTCATTGTCGCGGTTTACTGGTGGTTGAGCCGGAAAACCTGCGACAGCTGATGATTCCCGAGCAGCAGCGTCTGCTGGAAACGTTCACCGTACTGATCGCCAACGCGCTGGAGCGTATGGCGCTGTCGCACAGTGAAGCGGCGTCGCGTCTTGCCGCCGAGCGCGAGCAACTGCGTAATGCGCTGCTGTCGGCGCTGTCACACGATCTGCGCACGCCGCTGACGGTGCTGTTTGGCCAGGCGGAAATGCTGATGCTCGATCTCGCTAGCGAACAGTCGAAATATGTGGGACAGGCGAACCAAATTCGCGAGCAGACGCTGAGCACCATTCGCTTAGTGAGCAACATGCTGGATATGGCGCGCATTCAGTCGGGCGGGCTTAATCTGCGCGAAGAGTGGGTGGCGCTGGATGAGGTGATTGGCGGCGCGCTGAGCAGCATGGGACCGTCGCTCAAGGGGCATGAATTTATTCTCGACCTGCCCGAAATGGTCCTGATCAAGGGCGACAGCGCCATGCTGGAGCGCGTGTTTACCAATCTGGTTGAAAATAGCCTGAAATATGCTGGAAATGCCGCGCAGCACGGCATTCGTGCGTGGCGCGAGCGCGATCGGCTGGAGATTGCAGTGTGGGATAGCGGACCCGGCATTGCGCCAGAGAATCTCACGCGCATTTTCGACAAGTTTGCGCGCGGGGATAAAGAGTCAGCGGTGCCCGGCGTTGGGTTGGGTTTGGCGATTGGCAAAACCATTATCGAATCGCATCGCGGGCGCATCTGGGCAGAAAACCGGCCAGAAGGTGGCGCGGTGTTTCGTTTGTCGCTGCCGCTGCCCGCCGCGCCTGAAATTTCTGAAGAGGGACTGAAATAACTTCACATAAGTTCGGTTATACTCGCCCACTTGTCTGTTGATTAATGGGAACTTATGGAACGTTTTATCGAAAACCTGATGTATTCATCGCGCTGGCTGCTGGCTCCGGTTTACATAGGACTTTCATTGGGCCTTTTGGCGCTGACCATCAAATTTTTCCAGGAAATCTTCCACCTGTTGCCGCATGTTTTCAGCATTGCGGAAAACGATCTGATTTTGCTGCTGCTGTCGCTGGTGGATATGACGCTGGTGGGCGGTTTACTGGTGATGGTGATGCTCTCGGGTTACGAGAATTTTGTCTCTAAGCTGGACATCGATGAAGACCGTGAGAAGCTGAGCTGGCTGGGTAAAATGGATTCCGGCTCGCTGAAAAATAAAGTCGCCGCATCGATTGTGGCAATTTCATCGATTCATCTGCTGCGCATTTTTATGGACGCCCGTAACGTCGCCAACGAAAAGCTGATGTGGTACGTGATTATTCACCTGACATTTGTGCTGTCGGCGTTTGTAATGGGCTGGCTGGATAATATGTCGAAGGCGGATAAGCAAGTGGCAAAGATGTAGTTTGGTGCGCGATAGCCCTCTCCCGCAAGCGGGCGAGGGGGCTGACCATGCCGCCATCAGTTCCCTCTCCCACTGGGAGAGGGTTAGGGTGAGGGGAAAACCACTACCGCGTTGCCGGCTGCGTTCCCGCCAGCTTTGGCATCACTTCCCGAATCATCTCGAAAAACTGCCGTAATCGCGCCGGATAATAGCTGGCCCACGGATAGGTCAGCCACACCGGCAGCGGCGGCGCTTGCCACTCTGGCATTAACTGAATCAAATCCCCTTTCGCTAAATCTTCCTGCACCACCCAGGATGACACCACTGCTGCGCCCATCCCGGCCACGGCGGCTTTGCGTACCGCGTACAAACTGTCGCTGGCGAGGCGCGGGGCAATCGCCAGATTCACCGGATGCCCGTCGCTGATACGCTGCAAAGCGATCTCGTTACGATAAAAGCTGGTCAGCGCCAGCCACGGCAGTTGGGTGAGCTGCGATACGTCCTTCACCGGCGGATACGCCGCCAGCAGCGAGGGGGCCGCCACCACAAAGCGCGGCACCTCAGCCAGCAATATCGCCACGATGGATGAGTCGCTCGGCGCACCGACCTGAATCGCGCAGTCGATGTTTTCACTGATGAAGTCCGGCGTGCGGTCATTCAGCGTCCACTCCACCGTTAAGCGTGGATAGCGGTGCAGATAATCAATCAGCGGTTCAATCAGCTGATCCTGACCAAAGGCGTGTGGCGCGCGTACCCGCAGGGTGCCAATGGGATCGTCACTGGCCCCGGTCAGATCATCTTCCAGCGCGTGCCAGGTGGCCAGCAGCTGACGCGCCTGAGCATAACAACGCTCGCCATCATCGGTGAGCTTCAGCGCATGGGTGGTACGCAGAATCAATTTGAGGCCCAGCCGCTGTTCAAGCGCCTGCAGGCGGCGGCTGATAGTGGGCTGGGTGGTGCCCAGCTGCGTCGCTGCCGCTGAGAGCGATCCACTTTCAACAATGCGGATAAAGGTTTGCATCAGTTCGATGCGGTCAACGCTGGAAGGTGTATTCATACGCGCCACGTATAACAGTTCTGTGTTTGAACACTCTACCGCGTATGGCGGCGACGCGCTTTAATAAGCGCACTTTCTCGGGGGAATCCACTATGTCAGCCATGTCATCATCTTCAGTCATCACGGCGGAGAAACTGCCCGCACCGCTGGTCTTTACGCTTGCTGCCGGTGCAGGCCTTAGCGTTGCATCGATTTACTACAGCCAGCCGATGCTGGATATCATCAGCAAACAGTTTAACGTCGGCATTGGCAGCGTTGGCATGGTGCCGATGCTGACGCAGGCGGGTTATGCGCTGGGCATTTTGTTGCTGGCACCGCTCGGCGACCGCCACGATCGTCGCACCATCATTTTAGTCAAAGGCTTGCTGCTGGTTGCCGCTTTGCTGCTGTGCGGCTTTTCAGGGGGGCTGAACGCCTTGCTGATGGCCAGCTTTGTCACCGGCTTAACGGCCACCGTGGCGCAAGATATCGTTCCGGCGTCGGCGGCGTTAGCACCGGAGCGCAGCCGCGGTAAAACCGTGGGCACGGTGATGACGGGATTGCTGGTCGGCATTTTACTTTCGCGCGTGGTGAGCGGCGTGGTGGCAGAGTATTTCGGCTGGCGCACCATGTATATGGTGGCGGCGGTGGCCGTATTGTTAATTAGCGTCGCGCTGTGGCGCGTATTACCGCGCTTCACGCCGGGAACGTCGGTGAGCTACCCGCGTTTGCTGCTGTCGCTGGCGCATTTGTGGCAGCACCATCAAACGCTGCGCCGTGCTGCGCTGGCGCAAGGCTTGTTATCGGTGGGCTTTAGCGCCTTCTGGTCAACGCTGGCGTTAATGCTAAGCGACAAATTCCATCTGGATAGCGCCGTCGCCGGTGCGTTCGGCCTGGCCGGTGCAGCAGGGGCCTTAGCGGCACCGTTAGCTGGCAGCGTGGCGGATCGCATCGGCCCTGCGCGTGTGACGCAGTACGGCGCCACATTGGTGATGGTGTCGTTCGCGCTGATGTTCCTGCTGCCGCTGTTGCCGATGCCGGCACAGCTTGGTCTGATTATCATCAGCACTATCGGTTTTGATTTGGGCGTGCAGGCTACGCTGGTAGCGCATCAAACCCTGGTTTACAGCCTGGCGCCGGAAGCACGCAGCCGTCTTAACGCCTTAATGTTTACCGTTGTTTTCATCGGTATGGCAACCGGCGCGGCGCTTGGCAGCCTGGCGCTGGCACATTGGGGCTGGACCGGCGTGGTAGCGCTCTCCACGCTCGCCGCTGCGCTTGCCCTGATGATTCGCCTTGCGAGCCGCCATCTGAAAAACTGATCGCCTAACATGTGCCAGGCTTAAAGGAAGAATATGATTTAAAAACGGAGCGTTATGAATTTCCTGGCCTGGACCGCTGCCACCGGCGGTCTCTTACTTCTTATGTCACTGGCTTCCGGTTGGATTCACCGTGGGCCCGTGACCTCATTTGGTCTCTATCTGTTCGCCGGCATCCTGTGTGGTCCGTGGATGCTCAACTTGCTGCAAGTCGATATCATCGGTCACGCCAACCTCGCCGCGCACATCACTGAAATTACCATGGCCGCCTCGCTGTTTATCACCGGGCTTAAGCTGCGTTTGCCGCTCAACGCGCATGCATGGCGCATCGGCGTCAGGCTGGCGTTTCCGGCGATGTTGCTGACCGTTGGCAGTATGACGGTGTTGGTGCACTGGATCACCGGCTTTGATTGGGCGCTGTCGCTGGCATTTGGCGCCATTGTGGCGCCGACCGATCCGGTGCTTGCCAGCCTGATTTCGGTGAACGATGCGCGCGATGACGACGCACTGCGCGTGGCGCTCTCCAGCGAAGCGGGCATGAACGATGGCTCAGCGCTGCCGCTGCTGATGCTGGCCATGATCATGCTGCAGCCGGGCGCACTGACGCTCTCTTCATTCGGTGAATGGTTCGCCAAAGATACGCTCTGGGCCATGGGCGGCGGCCTCGGGATTGGCTTCGCATTGGGTTGGTTGATTGGCCAACTGGCAACGCATTTACGCACCGCCAATCAGGATGTGGCACCCAACGATCTGTTCGCCCTTGCGTTGATTGCGTTGAGCTACGCCGCCGCGCAGGCGGTGGATGCGTCGGGCTTCCTCGCCACGTTTGCCGCAGGCGTGGGCTTGCGGCGCGCGGAATTACGCGTGGTGAAGCACTATCCACAAGATGAGATGTCAGAAGAGGAGCGTTTCCTGCCAGCAGAAGCCCGCGTGAATACCGGCCAGCGCCTGGCGCAAGGCAGTAGCGGCATGGTGAAATCGGTCGGGTTGGTGATCGGCGATGCGCTCTCCTTTGGTGATACTATCGAACGCCTGCTGGCGGCGGGCATGATGGTGGTGCTGGGCATTACGCTGGCGCAGCACTGGAATCTCACCGGTATTGGCCTGGCGCTGCTGCTGTTTGTGGTGGTGCGCCCGCTGGCGGTGTGGATCACCACCTGGCGCTGCGACATTCCGCTGATGCGACGGCTGCTGATTGGCTGGCTGGGTATTCGCGGCATCGGCAGTATCAATTATATTGCTTATGCATGGGTGCACGGTATGCGCGGCCCCGAGGCAGAACAGATGGTGGATATGGCGCTGACGTTGGTGGTGTGCAGCATTGTGCTGCACGGCGTGACGGTGACGCCGCTGCTTAACTGGCGTGCCGCCCGCCAGGCCGCCCGCGCAGAGCACAATGAAAACTGATTTATTGGAAATTACTGGAGCCTGTTATGAAAGCGTTATTACTCGCCCTCGTTGGGCTGTCACTGTCCGCCAGCGCGCTGGCCGCCGACGGTGATAATAATCAGGAAGAAAATGTTTATGCCAGCCAGCTGTGTCATTTGGTGAGTAGCGAAAAGAAGACCAGCGATTTGGATGGTTACACCGAGAAAATGAAGTCGCAGCTCGCGGCCAGCCAGTCGTCATCGGCGATACAGCAACCGGAATTTAATGAAGAAATCGCGCAGGAAGTGATTAGCGCCTGGCTGGAGTTGGGCGAGGATGAACGCGGAAAGCTGCGTCACGATCAATCGCAATGTGAGCAAACGGTGATGACCCAGTTCCAGCAGCAAGATTAATAGCCGTCATACTTCAAGCGGCAGCTGCGTTGGCTGCGTTCGTTTACCCCTGTCACGTACTTGCTGCCGCTCGAATTATTTAGGTTATTCGAAAAAGCTCGCGCCTTATCAGGCGCGTTTTTTTATGGCTTTTTTGTATGATTTACGTACATAATCGCCAGCGTTGAAATAAGACACGCATCACATAATGAGATTCAGCTTTTATAGCTGGCATTTTTTGCATACTGACACTGGGCAAGATGATTACACGTCGTCACTTTTTGTTGGCTACCGGAGCAACCGTTCTCTCCATGACCACGGGCAAGCTGTTTGCTCGCGATGACGTCATCCCGCTGTGGCCCGACGATCCGCCAGGCGGCGGCGGCCCTTCAGGTTTGCTTAAAGTGAACAAGTACGGTTCCTGGACCAACATCGTTTCCCCCGCCATTCAGCGTTTCCGCCCGGAAAATCCCAACGGCGAAGCGGTGATCGTCGCTGCGGGCGGCGGCTATCGTTTTATCGGTATGGGGCGCGAAGCCTGGCCAGTAGCGCGCTGGCTGAATGCAAACGGCTACACCGTGTATGTCCTCAGCTACCGTTTACCGGGCGAAAAGTGGCAGGCGGGCAATCTGGCACCGCTGCAGGATGCACAACGGGCGATTCGCCTGGTGCGTTCGATGGAGCGCAAAGTGCACGTGCTGGGCTTTTCTGCCGGTGGGCATCTGCTCGGCATGGCGGCGGCGCGTCCGAATTTCGACTCGTATCCGGCGCAAGATCCGCTGGATCAGGTCACGCCTAACGTCGATAGCGTGGGGTTGATTTATCCGGTGATCACCCTTGAAGCGCCGTATCAGCATACCAACACCCACCTGATGCTGGTTGGCAATAACGCCACGCCAACGCAGGAAGCCAACTGGTCAGTGCAAAACTACGTCACGCGGCACTATCCACCGACCTTCCTTGCGCAGGCCGAAGACGATCACACCTCCAATCCTCATAACACTGAAATCATGCGGGATACCTGTCGCCGCATGCGCGTGCCGGTTGAGCTGATTGAGCTCAGCAAAGGCGGACACGGGTTCGGCCTCGGTAAAGCGGGCACGCCAGCCGCGTTGTGGGATCAGGCTTATGTGCGCTGGCTGGATAATCTGAGTTAACCCTGGTCGCCATAAATGGCGCCCCTACAGATCTGTCGTAGGGGCGCCATTTATGGCGACCAGAAACATCACGTCAAATTAAAATGCGCATCCGGCTGTAACGGTTCCGGTAGCGACCGTTCGCCATTCATCGCTTTCAGATCGCGTGCGATATTAACGCACAGCGCATCAAGCGGCAGATGGTTCGGCGCGGTGCCAAACGGGTGCTCCAGCTCCTCCGCCAGCGCTTCCAGTGACAAAAAGGTGTAGGAGATAAACATCGACACCAGCGGCGTCATCAGGTGCAAATCCGCCACCAGCGCGAACGGCAGCAGCGTGCAGAACAGATACACGGTACGATGCAGGATCAGGCTGTAGGCAAACGGAATCGGCGTGTTGGCGATGCGATCGCAGCCGCCCAGAATGGTGGACAGCTGATTGAGATTTTCATCAATGCTCTGCCAGATAATATCCGATATTTCCCCTTCATCGCGGCGCTGTGCCAGCCAGGTGCTCAAACACAATAAAACCTGCGATGTAGGCATAGGATGATTCAGCACTGCGCTGTGCCAGTTATCGGGGAGCAGGCGCTGCAAATCGGCCTGCACCGGCGTTTTACGCAGGCGGTGTTTCAGGCTCCAGCTAAACGCCAGCAGCAAGCCGGTAAATTCCCGCACCTGTTCTTCACGAATGACGCGAATGCTTTTAATTTGCCGCAGCAGCGAACGCTCGGTGATATGCAAGTTACCCCACAAGTGGCGGGCTTCGATAAAACGCGCATAGCTGGCGTTGTTGCGAAAACCAAGGAAGATGGCGATCGACACCCCGACCAAACTAAAAGGCGCGGTGGTGAGGTGAATGCCGAGGGTCGAATACCACGGATAGCCAAAGATAGCGATCAGCGACATGAGTAGATTGAGCGACAGGCGAAACACGATGTTGCTAAGCACCGAGCCATGCCAGTCAAACAGCCGGATAAACCAGTGTTGATGGGGACGTACGATCATTTTGCGATGGTGTATTTTTTAGGTTTTGTGGCGTTAGGGTACGCCGGTCAGCACGCCGGAATCAACGCCATTGCTGACGCTTTTTTAAGACCGAATCATGAGATGCGCGGCAAGCTGACTTTCAACGCATCAATAAACAATCGCAGCGCCATGGAGTGGTGGCGGTTGGGCGGGAACCACAGCGCAATCCCCGCTGATTGCACTCGCCAATCGGCCAGCAATTCAACCAGCTGGCCGCTGTGCAATGCTTTTTCCACATACAGCGACGGCACGTAAGCAATGCCTAACCCGGCAAGGGCGGCCTGCGCCATCAGCGCGTTGCTGTCCAGCGTGAGCGTGCCGGGCACATCAATTTCGTGCGTTTCTGCCGCCTGCGCATATTCCCAGTGATAACGTTTGCCGCTGGGTAAGCGCTGGCGTATGCACTGCTGCCGCAGCAGATCGCGGGGATGCTTAATCGGCGCGTGCAGCGCCAGGTAAGCCGGTGCTGCCACGGTGACAAACGTCAGCGGACCACCGAGCGGAACCGCCACCATATCCTGCGGTACATCCTCAAGTAGCCTGATTCCGGCATCAAAACCGGCGGCGGTGATGTCCACCAATGCGCCTTGTGCGGCGAAATCGAGCTGGATATCGGGATAACGGGCGCTAAATTCCGCCACTACGTGCTGCAACAGCAAACCGATCGAGGCATCACTGGCGCTGATGCGCAACGTGCCGTAGTGCTGTTGGCGGCTGGCTGAGATGTCGTGCAGCACCTCATCCATCTGATTCAAGAGCGGCGAGAGTCGATCCAGTAGCTGCTGCCCGGCATCGGTGAGCGACACGCTGCGCGTGGTGCGCTGAAACAGCTGAACGCCCAGATTGTGCTCCAGCGTTTTCACCAGATGGCTGAGCGAAGAGCGCTTTAATCCGAGCTGCTCGGCGGCACGACGAAAGCTGCGCTGTTCACCCAGCGTTTTGATGGCTTGCAGCTCGTGCCACGAAGGTCGTTTCATTGGTGGTTTTTCCTCACCGGGTCATACGCGATTAGGTAGATTATCTCCACCAGTAAAGCGATCTACCATCAGGTTTTCAATAGGAGGAGCACAACATGAAAACCTGGTTAATTACCGGCGCCAGCAGCGGGCTAGGTCGTTTGATGAGTGAACGTTTACTGGCGCGTGGCGATCGCGTGCTGGCTTGCATACGTCGCGAACAGGCGATGGCCGATTTGCAGCAAACCTATGGCGAGCAGCTGCAGATTGTTGCGCTGGATCTGGCGCAAACCGATCGTATTGCGCCCACCATTGCGGATGCTTTTAAGGCGGTCGAACGCATTGATGTGGTGGTGAGCAATGCCGCCTACGGCCTGTTCGGCGCGGCGGAAGAGTTGAGTGATGCGCAGATTGATCGCCAGATCGCCACCAATCTTACCGGTTCCATCCAGCTGATTCGCGCCGTCATTCCCCTGTTACGCAAGCAGGGCGGCGGACGTATCGCGCAGATTTCTTCAGAAGGCGGCCAGGTGGCTTATCCCAACTTCAGCCTGTATCACGCCAGCAAATGGGGCATTGAGGGATTTGTCGAGGCGGTGCGTCAGGAAGTGGCCAGTTTCGGCATTGATTTCCTGCTGGTGGAGCCGGGCCCAACGGCGACGAATTTTGCTACAGGATTGGATATCGCTGACGCGCTCGAGGTATACCGCGATAACGCCTCAGGCCAGCTGCGCCGTGCGATTTTATCCGGTGATTTCACCATTGCCGGTGACGCCGGGAAATGCGTAACGGCGATGATTGAGACGCTTGATAAGTCCAGCATGCCGCTGCGCCTGGCGCTTGGCAGCACTGCCTATCAGCACATCGAAGCGGCATTGGAAAGCCGTCTGGCGGAGCTGCGCGCGCAGCGCGATGTGGCATTCGGCGCGGACGTGTAATCGCATAGGATGTTAGGCGGAATCTGCAGATAGCTGCCAAACTCAGCCATTATGCATTTTGCCCGGTGCGCATGAATGTGCACCCTATAACGGTCAGAGTAGGGTCGCCATTTATGGCGACCAATCCGCTCAATCCTATGACTCAAGGAGACGTTCTAACATGCAAGCGATGATCCTGAAGTATCCCGGCGGCTTAGAAAACCTGCAGCTGATCGATCTTGCCGATCCCGGCAAACCTGGCGCGGGAGAGATCCGTGTAGCGATCCACGCTACGTCGCTGAACTTCCACGATCTGCTGGTGGCGGATGGATCGATACCTACCGCCGATGGCCGCATTATGATGGCGGACGGCGCAGGCGTGGTGGAAGAGGTGGGCGCGGGCGTTACTGAATTTAAGCCGGGCGATCATGTGGTGTCATGCTTCTTCCCGCAGTGGCAGGATGGGTTGCCGTTGAGCCAGGTGGGCAATTTCACTCAAACGCCGGGCGACGGTGCGCACGGCTTCGCTGCCGAGGTGGTGGTACGTCCGGCGCAGCACTTCACGCTGGCACCGCGCGGTTGGCGGCATGCAGAAGCGGCGACCATCACCACGTCGGGGCTCACCGCATGGCGTGCGCTGGTGGGCGATGCGCAGATCAAAGCGGGTGATACGATCGTTACGCTCGGCACCGGTGGAGTGTCGATTACCGCGTTGCAGATCGCTAAATCAATGGGTGCCCGCGTGATTGTTACTTCCTCCTCCGACGAAAAGCTGGCGCGCGCGCGTGAGCTGGGTGCCGATGCGGGCATTAACTATCGCAGCACGCCGGAGTGGGGCAAAGCGGTACAGCAGTTAACCGATGGCCAGGGCGCGGATGTGGTGATTGAACTTGGCGGTCCTGGCACCATGGCGCAGTCGATTGAGGCGGTGCGTGTTGGTGGGCATATCGCGCTAATTGGCGTCCTTACCGGCTTTGAAGGCGTGATCCCCACCTCATTATTGATGGCAAAACAGGCGCGTATTCAAGGGCTGATTGTCGGCCATCGCCGCCAGCAGCAGGATTTTGTCCGCGCACTGGAGCAGAACGATATCCGGCCAGTGATCAGCGATAGCTACGGTTCACTGAGCGATCTCCCGGCAGCGTTTAAGCATCAGCAGAGCGCGGGACATTTCGGCAAAATTACGGTGGAGTGGTAAAACCATAACCACCGTGAAGTAGCATGTTATTGATCACAGGGTGCTGAAGAGGATATTCAGCGCCATGAAGACTCAGAATAGGATGGCGTGTACCGTAGCACGCAGGGCGATACCGAGCAGAATGCCGGGAACGGCGAAGCGGAACAGGCGCGGGAAGCGGCTTGAAAGGCCAAGGAAAATACCAATGCCGGGCAGATCGAAGGTTTGAATCAACAAACCTGCCGAGGCGTTGATGTTATGGGCGCTGTATAAGCCTTTCTCCACCAGTCCCGCCACCACGCCGTAATAGGCGGTGCCGCCCGCCAGGCATTTTGTCAGCGCTGGAAGAATGTAGACGTCGGAAATGTGCAGCTTATCCAGCAGCGGCGAGAGCAGGCGCGTCAGCATTTCGATGCCGCCCGCTTCTTTTAAAATACCCACCACCGATAACGAAATAATCAACATCGGCAGTGAACCCATCGCCAGGCGAATGGCATCGGAACCGGCGCTGTTTATGATGCCAATCAGCCCGATTTTGCTTTCTTGATGGGTGACGGCTTCATCCTCGTTGAGCAGCGCGGCATCAGAGAGTTTGCGGCCAAAAAGGTGATAGGTGGCTGCCGCCGCGAGTACGCCACCGCAGATGGAGACGATCAGCGCCGTGCTCCAGTGCAATCCCGCCGGAATCAGTGGATAGAAGGTACTGGCCTGGCCCATGGCAAATAACATTGCCAGCGTGGCAGCCATATGACGATCCGAAGTGCCGCGCTTTTCCATAATCGCCAGCGCCGCCAGCGGGGCGGCAAAACTGACGAAATTAAGCTGAATCATGGCAAAAAAAGCCAGCCCGGTAATACCGAACGGTTTTAATAGCGGCGTGGCATGCCGCACCACAAAATCCAACAGACCTTTGACTTCCAGATATTTCATGATGAATAACATCACTACCATAATGGGAATTAAGGTGTAGAGCGCAACGTCCACTGAGGCTTTTCCCGCAGACATAATGATATCGATAATATTCATGCCAGATTCAGACCTGTGTTCACACCGTTGTCCCCGAAAAAATATTTAAATAGGCAAAGTAGTGCCTAAAGACGTTCAGTGACACACCAACCTCAATGAATGCACCTTCCGTAGCGACGCAATTCATTGCGCGATAAATCGCGCCGCTACGGAATATGCGCTATGAGATATCGGTATTCATATGTCGAGTGAAAAAGCATTAAGCAAGGGGCTGCCCGTAAAGGAATAAATCTTATCCGTTACGTGGATGGTTGAGTAGTGAATAAACAAGACAGGTCTGCTACCGAACTAGACTTAAGCTGTGCAGTTTGATCCGCTGAGTGAGATGCGGACATGAATTATAGGGGGAACATATGGAAAATAGTCACATTCAAATGCTAACCGATGCTTTTGAAGGTTGCTCCCAGCAAACTGATACTGGCGTGGAGTTCTGGTTAGCGCGAGATGTGCAACATCTGCTGGGATATAGCAAATGGGATAATTTTCAAAGCGTGATTTTGAAAGCCAAAACGGCTTGCGAGATTTCAGGTCATGAGGTGCTGGATCATTTTGCCGACGTCGGGAAAATGATCGAACTAGGCAAAGGGGGGCAGCGCGAGATTGATGATGTCATGCTTACGCGTTATGCATGTTATCTGATTGCTCAAAACGGCGATCCCAGAAAGCAGGAGATTGCATTCGCCCAGACTTACTTCGCAATGCAGACCCGTAAAGCTGAACTGATTGAACGTAGGCTGTTAGAAACTGAGCGAGTGCAGGCGAGGAAAAAACTCAGTGGAACAGAAAAAGAACTTTCAAATGTTATTTACGAACAAACGGGTGGAAGCCAGAATTTTGCCCTTATCCGAAGTAAAGGCGATTTCGCACTGTTCAACCGAAGCACACAAGTTATGAAAGCACAGTGGAATGTGCCAGAAAGTCGTCCTTTAGCTGATTTCGCACCAACCATTATTTTAAAGGCCAAGGATTTCGCAACAGAAATTACTATTCATAACGCCAGAACGCTACAGATGAAAAGTGAGCAGCAAATATCGGGTGAGCACGTTAATAATAACGAAGCAGTAAGAGAAACATTACTCAATCGCGGCATTAAACCAGAAAGTCTACCGGCTGCTGAAGATGTCAAAAAAGTTGAGCGTAGGTTGGCTTCCGCTGAAAAGAAATCACTCATCAAACCTGACAAGCTCGAGAAAGAGGGTGGGGACGATTAAAACTGATTCTTGAAAAAGCACCGAATTAAAATTTACTAAACATCAGGATGTTTCATCATCCTGATGTTTTCTTAAAAATATCTGTCCGATTTGAATAAACCGAATATTAACGCATCGTCACAAATTCTTCGGACGCGGTGGGGTGAATCGCCACGGTATTATCGAAGTCTTTCTTGGTGGCGCCCATTTTCAGCGCTACCGCGAAGCCTTGCAGCATCTCATCCATGCCGTTGCCGATACCGTGAATGCCGACAATTTTCTCATCCGCACCTACGCACACCAGTTTCATACGGCACGGCTGGCGATGTTGGGTGACAGCGGTATACATTGCGGTGAAGGAGGATTTATACACCTTCACCTGATCGTCGCCGTACTGCTCGCGCGCCTGCGGTTCGGTCAATCCTACGGTACCAATCGGTGGATGACTGAACACCACGGTCGGCACGTTGCTGAAATCCAGATGCTCATCCGGCTTGTTGTTAAACAGGCGCTCAGAAAGACGACGACCTGCCGCCACCGCAACCGGCGTTAATTCAACCGCACCGGTGTTATCACCAACTGCATAAATGCCTTTGACGTTCGTGTTCTGGAACTTATCAACGTTGATATAGCCCTTGTCGTTGAGCTTCACGCCGGTTGCCGCCAGATTGAGATTATCGGTTGCCGGTTCACGGCCAATTGCCCACACCAAACAATCCACGGTTTGCTCGTGACCGCTTTCCAGCTGCAGCGTCAGGCTGCCGTCGGCGTTTTTAATCACCGCTTTCGGAATCGATTCGGTGTGCAGCGTTGGACCTTCTGCCTGCATCACCTCAACCAACGTATCGACAATCAGCGGATCGAAGCTGCGCAGCGGCGCATGCTTACGTACAAACAGGTGGGTTTCTGCGCCCAGCGCATTCACCACGCCGGCCAGCTCCACGGCGATGTAACCCGCACCCACAACCGCCACGCGCTTCGGCAATGCATCCAGTTCAAAGAAACCATCAGAGTCGATACCGTATTCCGCGCCCGGCACGTTGGGATGGCTTGGACGACCGCCGGTGGCGATGAGGATGTGATCGGCGGTGAGGGTTTCGCCGTTCACTTCCACGGTATTGGCATCGATAAAGCGCGCGAAGCCTTTGATCACTTCAACCTTATTTTTACCCAGCACGTTATCGTATGAGCTGTGGATGCGATCGATGTAGGCGCTGCGGTTTTTCACCAGAATTGACCAGTCAAAACGATTTACCGTGGTATCGAAACCATAATCTGGCCCATAAAGATGAATAGCCTCAGCGATTTGCGCCGCATGCCACATCACCTTTTTCGGTACGCAGCCGACGTTGACGCAGGTGCCGCCCAGCTCTTTCGCTTCAATCAGCGCGCACTTCTGGCCGTGCATCGCGGCACGGTTAATCGAGGCGATACCGCCGCTGCCGCCGCCGATGGCGAGGTAGTCAAAATGTCTGGTCATCCGTTATGTCCATCTGTTGGAAGAAAATTGGCATAGAGTTTAACGCTTGAGGCGTGAGGCGCGCAAAGATTGCACCTATGAATGTAATAGGGTTGAATCCCGAAACCCGCCATACTTCAAGCCGCAGGCGCGTTGGCTGCATCCTTTAACCCCAGTCACATAGTGAACTATGCTCCTGGGGATTAAAGGATTTGCCGCCTTCCTACAACATGAATTATGACGGGTGCTACTCGTCAAAAGGAAATGAATATGCAACTGACTTTTCTCGGCACCGGCGGCGGTGCGCCCAGCCTGCAACGTAATGTCACCGCGATTGCGCTGACGCTGTCGAAACGCGGCGAAACCTGGCTGTTCGACTGCGGTGAAGCAACGCAGCATCAGTACATGCGCTCGGCGCTCAAGCCGGGCAAGCTGGAAAAAATCTTTATCACCCATCTGCACGGCGACCACATCTTTGGCCTGCCGGGATTGCTCACCAGCCGTTCGATGGCGGGCATCCTTGATCCCATGACGGTTTACGGTCCCAAAGGTATTCGGCAATTTATTGAGACGGCGCTCAGCTTAAGCGGCTCATACACCTCTTATCCGCTGGAAATTGTCGAGATTGAAGCCGGTTTGGTGCTGGATGATGGCGAGTTCCGCGTCACCGCCTGGCCGATGAATCATGTGATTGAGTGCTACGGCTATCGCATTGAGCAGCACGACAAGCCGGGCTTCCTTGATGCGCCACGCCTCAAAGCCGAAGGCGTACCGCGCGGGCCGTGGTATCAGGATTTGAAAGCGGGCAAACGCATCCAACTGGACGATGGTCGGGAAATCAACGGCGCGGAGTATCTGGGGCCGGCCACCAAAGGTAAAGTGTTGGCGATATTTGGCGATACTGCGCCCACCGAGGTCGCGCTGCAGCTGGCCGCCAACGCGGATGTGATGGTGCATGAAACCACGCTGGAGGCGGCGCTGGTTGAAAAAGCCAACGGGCGCGGCCACTCAACTACCGTTCAGGCGGCTGAAGTGGCAAAACAATCAGGAGCAAAGCGGATGATCGCCACGCATTTCAGCTCGCGCTATCTGTCAAAGGATCGGGAGAAACTGCTGGCGGAGTGCCAGTCGGTGTTTGCTGCGACCGAGCTGGCACATGATTTCGCGGTATTCGAGGTTTAGTGCTGTAACGCCGGGTAGGTGAAAAACAGCAGATGCGTCATGTTGAACAGGAAATGGACGCCGGTGGCGACCCACAGGCGTCCACTCCATTGCCACGCCAGACCGTAAATCAGCCCGGCCAGGGTGGCGAAAATCATCAGTAACGGCCCGCCGGGAAAGTGTGCCAGGCCGAACAGCAGCGACGTCAGCAACAATGCAGCTACGGCACCGATGTGTTGGCGCAAACGCTGTTGCAGATAGCCGCGAAAGAATGCCTCTTCCGCCAGCGCAACGAAGAACACGTTCGCCAGCACAAAACTGCCCAACCATTCCGGCCAATGGGGTTCAACGGCCAGGCCACCCAACTGCACCGCGACATAGAGCAGCAGCGGAATCGCCGCCAGCAGCGCCAGCCACAATATCTTGTAGCGCGGCGGAGCGGCCTTAGTGCGAAACAGCTGCGGCAAACAGATGAGCAACACAAACGGAATCAGCGCCTTATCGAAGTTATATGAGAAGCTGAAGGGCGCACTAAGCGGTCCGGCCTGCACATCTTCTACCTGACGCGGATTGTTGAAACCGGGGAAAAAGTGCAGAAACAGCCCGACGGCAATGGCAACGAGCAGGGCTTCGCTGACCAGCTGAATCCAGCGTGCGCTGTTTTCGACGCGAACCCACGCGATAACGGCGATGGCGCCGAGTAGCGTCATCGCCGGCCAATCCAGCACATCCTGAAACAAACCCAGAATAGTGGCCAGCGTGAGCAGCAGTACGGAAAAACGTTTGGCGGGCGACAGCATAGCAAGCGCGCCAGCCAGAATGATCCACATGGTAATTGTCCTTGTTGGCTGACGGCGCTACGCGAACCTACTCTGGCACGATTTGCGTGACGCTGAAGTGACCGGTACCAGCAGGTACCAGCTTCTGATGCAGCCACGGCAGCAGCTCTTCCATTTGCGCTTTCAGCTTCCACGGCGGGTTAATCACGATCATGCCGGAAGCCGTCATGCCGCGCTGATCGCTGTCTGGACGCACTGCCAGCTCAATTTGCAGAATGTTGCGGATATTGGTGGCCTGCAGGTCCTTGATCATGTGTTTGATCTGTTGACGCATGACAACCGGATACCACAGGGCGAACACGCCGGTGGCGAAACGCTTGTGGCCTTCCTGAATACCTTTCACCACATCCTGATAATCGCTTTTCATCTCATACGGTGGATCGATGAGAATCAGACCGCGGCGGCTCAGCGGCGGCAGCTTGGCTTTCAGCTGCTGGTAACCGTCGCCACGCGCTACGCGCGCGCGGGCATCTTTGCTGAACTCGGTGCGCAGCAGCGGATAATCGCTGGAGTGCAGCTCGGTCAGCTCCATTTTGTCCTCTTCGCGCAGCAGGAAGCGGGCAATTAACGGTGAGCCGGGATAATACTTTAAGGTGCCATGCGGATTAAGGTTACGCACCGCCGAGAGATACGGCTTCAGCAGCTCAGGCACATCCGGCTGCTGCCAGATGCGGCCGATGCCTTCCAGATATTCACCGGTACGCTCGGCGTGCTCACCGCTGAGCAGGTAACGTCCGGCACCAGCATGCGTATCCAGATAGAGAAAAGGTTTTTCCTTCTCCATCAGAGCGGTGAGGATCAGGCTTTCAACGGTATGTTTCAGCACGTCGGCATGGTTGCCGGCATGAAAACTGTGGCGATAACTCAGCATAAAAAAGAGGGGTCCGCGGTTGGATCAAAGGGAGTCTATACATCGTGTGTGGCGCGATTATAGCCGCGCTGGGTAAAAATTGCTGACGTTTCGTGGGTGATTTAAGTTTTATGACCAGGTGTCGTTATAGCGGCTTGCGATGCGTTTTGTTGTGGGAAATTTTTGCCATGCCATTGTCCAGTACGCGAATTTTCGCTGCAATTCAACGCGCCGAAGTGAAATGCCAGGTGTTTCTGGCAGGAGATTTTTTTGCTTAAAGCACCTTTAACAACTTCTGGTGAAAATGATGAATAAAATAACGGGTGTCGCAATGGCAAGTCTGTTGGCACTTACCGGCTGCGCGAAACCACAACCCGTGCAAAGCCTGGTCACGCCGCCTGCTGCGGCAGCACAGCCTGTTGCGCAAAATACTCCAGTAGGACAAGAGACATCCGTTGTGGTCTCACCGTCCGCTCAACCTGAGGCTGCGCCATTGACCGATGGCCTTTCAGGCAACATGGAGCAGTGCCGTAAAGAGCTGGATGCTATGCGTCTTTATAGCAAGGTGTCATATGCCAATTTCAATGCGGAACTGCAGAAAATTGACGCACAAACCCATAAATATTTGCAAATTAAACAATCGATTGGCGCAGATATTAATGATTTAGTGATGCCACGTTATCAGTTCCAGGCGCGTGAGTTGTGCTTCCGTATTAAAAATCGTCTATCACAACTGATTATTCGTCAGGCTGGCTAACACCTGCATTGATTGCCCGTTGTCGGTGTGGATAGCGCTATGCAACGCGATTCCTATCCCTCTTCGCTCAAATACGCTTCAGCTCGCCTTGTGGCGAGCTTTTCTTCGCCGGTCCATCCTTAGCGGCATTGATTTTCATGCTATCAAGCCGCATGTTAGGTAGATTGCGTCGCGCGAGTACTCGCGCCTCAACTCCATCATGAAAGGACTGCGCTTATGACCAATCCGTTACTCACGTCTTTTACGCTTCCCCCGTTTTCTGCCATCAAACCTGAACATGTGGTTCCTGCGGTTACCGAAGCGCTGAACGACTGTCGTGCCGCGGTAGAACGCGCTGTGGCGCAAGGCGCGCCTTACACATGGGAAAATCTGGTACAGCCGCTGGCTGAAGTTGACGATCGCTTAGGTCGCCTGTTCTCGCCGGTTAGCCATTTAAATTCGGTGAAAAATAGCCCGGAACTGCGTGAAGCTTACGAACAAACGCTGCCGCTGCTGTCTGAGTACAGCACCTGGGTTGGCCAGCACGAAGGTTTGTACCAGGCATATCGCAACCTGAAAGAGGGCGAGAGCTACGCGGGCCTTGATACTGCGCAGCAGAAAGCGGTGGATAACAGCCTGCGTGATTTCGAGCTGTCCGGTATCGGTCTCGATAAAGAGAAACAGAAGCGCTATGGCGAAATCGCTGCGCGCCTGTCCGAGCTGGGCTCGACTTACAGCAACAATGTGCTCGACGCCACCATGGGCTGGAGCAAGCTGGTGACCGATGAAGCCGATCTTGCGGGTATGCCGGAGAGCGCGCTGGCTGCAGCCAAAGCGCAGGCTGAAGCCAAAGAGCAAGAGGGCTGGCTGCTGACGCTGGATATTCCAAGCTATTTGCCGGTGATGACCTATTGCGATAACGCCGCGCTGCGTGAAGAGCTGTACCGCGCCTATTCAACCCGTGCTTCCGATCAGGGCCCGAATGCCGGCAAATGGGATAACGGCCCGATTATGGCGGAAGAGCTGGCGCTGCGCCACGAACTGGCTCAGCTACTGGGCTTCGACTCCTACGCTGACAAATCGCTGGCCACCAAAATGGCGGAAAACCCGGCGCAGGTGATTGAGTTTCTTACCGATCTCGCTAAACGCGCACGTCCGCAGGGTGAAAAAGAGCTGGCTCAGCTGCGCGCTTTCGCCAAAAAAGAGTTCGGCGTCGACGAAATGAATCCGTGGGATTTGACCTACTACGGCGAAAAACAGAAACAGCATCTCTACACCATTAGCGACGAGCAACTGCGCCCGTATTTCCCGGAAGCGCGTGCGGTGAGTGGCCTGTTTGAGGTGGTAAAACGCATTTACGGTATCACCGCGAAAGAGCGTAAGGATGTGGATGTTTACCATCCGGATGTACGCTTCTTCGATCTGTTCGATGAGAGCGGCGAGCTGCGCGGCAGCTTCTATCTCGATCTCTATGCGCGCGAACACAAGCGTGGCGGGGCGTGGATGGACGACTGCGTTGGCCAGATGCGTAAAGCCGACGGCAGCCTGCAGAAGCCGGTGGCGTATCTAACCTGTAACTTCAATCGCCCGTTACAAGGCAAACCGGCGCTGTTCACCCATGATGAGGTGATCACGCTGTTCCACGAATTTGGTCACGGCCTGCATCATATGCTGACGCGCATCGAAACGCCGGGCGTATCTGGCATCAGCGGTGTGCCGTGGGATGCCGTCGAGCTGCCGAGCCAGTTTATGGAAAACTGGTGCTGGGAGCCGGACGCGCTGGCATTTATCTCCGGCCATTACGAAACCGGCGAACCGCTGCCGAAAGAATTGCTGGATAAAATGCTGGCCGCAAAAAACTATCAGGCGGCGCTGTTTATCCTGCGTCAGCTGGAGTTCGGCCTGTTCGATTTCCGTCTGCACACCGAGTTTAACCCGGCGAAAGGCGCGCAAATCCTTGAAACGTTGCGCGAAGTGAAAAAGCAGGTTGCCGTGGTGCCAAGCCCGGAATGGGGACGTTTCCCACACGCCTTTAGCCATGTGTTCGCGGGCGGCTACGCTGCCGGCTACTACAGCTATCTGTGGGCCGACGTGCTGGCGGCCGATGCCTATTCGCGCTTTGAAGAAGAGGGCATCTTTAATCGTCAGACCGGGCAATCGTTCCTCGATAACATCCTGACGCGCGGCGGCTCTGAAGAGCCTATGGAGCTGTTCAAGCGCTTCCGTGGCCGCGAGCCGCAGTTGGATGCGATGTTGGAACATTACGGAATTCAGGGATAAACCGGCTTGTGAAAATTGGTTTAATCGATGAAACAGGCGCCGGAGACGGCGCCTTATTACATTTGGCGCAGCGCTGGGGTTTGCAATCAGACCAACAGGCAACGATGGCGCTGGTTTTAACGTCTGAGCACCTTGAGCTGCGTAAGCTGGATGAGCCGAAACTGGGCGGCATCTTTGTCGATTTCGTGTCAGGTGCCATGGCGCATCGGCGCAAGTTTGGTGGCGGTCGTGGCGAAGCGGTAGCGAAAGCGGTGGGCATCAAAAGTGGCTATCTGCCTGATGTGATTGATGCAACCGCAGGTTTAGGACGCGATGCCTTTGTGCTGGCGTCGCTCGGCTGCCGTGTGCGCATGCTCGAGCGGCATCCGGTGGTAGCGGCGTTGCTGGAGGATGGATTGCGCCGTGGCTATGAGGATGCGGAAATCGGCGGCTGGCTGCGTGAGCGGCTCACGCTACTGCACGTGGTGAGCCAGCAGGCGCTCAGTGATATCACGCCTGCACCGGATGTGGTGTATCTCGATCCGATGTATCCGCATCGGCAGAAAAGCGCGATGGTGAAGAAAGAGATGCGCGTGTTTCAGTCGCTGGTGGGGCCCGATGAAGATGCCGATGCGCTGCTGGAACCGGCGCGGCAGCTGGCGAAGAAGCGTATCGTGGTGAAACGTCCGGACTACGCGCCGCCGTTAGCAGGCGTGGTGACGCAAGATGCGGTGGTGACCAAAAGCCATCGTTTTGATATTTATCCGCCGCTGGTGTAGATCGTGCGGTATTGAAAAAGGTCGGCATGAATGCCGTAATGCTCGTCAGTCAAGCATGAATCGGTCACCATGAATGGTGACCCTACGTGGATATCGCCGGGTTTTCGTAGGGTGCGCATTCATGCGCACCTGCATAAACAGGCATTTTTTTGCTTAAGTGAGCGGCATTACGGCATGAATGCCGACCCTACGGTTTACTCTTCGTCTTCATCGCGCAGCGGCACGATCAACATGTCGATATGCACGGTATTAATCAACTGGCGCGCTGATGACATCAGTTTGCTCCAGAAGTCCTGATGGTGACCACACACCACCAAATCCACATCATATTTCTTAATCGCGTCCACGAGCACCTGGCCAAGATCGCCGCTGCCGCTCAGCGTTTCACTGATCGGATAGCCGGCATTGATCGAAAGCGCTTTCAGTGCGGTGTGCGTCTCTTCAGAGATGCGTTTTTGCATGTCGCCCAAGTTAACGTCAATCAGCCCGGTGTACAGGTCAGAATAGTTAACATCAACGTGGATCAGCGAGATTTTCGCATCGTAAGGGCGGGCCAGCGAAACGGCTTTATCGACTAACAACTGGCTTTCCGGGGAAAGGTCTACTGCAATCAGGATGTGTTTATAAGCCATGATAAAACTCCTTCTCAAGATTTGGGGGCGATCTTCCTGCTTTCACGGTAGGCGATGTCCTTTGCGCCAAACGGCGATGAAGCGCCACCAACCATAGTTTCAGCCTTGCAGGCGGTTCTTGTTATGCCCTGAGTATAGCCAGAGTTGTTAACAAATGCTGCAAGCGAAAGTTCGCTTGTGAGGAAGATCAAGCGTTATCGGGTTTTTCACTCGCACTGAACGAAAATCATCGCTGGAAAAAAATTGAACAGATCTCCTACACTGAAAATAAGTGCCACAGCGGTATGCGTTGCGCACTCAGGTTCGCATAACAACAATGCAATCGGAATCATTCAGTGGCTGGTTTATTTCCCGTGCGGCGTCTACAGCAATTCCCCGCTGCGTTTGACGTCGTTGCGGCTCCAGCCGGGAGGGGAACATGATCAGCACTATCGCGCTTTTTTGGGCTCTGTGTGTGGTTTGTCTGGTGAATATGGCGCGCTACTTCTCTTCTTTGCGCTCACTATTGGCCGTTTTGCGCGGTTGCGATCCGCTGTTATATCAATATGTGGATGGCGCGGGTTTCTTTACTTCACACGGTCAGCCGAGCAAGCAGGTGCGGCTGGTGCGCTATATCTGGGAAAAGCGCTATCACGATCATCATGACGACGAATTTATTCGCCGCTGCGAACGCGTGCGCGGGCAGTTCGTGCTGACCAGCGGGCTCTGTTTTTTGGTGGTTGTCAGCCTGATTGCGATGGCAATCTGGCAATAAATAACGGCAATAAATAACGGCAATAAAAAAGGGCGACATCGCTGTCGCCCCCATACCCGTCATACTTCGAGTTGCAGCTGCGTTAGCTGCGTGTGTTCACCCCAGTCACTTACTTCAGTAAGCTCCTGGGGATTCACCCACTTGCTGCCTTCCTGCAATTCGAATTATTTAGGGTATCCATCAAATTAATTTCAGTGCAATCCAGTAAAGCGAACCCGACAGCAAAATACACACCGGCAGCGTGAATACCCACGCCATGGCGATATTTTTGATGGTGCGACTCTGCAATCCACCGCCATCGACCAGCATGGTACCGGCCACCGACGACGACAGAATGTGCGTGGTGGAAACCGGCATACCGGTGTAACTGGCCACGCCAATCGACAGCGCGGCCGTCACCTGCGCTGACATACCCTGCGCGTAGGTCATGCCTTTCTTACCGATTTTCTCACCGATAGTGGTAGCCACGCGACGCCAGCCAATCATGGTACCGATGCCCAGTGCCAGTGCAACGGCAACAATAATCCAGATAGGCGCGTACTCAATGGTGCCCAGCAAATCGCCTTTCAGCTTGTTGAGGAAGCGCTTATCGTCGGCGCTGGTTTCCGGCAGCTTGGCGACTTTATCTACGGTGTCTGAAACGCACAGCAACAGACGACGCATTTGACCGCGTTGATCAACCGACAGCTGATCGTAGCTCTGCAAGTTATTCAGCAGCAGCTGCGCACGATCGATGGCCTGCAACGCGCGGCTGCTATCGCAATGGAACTCCTGCGGGCCGCCGACTGACTCTTCCGGCGTTGGCACAACAGGCGGTGCAAGCTGCACCATATGCGCCAGCGAGTCGTTATGTTGCTGATAATACTGTTCCAGATGGTTTACCGCGTCGCGCGTGCGCGTGATGTCATAACCTGATGCATTCAAATTCACCACAAAGCCCGCCGGCGCCACGCCGATCAGCACCAGCATAATCAGACCAATGCCTTTCTGCCCATCATTCGCGCCGTGTGAGTAGCTCACGCCAATCGCTGAAACGATAAGAGCAATGCGCGTCCAGAACGGTGGCTTTTTCTTGCCATCAATTTTTTCACGATCGGCGGGTGTCATGTGGATGCGCGAACGCTTAGTGGTTCCGCTCCAGTAACGACGCAGCAGGAAAATCAGGCTGCCTGCAATCACCAAACCGACAATCGGCGAAAGAATCAGGGACAGGAAGATATTGATGACTTTCGGCAGGTTGAGTGCATCAACCACCGAGGTGCCGGTCATCAGGGCGTTGGTGAGCCCAATACCGATGATAGCGCCAATCAATGTGTGAGAACTGGACGCCGGCAAACCTAAATACCAGGTGCCAAGGTTCCAGATAATCGCGGCGAGCAGCATGGAGAAGACCATGGCGAGGCCGTGGGCCGAACCGACATTCAACAGCAAATCGGTCGGAAGCATGTGAACGATGGCATAAGCCACGCTCAATCCACCAAGCAAAACACCTAAAAAGTTGAAAACGCCAGCCATGACAACCGCCAGTTGCGCCCGCATCGCACGGGTGTAAATGACAGTCGCAACCGCGTTAGCAGTGTCGTGAAAACCGTTGATTGCTTCGTAAAACAATACAAACAGCAGAGCAAGAATCAGTAACAGGCTGGTACTGAGGTCGAGACCAGCAAACAGATGTAGCATAAACGTTACGCCATTTTGGGAGGACATGAACGCGGCGCATTATCTGCGACAACGTGCGCGATATGAAAGAAAAATATAGCTCTTTATTGTCTTAAATTTGTCATCCACCCTAAAAATTAAGGTGAAACCATCTATAAATTAGCGAGTTACATTATGACACATTTACGGCATTTTTTTGACCCTAGCGCTGAAAGCCACAGATCTCTACAATCAGCGCCTTTCAGGCAAGGCGGATAAAGCAGTGGAAAAGTTTGACGTTATCATTATTGGTGCAGGCGCAGCCGGCATGTTCTGCGCGGCGCAGGCAGGGCAATTGGGCCGTCGCGTGCTGCTGCTGGATAACGGCAAGAAAGCGGGGCGCAAAATTTTGATGTCGGGCGGTGGCCGCTGCAACTTCACCAATATGCACACTGAGCCGGCGGCGTACCTGTCGCACAATCCCCACTTCTGCAAATCGGCGCTGGCGCGTTATACCCAGTGGGATTTCATCGATCTGGTCATTCGCCATGGCATTGCCTATCACGAGAAAACCCTCGGCCAGCTGTTCTGCGATGATTCGGCGCAGCAGATTGTCGATCTCTTGCTGAAAGAGTGTGAAGCCGGGCAGGTGAGCGTGCGCTTACGCAGTGAAGTGTTGAGCGTGGAGCGCGATGACAACGGCTACACTTTGCAGCTTAATGGCGCGGCGGTGCAGGCTGAAAAACTGGTGATTGCCAGCGGTGGACTCTCAATGCCGGGATTGGGTGCCACACCGTTCGGCTACAAAGTCGCCGAGCAGTTCGGCCTGAAAGTGTTCCCCACGCGTGCGGCGCTGGTGCCTTTCACGCTGCATAAACCCTTGCTGGAGCAGCTTAATACCCTTTCCGGCGTGGCATTGCCCACGACCATTACGGCACAGGACGGCACCTTATTTAAAGAAGCGATGCTGTTTACCCATCGCGGTTTGTCGGGCCCGGCCGTGTTGCAAATTTCCAGTTACTGGCAGCCTGGCGAATTCGTCACCATTGATTTGTCACCGGCCACCTCGCTGGATGATTTTATTCATGTGCAGCGCGAGGCTCATCCTAATCTTAGCCTGAAAAACAGCCTGGCAAAGATTCTGCCAAAACGGCTGGTGGAAGTGCTGCAGGAACTCAAGCAGATTCCCGACGTCACGCTGAAACAGCTGAATAGCAAGCAGCAGAGCGAGCTGGTTAACACATTGCATCATTGGCGCGTGCAGCCGAACGGCACCGAAGGCTACCGTACCGCTGAAGTGACGCTGGGCGGCGTGGATACCACGCAGCTATCGTCAAAAACCATGGAAGCACGCGATGTGCCGGGGCTGTTCTTTATTGGTGAAGTGGTGGATGTCACCGGCTGGCTGGGCGGCTATAACTTCCAGTGGGCGTGGAGCTCGGCTTGGGCGTGCGCGCAGGCGCTTTAATGCGTGCTGAATAGGCCGCACGCACGCAATCTGCTACTATCGCGCGCTTTACTCTTCAGCGGGTGATGCCCTTCATGTTAAAAATCAAATTTCTTCTGCCGTTGCTCATTGTTATCAGCGCCGCTGTTTGGTGGCTGATGCCGCACTACAGTGACGAAGATAAAGGCTACTACATCGCCATGTTCTGTACGCTGACGCACGACGGGCGCGGGAATACGCCGAAGGACATGCAGCAAATTATCGAAGGTAGCAATTCCGATTACGCGTTGCAGAAGATTCACTTCCAGGCGGGGTTGGCCGAACATCTGCAAACCATTTGGCAGGATTTGTCGCCAGAACAGCAGCAGCAGGCGCGGCAGGAAAGCCTGTCCTGCCGCCGTTTATTATCAGAGAAACTGTTACCGGGCCAGCCGGTGCAGTAATTAGTTTACCGGCAGCGCGAGAACCTGGTCAGTGGTTTTAATCTCCGCGAACACATCGGCAACACCCGCCAGTGCCGCCTGCTGCAACACATTATGATCGACCACCTTGTTATCCCAGGTCGCCAGATCGCGTGTGGCCGTGGCATCTTCCGGAATGATGACCGCGTAGCCGAGCGGCACCGCATCACGCGCGGTGGATGAGACGCACATATGGGTCATCAGGCCGGTAACGATCAGCTGCTTGATACCCAGTGTATCCAGCTGTTGCTGTAGATCGGTGCCAACAAATGAACTTGGTGTGGCTTTGCCGATCACGCGGTCTTCTTTGCCCGGCTGCAAATCTTTATGGAACTCAGCGAAACGGCTTCCTTTCGCAAACAGCGGGCCATCGGCTTCCCCTAAATGCTGGACGAAGAACACCGGCATATTGTTTTTGTGAGCGAACTCGACGATGCGTTTGCTGTTTTGCAATGCCTTCATACCATCAGGTATCGGCATTTTCCCGCCTGGAAAATATTCGTTCTGGATATCAATGACGATCACCGCCGTCTGCTTTGCAATGAGCGCCGTTGTCGCCGTGGCACCGCTCATGGTGCGAATCGTCGGGGCTTTACTTGCCTGACGTTCGTCAGCAAATACATTGCCGGAAATCGCCATGGCCAGTGCTAAGGTTCCTGAAGCTAAAATATTTTTCATGAGTAATAATCCTGTAATGATGTCGTGGTTAGTGAAGACTCGTGCGGCTTCCGATGGGATGCAGTATGGCGATTTCGTCGTGAGTGAAGGAGTACAGTGGATGACAAATAGCGTTCAATTTGCGCCAAAAACGCCAGGCGCGGCATCGCCGATTAAGGTGGGCATCGTGGTGTTCGACGACATCATCCCTTTCCATCTTTCTGTGCCCTGCGCGGTCTTTGAGAAAGCGGAACAGGACGATGGCTCGCTTTGCTATCAATTGATGATCTGCGCTACGCATCCCGGTCCGTTAAAAACCAACAGCGGTTTTTCGATTGTTGCCGAACATGGACTCGCACAACTCGCCGATGTCGATATGGTGGTGGTGCCGAGCTGGAGCGATCCGGCGGTACAACCTCCTCCAGCGTTACTGCAGGCTTTACAACAGGCCGCGCAGCGGGGCGCGCAAGTGGTAGGTCTGTGTCTTGGCGCCTTTGTGCTTGGTGCCGCTGGTTTGCTCAGTCAGCGTCGCGCTACCACGCATTGGCGCTGGATGGCGGATTTCGAACGCCTCTATCCCGACGTGGCGATTGACCGCGACGTGCTCTATATCGACGAAGGGCAGATTGTGACGTCGGCAGGTACCGCGGCGAGTATTGATTGCTGTCTGCATTTAGTGCGCGAGCAGTGCGGCGTCGATGTGGCCAATAGCGTCGCACGTATGCTGGTGGTGCCGCCGCATCGGCAGGGCGGACAGGCGCAGTATATTGAGCAGCCGGTGTATCACTCCGCGGGCAACGATCGCTTTATGTCAGCGCTGAGTTGGGCAACGGAAAACCTGCAGCAGGCGCTAACGCTCGAGCAGCTGGCAGAGAAAGCGCTGATGAGCCGCCGCAGTTTTACCCGCCGCTTCAACCAAACCACCGGTGGCTGTTTTAGCGCTTGGTTAGTGAATCAACGCCTGGCCCTGGCACAGCGTTTTCTGGAGAAAACCGATCAACCGGTGGAGTTGATTGCTGAAAAAGCCGGATTCTCCTCACCGCTGATGCTGCGCCGTCATTTTAAGAAGCAGCTGAATACCTCCCCACTACAATATCGCAAAACCTTTCGCGGCAGATCCTGATGAACATTTTGCGAGCTCTCTCGCATCCCATTGCACGTTACTTGTTGTACTAATTGATATTTTTCGCGGTTCAGCGCAAAATATAAACAGTCACATGGTGCAATAATTGCTCGCTGGGCATGATGTCTGACAGACGCGTCACATCAACTCAGGAGCTTCACGGATGACACTCGCGATGATGAATACTCATAAAGCTTTTAAAGCGTTGCAGCTGGCTGGCGTCAGCGATCAACAAGCTGAAGCGATGGTTGAAATCTTTACTGAAATGCAGCAGGACAATGCGCTGTCACGCGCGGATTTGATGAAGGCTGGAGAAGGGATTTCCGGGAGTATCAAAGAGCTGGATCTTCGTCTTAGTGCCGCAATTAAAGAGCAAGACATTCGGCTGAGTGGAGTAATTAAAGAGCTAGATATTCGGCTGAGTGGAGCAATTAAAGAACTGGATGAGCGGCTGAGTGGAGCAATTAAAGAACTGGATGATCGGCTGAGTAAAGCCATCAAAGAGCTGGATCATCGATTGAGCGGTGCAATACAGGAGCTGAACACGAGCCTGTTCGCAGTTGAAACGCGGCTCAACGCGATGGAAAAAGATATTGGTGAACTTAAAGCTGATGTCAAACAACTGAAAGCCGACGTCTCTGCATTAAAAACCGACATGCGCTGGATCAAACGCTTACTGATGGTAATGGCCACCACCATGGTGATCGCGGCAGTTAAATACATCTTCTCGTAAATTTTCGCGCGCTGGGGTGTTAAGTACAGTCGGCTGTACTCGCAGCGCGGCGCGATTCACATTCCCGCACTCGCACGGCCTGCATACCTTCTCTACACCCGGTAATTTGATGCGGCGCACACTTATGGCCGCCTAAAACCACAACACTGCCCTCCAGATAATCAGACTGGAGTCCAGCATGTTGGAAGTTACGCCTGTTCCCGCCCTGACGCGCGCTATTGCCATTCTCAACTTTATTGCGCAGCACGGACCATGTAGCGCCGCTGAGATTATAGAAACGCTGGCACTGCCTAAAAGCAGTGCCTATCTGCTGTTCGCCGAACTGAAGAAACAGCGTCTGATCACTGTCGATCGCAACAACAACTACTGCCTGTGGACGCGACTGGTGGAGCTGGCAGGACACGCTCTGCACAACATGGATATTCGCGATATCGCGCGTCCACGCCTCACCCGACTGATGCAGCAAACCAATCTGCTGTGCCACCTCGGCATCCTCGAAGGCGGCCATGCCTGTTACATCCTCAAGCTCGAATCGGCTGCCACTATCAGCGTGCGATCGCACGAAGGTAAAAGTCTGTCGCTCTATCGCTCGGGCATTGGTAAATGCCTGCTCGCCTGGCAACGCCCCGAAGAGCAGGAACGCATCATTAGCGACATACGTTTTGTTGCCGTGACGCCAACGTCGCTGCGCAACGCCGACGCTTTGCGCACTGAGCTGGCACGTATACGCCGTCAGGGCTGGAGCTTTGATAACGGTGAAGATTATCCCGATGTGCGCTGCGTGGCGGCGCCGATTTTCAATGCCCGCGAGCAGTTGGTCGCCGCCATTTCACTGGTAGGCACCCGCCTCGACATTGATGACGACAAGCGCGATTACCTTGCAGGCCTGGCGATTGCCTGCGCCCGCGATATTTCACGACTGCTGGGCTGGCGAAGCCCAACGGAAAAACAAGCCTCGTAACCAGGAGAAGAACATGTCCCTACCCAAGATTAAAACCGTTCGCGCCTACTTTGCGGGTGGCGCTACCGCCGATAAAGCCGCTGCCGGCGGCGATTATCACGATCAAGGTGCCAACCACTGGATTGACGACCATGTCGCCACGCCAATGAGCAAATATAAACAGTACGAGCAGTCACGGCAGTCTTTCGGTATCAACGTGTTGGGCACGCTGATTGTTGAAGTGGAGGCCGATAACGGGCAAACCGGTTTTGCCATTACTACCGGCGGCGAAATGGGCTGCTTTATCGTTGAAAAGCATCTGAACCGCTTCCTGGAAGGGCGCTGCGTTAGCGATATCAAACTGATTCATGACCAGATGATGAATGCCACTATGTATTACGCTGGCTCGGGTGGCCTGGTAATGAACACCATTTCGTGTGTTGATTTGGCGCTATGGGATTTGTTCGGCAAAGTCACCGATCTGCCGGTTTACAAACTGCTGGGCGGCGCGGTGCGTGATGAGCTGCAATTCTACGCCACCGGAGCACGTCCGGATCTGGCGCAGAAGATGGGCTTTATCGGCGGCAAAATGGCGGTGCAGTGGGGCCCGCACGATGGCGACGAGGGAATTCGTAAAGAGGTGGCGCGCATTGCCCACTATCGTGAGGCCTGCGGCGCGGATTTCTGGCTAATGCTCGATTGCTGGATGAGCCAGGACGTGAACTTCGCGACCAAACTGGCGCATGCGTGCGCGCCGTATAACGTGAAGTGGCTAGAAGAGTGCTTACCGCCGCAGCAGTTTGAAGGTTATGCCCAGCTGAAACAGCAAGCGCCGCACGGCATGTTGATCACCAGCGGCGAACACCACGGCACCTTGCAATCGTTTCGTACTCTGGCAGAAACCGGTATCGATATTTTGCAGCCGGATGTCGGCTGGTGTGGCGGCCTGACCACGCTGGTTGAGGTGGCGGCGCTGGCTAAATCACGCGGTCAACTGGTGGTGCCGCATGGCTCCTCGGTTTACTCGCATCACGCTGTCATTACCTTCACTAACAGTCCCTTCAGTGAATTCCTGATGACCAGCCCAGATTGCAGCACCCTGCGTCCGCAGTTCGATCCGTTGTTAATCAACGAACCGGTACCGGTAAAAGGCCGTATACATAAATCGGTACTGGATAAGCCTGGCTTCGGCGTGGAGCTTAATCGCGATGGTCTGAAACGTCCTTATCAACACTAATTGCACCGGCTGCGGTTAAAAGCCGCAGCCCTTTGTGAGGGCTTGCCCAATGGATAATCTGGTGCTTAGCGCGGTGAAGAAGAACCGCGCCCGTCTCATTCCCTTCATGTTAATGCTCTACGTGCTGGCGTTTCTCGATCGCGCCAATATCGGCTTTGCCAAAGAGGCTTATCAACTCGATACCGGCTTAAGCAATGAAGCCTTCGCCTTAGGGGCCGGGATTTTCTTCGTGGTATATGCGCTGCTCGGCGTGCCGGCCAATTTGCTGATGCGACGTTTTGGAGCCCGCAGCTGGATTGGCGGAACCACGCTGTTGTGGGGATTTCTCTCGGCGGCGATGGCGTTTGCCGATACCGAAGCCAAATTTCTGCTGGTACGCACCTTGCTCGGTGCCGCGGAAGCAGGATTCTTTCCTGGCATGATCTATCTGACTTCGCTGTGGTTCCCACAACAGCAGCGTGCCAGCGTGATGGGCCTGTTTTATATGGGGGCGCCGCTGGCGCTGACGCTGGGATCGCCACTCTCGGGTGCGCTGCTGGAAATGCACGGCGTGCTGGGGCATCCGGGCTGGTTCTGGATGTTCATCATTGAAGGATTATTGGCGGTAGCCGCCGGTATTTTCACCTTTAGTTACATTGATGACACGCCAGCTAAAGCGCGCTTTCTCAGTGCTGATGAAAAGCAGGCGCTGCGGCGTCAGCTTGAAAATGAGGAGCAGCAAAAGCCCACCTCGCATCTGCGCGATGCGCTGCGTAATGGGCGTGTCTGGCAGCTGGCGATCATCTACATGACCATTCAGATTGCGGTGTATGGCCTGATCTTCTTCCTGCCTTCACAGGTCGCCGCGTTGCTAGGTACTAAAGTCGGCTTTCTCGCCTCGCTGGTGGCCGCAATTCCCTGGGTTGCGGCGCTGTTTGGTACCTGGTTAATTCCGCGTTATTCCGATCGCAGCGGTGAACGGCGTCGCATTGCCGCGTTCACTTTGCTGGCTGCGGCCGCGGGTATTGGTCTTTCCGGCTTAGTCTCGCCGTTGTTGGCCATCGTTGCACTTAGCGTGGCGGCGGTGGGTTTCATTGCGGTACAGCCGGTGTTCTGGACCATGCCGACACAGCTGCTTTCCGGTACCGCGCTGGCGGCCGGCATCGGCTTCGTCAATTTGTTTGGTGCCATTGGCGGATTCCTTGCGCCGTTGATTCGCGTTAACGCAGAGATGCAATTCAACAGCAGCAGTGCCGGATTATTGGCGCTGGCGCTGATCGCCGCCGTCGGCTCAATAATTATTCTCAGCCTGAAAGTGGAACGTCAGTTGCCACAGTCTCAGCAGGCAAGCCATTGAATGAGGAGGAAGTATGCAGGATCCGTTAAAGAATCCCTTTAAAGCCGGGTTGGCCAAAGGCGAAACGCAGATAGGTTTGTGGCTTAGCAGCACATCGTCTTATCTGGCCGAAATTGCCGCGACCAGCGACTACGACTGGTTACTGATTGATGGCGAACATGCGCCTAATACCGTAAAGGATCTTTATCATCAGCTGCAGGCCATTGCGCCTTATCGCAGCCAGCCGGTGATTCGCCCGGTGGAATGCCAGACTGCGCTGATTAAGCAGGTATTGGATATTGGCGCCCGCACGCTGCTGGTGCCCATGATCGATACTGCCGAGCAGGCACGGGCGCTGGTCAAGGCGACGCGTTATCCACCTGATGGCACGCGCGGCGTGGGGGCCGCAGTGGCGCGTGCGGCTCGCTGGGGACGTGTGGAAAATTATATGGCGCGCGCCAATGACGAGCTGTGCTTGCTGATTCAAGCCGAGAGTAAAACCGCCATTGAAAATCTGGATGCTTTACTGGAAGTCGACGGGGTGGATGGCATATTTATCGGACCGGCGGATCTCTCCGCTTCATTGGGCTATCCCGATAATGCCAGTCATCCTGAGGTACAGAAGATTATTGAGCAAAGTATTAAACGCATCCGCAGCGCAGGAAAAGCCGCGGGCTTTCTGGCAGTGAATCCCGCCATGGCCGAACGTGCCATCAGTTGGGGAGCCAATTTTGTTGCGGTCGGCGTTGATACCATGCTTTACACCGAGGCGCTGGATAATCGGTTAGCCCATTTTAAAAATATCTTAATCGCACCGAATAAATCGAACTACTAAATGAAAACGGATGGTGCGCCATCCGTTTTTTGATCGAATAATGCGTAACGTTGACGAATAAAGATAGAGGCATGCCAAAAGGCGTTAATAAATCCGGGAATGGTTTAATAGCGAATTGCACAGCTAATGCGAGGCGGGAATTTCTCATTACGCTTCACGGGAGTGAGGATCTCTTTGTTATTTTCCGTCGCATCAAATCCTTTCTGCCGACAGATTGCGCAGGGATCGCTACTTTCGCGCAGCGCTTGCTGTGCTTCGGCACCAAGCTGTCGTTTGCGGCAAGAAAGCGGCGTGCAGCCTAATACGTGTTTAAAAGATCGAGTGAATGATTGCTGACTTTCAAAATGGTATTTCACTGCCAGGCTGATTATCGGTGCATTGCTGTATTTCAAGTCATTGATACAGTGTGCAAGCTTCTTTTTGCGAATATAGCGAGCCAGCGTTTCATTGTGATAGCGCGCAAATATTTTCTGCAAATACCATTTGGAATAGCCAGATTTCAATGCGATATCATCGATGCTTAAACGTTGATCCAGATTGGCCATAATCCATTCGGTCACCGAATCAATAACCCCTTCATTGTATTTTTGCTGTGTCATCATCATCCTCCATAAACACTTATAGAGTGTAATTTAATTAATCTTTCCAATCTGCAATTAATGTAAAGTTTTCTTATAATTTGGCTGTTTTATTATTTGTCATCAAGACCGGTCTTGTTTTTCGTGAAGCTAAACGTTTTTATGTTGTGGTGATGTTGAATAGATAATGTAATAACGGAGGTTATTATTAACTCAAATTCTGCATCGTCTGGTCATATTTAACAGTAAAGCCGAGGGGTACTGCGGCACACTCCATCAATACTTAACCATGATTTACGTGCCAGACTGAAGGTTTTCACGTTAAGGAGTGGCAATATGGGGTTTCGTTTCAAGCCAAAACAGTCACTTGCCGTGGTGCTGGCATCGGCCGCGTTATGCGGGGCAGCGCCTGCTTTGGCCGCTAATGTGTATGGTGAACAGCTGGAAGGTTTTCGTTATCCCTTTCCACTGCAGCACTTTACCTTCTCTTCGCAGCAGCAGACGCTGAGCATGGGTTACATGGACGTCAAGCCAACGCATCAGGCGAACGGTGAAACCGTGGTGCTCATGCACGGCAAGAACTTCTGCGGTGCAACCTGGGATGACACCATTAAAGCGCTGAGCCAGCAAGGCTACCGCGTCGTCGCGCCGGATCAGATAGGTTTCTGTAGTTCAACCAAACCGGCTAACTACCAATATACCTTCCAGCAATTAGCACAAAACACCCATCAACTGCTGCAGCAGCTCGGCATCAATAATGCCGTGATTGTTGGGCATTCCACTGGCGGCATGCTGGCAACCCGCTATGCGCTGATGTATCCGCAGCAAACGCAGAAACTGGTATTGGTTAACCCTATCGGTCTCGAGGATTGGAAAGCGAAGGGCGCACCGTGGCGCTCGGTGGATCAATGGTATCAGCGCGAACTCAAGCTGGATGCGGCGGGCATTAAGAAGTATGAGCAACAGACTTATTACAGCGGCCAATGGAAACCCGAGTATGACAAATGGGTCGATATGCTGGCTGGATTAAACAGTGGACCGGGCCATAACAAGGTGGCGTGGAACTCGGCGCTACTTTACGACATGATTTTCACTCAGCCGGTTTATTACGAGTTTAAAGATCTTAACGTGCCGACCACATTGATGATTGGCACCGCCGATACCACGGCGATTGGTAGCGATATCGCGTCGCCAGAAGTGAAAGCTAAACTGGGGCATTACAATGTGCTGGGCAAGCAGGTGGCGAAGATGATCCCAGGCGCTCGCCTGATCGAATTCCCCGGCATGGGACACGCCCCACAAATGGAAGAGCCGCAGAAGTTTAATCAGACGTTGCTCGAGGATTTAGCACGCAAATAGTGGTCGGCACGCAACCTGCAGGTCGCTATCATGGCGACCTGCTTGTCACGAGCTGAACTTCTTTTTGCCGTTTTTAGCGGCATACATCCGCTCATCACTGCCTTCCAGCAGCTGTTCCAGCGATTGTGGCTGGTCGGGATCAAACTCGACAATGCCCGACGAGAAGTGCAGCGCGTAGCGGCGATCCAAATTCTGGGTTTGCTGTTGCAGGAAACGGTCAAAGCGCGCCAGCACCTGTTCCGCATCGGCTTGCTGTAAGCCGTTGAACAACACCACAAACTCATCGCCCCCTAAACGGGCGAAGATATCCGCATGGCGGAAGCTCACTTTCATGGCATCGGCGAAATCCATCAGCGCCCGATCGCCTTCGCGGTGGCCTAGCGTATCGTTGATAACTTTGAAGCGGTCGAGGTCGAGGAAGGTGAGGCTCGCCGGTAATTGCTTCAGCTGGCACTCATTCAGCGCCAGTTGGCCCAGCGTCATAAAGCCGCGGCGATTAGTAATTTGCGTCAGTTCATCGGAGGTAGCGGTTTGAAAGGCCACTAATTCTGCTTCGGCCATGGCGGCCAAATCGCGCAGCGTATGGATATCGTCCGCATTAAACTGGCGAGCGTGGTGATCAATCAAACACAGCGTGCCGACTTTAGCGCCTGCTGGCGTACGCAGCGGACAACCGGCATAAAAGCGTATCGGGTTGTCGTCATCTTTTACCAGCGGGTTATCATGGAAGCGCTCATCTTCGAAAGGATTTTCTACAACCATTACATCATCTTGCAGAATAGCGTGGCCGCAGAACGAGGTACTACGCGGAGCCGTTGCTGCGCTCGTCCCGGCAATAGATTTGAACCATTGGTGATCCTCTTCCAGCAGGCTGACAAGCGCTACCGGCACGCCAAACAGACGACGGGCAAGACGGGTTAAACGGTCGAAACGCTCTTCTGCCGGGGTATGCAGAATGTTGAGCGCACGTAACTGGGCCAAACGATGTGACTCGTCCGCAGGCAGTGCAGGTGCTTTCATCGCGTTACTCTTATTTAATTATGGAATGACGACAACACTGGTGTCTTGCCACACAGGCAGAAAGCGCCTGACAACGACTGCGATAATCGTTGCCAAGCGTAACGATTATCAGAGCACTTTTTGCTCGGCGAGATCAAGGGCAAAGTAGCTGAATATGAGATCGGCACCAGCACGTTTAATCGCGCCAAGGCTCTCAAGCACCACATTGCGTTCGTCGATGGCACCGGCCTGCGCCGCGAATTTGATCATCGCGTACTCACCGCTTACCTGGTACGCCGCCAGCGGCAGCGTGGTGCGCTCGCGGATATCACGCAGGATATCAAGGTAGGCTCCGGCCGGTTTGACCATCAGGGAATCAGCGCCTTCCGCTTCATCAATCAACGACTCGCGAATCGCTTCGCGGCGGTTCATCGGGTTCATCTGGTAAGTCTTACGATCGCCTTTCAGCGCCGTGCCTGCCGCTTCACGGAACGGGCCGTAGAAGGAGGAAGCGAACTTAGTGGAGTAAGACATGATCGCGGTATCGGTGAAACCCGCGGCGTCCAGCGCCTGACGGATCGCTTTTACCTGGCCATCCATTGCGGCAGAAGGGGCGATAAAGTCGGCACCGGCATGCGCGGCGACCACTGCTTGCTTACCGAGGTTGATCAGCGTTTGGTCGTTATCGACGCCGTGATCGCACAGCACGCCGCAGTGGCCATGGCTGGTGTACTCGCAGAAGCAGGTGTCGGACATCACGATCATTTCCGGCACGGTGTCTTTGCAAATACGCGACATACGCGCCACCAGGCCGTTCTCATTCCATGCATCGCTACCGGTGGCATCGGTATGGTGTGAAATGCCGAAGGTCATCACGGAGCGAATGCCCGCTTTAGCAATACGTTCGATCTCATACGCCAAACGCTTTTCTGGAATACGCATCACGCCCGGCATGGCGTTAATCGGCACGTAGTCATCTACGCCTTCTTCGACGAAGATCGGCAGCGCCAGATCGTTCAGGCTCAGGTGAGATTCCTGGAACATTTCACGCATTGAGGCGCTTTTACGCAGCCTTCTTGGGCGCTGGATAAGGTTAAATTCAGACATGCTCTACAACTTATGCAGGTTAAAAAAGTGGCGATAGTTTACCCCTTTTCGTGGCTGCGGATGAAGGATTGTGTGCGGAAACGAAAACTCCCGCCGGGCGGCGGGAGTGGGGGAAGATTACTCGTTGATGTCCGGATGCTGCTGCACCAGGTTTTTACGTTTCGCCTCAAGTTTGGCGATCTCGTCATCAATATCTTCGATTTTCTGCTCGATGTTGTCGTGATGCTCCTGCAGGATTTCACGCGCCTCTGCCATGTCGGAAGCCGCCGGTGTTGCGCCGCGCAGCGGCTTGTTGGCGGTCTCTTTCATGTAGATACCGGTGATTAAACCAATCACTGCCACGACCATCAGGTAGTAAGCCGGCATATACAGATTATTGGTGGCTTCCACCAGATAGGCGGTCAGCGTTGGCGTCAAACCGGCCACCAGTACCGAAATGTTAAACGCGCTCGCCAGTGCACTGTAGCGGATGTGCGTTGGGAACATTGCGGGCAGCGAAGAAGCCATCACACCGGTAAAGGCGTTGAGGATCACCGCCATCAGCAGCAGACCAGCAAAAATCAGGCCCAGCACGCCGCTATTGATCAACATAAAGGCCGGAATCGCGAAGATGAACAGCGCGATGCTGCCGATGATCACAAACGGACGACGACCGAAACGGTCACTCAGCATCCCCATTACCGGCTGCACAAACAGCATACCCATCATGATGGCGATGATAATCAGCACACCGTGATCTTCCGAGTAGTGCAGATTATGCGACAGGTAGCTCGGCATGTAGGTCAGCAGCATGTAGTAGGTCACGTTGGTGGCGATCACCAGACCGATACAGGCCAGCAGGCTTTTCCAGTGTTTGGTCGCAATCTCTTTGAAAGAGACTTTCGGGCCGTCGCGCAGACCTTCGCGGTCACCCTGTTCCAGGTTATCAACGTGCTGCTGGAACGCCGGGGTTTCTTCCAGCGCATGACGCAGGTACAAGCCGATAATACCGAGCGGCAGCGCCAGGAAGAACGGCAGGCGCCAGCCCCATTCGAGGAACTTCTCTTCACCAATGATGGTGGAGATCAGGACGACGACACCCGCGCCCAGCACAAAGCCCGCAATGGAGCCGAAATCGAGCCAGCTACCCATAAAGCCGCGCTTACGGTCCGGCGAGTATTCCGCGACGAAGATCGATGCGCCGGTATATTCTCCGCCGACCGAAAAGCCCTGGGCCATTTTCGCCAGCAGCAGCAGCACCGGTGCCCAAATGCCGATAGAGGCATAGGACGGTATCAGGCCGATACAGAAGGTACTGATCGACATGATGACAATGGTTATGGAAAGGATTTTTTGGCGACCGTATTTGTCACCCAACATACCGAAGAACAGGCCGCCCAGTGGACGAATCAGGAACGGTACCGAGAAGGTTGCCAGTGCGGCAATCATCTGAATACCTGGCGTGGCATCCGGGAAAAAGACTTTACCCAGTGCGTAAGCCACAAAGCCATAAACACCAAAATCAAACCACTCCATCGCGTTGCCCAGAGACGCGGCGGTAATGGCTTTACGTAAACGGGCGTCGTCGATAATCGTGACGTCATCCAGCCCAATAGGTTTTACACGCTTCCTACGTAGTTTCATGAGGTTACCCTGTATTGGAATTCGAAAAATCCTCAACGCTGCGGACTCAATTAAAGCGAACAGTCCGCGGCGTTGAGAAAATTAAAGCATAGCCGTGAAAAAGCGTTTTCCCCTAGCCTGCCGCAGCAATTATTAGGGAGGTAATGATTGCCAACCGCGACAGAGTATACCGATTTTGTGTGATATTTGTCATGTTTCCGCCATTAACTGTCTATTTTTTAGCTAATGCTGTGGTGTATCTGCTGAATAAACGCGCAAGTAAAGCCACCAAAACCGCCCAATGCGTACGGCTAAAAAAGATCATTAATAGAGGGATTAACTAGCGACTGGCGATCAAAGCAGTGAACGCAGCGGCGCGGCCGTCAACCATCCCTGAATATCTTCTACCGCCTGGGTAAAGTAAGTCCGGTAATTGCTGTCAGCTACATAGCCGAGATGCGGGGTTGCCAGCACGTTGGGCAAGTGGCGCAAAGGATGATCCGCAGGGAGCGGTTCCTGTTCAAACACATCCAATCCCGCACCCGCCAGCTGACCCGACTGCAACGCACTGATCATCGCCTGTTGATCGACAATGCCGGCACGCGACGTGTTAATCAGCAGCGCGCCAGGCTTCATCTGCGCCAGCGCATCGGCATCAATCAGATGGCGCGAGCGATCGCTAAGCACCAGATGAATCGACACCACATCACTTTTAGTGAGCAGCGCCGTCAGCGACGGCATGGGTTCTGCACCACACTCTGCTGCGCGTTCCGTGGTTAAATTCTGGCTCCATGCACAAACGTGCATGCCAAATGCCTGCGCGACCCTGGCCATCTCGCCGCCAATTTTTCCAAGTCCGACCAAGCCCAGCGTTTTGCCCTGCAGGCTGATGCCTAAGGTATGTTGCCACGCACCGTTACTGCGCAGCGTCTGATTCTCAGGCACGATATGGCGCGCCAGGCCGAGCAACAATCCCCAGCTGAGCTCCATGGGCGCGGCGCTGCTGCTGGCGGTACCGCACACGGCGATATAACGCTCGGCGCAGGCGTCTAAATCGATTGCGGCGTTACGCATGCCGGAAGTGACCACCAGTTTCAGATTGGGCAGGCGGCCAATCAGCTCGGCGCTCAGCGGCGTGCGCTCACGCATTATTACCAGAATATCTGCATGGGCGATGTGCTTAACCAATTCATCCTGGTCGGCGTAATGTTCAGAAAGGGAAGTGGTATAAACCAGCGGTTCAAGCGAGGCCCAATCGGCAAGCGTTAGGGCGACGTTCTGATAATCATCAAGAATGATGCAGTTCAGGCTCATGGTGTTCCTCAACAAGAAGCGGTTTGTGCCCTTGCTCGCTGAGCCAGGCACGCAGCTGGTCATTATCCATCGGACGGGCATAATAATAGCCCTGAATAAATATCACGCCACGCTGCTGCAGATACGCAAATTGCGTCGCGGTTTCTACACCCTCGCCAAGCACATCCAGTTCCAGCTTATGGCATAGGTTGATAATCGCATCCAGCACCGGCGTCTCAACGTCTAACCCCTCAATGGCATTGATAAAGCCGCGATCGATTTTCAAATAATCCAGCGGGAAGGTGAGCAGATAGGTCAATGAACAGTGGCCGGTACCGAAATCGTCGATCGCCACCTTCATACCCTGCGCCCGTAAATGACGCAGTTTGCGTGCCACCATTTCACCGTCTTCAATCAGGCTGCGTTCGGTCAGCTCCAGCGTAATGCATAGCTGTTTATGTTTGATGCGCGCCGCAAACTGCTCAATATCAGCGATAAAGTCTGGATGCTGCAAATGTTCAGCGGCCAGATTTAGTCCAATATGGAAGCCGGCTTCCACCTGCCAGCTCTGAATATCTTCCGCCATCAGCTCCAGCAGGTGCTGCGTCAACGGCACAATCATTCCTTCGGCTTCGGCGGCGCTGATAAAAATATCGGGGCGAATCATCTCACCGTTCGGCAGCTGCCAACGCAATAGCGCCTCCGCACCGGCACATGCCTGAAATTTATTGCTGTAAACCGGTTGATAATGCACCGAAAACTGGCGGCCACGAATGGCACGGCGAATCTCGTCACGCCATGAAATACGCCGACGCAGCCAGTTGGCCGTCAGGATCATCAGCAGAATCGAGAAAATTGCCGCCATGGGCAGGAAGATAAACAGCGCCTGGCGCCAGGCTTTAAGCAGCTCGGAAGCGGGTACCGTAACGTTGACGCTGATGGGATAGCGGCTGGATTCGGTCTGATAAGATTCGCTTTTCAGATACAACTCGGGGGACGTGTCGCTGGGCCCGCTGCCGATCACCGCGCCGCCGCTAAATTGCAGGCTCATTTGATAACCCCGCGATTCACCGATAGCGTGCATGAAATCCATCAAATACTGGCCGTCAATCACCGCCCAAAAACCGCTGGTATCAGGAAGCTGCCGCACAAAAACCACGGCGGGACGCGTGGGCACACCCACCGTGCCGCGCACCGAAACGCTCCACCAGGCTTTGCCGGTAATCGGCGGCGGCTGCATCATCATTTCGGCCAGCGTGCCGTGGGCCAGACCGAACGCGGAGGAACAGCTGATGTCGTCGCCATTCAGCATGCCGATGGAGCGAAAATAGGGGTTGAGCGTGCCGGCGCGCTGCAGCTTATCCTGAATCTGCGCGCAGGGCTGATTGTGGTACTGGCGCAGCTCGGTGATCATATCCCAGGCGTTGTCGCTCATCTTTTCAGCCTGCGTCAACAAGGTGTTGGCCGTTAAAATCTGCTGCTGACTGACCGTGTGGCGCGCTTCGATTGCGGTGCAAAGGATGCCGAGCACCAGCGGTAATAACCCGGCGCAGACAATTAATAGCCAGCCAAAATCGCGATGTCGTTTTTGCGGAAGCACCAGACATTCCTCGGTCGGTTAAAGCAGTTAAAAGCAGGCAAACAGCGGCGTCAGCAGCATACCACTTTCATCGGGCGCTGCATGTTAGCGATTTAAGAATTAACCGATCTGATACAGGTCAATGATCAATCCCGCTTTGCGTTTAATGATCATCTTTTGCCGCTGTTGGCATGTCGCAGCGGCAAAATCGCTATGCCTCGATGTTAGGCAAGCATATTGACCTGAAAATGAGGAATGAAAATGTGCAGCGGTTATCGCGCCCGCGATCCCGGCCGGCCGTTGCCCAGCATAATCGCCAACCGGCTGCCGCCCGGCGTGGTTTCCATCAAAATTTTGGTCACGCTGGTGAGCGGCACCGACAGCAACATGCCCACCGGGCCCAGCAGCCAGCCCCAGAAAATCAACGACAGAAACACCACCAATGTCGACAGTCCCAGTCCACGCCCCATCAGTCGCGGCTCCAGCATATTGCCGAATACCATATGAATGGCACTAAACAGCGCGGCCACCAGCATGGCGTCATAAATATTGTTCAGCACCAGCGCCTGAATAAACGGCGGGATACCCGCGATGATGGGCCCAATATTAGGGATAAAATTAAGGATGAAGGCCACTACGCCCCAGAACAGCGCGAACTTCACGCCGAGCAGCAGCAGCGACAGCCAAACGGCGACGCCGGTTATCAAGCTCACCAGGGTTTTCAGCGCCAGGTAGTGCGTCACGCCTTTCAACGCGCGGTGCAAACCGGCAATGCGGATCTGCGGATTGACCATCGCATTACGCATTTTGTACGGCAGATGGCGCACTTCAAACAGCATAAACACCACGGTAAGAATCAGCAGCAGCACGTTGGTCATTGCGCCGGAGAGCTGAGTGAGTAGCGTGGTGGCCATGTTCATAATGACGTTGGGGTCGAGACGCGCGGCAAGCGCATCGGTGGAAATATTGATGTGAAAACGCCCGGCGAAGTGCTGAACCACCGCGAGCTTCTGTTCGAGCAGGGTGCGGATTTGCGGGTAGGTATCACTGAAGTCGCTGGCTGAGCTGGCGAGCACCGCCACCAACAGCAGCAGCACGATGAAAATCACCGTGATCACCAGCGTAATCGCCAGGCTGCGCTTTACGCCGCGCCGCATCAGCATCGTCACCAGCGGGTTGAGCACAATCGCTAAAAAGCTGGCCAGCAAGAAGGGCACCAGAATGTCCGAGGCGGCGCGAATGCCCGCCAGAATAATCACCAGCATCGCCAGTTTTACCAGGATGTTCTGGCCAATTTTTTCCTGTAGCAGGTTGTTCATGCTCTCTCCTGAGACATTTTTTCTCAGGAAAGTGTAGCTGATGAAAAATAACTCTCTGTATTTTAAGACAAACAGAAAAAAGGTTTCCAGGTGCGCATGAATGCGCACCCTACGATATCCGCATCGTTTCATTGTAGGGTCGCCATTTATGTGCGCATGAATGCGCACCCTACGAAATCCGCACCGTTTCATTGTAGGGTCGCCATTTATGGCGACCGCTATCATCAGCGACGCTGACGCTGCATCAGCGCGGTGGCGGCAAGCATCAGACTGAGGCTGGCGAGCAGCGTCAGCGTGGCCATCGCCATCCCTTGCCCGACCGAACCCTGCTCGAACTGACGCCAGATAAAGATCGCCACGGTTTGCGTGCCCGCCGGTGCCAGCAGCAGTGAGGTCACCAACTCGCGTGATGCTACGGCAAACACCATCATCATAGCCGCCAGCAGGCTGGGTGCCACCAGCGGTAATACGATCAGGCGCAGCGCCTGCAGGCGTGATGCACCATGAACGCGGGCGGCAGGTTCCAGCGTCGGTGCCAGCTGGCGCAATGCGCTACTGACATAACGCACCGGCCACGGCAGCAGCAAACAGCTGTACGAAAGCAACAGAATACCAAGGGTGTTATAGGGCGAAACCGGCCAAAACCCGCGATTCCACAGCAGAATCAATCCTACGCCGACCACCACGCCCGGCATTGCCGCAGGCAGCAGCGCCAGGCCATCCATCATGGCGAGCAGGCGAGTTTTGCCTTCCGATACGCGCCAGGCGATAAGAAAACCGAGCGCGCCGGTCAACATTGCCGCCCCGAGCGCCAGTCCGATGCTGGTGGAGAAGGCTGCCAGCGCATCGCCTTGTTGGCTAAACAGCGCGCCAAAGTGACGCAGCGTCAGGTTGTTGAGCTGTAATCCGCCGGAGAGAGTATTTAGCAGGCCGCTCAACGCCATAGCACCCAGCGGCAGCACCACCGCCAGCAGCAGCGTGAGCACAAACGGCAGCAGCAGCACTATCTGCCAGCGACCGGCATGCGCCAGCTCCTGGGTAACCGGCTTGCCGCTCACCGCCGTCACATCGCTGCTGCCGGTGAGTTTGCGTTGCAGCAACCACGCTGCGAGCGCCACCACACTTAGCATCAGCGACAATAACGCTGCGCCGGGCAGATCGATCGGCCAGTCGGCAAGTTTGGTTTCAATCCCCACGGTCATCAGCGTCAGCTTTGCCTGCGTGCCGAGTGCCGCGGGCACGCCGTACTCTTCAATCGCCAGCGTAAACGCCAGCAGTACGCCGCCCGCCAGCGCCGGTAAGGTAAGCGGCAAGGTGATGTGCCAGAAACCGCGCCATGCCGATGCGCCATGCACGCGCGCCACCCAGGCGAGACGCTGTCCGCTGGCCATCAGCGAGCGTGACACCGCGAAATAGACCACTGGGAAGATGTTTAGCGTCATCACCAGAACCATGCCGCTGCTGCTAAACAGCAGGCTGGCGAAATTGATGCCGGTGAGTTGTTCGATATAGCCGTTGCGTTGCAGCGCCAGCGTCCATGACAGCGCCGCGATATAGGGCGGCGTGAGAAAGGGGATCAGAAACAGCAGATCCCACAGCGCCGCGCCCGGCAGACGGAACAGGCCGCGCACTGCGCCGAGCGGCAAACCCAGCAGCAAGCTGCACAGCGCTACGCCGCCGCCGATTTTCAGCGTGCCCAGCCCCATGGATAGCAGCTGTGGATCGTTCAGCAGTGTCGGTAACGTGCTGAAGGCGTCACGCCAGCTGCCTGCGCTGAAGTGTGGAAACAGCGCCTGCAGCACGATAAACAGCAGCGGCAGCGCCACCAGCAGCAGCAACGCCAGCAGAATCAATCCGTTCAGGGCACGCGACATCGCTTACTGCCCGAACAGCGCGCCGAAGCGCTTCAGTACCGCCGCGCGCTCGCTGCTGCCGTTCTGCTGGGTGGGTAACAGCTTAATTTCGGTAAACAGCGGGCGCTGCGCTTTGATATCGGTGCGTGCCGGCATCAGCCAGGCTTTCGCTACCTGCTCCTGACCTGCATCCGAAAGAACGTAATCAATAAAGGCTTTGGCATCATTGGCGTGCTGGCTGCTTTTCAGGATCATCATCGGACGCGGCGCCACCACGGTGCCATTTTCCGGGAAGATCACTTTCACGCTCTCGCCCTGCGCAATGTTGTTATAGGTGACGTAATCGACCGCGCCAAACACCGCCGCCCTGGCGCCTTGCAGCACCGGCGTGACCGCCTGCGCGTTCGGGCCGCTCATTATCATGCCGTTGGCTTTCAGCTGGTCAAACAGCTGCCAGGCTTTTTCGCCTTCGCTGTTTTGCAGGCCAATCAGCAGATCGAGTGATGCGCCCGAGAGAGCCGGATCCGGCGTGGTGACTTTATCTTTAAAGGCGGGGGCGGTGAGATCCTGCCAGGTCTTCGGCTCTGGCGTATTGCTTTGCGTATTCCACACGATGCCCAGCGCGGAAATGCCCTGCGCCACGTAATCAGCGGTTTTGAACTGCTCTGGCACCTTCGCCGCGTTGGCGCTGTTAAACGGCAGCAACCAGCCGCGCTGCTGCAGATCTTCTGCGGTATCCCACGAAGCCGAGATCAGCACGTCGGCCTGCGGATTGGCCTGTTCAGCCTCCAGACGTGCCATCACTTTGCCGGTCGTGGCCTGGAAAATATTCACTTTAATACCGGTCTGTTTTTCAAATCCGGCGGCGAGGCTTTTCGACAGCGAACCCGGACCGGCGGTATACACCGTCAGCGCCTGGGCATCGTTGATCATCATAGCGGAAGTCAACATCATCGCGCTGATGGCTCCTTTCTGGCTGATGGCTCGTTTAACTGACTTGAGAGATGGCATTGCGGTCCCCTGAGAGGTGAGTAACGGAAACAATCTGGCCCTGCGCCAGGTGAATGATGCGATCTGCCAGCGTGTTGGCTTCCTCGCGGTCGTGCGTAACGTAAACAGCGGTGATGCCCGCGGCGCGCAGCAAATCCGCCATGGTATGAACCAGGGTTTCGCGCAGGTCGCGGTCAAGGTTGGACAGCGGTTCGTCGAACAGCAAAATCGCCGGTTTCGCCACCAACGCGCGCGCCAGCGCCACGCGCTGCTGCTGGCCGCCGGAGAGCAGCGCCGGTTTACGATCGCCAAAATCAGCCAGACCAACCTGCGCCAGGGCGGCATCGGCCTGTTCACGAGCGGCAGCTTTGCTGATGCCGCGCATGCGCAGCGGGAAGGCAACGTTTTGTGCCACCGACATATGCGGCCACAGCGCATAATCCTGGAACACCATGCCGAGGTTGCGCTTCTCTGGGGCATCGCAGTGATGTGCCGATGCGACGCAGCGTGCGCCAATCCACAGCTCGCCTTCTGTCGGTTGCAGCAAGCCCGCCAGCAGTTTTAGCAGCGTGCTTTTGCCACAGCCGCTTGGGCCGAGCAGCGCAAGGATTTCGCCGGCGGGAATGGTCAGGGAGAGATCGTGCAGAATAGTCAGGTTACCCACTGACCATCTGAGATTTTTCAGTTCAATAGGCAGCGCGGCATGCGTCATCGGCCACCTCCCTTGCGAGAGTGGGCGTCAGGCACGCGCGCCTGCGTAGAAATCAGGAGCGTCATCAGATTTTCATCCTCTTTGGGATTTGATGACGGCGAGTCTACGAGGGCGATATGACGAAATGATGACCATAAACCTGGGCATTCCACTGATGCGCAGCGCGGCAAAAGGCGTATAGTTATCCTTCTGTTATAAAAATTCCGTCACCCACGAGCGCAATTACTCATGCCTGACCTGCCCGCCGCCGCACCTGAACACGGCCGTTTTCGCCTTAACTTACTGATTCTCTCCATCGTGAAGTTCAACTTTGCCAGCTATCTCACCATCGGTTTGCCGCTGGCGGTGCTGCCGGGTTTTGTCCATGACGGGTTGGGTTATAACGCCTTTTGGGCGGGATTAGTGATTAGCCTGCAATACATCGCCACGCTGCTGAGTCGCCCACACGCCGGGCGCTATGCCGATGTGTGGGGACCGAAAAAGGTGGTGGTGATTGGGCTGGTGGGCTGCTTGCTGAGCGGTATCTGTATTCTTTTATCGGCGCTGAGCGATGGGCAGGGCGTGCTGAGTCTGGTGTTGCTGTGCCTCGGCCGCGTGATTTTAGGCGTGGGTCAAAGTTTTTCTGGTACCGGAACTTCGCTGTGGGGCGTGGCGCGTGTCGGCTCGCTGCATATCGGCCGGGTGATTTCCTGGAACGGTATCGTCACTTATGGGGCGATGGCGATTGGTGCGCCGCTCGGCGTCGTGATCTTCCGTAGCGGCGGTTTACTGCTGCTCTCCAGCATCATCATCGCTATTTGTCTGTTAGCCATTGCGCTGGCATTGCCGCGAGCAGCGGTGAAAGGCAGCAAAGCCAAGCCGCTGCCGTTTCGTGATGTGCTGAGCAAGGTGTACGGTTTTGGTCTGATTCTGGCGATGGGCTCTGCCGGATTCGGCGTTATCGCCACTTTTATCACGCTGTTTTATCAGGATAAAGGCTGGGACGGGGCGGCTTTCGCGCTGACCATGTTCAGTGCCGCGTTCGTCGGTACGCGCCTGCTGTTTCCCAACGCCATCAATAAACTGGGCGGGCTGCGCGTGGCGAGTATCTGCTTTGCGGTGGAGGCGATTGGCCTGTTTCTGGTGGCCGGTTCGTTTGATCCGTGGATGGCGAAGACGGGGGCATTCCTTACTGGCGCCGGTTTTTCTCTGGTGTTCCCGGCAATTGGCGTGGTGGCGGTGAAAGTGGTACCGCAGCAGAATCAGGGCAGCGCGCTCGCCACCTATACCGCGTTTATGGATTTGTCGCTGGGGATTACCGGCCCAATTGCCGGTTTCATCATGAGCTATGCCGGCGTGTCGTTGGTCTATTTTCTTACCGCGCTGCTGGTGTGTTTAGCGCTGTTTTGCACGCTGCGCATGATCAAAAGAATGCCGGAAACCGCCGCAGCAGAGATCAAAGAGAATGCGTAGTTGGCGGTCGCCATAAATGACGACCCTACAAAACCCGTAGGGTGCGCATTCATGCGCACCGGGACTTTCAGATGTATGTGGTATAAAAAAAGGGCCTCCGACCGAGGCCAACACTAGCAAAAGTGTCTAAGAGACACAGATAAGGGTTCGTTTAGGCTTGCAGCAATTCAATGCTGTGGCGTATCTGGCGTTCAATCTCTGCGGTGTCCCACTTCTCCAGCGTCGATGAAAACGGCTCAAACGCGTAGAGTCCTTTGTAGCCGAGTATCTCCAGACGTTTTACCTGCGCCACGCTGTTCAGCACATCACGGTCGCTGAGCATAATGCGCTCTTCATCGGTTAACTGCGCGGTCGGTCGGGTATCTTCCACGCCAGACAAGTGCACAAGGCCAATATGATTAACATCGATCTCCTGCGGGAACTCATTCTCCGCGTTTTCATACAGGTGATGATGGAAGGTATCGAGCAGCACCTTAAACGGGACTTTGGCTTGCTGAATCAACTTCTGTACTTGCACCGCTGAACGCAGCGAACTCACCGGGAAGCCCAGCGGTTCCACTAATCCCTGAATGCCATATTTTTCAAAGCGCGGTGCGAGCACCTGCAGCGCTTCAAGCGTCTGCTGCGGCGATATCTCAATCCCTTCATTCAGCGGACACATCACCAGCGCTTTTGCGCCAATAGCTTGCGCTTCCTGAAGTAGCGCTTCGGCTTTTGCCAGCAGCGCATCATCGGCACGGTTAAACGGGTAGAGCGCATTAATCGTGACGATCTCAATCTCATACTTATCCGCCAGCGCCCGCAGCGCTGCCGCGCTAAGATCATCGGTCACCTTACCGCTCGGCATGTCATTACGTAGCTCAACCTTATTCAATCCTAAACGCTGTACCAGCTGAAAGAAGGCTTCCAGCGAAAGCGTGGGGGCAATTTTACGGTTAATACAGAAACGGGTTGGATCGATGGCCATTTGCGGCTCCTGTAGGGTGATGCGGATAAGATGCAGCAAAGAAAACATTTATTTCATTGTTATTGAATTATGAAATATCAGATATTGGATCTGTCTCGCAAAAATTTCATATTTCGTTTCGCGTTGTATGTTGTGACTGGATTTGCGGCACAAATTCTGTCCACTCAGCGGCTTAGTGTGCCGCGTTTTCAGCCGCGGAAAAATGCCGGTACGTCAGCGCTGCAGGCTGGTTTACAGCCGCTTGAAAACCGCCAGCGAAAAAATGCGATCCATGCCGCTAAAAGGAAATTTTCCAAAAAGAAGTATTTGAAAAATTTATTTCATTGCTATAGCTTCATAGCACGCTTTAAGTATTGCCTGCTCACGCAGCGTTGCGGTTTGAACCGGCTGTCTGCAGGGAACTTCACATCTAAGAGGCAACGACATGACTATCGTAGGAAACTTTATCGGCGGAAAAATTACCCATAGCGCCAGCAATGAAACCATTCCCGTGTACGATCCGGCGACCGGCAAAGTGGTGCGCGAACTGACGCAGAGCACCGCGGCGGAAGTGGAAAAAGCGATTGAAGTCGCCCATGCTGCGTTCCCGGAATGGTCGAAAACCGCGCCGCTGCGTCGTGCCCGTGTGATGTTCAACTTCAAAGCCCTGATGGAAAAACACCGCGATGAGCTGGCGGCACTGATTGTTTCTGAGCACGGTAAAGTGTGGTCAGATGCGCTGGGTGAGTTGACGCGTGGTATTGAAGTGATCGAGTTTGCCTGCGGTATTCCGCATCTGATTAAAGGTGAAAACTCACCCAGCGTGGGCACCGGCGTTGATAGCTACTCGCTGATGCAACCCGTGGGCGTGGTGGCGGGTATCACGCCATTCAACTTCCCGGCGATGGTGCCACTGTGGATGTTCCCCATCGCGCTGGCGTGCGGCAACACCTTCATCCTCAAGCCACCGGCGCTGGATCCCTCAGCCTCGGTGCGTATGGCCGAACTGCTGAAAGAAGCGGGCCTGCCAGATGGTGTGTTCAACGTGGTGCACTCGTCTAACGAAGATGCCGAGCAGTTGTATAAAGACCCGCGCATCGCGGCAGTCAGCTTCGTCGGTTCTTCCGGCGTGGCTGAGCATATCTACAAAACCGCCAGCGCCCACGGTAAACGTGTTCAGGCATTCGGCGCGGCAAAAAACCACGCTATCGTGATGCCAGATGCCGATCTTGATGCCACCGTGAACGCCATTATGGGCGGCGCGTTTGGCTCTGCTGGTGAACGCTGCATGGCGCTGCCGGTGGTGGTGGCGGTGGGCGACGATACGGCTGACAAACTGATTGCACGCCTGACGCCGCTGATTAAAGCGCTGCGCATCGGCCCGGGAATTCAGAAAGGTGCCGAAGAGAATGAAATGGGGCCGGTGGTTTCTGCCGCGCACCAGAAGAAAGTGCTGGGCTATATCGATAAAGGCGAGCAGGAAGGCGCGAAGCTGGTGGTTGATGGTCGCGGTGTTGAGGTAGCAGGTCACGCTGAAGGTTACTACGTGGGCGGCACCCTGTTTGATAACGTGACTTCAGACATGACCATCTGGCGCGAAGAGATCTTCGGGCCGGTATTAAGCATCATGCGTTCTACAGATTTCGATAGCGCGCTGCAGCTGGTTAACAGCCATGAGTTCGGCAACGGTAGCGCCATCTTTACCAGCAACGGTCACACCGCGCGCGAATTCGTACAGAACGTGGAAGCGGGCATGGTAGGCGTTAACGTACCGGTTCCGGTACCGATGGCGTTCCACAGCTTCGGCGGCTGGAAGCGTTCGGTGTTTGGTGCGCTGAACGTGCATGGTCCAGACGGCGTGCGTTTCTACACCCGCATGAAAACCGCCACCGTGCGTTGGCCGAGCGGCCAGCAAACCGTCTCTGAGTTCAGCATGCCGACGCTGGGCTAATCTCGCTCAACCAGGAGGAACAGGATGTCTCTGATTTCGAAAGCGCAAAAACCCGACAGCAACGGTCGTATTCAGCACGTCACGCCTGAGAGCGCGGGCTGGGAATACGTAGGCTTTGATGCCTACCTGCTGAAAAAAGGGCAGCGCCTGACGCTGAGCAGCGGTGATAAAGAGCTGTGTCTGGTGCTGGTGGCGGGCTTTGCATCGGTAAAAACCCGCCATGCGGAGTTCCCACATCTCGGTAAGCGTCTGTCGCCGTTTGAGCGCATTCCGCCGTACTCGGTGTATGTGCCGCATAACGATGAAGTGGAAGTGTATGCGGATAGCGATCTGGAGCTGGCGGTGTGTAATGCACCAGGCAGCGGTAATCTGCCGGCGCGCCTGATTGCCCCGGAAGATGTGGGCGTTGAGCAGCGTGGTAAAGGCCGCAACCAGCGTCTGGTGCACAACATTCTGCCGGATAACAAAGAAGCCGACAGCCTGCTGGTGGTGGAAGTGTATACCGACGAAGGCGCGACCAGTTCGTACCCTAGCCACAAGCACGACCAGAAAAATAGCCCTGACGAAACCTATCTGGAAGAAACCTACTATCACCGTTTCGATCCTGAGCCAGGTTTCGCCATGCAGCGTGTTTATACCGACGACCGTTCGCTCGACGAGTGCATGGCGCCGTATAACCATGATGTGGTGACGGTGCCGCGCGGCTATCATCCGGTGGCGACCATTGCCGGTTACGATAATTACTATCTCAACGTGATGGCGGGGCCAAAACGGTTGTGGAAATTTACCTGGGAGAAAGATCATGCCTGGGTGAATAGCGATAAGTATCCGCGTTCGTAGGGGGCGCATTTATGCGCACCAACGTTAAAAGGGCAGCCACATGGCTGCCCTTTTTGTTGGCTGGTCGCCATGAATGGCGACTCTACGAAGAGATTATTCGTTAATAACGTTGTTATTCAGCGCTAACGATACGGCGAGCGTCTGCGCCAGACACAGCGATGCCACCTGCGAACGGAAGCCATCCACCTGCGCTTCACGCACCACAAAGCACACATCGCTGAAGGCGGCCAGCGGGCTGACCTGGCTGTCGGTGATGGCGATCAGATGCGCGCCACGCTTGGCACCCAGCTCAACCAACTCCACCGCTTCACGCGCGTAAGGCGAATAGCTGATGGCAATCACCACGTCTTTAGGATTCACCATACTGAGCTGCTCGGTAAACATGCCGCCAAGGCCATCGATCAGGAACGCACGACGCTCCAGATGGCGCAGCGCGTACACCAGATAAGAAGCCACGCTGAACGAGCGGCGCAGGCCGATAATGTAGATGTTCTCCGCTTCATCGAGCATTTTCACCGCGCGGTTGAGCTGGTCCGGATTCACCTGCATCGCCAGCTGTTGCAGCGCCTGACTGTTCACCATGGTAAAGACGTTGAGAATTTCAGCCGGGCTCTCGGGTGAGCTGGCGCTGTCGTCGGTGGCGGTTTGGCGGAACAGACGTGCACGCTCGGTATAGTTAACCGTTTCTTCCATCAGATGCTGGCGGAAAACCTGTTTCATTTCATTGAAGCCGCTGAAGCCAAAAGCGTTGGCAAAGCGGATCAGCGTGGAGGGTGGCACATCAGCATGCTGCGCAATGGAGGCAACGGTATCAAACGCAATGCTGTTGCTGTTATCAAGGATATAACGAGCCACCTGCTTCAGGCGTTTACTCAGCGTCTCATAGCGACGACGGATATCGTCCTGTAACAGGGTAAGTTGTGTTGGATTATTGGTCATTACTTCGGCCCGCTAAAAAAGAAAATATGGCTGGATAATGAGCGCTATAGTACCAGATGGATGGAAAATTTCATTCGTTTGACATCTTCGTGACGCTTATTTCATCGGTTTATGAATTGCCTCACAGAATGTGCATGTTTTCCCCTCACCCTAACCCTCTCCCGCAAGCGGGCGAGGGAACCTATCGAGTGAAAGTCGAGGAATGCATTCGGTCCGCAAAATCGCAGAGGACAGTTCCTTCTCCCGCCAGCGGGAGAAGGTTAGGATGAGGGCCAACGCGCACAATGCAAAAAAAGCGGCCATCGGCCGCTTCTTTGATACTAATTCAACAGCTTAACCGCGCACCGCGCGCCAGTAGCCGATCAGGCGCAGATAATTGCCTTTCACGGTTTCGATCAGCGCCTTGTCGTCCAGTTCGCCCTGCAGCCACTGGCGTGACGGCTGGCCGAAGATAGTGCGACCTACCGCAAAACCTTTCACCCATGGCGCTTGCGCCGCCGCCGCAAAACCGGCTTTCAGCGTCTCTTCTGGTGCATCCAGACCCAGTAGCAGAATGCCGCGGCAGTGCGGATCGTTTTGCTCGATCAAGCCGCTGATGGACTGCCAGCTCTCCGCGGACAGCGGCGGCAGTTTCCACCAGTCCGGCTGAATACCCAGGCTGTAGAAGTGGCCCAGCATATCGTAATAGTAAGACTCTTTCCGGTCCGGATTACTTTCCGGCAGAATCACTTCCAGCAGCAGTTCGTGACCGCTTTTATTGCAGCCTTTCCACACATCCAGCACCAGATCATCCTGCTCTTTACGCAGTTCCGCGCTGTCATGCGGATGGTAGAACACCAGGCATTTCACTACGTGTTCGGCCGGCCAGTCGACCAGCTGCGAACCAATATTACCGTGCTCGAGGCGCAGCGGGCGGGAACTTGGCAGCTCGATGGGACGACCAATCCACCAGTTTTTACCGGTAATCGCGTTCAGCGCTTTCTGGCCATAGGTGGTATCCGCGAGGATGCCGCTTTTCTGATGCAAACCTGCCTCGTTTGCCGCTTCTTCAGCGGCGCGCAGCAGCAGCAGTTTCAGCTGTGGAATGCGCTCTTCGCTGACGCCCGCTTCGCGCGCCATATCGGCCAGCTGCTTGCGGTGGTCAAAGGCGAACACATTCAGCTCGGGCCACTGCTGCTTACGTGTCGTCACGCGGTGTAAATGATTCAGGCGTGGATCGAGATCCGGGCGCTTCACGTCGTTATCGCGGCGAAGGAAATCATCCAGCTCTTCTTTGGTTGGCATCGCTGGCGCGCAGCCGTGGCGGGAAACCACCAGTGCCCCACAGGCGTTTGCGTAACGGCATGCCTGCTCCCAGCTTTCGTCGTTTAGCCAGCCGCGCAGCAGGCCAGACATGAAGGCATCGCCCGCGCCAAGTACATTCAGCACTTCCACGCGTACGCCGCTCTGTAATGTGGTCTGTTCCCAGCTATCTGGGATCTCGCCCTCAAATACCACGCAGCCCAGCGGGCCACGTTTGCACACCAGCGTTGCCTGGCTCGATTTACGCACGTTTTTCAGCGCGGTCAAGGTATCGGTGCTGCCACCGGCAATATGAAACTCTTCTTCCGTTCCCACCACCAAATCGAAATAGTGCAGAACTTCCTGCAACTGTTGCGTTACTTCGCCCGATTCAATGAAACGCGTTTCACCGTCGCCGAGTGAGGTCAGGCCCCACAGGACCGGGCGATAATCGATATCCAATGCGGTACGCAGCCCGTTACGTCGGGCGATATCCAGCGCCTTCAACACTGCGGCACGGGTTTGCGGGTGTGACAAGTGCGTGCCGGTAACGGCGACCGCACGTGAGGAGGTGATAAACTCTTCTTTAATATCTTCCGGCACCAGGCCCATATCGGCGCAGTTATCACGGTAGAAAATTAGCGGGAAGGTCTCTTCATCTTTAATCCCAAGAATCACCAGACCCGTTAGGCGATGCTTGTCCGTGATCAAACCGTCGGTGTTGCAGCCTGCCCGCTGCAGCTCTTCACGTAAAAAGCGGCCATTATGCTCGTCACCTACGCGCGCCAGCATGGCAGACTTCAGGCCCTGAATAGCCGTGCCGTAGGCCACGTTGCCAGAAGATCCACCCAGATATTTATTGAAGCTGGTCATATCTTCCAGACGTGATCCAATTTGCTGACCGTAGAGGTCGACGGCGATGCGTCCAATACAAATCACATCAAGCCGCTTCTGTTGTGTACTCATACCTATTGTTTCCTTCTGTGATAAGCAGACACTGCGGGCGCTGCCGCCCATCATCGAGCGCTTTGCTTCCGGGTTCTCAAGGTGCCTGATTGGCTTTTACGCAGTATGAGGAATAAAAATTCCAAACACAATATGAAATGAAACGTCCGTCGCGATTTTGTGAGCCAGGTAAAACTCTGACAAAGGTGTAATACAGCAGGTGTTAAGCGCTGAATTCCAGCGATACTCGGGCTTGTGAGCCAGGTCTCAGGAAAAGAGCGATAAATCAAGGAAGCTACTGAAGTGAAATGAAATTTCGTTATGGCCGTTAAATAACCTTTTACCGTTCCACTTTCCTCCCTTTGCTCGCCCTGAAAGCGTTCGTTTCATCGCTGAATTTGATCTCTATCGCAAAATGAAATGTTTCTTCTGTAATCGTATTTAATGAAAAAAATATTTGTTTATAATCGCCACACGTTTCACTTAATCCGCGGGCGCCGTAAGCGGCAGTTGTTACCCGAACCGCGATGTACCTCACCACAGGTACCAGCATGTAAAGGAAGAAGCATATGGGCACAATCAGACTCACCACGGCACAGGCGCTGGTAAAATTTCTGGATAACCAGTACCTGAACGTTGACGGCGTGGAAACCAAATTCGTGAAAGGCATTTTTGCCATTTTCGGTCACGGTAACGTGCTGGGATTGGGCCAGGCGCTGGAGCAGGATAGCGGCGATCTGGTGGTGCATCAGGGCCGTAATGAGCAGGGCATGGCGCACGCGGCGATTGGGTTTGCCAAACAGTCGCTGCGTCGTCAGATTATTGCCTGTACTTCTTCCGTTGGACCAGGTGCTGCCAACATGATCACCGCCGCCGCCACGGCCACGGCCAACCGCATTCCTTTACTGCTGCTGCCGGGCGATGTGTTTGCTACGCGCCAACCCGATCCGGTATTGCAGCAGATCGAACAGAGCCACGATCTCAGCATCAGCACCAACGACGCGTTTCGCGCGGTGAGCAAATACTGGGACCGCGTAAGCCGCCCAGAGCAGCTGATGACCGCGTGCATTAATGCCCTGCGCGTACTGACCGATCCAGCCGAAACCGGCGCGGTAACCCTCGCGCTGCCGCAGGACGTACAGGCTGAAGCCTGGGATTTCCCGGAATACTTCTTCCAGAAGCGGGTGCATCGTCTGGATCGCCGTTTGCCCACGGCTGCACAGTTGGGCGATGCGTTGGCGCTGATTGCGCGTAAACACAAGCCGCTGATCGTTGTCGGTGGCGGTTTGAAATACTCCGACGCCGGTGATGCGCTGCTGAAATTCGCCGAGCGCTTCAACATTCCTTTTGCCGAAACCCAGGCCGGTAAAGGCACCATCGTTTCCGATCATCCTTTGAATGTGGGCGGCGTGGGTGAAACCGGCTGTCTGGCAGCGAATCTGCTGGCGAAAGAGGCCGATCTGGTGATTGGCATCGGTACGCGTTACACCGATTTCACCACCGCCTCAAAATGGATTTTCCAGAATCCGGACGTCAGCTATCTGAATCTTAATGTCAGCAACTTTGATAGCTACAAGCTGGATGCGGTACAGCTGCTGGCGGATGCGCGTGAAGGTTTAACGGCGCTGGAAAGCGGGCTGAAAGGGTTTGAAAATCATTGGGGCGACCAGATTGAACTGTCGCAAAGTAAACTGCTGAAAGAGACGCAGCGCGTTTATGCCGCGACCTATAACAGCGACGATTTCATTCCTGAAATCGCCGATCACGCCGATCGTGAAGCGTTGTTTGCCGAGTTCGAACGCCTGACGCAATCGGTGCTGACGCAGAGCAGCGTGCTGGGCACCTTAAACGAGCAGCTCCCAAAGGATGCGGTGATTGTGGCTGCAGCGGGCAGTCTGCCGGGCGATCTGCAACGCGTGTGGCGCACCAAAGATTACAACTCGTACCACGTTGAGTACGGCTACTCCTGTATGGGCTATGAAGTGAACGCCGCGCTGGGCGTGAAGCTGGCGCAGCCGCAGCGTGAAGTTTACGTCATGGTCGGCGACGGTTCGTTCATGATGCTGCACTCCGAGCTGGTCACCTCGATTCAGGAAGGGGCCAAAATCAACGTCGTGCTGCTGGATAACATGACCAACGGTTGTATTAACAACCTGCAGATGGAGCACGGCATGGACAGCTTCACCACCGAGTTCCGCTTCCGTAATCCGGAAGGCGGCAAGCTGGATGGCGGCTTTGTGCCGGTGGACTTTGCGGCGATTGCCGGCGGTTACGGCTGCAAAACCTATCGCATCACCACGCTGGAGCAGCTGGAAGCGGCGCTGATTGATGCGCAGAAGCAGACGGTTTCAACGCTGTTCGACATCAAAGTGCTGCCAAAAACCATGGTGCACAAGTACTTCAGCTGGTGGCATGTGGGCGTGGCGCAAACCTCAACCTCGACCCGCACGCAGGAAGTGGCCGACAACCTTAACGTGCATATCGAACAGGCGCGTAAGTACTAAATCCTCTTTAAGGCCGGGGTTCTCCGGCCTTGTTTATCTTAATGTATCCGAACGAACTCTACAGGTGTAATTATGACGCTAAAACTCGGTGTAATTGGTACCGGTGCAATTGGTCAGGAACACATTCGTCGCTGCAATAACGTCTTGCAGGGTGCGAAAGTGGTGGCGGTTTCTGATATCAACGTGGAAGGTGCGCGTGCGGCGCTGCAACGTCTGAATATCGAAGCCGAGGTGTATCAGGATGGCCATCAGGTGATCAACTCGCCCGAAGTTGATGCCGTGCTGGTGACTTCCTGGGATCCGACCCACGAAGAGTTCACGCTGGCCGCCATTGCTGCGGGCAAACCGGTGTTCTGTGAGAAGCCGCTGGCGCTGAGCGCGGAAGGCTGCCGTCGCATTGTCGATGCGGAGATCAAACACGGCAAACGTCTGGTGCAGGTGGGCTTTATGCGCCCGTACGATTCCGGCTATCGCGCGCTGAAAAAAGTGATTACCGACGGTGAAATCGGTGAACCGTTAATGCTGCACTGCGCGCACCGCAACCAGAGCGTTGGCGAGAATTACACCACCGACATGGCGATTACTAACACGCTGATTCACGAGCTGGATGTGCTGCGCTGGCTGACGGAAGACGATTACAAAACCGTGCAGGTGGTGTTCCCGCGTACCACGTCGAAATCCCACGCCAAACTGAAAGATCCGCAAATCGTGCTGTTCGAAACGCAGAAAGGCATCCGCATTGATGTCGAGATTTTCGTCAACTGTGCATACGGCTACGACATCCAATGTGAAGTGGTGGGTGAAGAGGGCATCGCGAAACTGCCTGAGCCTTCGGCGATTCAAACGCGCAAAAACGCGCGCCTCGGTACACCCTTGCTGACGGATTGGAAAGATCGCTTCATCGATGCCTACGACGTTGAGCTGCAGGCGTTCATTAATGACGTGAAGAGTGGCGAGCTGACCGGTCCTTCGGCCTGGGATGGCTTTGCTGCCTCCGTGGCCGCCGATGCCTGCCAGAAAGCGCAGAACAGCGGTGCGATTGAGCCGGTTACCATGCCGCCACGTCCGGATTTCTACGCTAAATAACTGAGCCGTTTGCGCATAATCTCCGGCGGCTAAGGGCCGCCTCTGAGTGGATCAGGGAACTGAAGATGAACCAAGACAACGTAAAACTGGCGATTGCGCCAATCGGTTGGACCAACGACGATATGCCGGAGCTGGGCAGTGAAAACACCTTCCAGCAAACCGTCAGTGAAATGGCGCTGGCAGGCTTTACCGGTAGCGAAGTGGGCAGCAAATACCCGCGCGATCCGGCGATCCTTAAGCCAATGCTGGATATCCGTGGTATTCAGATTTGTAACGCGTGGTTCAGCACTTTCTTTGCCAACGGCGACAAAGCAAAAACCATCGACGAATTCACCAATCACATGAATTTTCTGTATGAGATGGGCGCGCGCGTGATTGGCTGCTCTGAGCAGAGCAAAAGTATTCAGGGCACCACGCTCGCCGTGCTGGAGCAGAAGCCGATTTTCACCGATGAAGAGTGGCGATTGACGGCGGAAGGCTACAACGAGTTGGCCGAGATCGCCGCGCAGAAAGGTATGCGCTTAACGCTGCACCATCACATGGGCACCGGTATCCAGACCCCCGCCGAAATCGATCGCTTTATGGAATCGACGAATGAGAATGTCGGCCTGCTGTATGACACCGGCCACATCTATTATTCCGAAGGTTCCCAGCAGGCGATGCTGGACGTGCTGACCAAATATCTGCCGCGTATTTTCCACGTGCATCTTAAAGACGTGCGCGACAGCGTGGTTGCGGAAGTGCGCGAAAAATCGTTGTCGTTCCTCGATGGCGTGAAGAAGGGCACCTTTACCGTGCCGGGCGACGGTGTGATTGATTTCAAGCCGGTGTTCAAAATCCTCGATGATTACGGCTATAAAGGCTGGATGGTGGTGGAAGCTGAACAGGATCCGGCGCTGGCTAACCCGTTCGAATATGCGGTGAAAGCGCGTAAATATATTCGTGAGAATGCGGGGCTTTAAGTTTAACGACGCGCAATAAATTGCGGCGCTACAGCAATGTGCATGCATTTGTAGCGGCGCGATTTATCGCGCTGAATGGCATAAAAAAAAGCCGTGATCCTCTGCAGGATAACGGCCTTTTATTTGGCTCGGATTATGACGCCAACGACAGCGCCGGTTTCTGCGCGTTGACCGCCAGCCATTCGCGAATACGCGCCTGTTCCGCTTCGCTCAGCCACATACCTTGTTTGGTACGACGCCAAATTGCATCATCCAGCTCGCGCACCCACTCGTTTTTCACCAGATATCGCAGCTCGGCTTCGTAGAACTCATGCCCAAAGTTCTCACCCAAATCATCAATGCTCTTCGCGCCTTCCAGCAGCACTTCGGTACGGCTGCCGTAAGTGCGGGCAAAGTGACGCGCCATGCCTTCGCTGATAAACGGATAGCGACGACGCAGGCCCGCGGCGTAATCTTCACGCGTACCGGAGAAATCACCACCCGGCAATACCGCGCTTTTGGTCCAGGCCGGGCCAATATTCGGGTAATACTTGGTCAGTTTCTCCAGCGCGTGCTCCGCCAGTTTGCGATAGGTCGTCAGCTTGCCGCCGAACACCGACAGCAGCGGCGCCTGACCATTGTCGTCATGCACATCCAGCGTGTAGTCGCGGGTGATGGCCTGCGGAGAATCCGATTCATCATCGCACAGCGGGCGCACGCCCGAGTAAGTCCAGACGATGTCATCTTTGCTCAGCTGCTGCTTGAAGTGTCCGTTAAACACTTTCAGCAGGTAGCTGATTTCATTGTCATCGATCTTCACGTTTTTCGGATCGCCTTTGTACTCCACGTCGGTAGTACCGATGATGGAGAACTCATCCATCCACGGAATCACAAACACGATACGGTTGTCTTCGTTTTGCAGGATATAGGCCTGCTTTTCGCGATGGACGCGCGGCACCACAATGTGACTGCCCTTGATGAGGCGAATGCCGTACGGCGATTTCAGCTTCAGGCCGTCGTCGAAGAATTCTTTCACCCACGGACCGGCGGCATTGACTAAACCTTTCGCGCGCCAGGTGTACGTTTTGCCGCTATCAATATCTTCGGCCTCCACCATCCACAAACCGCCTTCGCGCCAGGCGCGGGTCACGCGGGTACGCGTGCGCACTTCGCCGCCCTGTTTCTCCACTTCCTGCGCGTTGAGCACCACCATGCGTGCATCATCGACCCAGCAGTCAGAATATTCGAAACCGCGCGTGATTTCCGGCTTGAGGGCCGAATCCGCGCCAAAACGCAGGCTTTTACTGCCCGGCAGCGTAGTACGTTTGCCCAGGCGGTCATACATGAACAGGCCCATGCGGATCATCCACGCCGGGCGCAGGTGCGGACGATGCGGCAGACGGAAGCGCATTGGGAAAGCGATATGCGGTGCCATCTTCAGCAGCACTTCACGCTCGGCTAAGGCTTCGCCTACCAGGCGGAATTCATAGTGTTCAAGGTAGCGCAGGCCACCGTGAATCAGCTTCGAGCTGTTGGAGGAGGTTGCACAGGCCAAATCCCGCGCCTCCAGCATCAGCACCGACAGTCCGCGTCCTGCAGCGTCCACTGCAATGCCGGCTCCGTTAATGCCGCCGCCGATCACGATCAGGTCTTTGGTTTCCACGTCATCTCCTCCGATGTTCGGAATAGTTCTAAAATGTTCGTTTTCGAGCGTAATAATAATCGGAAACCAACATCGATGCCAGCGGTTAACTGAATAAAAACATTTTTGCGTGATATAGCTAACATTCCGACAGGAAAAAAATCACATAACCACAGGACTTGTCAGGTTATCGCGACCGATTCTCAGGTTAAACTAGGCGCTAATTGTGTAATGCTTGGTAGTTAAGACGGTTAGGTCGTCATAAATGGCGCCCCTACAACCTCCGCATCGAGCAGTCGTAGGGGCGCCATTTATGGCGACCTGGCACCAACACCGGCGATTTTATCAACCGCTAATTGTGACGAAGTAATGAGAGACACCATGGAAACCTTCGAGTGTATTAATGTCCTGCAGGCGCAAGAGCATCTGGCACAAGGTGCGCAGCTGGTGGATATCCGCGATCCGCAAAGCTTTATGATGGGCCATGCCGCCGGTGCGCAGCATCTCACCAACGACAACCTGGCGGACTTTATCGCCAAAGCTAATCAGGATTTACCGGTACTGGTAATGTGCTATCACGGTAATAGCAGCAAAGGCGCGGCGCAGTTCCTGCTGGGCCAGGGATTTAACGCTGCATACAGCATTGACGGCGGATTTGACGCCTGGCGGGCGGCATTCCCGGCGCAGGTTGCTATCGGCGACGCGTAAGCCCATCGCATAAGCATAAGGAAGGAGAGCACCGCATGATGCGCATCACCCAGTTTAATAATCCGCGCATGGCGCAGGCGTTTGTCGACTACATGGCGACGCGCGGCGTAACGCTACGTATTGAACGCGAAAGCCACTTTGTCATTATGTTGGATGACGAAAGTAAGCTTGAGATGGTCGAAAACGAACTCGCGCAGTTTGTGCGCGATCCCAACCATCCACGCTATCTGGCTGCCAGCTGGCACAGCGGCAATACCGAAAGTGGTTTGCGCTACGAGCGCACCAACCTCTGGGGCAACATTCGGGAACGCGCAGGTCCGCTCACCATGACCATCATGATTGCCTGCATCGTGGTGTTTATTCTGATGCAGATCGTCGGCGATGATGTGGCGTTGGACTGGCTGGCGTGGCCGGCGGATTCGTCGCAATATTTCCAGGTGTGGCGCTGGTTCAGCCATGCGCTGCTGCACTTCTCGCTGCTGCATATCCTCTTCAACCTAATGTGGTGGTGGTATCTCGGCGGTGCGGTTGAAAAGCGCCTTGGCAGCGGCAAGCTGTTTGTGATTATGCTGATATCCGCGCTGTTAACCGGCTGGATGCAGGCCAAGTTTAGCGGCGTGCTGTTTGGTGGCTTATCTGGCGTGGTGTATGCGCTGATGGGATACTGCTGGCTGCGCGGTGAGCGCGATCCCGACAGTGGCATTTACCTGGAACGCGGCCTGATGGGCTTCGCGGTGGTGTGGTTGGTCATTGGTTTTTACGGCGCATTTGGTCTGGCGATTGCCAATGCGGCGCACGTTACCGGTTTGCTGGTGGGTCTAGCGATGGCCTTTGTTGATACGCGCAAGATCGCGCGTCGTTAGCAGTAGCAATAAAAAAAGCGGCTACGAGCCGAGGAGAGAGATGTGAAGCAGACGCAACGTCATGACGCCATTATCGATCTGGTCCGGCGTCAGGGATATGTCAGCACGGAAGAGCTGGTGGATCACTTTGAGGTCAGCCCGCAAACCATTCGGCGCGATCTGAACGATCTGGCCGATCAAAACAAAATCATGCGTCATCACGGTGGAGCGGCGCTACCGTCCAGCTCCGAGAACACCGCCTGGCAGGATCGTAAGATGATGTGGTCAGCGGAGAAAGCGCGCATCGCCGAGCGGGTAGCGAGCCAAATTCCCGATGGCGCCACGCTATTTATCGATATCGGCACCACGCCGGAAGCGGTGGCGCATGCGCTGCTTAATCACAACAATCTGCGCGTTGTGACCAACAACCTCAACGTGGCGATTCTGCTGATGGCGAAACCGGATTTCCGCGTAATCATCGCCGGTGGTGAAGTGCGCACGCGCGACGGCGGCATCATGGGCGAAGCGACGCTGGACTTCATCTCACAGTTCCGCCTCGATTACGGCATTCTCGGCATTAGCGGCATTGATATGGACGGTTCATTGCTGGAGTTCGATTATCACGAGGTCCGCACCAAACGTGCCATTATCGAGAATTCGCGCTGCGTAATGCTGGTGGTGGATCACTCCAAATTTGGCCGTAATGCGATGGTTAATCTGGGTAATATGAGCCTGATTGATTACATGTATACCGATCAAAGCCCGCCCGCTAGCGTGCTGAAAGTGATTGAACAGCACGAGGTTCATCTGGAACTTTGTTGATGTTGCATAACCCGGTCGCCATGAATGGCGGCCCTACGATGTAGCGTGCGCATTTATGCGCACCGTTTTTTTTCTTAACACGCGCATTTCCCTGTCGCTTTTTTCCGCCCCCGCAGCTTTACTTATCCATTCACCTCTTGCGCTCGCCCCGGCTTTACCGTTAACGGACACGAAGGGATTGATATGTCGCAGCAAAAATTCAATAAAACACGTTTCGACGCCGCACTGACTCGTCATTGGCAACACCTTGGACTCGCTTCCGCCCAGCAAATGACGCCGCACCAATGGTGGCAGGCGCTGAGCAGCGTGCTGGCGGAAATGCTGGCCACGCAGCCGCCCGCGCCGCCAAAGCAAGGACAACGCCACGTCAATTATTTGTCGATGGAGTTTTTGATTGGTCGCCTGACGGGCAACAACTTGCTCAATCTTGGCTGGTACAACGACGTGCAGGCCGCGCTGGCGGAGCATCACATTGAACTGAGCGAGCTGCTGGAAGAGGAGATCGACCCCGCGCTCGGCAACGGCGGATTGGGGCGCTTAGCCGCCTGCTATATGGATTCGATGGCCACCGTCGGCCAGGCTGCGATGGGCCACGGCCTCAACTATCAATATGGTTTGTTTCGCCAAACCTTCGAAGATGGCCAGCAACGAGAGGCACCGGACGACTGGCAGCGTGATCGCTATCCGTGGTTCCGTTATAACGCCGCGCTGGATGTACAGGTCGGTATCGGCGGGAAGGTGAAAGAAAACCACGACGGCAGCATTATTTGGCGACCTAACATCCTGCTGAAAGGAGAAGCCTGGGATCTGCCGGTGGTGGGCTATCGTAACGGCATTACGCTGCCGCTGCGATTGTGGAAAGCCAGTAGTGCGCAGCCGTTCGATCTCACGCTATTCAATAACGGCCAATTCCTGCAGGCCGAGCAGCAAGGCATTGAGGCCGATAAGCTGACCAAGGTGCTCTATCCCAATGATAATCATGCGGAAGGTAAACGCCTGCGTTTAATGCAGCAATATTTTCAGTGCGCCTGTGCGGTGGGCGATATCCTGCGCCGCCACCATCTCGCCGGGCGTGCCATCCGCAGCTTGCCCGATTTTGAAGTGATTCAGCTGAACGACACGCATCCGACTATCGCTATTCCAGAGATGCTGCGCGTATTGCTGGATGAACATCAACTGAGCTGGGATGATGCCTGGCATATCACCAGCCGTACTTTTGCCTATACCAATCACACATTGATGCCCGAAGCGCTGGAGCGCTGGGATGAGCGATTGGTGCGCGACGTGCTGCCGCGCCATATGTTAATTATCAAAGAGATTAATCGCCGCCTGAAGAAAAGGGTGAAGAAGCAGTGGCCGGATGATAAAGCGATGTGGCACAAGCTGGCGGTGGTGGCGGAAGGTCAGGTGCGCATGGCGAATTTGTGCGTGGTGAGCTGCTTCGCGGTGAACGGCGTCGCGGCGCTGCACTCCGAGCTGGTGGTAAAAGATCTGTTTCCGGAATATCACCAGCTGTGGCCAAACAAATTCCACAACGTTACCAATGGCATTACGCCGCGCCGCTGGTTAAAGCAGTGTAATCCGCTATTGTCGACGCTGATTGATGACAACTTGCAGGTGGAGTGGGCGAACGATCTTGATGCGCTGGCATGGCTCGCACCGTTTGCCAAAAAGAAAGCGTTTCGCCAGCAGTTCCGCACCATTAAGCAGCAGAACAAGCTGCGCCTAACGGTGTATATCAAACGTGTTACGGGCATTGATATCAATCCGGAAGCGCTGTTCGATGTGCAGATCAAGCGGCTTCATGAGTACAAACGCCAGCACCTCAGTTTGCTGCATATGCTGCACTGCTATCGCCAGCTGCGAGATCATCCCGATAACCCCGATTTCGTGCCGCGCGTGTTTATCTTTGGTGCCAAAGCGGCGCCCGGCTATTACCTCGCCAAAAATATCATTTATGCCATTAACCACGTGGCGCAGGTGATCAACAACGATCCGTGCGTTGGCGATCGTCTGAAAGTGGTGTTTATTCCGGATTACCGCATTACCGCGGCGGAGTTGATCATTCCAGCTGCCGATCTCTCTGAGCAAATTTCTACTGCCGGTTACGAGGCTTCCGGCACCGGCAATATGAAGCTGGCGCTCAACGGTGCGCTGACTATTGGCACGCTGGACGGTGCCAATGTGGAGATTGCGCAAGCGGTGGGCGAGAAGAATATCTTCATCTTCGGCAATAGCGTGGAGGAAGTGAAGGCGCTAAAGGCGGGAGGCTACAGCCCGAAAAAGCTGCGTAAACAGAATCCTTATCTGGATGGTTTGCTGAAAGAGCTGGAGAAGGGCAAGTTCAGCGAGGGCGATAAGCACGCATTTGACCTGATGTTGCAGAGCCTGACGAAGGACGGCGATCCCTGGCTGGTGCTGGCTGATTTCGATGCCTATATTGCCGCGCAGCAGCAGGTAGAAGCGTTGTGGAAAAATCAGGATGCCTGGACGCGCGCGGCGATCATGAATACCGCGCACACCGGCCGCTTTAGTTCTGACCGCTCAATACGTGATTACCAGCAGTTGATTTGGCAGGCGGCAAGATAATCGATATTCCGGTCGCCATGAATGGCGACCCTACCAATTCCGTAGGGTGCGCATTTATGCGCACCTTGTTGAAGGAGAAAGGATGACGCTCAATAAGTTGGATCAGGCGGCACAGGATGCAGGCATTGCGCTGCGCTTTATCAACGCGCATGGCGAGCCTGAAACCATCAGCGATACCACCAAACGCGCGCTGCTGGCGGTAATGGAAACGCCCAGCGGCAAAGCGCCACCGCTGCCGCCGGTGCAGGTGTTTGCCGCCCGCGCCAAACGTCAACTCACGCCGCAGGGCCGCGGGGCGTTTTCCTGGCAGCTTGAAACCGAGCAGGGCAAACAGTTCAGCGGAGATGTGCAGGGCGGCGAAGTGCTCACGCTGCCGCCGCGCCTGCCGCAGGGCTATCATCAGCTGACTCTGCATAAAGGCCGCCAGCAGTGGCAAACGCGCATCATCATTGCGCCGCGGCGCTGCTATCTGCCCGAACCGCTCGAGCAGGGCGAAAAACGCTGGGGCGCGCTGGTGCAGCTCTATACGCTGCGTTCAGAAAATAATTGGGGCATTGGCGATTTCGGTGATTTGAAGTTGATGCTGGAACAGATTGCTGCACACGGTGGCGATTTTGTTGGCCTCAATCCGCTGCACGCGCTCTATCCGTCACTGCCGGAACATGCCAGCCCGTACAGTCCAACCTCGCGGCGCTGGCTTAACGTGTTGTATATCGACATCAATCAGCTGGAGGATTTCCAACACAGCAAAGAGGGCCAGCGCTGGTGGAAAAGTGCCAAAACGCGCAAAGCACTCGAGCGCGCGCGCGCCAGCGAGTTTGTTGATTACAGCGCGGTCGCCGAGCTGAAATTAGCCGCGCTGCGTTTTGCCTGGCAAAACTATCAGCCACGCGCAGCAGACGACGCCGATTTCCAGCAGTTTATCCTTGAGGGTGCCGGGCATTTACGCTATCAGGCCGCCTTTGATGGCATTCTCGCCGAGCGCAGCCAGCAGCACCCCGATGAATGGGGATGGGCAAACTGGCCGGAAGGCTGGCGCAATGCGTTGTTGCCTGAGGTTCAGCAGTGGTGTGCTGAGCATGAAGCGGAGATCCAGTTCTGGAGCTGGCTACAATGGCTGGCGCAGCAGCAGTTCGCTGCCTGCTGGCAGCGCAGCCAGCAGCTCGGCATGGCGGTAGGTTTGTACCGTGATTTAGCGGTCGGCGTGGCGCAGGGCAGCGCAGAAACCTGGCAAGATCCGGAACTCTACAAGCTTGGCGCATCGGTGGGCGCACCGCCGGATCGCCTCGGACCGCAGGGGCAAAACTGGTGTTTACCGCCGCTCGATCCGCATGTGATGCGCGCGCGCGGTTATCAGCCATTTATCGACCTGCTGCGCGCCAATATGCGCGACTGCGGCGCATTGCGTATCGATCACGTCATGGCGCTGCTGCGATTGTGGTGGATTCCCTACGGTGAAAGTGCCGATAAGGGGGCTTATGTGGCGTATCCGGTGCACGATCTGCTGGCGATCCTCGCGCTGGAGAGTCAGCGCCATCGCTGCATGGTGATCGGCGAAGATCTTGGCACAGTACCGCAAGAGATCGTCAGCCTGCTGCGCAACAGCGGCATTTTTTCCTGGAAAGTGTTGTTCTTCGAGCAGCACGGTGATGGCAGCTATCGCCAGCCGCAGGAGTATCCACGTCAGTCGATTGCCAGCGCCAGTACGCATGATTTACCAACGTTAGGCGGGTTCTGGCATGCAGATGATTTAACGCTGGGTGACAAGCTGGGTATCTATGCTGGCGACGGCGTGCTGCAATCTCTCCAGCAACAGCGGGTGAAGCAAAAGCAAGCGCTGCTGGATGCACTGCATCAGGCTGGGTCGCTGCCTGCACGCAGCGGCAAGCGAGCTGATGGTTTGGCTTTATCTCCTGCGCTGACGTTGGCGTTTCACCGTTATTTGGCGTGCACCCATAGCGCACTACTTGGGTTGCAGCCGGAAGATTGGCTCGGCATGTCTTCGCCGGTCAATGTACCGGGCACAGTTAATGAATATCCTAATTGGCGTCGCAAGTTGAATGCCACGCTGGAAACGATGTTTACGCTTGAGGTGCAGAAGGTATTAAAAGTCGTAAATGAAGGGCGGAAAGCGGAGTAAAAACGCGCGGCAGCATCGGGTTGCTGCCGCGTGCTAAATCAGTAGTACGAGTGCTCACCGCGTTGGTGCTCGGTTAAATCGCGTACGCCTTTCAGCTCAGGGAAGGCTGCCAGCAGCTCTTTCTCGATGCCATCTTTCAGAGTGACGTCGATCATCGAACAACCGTTACAGCCGCCGCCAAATTGCAGAATGGCGATGCCGTCATCGGTGATTTCCATCAGCGATACGCGACCGCCGTGGCCTGCCAGCTGCGGGTTAATCTGCGCTTGCAGCAGATATTCCACGCGCTCCACCATTGGCGCATCGTCAGAGACTTTACGCATTTTGGCGTTCGGTGCTTTCAGCGTTAGCTGAGAGCCGAGATTATCGGTGACAAAGTCGATTTCAGCGTCATCAAGGTATGGCGCGCTCAGTTCATCCACAAAGGCGGACAGTTTTTCGAACTTAAATTCCGTATCGGAAGCTTCTACTGCATCGGGTGGGCAGTAAGAAACACCGCATTCTGCGGTTGGCGTACCCGGATTAATGACGAATACGCGAATCTGCGTGCCATCTTCTTGTTTGGACAGCAATTTTGAGAAGTGCTCTTGCGCAGCATCAGTAATAACGATCATGGCGATTGCTCAATAGTTGACTAAATTACTTGGTTATAATACGCCCAACACCGACGCTCTACAAGGTACGGCACAGGCAACCAATGTGTACGCTGGCCGCGCCGTGCGCCAGCAGGATACGGCTAATTTCCGCTACGGTACTTCCGGTCGTCACAACATCGTCGATAAGCAGGATATGGCGCCCGCGCACCGGCATTTCAAGACAAAAGGCGCCGCGCAGGTTCTTTTTACGTGCGCTGGCGCTCAATGAGTGCTGCACCGCACCGTGGCGTAGACGTCGTATGCCTTCGCGATATTCACAGTTCAACCAGCGCGCCAGCGGTTTTGCCAGCAGCGCGGCCTGATTATAACCGCGTTGCCAGGCACGACGACGATGCAGCGGTACGCTCAACACCAAATCTACCCGCGGAAGCCGGTTATCACGACGCATTGTTAACAATTTTAACAAAATCAGCCGCGCCAGCATCACCCTGAGTGCGGTTATGCGAGAAAACTTCAGCTGGTGTACCCAATCGCTTAGCGGCGGCAGGTAATCGCTCACGCAGCTCAGGCTTTGCCATGGCGGTGGATGACGAAGGCAACGGCCGCATGCTTGCATGCCAGTGGCCGGTAATCCACAGCGTGGGCAGAGTGCAGGCAGACGCGGAATCTGTTGCACACAGCGGCTGCATAATCCGTGGCTGGCGATGCGCAGCGGCAAGCGGCATAGCCAACAGAGTACCGGCATTGGTAGCATAGCGACCTCCTTTTCACTTTTCCGGAGTGTAACCGATGAGTTCGCTTTACTGGCACACCACAGGCACGGGCGATTGCGATCTTGTGCTGCTGCACGGCTGGGGTTTGAACGCCGAAGTGTGGCAAAACATAGTTCCACGACTCAGCTCGCAATTTCGCCTGCACCTGGTGGATCTGCCGGGCTTTGGCCGCAGCCAGGGATTTGGAGCGCTGACCTTAGCGGAAATGGCGCAACAGCTACTGCCACAATTACCGCAGCGTGCGGTGCTGATGGGCTGGTCGCTGGGCGGATTAGTCGCCAGTCAGCTGGCCTTAACCCACCCCGATCGTGTTACAGCACTGATTAGCGTGGCATCGTCGCCGTGCTTTACCGCACGTGATGCGTGGCCGGGCATCAAGCCCGAGACGCTACAGAATTTCCAGCAGCAGCTGAGCACGGATTTCCAGCGCACCGTGGAGCGCTTTCTGGCACTGCAAACCATGGGCACCGAACATGCGCGGCAGGATGCGCGTCAGCTGAAAGAGGTGGTGCTTTCGCAACCCATGCCATCGGTAGAAGTATTAGCGGGCGGACTGGAGATTCTGCGTCAGGACGATCTGCGTGCTGCGCTCGACGATCTTAACCTGCCGTTTCTGCGTATTTACGGTTATCTCGATGGGCTGGTGCCGCGTGGTATCGCACAGCAACTGGATACACGCTGGCCATCTTCTTCATCGGTGGTAATGGAAAAAGCGGCGCATGCGCCTTTTATCTCCCATCCGGATGCTTTCTGTCAGCAGATGCTGAATTTTGTCCGCGCAGCCACATAAACTGCCACGCAGCCAGCGTTATTGACTGGCTGCCATCCAGCTTCTCCCCGCTAATGAGATCCTGCACCTGTCGTGCCAGCGGCAGCTGTGTGGTTACGTCATGGTTGCTGAGGTTAAACACGCACAGTAAGCCGTCGCTATCGGGTTTATGGCGACGCAACACCAGCAAGGTATTCTCGCTCTCCAGCAGCGTCATCGGATTATCGGGATGAAACGCCGGCTGCCGCGTGCGCAGCTGAATCAGCGCGCTGAGGCGTTCAAATACCTGCTGGCGCAGCGGATTGCCGCCGCTAATCCACGCTTCCATGTCGCGCAGGCTGTACTTCTCACGGTTGATGGCGCGGTTGTGACCGGCGGCCCGCACGCCTTCGTTATCGTTACGTGAGCCAAGAATGCTTTGAATGTATATCGCCGGTACGCCGGGAAATGACAGCAGAATGGCATGTGCCAGCAGGAAACGGCGCAGGCGCGTATCGTCGTCGTCGTTCTGTTGATTGAGAGCATCGAAATAGGTGACGTTAATTTCGTAAGGACTGGTGGTGCCGTCGGCGTTATTTTTATAAGAGACCAGCGCGCCCTCTAACGCCAAATCGCGTACCAGCGCCACAATCTCCACTTCCGACAAAATGCCGCGCGCGGGATTCAGCCCAATGCCGTCGTGCGAGGCGAGAAAGTTAAAGAAGGTGGTGGTGCCGCCGCCTAAATCCAGCGTGTTGGCCCACTGACGCAGCGCACGCGCCGATCCCGAGTGAATGGCATGCAGCACCAGCGGCGGCAGCGAAAACTGATACACCATTTGCGCTTCATCTTTGCCGTTGCCGAAATAGCTGATGTTGTCTTTGTGCGGCACGTTGGTTTCGGTGACGATCACCGTGCCGGGCGCCACTTCATTAGCGATAGCGCGAAATAGCTTCACCAGCTGATGCGTTTTCGGCAGGTGAATGCAGGTAGTGCCAGGCGTTTTCCACATGTAGCCAACGGCGTCGAGCCGCACATAATCCGCGCCTTTGATCAGGTAATCGAGCAGCACGTCGACCATGCGAATTAACACTTCCGGGTTGGCGAAGTTGAGGTCGATTTGATCGGCGCTGAAGGTGGTCCAGATGTAGCGCGTCTCGCCGTTGGCCATCTCAAACGGCGTTAACAAGGGTGAAGTGCGCGGGCGCGTGACGGCGCTAAGATCGCTAGCGGGCGGCATGCTGATAAAGAAATCATCCCAGCCGGGATCCTGCGCGAGGAAGTGGCGAAACCACAGGCTGTGCGCCGACATGTGATTGCAGACAAAATCGAACATCAGGCGAGTTTCGCTGTGCAGCGCGCTGATGTGTTGCCAGTCGCCGCAGATCGAATTGACCTGGTGATAGTCGATAACTGAGAAGCCATCATCTGATGAATAGGGGAAGAACGGCAGCAGATGCACCAAACTAAAGGTGGATTGCAAATGCTGCTGATAAAAGCGTGAGAAGCTGGCGAGCGTCGGTTGCTCCGGTTCGCGGAACTGATCGGCGTAGCTGATCAGCACCACATCTTTCTCATCCCAGTGCGGCTTGCGCGGCAGTTTTACCGTATCGCGCGCGGCACGAATATGCGAAAGCAGACGCTCGCGCGCTGCGACAGGAAAGCTGCCCTGGTAAATGTCATCGAGTAAGGCGTTGATAATGTCCATTGAATCGCTGGGCCACGCGGGAGGTCATTTTTTCTCACAGAATTTTTAGCGTAGTTGGGCGAGGAGATTTATCAAGGCTTATGCGCGCGGAGATCGCGTTATCTCCGCGCGTTTTTAGGGCAGGAACTTAACGTTTTTTACCGAAGGCTGCGGCCAGCGCATCGCCCATCGCGCTATTGCCTGCGGACGAGCTAGCTGGTTTGCCACGGCCTTTGTTGGTAGCCGCTGGGCGCGCGGTTTCTTTGCCTGCGCTGCGGTTGCCACGCGCATTGCTTTCACCGGGTTGCTCATCCAGACGCATGGTCAGCGCGATACGTTTACGCTGCATATCCACTTCCATCACCTTCACTTTGACGATGTCACCGGCTTTCACCACCTGGTGCGGATCCTCGACGAACTTGTCGGAGAGGGAAGAGATGTGCACCAAACCATCCTGATGCACGCCGATATCGACGAATGCGCCAAAGTTGGTAACGTTGGTCACCGCGCCTTCCAGTACCATGCCAGGCAACAGATCGTTGAGCGTTTCCACGCCTTCCGCAAACTGCGCGGTTTTAAATTCAGGGCGCGGATCGCGACCCGGTTTTTCCAGCTCTTTGATGATGTCCGTCACGGTCGGCAAGCCGAAGCGCTCATCGGTGAATTCGCGTGCGTTAAGATCGCGCAGGCTGCCTGGATTGCCCATCAATTCATTTAGCGCCTGTTCGGTGGCGGCCAGAATGCGCTCGACCAGCGGATAAGCTTCCGGGTGCACCGTTGAAGCATCCAGCGGGTTATCGCCATGGTTGATGCGCAGGAAGCCGGCGCACTGCTCAAAGGCTTTCGGACCCAAACGGCTCACTTTCAACAGCTGCTGACGATTCTGGAAGCGACCGTTCTCATCGCGCCAGCTGACAATATTCTGCGCCATCATGCGGGTTAAGCCTGCTACGCGCGTCAGCAGCGCCACAGAGGCGGTGTTGAGATCGACGCCCACGGCGTTTACGCAGTCTTCCACCACCGCGTCCAGCTTCTTCGCCAGCTGGCTTTGGCTGACGTCATGCTGATATTGGCCCACACCGATGGATTTCGGATCGATTTTCACCAGTTCAGCAAGCGGATCCTGCAGGCGGCGTGCAATGGAAACCGCGCCACGAATCGAGACGTCGAGATCCGGGAACTCCAGCGCGGCCAATTCCGACGCGGAGTAAACCGATGCGCCAGCTTCGCTGACGATCACTTTTTGCGCTTTGATCTGCGGGAACTGTTTTTGCACGTCAAGGAAGAAGCGTTCGGTTTCGCGTGAAGCGGTGCCGTTACCAATTGCCACCAGTTCAACCTGATGCTTGGTGCACAGCGCCGCAACGGCCGTGGCGGCTTTCGCTGCCTGGCCGGTGTGCGGATAAATGGTGTCGGTGGCGACCAGCTTACCGGTGGCATCCACCACCGCGACTTTAACACCGGTACGCAAGCCCGGATCAAGGCCCATGGTGGCGCGCATGCCCGCCGGTGCGGCCATCAGCAAATCGTGCAGGTTACGCGCAAATACGTTGATGGCTTCATCTTCAGCGCGCTCACGAAGGGTGCCCATCAATTCGGTTTCGAGGTGCAACAGCACTTTGATGCGCCACGTCCAGCTCACCACCGCTTTGCGCCAGCTGTCTACCGGGGCGTTATTCAGGCGCAGGTTGAGGTGTTCGGCAATCAGCGTTTCGCCATAGCTTTCACGCGGGGCTTCTTCGAATTGTGGATCGGCATTCAGCGACAGTTGCAGCACGCCTTCATTGCGTCCGCGGAACATGGCCAGCGCGCGGTGCGACGGCACGCCGCTCAGCGCTTCGTGGTGATCGAAGTAGTCGCGGAATTTCGCGCCTTCCTCCTCTTTGCCTTCCACCACGCGTGATACTACATGCGCATTTTTCCACAGATAGTCACGCACTTTCGCCAGCAGCGTGGCGTCTTCCGCAAAGCGTTCCATCAGGATGTAGCGTGCGCCATCGAGCGCGGCGCGCACGTCGGCGACGCCTTTGTCGGCGTCAACGTAGCCAGCGGCCAGCTGCTCGGGAGCCTGCGACGCATCCTGCCACAGCGTTTCCGCCAGCGGCTCAAGCCCGGCTTCAATGGCGATCTGTCCACGCGTGCGACGCTTCTGCTTATACGGCAGGTAAAGATCTTCCAGCTCGGTTTTATTGAGCGTGCCGTTGATGGCGGTGGCAAGTTCAGGCGTGAGTTTGCCCTGTTCGTCGATAGATTTCAGAATCGACTGGCGGCGATCGTCTAATTCGCGCAGGTAACCAAGGCGGCTCTCCAGCTGACGCAGCTGGGTGTCGTCCAGCCCGCCGGTTACTTCCTTACGATAACGTGCGATAAACGGCACGGTGTTCCCTTCATCAAGTAAGCGTACGGCGGCATCAACCTGGTCGGCGCGTGCCTTCAGCTCACTTGCGATAATCTGGCTCAGTGAATCTTTCATCATCATTAACAATGCTTAAACAGGGTTAGAAAATAGGGGACAGTTATACGGGCTGAGGGCGAAAATTGCCAGCCGCAGGCCGGTGAATCCGTCTTTTTCTGAATGCAGCGCGCACATCCTGGCCTGCGTCTTGATGGTGGCGACGCTGTCGCTTATTGTTAGCCTCTTTGCTGTGAATAAACGCGTTGACGTCATGAAAACCCAACTGATTACCCGCGAAGGCTATAACAAGCTGCGCGCAGAACACGACCATTTGTGGAACGAAAAGCGTCCCGAAATTACCAAAATTGTCTCCTGGGCGGCTAGCCTGGGCGATCGCTCAGAAAACGCCGATTACACCTACAACAAGCGTCTGCTGCGCCAGATCGATCGCCGGGTACGCTACCTGCGTAAATGTCTCGCCGATCTGAAAATCGTCGATTACGCGCCGCAGCAGGAAGGCAAAGTGTTTTTTGGTGCCTGGGTGCAGGTGGAGAACGAGCAGGGCGATGTGAAACGTTTCCGCATTGTCGGGCCGGATGAGATTTACGGCGAGACGATGAAAGAGTACATCTCGATCGATTCGCCCATGGCGCGCGCGCTCATCAAGAAAGAAGTGGATGATGAAGTGCTGGTGAATACGCCGGAAGGGCAGAAGCTGTGGTTTGTGAACAGCATTGATTATGTGAAGGATGCGCCTTAAAGATAGGGCGCTGGTCGCCATGAATGGCGACCCTACGACGGATGTGCGCGTACGTGTTATTTGCCTGGCGCGGTCGTGGTGGTGGTTGAGGTACCACTGCTACCTTTATCGCCGCCGCCCATGGTGGCCAGGGCCACGCCGAGCAATGCACCAACGGCGCCGATACCAATAGCGTCAGAATTACCTTTCGCGGTGGTGGATGCCTGCGCGCCAGCCGCTTCGCCCGCGCTGGTAGCAGCCTGAACCTGAGTGATGCTGGTCAGCATCAGTGCGCCCAGCAGAATAACGGTTTTTTTCATCTTTCTTTCTCCACATGAACTCAATAACGGCAGGTACGACTGCAGTGTCGGAGATCGTGTTGTGATAAGAAAGAGGGGTTTATTGCCTGATTTATCTAGCTTTATTTAACGCTGGTCTTGTTTTTTTCCACTGTGGAATTATTCCGAGAGCAGATGTGCGGTACAAAGGACAGACGCGAGATTTTATGCTGCCTTTGACGCAGTACAGAGATATTCTGCACCGCAACCTTAAGTCAAATCACGCTGAATGCCGTTCTGGCCGCGATTTAATGTGTAATATTCCAGTAACAGAAAGAAAAAGCGCCGAATTTTCAGATAAGCGCTAAGCGGCTTGAAAGCACAGATAAAAAACGCGAAGCGAAGCGCATTTCAGGGCTAAAAATAAATATAAGCTGCTGTTTAATATGCTTTGTAACAATTTCGGCTAGAATATAAACCATTAATGACTGTCACACTGGGGCCTCTTTTTTTAACAATATTGGCTCAGGCAATGGCGCCTTTGGGAGTTGAACATGCAAGAGAACTACAAAATTCTGGTCGTCGATGACGATATGCGTCTGCGTGCGTTGCTGGAACGCTATCTCACCGAGCAGGGCTTTCAGGTGCGTAGCGTTGCCAACGCCGAGCAAATGGATCGACTGTTAACCCGTGAATCCTTCCATCTGATGGTGCTCGACTTAATGCTGCCGGGCGAAGATGGTTTGTCTATCTGCCGTCGTCTGCGCAGTCAAAGTAACCCCATGCCGATCATTATGGTCACTGCAAAAGGTGAAGAAGTGGATCGTATTGTGGGTCTGGAAATCGGTGCGGATGACTACATTCCTAAACCGTTTAACCCACGTGAGCTGCTGGCGCGTATTCGTGCCGTGCTGCGTCGTCAGGCCAATGAACTGCCAGGCGCGCCTTCGCAGGAAGAAGCGGTTATCGCTTTCGGTAAGTTCAAGCTGAATCTCGGTACCCGCGAAATGTTCCGCGAAGATGAGCCGATGCCGCTAACCAGCGGTGAATTTGCCGTGCTGAAAGCGCTGGTGAGCCATCCACGTGAGCCGTTATCACGCGATAAGCTGATGAATCTGGCGCGCGGTCGCGAATACAGTGCGATGGAACGCTCCATCGATGTGCAGATTTCTCGTCTGCGTCGTATGGTGGAAGAAGATCCGGCGCATCCACGCTATATCCAGACCGTTTGGGGTCTTGGCTACGTATTCGTTCCGGACGGCAGCAAAGCATGAGGCGATTGCGCTTCTCACCCCGCAGTTCGTTTGCCCGCACCTTGTTATTGATCGTTACCTTGCTGTTCGTCAGCCTGGTAACGACCTATCTGGTGGTGCTCAATTTCGCCATTCTTCCCAGTTTGCAGCAGTTCAATAAGGTTCTCGCGTACGAAGTGCGTATGTTGATGACCGATCGGCTGCAGCTGGAAGATGGAACTCAGTTGGAAGTGCCTCCGGCTTTCCGACGCGAAATTTATCGTGAGCTGGGCATCTCGTTGTATACCAACGCGGCGGCGGAAGAGAGCGGTTTGCGCTGGGCGCAGCATTACGAATTCCTCAGTGAACAGATGGGCCAACAGCTGGGTGGCCCCACCGATGTGCGCGTTGAAGTGAATAAGAACTCGCCGGTGGTGTGGCTGAAAACCTGGCTGTCGCCGGATATCTGGGTGCGCGTACCGCTCACTGAAATCCATCAGGGCGACTTCTCACCGCTGTTTCGCTACACGCTGGCGATTATGCTGCTGGCGATAGGCGGAGCCTGGCTGTTTATCCGCATCCAAAACCGACCCCTGGTCGATTTAGAACATGCGGCGTTGCAGGTGGGGAAAGGCATTATTCCACCACCGCTGCGCGAGTATGGCGCATCTGAAGTGCGTTCGGTGACGCGTGCGTTTAACCAAATGGCGGCCGGCGTGAAGCAGTTGGCCGACGACCGTACCTTGCTGATGGCTGGTGTCAGTCATGACTTGCGTACGCCGCTGACGCGTATCCGCCTTGCCACCGAAATGATGGGTGAGCAGGATGGTTATCTGGCGGAGTCGATCAACAAAGATATCGAAGAGTGCAACGCTATCATCGAGCAGTTCATCGATTATCTGCGCACCGGGCAAGAGATGCAGACCGAACGTGCCGACCTGAACAGCGTGCTGGGTGAAGTGGTTGCGGCAGAGAGCGGCTACGAGCGTGAAATTGAGAACGCGGTGATGTCCGAAGATTTAATGCTGGATATTAACCCGCTTTCGATTAAGCGCGCGCTGGCGAATCTGGTGGTCAATGCGGCGCGTTACGGTAACGGTTGGATTAAGGTTAGCAGCGGCAAAGAGCTGAACCGCGCGTGGTTCCAGGTGGAAGATGATGGTCCGGGCATTAAGCCGGATCAGCTACAGCATCTGTTCCAGCCGTTTGTGCGCGGCGATAGCGCACGCAGCACCAGCGGCACCGGCCTCGGTCTGGCAATTGTGCAGCGTATTATTGATGCGCACGACGGTTCGCTGGAGATTGGTGAAAGCGATCGCGGTGGATTACGTATTCGCGCGTGGTTGCCGATCCCCGAAGGCAGCGGCAGTACTGCGGTGGTGAGTATTAATCATAGTGTCTGATGCCAGGTGCGCATGAATGCGCCCCCTATCGGTGGATTTGTAGGGTGGGCATTTATGCCCACCTGGGTTTCACATCACAGCTGCGGACCCGCCTGCACCAGCGCTTTCCCCGCCTCGTTATCCGTGTACTTCTCAAAGTTAGTGATAAAGCGCTGCGCCAGATCCTGCGCGGCTTGTTGCCAGGCGGCTTCTGTCGGCCAGCTGCGGCGCGGATCGAGAATGGCACTCTCCACCTGCGGTAAACTTTTCGGCATCTGCAGGTTGAACACCGGCAGCGTTTCGGTCTCAACATCATCCAGCTCACCGGCCAGAATCGCGTTGATGATGGCGCGCGTGTCTTTCAGCGAGATACGCTTGCCGCTGCCGTTCCAGCCGGTATTTACCAGATAGGCCTGCGCACCGGCCGCTTCCATACGCTTTACCAGCACATCGGAATATTGTGTGGGATGCAGCGTCAGGAAGGCCGCGCCGAAGCAGGCGGAGAAGGTGGGCGTCGGCTGCGTTACGCCGCGCTCGGTGCCGGCCAGTTTGGCGGTAAAGCCCGAAAGGAAGTGATATTGCGTCTGCTCCGGCGTTAAGCGTGAAACCGGCGGCAGCACGCCAAAGGCATCGGCGGTGAGGAAAATCACCCGCTTCGCATGGCCCGCTTTTGAAACCGGCTGCACGATATTCTCGATATGCTCAATTGGGTAGGAGACGCGGGTATTTTCGGTCTTGCTGCCGTCGGCATAATCAACGCTGCCATCGGCGCGAACCACCACGTTTTCCAGCAGAGCATCACGACGGATGGCGCGATAGATTTCCGGCTCCGCCTGCTCAGAAAGATTGATGGTTTTGGCGTAGCAGCCACCTTCAAAGTTGAACACGCCATCGTCATCCCAACCGTGTTCGTCATCGCCAATCAGCTGGCGATCCGGATCGGTCGACAACGTGGTTTTGCCGGTGCCGGACAGGCCAAAGAATACCGCCACGTCGCCCGCTTTGCCGACGTTCGCCGAACAGTGCATCGACGCGATGCCCTTCAGCGGCAGCAGGTAGTTCATGATAGCGAACAGACCTTTCTTCATCTCGCCGCCGTACCAGGTGCCGCCAATCAGCTGCATGCGCTCGGTCAGGTTGAAAGCAACGAAGTTTTCGGAGTGCAGACCCTGCGCCTGCCAGTCCGGATTGGTGCACTTTGCCGCGTTCATCACCACGAAATCCGGCTTGAAGTCTGCCAGTTCTGCTTCGCTCGGACGAATAAACATATTTTTGACGAAGTGCGCCTGCCATGCGACTTCCATTACGAAGCGCACGCTCAGGCGCGTGTCGGGGTTGGCACCGCAGAACGCATCAACCACAAACAGACGTTTGCCGGAAAGCTGCTGCGTGCAGCGATCTTTCAGCGCCTGCCAGGTTTCCTGTGACAGCGGCTGGTTATCATTTTTGCCGTTGCCGACATCGTTCCACCACAGCGTGTCGCGCGTGGTGTCGTCTCGTACGATGTATTTATCTTTGGGCGAGCGACCGGTGAAGATGCCGGTATCCACGGCAATCGCGCCGCTCTGCGTCAGAATGCCTCGCGCATAACCTTCCAGCTCTGGGCGAGTTTCTTCCTGAAACAGGGTGTCGAAATCAGGGTTGTACACCACTTCGGTGGTGCCGCTGATGCCCATAGAGGCGAGGTCTTGCGATGTCAGGCCGTTAACGCGCATGTGACTGCTCCTTTAATCGGTATCTGTTACTGCGTATTTTTATGGGGGATTCTGCCTCCTGCCGCGCATAGCCGCGCAGGGCAGATCGCGCGCAGTGTACTCTTATGAGCACAGCGGAAAAGAGAAGATAGTCAGAAATGCGAGCTGGAACGTGACAAGTAGAGAAATCTGCCACTTATGTAATTAAAGTCAGCGTTATTTAGCTAATAACCGTGATAAATGATAGGGATACGTTCAGAAGGAAATGCGGGCGGATAAACCGCCCGGCAGGGAATTAATGCACTTGATCGCTATTGTTGGTTGGCGCGTTACGAATGGCAGCAATATCTACCGCATCGTAAACATAGTGCGAACCACAGTAGTCGCAGTGCATGTCGATTTTGCCATCTTCTGCGAGGATTTCGTCCACTTCTTCAACCGGCAGCGTATTCAGCACCTCGCCGCAGCGCTCGCGTGAGCAAGTGCATTTGAAGCTTACCGGTGATGGATCAAACACCGTGGCTTCTTCCTGATGATACAGGCGCCACAGTACGTCGGTGGCAGGCAACTCAATCAGTTCTTCGCTTTTTACGGTTTCGGTCAACGTGGCGAGGTGATTGAAATCATCCAGGCTTGGTTCTTGCGCAGGCAGTACCTGCAGCAAAATGCCCGCTGCGCCTTTTTCGCTGGTGCGGATAAACAGGCGGGTTGGCAGCTGTTCTGAACGCATGAAGTAATCTTCCAGGCAGCCTGCCAGGGTATCCGCTTCCAGACCCACCACGCCTTGATAACGTTCACCTTTCTCTGGTGAAATCGTGATCACCAGATAGCCGTTACCCACCATCTCTTTTAGGCTGCTATGAGGTGCGATCTCGGCATCTTCTTTCACCTGCGCCACGCCACGCAGCTCCTGGCGGTTGTTACCGTTGATCACTGCCAGCGTCAGCGGGCCATCGCCCTGCAACTGCACGGTGATATCGCCATCAAACTTCAGCGTAGCGGTTAGCAAGCTGGTGGCCACCAGCAGTTCGCCCAGCAAGGTTTTTACCGGCTCGACGTAGTCGTGATTTTTGATCATTTCACGCCAGGTTTCCGTCACGTTAACCAGCTCGCCGCGCACGGCGACATTTTCGAACAGGTAACGGTGCAGTTGATCGTTTGCAGACATAGTGTTTCTCACGTTGGGGGCGCGTTATTTATCGCCCGACAATTTAAACTTCATCAGATCGCGGCGCTCTTTCTTATCCGGGCGGCGATCGGGGTGCGGCATGGTTAACGCATTCATCTTGCGCGCTAGTGCGGTTTTCTCACGCTTTTCGATACTGGCGTCGGTTTCGGCATACAGCGTTTGCGCTTCAGTTGCAGGACGACGTTGATCGGTGACCGCGGTGATCACCACGGTGCGTTCGTCATTGCCCTGGCGCAGCGTCAACTCGGCGTTTAGCTCCACTAATTTGCTGGGCTTGCTGCGCTGACCGTTGTAATGCACTTTGCCGCCTTCCACCATTTCGCGCGCCAGCGCACGCGTTTTGTAGAAGCGTGCGGCCCACAGCCATTTGTCGAGGCGGACGCCTTCGCTGATTTTTTCTTTCATTGCGGCTCCTGCTTTAACGCAGCGTCTCACACAGTTGACGATAATCTCGTACCGCCGGATGACGCTGGAAAGATTGATCGGGCCGACCGGAATCCGGATTGCTGACGCCTAAGCACCAGCGAATGCCCCAGCTTGTCGCCGCATCCAGAATCGCTTCGCTGTCATCAATGAATAGCGTGCGCGAACTATCAAACGCGGTGTGCTGCTGGACGGCCTGCCAGAGACGCGGATCCTCTTTCGGATATCCAAAGGTATGGGTAGAAAGTAATAAATCAAGGTGGGCAGCTAATCCGGTCTGCTCCAGCTTCACATCAAGATTATAAGGATGCGCATTGGTTAACAAAATGGTGCGTTTGCCGGCGGCGCGCAGCGCCTGCAGCAGCGGCAGGGTATCTTCACGCATCGCCGCGCGCTGGCGCTTTTCCAACGTCATGGCACGAATATCCAGCGCCAGCTCCTGCGACCAGTAATCGAGACAATACCAGTTTAGCGTATGCACCACGGCCTGATACTTCTGCTGAATAAGCTGATGCGCTTCGCTCAGCGTGATAGCGCGCTCACGGCTCAGCGTTTCAGGAACGTGTTCCAGCCAGAAGTGACGATCGAAAGCGAGATCGAGTAGCGTGCCGTCCATATCCAGCAGCACGGTATCAATCTCTGACCAGTTAAGCGTAACCTGCATTTTCGTTCTCGCCGCAAAAAAGTGGGCGACAGGGTAGCACAGAAGGGGAGGGCTCAGAACAGCGAGCGCACGCTCTGCATCGTGTTCAGATTGTGGTTGAAGCACTTGTCGTAATACTGCTGGATTTCGGCCATACGCAGACGATTACGATGAATGCGACGCAGCGCCAGCAAGCCGTTGATGACCGCGCTGGCAATCAGCACCAGCATCAGCAACGCGGTGCCTAAATAGCGCCATTGCGCCATGGCATCCGGCTCATTATGCAGTGCGATATGGCGCGTGCCGTTGGCATCGGTGGTAATGCTGGTGATGATGCCGCTGGCGGCGAAAGGCGTATGCAGCAGCATTTCCGACATGCGCTGTAGCTCGCGCCACTGCGAGGGGGCGTCAAGATCAAACAGCGATACTGATGGCTGCGGCTGCGTCACCATCTGGCGGCCTTCATCACTGATAATCAGGAAGCCACCCGGCGGCGGGCTATTGAGATTTTCCGCAGCGCGACGCGTTTCACGCGAGAAGAAGGTTGACGTCGCGGTGTTGACCAGGTTTTCCAGCGCTTCCGCACTTACCGGGCGCAGCAGCACGTTCATGCCATTAAGTTTGCCGGAATCTGCGCGGTGGATCAGCGAATCCCAATCTTTGGCGTTACCGAGGTTCACCAGCGCATTTTTCAGGCGCACGCAATCCTGTTGCTGGCTGCACAGCTCTTGCGTTTTCAGTACGAGATCGGAGAAATCATCCAGCAGAATCATGCCGGATTTTTGAATTGCCGAGGCTAGCTGCGGATTAAGTTTTGGATCGGTATTGGTTTCCGGATGCAGCTGGCGCGTGGTGGTATCAAGCAGCGCCGCGGCTTTATCGATAATATCGGACTGCGGCAGGGGCAGCGCAGGCGCGTTGTTCCAGTAAATGGCTGAGCAGTCGAACGGCATGTAAGCGTAGCTGCGGTTGCTTTGATAGTTACCTGGCACCGAACACATGCCGGTACCGCCGACTTTCAGGCTGTCACCAATGTGTAAGGGCAGGGCATTGAGTTTGTCTACGCTGTTGACCTCAATGCTTTCAGTGCCTTTCACCCATGCAAAGCTGAGTTTGAGCGGCATGCTGAGGGGAATCCAGGTAAAGAGCATTACCAGCACCAGCAGCGAACCGCACGCCAGCACCAGATTTTTACGCCAGCGCTGTACCGGGAAGTTACGCACTTCGTCCTGCAGTGACAGGAAACGCCCCTGACGCACCACCTGACGATTAAGGTACATCTCCACATCGGTGGTCTGGCCTAAATCATGCGCCACATAAGGCTGCCAGTGCGCGGGGTAGATGAGATCGATAATGCCGAGGGAGATATTGCTCTGCTCCTGGTTTGATTCCCCGAACAAGCCCCAGCGCTTTGGCGCACCGCGCAGACAGTGCACGTCGCGCAGGCCTTTCGCACCCGGGAAGCGGTAGAGAAACCATAGGCTGACGGCGATCATCAGGCAGCCGAGCACCGCAATCCACACCATTAAGCTGCCGGGCAGCACCAGACTAAGGAAGAACAGCAGGAAAGCGAAACAGATCGCTACCGCTTCGCGCGTGCCGTCTGCGCGAGATAGCTGATACTCTTCGGCGGTCTCTTTGCGCACCTGCAGCAGTTCAACGTTTTCGCTCTCTTCTTTACGAATTGAAGCGTTGGTTGATATAGGGCGCACCAGCGGGGGCAGTGCCGGTTGTTCAATCGCGTAATTCACCAGCGAATGGCCGTTAAGCGAAATCACCAGCGGCAGGGTTTGCGTGCGAATCAGTTCAACGTAGTTTTCATCCGCGATGTACTGCTCCCACAGCGGCGGCAAATGCACTTCTACTTCATCGAGATAGTAGCGCCATTTCTGCGGATCGTCGGTGGAGAGGCCATAGCGTGTAATCGCGCGGGTGACGGGATAAACATTATTGCTCTGCGCGGTGAGCGTTAACGCTTCGGATTCACGCGGCTTCTTTGCGGATCGTGAACTCTGCTGGTCATGCTGTTTTGCCAGTAGCGCAATGTACTTTTCTACCGCGCTGCGTTCTTCATCGGTGAGTTTGCGATTTGGAGGACTGATAAACGGCAGCGGTTTCGCCAACGGCGGACGATGCCGCATAGCGTACCAGTAGCCGATACCTGCAAGTAACGAACAGGCGAGCATGACAGCCAGAATGACAATGTAAGTGCTCATGCTTTGCTCAATCCAGCCAAAAAACTGCCTTCACGTTTACGATGTACTCCCGATGAATCCATCAATACAAGTCAATTTTGGCGAGCAGATGTCATTCTGACAAGGGAAAAGTCAGATAAAATAACGCGCAAAATCATTTAATTATAGTTTGTTAGATTATTCCTTAACGGGATGTTAACGAGCTGCGACTCAATTAAAAATCGGTATTTTCTGAATTTAACAAAACACCGTTGACTTATTGTGAATTTTTAACTTCATAGATAACAAGAAGTTGTTAGTAGCAGTAAGTGGATATGTGTCACCATAGTTTACCTACACGGTGAGTCGCACAATGGTTCGGGCTTAGGTATGCTGGCGTCATCACGTTTCACAGGGTTGTGCTAAGTTTGAGGCTGATATGAAAACCCCCATGAAAAAACCTGACATCCTCAATGTGGAAGCGGTTGCCCGCTCCCGCTTATTCACTATTGAAGCGGTCGACCTCGCTTTCAGCAATGGCGAGCGCCGTGTCTATGAGCGTATGAAGCCTTCCGATCGTGAAGCAGTGATGATTGTGCCAATTATCGGTGATGACGTGATCCTGATTCAGGAATACGCGGTAGGCCTGGAAAGCTACGAACTGGGTTTTCCTAAAGGGCTGATCGATCCCGGCGAGAGCGCATTTGAGGCTGCCGATCGTGAATTGAAAGAAGAGGCGGGATTCGGTGCCACTAAGCTGGAAGCGCTGGGCAAGCTGACCATGGCGCCGTCTTACTTCTCCAGCAAAATGAATATTGTGGTGGCGGAAGGCTTGTACGAAGAGAAGCTGGAGGGCGATGAGCCGGAACCGTTGATTGTCTATCGCTGGCCGTTGAAGAATCTGCTGGCACTGTTGGAAGAACCCGACTTCCGCGAAGCACGTAATGTCAGCGCTCTGTTTATGGTGCGTGAGTGGCTGGTGAAGCAGGGCCGTTTAAGCTATTAACATTGCAGTCTCGTCTAAAAAAGAAAGCCGGCAGATTTGCCGGCTTTTTTGATCAGAACAGTTCGTGGCTTTGGCCATTGTCCATGATGGTAGTGCCGACATCATGAACCGAATATTCCGTTGGCTGCGTACCGTTGATGAAATACTCCTGGCGCGAGTTACCGCCATTGGCCAGTTTGCCGGTACTGCGATCAATATTAACAGTGACCACGCCATCTGGCGGAGTCAGCGGTTGCACCGGTACGCCTTCCAGCGCTGATTTCATATAATCGTCCCACGCAGGTTGCGCACTCTTCGCGCCGCCTTCGTAGCCGGAGATTTGATCCGGAATCGCACCTGACATGGTTGAACGACCCAGTGCGCGTGAATCATCAAAGCCAATCCACACCGACGTGACAACACCCGGGCCGTAACCGGAGAACCACGCATCTTTCGAGCTGTTAGTGGTACCGGTTTTACCTCCGATATCATTACGTTTCAGGTCGCGGCCCGCGCGCCAGCCCGTTCCCATCCAGCCGGGTTCACCAAAGATATTACTGTTCAGCGCGCTCTTGATCAGGAACGACAGTGGCGTATTAATGACGTGCGGTGCATATTGCTGATCGCCACCCGATTGCGGTTGCGCAGGCACCTGCTCAAGTTCTGGCTGCGGCACGGTCTGGTTCTGCGACTGATCGGAGGTGGCAACATTCTCTATGCTCTCTTCATTCAGTGCGACAGACTTTTTCGTGTCGCCATAGATCACCGGCAAGTTGCACTGCGGGCAGGCAATTTTGGGTTTCTCTTCGAAGATCACGCCGCCTTGTTCATTCTCAATCTTAGTGATGAAGTACGGATCGACCAGGAAGCCGCCGTTAGCCATTACGGCGTAGCCGCGCACCACCTGCATTGGTGTGAACGACGCCGCGCCTAACGCTAACGATTCGGTATGCACGATGTTCTGCGCCGGGAAGCCGAAACGCTGCAGATACTCTGCCGCGTAATCAACGCCCATCGCACGCATCGCACGCACCATCACCACGTTTTTCGACTCGCCCAGGCCCTGACGCAAACGAATCGGACCAGCGTAAGTTGGCGGTGAGTTTTTCGGACGCCAGTCGGCACCTGCACCGGCATCCCAGCGCGAAATCGGCACGTCATTCAAAATGGAAGCCAGCGTTAAACCGCGATCCATCGCTGCGGTATACAGGAACGGTTTAATATTGGAACCGACCTGACGCAGCGCTTGTGTGGCACGGTTGAACATGCTCTGGTTGAAGTCGAAGCCACCGACTAACGCGCGAACAGCACCATCTTCTGGATTGAGCGAAACCAGAGCGGAGTTCACCACCGGCACCTGAGCCAGCCACCAGGCATTGTCTACCTTGCGTACCCAAATCTGCTGGCCCGCTTGCAGCACCTGCGTCAGGCTGCGCGGTGTGGGTCCCTGAAGCGTATCCGATTTGTAAGCACGCGCCCATCGCACGCCCGCCATTCCTATGGAAACACTGCTGCCATCTTTCAACGTTGCAGTGGCTTCTTCGGCATTAGCACTGGTAATCACGGCTGCGTTGAGTGGACCGTAAGTAGGAAGATCTTTCAGGGCCTTAAGAATTCGGGTTCTATCCCAACTGGCTTCGCCTGGTTTCCACAGCACATTGGTCGGACCGCGATAGCCGTGGCGCATGTCATATGCCAGCACATTGTTACGCACGGCCTGCTGCGCGGCTTCCTGCAGACGACGGGTGACGGTGGTATAAACCTTATAGCCATCTTCATACGCGCCATCACCGTAGCGCTTCACCATCTCCTGGCGCACCATTTCACTCAAGTAAGGTGCTGAGAACGCGATTTCCGGGCCGTGATAGCTGGCCGTCAACGGCGTGTTGCGGGCTTCGTCATACTGCTGCTGGGTGATGTAGTTTTGATCCAGCATACGCGCCAGCACCACATTACGACGTGAAAGCGCACGCGCGTGAGAATAAAGCGGGTTGAAAGTCGACGGTGCCTTTGGCAATCCGGCAATCACTGCCATTTCGCTCAGCGACAGCTGATCAATCGATTTGCCAAAATAGACCTGCGCTGCAGCGCCAACGCCATAAGCGCGATAGCCGAGATAGATCTTGTTGAGGTACAACTCAAGAATTTCATCTTTGCTTAGCAGCTGTTCGATGCGAATGGCCAGGAACGCTTCCTTAATTTTACGCATCAAAGTGCGTTCCGGACTGAGGAAGAAGTTACGCGCCAACTGCTGGGTAATGGTACTTGCACCCTGCGAAGCATGGCCGGACATCAGCGCGATACTGGCTGCACGAAAGATGCCCACCGGATCAACACCATGATGCTCGTAAAAACGGCTATCTTCGGTGGCAATAAACGCTTTGATGAGTTCAGGCGGCATCTGCTGCAGCGTCAGCGGGACACGACGCTTCTCACCATACTGGGCGATCAGTTCGCCATCTGCGCTGTAAACCTGCATAGGGGTTTGCAGGCGCACATCTTTCAATGTGTTCACATCGGGCAGCTGCGGCTCTATGTATTTGTACAAACCATAAACCGTGCCGGCTCCCAGCAAGATGCAACACACTGCAAGGATCAATAAATACTTTACGAACTTCACCTGAGAATTCCCATCTGTTGTCGTTTGAGCAGTTTATAAGCAACCGCGCGGTAGTATAAAGACAAGCCTGACGCTTTGATATACCCGTCAGACTTGAAGTTGCCCGGGTATTGGAGCTCATTACCTTCAACGATAAGGAGATCGCGCACATGGCTTTTCAGCGCTGGCAAATCGGACTGGACATCCAAAACGGGCAAATCTGTGCCCTTGGCATTGAACGCCGACGTCACGGTTGGCAGTTGCGACATTGGTGGCAACAAACGCTGCCGCAAGATACGTTAAGAAACGGCGTGCTGCAAACCACGCCTGCGTTACTGGATATGTTAGGGCGCTGGCAGCGCCATCTGCCGAAGCGTTACTCACTGCGCGTTGGCCTGCCGCCGCAGCTGGTATTGCAACGCACCTTGCCGCTGCCTGAAACCTCGCTCTGTGAGCCTGCGCTGAGTCGCTATGTAGCGGCTTCCGCGCAACGTCTGTTTCCTGTCGAGCCCGCTTCGCTGTCGCTGGATTACCGTTTGCCGGGTAAAGCCTCGCAGCTGTGTGTCACCGCCGCGCGGCGCGAAGTGATTGCGCAATGGCTGGCTCCCTTGCAGCAGGCGGGCCTGAAACCAGACGTATTCGAGTTGAGCAGTTTGGCGCTCACGCAAATCGCCATGCGCATGCCTTTGCGACATAACCAGCTGCTGATTCATCCGCTCAGCGATCACTGGTTATGGACGCTCGCCGGTGAAAGCACCTCGTCTGGCGCAGCCACTGAACCCCTCACGTTTGCGCTATTGCATGAAACGTTCCCGCAGATGGAAACCGTATTTTGCACATCAACAGCCGTCCTGCCGGAAGAGCAGGTTCAGCGCTGCCAGCCGTTGACGCTGTTGCACTATCTCCAACCACCTTTACCTGCGCAGGAAGGTGATTTTACCGTCGCGCTGGGTTTGGCTCTGCGACCGGAGGATTCATGATGCTGGCGGTCAATTTACTGCCCTGGCGCCTGCATCAGCAGCAGCGCCAGCGAAAACAGAGCATAACGCTGCTGATGCTCACCTTAATGTTGACCTTGTTCATGCTGCTAATGCTGTGGTGGCGCGGGTTCGCTACGCGGCAGCAGCAGTTGGAGCAGCTGATGGATATCACTTTTATCCTTAACGCGCTGCAACAACAGCTGGAAAAGCAGCAATCCCTGCTTCAACAGCGTGAATCATTGCTGCAGACGCAGCGCGCCGAGCAGCAACGACAGGCCCAGCATCGGCGCTGGCAAGGTTTCTGGCAGCAGCTGCCGGAATTGATGCCTGAAACCTTGTGGCTGAACCGACTCGAACGTCGACAAGGGCAACTCATGCTGGAAGGTCAGGCGCAGAGCATGGCGGCCGTGAGTGACTTTCGCCACCAGCTAATGACGCAGCCGCTTTTTTCCAGTGTGAGGCAGGGCGGTGTACAACGGCAGGTCAGCGGCGACTACCGTTTTGCTCTGCATGCACGCGTGCAGGAGTTGGCAGATGAATGATCTCCTGCAGCGCTGGCTGACGCTGACGCTACCGTGGCGCATTGCCGGGGCGATGTTGCCGTCACTGCTGCTCTTCGCGCTGGCGTGGCTCGTGCTGCTTCGTCCGCAGCAGCTAATGCGTGAGGCACAAGAGCGAAAGATTGAGCAGATGGAACAACAGCAGCAACAGCGACAGCAAAAACTGACTTCTCTCCCCAGCATTGCTGCCTTAGAGGCGGAGATAGTTGCGCTGCAACAACCCGTAACGGGCAGCGAAGCACCACAAACTCTGGAAAAAATCGTGGCTGCACGCGGTAAGCAGCTGGAAGCCTGGCAGCCGGACAGCCAGCCACAGCAGCTTCAGCTGCGACTGATTTGGCCGCAATTTTTGCCGCTGTTTAGCGAGTTAGCCAGCACCTCTTTACCCGTGCCGCAACGTTTTCAGCTGCAAGCAGAGCAAGGCGTATTGAACACGCAGTTTTGGCTGGAGAGTGACGATGCGGAGTAGCGGCTTGCTGTTACTGCTATGTACCTCTCTGGCGCTGGCACGCGATCCCTTTCAGCCGCTGACCGAGAACCTATGCCAGGCACCGGCCAGTGCACCGGAAGGCTGGCGCCTGCAAGGCATTGTTGGCGTGCCGCCGCACTACGTGGCATGGCTGATTTCACCGCAAGGTAAAAGCCATCGGCTCATTGAGAACCAGCCTTTTCCGCTGCCGCCCTGGCGAGTGCAGCAGCTAACGGCACACACGCTGGTGTTAAGTGCCGTCCAACGCTGTCCACCTCAGCAAATAACATGGGTAATAAAAGGAGGTTTTTATGAAATGGATGATGGTACTGATGTTGCTGTGCCTAAGCGCGCCGCTGCGCGCCAGTGACGATCGCTTAAGTCTGGTATTTGACGATGCGCCGGTTGAGCGCATTTTGCAGGCGCTAGCGGATTATCAGGAGATTAACTTGCTCATTGCGCCGGGCGTTGAGGGCCGGTTATCGCTGCGGTTAGATAACGTTGATTGGCAACGCGCGCTGGCATTAGTGACGCAGATGGCAAAACTCACCGTCGTGCAGGAAGAAGGCGTGCTGCTGGTCTACCCGGAAAGCTGGCAACAGCTGCAGATACAGCAGGCACAGGCCGAGCGTGAAGAGAAACAGCAACAAACCCCGCTGGAGCAGCAAAGCGTGACGCTGCATTACGCCAGCGCCAGCGATATTTACCGCAGCCTGCAGGCTGAGCCCTCGCTGATGACAGCGCGCGGCAGCGTCACCGTGGACAGTCGCACCAATAGTTTGCTGCTGCGCGATACTGCACAAGCGCTACGTGAGACCGAGCGGTGGATAAAAGCGTTGGATTTACCGCTGGAGCAGGTGGAACTTGCCGCGCATATCGTCACCATCAACGAAGAACATCTGCGTGAACTCGGCGTTAACTGGGGCACATCTCCGGCAGATGTTGTCACTCAGGCGCTGAGAAATCCCCTGTTGGATATTCCATTGGCGGTGGGTAATCCGGCGCTTCGTGCCGGCGTCACACTTGGTCAGGTTAGTGGTGAACTGTTAAACCTGGAGTTAAGCGCGCTAGAGCAGGAGAACCAAATCGAAATTATCGCCAGCCCGCGGCTATTTACCGCCCATCAACAAACCGCCACGATCAAACAAGGTACGGAAATCCCTTATGAGGTGAAGTCTGGCAACAGCGGGGCAACGGCGATCGAATTTAAAGAGGCGGTGCTGGGCATGGAGGTGACGCCCGTGGTGCTGGGTAATGGTCGAATACAGCTCAAATTAAAACTGAGCCAGAATTTACCCGGGCGCAGCGTGAATATTGGCGATAATCAGGTGCTCAGCATCGATAAGCAGGAGATTGAAACCCAGGTAACGCTGCGTGATGGCGAAACTTTAGCGCTCGGCGGTATTTTCCAGCAGCAGCGTACGCAGAGTGCAAAACGCGTCCCCTGGCTGGGCGAGCTACCGCTACTGGGAAATTTGTTCAGCCATCAGACCGACGAACAGAAAAAAAAGGAGCTGGTTATCTTTATTACCCCCAGACTGGTCAGGGAAGCAGCGCTTTCCGCCGGATAAAGCGGAAAATTCGTTCTGTGAAGCCAACTGCGTTGACGCAGGGCAGGAATTAGCTTACAAGGTTTAGCGATTTTCAAAACGGTGTAACGGAACGCGGCAGAATAACCTTCCGAATGACGTCGGTCACAAGCGATACTGGCGTCAAAAGAAATATCTCCAAAATAATTCGAGTTGCAGGAAGGCGTTAAATGAGTGAATTCACAGTGCTTACCCAGGTAAGTGATTAGGGTGAATGACCCCAGCCAGCGGACCTGTAGCGTGAAATAGGATGGATTAGCGGAGGTGCGTTACCGTCTCGCGAACCACAGACCGGTCCTGTTAAGAGGTCGCCGGGGGCAATTTATTCGGTTGCCAAACGGCCATGAGTGTTGAGATAATTTTCCGTCTGACTCTTGTTAACGCTCATGAGGTCTCAGTTCCTGTCCCGCCAGCTATGCTGAACGCGGGGTATCATCAACGAATTCTTAGTAATACCGATAAAATGGCAGAGAAACGCAATATCTTTCTGGTTGGGCCGATGGGTGCCGGCAAAAGCACTATTGGTCGTCAGTTGGCTCAGCAACTCAATATGGAATTTTTCGATTCCGATCAGGAAATTGAGCGACGCACCGGAGCGGATGTAGGCTGGGTATTTGATGTGGAAGGCGAAGAAGGCTTCCGCGATCGTGAAGAAAAGATCATTAATGAGCTGACCGAGAAGCAGGGCATTGTCCTGGCGACAGGTGGCGGCTCAGTCAAATCCCGCGAGACCCGTAATCGTCTCTCCGCCCGCGGTGTGGTCGTGTACCTTGAAACCACCATCGAAAAGCAGCTTGCTCGTACCCAGCGTGATAAAAAGCGTCCGCTGTTGCAGGTTGAATCACCGCCGCGCGAAGTACTGGAAGCGCTGGCAGGTGAACGTAATCCGCTTTATGAAGAGATCGCTGATGTCACTATTCGCACTGACGATCAGAGTGCAAAAGTGGTGGCCAATCAGATCATCAACATGCTGGAAAAGAACTAATCCAGCGCCCTGAGGGCTCAGCAATAGGTATCGGTCATCATGGAGAAGATCACTGTCTCACTCGGGGATCGCAGTTACCCCATCACCATCGCTGCCGGACTGTTTAACGATCCGGCTTCTTTTTGGCCGCTCAAAGCAGGCGACAATGCCATGCTGGTGACAAACCAGACACTGGCGCCGATCTATCTCGAACCTCTGTCAGCGCTCCTTAGCAATGCCGGCGTAAAGGTAGATCAGGTCATTTTGCCTGATGGTGAGCAGTACAAAACGCTGGCGGTCATGGACGAGGTATTCACCGCGCTGCTTAAAAAGCCGCATGGACGAGATACCACGCTGATTGCACTCGGTGGTGGAGTGATTGGTGACTTAACCGGATTTGCCGCAGCCAGCTATCAGCGTGGCGTGCGCTTTATTCAGGTGCCGACCACGTTGCTGTCTCAGGTTGACTCCTCCGTCGGTGGCAAAACCGCGGTCAACCATCCACTCGGCAAAAACATGATTGGGGCGTTCTATCAGCCCGCCTCTGTCGTGGTGGATACGCATTGTCTGGCCACGCTGCCGCCGCGCGAATTAGCGTCCGGTCTGGCAGAAGTGATCAAATACGGCATTATTCTTGATGGCGAATTCTTCCAATGGCTGGAGCATAATCTTGATGCTCTGCTGGCGCTGGATGAAAAAGCCATGGCGTACTGCATCCGCCGCTGCTGCGAGTTAAAAGCTGAAGTGGTTGCGGCGGATGAGCGTGAAACCGGCGTACGCGCACTGCTTAATCTGGGCCATACTTTTGGTCATGCGATTGAAACACACATGGGCTACGGCAACTGGCTACACGGCGAAGCCGTGTCGGCTGGCATGGTGATGGCTGCGCGCACCGCTGAACGTTTAGGGCAGTTCACCTCTGCCGATACCGATCGCATCATCGCGCTGTTGCTGCGTGCCGGTTTGCCGGTGCACGGTCCGGCAAGCATGGCAGCGGAAGATTATCTGCCACACATGATGCGCGATAAAAAAGTGTTGGCTGGCGAGTTGCGTTTGGTGCTGCCTCTCGCTATTGGCCGCTCTGAAGTGCGTGCCGGTGTTGCACATGATATGGTGCTGGCAGCAATTAATGATTGCCAGAAACCCTGATTATTAGAAGTGATGAGTGGTGATGCGGCGTGTGGGAAGCGCGTCGTTTTACGGAGGAGGCTAAATGGATGAGTTCAAACCGGAAGACGAGTTAAAACCTGACGCCAGTGACCGCCGTCCAACGCGGCCACGTAAATCGTCTTCTGCGCCGAAAGTTAAAGTGCCGGTTTCTCGTCAGCATATGATGATGGGCATTGGTATTCTGGTTCTGCTGTTGGTGGTGCTGGGTATCGGTTCGGCATTGACCGGTCCGGATGAGAAGAAACCCGCGACGAATAACGCCAATAGCGGCGCAGCACCTTCTGCCAGTGGCAGCGAAAAGAACATCGATCTCTCAGGTTCGACGTCCATGAGCGGTCAGCAAAACGCCACACCTTCTGCTGAAGGCAGCGCACCGCAAAACACGGCGGGAACGGCTGCACCAGCGGGCAATGATTCCCAGTCCATCTCTATGCCATCGGTTTCTTCAACGCCGACTCAGGCTGCACCCGTGGATACTCCAGCAAATCAACAGCGTGTCACCCTCCCAGGCGATCTGAATACGGCGCTGAATAATCAGCAAGGTTCTGTTGATGCCGCAGCCCAAGGTGCACAGGGCAATAGCTCGCTGCCAACGGCACCGGCAACGGTAAGCGGTAATGGTAAAGCGATGACGCCGCCGGTGATGCATTCGGAAACGCCGTCGCGTAACACCAGTAATGGCGCACGTGAGACGCACGCTGCCAGCAACACGCACAAAGCACCGGCCGCGACCAAACCCGCACCGGTAAAAGAGAGCAAGACGCACACTACGCCGGCGCGCAATGCTGCGCCTGCAAGCAGCAGCGCCAGCAAATCGCTGCCGTCGGGCGGCAATTACACGCTGCAGCTGAGCGGTGCGTCGAAAGAAGAGAGCCTGAATGCCTGGGCGAGAAAACAAAACCTGAGCGGTTATCACGTGTATAAAACCACGCGCAACGGTGAACCCTGGTATGTGCTGGTGAGCGGAGCTTACGCTACGCCAGCCGATGCGAAACGCGCGGTGGCATCGTTGCCAGCAGAAGTGCGTGCCGCGAATCCGTGGGTCAAACCGCTTAGCCAGGTGAAAAAAGAAAGTCAGTAATTGATGTGGGGCCGCGCAGGTGCGGCCCCGTTTAAAGCGCAGAGCTGCTGTCGGTTTCACCACAGCCAATCATTAAGATGTAATAACCACGACAGCATGAAAAAAAATCGCGCTTTTCTGAAATGGGCCGGAGGGAAATACCCGCTCCTTGATGACATCCGTCGTCATTTGCCACAAGGTGATTGTTTAATCGAACCCTTTGTCGGCGCTGGTTCAGTATTCCTCAACACCGATTATGACCGCTATCACCTGGCGGACATCAACGGCGATCTCATCAATCTCTATAACATCGTCAAAACGCGTACTGCGGCGTTCATTGAAGACGCGCGCCAGCTTTTCAATGCCGAAGGTAATACGGCGGAAACCTACTACGCGCAGCGCATCGCATTCAATGCCAGCAAAGATGAATATCAGCGCGCAGTGCTGTTTCTTTATCTTAATCGCCACGGATACAACGGTCTTTGCCGTTACAATCTGCGCGGTGAGTTTAATGTGCCTTTTGGCCGCTACCGTAAGCCGTATTTCCCGGAAGCTGAACTGCTGTGGTTTGCCGAACGGGCGCAAAAAGCGACCTTTGTCTGTGAATCGTACGATGTTACTCTGACTAACGCCCCAGCGGGCTCGGTGGTTTATTGTGACCCACCGTACGCGCCGCTGTCGGCGACAGCGAATTTTACCGCTTACCACACCAACAGTTTTAGCCTGCGTGAGCAGCAACATCTGGCGGAACTGGCCAATAAGCTGGCGCAACAAAACCGCATACCGGTGCTGATTTCTAATCACGATACGGTGCTCACGCGTGAGTGGTACCAGAATGCGGATTTACACGTAGTTAAAGCCCGGCGTTCCATCAGCCGAAGCATAAGTGGTCGCACACAGGTCGACGAACTGCTAGCGCTTTTCCGCTAGCCTGTTTCGTCCGCGACCAAGGCATTACGCCAGCTCCGGCTGGCGCACAAAATTGGGAGAATCGGATGAAACAATTTTTACTGGCCCCTTCAATTCTGTCTGCTGACTTCGCGCGTTTAGGTGAAGACACAGCCAAAGCGCTGGCGGCAGGTGGCGATGTCGTCCATTTCGATGTGATGGATAACCACTACGTTCCCAATCTGACGATGGGGCCGATGGTGCTGAAAGCGCTGCGCGATTACGGTATCACTGCACCTATTGATGTGCATCTGATGGTAAAGCCGGTGGATGCATTGATCCCGGAATTCGCGAAAGCTGGCGCCACCTTCATTACTTTCCATCCGGAAGCAAGCGAGCATGTTGATCGCACGCTGCAGCTGATCAAAGAGCACGGTTGCAAAGCCGGCTTGGTATTTAATCCTGCTACGCCGCTCGACTACCTCGACTATGTTATGGATAAGCTGGATATCATTCTGCTGATGTCGGTGAATCCGGGCTTTGGTGGGCAATCCTTTATTCCCGGCACGCTCGACAAACTGCGCGAAGCGCGTCGCCTGATCGATCAAAGCGGCTACAACATTCGCCTGGAAGTGGATGGCGGCGTGAAGATCGACAACATCGGCCAGATTGCTGCCGCCGGTGCCGATATGTTTGTTGCCGGTTCCGCGATCTTTGGTCACCCGGATTACAAAAAAGTGATCGATGAAATGCGTGGCGAACTGGAGAAAGTTAATGGCTCATTTCACTGATATCCGCGCGCTGGCGTTCGATCTCGACGGAACGCTGGTGGATAGCGCACCGGGTTTGGCGCAGGCGATCGATCACGCGCTGGGCGATCTGCAACTGCCGCCGCCGGGTGTGGCGTTAGCATCAACCTGGATTGGCAACGGCGCGGATGTGATGATGACCCGCGCGCTGACCTGGGCGTTGGGTCGCGAACCGCATGCTGAAGAGCAGCGCGATGCGCGTGCGCTGTTCGATAAGTACTATGCCGAAACGGTGGAAGCGGGCAGCACCCTGTTCCCGCGGGTGAAAGAGACGCTGGCGGCGCTGCAGGCAAAAGGCCTGCCGCTGGCCATCGTCACCAACAAACCTACGCCGTTTGTCGCGCCATTGTTGAAGTCGCTCGGCATTGCTGACTACTTTACCCAGATTATTGGCGGCGATGATGTGATTGTGAAAAAGCCGCATCCAGCGGCCATTTTCCTTGTGCTCGGCCATTTTGGCGTGCTTCCCGGACAATTGCTGTTTGTCGGCGATTCGCGCAATGATATTCTCGCAGCCCAGGCGGCAGGCGTACCGAACATCGGTATGACTTTTGGCTACAACTACGGTGAGCCAATTGCGACCAGCCATCCCGATTTAACTCTCGACTCTTTTGACGAACTTTTGCCCGCTATCGGGCTGTGATTATCAGGACATAACATGAGCAAACCCATCGTTTTCAGCGGCGCCCAGCCTTCCGGTGAACTGACCATTGGCAACTATATGGGTGCGCTGCGTCAGTGGGTGCAGATGCAGGATGATTTCCACTGCATTTACTGCATCGTCGATCTGCACGCCATCACCGTCCGCCAGGATCCGGTTGCGCTGCGTAAAGCCACGCTGGATACGCTGGCGTTGTACCTTGCCTGCGGCATCGATCCGGCGAAAAGCACCATCTTCGTTCAGTCGCACGTGCCTGAACATGCGCAGCTGAGTTGGGTACTGAACTGCTACACCTATTTCGGTGAGCTGAGCCGCATGACGCAGTTCAAAGATAAATCAGCGCGCTACTCGGAAAACATCACCGCGGGCCTGTTTGATTATCCGGTGCTGATGGCAGCTGACATTCTGCTGTATCAAACCAATCAGGTGCCGGTGGGCGAAGATCAGAAGCAGCATCTGGAACTGAGCCGCGATATCGCTCAGCGTTTCAATGCGCTGTACGGCGATGTGTTCAAAGTGCCGGAGCCGTTCATTCCGAAATCAGGCGCGCGCGTCATGTCGCTGCTTGAACCGACCAAGAAAATGTCTAAGTCAGACGACAACCGTAATAACGTGATTGGTCTGCTGGAAGACACCACCGCGGTGGTGAAGAAGATCAAGCGCGCGGTAACAGACTCTGCTGAGCCGCCAGTGGTGCGCTACGACGTCAAAGAGAAGGCCGGTGTTTCTAACCTGCTGGATATTCTGGCGGGCGTAACCGGCAAAACCATTGCCGAGCTGGAACAGGAGTTTGAAGGCAAAATGTATGGCCATCTGAAAGGCGCGGTCGCGGATGCCGTTTCAGGCATGCTGACCGACTTGCAGGAGCGCTATCATCGTTTCCGTAACGACGAAGCGCTGCTGAATCAGGTGATGCGCGATGGCGCAGCGAAAGCCCGCGCGCATGCGCAGGAAACGCTGAAGAAAGTGTACGAAGCGGTAGGTTTTGTCGCACAACCCTAAGCGGTTTGCCGGCGAGAACGCGACGGCGGATCATCATGATCCGCCGTTTTTATTTGTGCGATGGCCTGGTGGTTCAGAACCAGCGTAATTGAGGCCGCAGCGCCACTACGCGACCGACAATAATCAGCGCTGGACTTTCAAACTGCTGCGCCAACGTCGCCAGCTCTGCCAGCGTTGCGGTTTCCACGCGTTGCTGCGGCGTGGTGCCGTTCTGTACGATCGCCACCGGCATAGCGGCATCCATGCCGTGCTGCAACAGCTGCTGTTGGATTTCCGGCGCTTGCGCCAGCCCCATATAGAACACCAGCGTTTGCTGCTCCGCCGCCAGTTTGCGCCATTCAATCTCGCCATGCTGCTGTAAATGGCCCGTCACGAATCGTACGCTCTGCGCATGGTCGCGATGCGTAAGCGGAATGCCGCTGTAGGCAGCACAGCCCGATGCGGCCGTGATGCCCGGCACCACGCTAAACGGAATATGGTGTTGTGCCAGCAACTGCAGCTCTTCACCACCGCGCCCAAAGATAAAGGGATCGCCGCCTTTAAGGCGTACTACGCGTTTGCCGCTTTGAGCCTGTTCGAGTAAAACCTGGTTGATTTGCGCTTGGGGTACGCAGTGATGACCGGCCTGTTTGCCGACAAAGATGCGCTCAGCATCGCGACGTATCAGATTGAGAATCGGTTCTGAAACCAAGCGGTCATACACCACGACATCGGCCTGCTGAATATGCTGCAAACCTTTCAACGTGAGCAATCCGGCATCACCCGGTCCGGCGCCGACCAGCACTACTTCACCTTGCTGCGACAGCGGGGCATCGAACAAGTTATCGACGATGGCATCAGCACGTGGGCGATCGCCATTCGCCAGGGTTTGTGCCAGACGATCGCTCACGAAGAAGCGTTCCCAGAACGCGCGGCGCTGCGCCATGCTGGCAAAGGTGCGCTTCACACGGCCACGCAACGAACCGGCCAGGGACGCCAGCTCTCCGAGATGCTGTGGCAGCATCGCTTCGAGCTTCTCCCGAAGCAAACGTGCCAGCACCGGCGCGCGGCCGCCGGACGAAACGGCAATCATCAGCGGTGAGCGATCGACAATCGATGGCATGATCGCGCTGGCTTCCTGCGGCGCATCCACCAGATTGCAGAAGATGCGACGCTGCTCGGCTGCGAAAGCCACCTGCTGATTGACCGCATCATCATTGGTGGCGGCAATCACCAGCCAGCACGAGTCCAGCCAGCCATCATCAAACGCGCCGGTTAATAAGGTCACCTTTCCCTGTTGTGCCCACTGCTGAAACGCGGGGGAGAAATCCAGCGCGCCAACGTGCAGATCGGCACCGGCATCCAGCAGCAAACGCGCTTTGCGTTCTGCTACATCTCCCGCTCCTACCAGCAAACAGCGTTTGCCCTGCAGGCGGCAAAACAGCGGAAAGTAGTCCATAGCTCATCCTAAAAAAAGCCCGCACGGGGCGGGCTGAAAATGGTTATACCGCTTTGAGCGGCGTGGCTTGCGCTTCGGCCTGTGGACGCTGCGCCAGCGGGGTGGCATACCAATAACCGAGACCCATCAGCACCATGCCGGAGAACATGTTGCCCAGCGTTACCCACAGCAAATTGTGGCCGATGCCGCTCAAAGTGAGGTCCGCATTATGCTGACCAAACCATGACAGTGCAAAGACCGTCATATTGGCTACGGAGTGCTCATAGCCGGAAGCGATAAACGCCAGCAAACACCACCAGATCGCGATGAACTTCGCCGTGCCTTCGGTGCGTAGTGCCATCCAGATTGCCAGACATACCAGCCAGTTACACAGTGCGCCCTTGAAGAACAGCGCCATGGCTGGCTGCGTGGTTTTCGCCAGCGCGGCGCTATGAATTAGCGAGCCAGCATTGGGGAGCAATGGGCCTGCCGCATAGTAATAGATCAGTGCGACCAGCACGGAGCCGATTAAATTCCCCAGCCAGGTTTGCGGCAGTACACACCACATCTGGCCTTGCTTGATGGTGCCGGCTTTCACGCCAATGGTCAGGAACAGGGTATGACCGGTGAACAGCTCGGAACCGGCGATGATCACCAGCGTCAACGCGATCCCGAAGGTGGCGCCCATCAGCAGCGGACGGTAAGCCGGATCGACCAGATTGCCCAAGGTGAAAATCAGGATGATGGCCAAACCAACGTAAGCACCAGCCATCGCCGAGCCGATCCAGAAGGCCAGCGGGCTGTGCTGCGCGGTACGCACAATGCGTGCCGCATTGGCGGCACATTTATTCAGGGTGTCAGTAAACATAGTGACGTCTCATTAAGTAAAGGAATGCGGTCAGGCACAAATCTCAACCCGGCCTTTGCTGACTCGCACCGGATAGCTCGCCACCGAACGTGCTTCGTCTTCCAGGCAGAAGCCATCACTTAGGCGGAAGCGCTGCTTTTTCAGCGGGCTAGCCACCCACAGCGCTTGCTGGTGCTCAGCAATCAGGCCGCGTGATAACACGCTGGCCTGGGCGAAAGGATCGATATTGCTCAATGCGTAGAGCTGTTCATCGTCACGTGGACGGAAGATAGCAATCTGCTGGCCTTTGACCAGCGCACACACGCCGGTCGCAGGCAGGATTTGCTTGAGTTCACACACGGAATGCCACTGGCTCATGCGTCAATCTCCTCAATCAGAGTGACCGCAATGCGCTCGTCGGGACGTGCCGGACGATGCTGCTCGCGTTGGTTAATATGCTGCACCAGCGGATCGCGCTGGTCGCTGTTGATAAAGGTGTTGAAGTGAGCCTGCTGCTGAGGATCTTGCACCGTTGCTGTCCATTCGCAGATCACTTCGCCACGCAGACGTGCCAGTTCGCTCTCCAGCTGCGCATTCAGGCCGAGCTTGTCGTCAACAATGACGCTGCGCAGGTAATCGATGCCGCCATCCATGCTTTCCAGCCACAGCGAAGTGCGTTGCAGGCGGTCGCCGGTGCGGATGTAGAACATCATGAAACGATCGAGATAGCTCAGCAGCGTGTCGCGATCGAGATCGGCAGCCAGCAGATCGGCATGACGTGGTTTCATGCCGCCATTACCGCACACATACAGGTTCCAGCCTTTCTCGGTGGCGATGATGCCGACATCTTTACCCTGTGCTTCCGCGCACTCGCGCGTGCAGCCGGAGACGCCAAATTTCATCTTGTGCGGGGTACGAATGCCTTTGTAGCGGTTTTCCAGCTCAATACCGAAGCCAAGGCTGTCGCCAACGCCAAAGCGGCACCAGACGCTGCCCACACAGGTTTTCGCCATGCGCAGCGCTTTGGCATACGCCTGTCCGGTTTCAAAACCGGCCGCGATCAGCTGCGTCCAGATAGCTGGCAGATCGTCACGCTGTGCGCCAAACAGGCCAATACGCTGCGAGCCGGTGATTTTGGTGTAGAGATTGTACTGACGCGCCACGGTGCCAATCGCCATCAACCCTTCCGGGGTAATTTCACCGCCGGCCGAGCGCGGGATCACCGAGTAAGTCCCATCTTTCTGGATATTGCCGAGGAACAGATCGTTGCTGTCCTGCAGCGGTGCCAGCTGCGGCTTCAGCACGTACTCGTTCCAGCAGGAGGCCAGCAGCGAACCCACGGTGGGCTTACACACTTCGCAGCCGTAGCCCTGACCATATTTGGCCAGCAGCGCGTCAAACGATGTGATCTCTTCCACGCGAATCAGGTGATACAGCTCCTGACGCGAGTAGGGGAAGTGCTCACACAGATGATTGTTAACGTCGATGCCCTGACGGCTCAATTCACCGTTCAGCACCTGCGTAATCAGTGGAATACAGCCGCCGCAGCCGGTACCCGCGCGCGTTTCGGCTTTCAGCGCCGCTACGGTATGGCAACCACCCTGCACGGCTTTGACGATATCGCCTTTACTCACGTCAAAGCAGGAGCAGATTTGCGCGCTATCCGGCAGCGAATCAACGCCCATTACCGGTTTATCGCCGCTGCCTGCCGGTAGGATCAGCCCTTCCGGATTTTCCGGTAGCGGGATGTTATTCAGCGCCAGCTGCAACAGATTGCCGTAATCGCTGGTATCTCCCACCAATACCGCGCCCAGTAATGTGCGGTTATCCTCGCTGACAATCAGGCGCTTATAGATGTTTTTCTGCTCGTCGAGCCACAGGTAGCTGCGCGCACCCGGCGTGCGGCCATGCGCGTCACCAATGCCACCGACATCCACGCCCAGCAGTTTCAGCTTGGCGCTCATGTCTGCACCGGCAAACAGGTTGTCGCGGCCAACCACGGCATCGCTGGCAACCTGCGCCATCTTGTAGCCCGGTGCGACTAAGCCGTAAATACGGTTCTGCCACGCGGCACATTCACCGATCGCATAAATCGCCGGATCGCTGGTCTGACAGCGATCGTCAATGGCGATGCCGCCGCGCTCGCCCAGCGTTAAGTCGCACTGTTTGGCCAGCTTATCCTGCGGGCGAATACCGGTGGAGAAGACGATGAAATCGACATCCAGCGCGCTGCCATCGGCAAACTCCAGCGTTTTGCCACCTGTAGCATGGTGAACAATCTGCTGCGTGTTTTTGCCGGTGTGGACGCCTACGCCCATCTGCTCGATTTTGCGTCGCAGCTGCTCGCCGCCCTGGGGATCGAGCTGTTCCGCCATCAGCACCGGTGCAAACTCAATCACGTGGGTTTCAATGCCTAGATTTTTCAGCGCGCCCGCCGCTTCGAGCCCCAGTAATCCGCCACCAATCACCGCGCCGCGTTTGCTGCGGCGTGAACAGGCTTCAATGGCGTTAAGATCTTCAATGGTGCGATAGACGAAACAGTCGCTGCCTTCCGCGCCTTTGATGGGCGGAATCCATGGATAGGAACCGGTGGCGAAAATCAGCGTGTCGTAATGCACTGCGCGACCGGTATTCGAGTGAATCAGTTTTTCGTCGCGGTTAATGGTGATGGCGCGTTCGCCGAGTAATACATTTACCTGATGCTTCTGATAGTAACCTTCGCGCACCAGCGAGAGTTCTTCAGCGGTGTGATGGGAGAAATAGGCGGAAAGGTGGACGCGATCATAGGCGACCCGGGGCTCTTCACAGAAAACGGTTATCGCAAACTGATTCGATTCATCTTTGTCGATAAGTTCTTCTATAAAGCGGTGGCCGACCATGCCGTTGCCAATGATAACGACACTGTGCTTGCTCATGCTTGCCTCAAAAATTGCGGTATCTGCGCCTACCTTAGCGCGGCGCTTTTGGCGCTTATTGATATGCATCAAGCGCGCCTTTATATACCCATTTAGAGGTATGTAACTGATTTTGAACGAATTAGTTAAGTGGCTTATTTGGTTGATAATTACCCAATCATTTTCTTCGCCGCACATTCCCTCGCGGCGCGATTCATCGCGCAATAAATGGCGCCGCTACGGAATGTGCCCGCGGTGACATTGGTTTTCATGCTAGCTTTAGATTTTGTGTTTTAGCGGAGAACGGCATGGCAAATCCATCACTGAAGTGGATCAACAACCTGCGCGTAGCAGGGCAGCAAGGCTTGTGGCAGATCGAAATCGACAACGGCAAGATTGCGCACCTTCGACCGCAGCCGCCACACACGGTTGAGCAGGCTGATGCGCTGGATGCGGAAGGCGGGCTAGCCAGCGCGCCGTTTATCGAACCGCACATTCACCTCGATACCACGCAAACCGCTGGCGAACCAGCCTGGAATCAATCCGGCACGCTGTTTGAGGGCATTGAACGCTGGGCTGAGCGTAAAGCACTGCTCAGCCATGAAGATGTGAAACAGCGCGCGCAGCAAACGCTGAAGTGGCAAATCGCCAACGGTATTCAGCACGTGCGCACCCACGTTGATGTTTCCGATCCCACGCTAACCGCGTTAAAAGCGATGCTGGAAGTGAAAGCAGAGATGGCACCGTGGATCGATATCCAGATTGTGGCATTTCCGCAGGAAGGCATTCTCTCTTATCCCAATGGTGAAGCGCTATTAGAAGAGGCGCTACGCATGGGGGCAGATGTGGTGGGTGCCATTCCGCACTTCGAATTCACCCGCGAATACGGCGTTGAGTCGCTGCATAAAGCTTTTGCTTTGGCCAATCGCTACGATCGGCTGGTGGATGTGCACTGCGATGAGATCGACGATGAGCAGTCGCGTTTTGTCGAAACCGTGGCGGCGCTGGCGCATCGCGATGGCAACGGCGAACGCGTCACCGCCAGCCACACCACGGCGATGCACTCTTACAACAATGCCTACACATCGCGGCTGTTTCGCCTGCTTAAGCTTTCCAATATCAATTTCGTTGCCAATCCGCTGGTGAATATCCATCTGCAAGGGCGCTTTGATAGCTATCCCAAGCGTCGCGGCATCACGCGGGTGAAAGAGCTGCTGGAGGCCCATATCAACGTCTGTTTTGGGCACGATGACGTGTTCGATCCCTGGTATCCGCTTGGTACCGCCAGCATGCTACAGGTGCTGCATATGGGACTGCACGTCTGTCAGCTGATGGGTTACGAGCAGATCGATAACGGATTGCAGCTGATTACCGCAAACAGCGCCAAAACCCTGCAGCTGGCAAATTACGGTATTCAACCGGGCAACGATGCCAGTTTGATTATTCTGCCGGCAGAGAGTGGATTTGATGCGGTCCGGCGACAGGTGCCGGTGCGTTATTCGCTGCGCAAAGGGATGGTGGTGGCAGCGACGCAGCCAGCCAGCAGTGAGATCTATTTAGCAGAGAAAGAGGCGGTGACGTTTAAGCGCTGAAGAGCAGGGCGGAGCGAACTCCGCCCGTCGAACTTAGTGGGTAACATGGCCGTGCTGGCGATGTTTAGTCACAAAGCCCAGCAGAACACACATCACAAATACCACGGCGTACAAACTGTTGGCGGTTGAGAGTGCCGCATGCGCGCCACCTTTTGCCACGATGGGACCGGTTACCACAAATGTCAGCATGGTGCCGACGGTGCCGCAGGTCAGGATGAAGTTCACCAGCTTCGGTGAAGAGACCTTAGTTTGCAGCGAGCCCAGCGTGATGATGGTGGTGTAAATCGCGCTTGAGCTGAAGCCCAGCGTCATGATGATCCAGTGCAGCATGCTGGCATCGTTGGACGTGACGAACCAGTACATCAAACCGGTTGCCAGTGCCGCGAGCACCATCAGGATGCGCTGCAGATCGAAGAAGCGCAGCACGAAGCTGAAGACCCACATGCCAACCATATAGGCGGTCCAGAAATTACCCACCAGTTGACCGGCAGCGGCAATGTCCATGCCCATCGATTTGGTGGCGTATTCTGGCACCCACGAGATGAAGCCGAGCTGGCCGAGGATGTAGCACAGTGCTGCAATCGACAGGAACAGCACGCCGACGCCCCACTTCTCTTTCTCCACGCCGGGCTTAGCGGCTTCGCTCTTCAATACTGGGAACTCAATGCACAGCGTCAGTACAAAAATCGCGAGATAAATCACGCCGATGCAGGCATAAACCCAATACCATGGCAGCGCGCGCGCCAGCAGGATACCCGCGATGATCGGGAAAATGGTGCCCGCCATGCTGAAGAACGAATCGGTAAACAGCAGACGTGCGCCGCGTTGACGACCATCATAAAGATGAGTGATCAGGAAGGTCCCGATCGACATAGTGATGCCGCTGACCACGCCGAGCACGAACATGCACAGCGAGAACACGGTGAGATCGTGGCTGGTCATCAGGCCGGCGACGGCAAGAATCATCAATACAAAGCCAAAGATCAGCTGGCGCTTCAGCGGCACAATGACCATCAGCCAGGCATTCAGGAACACTGACACCAAAATGCCCGCATTAAGGAAGGTAAAGGTGTTACTCATTTCTGAGATAGGACGCTGGAAATACTGTGCGATATTGTCCAGCACCATACCGGTAACAATCACCAGTGCGCCAGTAAGCGCATAGGAGAAATAGCTAATCCAGGTAAGGCCGAGCCGATTACGGTTTGTCATGTTCTGAACCTGTGAAGCGCCGAGATTGGCAAAAAGTGTCATGAATTGTAAGTGCAACTGTGATCTTAATAAACAACGAGTGAAACAAGCTGGGGATATTTCACTAATAGTGTGATTTTAATCACGCAAATGATTGCGTGGCGGCAAAAGTATGACAATCGCAACATCCACGTAAATATCGGTAAAACGCTGGCTCTTGGATTACTTGCTCTTTACAATCAATCTCGTTTTTGAGCTAGCTCTCCATGGTAAGGAATCTTTCATGCTTAAACGTACTTTGACAGCGGCAGTTGCCCTGTTAGCGCTCTCTTCCGTATCTTCTGCCGCGCTGGCAGCAAAAGGGGATACACATGTGCTGCTCACCACCTCTGCGGGCAATATCGAACTCGAACTGAACAACCAGAAAGCCCCGGTTTCGGTGAAAAACTTCGTTGATTACGTCAACAACGGTTTCTACAACAACACCATTTTCCACCGCGTTATTCCTGGCTTTATGATTCAGGGCGGCGGATTTACGGCGGATATGCAGCAAAAGCAAACTGTTGCGCCGATCAAAAACGAGGCCGACAACGGCTTGCGTAATCTGCGTGGCACCATTTCGATGGCGCGCACCGCAGATAAAGATAGCGCCACCAGCCAGTTCTTCCTCAACGTGGCAGATAACGCCTTCCTCGATCACGGTCAGCGTGATTTCGGTTATGCAGTGTTTGGTAAAGTTGTGAAAGGCCAGGATGTGATTGATAAGATTGCTCAGGTACCGACCAAAGATGTGGGTCCGTACCAAAATGTGCCATCAAAACCGATTGTTATCCTTTCCGCCAAAGTCCTGCCTTAATCGCGAAACGCGCCATTTTTGTTGGGCGCGTTATTGCCCCTCCGGCAAAGCAAAAAATTGCTGCTTATACTTAGGGCTCATTGCCAGCCGGAGGCGCTATGACCAGCAAACTCACCGAGAAACAAAAAGCCACCTTGTGGCAGCAGCAGCGCGCTGCGAGCTATCAAGCCAGTTGTCGTCTGGCCGGATACACATCTACTGAACCCTTGATCGATGCGGAACATGCCGAAGAACGACTTGCGTCGCTGAGGAGGCAATATGGCGGATAACAGCCTGGCGGTGCGCGATCCCTATCTGTGGCAAAACGACAACGTGCTCAAGAATCGCCTCGACATTCACGATGAAGCGCAGCTGCGTAAAGCCGAACTGGCCTTCAGCAGCGCGCGCCTGGCGACGTTAGAACTGGGGCCGCGCAGCATCGGCTTGCCGCGGTTGTGCCATATTCATCGCACGCTATTTCAGGATCTTTATAGCTGGGCGGGAGAGCTGCGCACTATCGATATCTGGCGTGATGAAACGCCCTATTGCCACTGCGAATATATCGAGAAAGAGGGCAATGCGCTGATGCAGGCGTTGGAAGAGGAGCGCGGTTTGGCCGACCTGGCAGTGGAAACCTTTGCGGCACGGATTGCGCACTACTACTGTGAGATTTTCGTCCTGCATCCGTTCCGCGCTGGCAATGGACGCGCGCAGCGTATCTTCTTCGAACAGCTGGCGTTGCACGCCGGGTACCAGCTGGCGTGGGACACGCTCAAGCGCGATGAATGGCGCGCGGCGATCTCGGCGGGCGTCGCCGGCGATCTGGCTCCGCTTACCGCGCAGTTTGCGAAAGTGGTGAGCCCGATTAGCTAAAATGGGTAGAATAGCGCCGCTTTTACTGGCCTGAGGGCGCTATGCTACTGCTAATCGATAACTACGACTCCTTCACCTGGAATCTCTACCAATACTTCTGCGAATTGGGCGCTGATGTGCGCGTGGTGCGCAACGATGCCATTACGCTGCAAGAGATTGAAGCGTTGCCGCTGACGCATCTGGTGATTTCGCCGGGTCCGTGTACGCCGGACCAATCTGGCATCTCGCTTGCCGCTATTCGTCACTTCGCCGGACGTGTGCCGATTCTGGGGGTTTGCCTTGGGCATCAGGCGATCGCTCAGGCATATGGCGCGCAGGTGGTACGCGCGCGGCAGGTGATGCACGGTAAAACCTCGCGCATTCAGCACAGCAATCAAGGCGTGTTCCGCAACCTGAATAATCCGCTGACCGTGACGCGCTATCATTCGCTGATTGTGGCGCGCGATACGCTGCCTGCAGACTTTGAAATTACCGCGTGGAGCCTGCGCGACGGCGAACCGGATGAGATCATGGGCTTCCGCCATCGCACCTTGCCGCTGGAAGGCGTGCAGTTTCACCCGGAAAGCATCCTCAGTGAACAAGGTCACCAGCTGCTGGCTAATTTCCTCAGCGCGTAACTTATATTTGCCATGGTGTGATTTTTTATGCATATTTTGTGATTATAATTTCACACTAGCTCAACAAATAACCCGATGAGGTCGTCAATGGCAGCGGAAAAACTAGCGGTAACCCGGGAAACGTTCGATAACGTAATTTTGCCTGTTTATGCACCTGCGCAGTTTGTGCCGGTTAAAGGCAAGGGCAGCCGAGTGTGGGATCAGCAGGGCAAAGAGTATATCGATTTCTCAGGCGGTATTGCGGTGACGGCATTGGGCCATTGTCATCCGGCGCTGGTGGAGACGCTGAAAACCCAGGGCGAAACGCTGTGGCACACCAGCAACGTGTTCACTAACGAACCGGCGCTGCGTCTGGCGAGTAAACTGATCGCTGCTACCTTTGCCGACCGCGTGTTTTTCGGTAACTCCGGCGCAGAAGCCAACGAAGCGGCCTTCAAGCTGGCGCGCTATTATGCCTGCAAAAAACACAGCCCATTCAAAAGCAAAATTATCGCTTTCCACAATGCGTTCCATGGCCGCACGCTGTTTACCGTGTCGGTTGGCGGGCAGCCGAAATATTCCGATGGCTTCGGGCCAAAACCGGCTGACATCGTGCATGTGCCGTTCAACGATCTCGACGCGGTAAAAGCGGTGATTGACGATCACACCTGCGCCATTGTGGTAGAACCGATTCAGGGCGAAGGCGGCGTGGTACCGGCTACGCAGGAATTTATGCAGGGCCTGCGTGCGTTGTGCGACGAACATAATGCGCTGCTGGTATTAGATGAAGTACAGAGCGGTATGGGCCGCAGCGGTAAGCTGTTCAGCTACGAGCATTACGGCATCAAGCCCGATATCCTGACCACCGCGAAAGCGCTGGGCGGCGGATTCCCGGTAAGCGCGATGTTGACCACCAATGACATTGCGGCAGTGATGGCGCCGGGCGTGCACGGCACCACATACGGCGGCAATCCGCTGGCCTGCGCGATTGCGGAAACCGCGCTGGATATCATCAATACTCCGGAAGTGCTGGAAGGTGTGGAAGCGCGCCGCCAGCAGTTTGTGGAAGCGCTGCAGGCCATCAACAGTAAATTCGCTATCTTCAGCGAGATTCGTGGCAAAGGTCTGCTGATAGGTGCCGCGCTGCAGCCGCAGTTCGCCAGCAAGGCGCGCGACATCCTCAATGCTTCTGCTGCGGAAGGGCTGATGATTCTCACCGCCGGGAGCGATGTGATTCGTTTAGTGCCGTCGCTGGTGATTGAGCCAACCGACATCGCCGAAGGCATGACGCGTTTCGCTACGGCGATTGAAAAGGTGCTGGCCGCTTAATCCGCTTTTGGGCGTAACGCCTTGAGCCAGCGGCCATGATGCGGTCGCTGGCTCCACGCCAGTGAAGAGATAGTGTGCATGACGTTAAGGTGCTGCAAAATCCGCTTCACGTGCTGTTCGACAATCGTTACCGGCCCTTCGTTAAGATTCTCCGGCGCTTCCAGAATATTGCTGTCGTTGCCCGGCCCGTCATACGCCAGCCGCTGCTGACAGCGCTGCAGCGCGATTTCACAGGATTGCAGATACCGTTCCGCCAGCTTCGACGTCAACATGGTGTGCTCGCGCGCGAGAATCGTCATGGCGTTGATGTGCTCAACGATAAACTGGCTGTGCGTCACCCACATGCGCATGTCTTGCAAATATTGCAGGTTGAAGCCGGGCTCGCTCGACGCCTGGTTCAGGGAGTTGAACAGCGCATTGTGCGCCTGATTGACCTTTATGCGCTGATAAGCCAGCTTTTCCGGCGCCTGTTCCGGTCCGAGCAGCAAGCGCAGTGCGTCCTGATAAGCTTCCAGCGCATCGTGCGCATTTTTACGCAGCAGCCCGCTTTGCCACTGTGGCCATAGCCAAATCATACCGGCGAAAGCAATCAAACAGCCCATTAGCGTGTCCATCATGCGCGGCAACAAGAATTGCGCGCCGTTGAGCGATAGCAGCTGCAGTGAATACACCGCGGTGACGGTGAAGCCAATCATCGACCAGCCGTAATATTTCCGCGTGATCAGATAGCTCGCCAGCGTGATGCCCAGCATAAATAGCAGAGTGATCGACTCCGGCACCGCCAGCCGCAGCGAGGCGGCGGCAATCAGCAAACCGGCAAAGGTGCCCAGCGCACGGTGCTGAATACGCACGCGCGTGGCGCTGTAGCCGTTCTGGCTGACGAACATGATGGTCATCAGAATCCAGTAAGGTTTAGGAATGTTGAAGAACAGCGCCAGTGCGCTACCAAACATCAGCATTACGGCAAAGCGGGCCGCGGTGCGTAACGCGGTAGATTTGAATGATAAATAGCTGCGCAACGCTGGCAATAGCGGTAAGCGGCGCTGACGATCGGCCATGAGATCGCGCGTGTAAAGCGGCTTCTGCGTGCGCAATACGCGGGCGATGCGGCTGAAGTGATAGAGGCAGAAGTTGCCAACCGGGTTATCCGGATGCTGACGGGCAATTTTCTCCAGCGCACCCAGCTGTTTCTCCATGTGAAAACGATCCGGCAGCTGATGATAGAGAATTGCATCAGCCAGCACGCGCAAACGTGCGGAGATGATTTTGGCGTTCCAGCGGATCACCGCTTCAGCGTGGCTCTCCTCCACCAGTTTCTGTACCTCTTCGGGCTGATGCAGACTGACCGAGATGTGTTCCTGCAAATCCAGCGCCACCTGGAAGGCGCGCGTCAGGCGCTTGTGACTGTTATCGCGGCTGGCCGACAGCATATGCATTTGCTGGTAACAGGTAGTGATGAGATCGACCGCTTTCTGCTGGCGCGCCAGCAGCGGCGGTAACGCTTTTTCCGGATCGGTCAGCTGTGTCAGTAAGGTGTATTTGGCATCGCAATAATCCGCCAGCTCGCGAAACAGCAGGCTGAGCGATTCACGCATCGGCTGCTCTTTCCACAGCCAGAACCAGAACCAGTTGAACAAGCCGTACCACAGCGTACCGCCAATATAGAGCAGCGGCGGCACCCATATCGGCATGCGCCCAACCAGGCTGAGCGTAAAGATAGCAGCGATTAAGGTGGCGGGCAGCAGGCGTGCATGCAGCGGGCCGATTTCGCCGGTCACGCCGATCAGCAGCGGCAGCGCCAGCAGGATCAACGGCAGCGGAATCTGGTAAGCGGTCAAAATTTGCATCAGGAAGCTGCCGGTGGCAAACAGCGAACCACCCACAATCAAGCGTTTGAAAAAGCGTTTGTGCGGCGTATCCAGACCCGCCATATTGCAGCAGGCAGGCACTAACGAGAACAGCAGACCTTTTTGCAGATCGCCAAACAGCCAGCCGAGAGCCACAGGCAGGCACAGCACCAGCGTTTGCCGCAGTGCATAGTTAACTTCAGGATGATAGATGATTCGGCGCCACATCAGCTCATCGCAAATAGAAACGGCGCGATGTTGCCATCACGCCGTGGGTGAGAAGAAATTAGCGGGTGCCGTAGACGACGATGGTTTTACCGTGTGCAGAGATCAGGTTCTGATCTTCCAGCATTTTCAGGATACGACCCACGGTTTCGCGTGAGCAGCCCACGATCTGACCAATCTCCTGACGGGTGATTTTAATTTGCATGCCGTCTGGGTGAGTCATCGCATCTGGCTGTTTAGCCAGATTAAGCAGCGTTTGCGCGATACGTCCTGTTACGTCAAGGAAAGCAAGGTTGCCCACTTTCTCTGATGTCACTTGCAGACGACGCGCCATTTGCGACGAAAGTCGCATTAAAATATCCGGGTTTACCTGAATCAGCTGACGGAATTTTTTGTAGGAAATTTCAGCCACTTCACAGGCAGACTTCGCACGCACCCAGGCACTACGTTCCTGGCCTTCTTCGAAAAGACCGAGTTCGCCGATGAAATCTCCCTGATTGAGGTAGGAGAGAATCATCTCTTTGCCTTCTTCATCTTTAATCAGTACCGCTACGGAACCTTTCACGATGTAGTACAGCGTTTCCGCTTTCTCACCCTGATGGATGAGCGTGCTTTTGGACGGATATTTGTGAATATGGCAATGGGACAGGAACCATTCGAGTGTAGGGTCTGTTTGCGGTTTGCCGAGAACCATTCGCTATTATCCTCTGTTGTAATCGTGCCCAAAATACAGGGGGCATTTTTTCCCTGTCAGGCGGTTTAATCGTCGAGCGTTTCCAGTAATGGAAAAATTATTCCGGGTCATTCTTAAGCTACGCTTTTGATTCTTCCCGCCTTCGTCTGTAACGACGAAAATATTTTCAGCACTGTTTGTAGCACAGCTTTTGCGAGCTGTCTTGTGTTGTCTCGCTTCAGCAAACGGGGGAATAGTCTGGATTGCTGTTTATCAGGTGAAAGCGTACTCTGGCGGCAAAACCGCCGCTTCAGGAGAAAGAATCATGCAGGCACGAGTGAAATGGGTGGAAGGTCTTACCTTTCTCGGAGAATCCTCATCCGGACATCAGGTGTTAATGGACGGGAATTCCGGTGATAAAGCGCCAAGTCCAATGGAGATGGTGTTAATGGCAGCAGGGGGTTGCAGCGCCATTGATGTGGTCTCGATTCTGCAAAAAGGGCGCAGCGATGTGGCCGATTGCGAAGTGAAACTCACCTCTGAACGCCGCGAAGAAGCACCGCGTATTTTTACCCACATCAACCTGCATTTTATTGTCAGCGGCAAAGCGTTGAGTGATAAGGCGGTTTCCCGCGCGGTTGATTTGTCAGCGGAAAAATATTGCTCGGTGGCGATCATGCTGGGCAAAGGCGTGGAAATCACCCATAGCTATGAAGTGATCGAACGTTAATGCTTCCAGGTGCGCATTAATGCGCACCCTACAAAACGCGCTCATTTCGTAGTGTCGCCATTAATGGCGACCTATCACTCTTATTCAATCCGCTTCCCTTCAATCAGTCGTTGCACCAGCGGCAGCATAATCAGCTCCATTGCTAATCCCATTTTCCCGCCGGGTACCACCAGCGTATTAATGTGGGAGATAAACGATCCCTGAATCATCGCCAGCAGATAGGGGAACGCAATCCCTTCTAAGCCACGGAAATGGATCACCACGAAGCTCTCATCCAATGACGGGATTTCCCGTGCGGCAAACGGATTTGAGGTATCGACGGTCGGCACGCGCTGGAAGTTAATGTGCGTGCGCGAGAACTGTGGCGTGATGAAGTTAATGTAATCCTCCATCGAACGCACCACTGAATCCATTACCGCTTCGCGTGAATGGCCGCGCTCGCCGGTGTCGCGCACCAGCTTCTGAATCCACTCGAGATTAACAATCGGCACCACGCCAACCAACAGATCAACATGTTCTGCCACATTCTGCTGCTGCGTGACAACGCCGCCGTGCAGGCCTTCATAGAACAACACATCGGTGTTTTCCGGCAGCGGTTGCCACGGCGTGAAGGTGCCCGGAACCTGATTCCACGGTACCGCTTCATCATAGGTATGCAGATATTTACGCGATTCGCCCAGCCCGGTTTTACCGTAGTGTTTGAATGTCTGCTCTAACAGGCCGAAGTCATTCGCTTCCGGGCCGAAATAGCTAATATGGCGACCAAGGTCGCGCGCCTTACGGATCGCCATGTCCATTTCTGGACGCGTGTAGCGATGGAAACTGTCGCCTTCGACTTCCGCCGCATGCAGATTCAGCTGCTGGAAAATCTTGCGGAAGGCGAGGCTGGTGGTAGTGGTTCCGGCGCCGCTGGAACCGGTGACGGCAATAATTGGATGCCTGGCTGACATAACAGAGCTCCCTGTGAAGTCCGGCGATGAGCATTGTTACCACGAATTGCCGCTGGGTGCATCAGCCGCGAAATTCACCCTTCGGCATGATGTTGATGGATTCATGCAGCTCCGACCATACCAGCACCACGTCGCCGCGCTCCAGCTGACGGCGCACGTCGGCCACTTTTTGCATCAGGCTTCGTTCCTGCTCGCCGTAATCGGTGCCTTCGCGCAGCACGAACGTTTCAATCAGGTTTTCCAGCGTTTCTGCTTCTAGTTCTTGCCACGGAATAATCACAATTGCACATCCAGATAAGTTGAGAGCCAGTCGGGCACGCGCTGTTCTAGCCACATTTTCGGTTTGAGTAAGGTGCCACCCACAAAACCTACGTGGCCGCCTTGCTGCGTCAGTTGATATTGAATGGAGGCTGACAGCTGCTCAGGGCGCGGGATCACAGCATCGGTCATAAAAGGATCGTCTTGTGCATGGATGATCAGCAGCGGTTTGCGTACGCCGGTCAGCAGCGGCATGGCGCTGGCACGTTGATAATAGTCGTTGGCATCAACAAAACCGTGCGCGCGAGCGGTTATTGCATCATCAAATTCACGCAGACGGCGAAAAGCGCGCAGCTGGCTGAGATCGACCGGCAGCGTGCCGGGCCAGGCATGTAATTTGCGCGTGGCGTTCTTTTTCAGCTGCGTCAGTAAATAGTGTTGATAGAAACGTGAGAAGCCGACATCCAGCTTGGTGCTGCATGGTTCCAACGCCAGCGGTGCCGAAATGGCGATGGCAGCATCGATGGGCACATCATTACCTTGCATGCCCAGCAGGCAAGCCAGCATGTTACCGCCCAGCGAAACGCCAACCGCAGCGGTCGGTACGGTTCCCCATTCACGCCGCAGCCAGTGCAGGAAATAGGTGGCGTCCTCGGTTTCACCGGAGTGATAGATGCGCTCCAGGCGATTCGGCTCGCCGCTACAGCCGCGAAAGTGCATGACCACCGCCAGCCAACCACGCGCCTGGCACGCCTGCATCAAGCCATGCGCATAAGGGCTGCGGAAACTGCCTTCCAAACCGTGAAACATCACCATGCGCGGCTTGTGACGTGCCTGCGCCGGATCTTCGCTCCACGCTAAATCAACAAAATCACCGTCGGGCAGGTCAAGACGCTGCCAGTGCGGGCGTAGGGTAACGCGGCGGCGTAAAATGCGCGGCAGCAGCGTTTGCAGATGCGCGTTAGTGAATCCGCGCAGTGGTTTAAAGCGCTCGCCGCTGGGGCGATCAAAATAGCTTGGGTAAAGGCTTGTCTGATGCATAAGTCGCTGATAGCTTCGATGGGTTGTTCGCTTTACTGGGTGAGGAGCACCCGAATATACATGGAACTGAGTCTTTTTTTATCAATGTTAGGTTTTCTTTGGGTCGCAGCCATCACGCCCGGGCCCAATAATATGTTACTTACCGCCTCTGGTGCTAATTTTGGCTTCCTGCGCACCATACCGCTGCTCATTGGTATCATGATTGGCATGCAAGTCATGTTGCTGATGGTGGCATTTGGCATCGGCAGTCTTATCCTGCTTTATCCCTCACTACATCTGATCCTGAAGATTGCCGGTAGCCTCTATCTGCTGTGGCTGGCGTGGAAAATCGCCACCGCTGAATATGAAAAGCTGGAAACCGATGACGTCAATGTGAAGCAGATGCCGTTCTGGCAAGGCGGCTTGTTGCAGTTGATCAATCCGAAAGCCTGGCTGATGGCGCTGGGTGCGGTTGCCAGCTTTAGCCTTGCTGGTAGCCAATATCTTCATTCAGTGGTGGCGATTAGCATCGGCATGGCGATGGTAAACGTGGTCTCTGGCGTGATTTGGATGGGCTTTGGTTCGCTGATTGGACGTCTGCTGCGCAGCCCGCGCGCATGGAAAATCTTCAATCTGGCAATGGGCTTGCTTACCGCCGCCTGCGTGTTGCTGATCTGGCGCTGAGTTAACTGGAAGCGCGCTCGACGCGCTTCCAGGGTAACACCTCATGCACCACCGGCGAGTTTGGCTGGCGAATCCGATTCAATAACAGTTGTACGCTACGCGCGCCCATGCGATTCATCGGCTGCTCGATGGTCGTCAGCGGCGGATTCAGACTGCTGGTAAAGTTGATGCCATCAAATCCCACCACCGCTAAGTCTTCTGGCACGCGCAAACCCGCTTCCAAAGCCGCATGAATCACGCCAACCGCCAGCACATCCGAAACCGCAAACACCGCATCAGGGCGCTCAGGCAGCGTTAGCAGTTCGCGCAACGCCGCGCTGCCCGCGTCGCACGAAACGTTTTCCGCATAGGCCACGCTGCCCCAATTAAGGTCCAGTTTTTCCAGTGCATTGCGATAGCCCTCTTCACGCTGATGTGAATAGAGGTAGCGCATATCGCAGTTCACCAGCGCAATACGCCCGCGGCCTTTGCTCGCCAGGTAACACACGGTTTCGAATGCGGCTTCTTTATTATCAATCGCCACGCTGGATGCCGCGATTGAGGGATCGTATTCGGCACACTGCACCCAGGGAGCATCGCCAATCAGCTCTTTCAGCTCTTGCAGGCACGCCGCCGCATCCATGGTGATCACGCCATCCACCACTTTACCGGTCAGCAGCGCAATGTAGGCCGCTTCGCGCCGCAGCTGCGATCCGGAGTTGCACAGCAGGATGTGATAGCCCTGCGCTTCGGCTTCGGCCTCAATGCCCTGAACCACGCGGGAGCAGAACGGATTGGTAATGTCGGGAATCAGTACCAGCAGCATATGGCTTTGAGCAGTGCGCAATTGTCGCGCCAGTAAATTTGGCTGGTAATCACAAATGTCGATGGCCGCGAGCACTTTGGCGCGCGTATCCGGACGCACGCCGGGATTGTGGTTCAAAACCCGTGAAACCGTGGCTTTTGACACACCCGCTAAGTGCGCGACTTTCTCAATCGACATGGATTAGGACCGTTTGTAGGAGATGAGGAAAAATGAGAAGTCTATCAATATCACAGTCCTAATGTGAGCGCGTGACATATTTATCATTTCGCCTGTTCTTTGTATTTGCGCTTTTTGCATAGGCTTGCCCGATGTTGATCTAAGAACGGATCGTCATTAGGGATAATTTTTAATTCCTTTATGAAACTACTGTCGCTGGAGAAACTGCCCTCACAAAAACACATTGGGGTGAGTGATGATGGCAACGAAAAAAACAATAACGGCGGTGGCTGCGGCTTTGGCCCTGATGGCGTTCCAGGCGCAGGCGGTCAATGTCACCGTGGCGTATCAAACGTCGGCTGAACCGGCCAAAGTGGCACAGGCAGATAACACCTTCGCCAAAGAGAGCGGCGCGACGGTTGACTGGCGTAAATTCGATAGCGGTGCCAGCGTGCTGCGTGCGCTGGCGTCGGGCGACGTTCAAATCGGTAATATCGGCTCCAGCCCGCTGGCTGTCGCCGCCACGCAAAAACTGCCGATTGAAGCTTTCCTGCTGGCCTCCCAGCTCGGTAACTCCGAAGCGCTGGTAGTGAAGAAAACCATCAAGGATCCCAAAGATCTGATCGGCAAGCGCATCGCCGTGCCCTTCATCTCTACCACCCATTACAGTTTCCTCGCCGCGCTGAAACATTGGGGCATCAAGCCTTCGCAGGTGACGTTAGTGAATCTGCAGCCACCGGCGATTATTGCCGCCTGGAAACGCGGTGACATTGATGGCGCCTACGTGTGGTCTCCGGCGGTAAATGAGCTGGAGAAAGATGGCAATGTCCTGACCGACTCTTCGCAGGTGGGCAAATGGGGCGCACCAACGCTGGACGTCTGGGTAGTGCGTAAAGATTTCGCGCAGCAGCATCCGGAAATCGTCACCGCCTTTGCGCGCAGCGCCGTTGAAGCGCAGCAGGCTTACATCGCGAATCCAGATCAATGGCTGAAGCAGCCAGACAATTTGAGCAAGCTGGCGCGCCTGAGCGGCGTTCCTGAAGGGGATGTGCCGGTGCTGGTAAAAGGCAACACGTACCTGACTGCGCAACAGCAGGTCGAGCAGCTCGGTAAGCCGGTAAACAAAGCGATTGTTGATACCGCAAACTTCCTGAAAGAGCAGGGCAAAGTACCTGAGGCCGACAGCGATTACAGCAGCTTCGTCACCACGCGATTCGTTGCACCCTTAGCGAAATAACGGAGGCCGTATGCTCAACATCACCCATCTCAATGCGCGTTACGCCGGTCAACCCGCGCTGCAGGATATCAATCTGCAGCTGGGCAGCCGCGATCTGCTGGTGGTGCTGGGCCCCTCCGGCTGTGGCAAAACCACGCTGCTGAATCTCATCGCCGGCTTTCTGCCGCTTGAATCCGGCAGCATTACGCTGGATGGCAAAGCGGTGCAAGGGCCGGGCGCCGAGCGCGGCGTGGTGTTTCAAAATGAAGGTTTGCTGCCGTGGCGTAACGTGATTGATAACGTTGCGTTCGGCTTGCAACTGGCGGGGATGGCGAAGGCGGAGCGCCATAACATTGCACGCCGTTTAATCCGCAAAGTAGGACTTGAAGGTGCAGAGAAGCGTTTTATCTGGCAGCTCTCTGGGGGTCAACGTCAGCGCGTGGGCATTGCGCGTGCGCTGGCGGCTGATCCTCAGCTGCTGCTGTTAGATGAGCCGTTTGGCGCGCTGGATGCGTTTACCCGTGAACAGATGCAAACCCTGCTGCTGACGCTGTGGCGTGATACCGGCAAGCAGATTCTGTTGATCACCCATGACATCGAAGAAGCGGTGTTCCTTGCCAGTGAATTAGTTCTGCTGTCACCCGGCCCGGGCCGCGTAGTGGAACGCCTGAAGCTCGATTTTGGCCAGCGCTTCGCCGCCGGGGAACCGTGCCGCGCTATTAAATCCGACCCGGCGTTTATCGAACGTCGGGAATATGTGTTGAATCAGGTCTTTTCCCAGCGCGAGGCATTCCTATGAGTGCGGTGATTGATGAGAAAACCCAAACGCGTCGTCGCAGACTGCGCTGGCCATTTTCCCTCCAGTTCTCTCTCAGTTTGCTGAGCGTAGGCGTGCTGCTGTTGCTGTGGTGGGGCATCACGACGCTCGGTTTAATTGCGCCGCTGTTTTTACCGCCGCCGCAGGTGGTGCTGCAAAAACTGATATTAATTGCCAGCCCGCAAGGCTTTATGGACGCTACGCTTTGGCAGCACTTAGGTGCCAGCCTGGCGCGTATGCTGGTGGCGCTATTCTTTGCCGCGCTGATTGGCATTCCGGTTGGTATTGCGATGGGTTTGAGCCCCTCGATTCGCGGCCTGCTGGATCCGCTCATTGAGCTTTATCGTCCGGTGCCACCGCTGGCGTATCTGCCGCTGATGGTGATTTGGTTCGGCATCGGCGAAACCTCAAAAATTTTACTGATTTATCTGGCGATTTTCGCCCCGGTGACGTTATCGACGTTGGCGGGGGTGAAGAATGCGCAGCAGGTGCGAATTCGCGCTGCGCAGGCGCTGGGTGCCTCGCGCTGGCAGCTGCTGCGTTTTGTGATTCTGCCCGGCGCGCTGCCGGAAATCCTCACCGGCTTGCGGATTGGTCTCGGCGTAGGTTGGTCAACGCTGGTCGCGGCCGAACTGATTGCCGCTACGCGCGGGCTCGGCTTTATGGTGCAGTCGGCCGGTGAGTTTCTCGCCACCGATGTGGTGCTGGCCGGTATCGCCGTAATTGCCCTGATTGCCTTTGGCTTAGAACTGGGTCTGCGCGCGTTGCAGCGCCGCCTGACGCCCTGGAATGGAGAACAGCAATGAACGAACGTCTTACTTTTACCGCTCTGGGCCCGTATATCGGGGCGCAGGTCAGCGATGTCGATCTCAGTCGTCCGCTGAGTGATGCCCAGTTTGAGCAGCTTTATCACGGCCTGCTGCGCCATCAGGTGCTTTTCTTGCGTAATCAGGTGATTACCCCTGAGCAGCAACGTGCGTTGGCGATTCGCTTTGGCGATCTGCATATCCATCCGGTTTATCCACATGCCGAGGGTGTGGAAGAGATCATTGTGCTGGATACGCATCAGGACAACCCGCCGGATAACGACAACTGGCACACCGATGTCACCTTTATTGAAACGCCGCCGGCAATTGCCATTCTGGCTTCGAAGCTGCTGCCAGCAAGCGGCGGTGACACTTTGTGGTCTAGCGGGATTGCGGCGTATGAAGCGCTGTCTGAGCCGTTTAAGCAGCTGTTAAGTGGATTACAGGCGGAACACGATTTTAAAAAGTCGTTCCAGGAGTACAAATACCGCAAAACGGAAGAGGAGCACCAGCGCTGGCAGCAGGCGGTGGCGAAAAATCCGCCGGTGCAGCATCCGGTGATTCGCACGCATCCGGTCAGCGGACGCAAAGCGCTGTTTGTGAACGAAGGTTTTACTACGCGTTTGCTGGGACTGAGCGAAAAAGAGAGCGAGGCGATTCTCAACTTCCTGTTCTGGCACACCGCTAAGCCTGAGTTTCAGGTGCGCTGGCGCTGGCAGGAGAATGATGTGGCGATCTGGGATAACCGCGTAACGCAACATTATGCGAACGCGGATTATTATCCAGCGCGGCGGGTGATGCATCGCGCGACGGTGATGGGGGATAAGCCGGTTTAAGGCTGGCCCTCACCCTAACCCTCTCCCGCAGGCGGGAGAGGGAATGTTTAGGTGGTGCTCTGTATTGAATTTATGCTCGATCGGCTCCCTCTACCGCTTGCGGGAGAGGGCTGGGGTGAGGGCGTCGTACATCACTGTGCCAGCATCTGCTCCAGCTGTTCCTGCGCATCGAGCCATGCCATTTCGACCTCTTCCAGCGCGGCCTTACTTTCTGCCTGACGCTGCAATGCCACATTCAAATCGGCTTTGCGGCTCTGATCGTAAATCGCGCTGTCGGCCAATTGCGCTTCAGCATCGCTCAACTGGCTCTGCCACTTCGCCATCTGCTTCTCAAGCTTCTCGATCTCTTTACGCAGCGGCTGGGTTTGCGCGCGCAGTTCAGCGTCGCGGCGCTTCTGATCTTTACGGGATTGCGCGCTATTGCCGTTATCCTGCTTCGGCGCGGCATCCTGTTGTGCCTGCTGCTTCTGCACATCGCTCAGCCACTGCTGATAATCTTCCAGATCGCCCTCAAACACATCGACCTTGCCGTCATGCACCAGATAAAGATCGTCGGTGGTGGCGCGCAGCAGATGACGATCGTGCGATACCACCATCAGCGCGCCTTCAAAATCAATCAGCGCTTCGGTCAGTGCCTGACGCATATCCAGATCGAGGTGGTTAGTCGGTTCATCGAGCAGCAGCAGGTTCGGACGCTGCCAGACAATCAGGGCCAGCACCAGACGCGCTTTCTCACCGCCGGAAAAACGTTCAGTGATTTCGCTGACTTTATCGCCCTGGAAGCCGAAGCCGCCCAGATAGTCGCGCAGCTGTTGTTCGAGCACTTTCGGCGCAATGCGGGACAAATGTTGCAGCGGTGATTCATCGGCACGCAGATACTCCAGCTGATGCTGAGCGAAGTAGCCAAGCTTGATACCTTTCGCCAGGCCAACTTTGCCATCCAGCGCTTCTAATTCGCCCGCTAACAGTTTAATTAGCGTCGATTTACCCGCGCCGTTACGGCCCAGCAGGCCAATGCGTGAACCTGGCACCAGGTTGAGTTTGATGGCGTCAAGAATGATACGCTCGCCATAACCGGCGGTGACTCTTTCCATTTTCAGCAACGGATTCGGCAAACTTTCCGGCGCGCGGAAGCTGAAGCTAAACGGGTTGTCGACGTGCGCGGGCGCAAACAGCTCCATGCGCTCGAGCATTTTAATACGGCTCTGCGCCTGCTTAGCTTTGGTCGCCTGAGCGCGGAAGCGGTCGATATACTTCTGCAGGTGCGCCACTTTTTCCTGCTGGCTCTGGAACAGCGCCTGCTGTTGCGCCAGTTTGGCGCCGCGCTGACGCTCGAACGAGCTGTAGTTACCGGTGTATTCGAACATCGTCTGCTGTTCGATGTGGATGATCTTATCCACCACCGGATCGAGGAAGTCGCGGTCGTGCGAAATCAGCACTAACGTGCCTTCATAGCTTTTCAGCCAGCGTTCCAGCCAGATTACGGCATCGAGATCGAGGTGGTTAGTCGGTTCATCCAGCAGCAGCAGATCGGAACGGCACACCAGCGCCTGGGCAAGGTTGAGGCGCATACGCCAGCCACCGGAAAAATCGCTCACCGGCCGCATTAATTGTTCCTGGCTAAAGCCCAAACCGTGCAACAAGCTGGAGGCGCGAGCAGGTATGCTCCACGCCTGAATGGCATCGAGCCTGCCGTGCAGCAGCGCGATAGCGTTGCCATCGTTGCGCGCATTGGCATCGGCCAATTCAGATTCAAGCTGACGATATTCGCGGTCGCCATCGATAACATAATCCAGCGCGGGTTTGCTCAGCGCCGGGGTTTCCTGGTTGACCCACGCCAGCGCCCAGTTGCTGGGGAACGTGGCGTTGCCGGCATCGCTGCTGATTTCGCCCTTGAGCAACGACAGCAGCGTCGATTTGCCGCAGCCGTTTTTGCCCACCAGGCCGACTTTCTGCCCAGGGTTGATGGTGGCCGTTGCGTTATCCAGCAGCACGTTGGTGCCGCGGCGAATTTGTAGTGCTGAAAAGACAATCATAAGCGCCGTATCGTCAGAATATGTTAATTTGTCGGCAACATAATTCGATAATGTTTGTTGCGTCGAGCATGGTAGCGGAATTCCTGTGCCGTGACGACGCTTTGGAGGGGAACGATGTCGCAGCCACCCAAAATTTTGCTGCTTTACGCCCATCCGGAATCACAGGATTCGATTGCTAATCGGGTTTTGCTGCAGTCGGCTATGGAACTGGACCACGTCACGGTGCACGATTTATACGCCCACTATCCGGATTTTTTTATTGATATTCACTATGAGCAGCAGCTGCTGCGCGAGCATCAAATCATCGTCTTCCAACATCCACTTTATACCTACAGCTGCCCGGCGCTGCTGAAGGAGTGGCTAGATCGCGTGCTGTCGCGCGGTTTTGCCAGCGGCCCGGATGGCAATGCGCTGGAGGGCAAATACTGGCGCAGCGTGGTGACCACTGGCGAACCGGAAGCGGCTTATCATCATAGCGGTCTGAATCGTTATCCGATGAGTGACATTATGCGTCCCTTTGAGCTGACGGCGCAGATGTGCCGTATGCACTGGATGACGCCGATGGTGATTTACTGGGCGCGACGCCAAACGCCAGAAGTGATGCGTAATTTCGCGCGGGCATATGGCGACTGGCTGGCTTCACCGCTGCCGCAAGGAGGGGTGTGATGGAAGGCGAAACGTTACTCACGGCCGGCGTGATCTATCTGGTTGCGGCTGTGCTGATCGTGCCGATTGCGGCGCGTCTCGGCATTGGTGCGGTGTTGGGCTATCTGCTGGCGGGGATTGCCATCGGTCCGTGGGGCCTGGGTTTCATCAGCGACGTTGAGGAGATTTTGCACTTCTCCGAACTTGGCGTGGTGTTCCTGATGTTCATTATCGGCCTTGAGCTGAATCCCTCGAAACTCTGGTCGCTGCGCCGTTCAATATTTGGCGTGGGCGCGGCCCAGGTGCTGATCTCGGCGGCGATCCTGGGGGGATTGTTGTGGCTCACCGACTTTAGCTGGCAGGCGGCAGTGATTGGCGGGATTGGTCTGGCCATGTCATCGACAGCCATGGCGCTACAGCTGATGCGTGACAAAGGCATGAACCGCAGTGAGTCTGGTCAGCTCGGCTTCTCGGTGCTGCTGTTCCAGGATTTAGCGGTGATTCCGGCATTAGCGTTGGTGCCGCTGCTGGCAGGCGGCGACAGCGGTCACGTTGACTGGCTGAAAGTGGGCATGAAGGTGCTGGCGTTTGCCGGAATGCTGATTGGTGGTCGCTATCTGTTGCGTCCCATCCTGCGTTTTATTGCGGCATCCGGCGTGCGTGAAGTGTTTACCGCAGCGTCGCTGTTGCTGGTACTGGGATCGGCGCTGTTTATGGACGCGCTCGGCCTGTCGATGGCGCTGGGTACCTTCATCGCGGGTATTCTGTTAGCGGAAAGTGAATATCGTCACGAGTTGGAAGTCGCCATCGAACCGTTCAAAGGGCTGCTGCTGGGGCTGTTCTTTATCTCAGTAGGCATGGCGCTCAACCTTGGCGTGCTTTATACCCACATCGTTGAAATTCTGCTGGGCGTGGTGATTCTGGTCGCGGTGAAAACGCTGGTGCTGTATGTGCTCGCGCGCATTTATGGCTTGCGCAGCTCAGAGCGTCAACAGTTTGCCGGCGTGTTAAGCCAGGGCGGCGAGTTTGCCTTTGTGCTGTTCTCTGCGGCATCTTCAGCGAAGATGTTTAGCGGCGACCAAATGCCGCTGCTGCTGGTGACGGTAACGCTCTCCATGATGACCACGCCGCTGCTGATGAACGCCATAGATCGTTTACTCGCGCACCGCTTTAACGAGCCCGATGAGAATGCCGAGAAGCATTTTGTTGAGGACGATCAGCCACAGGTGATTGTGGTTGGCTTTGGGCGTTTTGGTCAGGTAGTGGGTCGTTTGTTGATGGCTAACAACAAACGCATTACGGTGCTGGAGCGCGATATCTCTGCGGTGAGCCTGATGCGTAAATATGGCTATAAGGTTTACTATGGTGATGCCACCGAGCTGGAGATGCTGCGTGCAGCTGGCGCGGAGAATGCACAATCCATCGTCATTACTTGTAACGATCCGGAAGATTCGATGTCCATCGTACACCTGTGCCAGCAGCATTTTCCGCAGCTGGAAATTCTGGCGCGCGCGCGTGGTCGTGTTGAAGCACACGAACTGCTGCAGGCAGGGGTTACGCTGTTCTCGCGTGAGACTTTCTCCAGTGCGCTTGAGCTGGGACGCAAGACGTTGATTTCGCTAGGGATGCATCCGCATCAGGCGCAGCGCGCGCAGCAACATTTCCGCCGTCTGGACATGCGTATGCTGCGCGAACTGGTGCCGAGCCACGATGACAGCGCGCAGGTTTCGCGTGTGCGTGAAGCCCGACGTGAGTTAGAGGATATTTTCCAGCGCGAAATGCAGCACGAAAAACGCCAGTTTGACGGCTGGGATGACGAGTAGATCTATACTTAATTTATCCGTTCCTTAACGACGGCAGGAAACAGTATGCGTAAACAATTTATTGCCGGTGCGGTTTGCCCGCACTGCCAGGAGAAAGACACGTTAGCATTGTGGCGTGAAAACAATGTTGATGTGGTGGAGTGCGTCGAGTGCGGCCATCAGATGCGTGAAGCCGATAAGCAAGTGCGCGATCAGGTTCGCAGCAATGAGCAAGTGATCGGCATTTTTCATCCTGAGTAGCGCATTGGCTCAGCTTTTTTTAAGCTTGAACTTACAGCGGGATTGAATTCCGCTACAATCGGCGCCATTAACGCTGAGCAGTATGTCACGACACAATTGGCATCCTCAGTCTTGAACCTTTCTGGTTGGTTATTGCACGCAAAATTGACCAATGGGACGGGATCTTAGTTCTCAACGGTTAGGAGATATCATGAAAGTAGCAAAAGACCTGGTGGTGAGCCTGGCGTATCAGGTTCGTACCGAAGACGGTGTGTTGGTTGACGAGTCACCGGTGAGTGCACCGTTGGACTATCTGCACGGTCATGGTTCCCTGATTTCTGGTCTGGAAAAAGCGCTGGAAAATCATGATGTAGGCGATAAGTTTGACGTGCATATCCCGGCAAATGACGCTTACGGTCAGTACGATGACAACCTCGTACAGCGCGTACCAAAAGACGTGTTTATGGGCGTTGACGAACTGCAGGTGGGCATGCGCTTCCTGGCAGAAACCGATCAGGGCCCAGTACCGGTTGAAATCACCGAAGTTGAAGATGAGCACGTTGTGGTTGATGGTAACCACATGCTGGCTGGTCAAAATCTGAACTTCAATGTGGAAGTTGTCGCGATTCGCGCAGCAACCGAAGAAGAGCTGGCGCACGGCCACGTGCATGGTGCAGATGGTCATCATCATGATCACGACCACGACCACGATCATGGTCACGATCACGGCCAGGGCGGCTGTGGCACTGGCGGTTGCGGCTGCAGCCACTAATCAGTGTAACGCTTTGCGAGGCCACCTTTAGGTGGCCTTTCTTTTTTAATAATGCGGCGGGGGTGTTTCTTCTGATTGCGACGCGATCATCGACGGTGCGCTATCCTTCACCTTATCCACTAACAGACGAACCTGCTCGCGCAGTCTTATCATCTCCAGCTCATGCTGAACCACGGTCTGATTGAGCTGATCGATGGTGTATTCCTGAAAAGCCAGTTTGCTTTCCAGCGCCTCGAGGCGTTGTTCCCATTCTATTGATTGCATGATCTTTCCTCATCTGCCGGTACGACGCGTTAAGCTGTTTCGGGCGTGATTCTACGGCCTTTGGCTTCAGAATCACCTGATATTTTACCTTTAAGTGGCATACTGCATTGAAAAGCCGCATAGCGCCTATATCTCTGATGAAACTTCCTGAAGCAAAAAAGGTCGGAGGTTGACCGGGTAATTACATTGTGGGAGTGTTCGCCGCTGCCACGTAAAGTTATAGTGTGGGCCTCAGTCCGCAATGATTCCCGAGGTGAGAGGCTTCGGTTTTGGAGAAAGGATGAAATCACTGTTTAAAGTCACATTGTTAGCTACCACCATGGCTGTCGCGCTGAATGCACCGCTGGCTATGGCAGCAGAAACTGCCGCAGCTCCAGCAGCAGATGCTGCACAGGCCGCGCCGCAAGCACCAAAAAATGCTGCTTTCAAAAATGAAGACCAGCAGTCAGCTTACGCGCTGGGCGCTTCCCTTGGTCGCTACATGGACAACTCTCTGAAGGAACAAGAGAAACTGGGCATCAAGCTGGATAAAGATCAGTTGATCGCAGGTGTTCAGGACGCATTTGGTGGCAAAAGCAAACTCTCTGATCAAGAGATCGAGCAAACCCTGCAGGCCTTTGAGGGTCGCGTAAAAGGCGCCGCTCAAGAGAAGATGGAAAAAGATGCGAAAGAGAACGCAGATAAGGGTTCAGCTTACGCAGATAAATTTGCCAAAGAAAAAGGCGTGAAGAAAACCGAATCTGGCCTGCTGTATCAGGTAGAGAAAGAAGGTACCGGTAACGCACCAAAAGACAGCGACACTGTCGTAGTAAACTACAAGGGTACGCTGATTGACGGTACTGAGTTCGATAACTCTTATACCCGTGGCGAGCCGCTGTCGTTCCGTCTGGATGGTGTGATTCCAGGCTGGACCGAAGGTCTGAAGCACGTGAAGAAAGGCGGCAAGATCAAGCTGGTGATCCCACCGAATCTGGCTTATGGCAAAAATGGTGTTCCGGGTATTCCGGCAAACTCCACGCTGGTGTTCGATGTTGAGCTGCTCGACATCAAACCGGCGCCGAAAGCCGACGAGAAAGCGCAGGCTCCGGTCGCAGCCGATCAGAAAGCGCAGTAATTTGCACTTGCTGTATGACGCCGCCTCCGGGCGGCGTCTTTTATTTGGAAGAGGCACAGTAAAGGTGTGGCATAAGCGGGCGACATTTGCCAGACTAGCGCCTGCATAACTATCACCATATGAGTCTGCCCCAAAGCTGTCGAGACAGGCTCCAGCCATTTAGGGTAATGTCTTCGATGTCTAATCCATTCAATCCCGGTGAACTGACTGACTTCGATTTACTGGAGCAGCGTCCGTTCGAGCAAGCCGATTTCGATATCCTCAAATCTTACGAAGCCGTTGTTGATGGCCTTGCGATGCTGATTGGCTCGCACTGCGAAATCGTGCTGCATTCTCTGGAAGATTTGAAATGTTCAGCCGTGCGCATCGCTAACGGTGAACACACCGGCCGCAAGGTGGGCTCGCCGATTACCGATTTGGCACTGCGTATGCTGCACGATATGCATGGCGCAGACAGCAATGTTTCCAGAGCCTACTTCACACGCGCGAAAAGCGGCGTGCTGATGAAATCGGTCACCATCGCAATTCGTAATCGTCAACAGCGCGTGATTGGCCTGCTGTGTATCAACATGAACCTTGACGTGCCGTTCTCGCAGATTATGTCGACCTTTATGCCACCGGAAATGCAGCAGGTTGATTCCAACGTTAATTTTGCCAGCTCGGTAGAAGACCTGGTCATGCAAACGCTAGAGTTCGCGATTGAAGAAGTGAGCGCTGACCGTAACGTCTCTAACAATGCGAAGAATCGCCAGATCGTGCTCAATATGTATGAAAAGGGCATCTTCGATATTAAAGATGCGATCAACCAAGTTGCCGATCGCCTCAATATCTCGAAGCATACGGTTTACCTCTATATCCGCCAGTTCAAAAGCGGTGATTTTCAGGGGCAGGATCGCTAATGCGCTACACCTTGCTGGTTACCGGACCTGCCTACGGCACCCAACATGCCAGCAGTGCGTTGCTGTTTGCACGTGCGCTGGTGCAGGCTGGGCATCAGCTTGAGAGCGTGTTCTTCTATCGCGAAGGCGTGTTGAACGCCAACCAGTTGAGTGCACCAGCCAGCGATGAGGTCGATATGGTGCGTGAATGGCAGCAGCTGAGTAGTGAAAGGGGTACCGCACTGAATATCTGCGTAGCGGCCGCGTTGCGCCGTGGTGTAACCGATGCGCAGGAGGCGACGCGCCTGCAACTGCCGGGCAGTAATTTGCAGCCGGGATTTGAACTGAGCGGTTTGGGTGCCCTGGCGGAAGCCGCGCTTCGCTGCGATCGGCTGGTGCAATTCTGATGAACCGTGTCGCTTTTCTCTTTACTCAGGCTCCGCACGGCAGTAGCGCCGGCAGGGAAGGGCTTGATGCTGTGTTGGCCACAGGTGCGTTAAGTGAAGACATCGGCCTGTTCTTTATCGGTGATGGGGTAATGCAACTGAATCCTGGTCAGCAGCCCGAGCAGATACTGGCGCGCAACTATATCGCCACTTTTGGCGTACTGGCGCTGTACGATATTGACCAGTGTTATGTTTGTGCTGATTCGCTGCAGGCGCGTGGACAAAGTCTGACTGCGGAGCGCGTGCTGGCCGCTGAGGTGCTGGACGCCGCAGCGCTTCGCGCGAAGCTTGCTACTTATCATCGTATTATTCGATTCTGAGAACCAATCATGCTCTTCACGCTGCTGCAATCTCCCTGGCAATGCGACATTGATAGCCTGCTGCTGCTATTACAGGAAGGTGACGATCTGCTTTTATTACAGGATGGCGTGACTGCGGCTCTTGCAGGCAGCCAGATGTTAGTCAAGCTCAATGCCACGCCGGCCATGCTGTGGGTGTTAGAAGAAGATGTGGTGGCGCGCGGCCTGGTTGAGCGAATTTCGACCAAAGTAGCACGTTTGGACTATACTGGTTTCGTTGCCTTGACAGCGAAGCATCAACAACAAGTGGCCTGGTAAGAGCGAAAACCTGGTTATTTCTTGACACCCTTTTGACACAGCCCTAAAATTCTGCCTCCTCGTAGTAATACGAGGCGATTTATTACGTGTTTACGAAGCAAAAAGCTAAATCCCAGGAGCTATTTAATGGCAACAGTTAACCAGCTGGTTCGCAAACCACGCGTACGCAAAGTTGCAAAGAGCAACGTGCCTGCGCTGGAAGCTTGCCCGCAGAAACGTGGTGTTTGTACTCGTGTGTACACCACCACCCCTAAAAAACCAAACTCAGCACTGCGTAAAGTTTGCCGTGTGCGTTTGACTAACGGTTTTGAAGTTACCTCCTATATCGGTGGTGAAGGTCATAACCTGCAGGAGCACTCCGTGATCCTGATCCGTGGCGGTCGTGTTAAAGACTTGCCAGGTGTGCGTTACCACACCGTTCGTGGCGCGCTGGACTGCTCAGGTGTTAAAGACCGTAAGCAGTCACGCTCCAAATACGGCGTGAAGAAGCCAAAGGCTTAATGGTTCTCCGTTAAGTAAGGCCAAACGTTTTAACTTAAATGTCAAACTAAACTCGTAGAGTTTTGGACAATCCTGAATTAACAACGGAGTATTTCCATGCCACGTCGTCGCGTCATTGGTCAGCGTAAAATTCTGCCGGATCCTAAGTTCGGATCAGAGCTGCTGGCTAAATTTGTAAATATCCTGATGGTAGATGGTAAAAAATCTACTGCTGAATCTATCGTCTATACCGCGCTTGATACCCTGGCTCAACGCGCTGGTAAAGATGGCCTGGAAGCGTTCGAGGTTGCTCTCGAAAACGTGCGTCCGACTGTCGAAGTTAAGTCACGTCGCGTTGGTGGTTCTACCTACCAGGTTCCAGTTGAAGTCCGTCCGGTTCGTCGTAATGCCCTGGCAATGCGTTGGATCGTAGAAGCTGCTCGTAAACGCGGTGATAAATCTATGGCTCTCCGCCTGGCGAACGAACTTTCTGATGCTGCAGAAAACAAAGGTACTGCAGTTAAGAAACGTGAAGACGTTCACCGCATGGCAGAAGCCAACAAGGCGTTCGCACACTACCGCTGGTAACAGCAACGTAGTTGTTATTAACCCAGCGGGCGTCCCAGTGACTCACCTGCTGGGCTTTTTTAACTTAGAACGTCTAAGAAACAGAGGAATCAAATGGCTCGTAAAACACCCATTGAGCGCTACCGTAACATCGGTATCAGTGCGCACATCGACGCCGGTAAGACTACAACTACCGAACGCGTTCTGTTCTACACCGGTGTAAACCACAAAATCGGTGAAGTTCATGACGGCGCAGCAACCATGGACTGGATGGAGCAGGAGCAGGAACGTGGTATTACCATTACCTCTGCTGCGACTACCTGTTACTGGTCTGGTATGGCTAAGCAGTTTGAACCACACCACGTAAACATCATCGACACCCCGGGACACGTTGACTTCACCATCGAAGTTGAGCGTTCTATGCGTGTGCTTGATGGCGCAGTAATGGTTTACTGTGCAGTTGGTGGCGTTCAGCCACAGTCTGAGACCGTATGGCGCCAGGCTAACAAATATAAAGTTCCACGCATTGCGTTCGTTAACAAAATGGACCGCATGGGTGCTAACTTCCTGAAAGTTGTTGATCAGATGAAAACGCGCCTGGGTGCAAACCCAGTCCCACTTCAGCTGGCTATCGGCGCAGAAGAAAAATTCACCGGTGTTGTTGACCTGGTGAAAATGAAAGCGATCAACTGGAACGATGCCGATCAGGGCGTCACCTTCGTTTACGAAGATATCCCAGCGGATATGCAGGAACTGGCTGAAGAATGGCGTGCGAATCTGGTTGAAGCCGCAGCTGAAGGTTCTGATGAGCTGATGGAGAAATTCTTCGGCGGTGAAGAGCTGACAGAAGAAGAGATCAAAACTTCTCTGCGTAAGCGCGTGCTGAAAAACGAAATCATCCTGGTAACCTGTGGTTCTGCATTTAAGAACAAAGGTGTTCAGGCGATGCTGGATGCGGTTGTTGAATACCTGCCAGCACCGACTGACGTTACCGCGATTAACGGTATGCTGGACGACGGTAAAGATACTCCGGCTGAACGTCACTCTGATGACAATGAGCCGTTTGCTGCACTGGCGTTTAAAATTGCTACCGACCCGTTTGTAGGTAACCTGACCTTCTTCCGCGTTTACTCTGGTGTGGTTAACACTGGTGACACCGTGTTCAACCCGGTTAAGTCAAACCGCGAACGTCTGGGCCGTATCGTACAGATGCACGCCAACAAACGTGAAGAGATCAAAGAAGTTCGTGCGGGCGATATCGCCGCGGCGATCGGCTTGAAAGACGTGACCACTGGTGACACCCTGTGTGATCCAGACAACGTCATCATTCTTGAGCGCATGGAATTCCCTGAGCCAGTAATCTCTATCGCTGTTGAGCCAAAAACCAAAGCTGACCAGGAAAAAATGGGTCTTGCTCTGGGCCGTCTGGCTAAAGAAGATCCATCATTCCGCGTATGGACTGATGAAGAATCTAACCAGACCATCATCGCCGGTATGGGTGAGCTGCACCTCGACATCATCGTTGACCGCATGAAGCGTGAATTCAACGTTGAAGCGAACGTCGGTAAACCTCAGGTAGCTTATCGCGAAGCGATTCGTACTAAAGTTACCGATATCGAAGGTAAACACGCCAAGCAGTCTGGTGGTCGTGGTCAGTACGGTCATGTTGTTATCGACATGTACCCGCTGGAACCAGGTGTGAACCCGAAAGGTTACGAATTTGTCAACGATATCAAGGGCGGTGTGATTCCAACTGAATACATCCCTGCGGTTGATAAAGGTATCCAGGAGCAGCTGAAATCAGGTCCACTGGCTGGTTATCCGGTAGTTGATCTGGGTGTTCGTCTGCACTTCGGTTCATACCATGATGTCGACTCCTCTGAGCTGGCGTTTAAACTGGCCGCTTCTTTGGCCTTTAAAGATGGCTTTAAGAAAGCGCAGCCTGTTCTGCTTGAGCCAATCATGAAGGTTGAAGTAGAGACTCCGGAAGAGAACACCGGTGACGTTATCGGTGACCTTAGCCGTCGTCGTGGTATGCTCAAAGGACAGGAATCTAACGCTACTGGCGTTCAGATCCATGCTGAAGTTCCGCTGTCTGAAATGTTCGGATATGCAACCCAGCTGCGTTCTCTGACCAAAGGCCGTGCTTCTTACTCCATGGAGTTCCTGAAGTACGATGATGCGCCGAACAACGTCGCTCAGGCCGTTATTGAAGCTCGTAGCAAATAAGCTACGGTTTAAAAATGTTAACTGATGCCTTCATGAATCATGAAGGCACAACGTAAGGAATTATCGCCATGGCGAAAGAGCAATTTCAGCGTAACAAACTGCACGTAAACGTGGGCACCATCGGTCACGTCGACCACGGTAAAACCACCCTGACTGCAGCAATCACTACCGTTCTGGCTAAAACCTACGGTGGTAAGGCAAGCAAATTCGATGAAATCGATAAGGCGCCAGAAGAGAAAGCTCGTGGTATCACCATCAACACTTCTCACGTTGAATATGAAACCCCGACTCGCCACTATGCGCACGTTGACTGCCCAGGCCACGCCGACTATGTGAAAAACATGATCACCGGTGCTGCGCAGATGGATGGCGCAATCCTGGTTGTTGCTGCGACTGACGGCCCTATGCCTCAGACCCGTGAGCACATCCTGCTGGGTCGTCAGGTTGGCGTTCCTTACATCATCGTGTTCCTGAACAAGTGCGACATGGTTGATGACGAAGAGCTGCTGGAACTGGTTGAAATGGAAGTACGTGACCTGCTGTCAGCATATGACTTCCCAGGCGACGACACTCCAATCGTTCGTGGTTCTGCTCTGAAAGCGCTGGAAGGCGACGCTGAGTGGGAAGCTAAGATCATTGAGCTGGCTGAGCATCTGGATACTTACATCCCAGAGCCAGTACGTGCAATCGACCTGCCGTTCCTGCTGCCAATCGAAGACGTATTCTCAATCTCTGGCCGTGGTACCGTTGTTACCGGTCGTGTTGAGCGCGGTATTGTTAAAGTGGGCGACGAAGTTGAAATCGTTGGTATCAAGGCGACTGTTAAGTCTACTTGTACCGGCGTTGAAATGTTCCGTAAACTGCTGGACCAGGGTCAGGCAGGCGAGAACTGCGGCGTTCTGCTGCGTGGTATCAAGCGTGAAGACATCCAGCGTGGCCAGGTTCTGGCTAAGCCGGCTACCATCAAGCCGCATACCAAGTTCACTTCAGAAGTGTACGTTCTGTCTAAAGATGAAGGCGGCCGTCATACTCCGTTCTTCAAAGGCTACCGTCCACAGTTCTACTTCCGTACCACTGACGTGACCGGCAACGTTGAGCTGCCAGAAGGCGTTGAGATGGTAATGCCAGGCGACAACGTTCAGATGACCGTTGAGCTGATCCACCCAATCGCGATGGATGAAGGCTTGCGCTTCGCTATCCGTGAAGGCGGCCGTACTGTTGGTGCGGGTGTTGTTGCTACAATTATCGCTTAATTGCGTTAATGTCGGAGGCTGCTAAGGTAGCCTCCGCGGCACAAAAGAGAGCACTTAGGTGCTCTTTTTTTTACCTGAAATTTGAGTTATGACTAAATCCACATAAAAGGCAGGTTTGAAATAAAAACAATTCTCATTTACAATTTGATCATAAATTGTACGGGAGTCCGCAGTAAATGTACGTCTGCTTGTGTAATGCCGTGAGTGATAAAACCCTCCGCGAAGTGGTTCGCCGCTATCAACCTAAATCCATGCAGCAGCTCCGCCAATTAGTGCCGATTGGTAAGCAGTGTGGAAAATGTGTGCGCTTTGCTCGGGAAATTATGGAAGATGAACTGCAAAACGTACCACCGTATAAAGAGATAGCCTGACACACCTGGCAATAACCACAATAACTGTCGCGTTTTTTTGACTTCCCTCTATCCGCATCTACGATTTATGTAGTTGGAAGCGGAGGAAGCAAAATGAAGGGCGACGGTAGAATCATAAGTTATCTCAATAAATTGCTGGGGAATGAGCTGGTTGCAATTAATCAGTACTTCCTTCATGCGCGTATGTTTAAGAACTGGGGTTTAACACGCCTCAACGATGTTGAGTATCACGAGTCAATCGATGAAATGAAGCATGCCGACAAGTACATCGAACGCATCTTATTTCTGGAAGGCATTCCTAACTTGCAAGATCTCGGGCGATTACGTATTGGTGAAGACGTCCCGGAAATGCTGCAGTCTGACTTAGCATTAGAACTTGAAGGCGCAAAGGATTTGCGCGAAGCAATAGCATATGCGGACAAAGTTCATGATTATGTCAGCCGGGACATGATGATTGAGATTCTCACGGAGGAGGAAGGGCACATCGATTGGCTGGAAACGGAACTCGAGCTAGTGCAAAAAATCGGTTTGCAAAACTATCTTCAGTCTCAACTAAAAGAACAAAACGAACATTAGACTTATGTTGAACAAGCTATGTCTCGTCAGCCCGCGGCAATTAAAACGATTGTCGCGGGTTTTTTCGTCTTCAAAACGAGAATGATGTGGTTAAAAACACAACACGGGTTGCTTCCTAAGCTGATTTACGTATAATGCGCGGGCCTGCCGATATTGGTGCGGCGCGATTCGAGCAGAATCGCAGGGGATAGCTGTCTATGTATCGCCTGACAATACTCCCAATTGTGGAGTTATATGCTGAACGATTACACTCCTCCATCAATCGTAATGGATGCGGGTAGTAATTCTTTTCGTTTATAAAATGTTTGGAGCCTTGGTCTCATGTCGAACCAAAGAATCCGTATCCGTCTTAAAGCGTTTGATCATCGCCTGATCGATCAATCAACCGCGGAAATCGTTGAGACTGCCAAGCGCACTGGTGCGCAGGTACGTGGTCCGATCCCGCTGCCAACCCGCAAAGAGCGTTTTACCGTTCTGATCTCTCCGCACGTTAACAAAGACGCGCGTGATCAGTACGAAATCCGCACTCACAAGCGTCTGGTAGACATCGTTGAGCCAACTGAAAAAACCGTTGATGCTCTGATGCGTCTGGATCTGGCTGCCGGTGTTGACGTGCAGATCAGCCTGGGTTAATCAGGTCATCGAGCGATTGAGAGGTTGATACAATGATTGGTTTAGTCGGTAAAAAAGTGGGTATGACCCGCATCTTCACTGAAGATGGCGTTTCAATCCCAGTAACCGTTATCGAAGTTGAAGCAAACCGCGTTACTCAGGTCAAAGGCCTGGACAACGATGGTTACCAAGCTATCCAGGTTACCACCGGTGCTAAAAAAGCAAGCCGTGTGAGCAAGCCTGAAGCAGGTCATTTTGCTAAAGCTGGCGTTGACGCTGGCCGTGGTCTGTGGGAATTCCGCACCGAAGGTGAAGAGTTCTCTGTTGGCCAGAGCATCAGTGTTGAAATTTTCGCTGACGTTAAAAAAGTAGACGTTACCGGTACCTCTAAAGGTAAAGGTTTCGCAGGTACCGTTAAGCGCTGGAACTTCCGTACCCAGGACGCTACACACGGTAACTCCTTGTCACACCGCGTTCCGGGTTCTATCGGTCAGAACCAGACTCCGGGCAAAGTGTTCAAAGGCAAGAAAATGGCTGGTCAGCTGGGTAATGAGCGCGTAACCGTTCAGAGCCTGGAAGTAGTACGTGTTGACGCTGAGCGCAACCTGCTGCTGGTCAAAGGTGGCGTCCCGGGTGCAACTGGGTGCGATCTGATTGTTAAACCAGCTGTGAAGGCGTAAGGGGATAGCAATGGAATTAGTACTGAAAGACGCGCAGAGCGCGCTGACTGTTTCCGAAACTACCTTCGGTCGTGATTTCAACGAAGCGCTGGTTCACCAGGTTGTTGTTGCTTATGCCGCAGGTGCTCGTCAGGGTACTCGTGCGCAGAAAACTCGTGCTGAAGTAACTGGTTCAGGCAAAAAGCCTTGGCGCCAGAAGGGTACCGGCCGTGCGCGTTCAGGTTCTGTTAAGAGCCCGATCTGGCGTTCAGGTGGCGTGACCTTCGCTGCGCGTCCGCAGGACCACAGTCAAAAAGTTAATAAAAAGATGTACCGCGGCGCGCTGAAAAGCATCCTGTCCGAACTGGTACGTCAGGACCGTCTGATCGTTGTCGAGACGTTCTCTGTAGAAGCGCCTAAAACTAAGCTGCTGGTACAGAAACTGAAAGACATGGCGCTGCAAGATGTGCTGATCATCACCGGTGAACTGGATGAGAATCTGTTCCTGGCTGCGCGTAACCTGTACAAGGTTGACGTGCGTGATGCAGCGGGCATCGACCCAGTTAGCCTGATCGCCTTCGACAAAGTCGTTATGACTGCGGAAGCAGTTAAGCAAGTTGAGGAGATGCTGGCATGATCCGTGAAGAACGTCTGCTGAAAGTAGTGCGTGCACCGCACGTATCAGAAAAAGCATCTACTGCGATGGAAAAAACCAATACCATCGTTCTCAAAGTTGCTAAAGACGCGACCAAAGCAGAGATCGTTGCTGCTGTTGAGAAACTGTTCGAAGTAGAAGTTAAAGACGTAAACACCCTGGTCGTTAAAGGGAAAGTTAAGCGTCACGGACAGCGTATCGGTCGTCGTAGCGACTGGAAAAAAGCTTACGTCACCCTGAAGGAAGGCCAGAATCTGGACTTCGTCGGCGGCGCTGAGTAAGTCGGAGGAGAAAGACAATGGCAGTTGTTAAATGTAAACCGACATCTCCGGGTCGTCGTCACGTAGTTAAAGTGGTGAACCCAGAGCTGCACAAGGGCAAACCATTTGCCCCGCTGGTAGAAAAAAACAGCAAATCCGGTGGTCGTAACAACAATGGTCGTATCACTACCCGTCATATCGGTGGTGGTCACAAGCAGGCTTACCGTATTGTTGACTTCAAACGCAACAAAGATGGTATCCCAGCAGTTGTTGAGCGTCTTGAGTACGATCCGAACCGTTCTGCGAACATCGCACTGGTTCTGTACAAAGATGGCGAGCGCCGTTACATCCTGGCCCCTAAAGGCCTGAAAGCCGGCGATCAGATTCAATCTGGCGTTGATGCTGCGATTAAAGCAGGTAATACCCTGCCGATGCGTAACATCCCGGTGGGTTCTACCGTTCATAACGTAGAAATGAAGCCAGGCAAAGGCGGTCAGATTGCTCGCTCAGCCGGTACTTACGTGCAGATCGTTGCGCGTGAAGGTTCCTACGTTACCCTGCGTCTGCGTTCAGGCGAAATGCGCAAAGTTGAATCCGAATGTCGTGCAACTCTCGGCGAAGTCGGCAACTCTGAGCACATGCTGCGCGTACTGGGTAAAGCTGGTGCAACCCGTTGGCGTGGTGTTCGTCCTACCGTTCGCGGTACCGCGATGAACCCAGTCGATCACCCGCACGGTGGTGGTGAAGGTCGTAACTTTGGTAAGCACCCGGTAACTCCGTGGGGCGTTCAGACCAAAGGTAAGAAGACCCGTAGCAACAAGCGTACTGATAAATTTATCGTACGTCGCCGTAGCAAATAATTTTAGAGGATAAGCCATGCCACGTTCTCTCAAGAAAGGTCCTTTTATTGACCTGCACTTGCTGAAGAAGGTAGAGAAAGCGGTGGAAAGCGGTGACAAGAAGCCCCTGCGCACTTGGTCCCGTCGTTCAACGATCTTCCCTAACATGATCGGTTTGACCATCGCTGTCCATAATGGTCGTCAGCACGTTCCTGTCTTTGTTTCCGACGAAATGGTCGGCCACAAACTGGGTGAATTTGCACCGACACGTACTTATCGCGGCCATGCTGCAGATAAGAAAGCCAAGAAGAAATAAGTAGGAGGAAGAGATGGAAACTATTGCTCAACATCGCCATGCTCGTTCTTCTGCTCAGAAGGTTCGCCTGGTGGCAGACCTGATTCGCGGTAAGAAAGTGTCGCAGGCTCTGGATATTCTGACCTACACCAACAAAAAAGCTGCTGTGTTGGTTAAGAAAGTCCTGGAATCTGCCATTGCGAACGCCGAACACAACGATGGCGCTGATATCGACGATCTGAAAGTCGCGAAAATCTTCGTAGACGAAGGCCCAAGCATGAAGCGCATTATGCCGCGTGCGAAAGGTCGTGCAGATCGCATCCTGAAGCGCACCAGCCACATTACTGTGGTTGTGTCCGATCGCTGAGACTCTGGAGACTAGCAATGGGTCAGAAAGTACATCCTAATGGTATTCGCCTGGGTATTGTAAAACCATGGAACTCTACCTGGTTTGCGAACACCAAAGAATTCGCTGACAACCTGGACAGCGATTTTAAAGTCCGTCAGTTCCTGACTAAGGAACTGTCTAAAGCGTCTGTATCTCGTATCGTTATCGAGCGTCCGGCTAAGAGCATCCGTGTGACTATTCACACTGCTCGCCCGGGTATCGTTATCGGTAAGAAAGGTGAAGACGTAGAAAAACTGCGTACGGTCGTCGCGAAAATCGCTGGCGTTCCTGCACAGATCAATATCGCCGAAGTCCGTAAGCCGGAACTGGACGCTAAATTGGTTGCTGATAGCATCACTTCACAGCTGGAGCGTCGTGTGATGTTCCGTCGTGCTATGAAGCGTGCTGTACAGAACGCAATGCGTCTGGGCGCGAAGGGTATTAAAGTTGAAGTCAGCGGCCGTTTGGGCGGTGCCGAGATCGCACGTACCGAATGGTACCGTGAAGGTCGCGTACCGTTGCACACACTGCGTGCAGACATTGACTACAACACCTCTGAAGCGCACACCACTTATGGTGTAATCGGCGTTAAGGTATGGATCTTCAAAGGCGAGATCCTGGGTGGTATGGCTGCTGTTGAACAACCGGAACCGGCTGCTCAACCTAAAAAGCAGCAGCGTAAAGGCCGTAAGTAAGGAGAGTCGCTGATGTTACAACCAAAGCGTACGAAATTCCGTAAAGTGCACAAAGGCCGCAACCGTGGTCTGGCGCAAGGTACGGATGTCAGCTTCGGTACTTTCGGTCTGAAAGCTGTTGGCCGTGGTCGTCTGACTGCTCGTCAGATCGAAGCAGCACGTCGTGCTATGACCCGTGCAGTTAAGCGTCAAGGTAAAATTTGGATCCGTGTATTCCCGGACAAACCAATTACCGAGAAGCCGCTGGAAGTGCGTATGGGTAAAGGTAAGGGTAACGTGGAGTATTGGGTTGCCCTCATTCAACCGGGTAAAGTCCTGTATGAAATGGACGGCGTTCCGGAAGAGCTGGCCCGTGAAGCCTTCAAGCTGGCAGCAGCAAAACTGCCTATCAAAACCACCTTTGTTACTAAGACGGTGATGTAATGAAAGCAAATGAGCTGCGTGAAAAAAGCGTTGAAGAGCTGAACACTGAGCTACTTAACCTGCTGCGTGAGCAGTTTAACCTGCGCATGCAAGCAGCATCTGGCCAACTTCAGCAGACCCATCTGTTGAAGCAAGTGCGCCGTAATGTTGCACGTGTTAAGACTTTACTGACTGAGAAGGCGGCGTAATGACCGATAAAATCCGTACTCTGCAGGGTCGTGTTATTAGTGACAAAATGCAGAAATCTGCAGTTGTTGCTATCGAACGTGTCGTGAAACACCCGATCTACGGTAAATTCATCAAGCGTACGACTAAGCTGCACATCCATGACGAGAACAACGAATGCGGTATTGGTGACGTGGTAGAAATCCGCGAAACTCGTCCGCTGTCTAAGACTAAGTCTTGGACGCTGGTTCGCGTTGTAGAGAAAGCGGTTCTGTAATAGAATCCGCTTCCTCTAAAAAATAAAATGAACGGCTCGTCTGAGCCGTTCATTTTTTCTACCCATGTGCGAGAACCGGTGTTATAATGCCGCGCCCTCAATTATGGGGCTTTTTAACGACCTGAGGTTTGGGTCCCGAAGTAGTAGTTGACATTAGCGGAGCACTAAAATGATCCAAGAACAGACTATGCTGAACGTCGCCGACAACTCCGGTGCACGTCGCGTAATGTGTATCAAGGTTCTGGGTGGCTCGCACCGTCGCTACGCAGGCGTCGGCGATATCATCAAAGTGACCATCAAGGAAGCAATTCCTCGTGGCAAGGTGAAAAAAGGTGATGTCCTGAAAGCGGTAGTGGTGCGCACCAGGAAGGGTGTTCGTCGCCCGGACGGTTCTGTCATTCGCTTCGATGGTAATGCATGCGTTATTTTAAACAATAACAGCGAGCAACCTATCGGTACGCGTATTTTTGGGCCGGTAACTCGTGAACTTCGTACTGAAAAGTTCATGAAAATTATCTCTCTGGCACCAGAAGTACTCTAAGGAGCGAGCAATGGCAGCGAAAATCCGTCGTAACGACGAAGTTATCGTGCTTACCGGCAAAGACAAAGGTAAACGCGGTAAAGTAAAGAATGTCCTGACTTCTGGTAAGGTCATCGTTGAAGGTATCAACCTGGTTAAGAAACATCAGAAGCCGGTCCCGGCCCTGAACCAACCAGGCGGCATCGTTGAAAAAGAAGCTGCTATTCAGGTTTCTAACGTTGCACTCTTCAATGCGGCAACCGGCAAGGCTGACCGTGTAGGCTTTAGATTCGAAGACGGCAAAAAAGTCCGTTTCTTCAAGTCTAATAGCGAAACTATCAAGTAATTTGGAGTAGTACGATGGCGAAACTGCATGATTACTACAAAGACGAAGTAGTCCAGAAACTCATGACAGAGTTCGGCTACAATTCTGTCATGCAAGTCCCTCGGGTCGAGAAGATCACCCTGAACATGGGTGTTGGTGAAGCGATCGCTGACAAGAAACTGCTGGATAACGCAGCAGCAGACCTGGCAGCAATCTCCGGTCAAAAACCGCTGATCACCAAAGCACGCAAATCAGTTGCAGGCTTCAAAATCCGTCAGGGCTATCCGATCGGCTGTAAAGTAACTCTGCGCGGCGAGCGCATGTGGGAGTTCTTTGAGCGTCTGATCACTGTTGCTGTACCTCGTATCCGTGACTTCCGTGGTTTATCTGCGAAGTCTTTCGACGGTCGTGGTAACTACAGCATGGGCGTTCGTGAGCAGATCATCTTCCCAGAAATCGATTATGACAAAGTCGATCGCGTTCGTGGTTTGGATATTACCATTACCACTACTGCGAAATCTGATGATGAAGGCCGTGCTCTGCTGGCTGCCTTTGACTTCCCGTTCCGCAAGTAAGGTAGGGTTACTTAATGGCTAAGCAATCTATGAAAGCACGCGAAGTTAAGCGTGTGAAATTAGCAGACAAGTTCTTCGCTAAGCGTGTTGAACTGAAAGCGATCATTTCTGATGTGAACGCGTCCGACGAAGACCGTTGGGATGCCGTTCTCAAGCTGCAGAGTCTGCCGCGTGATTCCAGCCCTTCACGTCAGCGTAACCGCTGCCGTCAGACAGGTCGTCCGCACGGTTTCCTGCGGAAGTTTGGGTTGAGCCGTATCAAGGTCCGTGAAGCCGCAATGCGCGGTGAAATCCCGGGTCTTAAAAAGGCTAGCTGGTAATTGTCACCATTTGAATCACGGGAGTAACACAGATGAGCATGCAAGATCCGATCGCGGATATGCTGACCCGTATCCGTAACGGTCAGGCCGCGAACAAAGTTGCGGTCTCTATGCCTTCCTCCAAGCTGAAAGTGGCAATTGCCAACGTGCTGAAGGAAGAAGGCTATATTGAAGATTTTAAAATCGAAGGCGACATCAAGTCTGAGCTGGAAGTAACACTTAAGTATTTCCAGGGCAAGGCTGTGGTTGAGAGCATTCAGCGTGTTAGCCGTCCAGGTCTGCGCATCTATAAGAAAAAAGATGAGCTGCCAAAAGTAATGGCTGGTCTGGGCATCGCTGTAATCTCTACCTCTAAAGGTGTCATGACTGATCGTGCAGCGCGCCAAGCTGGTCTTGGTGGCGAAATTATCTGCTACGTAGCGTAATCGGAGGATAAAATGTCTCGTGTTGCAAAAGCACCTGTCGTTGTTCCTGCGGGCGTAGAGGTAAAACTCAGCGGTCAGGAAGTTTCGATCAAAGGCAAAAACGGCGAGCTGACTCGTACTATCAACAGTGCTGTAGAAGTTAAGCATGCAGACAACGCCCTGACTTTCGCTCCACGCGAAGGTTTTGCGGATGGTTGGGCACAAGCAGGTACTGCTCGTGCGCTGCTGAACGGCATGGTTATCGGTGTTACCGAAGGCTTCACCAAGAAGCTGCAACTGGTTGGTGTTGGTTATCGTGCAGCTGTTAAAGGCAACTCTGTGAGCTTGGCCCTGGGCTTCTCTCACCCTGTTGACCATGCACTGCCGGCCGGCATCACTGCTGAATGTCCAACTCAGACTGAGATCGTGCTGAAAGGCGCTGATAAACAGCTGATTGGTCAGGTTGCAGCTGATCTGCGCGCCTACCGTCGTCCTGAGCCTTACAAAGGCAAGGGTGTTCGTTACGCCGACGAAGTCGTGCGTACCAAAGAGGCTAAGAAGAAGTAAGGTAACACTATGGATAAGAAATCTGCTCGTATCCGTCGTGCGACCCGTGCACGTCGCAAGCTCAAAGAGCTGGGTGCTACTCGCCTGGTGGTACATCGTACCCCGCGTCATATCTACGCACAGGTGATCGCCCCGAACGGTTCCGAAGTTCTGGTTGCTGCTTCTACTGTAGAAAAAGCTATTGCCGAACAACTGAAGTATACCGGTAACAAAGACGCCGCTGCAGCTGTAGGTAAAGCTCTGGCTGAGCGCGCTGTTGAGAAAGGCATCAAAAATGTCTCTTTCGACCGTTCCGGGTTCCAATATCATGGTCGTGTCCAGGCACTGGCAGATGCTGCCCGTGAAGCTGGCCTTCAGTTCTAAGGTAGAGGTCTAAGATGTCAAACATCGAGAAACAAGCTGGCGAACTGCAGGAAAAACTGATCGCGGTAAACCGTGTATCTAAAACTGTAAAAGGTGGTCGTATTTTCTCCTTCACCGCACTGACTGTAGTGGGTGATGGTAACGGCCGCGTTGGTTTTGGTTACGGTAAAGCGCGTGAAGTTCCAGCAGCGATCCAGAAAGCGATGGAGAAAGCCCGTCGCAATATGATTAACGTCGCGCTGACTCACGGCACCCTGCAGCACCCTGTTAAAGGTGCTCACACGGGTTCTCGTGTGTTCATGCAGCCGGCTTCTGAAGGTACCGGTATCATCGCCGGCGGTGCAATGCGCGCCGTTTTAGAAGTCGCTGGAGTACATAACGTTCTGGCTAAAGCGTATGGTTCTACTAACCCGATTAACGTGGTTCGTGCAACTATCGATGGCTTGGGCAATATGAATTCTCCGGAAATGGTCGCTGCCAAGCGTGGTAAATCCGTTGAAGAAATTCTGGGGTAATCACGATGGCTAAGACAATTAAAATTACACAAACCCGCAGTTCAATCGGCCGCCTGCCTAAGCACAAAGCGACTCTGGTTGGCTTGGGTCTGCGTCGTATTGGCCACACCGTAGAGCGTGAAGACACGCCTGCAGTACGCGGTATGGTTAACGCGATTTCCTACATGCTTAAAGTGGAGGAGTAAGAGATGCGTTTAAACACTCTGTCTCCGGCCGAAGGGTCTAAACACGCTACTAAGCGTCTGGGTCGTGGTATCGGTTCTGGCCTCGGTAAAACTGGTGGTCGTGGTCACAAAGGTCAGAACTCTCGTTCTGGCGGTGGCGTACGTCGCGGTTTCGAGGGTGGTCAGATGCCTCTGTATCGTCGTCTGCCGAAATTCGGTTTCACCTCTCGCAAAGCAATGATCACCACAGAAGTTCGTCTGTCTGATCTGGCGAAAGTTGAAGGCGGTATTGTTGACCTGAATACGCTGAAAGCGGCCAATATTATCGGTGTTCAGATTGAATTCGCGAAAGTGATTCTCTCTGGTGAAGTTTCTGCACCGGTAACGGTTCGCGGTCTGCGTGTCACCAAAGGTGCTCGTGCTGCAATCGAAGCTGCTGGCGGTAAAATCGAGGAATAAGTAGCAGATGGCAAAGCAACCGGGATTAGATTTTCAAAGTGCCAAAGGTGGCTTTGGTGAACTGAAGCGCAGACTGTTGTTTGTAATCGGTGCACTCATTGTCTTCCGCATTGGCTCTTTTATTCCAATCCCCGGTATCGATGCCACTGTACTTGCCAAACTGCTTGAGCAACAGCGTGGCACCATCATTGAAATGTTTAACATGTTCTCTGGTGGTGCTCTCAGTCGTGCCTCAATCTTCGCGCTGGGTATTATGCCGTACATTTCGGCCTCTATTATTATCCAGCTGTTAACGGTGGTTCATCCGGCGTTAGCTGAGATTAAGAAAGAGGGTGAAGCTGGTCGTCGTAAGATTAGCCAGTACACTCGCTATGGCACACTGGTTCTGGCTGTATTCCAGTCGATCGGTATTGCTACCGGTCTACCGAATATGCCTGGAATGCAAGGACTGGTAATGAATCCAGGCTTTGCATTCTACTTTACCGCTGTTGTAAGTCTGGTTACCGGGACGATGTTCCTGATGTGGCTGGGTGAACAGATTACTGAACGAGGTATCGGCAACGGTATCTCGATCATTATCTTCGCTGGTATCGTTGCGGGTCTCCCGCCGGCCATTGGCCATACCATCGAGCAAGCGCGGCAAGGTGACCTGCACTTCCTTCTGTTGCTGTTGGTTGCAGTTCTAGTATTTGCAGTGACGTTCTTTGTTATTTTCGTAGAGCGTGGCCAGCGCCGCATTGTGGTCAACTACGCTAAACGTCAGCAAGGTCGTCGTGTATATGCTGCACAGAGCACACATTTACCGTTGAAAGTGAACATGGCGGGCGTAATCCCAGCTATTTTTGCTTCCAGCATTATTCTGTTCCCAGCGACCATAGCATCATGGTTCGGGGGCGGAACCGGTTGGAACTGGCTGACAACAATTTCGCTGTATTTGCAACCAGGACAGCCGCTTTATGTGCTACTCTATGCGACTGCAATCATCTTCTTCTGTTTCTTCTATACGGCGTTGGTATTCAACCCACGTGAAACAGCAGATAACCTGAAGAAGTCTGGTGCATTCGTACCGGGAATTCGTCCGGGAGAGCAAACGGCGAAGTATATCGATAAAGTAATGACACGTCTGACCTTAATCGGCGCATTGTATATTACGTTTATCTGCCTGATCCCGGAGTTCATGCGTGATGCTATGAAAGTTCCATTCTACTTTGGCGGTACATCACTGCTCATTGTAGTGGTCGTCATCATGGACTTTATGGCTCAAGTGCAAACTCTGATGATGTCGAGTCAGTACGAGTCTGCATTGAAGAAAGCTAACCTGAAGGGCTACGGCCGTTAATTCGGGTGCTTGAGAAGTTACGGAGAGTAAAAATGAAAGTTCGTGCTTCCGTCAAGAAATTATGTCGTAACTGCAAAATCATTCGCCGCGACGGTGTCGTACGTGTGATTTGCAGCGCCGAGCCAAAGCATAAACAGCGCCAAGGCTGATATTGTCACATATTTTTCTTGCAAAGTCGGGTTGAGCTGGCTAGATTAGCCAGCCAATCTTTTGTATGTCGATGCGTTACCATTTGAGTATCCTGAAAACGGGCTTTTCAGCATGGGACGCATTTGTTTAATTATAGGAGTGCATAGTGGCCCGTATAGCAGGCATTAACATTCCTGATCAAAAACATACCGTGATCGCATTAACTTCGATCTTCGGTATCGGTAAGACCCGTTCTAAAGCCATCTGCGCTTCAACGGGTATCGCTGAAAATGTTAAGATCAGAGAGCTGTCTGAAGAACAAATTGAACAGCTGCGTGAAGCAGTTGGTAAATTCGTTGTTGAAGGTGATCTGCGCCGTGAAATCACCCTGAGCATCAAGCGTCTGATGGACCTTGGTTGCTATCGTGGTTTACGCCATCGTCGTGGTCTGCCAGTTCGCGGTCAGCGTACTAAGACCAATGCACGTACCCGTAAGGGTCCGCGTAAACCGATCAAGAAATAATCGGGGTGAGTAAATAATGGCAAAGGCACCAGTTCGTGCACGTAAGCGTGTAAGAAAACAAGTCTCAGATGGCGTGGCTCATGTCCATGCATCTTTTAACAACACCATCGTTACCATTACTGATCGTCAGGGTAACGCACTGGGTTGGGCAACCGCCGGTGGTTCCGGTTTCCGCGGTTCACGTAAATCTACTCCGTTTGCTGCCCAGGTAGCTGCAGAGCGCTGTGCAGAAGCAGTGAAAGATTACGGTATTAAGAATCTGGAAGTTATGGTTAAGGGTCCAGGTCCAGGCCGCGAATCAACAATTCGTGCTCTGAACGCTGCTGGTTTCCGCATCACTAATATTACTGATGTGACTCCAATCCCTCACAACGGTTGTCGTCCGCCGAAAAAACGTCGCGTTTAACGCCCGTTTTTAGGTTAGTTGGAGAAAGAAAATGGCAAGATATTTGGGTCCTAAGCTCAAGCTGAGCCGTCGTGAGGGTACCGACTTATTCCTTAAGTCTGGCGTTCGCGCGATCGATACCAAGTGCAAAATTGAACAACCACCTGGTCAGCATGGTGCGCGTAAACCGCGTCTGTCTGACTACGGCGGCCAGTTGCGTGAAAAGCAAAAAGTTCGTCGTATGTACGGCGTGCTGGAGCGTCAGTTCCGCAACTACTATAAAGAAGCAGCACGTCTGAAAGGCAACACAGGTGAAAACCTGCTGGCTCTGCTGGAAGGCCGTCTGGATAACGTAGTTTACCGTATGGGCTTTGGCGCCACTCGTGCAGAAGCACGCCAGCTGGTTAGCCATAAATCTATCCTGGTGAACGGCCGCGTTGTTAACATCGCTTCTTATCAGGTATCTCCGAATGATGTCGTAAGCATCCGTGAGAAAGCCAAACAGCAATCTCGCGTGAAGGCCGCTCTGGAGCTGGCTGAGCAGCGTGAAAAGCCCACCTGGCTGGAAGTTGATGCTACTAAGATGGAAGGTGTGTTCAAGCGTATTCCTGAACGTACCGATCTGTCTGCGGACATTAACGAACACCTGATCGTCGAGCTTTACTCTAAGTAAAGCTTAGTACCAAAGAGAGGACACAATGCAGGGTTCTGTGACAGAGTTTCTAAAACCGCGCCTGGTAGATATCGAGCAAGTGAGTTCGACGCACGCCAAGGTGACCCTTGAGCCGTTAGAGCGTGGCTTTGGCCATACTCTTGGTAACGCACTGCGCCGTATTCTGCTTTCTTCCATGCCGGGTTGCGCGGTGACCGAGGTTGAGATTGATGGTGTGCTTCATGAGTACTCCACCAAAGAGGGCGTACAGGAAGATATCCTGGAAATCCTGCTTAACCTGAAAGGGTTGGCGGTAAGAGTTCAGGGCAAAGATGAAGTTATCCTTACTCTGAATAAATCTGGCATTGGCCCTGTGACTGCAGCCGACATCACCCACGACGGTGATGTTGAAATCGTCAAGCCGCAGCATGTGATCTGCCATCTGACCGATGAAAACGCATCTATTAGCATGCGTATCAAAGTTCAGCGTGGTCGTGGTTATGTGCCGGCTTCTGCCCGAATTCATTCGGAAGAAGATGAGCGCCCAATCGGCCGTCTGTTGGTTGACGCTTGCTACAGCCCTGTAGACCGTATTGCCTACAATGTTGAAGCAGCGCGTGTAGAACAGCGTACCGACCTGGACAAGCTGGTCATCGAAATGGAAACCAATGGCACAATCGATCCTGAAGAGGCGATTCGTCGTGCGGCGACCATCCTGGCAGAACAACTGGAAGCTTTCGTTGACTTACGTGATGTACGTCAGCCGGAAGTGAAAGAAGAGAAACCAGAATTCGATCCGATCCTGCTGCGCCCTGTTGACGATCTGGAATTGACTGTCCGCTCTGCTAACTGCCTTAAGGCAGAAGCTATCCACTACATCGGTGATCTGGTACAGCGTACCGAGGTTGAGCTGCTTAAAACGCCTAACCTGGGTAAAAAATCTCTTACCGAGATTAAAGATGTGCTTGCTTCACGTGGTTTGTCTCTGGGCATGCGCCTGGAAAACTGGCCACCGGCAAGCATTGCTGATGAATAACCGGATCACAGGTTAAGGTTTCACTGAGAAGGATAAGGTCATGCGCCATCGTAAGAGTGGTCGTCAACTGAACCGCAACAGCAGCCATCGTCAGGCTATGTTCCGCAACATGGCTGGTTCTCTGGTTCGTCATGAGATCATTAAGACGACTCTGCCGAAAGCCAAAGAGCTGCGCCGCGTAGTTGAGCCGCTGATTACTCTTGCCAAGACCGACAGCGTAGCTAATCGTCGTCTGGCATTCGCCCGCACTCGTGATAACGAGATCGTGGCAAAACTGTTTAACGAGCTGGGCCCGCGTTTCGCGAGCCGTGCCGGTGGTTACACTCGCATTTTGAAGTGTGGCTTCCGTGCTGGTGACAACGCTCCGATGGCTTACATCGAGCTGGTTGATCGTCCAGAAGCTCAAGCAGAAGCTACTGCAGAGTAATTTGTAGTAACGTAAAAGACCCGCTTCGGCGGGTTTTTTATTGTCCGTAATTCCTTTCCATTTCCTCCTCTTTCGCTATGCTGTTGGCAGATATCACCGTCTGGGGTTCACTTATGTGGCTAATCGATCAACTTGTTGAGCAGCACATCCGCGAGGCTCAGGAAAAAGGTGAGCTGAGCAATCTGCCCGGTGAGGGTGCACCTTTACATTTAGAGGATGATAGCGGAGTGCCGGTAGAACTACGCACTGCTTATCGCCTGTTGAAAAATTCCGGCTATTTGCCCCCGGAACTGGAGATGCGTCGCGAAGCATTAGCACTTCATGATTTGTTGCGAGAATTAAATTCAGATAATGAAAAAGCGCGGGAATTATCGAAACGTTTAACGCTGCTTGAAATAAAACTTCACCAGGCTGGAATCAGTACCGACTTCCTGCACGATGAATATAGCGACGTTATTCATCAACGTTTGCAGCAGGAGGAATAGCATGTATCGGATCGGCCAGCTGGCAAAAATGGCGGATGTTACGCCCGATACCATCCGCTTTTATGAAAAACAGCAGATGATGAATCACGAGGTACGTACCGAAGGTGGCTTTCGTCTTTACAACGAGGACGATTTACAACGCCTGCGTTTTATTCGCTATGGACGTCAACTCGGATTTAGTCTGGATTCAATCCGCGGTCTTTTGTCGATCCGCATCCATCCAGAACATCATACCTGCCAGGAATCAAAAGCCATTGTTGCGAAGCGTTTGGACGAAGTGAATGGCATGATCGCAGAATTGCAGACGATCCAACGATCGTTGCACCGTTTAGCCGAAACTTGCTGCGGTGATTTGCATAGCAGCGCCTGCTGTTCAATTCTGGAAGCCCTGGAAAAGGGTGAAGAGCCTCATCCTGAAATTTGTTGCAGCAAGGATTGAGTTTTGTAATGAAAGGAATATAGTTGCGCCGTTACTAATCGGAGGACAAGATGAGCCGCTATCAGCATCAAAAAGGTAAAATCAAGGATAATGCACTTGAAGCACTGCTACATGATCCGCTGTTTCGTCAGCGTATTGAAAAGAATGAGAAAGGAAAGGGCAGCTATCAACGAAAAGACAAACACGCAAAAGGGCGTAACTGGGAGGCCAGTGATAAGCAGAAAAGTTTATCACTGGCCTTCTGCTAACAATCAAAAAAGCCGCCTAATTCAGGCGGCTTTTTATCATAATTTTTCTTGATTATTTTGCTTTAACAGATCGCGAATTTCAGTAAGCAGTAACTCTTCATTCGTTGGCTTTGGTGCAGCCTTTTCAACTTCTTTTTTCTGATACAGCTTATTCATTACTTTAATTGCCAGGAAGATGGCAAAGGCAACAATCACAAAATCAAAAACGGTCTGAATAAAATTACCGTACTCCATAACCACTGCCGGGATATCACCTTCTGCAGGTTTTAATACCCATTTAAACTGTTTGAAATCGACGCCGCCAATCAGCAAGCCAAGGGGTGGCATAATGATGTTAGCGACTAATGAGGATACAATCTTGCCGAAAGCGGCACCAATGATCACACCGACAGCCAGATCTACTACGTTCCCGCGCATTGCAAAATCACGAAACTCTTTGAATAAACTCATTGTTATCTCCTTGCCTTGGCCAATTGCTAAAGTCTAACAAACCTTCGCGCAATTGCCATTATAACAACGGATTAAGCGTAATTTTTGGCTGCGGGCCAGAACCCGCAGTATTTAGAGGAAGAAAGGACTCGGCTGGAAAAGACGCTCAACATCCGGGACAAATTTCTTATCTGTCAGGAACATAATTACATGGTCGCCTTGTTCTACACGTACATTATCATTTGCAATGATGACTTCATCACCGCGGACAACGGCACCAATTATCGTTCCGGGTGGTAGTTTAATATCTTCTATTAACCGTCCAACCACGCGCGAAGTGGTTTCATCGCCGTGTGCGATGGCTTCGATAGCTTCAGCAATGCCGCGACGTAGTGATGAGACGCCGACAATATCGGCTTTACGAACATGGCTCAATAAAGCGGAGATAGTGGCTTGTTGTGGAGAGATCGCAATGTCGATCACGCTTCCTTGCACCAGATCTACATAGGCGCGGCGCTGGATCAGCACCATTACTTTTTTAGCCCCCATTTTCTTAGCCAGCATTGCTGACATAATGTTGGCTTCATCATCATTGGTAACGGCAATGAAGAGATCGACCTGATCAACATGCTCTTCGGCCAGCAGTTCCTGATCCGAAGCATCGCCATAAAAAACAATGGTATCGTGTAGACGTTCAGCCAGTTCTGCCGCGCGTTGTTGATTGCGCTCAATTAACTTCACGCTATATTGTTTTTCCAGACGCTGCGCCAGGCCAAAGCCGATATTGCCGCCACCAACCAGCATGATGCGTTTATAAGGTTTTTCCAGGCGCTGCATCTCGCTCATTACCGCGCGAATATGCTGACTCGCTGCAATAAAGAACACCTCATCGCCGGCCTCTACGATAGTGGAACCTTGCGGGCGAATCGGACGATCCTGGCGGAAAATGGCGGCGACACGAGTATCAATATGCGGCATATGCTCACGCATGATAGATAAAGGGTTTCCTACCAGCGGGCCACCGTAATAAGCTTTTACTACCGCAAGGCTCACTTTGCCTTCGGCAAAATTGACTACCTGAAGCGCGCCTGGATACTGGATAAGACGATAGATGTTATCAATAACCAACTGTTCCGGAGAAATCAGATGATCAATAGGTACTGCTTCAGGCACAAACAATTTCTCAGCATCGCGTAAATATTCTGCCGCACGGATCCGCGCGATGCGGTTTGGCGTATTAAAAAGTGAATAGGCAATCTGGCAAGCCACCATATTGGTTTCGTCGGAGTTGGTTACCGCCACCAACATGTCGGCATCTTCGGCACCCGCTTCGCGCAGGATTCGTGGGTGTGAACCATGGCCATGTACAACGCGCAGGTCAAATTTGTCTTGCAGCAGTCGCAGTCGGGCCGCATCGCTATCAACTACCGTAATATCGTTGTTTTCCCCCACCAGATTTTCTGCGAGAGTTCCGCCGACCTGACCGGCGCCGAGGATAATGATTTTCATGGCTTAGATGCTCTCGTCAGAGTGTGCCGCACTATTTTTTTATCAGCTTAGCGTAGAAGAAGCCGTCACCGCCATCGACGGTTGGGAATACCTGCCAGCCATTGATTTGTCCTTGTGGGATTGCCTCTGCTACGGCATCACCGTGTGCCGCTAAAAAGGCACTGATTTGCTGATGGTTCTCTTCAGGCAGGATTGAACAAGTGGCGTAAATCATTGTGCCGCCGGACTTCAGGCGTGGCCAAACGGCCTCGAGAATTTCACGCTGCAAATTCGCCAGCTCAGAAATATCTCGATCGCGTCGCAACCACTTGATGTCTGGATGGCGGCGAATAACGCCAGTGGCTGAGCAAGGTGCATCCAGCAAGATGCGATCAAACTGCCTGTCGCCACACCACTCTGCCGGTGTACGCCCGTCCCCCTGGCGCACCTCGGCCTGCATACCCAAGCGTTGCAGATTTTCATGCACGCGGAGCAAACGTTGCTGATCAATATCGACGGCTAATACTTTTGCCTGCGGGGCAATTTCAAGAATATGTGTGGTTTTGCCCCCTGGCGCGGCGCAGAGATCGAGAATGGATTCACCATCCTTAGGCTCAAGCAGCAGCGCGCAACGTTGTGCCGAGAGATCCTGCACCGTCACCCAGCCTTGTTCGAAACCTGGCAGATGGCTAACTGGAGCGGGAAACTCAAGACGCAAGGCATCGGATGCGTCGCCCGCGAAAGCCACTTTCTCTTCTGCCTGCAGTAACGCCAGCCAGGCATCGCGATCGTGATGCTGGCGATTGACGCGTAGCCACATCGGCGGCCTCTGATTGTTTGCTTCAACAATGTGCTGCCACTGTTCTGGCCATGCCGCCTGCAGACGTTTCAATAACCAGCCGGGATGCCAGTAACGTTGTGTACCTTGATCGACTTCGGCTAGCAGTGTTTCCTGCTGGCGCTGGAACTGGCGTAGTACGCCATTGAGTAGGCCTTTCAAATTTGCGCGCTTAAGAGCTTCAGCACCCGCAACGGTTTCTGCCAGAGCTGCATGCGCAGGTACACGGGTGTAGACCAACTGATAAAGCCCCACCATCAGCAAATAATGCAACACACGCTGTTTACCGGTTAAGGTGCGCTCCATCAATTTACCAATTAAGGCTTCCAGCTGTGGCAATGTGCGCATCACGCCGAAGCACAGCTCTTGCAGCAGTGCGCCATCTTTATCGGATAACGTTTTTTGCGCACCAGGCAAAACAGCGCTAAGCGATTCGCCTTTATCCACAACGCGTTCGATGAGTTGCGCGGCCAGGCTACGCAGGTTGATTGTCTTTTTCATTTTCATTTATCAAACAAAAAGCCCGGTTTAACCGGGCTTGGAGGATCAGGCCAAAACAGTTCCAGGAGTGAACCATTCACGGCGCGAATTTAGCAGGTCCTGTGCGGACATGGCTTTTTTACCGGCAGGTTGGAGTGACAGTAGATTGAGCACGCCATCGGCTGTCGAAATCTGAATACCCTGTTTATCGGCATGCAGTATCTCACCCGGTTGTTTATTTTGATGCGGCAAAACGCTTGCCTGCCACACCTTTACCGGCTGTTCATCCACCATGAAGTAGCTCATTGGCCATGGATTGAAGGCACGGATACAACGTTCCAACTGCACAGCAGAAAGCGACCAGTCGAGGCGCGCCTCCTCTTTGCTCAGCTTTTCCGCGTAAGAGACTAGCGCTTCATCTTGCACTTCAGGCTGAGCCTGACCACTTGCCAGCAAATCCAGCGTTAACAGCATGCCCTGTGGACCGAGCTGTGCCAGCTTTTCATAGAGTGAAGCGCTCGTGTCTTCCGCGGTAATTGGACAAGAAAGCTTATGCAGCATGTCACCGGTATCGAGGCCAACATCCATTTGCATGATGGTCACACCGGTTTCATTGTCCCCAGCCCAAAGAGAACGTTGAATTGGGGCGGCACCGCGCCAGCGCGGCAAAAGCGAACCGTGCACATTAATACAACCCAGGCGCGGCATTGTCAGCACTGCTTTCGGCAGGATCAAACCATATGCGACAACCACCATAATGTCGGCCTGCAGATCGGCAACCAGCTGCTGATTCTCTTCAGGCTTCAAGGATTTCGGTTGATACACTGGCACATCATGTGCCTGTGCCAGCACTTTTACTGGACTCGGTGTGAGTTTATTTCCGCGTCCGGCAGGACGATCGGGCTGGGTAAAGACACCAATAACCTGATGCTCAGAAGCAAGCAGCGCGTCAAGATGACGCGCTGCGAAGTCAGGTGTACCGGCAAAGATAATTTTGAGCGGTGCAGACACAGTTTAACCTTCTATTCGCGCTTAATCTTCGCGTGCGTTAAGGCGGGCCAACTTTTCCAGTTTCTGTTTAATACGCTGACGTTTAAGTGGCGACAGATAATCAATGAAGAGTTTGCCATCAAGATGATCGATTTCATGCTGGATACAAATCGCCAGCAGGCCATCGCTTTCAAGCTCAAAGCTTTTACCATCGCGATCCTGCGCACGCACTTTAACCCATTCAGCCCGCGGTACAAACGCGCGTTGCTCAGGGATAGAAAGGCAGCCTTCTTCAATCCCGGTTTCACCGCTTTTCTCTAGCAATTCCGGGTTGATGAGCACCAAACGCTCGTCACGATTTTCAGAAACATCAATCACAATGATGCGCTGATGAATATCAACCTGAGTCGCCGCTAAGCCAATACCTTCTTCGGCGTACATGGTTTCGAACATGTCGTCGACAATACGCTGAACGTCTGCGTTTACGGTAGCCACCGGCGCAGCGATTTTGCGAAGGCGATCATCAGGGAAATGTAATACCTGCAAAACTGACATAAATATCCAGATCTGTATGCGTTGAAGAAAAGATTACTGCCTCATATTGTAGACTTTTTGATGCCCGATTGACAGCATTGCACCGCATGATAGCGCGGCTGACAGGGAGTTTGGCATGGAGAAAATTGAATGGATGCTTAGGTTGGCGAATGTCAAAGGATTAAGCAGCCAGCTTGTCAGACATTTAGCCTTGGCGCTGCAGGATAGTGCCCCTGTTGATGATGGTCTCTTGTCAGATCATGGATTGAGCGAAATGCAGCGGCAACAGTTTAGGGAGCTATGTCCGCGCCAATTAGAAAGAACGTATTTATGGCTCGAGCATGAAGAGCATCATTTAGTTGCCTGCATAGATGAAGATTATCCTTCGGCGTTAACGGAAATCAGCCGACGTCCATCATTACTGTATGTCGCCGGAAGTGTGAATGCTCTGCAAACACCGCAACTGGGCGTGGTGGGGAGCCGTCATTGCACCCATTATGGCAAACAATGGGGAAGCTGGTTTACTCAGCAATTGGCGCTAAGTGGATTAACTATTACCAGTGGTTTAGCTCGCGGCATTGATGGCGTGGCGCATCGAGCTGCGTTAGAAGCACAGGGCAAAACCGTGGCGGTGTTGGGGAGTGGTCTGCAACATATCTACCCTAAAAGCCATCAATCGCTGGCGCGAGAAATCATTAGCAGTGGCGGCGCACTGATTTCTGAATTCCCACTTGATATGGCCCCGCATGCGGTCAACTTTCCTCGACGTAATCGTATCATCAGTGGTTTGAGCTTGGGGGTGTTGGTGATAGAGGCCTCGCTGAAAAGCGGTTCGTTAGTTACAGCACGCTATGCTTTGGAACAAAATCGTAACGTTTATGCGTTACCCGGTTCGCTTGGCAATCCGGGTAGCGAAGGAACACACTGGCTTATCCAGCAAGGGGCGCTTCTGGTGGCGCACCCCAACAATATTCTTGAGGACTTACATTCAACGCTGCAATGGTTGCCCGATAGCACTTCAGAAACAATATATTCACAAGACAGTGACGATGTTCCATTGCCATTTGCAACTGTGTTGGCTAACGTAGGTGATGAGGTTACACCTGTTGACGTCGTCGCTGAACGTGCCGGCCAACCTGTGCCAGTTACCGCAGCCCATTTGCTGGAGCTGGAGTTAGCAGGATGGATCGCAGCTGTACCCGGCGGCTATGTCCGATTGAGGAGGGCATGCCATGTTCGACGTACTTATGTACTTGTTTGAGACATATATCCACAACGAAGCTGAAATGCGCGTTGATCAGGATAAATTGACCGATGACTTAACCGACGCCGGTTTTCATCGTGAAGATATCTACAATGCGTTGAATTGGCTTGAACGGTTAGCGGATTATCAGGAAGGCTTGGTTGCGCCTGTGCTCATGGCAAACGATCCGCTCTCCATGCGAATCTACACGGAAGAGGAAAATCAGCGTTTAGATGCCGAGTGTCGCGGTTTTATTTTGTTCCTGGAGCAGGTTCAGGTGCTGAATATGGAAACGCGCGAGATGGTCATCGAACGTGTAATGGCCCTCGATACCCTGGAATTCGATCTTGAAGATCTCAAATGGGTGGTGTTGATGGTGCTGTTTAACATTCCAGGATGTGAAAACGCCTATCAGCAAATGGAAGAACTGTTATTCGACGTCAATGAAGGTATGCTGCATTAATAATCTTCGATTAATGCAACCGGTAATATGAGTAAATCAGCACTATTCTCCGTGCCTAAACACGATCCCTGCCCCGCTTGCGGGGCAGAATTAGTTATACGCTCCGGCAAACACGGTCCTTTCCTGGGGTGTGTCAATTATCCAACCTGTGATTACATTCGTCCGCTGAAGAGCCATGGCGATGGGCACGTTGTTAAAGTGCTGGAAGGACATGCCTGCCCGAAATGTGGTGCAGACAAAGTTCTGCGGCAGGGACGCTTTGGCATGTTCATTGGTTGTAGCCACTATCCCGAGTGCGATTACACAGAAACCATCGACAAGCCTGATGAAACAGCCATTGCTTGTCCGCAATGTCAGAGCGGTAAACTCGTACAGCGTCGCTCGCGATATGGCAAAACTTTTCACTCGTGCGATCGCTATCCAGATTGTCAGTTTGCAATTAATGCAACGCCGATTGAAGGTGTTTGCCCGCATTGTCAGTTCCCCTTATTAATAGAGAAGAAAACCGCACAGGGCATGAAGCGCTTTTGCGCCAGCAAACGCTGCGGTAAGCCAATCGTTCAGGACCAAGAATCATCATGAAGCCAAGTCAGTATTTAGCAGGAAGCCTCGATTTTTGTATTGAGCAACTCCAGCAGCAGGAAGTTATCGCTTACCCAACCGAAGCCGTATTCGGCTTGGGCTGCGATCCCGATAGCGAAAATGCCGTAATGGCGCTTCTGGCGCTCAAGCAGCGTCCAGTCGATAAAGGCCTTATTCTGATTGCAGCTGATTACGCGCAACTTGAACCTTACATCGCCGATCGTGAACTTACTGTACTTCAGCGCGAACGTATGTTTGCGAGCTGGCCCGGCCCGGTGACTTATGTGGTGCCCGCGTCGCCACACACGCCGCGCTGGCTCACTGGACGATTTGATTCACTGGCAATCCGCGTTAGCGATCATCCTGATGTCCAGGCTTTATGCCGTGGTTTTGGTAAACCGCTGGTTTCGACCAGTGCCAATCTTTCCGGTGAGCCGCCTTGTCGTAATGTGGAAGAAGTTGCCCAGCAATTTGGTGCTGAGTTTCCAGTATTACACGCTGAAACCGGTGGACGCCTGAATCCTTCTGAGATCCGCGACGTTATTAGCGGTGAACTTATTCGCCAGGGTTAATTTATGAAAAACTTTGCCGTTTTTGGTAATCCCATTGCCCACAGCAAATCACCTTTTATCCATAGCCTCTTTGCTGAGCAAACCGGCATTGATCATCGATATGGCAGTGAGTGTGCACCCTTAGAGGGTTTTCCCCAGTCGATCACAGACTTCTTTGCGAATGGTGGTAAAGGGGCCAATGTCACACTGCCTTTCAAACAGCAGGCATGGGAATTTGCGGATGAGCTTAGCGAACGCGCGGCATTGTCCGGGGCGGTGAACACATTAAAGAAAGATGCGCAGGGCAAGATCTTTGGTGATAACACGGATGGTATTGGTTTGCTAAGCGATCTGGAACGCTTGCAGATGATCCAGTCGGACGATCGTATCCTGCTGGTGGGGGCCGGTGGTGCAGCGCGAGGCGTGATCCTACCGCTTCTCTCTTTTGGATGTTCATTAGTGGTGGTGAACCGCACGGTTGAACGTGCCGAGCAGCTGGCAAATATTTTCCAGCATAACGGGGAAATCAAAGCGGCCAGCTTCGAGCAATTAGCGGGTCAGCAATTTGATCTGATCATTAATGCGACTTCAAGCGGTGTCGATGGCAAGGTGCCGGCGTTAGCTGCATCGCTTATTAATCCACAAACGCGTTGCTATGACATGTTTTATCAACAGGGGTTGACGCCATTTCTACAGTGGTGCCAGCAGCAGGGCGCACAGCAGCTGGCAGATGGTGTTGGCATGCTGGTGGGACAAGCCGCTCATGCTTTCCAACTGTGGCATGGCGTGATGCCAGAGATCACGCCAGTGATTACCACGCTAAAGCAGGCGATGCAGCAGCGATAAATTTGACGATCAAGAATGGACTTTGCTTTCCTGATCGAGATACTCATTCTTCCAACTCACGTAATTGTTGGATGAATAGAGCAGCCCGGCGATTTCAGCTTCACTCAGCGGTCGTACTTGTTTAACCGGGCTGCCCAAATAGAGGTAGCCACTCTCCAGTCGTTTGCCTGGCGGCACCAAACTACCAGCGCCAATCATCACATCATCTTCAACAATTACACCATCCAGCAGAATCGATCCCATACCAACCAGTACACGATTTCCGATAGTACAGCCGTGCAACATCGCTTTATGGCCCACCGTCACGTCTTCGCCAATGATTAGTGGGAAACCTTCCGGATTGCTGGTGGATTTATGCGTGACGTGCAGTACGCTGCCGTCCTGGATATTGCTTCTTTTACCAATCATCACTTTATTCACGTCACCGCGAATCGCTACCAGCGGCCAAATGCTGACGTCATCGGCGAGCTGTACTTCACCCACCACCACGCTGCTGCTATCGATCATTACGCGATCGCCGGCTTGCGGAAAATGGTTCTTATAAGGTCGTAGGGCTATAGACATGATCTTCTCCTTTTACATTTTTACCCAAGCCTGCGGTTTAAAAGCCGGATAAACAAGATGATTTTTGAACAGATCGCTCGCGATCGCAGCGAAAAGAATGAAAACTCGCCAGTCGATTAAAAAGATCGAAAAAAGGGGTTGTGCAAAAAATTCGGATCCCTATAATGCGCCACCACTGAGACGGCAAAGCGGCAACGCAGGCGGCTCAGCAGGGAGTGAAGAAATTCATCCCGCCGGATGAAAACGCTGAAAAAAGTGTTTGACTCTGAAGAGGGAAAGCGTAATATACGCCACCTCGCGACAGGCGGTTAACCCGCTGCTCGCAACGCTCTTTAACAATTTATCAGACAATCTGTGTGGGCACTCGCAGGATTGATATCAGCGTCTCCGGACGCAACAAAATATCAAGTCTCACGAGTGAACACATAATGAAATTCATTATGACGTTTTACAGATGAGCATCGCTGCACTTGTTGCAGCAAATCAAACTTAAATTGAAGAGTTTGATCATGGCTCAGATTGAACGCTGGCGGCAGGCCTAACACATGCAAGTCGGACGGTAGCACAGAGAGCTTGCTCTCGGGTGACGAGTGGCGGACGGGTGAGTAATGTCTGGGAAACTGCCCGATGGAGGGGGATAACTACTGGAAACGGTAGCTAATACCGCATAACGTCGCAAGACCAAAGTGGGGGACCTTCGGGCCTCACACCATCGGATGTGCCCAGATGGGATTAGCTAGTAGGTGGGGTAATGGCTCACCTAGGCGACGATCCCTAGCTGGTCTGAGAGGATGACCAGCCACACTGGAACTGAGACACGGTCCAGACTCCTACGGGAGGCAGCAGTGGGGAATATTGCACAATGGGCGCAAGCCTGATGCAGCCATGCCGCGTGTATGAAGAAGGCCTTCGGGTTGTAAAGTACTTTCAGCGGGGAGGAAGGCGGTGAGGTTAATAACCTTACCGATTGACGTTACCCGCAGAAGAAGCACCGGCTAACTCCGTGCCAGCAGCCGCGGTAATACGGAGGGTGCAAGCGTTAATCGGAATTACTGGGCGTAAAGCGCACGCAGGCGGTCTGTCAAGTCGGATGTGAAATCCCCGGGCTTAACCTGGGAACTGCATTCGAAACTGGCAGGCTAGAGTCTTGTAGAGGGGGGTAGAATTCCAGGTGTAGCGGTGAAATGCGTAGAGATCTGGAGGAATACCGGTGGCGAAGGCGGCCCCCTGGACAAAGACTGACGCTCAGGTGCGAAAGCGTGGGGAGCAAACAGGATTAGATACCCTGGTAGTCCACGCCGTAAACGATGTCGACTTGGAGGTTGTTCCCTTGAGGAGTGGCTTCCGGAGCTAACGCGTTAAGTCGACCGCCTGGGGAGTACGGCCGCAAGGTTAAAACTCAAATGAATTGACGGGGGCCCGCACAAGCGGTGGAGCATGTGGTTTAATTCGATGCAACGCGAAGAACCTTACCTACTCTTGACATCCAGCGAACTTAGCAGAGATGCTTTGGTGCCTTCGGGAACGCTGAGACAGGTGCTGCATGGCTGTCGTCAGCTCGTGTTGTGAAATGTTGGGTTAAGTCCCGCAACGAGCGCAACCCTTATCCTTTGTTGCCAGCGGTCCGGCCGGGAACTCAAAGGAGACTGCCAGTGATAAACTGGAGGAAGGTGGGGATGACGTCAAGTCATCATGGCCCTTACGAGTAGGGCTACACACGTGCTACAATGGCGCATACAAAGAGAAGCGACCTCGCGAGAGCAAGCGGACCTCATAAAGTGCGTCGTAGTCCGGATCGGAGTCTGCAACTCGACTCCGTGAAGTCGGAATCGCTAGTAATCGTAGATCAGAATGCTACGGTGAATACGTTCCCGGGCCTTGTACACACCGCCCGTCACACCATGGGAGTGGGTTGCAAAAGAAGTAGGTAGCTTAACCTTCGGGAGGGCGCTTACCACTTTGTGATTCATGACTGGGGTGAAGTCGTAACAAGGTAACCGTAGGGGAACCTGCGGTTGGATCACCTCCTTACCTGAAGATACCTTCCCGCGAAGTGCTCACACAGATTGTCTGATAGAAAGTAACGAGCAGAAAAAACCTCTACAGGCTTGTAGCTCAGGTGGTTAGAGCGCACCCCTGATAAGGGTGAGGTCGGTGGTTCAAGTCCACTCAGGCCTACCAAATTTCTTCTCATGCTGCGTTAAAGCGCCGCTCGTATAGTGAACTATACGTCGCGACACTTTGCCCTGCCTGAAAAGAAATTACCGTTTGTGAAAACGGGACTCCTGGTGAGTGGTAGTAGCGGTCTCTGCAGTAACTGTATGGGGCTATAGCTCAGCTGGGAGAGCGCCTGCCTTGCACGCAGGAGGTCAGCGGTTCGATCCCGCTTAGCTCCACCATTACAGTGACTCAAAACAATACTTCAGAGCAAACCGGAAACGGTGTGCTGCGAAGTATTATGCTCTTTAACAATCCGGAACAAGCTGAAAATTGAAACGACGTGTTGGTTCATTTCTCCGTAATAAGAAATGAATAACAACATGTTCGAGTCTCTCAAATGCTTGCAGTCCCAAGCGTTGCAAAACGCCTGTGGGTTGTGAGGTTAAGCGACTAAGCGTACACGGTGGATGCCCTGGCAGTCAGAGGCGATGAAGGACGTGCTAATCTGCGTAAAGCGTCGGTAAGGTGATATGAACCGCTACAGCCGACGATGTCCGAATGGGGAAACCCGGTGCACTCAGTGCATCATCGCAACATGAATACATAGTGTTGCGAGGCGAACCCGGGGAACTGAAACATCTAAGTACCCGGAGGAAAAGAAATCAACCGAGATTCCCCCAGTAGCGGCGAGCGAACGGGGAGCAGCCCAGAACCTGAATCAGTTTGTGCGTTAGTGGAAGCGTCTGGAAAGTCGCACGACACCGGGTGATAGTCCCGTACACGAAAGTGCACAGATTGTGAGTTCGAAGAGTAGGGCGGGACACGTGGTATCCTGTCTGAATATGGGGGGACCATCCTCCAAGGCTAAATACTCCTGACTGACCGATAGTGAACCAGTACCGTGAGGGAAAGGCGAAAAGAACCCCGGCGAGGGGAGTGAAACAGAACCTGAAACCGTGTACGTACAAGCAGTGGGAGCCTCTTTATGGGGTGACTGCGTACCTTTTGTATAATGGGTCAGCGACTTATATTCTGTAGCAAGGTTAACCGTATAGGGGAGCCGCAGGGAAACCGAGTCTTAACTGGGCGTTAAGTTGCAGGGTATAGACCCGAAACCCGGTGATCTAGCCATGGGCAGGTTGAAGGTTGGGTAACACTAACTGGAGGACCGAACCGACTAATGTTGAAAAATTAGCGGATGACTTGTGGCTGGGGGTGAAAGGCCAATCAAACCGGGAGATAGCTGGTTCTCCCCGAAAGCTATTTAGGTAGCGCCTCGTGAACTCATCTCCGGGGGTAGAGCACTGTTTCGGCTAGGGGGCCATCCCGGCTTACCAACCCGATGCAAACTGCGAATACCGGAGAATGTTATCACGGGAGACACACGGCGGGTGCTAACGTCCGTCGTGAAGAGGGAAACAACCCAGACCGCCAGCTAAGGTCCCAAAGTCATGGTTAAGTGGGAAACGATGTGGGAAGGCACAGACAGCCAGGATGTTGGCTTAGAAGCAGCCATCATTTAAAGAAAGCGTAATAGCTCACTGGTCGAGTCGGCCTGCGCGGAAGATGTAACGGGGCTAAACCATGCACCGAAGCTGCGGCAGCGACACTATGTGTTGTTGGGTAGGGGAGCGTTCTGTAAGCCGTTGAAGGTGGCCTGTGAGGGTTGCTGGAGGTATCAGAAGTGCGAATGCTGACATAAGTAACGATAAAGCGGGTGAAAAGCCCGCTCGCCGGAAGACCAAGGGTTCCTGTTCAACGTTAATCGGAGCAGGGTGAGTCGACCCCTAAGGCGAGGCTGAAAAGCGTAGTCGATGGGAAGCAGGTTAATATTCCTGCACTTGGTGTTACTGCGAAGGGGGGACGGAGAAGGCTAGGTTATCCGGGCGACGGTTGTCCCGGTTTAAGCGTGTAGGCTGACACCTTTGGTAAATCCGGGGTGTCTTAAGGCTGAGGCGTGACGACGAGCCACCACGGTGGTGAAGTAACTGATGCCCTGCTTCCAGGAAAAGCCTCTAAGCTCCAGGTAACACGAAATCGTACCCCAAACCGACACAGGTGGTCAGGTAGAGAATACCAAGGCGCTTGAGAGAACTCGGGTGAAGGAACTAGGCAAAATGGTGCCGTAACTTCGGGAGAAGGCACGCTGGCGCGTAGGTGAAGGGACTTGCTCCCGGAGCTGAAGCCAGTCGAAGATACCAGCTGGCTGCAACTGTTTATTAAAAACACAGCACTGTGCAAACACGAAAGTGGACGTATACGGTGTGACGCCTGCCCGGTGCCGGAAGGTTAATTGATGGGGTTATCCGTAAGGAGAAGCTCTTGATCGAAGCCCCGGTAAACGGCGGCCGTAACTATAACGGTCCTAAGGTAGCGAAATTCCTTGTCGGGTAAGTTCCGACCTGCACGAATGGCGTAATGATGGCCAGGCTGTCTCCACCCGAGACTCAGTGAAATTGAAATCGCTGTGAAGATGCAGTGTACCCGCGGCAAGACGGAAAGACCCCGTGAACCTTTACTATAGCTTGACACTGAACATTGAGCCTTGATGTGTAGGATAGGTGGGAGGCTTTGAAGCGTGGACGCCAGTCTGCGTGGAGCCAACCTTGAAATACCACCCTTTAATGTTTGATGTTCTAACGTAGGCCCGTAATCCGGGCTGCGGACAGTGTCTGGTGGGTAGTTTGACTGGGGCGGTCTCCTCCCAAAGAGTAACGGAGGAGCACGAAGGTTGGCTAATCCTGGTCGGACATCAGGAGGTTAGTGCAATGGCATAAGCCAGCTTGACTGCGAGAGTGACGGCTCGAGCAGGTGCGAAAGCAGGTCATAGTGATCCGGTGGTTCTGAATGGAAGGGCCATCGCTCAACGGATAAAAGGTACTCCGGGGATAACAGGCTGATACCGCCCAAGAGTTCATATCGACGGCGGTGTTTGGCACCTCGATGTCGGCTCATCACATCCTGGGGCTGAAGTAGGTCCCAAGGGTACGGCTGTTCGCCGTTTAAAGTGGTACGCGAGCTGGGTTTAGAACGTCGTGAGACAGTTCGGTCCCTATCTGCCGTGGGCGCTGGAGAATTGAGGGGGGTTGCTCCTAGTACGAGAGGACCGGAGTGAACGCACCACTGGTGTTCGGGTTGTCATGCCAATGGCACTGCCCGGTAGCTAAGTGCGGAAAAGATAAGTGCTGAAAGCATCTAAGCACGAAACTTGCCCCGAGATGAGTTCTCCCTGACTCCTTGAGGGTCCTGAAGGGACGTTGAAGACTACGACGTTGATAGGCCGGGTGTGTAAGCGCAGCGATGCGTTGAGCTAACCGGTACTAATGACCCGTGAGGCTTAACCTTACAACGCCAGAGGCGTTTTGGTGAGAGAGACCAGAGATTTTCAGCTTGTTTTACCGGATAAAGAATTAGCAGAAACGAAAGATTTTGCGCTGAGGCGAGGCGCCGACCGAGACGATGAGAGGGAGCATACTGAAGTATGTGACCGAACAGCGCGAGGAAGAGCAACGCGGCATCAGTGAAAAATAGTCGTTTCGTGCACCAAGATTTGCCTGGCGGCTGTAGCGCGGTGGTCCCACCTGACCCCATGCCGAACTCAGAAGTGAAACGCCGTAGCGCCGATGGTAGTGTGGGGCCTCCCCATGCGAGAGTAGGGAACTGCCAGGCATCAAATTTAGCGTGCTGATATGGCTCAGTTGGTAGAGCGCACCCTTGGTAAGGGTGAGGTCCCCAGTTCGACTCTGGGTATCAGCACCAGTTACAGGCATGAGTTCGGTTTAAAAGAATTTGCCTGGCGGCTTTAGCGCGGTGGTCCCACCTGACCCCATGCCGAACTCAGAAGTGAAACGCCGTAGCGCCGATGGTAGTGTGGGGTCTCCCCATGCGAGAGTAGGGAACTGCCAGGCATCAAACACAGAAGCCCTGAACATTTGTTCAGGGCTTTTTTGTATGCGCAAATCAACGTGAACGACGTGTGACGTGTAATGTAGCGATTTCACAGTGGCGAAAACGCTGGTACTGAACATAAAAAAGCCTCTGCACCAGGCAGAGGCTTATTCGTGTCTAACTCGTTAAATATTAATGAATAACCTGAGATAAAAACGCCCGTGTGCGCTCGGAACGTGGGTTTGCAAAGAACTCCAGCGGCGGCGCCTCTTCCACTATTTCACCGCGATCCATAAAGATCACCCGATCCGCCACGGTGCGCGCAAAACCCATTTCATGGGTTACGCATAGCATGGTCATGCCATCTTCTGCTAAGCCAATCATCGTATCGAGCACTTCTTTTACCATCTCTGGATCGAGCGCAGATGTTGGCTCATCAAACAGCATAATCTTCGGTTTCATACAGAGTGAACGGGCAATTGCCACACGTTGCTGCTGACCACCAGAAAGTTGGCCAGGAAACTTATGCGCATGCTCAGCGATGCGCACCCGCTGCAAGTAGTGCATGGCTAACTCTTCGGCTTCTTTCTTCGGCATTTTACGCACCCAAATTGGTGCCAGCGTACAGTTTTGCAGCACAGTAAGATGCGGAAAGAGATTGAAATGCTGGAACACCATACCCACTTCGGTACGAACACGTTCAATATTGCGCACATCCTGATTCAGATGGATACCATCAACCACGATGCGCCCTTGCTGATGCTCTTCCAGATGGTTAATGCAGCGGATGGTGGTCGATTTGCCCGACCCAGAAGGTCCGCACAGCACGATACGTTCGCGAGGTTTTACCTGCAGATTAATATCTTTTAGTACATGGAATTGGCCGTACCATTTATTCACGTTTTCAAGTGTAATCATCATGGCATCAGCCGCATTAGTCATAGTTTGTGTCATGTTAAACCTCAGTGCGATGCACGCCCGGTGTGAAAACGCTTCTCCAGATACTGGCTATAGCGCGACATGCTAAAACAGAAAATCCAGTAAACCATGGCAGCAAAGACATAGCCTTCCGTCGACATCCCCAGCCAGGTTGGGTCAACGGTGGCTTGCTGCACACTACTGAAGAGATCGAATAGGCCGATAATGATCACTAAGCTGGTATCTTTAAACAGCGCAATGATGGTATTCACCAGCCCAGGAATGGTGAGCTTGAGCGCCTGCGGTAAAATCACCAACGCCTGCATTTTCCAATATCCTAACGAAAGCGATTCAGCCGCTTCATACTGGCCCTTAGGCAATGCCTGCAAACCGCCACGCACCACCTCCGCGACATAAGCGGACTGGAACAAAATGACACCAACCAACGCGCGCACCAGTTTGTCGATAGTGGTGCCCTCCGCCATAAACAGCGGTAGCATCACCGAAGACATAAACAGCACGGTAATCAGCGGTACGCCGCGCCAGAACTCAATGAAAATGACTGATAATGTGCGCACTACCGGCATTTCGGAACGGCGTCCCAGCGCCAGTAAAATACCTAACGGCAATGCGCCAGCGATTCCTACTGAAGCGATTATCAGCGTTAACGTTAAGCCGCCCCACTGGCGGGTTTCTACACGCTCTAAACCGAAGTATCCACCGTACATCAAGAACCAAACCACGATCGGATATACCACTGCCCAACAGGCGATATAACGGCCGCGGCGCGGCATTGCTTTGATAAACATCGGAATAATGGATAGCAAACCGAGCACCAGCGATAAATTGATGCGCCAGCGTAGCTCATGCGGATACAGCCCATACATAAACTGGCCAAAACGCGCATGGATGAACACCCAACAAGCGCCTTCTTTGGTGCAGTCCGCGCGCGTCTCGCCAATCCAGTTGGCTTGAAAAACCAGCCAGTTCAATGCCGGTGGGATCACATTCCAGATGAGCCAGATGCTGAACAGCGTCAGCAGCGTATTCAGCCAGCTGGAGAACAGATTTTTGCGCGCCCAAAGCCAACCCTTGCTGAGCGGATTGGTCGGAATCGGTGGGGTTTCGTGTGTGGTTATAGACATAATGATCCCGTTCTCTTAACGCTCAACCAGCGCAATTTTGCGATTGTAGAGGTTCATCAGCAGCGAAATGATCAGGCTGATAATCAGGTAAACCGCCATGGTAATCGCGATGGTCTCAATCGCCTGCCCGGTTTGGTTCAGCACGGTGCCGGCAAACAGCGAGACCATATCTGGATAACCGATGGCGGCCGCCAATGATGAGTTTTTCACAATATTGAGATACTGACTGGTGAGGGGAGGAATGATCACCCGCATCGCCTGCGGAATAATAACCTGACGCATGGTGACGGGATTAGGCAAGCCAAGTGAACGTGCCGCTTCATTTTGACCATGTGGTACCGACTGAATCCCTGAGCGAATCACTTCGGCGATAAACGAAGAGGTATAGACCGACAGCGCCAACGTTAATGCGGCGAGTTCGGGGATCATCACGAAGCCACCGCGGAAATTAAATCCGCGCAGTTCCGGTACATCCCAATGCATCGCAGCGCCGAACAAGGTATGCGCAATCAGCGGCAGCAAAACAATTAACCCCACCGCAGCTGGCCAGGTACGGCGAAGTTGCCCGGTTTTAAGCTGATGTTTACGCTTGAAGCGGAACAGAGCTACGCAACACAGTACCGCCAGCGCTAGCGCGATCAGGAACGGCCAGGTACCGGGCGCGTATTCGGGCCAGGGAATATACAAACCTCGATTACTGACGAATGCGACATCAAAGGCATTCAATGCCTGACGGGGGCCGGGCAGATTACGCAACACCGCAAAGTACCAGAAAAAGATTTGTAGTAGCGGTGGGATATTACGGAACGTCTCGATATAAATGTTGGAAAGCTTACGCAGCAGCCAGTTCTCGGACAGACGTGCAAGGCCGATAGCAAAGCCCAGGATAGAGGCAAACACAATACAAAGCGCGGAAACCAGCAGGGTATTGGTTAACCCCACCATAAATACGCGGGCGTAGGTGTCGCCTTCAGAGTAATCGATCAGGTGTTGGACAATGCCAAAACCGGCACTGCGATCAAGAAATCCGAAGCCGGAAGTAATGCCACGATTGGCCAGATTGATTACCGTGTTGTGAATTAAATATCCCACCACAGCAAGCACGGCCACAATCGCGATGATCTGGTAAAGCCAGGCGCGAACCGTAGGATTACCGAACGAAAAATCCCTCTTTACGGTTGGGCGTTGCGACATGTTAAAACCTCAGTGAAGATTACGCGTGGGCACCGCAGGATGCGGCGCCCGACTGGCAGGACTGAATTAGCGAACGGGAGGAGCGTACTGGATGCCGCCCTGATTCCAGAGCGCATTCTGGCCACGCGCGATTTTCAGTGCGCTGTCTTTACCAACGTTACGATCGAACACTTCCTGATAGTTGCCGACTTGTTTAATGATGTTGTAAGCCCACTTATTATCGAGCTTCAGGTCTTTACCGAAGTCGCCTTCTGCACCTAACAGGTGAGCCATATCAGGAGTGGTAGGTTTAGCGGCCATGTCATCAACATTTTTCGAGCTGATGCCCATCTCTTCAGCGTTCAACATCGCGTACAGCGACCATTTCACGATGGTGAACCAATCGTCATCACCGCGGCGAACGACTGGGCCCAGCGGTTCTTTAGAGATAACTTCGGGCAGTACCACGAAATCGTCTGGCTTGCCGAGTTTGATGCGCAGCGCATACAGCTGTGACTGGTCAGAAGAGAGGGTATCGCAGCGACCGCTGTCGAGCGCCTTAGCGGATTCGTCAGAACGATCAAAGGTTACTGGCGTATATTGCATTTTGTTGGCTTTGAAGTAGTCAGCCACGTTGAGCTCGGTATCGGTACCAGCCTGAATACATACGGTTGCACCATCCAACTCTTTAGCACTTTTCAGGCCGGCTTTCTTGTGGGTCAGGAAACCGATGCCGTCGTAATAGTTCACGCCAGCAAACAGGAAGCCCATACCGCCATCGCGGGAAGACGTCCAGGTGGTGTTGCGCGACAGGATATCCACTTCACCAGACTGCAGTGCAGTAAAGCGCTCTTTAGCGGTCAGCGGAGTATATTTCACTTTGGTTGCGTCACCAAATACGGCAGCGGCGGCCGCTCGACATACATCCACATCGATACCGGTGAATTTGCCGTTGGAGTCAGCGTAAGAGAAGCCCGGCAGGCCATCGCTGATGCCGCATTGTACAAAACCTTTTTTCTTAATGGCATCCAACGTGGTGCCAGCGTGCGCTTGTTGAGCAACAGCGAATAGCGAAGCTGCAGCGACCAGGGTGGAAAGCATCATCTTTTTCATAAAGCATCCTGTGTGGCGATATCGTGTGTTGTTATGTTTGCACGCACTTTACTGTGCGCTTTTTTATGTCTGTGGTGGTTAGCCATCCACAACTCTGCAAACCTGATGCCAGGTTTGCAGAATCCTGAATTCTCTGGAAAGATCTTTTAATAAACGGAAGCACTCAGAATATTCTGGCTAATATGGCGCACCAAAAGGCAGCATGACGAGACGACACGATCACAAATAGTGCAAAAAGTTTCACTATGTGGAAGCAGTGTGAGCTAACGCTCAGGATAGAATGTATACGTTGACGTGCTTACGGTTGAACCGGTTGATGATCACAGGGAAAGCGGCCTGCAGAGCAAGAAGAGCAGGAATATGCGGGTGACGATGAACGAATGATGAGTCGCTAAGAGGGAGGAAATATCACCGATGCGATTGCAACTATCGTTACCATTATGGTGACAATTGTTTCATGCGTTGTTAACGTTATGCAATCATCATTCAGCGCAAACAAAAACGCCAGCCCTAAGGCTGGCGTTATCGCAGCAACGAACAAATTAGTTCATGCCGTATTTTTTCAGCTTCTTACGCAGAGTACCACGGTTGATACCCATCATCAGAGCTGCACGGGTCTGGTTGCCACGGGTGTACTGCATCACCATGTCCAACAGAGGCTGCTCAACTTCAGCCAATACCAGCTCATACAGATCACTCACATCCTGACCATTCAGTTGAGCAAAGTAGTTCTTTAATGACTGTTTTACCGAATCACGCAGTGGCTTTTGTGTCACCTGATCCTGAGAGTTAACGGTAGAAACGGTGAGTACGTCAGAATTTACGCGTTGTTCGAACATAGTTCTATCAGCTCTTTATTTCGTTTACGCAAGATTTTCGAAGTATGCCTCCAACGCCTCCAGCTGTTCGCTGGCATCCTCTATGGCGTTGAATGTGCGCCGAAACTGGTCATCAGGAGCACTTTCCTGCAAATACCAGGAAACGTGTTTTCGGGCAATACGGTATCCTTTGCGCTGACCGTAAAAGTCGTGCAGCTCCCGTATATGTCCAATCAGCATTTGCTTGACTTCAGCCATCGGCTTCGGTGCCAGCAGCTCCCCTGTGTCCAGATAATGCTGGATTTCCCGGAAGATCCACGGTCTTCCCTGAGCGGCACGGCCAACCATAAGAGCATCGGCTCCGGTATAGTCGAGCACCGCTCTGGCTTTATGCGGGTCAGTAATGTCACCATTCGCGATAATTGGAATGGAGACGCTCTGCTTAACTGTCCGAATGCTGTCGTATTCAGCAAATCCCTCAAACAAACAGGCGCGTGTGCGGCCATGAATGGTGAGAGCCTGAATGCCACAGCGTTCAGCCAATTGGGCAATCTCTACACAATTACGATTTTCTTTGTCCCAGCCGGTGCGAATCTTCAGCGTAACCGGTACATCCACTGCATTCACTACCGCGGTGAGAATCGACTCCACCAGTTGCGGATGTTGCAGCAGCGCTGAACCTGCCATCTTACGATTCACTTTTTTGGCCGGGCAGCCCATGTTGATATCGATAACCTGCGCGCCAGACGCCACATTAATGCGCGCGGCAGCAGCCATCTCATCAGGATCGCAACCGGCAATCTGCACGGCACGAATACCGGGCTCGTCACTATGCACCATACGCAAACGGGATTTGTCACTGGCCCAAACTTCCGGGTTAGATGACAGCATCTCGGAGACAGTCATACCGGCACCGTTCTCAAAACACAGGGTGCGAAATGGCTTATCGGATACTCCGGCCATAGGCGCAGCAATGAGTCGATTACGTAGCTGATGATGTCCAATGCGCATGAAAAAGAAGTGACCCTAACTGTTCGCAAGGCGGCGTATATTACGCATTTTTTCAGGAAGATGAAAGGCCAAACTTTGAACAATTCGCCGTTAAAGATCAAGGAAATCGGGCTTATAGGCTGCTTAGCGCTTATAAATACCTTTAATTCATGCACTTAAAAAAATATGCTGAAATTGTGAACAAAAGTTTTTCTAAAAACATGAGGAAAATCACAACATAAAAACCGCCACTTCTGGTAATTAGCCAAAGAAATGACGGCAATGTGATTATTAATTGAGCTAATTTAAAGGGGGATTGAGTACATCAACCCTCATTCTACAATCTGACGGCCATGTAATGGTTGCAGGGGGCGATTGTTACTGTGTTTCAAAGCCCGCTTAAAGGCGTCGAGCTGAGATTGAGACAGCATCACTGGCTGCTTCATTACTAGCCAGCGCAAACCCTCGGTACAAGGTGGCGTGGTAAGCGATCCGCTGAAGCGATAATAGTGGCGATCTTCCGGGAAAAGCGGCTTTAAATCCATACGCTCTTTCACCGCCACTTCCTGATTTTCCTGCATAGGCATGGCGGCGAGAATCGGATTCAGAGCCGTATTCTCTTTACCAACCTCAAACATCACGGCAATGACAGCCAACTCACCTTCATCATTGGCATGGACGAAATGCGCTTCGAGCGGGTAAGAATGGCCATCGATCTGGTTTTCACTCGGGGTGTGAAAGTGATACTGCATGAGATGGAAGGTTTCCCCGTCCAGTGTGAAGTCATCTTCATCTTTAACGTTCACCTGCAAAGTATGGCCGTTGTTCACCAGTTTTTCTGCTGCGGTGTGAAACTCCAGACTCAGTGGTGGCAGGTGGCCTGCAACGGTATCGCGGATATTAATCGGTGACTGAAACTTACCCTTATGGCAGGTTTGGTAATCCAGGCTCAGATCGCCCCAATGTTGCGGGCCCGCTTGGCCTTCATAGCTCCAGTGTGGAACAGAGTGAGGCACTGCGGCATGAGTAGCCATACTGAAAAACAGTACTGCGGCAAAGAAAGGGGTGGTTTTCATTCTCAATCTCTAACAAAGGGTACCGGCAAGCGGCGTGCAGTAGATAATACGTAGCACTACGAGAATGAAAACCTTGCAAAGCGGATTAAGGCAAAAACCAGACGAGGCTTAATCCTTAAACTATCAATTGGTTACATGCATGCCAGCGTATGCGTCTGGCATGCCTGACGCTGGGATTTAGCGACGTATGCCGGTGATGCGGCACCACTCTTCTTTCTCCGCTACCGGATCAAGATCGAACTGTTCCTCATAGGCTTCACACACGCCTGCCGCCTGGCTGGCTAGCACGCCCGATAAACCAAGATGACCACCCGTTTTCGGCAGCACGCTAATCAGTGGCGCCAACTCACGTAGCGGGCCTGCAAGGATGTTGGCGACCACGACATCCGCTTGTAGATTATCCGGTTGCTGGTGCGGCAGATAGAGTGCCAAACGCTCAGATACACCATTACGCTCGGCGTTATCGCGGCTGGCCTGAATGGCCTGTGGATCGATATCGATACCAATCGCCTGCGCGGCACCTAATTTCAGTGCGGCGATGGCAAGAATGCCGGAGCCACAGCCAAAATCGATCACCGTCTTGCCTTGCAGATCGAGCCCGTCGAGCCAGGTTAAACACAGCGAGGTAGTGGGATGGGTGCCCGTACCGAACGCCAGGCCCGGATCCAGCATCACATTGACGGCATTAGGATCGGGTACATCGCGCCAGCTTGGGCAGATCCATAAACGCTCACCGAAGCGCATTGGGTGGAAATTATCCATCCATTCGCGCTCCCAGTCTTTATCTTCGATCTGCTCGATCTTGTGACGGAATGCGGATCCTAGCAGCGGGTGCTGGCTCAGCTCAGCCACTACATCGCTCATCTCGGTTTCGGCGTTGAACAGGCCGATGACATCGGTATCACCCCACAAGAGCGTTTCACCTGGCAGCGGCTCATAAACCGGATTGTCATGCGTGTCCTGGAAAGTGACCGATACGGCACCCACATCCATCAGCGCATCGCTTAAGGTTTCGGCGTTAGCGCCGGTGCTGTTAATTTTGATTTGAATCCAAGGCATAGCGTTTCTCTTTATTCCAGTGCCGCAGCGCGTGCTTCGGGCGTGCGGCCAAACAGATTACCTACCAGGAAGGCCAGCAGGCTTAAGATCAGGGAAGGAACGATCGGATGGAAACCCCACCATTCAATATTCAGGCTGGCTAACAGCGTGTAGCAACTGGCACCGACCAGCATGCCGCTGATCGCGCCGGTTGAGTTGGCTCGTTCCCAGTACAAGCCCAGCACCAGCGGCCACAGGAATACCGCTTCAAGTCCACCAAATGCCAGCAGATTTAACCAGATAATCATATCCGGTGGATTCCACGCCGCCAGCAGCAGCAGAACGCCGAGCACAAACGTGATGGTGCCTGATAACATGCGCAGCCGCGCCTCGTTTTCACTCTGTTGCGGCGCAATACGCAGGTAGAGATCTTTGATTAGCGTAGCGGAGGATTGCAGCAGCTGCGCATTAATGGTCGACATAATAGCCGCCATCGGTGCTGCCAGAAAGACGCCTGCAGCCATCGGCGGTAGCACGGTGATCATCAGTGTGGGTATCACGCGATCGGGAATGGTGAGATCGGGCAAAATCACACGTCCCAGCGCACCAGCCAGATGCATGCCGAACATCAGGATCACCACCACGATGGTGCCAAGCACAATGCCGCGATGCATGGCTTTGCTGTCTTTATAAGAGATACAGCGCACGGCGGTATGCGGCAGGCCAATCACACCAAAACACACCAGCACAGCAAAGGAGCTGAGGAAGGTAGGGTTGATGACATTGCCGACGCCTTCCGGCGAAGTTAACTGCGGATCGATGTTGTGCAGTTTGGTTACCGCGCTTTCCAGCCCACCTGCATGGTGGATCACCGCAAAAAGCAGCAGGAAGGTACCAATCAACATCACCAGGCCTTGCATGGCATCATTCAATACGCTGGCGCGGAAGCCGCCGAAAGCCGTATAGAGCGCGATGGTGCCGCCAAAGATCAGCAGGCCAGTGTCGTAAGGAATGCCCGCCGCCGTCTCCAGCAGACGTGCACCGCCGATGAACTGCACGGTCATCGCGCCGATAAACGCCACCAGCAAACTCAGGCTAGAGAGCCAGATCAGCAGCGTACTGCCATAGCGGCCATACAACATATCGTTGAGCGTGACGGCATTATAGCGTCGCGCCAGAATCGCGAACTTCTTCCCCAGCACACCGAGCGAAAGCCAGACGGCGGGCACCTGAATCATCGCCAACAGGACCCAACCAAGGCCATATTTATAGGCAGCACCTGGGCCGCCAATGAATGAACTGGCGCTAATGTAGGTGGTGGTGATGGTCATGGCCAGCACAAAGCCGCCCATTGAACGGCTGCCGAGGAAGTATTCACTCAGGAAGTTGCCCTGACGCTGTTTGCGCATGGCAAATACCGACAGCGCGGCAATCAGCACCAGATAGGCCAGAAGTGGAAGGATGATTTCAGAGTCCATCGTTATCCTCCAGCGACATGTCGCGGAATAACACGCGCACCATCAGCCAACACAACACGATAAATAGCAGGGGAGCAAACATGCAGGAGAGCTCGAACCACCACGGTAAGCCAAAGAAGCCAATGTCATTGCCACCCAGCCAGGCAGACAATCCCCATACGGCGAGGTAGGCCAGCGTCAGATAAAACGACCAGCGCGCCTCTTTGTTCGCTTGCAAAAAACGCCAATCCATTATGCAACCTCAAAGGCAACAAAAATGAAAAAGGCCGGAGTTAACCGGCCTCTGCTTTGCTCTGCGCTGCAATTACTTCTCTTGCAGGCCGAGTTTCTTCTCCAGATAGTGGATGTTCGTCCCACCTTGCTGGAAGTTTTCATCGGACATGATTTTCATCTGCAGCTCAATGTTGGTCTTGATGCCGTCGATGATCAGTTCCGCCAGCGCATTCTTCATGCGCGAGATTGCCACGTCACGATTTTCACCGTAGGTAATCAGCTTACCAATCATGGAATCGTAGTACGGTGGCACGCTGTAACCGGCATAGATATGCGATTCCCAACGTACGCCAAAGCCGCCCGGCGCGTGGAAACGGGTGATCTTGCCCGGACTTGGCAGGAAGGTGTTGGGATCTTCGGCGTTGATACGGCACTCCACCGCATGACCGCGAATGATCACATCTTCCTGTTTAATCGACAGCGGCTGACCAGCAGCAATGCGCAGCTGCTCTTTGATCAGATCCACGCCGGTGATCATCTCGGTCACCGGATGTTCAACCTGAATACGGGTGTTCATCTCGATGAAGTAGAACTCACCGTTTTCGTACAGGAATTCAAAGGTACCCGCACCGCGATAGCCGATATCAATACAGGCTTTGGAGCAGCGCTCGCCGATATAGCGACGCAGTTCCGGCGTGATGCCCGGCGCTGGTGCTTCTTCGACGACTTTCTGGTGACGACGCTGCATTGAGCAGTCGCGTTCAGCCAGATAGATAGCGTTGCCCTGGCCGTCGGCCAGCACCTGAATTTCGATATGGCGCGGATTCTCGAGATACTTCTCCATATAAACCATGTCGTTGTTGAAAGCCGCTTTGGCTTCCGCTTTCGTCATGTTGATGGATTGCTCAAGATCCTTGTCGCTGCGCACTACGCGCATACCGCGACCGCCGCCGCCGCCAGAGGCTTTGATGATCACCGGATAGCCGATGCGCTTAGCGAAGGCACGGTTTTTTTCCATGTCGTCGGTCAGCGAGCCATCCGATCCTGGTACGGTAGGTACGCCAGCTTTCTTCATGGCGGTGATAGCAGACACTTTGTCGCCCATCAGGCGAATGGTGTCGGCTTTTGGACCAATGAAGATAAAGCCAGAGCGCTCAACCTGCTCGGCGAAATCGGCGTTCTCAGAAAGGAAGCCGTAACCCGGGTGGATAGCAACCGCGCCGGTAATTTCGGCGGCAGAGATCAGTGCCGGGATGTTCAGATAGCTTTTGACCGAAGGTGGCGGGCCGATGCAGACGGTTTCATCTGCCAGCAGCACGTGCTTCAGGTCACGGTCCGCGGTTGAGTGGACGGCAACAGTCTTGATGCCCAGCTCTTTACAGGCACGCAGAATGCGCAACGCGATCTCACCACGGTTAGCAATGACAATTTTATCCAGCATGCTTCGCCTCGTTATTCGATGATGACCAGCGGCTCGTCAAATTCAACCGGTTGGCCGCTTTCGACCAGGATCGCCTTCACAACGCCGGATTTGTCGGCTTCGATCTGGTTCATCATTTTCATCGCTTCAACGATGCACAGGGTGTCGCCAGCATTCACTTTCTGGCCGACTTCGATAAAGGCTTTCGCATCCGGGCTTGGGGTGCGATAGAAGGTGCCAACCATCGGCGAACGCACGATGTGGCCACTGATTTCTGGTTTAGCGGCTTCAGCGGCAACCGGTGCTGCTGGTGCAACGGCAGTCGCCAGCGCAGGTTGCTGCATCATTGGCGCAGCGTAAGCCTGCTGCATCATCGGGTAGCCGGTATTTGCAGGTGAACGGCTGATACGAACGGACTCTTCGCCCTCGGAGATTTCCAGCTCGGAGATGCCAGACTCTTCAACCAGTTCGATCAGTTTCTTAATTTTACGAATATCCATGAGTGTGGTTCCGTACTCTGTTTAATTGGAATGTGACAGGCGTTTTACTGCCGTTTGTAAAGCCCAAGAGTATCCATCAGCGCCAAGTCCACAGATGACGCCGGCAGATACATCGGAAAGATAGGAGTGATGTCGGAACGGCTCGCGTGCATGCACGTTAGAGAGATGCACCTCAATAAAAGGAATACTAACCGCCAACAGGGCATCACGCAGTGCAACACTGGTATGCGTGAACGCAGCAGGGTTGATGATGATGTAATCCACATTACCGCGTGCTTCGTGGATACGATCAATCAACTGAAACTCTGCGTTCGATTGCAAATGACTCAATTTCACATGGTGCTGATCGGCCTGCTGCGTCAGATCGTCGACGATTTGCGTCAGCGTAGTATGACCATACTTATCAGGCTCACGCGTTCCCAGTAAGTTAAGATTGGGACCGTTCAAAAGCAGTATGTGAAATTTGTGCGCCATCTTGCTGCTATCTCCTGCAATCAGTAAGGCATCGCGTAAAATACCGCGACATCTTTCGTTTGTCACCCTTGCGGATGAAAAAGAAGACTTCGCCTGCAATAAAGCCGGGCATTATATCCGTTTCGTCGACATTCGCAGCAAAATACTGGTCTTATCTGCGAAGTTGATCGGATGTGGCCCGAAGGCCACACGTTTTAACAGATATCGCGGGAGGAACACAACCTTGCGGGGACTATCTATGGAGAAGTTTACGCAACTTATTGTAACGCCACGCTAACAGCCCAATGGCCAGTACGGCGTAAATCACGGGCTGTGGCGACAGCACTTTCACGGACCACAAATAGTGAATGGGGGCGAGGATCGCGACAAGATAGATGCCATTGTGCAGCGTTTGCCAGCGACGGCCGAGCTTGCGTTGCATGCGTTGAAATGAAGTGACTGCGAGGGCAAATAACATCACCCAGCTGATCATGCCCAGTAACAGATAAGGGCGTGAAACGATCTCGCTACCGAGTAGACGCAGATGATCGTAGCCCAGTTCCAGCAAGTAATAGCTGGTTAGATGCAAGCTCGCCCAGGCAAAACACCACACCCCGAGTAAGCGCCGGGTACGGATCAATAACGGCTGTTTAAGATAGCGTGTGAGCGGGCTGACCAGCAGCGTGGCTAACAGTAATTTCAGCGCCATTCTGCCGGTAAAATGTTGGATGTCTTTCGCCGGATCGGCGCTTAGCCATCCCTGGCTCGCGGCCATAAAAAGGTAAACAAACGGCAGAAAAGCGGCCAGATGCAGCACGACTTTTAACGCTGTGATGTGGCGTAAAGTGAGGCGCACTTAATAGTTCTCCCGTAGGTCCAGGCCGCGATACAACGAAGCCACCTCTTTCGCATAGCCGTTAAACAGCAGCGTCGGTTGGCGATCGACCTTCAAAATCCCGCCCGCACCGATGAAGCGTTCAGTGGCCTGCGACCAGCGCGGATGATTAACATGCGGGTTCACGTTGGCATAGAAACCGTACTCATTGGCAGCGATCTGGCTCCATGTGGTAGGTGGACGATCGTGCGTCAGCGTGATTTTCACGATCGATTTAATGCCTTTGAAACCATATTTCCACGGCACCGTCAGACGAATCGGTGCGCCATTCTGCGGCGGCAGCGCCTTGCCATACACGCCGGTGCTGAGCAGCGTCAACGGATGCATCGCTTCATCCAGACGTAAACCTTCAACGTAGGGATAATCCAGCCCACCGCCGATAAAGCGATCTTTCTGCCCCGGCATTTGGTCTGGCGCATACAGCGTTTCAAACGCGACGTAGCGCGCGTTACTGTTCGGCTCAACCAGCTTCAATAATTTGTTCAATTCGAAGCCAACCCACGGAATCACCATCGACCAGGCTTCAACACAGCGCATACGATAAATGCGCTGTTCCATGGCGAAGCGCTTGAAGATGTCATCCATATCCAGCGTCATCGGTTTGGCGACTTCGCCTTCAATGCGTAGCTGCCATGGATCGGTTTTCAGCGTACCGGCGTTGGCCGCAGGATCGGCTTTATCCAGACCAAATTCGTAGAAGTTGTTATAACCTGAGACCTTATCAAACGGCGTCAGCGGCAAATCCGCCTGCCATTCAGCCGGTTTAGTAAACTGCAAATCTTTGCCTGCTGGCGCCGGCGGGCGATCGTTACCTTTAAACCAGCCCAGCACATCGGCGTGTGCTGTACCTGGCAAACTGGCTGCCGCGGCACCTAATCCTAGTGCTTTCAGCACCTGACGGCGGCGCATATTAAAGACGCTTTCTGGCGTGACGTCGGCTTCTGTGAGCAAGTGCTTCAGGTTCATGACGCTCTCCTGCGAATAATGAATTGTGGTTAGCATGCTTAACTTCAGCGTTGGGCGCTAACTTACTGGTCAAAATGTGAAATTTCCTGGTTCTGCCACGCCTTTGAGAATAAGACGAAAAGGCCCACGTCAAAGTCAGGTCATCGAGGATTGACGCTATACTCGCGCCGAAGCGCTTATCGAGCTCAGTTCAGCGCTATTTTGATGCGAGTCTGGCGCTGAATCACACAGTGATCTGTGTTATTTTGCTCAGGTTTGCGCCAATGGTAAGAGTGGCGTCGACGGATTAACACCGTTCATAACCGCAGTAATGCAGGCACAGGGATGCGATTAACAACTAAATTTTCTGCGTTTATTACATTATTAAGCTTACTGGCAATGCTTCTGATGCTGGTGGGCTGCGCTTTTAGTTTTATTTGGCTATCGCAGCAACGCGTGGAAACGCGCATGCATACGCTAGCGGTTGAAGTTGATAAAGCGCTGGCGACACAATCGCCGCAAGAATTAACGCAGTGGCTGACGCGCATGATGCCCGTGGTGAATGCCGAACAGATGCAATTGATCAATGGCGAGACACTCGTGTTCAGTTTAGCCCGCCATGAAAATCCGATGCTGGAAGATGAGCCTAATCGCTTTGTTCAGTTCGATTTGCCGCTAAAGCATTCGCCCGGGCTCGAACTTCGTATCGTAGTGCTTGATCCCGCAAAAACCTGGTTCCGTTCTTTTACGGGTGCTTACACGCTGATTGTGCTACTCACCGTGGTGGGCATCATGTCTGCGCTGCTGGTGATGACCCATCGTTGGCTAAATCGTCGCTGGCATAATATGGAGCAGTTAGAAGCGCGGGCCGAACGTATTCTGGCCGGTGAGCGCACAACGCGCAGCGACGCTATTGATGAGTGGCCGCCAAAAGCCAGCCGCGCTATGGATGCATTACTGGGTGATTTAAAAGAAGCAGGCGAACAGCGGTTACGTATTGATACCTTAATTCGTACTTTCGCGGCGCAAGATTCGCGCACGGGTCTGAACAATCGTTTGTTCTTTGATAACCAGCTCGCGACCTTGCTTGAAGATCAGGAAGATGTCGGTACTCATGGGGTTGTCATGATGGTACGCCTGCCGGATCTCGATACGCTGCACGAAACGCTCGGCCCCACGCTGGTGGAAGAGTACCTGTTTGATCTCATCAATATGCTCTCTACGTTTGTGCTCAGGTATCCGGGGGCATTGTTGGCTAGATATTTTCGTAGCGATTTCGCCGTATTGCTGCCGCATCGTACCCTGAAAGAAGCCAACAGCATCGCCGATCAGCTGATCAATGCCGTCGACTCGCTGCCACCGATGCGCATGGTTGACCGCGACGATTTAATTCACATTGGCATCAGCGCGTGGCGCAGCGGACAAAGCGTGGCGCAGGTGATGGAAAATGTAGAAATGGCAACGCGACGCGCGGCATTGCAAGGTGGCAATAGCTGGTCGGTCGGTGAAGGGAATACGCTGGATATGGGACGCGGCAGCGTGCGCTGGCGCACCTTGCTGGAGAATACGCTGAATCGCGGCGGCCCGAGGTTATATCAGAAACCAGCACTGCTATTGGATGGGAAAGTCCATCATAGAGAGTTGCTGGCGCGGGTGTATGACGGCGATAAAGAAGTGGTTTCGGCCGAATTCATGCCGCTGGTGCTGCAGCTAGGCATGACCGATAGCTGGGATCGCCAACTTGTTACGCGTATTGCTGCCCTCTCTGAGATGTGGCCCGATGAAACGCTGGCCTTGCCGGTCAATCTCGATTCACTTTTGCAGCGGCCTTTCCAGCGCTGGCTGCAAAAACTGCTGTTGCAGTGCAGCAAATCGCAAAGAAAACGTTTTTTATTTGAACTTGCAGAGGCCGACGTTTGTCAACACCTCAACCGTTTAGTACCGGTTTTCCATATGTTAACCGCATTTGGCTGTCGTATTGCGGTGGATCAGGCGGGTTTGACGGTGGTGAGCAGCGCTTACATCAAGCAGTTCCCAATTGAGGTGATCAAGCTCGCGCCGGGTTTAGTGCGAAATATCGAACGGCGCACTGAGAACCAGCTGTTCGTGCAGAGTCTGCTGGAAGTGTGTAAGTCGTCGCCGACGCAGGTTTTCGCGGCGGGCGTACGTACCAGCGCGGAGTGGCAAATGCTGTCAGGCTTGGGCGTTTCAGGCGGGCAGGGCGATTTCTTTGCCCCTTCACTGCCGGTCAACAGTAATGTGAAAAAACACTCACAACGTTATCGGATTTAAACCTTCAGCCTGCGACGTGCAGGCTGAAGGCTGTTTATCTCGCTTATTTGTGCCGGAACGCGCGATCCTGGCGGCTGGAAATGTTAGATTTTATGTCGAAATTACCCCGCAATTCCTGAGGTAATTTGGGTTAATGTGGCGTGTTAACGCCATTTAACGGCGGCGAAAGACGAGACTATCAGGCCAAAAAATTAATCAGCGTATTTTTTCACCGAAGCAGAACGTTTTTGCGCCTTGTAGCGGCTTCGCGTGGTTGGTAAAGTAGGCGGATTTTATTTTCCGCCCCCAGCTTGCAGGATTATCCCTTAGTATGTTTAAAAAATTTCGTGGCATGTTTTCCAATGACTTGTCCATTGACCTGGGTACCGCGAATACCCTGATTTACGTGAAAGGACAAGGCATCGTGTTAAACGAGCCTTCAGTGGTTGCTATTCGTCAGGATCGTGCCGGCTCCCCAAAGAGCGTAGCGGCTGTCGGTCATGACGCTAAGCAGATGCTTGGCCGTACGCCGGGCAATATCGCTGCTATCCGTCCTATGAAAGATGGCGTTATCGCCGACTTCTTCGTCACTGAAAAAATGCTGCAGCACTTCATTAAGCAAGTGCATAGCAACAGCTTTATGCGTCCAAGCCCACGGGTGTTGGTCTGCGTACCCGTTGGCGCGACCCAGGTAGAGCGTCGTGCCATCCGCGAATCTGCACAGGGTGCAGGCGCGCGCGAAGTCTTCCTGATTGAAGAACCAATGGCTGCGGCGATTGGTGCGGGTCTGCCCGTTTCTGAAGCCACCGGTTCAATGGTTGTCGATATCGGTGGTGGTACCACTGAAGTGGCGGTGATCTCACTGAACGGCGTGGTTTACTCCTCTTCTGTACGCATTGGTGGTGACCGCTTCGATGAAGCTATCATTAATTATGTGCGTCGCAACTACGGTTCACTGATTGGTGAAGCCACTGCGGAACGCATTAAACATGGTATTGGTTCGGCCTATCCTGGTGATGAAGTGCACGAGATTGAAGTGCGCGGTCGTAACCTCGCCGAAGGTGTGCCGCGCGGCTTTACGCTGAACTCGAATGAGATTCTGGAAGCCCTGCAGGAGCCGCTGACCGGTATCGTGAGCGCGGTGATGGTTGCACTGGAACAGTGCCCGCCAGAGCTGGCTTCAGACATCTCCGAGCGCGGAATGGTGCTGACGGGCGGCGGTGCGCTGCTGCGCAACCTTGATCGTCTGCTGATGGAAGAGACCGGTATTCCGGTGGTCGTTGCAGAAGATCCGCTGACTTGCGTAGCGCGCGGCGGCGGTAAAGCGTTAGAAATGATCGACATGCATGGCGGCGATTTGTTCAGCGAGGAGTAATTCCTCAACGGCTGAGACCCTGATCAAATTGCGCAGGGAATAGCGCCTATACCCAAAATTATTCGAACGCGACTAAAGTTTGAAGGATGAGGGATATACGCTGACGCTGCGCACGACGGCGTGATGCGTCCAGCCCTGGAGGCGTTGGTGATTTAAACTAACGCTTCTTCCCTGATGTCGAGGAATACGCAGAATTTATGAAGCCGATTTTTAGCAGGGGGCCTTCCCTGCAGTTGCGCCTCTTTCTGGCAGTCATTGTGGCTATCGCGATTATTATCGCCGATAGCCGCGTGAGCTCCTTTTCCCAGATTCGCAACTACCTGGACACGTCGGTCAGTCCATTTTATTTTTTGGCCAACGGGCCACGACAACTTCTTGACGGCGTCTCTGATACGTTGGCTTCACGCCAGCAATTAGAGCTGGAAAATAAAGCGCTGCGCCGTGAGCTCTTCCTGAAAAACAGTGACCTGCTGATGCTGGGGCAATACAAGCAGGAAAACGCACGTCTGCGCGAACTGCTCGGCTCGCCGTTGCGTCAGGATGAGCACAAGATGGTGACCCAGGTCATTTCAACCGGTACCGATCCTTACACCGATCAGGTGGTCATCGACAAAGGCAGCGTAAACGGCGTTTACGAAGGCCAACCGGTGATCAGTGATAAAGGCGTGGTGGGGCAAGTCGTTGCCGTCGGTCAGGTAACCAGTCGCGTATTGCTGATTTGCGATGCTTCCCATGCGTTGCCGATTCAAGTGCTGCGTAATGATATTCGTGTCATCGCGGCCGGTAACGGTTGTAGTGAAGATCTGCAACTTGAGCATCTGCCGGGCAATACCGATATTCGTGTGGGCGATGTGCTGGTGACCTCTGGCCTTGGCGGACGTTTCCCGGAAGGTTATCCGGTTGGCGTGGTCTCCTCGGTTAAAGTGGATACACAACGTGCTTACACGGTGATTCAGGCGCGTCCGGCCGCCGGTCTGCAACGTCTGCGCTATTTGCTGCTGCTGTGGGGTGCGGATCGTAACGGCTTAACACCGATGGCGCCGGATGAAGTCCACCGCGTCGCCAACGAGCGTTTAATGCAGATGATGCCGCAGGTTCTCCCGCCTGCTGGTGAAATGGGACCGCCCGCACCGGATATGATGCAGCCCGCTCAGCAAATGGGGCCGCCGCAACCCGCTAATAGCAGTCGTTCGCAAGGGAATTCTGCGAACACACGCGGAGGCCAGCCTTGAGTCGATATCGCAGCCAGGGCCGATGGGTTATCTGGCTGTCCTTCCTAATTGCCCTCATCCTGCAAATCATGCCGTGGCCGGAACAAATCTATATGTTCCGGCCTTCATGGCTCTTACTGATCTTAATTTACTGGGTGCTGGCGCTGCCGCATCGGGTTAATGTCGGTACCGGTTTTTTTCTTGGTGCAATCATGGATCTGGTGGCGGGCTCAACGCTGGGCGTACGTGCGCTGGCGTTCAGCATCATCGCGTATTTGGTGGCCTTTAAATTTCAGTTATTCCGAAACTTAGCGTTGTGGCAGCAGGCATTAATGGTTATGGTGCTGTCCCTAGCGGTGGATGTGATTGTTTTCTGGGCAGAATTCCTGGTGATCAACGTCTCTTTCCGCCCGGAAATCTTCTGGAGTAGCGTGGTCGACGGCATCCTGTGGCCTTGGCTATTCTTATTAATGAGAAAGATTCGCCGCCAGTTCGCTGTTCAGTAAGGAATACTATGATTACCCTGTACCTCGCATCCGGTTCACCGCGTCGACGTGAGCTGTTAACGCAGCTTGGTCTGCAATTTGAACGCCTGATAACCCATGTCGAAGAGCAGCGCCAGCCAGAAGAAGCGGCTGAGGCTTACGTGCGTCGTCTGGCATCCGATAAGGCGCGCGCGGGCGTTGCGGTGGCGCCGCAGGATCTGCCGGTTCTCGGGGCCGATACCATTGTGGTGCTAAATGGCGAAGTACTGGAAAAACCGCAGGACGCCGCGCATGCCGCCGCAATGCTGAGCAAGCTGTCGGGACAAACCCATCAGGTGATGACGGCTGTGGCACTGGCCGATACCCAGCGTGAATTGGACTGCCTGGTGACCACCGACGTGACCTTTCGCAAGATGTCAGCGGAAGAAATTTCGCACTATATTGCCAGCGGCGAGCCGATGGATAAAGCCGGCGCGTACGGAATACAGGGCCTTGGCGGCAACTTTGTCCGCAAGATTAATGGAAGTTATCATGCCGTAGTGGGATTGCCACTGGTTGAAACCAGCGAGCTGCTGAGCCATTTTCAGTCACTGCGGGCGTTAAGGGGACAAGATGACGGCTGAACTGCTGGTAAATGTGACACCTTCGGAAACCCGTGTTGCCTACATTGATGGCGGCATTCTGCAGGAAATCCACATTGAGCGCGAAGCACGACGCGGCATCGTGGGAAACATCTATAAAGGACGCGTCAGTCGCGTCTTGCCGGGTATGCAGGCGGCGTTTGTCGATATCGGCATGGAAAAAGCCGCCTTTCTACACGCCTCCGATATCATGCCGCACACCGAATGCGTGGCGGGTGATGAGAAGAAAAATTTTGTGGTGCGCGACATCGGCGAACTGGTGCGGCCCGGCCAGGACTTGATGGTGCAGGTGGTTAAAGATCCGCTTGGCACCAAGGGTGCGCGTCTTACTACCGACATTACTTTGCCTTCGCGCTATCTGGTGTTTATGCCCGGCGCTTCACACGTTGGCGTATCGCAGCGTATCGAAACGGAAGCCGAGCGCGAGCGCCTGAAAGCGGTGGTCGCGGCTTATTGCGACGACCTGGGCGGCTTTATTATTCGTACTGCCGCGGAGGGCATTGGGTCCGAAGAGCTGGCGCAGGATGCCGCCTTCCTGAAGCGTTTATGGACCAAAGTCAGCGAGCGTAAAAAGCGCAATCAGACGCGCTGTCTGCTGTACGGTGAACTGGCGTTAGCGCAGCGCGTACTGCGTGATTTCGCTGGCGCGGCGCTGGATCGCATTCGCGTCGACTCGCGTTTGACCTGCGATTTGCTGGTGGAATTCACCAGCGAATACATTCCGGAAATGGCCAGCAAGCTCGAGCTCTACAGCGGCAAGCAGCCGATTTTTGATCTGTTTGACGTTGAGAATGAAATCCAGCGCTCGCTTGAGCGCAAGGTGGAGTTAAAATCCGGCGGCTATCTGATCATCGATCAAACCGAAGCGATGACCACGGTGGATATCAACACGGGTGCCTTTGTCGGACACCGCAATCTTGACGAAACCATCTTCAACACCAACATTGAAGCGACGCAAGCTATTGCGCGTCAACTGCGGCTGCGTAATCTCGGCGGCATTATCATTATCGATTTCATCGACATGAGTAATGACGAACATCGGCGTCGCGTGTTGCATTCGTTAGAGAGTGCGCTGAGCAAAGATCGGGTAAAAACCGGCATTAATGGCTTCTCTGCGCTCGGTTTAGTGGAGATGACGCGCAAACGCACGCGTGAAAGTATTGAACATGTGCTGTGCGCGGATTGCCCGGTGTGTAAAGGACGCGGCACGCTAAAAACGGTGGAAACCGTGTGTTATGAGATCATGCGTGAAATTGTGCGTGTGCATCACGCTTACGATTCTGACCGTTTCCTGGTGTACGTTTCACCGGCGGTGGGCGACGCGCTGAAGGGCGAAGAGTCACACGCGCTGGCGGAAGTGGAAATCTTCGTCGGCAAGCAGGTCAAAGTCCATGTTGAACCGCTCTATACCCAAGAGCAGTTTGATGTCGTTATGATGTAATCGTGAGGTTTCGCTCCGTAAGCCAACGGACAGCAAGGAGAGGTGTGTGAGGCGGTTGCCGAGGATTTTGTTACTGCTGCTCGCCGCAATCATCGTTATTGTGGCGCTGCTGGTCAGCGGGCTGCGCCTCGTGATGCCGCACCTCAACAGTTATCGCAGCGATATTCTGCAGACGATCTCCCGCGTCAGCGGCGTTACGGTGGATGCTAGCGAACTGCAGGGAAAATGGGAGAATTTCGGACCCACGCTACAGGTGCGCGATCTCAACATTTCGATGCAGGAAGATGGCCAACTTACCATCGGCCGCGTCAACCTGGCGCTCAACGTCTGGCAATCGCTGTTGCACTGGCGCTGGCAGTTCCGCGATCTCACCTTTTGGCAACTGCATCTTGCAACCAACCAGCCGTTGCTCACCAGTGATAAACAAAAAAACAGCTTCAAGCCTGGGCAAATTAACGATCTGTTCCTGCGCCAGTTTGACCACTTCGATCTGCGTGATAGCAGCATCCGTTTCCTAACGCCGTCCGGCCAACATGCCGAGCTGGCGATTCCCCGCCTGACCTGGCTTAACGAAGATATGCGCCATCGTGCCGAAGGCGAAGTGAGCCTCTCTAGCTTTACCGGTCAGCATGGCGTGGTGCAGGTACGGCTCGATCTCAATGATAACAACGGCTTGCTTAGCGATGGTCGCATTTGGATGCAAGCCGATGATGTTGATGTGCGCCCGTGGATTGGGCCGTGGTTGCGCGATAATACCAGCCTCGAAAGCGCGCGCTTCAGTCTCGCCGCGTGGGTAAATTTGCGTGATGGTGAGGTTTATGCCGGCGATCTGCTGCTGAATAAAGGCGGCGCACGCTGGCGCGGCGAGCAGGGCGATCATCAGCTGCAGGTTGATGGCTTAACGGCACATCTATCGCGCTTCCAGAACGGCTGGAGTCTTTCGGTGCCGCAAACGCGTTTGAGCACTGACAGCATCGCGTGGGCGCCAGGGCATTTCTCTCTGCTTTGGAAGCCGGAAGATAAGCAGATGCTCGGCGCTAACAGTTCGCCGGAAGTCCGCGTGCGTGCAACCCAACTCGATCTTGAACGTCTGGCGCCTATCGCGCCGCTGTTTGCTCCGCTTTCTCCGACCTTGCTGGAAAACTGGCGTTCGCTGCAGCCGCGCGGGCACATTGATGCGCTAGCACTGGATATTCCTTTACAGCAGCCAGAGCAAACGCGCTTACAGGTAAAATGGCACGACCTTGCCTGGCAACAGTGGGAGCTCCTACCGGGAATCAGTAACCTCAGCGGTAGCGCCAGCGGCAGCCTTAATAATGGCCAGCTGGACGTGGCGATGGGCCAGGCCGACGTGCCATACGGTGATATGTTCCAGGCGCCGCTGCAGATTAAGCAGATTACCGGCAAACTCAACTGGCAGCGCGATGCTAACGGCTTAACGCTGGACGGTCAGCAGCTTGATGTGCAGGCGCGTTCGCTATGGGCGCGCGGCGACTTCCGCTATCAGCAAAATCTCGGCAAAGCGCCCCGGCTTGATATTCTCGCTGGGATTCGCGTCACTGATGCTGGCGATGCCTGGCGCTATTTCCCGCAACAGTTAATGGGACACGACCTTACCCACTATCTCAGTACCGCGATTAAAGGCGGGCAGGTGGATAACGCCACGCTGCTGTTTGCGGGTGATCCATCGCTCTTCCCGTTCAAGCACAATGACGGCATGTTTGAAGTTTGGGTGCCGCTGCGCAACGCCACCTTCGCGTTCCAGCCCGGCTGGCCAGCATTAGAAAACCTCGATATCAATCTCGATTTCCTCAACAACGGGTTATGGATGAAGGCGGAGAAAACCCGGCTCGGCGACGTGGATGCACGTAACGTCAGTGCGGTGATTCCGGATTACCTGAAAGAGAAGCTGATTATTGATGGCGATATCAGTGGGGAAGGTCAACAGATCGCGGGCTATTTCGAGCAAACGCCGCTGAAATCGACATTGGGCGCGGCGCTGCAGCAACTGCAGATTGGTGGCAAGGTGCGTGGCTCATTGAACCTTGATATTCCTCTGGATGGTGAAGAGGTGCACGCCAGCGGTAACGTGGTGATGAACAATAACAGTCTGCATATCAAGCCATTAAATACCACGCTGAACAACCTTACCGGGCGATTCCGTTATAACAACGGCAATCTTGAAAGCGAAGAGATGCAGGCAACCTGGTTCGGGCAACCAACGGGCGTGAGTTTTAGTACCCAGGAAAATCCGGACGACTTTGGCGTTAACGTTAAGCTGTTGGGCGACTGGCAGCCAGGCAAATTGAAAATGCTGCCGGCAGGCATTGCGCGACAGCTGAGCGGCTCATTGCCGTGGCAGGGCAATGTCGATATCACGCTGCCGCATAAAGGTGGCGCGAGTTACAAGGTGGAACTGAAAGGTGATGGCAAAACAGTAAGCAGTCACTTACCTGCTCCATTGGATAAACCCGCCGGTGAAGCGATGCCGATTACCATTAACGCCAACGGTGACCTGAAAGGCTTTACCCTCAGCGGTAGCGTGCACGATAAGCATCGTTTCAACAGTCGCTGGCTGCTGGAACCACAGCTGCGTGTCGATCGGGGTATTTGGCTTAACGATGCGAAAAGCACGCCAAAGCTGCCTGAAAATCGTGGCATGGAGCTGAACCTTCCCGCGCTGGACGGTGAAGCCTGGATGGGATTACTGGCAGGTGCGGGCGGTTCACGTAACGCGCAGGGCGAACCTGAAGTGGGCGGCGCGCTGTTGCCGGGTGATTTCATTCTCCGCACGCCGTCGCTGATGCTGGGTGGCCAGCAGTGGCACGACGTTAACGCGACGATTACCCAGGGCCCAAGCGGTAATACGCGCTTACAGCTGGAAAGCCGTGAAGCGCGCGGCAGCTTGCAGACAGCGCAGCATGCCCCCTGGCAGATCGACCTCAGCTATCTTTACTACAATCCAGAATGGGCCGATAAAAACGACGATAAATCCTCGCCGTTTAGCGGTGGCAGCAGCAACATCAATTTCAGCAGCTGGCCCGCATTGCAGCTCAATTGTGATGAGTGCTGGCTGCGTGGGCAGAAGTTTGGCCACATGCAGGCGAAGCTGCAGCCACAGGGAGATACGTTAGCACTTACTAACGGGTCAATTGATTCCGGCAGCTCGAAGCTCAATGTGGCGGGCGAATGGGTGAATAAACCTGCCGATCAACGCACCTCCTTGAAAGGTAGCCTGAGCGGTAAGAATATTAATGATGCTGCCAACTGGTTTGGTATGAACACGCCGCTGCGCGATGCGCCGTTCAAGGTGGATTACGATCTGCATTGGCGTTCTGCGCCGTGGCAGCCATCAGAAGAGACGCTAAGCGGTACGCTGAAAAGCCACTTTGGCAAAGGGCAGATTGCGGATGTGAATACCGGCCGCGCCGGGCAGCTGTTACGTCTGTTCAGTTTTGATGCCTTACTGCGTAAGCTGCGTTTCGATTTCAGCGACACCTTCAATGATGGCTTCTATTTCGATTCAATCAACGGTACCGCGTGGATTGAAAACGGTGTGATGCGTACCGATAACCTGCTGGTGGATGGGCTCGAGGCGGATATCGCCATGAAGGGCAATATTGATCTGGTGAAGCGTCAGATTGATATGGAGGCGGTGATCGCACCCGAAATCTCCGCTTCAGTCGGCGTGGCAACCGCCTTCGTGGTCAATCCGGTGATTGGTGCTGCGGTGTTTGCCGCCAGTAAAGTGTTGGGGCCGCTGTGGAACAAGATTTCACTGCTGCGTTATCACATTAGCGGACCGCTGGATAAGCCGGAAATCAATGAAGTGCTGCGCAAACCGCGCGAAGACGATAAGAAGTGAATTTGACGCCGTCGGGTAATTGCCGCAGGCTATGACTATCCGAGCACATAATGAGTGAGAAACGATGACTCTGAATCTGGTAAGTGAGCAGTTGCTAACTGCGAACAGCATTAATCAGCAGGACCTTTATTCCCTGTTAGGGCAGCTTTCAGAACGTCGTCTGGATTATGCCGATCTCTATTTCCAGTCCAGTTTCCACGAATCCTGGGTGCTGGAAGACAAAATTATTAAAGATGGTTCCTACCATATCGATCAAGGCGTAGGCGTGCGCGCCGTGAGCGGAGAGAAAACCGGTTTCGCTTATGCAGACCAGATTTCCCTGAATGCGCTGCGCCAGTCTTCCGAGGCCGCGCGCAGTATCGTGCGCGAGCAAGGTAACGGTAAAGCCCATACCTTGTCGGCGGTAATGAATCGTTCGCTTTATGCGCCGGTCAATCCGCTGGATAGTCTGACGCGTGAGGACAAAATTGCGTTGTTGCACCGCGTCGATAAAGTGGCGCGCGCTACCGATCCACGCGTGCAGGAAGTGAATGCCAGCCTGAGCGGGGTTTACGAGCAGGTGCTGGTCGCGGCAACCGACGGTACGTTGGCGGCAGATATTCGTCCACTGGTGCGACTTTCCATCAGCGTGCAAGTGGAAGACCAGGGCAAACGCGAGCGCGGCTCAAGCGGTGGCGGTGCGCGTACCGGTTATGAATTCTTCCTCGCCGATGAGAGCGGCGATGTGCGTGCCGATGCATGGGCGCGTGAAGCGGTACGTATGGCGCTGGTGAATCTGTCTGCCGTTGCGGCGCCAGCCGGTATGTTGCCGGTGGTACTGGGTGCCGGTTGGCCGGGTGTGCTGCTGCATGAAGCCGTGGGTCACGGTCTGGAAGGTGACTTCAACCGCCGTGCTACCTCGGTGTTTAGCGGCAAAATGGGCCAGCTGGTGGCGTCAGAGCTATGTACTGTGGTTGACGATGGCACCCTAGAAGGTTTGCGCGGTTCGCTGGCCGTCGATGATGAAGGCGTGCCGGGTCAGTACAATATGCTGATTGAAAACGGTGTGCTGAAAGGCTATATGCAGGACAAGCTGAATGCGCGGCTGATGGGGGTGAATCCAACCGGCAACGGTCGTCGCGAATCCTATGCGCATCTGCCGATGCCGCGGATGACCAATACCTACATGCTGGCCGGTAAATCGACGCCGCAAGAGATCATCGAAAGCGTGGAATATGGCATTTATGCACCTAACTTCGGTGGCGGACAGGTGGATATCACGTCCGGTAAATTCGTGTTCTCGACGTCAGAAGCCTATTTGATCGAGAACGGCAAAGTGACCAAACCGGTGAAAGGCGCAACGCTGATTGGCTCCGGTATTGAAGCGATGCAGCAGATCTCAATGGTCGGCAACGATTTGGCGCTGGATAAAGGCGTCGGCGTGTGCGGTAAAGAAGGTCAGAGCGTGCCAGTGGGCGTGGGTCAGCCAACGCTGAAGCTGGATAAAATCACTGTGGGTGGTACGGCTTAATCTTCTGAAAGAGATGTGGTGCGCATAAATGCGCACCCTACGCCGCGGGGTCGCCATTAATGGCGACCTGGTAGGCATCCATCATTACCCCTTGCGATGCTGCTGATACTGCTGCGCCACCTGCCTGAAATATTCGGTCAGATAATCAATACACACCTGCACTTTGAGCGGCAGCTTATCCTTCTCGGTATAGAGGGCATACACCGGGCGCGGCTCAGAGTGATATTGCGGGAACAGAATATCGATTTCGCCGGCGCTAATCTCATCAATCACCCACATTAGCGGTACATAAGCGATACCACACCCGGCTTTCAGCCAGCGAATTAGCGTTTGCGAATCATTGGTCACGAAACGGCCCTGTGGCGTGAGGCGAGTCACCACCCCTTCCGGTGCGACCAGCTCGAAGGTGTTATCTGGCCGCACGCTGTATTCAAGCCATGAAAAGTTATCAATCTCGCCAGGTTTCTCTGGCGTACCGTGCTGCGCCAAATAACTTTTGGCCGCGCACACCACCATCGGCATCGCACCCAGGCGGCGTGAAAACAGATTTGAATCCTGTAAGGCACCCACGCGTACCACCAGATCTAAACCGTTGGCGATCAAATCCGGTGCCGGAATGCCGGTGACCAGATTGACGCTCAAGCCGGGATATTCGCGTAACATTTCGCTGGTCATGGCCGATAAAACATTTTGCGCCATGGTTGATGAGCAACCGATACGCAGAATGCCAATCGGCGTGTTATTAAAGGCGTAAAGCTGCTCGTGCACCTGTGATGCCTCGGCCAGCATGCGGCGGCAGCCTTGATAGTAGATTTTCCCGGCTTCGGTCAGGCCAATACTGCGCGTGCTGCGATTGAGCAATTTGACCTGCAGCTCATCTTCCAGTTTGGCAACAATCTGGCTAATCGACGAAACGCTAAGCTGAAGCTGACGTGCTGCGGCGGTAAATGAGCCCAATTCAACCACTTTGGCGAAAATGGACATGCTTTTAAGTCGATCCATTGTTTACTCTGGCTAAAAAGTGATTTAGCTCACAATATGTAGAAAACGTATAGTCAAGCGCGTTACTATACGCGCGCTGGGTCTCTTCACTGCACCTGAACACGGCTGTGTTAACCCGATGATACGCTATGATTAGCTCAACGCGGCCTGAATGTTGCCATCAGTTTATCCGTCTTCCCCTGATCGTAAAGCCAACGTGCTCAACCGCATGTGGGTCGGTATCGGTGCAATCCGGCAAGGTCGAACTAAGGATCCGAAATGAGTGTGCTTCCGGTATTTGTCGTATTCGGGCTGTCTTTTCCGCCCATCTTCGTTGAACTCTTGGTTTCGCTGGCGCTGTTCTGGCTAGTGAAACGCGTGCTAACACCGAGCGGGATCTACGATCTGGTTTGGCATCCAGCACTGTTTAACACAGCGTTGTATTGCTGTGTGTTTTACCTTGTATCCCGTTTATTCGTCTGAGGTTTTTAAGTGAAAGCGCTAATAAGAAAAATCGCGCGATACGCGATTACGCTCCTGCTGGTTATCATCGCTATCGTGATCATCTTCCGCGCATGGGTGTTCTACACCGAATCACCGTGGACGCGTGATGCTAAATTCTCCGCCGATGTAGTGGCGATCTCGCCTGACGTCACCGGCATCATTACTGACGTGCCGGTGCATGACAACCAACTGGTGAAAAAAGGCGACACCCTGTTTGTGGTGGATCGTCCACGCTACCAAAAAGCGCTGGATGAAGCCCAGGCCGATGTTGAATATTACCAGGCGCTGGTGAGTGAAAAACGTCGCGAAGCCAGCCGCCGTAATCAGTTGGGTACCAGCGCCATGTCGCGTGAAGCGATCGAGCAATCCAACAACGATCTGCAAACCAGCGAACATCAGCTGGCCAAAGCGGTGGCAACACGCGATTTGGCGGTGATCGACCTCGATCGCACCACCATCAAAGCGCCATCTGATGGCTGGGTCACCAACCTCAATGTCTACCAGGGTGAGTTCATCACGCGCGGTTCCGTCGCTGTTGCGCTGGTACAGCAGCACTCCTTCTATGTGCTGGCGTACATGGAAGAGACCAAGCTGGATGGCGTGCGTCCGGGCTTCCGCGCGCAAATTACGCCGCTGGGCAGCAATGTCGTGTTGCGCGGCACTGTCGACAGTATTGCTGCGGGCGTCACCAACAGCAGCAGCACCAGCGACAGCAAAGGCATGGCGACCATCGACTCGAATCTGGAGTGGGTGCGCCTGGCGCAGCGTGTGCCGGTGCGCATTCGTCTTGACGATCAGCCGGGTAATCGCTTCCCAGCGGGGACCACCGCGACGGTGGTGATCACTGGCGCCCAGGATCGCGAAACCAAAGTCTCCCCGATGGCGCAGTTGTTCAATCGCCTGCGTGAGTTTGGTTAAGCGAGGGCGTTATGATTGAGTTTTTGCGTTTCCCGGTGAAGCTGACCTTCGCGCTGGTCGCAGCGTTGATGATTGGCTTTCACTTCAATCTGGAAACGCCGCGTTGGGCGGTAATGACCGCCGGCATTGTGGCCGGCGGTACCGCTTTTGCTGCGGGGGGCGATCCCTACTCTGGCGCACTGCGCTATCGCGGCATTCTGCGCATCATCGGTACCTTCATTGGCTGTATCGCTGCGCTTACAATCATGATTGCCACGGTGCGTGCGCCGGTGGTCATGTTGCTGATCTGCTGCATGTGGGCGGGCATGTGCGTCTGGCTCTCTTCGCTGATCAAAGTTGAAAACTCTTACGCGCTCGGTCTTGCCGGTTACACCGCGCTGATCATTGTGGTTACCGCCGATGCCAGCGGTGGCTTAACATTGGCGCCGCAATATGCGGTTGAGCGCTGCAGTGAAATCGTCATCGGTATTTTGTGTGCCATTCTCGCCGACATGCTGTTCTCACCGCGATCGATCAAAAAAGTGATTGAGCAGGAAGTGGATGTGCTGCTAGTGGCGCACTACAAGCTATTGCAAATGTGCGTAGCGCATGAGGATAAAGAGGAAGTCGATAAAGCCTGGAGCGCGTTAGTGCGTCGCACCACGGCACTCAGCGGCATGCGAAGTCAGCTGATGATGGAATCTTCACGCTGGAAAAATGCCAGTCGCCGCCTGCAAATGCTCAACACCTTATCGCTGACGATGATCACTCAGGCCGCCGAAACCTTCCTGATTCAGAACTCGCGCCCGGAATACATTCCACCGCACTACCGTTTATTGATCGAAAAAGAGGTCAATAGCGTCGACGATGTGCATAAGCGCATGAAGGTAATGCGGCGTTTAATTGGCGTCAGCAGTAAAGCTGTCCCGGTGACGCTGGCGAGTTGGGTTGGCGCGGCGACGGAATATTTTTTACTGATCAATGGGGTAAAAAGTAACAGCCGTATCACCACCTTAGAAGAGAATATTTTGCAGCGTGAAGTGGTGATTCAGGCGCGTTCAGCTGAAACCCATCATGCAATGATCAACGGCGTGCGCACTTTTGTGGCGACCGCGCTGGGTTCACTGTTCTGGTTGTATACCGGCTGGACCTCGGGAAGTGGTTGTATGGTCATGCTGGCGGTGATTACCGCGCTAGCGATGCGCATGCCCAATCCGCTGCTGATGGCCAAAGACTTCCTCTACGGAATGACGGTAGCCGTGCCGCTTGGCGCGCTCTACTTCGTTTTTATTCTGCCCGCCACGCAGCAAAGTGCACTGCTGTTGTGTATTGCCATCGGCGCGCTGGGCTTTATCGGCGGCATCTTCGTGCAGCGTCGCCAGCTTGGTACGCTGGGTGCCCTGATTGGTACCCTGAATGTGCTGGTGCTGGATAACCCGATGAAGTTCGAGTTCAACGTGTTCCTCGATAACGTGCTGGGCCAGGTGATTGGCTGCTTTGTGGCGATGATGGTGATTTTACTGATTCGCGATAAATCCAAAGCGCGTACCGGACGTAAATTGCTGAACCGCTTTATGTATGCTGCCGTCGCGGCGCTGACGACTAATCAGGCGCGTCGCCGTGAAAATCATCTGCCGGCGCTGTATCAGCAACTGTTCTTGCTGCTCAATCTTTTCCCTGGCGATATCGATAAGTATCGCATTGCGCTGACGCTGATTATTGGGCATCAACGCCTGCGCAATGCGGAAGTGCCGGTGAATGCTGATCTGTCGGCCTATCATCGTCAGTTACGCCATACGGCGGATAGCATAATTTCAGCCACCAGCGATGATAAGCGCCGCTATTACTTCCAGCGTTTGCTGCAGGAGCTAGACGTTTATCAAGAGAAGCTGCAGCACTATTCTGCTCCCATCAACGTTACCGAACCGGTGAAGCGGTTGGCGCTGATGTTGGATAAGTATCAGAACACCTTAATACAAATCTGAAACTGGCCGCTGCAGCGCGCAGCGGCCTTGTTGATCCCACGCTGACACAAAAACCTCTCTTATTGGCATCTATACTTTCCTGACAGGACGTAAACTGACTGGAGAAAACTGATGTCCACCTCCCTGCAACAACATGAATTGTTCAAGACGGGCTATTTCGCCGATGGCCAATGGCACAACGCTAGCGCAACCTTTGAGGTCACTAATCCTGCCACCGGCGACGTTTTAGCACAGGTAGCGAAAGCCGGTAAACAGGAAACCGAACAGGCGATTGCCGCCGCACAGCGTGCGTTTCCCGCCTGGCGCGATAAAACCGCCAAGGCGCGTGCCGACATCCTCAATCGCTGGTATCAGCTGATTATCGAAAACAAAAGCTGGCTGGGCCAGTTGATGACGGCCGAGCAGGGCAAACCGCTCAAAGAAGCCGAAGGCGAAGTGGAATACGCCGCCAGCTTTATTCAGTGGTTTGCCGAGCAGGCGAAACGCGCCAACGGCGAAATTATCCCGCCCGCTAAAGCGGGCTCGCGCATTCTGGCGACGCGCGAACCGATTGGCGTGGTGGCGGCTATCACGCCGTGGAATTTCCCGATGGCGATGCTGACGCGCAAACTCGGTCCCGCGCTGGCTGCCGGTTGTACTGGCATCATCAAACCTGCCAATAACACCCCGCTGAGCGCCTTTGCGCTGCTGGCGCTGGCGCAGAAAGCCGGGGTGCCGGATGGCGTGCTGAATGCGGTCGCGGGTGATACGCATGCGATCAGTGACGCCATTATGGCAAGCAAAGTGGTGCGTAAAATCTCCTTCACCGGTTCAACTGCCGTGGGGAAAACGCTGATGCGCAACGCTGCGGAAACCATGAAAAAAGTCTCAATGGAACTCGGCGGCAATGCACCTTACATCGTGTTTGATGACGCTGATATTGATGCGGCGGTACAGGGCGCCATTGCCAATAAATTTCGTAATGCCGGGCAGGTATGCGTTAGCGTCAACCGCTTTTATGTGCATAACGCCGTCTACGATCGCTTCGTCAACCAGCTGGCAGAGGCCGTTGGCAAACTCAAAGTGGGTAACGGCGTGGAAGAGGGCGTTATTGTCGGGCCGCTGATTGAAAAATCAGCGCTGGAGAAAGTCGAGGAACACGTCAAAGACGCGTTGAGTAAAGGTGGCAAACTGCTGGTCGGCGGTGAACGCCATCCGCTTGGCGGCAATTTCTGGCAACCCACCGTTATCACTGAAGCCCATGAAGAGATGAAGCTGGCCCAGGAAGAGACGTTTGGCCCGGTGGCAGCATGCTTCCGTTTCGATGATGAAGCAGAGGTGATTCAACGCGCCAACAATACTGAGTTTGGTCTGGCGGCTTATTTCTACACGCAGAATTTACAGCGCGTGTTCCGCGTATCGGCGGCGTTGGAGGCGGGCATGATCGGTATTAACGAATGTGCGGTCTCCACCGAGCTGGCACCGTTTGGCGGAGTGAAAGAGTCTGGGCTAGGACGTGAAGGTTCGGCGCTGGGGATGGAAGAGTATCTGGAAGTGAAAGCGCTGCATCTGGGTGGACTGGCTTAGTCGCTGCAATTATGAGGGCGTCATGATGAGAACCGAGCGTTTCGATTTCGACGAAATTGTCGATCAAGCCCATTTCTTCCGACAGTTTAGCGATCGTTTTTTTCTTGCCGATCTCGCCATCAACGATCTCGACGATCTTTGGGGCGCGATTATCGGTGAGCAGCTGCCGCTACCGCTGGAGATTGAGTTTGTAAATCTGGGGAAAGGGCAGAAACGCCGGTATGGCGCCTTGATTCTGCTATTTGATGAAGCAGAAGAGGAGCTGGAAGGCCAGCTCCGCTTCAATGTAAAGTAAAAAAGGGCCCCGGCGAGCGGGGCCAAAGGGTTCGTCTTAACTGACGAGGAATTACTTATACAGCTCAGCGGTCATGTGATAGCTGTCGCCGGTTTTGGCTTCAATCACTTTATAAGCGCTGGCGCCTTGCGCATCGGCTTTCTGAGAAAGTTCAGCGCGATAATCCATTGGCGAACCGCCGGTTCCGCTGATTGAAATAGTGCTGCCGGTAGGTTGCAGATTCTGCGCCTGTTGTTCGGTGACCAGTTGTGCTGCAGAAGCACCAAAGGCGAGCAGGGAAAGCAGGCTAGCAGTTGCGATGGTTGTTTTGATTTTCATAATTTTCTCCTCGTTTAATCAACAACCTGCGGCATAAAAGGGGGAGGCGGGTCGTCGATCTATTGCCTGGCGCGTATTGGGCGCCGGACGTTTGATTATTGATTATTTGTACAGTTCAGCAGTGACGTGGAAGGTATCACCACGATTGTTCTCAATGATGCGGTAATGGCTGGCACCCTGAGCATCAGCTTTCTGTGACAGTTCCTGACGTACATTGGTCTGGTCGCCGTCTACACCGCTCACGCTGATGGTTTGATTCAGTGATTGCAGCTGTTCAGCTTGCTCGTTAGAGACCAGGCTCGCGGCGCTTGCGCCGAAAGACAGAACAGAAGCCAGACTCAGTACTGCGATAGCTAATTTGGTTTTCATGATTCACTCTCCTGAAATTTGGGCTGGCAACCTGAGAGGCAAAAGCGTCTCAAACGGGTCGCCGTTCACATTGCGTCTTGAATCAGTAACTTATTTGTACAATTCAGCGGTAGCGTGATAGCTGTCACCGGTGTTCGCCTCGATCACGCGGTAAGCTTTCGCGCCCTGCTGATCGGCTTTATCGTTAAGCTGCTGACGGATATCCATTGGAGAACCGCCCACGCCGCTGACGCTGATGGTGCCTGCGGGTTGCAGATTCGCGGCCTGTTCGGCGTTGATAGAATCTGCTGCAAAAGCACCAAATGACAGAGCAGAGAGAATGCTTAAAGTTGCGATAGTGGTTTTAACGTTCATGATATTTTTCCTCGTCGTCTATTTTTATCTTTTTCTTTCGTGTGATTTGCATCACGAAACTAAGTATAGATCTAATCACCCATGAAATTAATATCCAGCTAATAATGTTTGGTTGTAATTCTTTATCCTTATGGCACTTTTTTAGAACCTGAAGTTATAAAAAACGCCTGGATCTTAACCAGAGGCGGTTATTTCAAAGTAAAAACAATGATCTACATCAAATTATCTTTTAGTGCGAAAGATCGTGGTTGATCTCGCTGGCTGATACGCAATGAGAAGGGAATGACACTGAGCACGTAATGTAAAGCAGTGTAAAATAGCGCATTAGGTTAAGCAGGAGCAAAGGTCGTACCAATTTTGGAGGGTGCAGATAACCGCTGGGTATATGGATAACTTATTATTTACAAAGGGATTTGTGACAGATTGGTTAAAAAAGGGGTGAGAAGGGGAATAATACCGGCAGTCGAACTGCCGGTAATCTGCAGGGTTTTATAGCTCTTGTTCGAATAAAACCAGAATCGCGTCGTACAACTGTTTTACCGAGAAGGTGCGTGCGGGCGTAATAAAGATGGTGTCATCACCGGCGATGGTACCGAGGATGCCTTCGGCTTTGCCGAGCGAATCCAGCAGGCGTGCAATCAGTTGCGCAGCGCCCGGGCTGGTATGAATGACCACCAACGCATCGTTGTAGTCGATATCAAGCACCAGATTTTTCAGCGGGCTGGTGGTAGTAGGAACACCAAGCTCAGCGGGCAGACAGTAAACCATTTCCATCTTGGCGTTACGAGTACGCACTGCACCGAACTTGGTGAGCATACGAGAAACTTTCGACTGGTTGATGTTCTCGAAGCCGTCTTCCTGCAGCGCCTGCACGATTTCGCCCTGAGAGCTGAATTTCTCTTCCTTCAATAAGGCTTTGAACGCCTTAATCAGGTCGTCTTGTTTTGATGGGTTTCGCATAAGCTACCAATAAAAAGAGGGTTGCAACAGGCAACAGGCCCGCAGCAGATAAATTATTATGCATTTAGATGAATTTTTATGCAATGAGTCTGATGAGAGAATCGCGGTAATGACCTGCGGGGGCGAGATCATACCAGAGTTTTTCGGCACGCCAAAATCGCGGGTTGGCGCGCAAAGCGAAGGTTGCAATGTTGTTATATTATTGAGGTGGTAACAAAAATATTGATGATCATTGCCGTCCATTGTCTTCTGGCTGCGAATGTATCATTCAGGCGACTTCTGAAGTAGAGATGTCTCGGGAGCCGATTGCGGCGTGATGTTAAGTGCGCGACAGGTTTAGTCGCTATCGCCTGAGAAGTTGATTAAACTCGTAACCTGATGGATTTTCGGCATATCTCTGCCCCACCTTAATAAGGAGTTCAGGATGAAAGTTGCCGTTCTCGGTGCCGCTGGTGGTATTGGCCAGGCACTCGCACTACTGCTTAAAACGCAATTACCCGCAGGCTCAGCACTCTCACTTTATGATATCGCTCCGGTAACCCCGGGTGTCGCGGTGGATCTCAGCCATATTCCTACTGCCGTAACCGTTGAAGGGTTCAGCGGTGAAGATGCGACGCCAGCGCTACACGGCGCTGACGTAGTGCTGATCTCAGCCGGTGTGGCACGTAAACCGGGCATGGATCGTGCCGACCTGTTTAACGTTAACGCCGGTATCGTACGTAACCTGATTGAACAGGTTGCCAGCACCGCGCCTAAAGCGCTGATTGGCGTCATCACCAATCCAGTCAACACCACGGTGGCGATTGCGGCCGAAGTGTTGAAGAAAGCGGGCGTATATGACAAGAACCGCCTGTTTGGCGTTTCGACCCTTGATATTATCCGCGCCAATACCTTTGTGGCGGCGCTGAAAGGCAAGCAACCTAACGAGATTGACGTGCCAGTGGTGGGCGGGCATTCGGGCGTGACCATTTTGCCGCTGCTGTCACAGGTGAAAGGCGTAAGCTTCAGCGAGCAGGAAGTCGCGGATCTCACCAAACGTATTCAGAACGCGGGCACCGAAGTGGTGGAGGCCAAAGCCGGTGGCGGATCGGCGACGCTATCGATGGGGCAAGCGGCGGCACGTTTCGGTCTGTCGCTGATTCGCGCGCTGCAAGGCGAAGCCAATGTCGTGGAGTGCGCCTATGTAGAAGGCGATGGCGAATACGCCCGTTTCTTCTCACAGCCGCTGCTGCTGGGTAAAAACGGCATTGTTGAGCGTCGTCCGCTTGGCACGCTGAGTGCTTTCGAACAGCAAGCGCTGAACGGCATGCTGGAAACGCTGAAGAAAGATATCGCGCAGGGCGAAGAGTTTGTGAAGTGATGCACGCTGAGCGGCAATAAAAAACGCCCGGTCTTAGCCGGGCGTTTGGTTTTTATAATCCGCCAGATTTGAAGGTCTTATTGGCGGGCGCACCGTTGCTGGCGGGGTTTTGCTTTCCCAGCGTTTCCATACGCACCTGGAACGGTGGGAATGGCATCTCAATGCCGTGCTCTTCAAAGCCGCGCAGAATTAGCTGATGCAGTTCATGGCGCAGCGGCATGCGATGTCCCATCTCCGCAGCATGCACGCGTAGTTCAAACAGCTGGATACCTTGCTGCAAATCGACCAGGAACACATCTGGTGCCGGCATATCAAGCACATAGGTACAGCGATCGGCTGCCTGTTTAAGGATGTTGGTGACTTCATCACTGTTTACGCGGGCAGGAGCCGGAATCGTCAGCACCACACGGGTGACCGAATCCGACAGCGACCAGTTAACAAATTGCTCAGTAATGAACGCCTTATTCGGCACAATGATCTCTTTGCGGTCCCAGTCGGTAATGGTGGTGGCGCGGGTGTTGATGCGGGTAATACTGCCGGTCAGATCGCGAATAGTCACGGTATCGCCGATACGAATCGGTTTCTCAAACAGGATAATCAGGCCGGAGATAAAGTTGGCGAATATCTCCTGCATCCCGAAGCCTAACCCCAGACCTAACGCGGCAACCAGCCACTGCAGCTTCGACCACTCAATCCCCATCATCGAGAAGCCAATCAGGCCACCAATCAGCATTAGCGCATATTTGGTCAGGGTGGTAATCGCGTAGCCGGTGCCTGGCGCCAGGCTAAGATGCTGTAACAGCGCCAGCTCGAGCAAAGCAGGCATATTACGCACCAGCTGGGTGGTGATGATCAGTACCAGAATGGCAATCAGCACCGCGCCCAGCGTAATCGCCTGCACGCTATCAACACCTTGAATCGTGGTGCTGGCGTTCCACAGCGGAATGTTATCAAGGAAGCTAAACGCCGAGTGAATTTCAGACCACAGCACAATCACCGAAACCAAGGCAATTAGCGTGAGAATGGAACGCACCAGGCGCAGCGACTGCGCGCTGATCTCATCCAGGTCAATACTCGGCTCATCAATCTCGATGGTGTCGGCATTCGCGGGCGTTGACTGCTCTTTCTCTTCTTCACTGCGTGCACGGTTGGCCAGCATATCGGCGCGACGCTGTCGCGCGCGGTCAAAGGCGATGCGACGGCGCTGAATCAGCATCCAGCGGCGGATGATGTGATAAATCACTAGCAGGAAGAACCAGATGCCCACCGACGTTTCCAGACGTGCCAGCAGCGCCTGCGCCGTGGCGAGATAACCGATGCAAGAGGCGAAAGCGGCAACCAGCGGCAAGGCAATCATCAGGTTCCACAGAATGCGGTTAACAAAATTGTCGCCGTTGCCCTCTTTATCCAGATAAAGCGGAATGCCGGCACGTTTCAGGCTGACGGTAACAATACTCAGCGCGCCACAAATCAGGATGAAACAGATGCGTCCCAGCGTGCCTGAGAATTGCGGATCGTCGAGATTGGCGAAGGCGATCAGCAGCATGATGAGCGGCACAATCAAGCCAACCGACAGCGAGTAATAGCGCATTGCCCGCGCTACGCGCGCCTGTGGCCAGCGGAAATGCACCACGAATAAACCATCCGGACGGGCAAAGGCGGCGCTGATCATAAAGGCCCACAGCAACGGCAGTGTGGCGGTAATGCCATCGCCAATCGCCACGGCGAACGGATAGGGCCAGGCATGCTGTAAACCATAACCGAGTGCCGCCCATAGCACCGGCAGCGGTACCGCCACCAAAATCGACCAAAATACGGTACGTAGCGTCAGGCTGAAGCGGTCTTGCGTGACTTTACCGACGCGGCTGGCGGAACGCTGCATAAAGGCGTTGTAGTGACGGCGTGAGCTGATGCTGAAGCCAACCAGTAGCACCGCACCAATAATCGGCAACACGGTTTCGCGATTGGTGAACATCATCGCCAGCGCTTTGCCGAGCTGGCCAGCGGTGTCCAGCGACAGTAAACGCTTAAGATCCTGCGCCATCTCTACCGGGAAATTCAGGCCGATGGTGTTAACGTCAGCGGTCCAGAACAGGTAACGATGCGTGGCATCTTTGACTTCCGCCAGCGCATCCTGCAACTGTGTGTTGGAAACCTTAAGCTTGGTAATTTCCAGAATCAGCGTATCGCAGCCAGAAATCAGTGAATTCAGTAACTCGCGCTGGGTTTTTAGCTGGGCTTCAAGAATGCGGGTTTGTTCACTGCTGAACGGTGAGCCGTCATCCTGCTTTGCTTTACGCAGTTCCTGCTGACGCTCAAGCAGATCCTCGTAATGCAGCCGCTGCACGCGCAGCTGGCCCATCTCGCTATCGATCTGCTGCGATTTTGGCATCTCTGGCAGACGCGCCACCTGCGCACGCAGCGCCTCGCCTAACAGATTTGATGCTCCCAGCCACTGCGACTGCTCGCGGAGCGTGCTGAGCGCCTGACGTACCTGCAAAGTCTGATTGGTGGCAAGCCGCTGCTGCGAAGCGACCAGATCCATGCGCTGCGCTTGCTGATTGAGGTCTGCGGACAACTCGCGGTTAACGCGGAACTGATCGCTGATTGAACTCGGCATATCGCCGCTGTTTTCAGCCAGTTGCTCGGTGCGCTCCAGCGCCAGCTCGGCTTCGCGCTGGCGCTGGTTATTAAGCTGATTACGCAGCGCCTGCAAATAGTTATCCAGCTGGGTGGCTTTGCGCTGATGTACTTCGGCACGCATGCGCGCCAGCTCCTGGCGATTATTGGCGGAGAGCTGAGCCAGTTCCAATTCATCAACGCGCGCCTTGTTCGCGGCATTTTCTGCCTGACGCACGTATATCTGCGCCTGCGCCAGCGGCGTGGTAGCCGCTGAGGTGTTCTGCGCCCGACGATCGCTTTCCGTCATTGCGCGGCGTGCGTCCGTTTGCTGCTGCGGCAGCTGCGAAAGTGAATCGCTGATTTCGCGCGCGCGGTCTTGCTCCTGCTGCGCCTGACGGCCTTCCTCCAGCAGTTGGCTGCTAACCTGCAGTAACTCCTGATCCAGCTCGGCGCTGCTCATATTGCTACGCACCGACTTGCTGCTGTCGGTGAGCGTGGCGATCTGCTGACGGAGTTCCCGCGCCATGCGTGGAAAATCATCAATCACCTGCTGATATTGCTTTGCGCGCTCCAGAGACTCATTGCGCTCATTGAGGAAATTGATTGCCGCTTCCAGCGCCTGCACCTGTTCGGTTTGCGCGGGTGAGTTTTTGGCGGATTTAGCCGCATCCAGTTCCTGCTGAAGCTGGCTGGATTGCGGAATGGTCGCTGCCAATACAGAACTGCTGAGCACCAGGCTCAGCAGCAGAAGGAGGAAAACGCGCACGGGAGAGATTCCGGGTTATTCGCTAAGAGGGACGCTGTTGCCCGGTTGAGGCAGGGCGATGGCCAGCGGCTGACCGAGGCGAGTTTTGCTTTCGGCTTCGAGGCTTTCCGCCAGCTTCACGCGGTTAGGCGCGAACAGGTTGATGACCGTTGAACCCAACTTGAAACGTCCCATTTCCTGGCCTTTTAGCAGCACCACCGCACCGTCATGATCGGCAGAAGGATAACGCCAGCGTTTGATCACACCCTCGCGCGGCGGCGTTATGGTACCTGCCCACACGGTTTCGATGCTGCCAACGATGGTGGCACCGACCAGGATCTGCACCATTGGGCCGTGATCGGTATCGAATACGCAGATCACGCGCTCGTTACGCGCAAACAGATTGGGGATATTGCGTGCGGTCAGCGGATTGACCGAATAGAGATCGCCTGGCACATAGATCATTTCGCGCAGGATGCCGTTACATGGCATGTGGACGCGATGATAATCGCGCGGAGCAAGGTAAGTAGTAACAAACTCGCCGTCGATGAATTGATCCGCCAGATCGTCATTACCCGCCAGCAGCGCCTGCAGGCTGTAAGTGTGGCCTTTGGCCTGGAAGATCTGATCGCCTGCAATGCGGCCAAGCTGGCTGATTGCGCCATCGGCTGGCAGCGCCAGCAAGGAGGCATCAGGATCGATGGGACGTGCACCCTCTTTTAACGGACGCACGAAGAAGTCATTAAAGGTGCGGTAGCTGCTGGTATGAGGCTTGCTGGCTTCCGCCATATCCACTTTGTAGTACCAGACAAAGATATCGATGACCGCTTTAGTGAGCCAGCCACCCCGACGGCTAGCGCCCCAACCGGCGAGTTCGGTGAGCCCTTTTTTAGGCAAAATATGATTCAGGCCGAGTTTAAAACGATCAAACACCGTTGCCTCCTGGCTTAATTACGTGTCGTTAACAAAAAGGGGGCGGATTGTAGCAGCGCCCCAGCTCGTTGGCGAATGTGCCGTTGTACGCGTTAATCCTGGTCTGAGGAAAAGTTTTTACGCGTTTTTACCTGCGCCATGCTCTCCAGAATTCGATGGTAGTTATCGAAGCGGGAGATATCGATCTTACCTTCTTCTACCGCTTGGCGAATGGCGCAGCCAGGATCGGTATCATGCTTACAGTCGCGGAAGCGGCAGCTGCCGAGGTATTCGCGGAATTCGACAAATCCGCGCGTCACCTGCTCCGGCTCAAGATGCCACAAGCCGAACTCACGCACGCCCGGTGAATCGATCACATCGCCGCCTGCCGGAAAGTGATAGAGACGGGAAGCGGTGGTGGTGTGCTGACCCAAACCAGAAACGTTTGAGACATCGTTGGTCAGAATCTCATCGCCCGCTAACTCCAGGCCAAGCAAATTGTTCAACAGGCTCGATTTGCCGACGCCGGATTGACCAGCAAAGATACTCACGCGACCGGTTAAGGCGCTTTCCAGTTCAACCAAACCATCTTTGGCATGGCTGGAAACCATTAATACGCGATAACCAATATTGCGATAGATCTCCATCTGTTCGTCGACAAACGCGCGGCCTTCAGCATCGAGCAAATCGATTTTGTTGAGCACCAGCAGCGGCTCAACGCCGAGGGTTTCACTGGCAACCAAGTAACGATCGATGATGTTAAGCGACAGTTCCGGCAGGATCGCCGAAACAATGATGATCTGATCGATGTTAGCGGCGATCGGTTTCACGCCGTCATAGAAGTCGGGCCGCGTTAGTACCGTTTTACGATCGTGTACCGCTTCGACGATCCCTTTGCCGCCGCCAATCGCCACGCGCCACAATACGCGATCGCCGGTGACCAGCGATCGAATGGTGCGGCGGATATTACAGCGATGAACAACGCCCGCGCTATCTTCCACGTCTGCGTGCATGCCGAAACGGCTGATCACCACGCCATCAGCCGCTTCTCCAAACAGGCTATCATCCGGCTCCGGCTTTTCACTCCGTTGCTGCAGACGACGCTGATGGTTGGCGCTTACGCGACGTTGTTGACCTTTCGACAGTTTGTTTTTACTCACGCATCCTCTCACGGCTTTCGCCAGGCTTCGCCCTGTTGGGCAAAACGTCTATGATACACCTGAAATGAGTTTAATGACGACTTTGGCAACAGGCGGGAAACGCATGACAGCTGGCAATGAAAACAATCTGATTTGGATCGACCTCGAAATGACCGGATTGGATCCGGAACGCGATCGCATTATTGAGATCGCTACTATCGTCACCGATGCTAACCTCAATATCCTGGCGGAAGGGCCGGTGTTCGCCGTGCATCAATCTGACGAGCAGCTCGCGCTGATGGATGACTGGAACGTGCGTACCCATACCAACAGTGGTTTGGTGGCGCGGGTGAAGGCCAGCCAGCACGACGACCGCGCGGCGGAGTTGGCCACCATTGAATTTCTGAAACAGTGGGTGCCGGCGAATACCTCACCGATTTGTGGCAACAGCATCGGTCAGGATCGTCGCTTCCTGTTTAAGTACATGCCTGAACTCGAAGCCTATTTCCACTATCGCTATCTCGACGTCAGCACATTGAAAGAGCTGGCGCGCCGCTGGAAACCAGACATTCTTCCAGGCTTTAAAAAGTCTGGCAGCCATCAGGCGCTGGATGATATTCGTGAATCTGTCGCAGAGCTGGCGTACTACCGCGAACACTTCTTGCAGCTTTAATCGACTGTGGGTGCGCAGGAAATCATCAGGTTGTCGATTAAAGCAGCGATCGCGCGGAAAGCGCAAAATTTTGCTTTTAGACTCTTGCGACTGAAAGGATTTCTCGTATAATGCGCACCCCGTACCGGTGAAGAATTTCATGCGGCACGGAGCAGTACAGCGAAATACAGAATCGAGCATGTTCATTTGATGCAAGGCGGCGACTGAACGAGTCACAGCGAGCTTACTTCAGTAAGTGACCTGTGCGAGTGAAGGCAGCTAACGCAGCAGCAAATAAACAGTCGAAGATTATGCGGGAATAGCTCAGTTGGTAGAGCACGACCTTGCCAAGGTCGGGGTCGCGAGTTCGAGTCTCGTTTCCCGCTCCAAATTTCGCTAAGCAGTAAACCTCTAATGCGGGAATAGCTCAGTTGGTAGAGCACGACCTTGCCAAGGTCGGGGTCGCGAGTTCGAGTCTCGTTTCCCGCTCCAGAGTTTGTACTAAACTATCCAAATCACGGATTTAGTCGTTAGTGTGGTTGTTGTGACAAAAATACAAAGATGCAGAATCGAGTATTTGAGTTTGTGACAAGGCAGCCAACGCAGTAGCAGACTAAAAAACGAAGATTATGCGGGAATAGCTCAGTTGGTAGAGCACGACCTTGCCAAGGTCGGGGTCGCGAGTTCGAGTCTCGTTTCCCGCTCCAGATTTTTATATTCACTAATGTTATTTGCCCTCAGGCGCAATCAGAATTAAAACTGCTGCAGATCTTTTTTGATCGCATGCTACATCGTTTTTTCTGGCAATTTTGCACGCCTTGCTCGCACCGATAATGCTGGTTGTCTGCTGCAGCTATCTTACAGGTTATCCACAATGTGCCCGCATGCTGCTGACGGCGTTTGCCCTCATCTGTAAAACTGTTTTGAACAGAGTTATCCACAGGCTCTGAACAAACCCCTGCCTGCTAAACGCGACGCAAATATTTACAATAATCGCTTAATTGTTTGATTTATAAGTGGTTAAACCTATTTCAGACTGTAATCTTACCCTTTAGGCAAAATTACGATCTCTGTCACTATTCAGTTGGATAATTTTATTCACAGCGTGTGGAAAAGAGTTTTATTCTGTGCCACTGCTCATTCACGCATCACGTGGCAGACCTTTTTCGACTGCCCGCACCAGCCGCTGTTTCTTCGCCGGCTGCACCTCAACCGCTTGCGCTGCACGTTTTTCTAGCTGCTGAGCTATTGCCCACGCAATATGCTCATCCAGCATCGGATGTTCGCCGCTGCGCAGTGATAATACCGCCATATTTTCTTCTGCCCACGGCGCGTTGCCTAAAGCCACGGCAATGTTGCGTAACCAACGCAGGTGCCCAATACGACGAATCGCTGAACCTTCCGTAATACGCAGGAATTTTGCCTCATCCCATTTGAATAATTCAGTAAGCGGCGGCGCGTGTAATACGGCGCGCGGTGAAAAGTCATCTTCATCGGTTAACTGGCCATAGCGGTTCCACGGGCAAATCAGTTGGCAATCATCGCAACCATAAATCCGATTACCAATCAGCGGGCGGAACTCTTCGGGAATGGCGCCTTCCAATTCGATGGTGAGATAAGAGATGCAGCGACGCGCATCGACCACGTAAGGCTCGACGATGGCGGCAGTGGGGCAGATAGTGATGCAGGCCACGCAGCGCCCGCACTGTTCTTCCTGTGGCTGATCGACCGGCAGCGGCAGATCGATCAGCAGCTCGCCGAGAAAGAACCAGGAACCTGCTTCACGGTTCAGGACGAGCGAGTGTTTGCCGGTCCAGCCCAATCCGGCTTTAACGGCAATCGGGCGCTCGAGAATGGGTGCGGAGTCGACGAAGGGACGGAAATTGAGTTCGCCACAGTGCGCCTGAATCATTTCTCCGAGCTTTTTCAGTCGATTGCGCAATACTTTGTGATAGTCGCGACCCAGCGCATAGCGACTAACATAACCCAGCTGGGGGTTTTTTAGCGTGCTGGCAAAGGCGGCTTTGGCGGGAAGATAGTTCATGCGCACGCTGATCACGCGCAGCGTACCGGGCAGCAGTTCATGTGGACGAGCACGCATCATGCCGTGGCGCGCCATCCAATCCATCTCGCCGTGGTACTGCTTATCCAGCCACTCCTGCAGCCTGGGCTCTTCGGCGCTCAGATCGGTATCGCAAATACCCACCTGTTGGAAGCCGAGTTCGCGTCCCCACTGTTTAATTTGTTGAGCGAGCTGATGAAGATCGAGAGGGTATGACATGAGAAACCAGGCAATTGAAGCAAACGCACGCAGTTTAACACACTCTGTGTGGCCTGCGCAGGCGATGGCGCAACTGGAACGTGATGCTGCTGATAGCCTGGGCTTAACGCTGTATGAGCTGATGCAGCGCGCCGGACAGGCCAGCTATGAACTTGCCCGCCAGCTGTGGCCGCAGGCGCAACACTGGTTGGTGCTGTGCGGGCATGGTAACAACGGCGGCGATGGTTATGTGGTGGCGCGATTGGCGCAGGCGGCTGGGTTGAGCGTGACGCTGCTGGCCTGCGAAGGCAGCAAAGCCTTGCCGGAAGAAGCGCAGCAAGCGCGCGATGCATGGCTGGCGGCGGGAGGCGTGATTCATGCCGCAGATGCGATCTGGCCGGAACAGATTGATGTGATTATCGATGCGCTGCTTGGCACCGGGCTCAACCGAGCACCGGCGTCACCTTACGATCGCTTAATTGAGCTGACCAATATGCATGCCGCGCCGGTGCTGGCGATTGATATTCCCTCGGGTTTAGTCGCGGCTAATGGCACGGCGCCGGGCGAAACGGTGATCGCCGATCACACACTCAGCATGATTGCACTTAAACCCGGGCAATTAACCGGTAAAGCACGTGATTACGTAGGTATTTTACATAACCATGAGCTGGGCTTGTCGCCGTACCTTGCCGCTGAGCAGGCACCTATTTCACGTTACGATGCCGCGGACTTAACGCGCTGGCTGCAACCGCGCCGTGCCACATCGCATAAAGGCGATCAGGGGCGTCTGCTGGTGGTAGGTGGTGATAGCGGCACGGCGGGAGCCATTCGTATGACGGGAGAAGCAGCATTGCGCAGTGGTGCCGGACTTGTGCGCGTGCTCACGCATGAAGATAATATTGGCCCGATTCTCACCGCGCGTCCGGAGTTGATGGTTGACGCACTGAGTGACGAATGCCTCGATCAGGCGCTGGAATGGGCGGATGTCATCGCAGTTGGACCGGGGCTTGGCCAGCGGGACTGGGCTCAGAAGGCACTGAAAAAGATTGCGGCCAGTGAAAAGCCGATGCTTTGGGATGCGGATGCGCTTAACCTGCTGGCAATCAAGCAGGATAACCGTCAGAATCGCATCATTACGCCGCATCCCGGCGAAGCGGCGCGCTTGCTGGGTGTAAAAACCAGTGAGATTGAAAGTGACCGCTTACATGCAGCACGCGCCTTGGCGAAACGCTACGGCGGTGTGGTGGTACTGAAAGGTGCAGGCACGGTGATTGCCAGCGCGGCGGGAGAGTTAGCCATTGCGGATGTCGGCAACGCCGGCATGGCATCTGGCGGCATGGGCGATGTGTTAAGCGGCATTATTGCCGCGCTGATCGGCCAGAAATTGACATTACTTGAGGCAGCCTGCGCAGGCTGCGTCGCGCATGGGGCAACAGCCGATGCCGTTGCGCATCAGCGCGGTACACGCGGTATGTTAGCCACTGATTTGTTCGAGCTGCTGTGGCAGTTTGTTAATCCAGAGATGATCCAACAATAAAGCATGAAGAGCTGTGTTATCCCTTTGCCCGATGAGGCGGCAACCCTGAATCTGGGTGCGCAATTGGCGCGCGTCTGCAATAGCGCGCTGGTGATCTATCTTTATGGCGATTTGGGTGCCGGTAAAACCACCTTCAGCCGTGGTTTTCTGCAGGCGCTCGGCCATCAAGGCAATGTAAAAAGCCCAACGTATACCTTGGTTGAGCCCTACGAACTGGGGTCGCGTACGTTGTATCATTTTGATCTTTATCGTCTTGCCGATCCGGAAGAACTGGAGTTTATGGGCATCCGCGACTATTTCAGCGGTGATGCGCTATGTCTGGTGGAGTGGCCGCAGCAGGGCACCGGCGTGCTGCCTGAGCCCGATTTAGCGTTGACGTTGCGCTATGTCGATGCAGCACGTGAAGCCGAAATCAGCGCGGTGTCCGCCACTGGCGAAGCGCTGTTACTCCAATTCCAGCAAGGCAGGAATCCGGCATGATGTCACGGATGAAGATCATGATAGTGGCATTGCTGTGTCTGTTTTCTGCTTCAGCGCTCGCCGCCACGTTATCCGATATTAAAGTTGAAAACGGCGACAGCCAGGCCACAGTGACCTTGAGTTTCAACGGTCAGCCGGTTTACGGCTTTTTCCCGCTGCATAATCCCAATCGCGTGGTGCTGGATATTCGCCAGAGCGGCGCGATTAAAGGCTTGCCGCTGAATTTCAGCGGCGAAAATATTGTGCAGCGCATTCGCAACAGCCAGCCCAAAGATAAGCAAAGCCTGCGTTTAGTATTTGAGTTGACGCAGCCGGCGCAAACGCGCGCCAGCACGCAGCGCGAAGGCAATAATTATCGCGTGGTGTTCACTATTCGCGGCACGCAGCCAGTAAAACGCGCTGCCGCTGCGCCAGTCACTACCGCGCGTGAAAGTCAGAATCAAAGCAGTAGCCCGAGCAACCCATTCAACGCCAATCCGGTCACTGCCGTTACCAGCAGCGATACGACCGTGCGTCCAGCCACATCGTTGAGCCGCAATGATGTGGTGATTGTGGCGATTGATGCTGGACACGGTGGGCAGGATCCAGGTGCATCCGGACAAAACGGTTTGCATGAGAAAAATGTCACCATTTCCATTGCGCGTAAGCTGAAGGCGCTAATGGACAGAGATCCGATGTTCAAACCGGTACTGACGCGCAGCGGCGACTATTTCATCTCGGTTATGGGCCGCTCCGAAGTGGCGCGTAAAGAGAACGCTAACCTGTTAGTGTCGATCCACGCCGACGCCGCGCCCAACCATTCCGCTACCGGCGCATCGGTTTGGGTGCTGTCTAATCGTCGTGCCAACAACGAAATGGCCAACTGGTTGGAACAGAAAGAGAAACAGTCTGAACTGCTGGGCGGCGCGGGCGATTTGCTGGCAAACAGCCAGGCCGATCCCTATCTCAGCCAGGCGGTGCTGGATCTGCAGTTTGGTCATTCACAGCGCGTAGGCTATGACGTCGCGGTTAAAGTCCTGCAGCAGCTGCGCGGTATTACGCCGCTGCATAAACGTCTGCCGGAACATGCCAGCCTTGGCGTCTTACGTTCCCCGGATATTCCTTCTTTACTGGTCGAAACCGGCTTTATTAGTAACGCCGCGGAGGAGCGGCTGCTTGGTAGCAGCGCGTATCAGGAGAAGATTGCTCAGTCGATTTATAAAGGGCTACGCAATTATTTCCTTACGCATCCGCTGCAATCGATCCCAAAGGAGGAAAACCGGCCGCTGGACAGCGCACCAGCGGTTAGCGTCGCCAGCAATCCGGCGAGCGGCACGGTGCAATACACCGGCGCGACACAGCGTCATACCGTTGCGCGTGGCGAAACGTTATCAGGTATCGCCGCGAAATATGGCGTCAGCATGGCAACGTTACGTGAGCTGAACAGCCTGAAGCGCGATGTCGTTTGGGTGGGACAGCGCCTGAAAGTGCCGGCGAAATCCAGCGTCAGCGTTGCGGCGGCAAGTCGTCCTACGCGGCACAAAGTGGTGCGCGGCGATTCGCTAACGGCGATTGCCGCGCGCTATGGCGTGAGCTCAAAAGCGATCATGCAGGCGAATAATATGAAGTCGAGCAATGTGATGCTGGGGCAAAACCTAAAAATTCCGCAATCCTGATTGTTGGCTCCGCGTGAGCCAACCAGCCAGAAGGATCACCACCATGCCAATACAGATTTTACCGCCGCAGCTGGCGAACCAGATTGCCGCAGGCGAAGTGGTTGAGCGTCCGGCATCGGTCGTAAAAGAGCTGGTGGAAAACAGCCTCGATGCCGGCGCAACGCGTATTGATGTTGATATTGAGAAAGGTGGCGCCAAACTTATCCGCATTCGTGACAACGGCTGCGGCATCGCGAAAGCCGAGCTGGCCATGGCGCTGGCACGGCATGCCACCAGTAAGATAGCCTCGCTCGATGATCTAGAAGCGATCGTCAGCCTCGGTTTCCGTGGCGAAGCGCTCGCCAGTATCAGCTCGGTTTCTCGTTTAACCCTCACGTCACGCACCGCCGATCAAACTGAAGCGTGGCAAGCCTATGCCGAAGGGCGCGATATGGAGGTGACGGTGAAACCCGCGGCGCATCCCGTGGGAACCTCGCTAGAAGTGCTCGATCTGTTCTACAACACGCCCGCACGCCGCAAATTTATGCGCACCGAAAAAACCGAATTTACTCATATTGATGAGGTGATTCGTCGTATTGCGCTGGCACGCTTTGATGTTGCCATTTCACTCAGCCATAACGGCAAGTTGATGCGTCAGTATCGCGCGGTCAGCGAGGAGACGCAGCGCGAGCGGCGTTTAGGCGCGATTTGTGGCACCACGTTTATGCAGCATGCGTTACGTATTGATTGGCAGCATGACGATTTAGCACTGCGTGGTTGGGTGGCCGATCCAAACGGCTCGCGACAGGTTACCGATCTGCAATATTGTTACGTCAACGGGCGTATGATGCGCGATAAGCTGATCAACCACGCCATTCGCCAGGCGTATCAAACGCAGCTTGGCGATGATCAGCAGCCGGCTTACGTGCTTTATCTCGAGATCGATCCGCATCAGGTGGATGTCAACGTCCATCCGGCTAAGCATGAGGTGCGTTTCCATCAGTCGCGTCTGGTACATGATTTTATCTGGCAGGGCGTGATGAGTGCGCTGCAAGCCAGCCGCGCGCCGGAACTGCCGATTGCACACGCTGAAGAGCCCGCACCCAAATGGCAGCCAGAAAACCGCCAGGCGGCGGGTGCTAATCACTTTGCCCAGCCGAGCAACACGCCGCGCAACGGATCTGCTGCCGGCGCGAGTGCCAATTGGCAGAATAAAGAACCCAGTTACAGTGCGCGCGAAGGCGCTGCCTATAAGCAGCTGATTAAAACACCAGCGGCCGAAGCGCCCCGCGCCGCGCCTGCACCCGTTCGTCAGCCCGAGCCACGTGAAGCACCGTTAAGTGCTCATGCACAAAGTTTTGGTCGCGTGTTAAGCGTGTTGCAGGATCGCTACGCGCTGTTGGAACGGGGTAACCAACTGCAATTATTATCCCTGGCGGTTGCGGCTCGCTGGCTAAAACAGGCCCAGCTGCAGCCAGGGGATGAGGGATTAAAACCGCAGCCGTTGCTGATCCCGGTTCGCCTGAAAATTGCTGGGCAAGAGCTCGCCGTTATCGATTCCCATTCAACGCTGCTGAGCGTAATGGGCATTGATTTACAACGAGAAGGACAGCATGTGACGCTGCGTGCCGTTCCTTTACCGTTACGAACACAAAATTTACAAATCTTGATTCCAGAACTGTTAGGCTACTTGGCCCGGCAGCAAGAGGTTTCTGCATCCACGTTAGCCCAATGGTTGGCGCGGCGCGATGATGCAGAAGACGCTCACTGGAATCACTCGCAGGCGATTACGCTGCTGGCAGAGCTGGAAAGGCTTTGTCCGCAACTGCTGAAGTCGCCGCCTTCAGGTCTATTACAGACTATTGAGATTGAGAGCGCGATTAACGCGTTGAAGCATGAGTGAACTAAACCAGGCTAGCCGGCCAAAGGCAATATTTTTGATGGGGCCTACCGCCTCCGGTAAGACGGCATTAGCGATTTCGCTGCGTCAGCAACTTCCGGTGGAACTTATTAGCGTTGACTCTGCCTTAATCTATCGCGGGATGGATATTGGCACGGCGAAACCGTCGGCAGAAGAGTTAGCACTGGCGCCCCATCGTTTGCTGGACATTCGCGATCCGGCGGAAGCGTATTCCGCCGCAGAGTTTCGTCGCGATGCGCTGGCAGAAATGGCGGAAATCACCCAGAAGGGGAAGATTCCGCTGCTTGTTGGTGGAACCATGCTCTATTTCAAGGCGTTACTTGAAGGATTGTCACCGTTGCCCTCGGCCGATCCCGAGGTGCGTCAGCGGATAGAGCAAATGGCGGCGGAGAAAGGGTGGGAAGCCCTGCACCGCCAGCTGTGTGAAATCGATCCGGTCGCCGGTAGTCGTATTCATCCGAATGATCCGCAGAGACTTTCGCGAGCACTGGAAGTTTTTTTTATTTCGGGTAAAACTTTAACGGAACTGACAAAAACCTCCGGCGAAGCGTTACCCTACGACGTGTACCAATTTGCGATTGCACCTGTGAATCGCGAACTGATACATCAACGCATTGCGTTGCGTTACGACCAGATGCTAGCGTCAGGATTTGAAGCGGAGGCTCGTGCACTGTTTGCACGAGGTGATTTGCATACGGATATGCCTTCCATTCGTTGTGTCGGTTATCGCCAGATGTGGTCTTATCTTTCAGGCGAAATCGATTATGACGAAATGGTTTATCGGGGAATTTGCGCCACTCGGCAGCTCGCTAAACGCCAGATGACCTGGTTACGTGGCTGGCCTGAAGTACACTGGTTAAACAGTGATGAGCCAGAATTAGCGCGTAATGCGGTGCTCAAGGTAGTTAGTGCGTAGCAGGGATGATTGTGTACAATTGGTTCGTTATCGTGCGCAAATTTTTACGCAGTTTTTCTGAACCACGGTTCTTAAAGCAACAAACAACAAGCATATAAGGAAAAGATAGAATGGCTAAGGGGCAATCTTTACAAGACCCGTTTTTGAACGCATTGCGTCGTGAACGTGTACCGGTTTCGATCTATTTGGTGAATGGTATTAAGCTGCAAGGGCAAATTGAATCCTTTGATCAGTTCGTCATTCTGTTAAAAAACACGGTTAGCCAGATGGTGTATAAGCACGCCATCTCTACAGTGGTTCCTTCTCGTCCAGTGTCGCACCATAGCAATAACGCGGGCGGCAGCGGTGGTAGCAGCAACTATCATCACAGCGGAAGCAACCAAGGCGCTCAGTCGCAGCCACAACAAGACGGCGATAACGCAGAATAATTTTGCGCTGCCGTAAAGCCAGGGCTGGAGAGCGATAACGTTTTCCTGTCCTGGTTATTTTATTTAAGCGAGGTTATAGCTTGTTTGACCGTTATGATGCCGGTGAGCAGGCCGTACTGGTACACATCTGGTTCTCCCAAGACAAAGAGCTGGAAGATTTGCAGGAGTTCGAAACTCTTGTCTCTTCTGCGGGCGTTGAAGCGCTGCAAGTTATTACGGGCAGCCGTAAAGCGCCACATCCCAAATATTTTGTCGGTGAAGGAAAGGCAGTTGAAATTGCCGATGCGGTGAAAGCGAGTGGAGCATCGGTCGTTTTATTCGATCATGCCTTAACTCCTGCCCAGGAACGTAATCTTGAGCGGCTGTGCGAATGTCGCGTAATCGATCGCACCGGCTTAATTCTCGATATTTTCGCCCAGCGCGCCCGCACCCATGAGGGTAAATTGCAGGTCGAGCTGGCACAACTACGCCATTTAGCAACCCGTTTGGTTCGCGGATGGACACACCTTGAGCGCCAAAAAGGCGGTATCGGTTTACGTGGTCCAGGTGAAACTCAGCTGGAAACGGACCGTCGCTTGTTGCGTGGTCGCATTAGTCAGATTCTTTCTCGTCTTGAACGCGTTGAAAAGCAGCGCGATCAGGGCAGGCAGGCACGCGCCAAAGCTGACGTGCCAACGGTCTCGCTGGTGGGTTACACCAACGCCGGAAAATCCACACTATTCAACGCGATTACCTCTGCGGATGTTTACGTGGCGGACCAACTTTTCGCAACGCTTGACCCTACCTTGCGCCGGCTGAATGTCGCCGATGTCGGTGAAGTGGTTTTAGCGGACACGGTAGGTTTTATTCGCCATTTACCGCATGACCTGGTGGCGGCCTTTAAAGCCACGCTGCAGGAAACCCGCCAGGCAACGCTGTTGTTACATGTAATTGATGCTGCTGATTTGCGCGTGAATGACAACATCGATGCCGTAAATGAAGTATTGGCAGAAATCGAAGCCGATGAAATTCCGACTCTGCTGGTCATGAATAAAATCGATATGCTGGATGGTTTTGTGCCGCGTATCGATCGCAATGAAGAGAACCAACCGATTCGCGTGTGGTTATCTGCACAGAGCGGCATAGGTTTACCGCTGCTGTGGCAGGCGCTTTCAGAGCGTTTAGCCGGAGAGATCGCGCAGTACGATTTACGTCTGCCGCCGGAAGCGGGCCGTTTACGCAGCCGTTTCTATCAGCTACATGCAATAGAAAAAGAATGGAATGAAGAGGATGGCTGTGTGAATTTGCATGTGCGTATGCCAATCGTTGACTGGCGCCGTCTGTGTAAGCAAGAGCCGTCGCTAGCCAGTTATATTGTTTGAAATTGCCCAATCGCACTTACCCAAAAAAGATTTCAGGTTGTAGTAATTATCGTTGCAGGCCGAAATATTATGGTTTTACGCGAATATTTCGGATTGCGGCAAGGCGGCAACTGAGCAAATCCCCAGGAGCTTACATCTGTAAGTGACTGGGGTGCGTGAAGGCAGCCAACGCAGCTGCAATCCGAAAGATGAAGGGTAAAACCGTAAATACAATAAATGGAGTAGAGACATGGCGTGGAATCAGCCCGGAAATAACGGACAGGACCGCGACCCGTGGGGAAGCAGCAATAATCAAGGCGGCAACTCTGGGGGAAATAAAGGAGGTCGCGATCAGGGACCACCTGATCTGGATGATATCTTCCGTAAACTGAGCAAAAAACTCGGTGGACTGGGCGGTGGCAAACAGAATGACAATGGCCAACGCAGCGGCGGCAGCGGTGGCAAAATAGTGGGCATTGTTGCCGTAGCAGCGGTCGTTATCTGGGCGGCTAGCGGTTTCTACACCATCAAAGAAGCAGAACGCGGTGTGGTAACGCGTTTTGGCAAATTTAGCCATCTGGTTGAGCCCGGTCTTAACTGGAAGCCAACGTTTATCGATCAGGTTCGCGCCGTTAACGTCGAAGCCGTGCGCGAACTGGCGGCGTCTGGCGTGATGTTAACGTCGGATGAAAACGTTGTGCGCGTTGAAATGAACGTGCAATACCGCGTGACCGATCCGGAGCGTTATCTGTATGCGGTGACCAGCGCCGACGATAGTCTGCGTCAGGCAACGGACAGCGCCTTACGTGGCGTCATTGGTCGCTCAACCATGGATCGCATTCTGACGGAAGGTCGTACCGTGGTACGTAGCGAAACGCAGCGTGAGCTCGACGAAACCATTCGTCCGTACAACATGGGTATTACCCTGCTAGACGTGAACTTCCAGGCGGCGCGTCCACCGGAAGAGGTCAAAGCCTCATTTGATGATGCGATTGCTGCGCGTGAAAACCGCGAGCAGTACGTGCGTGAAGCCGAAGCTTATGCGAATGAAGTTCAGCCGCGCGCTAATGGCCAGGCCCAGCGTATCCTTGAAGAAGGTCGCGCCTATAAAGAACGTACGGTGCTAGAAGCGCAGGGTGAAGTGGCTCGTTTTGCGCGCCTGCTGCCAGAATATAAGGCCGCACCTGAAATCACTAAAGAGCGTCTCTACATTGAAACGATGGAACGCGTGCTCAGCCATACTCGCAAAGTTTTGATCAGCGATCGTGGCAGCAACTTGACGGTTCTGCCATTGGATCAACTGATGCGCGGTGGTCAGGCCTCGGGCCAGAGCGGTCAAAAAATGACGAATCTCATGAAATCACCTTCGTCTTCCGAAAGTAATGCGAGCCGTGGTGATACCTCATCATACAGTCCAGACAGCATCATGGATCAGCGTCGCGCCAATGCGCTGCGCAACGATACCCAGCGTCAAGGGAGGGAGTAATCGATGCGTAAGCCAATCATCGCCGTAATTATTGTAGTGTTGGTGGTGCTTTACGCGTCACTGTTCGTGGTGCAGGAAGGCCAACGCGGCATCGTGCTGCGCTTTGGCAAAGTTCTGCGTGACGATGAAAACAAACCGCTGGTGTACGCACCGGGTCTGCATTTCAAAATCCCGTTTATCGAAACCATGAAATCTCTGGATGCGCGCATTCAGACCATGGATAACCAGGCGGATCGCTTTGTTACCAAAGAGAAGAAAGACCTGATCGTTGATTCCTATATCAAATGGCGCATCAGTGATTTCAGCCGTTACTACCTGGCAACCGGTGGTGGCGACGTTTCTCAGGCCGAAGTGTTACTGAAACGTAAGTTCAGTGACCGTCTGCGTTCTGAAATGGGTCGTCTGGATGTGAAAGACATCGTGACCGATTCACGTGGCCGCTTAACCACCGATGTTCGAGATGCTTTGAATACCGGCAGCGCGGGCAATGACGATGAAGTGCAGACGCCAGCAGCAGATGATGCGATTGCCAATGCAGCGGCACGCGTAGAGCGTGAAACCAATAGCAGCGAACCGGCGCCCAACCCGAACAGTATGGCTGCTTTAGGTATTCAGGTTGTCGACGTGCGTATTAAGCAGATCAACCTGCCAACGGAAGTGTCTGACGCTATCTACAACCGTATGCGCGCCGAGCGTGAAGCGGTTGCCCGTAGTCAGCGTTCACAAGGTCAGGAAGAGGCAGAAAAACTGCGTGCGCAAGCCGATTATCAGGTTACGCGTACTCTGGCAGAAGCTCAGCGTGAGGCGCTGATCTCACGCGGTGAAGGTGATGGTGAAGCAGCAAAACTGTTTGCTGATGCCTTCAGTCAGGATCCGGATTTCTATGCCTTTATCCGCAGCCTGCGCGCTTATGAGAATAGCTTCTCTGACAATCAGGATGTGTTAGTGCTGAGCCCGGATAGCGATTTCTTCCGCTATATGAAAGCGCCGACTAACGCCACGCGTTAAGAACTGATATAAAGTCCAGGCCGACAATGTTGTCGGCCTTTTTTTTGGGAAAAAAAACATGAACACAACCATCTGGATGGCGCTGGCTTTAGTTTTGGTGCTGGAAGGACTTGGCCCCATGTTTATGCCACGCGTCTGGCGTCGCATGATTCTGGCGATGACCCAACTGCCCGATCGTCTGCTGCACCGTTTTGGTGGCGGACTGGTGGTAGCGGGCGTGGTGATTTACGCCATGATCAGTACGCACGCAGGTTGATAAACACAAATTTGCGTGATATCTCGCAACCCAATTGTGTCTGGTGGCCGTTGTTCCCCCCAACATGTTGTGATGATCAAAACTCAGGCAAAAAACAGCGCAATCGTATGCTAAAAGTGCTGAAAGAGTAAAAGTCAGGTGGTAGAATCCATTTTTAAGCAATCGGTGATTTTGAAAAAATGGGTAAGAACGTCGTCGTACTGGGCACCCAATGGGGTGACGAAGGTAAAGGCAAGATCGTAGACCTTCTGACAGAGCGCGCGAATTACGTCGTGCGTTACCAAGGTGGCCACAATGCAGGCCACACACTTGTCATCAACGGTGAAAAAACCGTCCTCCACTTAATTCCATCTGGCATCCTGCGTGAAAACGTCACCAGCATCATCGGTAACGGCGTTGTACTGTCGCCTGAAGCGCTGATGAAAGAGATGAAAGGTCTGGAAGAGCGCGGTGTGCCGGTACGTGAACGTCTGCTGATTTCTGAAGCCTGCCCATTGATTCTGCAATACCACGTAGCCATGGATGTAGCGCGCGAAAAAGCGCGCGGCGCCAAAGCTATCGGTACTACCGGTCGTGGTATCGGTCCAGCCTATGAAGATAAAGTTGCCCGTCGCGGTCTGCGCGTGAGCGATCTCTTCAATAAAGAAACCTTCGCCGTGAAGCTGAAAGAGATCGTCGATTTCTACAACTTCCAGCTGGTTAACTATTACAAAACGGATGCTGTCGACTACGAAAAAGTGCTGAGTGATACGCTGGCGGTTGCCGATATTATCACTAGCATGGTGGTTGACGTCTCTGATCTGCTGGACGGCGCGCGCAAGCGTGGCGACCTGATCATGTTCGAAGGTGCACAGGGTACGCTGCTGGATATCGACCACGGTACTTATCCGTACGTCACCTCATCCAACACCACCGCAGGTGGCGTGGCGACCGGTTCAGGTATTGGTCCGCGCTACGTTGATTACGTGCTGGGTATCGTTAAAGCCTATTCAACCCGCGTAGGTGCAGGTCCATTCCCGACCGAACTGTTTGACGAAACGGGTGAGTTCCTGTGTGCGCAAGGCCACGAGTTTGGCGCGACAACCGGTCGTCGTCGTCGTACCGGCTGGCTGGATGCGGTTGCCGTTCGCCGCGCAGTGCAGATCAACTCATTGTCTGGTTTCTGCATGACCAAACTGGACGTGCTGGATGGGCTGAAAGAAGTAAAAATCTGCGTAGCTTATCGCATGCCTGATGGCCGCGAAATGACCACCACGCCGCTGGCCGCTGAAGGCTGGGAAGGCATTGAGCCGATCTATGAAACGATGCCAGGCTGGAGCGAAACGACATTTGGCGTGAAGACGCTGGAAGGTCTGCCGCAGGCTGCACGTGACTACATTAAACGTGTAGAAGAAGTCACCGGTGTGCCGATTGATATTATTTCTACCGGCCCAGACCGTAGTGAGACGATGATTCTGCGCGATCCATTCGACGCATAATCTCTCAAGGCCGGGTATCGCCCGGCCTTTGTATTTCTAATCTTTGACTCCACTCACTCTATTTTTTCTTGCAAATATCGATACTTGCCGGAAAAAAACGCACCGGCCACCACGCTCTGGTTTATCATCATACTTAAACATCACGCCGACCGGCGCATAGTCATAACGACCGATGATTCACTGAGGTATATGTGCAGCTAACAAGTTTTACCGATTATGGTTTGCGTGCGCTGATTTATATGGCGACGTTACCGGAAGGTAAGCAGACCAACATTACCGAAGTCACCGATACCTACGGGGTGTCGCGTAACCATATGGTCAAAATCATCAATCAACTCAGCCGGGCTGGCTTTGTCGCCGCAACACGCGGTAAAAACGGCGGAATTCGTTTAGGCATGAACCCGGAAAAAATCGTGATTGGCGAAGTGGTGCGAAAAATGGAGCCACTGCAGCTCGTGAACTGCAACGAGTGTGTCATCACGCCAGCTTGTCGTTTGCGTAAAGCATTGCACGATGCGGTCCAGTTATTCCTCAAGGAGCTGGATAAATATACGCTGGCCGATTTGGTCAAAGATAACGATGCGCTGTACCAACTTTTATTGTCCGAACCGCCGGTGGCAATCCAAATTAAATGACATCGGAGGAACCGTAATGTCAAAAGATCCTTTTCAGGATAGAGAAGCTGAAAAATACGAAAACCCTATTCCCAGCCGTGAATTCATTCTGGCGCTGTTAGCGAAACGGGAAAAACCGACCAGCCGCGATGACATCGCGCAGGAACTGAATATCACCAGCGAAGAGCAGCTGGAAGCGCTGCGCCGTCGTCTACGTGCCATGGAGCGCGATGGTCAGTTGGTGTTTACTCGCCGTCAATGTTACGCCCTGCCAGAACGTCTCGATCTCATTCGCGGTAAAGTGATTGGCCACCGCGATGGCTATGGCTTCCTGCGCGTGGAGGGACAGAAAGATGATTTCTATCTCTCTGCCGAACAGATGAAATTCTGCCTGCATGGCGACGTTATTCTGGCACAGCCGGGCAGCGCCGATCGTAAAGGTCGTCGTGAAGCGCGTGTGGTACGCGTTCTCGAGCCGCGCAACAGCCAAATTGTTGGGCGCTACTTCACCGATGCGGGCACGGGATTTGTGGTACCTGATGACAGCCGTCTGAGCTTCGACATCCTGATCCCACAAGAAGAAACGCTCAACGCGCGCATGGGTTCAGTGGTGGTAGTTGAGATCACGCAACGCGCTACGCGTCGCAGCAAAGCGCTCGGCAAAATTACCGAGCTGCTCGGCGATGATATGGGAACCAGCCTTGCCGTGGATATGGCGGTGCGCACCCATGAAATTCCGCACAGCTGGCCGGAAGAAGTGGAAAAGCAGATCGCCAGGCTGAAAGAAGAAGTACCGGAAGAGGCGAAGAAAGGGCGCGTTGATTTGCGTAACCTGCCGCTGGTCACCATTGATGGTGAAGATGCGCGCGACTTTGACGACGCCGTTTTCTGCGAGAAGAAGCGCGGTGGCGGCTGGCGTTTGTGGGTAGCGATTGCCGATGTGAGCTATTACGTCCGTCCCGGCACGCCGCTCGATGATGAAGCGCATCAGCGCGGCACGTCCGTCTATTTCCCGTCGCAGGTTATTCCAATGCTGCCGGAGATTCTCTCCAACGGCTTGTGCTCGCTGAATCCACAGGTTGATCGTCTGTGCATGGTGTGCGAGATGACCATCTCCTCCAGCGGCAAACTCACCGGCTTCAAACACTATGAAGCGGTGATGAACTCCCACGCGCGACTGACCTACAACAAAGTGTGGAACATTCTGCAAGGTGATGCCGATCTGCGTGAACAATACGCAGCGCAGGTGCCCCATCTGCATGAATTGCACAACATGTATCAGGTGCTGGAAACTGCGCGTGAGCAGCGTGGTGGCATTTCGTTTGAGACCGATGAAGCCAAGTTTATCTTCAACGCCGAGCGTCGCATTGAGCGTGTGGAGCGCACTTCACGCAACGATGCGCACAAGCTGATTGAAGAGTGCATGATTCTCGCCAACATTGCCTCAGCGCGTTTTGTTGAGAAAAATGAAGAGCCTGCACTGTTCCGCGATCACGATCGTCCAAGCGAAGACAGCATCAAAAGTTTCCGCACCGTACTCAACGAACTGGGCTTAAGCCTGCCGGGCGGTGCCAAGCCGCACCCGACTGATTATGCCGACCTGCTGAAGCAAGTGGCCGATCGTCCAGATGCAGAAATGCTGCAAACCATGCTGCTGCGTTCAATGAAGCAGGCAGTTTATGACCCGGAAAACCGTGGTCACTTCGGTCTGGCGCTGGCGTCTTATGCGCACTTTACCTCACCGATTCGCCGCTATCCCGATTTGCTGCTGCATCGCGCCATCAAATATTTGCTGGCGAAAGAGCGGGGTGAAGTGGATGGCATCACCACGCCGACCGGCGGCTATCACTACGATATGCAGCAGATGCTGCAGCTTGGCCAACACTGTTCGATGACCGAGCGTCGTGCTGATGAAGCCACGCGCGATGTCGCCGATTGGCTGAAGTGCGACTTCATGCAGGATCAGGTCGGCAACGTGTTCAGCGGTGTGATCTCCAGCGTGACCGGTTTTGGTTTCTTCGTCCGTCTTAACGATCTGTTTATCGATGGCTTGGTGCACGTTTCGTCGCTGGATAACGACTATTATCGCTTCGATGCGGTAGGCCAGCGTCTGATTGGTGAATCCGGCGGTCGTACCTATCGTCTTGGCGATGCGGTTGAAGTGCGCGTTGATGCGGTGCATATGGATGAGCGTAAAATCGACTTCGCGCTGATCTCCAGCAAGCGTGTACCGCGCGGCGAAGGCAAAACCGAGCGCGAGCGTGAGAAACGCGGCGGCAAGCCACCGGCCAAACGCCGTCGTGACGCCGGTAAGAAGGGGACTTTTGAACCTGATTCAGCGTTCCGCGGCGAGAAGAAAAAGCCTGCGGCTGCTGAAAAACCGGCTAAAACCGAGAAAAAAGGCAAAAAAGTCTCGGAGAAAACCCGTAAAATCGCCGCCGCCACTAAGTCCAGGCGCGCGTCGAAGAAGCAAACAGGCGAAGCCTGATTGTGTGGTCGCCTTTAACGGCGACCTAACACACCAGCAACGTGTTTTCGTAGGGTGCGCATTTATGCGCACCTGAATAACGGCCGATCTCTTCATGATTCATCTCCAACCTTGAGCAAAGTAATGAGTGAAATAATTTTTGGTATTCATAGCGTGCAGGCGCTGCTGGAGCGCGATCCGCAGCGTTTTCAGGAAGTCTTTATCCTTAAAGGCCGCGAAGATCGTCGCCTGCAACCGCTGATCCTCGCACTGGAAGCTCAGGGTATTCCGGTGCAGGTTGCCAATCGCCAATGGCTGGATAGCCAGGTTGAAGGCGGCGTACATCAGGGTATTGTGGCGCGCGTAAAGCCGGGCAAGCAGTACCAGGAAGGCGATCTGCCGGATCTGCTGCAGAGCCTGGAAAAGCCGTTCCTGCTGGTGCTGGATGGCGTTACCGACCCGCATAATCTCGGTGCTTGCCTGCGTAGCGCTGATGCCGCTGGCGTGCATGCGGTCATCGTGCCGAAAGACCGCGCAGCTCCGCTGAATGCCACGGCGAAAAAAGTGGCGAGCGGCGCGGCAGAAAACGTGCCTTTGATTCGCGTCACCAACCTGGCACGTACCCTGCGTTTGCTGCAGGAATACAACATTTGGGTAGTCGGCACCGCGGGTGAAGCCGATCATACCGTTTACCAAAGCAAAATGACTGGCCCGATGGCGCTGGTGATGGGGGCGGAAGGTGAAGGTATGCGTCGATTGACGCGTGAACATTGCGATGAGCTGATCAGCATCCCTATGGCAGGCAGCGTATCGTCACTGAACGTGTCAGTGGCCACTGGCGTATGTCTGTTCGAAGCCGTTCGTCAGCGTCAGGCGTGATCCCCGCCGCAAAATAGTTTTTGTACCCGACGTAACTGCACATCCTCTTCATACTTAAAAAATGAGTATGAGGAGGACGATGTATGAATTGGCACACCCACACCGTATTCAATCAGCCCCAGCCGCTGAGCAACAGCAACCTGTTTACCCGTGATAGCGCCTTGTGCGAGGCAGTGGTACGCGAAGGCGCCAGCTGGGACCGCGAATGGCTGGCTTCCGTTGGGCTGCAGCTGGGCAGCGCCGAATCCCTTGAATTAGGGCGATTGGCTAACGTCGAAGCGCCGGAGCTGCTGCGTTACGATGCGCGCGGTGAACGTCTCGATGAAGTGCGCTTTCATCCGGCCTGGCATCTGCTGATGCAGGGATTGTGTGCCAGCCGACTGCACAATCTCAGCTGGCAACCCGACGTGCAGCCACATGCGATGGTGGCACGTGCCGCGCGATTTATCCTGCATGCGCAAGTTGAAGCAGGCTCGCTTTGTCCCGTCACCATGACGCATGCCGCCATTCCGCTGCTGCAAAATTATCTGCCTGAACCCTATGCTGACTGGCGCGAAACGCTGCTCAGCGATCGTTATGACGCGCATCATCTGCCGGGCAATAAGAAACGCGGCCTGCTGATTGGCATGGGCATGACGGAAAAACAGGGAGGCACCGATGTGTTGAGCAACACCACGCGCGCTGAGCCGTTAGGTGTGCGTGGTGCCGGTCAGGCGTATCGTATTACCGGCCACAAATGGTTCTTCTCGGTACCGCAGAGCGATGCGCATCTGGTTCTGGCGCAAACGCCACAAGGGCTGAGTTGCTTCTTCCTGCCGCGCCTGCTGCCGGACGGCACGCGTAACGCTATTCGCCTCGAGCGTCTCAAAGACAAACTGGGCAATCGTTCCAACGCCAGTGCCGAAGTCGAGTTTCAGGATGCCATTGGCTGGTTGATGGGCGAAGAGGGCGACGGCGTACGGCTGATCCTGAAAATGGGCGGCATGACGCGCTTCGACTGCGCGCTAGGCAGCCACGGCCAAATGCGCCGCGCGCTGTCAATTGCCGTACACCATGCGCAGCAGCGCCAGGTGATGGGCAAAAAACTTATCGATCAGCCGCTGATGCATGCAGTGCTGGCGCAGCAGGCGCTGCAGCTGGAGGGACAAACTGCGCTGTTGATGCGTCTGGCACGTGCCTGGTCATCGCCCGCCAGCGAACATGAACGCTTATATGCGCGTTTGTTCACCCCTGCCGCCAAATTTGCCGTCTGTCAGGCGGGGATGCCGTTTGTGGCGGAAGCGATGGAAGTGCTGGGCGGCATCGGCTATTGCGAACAGAGCGAGCTGCCAAGACTATATCGAGAGATGCCCGTCAACAGCATCTGGGAGGGTTCTGGCAACGTGATGTGCCTTGATGTACTGCGCGTAATGGATCGTCATTCAGAAGTGATAACCATGCTGCACGATGAGTTTGATGCGGTAAAAGGCAGTAATCGCCATTTCGATCGTCGCTGGCGACAGCTGCGTTTACAGCTTGCTCACGTGCGCGAAGGGCAAGCACGCGACATCACGCGTGAGCTGTATCTGCTGGCCAGCGCGGCAATTCTGCTGAAAGTCGCTGAGCCGCCGCTGGCCGATAGCTGGTGTCAGCAGCACCTCGATATGCGCGGTAAACGCGCGTTAAGTGACGATCTTTGCGCACGCTTACTGCTGCGCGCCAGTGCCGGTTGAGGGGGCGCCATACAGAATGGCGGTGGCGTACCAGAAGCTGGGAATGGTGGTCTCATCCAGCATCAGAATCTGATAATAAACCGCACCGGCCTGATTGGCTTTGGCTGCGATGGCGCGCTGCGCATCATCCGGCGAGCCGCGCGTGGTGGCAGTGATAGTGCCGAGCTTCGGCAATCCATAACTCTGCGCACGCGAAATTTCCTGCGCCTGATGACCTGGCGGCGGCGGGGCTTGTGGCGTGGTGGTGAAAGCAGCGCAGCCGCTGAGCAGCAGCGTTAACACCAGAAAGAGAGTACGCATGGCAATTCCAAAAGGGGGAAGATGGTTCAAGTGTATGCCATCTTCCCAGCAGTTTTAGTCCTTCAGATGAAAAATGCTCACCAGCTGGGTCAGATGGTGACCTTTCTGGCTCAGATGATTGGCGGTGGATTCTGACTGATTAATCATATCGCTACTTTGATGGGTTGCCTGGCTGATGTGATTCATCGCCAGATTCACCTGGCCAATACCCGCCGCCTGCTCCTGTGCGGCAATATTGATCTCTCCCATCAACGTTTTAACCTGCTCAATGTGATTGACGATATGGCTCATCGCATCGCGCGTTTGCTCCGACAGCGTATGCCCGGCCGCCACTTTATCGATTGAGCTGGCGATCAACCCATCAATCTCTTTAGCGGCATTGGCACTGCGCTGCGCCAGCGCACGCACTTCAGCAGCGACAACCGCAAAACCTTTACCGTGTTCACCGGCACGCGCCGCTTCAACCGCGGCGTTCAGTGCCAGAATGTTGGTCTGAAATGCGATCGACTCAATGACGTGGGTGATATCGGCGATGCTCTGCGACGCAACGCGGATCTCCGACATGGTTTCCACCGAGCGCGCTACGGTGCTGCCGCCGTGATTGACGGTATTGGCTGCTTCACCCACCAGTGCCATGGCCTGACGCACGTTGGCGGCGGTTTGTGCCACCGTAGCGCCAAACTGCTCCATGCTGGCCGAGGTTTCTTCCACGCTGCTGGCCTGGCGGCCAATCTGCTCGCTAATGCTGGAGCTGCTGGCGGCGATAGTGTCGGTGCCGCTGCTGATCTCACGCGCGGCCGAGCGCACCTGGCTGACGACTTTTTCCAATCCATCGCCAATGCCGTTGATGGCGCTAACCAGCTGACCGATCTCATCACGACGTGTGGAGTCAAGATGCGCCTGCAAATTACCGGCGGCGTACTGTTCCGCCAGATGAATTACCTGCTGCAGCGGACGTGTAATGGCGCGGCGGCTGTACCACATAAAGCCAAGCGCAAACGCAACCACCAGCGCCAGGCCAATCGCCATAAACAGGTTACGGCTGTGCGTGATGGGCGCCAGCAGGCTGGCACGGCTCACCTCACTAACGATGATCCAGTTCCAGCCCGGCAGCTGCTGCCACGCCAGCAGTTTGGTTTCGCCCTCAAGTTCAACCGCGACTAATCCCTTCGGTTGGCTGAGCAGCTGCTTTTGTGTGGCCTGATCCCAGCGCGGCAGTTTGCCTTCAGATTGACGATCAAACAGATAGTGTCCCTGGCTGCTGCCCGGCGCACCGTTGAGTACCGAGAAGGTGCCGCTGTCACCTAAATGACGCGCCAGCACTTTGTCGCGCATCAGCGCGTATTGCGCATCGATCTGCACGCCCACGAACAGGATAGCGATCACCGCGCCGCTGCTATCCTGCACCGGCTGATACTGCGTGATGTAACGATGGCCGAACAGCGTTGCCAGGCCACGATATACCGCGCCCTGATTCACACTGCGCCAGGCGGCACTGCTGCGATCCAGTTTGGTGCCAATCGCCCGGCTGCCATCCTCTTTTTTCAGCGAGGTGGAAATACGCACATAATCCTCGCCGTCACGCACGAAAACGGTGGAGACCGCGCCGGTGCGATCGAGGAAATCATCCACGGCAATCTGGTCGAGATTGAGGGTTTTCAGCCCGGCACGTAGCGTTGGCGTACTGAATTCACCCACCTGAATGCGTTCACTTTCGTCGCGACTAAAGCGTTTTGGCAGAAAGCTCTGGAACAGTTTGGTGTAATTTGCCACTTCTTCCGATAGCGTGGCGTTGAACATGGTGGCCATTTCATTAATGCCCTGCACCTGATTCTGCATATCATCGGTCGCCAGCTGCTCCAGCTGACGGGCCGCGTTATGGCTTAGGGTAAGGGTCAACGTAAAGAGCACAATTGCCACGCTCAAAGACGTCAATACAGACAGCTTAATTCCGAGACTCATGGCGCTGAGAGAAAGACGCTGCATAAAGTACCTTTTGAGATTATTGGAGGGGTACAAGATCAACGGCAAAGCGCGCTAAATGTTTAGGGCAGAAATTATTACAACTTAATGTGAAGTGGCTCGCATTTTGTCCGGTAGCGCTTACACTGAGTCCAGTGATAATCATTCTCAATGGAGGCGGTATGATTGAGTTGGCAACGGAGAATCTGGCCGGTATCGAATGTATTCACGCGGCACCGACCGGGCAGCGGCAAGCACGTTTACCTACGGTATTGTTCTACCACGGGTTTACCTCTTCGAAAGAGGTTTACAGTTACTTTGCCGTGGCGCTGGCGCAGGCCGGTTTCCGCGTCATCATGCCCGATGCAGATATGCACGGTGCGCGCTATAACGGCGATACCGAAATGCGAAACACGCACTTCTGGGACATCCTTAAACAGAACATTGATGAAGTGGCGGTGCTGGAAGCGGCGCTGCGTGAGAATGACTGGATTGCCGATGAGCGTTTTGCCGTGGCGGGCGCATCGATGGGCGGCATGACCGCGCTCGGCGCAATGGCGCGCTACCCACAGATTCATAGCGTGGCGTGTTTGATGGGCTCCGGCTATTTCATGCAGCTCAGTCATACGCTGTTTCCGCCGCTGGTGGCCCGTACGCCAGAACAGAAAGAGACCTTTGCCGCGCGTTTAGCTCCGCTGGCACCCTATGATCCCAGCGAACAGTTACAAAAACTGGCGAATCGGCCATTACTGCTGTGGCACGGCGAAGCGGATGAAGTGGTGCCCTTTGCCGAAACGGTGCGGCTAGACAAAGCGTTACGTGACGCGGAGCTCGATCAACACTTGACCTCACTTTCTGAGAAGCATATCGGCCATAAAATCACGCCTTCGGCCCTGACGGCGCTGGTCAGCTTCTTTAAACATCATTTATAAACTAAAGCGGGTTGGCGTGATTGACGCCAACCCGTTGCGATAAGCCGCTCTAAAGTTGTGACGACAACCGTTCGGCGGCGCTGGTATTAGCACTGACAGGGTTACTGCTTGCAGGCGCATCCAAACGATTAACGTAGACATAGCCTGATGCCGCGTTGCTGTTGTGACTTCTCATCTGCAACGCCTGGTCAGCGGAGCTGGCAAAAGCGGGGGTAGACAGGAAGAGACCCAGTAAAGTGGCGAAAATGATGATTTTCATAATCGACTCCTCACTCCAGGGATTACACTCTCAGACGTTACGAAATGGTTAAATCGTTGCGCCTGTAACTAGTGTAGTGCTTAACCAGCTTGCCGCCAGATCGTCCTGCTGAACGCTTTCTTCAGAGAATTTGATGAAGCGTCTGCTAACGCAATGAATCTCAACACTTAGCACAAAAAGCAGCATCAGCTGGCACGATAGTCGCTATTTGATGAATTGTGCGCTTGAGTTTCTGCGGGGACGCCAGTATGATTACGCGTCAATTTTTCAGCTGCATTCAGAGGTGTGTTTCATTTATTGAATGATTCACAACCTATAACGTTCCTTGCTTCCGTGGGCCGCAGCTGACCCCGACAGGAGGCTGAATAATCCGTAAGGAGCTATCGATGCGTCATTACGAAATCGTATTTATGGTCCACCCTGACCAGAGCGAACAGGTTCCAGGTATGATCGAGCGTTACACTGGTGCTATCACCGGTGCACAGGGCACGATTCACCGTCTGGAAGACTGGGGCCGCCGTCAGCTGGCTTACCCAATCAACAAACTGCACAAAGCTCACTATGTTCTGCTGAACGTAGAAGCGCCGCAGGAAGTGATTGACGAGCTGGAAACTAACTTCCGCTTCAACGACGCCGTTATCCGCAGCATGGTTATGCGCGTTAAGCACGCGGTAACTGAAGCATCTCCGATGGTTAAAGCTAAAGACGAGCGTCGTGATCGCCGCGAAGACTTTGCTAACGAATCGGCTGATGACTCAGATGCTGGGGATTCTGAAGAGTAATCCGTCATGACGGCAAATCGACTGCGCCTGTCTGGCACTGTGTGCAAGACGCCGGTTCGAAAAGTCAGTCCGTCAGGGATACCTCATTGCCAGTTCGTGCTTGAGCATCGTTCTGTGCAGGAGGAGGCCGGTTTCCACCGGCAAGCCTGGTGTCAAATGCCGGTGATTATCAGCGGCAGCACCCATCAGGTGATTACTCAACATATAACGGTCGGCACGCAACTCACTCTCGAAGGCTTTATTAGCTGCCATCAGGCACGCAATGGTCAGAGTAGAATGGTGTTACATGCCGAGCAGATTGATTTGATAGATTCTGGAGACTAGCCAAATGGCACGTTATTTCCGTCGTCGCAAGTTCTGCCGTTTCACCGCGGAAGGCGTTGTAGAGATTGATTACAAAGATATCGCTACACTGAAAAACTACATTACCGAAAGCGGTAAAATTGTCCCGAGCCGTATTACCGGTACTCGTGCAAAATACCAGCGCCAGCTCGCTCGTTGCATCAAGCGCGCTCGCTACCTGTCCCTGCTTCCGTACACTGATCGTCATCAGTAATCGGTAGTTGTCCATTAACGACTTTAAGAGGATAAGGTAATGCAAGTTATTCTGCTTGATAAAGTAGCAAACCTGGGCAGCCTGGGTGATCAGGTTAGCGTTAAAGCGGGCTATGCTCGTAACTTCCTGGTTCCACAGGGTAAAGCTGTTCCTGCTACCAAGAAAAACGTTGAGTTCTTCGAAGCGCGTCGCGCTGAACTGGAAGCCAAACTGGCTGACGTTCTGGCTGCTGCTAACGCACGTGCAGAGAAAATCAACGCACTGGGCAACGTAACCATCGCGTCTAAAGCTGGCGACGACGGCAAACTGTTCGGTTCCATCGGTACGCGCGACATCGCTGGTGCAGTTACTGCCGCTGGCGTTGAAGTGTCTAAGAGCGAAGTTCGTCTGCCGAACGGCGTTCTGCGCACCACCGGTGAGCACGAAGTTGACTTCCAGGTTCATAGCGAAGTCTTCGCTAAACTGGTTGTGAATGTAGTTGCTGAGTAATTTTACTCGGTAATGCGAAAACGCCGGCCTTGTGCCGGCGTTTTTGTTTTTATGCTTTACTGGGCGCGGATAAAGCTGCCATCCGGCTGGCGTGTAAACAGCACCGGACCGTTACTGCCATCTACCGTTAAACCGGTCACCACGCCTTGTGCGTTCTGACGGATTTTCACCTGCTGACCGTTCTGCAGCGCACTCAGCGGTTGTCCATCACCTTCCACTCGCGCCATGGCAAACACATCATTCACCGGCAGATTATTGTCGCGGAACAACTGCGCCAGCGTCTGACCTGATGCCACGCTGTAGGTGCGCCATTCGCCCTGCGAATCGGTTTTGGGCGAGGTGTTCTGCTGCTGATTATTGTTATTGTAAATCTCCGCCTGCATTGGCACTTCTTTGCCGGTGTTATCCGCTGGACGCTCCACCGGATACTGCGGCGTGCTGCTCGGCCAGAGAAACGCCAGCAGCAGCACCAGCAGCGCAATCACAATGCCGCGACGATGCAAAGCGGGCAGCGGGTCCATCCAGCGCACATCATCCAACAGATGCCAAACGCGCTGTAATGCGGCGGGAACGCGGGAAGGGTGATCGGAAGCCATTCGTGAATCCTCCTCGCTGGCTGCTTTACGCGGAATGCGCGGCAGCCAACGTTGCAACCAAGGTAATAAAGTACGCGGTGCGCGCGTCCTGCGACGTCGTGGGGCGATCTGGCCCATGTATTCTCTCTTGTTCCGACGGTGGCAGGTGAAAACCTCGCCACAGCTATAGTATGGGCAATGCGGACGGGAAGTGCCTGGCAGCATTGAAAAATTTGACCGGTGTATTGTTTCTCTTTCGCTGGAAAATGTCATCTGCGGCGCGCGAGATTTTACGCCAGCCGCCCGCGCTGGTATGCTGCCGGTTCTATTTTTCTCCGGGATTAAGGAATCAAGATGACGACCCCTTCATTCGACAGCGTCGAATCACAAGCAAGTTACGGTATCGGTTTACAGGTAGGCCAGCAGTTGCAAGAGTCTGGACTGCAGGGTCTGCAGCCAGAAGCACTGCTCGCCGGCCTGCGCGACGCGCTGGAAGGGAACTCACCTGCCGTCCCGGTTGATGTGGTACATCGCGCGCTGCGTGAAGTGCACGAACGCGCAGAAGGCGTGCGTCGTGAGCGCGTAGAAGCCATGGCGGCAGACGGTCAGAAATTCCTCGAGCAGAACGCGCAGCGCGAAGGCGTGAGCAGCACCGAAACCGGTCTGCAGTTCAGTGTGATCACCCAAGGCGATGGCCCGATCCCTTCACGTCAGGATCGTGTCCGTGTGCATTACACCGGCAAACTGATCGATGGCACCGTGTTTGATAGCTCAGTGGCGCGCGGCGAGCCGGCGGAATTCCCGGTAAGCGGCGTTATCGCGGGCTGGATTGAAGCGCTGACCCTGATGCCGGTTGGCTCCAAATGGGAACTGGCGATTCCACACAACCTCGCGTACGGCGAGCGCGGTGCTGGCGCATCCATCCCGCCATTCAGCACCCTGGTGTTTGAAGTGGAGCTGCTGGAAATTCTGTAAGCCGCTAACCCGCTTCTCTAAAGCCGGCATGTCATCATGCCGGTTTTTTTATATCTGTAGTTCGCGCTGGTTTTAAAATGATCAGCGCTTATAATGTGCGAATCGAACGATTCACACGAAAGGTGCGGTATGTATTTACTTTCTGCCAATGAAGCCAAAACCCAATTTGGCGATATGCTACTGAAAGCGCAGCGTGAACCGGTCCAGATTAGCCGTAACGGAAAGCCGGTAGCAGTCGTGATTTCCGCGGAGGAGTATCAGGCGATAGAGGCCATGAAGCAGCAATTTGTGCAGGAAAAAATTGCCCGTGCCAGAAATGACATTGCCAACGGGCAACTGACCGATGGTGAAACCTTTTTCGACCAACTGCTGGACTAAATGGCTACTTTTCAGCTCACGGATGAAGCGCGGCAGGATATCGTCGATATTCGCCGGTTTACCCTGCAGAAGTGGGGCGATGCGCAATCGAAAAGCTATCTCAAGCGTTTGCAGGAAACGTTGCGCACACTTGCCGATATGCCGAATTTGGGAAAAAGCAGAGCGCTGGATGTTGCTGAAGGTGTACTGAGCTTTCCCTATGTCAGCCACATGGTTTACTACCAGCCAGGCGGGAAAGGCATCATTATTTTGGCGATATTGCATCAGAGCCGGGTGCCAGCAACGCATCTGGCCACCCGGTTGTAGCAACTATTTCTTCTGCAAATCCACCTGCCACAGCGCAAAACCGATCTCATCGCTGCCTACCGCTTTCATCGGGTAATCGGCATGCTGTTCAATAAACTGCGTGGCTTTCGCGCCGGGTGCGGTTTCAAAACGGATATCCAGCGGCGTGGTGCTGCTAATCGGTGCCAGGCGCCAGTTGTGATCAGCCTGCGGTTTCACTTCGCCGTGCGCTTTGGTCTCGCTGCTGATATAAGCGGCAACCACCGAGCGGTTCTCATCCGGTGAAGCAAACGCGACATACTTATCGCCGGTGCCGGCAAACTTACCGCCATAAGCGCGGTAGTTATTGGTGGCGACCAGGAAGGTGGCATTGGGATCAATCGGCTTGCCTTGCCAGGTGAGGTCTTTAATACGCGATGCCTGCTTGTTGATCAGCGTACATTCCGCGTCGTAACGCGCCGGTTGCGTTACATCGATTTGGTACTGCACGCCATCGATCACATCGAAGTTATAGGTGCGGAAATCCCAGTTGATCAGCGATTGCGGTTTGCTGCTATGCGGATCAATTTGATTGAACTGCGCGGCGGAACACTCCAGCCACTCTTTCACCTGCGCCCCGCTGACTTTCATCACCACCAGCGTATTGGGGTAGAGATAGAGATCGGCAGCGTTACGGAAGGTAAGATTGCCTTTCTCCACTTCTACGTAGCTGGCGGGATCGTTCTTACGACCACCGGCTTTAAACGGTGCCGCGGCGGAGAGCACCGGCAAGCGGCCGAGATCGGGATCGCCCTGAATAAAGTGCTCAACGTAAGCGCGCTGCGCGTTATTGACGATCTGCACCGTGGGATCGTCCTGTACCAGCGACAGGTAGCTGTACATCACGTCGGCAGATTTGCCGATCGGTTTGGCAACAAACTCGCGCGTGGCACGGTGATCCTGTTCCAGCACTTTTACTAAGTTGGCATCTTCAGCGGCCAGCGATTTTTTCGCCGTGCTGTCATAAATCGGACGCGCTTCGGCTTTGCCCTGCGCCACCTGCCATTTGCCGCCGTCATTATTCAGCACCAAATCAACCACGCCAAGATGATCGCCCCACATGCCGGGCATGACGGCGGGAACACCGTTCAGCGTGCCTTGTGCAATATCAGCGCCTTGTATGGCGGCGAATTCTTTGCTCGGGAACACGGCATGCGCATGGCCGAACATGATGGCGTTGATGCCTGGAACCTGGCTTAGGTAGTAAACCGAGTTTTCGGCCATGGCGTGATAGGGTTCGCTGCTTAAGCCGGAGTGCGGAATAGCGACGATAATTTCAGCACCTTTTGTGCGCATTTCCGGCACATAGCGCTTCGCTGTTGCCGTAATATCATCAACCCGCACTTTTCCCTGCAGATTGTTGCGATCCCACACCATAATCTGCGGTGGAACGAAGCCGATGTAACCGATTTTTAGCGTGTGAGGCTTGCCTTCACGGTCCGTGACCGTCGTTTCTTTGATCAGATAGGGCGTAAACAGCGGTTTCCCGCTCTTTTCATCGATAATGTTGGCATTGACGTAAGGGAAGCGTGCGCCAGCCAGCGCTTTTTGCAGATACGGTAAGCCATAGTTGAATTCATGATTGCCCAGGTTACCAACCACATAATCCAGCGTGTTCATTGCCTTATAGACGGGATGCACTTCGCCCGGTTTTAGCCCCTTCGCCGCCATGTAATCACCCAGCGGACTTCCCTGAATGATATCGCCGTTATCCACCAGCAGGCTGTTCTTCGCTTCAGCGCGCGCCTGCTGAATCAGTGTCGCGGTACGAACCAGGCCAAACTTCTCGGTGGGCGTATCTTTGTAATAATCGAAATCCATCATATTGCTGTGCAGATCGGTGGTTTCCAGAATGCGCAGATCCACCGTAGCAGCCTGTACCGTAGCGGCAGAAATACACAGCGCCAATAACGACATGCTCGCTTTGAACATCGCTTGCTCCTTGTTCGGTCCAATGGGCCTCTCAAAATAATGTAAAACGATGACGAATTATCATTTCAATTTGTGATGGTGCTCGGAATTCCATCTTATTTCTTGCTATACGCCGCGCTCAGCGCGCATTCAGCATCCTGCCATAGCCGCAGCTGATGAACTATGATATTGATAATCATATAGATTGCCGTAGCAGACAGCGCAGTCGCAGGCTGTCGAAGGACAACTGCTAAAATAAGAACAGGTTGGCGGTGGATGTCTGACAGGCAGAATCAGCGGAAAAGAGGTGCAGAATGTTAGATAAAATTTGTCAGCTGGCGCGTGAAGCGGGTGAAGCCATTATGCAGGTTTATAACGGTGCAGAGCCGGTGGATGTCACGCGTAAGTCGGATGATTCGCCGGTTACGGCGGCCGATCTTGCCGCGCACCGGGTCATCGTTAGCGGGCTAAACACACTTACGCCCGATGTTCCGGTGTTATCAGAAGAAGATCCGCCGGGCTGGGAAGTGCGCCAGCACTGGCAGAAATATTGGCTGGTCGATCCGCTGGATGGCACCAAAGAGTTCATCAAACGCAACGGCGAGTTTACGGTAAATATTGCGCTCATCGAAAACGGTAAGCCGGTGTTGGGCGTGGTGTATGCGCCGGTACTGGGCGTAATGTATTCCGCTGCGGAAGGTAAAGCCTGGAAAGAAGAGAACGGCCAGCAGACGCAGATCCATGCGCGTGAAGCGCGTCCGCCACTGGTGGTGGTAAGTCGTTCGCATTTTGATAGCGATACCGAGCTACAAGAGTATCTGCATCAGCTGGGCGAGCATCAAACTACCTCCATCGGCTCATCGTTGAAGTTCTGCCTGGTGGCAGAAGGCGCCGCGCAGCTTTATCCGCGCTTTGGACCGACAAATATCTGGGATACCGGTGCGGGACACGCCGTGGCGATTGCTGCAGGTGCGCATGTGCATGACTGGCAGGGCAAAACGCTTGACTACACGCCGCGTGAGTCGTTTCTCAATCCCGGTTTCCGCGTCTCGCTGTTTTAAGATTGGATAGGGCCGCCATTGATGGCGTAATGCCGATCGGTTCAGCGCCGTATCAAATCACCGCACCTTCCGTAGCGGCGCGATTCATCGCGCAATGAATTGCGCCGCTACAATGTGTGCTCTCGGTAATGAGGTTTTCCATGTCTTAACTGACGAACATTACGCCATGAATGGCGACCCCGATAATCCTTACTTCTGCAACAGCTCATGAATCAGCTTCATCGCCTGCTGCACTTCATCCTGCGTTAGCGGCCCATCTTTGGCATAGCGCACATGCGCGGTGTTATCCAATATCACAATCGCCGATCCGCCTTTCTCTAACTGCCAGGCCTGCCGAGCGCTGCCGTTGCTATCGACAATAAATTGCGACCACGGATATTGCTGCTTATTGCTCTCAATACTGCTGCGTACAAACATGCCGGTGCCAGGAATGGCATCGTCGGTATTTACAATGGTGGTAGTTTGATAACGATCGTGCGGCAGATGCGCCGCTTTAATCGCTTCAATCAGCGCTGCATTCTGCTCTTTAGCGGACGAACGGCCAGCGATATGTAAGATGACGCGTACTTTTCCACTCAGCTGCGCGCTATTCCAGGATTTGTAGCTAAACTTATCTTGTTGATAAAGCAGCTCTCCCCGGTCATTGATGCCCACGGCAGGCACGCGTTCACCCGTTTTGAATGCATGTGCCGAGGCCAGGGCAGGCAGCAGCAAAGCCAGTGCTAATACAGAATGTCCCAAACGCATTGTCAAACTCCTTGGTGATCCGACCAGTTGTTCATGTTCCTGCAATATTAGGCGTGGATGATGCGTCTGTCGTAATGAGTTAACAGGTTTGCAACCTATGCCACAATTCCATAATGAGTGAAGGTTTATACTGGGTTTAGTGAGGCTGATAACAGAGTATTCTGTAATGATGTGTCAATTCAGTAAATAATTCACTTTTTCGGAACATCGGCAACGAAGGATGCTCTATAGTTATGCTTCATTTGCGCTTCATGGGTTCGTGCCAAATTTGGTAACGACGGAGCGTATTAAAAAATTTTCAGGAGTTAATCAGCATGAAGATCTTCCAGCGCTATAATCCGCTGCAAATCGCGAAATATGTAAAAACGCTATTTAGAGGAAGGTTGTATATCAAGGATGTTGGCGCGTTTGAGTTTGATAAAGGCAAAGTCATGTTGCCTCGCGTTAAAGACAAACAACATCTTAGCGTGATGTCAGAGATCAACCGCCAGGTACTGCGGCTGCAAGCCGAGTACAACTAAGTAAGCAAAATAAAGGGCGCCGATGGCGCCCTCAGTATTTCTGCGGTTGGTGTTGTGTTGGTCGCCATAACTGGCGTAATGCTCGTCGGTTAAGCGTGAATCGGTCACCATGAATGGTGACCCTACGTGGATATAGCCGGATTTTCGTAGGGTGCGCATTCATGCGCACCTGCATAAACAGGCATTTTTTTGCCTAAGTGAGCGGCATAACGCGATAACTGGCGACTCTACGACGACTCCGATTCATCCACCACATTCTTCGAAACATTCAGCACCGGCGGACGTTCATCAATGCGTGTCACCAACAGCTGATCGATGCGGTAACTGTCAATATCGACCACTTCAAACTTGTAGCCGGAAAACTTCACAAAATCGGTACGCTTAGGAATTTTGCGCAGCATGTACATCATGAAGCCGCCAATGGTTTCGTAATTGCCAGACTGCGGAAAATCATCGATATCCAGCACGCGCATGACGTCATCAATCGGCGTACCGCCTTCTACCAGCCATGAGTTCTCATCACGCGCGACAATCTGCTCTTCCTGGCCTTGTCCGACCAAATCGCCCATCAGCGTGGTCATCACGTCATTCAGCGTAATGATACCGACCACCAACGCATATTCGTTCATGATCACCGCGAAGTCTTCACCGGCGGTTTTGAAGCTTTCCAGCGCTTCAGAGAGGGTCAGCGTATCCGGCACAATCAGCGCCGAGCGAATTTGCACACCGCTGTTGAGCGTCAAACTCTGGTTGCCCAGTACGCGCAGCAGCAGTTCTTTCGAATCCACATAGCCGACGATATGGTCAATATCGCCATCGCACACGATAAATTTGGAGTGCGGATGCTGAGCGATTTTGGTTTTGAGGGTCGTTTCATCTTCGTGTAAATCGAACCACACGACGTTCTCGCGCGAGGTCATTGATGACGGCACGGTGCGTGATTCCAGTTCAAAAACGTTTTCAATCAGCTCATGTTCCTGCTTACGCAGCACGCCGGCCAGGGCGCCCGCTTCTACCACTGCATAAATATCGTCGGAGGTAATATCGTCTTTACGCACCATCGGCAATTTGAACATGCGGAAGAAGACGTTGGCTAAACCGTTGAATAGCCATACCAGCGGGCGCAGCACCACTAAACAGAAGCGCATAGGGTTGATGATACGCAGCGCCACCGCTTCCGGTGCAATCATCCCCACGCGTTTTGGTGTGAGATCAGCAAACAGAATGAACAGGCTGGTTACAATGGTAAAAGAGCAGATAAAACTGAGTTGTTCTGCGAGTTCTGGGGCCACAAAGCGGCTAAACAGGCCATTGAAGGCAGGAGAGAAAGCCGCATCGCCGACAATACCGCCGAGGATAGCCACGGCATTGAGGCCAATTTGCACCACGGTGAAGAACATGCCGGGTTGTTCCTGCATTTTCAGCACGCGCTGTGCGTTGATATTGCCTTCGTCAGCCAGTAACTTCAGCTTGATCTTGCGGGCAGCCGCCAGCGAGATCTCCGAAAGAGAAAAAAATGAACTGATGAGAATCAGTAAAAGAATGACAAGTAAGCTATCGAGCATAAGAGATCCGTTGGGTTAATCACTTGTCATTTTTGGCCTGGGCAGCGCGGGAGTGGGCGTACATCCGGTACTCGCCAGTCAAACAGGCTATCCGTGCCAAAAATGTCTGCGCCATATCGACAAGATAAGGTTAACGTCGGGGCAGAAAAGAGTGCAGGCGGAGCCTGCTGGTCGCTGATTATAGCAGCAGCGCTTATCATGCCGCCAGAGGGGCGCACTGTGCGCTCGGATTAATCCGAGTGCGTGCGTGCCAGAGGCGGAAGACGTGCCTGGCTGTTGTATCGTTTCCCCCATTTACCGACAATAGCCCACAATTTGGCGTCGTCGCCGTTGTGGGTAAAAAGAGCGGCTATGCTGATGGGTACACGGCGGTGGTGATACCCTTCGAATGAATAAACGCCCCTGCGGAATAGGGGCCGGCATTATTAACAGGAGTACGTGTGCCACGATTTCATATTTATTGTTTGGCCAGCCTGTTGCTTGCTGCACCTGCCGTCGAGGCAGCCAAGGTGCGCTTGCAGTTGGAAGGCCTGACCGGGGATTTGCAAAAGAACGTCAGGGCACGCTTGTCCACCATTGGCAGTGACGAGGTGTCAAACGACGGCCGTTTCCAGGCTCGTGTCTCAGTGGCGATTAAAGAAGGCCTGCGCGCGCTAGGTTACTACGAACCGCAGATCGATTTTGAATCGCGCCCGGCGCCCCCGCAGGGTGGTCGTCCGGTGTTGATTGCCCACGTTACGCCTGGCGAACCGGTAAAGATTGGTGGCAGTAACATCGTGATAGAAGGTGAGGCGAAAACCGACGAGGACTACCAAGCCTGGGTTAAACAGGGCACTCCAAAAGTCGGCACGCAGTTGAATCACGGCGCCTACGACAAATTCAAAAATGGTTTCTCCAGCCTGGCATTGCGTAACGGTTACTTTGACGGTGACTTTAAGCAAAGCCAGCTTGGCGTATCGGTCGAGCGCCGCGAAGCGTTCTGGGACATCAATTACGATAGCGGTCCGCGTTATCGTTTTGGTGACGTCAGCTTCGAGGGCTCGCAAATCAACGAAGCCTACTTGCAGAATCTGGTGCCGTTTAAAAAAGGCGATCACTACAGTTCGCGGGATCTAGCCGAGCTCAACCGCCGTTTATCCGCCACCGGCTGGTTTAACTCGGTGGTGGTGGCACCGGAGTTTGATAAAGGCCGTCAAACCAAAGTCCTGCCGCTCAGCGCCGCCGTATCGCCACGGGTGGAAAACACCATAGAAACCGGCGTGGGTTACTCCACTGACGTCGGTCCGCGTCTGAAAGGCACGTGGAAAAAACCGTGGATTAACAGTAGCGGCCACAGCCTGGCTGCCAGCGCCTACGTCTCCGGGCCTGAGCAGCAGCTCGATCTCAGCTATAAAGTGCCGCTGCTGAAAAGTCCGCTGGAGCAGTATTACACCTTCTCCGGCGGCGTGAAGCGCACCGATCTCAATGACACTAAAGCCGATACCACTACGCTGGCGATGTCGCGCAACTGGGACAGCAGCAGCGGTTGGCAGAAGGCGATCAACCTGCGCTGGAGCCTCGATCACTTTACTCAGGCCAGCGTCACCAACACCACCATGCTGCTCTATCCGGGCGTGAGTCTGAACCGCACCCGTTCGCGCGGTGGGTTGATGCCAACGTGGGGCGATTCACAGCGTTATTCGGTGGATGTATCGGATACCACCTGGGGATCGGACGTTGATTTCATGATCCTGCAAGCGCAAAACGTCTGGATTCGTACCCTCGCCGACAAGCATCGCTTCGTGGCGCGCGGCAATCTCGGTTGGATTGAAACCAACAATTTCGACAAAGTGCCGCCGGACCTGCGCTTCTTCGCCGGTGGCGATCGCAGTATTCGTGGGTACAAATATAAAGACATCTCGCCGCGTGATGATAATGGCAAGCTGACCGGTGCCTCAAAAATGGCCACCGGCTCGCTCGAATATCAATATAACGTGACCGGAAAATGGTGGGGCGCGGTGTTTGTCGATTCCGGTGAAGCCGTCAACGACATTAAGCAGAGCAACGTTAAAACCGGCGCGGGCTTCGGCGTGCGCTGGTCTTCTCCGGTGGGGCCGATCAAGTTTGATATCGCACGGCCGATTGGCGATGACAAGGAGCATGGATTGCAATTTTACGTAGGATTGGGGCCTGAACTATGAAGCTATGGAAAAAGGTCCTAATTGGTATCGCTATTTTTTTAGTGCTGCTGCTTGGCGGCATCGCATTTTTGGTTGGCACCACGCCCGGTTTGCATCTGCTGCTGAAAGGCGCCGATCGCTGGGTGCCGGGCTTATCGATCAAACAGGTTGACGGCGGCTGGCGCGATCTCACGCTGAGCGGCGTGAAGTATGAAATGCCAGGCGTCAGCGTGGATGCCGGGCGCTTCCATCTGGCGCTGAATCTCAACTGTTTGCTGCACTCCTCTGTGTGTGTGAATGATATCGCCTTGCAGGATGTTAGCGTGGTGGTGGATAGCAAAAAAATGGCTCCCGCCAGCGCGCCGCCACCGGAAGAGGAGAGCGGCAGCACCAATCTCAGCACGCCTTATCCCATAACATTAAGCAAAGTGGGTTTGCATAACATCAACGTTAAGGTCGATGACACCGCGATTTCCCTGCTCGATTTTACCACCGGCCTGCAGTGGCAAGATCGTGCGCTGACGCTGACGCCCACCCATATCCAAAGCCTGCTGATTGCGCTACCGAAAGCGGCCAAAGTGGTGGATGAGCAAGTGGTGCAGCCCAAAGTGCAGCAGCCACAGCCGCTGGAAAAACCCCTCGGTGAAACGCTACAGGAGATGTTTGCTAAGCCGCTGCTGCCCGAAATGCCTGACTTCCAGCTGCCGCTGGATATCACCGTACAGGAGCTGCTGGGAGAACAGCTGCGTATTACCGGCGATACCGACGTCTCTATTACACGCTTGTTGCTCAAAGCGAAAACCGCCGATCGCCATTTGCAGTTAGAAACCTTCGATGTTGATTCGCCGCAGGGGCAGGTAAACGCCAGCGGCGAAGCCACCCTTGCCGATAATTGGCCGATGAATTTTGCGCTGAACGGCACGCTCAATCTCGATCCCATTAAGGGTGAGAAGATCAAAATGCACCTCGGTGGCGCAATGCGCGAGGAGTTGAAGCTGGGGCTCAATCTCTCTGGCCCGGTGCGCGCGCAGCTTGATGCCAGTGCCCAACCTGCGGTCGCCGGTTTACCGCTGGCGTTGCATCTCACCAGTCCGCAGCTGCGCTGGCCGCTAACCGGCCCGGTGCAGTATCAGGCCGATAATCTGGATTATCAGTTCAAGGGCAAAGCCACCGACTACGTGATGTCGCTGCGCACCGCAGTGAAAGGCGAAGGGGTGCCACCGGCGACGATTGCACTGGACGGCAAAGGCAACGAGCAGCAGTTCAATCTCGATAAACTGCGCGTCGCGGCGCTGCAGGGCAATATCGATCTGACCGCGCTGGTGGACTGGAGTAAAGCCATCAGCTGGCGCAGCGAGCTGACGCTGTCAGGTATTAACACCGCCAAACAGTATCCGGATTGGCCAGCGAAATTGGATGGCAAAATAGCCACGCGCGGGAGTCTGTACGGCGGAAGCTGGCAGCTCAGCGTGCCGCAGCTAGCGCTGAAAGGTAACGTGAAACAGAACGCGCTGAGTGCCAACGGCACGTTAACCGGCAACAGCTACAACCAGTGGAAAATTCCCGGCCTGAATCTGGCGCTGGGACGTAACCATCTGGACGTGAAGGGCGAGCTGGGTGATAGCCTCAACCTTGATGCCACGCTTGATGCGCCGCAGTTGAACAACGCGCTACCTGGCCTTGGCGGCGTAGCGAAAGGCACCCTTAAAGCGCGTGGCACTCTGCAGGCACCGCAGCTGCTGGCCGATCTCACGGCAACCGGCTTGCGCTGGCAGCAGCTGCAAATCCGGCGCATCGCCTTGCTGGGAGATGTGAAATCCAGCGATCAGGTGGCCGGGAAGCTGCAATTACGCGTGGAACAGCTGCAGCAAGATGCTTTGAAAGTGAATCTGCTGACGCTGAATGCCGACGGTAATGAGCATCAGCATCAGCTGAAGCTCAATGTTGAGGGCGAACCGGTTTCCGGTCAGCTGGCGCTTAACGGCAGTTTCGATCGCAAAACTGAGCGCTGGCAGGGCAATCTTAACAACACCCACTTTGACACGCCGGTAGGCGAATGGCGCCTGACGCGCGCAATGGCCATTGATTACCTCAACAGTAAACAGACGGCGACCATTGGGCCGCACTGCTGGCAGAATCCTAATGCGCAGCTGTGCGTGCCAGAACCGATTGAAGCAGGCGCCAGTGGACATGCACACGTTGTGCTCAATCGCTTCGATCTGGCGATGATCAAACCGTTCCTCACTGATGCCACCAAACTGAACGGGGTGTTCAGCGGTGATGCGCGCGTCAACTGGACGGCTGACGGCGCGTTGCCAACCGGTTCCGTTTCGCTGAAAGGTAATGGCGTGAAGGTGGAGCAGGATGTTCAAGGCAACAGCTTACCCATCGCCTTCGATACGCTGAATCTGAATGCGGCGCTGCGTAACGGTCGTGCGCAGCTGGATTGGCTGATCCATATCGTTAATAACGGGCAGCTAAGCGGTAACGTACAAATTGCCGATCCGCAGAACCGCCGTCAGCTGTCGGGCAACATCGGCATCAGCAATATTTCGCTGGCGATGCTCAATCCCGCGCTGATGTCAGGTGAGAAGATCAAAGGCAACCTGAACAGCAATCTGCGCCTTGGCGGTACGCTGCAGCAGCCGCAGGTGTTTGGCCAGCTGGGGCTCAGGGATGTGGATGTCGACGGCAGCTTTATGCCGGTCGATCTCACCGCTGCCAACCTCAATATGGTGTTCAACGGCATGAGCTCAACGCTCAACGGCCTGATCCAGACGGCGCAGGGCAATATCAATCTGAGCGGTGACGCTGACTGGAGCCAGTTGGATAACTGGCGAGCCCGCGTGGCGGCGCAGGGCAGCCGCGTACGCGTCACCGTCCCGCCGATGGTGCGCATGGATGTATCGCCAGATTTGGTGTTTGAAGCCACGCCAGCCGCGTTCAATCTGGACGGTAAAGTGGATATTCCGTGGGCGCGCATCACCGTGCAGGAAGTGCCAGAAAGCGCCACCGGCGTCTCCTCGGATGAAGTGATGCTGGATGAAAATCTCAAACCGATTCAGCCAAAAACGGCTGCCATTCCGATCAACAGCAATCTGATTATCCACGTGGGCAACGACGTACGCCTTTCAGCATTTGGCCTGAAAGCCAAGCTGAATGGCGATCTGAAGCTGGTGCAGGATAAAAATGGCCTTGGTCTGAACGGGCAAATCAATATTCCATCCGGCCGTTTCCACGCCTATGGTCAGGATCTGGTGGTGCGTAAAGGCGAGCTGCAATTCGCGGGGCCGCCGGATCAACCTTACGTCAACCTGGAAGCGATCCGTAATCCGGAAGCCACCGAGGATGACGTGACAGCGGGCCTGCGCGTGACGGGGCTGGCGGATGAGCCGAAAGTGGAAGTGTTCTCCGATCCGGCTATGTCTCAGCAGGAAGCACTTTCTTACTTATTACGCGGTCAGGGACTGGGCAGCGATGGTGACAGTAATGCATTAACTTCAGCGCTGGTAGGTTTGGGGGTTGCACAAAGTGGTCAGGTTGTGGGTAAAATCGGCGAGACATTCGGCGTCAGTAACCTCGCAGTTGACACCGCAGGCGTGGGCGACAGCCAGCAAGTGCAGGTCAGTGGTTATGTGTTGCCAGGTCTACAAGTAAAATACGGTGTTGGCATATTTGATTCACTGGCGACTTTAACCTTGCGTTATCGCCTGATGCCCAAACTCTATTTAGAAGCCGTGTCGGGTCTCGACCAGGCATTGGATTTGCTCTATCAGTTTGAGTTTTAGCAATGCGAATAATTGTCTATGGTAGTTTACGGCGCAAACAGGGAAACAGTCATTGGATGACGAATGCGCAATGGTTAGGTGACCATCAGATTGTCGGGTTTGATCTCTACAATCTGGGTCACTATCCGGGCGTGGTTGCAGGCGAAGGAAACGTCTCTTGCGAGGTTTATCGCATCGACGCCAGCACGCTCGGCGAGCTTGATGCCTTGCGCACTAAAAATGGCGAATACAAACGCCAACTCATCCAGACGCCTTACGGCAGTGCCTGGCTGTATGTCTATCAACGCTCAATCGCGGGGCGTACGCGCATCGCGAGCGGCGACTGGCTACGGCGTGATGACGAAACAGAAGCATAAATAAAAACACCGTCCATTGGACGGTGTTTTTTTATCTGCAAACCGGTCACCATGAATGACGACCTTACAGGGAAAGCAGGGCGCGCATTCATGCGCACCAGGCTTGCTTATTTCTTCTGTGCGCGCTCGTACGAAGCGATGATTTCAGCTTTGGCCGCTTCCGCGTTATCCCAGCCGTCAACCTTCACCCATTTGCCTTTTTCCAGATCTTTGTAGTGCTCAAAGAAGTGGGTGATCTGGGCTTTCAGCAGTTCTGGCAGGTCGTTCACATCTTTGATGTGATCGTACTCTTTGCTCAGCTTGGTGTGCGGAACCGCAACCAGCTTGGCATCTTCACCAGACTCGTCGGTCATTTTCAGCACGCCAACTGGGCGGCAGCGAATCACTGAGCCCGGCACCAGCGGATATGGGGTTGGCACCAGTACGTCAACCGGATCACCATCCAGAGACAGCGTGTGGTTGATGTAACCGTAGTTGCACGGATAGAACATGGCGGTAGACATGAAACGGTCTACAAACAGGGCACCAGACTCTTTGTCGACTTCATATTTGATCGGATCGGCGTTGGCCGGGATCTCGATGACAACATAGATATCTTCTGGCAACTCTTTACCTGCAGGCACCTGGTTCAAACTCATCTGGCTTTCCTTCATTAGTCATATGTTGAGTGACGGCTATTATAGCCAACTGACTCTGAAAGTATGCCCCCTTTTTGGCGTTTCAGAATGCTCCAACCTGCTACTTCGCGGTGACAAACAGCGAGACGATACCGGCAGCAATCAGTGGTCCGACCGGCACGCCGCGGAAGAAGGCCACGCCAATCACGGTGCCAATTAACAATCCACCAATTACCGACGGCTGTACGCTCATAAAGTTAACGCCGCGGCCACCCAGCCAGGCGACAAAAATGCCCACCACAATGGCCACAATCGATTGCCAATTCGCGAACGATTTCAGCAGCGAAGAGGCCGGCAGCGTACCGCTAGCCAGCGGCGCCATCACGGCAACGGTCAGGATAATAATGCCAATCTGAATGCCCTGTTTTTCCACATAGGGAAAGAACTGCGACAGCGGCGTGAGCTTAATCGCCAGCAGAATCAGAATAGAAATGGTAACGGCGCTGTTATGGACGAAGTAACTGAGGACGGCGAGGCAAACAAGAATGATGGTGGAGGCATAAGCAGCCATGGTTTCTCCCTGACGATTGATGGGCGCGCTGACAAGTGGCCAGCGCTCAGCGTTATTTTAACGCCTCCATTAATCAACAATCGTCGGGGTTGGCGCAACTGCCTTTGTTAATTGATTGCAACATCAGCGCCTGATTCCGAACCAGGCTCACGCCCTGGGCACCCACCGATAGCGCTGCCATGCTGCCCTGGCTGCTCAGGAAATAACTGCGGCTGGCATCAAGCCAGCTGTCGCGATACGCCAGCCAGGCGCGCTGGGCGCTGCGCAATTTGTCTTTAGGGTCGCCGGTTAATTTTTTCATCGCTTGGGTGTACTGCACGTTCATCTCTTTGTCCCACGCCTTACTGGCAGTGTCGTAGCACTTCGACATACCGAGGGTGGTAGATTCCTTGTTCATACACTGGTCGAGCTGCTGATCGATGGGGTTTTGCTGCTGCGCCGAGGCAAAACCACTAACCAGTAACAACGCGACCGGGAGCCATTTTTTCATCATTTCCTTCCTTAATTTTCTGCAGCGGACTTCAACAAAAGTGAAGCGTAGGCGTTAGTGAGCAGATTGACCATCAACAAAGGATAAAGTTTCCCTGCGACACTGCCGATAATCTCTCCGTTTTAGGGCCAGCGGATTTCTGCCTTTTCGTGCAAACGGGGACAATCATGATCAAAAAGCTATCAATTCGTACTGCATTACTCACGCTCCTGGCTTTTATGACGCTGCTGTTATTGGTGGTAAGCGCCATGGGCATTTCTGCTATTAACTCTGGCAATCAATCACTTGATACCATTAATCGTATTCAGGGGATTGAGTTGAACAGTTTGTACCAAAGCAATGCCGATCTGATGCGCGCGCGCGCGAGCGCAGCATTGGCGGTGCGCAAAATTGAAATTGGCTTACTGGATGAAGGCAGCAGCGTCACCAAACAGGCGCAGGCGGATGTGGCAAGCTCTCAGCGCCATCTCAACGCCTTTATTGACGCGGGAACGGTGACGGCGCAGGGAAAAACCCTCGCCGATGCCGTGGCGGCGACGTTTGCGGCGTATCACAAGGGCGCGATTATGCCGATGATGGATGCGCTGGAAAAACAGTACACCGATGAGTATTACCAGGTGCTGGAGGGCAATCTTTCGACGCTAGCGGGCAACTATGCCAAAGCCGTCAATGACTTTAGCCTCTACGCCGACGGCATCTCCGCTGCCCGTCTGGCGCAGGCGGCGCGCAATGAAACGCAGATGAAGATCATGATTGGTGTAGCGATGGCGCTGACATTGCTGCTGATCGCATTGGCCTGGGAACTGTTGCGTCGTTTACTGCTACGGCCGCTCGATGGTGCGATTCAGCATCTTGAGCAGATTGCCGCGGGCGATTTATCGCAGCCGCTGCCTGAAGCCGGGAAAAATGAGCTGGGCCGTCTTAATCAGGCGCTGGCCAACATGCAGCAGGCCCTGAGCAGCTCGGTGAGCTCGGTGCGTGAAGCCAGCTTGCAAATTGACGTGGGCAGTCGCGAGTTAGCGGCGGGCACCGTGCATCTTTCCCAGCGTACCGAAGAGTCCGCCGCCTCGCTGGAGCAAACCGCCGCCAGCATGGAGCAGCTGACGGCCACCGTGCGCCTCAACGCCAGCAATGCCAAAGAGGCCAATCAGCTTGCCAGCAATGTATCCGACAGCGCCGATCGCGGTGCCGAAGTGGTGGGCTATGTGATGGAGAAAATGCAGGAAATCACGCAAAGCTCTAACCGTATTGGCGACATCCTCAGCGTGATTGATGGCATTGCCTTCCAGACCAACATCCTCGCCCTGAACGCGTCGGTCGAAGCGGCACGAGCCGGTGAGCAAGGGCGCGGTTTTGCCGTGGTCGCTAATGAAGTGCGCTCGCTGGCGGGTCGCAGCGCAACTGCGGCCAAAGAGATTCGTGAGCTGATCGCGGAATCGCAATCGCGCGTAAAAGAGGGCAGCGACATGGCTACGCGCGCGGGTGAAACCATGGATGAAATCTCCAGCGAAGTGATGCGCGTGACCTCGCTGATGAAAGAGATTTCCATCGCCTCGCAAGAGCAGAGTCGCGGCATTGAGCAGGTGAATCAGGCGGTGACGCAGATGGATGAAGCAGCTCAGCAAAACGCCGCATTGGTGGAAGAAGCCAGCGCCGCTACGCAATCGCTGGAAGCGCAGTCGCAGCAGTTGCAGGATTCGATGGCGCATTTCCGCGTGGTTGCTGCTCTGCCTTCGTAAGGAGGCGCATTCATACGCAGCAATAAAAAGCCCGCACGGAGGCGGGCTTCATTGCATCAGGCTGGCAACTTACGCTGAATGGTCGTCCGGGTACTCACGGATAAAGCGTTCAACGTCGCCTACCATCGCATCGTTGCCGCAGAAGAACGGGCAGCGCTGGTGCAGCGTTTCTGGCTGGATATCAAGGATGCGATTGGCACCGTCGCTGGCTTTACCGCCCGCTTGCTCAGCGAGGAAGGCCATTGGGTTGCATTCGTACAGCAGACGCAGCTTGCCTTGCGGATGGCTGGCGGTGCTTGGATAAAGATAGATGCCGCCTTTCAGCAGGTTACGATGGAAATCGGCCACTAATGAACCAATGTAGCGCGAGGTATACGGACGCTTGGTGGCGATATCTTCTTCCTGACAGAACTTCAGGTATTTCTTCACGCCCTGTGGGAAGCGAATGTAGTTACCTTCGTTAATCGAATAGGTGTAACCCTTCTCTGGGAAGGTCATGCGCTCGTGGCTCAGGCAGAACACGCCGAGTGACGGATCGTAAGTAAACGCATGCACGCCCACGCCAGTGGTATACACCATCATGGTCGAGGAGCCGTACACCACGTAACCGGCCGCAACCTGCTTGTTGCCCGGCTGCATAAAGTCGGCTTCGGTAATCGGCGTGCCAGGCTCGCTGATACGGTGATAGATGGAGAAAATGGTACCCACGGAGACGTTAACATCGATATTCGAAGAACCATCCAGCGGATCCATCAACACCACGTATTTGCCATTCTCTGAACCTTCAAAGATGACAAACTCATCTTCTTCTTCCGAGGCGATACCGGCCACCACGCCACGCGCTTTCAAAGCGGCTTTCAGCTTTTCGTTAGCGAACAGATCGAGCTTCATCTGCTGCTCACCCTGCACGTTTTCCACGCCGCTGGCACCCAGAATATCCACCAGACCCGCTTTATTGATGTCGCGATGGATAATTTTAGCGCCAAGCTTAATGGAAGAAATCAGCGCCGTCAGTTCACCTGTGGCGTGTGGAAAGTCGTGTTGCTTCTCGACGATGAATTCGCCTAACGTTTTCATAACACATTCCCTGAATCTACGATGGAGTGGCAGCAGCTGTAACAAGCTACCAACGTATGAGCGCAGTTTAGCCGATTGAACTTTAAAAACCATAGTCCTAATCCGTTTCTTCCCTCTCAACTCGGCGTTACACTGTGCGCCGAACTTTTGAGTAATGGATCTCTTTATGCGTATTCACATCCTCGGGATTTGTGGCACTTTCATGGGTGGCCTGGCGATGCTCGCGCGCGCGCTGGGACATGAAGTTACCGGCTCAGACGCCAATGTCTATCCGCCGATGAGCACGTTGCTGGAACAGCAAGGCATTGAATTAACTGAAGGTTACGACGTTAGTCAGCTTAATCCGCAGCCGGATCTTGTGATCATTGGCAACGCAATGACGCGCGGTAATCCGTGTGTGGAAGCGGTACTGGAACGGAACATTCCTTACCTTTCTGGACCGCAGTGGCTACACGATTTCGTGCTGCGCGATCGTTGGGTGCTGGCCGTTGCCGGAACGCACGGTAAAACCACCACAGCCGGCATGGCAGCGTGGATTCTCGAGGCTTGCGGCCTTGAACCGGGCTTCATCATCGGTGGTGTGCCAGGAAACTTTGAGGTTTCGGCAAAATTAGGAAAAAGTCCATTCTTCGTCATCGAAGCGGATGAGTACGACAGCGCGTTCTTCGACAAGCGTTCCAAATTTGTGCATTACTGCCCGCGCACGCTGATCCTCAACAACCTCGAATTCGATCACGCCGATATCTTTGACGATCTGCGTGCGATCCAGAAGCAGTTCCATCACTTGATCCGCATCGTGCCGGGCCAGGGCAAGATCCTGCTGCCGGAACACGACAACAACCTCAAGCAGGTGATGGCGATGGGCTGCTGGAGTGAGCAGGAAACCGTGGGTGATAACGGTCACTGGCAGGCGAAAAAGCTCACGCCTGACTCCTCACATTGGGAAATCTGGCTCGATGGCGAGAAAGTGGGCGAAGTGAACTGGGCGCTGGTTGGCGAACACAACATGCATAATGGTCTGATGGCGATTGCAGCTGCCCGCCATGTCGGTGTGAAACCGGTGGATGCCGGTGAAGCGCTGAGCAGCTTCATTAATGCCCGTCGTCGTCTTGAACTGCGCGGTGAAGTGAATGCCATCAAAGTGTATGACGATTTTGCTCATCACCCTACGGCGATTCTGGCCACGCTGGCGGCGCTGCGCAGCAAAGTGGGCGGCACGGCGCGCATTCTGGCGGTACTGGAGCCGCGTTCCAACACCATGAAAATGGGCGTGAGTAAGAATGAGCTGGCGCCTTCTTTAGGGCGCGCAGATGAAGTGTTCCTGTTCCAGCCGCACCATATTCCGTGGCAGGTTTCCGATGTGGCGGAAGCGTGCATCCAACCGGCGCAGTGGAGCGCGGATATTGATACGCTGGTCGAGATGGTGGCGAAAAAAGCCCAGCCAGGCGATTCGATTCTGGTAATGAGTAACGGCGGGTTTGGTGGCATTCACCAGAAACTGCTGGAGCGGTTAGGGCGCTGATTTAGCGGTGGCCATCAATGGCCACCCTATAACGGCACATCGTAAGGTCGGCATTCATGCCGACCTTTTTCATGTCCGCTGAAAACTTACGCTTCTGCCAGCTCGCGCAAATACTGGAAAATCTGGCGTGCAGATTTTGGTGGCTTATTGGTGGCTTTCTCTTTCTGCGCGTTACGGATCATGCTGCGCAGCTGCTGGCGATCGGCGTGCGGGTAGAGGTTAAACACTTCGGCTACCGCGTCATCACCCTGCTCGATCAAACGATCGCGCAAAATCTCAAGCTTGTGGAACAGCGCAACCTGCTGGTTGTGACGGTTCTTCAGCTTATCCAGCGCCTGACGAATCGGATCTTCATCGCGTGCGCGCAGCATCTTACCAATCAGCTGCAGCTGACGGCGACGGCCTTCTTTCTTGATGCGCTGCGCCAGTTCAATCGCGTCGCGCAGCTGTTCGTCGAGGGGGATTTTGTCGAGGGAGTTTTTCCCCAGGTCAACTAACTCGGCACCAAGGCGTTTCAGCTCTTCGGCATCGCGTTTAATTTCGCTTTTGCTGACCCAGATAATCTCTTCATCTTCTTCGTCATTATTATCCGGCACATCGTCGAGCCAGTCTTCGGGCTGCTTGGTCATCTCTTGGCTCCCTAAAAAAAAGAGGCTAATCCTACCAGTTTATCGGGCGACTGCGAAATTGTTCTCTGAGTCTGATAGACTCAATTCATTCATACTTAAGATTAGACGGCAGGTCGATGAACGTATCTACTCAGGTTGCAGAACAACGTAAAGTGTTGGAACAGGCTGTCGCGCAGGCGTTGGAATTGGCAAAAGCCAGCACCGATGGCGCTGAAGTGGCGGTCACGAAAACCACCGGCATCGGCGTCAGCACCCGCTATGGCGAAGTGGAAAACGTCGAATTCAACAGCGATGGTGCGCTCGGCATCACCGTCTACCATCAAAATCGCAAAGGCAGCGCTTCATCAACCGATCTTAGCCCGGATGCGATCAAACGCACGGTGCAGGCGGCGATCGATATTGCGCGTTACACCTCGGTTGATCCTTTTGGCGCCCCTGCCGATCCCGAACTGCTGGCATTTGAAGCGCCGGATCTCGATCTCTACCATCCATGGGAGATCGATGCCGATCGCGCGATCGAACTGGCGGCGCAGGCGGAACAGGCTTCATTGCAGGCCGACAAGCGCATCACCAATACCGAAGGCGGCAGTTTTAATAGCCACGTCGGCATTAAAGTTTTCGGTAACAGCCACGGCATGTTGCAGAGCTATTGCTCGAGCCGCCATTCGCTCTCCAGCTGCGTCATTGCGGAGCAGGACGGCAATATGGAGCGCGATTACGCGTACACCATTGGCCGTTCATTTGACGATCTGAAAAGCGCGGATTGGGTCGGTGCAGAGTGCGCGCGTCGCGTGCTGGCACGTTTGGCACCGCGCAAGCTCTCCACCATGAAAGCGCCTGTTATCTTCGCGCCGGAAGTCGCCACTGGCCTGTTTGGCCATTTGGTTGGCATGATCAGCGGCAGCAGCGTCTATCGTAAATCCACCTTCCTGCTGGATTCACTCGGCAAGCAAATTCTGCCGGAGTGGCTGACGATTGAAGAACATCCGCATCTGCTGAAAGGCCTGGCCTCCACGCCGTTCGACAGCGAAGGCGTGCGCACCCAGTCGCGAGACATCATCAAAGACGGCGTGTTGCAAAACTGGTTATTGACCAGCTATTCGGCGCGTAAGCTGGGCTTGCAGAGCACCGGCCACGCGGGCGGCATCCACAACTGGCGCATCGCCGGACAGGGCCACAGCTTTGACGACATGCTGAAGCAGATGGGCACCGGTTTAGTGGTAACCGAGATGATGGGTTCCAGCATCAACGGCATGACCGGGGACTATTCCCGCGGTGCGTCAGGTTTTTGGGTCGAAAACGGTGAGATTCAATATCCTGTGAGCGAGATCACAATCGCCGGAAACCTCAAGGATATGTGGCTCAATATGGTAACTGTCGGTAACGACATTGAAACGCGCAGCAATATACAATGCGGTTCGGTGCTGCTGCCGGAGATGAAAATCGCCGGACAATAAGAGTCATCGCTTTCTGAAAGCAGCCCATGAGGCTGCTTTTTTTTTCGCCCGACAATAATAAAAGGAAATACCAATGCGTAATAAGCATTTGATCGCAATGTTGTCTTTGTCGCTGTTGTTCTCCTCGGCTAGCGTATTTGCGGCCGATCTGGAAAAAGATATGGATACGCTTAAGGATGGTCTGAGCGTGGTGAAAAAAACCTCTGACGCGCAGGAAATGCACACCGCGCTGGGCAAGATGCGTCAGGCGGCAACGGATGCGAAGCAATCTACGCCGGAAAAACTGCAGGGGCAGCCGGCCGATAGCGCGCAGATTAAGGATTTTCACGCCGGTCTGGATTCACTGATTGCACAGATCGATGTGGTTGATCAGCTGGCGCAAGCCAACAAACTGGACGAAGCCAAAACCGAAGCGAAGAAACTGGAAGATATTCGCAACGCCAACCATAAGAAATTCCGCTGATAAACCGGCCAGCCCTGCGGCTGGCCTTATTGTTTCCTGCCGCCTCTCCGTTTTATCCCGCATAAATCCATCATTTTTCGCATTTTGTGACCCATTTCGCACACTTCGTGCGTCCTGAGATCTGGCGCACACTCGCCCGCGCTATTTCCACTTCCAGGTGGAAAAGAAGCGTCTCAACAGCTTTAAGAGGAACGCGTAACTTTCTTAACAACAAGAATTATCTGTAATTGTCCGCTGTAAACAGGAGTAACAAGGTGAGGAGTGAAGCTGTCCCACTGAAACAGAGCACGCCGGAGGCAATTCAGGCACTGGCGGATAAGGTGATGAGCCAAATAGCGGCGATTTACGCCGCGCACCATATTGAGGCCAATGCCGTTCAGCAGCAGATGTTGGCGTCACATGTACGGGCTATGGCATCGCGATCGCTTACTGGCGAAGCGTTACCGGATGTTGAAGCTGAATTGTTTGAAGATATCTCGCCAGAAACCATGGCGCTGGCGCAGCAGGTCGTTGATCTATTTGGCAATCTGCCAAAAGAAGAAGCCTGGCTGTTATCCGTCCATATCGAAGTGGCGAAATCGAACGAAGCATGAATTGCGAGGAAATGAACATGGTAACTGTAGTGATTGGCGATCGTCTGGGTAAAGGTCAGAAAGTGGCTGCGGGTATTGAGAAAGCCGGTGGCCGTGCGGTGGTGGTGCCGGGCGTGGCTGCTGACATGAAGCTGGGCGATGTGATGAAAGCGGAAAATGCCGACTTCGGCATCTCCTTCTGCGGCAGCGGCGGCGCTGGCGCCATCACTGCGCAGAACAAATATGGTTACAAAGCCAAACACGGCATGCGCTCTATCGATGAAGGCGTTACCGCCATCAACGAAGGCGCCACCGTGCTGGGCTTCGGCTTTATGGATAAAGAAGAGCTGGGTGAGCGGCTGGTACAGGCCTGGAATAAAAAACACGGCAGCTAAGTATGAAACAGCAATACGAGATGCAGGTAAAGGTGCAGGGCAAAGGCGAGAGTAAAGCAAAAGCCTTTGCCGATGCGCTGAGCAGGGTGCAGCAGCAAGTGCTGCGCACCAGCCAAAAGATTCTGTTGCGCATTGAACCCATAGATGTGCGGGTGCTGCGCGCGCAGGAGAGCGTGCGAAGGGAGAAGTTTCTGTTCTTTTTCCTCGCGCGCGAGCGACGGAGTTACAGCGTTGAGCTGGAAATTACCGTTAGCGTCACCGTGATCGACACCGAGAAAGTTGAATTTACGGCGACCTAAAAGAACTGCCCGGCATCGCACTGTGTTGGGTAAAAAAACGACAACAAAGGGTCAACAACATGTTTTTAATCATTTTGTTTAAGTCGTTAATCATTGGCGGATTGGTTGGCGTTGGGGTAGGAGCGGGCGCAGCGCGCATGTTCCACGCACCAACCACCCAAGGTATGGGCGCGTTCCGTACCCTGGGTGAACTCAATTCCTGCGAAGGCGATCCGGCATCGCACTTCTCCTTTGGTCTCGGCTTCTTCTTTAACGCCTGGGCATCATCCGTCGCAGCAGGTTCTTTCACGCAGGACGTCGATCACCGCATTCTGCCGAACTGGGGCGCGGCCGCCTTGATGGTGAAAAATCGCAACGTAGCGGAAACGTTGCACAACCCGAAACGCATGGCGATTGCCTGCGGCATCATCGGCATGATCGTGGTGGCCTTCCTCAATAGCACCGCCTCAGCGGTTCCTGCGGCACTGCAGGTTACGGCAGTGAAAGTGCTGGTACCGGCAGCGAATCTGTTGGTGAACACCGTAATGCCGGTGATCTTCTGGCTGGCGGCGATTGATGCCGGTAAGAAATCAGGCTTCTGGGCCACCATTTTTGGCGGTCTGGCGCAGTTGATTATGGGGAACGCGGTGCCAGGTTTGGTGCTCGGTATTCTGATTGGTAAAGGCGTGGAAGAGAGCGGCTGGAATAAGGTCACTAAAGTGATGATGTTCGCCATCGTGCTGCTGTTTGCGTTAAGCGGCTTCTTCCGCGGATTCGACATGAAACTGCTGCAATCCTTCCAGCTGGGTATTCCGGGCTGGCTGGATATGATCCACAACAGCGTCAGCGGCAAATAAGGAGCCATCAGCATGAACGAGAACGTAAACAAAGGGTTCTGGTACGCCGACTGGTCTTTCCCGATTTTTGTCGGTTTGCTCTCTTCCGGCGTATTTGCCGGTACGCACATGTATTACCTGTATGGCATTGGTGCCTTCAACGAAGTGGCGTTTGTTTCGATGCTGCGTTCCGGTATGGAAACCGGCGTGTATGGCGCGGTAGCGGCGTTTGGCGCCAGCTTCCTGTTCGCACGCATTATCGAAGGTTCGCTGGTGGGGATTCTCGATATTGGCGGTGCGATCCAGACTGGCGTCGGCCTCGGTGTGCCTGCGCTGCTGCTGGGTGCCGGTATTGTTTTCCCGGTGGCGAACTTCGCCGCGTCGTTGGCAACCGGTTTGGTGGTGGGTTTAGCGATTGGATATCTGATTATTCTGGCGCGTAAGTTCACCATTAACCAAAGCGACTCCACCTACGGTGCGGACGTGATGATGGGCGCGGGTAACGCTTCAGGTCGCTTCCTGGGGCCGTTGATTATCCTGTCTGCGATGGCCGCATCCATTCCTATCGGCCTGGGTTCGTTGGTGGGCGCGCTGCTGTTCTACCTGTGGAACAAGCCGATTACCGGCGGCGCAATTCTGGGTGCCATGGTGCTGGGCGCGCTGTTCCCGATTTCGCTGTAATGCGGCTGATTGGACGGTCGCCATTAATGGCGACCCTACATGTTGGGTGCGCATTCATGCGCACCTGAAAAATCGCAGTAAAGGAGTGAGCATGTTTGATCTGATTCTGCGCCGCGCACGTCTGTGCGACGAACAGCTGGTGGATATAGCCATCCAGCACGGCAAAATTGCCGCCGTCGGTGAAGTGAATGGCACGGCGCAGCAGGAGCGCGATTTGGCGGGGCGCTTCTACGTGAGCGCTGGCTGGATTGATAGCCACGTGCACTGTTATCCCAAATCCCCGATTTATCACGATGAAGCCGATAGCATTGGCATGGCGCAAGGCGTCACCACGGTGGTTGATGCGGGCAGCACCGGCGCGGATGATATCGACGACTTCTATCAGCTCACGCGTACGGCAACCACCGAAGTTCGCGCGCTGATTAACATTTCCCGCACCGGCATTGTGACGCAAAACGAGCTGGCCGATATGGCGCAGATCGATGGCGATGCGGTGGTGCAGGCGGTAAAACGCCGTCCCGACTTTATCGTTGGCCTGAAAGCGCGCATGAGCAGCAGCGTAGTGGGCGAAAACGGCATTCAGCCGCTGGTGCGCGCCAAAGCCATTCAGCAGGCAGCAGGCAATCTGCCGCTGATGGTGCACATCGGTAACAATCCGCCGGTGCTGGAGGAGATTGCCGATCTGCTGACCTCCGGCGACATCATCACGCACTGCTTCAACGGCAAACCGAACCGTATCTTGTCTCCGCAGGGCGAGCTCAAAGCCGCAGTGAAAAATGCCATCGCGCGTGGCGTGAAGCTGGATATCGGTCACGGCAGCGCCAGCTTCAGTTTTGCAGTGGCACGCGAGGCGATCGCGCAGGGCATTCTGCCTGACACCATCAGCTCCGACATTTATTGCCGCAACCGCCTCAACGGACCGGTGCATAGCCTGGCGCACGTGATGTCGAAATTCTTCAGTATTGGCATGACGCTGCCGCAAATTATTGCGTGCGTCACCGCCAATGCCGCCGCTGGCCTGCGTCTGGCGGGCAAAGGGCGTTTAACCGAAGGTTATGACGCCGACCTGACCATTTTTACCGTCAAAGAGGAAACCCGCTCGTTCGTCGATGCTGAAGGCGACCAGGTTTTGGGTGAACAACATTTGCTGCCGCAGGCCGTAGTTATCGGCGGTCACTGGCATCTGACTGATGAGGGGAAAGCCAATCATGTCTTCGATTTATGAAAAATATGACCTGAAACAGGTCATCAACGCCTCGGGCCGCATGACGATTTTAGGCGTGTCCACGCCGTCCACGGATGTGGTTGACACCGTGAGCTACGGTCTGAATCACTATTTCGAGATGAAAGATCTGGTCAACAAGACCGGCGCTTACATCGCCACATTGCTGGACGTGGAAAGCGCAGTAGTGGTGTCCTGCGCCTCGGCGGGCATCGCGCAGAGCGTGGCGGCGGTGATCGTTAAAGACAACGACTGGCTGCTGGAAAATCTGCACGCCGCGCCGCTTAACGTACCGCACGATATCGTGGTGCCAAAAGGGCACAACGTGAACTTCGGCGCACCGGTCGGCACCATGGTGGCGCTGGGTGGTGGTCGCCTGATCGAAGCGGGCTACAGCAACGAATGTTCGCCAGAGCAGCTGGCGGCGGCGATCACGCCCACCACCGCGGCACTGATGTATATCAAATCGCACCACTGCGTACAGAAAAGCCATCTGAGCGTTGAGCAGGCGGCCGTCGTGGCGCGCAAACACGGTATTCCCCTGATTGTGGATGCCGCAGCTGAAGAAGATTTGCAATGCTATTACCAAATGGGCGCTGATTTAGTGATTTACAGCGGTGCCAAGGCGATTGAAGGGCCAACCAGCGGTCTGGTGATTGGCCGCACGCAGTACGTTGAGTGGGTGAAACGTCAAAGCAACGGCATTGGCCGCGCGATGAAAGTCGGCAAAGAGGGCATCCTCGGCCTGACGCAGGCAATTGAAAACTATCTGGTACAGCCAAAAACCAGCGGTGCCGAGATGGTGGCTAACATGACGCCGTTTATCGACAACCTCAACACGCTGAACGGCGTGAGCGCGCGCGTGGTGTGGGATGCGGCAGGGCGCGATATTGCGCGTGCCGAAATCAAGTTCGATGAAGCGGTCACCGGCTGGCCGACCGGCGAGCTGGTACAGGCGCTGAAAACCGGCGACATCGCCATCTATTTCCGTGGCTACAAAGCCAACGAAGGCATTATCGAAGCCGATGTGCGCAGCGTCAGCGCCGATCAGCTGCACATCATCTTTAGCGCTATCCAGGCGTTGATCAGCGGAGGAAAACGCGCATGAGTCTGAACCCGAATTTCTATCAGGATCGCCTGTGCCTTAACGTACTGGCCGGTTCCAAACAGAATGCCAAAGAAATCTGGCAGGCGGCCGAAGGGCATGTTTTGGTCGGCGTGTTATCGAAAAACTATGCCAGTAATGAAGACGCGATTGCCGATATGCGTGAGTATGTGGCGCTGATCGACAACGCGCTGTCGGTTGGGCTGGGCGCGGGCGATCCCAATCAGTCGACGATGGTGAGCGAGATCTCGGCGGTGCTGCAGCCGCAGCACGTTAATCAGGTGTTCACCGGCGTGGCGACCAGCCGCGCACTGCTCGGCCAGAGCCAAACCGTGGTGAACGGATTGATTTCACCCACCGGCACGCCTGGCATGGTGAAAATCTCCACCGGACCGCGCAGCTCAAAGAACGCCGACGCGATTGTGCCGATCGACAGCGCCATCGCCATGCTGCAGGACATGGGCGGCAGCTCGGTGAAATACTTCCCAATGGGCGGCCTGAAGGCGGTGAATGAGTATCGCGCGGTGGCGGAAGCCTGTGCGCGTCACGACTTCTGGCTGGAGCCAACCGGCGGCATCGATCTTAACAACTTCGAAGAGATTGTACGTATTGCGCTCGATGCAGGCGTAAGCAAAGTGATCCCGCACGTCTACAGTTCGATTATTGATAGCGCAAGCGGCGACACGCGCATTGACGACGTGCGTCAGCTTCTGGCAACGTGCAAGAAACTGCTGTAACAAATGAGTAACAGGTGAGCTCCGTGAGATTTCCCAATCAGCGTCTGACCCAGCTTTTCGCTGCGCTGCAAAATGAAACGCTGCCGCAGGATGAGCTGGCACGCCGCTTTTCCGTTTCGACGCGCACGGTGCGCACCGATATCACCGCGCTGAACGCGCTGCTGGAGCAGCATGGCGCGCAGTTTGTGCTGGCGCGCGGCGCGGGATATCAACTCAAAATTGATGATGCGGCGCGCTTTGGCCGGCTGCAGGAAGAGAGCGCCACGCCGCTGCGCGTGCCGCGCACCTCGCAGGAACGCGTGCGCTACCTGCTGACGCGGTTTCTCACCGCCGCTTATTCCATCAAGCTGGAAGATCTGTCGGAGGAGTGGTTTGTCAGTCGCGCCACGCTGCAAAGCGATATGGCGATCGTTCGCGAATGGCTCGGCCGCTATCACCTCAATATCGAAACCAAACCGCATTACGGCATGAAGCTGTTTGGCAGCGAGGCGGCGATCCGCACCTGCTTAACCGATTTGCTGTGGCAGATTGATCAGGAAACGCCGGACAGCCCGCTGCTGACGGTGGAGGCGCTACACAGCGGCATTCTGGCGCAGCTCGAGCCCTTGCTGCAACAGTGCTTTGCCCAGCACGCGATTCGTCTCAGCGATGAAGGCGATCGCTATCTGCAAATTTACTGCGCGGTGGCGGTGCGACGTATCAGCGAAGGCTTTCCCCTCAACGATCCGGGTGCGGAAGATGTGGGCGATGAGGTGCGCGAGGCGGCTCACGATCTGGTTAATCTGATGCGTCCGCTGGTCGGCAAGCCAATTTCGCAGGCGGAAGAGAACTGGCTGCGCGTTAACATCGCCGCGCGTCAAATTCAGGCGCTGGCACCCAGCACCATCAATGCCGATGATGCTGATGCGCTGGTCGATTACCTGCTGAATTACATCAACACCCATTATAACTATCGGCTGCAGCACGATGAGCAGCTGCGCGCCGATCTGCTCACCCATATCAAAACCATGATCACCCGGGTGCGCTACCAAATCCACATACCTAATCCGCTGTTAAGTAACATCAAACAGCACTATCCCATGGCCTACGATGTGACGCTGGCGGCAGTTACCAGCTGGGGCAAATACACGCCTTACACCATCAGTGAGAACGAGATCGGTTTTCTGGTGCTGCACATCGGCGTCGGGCTGGAGAGGCATTATGACGTTGGCTATCAGCGCCATCCGCAGGTGCTGCTGGTGTGTGACAGCGGTAACTCGACGCTGCGCATGATTGAAGCGCTGTTGCTACGTAAATACCCCCAGCTGGTGGTAACGGCGCGGCTGTCGCAGCGTGATTACGAGCTACGAGAGCAAATCGACGAAGATTTCGTGATTTCTACCGCGCGGTTAACCGAGAAGAACAAGCCGATTGCCGTGATGTCGCCTTTCCCCACCGAATTCCAGCTGGAGCAGGTAGGCAAGCTGGTGCTGGTGGATCGTACGCGGCCCTACATGCTGGAGAAGTACTTCGACGCGCAGCACTTTATGGTGCTGGATAAGCCCATGGCGCAGGCGGATCTGTTCCGTTTACTGTGTCAGCAGCTGGAGAGCGAAGGCTATGTTGATGCGGATTTCAATCCGTCGGTTGAGGAGCGTGAAGCGATTGTCAGCACGCTGCTTGGCGAAGGTATCGCGCTGCCGCACTCACTGGGGTTGCTGGCAAAGAAAACCGTGGTGTATACGGTGCTGGCGCCGCACGGTGTTAGCTGGGGCGAAGAGACGGCGTCGGTGATTTTCCTGCTGGCCATCAGTAAGAGTGAATACGAAGAGGCGATGGCGATTTACGATCTGTTCGTCACTTTCCTGCGTGAAAGAGCGACAACGCGGCTACGCGATTGCGCGGATTTTATCAGCTTTAAAGCGGTGGCGATCGATTGTTTGAGCCGGTTGTGATGGTTATGCGGCGTTTGACCCGGTCGGCATAAATGCCGGCCCTACAAAACCGCGCGACGTGCAATCCTACCCGCGCTTCGCCAATAATCTCGGAATCTCACGCAAACACCATGATTTCGCCTCACCCATGCTGTCGCGGCGCCACGCCATAATGATGTCTACTTCGCGCGTATATTCCGCGCTCACCACGCGTAAACGGCCTTCTGCGATATCTTGTTCCACCATCGGATACGGCATGGTTGCAACGCCCAAACCTGCCAACAGCGCGCGGCGTTTGTCATCCATGTTGCTTACCGTTAGACGCTGCTGTTTATCCAGCAGCTGTACCGTGAGTACCGGGCGTTCACGCGCAGTGTCTGCCACCGCAATGCCGCGGTATTTCACGCGCGTCACTTCTGACAGCGGCTCGGCTTCCTGATGAATCGGGTGATCCGGGCTGGCAACATACACACTCATAACGCTGTAGAGCTTGCGGGTGTTGATCTCGGTAGAAGCGCGAAAATGCATATCCGGGGCGATAACAATATCTGCGCGCCCCTGTTCCAGGCGCTCCCAGGCACCCGCTAATACTTCGGTGATTAGCGAAATCTGGGTATTGGCTTTTTCTGACAGCTTATCCACCAGCGGAAACAGACGTTCGGTAGGAACCAACGCTTCGGCAACGATGGTGAGATGCGTCTCCCAACCGCGCGCCAGCGCTTCAGCATCGGTGGTGAGTTTATCGGCCGCTTCCAGCAGTACGCGACCACGCTCCAGCAGCATACGTCCCACGTTGGTGAACTTGGTGCGGTGGCCGGAGCGGTCAAACAGCACCACATCCAGCTCCTCTTCCAGCTTCTGCATGGTGTAGCTCAGCGCGGAAGGGACGCGACCCAGTTCATCGGCCGCGGCGGCAAAACTGCCACGACGGTCAATAGCATCCATCACACGTAAAGCTTCCAGGGTTAACGCGCGGTCTTTTGCCATCCCGATTCTCTGTCAGTAAATTTGAACATGCCAGGCAGATTAACTGGCTTACAATCCGGCGTCCAGACTTTTACCATGATCCTATTAAGCCTGCGGTCGAATCTCACCGCAGCGCCTCGGAGGATTATCATGATGACAACCCGCTGCGCGTCCGCATGTGGCCAGGCCGATTTCGGTTGGTTGCAGGCGCGTTACAGCTTCTCGTTTGGCCACTATTTTGACCCAAAACTGATGGGCTATGCTTCGTTGCGCGTGCTTAACCAGGAAATCCTGGCACCGGGCGCCGCCTTCCAGCCGCGCAGCTACCCGCAGGTTGATGTGCTCAATCTGGTGTTGCAGGGTGAAGCAGAGTATCGCGATAGCGAAGGCAATCATCTTATCGCCCGGGAAGGCGAAGCGATGCTGCTCTCTACGCGCCCGGGCGTGAATTACAGTGAAATCAACATCAGTAAAGATCGCCCGTTAACCCGCATGCAGCTGTGGTTAGCGGCATGTCCAGAACGTGAAAATCCGCTGTTACAAAAGCGCGAGTTACCGCAAAAAACCAGCGTGCTGATTGCGTCGCCCGATGGCGCGGATGGCAGCCTGCAGCTTCGCCAGCAAGTGTGGGTGCATCAGGTGACATTAGCGCCGGGCGAGCAGCATACGGTGAAATTGCACGGGCCGCGCGCTTATTTGCAGTCGATTCATGGTTCGCTGGATGTGCAGGCGAGTAGCGCGCAGCAGCAGCCGCTCAGCTGCGGTGATGGCGCGTTTCTCAGAGATGAACACCACATCAGCCTGCAGGCCAGAACGCCGCTGCGCGCGCTGGTGATTGATCTTCCGGCATAAAAAAGGGCGACCAAAGTCGCCCTGATGATGTGCTTTAACGCTTACTTGAGAATCGTGAACGCCGTAGTGACGTGCTTCACGCCGCTCACACGGCTGGCAACATCGGCCGCCGCCTTCGCTTCTTCTGGCGTTACCAGACCCAGCAGGAACACTTCACCGTTCTCTGTGGTTACTTTCACGTTAGAGGATTTCACCTGATCGCTGCCCAGCAGCTGCGAGCGAATTTTGGTGGTGATCCAGGTATCTGACGACGAGGTGCCGAAGCTGACTTTCTGGCCGCTACGGATTTCGTTATACACCTCGGTGGCGCCATCCACGCCCATTGCAATCTGTTTAGCTCGGCTTGCCAGATCCGGCGTTGGAGACTGACCCGTCAGCAGCACTTTGCCCTGATAGGCTGTCACCACTACGCGCGCCTGGCTTTTGATTTGTTCATCTTTTGCCAGTGCGTTAGTTACGCGCAGCTCCAGCGTCCCGTCATCCACCTGCGTGCCCACGGTGCGCGGGTCGGTGGCGGTTTTCGTGGCCACGGCGGCACTGCCAGCAACCACGGCGACACAGCCTTGCAGCAGCATGGCGGTTAATAGAATGGCGACAGCGTTCAATGCTTTCATTTGAGCTCCTTCAGTCATTCCTGGTGTGGGAATAAAGTGTTATCAATCAAATCGCACAGGCAGTTCAGGGTCAGCATATGCATTTCCTGAATGCGAGCACTGCGATGTGATGGAATGCGAATTTCCACATCATGCGGACCGAGCAGGCCCGCCAGCTCGCCGCCGTCATGGCCGGTTAGCGCAACGATGGTCATATCGCGAGTAACCGCAGCTTCAACCGCTTTGACAATATCGCGGGTGTTACCACGGGTAGAAATGGCCAGCAGCACATCGCCAGCCTGCCCAAGCGCTCGAACCTGCTTGGCGTAAATTTCGTCATGCAGACGATCGTTACCAATCGCTGTCAGCATGACATTATCCGCACTCAGCGCCAGCGCCGGCAGGCTTGGGCGCTCCGTCTCAAAACGGTTAATCATGCTGGCGGCAAAATGCTGCGCGTTGGCGGATGACGCACCGTTACCGCAGCTCAGGATTTTGTTACCGTTCAGCAGCGACTGCACCAGCGTCATCGCCGCACGAGAAATCGCATCGGGCAGCGCTTCGGCTGCGGCGATTTGTGTCTGAATACTCTCGGTAAAACACGCTTTAATTCTGTCCTGCACAAGACCACCTGGTTCTATCCATCGGCATTAAAGGCATCGGGTAGCCACTCCAGCTCACGCCCGGTAATGGCAATGATGTCAAAACGGCAATTCACCGTATCAAAACTGCCGCCGCGTGCCAGCAACCAGAGCGCGGCAGCACGCAGCAACTTTTGCTGTTTCTGGCGCGTCACGCTGGCGGCGGCTCCGCCGTAGCGCGCATCGCGCCGATAGCGCACTTCAACAAATACCCAGCAATCGGCATCGCGCATAATCAGGTCAATTTCCCCGCCGCGACAGCGCACATTGCTGGCGAACCACTGCAGCCCGGCGCGCTCCAGATAGCGGCGCGCCAGTTGTTCCTGCTCAGCGCCAATGCGCTGACGATTTACTGCACCGGAACGATCTGTCCCTGACGATACTGGTTCCATGCCAACTTCCTGTTGATCACGCAATCCGCGTCGGCGTTCAGCTTGCCGGTGTTGCCATCAATGGCAAAGCCTGGCACCTGACGCATCTGGTTAAAGTGATTCGCCAGCGTCCAGGCATCAATGCCCATCGCGTAAAGACGAACCAGCGAATAGTCGTTGTTAAACGACTTTGCCGCCTGCTGCATCAGGCCAGGATTATTGCCAGACAGCAGCGGAATATCACTGAACTGCAGGCCATCCATCTCCAGACGGAAATCCGGGCCAGCGCCAGCCTGGGCACTGCGCGAGCTGGCGTAAAGTGCAGTATTGCTGCGGCTGCTGGTGCGCATCGCAATCATTGGCTTGATCAGCTGCAGCTCATCCTGACTGGCGACAATATAGACAGCATCAACGCTGCCGCCGCTGGTATCCGCCACAGGCGCCGGTGTGCTGGTTTGTGGCGCAGGAATCGTCAGGCCGGCAATCGCTACGCTCTGTGATTGATCAGGCTCGACGTTCAGCGGAGTACCGCTTAACGCAATACCCGCACCGCTGTTGATGCCTTGCTTCAACTCCGCGACGCCGCCAAAACGCTGCTGCAGCACGGTTGACCCCCCCAGCTTTTGCCACTCTTGCGCAAAGGCTTTGCTGATGCGATCGCCATAACTGCTGCGCGGTACCAACAGCAAGGGCTGACGTTTGCCCTGCTCGTAGATATGGTGCGCGGCATCGCGCGCTTCGTCTTCAGGAGAAAGCGCAAAATAACAAATATTCGGATGGTTCTGGATTTGTTCCGGCTCATTCAGCGCCAATACGTTAAGCGCTGTTTGGCTGTTCACCACTTGTTCCACGTCGTTTTTGAGCAGGGGGCCAACCACCAGCGTGGCGCCATCCTGCTGGGCCTGCTGCATGACCTGGGCAATGGGCTGGCTGCTGGTGTCATACACTTTCACCTGCGCGCTGCTGTCGCCCTGGGCTGCTGCCGGTTGAGCGGCGGGTTGCGGCTGTTCCGTTTGCTGCGGTGTGTTACCCGCCATCGCCGGGCTCACCACGCTATTCGCCTCGGCATTCGCGTCTGTAGCCGGTTGGGCATTATTATCGGCCGCAGCAGGCGCGGGCGCTGCTTGTGGTGCCGGAGCATTCAGCACGCCGTTACGCGCGTCCGTAAAGCCTTTCTGAATCGCGCTCGCAAATACCTGCGCCTGGCCGTTAAGCGGCAGCAGCAACGCAATGGTGTTGGTGGAGGCTTTGGTGAAATTCTGCACCTGGCTCAGCTGGGTTGGCAGCGTTTTTGCGCCTGGGTTCTGCGGATATCGCGTCTGCCAGTCCTTTATTGCGGCTTTCAGCATTTGCGGATCCTGGCTATTGGCCCGCCAGGTGTTCAGCAGATCCAGCCAGCCCTGCAGCGTATTTTCATCCGCATTGATCACCAGACTGTTGATCTGATCCTGGGTCATCTGCGTCAGCGCTTGCCAGGTGGCATCGATATTGCTTTGATGATCGGCCGCTTTGAGCAGCGGTTCCTGTGCAATATAGGCGCGCAGCAGCGCGAGCGATGGACGATTCTGCGCTGCGGCAATTTGCAGCGCGTAGTAGCGCACTTGTTGATCCTGCGACAGATCGCCGGTTTTCACCTGGCCAAGTAACTGTTGCGCGCCACCGAAATCCTGCTGACCAATCTGCATCTGCGCACGCAGCAGCAGCAGTTCTTGCTGTTGCACATCGCTGAGCTGTTGCGGTAGTTGTTTCAGCTGATCGGCGGCCTGTGGATATTTTCCTTCCTTCAACAGGGCACGGATGGCAAGTAATTGCCAGTCGGTCTTGCTATCATCGCTGCTTTGCTGCACCTGTTGCAGATAATAGTCAGACCGGCCAGTCGCAGGACCCTGAATATTGACGTTAGAGGTTTGTTGCGGTCCCTGACCACTACAAGCGGCTAAAATCAGCCCAGCGAGAAGAACAGGTACTAAGCGTCCTGCTTTATGACGTACGACTTTTGAAGGAAGCATACTGTATCCAGTGATGTTTTTTTCAAGATGCTCAATATTAAATCGGCAATTCGGATGAAACAATGAAACAACTCGATCGGGCAGAGATTTCTGCCAGCACGCTCTATATCGTTCCTACCCCGATCGGTAACCTGGGTGATATCACTCAACGAGCGTTGACGGTGCTCTCAAGCGTCGATCTAGTCGCAGCGGAAGATACACGTCATACCGGGCTGTTGCTACAACATTTCGCCATCAATGCGCGACTCTTCGCACTTCACGACCACAACGAACAGCAGAAAGCCGAGGTGCTGTTAGCCAGGCTGCAAGAAGGCCAGAGCATTGCGCTGGTTTCCGATGCGGGCACGCCATTAATCAACGATCCGGGCTACCATTTGGTACGTCGCTGTCGTGAAGCCGGCGTGCGCGTGGTGCCATTGCCCGGTGCCTGCGCGGCGATTACAGCATTAAGCGCGGCGGGGTTACCGTCCGATCGTTTCTGTTACGAAGGGTTTCTGCCGGCCAAAAGCAAAGGGCGCTGTGATGTGCTGCGTGCGCTAGGTGAAGAGACGCGTACGCTGATTTTCTACGAATCCACCCATCGCCTGATTGATAGCCTGCAGGATATGGTCAGCGTGTGGGGTGCCGAACGTTACGTGGTGCTGGCGCGCGAGTTGACCAAAACCTGGGAGTCACTGCACGGTGCGCCGGTGGGCGAGCTGTTGGCGTGGGTGCTGGAAGATGAAAACCGTCGCAAGGGCGAGATGGTGCTGATTGTTGAAGGCCATAAAGCGGATGAAGAAGCGCTACCCGCTGAAGCGCTGCGTACTCTGGCGCTGCTGCAAAAAGAGCTGCCGTTAAAGAAAGCCGCTGCGCTGACGGCGGAAATTCATGGCGTTAAGAAGAACGCGCTCTATAAGTACGCGCTGGATCAGCAAGAGGCGTGACAAACGGCGGCGGATCGCCTATTATCCCGCGCCGAAGCTGACCAGACAGTCGCCGCTTTGTCGTCGTCCTCTTTCGGGGGGAGACGGGCAAAGGGGAGGAAAGTCCGGGCTCCATAGGGCAGGGTGCCAGGTAACGCCTGGGGGGCGCAAGCCTACGACCAGTGCAACAGAGAGCAAACCGCCGATGGCCCAGTAATGGGATCAGGTAAGGGTGAAAGGGTGCGGTAAGAGCGCACCGCGCGGCTGGCAACAGTTCGTGGCACGGTAAACTCCACCCGGAGCAAGGCCAAATAGGGGTTCACAAGGTACGGCCCGTACTGAACCCGGGTAGGCTGCTTGAGCCAGTGAGCGATTGCTGGCCTAGATGAATGACTGTCCACGACAGAACCCGGCTTATCGGTCAGTTTCGACTTTTTTCAACACAAAACCCGCTTCGGCGGGTTTTGTGTTTTCTGGGGACCGATCGCGCGAGCTGTCAGACTGCCACCAACGGTTCCCTCTCCCATTGGGAGAGGGCTAGGGTGAGGGTATTAATGCGCGAAAAATTACGTAGTCTCGCCCACGTAAAGAAATGAAAATCTCGCAAAACATTATTACGGCTATGCCAGAATATGCGGGTGTTTAACTACTGAGGACAAATTTAATCCACACTGACGAGAAGCAACAACGTGGATAAGTTGTAATTTTATGGACAAAATGTTTGCGCCAATTAACGCTTATATCTCTTCTTCTTTTCCTGAGTCAAACTGCCCAATCTGCGATCAGCACTGGCGCTTCGCGCTATAGTTCCGTTCTCTCCTTTTCTGATTTTTTAATTTAACTTTGCTAACACGCTTATTTTTGGCGTGGACGGCGTTTATTTCTCGTTCAGGAGAGAAATCATGTTGTATTGGATTTTATTAGCGCTGGCGATCGCCGCGGAAATTATCGGTACTGTCTCAATGAAATGGGCCAGCGTTAACGGTGGCAATGCCGGTTATATTTTTATGCTGGTGATGATTGCACTCTCATATATTCTCCTCTCTTTTGCCATTAAGCGTATTGCGCTTGGCGTGGCGTATGCCATGTGGGAAGGCGTAGGTATTCTGTTCATTACGCTGTTTAGCGTGCTGCTATTCGAGGAAGCTTTATCTGCGGTGAAAGTCGTCGGGCTTTTGACATTAATCGCTGGCATCGTCTTGATTAAAACGGGCACGCTGAGTCGTAAGGAGCTGCGCCATGGCAACGTTTAATGGGCTGCATATCGCATGGTTGGCGCTGGCGATTGGGCTGGAGATTGTCGCCAATATCTTTCTGAAATACTCCAATGGCTTCCGCCGTCCCCTTTATGGCGTGTTATCGCTGGTTGCCGTGCTGGCGGCGTTTAGCGCGCTGGCGCAGGCGGTGAAAGGCATCGACCTGACCGTCGCCTACGCGCTGTGGGGCGGATTGGGATTAGTTGCTACGGTAGCGGCGGGTTGGATTTTATTCGGCCAGCGACTGAGCCGCACGGGTTGGCTGGGTGTGGCACTGTTATTAATCGGTATGGTGCTAATTAAGTTCGCATAATAACTTACCGGCGCACAATCCACCTCAACATACGGGGCGGGATAGTTTAGGCTAGCGATCATTCCGCTCTGTTTCGTCACAGGTGAAAATAGCATGCATCTTCAGCCGATTGATCGCTGGCCAAACGCGCTGCGCCAGCAAACCGCAGCGTTGCGTCGCGAGATTGCCGCTCGCTTGCAGACGTACACCGGTAGCCGGCCCAATATTGTGAAGCCTTTTCCTGGGATGATGATGGCGGAGTTGCATGAGCCCACTCCACCAATGTCCTATATTTATGAACCCAGTCTTTCGCTAATTATTCAGGGTGAAAAGCGCGTGTCACTTGGTGATACAACTTACACTTATAATGAATCGCGCTTTTTTCTTACCGCCGTTAATTTGCCTACCATTGCCGAAGTGCCGCAGGCGAGTGCGGAAGAACCGTTTCTGTCGCTACTCATCACGCTGGATTTGCCACTGGCGCGCGAAGTGATCGCCGATATGGAGCAGCACGGCAGCCGTGTGAATCCACAGAATACCGGCATGTCGTTGGGCGCGGCAGATTGTTCTTTGCTGAATGCGGTGCTGCGCTATCTCGCTAATCATGATTCATCACACAACAGCAGTTATGTCAGCGATCTCATTCAGCGCGAAATTCTTTATCGCATCTTAACCAGTGAAGCGGGCAGCGTATTTCGTGAGACCGTTTTAACCGGAACCAGTAGCCAGCGCGTCTCGATTGCCATTAACTGGTTACGAGAAAATTATGTGCAACCGTTGAGCGTCGAGGCGCTGGCACAGCGGGCAGGAATGGGGGTATCGACGCTCCATCACCATTTCCGACGCATGACCACCATGAGCCCGCTGCAATTTCAGAAGCATTTACGGCTGTATGAAGCGCGCCGTTTGCTGATTGCGGAAGAGATCGATGCATCAAGCGCGGCGATTCGCGTCGGCTATGAGAGCGTGACGCAATTTCATCGTGAATATAAGCGCATGTTTGGCGCCACCCCGATTAGGGACAAAGCGCAGCTGCTGGCGGGGACAGGGAATCTGGCGATGGCGGTGCGCTAATACCAGCCGGATGCACCGGCTGATAGTAGACGCTTATCAGGCCGCGGTTAATGAGGCCATATCAATCACAAAGCGATACTTCACATCACCGCGTTCCATGCGTTCAAACGCATCATTAATCTGCTGCATATTAATGGTTTCGCAATCCGGATGGATGTTTTTACGCGCACAGAAATCCAGCATCTCCTGCGTTTCGGCAATGCCACCGGACGGCGAACCGGTAATGCGGCGACGCCCCATAATCAGCGGCAACGAGCTGAATGCCTCCATATTGCCGAGCGCACCAACAATCACCAATGCGCCTTCCACATCCAGCAGCTGTACATAAGGCGAGACATCGTGGCGGGTCGGAATGGTATCGATGATCACGTCAAATGAGGATGCTGCCTGCTGCATTGCCTCGTCCGAGGTTGAAAGCAGCACATGTTCAGCACCGAGTTGATGTGCTTCTTCGGCCTTGCCCGCGCTGCGGGTGATTACTGTCACCTCCGCACCAAGGCCGGCGGCAAGTCGCACCGCCAGATGCCCCAATCCGCCAATGCCCACTACGCCGACGCGCGATCCCGGCCCGACGTTCCAGGTACGTAATGGCGAGTATACAGTGATACCGGCGCACAATAACGGCGCGGCGCGAGCAGGATCGAGTCCCTCCGGCAGATTGAGGACAAATTCCTCTCGCACCACCACATGTTTGGCATAGCCGCCATAAGTGATGTCGCCAGTGAGGCGATCGCGACCGTTATAGGTCACCGTCGGGAATTCGCGGCACATCTGCTCTTCATGACGGCGACACTGATCGCATATCTGGCAGCTATCGACAATAGTACCCACCGCCACCCATTGTCCTGTTGTGTAGCGTTGAACGTCGCTGCCGACATCAATAACGCGCCCAATGATTTCATGTCCTGGCACCAGTGGGTAAACGGTCGGTCCCCACTCTTGCCAGTCATTCCTTGCCTGATGTAGATCGCTGTGGCAGACGCCCGAGTAGACAATTTCGATAGCCACATCGTTATTGCGCAGCGCGCGGCGTTCAAAGGTGAACGGGGTTAACGGCGCATCAGCGCTCAGTGCAGCATAACCGTAGGTTTTCATAGTCGCTCCAGTTTACGGTGAGAGTCGTTTAACTGTAGCCAGTGAAGGGATGAAGGAGTGAGTCTGATTCTGCCTGATGATTGCCTGTTTCTCTTGGGGGAAATCGGTGAAGCCGTTCCGCTCATTCGAAACTTCTCCCGCAAGCGGGAGAAGGAAAAGGGCATCAGCCGCGCCCGTGCGGCTCGTCCCAGTCAAACGCCGGGCCCAGCGAAATCACGCCGCTTGGGTTGATGGTTTTGTGGCTGCAATAGTAGTGATGGCGGATATGCGGCAGATTGACCGTATCGGCAATGCCAGGCATTTGGTAAATGTCTCGCAGGAAACCGCTGAGATTACGGTAATCGCTGATGCGATGGCGGTCACACTTGAAATGGGTAACGTACACCGGATCGAAGCGCACTAACGTGGTCCAGAGTCGCAGATCGGCTTCGGTAAGCTTGTCGCCGGTGAGATAACGATGCTGGCCAAGAATTTGCTCCAGGCGCGCCAGTGAGTGGAACAGTGATGTCACCGACTCATCGTAAGCCGCCTGCGAAGTGGCAAAGCCGCTCTTGTACACGCCGTTGTTCACGGTATCGTAAATCCAGCCGTTCAGTTCATCGATCTTGTCGCGCAGTGCCGGTGGATAGTAATCACCGGCGCGTGCGCCTTGCGCATCAAACGCGCTATTCAGCATGCGTATGATATCGGCGGATTCATTGCTAACGATGGTGTGCTGCGTTTTGTCCCACAGCACTGGTACGGTGACGCGTCCGGTGTATTGCGCGTCGGCGTGCAGATAAAGCTGATAGAGAAACTCATTTTGATACAGCGAGTCGCCGGTGGCGTCGGGGAAGTCATCGTCGAAAGTCCAGCCGTTTTCCAGCATCAGCGGATGCACCACTGAAACCGAAATCATCTCTTCCAATCCTTTAAGCTGGCGCATCAACAGCGTGCGGTGCGCCCACGGACAGGCGAGTGAGACATAGAGATGATAGCGATCGCGTTCGGCGGCGAAGCCCGCTTTACCGGTTGGGCCGGCGCTGCCATCGGCTGTAATCCAGTTGCGCCAAACGGCTTCTGTGCGTTTGAAGCGGCCTCCGGTTGACTTCGTGTCGTACCAGGTGTCATGCCAGACACCGTCAATCAGCTGTCCCATAAGCCCTCCATAAAAAAAAGAGGGCGAGGAAAATCCCCGCCCCTGCAATTGAGTATATGTGCTCTGTGACGCTTGTGCTGCTTAGCGTGCGGTCGCCGGTTGGACGCGCTGACGAATCAGACGGTCAATGCTGTAAGCGCCTGGACCTACCAGACCCAACACCAGGAAACCACCAGCGATGGAAAGGTTCTTCATGAACATCAGCTGGTTAACACCTTCAGCGAAGTTGCTGTGGAACAGGAACGCGGTCAGCAGAGTGAAGCCTGCGGTGAACAGCGCGGTAAAGCGCGTCAGGAAACCGAACAGGATTGCCAGGCCGCCGCCGAACTCAAGCAAAATAACCAGCGGCAGCATGAAGCTCGGGACGCCCATGGATTGCATATACTGCGCGGTACCGGCGTAACCGGTGATTTTGCCCCAGCCTGCGGTGATAAACAGAATGGTCATTAGTACGCGTGCTACCAGCAGGCCTGAGTCTTCGAATTTTTTCATCATCTACTCCAACAAGGTTTTTGTTGCAGGTTGTTGGCCTGCGGGTTTTGAATCCCGTTGAACCGCTTATTTCAGTTCACTGGGTTGATGGAGGGAGATGATAATCGCAGCTTGAAAGAGTTGTAAGCGAGATAAACTGTCAGTGTTATTCAGGAAATTTGAGGGAACGAAACCGAATCAATCCGATCCGGTTTTAGAGAGAGGAATTAGCGTGTATTTAACGTCGATTTAATCATGCGCCAGGTGCTCCAGACGCCGAAGCCACGTTTGGCCCAGCGCAGGAGACGGTTGGGGCTGCGGATCGACCAAATCGCCAATGCACTGCTGCCAATCGCCAGATAGCGGCGCATGCCGATAAGCGTGAGCCAGCCACGATCGTACTGTGCGGTACTGGTTAGCCAGTCGCGGCTATCGGCACTGAGGTCGAGCCGCTGCTGCTGCACCTGATTTAGCAGTTCGTGAATGCGAGCTTCACGTTCGCGGCGGCTCATGAGCGATGCTCCTCCAGCAATTTACGATCGGTATCCAGCTCTTTACGCGTATGGCGCAACAGCGTTGACTGACGCGATTTATAGAGCGTCCATAAGCCGAAAATCAGCGCCAACGCAAACAGCACGCCGGTGGTAATGGCAATCGCCATCAGGCGATATTGCGCGTCCACCGCCCAGATGATCAGCACCATCAGGCTCATAAGTCCGAAAGCAGTAAACAGCATGGTAAGGCCCACCATCATCAGCATTTGAATCAGGTTTGCCTTTTCCTCTTCCAGTTCCACGATGGCGAGACGAACGCGTGTCTCGGCCATGCTCACCAGTGTGGTAACTATCCGCTGCCCAATATTAAAGACCCCTTTGCCGGGGCCGTGGCTTTGCTGACTATCACTCATCATTAACGCCGTGAGATTAAAATGCCGATTAAAATACCTACCGCCGCGCCGATACCGACGCCGTGCCATGGATTATCGCGTACGTATTCATCCGCCTTTTCCGCCGCTTCACGCGTGGTTTGTGCAATACGTTCGCCAGAATCGCCAAGGCGTTCACGGGAGCTTTCGATAGCGCCGCGCGCTTTGTGACGCAGTTTATCCAGCTCACCTTTGGATTTGTCCGCTGAGCTGCTCAGCACTTCTTCCAAGGTATCAGCCAGATTTTTCAATTCAGCGCGCAGATGTTCAGATGTTGATTCTTTAGCCATGGAAATCTCCTTTTACAGCATTGAGTTAAGTCCGATTAATAAGGTTCTGCTTCAAGCTTTTTCAATTCGTGCTGGGCTTCTTCAAGCTTACGCTCGCGCTTCTCAATTTTGTCTTTGTCGCCGTCCTGACGCTCTTCCTTAAGCTCACGTTCACGCTCAGCAACCTTGTGTTTCTGCGCCGTGATGCGTTCGCTATGCGCAGATTTCAGTTTCTCGTCGGTGCAGCCTGCACGCACTTCGGTTAAAGCGCGCTCCAGTCCGGTGACACGGCGCTGGTTGTTATGCTGCTTCGCCATATCGATTTCGTGCTGGATATCTTGCTCTTTTTGCTGACAGAGCGATTCAGCCGCCAGCAGCGAACCCGAGAGTGAGAAAAGAATAGCACCTAGCAGTAATTGATGTTTCATCAGGTAGTGACCTTCCATTGTTGATGACCTGCCTGAGAGCAGACAGGAGAAGCTTCCCAGCATGTCTTAGGCTTACGCTACCTCTAAGGATAGACAGCAGACGAAAAAATTCAAAGAAGACGCGGGGATAGCGAGGATTGACTCACCGCCTGGCTTATTGTCAGGCGGTGACGATTAACTGTACGTTGGCCGATTTGCATCAGGGTATTGCTGCGAAGCCTGCGGCCCAGCAGCCACGACGAACCCTTGTGGCAACAGGCGTTTCAGCACTTTCTGCGCTGCCAGGCTCTGCTCTTCATTCTCAAAATGAATGACCAACGCATCGCCAGAAGGCGTAATACTTTTGATACGCACGCCTTGTGCCGAAAGTTGCTGATAAAGATAGAAACCATCTGGCAGATTGGTGCCGTTGTTTGCCACGCGGATTTTAACCACGGTTTCGTGCTGCATCAGCGTTGGGACAGAACAGACAACCAGCAGCGCCAGCGCGCCACCCAGCGCCCAAGGCAGGAAGCGCCTTGGGAATCCATTAAATTTGAACATGATTATGGATTCCCGTTACGAGTTGACTGACGTTTGCGCCAAAGCACCACTAACGAACCGACCAGACCAACGACCAGTAGCACTAGCGGCAGCAGCATCAGGCACAACATCAATTCATCTTCATAACGCCGGAAAATCGGGGTTTTACCCAGCGCGAAGCCTAATACGGTAAGAATCAGCACCCACAAGAATCCGCTCACCCAGTTAAAAAACTGGAAGCGTGCATTGCTCAGGCCTGAGAGCCCGGCGATGGTCGGCAGCAAGGTGCGCACGAAGGCGATAAAGCGACCAATCAGCAAAGCCGATAAACCGTGGCGATGGAACAGGCTATGTGCGCGTTGGTGGTATTGCGCCGGCAGATGCGAAAGCCAGTTTTGCACGGTGGGCGTATTGCCCAGCCATCGGCCCTGAATGTAGCTCACCCAGCATCCGAGGCTAGCGCCGGTAGTTAAAATCAGAATGGTAAGCGGGAAGCCCATGGTGCCTTTAGCAATCAGCACCCCAACCAGAATGAGCAAACTGTCGCCGGGTAGAAAGGCGGCGGGTAGCAGCCCATTTTCCAGAAACAGAATCATAAACAGCACGCCATAAATGGCCCAAACCAATGTTGGGTCGGAGAGCATTTCGTAATCCTGCTGCCATAAGGCATGCAGCAATGCTTGCAAAATATCCATCAATCATTCCTGAACATCATTGTTAATCGTGCCCGTAAGGGGCTTAGGCGCAGACTGGCATTGTTTATACATTGTTAGATAAGCAGCCTGAGCAGGAGTTTCCGGATCCTTCCAGAATTGATTGTTAAATCAGCGACTTTTAAAAGCCCTGTCGCAAAGGGTAATAAAAGGGCGATAACTGTAACAAAAATAACGTTATCCAGACAGGGGAAAGTGCCTGCCGCACAGGAGTTTTACCTTTACACGCAGAGGGTCCAAAGGAGCTTTACATGAGCTGACACTATTGCAGACTAACTGACTTTTCAGCGGCGAAATGCCGGAAAAACCAGCAGATTTAGCGCGGCGTATCGCTAGCTTCAGGCAGGATGACCGGATTTTCCGCAAACATGTAACGGTCGACATTAAATTCAAAATCGTCGGTCGTCGCGTTAAACAGCATCTGTTTAGTATTTTCCAGATGTTGCCACATTGCCAGCTTGCTGGCGGCGGGATCTTTGCGAATCAGTGCTTTTAGAATCTGGTCGTGATCGTCACACCAGCTGGTGATATTTTTGGCATCAATGTGTTCGTGCAGCTTGAGCCAGTAGGGGTTGTGTAAACGATGTAGCCACATCTTCTCGACGATGGCGGCAAGCGCGCTATTCTGCGTCGATTGCGCAATGCGCACGTGGAATTCCATATCCCATGCTGAGTCACGCGAATGATCTTCCTGACGCGCTTTCTCCTGAATCGCCATCAGCGCCACAATATCCTGACGCGTCACTTGGGTGGCGGCAAACTCGGCAACGTTGCTCTCAATCAGCTGGCGCGCCTGTAATAACTCGAACGGACCGAAATTGGCAAACTCCAGCTGGCTGGATGTCATCACGCGGTTCTGCTGCTGGTTGCTCATGACATGAATGCCGGAGCCTTTGCGCACCTCCACGTAACCTTCCACTTCCAGCATGATGATCGCTTCACGCACCACGGTACGGCTTACCTGCATCTCTTCGGCGATCAGACGTTCAGCAGGCAGCTTATCGCCAACGGCGTAGTCACCGGCTTCTATGCGGCGTTTGAGTTCACTGGCGAGCTGTTGATACAGGCGACGAGATTCGGTCAGGTCCATTACGGGGTCCGCTGTGGGATCAAAGTTGAGTTGTTATACCACTTCAGCCGCGTAGAGGAAATGGGCTGGCCTGCGCCAGCCCGAAGAGATCAGGAGCGTGCCGGCGCTGCCTGTCCGGTAGGTTGCTCATCCAGCTCGGAAACCGGTTGGTTTTTCAGTACCGTCCAAATGACAACCGCACCTAACAGATCAAACACCGCCAGCGCCGCGAACAGTGGGCTGAAGCCCAGCGTATCGGCCAGCGCGCCCACCACCAGGGCAAACATGGTGCTCGCCGTCCATGCCGCCATGCCGGTCAATCCATTGGCAGTGGCGACTTCGTTACGGCCAAATACATCAGAAGAGAGGGTGATCAATGCGCCAGAGAGCGCCTGGTGAGCGAAGCCACCCACGCACAGCAGCGCAATTGCTACATATGGACTGGTGAATAAACCGATGGTGCCTGGCGCAATCATCAATACCGCGCCCATCGTAACCACCAGCTTGCGCGAAACGATCAGATTGACGCCAAACCAGCGCTGGAACAGCGGCGGCAGATAACCGCCAACGATGCAGCCAAGATCGGCAAACAGCATCGGCATCCACGCAAACATGGCGATCTCTTTCAGGTTGAAGCCATAAACTTTGAACATAAACAGCGGAATCCACGCGTTAAACGTTCCCCAGGCCGGTTCGGCGAGGAAACGCGGCAACGCGATGCCCCAAAACTGACGGTTGCGCAAGATCTGGCGGGCCGACATTTTCTTGTTGTTGCCGGTTTGATGCTGCAACTCTTGTCCTGCAATGATGTAGTGGCGCTCCTCATCGCTCAGCTTGGTTTGCTGCTTAGGATGTTTGTAAAACACCAGCCAGCAGATCGCCCACACCATACTCAGCACGCCGGTGATGATAAATGCCATTTGCCAGCTGTGTGCCACGATCGCCCACACCACGAGCGGGGGCGCCAGCATCGCACCAATTGACGATCCTACGTTGAAATAGCCCACCGCGACCGAACGCTCTTTGGCGGGGAACCATTCGCTACTGGCTTTCAGGCCTGCGGGAATCATTGCGGCTTCGGCTGCGCCCACGGCACCGCGCGCCAGGGCAAAACCGCCCCAGCTGCCGGCCATCGCCGTCGCGGCACAGAAGATCGCCCAAAGTATGGCAAAGACTGCATAGCCGATTTTGGTGCCGAGCATGTCCAGCACATAACCGGCCACCGGCTGCATGATGGTGTAGCACGCCGAATAGGCGGCCACGATGTAGGAATATTGCTGGGTGGTAATGCCTAGCTGGGTTTCCAGCGTCGGCGCCGCAACGGCAATGGTATTGCGCGTCAGGTAACCGAGCACGGTGCCCAGCGTCACCAGCCCAATCATGTACCAGCGTAGCCCTTTGATCTTACGCATTATTAACCTCGTCCAGTTTGTCGTTGCGGTTTGCCGCTGTAGTTATCTGGAGCGGGATAGTGTGAAACGTACTTCTCACCCCCGCATTTCCTTGCCTGTGCCATAAGTTCGTTTACAACGGAGCGAGAGGTTAACTTGTTATACATCTTGAAAAGTTGAATGCCATCACATAAACCATGTCCGTAGTGTGTGTTAGCGTTAAAGATCGATAAAACAGCCATTTAACACAATATCCGCAACAAGAATGTCCATATGTCCACAGTAAAACAGTGATTATTGTGAGTGAGATCGCAAACAATTTTTCCGGTCGCTTAAATTGGTATGATAACTTTTAGTAAAAGCCGGATGGCTCCAAAATGAGGAAGCAGGTATGTCGCGTTTTATGAGTGAAGATTTCCTTCTCGACACCGAGTTCGCCCGTCGTCTGTACCATGACTACGCAAAAGATCAGCCGATTTTTGACTATCACTGCCACTTGCCGCCGCAGCAAATTGCCGAAAATTACCGCTTCAGCAACCTCTATGACATCTGGTTAAAAGGCGATCACTACAAATGGCGTGCGATGCGAGCCAACGGCGTCGCGGAAGCGCTCTGTACCGGTGATGCCAGCGACCGGGATAAATTTGCTGCCTGGGCGCGCACCGTGCCGCATACCATCGGCAACCCGCTTTATCACTGGACGCACCTCGAACTGCGTCGGCCTTTTGGCATTACCGATGTACTGCTAAATGAACAGAGCGCCGAGCGTATCTGGCAGCAGTGCAATGAATTGCTGGCGCAGGACGCGTTTAGCGCGCGCGGCATCATGCAGCAGATGAACGTAAAGATGGTCGGCACCACGGATGACCCGCTTGATGACTTGCAGCATCACCGCACGGTGGCTGAAGACAGCCGTTTTAACGTGAAAGTGCTGCCGAGCTGGCGTCCGGACAAGGCGTTCAACATTGAGCTGGAGAGCTTCCTGCCATGGATTCAGCGCCTTGAACAAGTGGCGGATGTTAGCGTGCAACGCTTTGAAGATTTACGACGCGCCCTGAGTCAGCGGCTCGATCATTTCGCTGCCCATGGCTGCAAAATCTCCGATCACGCGCTGGATGTGGTGGTGTTTGCCGAGGCCGATGACGCCACGCTGGACGGCATTCTGGCACGTCGCCTGCAAGGTGCTGCACCTTCAGCAGAAGAAACGGCGCAATTTAAAACCGCGGTGCTGGTATGGCTTGGCAGCGAATACGCACGCCGTGGCTGGGCGCAGCAGTACCACATTGGCGCGCTGCGCAATGCCAATCGCCGCCAGTTCGATATCCTCGGTCCGGATGTTGGCTTCGATTCGATTAATGATGCGCCGCTAGCGATGCCGCTGGCACGCCTGTTGGATGCGCAAAACCGTCAGAATGCCCTGCCCAAAACTATCCTCTATTGCCTCAACCCGCGCGACAACGAAGTACTGGCCACCATGGCGGGCAATTTCCAGGGCGAAGGCGAACCGGGCAAGATGCAGTTCGGTTCAGCATGGTGGTTCAACGATCAGCTGGATGGCATGCAGCGTCAGATGACGCAGCTGGCACAAATTGGTTTGCTGAGCCGCTTTGTTGGCATGTTAACCGACAGCCGCAGTTTCCTCTCCTACACCCGCCACGAATATTTCCGCCGCCTGCTGTGTCAAATGATCGGCAACTGGGTAGCGCGGGGTGAAGCGCCCGCTGACGAGGCGTTATTAGGCCAGATGGTACAGAACATCAGCTTTAACAATGCGCGCGATTACTTCGGCATTGAGCTGGGAGCCTGATGATGCAGCGACTCAATCGTCACAATTTTCCGGGCGCGCAGTATAGCGATCGCGTTATTCAGTTTGGTGAAGGCAACTTTCTGCGCGCCTTTATCGATTGGCAGCTCGACTGGCTTAATCAGCATCAAGGTACGGATGCTGGCGTGGTGGTGGTACGGCCCCGCAACCGCGTGGTGAAAGAGACGTTGAATCAGCAAGATGGCTTATACACTACGCTGATACGTGGTCTCAACGCGGCAGGTGAACAGGTGAGTGAAACCCGCCTGATCCGCAGCCTGAATCGTGAAATTCAGCCGTATCAACAGTTTGACGATTTCCTTGCGCTGGCCCGCGCGCCGCAGATGCGTTTTGTGTTCTCTAATACCACCGAAGCCGGCATTGTTTTTGTTGAGCAGGATCGGCTGGACGATGCACCAGCATCCTCGTTTCCCGGAAAGCTGACGCAGCTGCTGTGGACGCGCTTTAACCACTTTACCGGTGCCAGCGATAAAGGCTGGCTTATCGTGCCGTGCGAGCTGATTGACTATAACGGCGACACGCTGCGTGAGTTGGTGCTGCACTACATCAAACATTGGCAGCTGCCGCCAGAGTTTGCGCGCTGGGTGTTGGATCACTGCGCTTTCTACAACACGCTGGTGGATCGCATTGTTACCGGTTATCCCGCCGACAGCGCGGAGATTGAGGCGCAGCTTGGCTATGAGGATCGCTATCTGGTGGCGGGCGAAGTCTATTACCAATTTGTGATTCAGGGGCCAGCCGCGCTAGCGCAGGAGCTGAAGCTCAACACGCTGGCACCGGAAGTGAAGCGGGTGGATGACATCACGCCGTACAAAGCGCAGAAGGTGGCGATCCTCAACGGCGCACATACTGCGCTGGTGCCGGTGGCGTTTCAGTGCGGGCTGGAAAGCGTGGGTGACGCGATGGAAGACGCGCAGATTGCTGGCTTTGTGGATGACCTGCTGCGTGACGAGGTGATCCCAACGCTGGATCTGCCGCGCGATGAGCTGCACGCCTTCGCTGACGCGGTGCAGCGGCGTTTCCGCAATCCCTTTATTCGTCATGCGCTGCTCTCTATCGCACTCAACGGCATGACCAAATTCCGCACCCGTTTACTGCCACAGCTGTTGCTGGCGCAGCAGCAAAATGGGCAGTGGCCTGCACGCCTGACCTTCGCCTTTGCCGCGCTGCTGGCGTTTTACCGCGGTGAAGAGGGCGATCGTCACTGGCCGCTTCAGGACGACGAACACTGGCTGCAGCGTTTCGCTGAGCTGTGGCCCGCCGTGCAGCACGATAAACAGACCCCGGAACAATTGGTGCGCGCGGTCCTTAGCGATGCTGATCACTGGGGCGAAGATCTCACCCAGCGGCCAGGATTAGTGGCCGCAGTAAGCCAACACCTGCAAAACATCATCGTCCACGGGATGCGGACGGCGTTGACCCAACTGAGATAACGCTATGCAAGATGCGATAAGAATACATTCACGCGACAACGTTGCCGTGGCGCTGCGCGATTTGCCCGCCAATACCCAGGTCGAAATCAATCACCAACTGATTACCCTGCAACAGGACGTTGGGCGTGGCCATAAGTTTGCTCTGCAGCCGTTGCCCAACGAGGCGCTGGTGATCAAATACGGCTTGCCGATTGCCCATGCTACGCAGCCGATTGCTGCTGGAGAGATGATTCACTCCAGCAATGCGCGCACCAATCTGAGCGATGTGGATGAGTACGACTATCGGCCCGAGTTCCTCGAATTGCCGCCACAAGCGGGCGATCGTGAGGTACAGATCTACCGTCGCGCCAGCGGCGAAGTGGGGATACGAAATGAGCTGTGGATCCTGCCTACCGTTGGTTGCGTCAATGGAATCGCGCGGCAAATCCTCACGCGCTTTATGAAAGAGAGCAATGATGCCGAAGGTATTGACGGCGTACACCTGTTCAGCCATCCGTTCGGCTGCTCGCAGCTCGGTCAGGATCATGAAAACACCCGCACCATGCTGCAAAATATGGTGCGCCATCCTAATGCCGGTGCGGTGCTGGTGATTGGCCTTGGCTGTGAGAACAATCAGGTTGATGTATTCCGCGACACGCTTGGCGGTTTCGACAGCGATCGCGTGCAGTTTATGGAGTGTCAGAAGCAGGATGATGAAGTGGAAGCGGGGCTGGAACGTCTGCACGCGCTCTACCAGGTGATGCGTGCAGATCGACGTCAGCCAGGCAAACTCAGCGAGCTGAAGTTTGGTCTGGAGTGCGGCGGTTCCGATGGTTTTTCCGGCATCACCGCCAATCCGATGCTGGGCTGTTTCTCCGATCAGATGATTGCCAACGGAGGTACGACCGTGCTGACGGAAGTGCCTGAAATGTTTGGTGCGGAGCGCATTCTGATGAGCCGCTGCCGCGATGAGGCCACCTTCGAAAAAACCGTGGCGATGATCAACGACTTTAAGCGTTACTTTATCGATCATCAGCAACCGATTTACGAAAATCCATCGCCCGGCAACAAAGCGGGCGGCATCACGACGCTGGAAGAGAAGTCGCTCGGCTGTACGCAGAAAGCCGGCCAAAGCCAGGTGGTGGATGTGTTGAAGTACGGCGAACGTTTGCACACGCCGGGACTCAATCTGTTGAGTGCGCCGGGTAACGATGCGGTGGCGACCAGCGCGCTGGCGGGCGCAGGTTGTCATATGGTGCTGTTTACTACCGGGCGCGGCACGCCCTATGGCGGGTTTGTACCCACGGTGAAGATTGCCACCAATACGCAGTTGGCCGAGAAAAAACCGCACTGGATCGATTTTAATGCCGGACGTTTAATTGAAGGCATGAGCATGGCGGAGATGCTGGCGGATTTCGTCGATATGATTGTGGCGATTGCCAATGGCCAACCGGCGCGGAATGAAACCAATGATTTTCGCGAGTTGGCGATTTTTAAAAGTGGTGTAACGCTATAAAACCCGGTGCGCATGAATGCGCACCCTACGGATTCACGTGAGGTCGCCATGTATGGCGACCTGGAGCAATGGTTATTCTGAAACCGTACGACGCGGCGCGCGCTCGGCTTCCGCCTGGCAAACGGCCGCAGTAAACAGAATATCTGTCGATGAGTTCAGCGCGGTCTCGGCGGAATCCTGCAGCACGCCGATAATAAAGCCCACCGCAACTACCTGCATCGCCAGATCGTTTGGAATACCAAACATATTACAGGCTACCGGAATCAGCAGCAGCGAACCGCCGGCGACGCCTGATGCACCGCAGGCGCATAGCGATGCGACCAGGCTCAGCAGAATAGCGGTTGGCACATCCACCGAAATGCCCAGCGTATGCACCGCGGCCAGCGTCAGTACGGTAATGGTAATCGATGCACCGGCCATGCTGATGGTGGCGCCCAGCGGAATCGACACGGAATAGGTATCTTCATCAAGATTGAGACGCTTAGCCAGCGCCATATTCACTGGAATATTGGCCGCCGAACTGCGGGTGAAGAACGCAGTAACGCCGCTTTCACGCAGGCAGGTAAACACCAGCGGATAAGGATTACGACGGATCTTCTGCAACACCAGCATGGGGTTAATCACCAGCGCCATAATCAGCATGCAGCCGAGCAGCAGCGTCAGCAGATTGGCGTACTCCCAAATGGCATCAAAACCGGTGGAAGCGAGGATCGACGCCACCAGACCAAAAATTCCCAGCGGCGCACAGCGAATCACACAGCGCACCACCCAGGTTGCGGCACTGGATGCATCATTGAGAAACGCTTTGCTGCCTGGGCTGGCATGACGAAACGCCAACCCTAAGCCCAATGCCCACACCAGAATACCGATGTAGTTGGCATTTATCAGTGCCTCAATCGGATTCGACACCATGCTGATCAGCAAGCCGTGCAGCACTTCACCAATACCCGACGGCGGGGTGATCTGTGTGGCGCCCACGTTCATCGACAGCGTCTGTGGGAACAGATGGCTGAAGATCACCGCAACGACCGCCGCAAAGAAGGTGCTGAGCAGATAGAGCATGATAATTGGGCGAATGTTGGTTTTCTGCCCTTGCTGATGGTTGGCGATGGAGGAGATCACCAGCACCAGAACCAGCAGCGGCGCGACGGCTTTTAGCGCGCGAACGAACAGCTCGCCCAGCAGGCCAACGGCTAGCGCGGCATCGGGTGAGAACCACGCCAGCGCGACGCCGGCCACCAGGCCGATCATGATTTGTTTTACCAGGCTTCCTGCGAACAGCGCGCCCAGACGTCCAATAACGTTGTTTTGCATAGTACGGTCTTTTTATTGTGGTCATGAGTGTTGTGCGCGGTTCTGCCGCGCATAACGGTTTGCCCGGCGGAGTATAAGGAAAAGAGCTATTGAGGAAAGAGATAATTCTGTGCGTGCGCAGCAGATCGGTTTTTTGATCTGCTGATGATAGGAAGTGTGACAGACATATAAAAGGCGAAGATTGCGACTGGCGAAACAAAGCAGGGGCGATTAGCGCCCCTGCAGACGATTATTGTGAGATCTTCTTCTGGTCGTTTCTGTGGTTCACCCAGGCATTGATCAGCAGCGTACCGCCAAGAATCACACCGACAACGGCCAGCGAGATCGCCACCGGAATATGGTAAAACTCGACGATCAGCATCTTGATACCGATAAACACCAGCACGATAGCCAAACCGTATTTCAACATTGAGAAACGCTCCGCCACATTTGCCAGCAGGAAGTACATGGCGCGCAGGCCGAGAATGGCAAACAGGTTGGAAGTTAATACGATGAACGGATCGGTGGTGACCGCGAAGATGGCGGGAATGCTATCCACGGCGAAAATCACATCGCTTAGCTCCACCATAATCAGCACCAGCAGCAGCGGTGTCGCAAACAGTACCCCATTTTTACGGGTAAAAAACTTCTCGCCTTCAAGGCTATCCGTCATGCGCAGATGCTTGCGCAGCCAGCGCACCACCGGCTTATCGCCTACCGCACTATCCTCTTCTTCTTTGGCCAGCGCCATTTTGATACCGGTGAACAGCAGGAAAGCGCCAAAGATATACAAAATCCAGCTGAACTGTACCACCAGCCAGCTACCGGCGAAGATCATGATAGTACGTAACACAATCGCGCCTAATACCCCATAAACCAGCACGCGACGTTGCAGATTGGCCGGAACGGCGAAGTAGCTAAACAGCATTAACCAGACGAAGACGTTATCGACCGCCAGCGCTTTCTCTAATACGTAGCCGGTGAGGAAAGCGAGGGTTTGTGCGGTAGCGACTTCACGTCCAGCCGTGCCTTCGAGATACCACCAAAAGGCCGCACTGAATAGCAGCGAAACGGAAACCCAAACCAGCGACCACACAGCCGCTTGTTTGAATGACATGGTTTGCGCGCCGCGTCGGCCCTGTAATAGCAGGTCGATCGCGAGCATGACGAGCACAACGACAGCGAAGCTGCCCCAAAGTAACGGTGTGCCTACAGAGTGCATGGCGTATCCTTTTCTGAACATAAAAAAACGGCTGAAGTCAGAAGACGTCAGCCGCTTTGATCGTGCTGCAAGCAAACCTCGCCTTCCGGCAAGGTCTCACTTACAACTCAGAATAGATTCCGGGTTGCCTGACGACCGGATGCGTTACGCATCGTAATGACGATCAATCAGCTTACAAGTTACTCCCCTTTGCAGCGGCAAACATACGGAGTATGGCGTGCGGTTTCAAGAGGCAACGTGAAATATTCTGCAATATTTACACACCAGCCTGGTCTGCCGGAAACACGACGCCCGTCTGGCGGCGAATTTCGGTGAGCAGCTGGGCGGTGATGCGCGAGGTTTCTAACGCCGGATGGTCTACTTCACCGGCCTCCACCAGGCTGGCAAAGGTCTCTGCTTCGTACAGCATGGTGTTGATGTGCTGGGGCTGCGTCAGATTTTGGCTTTCACCACCGCGCGGGATAAAGCGCAGCTGCTGGCATTCGGAGATCTTTTCCACGACAAGCGCGCCCGCTTCGCCCTGAATCTCACTCGGGATCACTGAATCACTCACTTTGGAGTGCAGCAGGGTGACATCAAAATCACCATAGCCCAGCACCACCACGCCATGCGCATCAACGCCGCTTTCCAGCAGCGAAGCCTGCGCTTTAACCTGCTGCGGCGCGCCCCATAACGTAACCGCTGCGGCGAGGCAGTAATACCCAATGTCCATGATGGAACCGTTCGACCAGCGCGGATTGAAGGTGTTAGGGTTCTCACCATCAAGATAGCGCTGATAACGCGACGAATACTGGCAATAGTTAAACAGCGCTTTGCGCAGTTTACCCAGCTGCGGCAAGGTGCTTTGCAGTTGCAGAAAGGTGGGCAAGCTGGCGGTTTTAAAGGCCTCGAACAACACCACCTGATGCTGGCGTGCGCAGGCAATCATCGCCTCGGCTTCACGCAGATTGGACGCCATCGGCTTCTCGCAAATCACATGCTTGCCGTGCGACATGAACAGTATTGCCTGCTCGCTGTGCAACGCGTTGGGGCTGGCGATATACACCGCATCGATTTCACGGCTGCTAGCGAGCGCTTCAAGGGAAGTGAAGGTGAGCTTGCAGGGATAATCCTCTGCAAAAGCCTCGGCCTGCTGCTGGTTACGCGAATAGACGCCGCTCAGCTTCATCTTGCCGGTTTCATGTGCGGCATCGATAAACTGACGGGTAATCCAATTGGTTCCCACAATAGCGAAACGAATCACGAGCTGTTCTCCTGCTAAAGTAAAGCGGCAGAGTAGCATGTTCAGCGAATCGGCAGGCAGGCGAAATTTGATCCTGAGATCCGCATTCCAATATGATGATGTCGCACAATTTTTTAACCGACTAAGCGGGGACGCGCGGTGAGTGGAAGTAAACATGCTCTGAACTGGACCACATTGCTGATCGCCATTCCCGTGGGATTCGTCGCGTCGCTGGTCACGCTGGCATTTCGCGGTGTGATTGAGTTGATCAACCACCTGCTGTTCAACAGTGATAATGAAATCACCGTGGCGATGCACGTTTGGCCGTGGATCTTCTGGCCACTGCTGGTGGGATCAGGCGGCGTGCTGGCCGGCTGGTTTCTGCGCTATGCAGTGGCGATAGAGCAGCAAGAAACGGTAAAAACCGATTATCTGGAAGTGATCAATGCGCGCCTCGATGCGGTGCCGACCAAAACCTCACTGTTTCGTGCGCTCTCCTCAATTGCCAGTATCGGCAGCGGGGCGTCGATTGGTAAAGAGGGGCCGATGGTGCAGCTGTCGGCGTTGAGCGGCAGTTTAATCGGACGCTGGTTGCCCGCATCGCTCAATTTACGCCATAGCGATATCGTGGCGATGGCCGCCGCCGCAGGCCTCTCTTCGGTGTATCACGCGCCGCTCGCATCGGCGATTTTTGTTGCCGAAATCGCCTTCGGCATCTCGGCGCTGCAACGGCTGATCCCGTTGATTGTCTCCTCGGCGGTGGCGGTAATGACCATGTGGTCACTGGGATTCCGCAGCGCGCTTTATCCCTTATCTGAAGCGCTGTTCCAGATGGATATCAGCAGCTTGCTGATGACGCTGCTGATTGGTCTGGTTGCCGGATTTGCCGGTTGGATACTGATCAAACTGATTGCGCGCAGCAAGGTGTTGTTTAGTCGCGTGCGATCGCTGCCGCTGCGTTTAGGCGCGGGTGGGTTAGCCGTGGGTTTTCTGGCGCTTATTTCCACCGATATTCTCGGTAACGGTTATGAAGTGATCGTTAACATCATTGATGGTCACTACGTCTTAATGGGGTTGTTAGGATTGCTGGTGCTGAAAACGCTGGCAACGACGCTTTCGGTCGGCTCAAGCGCGGTCGGCGGGCTGTTTACCCCTTCATTATTGATAGGTGCACTGCTTGGCGTGGCGCTAGCCCAGATTGGCGCGATGCTGCATTTACCGGTAGGCGATACCCTGCTGTATGCGGCCATCGGCATGGCGGCCGTGCTGGCGGCGGTGAGCCAGGCACCGTTGATGGCGATGCTGATGGTGCTGGAGATGACGCTCAACAGTAGTCTCTTGTTCCCGGTGATGATTGCCTCGGTGCTGGCATCAATGGTGGTGTATCGCCTGCAGTCTTCCAGCACTTATCCGGTGGTGAGCACGCATTTCAGCCGCGCCGAAGCCAAATATGATTTCGATAATATGCGGGTTGATCAGCTGATCATTCCCGGCGCGGCGCTGCAGCCGGAAGAGTCGGTAGGGCAGGCGCTGGCGGTGAGTTCACTCAAACGTGAGCGTTATGTCTACGTCATAAATAGTGAAGGGCAATTTCTCGGCGTGGTGTCGATTCATGACATCTCGCGCAAGGTGCTGGCACAGGAGATCACCCTGCATTCACCGGTAAGTCAGGTGATGGACAACAACTTTCCCTGTATTTATCAGAATCAAAGCATGCGTGAAGGATGGGAGGCTTTTGCCCGCGTCACGCTTGAGCGCTTGCCGGTGCTGAATAATCCGCAGGAGCGCCGTTTTATGGGCGCACTGACGAAAACCAGCCTGATTCAAAAAGCGCAGGAGTTTCTTTAAGCCGCGTTGCCGCGCATCGCCTGGTCGGTCATCCATAAGCGGGCATCGAACTCCAGCTGGTGGTAATCCGGCTCCATGTGGCAGCAGAGTTGATAAAAGGCTTTGTCGTGCTCTTTCTCTTTAAGATGCGCCAGCTCGTGCACCACGATCATGCGCAAAAAGGCTTCCGGTGCGAGACGGAAAAAGGTCGAGATGCGGATCTCGGCTTTGGCTTTTAGATTACCGCCCTGCACGCGTGAAATCGCGGTGTGTAGCCCAAGTGCGTGCTTCATCACCTTGATTTTATTATCCCAAATCACTTTGCTTACCGGCGGCGCGCTGCGCATATAGCGGTTTTTAAGCGCTTGCGTGTAGTCATAAAGCGCGCGGTCGCTGACGATATTATGGGTATCGGGATAGCGCTGCTGGAGAAAGGTGCCTAATCGCTGATGATCGATCAGCGTCTGCACCTGTTCGAGGATGTTTTCAGGGTAACCCTGCAGATAGATTAATGACATTGGGATTCCCGACGAAAGACAGTATACTGCGCCCCCTTTTTAGGGCGAAAATCGCGCAAAGTGTACCACGCCGGAGATTCCATGAGCCAACTTGAACTGACCAATCGCACGCTGACGCTGCACCGCTTCCCGCCTATGCGCGAGGAAAGCCCGCTACAGGCGTGGGATTCCGCCGATGAATACCTGTTGCAGCAAGAACTGCCAGAGGGACCGGTGCTGGTGTTCAACGACAGCTTTGGTGCGCTGACCTGCGGTCTGGGCGCGCGTCCGGTATGGCACGTGAGCGATTCGCTGCTGAGCGAACAGGCGGCAAAGCAGAACCTGCGTCTCAACGACATGGATGAAGATCAGGTGCACTTTATCGACAGCCTGGCACCATTACCCGCTGCGCCAGCGGTGGTGATGATCAAAATCCCGAAAGCGCTGGCGCTGCTTGAGCATCAACTGCGCGCCCTGCGCGAAGTGGTGACGCCGGAGACGCTGATTTTAGCGGCAGCGAAAGCCAAAGATATTCATAACTCCACGCTGCAACTGTTTGAGCGCATCCTTGGTGAAAGTAAAACCTCGCTGGCGTGGAAAAAGGCGCGTCTGATTTATAGCCATTACAGCGCACCTGCGTTAGCGGAACAGGCGGCGACCACCGTTTGGCCGCTCGACGACTCGCCATATCAGATCCATAACCACGCCAACGTCTTCTCTCGCGCCTCGCTGGATGTGGGCGCGCGCTTCTTTATGCAGCATCTGCCTCATGATATTGAAGGTGAGATTCTTGATTTGGGCTGCGGTAATGGCGTGATTGGCTTACTGGCGCTGGAACAAAATCCTAACGCCGATGTGCTGTTTTATGACGAATCTTACATGGCAGTGGCATCGAGCAAGCTGAATGTGGAAGTCAACCGCCCGCAGGATATGGCGCGCTGCCAGTTCCGCGTTAACAACGTGTTGAGCGGTTTCCCGTCGGATCGCCTGCATGCGGTACTGTGTAATCCGCCGTTCCACCAGCAGCACGCGGTGACCGATCATCTGGCATGGCAAATGCTGCGTGATGCCAAGCGCTGCCTGCAGTACGGTGGCGAATTGCGCATCGTCGGCAACCGCCACCTCGGTTATCACGTCAAAATGAAAAAGCTGTTTGGCAACTGTGAACTGGTGGCGTCCAATGCCAAGTTTGTGGTGTTGCGTTCGGTCAAACTGCGCTGATCATACGCTCAGCGCCAGTTCTGTTGCCTGAGCAATGGCGCGGCGAGCATCCAGCTCCTGCGCCACATCCGCCCCACCAATCACCCGCACCGCTTTACCTCGCGCGCTAAGCTCGTCCGCGAGCTGACGCAGCGGCTCCTGACCGGCACAAATCACCACATTATCTACCGCCAACGTCATATCTTCGCCCTGATGACGCAAATGCAGCCCAGCATCGTCAATCTTCAGATACTCAACGTCACCCCACAACTGCACGCCGTGCGCCTGCAAACTGGCGCGGTGGATCCAGCCGGTGGTTTTTGCCAGACCTGCGCCCGGTTTGCCTGATTTACGTTGCAGCAGCCAGATTTGCCGGTCGGCAGGCAGCGGCTGCGGTGCAATCAAACCGCCGCGTGCCTGCAAGCTGCGATCGATGCCCCAGCTTTGATAAAAATCCTCGTGGTCGGATTGATGCAGCAGATACTCCGCGGTATCAAAGCCAATGCCGCCAGCACCGATAATCGCTACGCGTTTTCCCACCGGTTTTTTATCGCGTATCACGTCGAGGTAGCTCAGCACGCTGGGATGGTCGATGCCGGGGATTGCCAGCTGGCGCGGTACGATGCCGGTGGCGATGATCACGTCGTCCGCCGTGATTAACTCATCGGCGCTCACCCGATGTTCCGTTTTTATCGTCACCCCTGCTGCGGCGAGCTGGTGACGGAAATAGCGCAGCGTTTCGCTAAATTCGGCTTTACCGGGGATCTGCCGGGCGATAGTAAACTGTCCGCCAATCTGCGCATCCGCTTCGTAGAGCGTGACCTGATGACCGCGCTGTGCCGCCTGAAGGGCAAATGCCATACCTGCGGGTCCAGCGCCCACTACCGCCAGTTTTTTCGGCTGTTCGGTCGGGATTACCGGCATCTGCGTTTCGTGGCAGGCGCGCGGATTCACCAGGCACGAGGTGACTTTGCCGAGAAAAATCTGGTCGAGACACGCCTGATTGCAGGCAATACAGGTGTTGATTGCATCGGGCTGGCCGCGCATTGCTTTAGTGACGAAAGCGGCATCGGCAAGAAAGGGGCGCGCCATCGAGACCATGTCGGCAATGCCATCGCGCAACAGCTGCTCCGCAACTTCGGGATGGTTAATGCGATTGGTGGCGATAACCGGTACCGATACGCGATCGCGTAGATGTTGGGTGACCCAGGCAAAACCGGCGCGCGGCACGCAGGTTGCAATGGTCGGAATACGCGCTTCATGCCAGCCGATGCCGCTGTTAAACAGCGTAACGCCGCGCTGCGCCAGGGCTTCTGCCAGCGTTAGCGTCTCTTGCAGTGAGCTACCGTTGTTGACCAGATCCAGCATTGAAAGACGGAAAATAATGATGAAATCGCCACCCACGGCGTCACGCACCGCCTGAGTGATCTCCAGTGCAAAGCGTCGGCGTCGTGCCACGTCGCCGCCCCAATCATCGTCACGCTGATTGGTATGCGCGACCAGGAACTGGTTAATCAAATAACCTTCCGAGCCCATGATCTCGACGCCATCATAGCCGGCCTGCTGCGCCAGTTTGGCGCAGCGCGCAAAGTCCTGAATGGTTTGTCGGATATCGGCATCGCTGAGCGCTTGCGGTGTAAAGGGATTGATGGGGGCCTGCAATGCCGAAGGTGCAACCAGATCCCGCTGATAGCTGTAGCGTCCGGCATGCAGGATCTGCAACGCAATTTTCCCTCCCTCCGCGTGCACGGCATCGGTAATGATGCGATGCCACTCGCACTGGCTTTCCTGATTGAGTATCGCGCCGCCCTGCGCCACCACGCCTTGTGGGTTAGGCGCGATGCCGCCGGTAACGATGAGCGCCACGCCTTCACGTGCGCGCTCAGCGTAGAAGGCAGCCAGACGCTCTGCGCCATCAGCATGTTCTTCCAGTCCGGTATGCATCGAACCCATCAGGAAACGGTTTTTGAGTTGGGTAAAGCCCAGATCGAGCGGGGCGAAGAGATGGGCATAATGCTCAGACATGATCACATACTCTGAAAGTGGTCGGATGAGTGAACTCTAGCGGGATTTTGCGGGGAAGAAAGTGTGCGGCGTTCAGCCTGTGAGAAACATCAAAAAAAAGCAGGGCGGCAAGTCGCAGACGAAAGTGTGGATTTCTCTCGCCAGGCACGGGAAGAAACTTGCTCGCCCTGTAATAGCATGAAGTTGGGGGCTAATTAATTAGCTCTATGGTTATTAATTTCGTAAAACTCAACCTTTTTAAACACAGTCCCGGGTGAGGACGAAGCACATCATGCCATGTACAAACCTGATTAATCCCCAAGAACGGTCTTGATTTTTCTTTCCCTGCGCATCATTACCAGACGGAATGCGCAATATCATAACGCGCTAATACTTTACGTGTTTTTTTACTTGCCATTAATTAATGCACAGGAAGCTAAAGTGATGAGTCAGAAACCCGTAAGGTGATTACTTAACTTATTAAATTGGTTACCTTCATCATGCCTTTTTGAGACGATTCTTGTGTGGTCTTCTGGATGAGTTACGTCAGACTTTTCGCATTTTTACGTGAGCAGGTAATAAAAAGCTATGACGGTTTTGATTTATAAATCTCACCCGCTCATCTGAAATAAGGAGGTAGTCAGAATTGGACAAAGTTAATGCAGTAATAAAGGAACGAATAAATGGTATATGCACATAATAAACAGGTGCGTGTCGCTGTCCTTGATGACCACCCAATGGTCCGTACTGTTTTCGAGTTATGTTTAAAACATGAGCCCGACATTCAACTAGTGGGCGCCTGGGCTTCGAGTAATGAGCTCTTTAATCAGTTAAAAAGTACCGTTGTTGATGTGTTGGTACTGGATTTTCTCTTGGGCGAGCGGGAACTGGATGGTCTGGCGTTAGTTAAGCAACTGCGTAATCACTATCCTCAGCAAAAGATTTTGATCTCCTCTTCAATGGAAAGTCCAGCCATTATCAAAATGGTGTTGAGCGCAGGCGTAAAAGGTTTTATCGGCAAGAGCCACAATATGCCGGAGATTGTTCATGCGATTCGTCAGGTCGCGCTGGGACGATTGTTTTTATCTAAGGAAGTGGCTTACGAAGTCGAAAATCTTTATGTAATGAGTGAAGACGCGCTGGATACTAGCCTCGAAACGTGTAGCAAAGGCAATATTTATGAACGGGTTAAGACCCTCAGCCCACGCGAAATGGAAGTGGTACGCTGTTTTCTTGATGGCCTCAGCGTGTCGCAAATCGCGGTAAAATTTAAACGCAGTCGTAAAACCGTCAGCGGGCAAAAACAATCTGCGCTGAAAAAACTCGGTTTGCGCTCAGATTCAGAGCTATTCAAGTACAGCCAGGATCTGTTGTCAGGTTACTGATTTTCTCGCCGGGCGGCACTCCATGACCGCCTTTTCCCACTTTCACTGCGTGTACATCACGTTCTCGGTAACAGCTCTGCCGTAACATGTTTTACAGTGATCTTTATCACAGTTCTAACCCGCAGAACCCGGTCTGATGACCCCCATTGTTACAGCACTTAGGGGGATGTTATGGATATTGAAACGCAATCCTGCGTGATCACCGGAAAAAAACAAGTCAGCGTGGCACAGCAGCAGGTGAAATGGGACGGAAAGGGCACGCTGGTACGCATTACGCGCGGCGGCATTTGCGGCTCCGATCTGCATTACTATCAGGAAGGTAAAGTCGGCAGTTTTGCCATCAAAATGCCGATGGTGCTTGGTCATGAAGTCATTGGCTATGTCGTTGAGAGCGATGATCCGGCATTGCAGCCCAGGCAAAAAGTGGCCGTTAATCCCTCCAGACCCTGCGGCGAATGTAAATATTGCCAGCGCGACCAGAGCAATCAGTGCACCTCAATGCGCTTTTTCGGCAGCGCCATGTATGTTCCACACGTTGACGGCGGTTTTACCCAGTACAAAGTGGTGGATAGCGCGCAATGCGTACCTTTCCCGCAGACGGCGGATGAAACGGTGATGGTGTTTGCCGAGCCGCTGGCGGTATGCATTCATGCGACGCAGCAGGCTGGCGACCTTAGCGGTAAAAACGTGTTTATCTCTGGCGTAGGACCGATTGGCTGCCTGATTGCGGCAGCTGCGAAAGCGCGCGGTGCAGCCTCAATCGTCTGCAGTGATATCAGCGAGCGTTCACTTCAAATGGCGCAACAAATGGGCGCGACGCAGGTCATTCATGCCGCCGAAGGTGATTTCGCACCTTATCTCGCCGATAAAGGTTATTTCGACGTGGCGTTTGAAGCCTCTGGTCATCCTGCCTCGCTGCAGCGTTGCCTGGATGTGGTGTGCGCCAAAGGCACGCTGGTGCAGGTTGGCATGGGCGGCACCATCCCCGATTTCCCGATCATGGCGTTGATTGCCAAAGAGATTAATTTGGTTGGCTCTTTCCGCTTTACCCATGAATTCAACACCGCCGTTGAGTGGCTGGCTAACGGCGTGGTCGATCCATTGCCGCTGTTCAGCGCGGAGTATGCCTTGCAGGACATTGATGCCGCATTGCAGTTTGCCGGCGATAAAACCCGCGCCGCTAAAGTCCAGTTAACCTTTTAAGGAGTTGTGATGAGTCAGTTATTTTCCCTGGAAGGTAAGCGTGTGCTGCTCACCGGTTCGGCGCGTGGCATTGGATTTTTACTGGCGCAAGGCCTGGCGGAAGCCGGTGCCGAAGTGATCATCAATGCCACAACCCGTGAAGGTGCTGAGAAGGGCGCGGCACAGCTGCGTGAGCGCGGACTGCGTGCGCATGCCAAAGCGTTCGACGTGACGCAATCAGCGCAGGTTAAGCAGGCGGTTGAAGAGATTGAAGCCGAGTGGGGTGCAATTGATGTACTGGTAAACAATGCGGGCATCCAGCGCCGTCGCCCCTTCCTCGAATTCCCGGAGCAGGACTGGAATGACGTCATCGCCGTAAACCAGACAGCGGTCTTTCTGGTTTCGCAAACCGTGGCAAAAAAAATGGTGGCGCGTCAGCAGGGTAAAATCATAAACATTGGTTCGATGCAGAGCGAATTAGGACGCGACACCATCACGCCTTATGCCGCCTCAAAAGGGGCGGTCACCATGCTGACGCGCGGAATGTGCGTGGAGTTAGCGCGTCACAACATTCAGGTAAACGCCATCGCGCCGGGTTATTTCGTTACCGAGATGACGCAGGCGCTGGCGGACGATCCCGCCTTTACCGACTGGCTAACCAAGCGTACGCCTGCTGCGCGCTGGGGCAAGCCAGAAGAGCTGATTGGTGCGGCGGTGTTCCTGGCTTCGGGGGCATCAAACTTCGTTAATGGACATCTGCTGTTCGTTGATGGTGGCATGCGCGTCGCCGTGTGATGCCTGGGGCGCGGCTGGCATTATCGCCAGCTCGCGCCTAAACCTTAATCACCCCTCTGTATTCCTAAGGATAATAAAAAATGCCAATCACTATCATTGTGCTGGGTGTGATACTGCTGCTGGTGTTGATGATTGTATTTAAGGTCAACGGCTTCATTGCGTTGGTGTTTGTGTCGGCGGTGGTGGGTATTGCCGAAGGCATGACGCCACTCAATGTGATGGCCTCCATTCAAAAAGGTATCGGTTCGACGCTGGGCGGATTAGCGATGATTCTCGGCTTTGGTGCCATGCTCGGCCGGCTGGTTTCCGATACCGGTGCGGCACAGCGCGTTGCCACCACGCTCATCGCTGCCTTCGGTAAAGAGCGGCTGCAATGGGCGCTGGTGGTCACCGGACTGATTGTCGGTTTAGCCATGTTCTATGAAGTCGGCTTCGTGCTGCTGCTGCCGCTGGTGTTCACCATTGTGGCGGCGGCGGGCTTACCGCTGTTGTACGTCGGCGTGCCGATGGTTGCAGCGTTGTCGGTGACTCACTGCTTCCTGCCGCCACATCCGGGTCCAACGGCGATAGCCACCATCTTTGGCGCCAATCTCGGTACCACCCTGCTGTACGGCATGATCATCACCATTCCGACGGTGATCATTGCCGGGCCGGTGTTCTCCAAATTCCTCAAGAGCTTTGAGAAGTCGCCGCCAGAAGGCCTGTATAACCCGAAAATCTTCACCGAAGAGGAGATGCCGGGCTTCGGTATCAGCATCTTTGCCGCCGTTATTCCGGTGGTGCTGATGGCGATTGCCGCTGTTTTTGAATTGACCACGCCAAAAGAAAACGCGTTGCGCCAGTTCTTCGAGTTCATCGGCAACCCGGCGGTGGCGCTGTTTATTGCGGTGGTGATTGCGGTGCTGACCCTCGGTTTGCGTAATGGCCGGAAGATGGAAGAAGTGATGGATATGTGCGGCGAGTCGATTGCTGCCATCGCCATGATTATCTTTATCATCGCCGGCGGTGGTGCATTCAAACAGGTGTTGGTGGACAGCGGCGTGGGTAACTATATTGCCGATATGATGAAGGGATCGTCACTGTCGCCGCTGTTGATGTGCTGGACGGTGGCCGCCATGCTGCGCGTGGCGCTGGGCTCGGCCACGGTGGCTGCTATCACCACCGCTGGTATCGTCACGCCGATTATCGCTGCGACACATGCCGATCCCGCACTGATGGTGCTGGCTGTGGGCTCCGGCAGTGTTATCGCATCGCACGTTAACGATCCCGGCTTCTGGCTGTTTAAGGGCTACTTCAACCTGAGCGTGGTGGAAACCCTGAAGACCTGGACGGTAATGGAAACGCTGATCTCGATTCTCGGTTTGGCGGGCGTGCTGGCCCTTAATGCAGTGATTCACTGACCGACCGGCTTCACAAGGACGTGAAGCCGCTAGCCGCGGGTACGGATCCACGAGAAGCGCGACTGATAGCCGCTGGCAAAATGGGTGTTATAGCGATAGCTGGATCCCGGCTCCGCCATGCAGTAAGTACAAACCTTCACGACCTCAATATGTTCCGCCTGAATACCGCGCTGTAACAGTAAACTCCGAGCCAGATGTGGCAGATCAAACCAAATCCCTTGCTGCTGCGCACGCGCCTGTGGGCGAATTGCCTGCGCGTTGTGTGGCTGCTGCGTAGACCACTGTAGCGGTGGCAGATCGTTACGATCCCGCATCTGTGTGACAAGATCGTTGCCCAGTTCATAACAGCAGGGACCAATGGCTGGGCCGATAGCGACACGCAGCGTTTCGCGGCTGGCACCCCGTTCCAGCAAACGATCCACGGCGTTATTTAATACGCCACCTAGCGTACCTTTCAGCCCTGCATGCACCGCTGCAACCTGCTGCTGTTGCGGATCGGCAAACAATACCGGTAAACAATCGGCGGTATATACCGCGACCGGCAGATGATGTTCGCCAATCACTCCATCAGATTCACAACTTTTCGGCGGCTGGTTTTGACTCGCCAGCACCACGTTGGCGCTGTGACGCTGCTGACCGTACGCCGCATTGGCCGGAGCCGGTTGGCCCGCCGGCTGGAACGCATATTCCAGCCACGTAAGGCCCTCTAACAGCGCTGAACGTGGACCGCGGTGCAGGTGCTGAACCATAAGTGTCTCCTATAACCTGAATGCCGTATTCTGCTGCCCACAGCTTACGTTAACTGCTACATTTTTAAAGCTTTACAAAACCTGACCATAATCACTTAAGGATGAAATGATGAAAAACACCACCTGGCTGGCCGCGTCTGGCTTCATCGTGCTGGCCCTGGCGGGCTGTGCCCAGCCGTCAAAACAGCAGGCCCAACAGCAGCTCGGCCAGCAATCCGTGCTGGCGGTGAACTGGTTCCAGCAATCCGGCGAATATCAGGCATTGAGCTGGCAAGCATTTAACACCGCGCGCATGGCGTTTGATCAGGCGCCCTCCCTGGCAGGAAAACCGAAAGCGGTGATCGTCGATCTGGATGAAACGATGATCGATAACAGCGCTTATAGCGCGTGGCAGGCGAAAAATGGGCAGCCCTTCTCCGCTAAAACCTGGTCAGCGTGGACCCAGGCGCGCCAGGCTACGGCGGTGCCGGGCGCGGTGGAATTTGCCAATTACGTGAACAGCCATGGCGGCACCATGTTCTATATCTCTAATCGCGATCGGAAGGATTATGCCGCGACCGTTGAGAACCTCACCAGGTTGGGCTTTTCCGGCGTGAACGACAAAACCGTGCGCTTAAGCAGCGGTAATTCTAATAAGCAAGAGCGCTTCGACGCGGTGAAAAATGCGGGTTACAACGTGGTGTTGTATGTGGGTGACAACCTGAACGACTTCGGTGGTGCCACCTGGCATCAGGGGAATGCCCAGCGTCAGCAATTCGTCAGCCTTAACCATCAGCATTTTGGTACGCAATTTATCGTGCTGCCGAATCCACTGTATGGCGATTGGGAAAGCGGTATGGCAGAGAATTACAACAAACTCTCCCCGGAACAGCAGTTACAGGTGCGCGATGCGCGTATGAAAGCCTGGAACGGTAAATAATTCGTCAAGCGAAATAGCGCCTGCTAATGCAGGCGCGTTAACGTCTTTTTTAGATCCACCTTTATTTACTTTTCTGCGAAACTATTATTCTCCTCATTATATTCCTGATCTCTTGCTTAATTATTCGTATGAACTGAGTGAAAAATAGCGCTGAATAAATATAAAAGCAGTGAATCGTTCTAATCATAAATTTTATAATTAGGAATCTTCCCAGCCCGAATGGTTTAAATTTCCCACCCCGGCTAAAGGCTTGCCGCAATTGCGTGTATATTTTTGTAATGGTATTAAGAATATATTAATAAGTTAGATGCTTAATGCTTTGTTGTGCCTCGTTTTTACTTCACGCTCTCTTTTTCCTGATGCTTGCGTAAATTTACTCGCTACATACGTTTGCTGAATTTTATTTTACAAATAGTCTCGATTTGTCATCCATGAAAATATTCATGATGCAACGCCATGCTTAAGCGTCTATAAACAATTTCTGTGAGGAAGTTCTGCTTTCGTCCTCAATTATTCTCCATAGCCGCGTTTAATAGCGACGCTATTTGCCTGAAAGCGATATTTTAAACGTAGAGAGAAGATTATTGTGACGACACTGAAACCCTTATTAGCGAAAAATCGCAGCTGGGCTTTGCAGCGCCGCGAGCGCAATCCCCATTACTTCGAAAAATACCTGCATCAGCAAAAACCACACTCGTTGTGGATTGGCTGTTCAGATAGTCGCGTGCCGGCGGAAGTGCTCACCGGTTCGCACCCGGGCGAACTGTTTGTGCACCGTAATATCGCCAATATGGTGGTACCGGATGACGATAATCTGATGAGTGTTATGCAGTACGCCATTTTCTATCTGGGCGTGCAGCGCATCGTGCTATGTGGCCATTACGGCTGTGGCGGCGTGCAGGCTGCCCTGGGCTTACCTGCCAGCCCGCTGGCCACAGAGAACTCGGCATTGGCGCGGCGTATCGCTGCACTGCGCAGGAGTTTACAGCAAGGGCTGGTGGAGTATCACGCCAGCGATGCCGGAGAAGAGGGTACCAGGCTCAACAGGTTGGTGGAAGCCAATGTGCTGGCACAATATGCGCAGCTCGTGGCCAGCGAGCCGGTTCGGCAGGCGTGGCAAGCCGGACAAGCGTTGGACGTTTTTGGCTGCGTCTACGATTTGCAATCCGGCCATTTGAAAGAGTTAATCCAGCAATCTGCAGAGGAATTTACGCCATGAATCTGAGCACCCTTCGTCAGGATATTCCCGCGGGTTTAGTGGTATTTCTGGTTGCGCTGCCGCTCTGTCTTGGTATCGCGCAAGCCAGCGGACTGCCGCCGTTTGCGGGTTTACTTACCGGCGTAATCGGTGGATTGCTGGTCACTGCGCTCAGCCCATCCCGCTTTGCGGTGAGTGGACCTGCCGCTGGATTAGTCACCATTGTGGTAGCATCCATCGCCACGCTGGGCAGCTTTTCTGCCTTTCTCACCGCGCTGATTTTAGCGGGCGTGCTGCAGTGTGTGTTGGGGGTGTTACGTGCCGGGCGCTTCATCTCATTGGTTCCGGGAAGTGTGATTAAAGGCATGCTGGCAGCGATTGGTATTTTACTGATCATGCAGCAAATCCCTGTGGCCTTTGGCGCAAAGGGTGATGTGGAGCTGATCTCGCTGGTGAATGGCGAGTTTGCGTTCTCAGCCAGTGCAATGCTGGTGGCTGGCACGGGTCTGACTATTTTATGGCTGTGGACCACGCCGCTGATCAAATCAGTTAAAGCGCTGAACTGGATCCCCGGGCCGCTGGTCGCCGTGCTGATAGGTTGTGTCGCGACGGTGTTTGGCGATCGCCTTTTTCCCGCACTGGCCGAAGATTTACCGCGTATTGCGCTGCCCGCATTCGATAGCCTATCCGCGCTGGCGGCAGAGCTTGAAACGCCAGACTGGCAGGCATGGCAAAATTCTTCCGTGTGGATGGTGGCGCTAACGCTGGCATTAGTGGCGAGCCTTGAAACCTTGCTGAGTCAGGAAGCACTGAAAAAGCTGCGCCCACAGCATCCTGCGCCGTCACCGAATAAAGAGATGTTTGCGCAGGGCATTGGTAATCTCACTGCCGGTTTTCTTGGTGCGATGCCCATTACCGCGGTGATTGTGCGTAGCTCGGTGAACGTCAGCTCGGGCGCACAAACCAAGCTCTCCATTCTGATTCATGGTGTGCTGCTGCTGATTTGCGGCCTGTGGTTTAGCCATCTGCTAAACGCCATCCCTCTTGCCAGCCTGGCAGCCGTGTTGCTTTACACCGGTTATAAGCTGGCGACGCCGCGTCTGTTCATTGAACAGATGCGCATGGGCGCGCAGCAATATGTGCCTTTCCTTGCCACCATCGGCGGCATTATCGTATTTGGCATGCTCGCGGGGATTGGGATTGGCATCGCCACCCAGGTCCTTTGCAGCATCTATAAAAGTCATCGTAATGCTTTGCAGCTCACGCGTTATGACGATCACTATGTATTGCGCTTCCAGCAAAACCTCACTTTTATGCATAATCCCAAATTGCAGGGATTACTGGCGGAGATTCCGGAAAATAGCGTAGTGATTGTCGAACACGATAATGCCGAATATATGGATCCGGATGTAAAAGCGGTATTACAGGATTTTGGTGAAAGCGCCCCTGAACGTGGCATTCGGCTAAGCCAGTGGCCCGTTGCGGTTAAATAGCAACAATCCTCGGCGGGAAAGTCATTTTTTCACCCTAAAATCGGATATCTCGGATATCCGATTTTTTTATTTACAGGGCATAATTGCCACAGTTGCATCCTTTTTCTCTGACGTTACCGCAATACCACCTGGCCCCTATCCTGCTTTCATGGCAGATTGAGCGCCATCCAGCCGCAGAGTAGGATGACGAACACTTGCTTAATTACCGAATCATCGCACGGTTATTTCAGGTTTAATGCTTGCTGATGCCCATGGCTGATGGCAGCGATTTCCAGGTTACAGGATTCAGACGTATGCGCGTTATGCTGTTTGAAGAGAATAATTTAAAAAAGAATGCTCTCACGCTGTTCTTCATTACGCTGTTTTTCTGTTTTATCGGTAGCCATTTACGCATCCCCGAAGAGTTTTCACTGTTCTGGCCGGTAAATGCGTTGGTGGCCGGTTTAATGGTGCGTAACCCGTTTTTGCACACCACCTCCAGTTATCTGGTGTGTTTCAGTGCCATGGTCTTTAACGACATGGTATTTTCCGGCTGGGCGTTGCCAGCGTTCACCGTCAATTTCGCCAATATTTTGTTTATTCTCGTGGCGGTCAGCATGCTGATCAAACATCTGCAGCGCCCTTCGGCGCATAGCCAGGTGTTTAATGCCATGCGCATTTTTCCTGCCTGTTTCCTCGGCGCGGCGGCCTGCGCCACCTGGGGTGCCTGGGCGCAGGATGTCGACTTCAACGCGCGCTTTATCGTGGCGTGGGGCGACTGGTTTAGCGAGCAGTTTTCGACTTCACTGATGTTGCTCCCGGTGATGCTGGCGCGCCCGCTGCGCACGGTAGCGCCGCGCACCTTACTGCATCCCGGCAAACTGCTGCCGCTGGCGGCGGTCATTGTGTCGTTGATCGTTGGGGCATTAATTGGTGGTGCCGGCAGCCTGACCTTCCCGGTGCCGGCGCTGATCTGGTGCGCCATTGTGTTGCCGATTCCGCTGACCAGCCTGGTTATTCTGATCACAGGGATCACCGAGATCGTCTTGGTTTCGCATGGCGTTATGAATATTCAGGGCGACGATGCGCTGCTGCCTATTAGCCATCTCACCTCAGCACGCCTTGGCGTTGCCACCGTTGCGATCAGCCCGTTGCTGGTGGCGGTGAGTATGGATGCGATCAGGCAGCTCAATCACCGTCTTTCACTGCGCGCTAATTATGATTTCCTCACCCAATTGCTCTCCCGTTCCGGCCTGTATGAAAGCCTGAAGAATGAACCCTTTTCACTGCAGCGAGAAGCGGGGGTTGTGCTGCTGGATGTCGACTATTTCAAAGCGATTAATGACAACTTCGGCCACGATGCTGGCGATAGTGTGCTGGAGGAAATTGCGCGCCGTATTCAGCAGGTGGTTGGCAATCGTGGTCTGGTGTGTCGTTTTGGCGGCGAAGAATTTGTGGTGGTGGTATTTGACTGCAATCACAGCCAGCTGTATCAGCTGGCCGAAACCGTGCGTCAGGCTATGGTGAAGGAGAAGTTCTGGATTCAGGGCAACACGGTAACGGTGACGGCCAGTTTAGGTCTGGCGCGCGGCAGCGCCCAGAGCGAACGGGAATGGCCGGCGGTTATCAACCGCTTAGTATCGGCAGCGGATAAGAATCTCTACCTCGCCAAGCGCAACGGCCGCAATCAAACCTCACCGGCGACGGAGCCGCGCAATATCATGGACGTGGCCTGAGCCACGTCCATGCCGGTTACACGCTGCTTTTAAGCTGGCTGGTGAGCTGATGGCGCTGCTGCGCCAGCACGATCAGACGCGATATTAAATCGCTGTAGCTCAAGCCTGCTGCCTGCCAGAGCTTCGGATACATGCTGATATTGGTGAAACCCGGTAACGTATTCACCTCATTGACAATAATCTCCCCGGCATCCGTCAGGAACACATCGACGCGCGCCATACCGAAACACTCCAGCGCCTGGAAAGCAGTTATCGCCACTGCGCGAATGGCATCACTTTCTTGATCGCTGATTGCCGCCGGCACCTCCACGTGGGCACCGCTTTCGCTGATGTACTTGGTGTCATACGAGTAGAACGCATCGTGTACCACCACTTCGCCGCACGGACTGGCTTCCGGCGTATCATTACCCAGCACCGCACACTCAATCTCACGACCTTTAATGCCTTGCTCAATCAACACCTTGCGATCGAAAGTAAAGGCGAGATCCAGCGCTGCATCAAACTGTTCCAGGCTATCAACTTTACTCACGCCCACCGACGAGCCCTGGTTAGCGGGTTTGATAAACAGCGGCAGGCCAAAGCGCGCGATCACCGCTTGAGCATCGACCTTGGCGCGCTGTGCCTGCGTAACGCTCAGCCACGGCGCGACATTGAGTCCGGCATCGCGCAACAGACGTTTGGTAAAATCTTTATCCATGCTCACGGCGGAACCCAGTACATCTGAACCGACAAACGGCAGATTAGCCATGCGCAGTAGACCTTGCAGCGAGCCATCTTCACCCAGCGTGCCGTGTACGATGGGGAAAATCACATCCAGCTGTGACAGCGGCTGCGCCTGCTGGCGTGTTATCAGCTGCTGCGAGGCGCTGCCGGGTACCAGCGCGATATTTTCGCCAGACCGATTGAGGGCAATCAACGCCGGATTTTCAGCGTTGAGTAAAAAACCCGACGCATCATTCAGATGCCATTCGCCCTGTTTATCAATCCCCAGTAACACCACTTCATATTTATTCTTATCAATGGCTTCAAGGATATTTTTGGCTGATTGTAACGACACTTCATGTTCGGCCGATTTGCCACCAAATACGATACCTACGCGCTGTTTTGCCATTGCTATTTTCCGATTGCTATCAAGCGAGTCAGTAAGATAACACGCAGATGAGGAGCATCAACAGCCCCCGGTTTTCACCCTGCAAAACGCCATCTTCCCAATGTTAAACAAATCGTTATATCCCTTTGAGACAAGCCTTAGACTTTCTGAAACCTGACATCTGTCAAAATTTTGCCCCTTCAAACAGATGAAACGGTGGGCAATGTGCCCGCCGTTTTTTTGTCAGGTTTACAGGAGTCGGGAAATGGTCGACCAGAAGCAGGATGCTGTGGAGCGGGATGCGCGTTCTGTTGCTCGAATAGAAACCACCGTAGATGACACGCTGTTAAAAAGCGTGGCGTGGATCTGCAAACATTACAACCGTGAAAAAAGTGAAGATGCGCTGGTGGCGGGTTTACCCAAAGCGACATTTCTTAGCCCCTCGCAGGCCATGACTGCGCTGGAAAACGCCGGCATCACGGGCGGCATGGTCGAACGCCGCCTGCAAGAGCTGCCAGAGCCGTTAATGCCGATGATTTTGCTGCGCAAAGGCTACGGCGGCTGCATTGTGCTTTCGCGCCGAATACAGACCAATGCGGAGAATCAACGCGAGCTGCGCTTCCAGCTGGTGATGCCAGATGTCAGCGAAAAAGCCGTGGAGATGACACTCGCGGAGCTCAATGAGATCTATGCCGGCTTTGCCGTGCTGGCCAAACCGGCAGCGGTACTGGACGAGCGCGCCAGTGCCATGCTGCCGGAGGTCAAAGGACATTGGCTGTTTACCACGCTGTGGCGCTATCGCCGCTACTATCGCAGTGCCGCGATCGCCGCGGTATTAATCAATGTGCTGGCACTCTCCAGCATTTTCTTCACCATGAATGTCTACGATCGCGTAGTCCCCAACCAGGCGTTCGTTACGCTGTGGTCGCTGGCGATTGGGGTCACGATTGCGATGATCTTCGAAGCGATAACGCGCTTTGTGCGCGCGCACCTGCTGGATATGGCCGGTAAGAAGGCCGATTTGGTGCTGGGCAGTATGCTGTTTCGTCAGGCTCTGTCGATTCAGATGGAGCATAAGCCGGCATCGTCGGGCACCTTTGCTAACCAGATTCGCGAATATGAATCCGTACGCGATTTTGTGGCCTCAGCAACACTCGCGGCTATCTCCGATTTACCCTTCATCCTGATGTTTGTTGGCGTGATCTTCTTTATTAGCGGTCCGCTGGCCATCATTCCGCTGATGATGATCCCGATGATCATCATCGTCAGCGCTGCGATCCAGTGGCCGCTGGCGCGCATCATGAAAGAGAACTTGCGCGATGCCTCATTGAAGCAGGGCGTGCTGATCGAATCGATCGAGGGCATGGAGACGCTTAAAGCGGTGGGCGGCGAAGCGCATATGCAGCGTCGCTGGGAAAATTTCAGCGCGCTGCAATCAGCCAACGCCATGAAATCTAAACGCTATTCGACGCTGGCAACCGGCGTGGTGACGTTCCTGCAACAGTTTCAGACGGTGATGCTGGTGGTGGCGGGCGTCTATCTGATTAATGCTGGCACGTTCACCATGGGGGCCATGATCGCCACCGTGATGCTAGCCAGCCGCGCAACCGGTCCGCTGGGGCAGGTGGTGGGTCTGGCGGTGCGCTATCAACAGGCGAAAGCCGCGATGATGTCCTTGAACAAATTAATGGAGATGCCTGTCGATCGCGACAGCAGCAAAACCTATCTGACCGATCCCCCTCTGAGCGGTGCGATCTCACTGCGCAATGTGAGCTTCTCTTATCCGGCTCCGCCAATGAAGCCCAATCCAGAGATTTTGCAGGACATCTCGCTGAGCATTAACGCGGGTGAACGCGTCGCCATTCTTGGCCGTATTGGCAGCGGTAAATCTACCTTGTTACGTGTGATGGCGCGGCTTTATCAGCCGATTAAAGGCCAGCTGGCGGCGGATGGCCTGGACGTTAACCAGATCGATCCAGCGGACTGGCGCAAAGCCGTCGGGTTTGTTAGCCAGGATGCGCGTCTGTTTTACGGCACGCTGCGTGAAAATGTGATGATTGGCCGTCCGGATGCCACCGCCAATGAGCTGCTGCGCGTACTAAAACTTACCGGCCTGGATCAGGTGGCTGCGCGCCATCCGAGCGGTATCAACCTGATGGTGGGCGAGGGCGGAGAAGGATTATCCGGCGGGCAGCGACAGCTGGTTTCGCTGGCGCGCACCTTGTTAACGCGTCCCAAAATTGTGCTGATGGATGAGCCAACCAGCGCCATGGATAGCATGACTGAAAATCAGTTTCTTACGCATCTCCGCCACGCCAGCGAAGGACATACGTTGATTGTGGTGACACATCGTCCCTCCATTTTGGCGCTGGTCGATCGCATCATCGTGGTGGAAGAGGGAAAAGTGGTCGCGGACGGTCCCAAAGATCGGGTGCTGGCTACGCTGGAGGGGAAAAATAAAGCGCAGCCGCGCCAGGCGCTAGCGCCTTCCACGCCGGTGGCCGCCGGGCAGGAGGCAGCCGTATGAGCAAGTTGCTACCATGGCGTAACCGCGTCAAGCCTCTGTCTGCTGCTGACGCTGAGTTTATGAACGATGTGCAGGCTTCACTGCTGTCACAAACCACACCCGGTTCCAGGCTGGTGATGTGGCTGATTATTGCGGTGTTAGGTATAGGGCTTCTCTGGGCCAACTTCGCCCGGGTTGAAGAGATTACCAAAGGCGATGGCAAAGTCATCTCGCGCAGCCGCGAACAGGTCATTCAAAGCCTTGAAGGCGGCATTCTGGCGGAGATGAACGTACATGAAGGTTCGGTGGTAAATCGCGGTGATGTATTACTGAAGATCGATCCCACTCGCGCGCAGTCCAGCTACCGCGAAGTCCTGAGTAAAGTGGTGGGTCTGAAGGGCAGCATTGCGCGTTTGCGCGCCGAGGCTTATTCGCTGCCGCTGGCGTTTGATGAGCAGGTGAAGAGCGATCCTGCCATCGTTGCGCAAGAGACCCAGGCCTACGAATCGCGTAAGCGCGCGCTTAATGACAGCATTACCTCGCTGCAGCGTAGTTACGCCTTATCTCTGCGCGAGATTCACCTGGCGGAGCCGCTGGCTGCAAAAGGGCTGTTGTCTGAAGTCGAGCTGCTGCGCATGCAGCGTCAGGCGAATGACATCCAGGCGCAAATCGTTGAGCGTCGCAATCGCTATCAATCTGAAGCGCATGCAGAGCTGACGCGGCTGGAGCTAGAGCTGAGCCAGGTCAGTGAAAACCTGGTGGGGCGCGCCGATGTGGTAGAGCGAACCACCCTGACTGCGCCCGTGCGCGGCACGGTGAAAAATGTGCGCGTTAACACCATCGGCGGCGTGATCCAGCCGGGCGAACACATCCTTGAAATCGTTCCATTGGAAGAACAGCTGCTGGTTGAAGGAAAAATCCGTCCGTCTGACGTGGCATTTCTCCATCCCGGTTTACCGGCCAAGGTGAAGATTACCGCCTACGACTTTGCCATTTACGGCGGGCTTGATGGGCATGTGGAGTACATCAGCCCTGATACGTTGAAAGACGAGCAAAAAGCCGCCAGTGGCCGCCCGGATGATACCTACTATCGCGTTCTGATCCTGACGGATAAAAGCACGCTGCACGCCGGCAATAAAGATCTGCCGATCATTCCAGGCATGATCGCTACCGTCGAGATCCGCACCGGTGAGAAAACCATTCTCGATTATCTGTTGAAGCCAGTTCTGAAGGCTAAAGAAGCATTCCGCGAGCGTTAAAATGATGAAAATAAAGAATACGATGCACCGTGCAATGGTGCGTTACTTCTCCGTGTGCGCGGTTTGTATCGCCGCCTTGTTGACTCCCGCAGTGAATGTGATGGCGGAATCCAGCGATATCTCGCTGGAGGGGGCTCGGGTGAGCCTGAGCGGACCGGAGAATGAAACGGTCGCAGCGAGTGAGCTGCGCCAAAAATTCCTTGCCGCTGCGCGTATTAGCTGGAGCATGAGTCCGACGCTGAAGGCGTATATGGCGCAGGGCGAGGCGGCCGAAGCCAACGTCGAAGATGCGAAGGGGCAGCGTTGGCCGCAGGTGGACGTTACGGCCTCATCAGCCACTAAAGAGTTTGGTAACGGCGTTAAAAACTATCAATATCAGGACAGTACCCCCTCTTTAGGCTTGTCAGTCGCAACCAATTTGTACGATTTTGGCCAAACCCGCAGCACCATTGAAAGCCGTCAGGAACGTGTTACATCTGCGCGGCAAACGGTTCAGGCTCAGCGCGAAGAGCTCGCCATGCAGGTAAGTAATGCATTGATTGAATGGGATAAACAGCAGCACATTATCGCCATCAGCAAGCAATATCTGGCGCGCATGGCAGAACTGACCAAGATGCTCAACGGCATTGTTCAGTTGGATGGGGGCCGCCGCAGTGAACTCACACAGGCAAAAGGGCGGCTACTGCAGGCGCAGAGCTATCTGGAAAACGCGGAATCACGCGCGCGTGACGTAGAGATCACTCTGCATCGTCTATTGGGCGATAGCCGGGTAATTCTGCCGGCCAGCGACAAGTGGGCGCTTCCCTTTGCGGACGTAAATCGCCAGCTTTCGAGTCTGGATGGGCATCCGCTGATCTTGCGCGCCAGCGCTGAAGAACGTGCGGCTTTTAAGGAAGCCGAAGCCATCAAAGCCTCGGGCCTGCCGAAGCTCAACTGGACGGTCAGTAAAAACACGCGTGAAGATCAGTTAGGCCGTCAGCAAGCCTGGCAAACCGGTTTGAACGTTAGCTGGGGTTTATTCCGTGGCGGCTCAACCACCGCACAGGAAATTGCCGCCATTAAGCGTGCCGAAGCGAATCGCGAGCAGGTGCAGGAACAGCGGCGTGAGTTGGAAAACCGCGTGCGGACGGCCAATCAGAACGCACATTCCACCGCAGAACGTGCCGCACTGTATAAAAACCTGATTGTGGAATCCGATCGCATCCGTAAAGACTTTTTTGATCAGTGGTATCACTTAGGTCGTCGTTCATTACTGGATGTGTTGAGTGCAGAAAGCGATCTCTATAACAATCAGGTTAATGAAGTCAGTAACCGTTTCGATAGCTATGCCGCCATTATTAACGGTTATGCCAACGCCGGCACGCTAAGCCACTGGTTGATGACGGGACGCTAAATTAGCCGTGGCGGGCTGGCATTGTCATAACCCAACTTAAACAAAGTGGATTTTGCGGTTGGCAACGCGGCGGCGAGCGCTTTAAAATCGCGGCGAATTTTTACCCAAGAGGATCACGACATTGGACACTTGTCCCGAACGATTACAACAGGCCCTTGCGGTAAGATAGCTATCACGCTGTCTTAACCGCGCGTTAAGACAGCGGACTTCCTTCCAGAATCTCCCTTTCTCATTAGCGTTTTGCTGCTGATCCACAGCGGTAACGGCTCTAGCTGTAATCCAATTATTAACCCCGTTGTTCCGCAGGCAAAAGCACGGCGGAGTGAGGTCTATTATGGATTGGAAAATCTTTTTACTGCGCGTTACCGTCGCGCTGGTGTTGGGCGCATTAATTGGCTGTGAGCGCCAGCTCCGCCAGCGCATGACCGGTTTACGCACTAATGCGTTGGTGAGCACCGGCGCTTGCCTGTTTGTTTTGATGACGCAAAGCGTGCCAGGCATTGCTAGCGATGCCTCACGCGTTGCCGCTTATGTGGTCTCCGGTATCGGCTTCCTGGGCGGCGGCGTGATCATGCGTGATGGCCTAAACATTCGCGGGCTGAATACCGCCGCGACCTTGTGGTGCACCGCCGCGATTGGCGTACTGTGCAGCATGGGATTACTGCTCGAAGCCGCGATTGGCTGCATGGTGATCCTTTGCGCCAATATCCTGTTGCGTGAGTTGGCGCTTGGCATCAATCGCCAAACCATTGTCTCCGCTGCCGAGGCTATCCAGCACTACAAAGTACAAATCATCTGTCTCGCGCAGGATGAAGTACAGGTACGCAGCCTGATGCTGCATACATTGGGCGGCAGCGGTCTGCGCCTGCAATCGCTGCACAGCGAAGACCTGGATCCGCCGCATCGCATGGAAGTCAATGCGGAGGTGATGGGGAATCCCACACTGACCGATCAGCTGGAAAGTCTGGTAAGCCGCATCAGCCTCGAGAAAGGCGTGAGCTCTGTAAGGTGGCAGGTGAGTGAGATGGAGCGCGATTGAATCATTGCACGCCAGTTTATTTTGGATTGAGTAAACAAAAAGCCACCTTGAGCGAGGTGGCTTTTTGATATGATTTTAATATTATTATTTTTTGGTGTTATGAATTATCTAAAACCATTATAGAATAAACTCTTTATATTTATCTTTATTCGAAACCAAATACGCTGGAAACTTGTCATCTGATAGGTTTTGTTTGACGAGATTTCTATCTCTATTCCACAAATCCTTTCCATCGATTAAAGATTTAATGATGTGCTCTTTATTGTTTAAATGCGGCAGATCATATTCGGTATGTGAAATTGACGACATTTTCTCAGAAATTCTTTCTGGTGTCATAATCCATGAAAAGTGCCAGCCAGCATCTTTGATAACCTTGCTACGAAATTTAAACCAATTTCTGGCAATAAAATCGTCAAATAAACCTGATTTTTTGATGTTCCTGAAGATTTCTGGCTTGCTATCAAAATGATCTCGTAAATTGCGCATGCTGGTTGCACGTGGCAGTCTGCATTGACGTGCAGAACCATCAGGATTGAAAACCTGAAGGTTAAATTGATAATTATAAAAAGGCATATGCAGTATTGTACATAGCTGCTTAGGGTTTATTTTCTTAATAATTTCTGGCTTGAATATTTCATCAACATCAGAAATCAAAATAAGATCAGTGTCACCAGCATCTTTTAAACCCCGCATGATTGCATTTCTAGTCGCGGCTTCATTCGCCCATGCATCATATTGGTCTGCGTGTTCCTGCTTAAATATAGGCCGTTCATTAAAGATCACATAAATTATTTTATCTTTAAATTTTTCAAACTTATTAATATCAAAATTTAACTTTTTAGGCTTCCCGGTGAATGTATGGGTTGATTCCACAATCACAAAGCGATCTACGACATCATTAAGAGTATTGAGCCTGATATCTAATAGCATATCTTCATCATAATATAAGAAACAGTCGTAAATCACAGTGCATTCCCTGAGGTGGCCCAACATCTGAAGCTACATGTTTACAAAATGACACATCTGTTGTCTAGTTCTTAATGATTAAGTGAGGGATTACGTACATTTTCCAACGCTTATGATGAAAATCTCGATCGCCGCTGATGCTTAAAAACAAAAAAGCCACCTCATGAAAGGTGGCTTATTGATATGATTTTGAAGGTAAAATTTGGTGGCCCCTGCTGAGTTTGAACCAGTGACTAAGCGATTATGAGTTCCAATTCGAAGCCAGTTAAATCAGTAACTTACTGATTTTAATGTTTTCTTTAGGCCGAATAGTGATGAAAAGTGGCACATAGCGTTGCGCTCTGCTGCCACTTTTCAACTATCGATCATTTTGAGGTTGGATAAATTGGTCAGTGTTATCCTTGGGTGAGGATAACGGCTAACTATGTGACGTGCAACTCCCTCATTTCCCCAAAAATCATTGATTATTAACTGATTTTTAAATAACCCTATCCAATAATCAGGTGCAGTAATTTCATTTTTATTTATTGGGCAAAATATTGAAATGGAAAGTATTCCCCAAACTAGACTTGCAGGAAATACAATTGTCTGTTCTGCTAGAATAACACCCCCTTCTTCGTGGAATGAGAATCCTTTTGATAATGAATCACTATGAACGAGACCACATCTTACTACGTGATACATCAAATCTGAAAAATATGGCTTGAGTATAGGCTTGCCAAATCCGTCAGTTATTGGGAAGTTGTCAAATGTTGTTTCATCAAGGTTTATTCCACCTAGAGACATAAATTCGATCAGCCAAGAATATTCTTTAATGAGACTTTTGAATATTTTATTGCTACTTTTCTTATGTTCGTAGTAGCGTTGGGAAGTGACATCAAGAGCATTACAAGCGTGTTCTAATGCCGCGTAAGTTTCGCCGCGACCCATGTGATCTATTGCGTATTTAACTCTTTCTCCAATTGTTGGCATATTTTCTCCTATTTAAAATGTCCATTTAGAATTCATATTATAAATCCATCTGATTTAATGGGGTGAATAAAATAGCGTATGAAAGAAGATCTGGAGCAAAGTACGTATAATGCATCGCTATCTTAATATCCATGTGCCCCAAAATTCGCTGAAGTACAAGAATATTTTCACCATTCATCATAAAGTGAGATGCGAAAGTGTGATGTAAAACATGTGTCAGCTGCCCAGCAGGTGTCTTAATGCCGGCATGTTGCATTGCCTTTCGAAAGACTGAGTAACAAGGTTTAAGGAGCAACGGTGCTTGCCTGCTAGATGGCGGGCCAGCTAGTAATTTTTCAGTTATCGTCACTGCTCAGTTTTTCTTGCCTTTATTTTTTACATAAATGATCTGACCGGCGCGTATTTGGTTTCCCTTCAAGCTTTAGGCCTCACTCCATCGTGCGCCAGTTGCCAGGCAGATTTTCACACTAGTTGGAAGATCTATAGAACGGCTATTAAAACAACAAATCATGCCAGAAATGCTTACGTGTGGTGATTGCGAATATAACAAGAGCTACGAGGCGTTAGGTTATGGCTAAAAGTCCCGAAAAATTCCAGATCATTTACCGAGGTGAGGCGCTTGCTTACTACAAGCCAGGTGAATGGGTATTTTTCCAACGGCCGAAAGGATATGGCGGGGGCTACTGGCTTGGCAAAACCTACGATTTCGTTTTTATGCTTGAGATTCCGTATCCCATTTCTTTGCGGCAGGGCATGGAGTTTATGGATGAAGCAGAAGGATTTGGTGCCCACAAACCCGCTTTTGTAGACGACTTCAAACTGGAGTGAAGAGTGCATGACTATGCCGCATGAATTTGCATGATCCGAAAAGGGTAGCTTTACCCTCGGCCCGCCAGTTCTGGTGGGCTTTCGTTTATGTCATGCAGGTGATTGAAAACCGCATCATGAAGCGGGCAGGCGTGGCGGGGGTACGAGCTCGCGCGATCACCCTGATTTATTTACAGCTGTATAAATTGTCATCTTGTAAAAAAATGTGTTCTATCTTCTATTACAATTCTTTAATAAGATTAATCTGAATTAGAGGTTTTAGATGATTGAACATTTAGTTATTGACAACGTTGCCTCATATGATGGGCCTCCTCAGCTACTCAAAGATCTATCGACATTTAATTACTTATATGGTGCTAATGGCGCTGGTAAAACTACTATAAGTAAAATAATAAGTAATCCGGACAAATACCCAACATGCCAAATAAAGTGGAAAGATAATAGTAAGCTGATTAGTTATGTATACAATAGAGATTTTGTTGAAAATAATTTTAGTCAAGATAATATCAAAGGCGTATTTACTCTAGGCAATGATGTTAAAATTGATCAAGATGAATTAATAAAGCTAAATGATGAAAAGAAAAAAACGAGAGATTCAATTGTTGCGAAGAGAAAGCTTATTGATGGTGAAGGCGAAGATATTGGTGCATTAAAACAATTAGAAAAAATTGAACGAGAGTTCAAGGATGATTGCTGGAAACAAAAAGTAAAGTATGATGATGTTTTTTCAAAACCTTTCTCAGGACTCAGAAATAGTTCGGAAAAATTCAAAGCAAGAGTTTTGATAGAATATAAATCAAATGCATCAGATGTTCATCCAATAGAAGAACTTACTGATAAGGCACATAAAGTATTTTCAGATGAGCTTACTCATCACCCTATAATTTCATTTCCTAATTTAGACGTAATTACCAGTATATTAAATGAAGATATTTGGCGTGAGAGAGTAGTGGGAAAAAAAGATGTTGGTGTTGCAGACTTAATTGGTTTGCTAAATAATAGTGATTGGGTTAAAAAGGGCTTGGACTATTATAATAAATCAAAACCGCAATGCCCTTTATGTCAGCAAGCAGTTAGCAATGATATATTTGAAAATATAAAGTCTTATTTTGATGAGACTTACGAGTCAAAAAAGAATGATGTTAATGAGCTGGCTCAGCGATATGAACTTCAACTTTCAGTTATTCAGAGGTTAATATCTGACATTAAGTCCTATAAGTCACCTTTTGTGAATTATGATGTTTTTGATGATAAAGCCAATCTTTTTTTATCGGCGCTATTTGCAAATTTTGATTTGGTAAAGAAAAAACAAGTCCAGTTGAGCGAGGTTGTCATCTTTAAAGATATAAGTGGGGTCGTCGATGACTTTATTTTATTTTTGAATGATGTTAATAAAGCCATTAAGGAAAATAATGATATTTATAATAACAAGAAGGTTGAGTCTGATAACCTCTCAAAGAATTTTTGGGCGTATTTGATTAAAGTTGAATTAAAGAGTGTAATAGATAAATACACGTCGGAGATCTCAAGATTAGAAAAGAAAATCAATGGTCTCAATATTGGTTTAGGCAAGGATAATGAAAGGTTAGATGAATTATCACTGAAGATTGAGCAAATAGAATCGAATCAAACCAGTATTATTCCAACAGTCCATAAGATTAATGATATATTGAATTCTTATGGTTTCAAAAATTTCTATCTTAAGCCTGCTGAAGATAAAGTTCATTACATAATTGTTAGAGATACTGGTGACCATGCTCGAACAACTCTGAGTGAGGGTGAAAAAACATTCATCACATTCTTGTATTATTATAGTCTTGTCAGGGGAAGTGATAGCGCCACGGGAGTTCTGAATGATAGGGTCGTTGTTTTTGATGACCCTATTTCAAGCTTAGATAGTGATATATTATTTATCGTTAGTTCATTAATAAAAGATCTAATGGATGATGTTCGTAATAAAACTGGTAGTATTAAGCAGATTATTTTCTTAACTCATAATATTTACTTTCACAAAGAGTTGACGTTCAACCCGGACAGGAAAGGTAATCGGGCCATGAATGAAGAGACTTTTTGGGTTGTTAGAAAGAAAGGCAAAACTTCATATCTAGAAAATTGCGAATTTAATCCTATAAAAACGTCATATGATCTCCTTTGGAGTGAGTTAAGGCGAGATGAAGTAAACAATAATACCATACAGAATACGATGCGAAGAATTCTGGAGAACTACTATAAAATTTTGGGAGGCATGGATATTCGCAAGTTAGAATGTAACTTTATTGGAACTGAAAAAGTTATATTTAGATCATTGGTTTCATGGATTAATGATGGATCCCATTTTTCAGGTGATGATCTATATATGAATTTGGATGAAATATCCGTCGAAAAAAATATGATTGTTTTTCAAAAAATATTTGAAAAGAGTGAACATACAGCTCACTTTAAGATGATGATGGGAGATTTTTATAAACCCTTGGCAATTGAAGGTAACATTACCCTTCAGGGCGAGGTGGAGGTTGAAGAGAGCGCAAATGATGAGTATGTTAAAAATGCTAATGTAGCAGTTGATGAAATTTCTTTTTCTTCAAAAGGCGAAGTGCCATTCTAAGGACATAATAAGATGCCAGTAACGAGTAATTGTTACTGGCTGCACATTTTTCGATCTTAATTCAGGTTGTATGGCTTAAATTGTATAATGTTTAATCCAATCCACTTATTTAATTCTTCGAGTCTTTTCTGCAATGGAATTAACTCATTACGCACAAATACTTTGCTAGCCTTTTCAACATCCCCAACCCCCTCAACATTACTCGGCATAATCCCCATAATCTGCTGTGGCACGCGGTGCGCGGCCATCATGTCGTCACGGCTCACGTTTTTGATGTTCAGAAACTCATCCTTAGCCGCCACTTCTGACAGCGGGATGATCTGAATCCCGTCCTTCTTCCCGTTCGGTGAGTACATGAACAGGTTGCGAAAGTTGCCCGGCCCCTTAGCGCTTTTCATTGCCTGGCGGATGTTATTCACGTCTTCCTGATTCTGCGCGGCGTCGGTCATGTACATGATGAAACCGGCGTGGCTGCCGTTAAGTTAGTATTTGCGGCGGAACAGCGTTGCCGACTCGTTTAGCAGGGTGGACGGGATCGCCGAAAGATACTCCGGCAGGCCGTAAACCTCCTGATTTAAGTCCGGCTCCATCAGGTGAAATACGCTGCCTTTGGTAAACTCATAGGGCTGCGTGTTCATGCCGTGTTGCACAAACCAGTAAGTGTCTAAATCTGTGCCGCATCGCGTGAATTTTGCCAGTGCTGGCTAAAGTCCCAGCACGTCGACGAGCTTGTTGGTGCGCTTCTCCAGAAAGGCGTTGCCAAACACCAGATAGTCCTGCACGAAGCGGCTAAACGCCTGCTGGCTCAGCAGCGGATGAGGGATGAAGGTACTGGTCAGAATGTTCCGCTTCACGTTGATATGCGAGCTGTGATGTACCACGACGCTGAAAGCGGCTATACAACCAGTATTGAACTTGAAGTGAAAATAGATCCATTTAAAATAGAATGGTGTCAACTCAAAGTGGTTATTTTGAGTAATATTTATCTCCATCGGGTTTTGGAGACGACATTATGATGAATTGCCCTTAGTACGGGAATGCAGCACATACCTGCAGCAGCTTTCAGGTATCAGAAACAACCAAAGAACGTTATAACCAGTGCCAGAATACTAATTTCAACTGCACATTTAAATCTCATGAAACAATTTCTGAGATCATTGTTAAATCGGGCAGCGTCAAACCTGTTCCGCCGCATACGGGAAGAAATCAGCAGCAACCATTGTGGTTATGATTAATGGCGGGATGTAACCCCGCCAGCGGCTCCAAGACATGTTTTTATTACTATTATTGAGGTCAATCTAATTGCTAGGGGCATTATTTTCTCTGACGAAATCGATCAAATCATTTAATTGTTGTGAGTTTGGAAAATGCTTGCTGATATCTTCTTCTTCAATTTTTTCAAGTAGCCCTTTCATATCTCTAACACTATAATTATTTCGATAATGGCCGTATACTCCTGCCAGTTTTATAAGATAACTTTCTAACTCTCTTCTCGTTGTGCTTAAAGTATCTAATCGTGAGTCCTCGAGATTTTTTAGTCTTATCAACTCTTCCATTTTTTCCTCAAGTTCATCTTTTTTGATTTTTGCTTCCTTTCTTTTTATTTGAATGTTGTTTTTAAAGGTATGCCAAAGATCTATGCCAAGTGAATTACTATCATCTCTTATAGCGGAAATTACTCCTATGATAAGCGCGTAAATTGCGGTCGTTATAGGCATAATAATGGCTGCGATTATTCCATAGGCAATTGGCCATGCAAAAAAATTCTTAAAGAAATCTTTTTGAACACCTATATAAATTAGAGTCATTTCAATAGGTTCTTTTGATTTCAAAACCAAAAGGATATTTTCTAAGTTAAAAATAAGTAATGATGTTAGAACATAACCGTAGAAATTATTTCTCATGCGATCAAATGCTATATCTGAGATAGGTTTCTTTGCTACCTCAGTTAAGGTATCAATGACAGAGTTTATTCCCATTATTTCCTCTTGTTCATTATAAAACGTGATGGGCTGAATACATTATAAATTCCCTCAACTCAATGACTGCAATATATTATTTACAAATTGCTATTTTAATGTCTACATCTTTATGATGGCTGCAATGCTTTTTATAGATTTCAGCGATGTGATGATAACTATTTTTACCTTAGCAACAAGAAAGTTCTGCCGATGATCAATCGTAAGGCAAAAATGTGATGTTAGTGTGGATATAAACAAACTCAGTACTCCACTTTGAACATTTTTTAGAAGAATATGCTTAGGGAACTAAGGGCTTTTTTGCTTAAAGGTTAGTGACAGGATAAGCAGTGAATAAAAGTTTGCTGCCAATGATAGACTGTACAAACAAAAAAGCCACCCCAGAAGGTGGCTTAACTGCATGATTTACATCACTAAATTTGGTGGCCCCTGCTGGGTTTGAACCAGCGACCAAGCGATTATGAGTCGCCTGCTCTAACCACTGAGCTAAGGGGCCAGCGGAGCGGGGATTATAGAGTATCTTGATGGGGTGATCCAGAGTTCGCCATTTGGATGGTGAAAATTACAGCAATGGCTGACTCTTTGATCTCAAAAAGAAAAATCTATTATCCCACACGCTATCGATTATTAAGCGCTCAACCCTGATCGCTTTTTGAGACCAAACTGGTGCAAAAAGGCCGCCATTACGATAAATAGCGCGATGCAGGCTTGTTCAGCGAGATATACGGTAAAATGGCAATGCGTGCTTCGTCGTAGCGCTGCCACAGGCTGATATCCTCTACTGACGGAATCGTTACCAACTCACCCGCATCTAATCCGCTGAGCGCTGCGGATACCAAATCATCCACTTCCATCAGCATCTCCGCCGGAAGATCGTTGATAGATTTGCCTGCACGTTCGAAGATTTCGGTACGTGTTAAGCCTGGCAGCACCGCCTGCACTCGCACGCCGCTGTCGACAAGCTCACGGTTCATATTGCGCGTCAGAGAAAGCACGTAAGCTTTGCTGGCGTTGTAGGCGCTGTTCGCGGATTCACTCACCAGCGCTAATACCGAAGCGATATTCACAATGGTGCCGCTGCGGCGAGCACGAAATACCTGCGCAGCACTGTGCGCGAGTTGGGTCAGTGCCGTGATATTTAAGGTCAGCATCGTCTGGATCTGGGCAATGTCACCTTCAATAAATTCGCCTTCTACCGTCATACCGGCATTGTTCACCAGCATCGTAATCTGCGTATTTTCATGGATTTCACGGTCAACTTTCTGCAAGTCAGCGTGATGGGTGAGGTCTGCTGCTAATACATTAACTTCCACGCCATGCTCATCGCGCAGAGACTGGGCCAGCGCATTGAGCCTGGCCGCATCGCGCGCCACCAGGATCAGGTTTGCGCCGCGTGCGGCGAGTTGTTTTGCATAGGTTGCGCCAATACCGCTTGAGGCGCCGGTGATCAAAGCCAGTTGGTGTGACATAGTGGTTTCCTTGAAATGACGGTTATCATATTTACGTGGTTAAATATGACGTCCATCATATTCGACGTCAAGCTAGAATATGATGGGCGTAATAATTACACTGATTGTCACTAACGATGAGCGGATAAATGAGATGGAAAAGCTGAGCCATAAAGCGCGTACGCGGCAGCGCATTTTGGATGAGGCCTCTGTGGCGATGCGCGAGAGCGGGACGGAAGGCATTGGTGTGGCAGCCCTGATGAAGCGCGCAGGGTTAACCCACGGCGGATTTTATGCCCACTTCGCCTCGCGTGAGGAGCTGGTGAAAGCCGTCATCACTGAGATGTTTACGGACTCAGCGCGACGCTTCGCGGATATCACCGCGCTTCAGGATCCGGCACAGCGGCTTAATCAGCTGGTAGATAACTATCTGTCGGAGCATCATTGCCGCACACCGGGTGAAGGCTGTCCGATGCCCGCGCTGGTGAGTGAAATGGCACATTTGCCAGAGGATACGCGCGCGCTTTTTTCCCAGCGACGTGAAGCGGTGCGCCAGCGTTTAGTACAGACGCTGCAGGAGTTGCATCACCCGCAAGCGGATGAGGTCGCCACCAGTATGCTGGCAGAAATGGTTGGCGCTGTGGCGCTGGCACGAGCCTGCGCCGATGACGATGAAGCGCGCACTTTGCTGGCAATGAGCCGCCGTTCGGTGAAACAACGCGCTGGTCTGGAGACGATATGAGCGAGCATGATATTCGCGATATTGTCGCCCCCGATTTACAGGTGCTGTTTTGCGGCATCAATCCGGGCAAATCTTCGGCGCACACCGGTTTTCACTTTGCCCATCCAGGCAACCGCTTCTGGAAAGTGATTTATCAGGCCGGTTTTACGCGTGAGCTACTCAAGCCTGAGCAGGAGCAGCGGCTACTGGAAACGGGCTGTGGTATCACAATGCTGGTTGAGCGTCCCACGGTGCAGGCGAATGAGCTTGATGGTCATGAGCTGCGCGACGGCGGCACGCGGCTACAGCAAAAGATCCTGCATTATCAGCCGCGTGCGTTGGCGGTATTGGGGAAAGAGGCTTTCCAGAAAGCGTTTCGACAGCGCAAAGTGGAGTGGGGTGAGCAGCCGCAAACTTTCGGCGCAACGCGTTTATGGGTGCTGCCAAATCCGAGCGGCTTAAACCGCGCAACGCTAGAGGAGATGGTTGCATCCTATCGTCAACTGCATGATTGGTTACAGAAAAAAGCGTGAGCTCGCTCCGTTAAGTGTGGTCCGATCGTTGTATCCCTCCATGATCCTGTCTAAACCCAATCCTTTATGGCAATAAAAGGTGAGGGCAGATGAAACACATGATTGCGCTGGCAACGCTACTGCTGGCGACACAAAGCGGTGTGCAGGCCGCAACGCTTAAGGTGTTCAGTTCCGGCGGAATGTATCCGGTGATTGAAAGCCTGAAACAGGATTATCAGCAAAAAACCGGTAACAGTATTCAGCTGGAAGCGGCGCCTTCCATGGGAGATACGCCGCAAGCCATTCCCAATCGTCTTAAACGCCACGATAGCGCCGATGTGTTAGTGATGGTTGATTACGCTATCAAACCGCTCGAGCAGGCCAATTGGGTGGATAGCCACAGCCAGCAGGTTCTGGCGCATTCGTATATTGCCATGGCGGTGAAGCAGGGCAGCGGGCAGCCGGATATCAGCAGCGTCGCTAAATTCAAACAGGCGCTGACTGAGGCATCGAGTATTGCGGTGTCCGATAGCGCTAGCGGCAAATATATCCAAACCAAAATGCTGGGTAAGCTGGCATTGGGTGCTGAAACCGCAAAAAAAATAGCGGTGATCCCGGCAACGCCGGTCGGTGAAGCTGTCGCTCAGGGCAAAGCGGAACTGGGTTTTCAGCAGAACAGTGAATTAAAAGCGGTGCAGGGCATTACTATAGTGGGACTGATTCCGCAGGCTGTGCAGCAGGATACGCTGTATGGCGCGGTGATCACGCGTGACACGCAGCAAAAGCGAGCGGCGGCGCAGTTTGTGAAGTATTTACAAAGCGATAAAGCGCGCCAGATGATGCAGGAAAAAGGTTTAACGCCGTACTGATGGCAATAAAAAACCCCGGCAAGCCGGGGTTTTTCGTCTCGACATCGATTAATCGTCGAGGAAGCTACGCAGCACTTCAGAGCGGCTTGGATGACGCAGCTTACGCAGCGCCTTGGCTTCGATCTGACGAATACGCTCACGCGTAACGTCAAACTGTTTGCCGACCTCTTCCAGCGTATGGTCGGTGTTCATATCGATACCGAAACGCATACGCAGAACTTTCGCTTCACGCGCTGTCAAACCAGCCAACACATCGTGGGTGGCTGAGCGCAGGCTTTCCGAGGTAGCGGAATCCAGCGGCAGCTCCAGCGTGGTGTCTTCGATAAAATCGCCCAGATGCGAATCTTCATCATCACCAATCGGCGTCTCCATCGAGATAGGCTCTTTAGCGATTTTCAGCACTTTGCGGATCTTATCTTCTGGCATCAACATGCGTTCGGCCAGCTCTTCCGGCGTCGGCTCACGACCCATCTCTTGCAGCATCTGACGCGAGATACGATTGAGTTTGTTGATGGTCTCAATCATATGCACCGGGATACGGATGGTACGTGCCTGGTCCGCGATGGAACGGGTGATAGCCTGACGAATCCACCAGGTGGCGTAAGTTGAGAACTTATAACCACGACGGTATTCAAACTTATCAACCGCTTTCATCAGGCCGATGTTGCCTTCCTGAATCAAATCGAGGAACTGCAGACCACGGTTGGTGTATTTCTTCGCGATAGAAATAACCAAACGTAAGTTTGCTTCAACCATCTCTTTCTTCGCACGACGCGCTTTCGCCTCGCCGATAGACATACGACGGTTAATGTCTTTCACCTGCTCGATGGTCAAGCCGGTTTCTTCTTCGATCTGCTGCAGTTTGTACAGCGAACGCATCACATCATCTTCGACTTCCAGCAGCTTCTCTGACCATGGTTTGTTCATGGCCAGTGCGGCTTTAAACCAGCTTGGGCTGGTCTCGTTGCCGGTAAACAACGTGATGAAGTTTTTCTTCGGCATTTTGCACAGTTCAATACACAGCTTCATGATCAGGCGCTCTTGCGTACGCACGCGCTCCATCATTTCACGCATATTGTTTACCAGGTAATCGAATTGCTTCGGTACCAGGCGGAACTGTTTAAACACTTCAGACAGATTTTGGATTTCAGCAACGGCGTCCGCGTGGCTGCGGCCTTTGGCTTTGATGACGGTACGCGTGGTTTCATACTGCGTACGCAGGTCGCCAAACTTCTCGCGAGCCAGTTCTGGATCGATGGAGTTGTCATCGTCAGAGCTGTCATCATCCTCTTCGTCTTCTTCTTCATCATCATCGCGATCTTCCTGCGATAACTCAGAACCAACGTGAGTTGCGGTCGGCGCAATATCTTCTTCCGCGTTAGGATCGATGAAGCCGATGATTAAATCGGACAGGCGAGAGTCGCCCGCTTCTACGCGATCGTACTGATCGAGCAAATAGGTGATCGCTTCCGGATATTCGGCAACAGAGCATTGAACCTGGTTGATACCGTCTTCGATGCGCTTAGCGATGTCAATTTCGCCTTCGCGCGTCAGCAGTTCAACGGTACCCATTTCACGCATATACATGCGCACCGGGTCGGTGGTACGGCCAATTTCAGATTCAACACTGGATAAAACCTGAGCGGCGGCTTCTGCGGCATCTTCGTCAGTGTCGGAGCTGTTCTCATTCAGGATCAGATCATCGGCATCAGGCGCTTCTTCTACGACCTGAATACCCATGTCATTAATCATCTGAATGATGTCTTCGATCTGATCGGAGTCGACGATATCTTCCGGCAGATGGTCATTGACCTCAGCATAGGTCAGATAGCCTTGCTCCTTACCACGGGTGACAAGTAGCTTAAGCTGTGACTGCGGGTTTTGCTCCATAAGACGGTATCCACACTTCTGTTAATTAGATTGGTGTCGGTCGGCGGCGAGCCAACTATAACAGTGAAGGCGTTGTGTTTTTGCCGCTGCCTACATCGCGGCCAGGGCTTTTGCCCTTCTATATTCGGCACTTAAGCCGCTTTTGTTCTTTCCGGGCCTGGCTTCGACGCCTACGGCCCTAATAGGGTGATGTTTCCGGCTTCGCTTATCGCGTCTAATAATCCGGAAATGACTGAGCCAAAATGCGGTTTTTAACGTGCTTGCAGTTCTGACCCAGTAAAAATCTTATTTTTTCGCTAATGCCTGGCTTAAAGCCCAGAACTCGCGACGTTCGATGGCGCTTAGGCCTTCCGTTCGCTCACGTGCGATTAATGCTTCAAGGCGCTGTTCGAGCGCGGAATCATAAATACTTGCCAGTGAATCCTGAAACACTTCTTCCGCCTCTTCATCCACTATCATGTGGTTCCAGGTGGCCAGTGTTTCAAGGGTCTGGCTAAAATTTGTCCCGCGATATAACTCTAGTAGCTGTCCGGTAGTCAGGCCAGGATTCTCTGTACAACGACTGACTAACTCCACAAATAGCGGTAAACCCGCCATTTTCGACTGCTCGAGTCCATCCAGTGTAGGCACGATGGAAGCAAATTGCGGATTCTGCACCAATAACGCAATCAACACGCGCATGGTGGTGCGCTTCAACGGTGGCGCCGTTGGTAGCACTCCGCTTTCGGCCAGCTTCGGCATCAGCTTGTCTAACTGGTTATCGTCAAGAATGCCGAGTTTGTTACCCAAAGTTTGACGCATATAAATGCGTAAGGTTTCACCAGGAATCTGACTAATCAGCGGCAGCGCCAGTGTCGCCAGCTTGGTCTTACCGTCACGGGTACTCAAATCCACCTGCGGCATTAAGCTATCGAACAAAAACGTGGAGAGCGGTGTTGCCTGCTCCATCCGCGCTTCGAAGGCTTCTTTGCCCTCTTTGCGTACCAGCGTGTCTGGATCCTCGCCATCGGGCAAAAACATAAAGCGTAGCTGACGACCATCATTCATGTATGGCAATGCGGTTTCGAGCGTACGCCACGCGGCCTCACGTCCGGCGCGGTCGCCGTCGTAACAGCAAATCACGGTATCGGTTGAACGATACAGCAGCTGAACGTGTTCCGCAGTGGTCGAGGTGCCCAACGAAGCAACGGCATAATCGATGCCAAATTGCGCCAGCGCCACCACGTCCATGTAACCTTCTACCACCAGCAAACGCGCGGGTTGCGGATGATTTTTTTGTGCTTCATAAAGCCCGTACAGCTGGCGGCCTTTATGAAAAATGGGTGTTTCAGGTGAGTTCAGATACTTCGGCGTATCATTGCCCAGCACGCGACCACCAAAACCTATTACGCGGCCACGCTTATCGCGAATAGGGAACATCACGCGATCGCGGAAACGATCGTAGGTGCGGCCTGAGTCATTGCTGACCAACATGCCGGCTTCCATCAGTGATTCGCGATCGTCTTTTTGCTGGCCAAAGCGCTTCAGTACATTATCCCAACCGGCGGGCGCATAGCCGATAGCGAAGTGATCGATCACTTCCTGGCTGAGTCCGCGCGTGGCGAGATAATTCTGAGCAGATTGCGCTTGCGGATTCCGCAGGCTCTGTTGATAAAAGCCGTTCAGGCCTTCCAGCAACTGATAAAGACTTTGACGCTGATGGCGTTCCATTTGGCTGGGGCCGTTGCCCGCTTCATACGGCACTTCTAAGCCGTGAAGCGTAGCCAGCTCCTCAACGCTCTCAACAAATTCCAGACGATCGTGATTCATCAGGAAGTCGATGGCGTTGCCCTTGGCTCCGCAACCGAAGCAGTAATAAAACTGCTTCTCACCGCTGACGGTGAAAGAGGGGGTTTTCTCGTTATGAAAAGGACAGCACGCGTGATAATTCTTACCCTGCTTTTTCAGCTTAACGCGGGCATCGATAAGATCCACGATGTCCGTGCGGGCAAGTAAGTCGTTGATAAATACGCGTGGAATTCGTCCTGCCATAAGCCCCGATTTTTCAGCTCATAAACGACAACAAGCCGCGCTTCCTTTCGGAAAGCACGGCCTTTTACTTGACTCTGTCTGCGTTTATCACGCGGCGGAAGCGAACTTCCGCAAGAAATTAGTACAGACGAGTGCGGCGTGCGTTTTCGCGAGCCAGTTTCTTGGCGTGACGCTTAACTGCAGATGCTTTAGCGCGCTTACGCTCGGTGGTAGGCTTTTCGTAGAACTCACGGCTACGAACTTCTGCCAGAACACCTGCTTTCTCGCATGAACGCTTGAAGCGACGCAGTGCTACGTCGAACGGCTCGTTTTCACGTACTTTAATTACCGGCATGTAACTCTTACCTCGATAAAATTCGGTTTTTGCTGCTGACTGCGGCGCCAGCACATTTCAAAATGGTGCAGCATTTTACTCCAGCCGCGGCCGACTTGTAAAGCACCATGTATAATTTAGAACCAACAGGGGCATATGCCTTCGCGGCTGCCGGTTTTTTCAGGCCGTGGAGTATAGCGCACTCTTTATGCGACAGAAAAACACTTTTTCCTGGCCAAAGTGTCTGGGCTGTGATTTGGCTGTGCTACACTGCGCGCCGCAAGAAGAGGGTGATAAAAGCTATGCGAGTTCTGGGTATTGAAACGTCCTGCGATGAAACCGGCATCGCGATTTATGACGATGCGTCCGGTCTGCTGGCAAATCAATTATATAGCCAGGTGAAACTGCATGCCGATTACGGTGGTGTGGTGCCAGAACTGGCATCGCGCGACCACGTGCGCAAAACCGTGCCGCTGATTCAGGCCGCGCTGAAAGAAGCCGGTCTTGAGCCGCAGCAAATTGACGGCGTTGCCTATACGGCGGGGCCAGGATTGGTTGGCGCGCTGCTGGTTGGGGCGACTATTGGGCGTGCGTTGGCCTTCGCCTGGAATGTGCCGGCGGTACCGGTGCATCACATGGAAGGGCATCTGCTGGCGCCGATGCTGGAAGAGCATCCGCCGCAATTCCCGTTTGTCGCGCTGCTGGTTTCCGGCGGTCACACGCAATTGATCAGCGTGACCGGTATTGGTGAATACACTTTGCTCGGCGAATCGATTGACGATGCAGCCGGTGAAGCCTTTGATAAAACTGCCAAATTGCTCGGTCTGGATTACCCCGGCGGGCCGATGTTATCGCGTATGGCACAGCAGGGTACGCCAAACCGCTTCAGGTTCCCGCGTCCGATGACCGATCGTCCGGGGCTGGACTTCAGCTTCTCCGGCCTGAAAACCTTTGCGGCGAATACCATTCGCGAGCATCAGGATGACGAGCAAGCGCGTGCTGATATTGCCCGCGCGTTTGAAGATGCGGTGGTTGATACCTTAATGATCAAGTGCAAACGCGCGCTGGAGCAAACCGGTTTTAAACGTTTAGTGATTGCCGGTGGCGTCAGCGCCAACCGCACGCTGCGTGAGCGCATGGCTGAGATGATGCAAAAGCGCGGCGGCGAAGTGTTTTACGCGCGTCCTGAATTCTGCACCGATAACGGCGCAATGATCGCCTATGCCGGTATGGTGCGACTGAAAGGTGGCACGCGTGGAGAGCTTGGCGTCAGCGTGCGACCGCGCTGGCCGCTGTCAGAACTGCCCGCCATCTAAAACGAAAAACCGGCATCGCGCCGGTTTTTTTTATTTCTTCTTTTTCCGCTTCCAGATCTTATTTTCCTGGCCGCGCCACAGGCGCTGGATGTTGTCGTGATGCCGCAACAGAATCAGGCAGGAGAGCATGGACACCGGAAAGGTAAACTGCGGCTTGAACCACCAGACATAAAACGGGGCGATCAGCGCGCTAACAATCGCACCCAGTGACGAATAACCGCTCAGCAGCACCGTCAGCAGCCAGGTGCCGGTCATCAAACCCGTTAAATCCCAGCCGATCGGTGCGATGGCACCGAAGGCGGTTGCCACGCCTTTACCGCCGCGAAAACGGAAGAATACCGGATAGATGTGGCCAAGGCAGGCGGCAATTGCCGTTAGGCCAAGATAGAGTGGCGCAACGTGCAGCAGATAAGCTATCCACACCGGAATCATGCCTTTCGCCACGTCGAAAATCAGCACCGCCGCCGCGGCAGCCTTACCACCAATGCGTAAAACATTGGTAGCGCCAGGATTGCCTGAGCCCTGCGTGCGCGGATCGGGTAAACCAGCCAGTTTACAAACCAGTATCGCACTGGAAATCGAACCGCAAAGATACGCGAAAATAATCATACCAAGCGCGATAGCACTCATAGCTTCGTACCGTTCCTTTTGGGTCGTTTTGTTCTCGATAAGCGTGGATAATACGCATAATCCGCCGGAAGTGGTATCCGGCTTAGCCAAAAACAGAGACTGACATCATGGATATCGTATTTATCGAGCAACTCACCGTGTTCACCCACATTGGCGTTTACGACTGGGAGCAAGGCATGCTACTGAAATTGGTGCTCGATGTCGAAATGGCATGGGACAACCGTCAGGCCGCGGCCAGCGATGATGTGAATGATTGTCTGAGCTATGCCGATGTCACCGAAGCGATCCTCAATCACCTGCAAGGCCGGCGTTTTGCCCTCGTCGAAAGGGTGGCGGAAGAAATCGCCGATCTGTTGATGAATCGTTTCAAAACGCCGGGAGTACGCATAAAGGTAGGTAAACCGGGGGCTATCGCCCAGGCTGCGAGCGTTGGCGTGCGTATTGAGCGCGGGACTATTCCGAAATAAATCTTCCGTGATTGCCATCACAATGAAACCAAACCAAATTATGGTGTGTCTCACTTGAGGCCGCTGCGCTGACCAATCGATCGTGCCTGAATTTCTTAAGGTTTCCTTCAGCGTAGCGCAGGCATAATTTCAGGCGGTAGCCCTTTGCGACCGCCTTTTTACTGTTTAAAACGGATAGAGGATAAATTTTGATGGCAGACATTCATCAGCTTTGGGTAGCTGCAATCCTGGGGATTGTAGAAGGCCTCACGGAATTCCTGCCGGTCTCTTCCACGGGCCACATGATTATTGTTGGCCACCTGCTAGGTTTTGAAGGCGAGACCGCCGAAACCTTCGAAGTGGTGATCCAGTTGGGATCGATTCTGGCTGTGGTGGTGATGTTCTGGCGCCGACTGTTTGGTTTAATCGGCATTCACTTTGGTGAGGTCAAACACGAAGGTGTAGGGACCGGAAGGTTAACGCTGATTCATATTCTGCTGGGTATGGTGCCGGCGGTGGTAATTGGTTTGCTGCTGCACGATCAAATCAAAACGTTGTTTAACCCGATTAACGTGATGTACGCGCTGGTTGTCGGCGGTGTACTGCTGTTGGTGGCCGAGTATTTCAAACCAAAACAACCCAAAGCCGTTGGCGTGGATGACATTACCTATCGCCAGGCATTTATGATTGGCTGCTTCCAGTGTCTGGCGCTGTGGCCGGGCTTCTCTCGCTCGGGAGCGACAATTTCGGGCGGTATGCTGATGGGTGTAAGCCGTTATGCGGCGTCGGAATTCTCGTTCATTCTGGCGGTGCCGATGATGATTGGTGCAACCGGCCTTGATCTCTATAAGAGTCTGGGATTCCTGACGATGCAGGATCTCCCGATGTTTGCGGTAGGTTTCGTGACCGCTTTCATTGTGGCGCTGCTGGCAATCAAAGTGTTCCTGGAGCTGATTAAGCGTATCTCGTTCGTCTCTTTCGCCATCTACCGCTTCATTATCGCGGCCGTGGTTTACGCCATCTTTATGTAAGTTATCCTGCGCGGCCGGTTACGCTGGCCGCGCGTTAATCAATTCCGCCTGCAGTACCGCAATACGTCGACGCGTTAACTCTTCCCGTACTTCAGCCCCTTTAAAACCTGCCGCAACCACTTCTTTAGTGGGCACCGCTTGCGCTAGCGTAAATGCCAGGCGCAAATAATCGCCTTGCGGATAAGCCATGCTTTCCAGGCCGCTTCGGCCGCGCGCATCGGCTTCGCTGGTCAGTGCCATTTTCTCTACGCGATCGGGTTTGCGCCAGGCGTCTATACGATCAAACAACGCGATGAGCGCATCGGCCGGCTGACGTTCAATGGTGTGCACCACGTCGTGGAATTCTGTGACGACCAACGCCAAATCACGCACGTGATTCGGCACGCGCAGGCGTTGGCACAGCGCTTCAACGATGGGCACTCCCGCCAGGCCGTGACCATGATGGCTAGGCCATTTGTCCGCTGGCGTTAGCGCTTTGCCGACATCGTGAAAGAGCGTGGCGAAACGGACATCAAGCTGATCCGAGAGCGCGGCGGATAACGTCAGCGTCATCAACGCGTGTATGCCGGTATCAATTTCTGGGTGCCATTTGATTGGTGCAGGGATGCCGTAAAGGTTATCAATTTCCGGGAACAAGACGTGCAGCGCGCCACAATCACGCAGTACCTGGAAATAGACCTGCGGATTATGCGTCAGCAACGCTTTTTCCGTCTCTTTCCACACGCGTTCTGCCGTGAGATGAGCCAGTTCACCGCTGGCGGCCATTTCACGCATCAGCGCCAGGGTTTCATCCGCAATCCGGAAATTAAGGTGGGCAAAGCGGGCGGCAAAACGCGCCACGCGCAGCACTCGCAGCGGATCTTCATTAAAAGCGGCAGAAACATGGCGAAGCTGGCGCTGAGCCAGATCGCGCTGGCCACCGTAAGGATCGATTAGCTCACCACTTTCGTCTTGTGCGATGGCATTGATGGTAAGATCGCGGCGCTGCAGATCCTGCTCCAGCGTGACGTCAGGCGCGAATTGCGTCACAAAACCGGTGTAACCATTGCCGCTTTTGCGCTCTGTTCGTGCCAGCGCGTACTCTTCACGGCTGCGCGGATGCAAAAAAACCGGAAAATCCCGGCCTACCTGCTGATATCCTTCCGCCAGCATGGTATCGGGTGTAGCGCCGACTACCACCCAATCTCTATCTTTTACCGGTAAACGCAGCAAGGCATCGCGCACTGCGCCACCGACCAGAAACGTCTTCACTCAACCACTCCAGAAGCAAATCAGAAATTGCGTGCACAACACGCTTGTTGCTTTATTGTTGCATACTTTGGCTAAAAATCGGGCACGACAAAAAGGGCATCTTACGATCCCCTTGAATAAAAGAACAAATCTACATGGCGCGTTAATTCATCCAGCGATCGTTTTTCTTGCGGCGCGGCACCATGTGCGGCAGCAGCAGACCCAGCAGTAAGCCCACGCCCAGCACGCCGCCGCCATACATAAACCACTGCATGATGATGGTGCGCTGTTTGTCATCCAGCTGCACATTCGCGGCGCTGACTTTCTTCTGCGCGACGATCAGCTCGTTCTTCAGCTTCTGATTCTCAGCTTTAAGGCCGTCAATGGTGCCGTCGCTGTTGGCGACTTTGTTTTGCATCTCGGAGGTGCGTTGGTTCCAGCTGTTATCGATGTTCGCCAGCTTCGCAGTCAGGTCTTTAACCTGCTGCTCCAGCTGCGGCACGCGAGTGCGCAGGCTGGGATTGGCGCTCAGCTGCGACAGTGGAATCCAGTTAGTTTTACCTTCTGCATCACGGATTTGGCCATATTGGGAATCACTGTTGGTTTGCAGTAAGGTGACTTCCTCTCCGGCGTTCAGCTTGCCAATCAGGCGATATTGATCGCCTGGGCCGCTGCGCACCCAAGTGGATAATTCATCGGAGATATAACGCTTTTCGTCAGCAGCATGGGCAGGTGTGATGGCGCTGAAAGCCAGCAAAGAAAGAGCAGCGAGTGTGATTTTTTTCATTCGATATCGTTTTTTCTTAATGGCGTAAAATTACCGGCACAGTCTGGAGACGCTTCTCATAAATCTGAATGAGAACTATCCTGGTCTCAATCTGGTGCGAAAAGGGTCGTAAAAGCACAAGAAAGCGGAGACAGCGGGCTTCCGGTGCATTACTCTTCGCCAGATTAAACTCGTAAGTGCCAGCAGCGTATTGAATAAAAAATTATGACCATTGAAATCGAATTAAAGTTCATTGCCACTCCGCAAGCCGCCGAAAAACTGGCTGAAAAGCTTGCCGCCTGGCCACATCAGCATTTCGCCGCGCGCGATCTGACTAACATCTATTATGAAACCGACGACAACCAGCTGCGTCGCTGGGATATGGGCCTGCGCATTCGCGGCGTTGATCAACGTTATGAAATGACGCTGAAAGCCGCCGGTAAAACCGTGGGTGGCTTGCATCAGCGTCCGGAGTACAACGTTGATCTCACGGAGCCACAGCTGGATATTGCGCGTCTTCCCACTGAAATCTGGCCAGCAGGCACCGATATCACTGCGCTGCAATCGCAACTGCAACCGCTGTTTAGCACCCACTTCCAGCGTGAAACATGGCTGGTGGAGTTTGGCGGCAGTGAAATTGAAGTGGCGTTTGATCGCGGTGAGGTGACGGCGGGTGAGCTCAGTGAGCCGTTGTATGAAGTTGAGCTTGAGCTTAAAAGCGGGCAGCGCGATGACCTGCTGAAGTTTGCTGATGCTTTGATTGCGCTGGGTGGATTACGCCTCGGCAGCCTGAGCAAAGCGGCGCGCGGCTATCAGCTGGCGCAAGGCAATCTGCCTCGTCCAGTGCGTGCACTGCCGTTGCAGAAAATCGCCGCCAAAGCGTCGGTGGAGCAGGGCATGATCAACGCCATGACCGCCGCGCTGACGCATTGGCAATATCATGAAGAAGTTTGGCTGCGCGGCAATAAAAATGCCAAAGCGTCGGTGATTGAAGCGCTGGAAACGCTGCGCCAGGCCTTTTCACTGTTTGGTGCTTTGGTTCCACGTAAGGCCAGCAGCGATCTGCGTCAGAAGTTGACCCGTCTTGAAGAGATGCTGGCTGATGAAGAGAACAATGCGGAAGCAGCCTGCTTCTCACTCACCTCCGTCGAAGCCCAGTTAGCGCTTACTCACTGGCTGGTTGAGTCTCAGTGGCAGAATTGGCTCGACGATAAGAGTCGCAGCAAATTGCAGGGATCCTTCAAACGCTTCAGCGATATTATGCTGAGCCGTATTGCAGCCGACCTCAGAGAAACCTTCGATGGCGTTCAGCTGTTCAATGAGTTTCAGGATAAGGCGACGCGCCTAAATCGTCAGCTGCTGGCGGTTAATTTGCTGGCGGGCGCCTATCCGGCCGAGGATGTTAATAGCTGGCTGGAAGGGTGGCAGGAATTGCAGCATGCCATTCGGGAAAAGCAGGAGCGAGGCTTAATTCATCTGGCTAATCTCGCTATTCGGCCCGCGCCGTTCTGGCTCAATAGCGGAATCAAACGCTAACGAAAAATCCAATCAGGGAGAGACGATGTTGTTACCGTTACCAGCGCTGATGCAGGCGCAGTTGGCTAATGTGGCAGAGCGACTTGGTTTGCCACTCTCAGCGTTCACGCCAGAACAGGCTGGTGCGCTGACCTTTAGTGACTTTATCCTCGATAACCTGCAGCAGCATCCGGAATGGTGGCAGCATTTGCAGCAGCAAGCGCCCGCACCAGATGAGTGGCAGCACTATGCCCGCTGGCTGAATGACGCGCTGCAAGCGGTTGATAACGAATCCTCCCTGATGCGCGAACTTCGTCTGTTCCGCCGGCATATGCTGGTGCGTATTGCCTGGATGCAGGCGCTGCAGCACTCCAGCACGGAACAGAGCTTGCAGCAGCTCAGCACGCTGGCGGAAATTCTGATTGCGGCAGCGCGCGATTGGGTATGGCAGGATTGCAGCCGTGATTTCGGCACCCCCTGCAATGACGCCGGAGAAGCCCAACCGATGCTGATCCTGGGTATGGGCAAACTGGGTGGCTGCGAGCTTAACTTCTCTTCTGATATCGACCTGATTTTTGCCTGGCCGGAAAACGGTGTCACGCACGGCGGACGGCGCGAACTCGACAATGCACAGTTCTTTACGCGCATGGGCCAGCGTCTGATCAAAGTGCTCGATCAGCCGACGGTAGATGGATTTGTCTATCGCGTGGATATGCGCCTGCGCCCGTTTGGTGACAGCGGTCCGCTGGTGCTGAGCTTTGCTGCACTGGAGGATTATTACCAGGAACAGGGGCGCGACTGGGAACGCTACGCGATGGTTAAAGCCCGGCTGATGGGCGATGACCGTGGCCACTGGAGCCAGGAATTGCAGCAAATGCTGCGCCCGTTTGTCTATCGGCGTTACATCGATTTCAGCGTGATCCAGTCGCTGCGTAACATGAAAGGTATGATTGCCCGCGAAGTGCGCCGAAGGGGCTTGAAAGACAACATCAAACTCGGTGCGGGCGGTATCCGTGAAACAGAATTCATCGTTCAGGTATTCCAGCTGATTCGAGGAGGACGTGAGCGCTCACTACAATTACGATCCTTGCTGCCTACGCTTGAAGCGATTGGCGAACTGGCTTTACTTAGCCAGCAGCAGGTTGAACATCTGCGTGAAGCCTATCTGTTCCTGCGTCGCCTGGAAAACCTTCTGCAAAGTATTAATGACGAGCAGACGCAAACGCTGCCGGAAAATGAACTCGATCGCCAGCGCTTAGCCTGGGCAATGGGCGCGGTGGACTGGCATGCGCTGATGGTACAGCTTGAAGAGCACATGGCTGGCGTGCGCGCCATCTTTGATGAGTTGATTGGTGACGATGCGCCTGACGTTGACGATCAGCCACAGCTGGCTGAATTTGCCGGGCTATGGCAAGACACGTTGGAAGAGAACGACCTTATTCCGGTAGTGCCGCAGCTGAATGATGCGCAGCGTCACGCGCTTTACAATGCGCTAAACAATTTTCGCCAGGATGTGAGTCGCCGTACTATTGGCCCGCGCGGGCGTTTGGCGCTTGATCAGCTGATGCCGCGTCTGCTCAGTGAGGTTTGCCCACGCGAGGATGCGGATGTGCTGCTGAACCGCCTGACGCCGCTGCTGTTGGGCGTGTTGACGCGCAGTACCTATCTCGAGTTGTTAACCGAATATCATGGCGCGCTGCGCCATCTGATTCGCCTCTGCGCCGCATCACCGATGATTGCCAGCCAGCTGGCGCGTTATCCGCTGCTGCTGGATGAGCTGCTCGATCCGGCAACCCTTTATCAACCTACCGCTACCGATGCGTACCGCGATGAGTTACGTCAGTATCTGCTGCGCATCCCCACCGATGACGAAGAGCAACAGTTGGAAGCGCTGCGCCAATTTAAGCAGGCGCAGCATCTGCGCATTGCCGCTGCTGATATTGCTGAAACGCTGCCGGTCATGAAAGTGAGCGATCACTTAACCTGGCTGGCGGAGGCGATAATTGAATCGGTGGTGCAGCAAGCCTGGCAAATGATGGTGCAACGTTATGGGCGTCCATCACATCTCACCAGCGATAGCGAACGGGGTTTCGCGGTGGTGGGCTATGGCAAGCTCGGTGGCTGGGAACTGGGTTATAGCTCCGATCTCGATTTGGTCTTCCTGCACGATTGCCCTGATGATGCAGAAACGGATGGTGAACGCGTCATTGATGGCCGCCAGTTCTATCTACGCCTGGCACAGCGCGTGATGCATCTGTTCAGCACGCGTACCTCCTCCGGCATTTTGTATGAGGTGGATGCGCGTCTGCGTCCTTCTGGCGCCGCAGGGATGCTGGTGAGCACCTTTGCTGCCTTCAACGAGTATCAGCGTAGCGAAGCCTGGACCTGGGAACACCAGGCATTAGTGCGCGCGCGCATTGTGTTCGGTGAGCCGGCGCTCTGCGAACGTTTTGATGATATCCGGCGCGGTATTCTCTGCCTGCCGCGAGAGCGCGATACGTTGCAGAAAGAAGTGCGCGAAATGCGCGAAAAAATGCGCGCGCATCTCAGCAATAAACATAAAGGCCGCTGGGAGATTAAGACCGATGAGGGCGGTATCACCGATATTGAATTCATCGCACAATACTTTGTCTTAGGCTACGCCGCTGCACAGCCCGCATTGACGCGCTGGTCGGATAACGTGCGCATATTTGAGCTGATGGCCCGGCATCACATCATGCCGGAAGATGAGGCACAGGCACTGACGCACGCCTACGTAACGCTGCGTGATGCGCTACATCATCTTGCGCTACAGGAATTACCGGGACATGTTGCGCCCGACGCCTTTGCCGCTGAGCGAGCGGTGGTAAACAGCAGCTGGCAGCGTTGGTTGAACGTTGCCGAATCAGATCGCGCGGGACAGTGAGCCATAGGGCTTCGAAACCCTGCAACTTAACGTAGGAAGGGTATATGGTATTATCCGCGCATAATTTTGACCGTAGTCTGGAGTCTTTGGAATGAAAGTAACACTGCCCACCTTTGGCAAGGCCACCGTGTTGGTCGTCGGCGACGTGATGTTGGACCGCTATTGGTATGGCCCAACCAGCCGTATTTCGCCGGAAGCGCCGGTACCGGTGGTAAAAGTGGATACCATTGAAGAGCGTCCGGGCGGTGCGGCTAACGTTGCGATGAACATTGCCGCGCTCGGTGCTGCATCTCGCCTGATTGGTCTGACCGGTGCTGACGATGCCGCGCGAGTGTTAAGCGAAACGCTGCAGAAAGTGAAGGTTGACTGCGATTTTGTAGCAGTAAAAAGCCATCCGACCATTACCAAACTGCGCGTGTTATCCCGTAATCAGCAACTTATTCGCCTCGACTTCGAAGAAGGGTTTGAGGAAGTGGATCCGCAGCCGATTCACGATCGCATGCGTCAATCGCTGAAGCAGGCGGGTGCGCTGGTACTGTCAGACTACGCTAAAGGCGCGCTGAATAGCGTACAGACCATGATTCAGCTGGCGCGTGAAGCCAATGTGCCCGTGCTGATCGATCCAAAAGGCACGGATTTCGAACGTTATCGTGGTGCGACGCTGCTGACACCTAATTTGTCTGAGTTTGAAGCCGTGGTGGGTAAATGCAAAACCGTTGATGAGATTGTCAGCCGTGGTATGCAGCTGATTGCCGATTTCGAACTCTCCGCGCTGCTGGTTACCCGCTCAGAAAACGGAATGACGCTGCTCCAACCCGGCAAAGCGCCGCTGCATTTGCCCACGCAGGCGCAGGAAGTGTATGACGTCACCGGTGCCGGTGATACGGTGATTGGTGTGCTGGCGGCGGTATTGGCGGCGGGCGATAGCCTGGAGGATGCCTGTTTCCTCGCCAATGCGGCGGCGGGTGTGGTGGTAGGCAAGTTGGGTACTTCCACCGTCAGCACCGTTGAGTTGGAGAACGCCATTCATGCTCGTCCGGAAAGCGGTTTTGGCGTGATGAATGAGTCAGAGTTGAAAGCCGCTGTGGCGCAGGCGCGCCAGCGCGGTGAAAAAGTGGTTATGACCAACGGAGTATTCGATATCCTGCATGCGGGCCATGTTTCCTATCTGGCCAATGCGCGTAAGTTAGGCGATCGCCTGATTGTGGCGGTAAATAGCGATGCTTCTACCAGGCGGCTGAAAGGCGAAACGCGTCCGGTGAATCCGCAGGAAAACCGCATGATTGTGCTGGGTGCGCTGGAAGCCGTTGATTGGGTAGTATTGTTTGAAGAAGATACGCCACAGCGTCTCATCGCTGAAGTCCTGCCCGATCTGCTGGTGAAAGGCGGCGATTACAAGCCGGAAGATATCGCGGGAAGCAAAGAAGTGTGGGCGAACGGCGGCGACGTGCGTGTGCTCAACTTTGAAGATGGTATTTCAACCAGCAACATCATCAAAACCATTCGCAGCCATTAAGCTTGAGCTGGCGGGAGAATCTCTCCCGCCAAATACATTACTGCGGAGTATCGATTTTGCCAGCCGGATCGGGCGTGATAATCGCTGGAGCCGGTGCCGCTGGGCTCTCACTTTCCAACTTCGCCAAACGCTGTTCCAGTGCGGCAAGTTTCTCACGTGTGCGCAGTAAAACCTGCGTCTGTACATCGAACTCTTCACGATTGACCAAATCCATGCGCGTCAATTGCGCCTGCAAAACCTGACGGATTTTCTTTTCGACATCGTCGCCAAAATCACGAATACCTTTCGGCATAGCTTCATGTACCTGGCGAGCCAGTTGTTCAATTTTTTTCGTGTCGATCATGATGATTTCCTGATTACGGTGGCCGATAGCAGTGCGTGTTCGGACTTAATAGCTATTAAGTGTAATGCCTGAAACGAAAAGGTTAAACCTGAATTCCGCAACGCAGGAAATGCAAAAGCATTTGCACTTTTGTCGATTGCCCGACCAGATGATTGGCGTTATAGTTTATCCGCTTATTCTCAGGGCGGGGCGAAATTCCCCACCGGCGGTAAATCAGCGTCTGCTGAAAGCCCGCGAGCGCTATCACTGCAAAGTAATAGGTCAGCAGATCCGGTGTGATTCCGGAGCCGACGGTTAGAGTCCGGATGGGAGAGGGTAACGACATCTGCCGGGCTTTGCCCGCGTCACGTTATTGCCATGTGTTTTGTACGCACTCCTAAGCACGCCCTGGTTCTGGTAACTCATATTTTTATAAGGTTTTTTACCATGAATCAGACGCTTCTTTCTGAATTTGGCACGCCTGAACAGCGTGTAGAACGCGCCATTGATGCGCTGCGTAATGGTCGCGGTGTGATGGTGCTTGACGATGAAAATCGTGAAAACGAAGGCGATATGATCTTCGCTGCAGAAACCATGACCGTTGAACAGATGGCGTTAACTATCCGCCACGGTAGCGGCATTGTTTGTCTCTGTATCACTGAAGAGCATCGCAAACAGCTTGAACTGCCGATGATGGTTGAAGATAACACCAGCGCTTATGGCACCGGTTTTACTGTAACAATCGAAGCTGCAGCCGGCGTAACAACAGGCGTTTCTGCAGCCGATCGCATTACCACTATTCGTGCTGCGGTAGCGGATGGCGCTAAGCCTTCTGACTTAAATCGTCCGGGCCATGTTTTCCCGCTGCGTGCGCGTGAAGGCGGTGTGCTGACACGTGGTGGGCATACTGAAGCCACCATCGATCTGGTGACGTTGGCAGGATTCAAGCCTGCAGGCGTGCTGTGTGAATTGACCAACGATGATGGCAGCATGGCGCATGCGCCAGAAGCGATTGTGTTTGCTAAGCAACATGATATGCCGGTTGTCACCATCGAAGATCTGGTTGCATATCGCCGTCAGCGCGAGACGCGTCAGGCCAGCTAACTGGATGATGATAATAGAAAGGGCCGGAGACACTATCCGGCTTTTTTTATGCGTGCTCGTTTGGCGTAAAACACATGATTACCAATCACCACTGTGCGTTGGAACGTATGACGCCATGCCGGTTTAGCACCGTGTGCGTGAAAAAAGGTCGCTCCTTTCGTCACGTCTTTTAATTCCCCCTTTACGATCTTTTTCGCCAGCTTTCTGGCTTGCTGCCAGTTCTTGTCTTCTCTGGGCGGAGAACGATAAGGTTTTTTTCTGAGAGACGTCCAGGAGAACTGCTTCGGTGCGTACACCACAGGGCAGATCTCTTTGATCTCCCCCTTTGCGCGGTTCATGGTCAACGTACCTATGGCTATTTGTCCTTTAATCGGTTCACCACGCGCTTCATGGTAGATATTCATCGCCAGGCACAATATTGCCGCCTCAATTAACATAATGTTCCACCGCTCATGTTTGTTAAACCGAGTGGAGTGTAAGAATCAGATTTCGGCGATGTAACAAGACCTGTCTGGCTCGCCGCTGCCTGCAAGCTATGTGCCTGATAACTGGAGATATCATTGGTAAGATTGCGACGAATCTTGCTTCAAAAAGAAAAGGGGAAGTGGTTAAGCCGGTGTGTTGACGTCAGGGGAAAAGCCATGGGCGTTTCAATGGAAAATTTGTTCAAATTAACTGATGAAGAGCATCATGCTTATCAGCGTTAATCCGGCCATGAAAGCGCGTATCGTAGCGGTTAACAAAGCTACAATTCGCCAGAGGATTAATCATGAGCCACACCCGTATGCCCGCGCTGTTCCTTGGTCATGGCAGCCCAATGAACGTCCTGGAAGATAACCGTTATACCCAAGCCTGGCAGCATTTAGGTGCCACATTGCCGCGACCGCGCGCTATTCTCGCCGTTTCGGCACATTGGTATACGCGGGGTACGGCCGTGACGGCGATGAAGGATCCACGCACCATCCATGACTTTGGCGGTTTCCCACAAGCGCTATTTGATGTGCGCTACCCGGCGCCTGGATCGCCCGATTTAGCGCAGCAGGTGATTGATTTACTGGCGCCGATTGCAGTCAAGGCCGATCAGGAGTGGGGATTTGATCATGGATCCTGGGGCGTGCTGGCAAAAATGTATCCAGCTGCCGATATTCCCGTTGTGCAGCTGAGTATCGACGGCACTCAACCCGCCGCATGGCACTACGAAGTGGGGCAAAGGCTAGCCTCGTTACGCGACGAAGGTGTGATGATCGTTGCTAGCGGTAACGTGGTACATAATCTGCGTATGCTGCGCTGGCAGGGAGCAGAAACCGCTTATCCCTGGGCAGAGAGTTTTAATCAGTTCGTACGTGAGAACCTGAGCTTCCAGGGCGAGGTGGGGGATCATCCTCTGGTGAATTTTATGCAACATCCAGATGCGCAGCAGTCAAACCCAACGCCGGAACACTATCTGCCGCTGCTGTATATTCTGGGCGCACGCGCCGCTGATGAAGCGATTACGCTCCCGGTGGAAGGGATGGAGATGGGCGCGATCAGTATGATGTCAGTGCAGGTTGGTTAACTATTCTGGCCGCCCGAGGATTGCGGGCGGCGCAGCGTTTACTCAATAAAAGTGTGGGGATAAAAGCGAGACAGATCCTGAGTGATCAAGGCACGATCTTCACGCAGGCCAATGCCGGCAGGTTGATCGTCAATCAGCCAGCTACCAATCAGCGTGTAGCTATCACCAAATTTAGGTAACTGATAGAACTGCTGAATAATCATGCCTTCTTCGCCATACGGGCCGTCGGCACGCGCGATCTCCTGACCATTTTCGATGATGCGAATATTGGCCCCTTCGCGCGAAAACAGCGGTTTCACCACATATTTATCCATCTGCGGCGCGTTTTTGTCATCTGCAAAATAGGCGGGCAGCAGGTTAGGATGGTTTGGGAACATCTCCCACAGCAGCGGCAGCAGCGCCTTATTGGATATAATGCTTTTCCACGCAGGCTCCAGCCAACGGACACCGGCATCCGCGAGCTTGGTAGAGAATACTTCGCGCAGCATGAATTCCCACGGATAGAGTTTAAATAGGTTGCTGATAACCTGATCGTTTACATCGGTAAACTGGCCTCTTTCGCCTAACCCAATTTCATCAATATAGAGAAATTCACTCGGCAGCCCGGCTTCGGTAGCGCAGTCCTGCAGATATTGCACCGTAGCGCGATCTTCTTCGGTGTCCCGGCAGCAGGAAAAGTGCAGCCAGTTAAAACCGTGTTGCTGATGCAGTGTGGCAAAGCGATCAATCAACTTCTCTTGCAGACTGTTGAATTGGTCACTGCCGTGCGGCAGATTGCCCGCTTTAACTTGATCTTCTAGCCAGATCCACTGAAAGAATGCCGCTTCATACAGCGAGGTTGGCGTATCGGCATTATTTTCCAGGAGTTTGGCATCACCTTTACCATCCCATGCCAGATCGAGGCGCGAATAAAGTGAAGGCTGACGTAGCTTCCAGGACTCACGCACAAAATCCCATGTGTGCTTAGGAATGCAGAAACGGGTGAGTAGCGCCTCACTATTCACCACTTTTTCTACGGCCTGTAAACACATCTGATGCAGTTCGGCGGTGGTCTCTTCCAGCTGTTCAACCTGCGCTAGCGTGAACTGATAGTAAGCATCTTCACACCAGTACGGCTCGCCATACATGGTGTGAAACTGGAAGCCATACTCCGCTGCTTTTTCACGCCAGTCTGGGCGCTCGCTGATTGCAATACGTTGCATGCTGCGGCTTAGCCTCCCAGCGAACGGCTGCTGGTGCCGGAGGCACTGCTGCGCTGCATGGTGTTTTGTTTTGCCACGCTGTCACCGAAACCGCCGCGGGTAATGGTGGAGGTGGTTGCCGGTTTAGGTGCCATGGCGGTTTTTGGCACGTTCATTGTGCGGCCTGAGGTGGCATTACCGTAATTTTTACCCGCTGCATCAACAAATTTGCCGTTTGCTGGGCTATTTGGATTCTTCGGTGAGAAGAGCGGTTGCTGGGCAAAGCCTGCGCCGCCGCCCATCATCCGCCCCATCATGTAACCGGCCATCAACGGCATCCAGAAGCTGCCGCTTTGCTGTGCTTCCGCGTTATTCGCGGTGGTACCAACGCCTGCCTGCGCCGGCGTTTGCTGGCACTGATTTTCACCAAACTCTGCAACGCAATCCTCACGCGTGGCATATTTTGGCGCGGTACGTTCGGCTTCTTTCAAGGCGTTATTGTACGCAGTGGTACATTGCGCGCTCTCGCCTGGATTGGCTTTTGCACAATCATCCGCGTTTTGGTAGAGGGAAACCGTTTCGTCACTCTGTTCGCAGCCTGCCAGCATAAACACTGCGCTAACGGCAAATGCAACCGGCGTTAAGTGGCGTGCCTGCCAGCTTTTACGGAAAGCGGCGTGGCGAATATTTTTCGTCCGTTTCATTATCTTTATCCTGTGCCCAAAGGTGGGGGTTAGGATAGGGGATGAGTGGTGGAAAATGAAGCGTGACGCCAGAGGGAGAGGGGATCTTTACGTTGTTATACGATTGAATGCGAAAGGGGCCGCAAGCGACCCCTTTATAAATCAATTACCGAAGGGATTTCCACTGCTGCGGGCGGCAGCGGGACGCGCTCGTGCGGCGCTTGAAGGCGCTGTTGTCTGCGGACCGTTATCCACGCGGGCGGCTTGCTGGTTGTTTTCCGGTGCAACAACTTCGGGTGCTGTCGTCACCTCTTTGCCGAGTGAACTGTTCAGCTGTTGCAGATCCTGCTCGTTCAGCGTACCCAGCGCATATTTAATATTCAGCTGGTTAATGAGGTAGCTGTAACGTGCGTCAGAAAGCTGCTGTTTAGCGTTGAACAGCGTGGTGGTGGCATCCAACACATCCACGATCGTACGCGTACCCACCTGATAGCCGGCTTCCATCGCATCAAGTGAACTCTGCGCAGAGACAACCGCCTGCTTGTAGGCATCGATGCTGCTGATAGACGCATTCACGTTGTTGAATGAGGAACGGACGGTTTGCACCGCGCTACGGTGCGCGCCTTCCAGCTGCTCGCTAGCGGCAACATAATTGTACTGCGCCTGTTTCACCTGTGAAGTCACAGAACCACCGCTGTACAGCGGCATGGTGAAGCTCAGGCCAACCTGGTTAGAACCGGTAATTGAGTCGGTGCTGCTTGCGCTCTGGTTCGCGCGGCTGCCGCCATATTTGCTGTTAGACATACCGGTTGAGGCCGTCAAATCCAGCGTTGGCATGTGGCCGGTTTCTGCTGAACGAATCTGCTCACGTGCCAGATCCTGGCTCAGACGTGCAGAAAGCAAGTTCAGGTTACGGCTTTCAGCTTGTTTCAGCAGCGCAGCAACGGCATCGGGACGCGCCGTTTTAAAACGATCGATATTCAGTGAAGCCAGCGACAGATAATCCATGCCGGTAATCTGGCGCAGCGATTCCACGGCGTTATCGAGGTTGTTGCGGGCAGTCACTTCGTTAGCCAGTACGCTGTCATATTGCGCGCGGGCGTTTTGAACGTCAGTGATCGCCACCAGCCCAACGTTGAAGCGCTGGGTGGTTTGATCCAATTCGCGGTAGATCGATTGTTTCTGTGCTTCAGTGTAAGAAAGCGTATCGATCGCCTTCAACACGTTGAAATAGGCAGTTGCACTGTTCAGAATCAGGTCTTGCTGGGCAACCTGATAAGTGACGTCCTGGATACCAGCCGCTTTTTCCTGCAGTGACAGCGCGCGCCATTTCGACATGTCGAAAATAGTTTGAGTTAATTGCAGAGACGCGCTGGTCGTGTTGGAATGAAGTCCGCTGCTGTCGCGGTAGCCATTGTTATAAGTATAATCTGCGCCCAAGCCTAGCTGCGGCAATAAAGGACTACGCGCTTCATTGATCTTTTCAAATGCAGCGTCGCGATCCGCAGCGGAAGCACGCAGATCGGGGTTGCTAAGGCGCGCCTGCTGATAGACCTGCAACAGGTTTTCTGCCTGGCTGGCCAGGCTGAATCCGCCCAGGCTCAGTCCAATAAAAAGTGGGAGCAGTTTTTTCATTTGCATTCCTTTTGTTGCAGCAAATTGCACTGGTAGCGCTGCAGGTAAGCCAAAAAAATAATCGCCGATTCTACAGAGGCGGCGTCAGAGATAAGTTGGCTGAACGTGCCTTCTTCCCCTAATTTACGCAATTAATTCAAAAAGAACCACTCGGACGGAGCGGCGGGCTTGGCTTTTCTTTGCTCCACCCCAATCTGCATAAGGAATCAGACGATGGTAAGTGAAAAAAAATCCCCTGTGACTTTCACAAAAAACGATGTAGAAATTATTGCACGCGAAACGCGTTACGATGGTTTTTTTTCCATCGTGAGTTACCGTTTTCGTCACCGCCGTTTTAATGGCGAAATGAGTGGTGAAGTGGTACGCGAAGTTTTTGAGCGCGGTCACGCTGCCGTGCTGCTACCCTATGATCCCTTACGTGACGAAGTGGTGCTGATCGAACAAATCCGCATCCCGGCTTATGATTCCAGCCCAACGCCCTGGCTGCTGGAAATGGTGGCCGGCATTATCGAAACCGGTGAAACACCGGAAGATGTCGCGCGCCGTGAGGCGGTAGAAGAGGCCGGCCTCAAGGTTGGTCGCGTCAAACCGATAGTGAATTACTTAGCCAGCCCGGGCGGAACGTCTGAACGTTTGTCGGTGCTGGTGGGCGAAGTGGATGCCAGCCTGGCAGAGGGAAATCACGGGCTGGAGGAAGAAAATGAGGATATTCTTGTCCATGTGGTAAGCCGTGAACAGGCCTATCGCTGGGTGGAAGAGGGGATAATTGATAACGCAGCATCTGTCATCGCCTTGCAATGGCTGGCGTTGCACCATGAAAAACTACGAGAAGAGTGGAAGCTAAAATGAAACAGCGCTACACCCCTGACTTTCCCGAAATGATGCGTCTGTGCGAAACCAATTTCGCTCAGCTGCGCCGCCTGCTGCCGCGTAATGACGAAGCAGGCGCATCGGTGATTTATCAGGTGAACGGCGCCAGTTATCAGCTCACCATCGAAGAATCAACGCGCTACACCACGCTGGTTGAAGTGCGCCAGGTGGCGCCGGCGGTGAGCTACTGGAGCCTGCCATCCATGTCCGTGCGGCTCTATCATGATGCGATGGTCGCTGAAGTGTGTTCCACTAAACAGATCTACCGTTTTAAAGCGCGCTATGATTATCCTAATAAAAAACTGCATCAGCGCGATGAAAAACATCAGATTAACCAGTTCCTTGCGGATTGGCTGCGCTACTGCCTGGCGCACGGCGCTGTGGCCGTACCGGTCTGCTGATAGCGTAAAAAGCAACGATGGCGTGGAGATTAAGGAAACGCTTTGGATAGCCTGCTAACTCTTCCTGCGGTAGATGGGTCTGATATCAGGATTTTACAAATCACGGATACCCATCTTTTTGCTGGAAAACATCAATCGCTACTTGGGGTGAATACCTGGTCGAGTTTTGATGCCGTGCTGGACGCCATTGAGGCACAGCAGCATAACTATGATCTGATTATCGCCACAGGCGATCTCGCTCAGGATCACACCGTTGAAGCTTACCAACACTTTGTAGCGGGCATTTCACGCCTGCCAAAGCCTTGCGTCTGGCTGCCGGGTAATCACGATTTTCAGCCAGCGATGGTGGATACCTTAGCTGATGCCGGCATTAAGTCAGACAAGCATGTCTTATTAGGCGATCACTGGCAGCTGGTACTGCTGGATAGCCAGGTGTTTGGCGTGCCGCACGGCATGTTGAGTGAATATCAACTGGAGTGGCTGGATAGCGCTCTGCGCAAATATCCGGAGCGTCATACGCTGGTGCTGCTGCACCATCATCCACTCGCTTCCGGCTGTACCTGGTTAGATCAGCACAGTTTACGCAATCCTCATCAGCTGGAAGCGGTGTTGCAACACTTCCCGCGTGCGCGAAATCTGGTGTGCGGTCATATTCATCAGGAACTCGATCTCGATTGGCATGGCCGTCGCGTGCTGGCTTCGCCGTCAACCTGCGTACAGTTCAAACCTCACTGCACCAACTTCACCATTGATACGCTCGCCCCTGGCTGGCGCTGGTTTACCTTGCAACCGGACGGCACGCTGGAAACCGAAGTGAACCGCTTGCAAAGTGACATGTTCCGCCCCGACCTTGATTCTGAGGGCTACTAAGCGATGGCGGCGCTGATCTATCTGCATGGATTCAACAGTTCACCGCAATCGGCGAAAGCCACCCAGCTGCAACAATGGCTCAGCGAGCGGCATCCGCAGCTTCAGGTTATGGTGCCACAGCTGCCGGCTTTCCCGGCGGAAGCAGCCAGTATGCTGGAAGATCTGGTGATGCAATATGCGGGTGAACCGCTGGGGTTGGTAGGATCGTCGCTCGGCGGTTATTTTGCTACCTGGCTGTCGCAGTGTTTTATGTTGCCCGCGGTGGTGGTCAATCCCGCCGTGCGCCCGTTTGAGCTGCTGGTGGATTATCTGGGGGAAAATCGTAATCCCTACACCGGCCAGCAATATGTGTTAGAGTCTCGCCACATTTACGATCTGAAAGTCATGCAGATTGACCCTCTTGAAGCGCCCGATTTACTTTGGTTGCTGCAACAAACCGGCGATGAAATACTCGACTATCGCCAGGCGCTGGAGTATTACAGCGCATGCCGCCAGACGGTTGAAGAGGGCGGCAATCATGCCTATATCGGATTCGAACGCCATTTCGCACAAATTATTGATTTTCTGGGATTAAACGCTCAGTAATTTCGCGAGGTGGGGCCATTTTCTTATTGCTAATCAGACATTTACGATGAGCCAATCAAGCTATAATGCCGATGCCATTGAGGTCCTGACCGGCCTTGAACCGGTGCGTCGTCGTCCGGGGATGTACACCGATACCACGCGCCCGAACCATCTAGGCCAGGAAGTGATCGATAACAGCGTCGATGAGGCGCTGGCGGGTCATGCTAAACGCGTGGAAGTGATTCTTCATGCCGATCAGTCGCTGGAAGTGATTGATGACGGGCGTGGCATGCCGGTGGATATCCATCCCGAAGAGGGCGTGCCTGCGGTTGAGCTGATTCTTTGTCGGCTGCATGCGGGCGGCAAATTCTCCAATAAAAACTATCAGTTCTCCGGCGGTCTACACGGCGTGGGGATCTCGGTGGTTAACGCCTTATCTAAGCGGGTCGAAGTCACCGTGCGCCGCAACGGCGAAATCTACCAGATCGCCTTTGAAAATGGCGACAAAGTACAGGATCTTACGGTTACCGGCACCGTTGGCAAACGTAATACCGGCACCAGCGTGCATTTCTGGCCAGATGCCAGCTTCTTCGATAGCCCGCGCTTCTCAGTTTCCCGCTTATCGCATCTGTTAAAAGCCAAAGCCGTGCTGTGCCCAGGCGTGGAGATTGTCTTTAAAGACAAGGTTAACGACACCGAACAGACGTGGATGTATCAGGATGGTTTGACTGACTACCTCTGCGAAGCGGTCGATGGCCTGCCAACGCTGCCGGAAAAACCGTTCGTCGGCAGCTTTGCTGGCGATGTTGAAGCAGTAGATTGGGCGCTGCTGTGGCTGCCGGAAGGCGGTGAACTGCTGACAGAAAGCTACGTTAACCTGATCCCGACCATGCAAGGCGGCACGCACGTCAACGGCTTACGTCAGGGTTTGCTGGATGCGATGCGCGAGTTTTGTGAATTCCGCAATATTCTGCCGCGCGGCGTAAAGCTCTCAGCGGAAGATATCTGGGATCGCTGCGCTTACGTGCTGTCGGTGAAGATGCAGGATCCACAATTTGCCGGTCAGACTAAAGAACGCTTGTCGTCACGTCAGTGTGCGGCGTTTGTCTCAGCCGTAGTGAAAGATGCCTTTAGCCTGTGGCTGAACCAGAACGTGCAGGCAGCTGAAATGCTGGCCGAGCTGGCGATCTCCAGCGCCCAGCGCCGTATGCGTGCAGCGAAGAAGGTCGTGCGTAAAAAACTCACCAGCGGGCCGGCATTGCCCGGCAAGCTAGCGGACTGCACCGCGCAGGATCTGAACAAGACGGAATTGTTCCTCGTGGAAGGGGATTCCGCCGGCGGATCGGCCAAACAGGCGCGCGATCGTGAATATCAGGCGATCATGCCGCTGAAAGGTAAGATCCTCAATACCTGGGAAGTCTCTTCAGATGAAGTACTGGCCTCTCAGGAAGTGCATGATATCTCTGTGGCGATCGGTATCGATCCCGACAGCGACGATCTGAGCCAGCTGCGTTACGGCAAGATCTGTATCCTTGCGGATGCGGACTCGGATGGTTTACACATTGCGACCTTGCTGTGTGCGCTGTTTGTGAAGCATTTCCGCTCGCTGGTGCAGCACGGCCACGTGTATGTGGCGATGCCACCGCTCTATCGCATCGATCTCGGCAAGGAAGTCTATTACGCGCTGGACGAGGATGAGAAAGAGGGCGTGCTGGAGCAGCTGAAGCGCAAGAAAGGCAAGCCAAATGTGCAGCGCTTTAAAGGCCTGGGTGAAATGAACCCGCTGCAACTGCGTGAAACCACGCTCGATCCCAACACGCGTCGTCTGGTTCAGCTGACGGTGAGCGATGATGATGTGGAGCAAACGCTACGCGTTATGGATATGTTGCTGGCGAAGAAACGTTCGGAAGACCGCCGTAACTGGCTGCAAGAGAAAGGCGATTTAGCCGACCTCGAAGTCTAACAATAAGGGGCGCTGCGGCGTCCTTTATTATTTTGCTATTCGCCGGGGAAGGGAACGTGAAAATCACACTGGAAGAGTTACGCGCCTGGGTAGCGGTAGTGGATAGCGGATCGATTACCGCTGCTGCCGATCAGCTTGATCAAACCAGTTCAGGTATCAGTCGGGCGCTGAGCCGCCTCGAAGGTAAGTTACAAACCACGCTTTTACATCGTACTACCCGTCGCCTTGCGCTCACGGAAGAAGGCCTGATTTTTCTCGATCATGCGCGCCAGATCCTCTCCGCCGTCGAGCTAGCTGAAGAGCAGATCGCCCAGCGCCGTGAGATCCCATCCGGAAGATTACGGGTAAACGCCAACGCGCCGTTTATGCTGCATGTGATTGTGCCGCTGGTGGCTGAGTTCCGTCAGCGTTATCCACAAATCCTGCTGGAACTGAATACCGACGACATCATGATCGATCTGCTGGAGCAGCAAACCGATATTGCCATTCGTGTGGGGGAACTGCGTGATTCAACGCTACGCGCTCGCGTGCTGGGCAGCAGCGCCACGCGTTTAGTGGCCAGCCCGGCTTATTTGCAACAGCATGGCGCACCGGAGAGCGTTGCCGCTTTGTCCAGCCACCAGCTGCTCGGTTTTAGCCAGCTGGATGCGCATAACATCTGGCCGGTATGGCAGCGCGAAGGCGAGTTTTTGCAGATAAAACCGACGCTCTCGGCGTCAAGCGGCGAAACGTTACGTCAGCTGGCGTTGGCCGGGCAGGGCATTGCACGATTATCGGATTTTGTCAGTCGTGAGGATCGTGAGCGAGGAAAGCTGGTGCAGGTACTGGAGCAGGAGACGCGTGAGCTTCGTCTACCGATTCATGCTGTCTATTACCGCAATCAATCTCTGACGTCGCGCATTACCTGCTTTCTCGATTTTCTGCGTGAGAAGATTGAAGAAAATCAGCTACTTTAGTAAAAAGCCTCTGCACCGGGCAGAGGCCTAAGCGCATTAGCCCACGGGTTCCAGCACGAGGATTTTCACATCCACCACGTCGTCTTTAATCACTGAGCGATGGGCATCCATGTGCGGCATCTGCTGATGCTGCTCGAGATGACGCAGTGATTCCCACTGTTCCAGCATAAAAATAGAGTCAGGCGAATTCTGTTTCCACGGCACCTGCGCCTGGTGATCGACGAGTGCATCGTATTGATGGCACCCCTCTTCTTCCAGCACGGTAGGAATCAGTTTGTTGATGGCATCCAGCACGACCTTGCGGCGGCCTGGTTTCACACAAATTTCTGCAACGACGGTTAACATAGTGCTTCCTCTTTTCCCTGGGTGCTTACAGTTAAGCAAAGATCTGGCTGAGATGAGTCCGATAACGTTCAATATCGCGCGGCACGTCCGGCATTTTAATCACATCATTACAGATAAAGGTCGGCAAAGCGTCCATCCCCAGGAACTGATTGGCTTTGTGGAAGTGCAGATACAAACCATCCACGCCAACGCCTTCGAAGAACTGCTCTGGATCGTTAAAGGCTTCCAGCGGCGCATTCCAGGTCAATGACAGCATATATTTTTTGCCCTGGATTAACCCGCCAGAACCGTATTTTTTACCGGCATCGCTGCGCGTACGACCATCGCTGGCATACAGTGAACCGTGGCCTTCGGTGAAGACATCATCAATGTATTTTTTTACGGTCCACGGCTCACCCATCCACCAACCCGGCATCTGATAGATCACCACATCGCTATCGAGGTACTTTTGCACTTCTTCTGCCACATTATAATCGCTATCGGCAATGGTCACTTGCACCTGGTGGCCAAGGTCGCGCAGCTGGCTGGCAGCAACTTCTGTCAAAGTGTGGTTCAGCTCGCCTTTCGAATGGGCGAAGGTTTTGCCGCCGTCGATAATTAAAATATTGCTCATAACTCGCTCCGTTTCTCGTTGATGGCGCACACTCTACGCGCGCGCAGGAAAGAGAAAAATGCGTGATTGATCACAACACTTTTGCCAAAAAAGCAATAATGCGGCAGGTTATGAAACAATCCGAGCAAGCGGAATGGCAAAAAAATGCGCGATAAACCGCGCCGCTACACTCGTATTTTCTGTAGCGGCGCAATTTATTGCACAAGGTAGTAGAACGATCAGTACAAACTCGCCTTACCCAACCCACCAAACAGATTCATTTTGTAGCGAATGACTTCCTTCGCGGCAGTGATGGCATCGGGGTAAATCACGTTGGGATCCCACCAGGTTTCGCGCGCCAGAATCTCACGCAGCTTAGCGAAGTAGGCGTATTTCATGTCGCTAGAGATATTGATTTTACCCACGCCCAGCGTCACCGCTTCGGCGATCTCTGCATCTGGATTGGCCGAACCGCCGTGTAGCACCAGCGGGATGGTGAGGCGCTGCGAAATGTCTTTCAGGATATGCATCTGCAATTCTGGCTTCATATTTTTCGGGTAGATGCCGTGCGCGGTGCCGATCGCCACCGCCAGCGTATCCACGCCGGTGCGCTGTACAAAATCTTCCGCCTGCGCCGGTTCGGTGTAGATCACCTTACTTACGCCGCCTTCTACCGACGTTCCGGTATCGCCAATGGTGCCCAGTTCACCTTCCACCGAAACGCCTACAGAATGCGCCAGCTTCACCACCTCTTTAGTCAGCGCCACGTTCTCTTCATAAGGCAGCAGGGAACCATCGATCATCACCGAGGTGAAACCGCACTGAATGGCGCGCAGCACCTGAGCGATGGAGGCGCCGTGATCGAGGTGGATAGTGAAAGGCACCTTGCTCTTGAGCGTACGTTCACGCACATAGCCAAAGAATTCGTCAGTGACAAACTCCAGCTCGCTCGGGTGGATGGAGATGATGGCTGGCGTATGCGTGGCTTCGGCTTCTTCGACTACCGCGCGAATAAAGCAGCTGTCCGCCACGTTAAATGCGCCAATCGCGTAGCGGTGTTCACGAGTCGGTGCCAACATTTCTTTCATTGAAATCAACATGTTAATTTTTCCTCAGCGTGATGTTTACCGGAGCCGACGCGCGCGCCGACCCGATGATGGATATGAATGTGAAATTGATAATGCGATGTAGGGTCGCCATTCATGGCGACCGCCAATCAACCGATGGCTAAACCTTGCCCGCCGATCCCGACCAGCTCAGATACTCAGCCACCACCTCACGGCAGGCAGATTCCATGAGCCCAAGCAGATCGGCTAACTCGGCGTGGGGATGCTTTAGCGCCTGTTCGACGGCCCTTTTTCCGCCTTCAAACACCGCCGCACCGACGTTGATCTTGGCGACGCCAAACTCGCTCACGCGACGAATATCCTCCGCGGGCGTGCCTGAACCGCCATGCAGCGCCAGCGGCCGGGTGGAGACCACGTGCAACTCCTCTAAGCGCTGGAAATCGATCTTCGGCTTCACCCCAGCCGGATAAAGTCCGTGCGCCGTGCCGACCGAAATCGCCAGCAGATCGATATGGGTTTGTTCGATAAACGGCAGCACGTCCGCCACCTGCGTCATCTTCACCGAGGCATCGGCCAGTTCATAGGTTGGCGCATCAGCGATATGTCCGAGCTCGCCTTCCACGCAAACGCCCGCGGTATGTGCCATCTTCACCACGGCGGCAGTCTGGCGAATGTTTTCTGCCAGCGGTTCAGATGAAGCATCAATCATCAGTCCGGTAAAGCCGGCGCGAAATGCCTGACCAATCAGCGGAAACGCTTTGCCGTGATCGAGCGCCAGCGCCACCGGCACGCGAGCCGATTCGGCCAGCGCTTTTACCAATGGCACCGCAATCGCCGGCGGAAAGTGCGCGCTATGTCCCTGGTAAACATTCAGAATCAGCGGGGCGCGCTGCTGCTCAGCGGCCTGAATGGCGGCACGCGCGGTTTCAAGGTTGAAGCAGTTGATCGCCAGCACCGCGTAGCGCTGTTGGGCAGCGGCCTGAATCAGGTCATTCATCATGGCAAACATAGTGGCTCCTTATTCCAGAGTGAATTTGATCTCTTCATCGCGGACGCCGGGTGCTTCCACGTCATCGAACTCTTCATCCGCTTGGGTAACCGGTTTTTTCAGCACCGACAGCATCACGCCGCACACCGTGGTGCCGATGCCGAGCGCTAAGCAGAACAGCCAGGGTTTATTGAACAGCGGCACCACAAACATCCCGCCGTGCGGCACCGGTGCGCCCACGCCCCACACCATAATCAACCCACCGGCGATGGCCGAGGCCACAACACAGCTGCCGACCACGCGGAACAGGTCACGTGCTGCAATCGGAATCACCCCTTCGGTAATCATGCAGATGCCCATCGGGAAGGCGGCTTTCAGCGCCTCTTTTTCCGCTTTGGTGTACTTGTTGCGGCTCAGCAGATACGACAGCGTGATACCGAATGGCGGAATCATTGAGCCGACAAACTTCACCGCTTCCGGCCCGTAAATGCCGTCAACCAGCATGCCGTCGGCGAACAGCGACATGGTTTTGTTCACCGGTCCGCCGAAGTCGAAGGTGGCCATCGCGCCTAGAATCGCGCCCATCACAAACTTTGAGCCGCCCTGCATCGATTCCAGCAGCGCAATCAGCGCCTTTTGCAGCCAGACAATCGGCTGGCCGATAAAGGTCATCATCAGTAGCCCGGCAATAACGGTGCTGAGCACCGGCAGCACCATAATCGGCATTAATCCCTGCATTGATTTCGGCAGCCTGATGGTGCGGCGCAGCAGCAGCACCGTGTAACCGACGAGGAAACCCCCGAAAATGCCGCCAATAAAACCGGTGCCGATCTGGCCGCAGATAAAGCCGACGATCAGGCCGGGCGCAAAGCCGGGACGATCGGCGATCGAATAGGCGATCGCCGCGCTGATCAGCGGTACGATCAGGCCCATGCCCCAGCCGCCGATCTGATTAAGCATCCAGGCGAGGGTGCCGGTGTGTTTGCCGACGTCCGGCCCGCCGATCACCTGCCCAAGGGCGATACAGATCCCGGCGGCGACGATCAGCGGGATCATCCAGGAAATACCGGTGAGCAGATGGCCTTTGATCTCCTGACCGTACTGACGTTTGTTATCACTCATGATGGATCTCCTCAGGCGCGCGCCAGTGAATCCGCCACTTTTTCGAGGAATTTCACCGGTGACTTAATCACCACTTCGGTTTTCACTCGCACAATGGGTTTGCCCTGGAAGCGCTCTTCGCCTTTGATCTTCACGTCGACCGCAAGGATCACCACGTCAGCGGCGGCAATGTCCTCCTGCGTCAGCGCGGTTTCGGTGCCAATAGTGCCCTGCGTTTCCACGTGGATGGTGTGGCCCAGCGCGTGCGCGCCTTTGATCAGTTTCTCGCGCGCAATATAGGTATGCGCGATGCCTGCCGTGCAGGCTGCTACACAGACGATATTCATGTGTCACCTCAAAGCGTTAGGGTGTTAACAGAGATCGGTTTCGGCGTACTGACTAAACAGCCGGATGATATTGCTGGGATCGTTTTCTACCAGCAGTTGGGCTATCACCTCATCATCGGCCAGCGCGCTGGCCACCTGCGACAACAGGCGAATATGGGTGGTGTTCTGATCTTCCAGCCGCACGGCGAACAGGATGATGCAGCGCACCTGGCTGCCATCCAGCGTTTCCCACGGAATGTCGTGCTGGGTGCGGCCGATGGCAAGCGTGGTGTGCTTCACCGCCGCAGATTTACCGTGCGGGATGGCGATGTGATTTTCGAAGCCGGTGGAACCTTCGGCCTCGCGCAGCCAGACATCTTCGATAAATGCGGCGCGATCGCTGATGGCACCATCGTGGTAGAGCAAATCGGTCAGCTCATGAATCGCTTCTTCTTTGCTGGTGGCGGTTAGCGCTAGGTTAACGCGGCGTGGCGTGAGAATGCGGGAAATATCCATGGTGAATCCTCATTCAATTAATGTTCAGCCAACGCGCAGGACGCGCCGTCAGGTAGCTGGCTGCCAATCATGGCGTCAGTCACCCGCCGAATATCGTCATCGTTAAAGAAGGCACTGACATACACCGACGGAATTGCCGCGGCGTTGAGGTGAATGGTGGTAATCACCAGATCCACCGTTTGGTGCTGGCAGAAAGCCGCGTGATTGCTGGCCGATACCACGCCAACAATTTCCCAATCCGGGAAGGCGCGCAGGATGCGGCTCTTGAGCAAATGCGATGTACCCACCCCGCTGGAGCACACCACCAGGATGCGTTTATGGGCGATTTGCCGCTCCAGCGCGGCCTGGAAATGCACACACAAATAGCCTATTTCGTCATCCGCCACCGATGAAAGTCCCTGGCTGCGCGCGGTTAATTGCATCGCCTGTTTAGTCAGGGAAAATATTTCTTTCATTTCCTGCTGAATATCCTCCAGCAGCGGATTACGAATATGAATATGGTATTTGAGTCGATTTAATAAGGGCTTTATATGAACCAATAATCCTTCAAATAATAAACGGTCTTGCGCTAAGTCCTGCTGAATAAAAGATGAAAAGCGATCGATCAATTCACAGGTGATTTTTACTGATTCCGCAGTGGAAAATTGATTATGTAGCGGCGTATTGTCACCGCGTTCTTCCACGACAATGCCGGACGAAACGATATATTGATAAATAAAGCCCACTTCATCCGCTGGCAGCGCGCAGCACATCCGTTGCTCAATCTGCGTCACCATGTGCTGCGCAATAGTGAGAATGCGCTGATCGAGATCGTGCGCGCTGGTTAGCGTTTCCAGCGCCAGTGCATTACCCTGCGCCATTCGATGCATCATGATCAGAATATGAGTGCACAGGTTGAGATACCACGCATCGCCCAGCGGATAACTCAGCTGCTGCTCCATGTGCTTAAGGAGCCGCTGCACAAACGCCACATCTTCATCACCAAAATAGTGCACCAGCGCCTGCTGACTACCGGGATCGAGCCGCGGCAGCAGCGGTGTACCAGCGACATTTTGCTGCATCACATCATTAATCAGCGACACCATCGCCTGGCGTAGCATCTGCTCATTGCCTTCAATATGGGTGCCGCTGGGGCCGCGCTGTAAAGTTAACCCCAGCGGTTGCAGCCACTCTTCAATCACCTTCAGATCGTTCACGATAGACGCATGGCTAATAAAGTAGCGTTCCGAAAGCTTGCTGATTGAGGTGGCGCGCGGCGCATCACTCAATAACTGCGAGGCAATCTTCACTCTTCGGCTATTGTGGCTGAGCGCTTCGGCGCTGCTCTCATCGCCGGTAAGCTGCTGCTCAAGCTGCAAGCGCAGTTGGATATCATCCACCCGCAGGCGTACGCCGCGTCCCGGCATTTTTTCCAGCTGCAGCGACCAGTTGCTGAGCCAGCTCTCAAGCCACTGTAAATCGCGCTGAATGGTTTTCTCAGACACGCCAAGCTGTAACGCTAACGCTTTACTGGGCTGCGGAGCGGCATGATGCAGCAGCAATTTTACTAATCGGTGTTGTCGTGAAGTCAGTATTTGCATGCGTTCACCCTTATTTTGGCAATACGTTAATGGCGACGTGATGTTTATATTTATTCCATGCCAGAAATCAGAAGCGCAAAAGTGTGGGTCTTGTGGAGTATGAATTTAGGAGAGTCAGGCGTAAGCAACAATACTAAATGTTGTCCGCGTGACAGGACATAATTAATATGCAAAACGAAAAAGGAAATTAATTGCGAGCTTGCTCACATAACATTGGCGATATTAAGTGTGATGTCGCTCGCATCCCCTTTTATTTTTCTAAGCGATATCACGTTATTTAGCGCCGCAGGAATCTTTTCGCTGCACCGGCTTCTTTGTGACTAAATCGCACGAATAAGGTAATATCCTCGCCAAATGAGCGCCGGATGACCCGTCGTTGCGGGCCACGAAGTGAGGATGCGATCTTAATGAGCGAATTGACGCAGGATGGTGCAGAGCGTCTAGCCCTGCACAAGTTTACGGAAAACGCGTACCTGAACTACTCCATGTACGTGATCATGGACCGTGCGTTGCCGTATATCGGCGACGGTCTCAAGCCAGTGCAGCGCCGCATTGTGTATGCCATGTCTGAATTGGGCCTGAATGCCAGTGCCAAATTCAAAAAATCGGCGCGTACCGTGGGTGACGTGCTGGGTAAATACCATCCGCATGGCGATAGCGCCTGCTATGAAGCGATGGTGTTAATGGCGCAGCCGTTCTCCTATCGCTATCCGCTGGTAGATGGCCAGGGAAACTGGGGCGCACCCGACGATCCGAAATCTTTCGCCGCGATGCGTTACACCGAATCGCGCCTGTCAAAATACGCTGAAATCCTGCTGGGTGAACTCGGTCAGGGCACGTCTGATTACATCCCCAACTTTGACGGTACCTTGCAGGAACCGAAAATGTTGCCGGCACGCCTGCCCAACATTCTGCTGAACGGCACCACCGGCATTGCCGTGGGTATGGCAACCGACATTCCGCCGCACAACCTGCGCGAAGTGGCTGAAGCCGCGGTTAAACTGATCGATAGCCCGAATACCACGCTGAATGAGCTGCTGGAGATTGTGCAAGGCCCGGATTATCCGACCGAGGCCGAAATCATCACGCCACGCAGCGAAATCCGTAAGATCTATGAAAGCGGTCGCGGTTCCATTCGCCAGCGTGCGGTGTGGAAAAAGGAAGATGGCGACGTGGTGATCACCGCGCTGCCGCATCAGGTTTCTGGCGCGCGCGTGCTGGAGCAAATCGCTAACCAGATGCGCAACAAGAAGTTGCCGATGGTGGAAGATCTGCGCGATGAATCTAACCACGAGAACCCGACGCGGCTGGTGATTGTGCCGCGCTCCAATCGTGTTGATTTGGAGCAGGTGATGAATCATCTGTTTGCCACCACCGATCTGGAAAAAAGCTATCGCGTTAACCTGAATATGATTGGGCTGGATAACCGTCCGGCAGTGAAAAACCTGCTGGAAATTCTGTCGGAATGGTTGGTGTACCGTCGCGCGACCGTGACGCGCCGCCTCAACTATCGCCTGGATCGCGTGTTGCGCCGCCTGCATATCCTTGAAGGTATGTTGGTGGCTTTCCTCAACATTGATGAAGTGATCCACATCATTCGTAATGAGGATGAGCCGAAGCCGGTGCTGATGTCGCGCTTTGAGATCAGCGAAACCCAGGCCGAAGCCATTCTTGAGTTAAAACTGCGTCATCTCGCCAAACTGGAAGAGATGAAGATTCGCGGTGAGCAAGCGGAACTGGAAAAAGAGCGTGACCAGCTGCAGGCAATTCTGGCGTCCGAGCGCAAGATGAGCAACCTGATGAAGAAAGAGCTGCTGGCCGATAGCCAAACCTACGGCGACGATCGCCGTTCACCGCTGCACGAACGTGAAGAGGCGAAAGCGCTAAGTGAAACCGAGCTGGTGAGCGCCGAGCCAGTCACTATCGTGCTGTCGCAGATGGGCTGGGTGCGCAGCGCCAAAGGCCACGATATCGATCCCGCGGGCTTGAGCTACAAAGCGGGTGACAGCTATCTGGCTGCCGCGCGCGGTAAGAGTAATCAGCCGGTGGCCTTTATCGACTCCACCGGACGCAGCTATACGCTGGATCCCACCTCCTTGCCGTCAGCACGCGGACAAGGCGAGCCGCTTACCGGCAAACTGACGCCACCGCCGGGCGCGGTGATTGAGCAGGTGCTGATGGAACCCGACGATCAGAAACTGCTGATGGCATCAGATGCGGGCTACGGCTTTATCTGTACCTTTGCCGACCTGGTTTCGCGCAATCGCGCCGGTAAAGCGCTGCTGACGCTGCCGGAAAACGCTAAAGTGATGACGCCAATGGCGGTGCATTCCGGCGATGACATGCTGCTGGCGATTACCCAGGCTGGAAGGATGTTGATGTTCCCGGTCGGCGATCTGCCGCAAATGTCGAAAGGCAAGGGCAACAAAATCATCTCGATTCCGTCAGCGGATATCGCTGCCGGCACCGACAAACTCCAGTGGCTGCTGATTCTGCCACCGGGCGCTTCCATCACCGTCTATGTCGGCAAACGTAAGCTGATTATGCGTGATGAAGATCTGCAGAAAGTACGTGCCGATCGCGGTCGTCGCGGCAGCATCGCGCGCGGGCTGCAACGCATCGATAGCGTAGAAGTGAATGCACCAGCGCGTCCAAAAGCCGACGCGAGCGAAGAGTAACGCTTTAGTTCAGGGGATGGAATGCCCAATTTGAGGAATCTATGTTACTAATTTTACGCGCAATTATTGTTATTGTTTATTCGATTGTGGTGAGTATTATCGGCATTATCTGGTGTCTGTTTTCACCGCGTAATCCGCGTCACGTGGCGACGTTCGGCCATATGCTGGGTCGTCTGTCGACGGTGTTTGGCGTCAAAGTGGAATTGCGTAAGCCGCCAGAAGCCGCGCATTACGGAAACGCGATCTACATCGCCAACCATCAGAACAACTACGACATGATCACCGCAGCCAAAATTGTGCAGCCAACAACGGTCACCGTCGGCAAGAAAAGCCTGCTGTGGATTCCGTTTTTTGGCCAGCTGTATTGGCTAACCGGTAACTTGCTGATTGATCGGGATAATCGCTCTAAAGCGCACGGCACCATCAGTGAGTTGGTCAATCAGTTCAACAAAAAGCGCATCTCGTTCTGGATGTTCCCGGAAGGGACGCGCAGCCGTGGTCGTGGTCTGCTGCCGTTCAAAACCGGCGCGTTTCATGCGGCGGTGGCGGCTGGCGTACCGATCATTCCGATCGTGGTCTCCAACACTCATGACAAGATCAAACTGAACCGCTGGAATAACGGCCTGGTGATTGTTGAGATGCTGCCGCCGGTCGATACGTCGCAGTTTGCCACCACCTCGGTGCGCAAGCTCGCCACGCACTGCCGTGAATTAATGTCGGCTAAACTGGAAGAATTGAACGCTGAAGTCGCCGAGCGCGAAAAAAACGGTAAACTCTGACCAGCAAAAATGGGGCAGATGATCATCTGCCCCGTTCTTAAGCAGCACAGCAACTAATAATTAATTAGAACAACATGGACACGGCGTCTTCACGCCACGCTCAAAAGGTCTGAAGTTTTATGTCTTGCAGCAGACGTCAGTTTATTCAGCTATCTGCCGGTATCGCACTGGCTTCCGGTGCTATGCCTTACGCCGCCCGCGCTGCCGCGCCCATCGGCGACACGCCGCTTCCGATTCCTCCGCTGATTGAATCACGTCGCGGACAGCCGCTGTTTTTAACCTTGCAGCGCAGCCACTGGTCATTTAGCGGCAACAGTAACAAAGTTCCGGTGTGGGGCATTAACGGTATGTACCTCGGCCCAACGGTGCGCGTTTACAGCGGCGATGATGTGAAGCTGATTTACAGCAACCGCCTCAACGAGCCGGTATCCATGACCGTTAGCGGTTTGCAGGTGCCTGGCGCCTTGATGGGCGGCGCACCGCGCCTGATGTCCGCCGGCGCGGATTGGGCGCCAGTGCTGCCGATTCGCCAGGGTGCAGGCACGCTGTGGTATCACGCCAACACGCCAAACCGCATGGCGCCGCACGTCTACAATGGCCTGGCAGGCATGTGGCTGGTTGAAGATGATGTCAGCAAGTCGTTGCCTTTGCCGAAGCATTACGGTGTCGATGATTTCCCGCTGATCATTCAGGACAAGCGCCTCGATAATTTCGCCACGCCGGTTTACAACCCACCGTCCAACGGCGGTTTTATTGGCGACGTGCTGCTGGTGAATGGGGTACAAAATCCCTATGTGGAAGTGTCTCGCGGCTGGGTGCGCCTGCGCCTGCTAAATGGCTCGAACGCGCGCCGTTTCGATCTTAGCTTCTCCGATAATCGTCCCTTTACGGTAATCGCCAGCGATCAAGGGTTCTTGCCTGCACCGGTTGCGGTACAGCTGCTGTCACTGGCGCCGGGCGAACGTCGTGAAGTGTTGGTAGACATGTCGCAGGGGGATGAAGTCTCGATTACGGCCGGCACGGCGGCGGGCATTATGGATCGCCTGCGCGGCCTGTTTGAGCCGTCATCGATTCTGACCAACACGCTGGTGCTAAGCTTGCGCCCAACCGGTTTGTTGCCACTGGTGACGGATAATCTGCCAATGCGTTTGCTGGCGGATCAGATTCTCGACGGCGTAGCGGTACGCACGCGTGAATTCCGCATTGGTGACAGCGAGCCGGGTATTAACGGCGTGCTGTGGGATATGAATCGAATTGACACCACCGTGCAGCAAGGTACGTTTGAGCGCTGGATTATTCACGCCGATCGTCCGCAATCACTGCATATTCAGGGCGTGATGTTCCTGATTAAGAATGTGAATGGTGCGCAGCCGATGGGTGAAGATCGCGGCTGGAAAGATACCGTGTGGGTGGATGGCAGCGTTGAGCTGCTGGTGAGCTTCCCGCAGAGTTCGTCGGATCACTTCCCGTTTGTCTATTACAGCCAGGCGCTAGAGATGGCGGATCGCGGTACGGCGGGGCAGTTATTGGTGAATCCTACGTCTTAATTAAAACGGTGCGCATGTATGCGCACCGTAGGGTCGCCATTCATGGCGACCTTTTCAAAACGCTAGCCGTTAAACGCATCCGGATCCGGTCCCAGACGATTCCCGCTATCCAGCTTACTGATCTCACTCACCTCAGTCTTATCTAACCTGAAATCAAACACCTGGAAATTCTCGCGGATACGTTCCGGGGTGATCGACTTAGGAATCACCACTAAACCGCTATCCAGATGCCAGCGGATAACGATCTGTGCGGGCGTCTTACCGTACTTCTTCGCCAGCTCGCGGATGATCTCCTGATCAAACACGCCTTTGCCGCCCTGCGCCAGCGGACTCCAGGATTCGGTTTGAATCTGGTGCAGCGCATTCCACGCATGCAGCGTGCGCTGTTGCAGCATTGGATGCAGCTCCACCTGGTTCACCACCGGTGTTACGCCGGTTTCGTCGATCAAACGCTTGAGATGCGTCTCGTGGAAATTACACACGCCGATGCTTTTGGTTAAGCCCTGCTGCTGCAGCTCAATCATCCCTTTCCAGGCGTCGACGTAGTTATCTTTCTCCGGGCACGGCCAGTGCATCAGATACAAATCGACCTGCTCCAGCTGTAACTTTTGCAGGCTGGTTTCTATCGCCTGCTGCCAGTTGGTTTGGTCGTCATTCCACAGCTTGGTGGTGATAAAAATGTCTTCGCGCGCCACGTCAGTATCCTGCAGCGCCTGTCCTACCGCTTCCTCATTTTTATAGATGGCCGCGGTATCGATGGAGCGATAGCCGACTTTCAACGCTTCCAGTATCGCGTTGCGCGCATCTTCAATGCTTGCTTGCCAAACGCCAAGGCCAAGCTGCGGCATCATGTTGCCGTCGCGCAATTTAATGATGGGTTGCTCTGCCATAATTGCTCCTTATCAGTTGCAGTGACTTACCGTAGAAAAGATGTGCTTAAGTCTAGTCAACAAACCTTGCCTGCGGATCATTGTGGCAAGCGAGCAGCACTTTTGCCTGGGCGATTTCTGCAAAAATCTTGCCTGATTCTCCGGCATGATGGAGTTTTGAGCAGCGTTACGGCACACTGCGTTTTTGGCTGCCAGTGAGAGAACCATGTCCAACGACGTCCTTTGTCGCCAGCTGGCGCAGCGCGTGGTTGCTTTGATGAGCGACCTGAATAAGCCGCTGTGCGCAGTAGAAAACGTGCGGTTAATCTATGCCTGCGAAACCTTGCCGCGCACGCCAATGATGTATCAGCCCGGCATTGTGATTCTTTTTCAGGGGCGCAAAACCGGTTATCTCGGCAGCACCGTCTTTCACTACGACGCCACCAAATATTTGATGCTCACCGTGCCGCTGCCGGTGGAGTGTGAAACCGAAGCCACGCTGGAAGAGCCGCTGGCGGGCATGTGTTTGAGCGTCGATATCGCCAGTCTGCAGGATTTGCTGATGGATATTGGTGATGACGAGCAGTTCCAGCCGCAGGCGCAAACGTCAGGTATTCACTCGGCGTTCATGAGTGATGAGATGCTCTGCGCCGCTGAGCGCTTGCTGGATGTCATGAACAATCCGCGTGATGCCCGCGTGCTCGGCCCGCAGCTGGTCCGCGAAATCATCTATTACGTATTAATCGGTCCCATTGGCGGCGCGCTGCTGTCGCTGGTGAATCGTCAGACGCAGTTCAGCCAAATTGCTCGCGCGTTACGTCGCATCGAAAACAACTTTGCCGAAAGCCTCAGCGTAGACATGCTGGCGGCCGAGGTGAACATGAGCATTTCGGCATTTCATCACAACTTCAAAGCGGTAACGCAAACTTCGCCGCTACAGTATCTCAAACGCTATCGCCTGCATCAGGCGCGTCTGATGATGCTGCAGGATGGCATGAAAGCCAGCGCGGCAGCGGTGCGCGTGGGCTATGAAAGCCCGTCGCAATTTTCGCGGGAATTTAAGCGCTATTTCGGCGTGACGCCGGGAGAGGAGGCGAGCCGCGTGCGTCAAACCGTACCGGTATTACCGTTTGACGCCGCGTCGTAATCACGAGACTTTCTGGCGGCGTTTTTTCCAAATCACCACAATGCTGCCGGCAAGGCCGATAAACAGCAGCGCGATGGGCAGGATCATCAGGATAGCCATCACCTGATCTTCGTGGCGCTTGATAAAAGGCACGTGGCTGATGCCGTAGCCCAACGTCACCACAATCCCCACCCACAGTAGGCCGCTGAGCCAGTTAAACAGCTGAAAGCGGCCGTTTTTCAAACCGGAAATGCCCGCCATGGTCGGCAGCAGCGTGCGCACAAAGGCGAGGAAGCGGCCCACCAGCAGCGCCATCAGGCCATGACGATCAAACATATTCCACGCGCGCTGGTGATATTGCGCCGGTAAATGTAATAACCAGCTTTTCACCAGTTTGGTGTTGCCCAACCAGCGGCCTTGCAGATAGCTCAGCCAGCAGCCAAGGCTGGCCGCGGTGGTTAGAATCACAATGGTCGGCACGAAATCCATCACACCTTTCGCCACCATCGCACCCGCCAGTAACAGCAAGCTGTCACCCGGCAGAAACGAGGCGGGCAATAAACCGTTTTCCAGAAACAGCGTCAAAAACATCACGCCGTAGACAATCCACACGACATCCGGATTACCCAGCGCGGCAAAATCCTGATGCCAAAGCGCCTGGACAATCTCATGTAAAACACCCATCAGCTATTCCATCGAGTCACAAGGATTCTATTTTAACCTTCTGTGGCATGGCATTCGTTGATCTCTCATCGTCACCACAGCGTGGTTTATGTTCTGTTTAATTTTTTAAGCGAGCAAAGCCGGCTTTTAAGTCATTCAGCAGGTCATCCACATGCTCAAGGCCGATGTGCAAACGGACTAAGGTGCCGTCAAAATCGACGCCACCCGCCGGACGAATCGCCGCCAGTTCCTCAGGCTGATTGGCCAGAATCAGTGATTCATAGCCGCCCCATGAATAAGCCATGCTGAAATGGTGGAAGTGATCGAGGTAGTTTGCCAGCTGCTCACGACTTAATTTTTCATGCAGGATGAAAGAGAACAGACCGCTGCTGCCGCTGAAGTCGCGCTGCCAGAATGCGTGGCCTTTACACTGGGCCAGCGCCGGGTGATTAACGCGCGCCACTTCCGGCTGCGCGGCCAGCCACTCGGCTACCTGCAATCCGCTCTCTTCGTGCTGACGCAGGCGCGTCCCTAGCGTACGCAGGCCTCGGCTCGCCATATAGGCGGTATCGGCATCGACCATCTGGCCCATCAGATACGAATTCTCGCGCAGCTGCGCCCAGCAGCGCTCATTCGCCACGGCGGTGCCAATCATCGCATCGCTGTGCCCAATAATGTATTTGGTGCCGGCCTGGATCGAAATATCAATGCCATGCTCCAGCGCGTTAAACAATACGCCCGCCGCCCAGGTATTATCGATCATGATGATCGCGTCTGGCGCTTTCGCGCGCACCGCAGCCACAATCGCCGGGATATCCTGCACTTCCATGGTGATGGAAGCCGGCGATTCGAGGAAGACCACGCGCGTATTAGGCTGAACCAGCTCACCGATTTCGCTGCCGATGCAGTGATCGAAATAGGTGGTAGCGACATTCAGCTTGCTAAGAATTTTTGAGCAGAAATCCTGCGTCGGTTCGTAGACCGCACCGCTTACCAGAATATGGTCACCGGCTTCCACGAAGGACAAGATGGCATTCGATACCGCTGCGGCACCACATGGATAGAGCACACAACCCGCGCCGCCTTCCAGCTCGGTCATGGCATCCTGCAGCGAGAAATGGGTGAGGGTGCCGCGGCGGCCATAAAACAGTTCGCCTTTAGCGCGACCGGCGGTGGCGCGTTTTTTGTCGGCGACCGTATCAAAAACCAGTGAGGAAGCGCGTTGAATCACGCTGTTAACTGAGCCCTGAGTGTAACGTTTGCTGCGTCCCGCGCTGACAAGCGTGGTGTCTATTTTTTTCGTTGCCATCACTGCCTTACCTGACATTTCCCACAAAACATCCACGTTACCACGAATCAGCGTAGTGGGTTGAGCCTGAATGCGGATTATCAGAGTGAGGCCAGTATTGTGCATAACGTCAGCTAAATGGTGGAAATAAATGACATCTTTGCTTTGTAAATAGTAATGAGAACCACTATCACTTCGGGCGCTTTTTTTGCTATGATCCGCGCTTCAATCGTGAACTGTGCAACAGAAGTTGGAGATGCAGCGTGGTAGCCAGTGATTTGATGCAAACGGATCTCTCCGTTTGGGGCATGTATCAGCATGCCGATATCGTGGTAAAGATTGTGATGATTGGCCTGTTAATGGCGTCTGTCGTCACCTGGGCGATTTTCTTCGGTAAGTTTGCTGAGCTGAGCGGGGCGAAACGTCGCCTGAAGCGCGAACAGCAGGCGCTGGGCGAAGCCCGATCGTTAAACGATGCGTACCGTGCTGCTGAAAACTTCAAAGGCAACAGCCACAGCGCTGTGTTGCTCAATGATGCGCAGAATGAGCTGGAGCTGTCAGCCGGCACTGAAGATCTCGACGGCATTAAAGAGCGCACCAGCTTCCGTCTGGACCGTCGCGTTGCGGCCTTCAGCCGTCATGCCGGTCGCGGCAATGGCTTCCTCGCCACCATCGGTTCGGTCGCACCGTTTATCGGCCTGTTCGGTACCGTATGGGGCATCATGAACAGCTTCATCGGTATCGCTAAAACGCAAACCACCAACCTTGCTGTGGTTGCGCCGGGTATCGCGGAAGCGCTGCTGGCAACCGCCATTGGTCTGGTTGCGGCGATTCCTGCGGTGGTTATCTATAACGTCTTCGCACGTATGATTGCCAGCTACAAAGCCTCGCTGGGCGATGTGGCCGCTCAGGTCATGCTGCTGCAGAGCCGCGACCTTGACCTCGGCAACGTTGATACCGCAAAAGAAGCCAACCGTCCGGCAGCGGCACAGAAACTGCGCGTAGGATAAGTATTATGGCGATGCGTTTAAACGATGATTCGGTAGGCGATGGCGAAATGCATGAAATCAACGTGACGCCGTTTATCGACGTCATGTTGGTTTTGCTGATCATCTTTATGGTTGCCGCGCCATTGGCGACGGTGGATGTACGCGTGAATCTGCCCGCTTCCACCAGCGCGCCTCAGCCGCGTCCGGAAAAACCGGTTTATCTCTCCATCAAGGAAGACAAGCAGATTTATATCGGTAACGATGCGGTGACGAAAGAGACGCTGGTAAATGCGCTGACGGCTCAAACAGAAGGCAACAAAGACACCACCATTTTCTTCCAGGCGGATAAATCCGTGGATTACGCCACGCTGATGAGCGTAATGGATCAGCTGCGCGAAGCCGGTTACCTGAAAATTGGGTTGATGGGCATGGAAACGGTGAAGAAGTAAGCTAATCTCACCCAACCTTCTCGTAGGGTCGCCATTCATGGCGGCCTTTTTTTATGTCCCGCACTCAACTTGTTAATTCCTTGTTACTTTTGGTCTCATTTTTGTAAACTGCAATGGTGAAGAAGATCACATCTATTCCTGGCTTAGCACGTTAAAACGGAAGAAAAACCAGGAAGGACAATATGAGCTCAAGTCACTCTTTACAAAAGTCGTCGCAGGGCGGTGCCAAAACCATCTTTAGCGTTACCAGCGGTAACTTCCTTGAGATGTACGATTTCATGGTATTTGGCTATTACGCCACGGCGATCGCCAAAACCTTTTTCCCCGGTGATGATCCCTTTGCCTCTTTGATGCTTACGCTGATGACCTTCGGTGCCGGCTTCCTGATGCGCCCGTTGGGAGCAATCATTCTCGGTGCCTACATCGATCATCACGGGCGTCGCAAAGGCCTGCTATTGACGCTGGGTTTGATGGCGATCGGGACGTTAACCATCGCGCTGGTGCCTGGCTATGCCACGCTGGGTGCCGCCGCGCCGATTTTAATTTTGCTGGGACGCTTGTTGCAGGGCTTCTCCGCCGGCGTTGAGTTGGGCGGCGTATCGGTTTACCTGGCCGAAGTGGCGCCGAAAGGGCGCAAAGGCTTTTATGTTAGCTGGCAATCGGGCAGCCAGCAGGTGGCGGTGATCTTCGCCGCGCTGCTTGGCCTGGGATTAAACCACCTGCTGGCGAAAGACGCCGTCACCGAATGGGGCTGGCGTATTCCGTTCGTAGTGGGCTGTATGATTGTGCCATTCCTGTTCTATATCCGCCGCATGCTGGAAGAGACGGAAGCGTTTAGTCAGCGTAAGCATCATCCCTCAATGAGCCAGATCGTGCGTTCAGTAGGTCAAAACTGGGCGCTGGTGCTGGCGGGCATGTTAATGGTGGTGACCACCACCGTGATGTTCTACATGATCACCGCCTTCACGCCCACTTTTGGCAAAACCGTGCTGATGATGAGCGACAAACAGAGCTTCCTCGTCACGCTGTTTGTCGGCATATCCAACCTGTTTTGGTTACCGGTGATGGGGGCGCTATCGGATCGCGTCGGTCGTCGCCCGCTGCTGATTATTTTCACGATACTGATGATTGTTACCACCTGGCCGGTACTGCACTGGCTCGTTGGATCGCCGACCTTCGCCCATCTGGTTGAAGCAGAGCTGTGGCTATCGTTCCTGTATGCCAGCTATAACGGTGCCATGGTGGTCTATCTGGCTGAGATCATGCCAGCCGAGGTGCGCGCCACCGGTTTTTCAATGGCTTATAGTCTGGCCACTGCGCTGTTTGGCGGTTTTACCCCAGCGGTATCGAGTTATCTGATTCATGCCACGGGCGATAAAGCAATGCCGGGCGTGTGGCTGTCGTTTGCTGCGGTGTGCGGATTGATTGGTACGCTGCTGATTGGCCGCATGGTGAAGCAGTATCAGGCGCGTCACGGCGCAGTCTCTCTAAGCGCGTCGTAAACCTGGTCGCCATGAATGGCGACCCTACGAAAACCGATGCATACATTGTAGGGTCGCCATTCATGGCGACCTGATCCCCATCTCCATACTAAAACGACACATCCACCACCACGCTATCGGTGTAATTCCCCGCCGCCGGCGTATTCTGCGTGGTCAAAATCTGCGCCGTATAAGTAAAGTTGCGCGTCACGGTATCGGCATTCAACGAGGTCGAGGTGCTACTGCTCCAGCGATCGGTGCCGGTTGGCCCCCAGCGAGACGTGGTGGTGGTGCCTTTGTAGATATCGTAAGCCAGCCGATTGGTGCCGCTCGCCATCTGGCGCGTGGTACCGCTGTAGTAGCTGCCGTTGCTCAAACCCACGGTATAAGTGCTGCCTTTCGAACACACCACGTTAATGGTTTGCTGCACCGTAGAAAAACTCCCCACCAGCGGTGCACTGCCAAAGCTGACATTTGGTGCGGTAATGGTGGTGCAGTCGTTGGTAATCACCAGATTAACCGTAATCGGCATTGCCGTGCCGGTGCTGGTCTGCACGGTTCCCACGCACAATCCCGCCACGTTTACTCCCGCGCACACCGTATAACTTACCGTCAACGTTATGGTGGTGGTATAGGTGCCTGCCGCCACCACCTGTCCGGGCACGGTGCGGAAAAAGAGCGGAATATTGAAGTTGAGGCTGTTTCCCAGTGCGAGCAAGGACGCTGAGCTCCAGCGATAGCTGCCACCCTGCTGTAATTCGGTGGCGCAGGCGCTATCAATGCACATCTGAATCGGGATGCTGTCGGTGCCGCTGGCCGCGGTTTTCAGCGCTGCACGGTTTCCGCTCAGATTGGAGGCGGTGGTAAACGCGTAGGTAATGTTATCGCTACCCAACAACGAAAGCGTGCCCGAACCACAGTTAACATTGGTGGTACTTGAGGTGGTATTGGCGGTTGAACCCACGGAGAAAGTGGTGACCGAACCGAATGTGGCGGTCGGCGCCGATAAGGTGCAGAGCGCAAAGCTGGTCATTGGCAGTAAAAACAGCACCAGCAGGAGCAGAAGCCTTTTCATGGTGAAATCCCTGACTGTGAATTATCCGCGGTACTCACCGCAGAACCTTGCGCTGGCGGCGGCAGCGGGCAGGTAAGCGGCCCGTAAGTTTGCAGCGCTTTTGGCTGGCCGTCAGCGATATCCAACTGCGTATTGCAGCTGCGTCCATCCGGCGTAACCACATGTATCGGATTACTGGTGCCGAGATCTTCCATCCACACAATGCCATCCCAGCCGACGTATTCGGTGGCCTGATTAGGACGTAATACCTGGCTGGAAATCGGCAGCGGCTGCCCGCTGCTGTCATGCAGCACGACGCTGGCAGCGCGCAGACGCTCCACCGGGAAATTGAGCAAATAGCCACTTTTGCGCTTCACAGCGAAGCGCTGTTCGACCTTTGGCGCAGTGCGATCGGCTGGCAGATCGAGCGTATCGATGTCGTATTTCGCGCCGTAGTAGCTGCTGATGGATGGAACCAGCAAATAACCCTGTTTATCTGTGCGTCCCATCGATTGGTTTTCGTAACGTACCGTAACGTCCGGATAGTCGGTTTTCACCACGACGAACGCATCGTTGATGTCGTTGGCGGCAAAGACGCGGTTATCCATTAACACCAGCGAACCGGTGAAATCGGCCCATTGCGTGGTGTTATCGTTATCGCCGTAAAAACCGGCGGAGGTATCAATTTTATTATTACGATAGCGTAAGCTGGCCTGGCGATAATCGCCGCTGTCGCTGCCCTGATTGGCCCACGCCGCATCATAGGCAAAGCCGCCATCGGTTGGCATCGCGCGTGAAACATACAGGCGCTGATTATTGTTGCCTTGCTGATCGCGCTCCATGCTCACTGATGCGCTGCTCTGCTCACCAAATGGGATCACAAGGGAAATCGCGCCGCTCCAGTCACCCTGTTGCTGGTCGCGGCTGGCGGAGATATACAAACTGCTGTTGCCCCACAGATTTTTACTCCATGAGAGATTCATCAAGCGCGTGCGATCGCCGCTGCCGCCAGCGATATCAATATATGCCAGCCCCAGGCTGCCATAATCATTCAGCGACACGCTGGCGGTATATTGCGCGCTGCGCCGCGACAGCGAGTAGCTGGTGTTCGCGTTGTCGCCGCGGCTGCCCACCAGTGCGAGGTTGCCGAAATCGGCGGTGCGCAGAATGTGCTGAGTGCCAAGGCTGAACCAGCTATTGTTGTACTGATAACCCCAGCTGTACTGGGTGCCGGGATCACCAGCCATCTGGCTCTGCGCCAGCGCGCCATTAATCACGCCCCAGCTGCCGAGCTTCAGTAGTCCGCCTGCGCCGCCCATGGCAACGCTGCTGCTGCCCTCCGCATGGCTTTCCAGCGTCAACCAATCCGCTAAGCCATAGCGATAGGAGCCGCTCGCCGCTGCAGCGCCATAATCAAAATTTTGCACGCCGTAATTTTCGCGTATCGCACCGGCGGAGAACGAATAATCGGATAACCCTTGTTTCAGCAAGCTGCTGGATACGTAAAACGGCAGCGTGGTGGTGATTTGTCGGCCTACCGCATCGGTGGTGGTGATCACCGCATCACCCGCGCCGTTGACGAAAGGCACGTTAGTGAGCGACCACGGGCCGGGCTGCACGTCGGCCTGCGCGCTGCGGTAGCCGTTAATGAAGAGGTCGACCGAGGAGGGGACTGCCGCCTGGCCGGAAAACGCCGGCAAAGGATAGGTCACCAGATCGGGTCGTACGCTGAAATCACGCCCAATCTGCACGCCGCCGAGGCGCACGCTGTTGCTCCAGCTCAGGGCATCGGTAACCACATCCCCGGCGCGCCAGCTGATAGCCGCGTTCTCGTTTTCATTGCTAAACCAGGTATCGTAACGAATATAGCCTTCCTGCTGACCGGAAACGCCGCCTTCCAGCTGCTGCACGTACACGCCGTTAGTGGAAAACTGGCCAATCGGTCCGAAGAAACGCAGCTCGTTCCAGCTGGAAAGACGCGAACCGGCGTTATCCGTCCGCGTGGCGTAGAAGTCGTAGTTGAGCAGGGCGCCGTTACTGGCGCGCCCAGGAAAGCGCGGTGCGTTCTGTTGCTGACCAATGGTCTGTCCCGGCAGCCACGCGGCGGGTACCGTGAGCAATAGGCGTTGGCGCTGTTCGTCATACTCCACTTTGGCTAATTGATTCACATCGATCTGCTGACCTTGCAGCTTCTCGGCAGGAATACCGGCACGCTCTAGATCCCCGCGTCGTAGCCAGAAATCACCGTTTTTGCGTTCAACCGGTACGATATCGCCACGTTCACCCTGATTCACCACCAGTTCCAGCATATATTGCTGACCGCTGGCGTTATTCTCCAGCGCAGGCGGTGGCGGCAGCTCAGAGAAGGTCTCGGCACTGCTGATCATCGGGCTGATGCAAAGCACGCTGGCAACCGCCAGCGCGCAGGGATGCGGCGTAAACTTCATCAACGCGCGGCAGCGCTGCTCCAGTGGCCTTTATTCATCTCGGCCGAGAGTTCACCGCTCACGCTGCTGGTTAACGGCCAGCGATGACTACTGTTGGCCAACACGTAACCGAATAAACCGTTACCCATGCGGCGTCCGCCGATGGTGACATTACTTAATCGCGCGTGACCGTTGCCGCGATTGGTCAGCTCCAGCCAGCGCTTGCCGCCGCTGTTTACCTCTTGCCAGCTCAACTGCGGTTGTGCCGTATCGCGCGTGACGCCGTTGCCATAGACGAATAACGGTACCGAATAGCGCATCTGGAAGGTAAGACCCGCCTGGTTTTCCCCCGGCGTGCGCGGCGTGGGGATTTCATCCAGTACCACGCGATACGACATTTCACGTCCGGCGGCGGGTGGCGTTTGCTTGATTAAACGCACCAGCTGTTTCTGCCCCGGTTCAAGACGCACCATCGGCGGGCTCGCCACCACTTGCTGTTGCGTTTGATACTGTTCCTGGCCGTTGATTTGCTGCCAGCTGAAGATGCGTACCTGCATCATGGTGGTGGCATTGCCGCGATTCTCCAGCCACAGTTCGCTGGCTTTTTCTTCGGGATCAATGGCCGGATCGATGGGCCAAACCATCAGTGAATTGGCTGCCTTCACCGCAGGTGTTAGTGCCACACATAACAAGAGTATCAGGGCGCGCAGGTTCATCATTTTGTCATCCTTCATGGTACTAACGTCACCAACTCAGGGTGACGGTTAAGGTATCGGTATACGTCCCGGCGCGCGTCGGGCCGGGTAGCGTTAGCAGGCCGTAAATAGGCAGCGTAATGTTATTGGCATTGCTGTAGCTCAGCGCAACGGCGCTGTTCACCGGAATCGCCGTGGTATGAGCGGCATTGCTGTACAAGCTATACGCCACGGTATTGGTGTTGCTGGTGTGTTTGAGATTGCGGGTCGCGGTGTAGTTGTTGCCGCCGTTGATGCTCATGCTGACAGCGGTGCCTGGCGTGCAGGCGAGCGTGATGGTGGTGCTTTGCACATAGCTGGCGCTGACGCTGCTGGAGGACACGCCCGGTTGTGTGCCGAAATTAAGCGTGCCGAATACCCCGGTATTGGTACCGGATACGACACAACCTGCCACTACTGATGCTGAGACCTGAAAGGTTGCCGTCGGCAACCCCCAGGCGGAGACACTCCCTATCAGCAGGGCAAGGCCACCTGCACAGTGCAGCCCACGCTGCACCACGGCCACCCTGAGAACCCTTACGCTTCTCTCAGTAATTCACCGCCACGTTAATCGTGTCCGTATAGGTGCCAGCTGGGATCAGCGGGTTGAAGCCACCTCCCACCACGCGACCATAAATGGCGTAGTTGGTACCCAACGTCGGGTCGGTAGTGCCGCTGGGGGCGATATTGGTGTTATTGGCGATCGCGGTGGTAAATGCGGCATCGCTATACAGCGTATAGGCAATGCCCTGCGTATTGTTGGAGCCGAGGATCAGGTAGCGTGGCTGGCCACTCACCGTGCCGTAAATGGTCGCCGGTGCGGCGTTACTGCTGGTGACCTGTACGTTGAAGGTTTGCCCGGTGGTACAGCGAACAAATATGCCGTTGCCAGATGCGCCTACCAACGTCGCGTTCAACGTATCGAAGGTGGCCGCGCTGCTACCGAAGTTCAGGGTACCGAAGTTAACCCCTGTCGTTGCAGACTGACCGTTCACTAAACAACCGGTGGTAAGCGTCAATGTGGCATTGATGGTTCCCGTTGTGGTGGCGGCAAAAACAGCGGTGGGAGCAAGGGCGGCGCTTAGGCTAGAAGCCACAAGAAAAAGCTTGAGTTTCATAATCATTCCTTACTGATTATCCAAGGTCAGTGCTTTTTCACCTGGTCATTCATTTATGAAAATACATCCGAAATCAAACAAGAGCCGCATTTGGCCCGACAGCGTAAGCGCCTACCACCTAAGAAAATTCCTGGATGGTGCATTAATGATTTATATCAGTTTTCTTTACTATAGATCAGCAAATCTAGCCTTGTGCACCCAGGGTTCATTTTTTCCCTAATCAATTGACGTTTTTCGCCGATAACTCAGTAATAACAAGGGGTGGCGGCCAGTTAAAAAAACTAAACAGCCGACGATTTCCCCCTCTATCACGCGCGTCGGTTCAATGCTATGTTCGTGCATTAATCAGATATTATTAATTTTCCACCCGATGACTGATGATGAAAATAAAAATAAATAGCATGAGAGTTCCAGTTTTTACTGGACCTGGCATTCTCACTGTTTCGCCGCTAATGGTCATTATTCGCCCGTAATCGGCGCTTTATCTTCCTTGTTTTTATTTGATGACACCAAACCTGCTCCGTAGCAGGTTGAGTTTAGGAGCGCACATGCTGTTGGTTACCTGGGATAGCGTTCTGGTTTCCGTTTCACTGATTGTGGCCTTCATCGCCGCCTTTACCGCATTAGATACGGCAGGCCGCGTCGCCGTATCCCGCGGTTGCATGGCAAAACTGTGGTTAGTGGGCGGCGGCACCGCAATGGGCATTGGCATCTGGGCGATGCACTTTATTGGCATGCTGGCGATGATGATGCCGGTGACCATGCGCTATGACATCCCGCTCACGGCACTCTCCTTACTGGTCGCTATTGCGACGTCTATCTTCGCGTTTGCCCAAAGCGTGCAGGGCAGTCACCTCACGCGCCGGTGCTTAATGCGCGGCACGTTAATACTCGGTAGCGGCGTGATTGCCATGCACTACATCGGCATGAACGCTCTAATGATTGAGACGGCGATTAGGTGGAATATGCCGCTGGTGACGTTATCCGTGGTGATTGCCTACGCGGCGTCCGGTGCCGCGCTGTGGCTGGCCTTTCATCTACGCCAGGGGGAAAGCCTGCTGATATTGCGTGTCTGTGCGGCGCTGGTGATGAGTATTGCCATTGCCGGCATGCATTACACCGGTATGGCCGCGGCGGACTACAGCCAGCCGATGATGATGCAGCATCACGGCGTCAGTGAAGAGGGGCTGGCGGTGTGGGTCACCATTATCACGCTGAGTATTCTTGGATTGACGCTGCTGATTTCAATGCTGGACGCTCAGCTGCGCGCGGCGCGTCTTGCAGCCAAATTGAAGCGTGCCAACAGCGAACTGCGCCAGCTTGCGCTGCATGACAACCTCACTGCGCTGCCGAACCGCGTGATGCTAGAGCAGCAGCTCACCACACAGATCAAGCAGGCTACGCTGCAGGATGAAACCTTCGCACTGATGTTTATGGACCTCGACGGGTTTAAAGCGGTCAACGATACCTGGGGCCATCATGTGGGGGATCGCTTGCTGATTGCGGTGGCCGATCGCTTGCAGGCGGAAGTCAGTGAAGATATTTTGCTGGCGCGTTTAGGCGGCGATGAATTTGTGCTGCTGTGCCCGCAGTACGCTGTTCATCAGGCGACAAATCTGGCGCAGCAGCTGGTGCAAGCCATTGATGTCCCCTTTGAGTTAGATCGTTATTCGCTGCGTGTTTCGCTCAGCATCGGCATTGTCATCTTCCCGCTGCACGGGCGCAGCCAGCAGGAGATGATGTTCAACGCCGATTCCGCCATGTATCACACCAAGCACAGCGGGCGTAACGGCTGGTGCCTGTTTGAACCGGCCATGAGTGCTGTTGCTCAGCACCAGCTGGCGCTCGCCAACGATCTGTGGAATGCCCTGGAATATCAGGAAATGCGTCTGTTCTATCAACCTAAATTTCGCGCCGGAGGCACGGTGCTGATGGGGTTTGAGGCGTTGCTGCGCTGGCAGCATCCGCGTCGTGGGCTGCTGATGCCGGACATGTTTCTGGCGCGAGCTGAGAAAACCGGCCAGATTGTGGCGCTGGGTAATTGGGTGATCAACGAAGCCTGCCGCCAGCTAAAACAGTGGCGCGATGAAGGCAACGGCGACTGGAGCGTATCGGTCAATCTCTCGGCGCTGCAATTCCAACAGCGCGATCTGATTGAAAGCCTGCACCAGGCGCTGCAGCGTCATCAGATCCCCGACGGGGCGCTGATGCTGGAAATTACTGAAAATATCGCCATGCGCGATCCGCAGTTTAGCCAGCAGCGCATTGCCGAGTTGCATCGGCTAGGGGTGAAAGTGGCTATCGATAATTTTGGCATCGGCTATGCCAATCTGCTGCATCTGAAACATCTGGAAGCGAGCGAGCTGAAAATCGATCGCGCCTTTATTAATAGTTTGCGCGCGGATAGCGAAGACGCCACGGTGGTGAGTGCGATGCTCACGCTGGCTCGCTCGCTGAACCTGCGCATGGTGGCAGAAGGCGTTGAAACGGAAGAGCAGCAGCGCTTATTAACCGGTTTAGGCTTCGATACCTTACAGGGCTATCTGCTGGGTAAACCGACCCCGGCGGAGCGCATCGGGGAGTTTACCGCTGCGCTGGCATTTACGGATAACGTCGTGTCTTCTGGCGCGTAATAATCATTTTTTGTGTTCTTCCGCATTGGAAGGTTTCATCGTTCATCGGCTCAGATCGGCAGGATAACTGCCGATAATTCCTACAATAAAACCAATAGATTTCACTCTTTTTAACCACACCACAGCTGACTTAAAACGGCTTCAACTTAGGAAATCACTATGTTAGTGACTTCGTATGACTCATTTACCGTCATCGTTTCGATTTTAGTAGCGATGCTGGCCTCGTTTACTGCGCTTGATATGGCAGGACGCGTGGCTTCCTCAACTGGCAAGGTGGCGCTGGTTTGGTTGCTTGGCGGTGGATTCGCCATGGGCGTCGGCGTCTGGGCAATGCACTTCATCGGCATGTTGTCGATGAGCCTCGATATGGTGATGAGCTACGATCCCCTGCTCACCGTCGCCTCAATGGTGGTGGCGGTGCTGGCCTCGATTTTTGCCCTGTGGCTGGCTTGTGCGACGAAGGAACTTCCCTGGACACGATTAATTGGCGGGGCACTGGTGCTGGGTTCCGGAGTCGTTGCCATGCACTACACCGGCATGGCGGCGCTGATGTTTGCACCGGGTATTAGCTGGAACTGGGGCTGGGTAGCCGCGTCGGTGGCCATCGCCATGGTCGCCTCCTGTGCGGCGCTGTGGCTGGCGTTTCACCTGCGCGAAGGACATGGCCGCGTGACGCTGCTGCGGCTCGGGGCATCGGTGGTGATGGGCTGTGCCATTGCAGGTATGCACTATACCGGCATGGCCGCCGCCAACTTCCCGATGCACAGCCACGCCACGCACATGGGCGTAAACAGTAACTGGTTGGCAATTGTGGTCACGGTGGTGACGCTGGCGATCCTTGGCATTACCTTGCTGGTATCGATGCTGGATGCCCGCATGCAGGCGCGCACCTCAATTCTGGCGCAATCACTGGCCGAAGCTAACCGCGAGCTGGCCCAGCTGGCCTTGCACGACAACCTGACGCGCTTGCCCAACCGTATTCTTTTGGAAGATCGCCTTGAACAAGCCATCAATAAAGCGAACCGCGAGAAATCACAGTTTGCGCTGATGTTTATGGATCTGGATGGCTTCAAGGCAGTCAATGACGCCTTTGGCCATCACGTTGGTGATAATCTGCTGATTGGCGTCACCGAGCGTATGACCGACCAGATGAAAGGGCACTACACGCTGGCACGGATGGGCGGCGACGAATTTGTGCTGCTGCTGGAAATTGATGATCCGAACGATGCGGCGGCGGTAGCGGATACGCTGGTGAAGGCCATCGATCGCCCGTTTGACATCTCGCGTTATGAGCTGGTGGTGTCACTGAGTATTGGCATTGCCGTTTATCCGGGGGATGGCAAAGACGACCGCGAGCTGATGTTTAATGCCGATGCCGCCATGTATCACACTAAAAATAATGGCCGCAACGGTTACACCTTCTTCCAGCAGTCGATGAACACCCTGGCGCAGTCGCAGCTGCAGCTGAACAACGATCTGTGGCAAGCGCTGGATAATCAGGAACTGCGGCTGTTTTACCAACCTAAATACTGCGCACCGAGCGGACCGATCCTCGGCTTTGAAGCGCTGCTGCGCTGGCAACATCCTACGCGTGGCCTGCTGGCCCCGGATACCTTCCTGCCAATGGCGGAAAAGACCGGCATGATTGTGAACATTGGCAACTGGGTCATTAACGAAGCCTGTCGCCAGCTGCGCACATGGCATCTGCAGGGGCATCCGCATTGGTCCGTGGCGGTGAACCTGTCGGCGCTCCAGTTTGAGCAGAGCAATCTGGTGGAAACCGTGACCGAAGCGCTGGATAAGCACCAAATCCCGGCGGAGCTTTTAACGCTTGAGGTGACTGAAACCACGGCGATGCGCGATCCTGAAGTGAGCGTACGCATTCTGACCGAGCTCACCAATATGGGCGTCAAAGCCTCGATTGACGATTTCGGTACCGGCTACTCGAGCTTGTTGTATCTCAAGCGTTTACCGGCGAGTGAACTGAAGATCGACCGCGCTTTCGTCAATGAACTTCAGGCGCAGTCTGAAGATGCCACTATTGTTTCCGCCATCGTTGCCTTAGCGCAGTCGCTGCATCTAAAGGTGGTGGCCGAAGGGGTAGAAACCCAGGATCAGCAGGCGTTTCTTACCGGCTTGGGTTGCGATACCTTGCAGGGCTATTTGTTGGGCAAACCGGTCCCGCCAGAGCGCATTGGCGAACTGCCGAATTTTTATGCAGAAGCGTTAGAGCTGGAGCGCGTCACTTAGCCAGCACGTTGTCTCTCCGATTCCTCCCTCTCCCGCTTGCGGGAGAGGCATAGGGTGAGGGAAACTAGCCGCCAAATCCTCTACATGGGAGTTCGGGTGGCGAAATATCAGCAGTTGGTGGAACAGCTTCGCACGCAAATCGAGGCACGTATCTGGCCGCCGGGTGAAAAACTGCCGTCGCTACGCCAGCAGGCTGAGCAGAGCGGGCTGAGCCTGATGACGGTGATGCACGCGTATGAGGTGCTGGAAAGCCAGGGCTGGATTGTGTCGAAGCCGCAATCGGGCTATTACGTGGCGCCGCGCGCCGCAGAAAGTCGTCCCCGTCTGCCCACCCGTGAAGTGGCGAAAACCGACCAGGCGGATACCAACAGCTTTGTGTTTGACGTGCTGCAGGCCACGCGTAATCCCGCCATCATACCGTTTGGCTCTGCTTTTCCCGATCCTGAACTGTTCCCCCAGCGCCAGTTGATGCGCTCGTTGGTGAAAGTCTCCCATAATCTGAAGCCCACGGATGCGCTGAATAACTTGCCGCCGGGCAATGAAGCGCTGCGTAAAATTCTGGCTCAGCGCTATGCACAACAGGGCATTACGCTATCGCCGGATGATATCGTCATCACCAACGGCGCGATGGAAGCGCTCAATCTGAGCCTGCAAGCCGTTACCGAACCCGGTGATTGGGTCATCCTCGAGAATCCCTCCTTTTATGGCGCTTTGCAGGCCATTGAACGCCTCAAGCTGAACGCCATTGCCATCGCCAGTGATGTTGAACACGGCATGGATCTGGCTGAGCTGGAGCAGGCGCTGCAGCGCTGGCCGGTGAAAGCCTGCTGGTTAATGACCAACCGGCAAAACCCACTCGGTTTCACCCTGAGCGCAGAGCGTAAACAGCAGCTGGTGGCTCTGCTGGCGCGCTATAACGTGGCAATGATCGAAGACGATGTGTATAGCGATTTGTATGAGGGACAAGATAAGCCGCTGCCGGCCAAAGCCTTTGATCGTGAGGGCAACGTGCTGCACTGCGGCAGCTTCTCGAAAAATCTGGTGGCGGGATTTCGCGTCGGTTGGGTAGCCGCTGGTCGGCATGCGCAGCGCGTGCAGCGTATTCAGCTGATGAGCACGTTATCGACCAGTGCGCCAATGCAGCTGGCGTTAGCCGATTTTCTCAGCACGCGTAGCTACGATGCGCATTTGAAGAAGCTGCGTCAGACGCTGGCAAAACGTAAACAGCTGGCGCAACAGGCACTACGACGGGTATTGCCGGAAGCGGCAAGGATTAGCGATACGCCGGGCGGCTATTTTCTCTGGGTAACGCTGCCCGCGCAGATTAACACCACGCAGCTGTATCATCTGGCGCTACAGGAGGGGATCAGTATTGCTCCCGGCCAGCTGTTTTCCAGCAGCGAGGGCTTTAGCCACTGTTTTCGCTTTAACACCGCCTGGCCGTGGGATGCACGTGCCGAGGCGGCGGTAGAAACACTGGGCAAATTGATAGCTGGATTACATCGTTAAACCAGGGCTGCCTGCTGGTGGCCCCAGGTTAGATAATAAACGTCGTAGAAATCCACTTCGCCCTTCTGCTTCATCAATCGATCGATGCCGCTTCGCACGCGATCCGGCGTCTGCGGATTCTCAAGAATTTTGTCCAGCGCCTGCTGGGAAACCGGCTGCACGTAATACCATTCGCCGTTATAGCAAACGCGCAAATCCAGCGTATCGATATCTTCGAAACGATATTTTGGATTGATATCCATCAGCATCAATACACTCATCACCAGCACAAACACAGTGGCAAACCAAAAGGCGGGCCAGCCGAGCATGTCGGTTGAGAAGATCAGCGCCACGCACAGCGCGTAGCACAGGTACATAATGGCCCAGAGTCCCGGATGGGTTTTCAGGAAGGAAAAGCTAAAGCGCGGCAAATTATCGCGCCGTCCCTCACGGTTCAGCGTGGCGATTTCGTCGAGCAGGATTTGTTTGATCGCGTCCATTGTTCACCTCTAATTATTACTACCTGCCAGTAAAGCACATAACAGTGAAGCGAATTAGTGACAGATTTACGGTGTTTTTTTATAACAGTTGCTGAAGGGGCGGCTGGTTCTGCACGTTGACCTTATAGCGCAATAGGTGACGACGCGCAGTGATAAAGGTTGATTACAGAGGATATGTTCAGAGCAACGCTGTTTTATCGATGCTTGGTAAATAATGGATCTCCATCACATCAGCGTGCATCACCTCAATTAACCACGCTACCTGCCCGATCCGGCTATTACCTGCTGAGCAGTATGCGCTATTAAGGTGGGGGGTTTAGGTTTCCGATTGCTTCATTCATGAAAATAGAAACAATTCTCAATATTACAAAAAAGGTGAAAATTAATGATTTATTGTTTTTTTAACGGTGTTAATTATTAATTAATTTATTCAACTTATTGATTTTAATTGATTAATATTTTAATTCATTAAACCTTATAGCTAAGAATATTCTGATGCGTATACTCATCGCCATTAAAGGTAACGGTGGCTATTAGTTATCAATAGCGGCTGATGCGTAGTCCGTATTAATAGCGTTAAGTATGGCTGTTATCTTTTTAACTCGCATGCATTGGCATACGTAATAAGACAACGCTTTTATTAATAAAGGCGCGATTTTTAATCGGCGTTCAGGACGTTTTTTATTATGAGTATCGGTGGGGCAATACAGAAAAATAATGATGGGCGCTTTATTTCTCAGGCGGATTTCCCTATGAATCTGCCTGAGAAATATATCCATCAGCATGTATTGATTATATCGACTCCGGATACCGTGAAATCTCCGTCAAATCGCTATCAGTCGTTCAAGTCCGTCGCCAGACGGGTTTTGTCGTGAGGAGATTTCATGAGCGTATTCAATGAAGTCACCGAACTGACGCCTGTTGAAGAGACGCGCTACCTGCAACAGTGGCAGCCGCTGGTGAAGCGCGTAGTACGGCAGCTCTCCGCCCAAACGGATGCGGTGATGGATCGTGGCGATCTGGAACAAATTGCCTTTATGGGGCTGCTTGAATCGCTACGTCGTTATGGCCGTCCTGACGATCATTTTGCCGGTTACGCTTTACAGCGCGTGCGGGGAGCGGTGTTGGATCAGCTGCGTCTGCACGACTGGCGTCCGCGACGTCTGCGGCAGAAAACGCACAAAATCAATGATGCGGTGCGCGCACTCACGCGCCGTCTCGGCCACGAGCCGAACGAAGAAGAGTTGCGTCGACACCTCAAGCTCAGTCCGGAAGAGGTGCAGGAGTATTTGCTGCTGGAATCCGCTAGCGCGATGGAGAGTTTTGACGATCTGCTGGCAGGCGAAGCGCTGAGCAGTGTGTTAAGCGGACGTGCGCTGGAAGAGGAAATTAGCATTCAGCGCACGCTAAAGACCGCGCTGGCTTCGCTGAGCGAGCGCGAACAGTTGATTCTCAGCCTCTATTACCAGCACGAAATGAGCCTGAAAGAGATTGCGCTGGTGCTCGAGCTCACCGAAGCGCGCGTCTGCCAGATTAATAAGAAGATTGGCGTGAAGATTAAACAATTCTTTGAGTAGAGCATCCTGCAATTAACGTTCTGACATCAGAACGCTAAATGCCTGCGATAACCTGTCAGTGCCTTTGAATCCATTTGTGGGTTCGACCGGTGGCGAAATCCACCGGCTTTTTTTTGCCTGTAATTTGGCTGGTGCGCATTAATGCGCACCCTACAACAGCCCCGGGCCCCTCGTAGGGTCGCCATTGATGGCGACCAGGTGCGCATTAATGCGCACCCTACAACAGCGCCGGAACCCTCGTAGGGTCGCCATTGATGGCGACCAGGTGCGCATTAATGCGCACCCTACAACAGCGCCGGAACTCTTGTAGGGTCGCCATTGATGGCGACCAGGTGCGCATAAATGCGCACCCTACAACAGCGCCGGAACCCTCGCAGGGCTGCCATTGATGGCGACCAGGTGCGCATAAATGCGCACCCTACAACAGCGCCGGAACCCTCGTAGGGTCGCCATTGATGGCGGCCAGGTGCGCATTAATGCGCACCCTACAACAGCGCCGGAACTCTCGTAGGGTCGCCATTGATGGCGACCAGGTGCGCATAAATGCGCACCCGACAACAGCGCCGGATATCTTTTAGGATTGTCATTTAGGGTAACCGCAGAATGGCGGCACGAAATGTTAAATATGTTGCAAACTAATTTGGCTTTAGTTAGCTAAATCATTCTTTTGTGTGAATTTTGTCGGCGGGCGCACATTGCAATGGCTGTGAGGTAAGCCACAATTAAGCCATGTGGTTAACCGGAGAAAGAGTATGACTGCCAACAACTCCAGCCTGCTGTTACTGATGTCTTTCGCCGCCGGCACCTTTTCCGCTGGATCGTCCAGCAATCCGCAACATTTGATGCTATCGCTGCCGTCCGGTGGCGTGCCTAACAATCCGCTGCCGCTGATTATCTGGCCCGGTATCGTGCCGGATGAAGATGAAGCGGCAGACAGCGCGGCCTGGTTTGAAAAAACCTTTACCCGCAACGGCTGGCCCGCTGCCTGGCGCTCGCCGATCTTCCCCTATACGCATTATCACCCCAACACGCATGAAGTCTTAGGCGTCGGCGCCGGCTGGGCGGAAGTGCTGTTTGGCGGGGACAGCGGTCGCATGGTGACGCTACGCGAAGGCGATGCGGTGCTGATCCCCGCCGGAGTGGGCCATAAGCAGGTATTTGCCTCTGAGGATTTTTTCACCGTGGGCGCCTATCCTGAAGGGATGTCCCCGGAAACCGTGCGTGATGAGCCGTCGCGTTTACGTGCGTCGAAGGAGAAGATCCAGCATGTTCCCTTGCCGCATCGCGATCCCTTCACCGGTGGCGATGGCGCGATGACGGAGATTTGGCTGCCAATCGCGCAGCAGCTGATGCACCAGTAAGGTGCAAATCAGCCGTAATCGTCCGCACGGCGCGTGTGCCATGCCGGGGCAAGCCTCTGGCACAGTTTGTGCAGGAGAGAGTGAGGTCCTCTGACAAGCGCCGGGTAAATCATGAAAGAAAGCTACCAGATAGCATCGCACTTCTATGATGAGATGTTGCTAAGCGATGGCCAACACCGCGCTCATTATCAGCAATACTGGGAATGGTTACAGCAGGCGGACGTCGATGCAGTGGCGCGCAAGCGTGAAGAGGCGGAACTGCTGTTTCATCGTGTGGGCATTACGTTCAACGTATACGGTGACGATGGTGGAGCGGAGCGTTTAATCCCCTTCGACAGCGTGCCGCGCATCATACCTGCGCGAGAATGGGCAATGCTCGACCGCGGCATCCGCCAGCGCGTCCAGGCCCTTAACGCCTTCCTGCATGATATCTACCATCAGCAACACATCCTTAAAGCCGGAATTGTCCCCGCCGAACAGGTGCTGGTTAACGATCAGTATCAGCCCTGTATGCAGGGAGTCGATCTGCATCGCAACATATATGCGCACATTGTCGGCGTGGATATGGTGCGTAATAACGATGGCGACTATTACGTACTGGAGGACAATCTGCGCACGCCGTCCGGCGTCTCGTACATGCTGGAAAACCGCAAAATGATGATGCGGCTCTATCCGGAGCTGTTCGCCGAACAGCATATCGCGCCGGTAGAGCGTTACCCCTCGCACCTGCTGCAAACCCTGCGCGAAAGCTCGCCGGTTAACGATCCGGTGGTGGTGGTGCTGACGCCAGGCCGCTTCAACAGCGCCTACTTTGAACACAGCTTCCTCGCGCAGCAGATGGGCGTGGAGCTGGTGGAAAGCGCCGACCTGTTCGTGAAGGACGGCGCGGTGATGATGCGCACCACCGCCGGGCCGTGCAAGGTGGATGTGATCTACCGTCGCGTGGATGATGCCTTCCTCGATCCGCTGGCGTTTCGTCCTGATTCAATGCTCGGGGTGCCCGGTCTGCTGTCGGTGTATCGCTCCGGCAACGTGGTGCTGGCTAACGCCATCGGCACCGGCGTTGCCGATGATAAATCGATCTATCCTTATGTGCCGGAGATGATCCGCTTCTATCTCGATGAAGATCCGATCCTCAATAACGTGCCCACCTGGCAGTGTCGTAAACCGCAGGATCTCACCTATGTGCTTGCTAACCTCAGCAAAATGGTGGTGAAAGAGGTACATGGCGCCGGCGGTTACGGCATGTTGATTGGTCCGGTGGCAAGCCAGCAAGAGCTGAGTGATTTCCGCGATCGCCTCAAAGCGCGACCGGAAAACTACATCGCGCAGGACACGCTTTCGCTCTCCACTTGCCCAACCTTTATTGATAACGGCCTGGCGCCGCGCCATATCGATCTGCGACCGTTTGCCTTGTGCGGTGCCGACATTCGGCTGGTGCCCGGGGGGTTAACTCGCGTAGCGTTAAATGAAGGATCGCTGGTGGTGAACTCGTCGCAGGGCGGTGGCACTAAAGATACCTGGGTTTTGGAGGATGACGCATCATGCTAAGCCGCACCGCCAGTGGTCTTTATTGGATGGCGCGCTATCTGGAGCGCGCGGAACAACTCGCTCGTGTGTTAGACGTCACCAATCGCTTATCGTTGATGCCGGTGCGCGGTAGCCAGGGGGATGAGCTGCTGCTGCCGCTCAATCTTACCGGCACACGCGAGCTGTTTGAAACCCTCAACGGCCGTTTCACCATGGCGCAGCTGTTCAACTTCTTTGCCCTCGACGATCGCAATCCGAGCAGTATTTTCAGCTGCTGGCAGGAGGCGTGGAACAACGCGCATGCGGTGCGCGGCAGTTTGTCATCGGAAGTGTGGGAGAGCATTAATTCCACCTGGATTGAAATGCGCAATACGCGACGACGCGGTATTACCAGCGCCAATGCCGATACCTTTTTTGATTGGGTTAAAGAGCGCTCGCACCTGTTTCGCGGCGCGATGTTCGGCACTTTGCTGCGCGGCGATGCCATGTGTTTTATTCGTATCGGCACGCTGATGGAGCGCAGCGATGGCACCGCGCGTTTGCTGAGTGTGAATCAGCAGCTGCTGGAGCAGCAGTCGGATTCGGTACGCGAATATTATTGTCTCGATACCCTGCTGCGTGCGGTCTCAGCGCGCGAAGCCTATAACGCTATCTTTAAGCAGCAGCTGTTTCCCGATCTGGTGAACGAGATGCTGATCCTGCGCAGCGAAAGTCCGCGATCGCTGCACTCCTGCATTGATGAGATCGCGACCCAGCTGGAGCAGATCGGCAGCAGCGGCGAAGATCGTCCACGTTATCTGATCACCGTGCTACTGGCGGAGATGCGTTTCAGCACCTGGGAAAGCCTGACGCACGAAGGGTTGGATGGCTGGCTCAATCACTTCCTCACGCGTCTTAACGCGCTGGCCGAGAGTATTAATCACACCTATCTGGAGGCGAAATGAGACTGAACATTGAGCATAAAACCAGCTACGCCTACGAGCAGCAGGTAAAACTCAGCACCCAGTATCTGCGCCTGACGCCGCAAAACTCGGTGCATCAGCAGATTATCTCGTGGGATTTGGAGCTGCCGTGTGCCGCCACGCGTACAGAAGATGCCTACGGCAATGTGATGCATGTGCTGACGCTGGATACGCCGCATCAGCAATTGGCTATCGCAGCGCGCGGGGTGGTGGAGATCCTCGATGACGGCGAGTGGGCACCCGATCGGGAATGCGCGCTATCGCCGCTGGTGTTTCTGCGCTCAACGCCGTTAACCCAGCCCAACGGCGAGATTCGCGATTTTGCTCAGCGCTACTGGCGGCCAGAGAAGCCGCTGGCCAGCCTGGAAAAGCTCATGGACGAACTGCTGCTGAAAATGCCGTATCGTCCTGGCAGCACTCAGGTAACAGATGCCGCAGCGAAAGTATTTGCTGCCGGCAGCGGTGTTTGCCAGGATCACAGCCACGTTTTTCTCGCCTGCTGTCGCAGCCTTGGCATTCCGGCGCGCTATGTCAGCGGCTATCTCTATACTGAAAACGTTGAGCACGTCGCCACTCATGCCTGGGTTGAAGCCTGGCTGGATGGCAGTTGGCACAGCTTTGATATCACCAATAATACCCGCAGTACGCGTCAGCATTTGCGGCTGGCGGTTGGCGTGGATTATCTCGATGCATGTCCGGTGCGCGGTATGCGGCTGGGCGGCGGCGGTGAAGATATGCTGGCGGTGGCTGCGGTGCTGCAGGTGCATGCGCAGTAGCAATCTGAATAGGCACGACTATGACTTATTGTGTGGCAATGCGTTTATCGTCAGGGATGATTTTTGTCTCCGATTCGCGCACCAATGCGGGCGTTGATCATATCTCCTCGTTCCGTAAACTGCATGTTTTTCAGGTGGATGATGAACGCACGCTGGTGCTGCAAAGCGCAGGCAATCTGGCCACCACGCAGAGCGTACTCAGCCTGCTGCGACGTAACAACGGCGATAGCGAACAGCCCAATTTGCTCAATGGGCGATCGCTGTATGACATTGCGCTGATGGTGGGGGAAACGCTGCGGGAGGTGATCAAACGCGATGGCGAAGAGTTTGGCGGCACGCTGCTGTTGGGCGGCCAGATTCGTGGCGAGGAGCCGCGTCTGTTCCAGATCTATCCGCAGGGTAATTTCATTGAGGCCAGCGTCGACACGCCTTATTTCCAGATTGGCGAGAGCAAATATGGCAAACCGATTATCGATCGCGTGCTGCGTTATGAAACGCCGCTTAGCCAGGCCATGCAGTGTGCGCTGATCTCAATGGATTCGACGCTCGCCAGTAATATTTCCGTGGGCCTGCCGCTGGATGTGATGGTGTATCACACCGACAGTTTCAGCGATAACCAGCAGTATCACATCACCGAGCAGCACCCCTATTTTTCACAGATTCGTCAGCTGTGGAGCAAAGGCTTATTGAGCGTGTTTTCGCAGTTGCCCCCCCTGCAGTTGTAGCCTGAGTGGCAGACGCCTCGCCGCGTTTGCCCCTTCTGACTTTTTCCTCGGTTAGTGCATCCCGGTCATAAATCTGAAAACAAGCCGTTTTAACGTCGAAGCGATTAATCGCTGCGCATAAAAAGGTGAATAATGTTTTCAGTTGATCAGCTTCTCGATACGTACTGGCCCGGTCACCAACCCGCGAACTGGCAAAAAAACGCGCTGAAATGGGCGGTTCGCGAACATGAATTCCAGGCATTTGCTGCCCGCTATCGCCACCTCAAAGGCGTGGATATGGTGGAGCAAGTGCTGGAGCACCTGGATGTGCGTTGTGAACTGAGCGAGCGCGATCTGGAACAAATCCCCACGCGTGGCCCGGTGGTGATTGTCGCTAATCATCCGCTGGGCGCCCTGGATGGATTAGCCCTGCTGGCGGCCGTTTCGCAGGTGCGGCGCGATGTGAAGATCGTGGCCAACCGCATGTTGATGATGCTGGAACCGATCAACAACATGATGCTGCCGGTGGATAACATGGGCAACCGCACCAGCCGCGAACAGTTCACGCGCATGCAGCAGCATCTTGATAATCAGGGTGTACTGATCATCTTCCCGGCGGGTGAAGTCTCGCGGCTTACCAGTCGAGGCGTGCGCGATCGTCACTGGCATCACAGCTTTCTGCGTCTCGCCGCGCGCGCCCGCGCGCCTATTGTACCGGTGCATGTGGTGGGGCGTAACAGCCTGGCATTTTACGCGGCAGCGAAAATTGCCGCACCTCTGGCGTTGCTGATGCTGGTACGTGAGATGTTTCGTCAGCGCGGCGCGCGCATCAAGCTGCATATCGGCGAGCAGATCCCCTTTGCGCATTGGCATGATGGCCATACGCCCGGCAAAGAGCTGGCGAAGCGGCTGCGTAAGCATCTGTATCGCATCGGGCAGGGGCGACGCGGCCTGTTCCAGACCGCAGCGGCGATTGCCCGCCCGGAAGATCGTGCCGAGCTGAAAAAAGCGCTGCTGGAGAGCGAACGACTCGGCACGCTGCCGGATGGCAAACAGATCTACCTGTGGCGACGTAATGGCGCGAGTTGGGTACCGTTGCTGCGCGAGCTGGGCCGTTTACGTGAAGTGGCGTTCCGCGCGGTCGGCGAGGGCAGCGGGCGCCGTCGCGATCTCGACAAATACGATGATGATTATTATCACCTGATTTTGTGGGATGACGATGAACTGGAAATTGTCGGTGCCTATCGCTTTATTCCGGGCGCCGAGCAGCTGGCGCGTCGCGGACTGGAGGGCATTTACAGCGACAGCCTGTTCCACTACGACGAGCGTATGCTGCCGATTATCCATCAAGGTCTCGAGCTGGGCCGCAGTTTTATTCAACCCGCTTACTGGGGGAAACGCGGCCTTGATTATCTGTGGATGGGGATTGGCGCCTATATCGCCAAATATCCCGAAACCCGCTATCTGTTCGGTCCGGTATCGATCTCCGGCGGGATGCCGCTGGCGGCGCGCGATTTGCTGGTGGCGTTCTATCGTCTCTATTTCCCTACCGAACTGCCGCTGGCAACCTCGCGTCGCCCCTATCCAGCATCGCTGCCGGAAGTGCTGGCGCAGTTCACCGGCGATAATTACAGCGAAGATTTGCGACGCCTTAAACACCTGCTGGCCAACCTCGGCACCGCTATTCCCACGCTGTACAAACAGTATTCTGAGGTATGCGAACCGGGCGGCGTGCAGTTTATCGATTTCGGCAGCGACCCCGATTTTAACCACTGTATTGATGGGTTAGTGCTGGTGGATCTCACCCGGGTGAAGCCCGCGCGCTATGAGCGTTATATCGGGATGCATCTGTGATGCGGTCGCCATGAATGGCGCCCCTACGGCGAGGTGGCGGGGATCGTATGTTTATGTAGGGTCGCCATTCATGGCGACCAGGCTCAATGTCATGGAATCGTCATCACAGTGTCGTAGGGTCTTAGCCGGACTGATTAAGAAAGGCCCGAAACATGGCATCAATCATACTGCGCGGGCTGTGCAAATCCTTTGCGGCGCAGCCGGTGTTGCAAGATATCTCGCTGCAGATTGCGCAGGGAGAATTCATCGCCGTATTAGGCCCGTCGGGCTGCGGCAAAACCACGTTACTGCGCCTGCTGGCCGGATTTGAAACCGCCGATGCCGGGGAAATCCACGTTGGCAATCGCTGCTTTGCGGCTCCGGGCGTGCACGTGCCGCCGGAAGATCGTCAGCTTGGCGTGGTGTTCCAAAGCTACGCGCTGTGGCCGCATATGACGGTTGCGGAAAATGTCGCCTACAGCCTGAAGGTCAATGGCGTGGCGCGCGCAGAACGCGAACGCCGCACCGAGCAGGCGCTGGAACTGGTGGGATTGCAGGATTTTGCCACGCGTCGTCCCGCCGATCTCTCCGGTGGCCAGCGTCAGCGTGTGGCGCTGGCGCGTTGTCTGGTCGCGCAGCCAACGCTGGTATTGCTCGACGAACCGCTGGCGAATCTTGATGTGCACCTGCGCGCCACAATGGAAGAGGAGTTCCGCCGCTTCCACCATCACAGCCACGCGACTTTGCTTTATATCACTCACGATCAGCATGAAGCCATGGCGCTGGCCGACCGCATCGTGGTGATGGATGGCGGACGCGTGATGCAGTTTGCCACGCCGCACACGCTGTGGCGTGAACCGGCGAATGAGATGGTTGCCCGCTTTATTGATGACGGCAAAGTGCTGCCCATCCACGACATCGAACCGTTCGGCGCAGGCCGCGCGCAGGCCACGCTGTGCGGTTTGCGCGTGTCATTACGCTGCGCGCCTGAGCAGCGCCCGCAGCCACACGGGCAAGCCAGTTTTCATGCGGTGGATTTCCGCCTGGCGCAGCCTGGCGAACCGCAGTTTGCCGCCCTGGTGCAGCGGGTGATTTATCGCGGCGGCCATTATCAGCTGATTGTCACGCCGCTGGCGGCACCTGAAACCCGCATCACGTTGCTGCTGGATGGGCCACCTTTACCCGTTGTCGACGCTACGCTGGGTGTGGCGCTGCGCGACGGTTGGATTCTGCCTTCTTAATCGTTATCAACTCAGGGAAATGCTATGCGTACGTCATTTAACGTTTTGATGTTAGCCGGATTACTCGTTTCAGCCGTCAGCCATGCCGACGACGCGCCAGCGGGAAAGCTGGTGGTTTACACCTCGCAGGCACCGGAAATTGCTCAGCAGACCATGGATGCATTCAAAGCAGCCTATCCGAATGTGCAGGTGGAGTGGACGCGTAACGGCACCACGCAATTGATGAACGTGCTGCGCACCGAGATGATGAGCGGCCAGGCGAAGCCCGATGTACTGCTGATTGCCGATGCCATTAACCTCGGCGCGCTCAAGAATGAAAACCAGCTCTACCGCTACAGCGACGCGCCACTCAGCCATATCAATCCGGCGTTTTACGATAAAGATAAAACCTTTTTTGGCACCAAAATCATCGCCACGGTGATTGCCTATAACACGCAGCACGCGCAGCCGATTGATAGCTGGAACGCGTTGGCGGTTGAAGCCAACAAGGGGCAGATTGCGGTGCCTAGCCCGCTCTATTCCGGCGCGGCGCTCTACAAGCTGCACACCGACATCAACACGCCGTCCATTGGCTGGAACTTCTATAAGCAGCTTGCTGCGATTGGCGTGGCGCCGCAGGGCGGTAACGGCCCGGCGCTGAAAGCCGTCGCCAGCGGGCTGGATAAATACGGCATCATCACCGATGCCGACGTGATTCTGGCGAAGAAAAAAGGCTCCCCGGTTGACCTGGTCTATCCGAAAGAAGGCGTTTCCTATGTGACCGAGCCGGTAGCCATCATGAAGTCGGTGCATAATCTGCCTGCCGCCAAGGCGTTTGTGAACTTTATGCTGTCGGAGCCGGGCCAGAAACTCGTGGTCGAACAGGGCAACCGTCCGGTGGACGATCGCGTTGCGGCGCCAGCAGGCTTCACGCCGATCGACCAGATCAAGCTGCTGTCGCCTGACGTCGCGAAAGCGATTAAAGAAGACGCCGCGGTGCGCGATCAATTCACCGCCCTGTTCGGCGGCTAAGCATGAGCGTGGTCAGCAACGAATGGCGCAGCGCGGCGCGCGGCGGTAAACGCGTTAACAGCGAACGCCTGGTTCTGGCGCTGATGGTAGTGCTGATTGGTTTACTGTCGGTCGCGCCACTGCTGCGGCTGGTATGGACCGCTATCGCGCCTGCCGGCGTGCCGGACATGGCGCGGTTAGCGCGTCTGCTGACCAGCGATCGCGTGCTTATCGCCAGCGGCAACACGTTGCTTATCGCACTCAGCTCCACCTTGATTTCCGTGGTGCTGGGCACCGCCGCCGCCTGGCTGGTGGCGCTCAGCAACCTGCGCGGCAAAACCGCGTGGGTATTTGCCTTTATTCTGCCGCTGATGATTCCGCCGCAGGTCACGGCGCTGGCCTGGCTACAGGCGCTGGCACCGGGCAGTCCGCTGGCGCTGCTGTGTGCCACGATGGGGCTGCCGTGGTTTGCGCCGGGTGAACAACCGCTCTATTCCCTTACCGGCATTGTGCTACTGCTGGGGACGCACAATGCGCCGCTGGTGTTTCTCACCGTGCGCGCCGGTTTGCGCCGTTTACCGGCAGACTTAGTCGAAGCGGCGCAGGCGAGCGGGGCGACGCGCCTGCGTGTGTTATTCACCGTTATTTTGCCGCTGGCACGGCCGGCGATTTTTGCCGGTGCCGCCCTCACTTTTGTTGCCGCAGCAGGCAATTTTGGTATTCAGGCCCTGCTCGGCATTCCGGCGCGCCTGCCAACGCTTATCACGCTGGTGTATCAGCAGCTCAATGGTATTGGCCCGAGTGCGCTGCCGAATACGGCGGTATACGCCTTGCTGATCGCGGCGATTACGCTGGCGGGCATGGCGGCCAGCGCGTGGCTGGGCGGGCGGCATGATGTGCGCGTTAACGGCGCACCGCGCCTGTGGCAGCAATCGCTGGGGCGCGCCCGTGTGGCTATTGAAGCGCTGGCGTGGTGGTGGATGGCATTGACGCTACTTTTACCGCTCAGTGCCTTGCTTATCACGGCGTTAACCCGCGGCTTTGGCCAGGCGCTGACCTGGCAAACGCTGACGCTGGAAAACTTCCGCGCCGCCTTGTGGGGCTATCCGGCTGTGCGTCAGGCTTTCCTCACCAGTCTGGGATTGACCACGCTAGCGGCGCTGATTCTGACGGTTTGCGCGTTATTCCTCGCTTACTTCCTTAGCTGGCGTCGTACAAAACTGGTGCGCGGCCTGTGGCTGGCGAGTGAACTCACCTACGCGCTGCCGGGAATTGTGACCGGCGTGGCGGCGATGCTGTTCTTCCTGCGTCCGCTGCCGATCGTCAACGTTTCGCTGTACGGCACGGTGTGGATCATCCTCGCCGCCTATCTGGCAAACTTCCTCGCGCTGGTGCTGCGTCCGACGCTGGCCGGATTCGCACAGCTGGAGCCGGCGCTGGATGAAGCGGCACGTTTGTGCGGTGCCGGCTTGATGCGGCGCATGCGCGATATTCTGCTGCCTTTGGCTGCGCCCGCCGCGCTGGCGGGCAGCGTGCTGGTCTTTCTCACCGCCCTGAATGAAATTCAGGTCTCGATATTGCTGGTCACTTCGCAAACCCAAACCATTGGACCTACCATTGTGTTTCTCGACGAAGGCGGATCGGCTTCGCTGGCTGCGGCAGTGGGCTGCCTGATGATTGTTGTGGTTTGCTTATTGATGACGCTCGCCACCTATCTGGCGCGACGCCTACCGCAAGGCGTTCTTCCCTGGCAAGCGTAACGGGCGTTTCCGTCAACGCATGATGAGTGGTTAAGTATCCCGCTGAACATTTTCTCGCCACTGCCGATAATCTACCTACCAACATTTGTCTGTGGGCGAATAGCGCTTGTCAGCGCTGCGTATTTGCGCTTAAGTCTGCATGATAATTAAGAATTTTCTTAAAAATTCTGTATAACACCAGGCCAGCAATAGGCGAATAACAATGAATAATAACTCTGACGTCATGTACCGACTCCTGGTGCAGAGCGTAGTGGATTACGCCATTTACATGCTCAAACCCGATGGCACCGTGGCGAACTGGAACACCGGGGCCGAACGCGCCAAGGGCTACACGCCCGACGAGATTGTTGGGAAGAATTTTGCGCTGTTCTACAGCGAAGACGATCGTAAGAACGGCGCACCGCAGCGTGGGCTTTCCATCGCTACAGCGACGGGACGTTTCGAAACCGAAGGCTGGCGCTATCGTAAAGACGGCAGCGCGTTTTGGGCACACGTGGTGATTGACGCCATTCGTGATGAGTACGGTGAGCTATTGGGCTTCGCCAAAATCACCCGCGACTGCACCGAACAACAGGCATTACAGCGGAAACAGCGGGAACAGGAGCAGCGTTTTCGTATGCTGGTGGAGGGCGTTAGCGATTACGCCATCTACATGCTCGATTTGGACGGCAACGTTGAAAATTGGAACGTAGGCGCACAGCGCGCAAAAGGCTACGTGGCGGAAGAGATCGTTGGGCAGCACTTCTCGCGCTTCTACAGTGCGCAGGATCGCCTCAATCACATCCCCGAGAAGAACCTCAGCACCGCGTTTAAAACCGGTCGATTTGAGGATGAAGGTTACCGTTATCGCAAAGACGGCAGCGCCTTTTGGGCGCACGTCATCATTGACGCAATTCGTGATGATGCCGGCAAGCTGATCGGCTACGCTAAAATCACTCGCGACTGTACCGAGCAGCAGGCGCTACTGCGCAAACAGCACGAGCAAGAGAAAAACTTCCGCCTATTGGTTGAGGGCGTGCGCGATTACGCCATTTATATGCTGGATGTGCAGGGCCGAGTGGTGAACTGGAATAGCGGTGCACAGCGTGCCAAAGGCTATGTTGCCGATGAGATTATTGGCCAACACTTCTCGGTGTTTTACAGTTCAGCCGAGCGCAATGCCAATGCGCCTGAAGCGAATCTCGGGATTGCGTTGAAAACCGGGCGTTTTGAAGATGAAGGCTGGCGCTACCGTAAAGACGGTTCCGCCTTCTGGGCGCACGTGGTTATCGAAGCGATTAGCGATGAAACCGGCAAACTGATTGGCTTCGCCAAAATTACCCGCGACGTGACCGAGCGTCGTGAGAATGAGCAAAAGCTGCTGCGCGCGCGGGATTTGGCGCAGACGCAGAGCGCGAAAATGTCGGAGTTATCCGGCTTTCTCGACACCATCATCAGTAATATTCCCTCTTGTGTGATTGTTGAAGACGCCATCAGCCGTGAAATTTTGATGGTAAATGACAAAGCCGAGCAGCTGTTTGGCATCAACAAAGCGCTGATCATGCATAAACGCCCGCACGAATGTATGTCGCCGGAGCTGGGGGATTACTTCAACAGCCTGGCGGATGTGGCGTTGCGCAGCGAAGGTATTCATTCACGGGAACAGCTGCTGCTAACCGCCGGCGGCGAGCGCATTCTGCATACCCGCGCTACCACCATCAGCGGCAAGGATATGCGTCAAAACTACGTGATGCTGATTGTGGAAGACGTAACGGATCAGCGCGAAGCGGATGCGCGTATCCGCCATATGGCGCACCACGATAACCTCACCAGCCTGCCAAACCGCGTGCTGTTCCGCCAGAAGCTGAGCGAAGCGCTGCGGGTTGATAGCCAGAACAAGCACATCAGCGCGACGCTCTGTCTCGATCTCGACAACTTCAAGAATGTGAATGATGCGCTGGGCCACCAGATTGGTGACGATCTGTTGCGCGTGGTGGCGAAACGCCTGCGCAGCGCCCTGCGCGATCACGATACATTGGCACGCATTGGGGGCGATGAGTTTGCCATTGTGCTACCGAATGTTCGCGGTGCGGATGAAGCGGCGATGGTGGCGCAGCGGCTCATAGAAGCGATTCGTCCACCGGTGAACATTGAAGGGCATAATTTGTCGGTGGGCTTAAGCGTGGGAATTGCGCTGACGTCACAAACCACCAATACCCCCGAACATATGCTGCGCTGCGCCGATATGGCGCTGTACGAAGCCAAGCGCAATGGCCGCAACCGCTTTGAACACTTCACGCTGGCGATGGACGATCTGGCGCGCAGCCGTCGTGTGATCGAGAACGATCTGCGTGAAGCCATTACTGGCCGCCAGCTTAAGCTCTATTACCAGCCGATCACCGATGAGAACGGCATTATTGGCTATGAAGCGCTGATGCGCTGGCATCACCCGATTAAGGGGCTGATCATGCCGAATGATTTTATCCCCATCGCCGAAGAGACCGGCTTGATCCATATGCTCGGCGCGTATGCGCTGTATGAAGCCTGCCGCGAAGCGCAGAGCTGGGGTACGGAGCAATCGGTCTCGGTGAATTTGTCACCGCTGCAGTTCAAGAACAGCTCGCTGGTTTCGGTGGTCGAAGGCGCGCTGCGGGAATCAGGGCTGGCGCCGCATCGGCTGGAGGTGGAGATCACCGAATCGGTGCTGCTGGACGATACGCTCGGTAATATCCGCACGCTGCAAAGCCTGAAAACCCTCGGCGTGCAGATTGCGCTCGATGATTTTGGCACCGGCTATTCATCGCTGAGCTATTTGCGATCGTTCCCGTTCGACAAGATCAAAATCGATAAGTCGTTCATCAACGATATGGGCGATAGCCGCGAAGCGCTGGCGATTATCCGCGCCATTACCGGCATGAGCCGCAGTCTCGATATTCAGATCACCGCCGAAGGTGTAGAGAGCAGCGAGCAGTTTGCCAAGCTGCGCGAAGAGGGCTGTACGTTGTTCCAGGGCTATTTCTTTGGGCGTCCACAGCCATCGGAATTGCGTTTGAAAGCGTTGGATTAATTATCCTGGTCGCCATGAATGGCGACCTTACAATCTTCCCTGCGAAGCTATAAAAAAACGCCCGACATGTCGGGCGTTAGCGGTTTTGCTGTGTGTAATCTTTTTTTTTTATGCGCCGTGGCCGTCAACGGACATGTGGCCGAGATCTTTGTCCACCAGGAACAGGCCTTCGCCTTTATTGCCCACCAGCGCCAGTTTATCCAGCACGGTTTTGAACAGCTTCTCTTCTTCATGCTGCTCTGCCACGTACCACTGCAGGAAGTTGAAGGTTGAGTAATCCTGCGTGGTTAATGCCGAATGCACCAGCTCATTGATTTTTTTGGTGATCAGCTGCTCATGCTTCAGCGCTTCTTCCAGCACATCATTCAACGAGGTCCAGCTAATTGCCGGTGCAGCAATGCTGCCCAGAACCGGAAGGGCACCTGCATCGCTAACGTAATCGAACAGCTTTTGCATGTGCTGCATCTCTTCGCGTGAATGCATTTTCAGGAATGAAGCGGCACCTTCATAGCCTTTATCGCTGCACCAGGCGCTCATCTGCAGATACAGGTTGGCAGAAAAGAATTCCAGGTTCAGTTGGTCGTTTAAACGAGAGGTCATTTCAGCAGTTAACATGGCTGATTCCTTTTTAATTTATCAGGTGAAGTGCGATGAATTATGCATCAATCTATACTTTTTTGTGAAGGGTTTTCCGTAAAAAGGTTGAATTTATCTTATTGATTGTAAATGGAATTATTCCACTTGTTGAATGCGAAGAGTTCTCAGTTTTGACTAATTTTCATTCACGTTGGATTGATTATAGCGGCACATCGGGCGATGCTGGGGCTTGCCTTTACTTGTCAGGAGCTTAGCGGTGTCGAATGTCTTAGAGCATTACCATTTTCTGCATGAAATCCCCGAGTTGGGTTTTCAGGAATTTAAAACCTCAGCTTATATTGCCGACCAGCTGGAAAGCGCTGGCATGAAGGTCACGCGCGGTATCAATAACACGACCGGTATCGTGGCGGAAATTGACAGCGGCGTGCCCGGCCCGGTGCTGGCGCTGCGGGCGGACATGGATGCGCTAGGTCATATTATTGATGGCGTGCCCTGCGCGCGTCATACCTGCGGCCACGATGGGCATTCGTCGGTGGTGCTAACGGCGGCGCAGGAGCTGCTGAAAGAGGGTGCAATCAAGAAAGGGCGGCTGAAGCTGCTGTTCCAGCCCGCGGAAGAGCTGGGGGCCGGTGCGCTGGCGATGATTGAGGGCGGCGCGCTTGATGACGTGGAGATGATCCTCGGCTTTCACGTGCGTCCGCTGGAAGAGTGCCATGTGGGACAGGCGACGCCGGCGGTGATCTATTCTGCCTGCAGCACGCTGGAAGCCACCATTAAAGGGGCTCCCGCGCATGCGGCGCGGCCACATTTGGGCGTCAACGCGTTAGATGCGGCAGTGCAAGCGGTGCAGGCGGTGAACGCCATCCATCTGCCGCCGGGATTAACCTGGAGCGTCAAAGCGACGCGCTTCCTGTGCGATGCCGGTGTCACCAACTCGGTACCGGATGAGGCGCGCGTGGTGTGGGATCTGCGGTCGCAGGAAAACGCGCCGATGGACTTGCTGAAAGATAAGGTGACGCTGGCGATTCAGCACAGCGTGGCGGCGCTGGGCGCCACGGCCGACGTGGTGGTGTTGAAAGAGATGCCTGCCGCGGAGATCCATGAGGAAGCTACCGCGGTGATTCGCGCGGCGATTGTTGATGTGCTGGGCGAAGCGGGGCTGCTGGAGACCAAAACCACGCCGGGCAGCGAAGATTTCTTTTATTATCCGGTGAAAAATCCGCAGCTGAAAGCCGGTTTCTGGGGACTGGGAACCAATCTGGTGCCGGGCCTGCATCATCCTGATATGCGTTTTGAGCTGAGTTCGCTGGAGATTGGCGTGAAGATCTTTAAAGCGGCGGCGGTGCGGGTTCTGGGCTGAAACACGTAGGGTCAGCATTTATGCTGACCTGGACGCTCCCTGGTGCGCATGAATGCGCACCCTACAAGCCCGGCCATCCGACGATTTCCCCCCTCCGCGAAATATTGTATGCTATGCCGCCTCAATACTGATGGGACTTCAGGACTGCCGCCAATGTAGATCGCGCATATCTTGCTGTGAACTGACGCCACTGCGTCACCATTGGCCGCGTTATCCCGCGGAATGACCCCGAAACGATTTATCGCAGCTCGCCACCCGCGCGCTGCCCTTGAAGAAGAATTCACTCATGTCGAATGCCCCCTTTTTAGAAGAAGTGGCGCGCCGCCGTACCTTTGCGATCATCTCGCACCCGGACGCCGGTAAAACCACAATTACCGAAAAAGTGCTGCTGTTCGGACAGGCGATTCAAACCGCCGGTACCGTTAAAGGCCGCGGCTCCAATCAGCACGCAAAATCAGACTGGATGGAGATGGAGAAACAACGTGGTATCTCCATCACCACCTCGGTGATGCAGTTCCCGTATCGCGATAGCCTTGTGAACCTGCTGGATACCCCAGGACACGAAGACTTCTCCGAAGATACTTACCGTACGCTAACGGCGGTCGACTGCTGTCTGATGGTGATTGACGCCGCGAAAGGTGTTGAAGATCGTACCCGCAAGCTGATGGAAGTCACACGCCTGCGCGATACGCCGATCATCACCTTCATGAACAAACTTGACCGTGACATCCGCGATCCGATGGAGCTGCTGGATGAAGTGGAGAGCGAGCTGAAGATTGCCTGCGCGCCAATCACCTGGCCGATTGGCTGCGGCAAGTTGTTCAAAGGGGTGTATCACCTCTATAACGACGAAACCTACCTGTATCAAACCGGTAAAGGTCACACCATTCAGGAAGTGCGCATCGTTAAAGGCCTGGCGAATCCAGAGCTGGACGCGGCGGTAGGCGAAGATCTGGCTCAGCAGCTGCGCGACGAGCTGGAGCTGGTGCAAGGCGCATCGCACGAGTTCGATCAAGAGCTGTTCCTGAGCGGCGAAATCACCCCGGTGTTCTTCGGTACCGCGCTGGGTAACTTCGGCGTTGACCATATGCTGGATGGCCTGGTTTCCTGGGCACCGCGTCCGATGCCACGCAACACTGACGCGCGTCTGGTGGAAGCGAAAGAAGAGAAGTTCAGCGGCTTCGTGTTTAAGATCCAGGCAAACATGGACCCGAAACACCGCGACCGCGTGGCATTTATGCGTGTGGTGTCCGGTAAATATGAAAAAGGCATGAAGCTGCGTCAGGTACGTACCGGTAAAGATGTGGTGATTTCCGATGCGCTGACCTTTATGGCGGGCGACCGTTCGCACGTTGAAGAAGCGTATCCTGGCGACATCATCGGTTTGCACAACCATGGCACTATCCAGATCGGCGACACCTTTACCCAGGGTGAAAACATGAAGTTCACCGGCATTCCGAACTTCGCGCCAGAGCTGTTCCGTCGTATTCGCCTGCGCGATCCGTTGAAGCAGAAACAGCTGCTGAAAGGGCTGGTTCAGCTGTCGGAAGAGGGCGCCGTGCAGGTGTTCCGCCCGGTGCATAACAACGATCTGATCGTCGGCGCGGTTGGTGTGCTGCAGTTTGAAGTGGTGGTGGCACGCCTGAAAAGCGAATACAACGTTGAGGCGATTTACGAAGCGATCAACGTCTCAACGGCACGTTGGGTTGAGTGTAACGACGCGAAAAAATTCGACGATTTCCAGCGTAAAAACGAAGTTAACCTGGCGCTAGACGGCGGTGATAACCTCACTTATATCGCACCTACCATGGTAAACCTCAACATCACGCAGGAACGCTATCCTGACGTGACTTTCCGCAAAACGCGCGAGCACTAATCGGCGTTATCAGCAGGGCCAGTAATTTTCACTGGCCCTGTTTTCTTTGTTACAGACTCCTCCTAATTCCGCTGTTTTTTTCTCTTTTTGGCGATATATCAACCACAAGAGTCAGCAAAAGCTGTAATCCCTACTACTCTTATCCTGTCGGACGAGAAAAGAGACCTTTCAGGTTTCATTACGTCCATCAACTCAGCAACGCCGTTCGTTGCTGGCGCATCCGCGATAACGGATGAGTTAACTGATAGAAGGATGATATCGATGAATAAGACTAAGATTGCCAAAACCCTGATTGCTGCTCTGGCGGGTTCTGCTCTGTTGAGCGGTGCCGCTTTTGCCGATGAATCCATGTCGCAGAAAGCACAGCAAACCTCCGACAGCGCGGGTGCGAAAATCGATAGTTCTATGAAAAAAGTCGATGGTTATATGGATGACAGCGGCATCACCGCCAAAGCTAAAGCAGCGCTGGTGGATGATGAAGCGATTAAAAGCACGGATATCTCCGTCAAAACGCATGATGGCGTAGTGACCTTGAGCGGCTTCGTTGCTTCTCAGGATCAGGCGGAAAAAGCCGTCGCGCTGGTGCAGAAAGTCGAAGGTGTGAAATCCGTCAGTGACAAACTACACGTTAAAGACAGCAAAAATGCTTCGCTGAAGGGTTATGCCGGTGATACCGCCACCACCAGCGAAATTAAAGCTAAGCTTTTAGCAGATGACATCGTACCGTCGCGCAACGTGAAGGTGGAAACCACCGATGGCGTGGTGCAGTTATCTGGAGAGGTGGCGAACCAGGCACAGTCCGATCGTGCAGAGAAAATCGCTAAAGCCATTGAAGGCGTGAAAAGCGTGAAGAATGACCTGAAGGTGAAATCTTAACGCGAGCGTTACGGCATCATCTGATGCCGTTTCGTAATAAAAACAAAGGTGTAAATAAGCAGTTCGATTTTCACAATGGTAAAGGAGAGGCTTATGTTTCGTTGGGGTATTATCTTTCTGGTCATCGCTCTGATTGCTGCAGCATTAGGTTTCGGCGGTCTGGCGGGTACGGCAGCATGGGCAGCTAAAATTGTCTTCATTGTCGGTATTATTCTGTTCCTCGTGAGCCTGTTTACCGGGCGCAAACGACCCTGACTACTTGCGTCTTAGACGTTAACCCGCGAGTCACCTAAAGCGGAGACCAGTCATTTGCGGCATACTACGAAGCCGCGACGATTGCAGAAGCAATTGGTCAGGGAACGACAATGACTGGTTCTCCGGGATGCTGCCTCTGGCAGCTCCCTCAGAGCAAAATACTGAGGGATGTCCATGGGTACGCGTATTCCATTAACGTTGGGTTCTATTGAACCACTTGCATTAACGCCCTTCAAAGCCAATAAAATTGCCCTCGTCTGCGAAGGCGGCGGTCAGCGCGGTATCTTCACTGCAGGCGTACTCGATGAGTTTCAACGCGCAGGATTCAATCCCTTTCAGCTATTACTCGGCACTTCAGCCGGTGCACAAAACTTGTCTGCCTTTGTCTGTGGCCAGCCCGGCTACGCGCGGCGCGTGATTTCTCGTTACACCACCAGCAAACTGTTTTTTGATCCGCTGCGTTTCGTGCGCGGTGGGCATCTTATCGATCTCGATTGGCTAATCGATATTACCAAGCAGGAGTTTCCGCTGGCGCTGACTACCGCCGAAGGGTTGTTTGCCAAAGGCAGCGAATTCTATATGTGCGCCTGCCGCAGCGATGATTATCGCGCAGAGTATTTCAATCCTACCAGCACCAACTGGCATGACATCATTAAGGCCTCCAGCGCCATTCCCGGCTTTTACCGCAGCGGCGTGCAGATGGACGGCGTAAGTTATCTGGATGGCGGTATCAGCGATGCGATTCCGGTGCGTGAAGCGGCACGACGCGGCGCAGATACCATTGTGGTGATCCGCACCGTGCCTTCGCAGATGTCATACACGCCGAAGTGGTTTAAACGCATGGAGCGTTTTTTGTCCGACAGCGCCTTGCAGCCGATGATCAACATCTTGCATCAGCATGAAGAGAGTTATCGCGAGATTCAGCAGTTTATTGAGCAGCCACCGGATAATCTGCGCATCATCGAAATCTGTCCGCCGAAACCGCTGGCGAGCATGGCGCTCGGCAGCAGGATGTCGTCGCTGAATCAGGATTACCATTTAGGTCGGCGCAGCGGGCGTTATTTCCTCGCCACGCTTGGGCAATGGCTGAGCGATGCCGAGCCGTTTGTCCGTCAGATCACGGTAACGCCGCCGGCAGCCGTAGCGAATGCGCCAGATAATCGCGTTGTAATTACGCCTTCGCTGGCGGAAAACGATGCAGATTTTAATAAAGGTTCGCTGGCATGAGATTTATCGACACGCATTGCCACTTTGACTTTCCCCCATTTGTTGAAGATGCGCACGCTAGCATTGAGCGTGCCGCGCAGTCGGGCGTGGAGCGCATTATTGTGCCCAGCGTAGATGCCAGCCGTTTCGCTCGGGTTAGCCAGCTCGCGCAGCAACATGACGCGCTGTATGCTGCGCTGGGCCTGCATCCCATTAATATTGCGCAGCATCAGGAAGATGCGCATCTTGAGGCGCTGGAAAGCTGGCTGAAAAAGCCAGACAGCAAGCGCGTGGCGATCGGTGAGATCGGTCTCGATCTGTACATGGAGGATGCGCAATTCGCTAAGCAGACGCGGCTGCTCGATAAGCAGCTCAGGCTGGCGAAGCAGTACGATCTGCCGGTCATTCTGCACTCACGTCGCACCCACGATCAGTTAGCCATGCATTTACGTCGTCACGATCTGCCGCGTCGTGGCGTGGTACACGGTTTCGCCGGTAGCCAGCAGCAGGCTGAGCGCTTTATTCAGCTCGGCTACGCGATTGGCGTCGGCGGCACTATCACCTATGAACGTGCCAGCAAAACCCGCAATACCATCGCCCATCTGCCGCTGGCGTCGCTGTTACTGGAAACCGATGCGCCGGATATGCCGCTGCAGGGTTTTCAGGGCCAGCCGAATCGCCCCGAGCGGGCGCGTAATGTGTTTGATGTGCTGTGCCAGCTGCGCAGTGAATCCCCTGAAACCATCGCCAATGCGTTATGGCATAACAGCCTGCGTCTTTTTGCGCTGCCAGCCTGATTCCCCACCCGACAAAATCTGCATTTACGCCACCTTACGTCTGATTAGCTACAGTGATAGAGCCGACAGTACACTTTTGCATCCTTTTTTGTGATAATACTAACAATGGCGAGCTGGGCGGTATTCTGGCTTGATTGGCAATTATTTGTGATGTTAATCACTAAATTATTGTATATGAATGACGGGTTTTCTGTTCATGTGTGACATGAAACGCAATTCGTTGTCACGGTAATTGTTAGAATTATCACATTCCCCGGTGGGTTGTGCCCGCCGATCTGAATTTTGGAGAGCATCATGACCGACCTGAAAGCAGCAGCACAGCGCGCATTGCAACTGATGGATTTAACCACCCTGAACGAAGACGACACCGACGAGAAGGTGATCGCGCTGTGCCGTCAGGCGAAATCGCCGGCCGGCAATACCGCTGCAATCTGTATCTATCCGCGCTTCATTCCGGCGGCGCGTAAAGCGCTGCGCGAGCAGGGTACACCAGAAATTCGCATTGCTACCGTCACCAACTTCCCGCACGGCAACGATGACATCGAGATTGCGCTGGCCGAAACCCGCGCGGCGATCGCCTACGGTGCCGACGAAGTCGACGTGGTGTTCCCGTATCGCGCGCTGATTGCCGGTAATCGCGACGTGGGTTTTGAACTGGTGAAAGCCTGTAAAAAAGCCTGCGCAGACGCCAACGTACTGCTGAAAGTGATTATCGAAAGCGGTGAGCTGAAAGATGAAGCACTGATTCGTGCGGCTTCTGAGATTTCAATTGATGCGGGCGCCGATTTCATCAAAACCTCCACCGGTAAAGTGCCGGTCAACGCCACGCCTGAAGTGGCGGCCATCATGATGCAGGTGATCCGCGATAAAGGCGTGCAGCAGCAGGTCGGCTTTAAACCGGCGGGCGGCGTACGTACCGCTGAAGATGCGGCGCTGTATCTGAAGCTGGCTGACGACACGCTGGGTGAAGGCTGGGCGGATGCGCGTCATTTCCGCTTTGGCGCGTCCAGCCTGCTGGCAAGCCTGCTCAATACGCTGGGCCACGAAACCGCGACCAGTAAAGCGGGCTACTAAGTTCAACCCATTCTTTGTAGGGTCGCCATTCATGGCGACCTCCTCATTCCAGGGAGGCAACCGTGTTCCTGCCACAAGAAATTATTCGTAAAAAACGCGACGGCCAGGCGCTGAGTGAAGCAGAGATTCGCTTTTTTATTAACGGCGTGCGCGACAACAGCGTCTCGGAAGGTCAAATCGCCGCGCTGGCGATGACCATCTACTTCCATGACATGACGCTGGAAGAGCGCGTAGCGCTAACCATGGCGATGCGCGATTCCGGCACGGTGCTGAACTGGAAATCGCTCAACCTCAACGGCCCAATTGTGGATAAACACTCCACCGGCGGCGTGGGCGATGTGACCTCGCTGATGCTCGGCCCGATGGTAGCGGCCTGCGGTGGATATGTGCCGATGATCTCCGGTCGTGGCCTGGGTCACACCGGCGGCACGCTGGATAAACTGGAAGCGATTCCCGGCTTCGATATCTTCCCCAGCGACGATCGTTTCCGCGAGATTATTAAAGACGTGGGTATCGCCATTATCGGCCAGACCAACTCGCTGGCACCGGCCGACAAGCGTTTCTACGCCACGCGCGATATCACCGCCACCGTTGATTCGATTCCGCTGATCACCGCCTCGATCCTCGCCAAAAAACTGGCGGAAGGATTGGATGCGCTGGTGATGGACGTCAAAGTGGGCTCCGGTGCCTTTATGCCGACCTTCGAAGCGTCAGAAAATCTGGCGCAGGCGATTGTCGGCGTGGCGAACGGTGCAGGATGTAAAACCACCGCGCTGCTTACCGACATGAACCAGGTGCTGGCGTCTACCGCCGGCAACGCGCTGGAAGTGCGTGAAGCGGTGCAATTCCTGACCGGCGTTGCGCGCAATCCACGTTTGCTGGAAGTGACGATGGCGCTGTGCTCAGAAATGCTGATCTCCGGCAAACTGGCGGAAAACGACGCCGATGCGCGCAAAAAACTGCAGCAGGTGCTGGATAACGGCAAAGCTGCTGAAGTGTTCGCCCGCATGGTAGCGGCGCAAAAGGGCCCGGTAGATTTCATCGAGCGGATGGACAACTATTTACCTGCACCTACCTTAAGCAAAGCGGTGTATGCCGACAGCGCCGGTATTGTCAGCGCCATGGATACGCGTGCGCTCGGCATGGCGGTGGTGTCACTCGGCGGTGGTCGCCAGCGCGCCAGCGACAGCATTGATTACAGCGTGGGCTTAAGCGATATGACCACGCTCGGCACCCCGATAGACGCGCAGCGTCCGCTGGCGATTATTCATGCCAGCTCTGAAGCGCAGTGGCAGCAGGCCGCCGCCGCGGTGAAAGCCGCGATTACGCTGAGCGACGCGGCCCCCGAAATTACACCGGTCGTTTATCGTCGCGTGAGCGAATAACGCACGCTTCCGCGTGCCAGGCAGCGGCCGTTCGGGTATACTGATCTGATCGCTTTTTTTTGACTTGTCATCGCGCATTGCGCAGGAGACTTGCATGAAACGTGCTTTTATTATGGTTCTCGACTCCTTCGGGATCGGTTCTAGCAAAGACGCCGGTAAATTCGGTGATGAAGGATCGGACACCCTCGGCCATATCGCCGAAGCGTGTTTCGAAGGCCGCGCCAATGAAGGTCGCGAAGGCCCGCTGCACTTACCTAACCTGACTAAATTAGGACTCGGCAAAGCCGCTGAGCTTTCCACCGGTCGTTTCCCGCCAGGCCTCGATCCCAACGCGGAAATCATCGGTGCGTACGCGTACGCCAGCGAACTCTCGTCGGGTAAAGATACGCCGTCGGGTCACTGGGAAATCGCCGGCGTGCCGGTGCTGTTTGATTGGGGCTACTTCAGCGACAAAGAGAACAGCTTCCCGCAGGAATTGCTGGATATTCTGGTGAAGCGTGCCGATCTGCCGGGCTACCTTGGCAATTGCCACTCTTCAGGAACGGTCATTCTCGACCAGCTCGGCGAAGAGCATATGAAATCCGGCAAGCCGATTTTCTATACTTCGGCGGATTCAGTGTTCCAGATTGCCTGCCACGAAGAGACCTTTGGCCTCGATCGCCTGTATGAGCTGTGCGAAATCGCCCGTGAAGAGCTGACGAACGGTGGCTACAACATTGGCCGCGTGATTGCGCGTCCGTTTGTTGGCGACAAAGCCGGCCACTTCGAGCGTACCGGCAACCGTCACGATCTGGCCGTTGAACCGCCGTCGGCGACCATGCTGAAAAAACTGGTCGACGAGAAAGGGGGCGAAGTGATTTCGGTGGGTAAAATCGCCGATATCTACGCCGAGCAGGGCATCACGCAGAAGGTGAAAGCCACCGGCTTAGATGCACTGTTCGACGCCACCATTGAGCAGATGAAGAAAGCGCCAGATACCTCAATTGTGTTCACCAACTTCGTTGATTTTGACTCAACGTGGGGACATCGTCGCGATATCGCCGGTTATGCGGGCGGGCTGGAGCTGTTCGATCGTCGCTTGCCCGAGCTGATGGAACTGGTGAAAGAGGGTGACATTTTGATCCTCACCGCCGATCACGGCTGCGATCCAAGCTGGGAAGGTACCGAACACACGCGTGAGCACATTCCAATTCTGATCTACGGCCCGCATGTGAAGCCTGGATCGCTGGGATACCGCGATACCTTTGCCGATATCGGCCAGACCATCGCAAAATATTTCGGCCTGTCCAGCATGGACTACGGCAAGAGCATGCTGTAAAACAGCGCACCAATTTTTATAAGGAAAATAATCATGGCAACGCCTCATATTAATGCAGAAATGGGTGATTTCGCGGACGTCGTACTGATGCCTGGCGATCCGCTGCGCGCTAAGCACATTGCTGAAACCTTCCTCGAAGATGTGGTGGAAGTGAACAACGTGCGCGGCATGCTCGGTTTCACCGGTACCTATAAAGGCCGCAAGATTTCTGTGATGGGTCACGGCATGGGTATCCCATCTTGCTCGATCTACACCAAAGAGCTGATCACTGATTTCGGCGTGAAGAAGATCATCCGCGTGGGTTCATGCGGCGCCGTGCGCGCTGACGTAAAACTGCGTGACGTGGTGATTGGTATGGGTGCCTGCACCGATTCCAAAGTGAACCGTATGCGTTTCAAGGATCACGATTTCGCCGCCATTGCTGATTTCGAGATGGTGCGTAACGCGGTTGACGCAGCGAAAGCGCTGGGCGTTGAGGCGCGCGTGGGTAACATCTTCTCCGCCGATCTGTTCTACACGCCAGATCCGCAGATGTTCGACGTGATGGAGAAGTACGGCATTCTGGGCGTGGAAATGGAAGCGGCGGGTATTTACGGCGTGGCAGCAGAGTTTGGTGCGAAAGCGCTGACTATCTGCACCGTGTCGGATCATATCCGCACCCACGAGCAGACCACCGCGGCTGAACGCCAGACCACCTTCAACGATATGATTAAGATCGCGCTGGAGTCGGTGCTGCTGGGGGATTAATTTCTACCCTTGCTGCGCCTATTAACCAGGGCGGCATAAATGCCGCCCCTACAACGAACGTAGGGTCGCTATTCATGGCGACCTGGCTTCCCACCGTAAACATCTGACACACTTTTACCCAGGCTTGTGCATCTTCGTGCTGGCTCTGAAACGATCTCTGCTTATCATTAGCGTGATAACAAAGAGACTAAGCCCACCTGATGAATTTCCGTAATTTCGAAGCAGAAGAAAAGCTGTTTGCCCGCCGTGCGATTGTCGCTTTTGCCCTGGTTGTCATCTGCTTTACCATTTTAGGCGTTAACCTGTATCGCCTGCAGGTTGATGAGCACAGCTATTACCAGACGCGATCCAACGAAAACGACATCAAAATGATCCCCATTGCACCGACCCGTGGGCTGATCTTCGATCGCAATGGTATTCCGCTGGTGCGTAACGTTAGCTGGTATGACATTCACATCACGCCGTACAAAATCGACAATATGCAGGAGACGCTGAAGGCGTTGACGCCGATTGTTGATCTGACGCCAGAAGAGATCGAAACCTTCGAGCACGATCTCAAACAGAGCAGCCGCTATAAGCCGGTCGAACTGAAAGCTGAGCTAACGGATGAGGAAGTGGCGCGCTTTGCCGTCAATCAGTTCCGCTTTACTGGCGTCACCGTCGATACCTACCAGGATCGCGAATACCCTTACGGCGCGGACCTGGCGCACGTGCTCGGTTACGTCTCTAAAATCAATGACAACGACTACAAACGCCTGAACGCGCAAGGGCTGGGCGAGAATTATGCCGCCGACCACAACATTGGTAAGCAGGGCATTGAAGGCTATTACGAAGCGCTGCTGCACGGCAAAACCGGCTATCAGGAAGTGGAAGTGGATAACCACGGGCGTATTGTGCGCGTGCTGAAGGAGGTGCCGCCGGTTGCGGGCCAGAACATCACGCTGACGCTCGATCTGCACCTGCAGCAGTACGTGGAGAGTCAGTTGGCAGGGCAACGCGCGGCGGCGCTGATTGAAGATCCGCACGACGGCAGCGTGCTGGCGATGGTTTCCGCGCCGAGCTACGATCCTAACCCGTTCGTCAAAGGCATCAGCTATAAAGCGTATAAAACGCTGTTGCAGGATAAAGACCTGCCGCTGATCAACCGCGTCACGCAAGGCTTGTATCCGCCGGCTTCCACGGTCAAACCCTATATGGCGATGTCGGCGCTGCTCAATAAAGTGATCACCCCAAGTACCACCTTCTTCGGCGCACCCACCTGGACGCTGCCGGGCACCGATCGTAAATATCGCGACTGGAAAAAATCGGGCCACGGCATGCTGGATGTGACGCGTGCTATTGAGGAGTCGGCGGATACCTTCTTCTATCAGGTTGCTTTTATGATGGGCATCGATCGCATCCACACCATGCTAAGCCAGTTTGGCTATGGCAAATCGACCGGCATCGATCTCAATGAAGAGTATGCCGGGTTACTGCCAAGCCGCGAATGGAAGCAGAAGGTGCATAAACACGTATGGTATCAAGGCGATACGGTGTCGGTGGGCATTGGGCAAGGTTACTGGGTTGCGACGCCGATTCAGATGGTGAAAGCGATGGTGGCGCTGATCAATAACGGCCGCGTCATCACTCCGCATCTGCTGGAGAAATCGCAGCGCGGCACGGTGGTGCAGCTCTATCAGCCAAAACTGCCGCAGGCGCAGATTGGCGATGCCAAATCGCCGTACTGGTCGCTGGTGCGTCACGCCATGTTCGGCATGGCGAACGCGCCGAACGGCACGGGCTACAAATATTTCCATACCGCGCCTTACGGCATTGCGGCCAAATCGGGTACCTCACAAGTTTTCAGTCTGAAGCAGAATCAGATCTATAACGCCAAAATGACGCCGATGCGTCTGCGCGATCACATCTTCTACACCGCCTTTGCGCCGTTTAACGATCCGAAAGTGGCGGTGGCGTTGATTCTGGAGAACGGCGGTAATGAAGGCGTGACGGCGGCGCCGCTGATGCGCAACATCCTCGACCATATCTTTGTGCCGCCAGCTGCAGCGCCGCCGTTAGCAACAGCGGCGCAGTAGATAAGTGACTTAGCCCTCTTTCAATGCATCCGTAACGTGGCCGATGGCGCGTACCACTTCGCTGGAACTGCCGCGAATATCGGCCATCATGCCGCCGGCTTCTTGCGCTAGCACCACGCCCTGGTCGGCGCGCTTCAGGTTTGATGCGATACCTTTCAGCGCTTTCTCCGCCAATGTGTGGTTCTGCTGCACCCTATTCTCAATTTCGGTGGTGGCGCGGTTGATATTGGCCGCCAGCGTACGCACCTCATTAGCGACCACGGCAAAACTGCGGCCGTGTTGGCCGGCGCGCGCCGCCTCAACGGCGGCATTGAGCGCCAGCAGGTTGGTTTGATCGGCGATGCGGCGAATGCTCTCAACAATGGCACCAATGCGATCGGAGGATTCGCTCAGATTATTGATATCGCCGGAAATACCATGCAGCTCGCCCGCTAAATCGTTCATGGTCTGCACGCTGTTTTCAATTACCGTTGCGCCCAGTCGCGTGCTTTCGCTGGTTTGCAGCGCGGTTTGGTACGCTTGCTGCGCGGCCTCGCGCTCTTGCTGATTCTTCTCCACCTGAGCGGTGACATCGGTGGCGAACTTCACCACTTTGTACAGCTCACCCGCTTCATTGAACACCGGGTTGTAGGTGGCGCGCAGCCACACCGTTTGGCCGCGTTTGTTCACGCGCTGAAACTGACCGGAGATAAATTCGCCCTGATTGAGCTTGTGCCAGAAGCGGCGATATTCGTCGCTGTTACGCATCTCTGGCGGACAGAACTGGCGGTGATGCACGCCAACCACCTCCGCCGCACTGTATCCCATGGTTTTCAGGAAGTTGTCGTTGGTCATCAACACTTCGCCCTGCAAGTTGAAGGCAATCACTGCCATGGAGCGCTCTATGGCAGTGGTCATCGCGCGCTGCTCCTGCGCATCCATAATGCGCGCGGTGATATCGCTTGCCAGCTTGACGATTTTAATCACGCGGCCGCTACGATCCTGCACCGGCACATAGTTGGCTTCCAGCCAGATGGGACGGCTGTGTTTCGCCACGCGCAGGAATTTGTCGCTAAAACCTTCGCCACGGTTCAGGCGCCGCCAGAAGTCGCGATAGTGCGGAGAGGTGATCTGATCGGTGGTGCAGAACAGGCTGTGATGCTGGCCGACGATCTCGTTGAGCGTATACCCCATGCGCTCAAGAAACAGATCGTTGGCGGTGAGAATCTTCCCTTCGGGGGTGAATTCAACCATGGCGATAGCATCCTGCAACGAATTGAGCGTTGCTACGCTATGACCGCGTTTCTGCCACGCAAGGCGTGACAGGATTCCTGATGTAATGGTGCTGAACATGGTGGACCTTATTATTGGTATGAGTTGTCAGCACGGTTATCGGCACAAATGCTCAAAAATCCACCGCTAATATTAGTAGGTGAGGAGGTATTTTTACCGGTTGGTCTGGCGGTTGCTTTAAAAGGCATCAGTCAGCGGATTTTTGCCGAAAAGCGTTTGACGGTGCGGCGCGAGTAGGGTTTAATGCGCCCCGTTGCCCGGATAGCTCAGTCGGTAGAGCAGGGGATTGAAAATCCCCGTGTCCGTGGTTCGATTCCGCGTCCGGGCACCATACATCGAAGCACACTGGTTAGATATTATGACGGGTGGCTTAAGAAGGTGGTGTTTACAGCAACGATTCTAGTTGAACATCAAAGCCTTCAGAAAAAGGGTATCAGTTAACGCTGATACCCTTTTTTCATTGGTGCTCATCCGTAACATTCGCCTTTTCAGACATAAAAAAACGGATGGCGAACCATCCGTTTTTACTTACCTGTTAATGAAGTAAAACATCACATTGCTGTGTAGTTTTGCTCTTCAGGTTCAATCAGCGGCAACGCGCTGTTGTTCACCACACCAGACTGCGTTTCTACGGTCATATCGGCTTGCGCGATAGACAGTGGTTTTGCAGCAGGCTGCTGTGCTTCAACTTCTTCACTAAACAGCGCTTGCTCCGGGGAACTGAGAAGATCGGCAGCTGAGATATCTTCCAGCACTGAAATACGATCCGCTTCGACAGGAACCACGGTGAAGGTAAATGCCTTACCGTGGTAATCGGGATTCGAACCTGCGGTGATGTTGTGTTCACCCAGTGATAATGGTGTTTCTGGTTTGAACGTCCAGAAGCCATTACCCTCAGCGCGCGTTTCGCCAATCAGAATGCCATTATCGAAGATCTTCACTACAGCATATCCATCAGCCTTTCCGGTAAAGCGAGGCGTATTGTCATCACTTTCGCCATTTTCAGGAATGCGGCCGGATTCAAGCACGCTATCGTAGGCAGCGGTTACTTCATAAGTTGTGCCTTTCGGTAATGGGTTTTCTGGATCAGGGGTAACCACGGTGAAGGTAAAGGCTGGGCCTTGACGTTCTGCATCCGGTCCTACAGTGATGTTATGCACACCAATAGATAAATCGGTTTCAGGCTTGAATGTCCAGAAGCCGGAGCCATCAGCACGTGTTTCACCGATCTTAACGCCATTATCGAAGATACAAACCACTGCCAAACGCGATACGTGTCCACTAAAGCGAGGCTTATTGTCATCACTCTCGCCATTGGCGGGAATACGGCCTGCTACCAGAACGCTATCGTGCGCACTTTCAACGGCGTAAATCACTCCCGGCAATATAGGATCGCTGGCATCGGGAGTATTAATGACCAACTGGACTGGATCACTCTGACTGCCTTCACCCGCTTCGAAGGTGAAGTTGTGAGTACCGTTAATTAACTCATGCTCAAAGGACCAGTAACCATCATCGCGAGAGATCGTGGTGCCAATTGCAACGCCATTGTCATAAACGGTGATCGTTACGTTCTCGCCAGCGGTACCACTAAGGCGCGGTTTGCTATCTGCCGTTTCTGATCCCTTCTCAACAAGCTGATCGTAGCCGTTGGTGTCATCCCAAATATGAGTAACCGTAATTTTTTTGGTTTCAGGCGTCACAATGTCAAAAGTAAATGCATCAGATACATTACCTTCCCCTACCTGAGCGGTAATACTGTGCGGGCCCTGCTGAAGTTCAGGCGCAGTAAAGGACCAGCGTCCATCCACCTCAGCTGTCGCATTACCAATCAATTTATCGTTATCATAAATTGCAACCGATGCACCTGGCGCCGCGGTGCCAAAGAACCATGGTGTCGTGTCATAGTTCTGCTCACCCGTCCGGAAAGTGAGGCCACGATCGTCTGCCGCATACTTGATCGTCACCGGTACTTCTGGTTCAACCGGAACTTCTGGCTCAACCGGCACTTCTGGCTCAACTGGCACTTCTGGCTCAACCGGCACTTCTGGCTCAACCGGCACTTCTGGTTCAACCGGTACTTCTGGTTCAACCGGTACTTCTGGCTCAACCGGTACTTCTGGCTCAACTGGCACTTCCGGCTCAACAGGCACTTCCGGCTCAACTGGCACTTCCGGTTCAACTGGCACTTCTGGCTCAACCGGAACTTCTGGCTCCACTGGATCAACCACAATCGGTGCATTGATATACAGCTTAAACGGATCACTTTCGCTGCCGTCAGCGGTTCTCACTGTAATGGTGTGCTCACCACCGCCCAGCTCCTGCTCGAAGTTCCAGCGTCCGCCCCAGCTCGATACGACAGAACCAATCTCAACGCCGTTGTCGTAAATAGTGATCAACGTATTTGGTGCCGCCGTGCCGTTAAAGCGTGGCGATGTGTCATTGACCGAGTCATTGTCGCCGACCTCACGATCATATGATCCGCTATTATCAAATGCGCGATCGATAGTGACGGGGATTGCTGGCACTTCTGGCTCAACCGGTACTTCTGGCTCCACAACCGGTGCGTTGATATACAGAGTAAAGGGATCGCTCATGCTGCCACCTGCGGCTTGCACCGTAATGATGTGCTTACCGCCGCCGAGTTCCTGCTCGAAGTTCCAGCGTCCGCCCCAGCTCGAGACGACAGAGCCGATCTCAACACCGTTATCATAAATAGTGATCAGCGTATTCGGTGCCGCCGTGCCGTTAAAGCGTGGCGATGTGTCTTTGACCGAGTCATTGTCGCCGACTTCACGATCGGACCATCCGCTATCATCAAATGCGCGATCGATAGTGGCTGGCTGGCTTTCTGGTGTTGAAATCGCGAAGCTGAACGGCTTGCTCTCGTTGCCCTGCGCGTCCTTAAAGCTGATGCTGTGCGCACCACCACCCAGTTCCGGCGTGAAGACCCACTCACCGCGGCTGTTCGAAGTGGTGACACCAATAGGCTGACCGTTGTCATACACGGTGATCTGCACGTTCGGGCTGGCTTTGCCGTTAAAGCGCGGCGTGGTGTCACGTGTGGTGCCGTTCTCACCAATCGGTTCCCAGAAGTAATTGATGTCCTGATTTACCGCTTCAATGGTGATGTTTGCATCGACGGTGAAGCTGAACGGTTTGCTCTCGTTACCCTGTGCGTCCTTAAAGCTGATGCTGTGCGCACCACCACCCAGTTCCGGCGTGAAGACCCACTCACCGCGGCTGTTCGAAGTGGTGACACCAATAGGCTGACCGTTGTCATACACGGTGATCTGCACGTTCGGGCTGGCTTTGCCGTTAAAGCGCGGCGTGGTGTCACGTGTGGTGCCGTTCTCACCAATCGGTTCCCAGAAGTAATTGATGTCCTGATTTACCGCTTCAATGGTGATGTTTGCATCGACGGTGAAGCTGAACGGTTTGCTCTCGTTGCCCTGCGCGTCCTTAAAGCTGATGCTGTGCGCACCGCCACCCAGTTCCGGCGTGAAGACCCACTCACCGCGGCTGTTCGAAGTGGTGACACCAATAGGCTGACCGTTGTCATACACGGTGATCTGCACGTTCGGGCTGGCTTTGCCGTTAAAGCGCGGCGTGGTGTCACGTGTGGTGCCGTTCTCACCAATCGGTTCCCAGAAGTAATTGATGTCCTGATTTACCGCTTCAATGGTGATGTTTGCATCGACGGTGAAGCTGAACGGTTTGCTCTCGTTACCCTGTGCGTCCTTAAAGCTGATGCTGTGCGCACCGCCACCCAGTTCCGGTGTGAAGACCCACTCACCGCGGCTGTTCGAAGTGGTGACACCAATAGGCTGACCGTTGTCATACACGGTGATCTGCACGTTCGGGCTGGCTTTGCCGTTAAAGCGCGGCGTGGTGTCACGTGTGGTGCCGTTCTCACCAATCGGTTCCCAGAAGTAATTGGTGTCCTGATTTACCGCTTCAATGGTGATTGGCTGACTTTCCGGTGCTGTCACAGTGAAGCTAAATGCATCGCTCAGGCTGCCTTTTCCTGCTTCAAAAGTGATGCTATGCGCGCCAGCGCCCAGCTTCGCCGTATAGGTCCAGTAACCTGCAGAATCTGCAACAGTTTCACCAACCGGATGCCCATTATCATACACAGTGATTTTTACATTCGGACCTGCACGCCCGGTAAAACGCGGTGTAGTGTCATTAGTGGTGGCGTTGCGATCAAATTCACGTTCATAGCCGCGCGTATCGTCGTAGGCGTGATCGACAGTGATTGGCTGACTTTCTGGTGTGACTACCGTGAAGTTAAACGCATCGCTCAGGCTGCCTTTGCCTGCCTCAAAGGTGATGCTGTGCGCGCCGCTGCTCAGATCTGCTGTATAGGTCCAATAGCCCATGTCGTTGGCATCAACGGTACCGATAGGCTGGCCGTTGTCATATACGGTGATTTTTGCATTCGGACCGGCGCTGCCGGTAAAGCGTGGCGTGGTATCGTTCGTGATGCCGTTGCGCTCAATATCGAGCTCGTAGCCACGCGTATCATCGTAAGCGTTACCGATATTAATTTGCACACCTTGCGGGTCCACTATGGTGAAGCTGAAGGTATCGCTTTCATTACCGGTACTGGCTTTTGCGGTGATGTTGTGAGAGCCGTCAGACAGCTCGGCCGTAAATTCCCACTCGCCACGGCTGTTAGCCATTGCGGTACCAACAGGTTTGCCATTGTCAAAAATGGTGACCTCTACATTCGGTGCAGCATGACCACGCAGAAGTGGTGTGGTGTCATTAGTGGTGTCGCCACGGTTAAGATAATTTTCATAGCCGCGGGAATCATCAATACCGTAATCAATGGTTGTTGCTACGGTTTCAGGACCAACGATTTCAAAATTAAAAGGTTGTGTGGTGTTGCCATTACCCGCATCAAATATCAGGTTATGTTCACCAACGCCCATTTCAGGGAAGAAGTACCAGTTGCCGTTGGCTTCAGCCGTGATTTCAGCAATCGGTTTGCCATTATCATAAACGGTAATGACGGCGCCAGGATCGGCACGTCCAGCAAAGCGTGGTGTAGTGTCGTGGATTTTATCGCCGGGAGCGATATAGCTGTTATGTTCGCCGCTGTCATCGACTGGCGGTGTCAGGGTGATAGGGATTGTGCCTACGGGAAGAACAACAAAATCAAACGAAACGCTCGATCCTGGGGTAGTGACAATCAGGTGGTGAGATCCCGCATCCAGTGCAGGCTTGACCGTGAAGCTCCAGAAGCCCTTATCATCTGACAGGGTGCTGCCGACCATTTTTTCACCATCAAAAATGGTAACTAAGGTATTTGGCGCTGCATCACCAATCAGACGTGGCGTGGAGTCGTAACTTTTGCTGCCCTCGACTATCTGCTTGCTGCGTTCATCATCGACGACAAAGGAAATTCTAACGGGTGCTCCAGGCTCCCGGATGCCAGGAATTTCTGGATCGACAACGATAGGCGTTTCCGGTTCCACAATGACAGGAACTTCAGGTTCCGCTGTACCGACGATTTCAAACGTAAACGGTTTAGTCGTATTACCATTGCCTGCATCGAAGGTCAGCGAGTGTGCCCCAGTTCCCAGCGTCGGGAAGAAGGACCAGTTGCCATTATCTTCAGAGGTGATTACCGCGATCGGTTCACCATTGTCGTAGACGGTGATCGTGGTATTAGGATCGGCCGTTCCGGCAAATCGTGGCGTGGTGTCCTGAATTTTATCGCCTGGCACAATCGTGTTGTTGCGCTCTCCGCTGTCATCGATCTGATAATCCAGCGAAATCACCGTCGTTCCCTCAGCAAGTAAGACAAAATTAAAGGAATCACTGGATTTATCTGAGCTGAAAGTAAGATTGCGTGCCCCGACCTCTAATGGCGATGCTGGCGTGAACGTCCAGTTTCCGTTCTCATCAGATGTCGTTACACCAATTTGATTTTCACCATCGTAAATGATGATGGAGGTGTAGGGTTCAGCCGTACCAACAAAACGTGGGGTGGCGTCGTAGGTTATGCCGTCGGCAATGACCTGTTTAGCGTGCTCGTCATCGGCAACATACGAAACCTGAACCGGCTTTGCTTCTGCGAGCGCGGCGTTGGTGGCTGAGATCTGCCCAACCGCAGAATCTGCTGCATGATTGATGGCAGCTGCAGGCGCATCGGTTAAAACAGAGACGGTGGCGTTCTCGTGGCTGGAACGGTGCACATTACTCTTTTTCGATTCTTCCATGGTATTGACTCTCTATTACTTAGCTACATCCAGTACGTAACTAACGGCGCTATAATAAGGATTCAAAAAAATGCGCTTATGAGACGTGGCTCAATACGCTGTGAGACAGGATGATTTCTCTTGCGTCTGGTTTAAAGTGCAATGAATACAATGGGTTAAATCGATTTTTAGAAGTTAAATTTTTCGTTATTATTTCATGTCACCTCAATCCACACTTTACTCGCATCTGGCGGGGCGAGGGCATTGAGTAGAGGACGACAGCATTAGTGCTATTAAATAATGTTAATTAGCATGTGAAAAATTTTTTAATAGCTGATGAGAAAGTCCCCCGCAATAATACTCGTTTAAAATATTTCTCCGCGCTGTAATGGGGATTATTTTAAATAAAAACCCGCCTTATTTTAAAAAATAAATCACTTCAAAAGCTCTCCTCCTCCTACACCCCATAGAGAAAAAGACTACAAAAGGAAGATAGCGTTCCGAATGACATTTAAAGGAATGTTTATCAATCTTGCATGAAGGATTTTATGTCTTTTTATTTCAGATGTATTCACGGTAGAAACACGTTCAAGGAGTAAGAATATGTTACCTAAATTAAAGTTATCCTTATTATCACACCAATGTCTGCTCGCTATCGCCACGATGAGTATTTCATCGCTATCCTATGCGGATTCTCCCTGGAAAGTGACTGATGGTAAAATATTAATCGCCACATCGAGTTATCAGGGACGTACGCCTGGAGATTATCCATTGTATGTATCCGGGGATAATAGCGTATTACAAACTATTGCTGGGTTAGATTTTCGTACTTCAGGTGATAATTATGCTGCTGCCCAGGTATTAGATCTTGGTACGTTAAATTTAGAAAGTTCGACGCTAGTTACCCGTGGCGCGAATTCGCATGGCATTAATGTTGATAATGGCACGGTGAATATCAACGGTGGGTCAATCACCGTGGGCGGAGATAACAGTGATGGAATCCATGCCGACAATGGCGCCACACTGAATCTTAACGGTGTTGCCATTACGGCTGACGGCGTGGGTGGCAACGGCATCGCATTAAAAAATGGCAGCCTGACGGCGACAGATGTCAATATATTTGGCAATGGGCAAGCGGGAAATGGCCTCAAGCTGTTTGTCGATAATACCGCAAGTGATTCCCAGGCGACGCTTAAAAACGTTGATATCGTCATGCGTGGTAATGCCAATAGCGGTTTACTATTGGGTAATGGCAGCGTCAATGCAGACGAGCTAAATATATCTGCCAATGGCAGAACGCGCGGCATTGAAATTAACAGTGCCAGTAATGGCCGTGGCATAATGACCCTTGATAATAGTAATATTCACACGTCAGAGGGCGAGGCCATTTATGTGCAGTCCGGCGATATTGCTATTAGCAATACCATCATTAATACGGATAGCGGCATTGGCATTAATGTTGGCGATAATGCGACTGCCACCTTCAACGGTGGTAGCATTACTTCTCAGGATGATGACGGCACGGCAATATCTGTGGCGGGCAATAACTCTTCAGTAACCCTCTCAGATACCACACTCACCACTTACGGCAATGCCGCTCATACCCTGTTTGCTGATGCGGGCGGCACTATTAATGCTGATCATATTCAGGCTCTCACGCATGGTCAGGACGCTTATATTCTTGCCGCGCATTCAGGGAATTTTAATATCAGCAATAGCCAGCTGGAAACGCTTGGAGATGCACCAGCGTTATATGTCACCAGCGATACGGGGTTTAACACCAGCAATGTTGTGTTAGATAACACCTCGTTGGTGAGTAAAAGTGGTTCAGCGGTGATGGCCGATGGCGCCGCACTCGATTTAACCGTGAAGAATGGTTCGCAGCTGATTGCGGGTAACGGTATTTTGCTGGACAGTAAGAGCGGTACGCAACCGAGCAGGGTTAGCCTGAAGGCTGAAAATGATGTGCTGCTGAGCGGTGACATCATCGCGGAAAGTAACAATCGTGTAGATGTCGATCTTGCGCAATCGTCGCAATTAACCGGCGCCATACTCAACGGTTCGGCTATGACCATCGACAGCAGCAGCCGTTGGTTGATGACCAAAAACTCCGATCTCAAATCGCTGGCTTCTACGGGCATGATTGAATTTGCCCACAGCGACGATGGCTTCAAAACGCTCGCGCTAGGCGATCTCTCCGGCAATAGCCAGTTTGCGATGACAACCGATCTGCAGAAGCTCACGGGTGACCTGATTACCGTTAGCGGAAACGCCACGGGCGATCACGTTCTCTCGATTAACAATACCGGTCTGGAGCCAGGTGAAACGCACGATGTACTGGCGGTGGTAAAAACGGCTGGCAATGGCGATGAGCAGTTTACTTTGCAAAATGGCGTCGTGGATGCGGGTACCTACCAGTACGAGTTAAAGCATCAGGATAACGATTGGGTGTTAGCCCAGAAATTTAAAGAGGGCGGTGATGATGGCGGAGATCCCGTTGTGACGCCTTCAACAGCCACCGCGCTGGGCATTTTTAACGCGATGCCTTCCGCATGGTATGGCGAAATGACCACCTTGCGTACACGCCTGGGCGATGTGCGCCAGGGCAAACAAACGGGTGGCGCGTGGGTACGTGGCGTGGGCGGCGAATTTAAAATGCATGACGCCAACGGCGAAGGGTATAGCCAAAACCAGTCAGGTATTTCTGTTGGTGTAAACAGCGCAATCGATGTAGGGCAATCGCAAATGCTGCTTGGCCTGTTCAGCGGTTATAGCCGCAGTAACCTGGCGTTTACGCACAACAGTTCCGGCACTATCGACAGTTTCTTTATCGGCGGTTACTCCACTTTCCTGCTGCAGGATGGTTGGTTTATCGATAACGTCATCAAAGCAAACAACTTCAGCAACCATACTAACGCGCGTATGAGTGATGGCCAGCTCGCCAAAGGCGGCTACAGCACGCCGGCATTCGGGTTATCTGTTGAATTGGGTAAACGTATTGATTTTGATGGCGGCTGGTTCGCTGAGCCATCAGTGCAGTTATCAAGCGTATGGATCAAAGGCACGGGCTACCGTTTAGATAATGGCCTTAAAGCCGATAGTGACATGGCAACCTCTAAGCAGGCTGCATTGCATGGCGTTGTTGGAAAGAATATTGAATTAGAAAATGGCATGACAATTCAACCTTGGTTACGTGCCTCACTCATTGAGGAGTTTGCAAAAAACAACAAGGTTCATATCAATGATAATGGTTTTAACAATGATATGTCGGGCGTGCAGGGTAAATTTACATTAGGTACATCCGCGCAGCTCACTCAGGATGTGCAACTCTATAGCGAAGCGAATTACAGCAAAGGTTCCAAAACCGAAACACCATGGAATGCCAGCGTTGGGGTACGCTGGAGTTGGTAATGATTGGCTAATTTTTTGAAAGAGTAGTCAGCAAGTAAAATAGAGGCGATGAGTATTTTCATCGCCTTTTTAGTGCAAAAGAACGTACGTATGTTTTTGGTGGTTAATTAAAAAGTAAGCTGTAGGGAATTTCCTGATGCTCAAAGCCATAATATGGCGAAGTGGCGCAATAAGAAGGACTTTTCTGAATGCGAGCGTAATGCTACAGCCAATTATGCGTGTGTCATGCCGCTAAAGATCGTAGCATAGTTGCCCTGACAATAATAATGAGTTGCCTTTCGAGACGTTTCCTATGTCAAGAGTGTTAATTATTGATGATCACCCAGTAACCCGACTTGCACTGCGTATTTTGTTGGAAAGTAAAGAGTATATTGTTGCCTCAGAGACCGGTGATGGTTTTGAAGGTATTAGCATGGCAAAAACGTTACAGCCCGACCTGGTTATTGTCGATATCGATATCCCCTCAATTAACGGCATTGAAGTGGTCAATAGATTACGTCGGCTTGGTTTTTCCGGTTATATTTTGGTGCTGACAGGGAAAAGAGAGCAGCATTATATTAACCTTAGCATTAAAGCGGGAGCGAATGGTTATATCAGCAAGGAGAATAATCTCTCCGAACTGCACGATGCCATTCGAGCGATCCAGTCCGGGTACAGCTATTTTCCCATGCCAGTATTGAACAATAAACAAACGTCGTCGATCCCTGATTCAGAAGGCGATTTTGTTTCTCTTCTGTCTGCGCGTGAATTGCAAATTTTGAAATACCTGGCAAGCGGTATGAAAAACATCGATATATCAAAAATTATGAAGCTGAGTGATAAAACGATCAGCACTTATAAAACCCGGTTGCTCAAAAAGTTACGTATGAGTAATCAGGTTGAACTTGCTAACTTTGCTCGCCGGCATAATCTGGACTGATTAATGCCCGTTAATGTGTGAAGCCTGATACTCACAACGCCAGGTGTATCGCCTGTTCTTCTCCCTCTTGTTGAGCGGGTAGCGCGCAACAAATCAATACTTCATCGTCCGCCACGCTGGCGCTGGGGGCCGTTTGATAGGTTACCGCGCCTTGCAGCAGTTTGGTTTTGCAACTGCCGCAATGCCCGGCGCGACAGCTATAAGCCGGGCTCAGCCCGCGCGCTTCGGCCAGCTCCAGCAGTGAACCCGCATCCGGCGTCCAGCGCGCCTCTTTTAATGAGTCCATAAATTTCACCGGCACCGATTGGGTTGCAACCGGCAACCGCGGCGTATCCTGCCGGGCAACATCATGGGTGCGTTGCAGCGAGGAAGGGCCAAAGGCTTCCGCATGAATGCGATGATCGGCGATATTGTAAGCGCGCAGTCCGTCATACAGCGCCTGTGTGAATGCTGGCGGACCGCACAGATAGAAATCGTAATCGTTGAACGGTAGCACCTGCGAAAGCAGCGCCATATCAATGCGTCCAGCGGTCTCGTAATCGAAGCCCTGTTCCGCATCCGTGGTGTGGCTTAGCACACGCACCAATTTGACGGCACCCTGCGCCTGTGCCAGCAGCTGATCAAGCTCACGCGCGAAAGGCCGCTCGGCTTTAGAGCGAGCCGATTGCAACAGAACCGTTGGCCGCATCCGCTGCTTACGCTGGCCTTCAAACACCAGGTGCCGCAGCATCGCCAGCATGGGCGTAATGCCCACGCCGGCGGCAAGCAGTACCGCTGGACGCGTTTCGTTAGCATCGATAGTGAAATCGCCCGCCGGAGCACGCGCCTCAAGCGTATCGCCAACCGCAATCCCATCGTGAAGATAACGCGATACCGCACCCTCGCGCTTCACGCTGATACGATAAAACCCATCCGCAGGCGCGACCGAAAGCGTATAGGCGCGCATCAGCGGCTTCTCTGCACCTGGCAGCTGCACACGAATCGGCAGATGTTGGCCGGCCAGATGCGGCAGCACGCCCGCACCGTCATCCGGTTGTAAATGCAGCGAGCGAATAGTGCTGCTCTCTTCGACAATTTTTGTCACCTTAAACGGCCGCCAGCGTGAAGCCAGTTCCGCCGCACGCAGACGTTCGGCGGCGTTTTGCCAATCCCCCGTCATCAGCGAGCTCGCTTCTATGCTCTCTGCCGGTGTCATCCAGCGCAGGGCGAGGGCGGCACGACGACGTACGATGCGGCGCGCGCGAAACGTCCAGAGTCGCTCCGCGCCCTGAAAAGCGGCGATCTCTGGCGAGTCGAGGATCACTTCGGCATCACCGCTCAGCTGCAGCGTGTCGCCGCTGGCATAGTCGACAAACAGCAGCCCCGCTTTGCCGTTCAGGTGGATGTTGCCAAGGGTAGAGAAGAACAGATTGCCGTTGAAATCGGGAATCGTCAGCAGGCCGTCATCACCGATGCGTACAAAGCCAGGTTTGCCGCCGCGATGGGAAACATCAACCTGCCGATGAGGCTGGTCGGCATAGCTGGCAACGTAGAATGCATCCGCTGTGCCGATAGTGGTGCGCGCCGCGTCATCCAGCGCGCTCAGGTTTTCTGCTGCTGCGTCATAGCGCTCGGCCGGATCGCGGGCAAAGCGGAAATCGCGTAGCGAGATATAGCGCGGACAGTTGCCAAAGCTTTGATCAACCTGCACGCGATACCCGCCGCCAATTGCCGTCAGAACGCCATTCATGCGATTGCGGCGACGAGTGTGCAGCTCGATGCCGAGCAGGCCAATCGGCGCAGCATCCTGCATCCCGGCCGCGGCCGGATCGCTACTATCCGCGCGCGCTGCGATGTCTAGCGTGGTGGCATTGGGTGAGAAGATAAAGCCGGGCTGGCCTTCCAGCAGCGTGGCCCAGGCATCGCCCTGCGCATCAACGCTACCTGCCACGATAAACGGCAGCTGCGCATAGAAGTCACGATGCTGATCGGGCATGTGATCGCGCACCACGCGCCGACCCACGTCCGCCATGCGCTCCGCCACGCCCGCCTGCTGTTGAAGGGCTATTTCACCCTGATGCCACACCGGCAGTTTCTTAATCATAATGGTACGCTCAGGCGACGCCGCGCAGGCCGGCAGCGGTTTGCGGGAAGGGCACAAAGCCCGGCAGCGCTTCGATACGGCGCAAGAGTGCCTTCACCGCCGGGTAGCCGGAAAGGTCGACGTTGCCTTCTGGTGCGCCCACGATATAGCTGTACTGTGCGATGTCAGCGATGGTTGGGCCATCGCCCACCAGCCATTCACGGTTCTGGAGGTGGTTTTCTATGCGTGACAGCACCAGGTGCGCGCGGGCGATGACCTCTTCCGCATTAAACGGCCGTCCAAACACGGTAATCAAGCGCGCTGCTGCCGGACCAAACGCGATATCGCCCGCTGCGACGGTCAGCCAGCGCTGTACCGCTGCTGCGCCCTGTGCATCTTCCGGCAGCCACTCGCTGCGGCCGGTTTTCTTTGCCAGATAGACCAGAATGGCGTTGGAATCGGCAATAAACGTACCGTCATCCTCCAGCACCGGCACTTGCCCGAACGGGTTCATGGCGAGAAATTCCGGCGTGTGGTGCTCGCCCGCTTTGAGATCAACATCGATAATTTCATGCGGTAAACCGAGCAGCGACAGAAACAGGCGTGCACGGTGTGCATGGCCGGAAAGGGGGAAATGATAGAGTTTCATCGTGTGCTTCCTTAGGTGATGCTCGGGACGATCCCGAGCCATGCCATAAGGTTCGCACAGACGATTTAGCGGCAGAATAGCCGAATTAGCGAAGTCATTATTGCGAAAAATGGAAGAGTCATGCTGTGCGCTTCGGCGTTATTTTTTCGCCTCAACGCCCGGCGTGGCAGAGCGAACCAAATACTGTTCCGTCACCACCGGCAGATTGTTCAGCGTCCATTCTGCCATCGCAATTTCCTGTTCACGAATACGATTAAAGATATCGACGCTTTCATGATCGTTGAGATGCTGGGCTGCGGCTATCAGCGAGGTGTAACTGGCAATCTCAAGATGCTCAAACACATTTCCGCTGATCGCGCCTTTCACCACTTCATCCTCTACCATCATGCCGCCCATCGCCTGACCAAAAGCGGATATTTTGCCGGCGATATTTTTTAATACCGATTGCGAGGTGGAGTAGCGGTCAATTACGCTTTGTACCAGCACCTGATGCTGGCGAGTTTCATCTATATGCTGTTCAACGCGTAATTTGAGATCGGGATAGTGCTCAAGGCGTGAGGCCATTTTTTCCAGCATACTTTCCGCTTGTTTTTCCATGGCATGGGCATCTCTGACCCAATCGAGAAAGTGTGTTTCGCTGTTATTGCTCATAATATGCTACCTTATTGAAAATAGGGTGCTGCGGCTATTTCACCTATTAATTGCTAGCCGCAGAGACGTTACTCAGGCGATTTATCCACGACGCGACGGCTTTTTTTTCCGCCTTTTCTCCCTGCTTCAATAGCGCGTTCCGGATTATTACGGAAATTACCGCCGCTAAGCTGGCCGCCTTTTTTTCCCGCTTCGCGGGCTCTTTCTGGGTCCATGGCAAAATTGCCAGAACCGCCACGTGGTGTTGTCATGATTATTGCCTCAAAAAGTTAGATAACTATTATTTCAGTTACACCTTAAGGCTAGTCGTTAAAGCCTAACGCACAAGGCGGACTAATTAGGAGTTATCTTATCGGTATTGAAAAGGCTCGATTATTTCTTAGAGTTTGCTTAATTATTTTTCGCGTAAGAATAAATAAATTTTCCTGGCTTGATTGTGTGCCAGGTAATTATCCGTACCGCTTATATTTATTTTTAATTACCAAGCTGATGAAATCAATCATCATTAATATTACTTTTTTGTTATGCTGAGAAATGATTGTGAATCGGATTATTAGCCCTTTTCTTGTAAGGGCTATGAATCATTTATTTACTTATATCGGGCGACTTAATTTCACCAGCACCTGTGCACCGCCATTTTTCTCCAGTCGACACACGTCGAATCACAGTATGCACGAGCCATAGCGGCGCAATTCATTGCGCCGCTATGGAAGGTGGGATGATTCAACCCGCACTGGGTTAAATCAGAGGGCTTCTGCCACGCTGGCTTTGGACGTAATAAACTGCACTACCGCACGCGTCACCTCGGCGGTGTTGGCCGTGCCGCCGACATCCGGGGTCAAAATGCCTTTGGCGCAGACAAACTCGATGCCTTGCATAATCAGCGCCGCCGCGTCGCGCTCGCCGAGATGCTCCAGCATCTGCACTGCGGTCCAGAAGGTGGCGATCGGGTTGGCAATGCCTTTGCCGGTGATATCAAACGCTGAGCCGTGAATCGGTTCGAACATCGACGGGAAGCGACGCTCGGGATCGATATTGGCGGTCGGCGCCACGCCGAGGCTGCCCGCCAGCGCACCCGCCAGATCCGACAGAATATCGGCGTGCAGGTTGGTGGCCACGATGGTGTCGAGGCTTTGTGGATGCAGCGTCATGCGGTGCGTCATGGCATCAACCAGCATTTTGTCCCACTGCACATCCGGAAACTCGATCGCCACTTCGGCGGCAATCTCATCCCACATCACCATGCCGTGACGCTGGGCGTTGGATTTGGTCACCACGGTGAGCAGTTTGCGCGGGCGCGACTGCGCCAGTTTGAAGGCATAACGCATGATGCGCGTTACGCCGACGCGGGTGAAAATCGCCACTTCGGTACCGACTTCCTCCGGCAAACCACGGTGCGCCCGCCCGCCGTTGCCGGAATATTCGCCTTCTGAGTTCTCCCGCACGATGACCCAATCAAGATCGCCAGGACCGCGATTGCGCAGCGGTGACGTCACGCCCGGCAGGATTTTGGTGGGGCGCACGTTGGCGTACTGATCAAAGCCCTGACAGATCGGCAGACGCAAACCCCACAGCGTGATGTGATCCGGCACGTCAGGCGCACCCACCGCACCGAAGTAAATCGCATCGAACTTCTTCAGCGTTTGCAGGCCATCTTCCGGCATCATCACGCCGTGTTGTTTGTAGTAATCCGAACCCCAGTCAAAGGTCTCGACATTGAACTTCAGCTGCGGATCCTGGCGCGTTAGCGCGTGCAAGATTTCCACACCGGCAGAGATCACTTCCGGGCCAATGCCGTCTGCGGGAATAGCGGCAATCGAATAGTTACGCATGTTGTATCTCCAGATTAATGAGTATGAGGATGAGGAAGCTCCGCCGTTTGCGGCTTATTGCCGCGGGTGGAGAGCAGCAGAACCACGATGGCGGAGATCGCCAGCAGTCCCGCCACGAAATAGAGTCCCCAGCTGTAGCTGCCGGTTTGCTGGCGAATCACGCCAATCATCATCGGGCCGACAAAACCGCCGAGGTTGCCAATCGAGTTGATGGTGGCGATGCCCGCTGCCGCCGCTGGACCACTGAGGAACAGCGTCGGCATGCTCCACAGCGGCGGTTTGGCGGCGCTGATGCCAACGGTGACCAGCGTCAGGGCGATAATCACCGTAAACAGCGTGCTGACGTTGCCGGCATAAATCAGTCCGGCCGCCGCCAGTAAACAGGCGCCGATCACGTGCCAGCTGCGCTCTTTGGTGCGATCCGAATGGCGCGCCCAGAGGATCATGCCGATCACGCCAATTACCGCCGGGAAGGCATTGAGGAAACCGATCTCCATTGAGGATGCGCCAAAGCTACGGATGATTTGCGGTGACCAGATGCCCAGCGTGTACAAGCCCGCCGAGGTGCCGAAATAGACCAGCGCCAGCGCTAACACGCGCTTATCGGCCAGTCCGCGCCATGCGCTGCTGTGGCTCTGCCTGGTGGCGCGCGCCTGCTCTTCCGCCCGCAGGGTGTTTTCCAGCCAGGCGCGCTCCTCATCGTTCAGCCACTTGGCTTTTGCTGGCCGATCGGTGAGGTAGAACAGCACCACGATGCCGAACAGCAGCGCCGGGATGGCTTCCAGCACAAACATCCATTGCCAGCCGGCGTAGCCTAGCAGGCCGTGCATCTCAAGCAGCGCAGCAGAAATTGGCGAACCGAGCGCCGTCGAAAGCGGTGCGGCAGCCATAAAGATGGCGGTGACCTGCGCGCGTTTCGCCGCCGGGAACCAGTAGCTGAGATAGAGAATGATGCCGGGGAAGAATCCGGCTTCCGCTACGCCGAGCAGGAAGCGCAGCACATAGAAGCTGGTGGTGCCCTGCACGAAGGCCATGCAGCCGGAGACTAATCCCCAGGTGATCATCACGCGGGCGATCCAGATGCGTGCGCCGACTTTGTGCAGAATTAAATTTGACGGTACTTCAAACAGAAAATAACCGAGAAAGAAAATTCCGGCACCAAAACCAAACACCGTGGGCGAGAAACCTAAATCCTGATTCATGGTTAATGCAGCAAAACCAATATTGACGCGATCGAGAAAGGCGATGAAGTAGAGCAGCATGATGAAGGGCACAATGCGTAACGTCACTTTACGCATCACCCTTTTTTCGAGGTGAGAGTTCATATTAACGTGCTCCAGATTGTGTAGGGGTAGTATTATTTTTTTGTCTTCGCGTTCAGTATGCAGTTTTGCTTTGGTGGATCATCAGGCGTGGATTATATAAAGTATTTGCATAATCAACGGGCGAGGGAAATGTGGATATAAATCAATTGCGTTGTTTTGTCGCCGTGGGTAAAGAACTCCATTTCGGGCGCGCTGCTCAAAGAATGGAAATGATGCCTGCGTCACTTTCTCGCTTCATTCGTTTACTGGAAGAAGACCTTGGCGTGCGCTTGTTAAATCGCTCGACGCGGAATGTTTCATTAACCGCCGAAGGCGCGATATTTTTTGATGAGGCCAGCAAATTAATCGATCAATTTGATGCGCTGGCGCAGCGATTTAAAGTCGGATTAAAAGATGAGCGTCGTACATTACGCATTGGCGCCATCGATAGCGCCGCGCGCGGATTAGTTCCGGCGTTGCTTAACTTATTTGTGCCGCTGCATCCGCACAGTGATATTCATATTATTGAAGACAAAACCATTAATTTAATTCCGAAATTAAAATCGGGCTGGCTGGATATGATTTTTATCCGCGAACCGCAAAGTATTGATGCGTCTTTAGCGGTGCGCTTTATTACCCGTGAAAGCTGCGTGCTGGCGGTGCCAATTCAGCATGCGCTGGCGCAGTGCGAACGGGTGGCGGTGGTGGATTTCCAGCATGAAGCGATGATTATTCCCGATCGCCGCACGCGCCCGCACAGCCACGATTTGACGATGAGTTTGTTCAAACTGGCGGGACTCACGCCGCACATCGCGCAGTTCGCCGAAGAGAAACAAACCATTCTGAGTTTGGTATCGGCCGGTTTGGGATTGGCCGTGGTGCCCGCGTCGTACCGCACGATGAACAGCGACAGCGTGCGCTATATTGCGCTGGATTTACCAGAACAGATTAAAGGTTTGCCGCTGAGCATTGCCTGGCAGAAGGGCAACGAAGACGCGTTTTTACTCGAGATGCTGCGGCTGCTGCATGAGAATGAATGTGAGTTGACGGAGAAGTTGTGATTTCCCTCACCCTAACCCTCTCCCAGAAGGAGAGGGAATGATTAGTTGGGAGAAAATGCTGAATTCCGCAGAGGACTGTTCCCTCTCCCGCCTGCGGGAGAGGGCTAGGGTGAGGGACAAAGCGCACTGTCCACCCAGTGGCTAATTGCCGCGACTCTCTCTATGATGAAAACTTTCCCGCGCCAATGTCGGGAGTGATCAATGAGTTAGGGAAAAATCGCGCGATGACCATTTTAAACGACCTGGATTTGCGGCAGCTGGAGGCCTTCTCGGCGGTGATCTCTGCCGGTAGCGTTACGGCGGCAGCAAAGGCGCTCAATCGCTCGCAGCCGGCGGTGTCGCGCTTGATTCAGGAACTGGAACAGTCACTCGGTTATCCGCTGTTTATCCGCAACGGCCCGCGTATCCATCCTTCGGAAGAGGCGTTGCAGCTGCATCAATACGTGCAGAAAGCGCTGCTCTCGTTGCAGCAAATTCGCCTGCGTGCGCAGGAGATCGCCCATCAGCAGCATCGTCCACTGAGTATTGCCGCCACGCCCGCGCTGGCGGCGGGATTGCTGCCGCAGGCGCTGGCCGCACTCAATTTGCAGAACAAAGTGCAGATCATCAGCGAATCCGCAGTTAATACCGCGCATGCCGTGATCACCGCAGAGGCCGATCTCGGTCTGTGCAGCTTGCCGCTGGAGCATCACGCGGTAGAGCTGCACTGGATTGGGCAGTCGCAGTGCGTCGTGGCGCTGCCGGAGAACGATGAGCTGGCGGCGCACACGCGGCTGTCGCTCAGCAGTCTGGCGGGACGCCGTTTGATTGCGCCGTGGAGCCCGCAGCGTCTGCGCGGGCGCTATGAAAAGGCGCTGAAAAAGGTCAAAACGCCGCTGCAGGAAACCATCGAAACCAATTCGTCTGCCAATATTCTCGGCTGCGTGCGCGCCGGATTGGGCGTAGCGATCCTTGAGCCGGTGACCGGTTGGGGCATGCCGCTGGCCGGTGTGGCGATTCGTCCGCTGGAGGAGGATATTCCGTACTACTTTGGCGTGATCACGCCGCAGGGGCGACAAATCTCCACCGCTGCGCAAGCCTTGGTGGAAGCCTTAGCCGACGCTGCGGCTCATCTGCTGCCAGGCTTTGAGCGTCTGCCTGCCAGCGAGCATCCGCGCATTATGCGCCTGATTAATCAGGATTAAACAACAGTGCGGGTATCAACAAGGTCGTCATAAATGACGACCCTACAATCGCCTCGTGCAGCTCTTTCCCATGATAAATGACGACCAACCCGTAGGGTCGCCATTTATGGCGACCGCCAGCCAGCTCCCACCTCGCTTATAACAATTTCGGCATAAGATATAAGAAATCCATTGGTCAAAAGCTGAGCGAGATTGTTGACTCCGTTTTAGGGCAAGAGGATTATGCGAAACCTTAGCTCTTATTATGTGATTTGGTGATTAAAGCACGCTAACTATGTGTTATCGAGATAATGAAAATACATAGTCACCAACGCACTTTAGTGGTTTCGCCAGTTTGCTGGCCGCCGCTTATTTCAGGGAAAACGCGTATGACGAATGCTGCCGACGGTCTTGCCGCGCTGGAAGCTCAGCTGCAGCAGGATCTGGAATATCTTGAACTGCCTGCAAAATCCTGGGTGCCAGCGCGCACGCAGGATGGCGCCCCGGTGCGTGATGTGGTGGTGATCGGTGCCGGTATGTGCGGCCTGGCGGCGCTGGCTAAATTGCAGCTTACCGGCATCAGCAACGTGGTGGCCTATGATGCCGCGCCCGCCGGGCTGGAAGGTCCGTGGGTGACCTTTGCGCGCATGGAAACGCTGCGATCGCCAAAGACATTACACGGCCCGGCACTCGGCATGGCGCAGTTGACGTTCCGCGCATGGTTCACCGCGCAGTGGGGCAAAGAAGCCTGGCAGGAGCTGGATAAAATTCCCAAAGCGCAGTGGATGGATTATCTGATTTGGTATCGCAAGGTGCTGAATCTGCCGGTGCGCAACAATGTGCGCGTCACCAATATTACTTTCGAAGGTGAGTTAATCGCGCTCGATCTTAGCGGTGCCGAAACCGGCCGGATTTACACCCGCCGTTTGGTGCTGGCCACCGGACGCTCTGGCCTCGGCGGCTTCGCCGTACCGGACTTCCTGCAAGGCATTGACCGCAAATTCTGGGCGCACTCCGCCGACGACATTGATTTCGCGGCCCTGCAGGGCAAACGCATTGCGGTGATTGGAGCGGGTGCATCGTCGATGGATAACGCCGCCACCGCGCTGGAAAACGGTGCCGGTGCAGTAGATCTATTGATCCGTCGCCCACAGATGCCGCGCATTAACAAAATGACCGGCATCGGCAGCCAGGGCGTGGTGCACGGGATGCATCAATTGCCGGACGCGTGGAAATGGAAGTTTGTGGATTACACTGCTACCACGCAAACGCCACCGCCGCGTTCTTCGACGCTGCGCGTTTCACGTCATGCCAATGCACGCTTCTTCCTCAACTGCGGCATCAAAGCGGTAAAACAGCAGGCCGAGGGTTTGCTGATCGAAACCACTCAGGGCGCGCTGCGCTACGACTTTTTGATTGCCGCCACCGGCTTTAGCAACGATTTCCACGGACGCCCAGAGTTTTCCGCCATCGCACCGCACATCCGCAGCTGGCGCGACGGGCGTTATCAGCCAGAAATGGGCGCGCCGCGTGCCAATCTGCTCGAAGCGCCGGATCTCGGTCCCGCCTTTGAGTTCCGCGAGCTAACGCCAGGCGCGTGTCCCGGCCTTGCGCATATCCACTGCTTCAACGATGCGGCGATGCTGACGCACGGCAAAGTCTCCGGCGATATTCCGGCGGTGAGCGCCGGTGCCGATCGTCTGGTGCGCGGCATCAGCGCGTCGCTGTTTGCTGAAGACGTCGAGCAGCATTACGCCAACTTACAGGCTTTTGACACCCCTGAATTGCAGGGTGATGAATGGGTGGATTCCACGCCCTTACTCAACCAGGAGAACGCGCAGTGAGTGACGCAATTGATCGCGCCGTTGGCTTAAACGCTGAAGATGCGCTGTACGCTACACGCCGCCTGCGCCCGGAATTTGTGGATGGCGCTGAGCAGTGCCGGCTATCGGTAATGGCACCTAATGACGATCAGGGCTTAGCGCCGGATGTGCGTTTGGCGCTGGCGCAGCGCATGGCGAAGTTGAATGGCGATGCCGAGCTGCAGCGCGATTATCAGGCGCAGCTGGCGGCGTTGCAGCCATCAGACGCGCTGCTGACGCTGGCGGCCGGTGCCAGCGATCTGGCTGAGCCGCTGGCGACTATCGCGCGGCATACCGATCTCGTTACCCGGCAGCCGATGAATGCCACCGAGCAGCACATTCGCCTGCTGGAACAGGCAGGATTGAGTAATCCACAGATCGTGGCGCTCTCAGAGCTGATCGCTTTTGTTAACTTCCAGACGCGCGTCGCGGCCGGATTACGTTTGTTGAGGTCTGCATGATTCCGTCGGTTAATCTCAAGCCGCTGCACTGGCATCCTTACATCGCGCCGGTTGAGGTGGCAGATGCCACGCCCGCGCAGCTTGATGCGATGAAAGTGACGCCCTCGAACAAGAAGATCTCCGAGTATGTGCGCACGCTGGCGCACGATCCCGACAGCTACGTGGCGCGTACCGTGCTGTTCAACGCCATTATGTATGTCGATGGCGGGCTGGATCGTGCAGATCGCGAGCTCGGTGCGCTGGGCGCTTCAATCGTTAACGGCTGCAAATATTGCGCGGTGGTGCATGCGCGCCGCCATGCGCAGCTGGCAGAAAGTGATGCGGTAGTGAGTGCGATTTACTTCGATCGTGCCGATGTGCTCGGCGAGCGCGATGCGGCGATCTACCGTTTTGCCCGTCGCCTGTCCGTCACGCCATCAGAGGCCAGCGCCGAGGATATGGCGGCACTGCGCGCGGTCGGCATGAACGATCAGGAGATTATCGATCTGATCCACGCCATCGCCATTTTTGGCTGGGCCAACCGTCTGATGCATGTGCTTGGCCATGCTGACCTGAACAAATAGGGGCTGCTGCATGTTAGAACTCAACGATATCAAGCTCGCTTACGGCAGCACGCCGATCCTGAAAGGCGTCGATCTATCGGTAAAACGTGGCGATGTGGTGTCGATCATCGGGCCAAGCGGCACCGGTAAAACCACGCTGCTGCGCTGCATTAACTATCTGGCGAAACCGGCGTCCGGCACTATTCAGCTCGATCAGATCCGCATGGATTATCAGACTCCGGACAAAGCGGCGATCCAGGCGATCCGCCTGCGCACCGCGATGGTGTTCCAGCAGTTCAACGTCTTCAAAAATATGACGGTGCTGGAAAACGTGATGGATCCGCTGATCGTTATTCAACGCAAAAGCAAACAGCAAGCGCGCGATATCGCCGTGCAGGAGCTGGAGCGCGTCGGTCTGGGCGCCAAGCTCGATCACTATCCGTCGCAGCTTTCCGGTGGCCAGCTGCAGCGTACCGGCATCGCCCGTGCGCTGGCGGTGCGTCCCGACGTGATGCTGTTTGATGAGCCAACCTCATCGCTCGATCCGGAGCTGGTGGGCGAGGTGCTGAAAGTGATTAAAGACGTGGCGTCGTCCGGCATCACCTCGCTGCTGGTGACGCACGAGATGCAGTTCGCGAAAAGCATCTCCAATCGCATCGTGTTTATGGATCAGGGCGTGGTGGCCGCGCAGGGCAGCCCGACTGAGATGTTCGATAATCCCACCCTGCCGCGCCTTGCTCAGTTCCTCAACTCAGAACGCGTATTCTAATAATTAAAGGAATCAACGACATGCCTGCAATCAAAACCACATTACGTCGCCTGGCCGTGCCTGGCATCATCGCACTGGCGCTCATTAGCGGTAACAGCTTTGCTGACGCCGTGCGCACCATCAAAATCGCCACCGCGGCGGAATCGAAACCGCTGTCGTGGGGCGCAATTGGTCACGAGCCGCAGGGTTACGAGCCGGACGTGCTGAAAGCCATCAACGCTAAGCTGCCGCAGTACAAATTCGTCATGGAAGGGGCGGCGGATATCGCCCAGGAAACCGGTCTGGCGACCGGTAAATATGACATGGCGACCGGCGGTTATTACAAAGCGCCGACCCGCAGCAAACAGTTCCTGATCCCGGATGCGCCAATCGGCGCCAGCCTGATGAAGATCTACAGCCGCAGCGATAGCAACATCAACGGCATGAAAGATCTGGTCGGTAAGAACATCGTGCCGGTGACTGCTGGCGGCGGCGTATACAAATTTGTGACCCAGTGGCAGCAGGAAAATCCGAACGACAAAGTGGCGATCAAGGCGTCGAGCGCCGGCGTGCCGTATCCGGATCGCCTGAAAGAAGTGCAAAGCGGTAAATATGATGCGCTGATCCTGCCTTCTAACCTCGGCGAGCAGACGGTGATCGACAACCAGAAGCTGGCGATCAAAGCCAGCGAGCCGGTGGCAATCAACAACACTTACGTGCTGATCCACCGCTCCGCTGAAAACCAGGCGCTGAACGATGACATCAACAAAACGCTGCAGCAGCTGAAGGCCGACGGCACGCTGGATAAGCTGGCGCAGAAGTGGTTCGGCGAAGACGTCACTAAATACATGAAGTAAGCGATTCACCTGAAGCCGCTGCGCCCGGTGCTGAGCCGGGCGCTGCTTCATTGTTAGCAGGAGTGTTTCACCGTGAATCTGACTTCGATGATTCCCGAGCTGCTCTCGGCGCTGCCGCTGACGCTCGGCATAATGTTTGTTGCGATGATCGTCGGGTTCTTCCTGGCGCTGATCGCCACCGTGTTCCGCGTGCGCCGCATCCCAGTAATTAGCCAGGTTGTGGATCTGTACGTCTCGTACGCGCGCAGCGTGCCGGTGGTGCTGCAGCTGTTTGTCGCCTTTTATGGCCTGCCGCTGGTGGCCGAGCAGTTTGGTTTCAGCGATTTTGTCACCGCCAATATCGCAGCGATGATTGGCCTGAGTCTTTACCACGGCGGTTATTTGTCGGAAGTGATGCGTCCGGCGTTTCTTGCCGTGGAGCGCGGCCAGCATGACGCCGCCGACAGCATGGGTTACAGCTTTCGCCAGAAAATGCTGCGCATTGTCGGTCCGCAGGCGGTGCACTATGCGCTACCGGGCTACGGCAATGCGATTATCTACCTGATTCATAACGTGGCATTGGTGATGTACATCGGTGCGGCGGATGTCATGGCGACGGCGCATCTGATTATGGAACGTGACTACAACCAATATCAGTTCGGTACCTATCTGGTGCTGGCGGTGCTCTATTCGCTGCTGTGCGGCGTGGCCTGGTTGATTATCCGTTTCTTCGAACAACGTCACGCGAAGTACAGCTCAAAAACCGCTGCGCGCGTTAAATTCACCAGCGTCTGATAAAGGGGAGCAACCATGTTTGATCTTGAGGTTTTGCTGCCGGACTTCTGGAGCATTCTCGATGCGGTGCCGGTTACGCTGCTGATGGCGGTGACGGTGTTTATCTGCTCAACGCTGCTCGGCGGGCTGTTTGCCTTTGTCGAGCATCGCCGCATTCCGGTACTGCGGCAGTTGGTGATCGCATACAAAATTGCCTTTAAAGGCGTGCCGATGGTGGTGGTAATTTTCCTCGCCTATTACGGTTTACCACCGGCGCTGCACTTTGTTGCCACACTGTTTGGCGTGGAAGTGAATGCGCACTCGCTGCCGAACTGGGTGATTATCATTGTCGCGCTCAGCGCCTGCGTGGCGGCGTTCCAGGCGGAAGTGTGGAAGGGCGCGCTGAATTCGTTTGATAGTGGCCAATCGGATGCGGCGCTATCGCTGGGCTACAGCGGCGGCCAGCTGTTCCGCCGCGTGATGTTTCCGCAAATTATTGTGGCGGCGATCCCCGATCTGGCGAATGCCTTTATGGTGATCATGAAAGCGCTGTCGCTGGCGTTTGCTATCGAAGTGGTGGATATCTTCGCTCAGGCGCAGTTGACTGCGGCGCTGAATTTCTACTACCTCGAAGCCTTCCTGATTGCGGTGGTGTTCTACATGGTGATTGCATATGTGGTTACCAAGATTGCCGACAAGATTGAGGCGGCGCTGCGGGTGCGGACGTAAATCCTGGTCGCCATAAATGGCGACCCTACAAAACCCGCATACCCAATCACGTAGGGTGCGCATTTATGCGCACCTTTTTTATCGCTATCATAACTTTCATTATGCAAGTTACTTGCAAAATGAAAGTCACTCTGTAACAGTATCCCGCATCAGAAAGATGCGGATACCCAATCATGAAAAACCAACCCCTCTACAATATGCCGTGCCCCATCGCGCGCAGCCTGGGCCGTATTGGCGATGGCTGGAGCATGCTGATCATGCGTGATGCGCTGGCTGGCTTCACGCGTTTCGATGAGTTCCAGAAAAGCAGCGGCGTGGCACCCAACATTTTGTCGCGTCGGCTGAAAGAGCTGGTTGAAGATGGCCTGCTGCAGAAGGTGTGTTACAGCACCAGCCCCGCGCGCTATGAATATCACCTCACGCCTGCCGGACGTGATTTCCGCAGCGTGATTCTGGCGCTGGCAGAGTGGGGCAGCACCCACTTCTCGCCGGAAGGACGCCAGATACAGCTGGTAGAAACCGCCACGCAGCGTCCGGTGAAGATGCAGCTGGTCGATAGCGAGAATGGTGAGCCGCTTACCCTGGACAAATATCAGATGGTACCCGGCCCGGCGGCGGTGCCGATGATGCACTATCGCCATGACTATCTGCAGAAAAAACGCGCCGGTGATAACGCCCAGAAATTCGCGCCGCCTTCGCTGACAGAGCCGCAATCATGATGCTGACGCGCAAAAAATCTGCGCTGTTGCTGGCGCTGGCGGCGGCAGGTATCGCGCTGGCCGGTTACGGTTATTACTGGTGGCACACCGCGCGCTTTATGCCTTCAACTGATGATGCCTACGTCGGCGCGGATATCAGCGCCATCTCGGCTAAAGTCTCCGGCTACATTCACACCATTGCGGTGCAGGATAACGCGCAGGTAAAGCAGGGCGATCTGCTGGTTCAGCTGGATAACCGTGATTATCTCGCGGCGGTGGAGCAGGCCTCGGGTGAAGTGGCCGCGCAGCAAGCGGCGCTGAGTGATATCGCCGCCACCCGTCAGCTGCAGCTCGCCACCATTGCCGGTGCGCACGCCTCGCTGCTGGCGGCGCAGGCGGTGACACAAAAAACCACCTCCGATCAGCGGCGCTACACCCTGCTGGCCAGCAGTGCGGCGGTGTCGCAGCAGATCCGCGATCATGCGCAGGCCGATTACCATCAGGCGATTGCCGAAGAGAGCAAAACCCGCGCCGATAAAACGGTGGCGGAGCGACAGCTTCAGGTGTTAGACGCGCGTGAACTGCAAGCGAAAGCGGCATTGACCAAAGCACAGGCCGGGCTGGCGATGGCGAAGCTCAATCTTGAGTACACCGAAATTCGTGCGCCTTTTGCGGGTGTGGTGGGCAACCGTCGCGCGTGGTCCGGTTCGTTCGTCAGCAGCGGCACGCAGCTGCTGTCGCTGGTGCCGTCGCACGGCTTATGGATCGACGCCAATTTTAAAGAGAGCCAGCTGGCGAACATGCAGCCGGGACAGGCGGCGCACATCGTTGCCGATGTGTTACCAGGCCGCACCTTTAGCGGCCACGTTGCCAGCTTATCCCCGGCAACCGGTTCACGCTTCAGCATTCTGCCCGCAGAAAATGCTACCGGCAACTTCACCAAAATTGTCCAGCGCGTGCCGGTGCGCATCATGCTGGAGGGCGATGATGCGGCGCTCGGCCTGCTGCGTCCCGGCTTGTCGGTGACGGTCACGGTGGATGAGAGAAGCGCGCGATGAGCAGCGTCGCCGCACCGCTGGTGGCGCCGGCGCAAATGCCGGTGAGCAAGAAAATAGTGGCCTTCGCCACGCTGTGCATCGGCATGTTTATCGCGCTGCTGGATATCCAGATCGTGTCGGCGTCGCTACGTGATATCGGTGGCGGTTTGTCGGCCGGCGATGATGAAACCGTGTGGGTGCAGACCAGTTATCTGATCGCGGAGATCATCATCATTCCGCTCTCCGGCTGGCTGGCGAGCGTGATGTCAACGCGCTGGCTGTTTGCCGCTTCGGCCTGCGGATTCACCATCATGAGTCTGCTGTGCGGTTGGCCATGGAACATTCAAAGCATGATTGCCTTCCGCGCGCTGCAGGGATTAGCCGGCGGCTCGATGATTCCGCTGGTGTTCACTTCCGCGTTTGCCTTTTTTCAGGGCAAGCAGCGGGTGATTGCGGCGGCCACGGTGGGCGCGCTGGCCTCCCTGGCGCCGACGCTAGGGCCGACGGTGGGCGGCTGGATTACCGACAACTACAGCTGGCACTGGCTGTTTTTCATCAACATCATTCCCGGCATTTACATTACTGTTGCCGTGCCGCTGCTGGTGAAAATCGACGCGCCGAATCGTGAACTGCTGCGTGGCGCCGATTACTTCAGCATTGTGCTGCTAGCGGCGTCGCTCGGCTGTCTGGAATACACGCTGGAAGAGGGGCCGCGCTGGGGCTGGTTTGACGATAGCACCATCGCCACCACCGGTTGGATCGCACTGGTGTGCGGCGTGTTTTTTATTGTTCGTACGCTGCATCACGCCAGACCCATCATGGATTTACGCGCGCTGAAAGATCCTGGTTTTAGCCTCGGCTGTTACTTCTCATTTATGGCCGGTGTCGGCATCTTCGCCACCATTTATCTCACGCCGCTGTTTCTCAGCCAAGTGCGAGGGTACAGCGCGCTGGAGATCGGGATGGCGATCTTCTCTACCGGTATTTTTCAGATCCTGTCGATCCCACTGTATGCCTGGCTGGCGAATCGCGTCGATCTGCGCATTCTGCTGGCGTTTGGCCTGATGAGTTTTGGCGTGTCGATGTACTTTTTTGTGCCGATCACCCACGACTGGGGCGCCAAAGAGCTGCTGTTTCCGCAGGCGTTTCGCGGCATGGCGCAGCAGTTTGCCGTGGCGCCTACGGTAACGCTGACTTTGGGTAGCCTGCCCCCGGCGCGACTAAAATTAGCTTCAGGGCTGTTTAATCTGATGCGCAACCTCGGTGGCGCTATCGGTATCGCGCTGTGTGGCACGGTGCTCAACGATCGTACCAATCTGCACTTCAGCCGTCTGGCTGACCATCTCAACTCTGCCAGCCTGACGTTGGGTGACTATCTGCAATCACGCACGCTGGCGCTCATCGGCAGCGGCCTGAGTTCGGATGCGGCGCACACTGCGGCGCTGCAATCGCTGGCGCAGTTGACGCTTCGCGAGGCGCGCACGCAGGCATTTTCAGACGCATTCTGGCTGATTATGGTCGGATTTTGTATCGCCGCGCTGCTGGTTCCTTTTATGAAAAAGCCCGCGGCTTAAGGAGTTATCAATGAAACGTATTGTTATTACTGGCATGGGGCTGGTCTCGCCACTGGGTTGCGGCACGGAGGCGGTGTGGCAGTCGCTGCTGGCGGGAAAATCCGGCATCAGCGCGCTGCCGCCGGAGATGGTGCAGGATATCGCCTGTAAAGTAGCGGGCCAGGTGCCGACGCCAGAGCAGGATGCGCAGCACGGTTTTAACCCCGACGGCATTATCGCCGCCAAAGATCGCAAGAAGATGGATCGCTTTATCGAGTTCGCGCTGGTGGCTGCCCAAGAAGCGCTGGCGCAGGCCAACTGGTCGCCGCAGGATGTGGCACAGCAGCAGCGTACTGCCACGGTGATCGCCACCGGCATCGGCGGCTTTAACGAAATCGCCAACGCGGTAGAAACCACCGCAGCGCGTGGACCTCGCCGTCTGTCGCCGTTCACCATTCCTTCGTTTCTCGCCAACCTGGCGGCGGGACACGTCTCGATTGCGCACGGTTTTCGCGGACCGATTGGTGCCCCGGTGACCGCCTGTGCGGCGGGGGCGCAGGCGATTGGCGATGCGGCGCGACTGATTCGCAGCGGCGAGGCGGATATTGCGCTGTGTGGCGGTACCGAAGCGGCGATTCATCGCGTCAGCCTGGCCGGTTTTGCCGCCGCAAAGGCGATGTCGGGCGGCTTTAACGATCGTCCGCAGCAGGCTTCGCGTCCGTTCGATCGCGACCGCGATGGCTTTGTGATGGGCGAGGGCGCCGGGTTACTGGTGATTGAATCGCTGGAGCATGCGCAGGCGCGCGGCGCTACGCCGCTGGCCGAGCTGGTGGGCTACGGCACCAGCGCCGATGCTTATCATCTCACCGCCGGCCCGGAAAATGGTGAAGGCGCGCGCCGGGCGATGGAAACTGCGCTGGCGCAGGCGGGCATTGCGGCTGCGGAGGTACAGCACATTAATGCGCATGCCACCTCGACGCCGGTGGGCGATAAAGGCGAGCTGGCGGCAATCCGTTCGCTCTTCGCGGGAAGCAAAGTGGCGATCACCTCAACCAAATCCGCTACCGGACATCTGCTGGGAGCGGCGGGTGGCGTGGAGGCGATCTTCTCCATTCTGGCGCTACGCGACCAGATTGCGCCGCCCACGCTGAACCTGCAACATCCGGATGAGGCGGCGGCCGGGCTCAATCTGGTGGCGCTCACCGCGCAGCCAACGGCGATGACCTATGCGCTATCGAATGGGTTTGGCTTCGGTGGGGTTAATGCCAGTTTGTTGTTTAAAGCCTGGCGATAGATTTCCTATAATGGGGCAACGATAGCGTGCAGGAATGGCCCCCTTTGACTCCGAAATCCGAAACTCAGCAGCTGGCGGAAGAGCTCCGTCAGCTTGTCAGCCACTTCGTGCGTAACGTGCGGGTTGGTACTGCGACCGTGCGCACCTCGCAGTATGAAACCTTAGACTTGCTCGAAAGCCATCAGTCGCTCTCCATCGCCGAGCTCGCGCGGCTGCGCGGCGTGAAGCATCAAAGTATGCGGTTGGTGATTAACGAGCTGGAGTCGCAAGGTTTGGTACTGCGGCAAAAAAGCGCGCAGGACGCGCGAGCGCAGGTGATTGTGTTGAGCGATTGCGCACGCGCACACCTGGTCACGGCACGCGAACAGCGCACGGAGTGGATTGCGGCGCGCATTAACGCCAGCCTTGAGCAATCCGATCGTGACGATCTGCAGAAAGGCCTGGCTGCATTGCGCAAGCTGCTTTAAACCGACGGGCTGGCGCTACGCAGGTGATTGATCACCTCCGCCAGCGTGTTCATCCCCCAATGTTCAACGTATTGTCCATTTTCAATGCGTACCATATCGATCACGGCAATCGTCACGGCTAAACCGGTGGGCGCAATGCCCATCAGCGATCCGCTGTGAACGCCGCCAATGCTTTTGCGCGTAGTGACCCAATCGCGCTCGGCGATTTGCTCCTCAATATTCACCTGTAAATCGGAGAGCGCGGGGCGCAGGATCCGATCAAAGGTGTGCCACAAACTTTCGCGATCGTTGGGTGCGCCCGCGGGTGCTGAGCGGTTAACGAAGTGTGCGGCGACGAGCCGATCAAAGGCCTGACGATCCCCCTCGGCGATCACTTGTTGGTTAAAGCGACGCACAACGGCTTTGTTCTGTTCAGACATGGTGATTCTCCGCAATATATACAGTTTAACTGTATATATTTAACGGCAAGCGAGGAGCAGGGATTTGTTAAGTTGTGCTTTATACGGAGTTTGCTGCATTCTGATGCCCTCACCCCAGCCCTCTCCCACAGGGAGAGGGAGCAGAAAGAGCCATTTACCGTGAAAGAGAGGGAGTGAGATAATGTTCGATGGGGCGCGATCGGTTCCCTCTCCCGCGGGCGGGAGAGGGTTAGGGTGAGGGGAAAAAACGCACCAAACTCAACGCTTACCCAGCGCTTCCCACAGCCCTAGCAGGTAGGTAGTACCCAGCGCGCGATCGTACAAACCATAGCCCGGACGACCGGTTTCGCCCCAGATAAAGCGACCATGATCCGAGCGGATGTAGCCATCGAAGCCGTTGTCGTACATCGATTGCAGCACTTTATACATATCCAGCGAGCCGTACTCCGTTGGGTGCGCGCACTCGTAGAAATCTTTGTCCTGAATAATTTTGATGTTACGCACGTGGGCAAAGGGAATGCGCCTGCGGTGGGAGAACTCGGCCAGAATGGCGTACACGTCATTGCTGGGATCTTCCGCAATCGATCCGGTACAAAGCGTGATGCCGTTAGCTTCGGAATCCACCACGTTACAGATCCAGTCAAGATCGTCGCGATTTTTCACCACGCGCGGCAGGCCAAAGATCGAATACGGCGGATCGTCCGGATGGATCGCCATCTTCACGCCCACCTCTTCACACACCGGGATCACCGCCTTGAGGAAGTAGGCGAGGTTTTCACGCAGTTTTGCGTCATCCACATCTTTGTATTGGGCAAACAGATCCTGCACTTTTGCCAGACGTTCGGGTTCCCAGCCGGGCAGGGCGAAACCATTCGCATTGCCGAGCACTTCCTGCACCACTTCATCAAGGCTCTTATCAATGCCTTTCTTCTCGAAAGCCATGGTGAGCGAGCCGTCGGGCAAAACATAGTTCATGTCGGTCTTCATCCAGTCGAACACCGGCATGAAGTTGTAGCAGATCACCTTAACGCCCGCGTTGGCCAGATTGCGGATGCTCTGCTGGTAATTTTCAATGTAGCGATCGCGGCTGGGCAGGCCGATTTTAATGTCGTCATGAATATTGACGCTTTCGATCACTTCCACCGTCAGACCGGCGGCGTGCACCTGCTCAACCAGCGCATTAATCTTTTCGACAGGCCAGGTTTCACCCACCGGCACGTCATAGAGCGCGCCAACCACGCCACGTACGCCCGGCACCTGGCGAATATATTCCAGCGAAACTTTATCTTCTTTCGGACCAAACCAACGCATTGTCAGCTGCATAATGTCATCCACCGTCATCGTGTCTGTGATGACTGATAAACTACCATTCTAGTAAACATGCTGACAACACGGCACCAACAATAAGCCTTGATCCGCGTCACAGAACACAATTTATCCGCCAGGTTCGGCCTTAATGGTGCAGCACGCCGCTGAAATGATCCTTGTATTTGAATAATTCCAGATCGGATCTCAGCCCCAGTTTGCGCAGCGCAGTCTGCTTTTGCCCGCTGATGGTTTTGCGGCTGCGCGCATATTTCACCGCGATCTGCGTGATGCTCAATCCATCAAGATAGCAGCGGATCACTTCGATCTCGCGTGGGCTGAGATCGCGCAGCAGCAGTTTGAGCTCATCACCCAGTTCGCGTGGCATTAAGTAGTCATGCATCTCCCGATCGCTTTCCTGGAACTTATCCATCTCCAGCAACATCTCTGAGGTGAGAAAACGCTTGTTGCGGCACACCTGATGAATAGCAGTCACTAATACTTCCTGCTCTTCGCTCTTACCGATAAAACCGTGTACACCCGCTTTTAACAGCAGCTGGACAATGGCCGGTTTCTCCATCGACGAGGAGACCAGAATTTTCAAATCGGGATAGCGCAGGCGAAGCTGTTTCACCATCTGCAAGCCGTCGAGATCCTCTTCGCCCAGCATGTAATCGAGTACCAGCACATCCACCGAATTCTGCTGCAGGAAACTCATCAGCTGCTGACGCTGGGCAAAAGTACCCACCAGCTCCAGCTCGGGTTCCTGTGCCAGGCGATACTGAATCGCTTTGCCAATCAGCGGATGGTCATCTAATACGGCGACCTGCCAAATCGCAGTTTCTTTCATGGTTTCACCTCATCAATGTGGTTTTTTTCTAGTGTATGTAGGAACAGTTCTTCCAGCTGCGCCACGGCAGCGATAACCGCTGGCAACTGCTGCTGCAGCAGCGCATGATCTTCTTCCTCAGCCGCTTGCTCGGCAGCGAGGCTGCTGTGTTGTAACGCTTCGGCATGCAGTAGCTTGGCGCTGCCGAGCAATTGGTGTGCGGCGTGGCGTGCGCTGGCAAAATTCGCTTCTTCCGTCGCCAGCTTTAGCTGCGCAAGATCGCGCGCGTTCTGCTGCTGGGCGGTGGTCACCAAATCGTGCCAGGCTTGCGGATCGTTGGCCGCAAGGTTTTCCAGTGTGAGTAATGTGTCAGGGCGTGAATGAGTCGGTGGTGCTCCCGTCACCACTTTCAGCAGCTGCGTGCTTTCCAGCGGTTTAAACAGGCAACCATTCATCCCCGCCTGAATGGCGAGCTGGGCAACGCGCTCTTCCGCCATGGCCGTGAGGCCATAAATGGGGACGATGCGGCGATTAAGGCGCTTCTCTTCTATACGGAGCTGACGGGTAAACTCGAAGCCGTCCATGCCGGGCATGTTGCAGTCGGTGATTACGCGATCGATTTCATGCTCACGCCATAATGTCAGCGCCGCTTCACCGCCATCCGCGACTAAAACGTGATGCCCGGCGTAACGCAGCTGCTGTGCCAACAGCAGCTGGTTGGTGGCGTTATCATCAACAATCAGCATGCGCAGTGATACGTGGGCAATGTCATCTACCTGCTCAGGCTCAACCTCTGCTTCAAACAGCGTGCTGGGCTGAGCGCTGAAGCGCAGCATAAATACGCTGCCTACTCCAGGCTCACTCTCAACGTGCAGCTCCGCTTCCAGCATCGCCGCCAGACGGCGGCAAATATTGAGCCCAAGTCCGGTACCGCTGACGCGGTTAGTGCCTTGATCAACCTGAATAAAGGGATCGAAAATGGCCTGCTGCTGTTCGGGCGTTAAACCCGAGCCGCTGTCACACACTTCCAGCACATAGTCGGGTTTACTGGTATCCGCTTGATACAGTACGACTTCAACTGCGCCGCTGGTGGTGAATTTGATGGCATTACTCACCAGATTCGACAAGATTTGCTTTAAAGCGACCGGATCAAACATCACACAATCCTGGTCAATTTCGAGTATCACATTCAGCGCTATGCCTTTATTGAGTGCCACCTGGTGGAATAGCGCTTCGGTGTCGTGAATCACATCGCTGAGCGACATCGTCATCGGGCGAATGCTGAAATGGCCGGATTCGATTTTCGCCAGATCAAGGATGTCGCCTACCAGCGAAAGCAGTGAACGCGAGGATTGCCACGCCAGATCGATATTCTTCTGCCGCTGCTGCTGATCGCTCTGCCCCAAATGCTCGATTTCCAGCAGGCCAATCAGCGCCGCCAGCGGCGTGCGGATTTCGTGGCTCATGTGGGAGAGGAAGGTACTTTTCGCCTCGCTGGAACGTAAAGCTGCCCGCTTGGCTTTGTGCACATCCTCCAGCAGCGTTTCGATGTAGTGCAGCTGCTGGCCCATCTCCTCTTCATGCTTGCGTTGCTTCGCGAGTGAGGATTTCAACAGATGGTTACGCCACAGGAAGAACAGCAAAAACAGGCCGGCGCCTATGCCGAAACGCAGCATATAACTGCGATAGCTCTGCCATGAGGTGCTGGTGGCGGGCGGCGTGTACTTAATCCAGCGTTCCATCAGCGATTGGATGGTGGGCTGCGGAATATCTGACAGCGCTTTATTCAGGATTGAAATGAGATGTTTATCCGCAACATTGGCGGCCATTGCCATGCGAAACATCGGTAATGGGGCGACAAATGCCACTTTGAAACGGTCATTGAAGTGATTATTGAGTAAAAACTGCGCCGATTCATAAGGCACGATAAAACCGTCTACCTGTTTATCCTGCAGCTGCCCGAGAAAATCAATCGAGACGGCATTTTCAACAAAATCTACCTCCGGCCAGCTACGACGAAGGTCGTTACGGTAATAAACGCGTTCATACAGACCCACGCGTTTGCCTGCCATCTCATCCAGGCTGTGCCATTTACTCTCTTTTCGCGTGACGACCACCCAGGGTGAATAGATATATGAGCGCGAATAGCGGATATGTTTATTTTGTTGCGAAGCCGCGTCGCTCACCGCCAATAGCGAATGAGGCTGCTTGACCAGCGCATCACGCATCCTGTTTAAGCCATGCGTCGCCTGGTATTGAAAATGAATTCCCGTGCGTTGAGAGATGAGATTGAGCAGCTCTACGCTCAATCCCACCACGCGCTGTTTGGCATCGACAAAAGTAAAAGGGAGGTGCGAGGGATCGTAAAATACGGTGATATCGCGATGCTGCTCCAGCCATTTAGCCTCTTCATCACTGAGATCGAGGGGATGATTTTTCACTACTGAGCGATAATCCAGGCCCCAGGCCTCGGCGATTTGCACGGCGTTACGCAGTGGGATATTGGCGAGAATCTCATTAATGGCGGTGATAAGCGGATGATTGTCAGCGCGGGTGGCAAAACGGGCATCAACGTCATTGGTGTAGGGCGTGTCGTGTGACTCAATAATATTTTGCAGGCCGCGTTGCGATAAGTAACGCTGCGTGGCGGTATTGCTCCAAAACACCGTGTTGTTGCTCAATGCTGTTTCGGTGTACGCCCATAAATGCGGTGAAGCGGGCACTAAATAGGCCTTTGGATAACGCTGATGTAATAAGTTTTTGAGGGCGGTATCGCCGAAAAACATGAGTCGGTAATTAGCGTCTTTCAATTCCCGATCAAATTTTGCCTGACGACGACTAATTAACACGCTCTGTGCCAGCGAATAGGGGATGCTCAGTTCGAGGTGTGTGTCCTGGTTGGCTGCCTGGGTGTAATAGGGAGTGAGATCAATCTCGCCGGCTCGCAGCGCATCCACCATTTGCTGACGGGTGTCATATAACGTGATCTTCACCGGCAGGTTCATGGTTTTAGCGATGATGGCCAGGTAGTCAGCCGATAAGCCTTCGTAAGTTCCTTTTTCAAATTCAACCATATAGGGCGGAATGGCATTGTTCCATACGCCAACGCGCAGTACGGGATGACGCGACAGCCAGCGTTGGCTCGATGGGCTCAGCGACACTTCAGGAGAGACGAGTCCGTAACGTGGCGTGAAAGTTAATGGGGCAGCGCTCCAGGCTGAGAGACAGAGGCTCCACAGAACGATCATGCTTAGAATACGTATTACCACGACTCATCTCTTCCTTTTCGCTAACGGCGTCATGCACTGCCAGCGTGGCGGTGCAACTTTCTGGCGCAATCTTGACGCGCCCAATGACATCTCACAGCGGCACGCTGTTAAGCAGGAATTAAATGGCAGCTGAGAAAATTCTGGTAAATGACGGCTGAATGGGGCTATCGAATCGCCATTGGCGGGCAGAGAACGTGAGTGAATTTTACTAAAAGCTGGCGCTTAAATTAGTGAAGTTCGCTGTTTTTACCGGTTACACTCGACGTTACTCCTGAGGTTGCTGCAATTTACCGCTACTAATCGGCTTTTCATTTGTTTTATTTACAGAAACTTCCTGGCAGGCAAAATAGCGCTTATTTCCTCGCCTTCAGCCAACCATGTCAGAAGAAGCGCTGCGTCAGCAGATCCAGATCCTGAAAAAGCACAATGCGCGCTTAAAGCGTATAGCGCATGACGCGCGTAATAAGTTAAGTGCTGCGCTGGATGGTACCGGGCTCTGCTTGTGGCAGCTGGATATTCCGAGCGGTAAGTTAGTGATTTTCAACCGCCGCTGGGGCGCCATGCTCGGTTTTCAGCCAAAAGAAACCAAAGCCCAGTTTGATGTGTGGCGTGAATGCCTGCATCCCGACGATGCCGACGACGTGCTGAAAGCCTTTTACGATCATATTGAGGGGCGCGCGCCTTACTACGAAGCGCTGCATCGCATGCTCGGTAAGAACGACAACATCAAGTGGGTGCTGGATCGCGGGCGCGTGACCGAATGGGATGATCAAGGTAATCCTATCAAGGTGACCGGTACGCACATTGATATGACCAAAGAGAAAGAGTACGAAGCGCAGCTCTCCTCGCTGGCGCATCACGATCCGCTTACGGGCCTTACCAATCGCCATGCGCTGCCCAGCCATTTTAATCAGATGAAAGCAAAGGGGCCGCTATGCGTGGCGTTTGTCGATCTGGATAATTTTAAGCACGTCAACGATACGCTGGGTCATCGCAGCGGCGATGAGGTGTTAATTCAGCTCAGCCAGCGCATCAGCGCCGTGGTGCTGCCCAACGTGGTGATTGGACGCCTGGGCGGCGATGAATTTGTGCTACTGATCCCTTTCCTTATCGATTATCCCAAAGTGCGCATTATGCTGCAGGCGGTGCTGGATGCCGCGCTACTGCCGTTTGATGTTGATAACGGGCATGCACAAATTGGCGCATCAATAGGCATCGCCCAGGTGCAGGAGCTCGACCGTTTTGAGGATGCGCTAACCCGCGCCGACGAAGCGATGTATCAGATTAAGAAAAACGGCAAGCAAGGATTTGGCTTAGCGGGTTAACGCTGCCGAAAAAAAACGCCCACCTCTCTCCCATCCGCCGCCACGGCGCCTAAACTTGCTTACAGTAAACCGCCCGTCGTTCGATGTAGTTTGATTGGCAGACACACGACATCACTCACTAACGGAGCAAACGAATGAGTTCATTTAAGACGAAAGATGGCGTTAATCTTTATTTTAAAGATTGGGGTAAGGGCCAGCCGGTGCTGTTTAGTCACGGCTGGCCGCTGGATGCTGATATGTGGGACAGCCAGCTAAATTTTCTCGCCGAACGTGGCTATCGCGTGATTGCTTTTGACCGTCGCGGCTTCGGTCGCTCCGATCAACCGTGGGAAGGGTATAACTACGATACCTTTGCCGATGATATTCACGGCCTGATTGAACATCTGCAGTTAGATGATGTGACGCTGGTGGGCTTTTCAATGGGCGGTGGCGATGTATCACGCTATATCGGCCGCTACGGCACGGCGAAGGTGAAAAGTTTAGTGCTGTTGGGGGCGGTGACACCGATCTTTGGCAAAACGGCCGACCATCCAGAAGGCGTTGAGCAATCGGTATTTGACGGCATTAAAGATGGCTTACGCAAAGATCGTGCGCAATTTATCAAAGAGTTCGCGACGCCGTTCTACGGCATTAACGCGGGGCAAACGGTTTCTGACGGCGTGCTGACGCAAACTCTCAACATTGCGCTACTGGCATCGCTGAAAGGCACCATCGATTGCGTGACGGCGTTTTCTGAGACCGATTTCCGCGCAGATATTGCCAAAGTGGATGTGCCGACGCTGGTGATTCACGGCAGCAATGACCAGGTTGTGCCGTTCGAAGCCACCGGCAAACTGGTCCATGAGATGATTAAAGGATCGGAGCTTAAGGTTTACGAGAATGGTCCACATGGTTTTGCGGTGACGCATCAGGATCGGTTGAATGCGGATCTGCTGGCGTTTTTGCAGAAGTAAGACGTGATTTTTCCCTCACCCTAACCCTCTCCCGCAAGCGGGAGAGGGAACAGATCGTGCTAATCACTCCCTCTCCCCGTGGGAGAGGGAACAGATCGTGCTAATCATTCCCTCTCCCCGTGGAAGAGGGAACAGATCGTGCTAATCATTCCCTCTCCCCGTGGTAGAGGGAACAGATCGTGCTAATCATTCCCTCTCCCCGTGGTAGAGGGAACAGATCGTGCTAATCATTCCCTCTCCCCGTGGGAGAGGGCCAGGGTGAGGGCATCAAAGCGCACGAATTAATCCGCCAGCAAATGCCCGTACATTGTCATCAGCCTGCGGGTGACACCGTTGGTCCAGCCGAAGCCATCCTGCAACGGATACTCACCGCCGCCACCCGGACGGGCGCGATCGCCACTGATGTCGTATTTTTCCACCAGCTTATGATGCAGCGAATAGAAATTATTCACCGTATTCAGCCAGTTGACGGCAATTTCCGTCGCCAGCGTCTCTTCACCGTAGTGATTCAAACCGACAACGGCCATCCACTGCAGCGGAGCCCAGGCATTGGGTTTATCCCACTGCTCGCCGCTTTCCACCATAGATGTTAACAAACCACCTTGCGTGAGCAGCAACTGACGCAGCGCCACCGCCTGCAAATGCGCCTGTTCCGGCGAAGCGAGGCCGAGGAACAGCGGCACAACCGCCGCGGCGGTGAAGGCGCCGAAACGCTCGCGGCGCCAGTCGTAATCACGGTAAACCCCGGCGGTGTTATCCCACAGGTAACGGTGAATCGCCTGCTTGCGGCCATCGGCCTTTTTCTGCCACGCCAGCGCCGTCAGCTCTTCGCCTTTGGCATGCGACAGCGTTGAAATCATCAGTTCCAGTTTGTAGAGGAACGCGTTGAGATCGATCGGAATAAATTGTGTGGTGCGAATACTCGCCAGGCGCTGCGGATCGCGCAGCCAGCGTGAGGAGTAATCCCAACCCGAAGCCGCCCCGGCACGCAGATCGCGATAAACTTCGTTCGCTGGGCGGCTCGATTTTTTCGCGGTCTCGATATCTTCCAGCCACGACTCGTCTCGCGGCGTATCACGATCGTCCCAGTAACGATTTAGCAGCGAGCCGTCGGGCATGCGCACCACATGGCGATAAGCCTGATGCGGCATCAGCTCGCCCGCGCCGTCCATCCAGAACTGGTACTCCTTCATCAGCTGATCGAGATAGCGTTTCGCGCCGCGAATACCATCTTCTTCGAACAGCTCAACCATCAGCGCAAACACCGGCGGCTGCGAGCGGCTGAGATAGTAAGTACGGTTGCCGTTTGGCACGTGGCCGTAATTATCAATCAGCCAGGCAAAGTTATCCGCCATGTGGCGCAGCAAATCGTCGCGCCCCGCATCAGCAAGGCCCAGCATGCTGAAGTAAGAGTCCCAATAATAGGTTTCCCCGAAACGGCCACCGGGCACCACGTAAGGTTTCGGTAATGGCAGTAACGATGAGTGTGCTAAATGCTGCTGTGGCATTTTGGTTAACACGGGCCACAGATCGTCAATATGTTCCGTTAAGGTTTTATCCGGATTAGAAACATAAAAGCTCTCATTCACCTGCGGTGAATAAAAATGTTCGTGCACAAAACTTTCAAGATCAAAATCCGCTGCGCGTTTACGGCGACGGAAGCGAATTAAAATATCCAGCGGATCGAATTTGGGTGCGCAGTCTGGAAACGTTTTGCTGTCGGCAAATATGTGCGAGGTTTGCACCTGCTCAAACAGCTCCATGTAGCGATCGGCAGGCGTCAGCGCATCCGGCGCGGGCAGACCTTCGATCAGCTCGGGTTCTGGCTCCGAATCTTGCACACCTTCACGAACAAATTCATGAGGATTATATTGATACTCCAGTTCAGCATCTGCGCGTCGATCCTCGAAAGCGTTATATTGCTGTTGGTTAGTATTAATAGCAGCCTCCTGGTAAAGTCTTGAATGCGTAAAGGACAAATTATAGAGGTTTGAGAGGGCTAAACAACAATGCGATTTATCTATGAACGTAATAAATCATGTCGATGGATCGCCTGTTTTTATGAATTTTGAGCGATTACAACGGGCTATATTTCAGGAAATGAAAGCAGTGCTTGAGATGGATGTTTAAATAGCTGCACAGAATTATCTGTAATTAAGAAAATCGCTAAAATAAGACTAAAAAAGAGCGAGATGGCTTGATCAATTTATGGCAAACGCAGCGGGAGCTGAGCGTTTTTTCCCTCACCCTAACCCTCTCCCGCCGGCGGGAGAGGGAATGTTTAGCGGCTGAGACGAACTCGATCGGCTCCCTCGCCCGCGTGCGGGAGAGGGCTGGGGTGAGGGACCAAGCGCACCTTACTTCTTCAGCGCTGCCTTAATCACCTCCGCGTACGGCGTGGTTGGACGGCCAATCAGTTTACTCAACGTATGGCTATCATCGAATAATCCACCTTTTTCGGCTCCGGCATCTGAATCTGCCAGCATCTCAGACAATCCATCCGGCAAACCGGCACCTTTCAGCGCCGCGGCGAACTCCGCCTGTGGCAGGTTGATGTATTCAACCTTTTCACCTGACTGTTTAGCGATCTCGGCACTGAATTGCGCCAGCGTATAACTGTCGTCACCGGCCAGCTCATACACTTTGCCAGCCTGATCGTCACGGCTGATCACTTCTGCTGCCGCAGCTGCATAATCGCTACGCGCCGCCGATGAGATGCGACCTACACCTGCTGCGCCAATAAAGGCGTGGTGTGCCAGGGCGGGCGCAATGCTCGCCGCATAGTTCTCGGTATACCAGCCGTTGCGCAGCAGCGCGTAGGGAACGCCAGAGGCTTTCAAATCCGCTTCCGTTGCACGATGCTCAACGCCTAATCCTAATGGGGTGGTGTCGGCGTGCAGCAGGCTGGTGTAAGCAATTAAACTAACGCCCGCGGCTTTCGCGGCGTCGATCACCGCCTTGTGCTGGGCAACGCGCTGGCCGACTTCGCTTGAGGAGATCAGCAGCACTTTCTCTACGCCGGCAAAGGCGCTCTGTAGCGTTTCCGGTTTGCTGTAATCCGCCGCACGCAGCGTGACGCCCAGCGCTTTGAGATCCGCCGCTTTCTCGGGCGAACGCACCGCCGCAATCACGTCGCTGGCCGGCACTTTTTTCAGTAATTCGGTAATGACCAAACGGCCCAGTTGGCCAGTGGCACCTGTAATCGCAATCATGATGTTCTCCTTCAGTTTGAGCTGGTTTACAAACAGCCTACGAGATAAACTAACTTTTAGTAAGTACTTACAGATTTGTTAGTTTGGCGGAGATGGTTTAAGTGTCTGAAAAGATGAGTGATAAATTTACCCGTGGCGAGTTGCTTAATGTCAATTGCCCATCACGCGAGGTGCTCAAGCGTATCACCAGCCGCTGGAGCGTACTGATATTATTAGCGCTGCGCGAAGAAACGCTGCGATTTAGTGAACTGCGCCGCAAGATTGGTGGCGTAAGTGAACGTATGCTGGCGCAGACGCTGCGCTATATGGAAGAGGATGGTTTTGTCGAGCGTATTGCTTATGAAGTGGTGCCGCCGCATGTGGAGTATCGTCTGACCTCGTTAGGGCATGAAGTGGAAGGGCAGGTGGTTGGGCTGGCAGATTGGTTAGAGAGCAACGTGCATCGCATTTTGAAGCCTGTGCATTAATCAGGTCGCCATAAATGGCGTAATGCCGACCAGTTAAGCGTCGTATCAAATCACCGCACCTTCCGTAGCGGCGCGATTTATCGCGCAATAAATTGCGCCGCTACAATGTGTGCTCTCGGTAATGAGGGTTTTTCATGTCTTAACTGACAACCATTCATGGCACTCTTACGGCATCAGGCGTGCAAATACTTCTCAAACCAGCCCAGCGTGCGGCTCCAGGCCAACTCGGCGGCGGCTTTGTCGTAGCGCGGCGTCGAATCATTATGAAAACCGTGATTCACGCCGGGATAAACATAGCCTTCAAAGATTTTGTGGTTCGCCTTCAGCGCTTCTTCATAGGCGGGCCAGCCTTCGTTGATCCCTTTATCCAGCGCCGCATAGTGCAGTAGCAAGGGAGCTTTGATACGCGGCACGTCCTCGGCTTTGGGCTGACGTCCATAAAATGGCACGGCGCAGGCTAAGTCGGGAAACGCCACCGCCGCCGCATTGGCAACGCCGCCGCCGTAGCAGAAACCGGTAATGCCCACTTTGCCGGTGCCTGCTTCGTGGTGCATCAGAAAATCTACCGCAGCGAAGAAATCATTCATCAGTTTGGTGGGGTCGACTTTGGCCTGCATGGTTTTACCTTCGTCATCGTTACCCGGATAACCCCCCAGCGAACTTAAGCCATCTGGCGCCAGCGCAATATAACCCGCTTTCGCCACGCGCCTTGCCACATCTTCGATATAAGGATTCAGGCCACGGTTCTCATGCACGACCACTACGGCGGGCACTTTGCCTGTAGCGTTTGCCGGACGCACCAGATAACCGCGTACCTCGCCGTGACCCTGCGGTGACGGATAGTGAATGTACTCGGGTTTGATCGCCGGATCGGTAAATTCAACCTGCTGCGCCAGCGCATAGTTGGGGCTCATTGCGCTCAACAACGTGGCACCCGTCATCCCGGCAATGGTGAATTTTGCCGCCAGCGAAATAAATTCGCGTTTGCTGATCTTGCCATGAGCGTAGTAATCGTAAAGTTCGAGCAATTCCTGAGGGAAATCCTGTGCAGTAAGACGGGTCATAACCACTCCTTCGCGGATTAACGGGTTGATTGCTGCTTTAAAAAAGCACAGCTCGTCCCCTCAGGCAAATGTTATGACTCAATGGGTTAACCACTACCGATTAACCTCATGTGGAAAATATTCAGCAGGAATATATCCATTTGCTCTAAAAATATTATCTTTTAATTAACATTTTAGATCCGTTGCACCTGTCCGGAAATATTTACAGCTGAAATCCCCTTGGGGAAAAATAATCGATCTATTCTCCGCACTAAAAAATAAATAAATGAAGTATTTACCTGATAAGTGCAGCAGCAATTACCTGAAAATAATAACAATATTGTCACAATGAATGAGGGTGATTAACCTTAACGTAGTGATTTTAAAGTATTAGTTTCCATGGAAAACAATGATCGAAATCAAAAAACACTGTTATAGTTTTACCGACTTCCACTGTTTATTTTCGTTCGCACGGCTTCCTTTTACATTGGTGCGACATTTCTTTAAGCAAGGCGAAATATTGCGTTGCGATCTGCTTGTTAAATATAAGTAAAAATTCGGTGTAATTTGTGGCAATGAGGTAAGCAATGTTTGGATTAGATGCCTTTCATCTGGCAAGGATACAGTTCGCCTTTACTGTTTCCTTCCATATTATCTTCCCAGCCATCACCATCGGTCTCGCCAGTTTCCTGGCGGTGCTCGAAGGAATGTGGCTGAAAACCCGTAACGAGACCTATCGCGATCTCTACCATTTCTGGTCGAAAGCGTTTGCCGTTAACTTCGGTATGGGCGTGGTATCCGGTCTGGTGATGGCGTACCAGTTTGGTACCAACTGGAGTGGTTTCTCGCAGTTCGCAGGCAGTATTACCGGCCCGCTGCTCACCTATGAAGTGTTGACCGCCTTCTTCCTTGAAGCGGGCTTCCTCGGTGTGATGCTGTTTGGCTGGAACCGCGTCGGCCCTGGCTTGCACTTCTTTGCAACCTGCATGGTGGCGCTCGGCACCATCTTCTCCACCTTCTGGATCCTCGCCTCGAACAGCTGGATGCATACGCCGCAGGGCTACATCATTCAGAACGGCATTGTGGTGCCGGAAGATTGGCTGAAAATCATCTTCAACCCCTCATTCCCTTACCGCTTGTTCCATATGTCGGTGGGTGCCTTCCTTGCCAGCGCCTTCTTTGTTGGTGCATCGGGCGCGTGGCATCTGCTGCGCGGCAATGACAATCCAGCGATTCGTAAGATGTTCTCCATGGCGCTGTGGATGGCACTGATTGTCGCGCCGATTCAGGCGATGATTGGTGACGCGCATGGTTTGAATACCCTTGAGCATCAGCCAGCGAAAATCGCTGCGATTGAAGGCCACTGGGAAAATAAACCGGGTGAAGCCTCGCCGCTGATTCTATTTGGCGTGCCGGATATGGATCAGGAGCGCACGAAGTATGCGGTTGAGATTCCGTATCTCGGCAGCCTGATTCTGACGCACAGCCTGGATAAGCAGATTCCTGCGCTGAAGAGCTTCCCGAAAGAGGATCGCCCTAACTCAACCATCATCTTCTGGTCATTCCGCGTGATGGTGGCGCTGGGCTTGCTGATGATTACGTTGGGCGTGGTCAGCCTGTGGCTGCGTTTCAAAGGTCGCTTGTATCATTCGCGTCCATTCTTATGGTTCACGCTGCTGATGGGGCCATCGGGTTTGATCGCCATTCTGGCCGGTTGGTTCACTACCGAAATTGGGCGTCAGCCGTGGGTGGTGTATGGCGTACAGCGCACCATTGATGCGGTTTCCGCGCATGGCGATATGCACATGAGCATCAGCCTGCTGGCATTCATTCTGGTTTACTCGTCGGTATTTGGCGTGGGTTACCTCTACATGATGCGTCTGATCAAAGAGGGTCCGGTGACCGGTGAAGGTAAAGAGGTTGATCACGGTGGTCCGGGTCAGCATCACACGCCAGCGCGTCCGCTGTCGGCGGCGAAAACCCATAGCGAAAAGAGTGGGGAGCACTAAGATGATCGACTTTTCAATTATCTGGTTTGCCATCATCGTCTTTGGCACCTTGATGTACATCGTCATGGATGGCTTCGATCTGGGTATCGGGCTGCTGCTGCCGTTCAATAAAGATCCTGTTGAACGCGACATGATGGTGAACACCGTTGCGCCGGTTTGGGATGGTAACGAAACCTGGCTGGTACTGGGCGGCGCGGCGCTGTATGGCGCGTTCCCGCTGGCGTATTCGGTGCTGCTGGATGCGCTGTCGATTCCGTTAACGGCGATGCTGATTGGCCTGATCTTCCGTGGTGTTGCTTTTGAGTTCCGCTTCAAAGCCACGTTGGAACACCGTGCGTTCTGGGATAAATCATTCATTGCCGGTTCACTGCTAGCGACCTTCAGCCAGGGCGTGGCGGTTGGCGCGATCCTGAATGGTTTCCCGGTGGTTGGCCGCGAATATGCGGGCTCAGCAATGAGCTGGCTGGCGCCGTTCCCGCTGTTCTGTGGCGTTGGTCTGGTCATCGCCTATGCGCTGCTGGGCTGTACCTGGCTCATCATGAAAACCGAACACGACCTGCACCGTAAAATGTCTGCGCTGGCCACGCCGTTGACGTTGACGCTGCTGCTGGTGGTGGGAATTATCAGCATCTGGACGCCGCTGACGCACGCCGATATCGCGCAGCGCTGGTTCACGCGTCCTAACCTGTTCTGGTTCCTGCCGGTTCCGGTGCTGGTGGTGCTGTGTTCGTGGGGGATTGTGCGTGCGATTAAACGCGAAGCGCATTACTCGCCGTTCATTCTAACACTGGCGCTGATTTTCCTTGGCTTCTCGGGCCTTGGCATCAGCATCTGGCCGAACATCATTCCGCCGTCTATCACTATCTGGCAGGCCGCTTCTCCGGCGAGTAGCCAGGCGTTTATGTTGGTGGGTGGCTTGCTGATTATTCCGGTAATTCTGGGTTACACCTTCTGGAGTTACTACGTGTTCCGCGGAAAAATCAAAGCCGACGAAGGATACCATTGATATGCAAACCGAGGTCAGCAACATGAAAACTCACTCAGAAACGAAGATTCCGTGGTGGAAACAGTTGATGTGGCTGGTGATCATTTACGGCGCAAGCGTGCTGGCACTGGGTGTAGTGGCATCACTGTTTCGTATGATGATGACGGCAGCGGGCATGCGCTCGCACTGAGTTATCTGCACTGAGGTGCGCATGAATGCGCACCCTACTAAAACAGGTCTGCTTTGTCGAAAGGTCGCCATTCATGGCGACCTTTTCTATTTCCACGCAGAGAAAAACGTTAGTCACCTAAGCAATTAATGCTTTTCCCGCTTCGGTACGTTTACTCTTCCTTACGTTAGTAATACGTTTTTGTTATATTTATGTGACGAATAACGCAAATTCATTACGTTAACCACTTCATTCGATTATCAAAACCATGCTCAGCCTGAATCTAAAAAAACAGTACATCAATGATCTGGTGGACTGGATCGAGGCGAATCTGACTGACGAACTCAACGTCGATCTGATTACCCTAAAATCCGGTTACTCCAAATGGCACATGCAGCGCATGTTCAAAGAGATGACCGGACAAACGCTGGCGTCTTACACGCGCAAACGTCGTTTAACGATGGCGGCGATGGCGCTGCGTCTGACCAGCATGCCGCTGATCGATATTGCGGTGCGCTTTGGCTTTGATAATCAGCAGAATTTTACCCGAGTGTTTAAAAGTCATTTTTCAATGACGCCAGGTGCCTATCGCCGCATCCCGGATATGCTGATGAAGGATTTCCACAGCCGCATCTCAACTCAGCGTGAGTGGGTTAATGCGCATCTGGTGGAGAAGCCGGAGCTGCAGCTGTGTGGCGAGGTGATTGAGTGGGAGTGCCGTTTTGGCGAATACATCGATCACCACAATCATATTGTGGCGCAACACACGCGCGATTTTATTGCCTTTGCGGGTCAGCACGTGAACCGTGGCTGGCTGGGGTTCCAGTTTAGTCCCGGCGTGAATTCGGCCGACCAGCAGCATATTAGCCTGTTCCAGGCGCTGGAGAGTCAGTATGCCGATGTGCTTCCACGTAATGTGCAGAACTGGACCGGTGAAAAGGGCTTGTATGCGGAAATAAACTGGCACGGCGCGCCGGAAGAGATCAACGCCTTTACCGCCGAGATCTATTACAACCATTTGCCAGCGCTGGGCGTGGCACGACGGGCGGGCAAAGATTTACTCAAACTGGATCTGAAATACAGCACGCCCGATCTGCTGCAAGGAACGTTTTATATTCCTGTGGCGGTTAACTAATGCATAATTCGTGCGGTAAACTGTGACAAACCGCACGATTTTATAAACTCATCGCCCTGATTGGCGTAAAATTCTTCATCGAAACCTGATTGGCCGCGTAAATCACCAGCCGCCACGCATCAGGCTGGATAATCACCTGCATTTCTGGTCCATTCCGGACCGCTATAGTGAACAGATAAAAAAATTATGCGACTTCTACCGTTGTTCCTTATGACAGCGCTTGTAGCGTTTTCTTCGCTGGCAAGTGCACAGATGGCCGAGCCTTTTTCACCGCCGGGTGGCCTGCATCCGCATCAACCGCGTTGTGCACAGCATGAAATTCTGGGCGACAATGTGTTGCCGAACCATACCCAGGATGAGGGTAGCTTCGTCACCTGCGGTAACCATCAGGCTTAATCCCCTTATAATTCCGGTCCAGACCGTCGCAACCTCTGCACGGTCTCGTCATTAATCCTTATCTCTGCATTGCGCAATAAATTGCGCCGCTACCAATCCTTAATGCTCGTTACTTAAGCGTGACTCGGTCACCATGAATGGTGCCCCTACGTGGATATCGCCGGATTTTTGTAGGGTGCGCATTCATGCGCACCTGCATAAACAGGCATTTTTTGCTTAAGTGAGCGGTATTACGCTAACTTCCTGCCTTAAATTTGCTCCGCATCCCCGATCGCACTTCACCGTAGCGGCGCGATTCATCGCGCTATTTTGACCTTTTGATTCTCCCAATAGCATTTTTCGGCATTGCATCGAAGATATATCATAACTATTCTGACGCCATCAGATGAGAATGACTTTCACTATCTTTTAGGGAGACCACGCTTGCAAACTACCCCTTCCGCACGCGTACCGCGTCGCGTACGTAATGAATTGCGTTTCCGTCACATCACCGTGGTGAGCAAAACGCTGATTGCCGGTGCATTCTGGCGCATTGTGTTCAACGGCAACGATCTGGCAGGCTTCAATTCGCCGTCGTTTGACGATCACATCAAAGTATTCTTCCCGGAAAAAAATGGCGCTGAACTGGCGCTACCGCAGATGACGGATGACGGTATTGTCTGGCCGGGCGGGGTACGTCCTGCCGCGCGTGATTACACGCCGCTGGAATTTAACGGCATCGATTCACTGACCATCGATTTCTACATCCACGAGGGCGGCGTGGCCAGCAGTTGGGCTAATGAAGCCAAACCGGGCGATCAAATTGCCATGGGCGGTCCGCGCGGTTCGCTTATCGTGCCCGTCGATTATGCCTGCCAGATTTACGTTTGTGATGAAACCGGCCTGCCCGCGTTTAAGCGTCGCTACGCTGAGATGCAGGCGCAGGCGATCCATCTGCTGGCGTATGTCGATGAAGCGACCGGCCGCGATTATCTTGGCGAGTTGCCGAATGTGCAGGTGAGCTGGCTTGGCAGCGGCACTATGCAGGCGGATAACCTGGCCCCGCTAACTGCACGCTTAGAAAGCATTGCGCTGCCCGCTGACGACTACTTCATCTGGCTAACGGGCGAAGGTGAGGCGGTGAAATTGCTGAGCGATTACTTTACTCAAGGACGCGGTGCGCACACCGATTACGTGCGCGCTGTGGCCTACTGGCATCAGAAATAATTCCCGACTGGCCCGCCCGCTGCCGCCTGTGTTGAATTTTGCCAGGCGGCAGACTACTATCAACCTCCCTTAATTGACGCTCAGGAAGGCAATGAAACAGCAGCGGGATTTTCCATGGCAGTCCGACCACGCACAGCGGACCATCTGTGCAGGCGCACGTAAGAAGCGTCGGGAGCGGATGCTGGATGCCAGCGATATCCGACTGTTAATGCTGCACTTTTTGGCGAACGGCTCTGCGCACGGCTATGAGCTGATCAAATCGGTTGAAGAACTCTCCAAAGGGGAATATTCCCCTAGCCCCGGTATCATTTATCCCAATCTCACCTTGCTTGAAGAGATGGACGCGATTCGCGTGGTCGATGCGCAGGCATCACGTAAAGCCTATGCGCTGAATGAGAGCGGGGCGGCACTGTTGGCGGAGAATCGTGACAGTGTGGAAGCGATTATTGAGCGCTTAACCTCGCTGGCGATTCTGGTGAATAACCGCAATATTCCGCAGGTTGAGCAGGCGATTCACCTGATAAAACACACGCTGAATCACCGCCTGGCGCAGGAAGATATTTCGGCTGAGGCGCTGGAGAGGGTGATTAGCGCGCTGCACGACGCGGCAGAAAAAATCGCCAAAAGTTAGCAGATCGCCCGTAGGGTCGCCATTCATGGCGACCGTTTCAATGACCACACGTCAATCACCTCAGCTCTTCTTCTTGTCCACATGCCCCAACGCGCGATCCGGCCAGCAAACATCGCGCACGCGCTGCTTCAACGCCGCCGCATCCGGGAATCCGCCTTCCTGCTTACGCTCCCAAATTACCTGGCCATCAATGCTTATCTCAAACACGCCGCCGGTGCCCGGTTTAAGCGTAACTGCGCCTACATCTTCAGCAAACGTATGCAGTAATTCCTGCGCCATCCACGCGGAGCGCAGCAGCCAGTTACATTGTGTGCAGTAATGAATAGTGATGGACGGTTTCTGAATCATAGATGTCTCTGCTTAATTATTGATAATAAACAAGTTAACAAATCGTGCGTTCTAAGATACATCTTAATGTAAATGCTATTGATAATGATTACCACTTGCATTACATTTCTGTCGCAATCATTTATTACATAAAATAAGTCCGCAACTTTTTATGGTCTTTGCATCAAAGTCCGTACTTTCTGGCAGCAAGCAAGTGAGCGAATACTAACAATTAACCGGGTATTTCGCGCATGTCTTCACTCTTTCAGGGATTCACTCAGCAACGTCTTTTTAAGGTTGCCATTTTATCTTCGGCTATTCATGCCGCTTGCAGCTACGCCGCCAGCGATGAACCGGTATTGACCGTCACTGCGCCAAAACAGCAGGCCGGCAATAAAACCACGATTACAGCGCAAGAACTGCAAAAACGCGGCGCCAATGACTTCGGTTCGATCATGCGTTATGAACCGCTGATCAGCGCAACCGGCTCCAGCGGCGGTTCATCGGCGGGCAAAAGTGGCTTCGACCGCGCGGGCTACACCGGTTATAACATCCGTGGCCTGGAGAGTAACCGCGTGGGTATGGATATCGACGGCATCCCGATTCCGGATGCTACCGGTCGTCCGTACGTCAGCCGCACCGGTAACAATACCTTTGGGATTGGCCGTGACTACATCGATCCCTACATGTTCGGCAGCGTTGATATCGAGAAGGGCGCCACGGCGGTCGATCAACCCAACACCTCTATCGGCGGTAACGTGTCGTTTCACAACAAAACCGCCGATGACTACCTTAGCAGCGACAAAAATACGTACTTCGGTTACCAGAGTGATTATGACTCCTCGAATCGCAGCTGGCACAACGGCATTACTGCTGCAGCGGGTGATGACGAGCTGCGCGGCCTGTTTGTATATAGCCGCCGCGACGGTCAGGAAACCGAAAATAACAGCGGCGTGAAAGACGCCTATCCAGCTAACTGGCACTCCGATGCCTTTATGACGTCGGGCATCTGGCAGCCGAACGATCAGCATAAGCTGAGTGCCACCTTCGATTACTATCACAAAACCAATCACAGTCACTACGATACCTGGGACACCAGCGGTAACACCGTGTGGGGCAGCGCGCAGCAGCAGAGCGATACGCGCCGCTGGGGCATCAATCTGGCGGATGAGTGGACGCCGTACAATGACTTCATCGATACGCTGACCACGCGTGTTTACTGGCAGCAAACGCAGGCGCACGACAATACCTATCTGCCAACCAGCGCCAGTCAGTACGGCTTCGTCTATTCCGATTTCAATGTCGATACTTACGGCTTTGACACGCGCGGTACCAAAACGCTGGGACGTCATGAGCTCAGCGCCGGTGTCAATGCGCGTCTGGATAACAGCGAGCGTCCGTTCCGTCAGGAACCGGCACCCAGTACCTTCAGCGCCATCACGCAACCGCAGGCCGACAGCCGCACTTTCGCGGTGGCCGGTTATCTGCAGGATAAGATCAACTTCGATCTTGATAGCCACAACTTCGCGATCATTCCCGGCGTACGCGTGATGTATCAAAGCACTAAGCCGAAGGATCTGGGCGATCTTACCACTGGCAGCGCGGTGCTGACCGAAGAGCAGGTTGATGCACTGTACGGCAAAACCAACTCTGATACTCAGGTGCTGCCATCACTGACCTTCCAGTACGATTTGACGCCCGCGCTGACCACCTATCTGCAATACAAACGCGGCGTGCAGTTCCCTACCACCAGCCAGCTGTATGGCTCATGGAACCTCGGTTCCAGCTATGCAGGTAGCGCGCAGTATGCGCTGATTGGTAATACCGATCTGAAAACCGAAACCAGCAACAACTTCGAGTGGGGCCTGAAAGGTCAGGCCACCGAAGGCGTCACGGTTAACACGTCGGTGTTCTACAACCAGTATAAAAACTTCATCGCTTATACCCGCTATCGTCGCGCCACTAATCCGGAGATGTTCGTCAACGTACCGAGCAACATCTACACCAGCTATCAGGCTGAAAACCGCGATAAGGCCTACATTTATGGTGCTGAGATCTCAACCAAAGTGAATTACGGCACTTGGTTCCCGCAGGTGGATGGCTTGAGCAGCACCTTTGCGCTGGGCTATAACGAAGGGAAATCCAAGTCCAGCTATGCCGGTGACAAGTACATCGATCTCGACAGCGTCGCGCCGTTGAAAGCCATTGTTGGACTGGCGTGGGATGACAAAGCGCGTGGCTATGGCGCCGCGTTGACCGCCACCTTTGTGAAAGGTAAGCAGGCTACCGCTACCAACCGCGAAAGCTATACCAACGCTGGCACGCCGATCACCGATGCCACCACCGATTATATGCGCGTGCCGGGATACGGCATGGTTGATGCCACGGCTTACTGGCAGGCGACGAAAAACGTCAAGCTGAGCGGCGGCATCTACAACATTACCGATCGCAAATACTGGGATTACACCAGCAGTCGTACGCTGACCAGCAGCAATGCCCAGGAACGCAACGACATCAATCTGGCAGTGATGCCAGGCCGCACCTTCCAGCTGGGTGTGAACGTCGACTTCTAATCCCTTTTCGCCCTGCGGTGGCGCAGGGCATTTTCATGGAGCAAGGCAATGAACCCACGTTACGAACACTATCTGGCGCTGAAAGGCGAGCATCCGAAAAAGTACGCGCGCGATCTGGCGGCATTGATGGGCATTGGCGAAGCACAGCTGTGCGAAGCCCGCGTTGGTCAGGATGCGCAGGCATTAAAAGCCGATTTTCCCGCCTTGCTGGCGGCGCTGGCCGCTGTCGGCGAGACCAAAAGTATCACCCGCAATGAGTATGCGGTGCACGAGCAGGTGGGCAAGTATGAAAACCTGCATCTTGGCGAGCATGCCGGTCTGATTCTCAATCCGCGCGCCCTCGATCAGCGCCTGTTTCTCAATCAGTGGCACAGCGCATTCTTTCTGCGTGAGCAGACCGCACACGGCGAACGTCAAAGCATTCAGATTTTTGATCGCCACGCCGATGCGGTACTGAAAATCTACGTCACCGACAACACCGATATCACCGCCTGGGATGCGCTGATTGCCGGGTTTGTGGTGGAGCGCGCGGCGACAGTAGATCCGCAGCCCGCCAGCGCGGCGCAATACAGCCGCACGGTGGATGCCAGCAAAGTGGAGGCCGAATGGCGTGCGATGACCGATGTGCATCAGTTCTTTGGGCTGCTGAAGCGTCATAATCTCTCACGCCCGCAGGCATTCCACGCGGTGCCGGACGATCTGGCGCGTCAGGTGAGTAATGATTCCCTGGCGCAGCTGCTGGATGCAGCACAGCAGGATGGCAACGAAATCATGATTTTCATTGGCAATCGTGGCTGCACGCAGATCTTCACCGGCGCGGTGCAGAAGCTGATGCCGATGGAGAACTGGATCAACATCTTCAATCCCACCTTCACGCTGCATCTGATGGCGGATCGCATCAGTGAAAGCTGGGTGACACGCAAACCGAGCGGCGACGGCTTCGTCACCAGTCTTGAACTGTTCGCTGCTGACGGCACGCAGATTGCGCAGCTGTATGGCCAGCGCAGCGAAGGCACGCCGGAACAGGCGCGCTGGCGCGAGCAGGTGACCTCGCTGAACAGCGCAGGGGCCACCGCATGAGACGACTTCTGGCACTGCTTTGCGCGCTGACGCTGCCCACCTTCGCGGCGGATCGAGTCATCTCCATCGGCGGCGATGTCACGCAGATTATCTATGCGCTGGATGCGCAGGCGAATTTGGTGGCACGCGACAGCACCAGCCAGCATCCGGCGCAGGCCAATAAGCTGCCGGATGTCGGTTATATGCGCCAGCTGAACGCCGAAGGGATTCTGGCGCTGAAGCCGACATTGGTGCTGAGCAGCGAGCTGGCCAAGCCGTCGCTGGTATTAGAGCAGGTGGCACAAGCCGGGGTAAAAGTGGTGGATGTCACCGGTAAAAATAGCCTTGATGCTATCGCGGAAAAAATCGCCACCATCGGCAAGGCGCTGCATCGTGAAGATGCAGCTAACGCGCTGATTGAAAAAGTGAACAAGCAGCGCGCACAGATCCCGCAAAAGCCGTTACCGATCAAAGTGCTGTTTATTATGGCGCACGGCGGTATGCGTACCCAGGCGGCCGGTGCGCAAACCGGTGCCGACGGTGCGATTCGCAGCGCGGGACTGATCAACGCCATGGCCGCGGTGCCGCACTATCAGCAACTGTCGCAGGAGGGCGTGGTGGCGGCAGCACCGGATTTAATCGTGGTGGGCGAAGATGGCCTGCGCACGCTGGGCGGCGAAGAGAAAGTGTGGGCGCTGCCGGGGCTGGCAATGACGCCGGCCGGTCAGCATCGCGCGTTGCTGGTGGTGGATGAGATGGCGCTGCTGAGCTTTGGCCTGGATACGCCGGGCGCGATTGTGAAGTTGCGCCGTGCCGCTGAAGCCGCAAAACATGACTAATGCATCCGTGCTGCGCTGGCTGTGTTTGATGGGCATCAGCATGGTGATGTGCATGCTGCTGGCCGCCAACTTCGGCGCGATGCCACTTTCGATGCGTACCTTATGGCGCGCGCCGCTGAGCGATATGGCGTGGCAAATCTGGATCAATATCCGCCTGCCGCGCGTGCTGCTGGCGGTGCTGCTCGGCATGGCGCTGGCGGTTTCGGGCGCGGTGATGCAGGGATTGTTTCGCAACCCGCTGGCCGATCCCGGTTTACTCGGCATTAGCAGCGGTGCCGGTTTGGCGGTAGCGCTCTCGATCGTTATCCCGCTCGGCTTACCGCCGCTGCTGGCATTGTGGCTGCCGAGCATTGCCGCCTTTATCGGCAGCTTGGTCGTCACGCTGCTGATTTTCAGTTTTAGCCGCCTGGCGCTGGGCAATTTGTCGCGTTTGCTGCTGGTCGGCATCGCGATTAATGCCTTGTGCGGTGCGGCGGTTGGCGTGCTTTCCTGGCTGAGTAACGATCAGCAGCTGCGTCAGCTGGCGCTGTGGGGCATGGGCAGCCTGAGCGCGGCGCAATGGCCGAGTCTGGCGGTGTGTGCGGTGCTGATTCTGCCGGCGCTGATTGCTATCCAACTGCGCGCGCGTCGCCTCAACTTGCTGCAGCTCGGTGAGGAAGATGCGCATTATATGGGCATCGATGTGAAGCGTACGCAGCGTCAACTGCTGGTGCTGAGTGCGTTGTTGGTGGGGACAGCGGTCTCGGTGAGCGGCATTATTGGTTTCGTGGGTTTAGTGGTGCCACACCTGATGCGTTTTTGTCTGGGCAGCGATCATCGCTGGATGTTGCCGGGCTCGGCGCTGGCGGGTGCGATTTTACTGCTGCTGGCGGATACGCTGGCGCGCACGGTGGTGATCCCGGCAGAAATGCCGGTTGGCCTGTTAACCAGCCTGCTCGGCGGCCCGTGGTTTCTCTGGCTGATTCTGCGTGAGCCCAAGGGGGATGAATGAGTGATTGCCTGCAGGCGCGCGGTCTGCGCTTTAGCCACGGCGCGCGCGCCTTAATCGATGACGTTTCGCTTAGCTTACAGCCCGGTGAAATGGTCGCGCTGATTGGTCCGAACGGCGCAGGGAAATCCACGCTGCTGCGCCTGCTAACTGGCTTTCTCATGCCAGAAGCAGGGGAATGCTGGCTCGGCGATCGCCCGTTAAATGCGTGGCCGCGTGAACCGCTGGCACAGCGTCGCGCCGTAATGCGTCAGCAAAACAGCCTCACCTTTCCGTTAGTGGCGGCTGAAGTGGTGGCGATGGGCCGTGCGCCCTGGCCGGCCAGCCAATCGAAAGCGGTTATCGAAGAGGTGATGTACATCACCGGCAGCCTCGAGCTGGCAAAGCGCGATTATCGCTCGCTCTCTGGCGGGGAGCAGCAGCGCGTGCAGCTGGCGCGCGTGCTGGCGCAGCTGTGGCATGGCGATGGTCCGCGCGGCTGGCTGTTTCTTGATGAACCGACGTCGGCGCTCGATCTGTACTGGCAGCAGCACAGTTTGCGTTTGCTGCACCGCTTAACGCGCAACGGACGCTTTAGCGTCTGTACCGTGCTGCACGATCTTAATCTCGCATCGCTGTGGTCGGATCGCGTGCTGCTGTTGCATCAGGGCAAACTGGTGGCGCAGGGCGCACCGCAGGAAGTGATGACCGAATCCACGCTGACGCGCTGGTATCAGGCGGAGCTGGATGTGGTGATGCAGGAGGGAAAGAGCAGGCCGCAAATCCAACTGCGAGCCTGATTGTAATGCCTGTGTTTTCGTAGGGTGGGCATTCATGCCCACCAGGTCGCCATGAATGGCGACCCTACGACACATCAGCGGCAATCAACGATTAACCGGCCACGCACTTTCCCCGCCAGCAGCTGCTCGGCACCTTCCCGCGCTTCACTCAGCGGAATCACCTTGGTGAGTTGCTGCAGCAAGTCGCCATCCACCAGTTCCGCCAGACGCTGCCACGCCTGCTGACGCAGTGGTTTTGCGCACATCACGCTATCCACGCCCGCCAGAATCACGCCGCGCAGAATGAACGGCGCCACGCTGGTTGGCAGATCCAAACCTTGCGCCATGCCGCAGGCTGCGACCACGCCATCGCGCTTGATGCCTGCTAACACGTTAGCCAGCGTGTGGCTGCCAACGCTATCAATTGCTGCCGCCCAGCGCTCTTTCGCCAGCGGCTTGCCTGGCTCGCTCAGTTCCGCACGATCGATAACCGAGGCTGCGCCCAGCGTGTTGATCAGATAATCGCTGTCGCTGGCGCGCCCGCTGGAGGCCACTACTTCATAGCCAAGCCGCGCCAGCAGGCTAACGGCAAAGCTGCCGACACCGCCGCTCGCGCCGGTGACTAATACCGGACCATGCTGTGGCGTGATGCCCTGTTTCTCCAGCGCCAGCACGCACAGCATGGCGGTGAAACCGGCGGTGCCAATCGCCATGGTTTGCAGCGGGCTGAGCGCGGACGGCACTTTCACCAGCCAGTCACCCGAAACGCTGGCTTTCTGCGCCAGTCCGCCCCAATGTTTTTCACCCACGCCCCAGCCGGTGAGCAGCGCGACATCGTCCTGCTGCCATTCAGGATGGCGGCTGCTAATCACCCGGCCGACAAAATCGATGCCTGGCACCATCGGGAACTGACGCACAATCGGGCCTTTGTTGCAGATGGCGAGCGCGTCTTTGTAGTTGAGCGTGGAGTAGCTTACTTCGAGGGTGACATCCTGATCGGGAAGTTGTTTTTCTGAAAGGTCTTGCAAGGTGGTGCGATAACCCTGTTCGTCATTTTCAATGACCAATGCCTTAAACATGTAGCCTCCGGCTGGTTGAGGAAAGTTGAATAATAGTACTCCTTTTTTTCCCTCACCCTAACCCTCTCCCGCAAGCGGGCGAGGGAACCGATCCAGCAGCACTTAATTATCGCTCCGACTGCTCCCTCTCCCGTATAACGGGAGAGGGCTGGGGTGAGGGTACGGTTGTTCCTGCAAAAAAAAGATGACATGATTGCGCCCCAGTCAGCCATCTACTCCCTTATGACTTTCGCCGAGGAAATCTCCTCATTGCTGTGCCATCGGCACCCACTCATCCTTGCTCAGGGATTTGTGTTATGAACCCATTGAAAATTGCTGCCAGCGTTGCTGTCGCGCCAAGTCTCAGCCTGAATACCACACGCGACGTGGTGACGCTGGACAATACTGATTTTACCGATGTCGCTGCGGTGGTGATCACCCTGTCAGATACGCGCAGCGGTGTGTTAACGCTGTTGCAGAAGATCGGCTTTAATCTGCCGGTGTTTGTCGCCAATGCGTTCGATGAAGACGTACTAAAGCTGCCGGGCGTCACCGCTGAAATTAACGGCGCGCCGGAAGAGTGGCAGGCGCTGGAAGACGCGGCGCTGGCGTATGAATCAGCATTGCTGCCGCCGTTCTTCGATACGCTCACGCGCTACGTTGATATGCAGAACAGCACCTTTGCCTGCCCGGGACATCAGGGCGGCGCGTTTTTCCGCAAACATCCGGCAGGACGGCAGTTTTATGAGTTCTATGGCGAGAACGTGTTCCGTTCCGATATGTGCAACGCTGACGTCAAGCTGGGCGATTTGCTGATCCACGAAGGCTCCGCCAAAGATGCGCAGAAGTTCGCGGCCAAAGTGTTTAACGCCGACAAAACCTATTTCGTGCTTAACGGCACCTCCAGCGCCAATAAAGTGGTGACCAACGCGCTGCTCACGCGCGGCGATCTGGTGCTGTTTGACCGCAACAACCATAAATCCAATCACCACGGTGCACTGATTCAGGCGGGCGCAACGCCAGTGTATCTGGAGGCGGCGCGTAACCCGTTTGGCTTTATCGGCGGCATTGATGCGCACTGCTTTGACGATGCCTATCTGCGTGAGCAGATTGCGAAAGTGGCGCCGCACCGCGCTCAGGATCAGCGGCCTTTCCGCCTGGCGATTATCCAGCTTGGTACTTATGACGGCACGGTGTACAACGCGCGGCAGGTGGTCGATCGCATCGGGCATCTGTGTGATTACATCCTGTTTGACTCAGCGTGGGTCGGCTATGAGCAGTTCATCCCGTTGATGGCCGGCTGCTCGCCGCTGACGCTGGAGTTGGACGCGAACGATCCCGGTATTTTTGTTACGCAGTCAGTGCACAAGCAGCTGGCCGGTTTCTCGCAGACCTCGCAAATCCACAAGAAAGACAATCACATCCGTGGGCAAAAGCGCTTCTGTCCGCACAAGCGCCTCAATAATGCCTTTATGCTGCACGCCTCCACCAGCCCGTTCTATCCGCTGTTTGCCGCGCTGGATATCAACGCCCGTATGCACCAAGGCGAAGCGGGGCGCAGCATGTGGCACGAGTGCGTCACCATCGGCATTGATGCGCGCAAAGCGATTCTGGAACGCTGTGAGATGATCCAACCGTTCCTGCCAGAAAAAGTGCACGGCAAGCTGTGGCAAACGGCGGAAACCGAAGCCATTGCCGCCGATCCTGCTTACTTTAGTCTTGAACCGGGGGCGAAGTGGCACGGTTTTGAAGGTTACGCGCAGGATCAGTATTTGGTCGACCCGTGTAAGCTGCTGCTCACCACGCCGGGCATTGATGCCGCCAGCGGTGAATACACCCGCTTCGGCATTCCCGCGACGATTCTGGCTAACTACCTGCGTGAGAACGGTATCGTGCCGGAAAAGTGCGACCTGAACTCGATTCTGTTCCTGCTGACGCCCGCTGAAACACCGGAGAAGATGGCGCATCTGGTGGCGATGCTGGTGCAGTTTGAGCAGCACGTGCGTGAGGATGCGCTGCTGGCGGAAGTGCTGCCGAGCGTCTATCGCAAGAATATCGAGCGTTACAAAGGTTACACGCTGCGCCGCCTGTGCCAGGAGATGCACGATCTCTACGTCAGCTTCGACGTGAAGGATTTACAGAAAGCGATGTTCCGCTCGGCCTGTTTCCCGCCGGTGAAAGTGAATCCGCAGGATGCGCATCAGGCGTATATTCGCGGCGAAGTGGAGCTGGTGCCCATTGCCAAAGCCGAAGGACGCATTGCGGCAGAAGGCGCATTGCCCTATCCGCCAGGCGTGCTGTGCGTGGTGCCGGGGGAAGTGTGGCGCGGCGCGGTGCAGCGCTATTTCCTCGCGCTGGAAGAGGGCATCAATCTCCTGCCGGGCTTTTCGCCGGAGCTGCAAGGGGTTTACACCGAGGAAGGGGAGAACGGGCGTAAGCATCTGGTGGCGAATATGATGGTGAGCTGATTTCCCTCACCCTAACCCTCTCCCGCACGCGGGAGAGGGAATGTTTAGGTGGTGAGCATTGTTAAGCATGTGCTGGATCGGCTCCTTCTCCCGCGAGCGGGAGAAGGTTGGGATGAGGGCCAAGCCGCACCGTCCTAGAACCGACGATAGCTGCGCTGCGCCTGGCTCACTTTGTACAGATAACGACGCGATTCCGCCGATGGATGGTTAGTGGTCAGCGTCTGATATACCTCGGCTGGCGACATACCGTTAATCGACGAGAAGGCGCGATCTTTGTCGCTGGAGAACACGCGCAGCACGCTGCCCGCACCGCCGTTATACGCAGTGATCACCGCATAACGACGCGAGACCGGATCCTGAATCCCACCCAAATAGCTTCTCTGCAGCAGCGACAAATACGCGGTGCCCGCATCAATATTATTCTCAGGGTCAAGCAGATAGCTGCGGCTCGGCTTGCCGCCTTTGCCCTTCATGCGGAACACATCGACGCCGGCAGTATGCTGCACCACCTGCATCAGACCCAGCGCATCAGAATGGCTGACCGCATAGGGGTTGAAACTCGATTCAATCTGCATAATCGCCAGAATCAATGAGGCATCGACGCCATATTGTTCCGCCGCTTTACGCACCATCGGCAGATATTTGTGCGCACGCTTATCGAGGTGGTTCGGCACCATCGGAATGGTCACCGACCAGATGACATGCAATCCGGAAGTGCGCTTCTGCAGTTTGTTCTGAATCAGATAGTCAGCAAAGTTGCCGGCGCGGCCCTGCCAGCGAATCGGCTGGCCGGTGTTATCCAGCACCTGGCCGTACAGCAGCGGCTCTTTACTGATTTGAATATCGTTGGCATCAGAGTAGAGATCGACATTACCCGGGTCTTCGCCAATCAACAGCGTGGTGATGATTGCCTGGCGCAGGCTGGCCATCGGATCGGTGCCGGAAATGGTCTCAATGGTGATGCTACCGCTGTCAAAGTTGATGTGACTGCGGGTGTAATAACCATCGCTATATTTGACGTAGTCTTTCGGTCCGGCGATCAGAACCTCATTGATGCCCCAAATATTTTCAATGTTGTGGGCGAACTGACCCATCAGGATATCGAAACCGTTGGTGTCCTTGACCCACTCTTCATGATACTGCGATTTTTTTTGTCCGGAGCAGGAGACCAAAAGTGGTGCAATCACCAACAGTGCTATCAGTTTTTTATTCATTGTTAATGCGTGCCTGACTCGAAAAAGAGGGCTTCAAAGGGAAGCCCTGAACGGTTATTTTTCTGGCGGGGTGTAACCTTCAATGTGCACGTCTTTGCCTTCGAACAGGAAATTCACCATCTCCTTCTCCAGCACTTTGCGATCTTCCGGGTTCATCATGCTCAATTTTTTTTCATTGATCAGCATGGTCTGCTTGGACATCCACTGCTGCCAGGCTTCTTTGGAGATCTCATTGAAGATGCGCTTACCCAGTTCGCCAGGATAGAGCTGAAAGTCCTGGCCTTCAGCGTCGCGTTGCAGATAAGTACAAAAAATGGTGCGGCTCATTACTCTTCCTCTTCGGTCACGCCCGATCGACGCGTAAGCTGCTGGGGATGGCGCAGTTCATGCAACAAGCGCTCAACCGGCGCTGCCAACCCCACTGACGGTGGTTGCGCTAAGTTATACCAGAGACCGCCCGCTTCATCCATCAGCGACCCAGCGGAAGGCCACGCTAGCCACATAGGCACAATGTCTAAGTGGAAATGGCTAAAGGTATGACGAAACGCCGTGAGCTGCTGTGGCTTAGCCTGAATGCCACGCTCGCTTAGCCAGTCAGTTAGCGCTTGCTCACTGGTGAACTGCGGGAAGCAAAATAGCCCGCCCCATAAGCCGACCGGCGGACGCTGCTCTAGCCACACATCGTCGCCATCCTGCATCATCAGCATCCAGCCGCTACGTTCCGGCAAGGTCTGCTTCGGCTTCTTGCCGGGATAGTTGGCCCAGCTGTTATTGGCATAGGCCACGCAGCGGCTGTTCAGCGGGCAGATTTCACACTTAGGACGTGAGCGAGTACATACTAATGCCCCAAGGTCCATCATCGCCTGATTGAACTGGCTAACGCCTTCTGCGGGCGTAACCTCTTCGCTGATCTGCCACAGACGTTTCTCAACGTCTTTTTTGCCCGGCCAGCCGCCAACCGCGTAGCAGCGCGCCAGCACGCGCTTCACGTTACCATCCAGAATCGGGAAATGCAGGCCCAGCGACAGCGATAACACCGCGCCCGCAGTCGATCGACCAATACCCGGCAATGCCGCCACATCATCAAAGTTGCGTGGGAACTCGCCGCCGTGCTTCTCCACCACCTGCTTAGCCGCTTTGTGCAGATTGCGCGCCCGCGCGTAATAGCCAAGGCCGGTCCACAGATGCAGCACTTCGTCCAGCGGCGCGGCGGCCAGATCGCTGACCGTCGGGAAGCGCGTCATAAAGCGTTCAAAATAGGGAATAACGGTGGTCACTTGCGTTTGTTGCAGCATCACTTCAGAGAGCCACACTTTGTATGGCGTCTTCTCCTGCTGCCACGGCAGGGTTTTGCGACCGAAGCGCTGATACCAATCCAGCACTTGTTGCGCGAACGTCGGCGCTTGCATCATAAGAAGGAAATTTTCCGTGTTTACTCTACAATCAGGCAGGAATTCCAGCACAGAGACATCAGGGTGTAAACCGGAACATTGCAAAGGCTTGCTTCTGCTTTCTAACTTTGCATAATGCCCGTTTCCCAGAACAGGCTAACCAGCAGGCTTCAACATGATTAATGACGTCATCACCCCAGAATTTGATGAGAACGGGCGGCCATTACGCCGTATCCGCAGTTTTGTGCGCCGCCAGGGGCGCTTAACGAAAGGACAGCAGCTCGCGCTCGATAATTTATGGCCGGAGATGGGCGTTGAGTTCCAGCCGGAACCGCTGGATCTGGTGACGCTGTTTGGTCGTGACGCGCCGGTGGTGCTGGAAATTGGTTTCGGCATGGGCGCTTCGCTGGTGACCATGGCGCAGAATAATCCGCACCAGAACTTCCTCGGGCTGGAAGTCCATGCGCCGGGCGTTGGCGCTTGCCTGGCCTCAGCCAAAGAAGCGGGCGTTGAGAACCTGCGCTTGATGTGTCACGACGCGGTGGAAGTGCTGCAGAAGATGATTCCGGACAACTCGCTGCGTATGGTGCAGCTGTTCTTCCCGGATCCGTGGCACAAAGCGCGCCATAACAAACGTCGCATCGTACAGGTGCCGTTTGCTGAGCTGGTGATGCGTAAGTTGAAGCTGGGCGGCGTGTTCCACATGGCAACCGACTGGGAAGCCTACGCCGAACACATGTTAGACGTGATGAGCAGCATCGACGGATATAAAAATCAGTCGGAAAGTAACAATTACGTGCCGCGTCCCGAAACGCGTCCGTTAACCAAGTTTGAGCAGCGCGGGCAGCGACTGGGCCATGGCGTATGGGATCTGATGTTTGAGAGGGTAAAATAATGGCCGTACAGCGTAGCCGCCGTTTGCGTAAAAAACTGCATATTGATGAGTTTCAGGAATTGGGTTTCTCCGTGGCCTGGCGTTTCGCCGAAGGCACAACTGAGGAGCAAATTGATGCGACTGTTGATCAGTTCATTAATGAAGTGATCGCACCGAATGGTCTGGCGTATGACGGCAGCGGTTATCTGGTGTGGGAAGGTCTGGTTTGCCTGCAGGAAACCGGCAAGTGCACCGATGAGCACCGCGAGCTGGTGCGTAAATGGCTTGAGCAGCATAACCTTTCTGATATTCAAGTAACTGAACTCTTCGACGTTTGGTGGGACTAATCTTTAATGGTTGATGCGTGTTGGTGGCCATCAATGGCCACCTTACGAAATCCGTCGTAGGGTCGCCATTTTTGGCGACCTTTTTATTGTTCAGGAGATTTCATGGTTCGTAAGGCACTTATCGCCGCGCTGCTGCTGGCGGCAACTCAGGCTCAGGCTGCATACGAGTGCAGCGTCAAGCCACAGGATGATGTGATTGTTAAACCACAGAGCGTGCAGGTGGTGGGCAGCAACGGCAACCTTGAAATCACGCCGCAGGGCGATGTGCAGTTTAATGGGCAGAAGGTCAGCGTTGACAACGCAACGCGCCAGAAAGCCATTGATTATCAAACCGCGCTGCGTCGCGATTTGCCGTGGATCGACAGCGGCGCGACCTCGCGTCTGGAACGTAGCCGCGTGGCGCTGGACAAAGTGATTGTTGAGAAGCTTGGCGCTAACAGCAACGTACGCAATCGTCTCACCAAACTGGATGGCCAGCTCAAGCAGCAAATGAACCGTATCATCGAGCATCGCCCGGATGGATTAACCTTCCATCATCAGGCCATCGATCAGGTGCGTGCAGAAGGCGAGAAGCTGGTGCAGAGCACATTGGGCGGCATCATGCAGGATAGCCTCAACGAGATGGGCAGCAGCCAGGCGGCGAACGGCAGCAATCCGCTGCAGGCCATCATGGGCAACCTTGGCGGCTTACAGCAATCGGTGCAGGCGGAATGGAACAAGCAGGAACAGGATTTCCAGAATTTCGGCCACGAAGTGTGTAATCGCGTCACCGTGCTGGAAGATCAACGCAAAGGGTTGATGCAGGGCGTTAAAGGTTAACAAAGCAAAAGGCCGGTTTCCCGGCCTTCTGTTTATTCATCTTCGCTTAAAAACAGCTCCAGCAGCGAGTTCAGGAACAGCTTCCCTTTCTCAGTAATCTGCCAGTATTCAGCACTTTCCACCACGTATCCCGCCGCTATCGCGGCATCAATTTGCGGGCGAATCACCTGCTCATCCATACCGGTATAGCGACGGAAATCCGCGCGCGGAGCGGCTTCCAGCAGACGGAAACGGTTCATAAAGAATTCGAACGGTTTGTCGTTTTCCGCCACCTCGTGCTGCTTATCGAGATAATTGCCTTTCATAAAGCCGCGTGGATGGCGCGTTTTTACGGTGCGCACGATGCGGCCATCCGGCTGCGTCAGCTTGCCGTGTGCGCCGCAGCCAATGCCCAGATAATCACCAAAGCGCCAGTAGTTTAGGTTGTGCTCGCAGCGATAGCCGGGTTTAGCGTAGGCCGAGGTTTCATATTGCTGATAGCCAGCGGCGCTCAGCAGCTGATGGCCTTGCTCAAAAATATCCCACAGCGCGTCGTCATCCGGCAGTTGCGGTGGACGCGAGCCAAATAAGGTATTCGGTTCGATCGTCAGCTGATACCACGACAGATGCGGTGGATTGAGGGCAATCGCCTGGCGCAGATCGTCCAGCGCCTCTTCCAGCGACTGATCCGGCAAGCCGTGCATCAGATCGAGGTTAAAGCTGCGCAGACCTAAGCCTTCCGCCAGCTGCGCCGCGCGTACCGCTTCTTCCGGTCCGTGAATGCGGCCCAGACGCTCCAGCTTTTGCGGGCTAAAGCTTTGCACGCCAATCGAAATACGGTTAATCCCCGCGCGCTGATAACCGCTGAAGCGATCGGCTTCCACGGTTCCGGGATTGGCTTCCATTGTGATTTCTGCGTCGGCAGCCAACGGCAAACGCGCGCGTACGCCGTCCATTAGCATCTGCATCGCATTGCTGCTCAGCAGGCTTGGCGTACCGCCACCAATGAAGATAGTGCGCACCTCGCGCCCCGCGGTGAGCGGCAAATCCTGTTCGAGATCGTTCAGCAGGTGCTGCACATACTCTATGTGCGGCACCTCGCCTTTTAACGCGTGAGAGTTGAAATCACAGTACGGGCACTTCTGCACACACCACGGAATGTGGATGTACAGGCTTAACGGAGGTAATTCAGGCATTGCGCATCGCTTCCAGCAGCAGCGTCAATGCTTTACCACGGTGAGAGACGGCGCGCTTTTCGTCTTTACTCAGCTCAGCCGCCGTTTTACCTAATTCAGGGACATAGAAGATGGGATCGTAACCAAAACCGCCTTCGCCAGCGGCTGCGCGGGTGATTTCACCGGCCCAGCTGCCGTGAAACACCAGCGGCGTAGGATCGGCCGCATGACGCACATACACCAGCACGCAGTGGAACTGCGCCTGACGTTCAGCGTCCGGCACCTTTTCCAGCGCCACCAGCAGTTTATCCAGATTTTGCTGGTCGCTGGCGTCAACGCCCGCATAGCGCGCGGAGTAGATACCCGGCGCGCCGCCCAGCGCATCGACCGCCAATCCGGAATCGTCGGCAATGGCTGGTAATCCAGTTATAGCAGCCGCATGACGCGCTTTGAGAATGGCATTTTCGATGAAAGTCAGGCCGGTTTCTTCCGCTGACTCCACGCCGAGTTCAGTTTGCGCCACAATATCGAGTCCGAAGGCCGCTAACAGATCGGCCAGCTCACGAACTTTGCCCGGATTACCGGTCGCGAGAACAACTTTTTGCATAACAGTTCCAGATTAACGAATTACAGCAAATACCAGAGACCTGGGAACAGGTCCATGCCGAGGAAATTCAGCGCGTACAGCACCAGAATCACAATCATGGCAGAGAAATCGATGCCGCCCATCGCGGGCAGAATACGGCGAATTGGTGACATCAGCGGTTCAGTCAGCTGCAGCAACACCTGATCCATCGGGCCGCGCCCCTGGCTGATCCAGCTCATCAGCGAACGAATGATGATCACCCAGAACACCAGATAACCGGCGGATTTTATTAGCGACAGCAGGCCAACCAATAAATTGGTGGGGTCCACTGAGAACACGCCGACCTGAATCAGCAGCAGCAGCGGATATTTTAGCGTAGTCAGCACAAACGCCAGCAGCAGCGATGCAGTATCAATCGGGCCAATCGCCGGAATGATACGGCGCAGTGGCTTGATAATCGGTTGGGTGATCTTCACGACAAACTGCGCCAGCGGGTTGTAGAAGTCACAGCGCGACCACTGCATCCAGATGCGCAGCAGCAGCACCATCACGTACAAATCGATCAGCGTTTTGACTAAAAACGTCAGTGTTAACATGAGGTTCCTCAATTATTGTTGTGAAGGTCGCGCATAATCCCGCGCGCCAAAAATGGCGGTGCCAATCCGCACCATGGTGCTGCCTGCGGCGATTGCCGCGTCCATATCGTCGCTCATTCCCAGAGAAAGCGTATCGACGTCAGGATAATCCTGTTGTAAGGCATGAAACGCGGCGGCCATCTTTTCGCAAACCGCCAGCTGACGTGCGTATTCTGTTTCTGGCGCTGGTATGGCCATCAGTCCTCGCAGGCGCAGATGCGGCAATGCGGCGATGTGCTGCGCCAGCTCCGGCAGCGCCTCCAGCATGATGCCAGATTTGCTGTTTTCGTCACTGATATTTACCTGAATTAACACGTTGAGCGGCGGTAACGACGCCGGGCGCTGATCGTTCAGGCGCTGCGCGATACGCTGTCGATCAACGGTATGGCACCAGGCAAAGTTTTCCGCCACCAGACGGCTTTTATTGGATTGTAACGGACCGATAAAGTGCCATTGCAAATCAGGATGTGCGGCCAGTTCGGCCACTTTTTCAACCCCTTCCTGCACGTAATTTTCACCAAACGCGCGTTGCCCCGCATTGATGGCTTCTGCGACCGCGCTCGCAGGCTTGGTTTTGCTCACTGCAAGCAGCGTAATTTCTTCTGGCGCGCGCCCGCAACGTGCGGCGGCAGCGGCGATACGCTCACGCACTTGCTGTAAGTTGTGCTCAATGGAAGTCATAGTCAGGAGAAGTTAAATGGAGTTGGATGAAATGGTGGCGCTTAGTGTAAAGCATAACGCCGCCGATCTGCACCTTTGCAGCGGACATTTGCCGCACTGACGCCGACAAGGCGTGCTGGAGCCGATCCCGCAGCAAAGCGAGCTGGCAGGCGGCTGGCTGGAAAGCGTTATGCAGCAGTGGCTCACGGCACCGCAGCAGGCCGAGCTGGAGGAAAATGGCCACGTAGACTTTGCCATGACGCTGACCAGCGGCGTGCGACTGCGCGCCAACCTGTTTATGCAGCGTCACGGTTTATCGCTGGCGCTGCGGCTAATTGCCAGCAGTGCACCGGATCTCAACAGCCTGCATTTGCCCGAAGTGGTGAGCCAGCTATTACAGCTGGAGGAGGGGCTGATTTTGATTACCGGCTCCACCGGCAGCGGCAAATCCACCACGCTGGCGGCGATGGTGGATAGCCTTAATCGCCAACAGGCGCGGCACATCCTGACGTTGGAAGACCCCGTCGAATTTGTTCATCACAGTCAGCGATCGTTAATTCAGCAGCGCGAAGTAGGCGCGCACTGCGCCTCGTTTCAACATGGGCTAAAAGCCGCGCTGCGCGAAGATCCCGATGTGATTCTGCTCGGTGAACTGCGTGATAGCGAAACTATCCGCCTGGCGCTTACCGCGGCAGAAACCGGCCATTTGGTGCTGGCGACGCTGCATACGCGCGGTGCAACCCAGGCGGTGGATCGGCTAGTAGACGTGTTTCCCGCCGAGGAGAAAAACCTGGTGCGTACCCAATTAGCGGGCAGCCTTAAAGCGGTGCTGGCGCAACGTTTAGTGCCAGCAAAGGCGGGCGGACGCATTGGTTTATTTGAAGTGCTGGTGGCGACGCCGGCGGTGGCGAACCTGATCCGCGAGGGGAAAATGCACCAGCTGCCTGGCGTATTGCAAACCGGTGCGCAGGCCGGGATGCAAACCTTTGCCCAAAGCGAGCAGGCGCGTCAGCAGGCGGGGATGATTTGAACAGGGGTTGTAGCGGTCGCCATGAATGGCGACCCTACGAAAGTCACCCGTAGGGGGCGCATTTATGCGCACCTGGTTTTTGAATGCGTTTTAATGCGTATCGAACCAATCTTCGAGAATAATCACCGCCGATTGGGAATCGACCTGGCCTTTTTGCAGCGCACGAAAACCACCGCGTTCAAACAGGTCGGCACGCGCCTCAACGGTGCTCAGGCGTTCGTCCTGCAGCTCGACGCGTACGCCAAAGCGACCGTGCAGGCGATTGGCAAACTTACGCGCGCGCGCGGTGAGTTCTTGTTCGGTGCCATCCATATTCAGCGGCAATCCAACCACTACATAATTGGGTTGCCACTCTTTCAGCAGCTTTTCGATCAGGTTCCAGTCTGGCGTGCCGTCTTGCGCTTTCAGGGCCGTCAGCGCCCGCGCAGTGCCCGTAAGCTGCTGACCAATGGCAACGCCGATACTTTTGGTGCCGAAATCGAAGCCCAGTAAGGTTTCACTGGCCATCAGGCGTGCCCTGCATCGGTGGCGATATTGTGTATATCCACGCCTAAACCGCGCGCGGCTTCGCGCCAGCGCTCCGCAATGGGCGTCTGGAACAGAATGTTGGTGTTAGCCGGTGAGGTGAGCCAGGCGTTCTCCAGTAGCTCATCTTCAAGCTGACCTTTCTCCCAGGCACAATATCCCAGCGCGACCAGTACGTTATCTGGCTGCGAAGTGGTCCCGATCGCTTCCAGCACATCACGCGAGGTGGTAATGACGGTGGTATCGGAAATACGAATGCTTGAGGAGTAGATGCGCTGCGCGGAGTGCAGGATAAAACCACGATCCTCCGCCAGCGGACCACCGGCAAAGACCGGCTTATCCAGTTTGATGGCAGGGTCACGTTCGGATGCGCTAATTTTAAGCTTTTTAAGAATGCCTTCGACCGTCAGGTTTTCCATTGGTTTGTTTACGATCAAACCCATGGCGCCATCTTCATTGTGCTCGCAGATATACACCACGGAGCGTTTGAATAGCGGGTCCTGCAGCGACGGCATCGCAATTAAAAAATGATGCTGTAAATTCATTATCACTCGTATACCAAAAATAACCGACGCAGCCGCGACAGCGCCGGTTTTGGGTGTTCACGGAGCTTACACTCCGACGGCATCAGCCCAGGCGTTTCTCAATGGCATCCATCAGCATGCCAGTGATTGATATCGGGAACGCGGCCTCGATTTCACGTACGCAGGTTGGGCTGGTTACGTTAACTTCAGTCAGTTTATCACCGATGATATCCAGGCCGACAAAAATCAGCCCCTTGGCTTTGAGCGTTGGACCGACGCGACGCGCGATTTCCCAATCGCTATCGCTGAGCGGACGCGCTTCACCTCGTCCACCGGCGGCCAGATTACCGCGTGTTTCGCCACCTTGTGGAATACGCGCCAGGCAGTAAGGCACCGGTTCGCCATCCACGACCAGCACGCGTTTGTCACCCTCTTTAATCGCCGGCAGATAGTTCTGCGCCATGCAGAAGTTCTGGCCGTGATTGGTCAGGGTTTCGGTGATCACGCCAAAGTTCGGGTCATCCTGCTTCACGCGGAAGATGGACGCGCCGCCCATGCCGTCCAGTGGTTTCAGGATCACATCACCGTGCTCCTGCCAGAAGGCGCGCAGCTGCTCTTTGTTGCGCGTCACTAAGGTATCTGGCGTCAGGTCGGCGAACCAGGCGGTATACAGCTTTTCGTTGCAGTCGCGCAGGCTTTGCGGTTTGTTGACGATCAGCGTGCCTTGCTCTTCCGCGCGTTCCAGCAGGTAGGTTGCGTAGATAAATTCGGTGTCAAACGGCGGATCTTTACGCATCAGCACGACGTTGAGATCGGCCAGCGGAATAAGCTGCTCGTTACCAAAGGTGTACCAACTCTCGTAGTTCTGCTCAACGCTGAGCAAACGGGTGCGCGCGTAAGTCACACCACCGCGCAGGGAGAGATCGCTCATCTCCATGTAATGAATTTCGTAACCACGGCGCTGTGCTTCCAGCAACATGGCGAAGCTGGTGTCTTTTTTAATGTTGATGGACGAAATAGGGTCCATAACGATGCCAAGCTTGATCATTATTCTCTCCTCAAAGGGGTATTCAACCAAAAGTATCGCTTAACCGAGGTCGCCAAACCTCACCTGAAGTGCCGTGATGGCGGTGAGCGCGGTGGTTTCGGTACGTAACACGCGTGGTCCGAGCAAAATATCGGTGAAACCCTGCTGCGCAGTCATGGCAATTTCATCGGCAGATAAGCCGCCTTCCGGGCCAATCAGCAGACGAAGGCGCTCAACCGGCTGCGGCAGCGTATTAATGCTGTGGTTCGCGCGCGGATGCAAATTCAACTTCAGGCCTTCATCGGCTTCCGCACACCAGGCAAGCAGCGTCATCGGTTCGCGAATTTCTGGCACGCGATTGCGGCCGCACTGTTCACAGGCGGCAATCGCAATTTTCTGCCATTGCTGAATCTTTTTTGCCAGTCGCTCGGCATCCAGCTTTACGCCGCAGCGTTCAGAAAACAACGGCGTAATCACATTCACGCCAAGTTCGATCGATTTCTGGATGGTGAATTCCATTTTTTCACCGCGCGACATCACCTGGCCGAGGTGCAGATGCAGCGGGGATTCGCGGTCATCCGCCTGACTGGCAAGGACCCTTACTTTTACACGCTTTTTATCAGCCTGGGTGATTTCAGCGTGAAAAGTCAGATTACTGCCATCAAACAGTTCGATCTGCTGACCGGCCGTCATGCGTAGCACGCGTCCGACATGGTTAGCGGCGTCTTCATCAAGGAAGACTTCGCTGTTAACTTCGAGAGGTTCGGGATGATAAATGCGAGGTATACGCATGCGGTTCCTGCCAGCGTTATGCCGTGTCAGCGGACACGGCGCAATCGAAAAAAGCTAGTGTAGGGTAGCGCTTTCAGCGCTGGCAAGCCTGCTGAACGTAGGAATTATGATTTCCCTGTATTTTAGCGATGCGATTATCGCGCTCACACTCCCACTGCGTCACCGGATATTGCTTGTCCCAGGCGGTGAAAAGCTGGGTTTGCTGACGTGACAGGCGCAAATGATATTGATCGCGCATATAGAAGTAAGTGCGGGCAATCGCTCCGCGTGCCCGCTCTGGCGGTTGCGCCAGCTTCTGCTTGAAATCGACTTTCATGCTGCACTGGCCATACTGTTGCTCGCCTCCGTTCCACTGGCTGTACTGGAAGTTATTGCGATCGCCATTCACTTCGCCAATTGCCGGTTGCAGATTATGCAAATCGCTCTCGATACGGCGGTAATCGGCATCTTTACTGCAGCTTTTACGCCCGCCGTTCTGCCAGCACTGGCGCTGATGGCCGAATTCCCACGCCGGCATAACATGCTCCCACTCAATGCGCTCGGCGCGATTGGCGTTCTTACGCACGCTGTAGCCGCAACTGCTCAGATCCGGTACGCCTTTTTTGCCGTGCCAGCTGATTTTGCAGCCGCAGTAGAAGTCCGCAGGTGCATCAGCATTGATTTGTGCGGCATAGGCTTTGGCCTGCTGAAAGTTGTTTTGATGATAATTAGTGAAACTGAGGCTATAAGCACTAAGCGGAGCAACTAATAGGGTAAGAAACAGCAATGTTTTGCGAGACATATTCCAAAAATTAACCTGGTCCTGAAAAAGGGCGGCAGGGTAACAGAATGATGACGAACGGGATATGAGATTTCTGGACTAGGTTGCTGAGCTATGTTGCTAAAAACTCACCGGGTTGCAGCAGGGATTTGCAGTGTACGCAACGATATTCGCTTTCGCCGCGCAGCACACGGTTGTGACGACGCACAGTCAGCTGGTGCTGCTGACAGCGGCAGCGATAGGGGAACGTATTGCTGCGCACCGAGTCGATTTCAAACTGGTGGGTGCGACGTGCCGGGACACCGAGCACGCTCTCCATCATCCATTTCCACTCTTTGCCGTGCGGGGGCACGCGGCCAAAGGTTTTCCACACCAACAGATGCGCCAGTTCGTGCGGCACCACTTCATCAACAAACGCCTGTTGGTTCTCAAGCAGCAGCACAGGATTAATGCGGATTTCCCACTTTTCCAGCCATGCGGTGCCCGCCGCCGTGCCGCGCTGCTGATAAACCAGGTTGGGCTCATCAAAGCGACGCTCAAGTTTTTCATTCGCCAGCTGTAAAAAATGGCGCAGCGAGCGCATGACGGCTTGTTGTATGGCGATGGGAAGGCGCGGTGTTTTCATGTGGGGCAGCATAAAAGGTTGCAGCGGTTGAATCAACTTGTAGGGTCGCCATTAATGGCGACCTGGTGTTTGGTTAAATGTGAAGCGGTCGTCATAAACGACGACCCTACGAAAATTCCGCACCATAAACGTAGGGGCGCCATTTATATGGCGACCGCACGGTTATGTGGCGCGATGCGCAGTCCAAACAAAAAAAGGGCTGCCCGTTGGCAGCCCTTGCATTCGCTTAGCGGGATTATTTCTGCCCGATATCGCGCAGTTTCTTGCCTGACATCAGATTGCGTTCGATGTGTTCCAGCGAGACGTTTTTGGTCTCTGGAATCAGCGTCAGCGTCAGCAGAATGAAGAATACGTTCAGACCGGCGTACACCCAGAAGGTTGGTGCATTGCCCAGCGTATTCAGCATGGTCAGGAAGGTGGCACCGACAATCATGTTAGCAATCCAGTTGGTCGCGGTAGACACCGTAATACCAAAATCGCGGCCTTTCAGCGGCTGGATTTCTGAACACAGTACCCAAATCAGCGGACCGGCAGACATCGCAAAACCAACGATGAACATCAGCAGCATCGCAATAGCGAAGTACTGCGCTTCCGGCGAGTGAATGCCAATGTGCAGCATGGTACCCAGCACGCCCATACCGACGGCCATGACCAGGAAGCCGAGCAGCAGCGTAGGCTTACGGCCCCAGCGATCCACCAGACCAATCGCGATAAAGGTGGCCAGCACGTTCACCAGACCGACAATCACCGTGCCCCACATTTGTTGCGTGGTGTTGGCAAAGCCGGCGATTTCGAAAATTTTCGGCGCGTAATACATGATGACGTTCATACCGGTGAACTGCTGCATGACCTGCAACAGCACGCCGAGGAACACCGCGCGGCGGAAATTGCTGTTGCTCTGGAACAGCTGCCAGCCTGACTGTTTAATCTTCAGGCTTTCACGGATTTCATCCAGTTCGCGTTTTGCTTGTTCGCTGGTATCACGCAGACGCGATAACACACGTTCCGCACTGCGGAAATCCCCTTTGGCGGCCAGCCAGCGTGGGCTATTCGGCAGGAAGAACACGCCAATCAGCAGCAACACGGCAGGAATGGTGATAATGCCGAGCATCCAGCGCCATGCGCCAGCGTCACTGAACGCGGTATCGGAGAGATATGCGGCCAAAATACCGATGGTGATCATCAGCTGGTAGAGCGAAATCATACTGCCGCGAATTTTCTCCGGAGCGATCTCAGAGAGATACAGCGGAGCGGTATAAGACGCGACACCCACCGCCAGACCGAGCACCACACGTGCGGCGATCAGCATTTCTGGGCTGGTTGCACCCGCCGACCACAGCGAACCAATAACGAACAGAATGGCACCCGCCATCAGGCTCTTTTTACGACCCAGACGCGATGACATCCAGCCGCTACCAACCGCACCCACTGCAGCACCAAACATCATTGAGCTGACAATCCACTCTTGCTGGTGCGCAGTAACGTTAAAGTCTTTCGCGATGAAAGGCAGAGCACCGGCGATAACGCCGATATCCAGGCCAAACAGCAAGCCGGCCAGCGCCGCTAAAAAGCAGACGAACAAGGTCATGACCTTATTCGACGTTCTGCCCTTGTGATTATTATTAGGCATGATGCCTCCAAAGTTTATCCATCGTTGTTGTTATCAATGTTATGAAACCTGTCAGCGGAAAAAAGTGAGAGCGATCACACCAGTGTAATCGGTTACACACGCCGGAACCCTGCAATCCAGCATTTTCCGCCCGAAATAGTTACGTAACCAGTAAGGTATAGCACCCTTTAAGTTTCTGACATCGCACTAATTATCGGCTATCAGACGACGCTGAAAATAACGCATTTTCACAGCAATAACTACGCTGAAAAATCTCTAAATTGCCGATTGTTAAAGGATTTCAAAATGTAATCGTTAACACTAAGTTGTAAGCGGGGTGAAAGAAGTGTAGACGCTAGTTGAAAAGGAACAATGTGCGACAAAGCGTTATTTGCTGGGGCGTGAGGCACGCTGGTGGTCATAAATGACGCCCCTACAGTATGCTTTTTAATGCAGGTGCGCATGAATGCGCACCCTACGAAAACCCGGCGATATCCATGTAGGGTCGCCATTCATGGCGACCGGTTACACCTTCATGCGCTCATGGCATAAAAAAGCCCGCCAGAGGCGGGCTCGATAAACGATCTGATTCCTGAGCTTACTTCAAACCCGCCGCTTCACGCAGCTGCGCAGCTTTATCCGTCTGCTCCCATGGGAAGTGCTCACGACCAAAGTGACCGTATGCTGCCGTCTCTTTATAAATCGGCTTCAGCAGATCCATCATCTGAATCAGACCGTATGGACGCAGGTCGAAGAACTCGCGCACCAGTAAAGTCAGCTGTTCAGTTGGCACTTTTTCGGTACCGAAGGTTTCAACCATGATGGAGGTTGGCTCAGCCACGCCGATGGCATAGGAAACCTGGATTTCGCAACGGTCAGCCAAGCCAGCCGCGACGATGTTCTTCGCCACATAGCGCGCTGCATAAGCGGCAGAGCGGTCAACTTTTGACGGATCTTTACCTGAGAATGCGCCGCCACCGTGACGTGCCATGCCGCCGTAGGTATCCACGATGATTTTACGCCCGGTCAGGCCGCAGTCGCCCATTGGGCCACCGATCACAAAACGACCGGTTGGGTTGATGTGATATTTGGTGCTGGCGTTGATCCACTCCGTCGGCAGAACCGGCTTAATGATCTCTTCCATCACCGCTTCACGCAGATCGGCGGTGGTCACCTCTTCAGCGTGCTGAGTAGACAGCACAACCGCATCGATACCAACAATTTTGCCGTCATCGTACTGGAAGGTAATCTGGCTTTTCGCATCTGGACGCAGCCACGGCAGTGAACCGCTTTTACGCACTTCCGCCTGACGCTGCACCAAACGGTGCGCATAAGTGACCGGCGCTGGCATCAGCACATCCGTTTCGTTGCTGGCGTAACCGAACATCAGGCCCTGGTCGCCCGCGCCTTGCTCCAGCGGATCGGTGCGGTCAACGCCCTGGTTAATGTCTGGAGATTGCTTACCAATTGCGCTCAGTACCGCGCAAGAGTTGGCATCAAAGCCCATATCGGAATGGACATAACCGATTTCACGTACGGTATTACGGGTGATCTCTTCGATATCAACCCAAGCGCTGGTGGTGATTTCACCGCCAACCAGCACCATACCGGTCTTAACGTAAGTTTCGCAGGCCACGCGTGCTTTCGGATCCTGTTCCAGGATCGCATCGAGCACGGCATCGGAAATTTGGTCAGCGATTTTATCAGGATGTCCTTCTGATACGGACTCAGATGTAAAAAGGTGTTTAGCCATTCTGTTCTTTACCTTACAAATGGTTTGAATACGACTGCGTAGCGCAAGCTGGGCCAGGCCGACTCGACGCCCCTTCAGGCAAAGCCGCAAGCAGTAGGAAACGGGAGCATTGGCTCACACCGCCTGGATGTTAATCAGTTTAGATGGAAAACCATCTGGACGGCTATTCTAGGTTACTCAGTGAGCACTTTTCCAGTGCTTTTTCTGATCCCGCATTTTCCGCAACATTACAAGTGGAATAATTTCCTGACACCCCACGCAGTTAGCTGACAAAGATTTTGCATTTTCGCGCATCTGGCGGTATAAAACGCCGCTGCTGTTGCAGCGCAAAAAGGATGACGCCGCTGTGCGTCGCGCCGTCAGATGCCGTTTACTCTGACTTTCACCCAAGCCGTTTTTCGCATGCTGTCAGCAGGCGATGGAGGTGATTAAACTCAATGAACCACTCTTTCACTCTCTTTGGTTCACAGCGCGGCTTCAGCGCGCAGGCACTCCTTTCACATTCCCAATCTGTTCTTTTCTCCTGTCGATGTTTTGCCCGTTGCGGTAATCAGCCCGACACGAGCGCCGGTTAACATTTCTCTGCATCTATTACTGCATTTCGCTGTCTACTGACCGTGGACGTCTCAGGCTATTTTGCCCCGACTCCGGCGCGGTGTTTTACACTTACAGTCAGCATTGCACGTTGCAACCTTACAGAGGCAGCAAGCAGGATGAGGCAATTTTTACCCGGCGTCACCATGACAAAACTCGGTAACAAATTCATATTTCAACGGAAAATTGAGGTCCGCGATGTCTGACGACATGAAGAATATCAAGGGTTCGTCAGCTGGCGAACAAGGTTCACTCCGCTCCATGCAGGAGGTGGCAATGAACGATCAGGAAGCAAGCAGAATGCTGCGTACCTACAACATTGCCTGGTGGGGAAATAACTATTACGACGTCAACGAGCTCGGGCACATCAGCGTGTGCCCCGATCCGGATCGGCCGGAAGTGCGCGTTGACCTGGCGAAACTGGTTAAAGAGCGCGAGGCCGACGGACAACGTCTGCCTGCGCTGTTCTGCTTTCCGCAGATCCTCCAGCATCGCCTGCGTTCGATTAACGCCGCTTTTAAACGTGCGCGTGAATCCTACGGCTATAAAGGTGACTACTTCCTGGTTTACCCCATCAAGGTTAACCAGCATAAGCGCGTGATTGAATCGCTGGTCAACTCTGGTGAACCTTTGGGCTTAGAAGCCGGTTCGAAAGCCGAACTGATGGCGGTGCTGGCACATGCGGGTAAAACCCGCTCGGTGATCGTCTGTAACGGCTACAAAGACCGCGAATACATTCGTCTGGCACTGATTGGTGAAAAGCTTGGGCATAAAGTCTATCTGGTGATCGAGAAGATGACCGAAGTGCGCCTGGTGCTGGAAGAAGCCGAGCGCTTGAGCGTGATACCGCGTCTCGGTATCCGTGCGCGTTTGGCTTCGCAGGGCTCGGGAAAATGGCAGTCGAGCGGCGGCGAGAAATCCAAATTTGGTCTGGCGGCATCGCAGGTGCTGCAGCTGGTGGACATCATGCGCAAGGCCGGCCGTCTCGACAGCCTGCAGCTGCTGCACTTCCATCTCGGTTCGCAGATGTCGAACATTCGCGACATCGCCACCGGCGTGCGTGAGTCGGCGCGTTTCTATGTTGAGCTGGCGAAGCTGGGCGTTAACATCAAATGTTTTGATGTGGGCGGCGGTTTGGGCGTGGACTATGAAGGTACGCGTTCGCAGTCCGATTGTTCGGTCAACTACGGTCTGAATGAATACGCCAACAACGTTATTTGGGCGATTGGTGATGCCTGCGAAGAGAACGGGCTGGAACATCCAACGGTAATCACCGAATCCGGCCGTGCGGTAACGGCGCACCATACGGTGCTGGTATCCAACATTATTGGTGTGGAACGCAACGAATTCAGCACGCCAGTGGCGCCGGATGTGGATTCTCCGCGTCCGATTCAGAGCCTGTGGGATACGTGGCAGGAGATGCACGAACCTGATGTCCGCCGCTCGCTACGCGAATGGCTGCATGATAGCCAGATGGATCTGTTCGATATTCACACCGGCTACTCGTCAGGCACCTACGATCTTGGCCAGCGCGCCTGGGCTGAGCAGCTTTATTTGAGCATCTGCCACTATATTCAGCAGCATCTGGATCCGAGCAACCGCGCGCACCGCCCGATTATCGATGAGCTGCAGGAGCGGATGGCGGATAAGATTTACGTCAACTTTTCGTTGTTCCAGTCGATGCCGGATGCATGGGGCATCGATCAGCTGTTCCCGGTGCTGCCGCTGGAAGGGCTGAATAAAATGCCTAAGCGTCGCGCGGTGTTACTGGATATCACCTGTGACTCCGATGGCACCATCGATCACTACGTCGATGGCGATGGTATTGCGACCACTATGCCGATGCCGGAGTACGACATCGATAATCCGCCGATGCTTGGCTTCTTTATGGTGGGCGCGTATCAGGAAATCCTCGGTAACATGCACAACTTGTTCGGTGATACTGAAGCGGTTGACGTGTTTGCTTTCCCGGATGGCAGCGTAGAAGTGCAGCTTTCCGATGAGGGCGATACCGTGGCGGATATGCTGGAGTATGTGCAGCTGAATCCTAACGATCTGATGACGCTGTTCCGCGATCAGGTAACCCAGCAGACCGATATTGATGAAGAGTTACGCGCACAGTTCCTTTCCGAATTTGAAAGTGGATTGTACGGCTATACCTATCTTGAAGACGAGTAAGTCATCGTGACTTAGCCGAGCTTCGTAAGAAGCTCGGTTCTTTTCTGGCAATATCCTCACTTCACAGCTTCTTTTTTATTAATTTGTGAAGGCTATCACCCTTCAATACTTTGTAACGTCCTGCCCACTTATCTGCATTAATAGCGTTCTCGCTATCTCATTCTTTTTGCTAATAAAGCGAATCGTCTTGTTCATTCCTTGCAGCAATATCTTTTCATTAGCCGCTGATTTGTCAGCCATTGAACAGGTAATCTGTTATGAAACAAGCTTCATGTATAATGAAAATTTAAACATTAAGAGTTGAATAGTCACTTTGGGTAACTTTGTTTTCTGGTATCTTTTGGAATCATGGATTCTGAATGTCATTTAACGCATTTTAAGTCAAAAATAAAAATCAATAGATATTGCTTTAATTTTTATTATTAAAATTCAATTAGGTACTATTTTTCTTGCCTGTCAAGGTGAGCGATAACTTAAATTTTTCTAGGAATTATCTGATCATTATGTGAAATTTAAAGAAATTTACCTGCGTTATTGATTGGTTTAAACGATTAAAGGTGCCAGCAGTGTTTACTGAAAACTATTTCTCAAAGTGTTAGTTGTACGTTAACCTTCAGTTAAGGTATTAAGTTTTATCAATGTTTCCCTTACTTATTACATGAGTAATCCTGACAGTTTAGTGCTATCAGGCTGTTGCAGTAAGGAGCATGAAATGAGCAATCCACCGAAGAATCTCTTCATATTGGAGCCGGTGTACGATTTATCCGGTCAGGTGATTGCCCAAGAGTTATTAACGCGTTTTATCGATGACGCAGAGATCAATAATAAGCGTAACCCCAAAAGGGATGCAGGTTTCTTCAGTCAGCTTTCTGCTGACGTTAAATGGCAGTTATTCCTCCACCAGATCGAAAAACTTATTCAGCTATACCAGAAAGGGTTTGATCAGATTGTCAGTGTCAATGTTGATCGCGATATCGTAGCCAGCATTTTTAAAGATGATGAAATACAAGCAAAACTGGCTCAACTGACGCAACTGCGTCTGGAAATATCAACATTTTTCACCGCGCGTTTTAATAGTGCCGATCTGCTCATTTTAAAAGGTGTTGCGAAAGTGACGCCCGCCCCTTTATGGCTCGATGACTTTGGTCCGGGTTATTCCAACCTGAACATGCTCGATAGCGGAATATTTGAAATCGTCAAGATTGACAAAAGTTTTTTTTGGCAATTTGGCGACGGTCGCACCTTTGACATTCTGCTTGGCCATCTCAACGACTTATGCAACGGCGTGATCGTTGAGGGTGTTGAAACCCAACACCAGCTCGACCTGCTGTCGCACAAAGCGATTTTAGGCATGCAGGGCTATTTCTGGCAGAGCGTCTATCTCGATGATTTTATAGCGTAATTCTGATTGTTGTTGGATGGGTTTTATCCATTGGGAATGTGAAATATGTCTAAGTCTGGCCTCCAGGCATTTCATGTCATCTGTGCCCGGCCGGATGAAAATAAAACTATTTATCCCGTGGTGATTTTAAGAAATAAATCCAATCAGTTATCAGGATGGCGGCTAAGCAAAACTCAACGCGATTTCATCATGAGTTTGTATGAGATCGATCAAGAGAAGAAGTGAATAATCTTGATGATTATTCGCTGTAAAAGCCGGTATCTGCGGATGCCGGGTATTTTTATGGAATGAATATCTGCGCGGGATCTCGATAACATGAATAATATCTCAGTAACCCCAAAAGGTGGGACGATTGCTTCTGAGCTGAGTGGTAATCAAGTTAATTTGACCGCTCCGAGTGTGGTTCAGTTGCATCTTAATCAATCTGATATTAAGTCTTTCACACGCAATGGTAATGATTTAGTTGTTACAACAAAGTCTGGTGAAGTGGTTGTTATTCATAATTTTTACAGCCCGAATGGCGATAGCGATCTGGTTCTGTTAGACGATCGCGGCGCGATGTGGTGGGTTGAAGATCCCGGTACAGAAGGTTTCCATTACGTCTCTATCGATAGCACTGAAGGCCTGTTAGCCGAAAACACCACTAACGACGGCACCATCGCCGCCTTTGGTATCGGTGGCGCAGCCCTGGCCGGTTTAGGTGCACTGATTGCAGGTGGCGGCGGCGGTGGCGGGGGGGGGAATTCCACGCCGGGCGACAATGAGGGTGGCAACAATGGCGGTAATAACGGCGGAAATAATGGGGGTAATAACGGCGGTAACAATGGCGGGGGCGATACCACAGCGCCAGGCGCCATTAGTGACCTGGTGATCGGTGACAACGTTGGCCCGTATCAGGGCACGATTGGCGCTGGTGCCATTACCGATGACAATACCCCAACCCTGAGTGGCACCGCCGAAGCGGGTGCGATTGTTAGCGTTTACGATGGCACCACGCTGCTCGGTACCGTTACCGTAGGGGCCGATGGCCGCTGGAGCTTTACCACACCTGCGCTGGCAGACGGCCAGCACAGCCTAACGGCAACGGTGACGGACGCTGCCGGTAATACCAGTGCCGCTACAAATCCGGTGGATTTCACCGTTGATACCGTACCACCCGCGATTACTGGTGTGAGCGTGGAGAACAATAGCGGCTCTACCGTGCTGCCCGTGACCAACGGCGGCGCAACCAACGACACCACGCCAGTGCTCAGGGGCACGGCCGAAGCGGGCAGTATTATTACCATTCGTGATGGTGATACCGTGCTTGGCAGCGTTACCGTAGCAAGCAATGGCACATGGAGCTTTACCAGTCCAGCCCTCGATCAAGGCAGCCACACGCTGAGCATCACCGCCACCGATGCGGCAGGTAATTCCAGCCCCGCTACCACCATCACCTTTACCGTTGATACCGACGCGCCCGCCGCTGCGACGGGCCTCTCTCTTGGCGATGGTTCGGGCACGATAAATAACGGCGGCACAACGGATGACAGCACGCCAACGCTCAGCGGGATAGGTGAAACGGGTGCCACAATCAGCGTGTATGACGGGCAAACGCTGCTCGGCACGGCGGTAGTCGACGCGAATGGCGCCTGGAGCTTCACGACGCCAACATTAAGTAACGGCGCTCATAGCTTTACCGTCACCCAAACCGATGCGGCCGGTAACGTTGGCCCGGCTTCTACGGCCTATGGCGTGACCATTCAGGCGGATGCCCCTCCGGCCACCACCTCACTGGAAATCACCGATGACTCCGGCAATACGCTGGTCCAGCTCGGCAATGGTGCCAGCACGCACGACAGCACGCCAACGCTCAGCGGTCTGGCCACGGCGGGGGCACTGATTACCCTGTACAACGGCAGCACGGTGCTGGGAAGCGTCGTTGCGGGTAGCGATGGACAGTGGACATTCACACCCGCCGCGCTCGCGGATGGCTCTTATGCGTTCCACGCCTCAGTGGAAGACACCTCTGGCAATGTCACCCAAACGCCAATCATCACCATCACCATTGATACCATCGCCCCGGCCGCGGCCGGTGATTTACAACTGAGTGACAACGCAGGCAGCACGGCAGAGCCTATCGCTTCTGGCGGTGCGACCAATACGACTACGCCGGTGCTGAGCGGGACGGCTGAACCCGGCAGCACTGTCACCGTGCGCGATGGCGACACCGTGCTGGGCAGTGCTACCGTGGGCAGCAATGGCACGTGGAGTTTCACTTCACCCGTGCTCTCTGAAGGTGACCACAGTCTCACTACCACCGTCACCGATCCTGCGGGTAACGTGGGGCCGGCATCCGATCCGATCAACTTCAGCGTGGATACCCAGCCACCAGCGGCAGCCAGCAATGTGGTGGTAAGCGATGATGTCGGTGCTTCCACCGGCCCGCTGACCGCTGGCGCGACCACCGATGACAGCACGCCAACCTTAACCGGTAATGGCGAGGCGAACGCGATCGTTAAAATTTATGATGGCAGCACGCTGTTGGGCAGCGTTGCGGTGGGCAGCGACGGTAGCTGGAGCTTTACCACACCCGCGCTGAATAATGGCCCGCATACATTAAGCGTGACGATGACCGATGCGGCAGGCAACGTCAGCCAGGCGACGACCGGATTTGGTTTCACCGTGGATGCTGGCGTGCCGCCCACCAACAGTACGCTTGAGATCACCGACGACAGCGGTAATACCTTGAAAGTCCTGTCCGAGGGCGCCAGTACGCACGATACCACGCCAATCCTCAGCGGATTGGCCTCGGCAGGGGCGGTTGTCACACTGTACAACGGCACGGAAGTGCTGGGCAGCACCACGGCTGGAGCCGATGGGCAGTGGAGCTTCACGCCAGCCGCGCTGATCGACGGCACGTATGCCTTCCACGCAACGGCGACCGATACCGCCGGTAACGTAACCGATTCTGCTACTCTCACCATCATCATCGATACCGTGGCACCGTCCGCGACAGGCGATCTGCAACTGACCGCTAACAGCGGCAGCGTGGTGACACCGATTGAGTCAGGCAGCACCACCAACGACAACACGCCAATATTGCGTGGTACCGCGGAGCCGGGCAGCATCGTCACTGTCCTCGACGGCACGACGGTGCTGGGAAGCGCGACGGTAGGCAGCAACGGCAGCTGGAGCTTTACCTCGCCAACGCTGAGTGAGGGCAATCATAGCCTGACCACCACGGTCACCGATGCCGCCGGTAACACGGGCCCAGCTTCAACGCCGATTACACTCACTGTTGATACCACCCCGCCGGCGCAGGTGGGCGACCTGGTGATTGCGGATAACGTCGGCGCAATCCAGGGGCCCTTAATCTCCGGTGATATCACCGATGACCGTACCCCGACCCTCAGCGGCACCGGTGAGCCGAATGCCACTATCAGCATTTACGATGGCACGACGCTGCTGGGCATTACCAGCGTGGGCGCAGATGGCAGCTGGAGTTTTACCACGCCAACGCTGAGTAATGGCAGCCACACGTTCACCGTCACGGCCACCGATACCGCAGGCAACGTTGGTCCGGCCACGCCACCGGTAATCGTGACCGTGAACGCGGATATTCCACCCGCGAGCGCGTCACTGGAAGTTACTGATGAGAATGGCAACACCGTTGCACAGCTTACTGACGGTGCCAGCACCAATAACGACAGCCCGGTTCTCAGCGGTTTGGCGGGCGCGGGCAACATTATCACCTTGTATGACGGTAATACGCTGCTTGGTAGCACCACGGCCGACAGTAATGGTCAGTGGATTTTCTACACCCAAAACCTGTCCAATGGCGCGCACGCGCTGCACGGCACGATTACAGATGCGAACGGCAACGTCACCGATACGGCGACCATCAACATTACCGTTGATACCCTCGCACCGGATGCGGCGAGCGGTGTTGAACTGACCAATGACACCGGCAGCATCACGCAGCCGATTATCTCCGGCAGCGCCACCAATGACGCCACGCCAGTGCTAAGCGGTACGGCGGAAGCAGGCAGCAAAGTGACCATCCTTGATGGCACCACCGTGCTCGGTACGGTTACCGTAGGCGGCGATGGTAACTGGAGCTTCACGACTCCAGCGTTGGGCGACGGTAATCACAGCATCACCACCACCGTGACCGATGCGGCCGGTAACGTCAGCCCCGCGAGCGCGCCGATTGCCTTCAGTGTGGATACCAGCGCGCCAGCCGCAGTAAGCGGCCTTGTCGTGACCGATAATGTCGGCAGCAGCACGGGTCCGCTGACCTCGGGCGCAACCACCGATGACAGTACGCCAACCCTTACGGGTACCGCCGAAGCGGGATCGGTGGTGCGGGTTTATGACGGCACTACGCTACTGGGCTCGACGACTGTCGGCGGCAACGGAAGCTGGAGCTTTACGCCAGAGGCGGCGCTGACCAACGGCCAGCACAGCCTGACCACCACCGTGACCGACGCGGCAGGCAATGTCAGCCCGACTTCACCGGCCTTTAGCCTTAATGTTGACGCCGGTGTTCCGGCCACCAACAGCTTGCTGATCGTGACGGATGACAGCGGCAGCACGTTGGTTGAACTGCCAAACAACGCCAGCACCCACGACACGACGCCGATTTTGAGCGGGCAGGCGGGCGCGGGTGATGTAATCACGCTATACAACGGTACGACAGTTATTGGCAGTGTGGTAGCAGGAACCGATGGTCAGTGGAACTTTACTCCAGCGGCTCTGGATGACGGCACGTACGCCTTCCACGCCACCGCCACCAATGCCACCACCGGCGTGGTAACGGATACGCCAACCATTACCATCACCATTGATACCGTGGTGCCGACGGCACCCGCTGACGTGGGGCTGACCGACGGCTCAGGCGATCCGATCCCACAAGGCGGCAGCACCAATAACAACACGCCGACCCTGACGGGAACCGGCGAAGCGGGCAGTACGGTGACCATCTCAGATGGTACCACCGTGCTTGGCACCACTACGGTGGATAGCGACGGCAACTGGAGTTACACCACGCCTGCGCTGAGCGATGGTAATCATAGCCTGACATCTACCGTTACCGATCCGGCTGGCAACACCAGCCCGGCCTCTTCACCTGTGACGGTGACGGTTGATACTCAACCGCCAGCCGCAGCAGGCAATGTCCACTTCAGTAACGAGGACGGCACGCCGATTGCGGCGGGCGGTTCCACCAATGACACAACGCCAACCTTAAGCGGCAGCGCGGAGCCGGGCAGCATCGTAACGGTCTCTGATGGCACCACCGTGTTGGGTACCGCCACCACCGGCAGCGATGGCAACTGGAGCTTTACGCCAGACAATGCGTTAAGCGAAGGACAGCACAATCTCACCACCACGGTTACCGATACGGCGGGTAACGTTGGCCCGGCTTCTTCCGTGGTGATTGTGATTGTTGATACCACACCACCGGCTGCGGCTACCGATCTGCAGCTCGCGAACGATAGCAGTGGTACGCCGGTACCCGTGGCCGAGAACGGTGCCACCAACGATGTGACCCCCGTGTTGAGCGGTCGCGCGGAGCCGGGCAGTACCGTCACCGTTTCTGATGGCACGACCGTGCTCGGCACCGCCACCGTCGGCAATGATGGCAGCTGGAGCTTTACCTCTCCGACACTTGGCGATGGCCCGCATAGCCTGACCACCACCGTGACCGATTCTGCCGGTAACGTTGGCGCGCCAAGTGCGCCATTGACCTTTACCATCGATACCACCGCACCTGCCGCACCCGGTGGTGTGCAGCTCAGTAACGATACCAGCGGCACGCCAGTACCGATTAGCTCCGGCGCGGCGACCAATGATCCTACGCCGGTGCTGAGCGGAACCGCCGCAGCAGGCAGTACGATTACGGTCTCTGATGGCGGCACCGTGCTGGGCAGCGTTACCGTGGGCAGCGGCGGGGAATGGAGCTTTACCACCCCAGCGCTGAACGAGGGCAACCATAGCCTGACCGCGACGGTGACCAGCCCGGCAGGCAACACCAGCGCCCCATCGGCACCGATTTTGGTTACCGTGGATATCACGCCGCCAGCAGCGGCGACCGATTTGCAATTGAGCAACAACGAAGGTGGCACATCCGTGCCGATTGCGGCAGGTGGCACCACTAACGACACCACTCCAGCGTTGAGCGGTACGGCGGAAGCGGGCAGCACCGTGACGGTGCTGGATGGATCCACCGTGCTGGGTACCGCCACCGTCGGCAGTGACGGAAGCTGGAGCTTTACTCCGACGACGCCGCTCACCGCTGGCGAACATACGCTTACCACGACGGTGACCGATGCGGCAGGCAACGTGGGCGCAGCGTCCTCGCCTATCACCGTAAACATTGACACCACTCAGCCGCCTGCGGCAGAAAACGTGGTGCTCAATAATGACGATGGCAGCACGCCGGTGCCGATTGCCTCCGGCGGTGCGACCAACGACACCACACCGGCGATCAGCGGTACGGCAACCGAAGGCAGCATTGTCACCATACGTGATGGCAACACGGTGCTGGGCAGCGTCACCGTCGGCAGCGATGGAAGCTGGAGCTTCACCACACCAACGCTGAGCGAGGGCGCACACAGCCTGACCACCACGGTGACCAGCTCGTCCGGTAACGTTAGCGAACCATCAACGCCGATTGCCTTTACCGTCGACACGCAGGCACCGGCAACGTCAAGTGAACTGCAACTCAGCAACGATGGCGGTACGGCGATTGCAGCAGGCGGGGTCACCAACGACAGCACGCCAGTGCTAACGGGCAGCGCAGAAGCCGGCAGTATCGTCACGGTACGTGATGGCAACGCCGTATTGGGCACGGCTAACGTTGATAGCGAGGGCAACTGGACCTTCACGCCCGCGACGCCGCTGGGCGAGGGCAGCCACAGTCTCACCACCACGGTAACCGATGCGGCAGGTAACAGCAGCGGGGCTTCCACGCCAATTGTCTTCACCGTGGATACCACGCCACCCGTCGCGGCCACCGATCTGCAACTCAGCAATGACAACAGCGGCACGGCGGTGCCAATTGATACCGGCGGCCGTACCAACGACACCACGCCAGTGCTGAGTGGTAATGCCGAAGCGGGCAGCATCGTCACGGTGCTTGATGGCACCACGGTGCTGGGCAGTACAACCGTAGGGACCGATGGTCAATGGAGCTTTACGCCTGCAACGCCGCTGGACACAGGTTTGCACAGTTTCACCACCACGGTAACCGATGCGGCCGGTAACGTCGGTCCGGCATCGGCGGCCATCGCGGTGACCATCGATACCACGCCACCGCCTGCTGCGGCTGACGTTGTGCTCAATAACGATCAGGGCACGACGCCAACACCCATCGCCTCCGGTGGTGCAACCAATGACACCACTCCGGTGTTGAGTGGTTCTGCGGAAACCAACAGCATCGTCACCGTGCGCGATGGCAACACGGTATTGGGCTCAGTCATTGTTGGTAGCGATGGCACATGGAGCTTCACCACTCCGGCCCTGAGCCAGGGCCAGCACAGCCTGACGGCGACGGTAACCGATGACGCAGGCAACATCAGCACGCCTTCCCCAGCCATCACCTTTACCGTGGATACCGAAGCGCCGTCTGCGGCCATTGGTCTGCAGCTGAGCAATGATTCAGGTGAAACGGCGATACCGATTGCCGCAGGCGGCGCGACCAATGACACCACGCCACTGTTGAGCGGCAGCGCCGAAGCGGGCAGTACGGTCATTATTTCTGATGGTAGCAACGTACTGGGCTCCGTAGTGGTTGGCGACGACGGCAACTGGAGCTTCACCTCGCCAGCCCTCGGTGAGGGTCCACATAGCCTGACCACCACCGTGACCGATGCGGCGGGTAACGTTAGCGCACCATCCGCCGCACTGGAATTTAACATCGATCTTACGCCACCGGCGGCACCGAACGATATTACGCTGAGTAATAACAATGGCAGCTCGCCCGTCGCCATTGATGGGGGCAGCAGCACCAACGACGCCACACCGCTTATCACGGGAACGGCTGAAGCCGGTAGCACGGTAACCGTGCTGGATGGCGGCACCGTGCTAGGCACCGCGATTGTAGGCAGCGATGGTAACTGGAGCTTCACTTCGCCGCTGCTGGGCGAAGGCGGCCACAGCCTGACGGCGACGGTGACCGATCCTGCAGGCAACGTGGGCCCGGCCTCTGCACCGGTTACGTTTAGCGTTGATACCGTTGCACCGGCTGTGGCGACTGACCTCGTGCTGAACAATGATAATGGCAGCACGCCGGTACCGATTGCCAACGACGGCACGACCAACGACAGCACGCCAGTGTTGAGCGGTGTGGCAGAAGCGAACAGCATTGTCATCGTCTCTGACGGCACCACCGTGTTAGGAAGCGCCATCGCCAATGCACAGGGCGACTGGAGCTTCTCACCGACGCTGACCGATGGCACACATAATCTGAGTGTCACCGTGCGCGATGCCGCAGGTAACACCAGCGCACCGAGCGCCACCGTGACGGTGACGGTGGATACCGTTGCGCCGCCGGCCGCAACTGAGCTGACGCTGACCAATGATGTAGGCGGTGCGGCCATCGCCATTCCAAACGGCGGTCTGACTAACGACAACACGCCAGTGCTAAGCGGTGCGGGGCAAGAAGGCAGCATCATTACCGTCTCCGATCAGAATGGCGTGCTGGGATCGGTCGCCGTCGGCGCTGGCGGTACATGGAGCTTCACCCCGCCTGTGGCGCTGGCTGATGGCTCTCACACGCTGAGCGTGACGGCAAGCGATGCCGCTGGCAACGTCAGCGCACCGACCACCATTAACGTGGTAGTGGACGCCACGCCGCCGGCCGTCGCCGCAGAGATTATCGTCAGCAATGATGATGGTGCCTCACCGGTTGCTATTGCTAATGGCAGTATCACCAATGACAACACGCCATTCCTTACCGGCACGGCAGAAGCGGGCAGCACGGTAATTATTCGTGATGGTGACGCGATTCTTGGCAGCGCTTCGGTGGGCAGTAACGGCCAGTGGAGCTTCGCCTCACCGGTGCTGGGTGACGGTCCACATAGCCTGACCACCACGGTGGTTGATGCCGCTGGTAACGTGAGCCCGGCCTCAACGGCAATCGACTTCAACGTCGATACCTCGGTGCCTGCCGCCGCAACGCTGGAAGTCAGAAACGATGATGGTTCGACGCCAGTGCTGGTACCGAATGGCACCAGCACCAATGACAACACGCCGCTGCTGAGTGGCAACGCCGAAGCGGGTAGCGTGGTGACCATTTACGATGGCAATGTGGTGATAGGTTCAACCACCGCGATTGCCGATGGCACATGGAGCTTCAACTCCCCGACCCTGACCGATGGTTCGCATACGTTGACCGCAACGGTTACCGATGAGGTGGGTAACGTCAGTGCTCCGTCGGCCAGCTTTACCGTGCTGGTGGATGCCACGGCTCCGCAGCCGGCGGAAGGTCTGCTGCTGCAGAACAATAACGGCGGCACGCCAGTCACCATTGCTGACGGCGGCATTACCAACGACAGCACGCCGGCGATCAGCGGTACGGCGGAAGCCAATGCCATCGTCAGAGTCTACGACGGCACCACGCTGGTGGGGTCGGCGGTGGCAGACAGCGACGGCGCATGGAGCATCACCACCACGGCGCTGGCCGATGCGACTCATACGCTGAACGTCACCGTGACGGATGCTGCCGGTAACGTCAGTTCCAATGCTGCGGTATCGCTAACGGTGGATACCTCAATACCAGCAGCGGTACTGAGCTTTGCTGTCTATAACGACGCCAGCACCACGCCGGTACAGGTAGCGGATAATGGGAATACCAACGACAACACGCCAGTCATTAGCGGGACCGGTGTGGCGGGTACAACCATCAATATCTACGACGGCAATAACCTGCTCGGCACCACCACGGTGGGCGATAACGGAGTCTGGCGCTTCGTAACCGCAGAGCTGGGCGAGGGGCAGCATAGTTTCACCGTCTCGGTGACCAACGCAGCGGGTACCACCGGTGCGGAAGCGATACCGATTACGATTAATATCGATACCGTGCCACCGGTGGCGGTCACCGATGTGGTGATCACCGATAATGTCGGCACCAGCACCGGTGAACTTACGCAAGGCCAGACTACCGATGACAACACGCCAACGCTAAGCGGCTCAGCCGAGAGCGGAAGTGTGGTCTCCATCTACGATGGCACCACGCTGTTAGGCAGTGTGACGGCCGTTAACGGCGCGTGGAGCTTCACCACCGCCGCGCTGAGCAATGGCAGCCATAGCTTCACCGTAACGGTGAAAGATGAAGCTGGCAACGTGGGCCCGGCCTCGCCGGACTTCACCATCATCATCGAAGCCGGTTTACCGCCGGCCACCACCACGCTGGAGATTACGGATAACAGCGGCAGCACGCTGGTCGAGCTGACAAATGGCGCTTACACCAAAGACAGCACGCCAGCACTGAGTGGACTGACTGAAACAGGCAATATTGTCAGGATTTTCGATGGTGAAACCGAGCTGGGTAGCGTCACCGCCGATGCCAATGGGCAGTGGAGCTACACGCCTGCAGCATTGACGGAAGGGGCTCATGCTATCTCCGTGCTGGTGACGGATGCCACCGGCAACAACGGTGTCCAGTCAGATCCGATTACCATCAACGTTGACATCACGGCGCCCGTGGCGGTGACCGACCTTGAGGCCGCCAATAACAACGGCAGCACGCCGGTGCCGATTGCCAACAACGGCATCACCAACGACAGCACACCGCAGCTCACCGGTACGACGGAAGCGAACGGCATTGTCACCGTTTACGATGGCAACACCGTTATCGGATCGACCACGGCGAATGGCAGCGGGGAGTGGAGCTTTACTTCTCCAACCCTTAATCAGGGTAACCATGCGCTGAGCGTAACGGTGACCGATGCCGCAGGTAACGTCGGACCTCGCTCTGAGGTGGTGAATCTCACCGTGGATACCGTGGCACCTAACGCCTCAACGCTGCTGGTCACCAATGATGTGACCAGCACGACGGTGCCGAACGGAGGTGCTACCAACGACAACACGCCAACCCTGAGCGGTACGGCGGAAGTCGGCAGTGTGATCACCGTGTATGACGGTACGACGGTGCTGGGTTCTGTGGCTGCCGGAACGGGCGGCGCGTGGAGCTTCACCACCGCCGAACTGGGTGAGGGTAGCCATTCATTCAGCGTGCGTGTCACCGATGCTGCGGGTAATACCAGCGTGGCATCAAGCACTGCTACAGTGGTGGTCGATACGGTGGCACCAGCGGGCATCGACGACCTTATCGCGGTGAACAACAACGGCAGCTCGCCGGTGCAGATTGCCGCAGGCGGCACCACCAACGACAGCACGCCAAACTTGAGCGGTACGGCGGAAGCGGGCAGCATCGTTAAAATTTTCGATGGCAGCACGCAGATTGGTTCGGTGACGGCGGGCAGCAATGGCGCGTGGAGCTTCACGTCGCCAACGCTCTCAGATGGTCTGCACACGCTGAACGTCACGGCGACCGATGCGGCAGGCAACGTTAGCCCGAACGCATCGGTCAGCCTCACCGTGATCACTGCGGCACCGACGCCCGTCAGCGATCTGGTGGTTTCTGACAACGTGGGCGCAACGCAAGGAGCGCTTGTCAACGGCGCCGCAACCGATGACAACACGCCAACGCTGAGTGGCACCGCGACAGCAGGCAACGTGGTGATTATCTCCGACGGCAACACGGTGCTTGGCTCGGTAGTGGCGGGCAGCAACGGCGCATGGAGCTTTACCCCGGCAGCCCTGAGCGAAGGTGCGCATCCGTTGAGCGTCACGGTGCGTGATGCGGCGGGTAACACCAGCAGCGCCACCACCTTCACCGTTAACGTGGATACGGTGGCACCCGCTAACGCCACGCTGCAGATCACCAATGACGCGACGGGCAATACGGTGCCGAACGGCGGATCCACCAACGACAGCACGCCAACGCTAAGCGGTACGGCGGAAGCGGGCAGTAAAGTGTCCATTTATGATGGCGCTACGCTGCTGGGCACGGCGACCGCCAGCGATACGGGCACCTGGAGCTTCACTACGGCTGTACTGGGCCAGGGCGCGCACCCATTGAGCGTCACGGTGACGGATGCCGCGGGTAACGTCAGTGGCAGCACCTCGGCGACCGTCACCATCGATACCGTGGCACCGCCTGCGGTGACGGCGCTGGGCGCCGCCAACAACAACGGCAGCACGCCAATCGCAATTGCTGCGGGCGGTAGCACCAATGACAACACGCCAGCGCTGAGCGGCTCGGCGGAAGCGGGCAGTATCGTGAGAGTTTACGATGGCGGCACGCTGATCGGTTCGGTCACCGTAGGCAGCAACGGCAACTGGAGTTTCACCACGCCAACCCTGGCAGACGGCCCACACACGCTTAACGTTACGGCGACCGATGCGGCGGGCAACGTCAGTCCCAATGCTTCCTTCGCCTTGACGGTAGATACCGTGGTACCTGCGCCAGTGACGAACCTGGTGATCACCGATGATGTCGGTACCAGTCAGGGCCCGCTGGCCAACGGCGCGGTCACCGATGATGCCACGCCAACCCTGAGCGGCACGGCAGAAGCGAACGCGATTGTCACTATCTACGACGGCAGCACGGTGCTGGGTTCCGTTACTGCGGGCACCAACGGCGCCTGGACCTTCACCACGGCGACGCTCAGCAACGGGACCCACCCGCTGAGCGTGACGGTGAAAGATGCCGCGGGTAACACCAGTGCGGCCACCACGCCGGTTTCCATCACCGTGGATACCGTGGCGCCGACCGCCTCAACGCTGGTGATCACCAATGACGTCACCAATACCACGGTGCCGAGCGGCGGTGCCACCAACGACACCACGCCAACCCTGAGCGGCGTGGCGGAAGCGGGCAGCATTGTTAAAATTTTCGATGGCGGCACCCAGATTGGTTCGGTGACGGCGGGCAGCAACGGCGCGTGGACCTTCACCACCGCAGCACTGACGCAGGGCACGCATCCGCTGAGCGTGACGGTAACGGATGCCGCCGGCAACGTCAGCGGCACTACCTCGGCGTCGGTGATTATCGATACCACGCCGCCGGCAGCGGTTACCAACCTGGTGGCCTCGAACAACAACGGCAGCACGGCGGTGACCATCCCGAATAATGGTGCCACCAACGACAGCACGCCGCTGTTGACGGGTTCTGGTGAAATCGGTGCGAAGATCAGCGTCTACGACGGCAGCACGCTGCTGGGCACCACCACGGTGGGCAGCAACGGTACCTGGAGCTTCATTGCTACCACGCTGAGCAACGGAACGCACACGCTGAACGTCACGGCAGCCGATGCGGCGGGCAACGTGAGCCCGAATGCGTCAACGACGTTGACCATCGATACCGTCGCCCCTGCGCCGGTGACGAACCTGGTGATCACCGATGATGTCGGTACCAGTCAGGGCCCGTTGGCTAATGGTGCAATCACCGATGACGCCACGCCAACCCTGAGCGGCACGGCGGAAGCGAACGCGATTGTCACCATCTACGACGGCAGCACGGTGCTGGGATCGGTTACTGCGGGCACCAACGGCGCATGGACCTTCACCACGGCGACGCTCAGCAACGGGGCCCATTCGCTGAGCGTAACGGTGAGCGATGCAGCAGGTAACACCAGTGCAGCTACCACGCCGGTTTCCATCACCGTGGATACCGTGGCACCAATAGCTTCAACGCTGGTGATCACCAACGACGTCACCAACACCACGGTGCCGAGCGGCGGTGCCACCAATGACACCACGCCAACCCTGAGCGGCGTGGCGGAAGCCGGCAGCATCGTTAAAATTTTCGACGGCAGCACCCAGATTGGTTCGGTGACGGCGGGCAGCAACGGCGCGTGGACCTTCACCACCGCAGCACTGACGCAGGGCACGCATCCGCTGAGCGTGACGGTAACGGATGCCGCCGGCAACGTCAGCGGCACTACCTCGGCGTCGGTGATTATCGATACCACGCCGCCGGCAGCGGTCACCAACCTGGTGGCCTCGAACAACAACGGCAGCACGGCGGTGACCATTCCCAACAACGGCATCACCAACGACAGCACACCGCTGTTGACCGGTAGCGGTGAAGTTGGCGCGAAGATCAGCGTCTACGACGGCAGCACGCTGCTGGGCACCACCACGGTGGGCAGCAACGGCAGCTGGAGCTTCATTGCTACCACGCTGAGCAACGGTGCGCACACGCTGAACGTCACGGCAACCGATGCGGCGGGCAACGTGAGCCCGAACGTGTCGACCACGCTGACCGTCGATACCGTCGCGCCGGCGGCCAGTACGCTCACCATTGTTGACGATGCGGGCAGTACGCCTGTGACGCTGACCAATGGCGCGTACACCCGCGACACCACTCCGGTGCTGAGCGGCACCGCGGAAGTCGGCGCAGTGGTGACCATTTTCGATGGCAGCACCGCGCTCGGTTCCGTCACGGTAGGCGCAGGGGGAAGCTGGACCTTCACCACCGCCGCGCTGGCAAACGGTGCGCATCCGTTGACCACCACCGTGACGGACTCGGCGGGCAACGTCAGCACCGGTAATACAGCGGTAACGGTGAACGTTGATACCGTGCCACCTGCTGCAGTGAGCGGTCTGGCGATTGACGCGACAGGTACCACCGTAACCGGTAGCGGCGAAGTCGGCGCGACGGTCACCGTGCGTGATGCCAGCGGGGCATCGCTGGGTACTGCGACGGTAGGCGCGGGCGGTGCATGGTCGGTTAACCTGACCACAGCCCAGACCACCGGTGCTTCCCTGTCGGTTATCCAGACGGACCGTGCGGGTAACGTCTCAACGAGCACACCGCTCACCGGGGCGATTCGTATTGTGGCCACCAATGACACCAACGAGGTGGACTACAGCACCACGCAGGCGACGGTCAACAACGGTACCACCAGCGTTTCGCATGTGGCACTTGCCAACGTGGGATTGGGCAGCGTCCTCAATGCTACCGTGCTCTCCAACGGTAATGCCTATGTGTTTAGCGTCGGCAATGACGATACGCGCAGCGTGACCCTCAACGGTTCGGTGGGCGGGATCAGTCTGATCTCAACCTACTCCATGTACCTCTATGAGCAGCAGACCAATGGCACCTGGCTGTTGATCAATACCCGATCTAATTACCTGTCAACCGGCTTGATTTCTCTGGGTACGCAAACCGGCGCCAACGTGACATATAGCAATCTGGGCACCGGCACCTATGCCGTGGTGATTGGATCCAACGTGAGCGTCAACCTGCTGCCGACCACCACCATCAGCACGGTATCCGATTTCACCACGCTGGCGGTAACGGTGGCGGCAACGGTGACAGGTAACCTGCTGACCAACGACACCAGCTCCGTCGCCGGTACGATTCCGACGGGGACGGCGATTACCACGGTGTCCGGCAGCGTGGTGGGATCGAGCGGGAACACGGTGATCAACACCACGTACGGTACGCTGACCATCGACTCGCACGGTAACTACACCTATGTACTGAAGGCCGGTCTGGATATCGACACGCTGCCTACCGCGGACACCTTTAGCTACTCGGTAAGGGATGCCAGCGGTGCGGTGACCTCGGCAACCTTGACGGTAAACCTGCATAACGGTGCGTCAACCAGCTCGCTGGTGACCACCAACAGCCTGTTTACCGAAGCGGCAAATGACCACGATGCCAGCGGCAGCATCTACGGTTCGTCAACCGCCAGCCATAGCGGAACCTTGAGCATCACTAATGAACACGGCGATATCACCACCGTGCACAGCGTGGGCACAACGACGGTTGCGGGGGACTACGGGGTGCTGACGATTGCGGCCAACGGCAGCTATACCTACTCGCTTAATGCGGGCGTGGATGGACAATCTATCACGCACAAAGAGGTGTTCAGTTATACCCTGGCGGCCAGCGATGGCACCATCACCACGCAGTCGTTCACCATCGAGCTACACCCAACCATCACAGGCACCGCCGGGGCTGACACGCTTTCTGGTGGCGCTTACGACGACACCATCACCAGTGGTGCCGGCGCCGATACGTTGGTGTATCACTTACTGGCGAGCGCCGATGCGACCGGCGGTAACGGTCACGATACCTGGACCGACTTCAATGTTGCGCAGGGCGACAAAATTGACGTCAGCAACTTGCTAATCGGCTGGAATGATTCCACAAGTAATATTAATGATTTCGTGAAAGTGGACCATACTTCAGACGGTAATACGGTGCTCTCAATTGACCGTGATGGTAGCGGTACGGGTTACAGCGCAACGCAGCTGATTACGCTGGAAGGCGTGAACGTTTCGCTGGAGGAGTTGCTGCAACAACCGCACCAAACCCACACGGTCTAGTAACTCGGTGAAGCAGGGATGCAGTAAGGGCACAAGGATGTGCCCCTTTCTCTTTAATGACTGGTGGACTATCGATGGAACTGATGCACTCAGGCGCAACTTTTCGCCGTTCGTTTAAGCTCAGCGTTCTCTGTGCGGGCATGGCTTTACTTTACAGTTCTCAACTTTTAGCGGCCAGTGACGCGTTAACCCGCGCGGGGCAGATCACCTCGGCAGGTTTAGCGCAACAGCAAGAACTCCCTTCATTAACCGGTGAGGTGGCCGAACCCGCACTGGCAAACGTACCCGACTTTCTCACCATCAATCAGGCAGTACAGCGCGCTGTCCAGTGGCATCCGGATATCGCCGAGGCCGTGGGCAAGATGCTGGAACAGGCCAATCAGGTTGATGTGGCGAAAGCCAAATATTATCCGCAGATCAGCGCCGGTATGAACAACGGCTACAGCAACGCCTACAGCGAGAAGGGCTTCAGTCCGTCGTTTGTGCTGTCGGTGTCGCAGATGCTGTATGACTTTGGCAAGGTGAGCAGCTCGGTACGCTCCGCCGAAGCCGGCGTGGCGCAGGAGCAGGCCAACGTATTGGTCAGCATTGATACCGTCGCGCACGATACCGCTGCGGCATTGGTGGAAGTGCAGGGTTATCAACAGCTGGTGACAATTGCCCAGCAGCAGCTGGCGGCGCTGAGTAAAATTGGCGATCTGGCGCGGCAGCGTAATGAAGAGGGCGCGGCTTCACTCTCCGATGCCACGCAAACTGACGCGCGTATCGAAGGTGCGCGCACCACGTTAATCCAGTATCAGGCCAATCTTGACCGCTGGCGCGCCACGCTGGCGACCTATCTCGGCTGGCCGCTGGTGAAGAAGGTTAGCGATGATTTCCCCGCCAAACTGACCCAATCCTGTCAGGTGGCGAAAGCCGATGACAAGCTCAATCCCTCGGTATTAGCGGCCTGGGCGCAGGCTAATCAGGCGCAGGCCAAGCTCGATAATGCCAATGCGCAGAACATGCCAACCATCTCGCTGGAGCCGCAGGTAACGCACTATCTCAACAATCATTACTCCGGCAGCGAGACGCTGGATCGCACGCAATATTCGGCGTTTGTGAAAGTGGAAATGCCGCTGTATCAGGGCGGCGGTATCACCGCCAGCCGGGATGCGGCAGCCAATGCCTTGCAGGCCGCCAATGCGGCCGTCAACTCGGCGCGACTGAAAGCGCGCCAGCAGCTGAGTGAATCGCAGAACGAGTCGTAAAGCCTGTCGCTGAGCCTCGCGATTATGGGACGGCAGCAGTCGCTGGGCGAGAAAACCCAGTCGCTGTATCAGGATCAGTATCTGCAACTCGGCACGCGTCCTTTACTGGATGTTTTGAACGCCGAGCAGGAAGTGTTCCAGACGCGTTTCACCCTGCAGCAAACCATCAGCCAGTTACGCTCACTGCAGCTCGATTGCCTTTACAGCACCGGACATATGCGGTCAGCGTTTGCACTGAATAATCAGCGGATCCAGTCCGTGGAGATCCAGCCATGACGCAATTACAGATTCCCGATGCGCCCGACAGCGCCTCCGGGGGCAACGTGCCCTTACACGGATGGGCCACCGCCATCATCCTGATTGCCACCCACTATCGCTTGCCCTGTTCGCCGGGCATGATCATGGCCGCCGCCGAATGGCAGGGCAAACAGACGCGCGACAAAGCGCTGCGCCATCTGGCGCGTCAGGCGGGTTTATCGCTGCAGCTGTATGAAGAGAATAAGTGGGAGATCACCAGCTGGCGGCTGCCGCTGGCGATAGAGCTGGCCGATGGCCAGGTGGGCGTGATTACCCAGTTTGATGGGGACGATGAAGTGCGCGTGCACTTCGCCGGTGATGAGCAGCCCGCGCCGATTGCGCTGGCAACGCTGCTACCGGAAATCCGCTTTGCCGCCGCGCTGCGTCCGGTTACCGCGGCCAAGGACAGTCGCGTCGATCGCTATCTCGCCGGGGTAAAGCCGGACTGGCTGCGCCGCCTGGTGCTGCACGATCTGCGACCTTACGGCTACGTGATGCTGGGATCGTTCCTGATCAACCTGCTGGCGCTGGTTGGCATCATCTTCTCGATGCAGGTGTACGATCGCGTGATTCCGGCGCAATCCTATCCAACGCTGTATGTGCTGTATATCGGCGTGATTATCTCGGTGGTGTTTACCTACATCCTGCGCGTCGGGCGCGATCACGTGACCGATCTGCTGGGTAAGCGCGCCGATATGCGCGTTTCCGATCGGGTATTTGGTCACGCACTGCGGCTACGCAACAGCGCCGTACCGCGCTCGACCGGCACCTTTATCTCGCAGCTGCGCGAACTGGAGTCGATCCGCGAAATGGTCACCTCCACCACGGTGACGGCGATTGTTGATATGCCGTTCTTCCTGCTGTTCCTGCTGGTGATGGCGATTATCGCGCCGCAGCTGGCGTGGATTGCGCCAGTGGCGGTGCTGTTGATGGTGCTGCCGGGCGTGATGAGCCAGAAAAAGCTGTCAAAACTGGCGCAGCAGAATCTCAAGGAGTCGACGCTGCGTAACGCGGTGCTGGTGGAGAGCGTGCAGGGGCTGGAAGACATCAAGCTGATGCAGGCGGAAGATCGCTTCCTGCAACAGTGGAACAGCTACATTCGCATCACTGCGCAATCCGGCGTCGAGATGCGCAAGGTAATGCACTCGCTGATTACCTGGGGCGTGACGGTGCAAGGTTTGGTGTATGCCAGCGTGATTGTGATTGGTGCGCCGATGGTGATCGATGGCGATATCACCACCGGTGCGATTGTTGCCGCCTCGCTGCTCTCGTCGCGCATGATTGCGCCGATGGCCACGCTGTGCGGCGTGCTGGCGCGTTGGCAGCAGGTAAAAGCGGCAAAAGGCAGCCTTGATGCGCTGATGAACTTGCCAGTGGAAAACAGCAAGGAGGAGACGCGGATTCACTCGCCGGTGCTGTTTGGTCACTACCAATTTACCGACGCGATGTTTCGTTACTACACCGATTCGCTGACCATCGCGCTGCGCATCAAAAGTCTGACCATCAAGCCCGGCGAGCGGGTTGCGGTGCTGGGGCGCAACGGATCGGGTAAATCAACGTTGCTGCAGGCGATGATCGGCGGCATCGATCTCGTCGGCGGCGAGCTGCGGCTGGATAACCTCAGCCTGCCGCATATTGATGTGGCGGATGTGCGGCGCAACGTCGGCCTGCTGACGCAAAATGCGCGCCTGTTCCACGGCACGCTGCGTGAAAATCTCACCCTCGGCGCGGCGCACGCCACCGATGATGCGATCTTCGGCGCGCTGACCGTGAGCGGTGGGGCAGATTTTATTCGTCGTCTGCCGCTCGGCCTCGATCATCCGATCATGGAAGGCGGCACGGGATTGTCCGGTGGCCAGCGCCAGTCGCTGCTGCTGGCGCGCATGCTGTTGCGCGATCCCAATATTATCCTGCTGGATGAGCCGACGGCAGCGCTCGACGATCACACCGAGAAAGAGTTTATTGAGCGTCTCGGTCAGTGGTTGAACGGCCGCACGCTGATCGTGGCGACGCACCGCGCAGCGATCCTCGCGCTGGTGGATCGTGTGCTGGTGCTGAAGGAGGGACAGCTGGTGATGGATAGTCCGAAAGAGAATGCTCTGCCACCGCCGCGCGCCAGTGGCGGCCAGCCGGAGGCGCAAGCATGATAAAACAACTCCCGGCACGACTGCGGCTGGTGACCGCAGCAGAAGTGGATTCCTCCGACGATCTGTTGGGCGAGCTGCGATCCGAAACTCACTACACCGGCGCAGTGCGCCTGATTGTCATCAGTACCGCGTTGATCCTGATTACGGTGATCTGGGCGTGGTTTGGCGTACTGGATGAAGTTTCTACCGGCACCGGCAAAGTGATTCCCAGTTCGCGCGATCAGGTGTTGCAATCGCTGGAGGGCGGCATCCTGACTGAACTCTATGTGCATGAAGGCGATCAGGTGCAGGCCGGGCAAATCGTCGCGCGCCTTGATGCCACTCGCTCGCAATCCAACGTCGGAGAGAGTGCGGCACGCTATCGCGCTGCGCTGGCTGCGGCTGCGCGTCTGACTGCCGAGGTGAACGATCAGCCGCTGACGTTTCCGGCGGAGCTGGATAAATTTCCCGATCTGAAGGCCTCAGAAGCGCGGCTGTACAAAACCCGCCGTGCACAGCTCGCTGATGCCACCGCGCAGTTTAATCAGTCACTGGCGCTGGCCAACCGCGAGCTGGCTATCACTCAGCGGCTGGCGAAAACTGGCGCCGCCAGTAGCGTAGAGGTGCTGCGCCTGCAGCGCGATAAGTCGGATCTGGAGCTAAAGCTTACGGATATGCGGTCGCAATATTACGTGCAGGCGCGTGAAGAGCTGGCAAAGGCCAACGCCGAAGCTGACAGCATGGGACAAGTGGTGAAAGGGCGGGAAGACACGGTAACGCGTATGACCATTCGTTCGCCGATGCGCGGCATCGTGAAAAACATCAAAGTCTCCACCGTTGGCGGCGTAGTGCCACCGAATGGCGAGCTGATGAATATTGTGCCAATGAACGATCGCCTGCTGATTGAAGCGCGCCTTTCACCGCGTGATATCGCTTTTATCCATCCCGGCCAGCGCGCGGTGGTGAAGATCTCGGCTTATGATTACGCGATTTATGGCGGCCTTAACGGCGTGGTAGAGAGTATCTCGCCGGATACCATTCAGGATGAGGTCAAACCAGAGATTTACTATTACCGCGTGTTTATTCGCACCGATAACGACTATGTGCAGAATAAAGCCGGAAAACGCTTCTCCATCAGTCCGGGAATGGTGTCTACGGTGGATATCAAAACCGGTGAAAAGACGATAATGGATTACCTGATCAAACCGTTTAACAAAGGTAAGGAGGCGATGCGCGAACGCTGATTTACGCGGGTCGCCAGGGACGGCGACCTAACAATACCTCTACCCATTCAAGCCTGTTTCTTCTTCCCTCTTCAGAATAAATCAATCCTTTCAATAAGAACGGCCTCAAAGCTTGCTAAAGGCGACATAACTGTCAGGTAACCGCACTTTTAGCTACGCGCAAAAAGCATAAAAATAGCGCCTGTTCGAATTTTCGACTGATTACACATTACGTCTTATGTATCAATGCCGTCACTGGGATGAAGGGGTTGCTACAGAATCTGCAACACCTTCACACACAGGAACTGGTATGTCTGCAACTCGCGTCTCCGCTGGTTCGGCGCAGAGCGTCGAGCCGATCGCCTCTGTCACCGCTAGTGAGACAGGCTCCATCGGCATATTTTCCTCCGGCATTTGGCGCATTCCGCATCTGCGCACTTTTCTATCACAGCCGTGTCACAAGCTCTCTGCGCGCCGCGCGATACCTGACGACATCACCACCGTTGCGGTGTGGGGCCATCGGCCCAGCGCGCATAAGCCGGTGGAGATGGCGCTGGCGTCAGGTAAACCCATCTTGCGGCTGGAAGATGGGTTTATCCGTTCGCTGGATTTAGGCGTAAATGGCGCGCCGCCGCTCTCGATGGTGCTGGATAGTGAGGGCATCTATTACGATGCGCGCCAGCCCAGCACGCTGGAGCGATTGATCCAGGATCGTACTGGCAATCAGGCGCTGCATGCTGACGCACAGCAGGCGATGGATATTATCGTCGCGGGGGATTTGTCGAAATACAATCACGCCCCGGCGTTTAGCGCGGGCGAAATGCTAAAGCGCGAAATCGTGCTGGTGGTGGATCAAACCTTCAACGATGTGTCGGTGCAATATGGCAACGCGTGTGCAGAGCATTTTGCTGCGATGTTACAGGCTGCGCTGGATGAAAACCCGCGCGCTATGGTGTGGGTGAAAGTCCATCCGGATGTGTTGCAGGGCAAAAAAGCCGGCTATTTCGCCCATCTGCAAGCCTCTGCGCGGGTGCATCTGATGGCGGATAACGTTAGCCCGCAGTCGCTGCTGCGTCACGTCTCGCGGGTGTATGCGGTGACGTCGCAGTATGGCTTTGAAGCGCTGATGGCGGGTAAACCGGTGACCTGCTTTGGTCAGCCGTGGTATGCGGGCTGGGGCTTAACCGACGATCGCCATCCCAAGGCGCAACAGCTGGCGCAGCGTCGTGGCAACGCCACGCTGCATGAACTGTTTGCTGCCGCTTATCTGCGCTACTGCCGCTACATTCATCCGGTGAGCGGTACAGCCGGGACGCTGTTTGATGTGCTGAACTGGCTACAGTTGCAGCGCCGTCATCAGCAGCAGCGCCACGGACATTTATGGGCGCCGGGCTTAACGCTGTGGAAATCGACCATCCTCAAACCTTTTTTGCGTACGTCGGCTAATAGCTTGAGTTTTGCGCCGCGCAGCCGTCAGGCCACAGCCTGCGTGGTGTGGGGCGTGCGACATGAACAGCGCTGGCAGGACAAACTGCGCGGGCGGCATCTGCCGATCTGGCGTATGGAAGATGGCTTTTTGCGTTCCTCCGGTTTGGGCTCGGATCTGCTGGCGCCGCTGTCGCTGGTGCTGGATAAACGCGGCATCTATTACGATGCATCGCGGCCGAGCGATCTGGAAGAGTTGCTGAATAACAGCGATCTCACCCCGGCGCAGCGGCTGCGTGCGGAGCAGCTGCACCAGCGCTTAGTGGCAACCAAAATCAGCAAATATAACCTTGGTGCGGAGTTCATCCTACCGGCAGCAGCTAAGGGCAAACGCGTGCTGCTGGTGCCGGGCCAGGTGGAAGATGATGCTTCGATTGCAACCGGCACCTTCGCCATCAATACCAATCTGGCGCTATTGCGTACCGTACGTGAACGCAATCCTGACGCGTTCATTATTTATAAACCCCATCCCGATGTGCTTGTCGGCAACCGTAAAGGTGATATTGCCGCCGAAGAGGTAGCGCGCTTAGCGGATTATCAGGCACTCGATGCCGATATTATCCAGTGCATTCAGCGCGTTGATGAGTTGCATACCATGACCTCGCTGTCTGGATTTGAAGCGTTACTGCACGGCAAGCAAGTGCACTGTTACGGCATGCCGTTTTACGCCAACTGGGGCGTGACCGTTGACGAATATCGCTCCAGCCGTCGCCAGCGTCAGTTAACGCTAGCGGACCTGGTTTATCAGGCGCTGATTGCCTATCCCACCTATATCCATCCGGTACGACAGAACGCGATAAGCGTGGAAGAGGCGGTGACGTGGTTGCATGAAGCGCCGCGAGCGCAGATGCAGCTTTGCAGCGGCAAAAAAGGCTATGCCATACGGCAATCACGCAAACTGGCGATGGTGCTAAAAGTCGCGCTGCGTAAATATCAATTTTAAATGAAGGTAAGTGATGAAAGGGAATGCCTTTAAAAAACTGATGGCCGGTAAAAAATATCTTTTACTGCAGGGCCCAATGGGACCTTTTTTTAACGATATTGCTGAATGGCTGGAATCTCACGATCGTGAAGCCGTAAATGTGGTATTTAACGGTGCCGATCGTTTTTACTGTCGCCAGCGTAAATATCTGCCTTATTTAAAATCAGAAAAACAATTTCCGACATGGCTGCGCGATACGCATCAGGAATATAATTTCGATACGATTCTTTGTTTCGGTGATTGTCGGCCTATGCATTTGGCGGCTAAGCGCTGGGCACAGGCGAGAGGAATTCGTTTTATTGCGTTTGAAGAGGGCTATTTGCGTCCGCACTTTATTACGGTAGAAGAGGGCGGCGTGAATGCCTTCTCATCATTACCGCGCGATCCCGAGTTCTATCGCCAATTACCTGAAATGCATGCGGTGCAGATTGAACCCTTCCAGCCTTCCACCCAGAAGCGCATTGGCCACGCCATGTGGTATTACGCCGTCGGCTGGTTTTATCGCCATGAATTTAAAAACTATCGCCACCATAAGTCCTTCTCACCCTGGTATGAAGCCCAGTGCTGGGTAAGGGCTTACTGGCGTAAGCAGTGGTACGGCTGGCGTCAGCGCAATGTGTTATCCCAACTGCAGTCCAGCCTGGATCAGCGTTTTTTCCTCGCGGTTTTGCAAGTCTACAATGACAGTCAGATTCGCAATCATAGTCCGTATGAAGATGTGCGCGATTATATTAATGAAGTGATCTTTTCATTTTCAAAGGGCGCATCGCGTGATGCGTTTTTAGTGATTAAGCATCATCCCATGGATCGCGGGCACCGCTTATATGCACCTCTGATTAATAAGTTGTGCAAAGATTATGGCGTCGCGGGCAGAGTCATCTATGTTCACGATTTACCTTTGCCTGAACTGCTGAATCATGCAAAAGCCGTTATCACCATCAACAGTACCGTTGGCATCTCGGCATTAATCCATGGAAAGCCGCTAAAGGTCATGGGCAACGCGTTTTATGATATTCAGGGATTAACCTATCAGGGACAGCTGAATCAATTCTGGAATGCCAGCTTTAAACCGGATATGGGATTATTTAAGAAGTTTAGAACTCATATCATTGCTAATACGCAGATCAATGCGGTTTATTACGGTGGTGATAAACCGCGTGGTGAAGGGGAAAGAAGCGTGGTCTTCAGGGAGATGAATGAAAGAATGGATGTGGCATGATTTTTTTAAGTGAGCTCCGCAACCTATGCGGAGTTTTATTGTAATTAGACGGCACACGCCCCTCTGAAAGAATTCTGAATTAACTAATGTTTTCAATAAGAAAGAGCTCAAACCTCATGAAAGGCAGCATAACTGTCAGGTAACTGCACTATGAGCTACGGGCGAAAAGCATAAAAATAGCGCCTGTTCGAATTTTCTACTGATTTGAAATGACATCTTATGTATCAATGCCGTCACTGGGATGAAGGGGTTGCTACAGAATCTACACCACCTTCATTACAGGAAATGGTATGTCTGCAACTCTCGTCTCCGATCATTCGGCGCAGAGCGCCGAGCCGATCGCATCTGTGCGCCACACTCTGCAAGAGCAGGGCGCAGCGCTGCAAAACCTGGCACAGCAACTTGATGATGCACAGTATCAACGCGCTCTAAGGCTGATGATGCAGTGCCAGGGACACGTTATCCTCTCAGGAATGGGTAAATCCGGCCATGTGGGTCGCAAAATTGCCGCAACGCTGGCCTCTACCGGCACACCGGCTTTCTTTGTTCATCCAGCGGAAGCCTTCCACGGCGATCTCGGCATGATTACCCCTTACGATCTGATCATTTTGATTTCCGCCAGCGGTGAAACAGATGAAATCCTTAAGCTGGTGCCGTCGCTAAAGGCCTTTGGCAATCGCATTGTAGCCATCACCAATAACGCCGCATCGACGCTGGCGAAAAACGCCGATGCGGTGCTGGAACTCAACATGCGCAGCGAAAGTTGCCCCAATAATCTTGCGCCTACTACCTCCACCACGCTGACCATGGCGATAGGTGATGCGCTGGCAATTGCGCTGATGAAACAGCGCTGCTTTATGCCGCATGACTTTGCACGCTATCACCCTGGCGGTTCACTGGGGCGTCGTTTACTGACGCGTGTTGCGGATGTGATGCACACCGTTGTGCCGACGGTGCTGCCAGATGCCAGCTTTACCACTGTGATTCAGCGCATCACCAGCGGATGTCAGGGCATGGTGGCGGTAGCTGATAACCTTGGCCAACTTGTTGGCATTATCACCGATGGCGATCTGCGGCGTTTCATGGAGCGTGAGCCCACGCTGCACAACGCGACAGCAGCCCAGATCATGACTCATGCACCAATAACCGTCTCACAGGACATCATGATTTCGGAAGCCGAAGAGATGATGCAAAAACACCGTATCTCCGTGCTGCTTGCCACCAACGAACAGCAGCTGGTCACGGGCCTGGTGCGCATTTTTGACTGAACTGACGTTCTGCCAACCTTATTAAAATGAAAGATACATCAATGTTAATTGAGAAACTTAAAACCGCTGCGGCGCCTGTGCAGGCTTATGTGACGCTGGCAAATATGCAGAAGCATTTGGCCAAAATCGTCATTCTGCTGCCAATGGCGCTGTTGCTGATCTATCTGGCGGTATTTAGCCAGCCACGATTTATGAGCGAATCTAAAGTAGCGATTAAACGCGCCAGCGATATTGATGGTAATAGCCTGAATGTTGGGCTACTGCTTGGTGCTGCGAATCCTAGCTCGACCGAAGATGCGCTTTATCTCAAGGAGTACATCAACTCTCCCGACATGCTCACCGCACTGGATAAGCAGCTCAATTTCCATGAAGCCTTCAGCCACAGCGGCCTTGATTTCCTCAATTATTTGGGCGCAGAGCAAACCACCGAGCGCTTCCTGCGTTATTACCGCGATCGCATCAGCGTGGCATATGAAGATAAGACTGGATTATTAAGCATTCAGACGCAGGGCTTTAGTCCTGACTTTGCGTTGCGATTTAACGAGGCGATGCTGAAAGAGTCTGAACGTTTTATCAATGAGTTATCGCACCGCATCGCGCGCGACCAGCTCAATTTTGCCGAAGCGGAGATGGAGAAGGCGCGTAAGCGTTTGGATAGCAGCAAAGCAGAGCTGTTGGCCTATCAGAATAGCCACAGCGTACTCGATCCACAGGCTTCTGCGTTGGCCGCCAGCACCCTGGTGAACACCTTGATGGGGCAGAAGATTCAGATGGAAGCGGAGCTGCGCAATCTTCTAACTTATTTGCGCGATGATGCACCGCAGGTGGTCAGCGCACGAAATGCGATTCAGTCGCTTCAGGCGCAGATTGAAGAAGAGAAAAACAAGATCACCGCGCCGCAAGGCGACAAGCTAAACAGCATGGCACTGGCCTTCGAAGAGATTAAAGCCAGAGTCGAATTTGATACGCAGATTTACAAGCTGGCGTTGACCTCGATTGAGAAAACTCGCGTGGAAGCGGCACGCAAACTGAAAGTGCTATCGGTGATCAGTTCACCGCAGCAGCCGCAGGAAACCACCTTCCCTAATTATCCTTATCTGATCGCCTGCTGGTTACTGGTGAGCTGCCTGCTGTTCGGCACCATCAAACTGCTGCTGGCGGTGATTGAAGACCACCGCGATTAATGCGGTCGCTGAATGAGTTTGTGATGAAATTACTAAAACCTTTATTACTGATTGCCGCCAGTTTAGCGGCACAAACCAGCGCGGCGATTGACATTAACGCCGATGCCAACCTGACCGGTGCAGCCCCATTACCGCAGTTTATTACCGGACAACAGCCCGCAGTACAGAACAACAGCGGCTTTGATAATACGCCGCCGCCAATGGCACCCACGGTGTTAAGCCGCATGTTTGGTGCGCAGTTGTTTAACGGTACCAGCGCCGATAGCGGTGCCACCGTTGGTTTCAACCCGGGATATATTCTTAACCCTGGCGATAGCGTGCAGATTCGGCTGTGGGGTGCTTTCACCTTTGATGGCGCATTACAAGTTGATCCTAAAGGCAATATATTCCTGCCTAACGTTGGGCCAGTGAAAGTGGCGGGCGTTAGCAACAGCCAGTTAAATTCGCTTATTACCGCGAAAGTGAAAGAGGTCTATCAGGCTAATGTGAGCGTTTACGCCTCGCTGCTGCAGGCACAGCCGGTGAAAGTCTACGTGACTGGTTTTGTGCGCAGCCCTGGCTTATACGGTGGCGTCACCTCGGATTCCCTGCTTAATTATTTGATTAAAGCAGGCGGTGTTGATGCCGATCGCGGCAGCTATGTGGACATCAGCGTTAAGCGCGGGAATAAAGTACGTTCAAATGTGGATCTTTACGACTTCCTGCTCAACGGCAAACTTGGGCTAGCGCAGTTTGCCGATGGCGACACCATCGTAGTTGGTCCGCGCCAGCATACCTTTAGCGTGCAGGGTGATGTGTTCAACAGCTATGACTTTGAGTTCCGCAACAGCAGCATTCCAGTGACGGAAGCGTTGAACTGGGCACGGCCAAAGCCGGGTGCCACTAACATCACCATTATTCGTCAACAAGGGTTAGCTAAGCGCAGCGAATACTATCCGATTGGCACCGCAGCAGGTCGCATGTTGCAGGATGGCGATACGCTGATTGTTAGTACCGATCGCTACGCCGGCACCATTCAGGTACGCGTTGAGGGTGCGCACTCGGGTGAGCATGCCATGATCTTGCCGTATGGCTCGAGCATGCGTGCGGTGCTGGCGAAGATTCGCACTAACAGTATGTCGCAGATGGATGCGATCCAGCTTTATCGCCCTTCAGTGGCACTGCGTCAGAAAGAGATGCTGGATCTGGCGCTGCGTAAGCTGGAAGAGGCTTCGCTCTCAGCACAATCAGCAACCAAAGAAGAAGCCAGTCTGCGTATGCAGGAAGCACAGCTGGTGAGCCGCTTTGTGGCTAAAGCGCGCACCGTGGTGCCGAAAGGCGAGGTGATTCTCAATCCAAAAGATCTCGACAATGTCTTATTAGAAGATGGTGACGTGATCAGTATTCCGCAGAAAACCTCGCTGGTGATGGTACATGGCGAAGTGATGTTCCCGAATGCGGTGAGCTGGAAAAAAGGCCTGCGTCCGAAGGATTACATCGAGATGTGTGGCGGCCTGACGCAGAAATCGGGTAATGCCAAAATCATCGTGATTCGCCAGAACGGCGCGGCGGAAAACGCTGAGGATGTCGACCAGCTTAACGCGGGCGATGAGCTGATGGTGCTGCCGAAATATGAGTCGAAGAATATTGAAGTGACGCGCGGCATTTCCACAATTCTTTATCAGCTGGCAGTAGGCGCGAAAGTGTTGCTGACGATTTAAGGAGTGCATATGAGCAAAGCAGTGATAGTGATCCCCGCCCGTTTTGGCTCCTCGCGCCTGCCGGGGAAGCCGCTGCTGGATATTGTCGGCAAACCGATGGTCCAGCATGTCTATGAGCGAGCGCTTCAGGTAGCGGGAGTGGCTGAAGTGTGGGTCGCGACCGATGATGAGCGTGTGATCCAAGCGGTAGAGGGCTTCGGTGGTAATGCGATTATGACGCGTGCCGATCATGAATCCGGCACTGACCGCTTGGTCGAAGTGATGCAGAAAGTTGCTGCAGATATCTACATCAATCTGCAGGGTGATGAACCAATGATTCGTCCAGAAGATGTGGCGCATCTGGTACAGGGAATGCGAGATGATGCGGAGCTGCCAGTAGCAACTTTATGTCACCCCATCTCTGCTGAAGAAGCACTGGAAGTCAGTTCGGTAAAAGTGGTGGTGAATGCGCGTCGTGATGCGCTCTACTTCAGCCATTCACCGATCCCTTATCCGCGTCATGTCGATAAAGCGCGTTATCTGAAACATGTTGGTATTTACGCCTATCGCCGTGATGTGTTGCAGAACTACAGCAATCTGTCGGAGGCCATGCCTGAGCAGGCGGAATCACTGGAGCAATTGCGTTTAATGAACGCAGGGATTGCGATTCGTGTCTTTGAAGTAGCGCCTACCGGACCAGGCGTTGATACGCCTGCGTGTCTGGAAAAAGTGCGCAAGCTAATGACGCAGGATCTGTCAGAAAACACATGATTGGCATCTTCTCTTCCGGCGTCTGGCGTATTCCTCAACTGGAAAATTTTCTGGCTCAGCCGTGCCGAAAGCTATCGGTATTACGCCCGATACCACCGGAGATTGATGCTATTGCAGTATGGGGCCATCGACCAAGCGCAGCCAAATCGGTTGCGCTAGCTAAGGCCGCGGGTAAATCGGTCATTCGGCTTGAAGAGGGTTTTATCCGCTCATTGGATGCCGGGGTTAACAGTAGGCAGCCGTTGTCTATTGTGGTTGATGACATCGGTATTTATTACGATGCAAATCAGCCGAGTGCGCTTGAAACATTGATTCAAGACAAAACCGGTAATGCGGCTCTAGCCGATCAGGCGCACGAAGTGATGCAAAACATCGTGGCCGATCACCTGTTGAATAGTAACCAAGTATCGGTGTTGGCGGCGGGCGAAACACTGAATTGCGAACGGGTGCTGGTGCTTGATCAGAGCTACAACGACGTATCGGTAACGTACGGCAATGCCTTAACCATTCAGAAACCTTTCTTGAGTACTAAGTAAAATACAGTGCGTTTTTCTAATCGTTATATTAGTGCGACTGCCTGTGTTGTCTGAGGAATAAAGGGCGAGTACCGTTGGTGTAATACAGCAAATCAACGTTTACTGCCACTGTAACGTATGGAATATGGGTTTTTACGCTCATCAGGCTTCGGTTCAAACTTATTACCTCCGCTGTCTCTGGTGCTAGGTGAGCGGGGCATCTATTACGACGCTTCCCGTCCCAGTGATTTGGAAACGCTGTTAAGCTGTTAAATAGCAGCGATCTCACGCCGGCAAAGCAACTGTGAGCGCAGAAGCTTCAGCAACGATTGGTTGCGGCAAAGCTCAGTAAATACAACCTTGGCGCTGAATTTTGCCTGCCGCCAGAAGCATAGCGCAAACGCGTGCTGCTGGTGCCTGGCAGGTAGAGGATGACGCTTCGATTGCTACCGGTACTTTTTCCATCAATACTAATCAGGTGCTGTTACGCACCGTGCGCGATCGCAATCCAGATGCTTTCATCATCTATAAACATCATCCTGATGTGTTTGTCGGCAATCGTAAAGGTGAGGTTGCGGCGGATGAGGTGGCGTGTTTGGCCGATTCTCAGGCGCTAGATGCCGACATTATTCAGTGCATCCAGAGTGCCGACGAATTATACACAATGACTTCGCTTTCAGGTTTTGAAGCGCTGCTGCACGGCAAGAAAGTACACTGTTACGGCCTGCCGTTTTATGTCAACTGGGAAGTAACGGTTGATGAGCACCAATCCAGTCGTCGCCAGCGCCAGTTAACTCTGGCTGATTTGGTGTATCAGACGCTAAATACCTATCCCACTTATATCCATCCCGAAAGATAGGAAGCAATGAGTGTCGAAGAAGCTGTGACATGGCTGAGTTAAGCACCACGGGGTCAAATGTTTTATAGCCGACTAAAAGCGGGGCGCATGGTGCGCTATTTCCGCAAGTTGATGATGTTTTGTAAAGTGAAGGTTGGGTAAGTCGAAGGTCAAGAATGCAAGGTATTGCTTTTAGGAAACTGCTGGCAGCAAAAGATAACTGCAGTTAAAGGGGGAATAGTCTCTTTTTTCACTGGTCTTGCTGAGTATCTGGAATCCACTGATAAACAAGCCATAAATACTTATTTTATTTACAAACTCCACTCGAGTTTTCCAACAGTTTAAGTGAAAACCCATAAAGATTATGCGTTCGAAATTATTTTGTGTTTCGGTAATTGCTGTTCGCTGCATCAGGAAGCCAATCAGTGGGCGAAAGATAATGGGATTCGTTTCCTAGTATTTCAAGAAGGTTATCTACGGCCATATTTTATCACTCTGGAAGAGGTGGGGTAAATGCCTATTCATTTCTGCCACGTGACCTGGAGTTTTATCGCAATCTGCCGGATATATCGGTAAAGCCAATATCCAAAATTAAACCTTCAACGGCGAAACAGATTTGGCACAACTCGTGGTATTATCTGATCGGGCACTGTTACCATCGAAATATCCCCCATTATCAACACTACAAATCATTCTGCCCGTGGTACAAAGCGCGCTGCTGGTTTCGAGCGCTTATGAAGCGCAAGATATTACTGCGTCTGCAAAGGGAGTTAAGTCAACGCTTTTACCGTGTCGTTCTTTTGTTATATAAGGACAGCCAGATTAAACATAGCAGCCCGTACAAATATATGCGTGAATATATTAATGAGGCAGTGTAGTCATTTGCGGCGCATGCGCCAAAAGATACCTATCTGGTGATTAAACATCATCCGATGGATCGCGGGTATTGTTTCTACAGCCCGCTGATTAAACAATCGAGTTAGATGTTTAGCGTGGTAGGCAGAGTGATATACGTGCATGCCTTGCCACTACCAGAGTTGCTGATGCATATGAAGGGGAGGAGTGACGATTAACAGTACGGTAGGAATTTCAGCGTTGATTCATTTTAAACCGGTGAATGTGATGGGGAAGGCATTCTATGATATCGAAAAATTGTCTTATATGAATCGATTAAACACCTTCTGGATATGTCCCTCCAAGCCAAACCAGAATTTATTGCAAGAATTTAGATATCACATGATAAGTAATGCATAGGTGAATAATTTGTATTATTTGTGCTTTGTTAAATTATGGATTAAAACCTTTATTAATAAGTAAAGATCAGGCAATAAAAATATTTTAACTGTAGCTTGATTTTAAATTTTATTTATAAGAAGGCGAGAGATGCTCGCCTTCTTATGTTAACAGCTTCAACTTGTCAATTTATACCACATCCTAAGTGACTTATGCTTTGAATCTTTAAAGAAAGAATCTCTATCCCTATTATATTTATTTAGTTTGTTTTTTTTTAAAAAAATGTTAAACAAGTGTTTTTCTAAAGTATTGAATAATTTAGATTTGAGTTGATGCTTGACTTCAGTAGATTGGGAAAGGTTCTCACCTATTTTATTTTTATTTGAAATGTCACTTTCTCGTTCAACTGATGCTTTAGGTTTATTTGAAAAAAAACTTTTAGCACCGTTTAAAAAAACGGAGTTTTGGTTAGGTTTATTACCAATAATGAACTTCTCAGTCACTCCGCCGAAGGAATCTTCAAAGGCGTATCCAACTAACATTGCAGCGTCTTTTTTATCGGTGTTATTAATAAAATGAGAGTAGACTTTTTCTCCCAAAGCCCAGTCTGAATAAACAGTGTTGAAGTTGGTTCCAAAACGTTTTATTACATCTTGAGAAAATTCAATGGTTCCACGATGGATTTCGTCAATTAGCTGACTTCTTTTTGCATGATTAGGCTCGTCCCTGAAATTTTTCAACAGGTTTCCTGACTTATCGAAACTCATCGACACTAAACTCTTCTCAGTGTGGCATATGAAAAACTCTGTCAAATGTCTATGCTTTACGGCTGTGCTAGTGTGTTCACTCGAAACAAAATCGCCAACATAAGCTTTGATTTGGTGCCCTTTATTGAGCCATGCTTCAGCTCCTTGTAATGTAGCATAGTAATAGCCATTTAGAGGCCTGTTTATTAAGTTACCTAATGAAGCTTGCATATTTGCTTTCCAGCCAATATCGACTATACCTGGTTTTTCTTCATTACTAAAACCTATAAAATCCAGATAGTTTAAGTAAGCCTCTCTTTCAACTTCACTCTGTTTAAGTATTTCTTCTTCGAGGTTTAAACACAATTTGGAAAAGTTAACCTTTGTGTTTTTATTTGAATCAAGTTCCTCAGAGTGAGAAGAAAATCCATGCTTCTGAGCAAGCTCTGCAGTTAATATGTTTTCATCGAGACCAAAGCGATAGTTAACTAATTTTGAAAGTTTTATGCCAGAACTAAATGGTTGCGATGCAACATTGAGAATGTCATTTTTATTTTTAATCGATGCAACCCGTGAAGCTCTTCTGGAGCTATAAAGATAAAAGCTTTTCGGGGCATTTATGTCATTTTGAGTAAGTTCATCGTAGACCTGTTTTAAAAGCCAACCTTCTCTAGAAAGAAAATACAAACGAGAAATTTTATCTTTCTTTGCCTGGCGACTTACCCATTGTATATAACTCATAATCATTGGGCCAATCGCAGCATAGCCGAGATTAAATGGTTTTCCCATGAATAAAGAAGTTTCTTCATTCACTGGAGTTTCCAGGTCAAACAGTTTGGCTGCAATCAAGCCAGCAATTATACTACGAGGTTTTTCTCCTGAACCTTTTTTAGAGCTAAAAATGTCACAGTAACTTTTATGCCGACTCATCCTATCAATGGCGCGCATAATACGAAAAGTTGAAAAGCCCTTAGATCTAGGTATCTTAATATCAGCATCAATATTATCTCCAATATGAAGGATTTTATTTGCTGGAATGTTAAGGTCATTTAAAACGATATCGAAAAGGCCACCTTCTTTTTTTCTTTTCCCATAACTACTGGAAACATAGAGTTTTACATAATTGTGATATCCTGTTTTTTTTAAAATTCTCTCGACAGCATGGTGGGGTAAATACATGTCGGAAATAATAGATATTGGTTTTTTACTTCTTAATGCTGCATCCCACAATCTCTTTCCTGCAGGTCTAATATCAATTAGCTCTAACTCTAAATCGATCTCAGCCTTCATAATTTTATCAGTGGTTTCAGGGTCAAGATGATAATGATTTTTTATTACCTGATAAATTTCGTTTAGAGTTATTTCATCCCTGCTAGAGTTTTTTCTCGTGTCAATTTCTGCAGCTAATCTAACTTTTGAAAAATCTTCAGTTGCTCCATTTGATATTAATAGTGCTTTGTGCTCTAGGAATTTATAAACATCCGACGGCTTTTCAACAGCTCTGTTTATTAAAGTATCAAAAACATCAAATGTTATGTGTTCAATTTCATTGTTTTTTATTATTTTTTCAACTCTTAATGCATCTTCAATTATTGAAGAGAAATTTTCATTTGAATTTTTAAAGTCTCTAGATGCGCGTTCAACATTAAAACTATCAATCACACTCTTCGCGTAACCTGAATCTAAAGATGTAAATTCGGTATAAAGTTCTATTCCTTTTTTTCCTTCTTTCTTGTTTTTTAGCATTGATTTTATCAGTGAGTCTAAGAATTCTCCATCCGTTAATATTTTGCTTGCTAACACTTGTTGCTTGTTAAGAATAAACCCTATAAGTGCCGTATAAATATCTTCTTTATTCCATTTTGAAGAAATAATATTTTCTTTGCTGATGTTTTTAAGAAATGTATCATGAGGTATAATAATGTCTTTATTCCAGATCATGCTCTGAATCGCTATGGATGAAGAACAACTTACTACTTCATCAACAAGAGGAATTAAATATTGTGAAATGCTATTAATTTCATCGAATTTTTTATTGAAAATAACATTATCCCGTGTACTATTAATGGCATGCAACACTTCCTCATTGAGAAAAGTATCCTTAACTTTAGGTGTTACATATTGAGTAACTACTAACCCTGTATTACTCTCAGACTTTTGAAGAGTGTCGAATAGAAAGTCTGCTTGAGATTTATAAGGAGTATCTGCCTGAAATGCATAATGTCCGCTTGTTTGTAACGGCAATAATTTTAATTTTTTATATTTCGCATTCGGATTTAAATCATTGTGATTAAATGGAAGAAGTTTCGAAATTGATTCTTTTGATTTAGAACAAAAGTATTTGATAAATTCTTTATTATCTTTATTTAAAGTTGCTTCAATGATATCTTCAAAATGCTTAATTAATGGTCCGTTCCTATATAATCCTATCGGATCAAAAGTAACCATGTGAGGATATGGTGCTCGACAAAATGCCCCAGGCATTTGATGTATGATCAATGATTCTGGGAATAGGCTTTCTAGAAAAGGAACAGGAGTTTCCCATAAAAGTATTACATCATAATGAGTAGATAATTTTTTATCAATATAACCTTCAATTTTTTTTGATATATCACCATATGGGTTTATATACAGTTCTTCGGATGGATCGGAGACAAGATCAATGGATTCTGCCATGTGGCTTATATTTAAATCAATAATATTTATTTTTTTTGAAAGTTTTGAACATTCTGGAGATATTAAGTTATTCGTTACAACTTCAACATCATATCCAATTTTACTTAATAAGTTTGCTTGAGGTATTAAATGATTGGTAAAGCAGTTTTTATAAAAAAGTATATCTCCTTGCGCGAACCATGGTGAATTCCATATTAATGCTTTCATTTTGTTACCTTGTTATATTAACGGTTTAATTTAAAAGTTATTGATTAATAGTGATGTTTGATAAGTAATTATTTATTTCGGCATCTATATTTTCATTAATATATATTTCATTATTTTTTTTAATGTGAATGACGGTGTTGCAATGTTTTTTTAACAAGTTCATGTTATGAGAAACAAATAAAAAATTTGAATTTGTTTTTTTTGATGAAAATAAGTTTTCGCATTTTTCTTTGAATTTAGCATCTCCAACTGAAGTTATTTCATCAACTAAATAATAATCAAATTCAAATGCCATGCTTAATCCAAATCCTAAGCGAGACTTCATACCGGATGAATAAGTCTTTACTGGCATGTCATAATATTTACCCAAATCTGAAAACTCTTCTACAAAGTCAATCTTCTCATTCAATTCGTTTTTTTTTGCATAAAGACGTGTAACAAACTTAACATTTTCTCGCCCTGTCAGGCTGCCCTGAAATCCGCCTGATAATCCAACTGGCCACGAAATAGTTTTATCGGTAATAATCCTTCCGCTGTCTGGTCGGTCAATACCACCAATCATACGTAGCAAGGTCGATTTACCTGCACCGTTGCGCCCAATCAATGCCACACTTTTACCACTCGGGATCTCAAGATTAAGATCTTTAAATACATAATGTCGTCCCGCTGGGGTGCGGTACGATTTGGTGAGATTTTCAATTTTAATCATGAGGTCAACATTGCCTCTTCTCTTGTGCGATAAAGCATCAGGCCGATAAATAAGGTTAACAACGTAAATAAACCTAGGTATTCCAGGCTAACACCGTCACTAATATATCCGGGCATCACTGCCTCACGACTCAGTTCTACAGCATGCAAAATGGGATTCCACAATAAATACGGCCAATACTCTTTTGGAACAGCATGGAGTGGGAACATAATGGCGGAGATAAAGTAGAGAGGCTTCAAGAAAATAGGTAGAAACTTTTGCGTTTCCGGGATAGTTTTTCCCAGCACCATAAAAATTAAGCCTATGCCACAGGATAAAATAATTAACAACGACCAACTTAAAACGAGTTTTAGTAAATTGGTGATTTCAAAGTATTCTCCGGACATATATACAACCAGCATAAGAAGAATATACACAGTAACATAAATTACGCTTTCCAATAATGCGCGGGCGAGAATGGTATCAATCGGCTTAACTGGTCGGTAGTTAAATAATCCCTGGTTTGCTTCTATTGCACCTACCGAGCGCGTGCTAATATTACTGAAGATAAAATAAGGAATAATACCGTTTAACAGAAATACCGGGAATGAGATATCTGGCATGGTGCGATGCATTACGAAACCAAATATCGTTAACAACACAAGTAAATGTGCCGCAGGCTCAAGTACTGCCCAAAAATAGCCTAGCCGATACTTACCAAAACGCGTGCGTATTTCCCGAAAGAACAGCGCCTTGATAACGGCTTGCTGGACTTCAAATCCACTTCTGGCCATATCTATTAAAGCTCATCATTAATTGAAATTTAATACGCTACCGCCCCAGGCTTTACAGCTACCTGTGCACTGGAACGATTCGAATTGAGGTTAATGAGTAATTTCTCAAACATGAGAGATACGCTCAAAAAACAGCCGTATTATACGTGTCTTAAAATTATTGAATTTGCGTAAGAGCTGACAGAGTTGTAAGCATTTCGGTAACTAGAGGAGCGCGTGCGGAAAAGGGATTTTAAGCAGAGAGGAGTAACTTGCTGAAATGATGCTTGATTATTAAATCAGCACCTTCAGGAATTATCATTCGCGCGCCCGAAAATGCACGCTTATCGGCTAATTGAAGCTGCTAATTGAAAATACGGCTATATTCCGGTTTAAGATGTCAAATAATTAAGTTAATTGAAAATATCTTGTCCATTATCAATATTTCTTAGTGGCTATTTTGTTAATCGGCGTTGCAAGCGTCGATTGCAGGGCGAGGCAATCTTCGCGATAATCGCGCTTAACACATCCCTTCCTCGTCGGGCTAACGACGCGGAGGGGATTTTTTTCATCTATATCCGCCATACTTCATGCTGTAGGCGCGTTGGCTGCTCTCGTTCATCCCAATCACTTACCTAAGTAAGTTCATCGGGATTCGCTCGTTTGCCGCCGTCCTGCAACATGAATTATTGAGGGTATTAAACCTAGCCTTTATAAGGAAGAGGACGATTTATGTATAACACCCTGGGCAATCAGTACGATAACTCCCTGGTTTCCAACGCCTTTGGTTTCATGCGTTTCCCGGTTAACTTCCAGCCTTACGACAGCGACGCCGAGTGGGTGATCACCGGTGTACCTTTCGATGCGGCAACATCAGGCCGTCCGGGCAGCCGTTTAGGACCCGGCGCCATCCGTCAGATCTCCACCAACCTGGCATGGGAAGGCTGCCGCTGGCCGTGGGATTTCGATTTGCGTCAGCGTCTAAATGTCGTCGATTGCGGCGATCTGGTTTATGCCTTCGGCGATTCGCAGGATCTGTCAGATAAACTGCAGGCGCATGCTGAGAAGCTGCTGGCGAACGGCAAGCGCATGCTGACCTTCGGTGGTGATCATTACGTGACGCTGCCGCTGCTGCGCGCGCACGCTAAGCACTTTGGCAAAATGGCGCTGGTGCACTTTGATGCGCATACCGATACCTATTCCAACGGTCCAACCTTCGATCACGGCACTATGTTCTTCACCGCGCCGAAAGAGGGCCTGATCGATCCACAGCACTCTGTGCAAATTGGTATCCGTACTGAGTTCGATAAGAGCCTCGGTTTTAACGTGCTGGATGCGGCGCAGGTCAACGATCGCAGCGTTGACGATATTCTGGCGGAAGTGAAGCGCACCGTTGGCGATCTGCCGGTGTATCTGACCTTTGATATCGATTGCCTCGATCCTGCACACGCGCCGGGCACCGGTACGCCAGTGATTGGCGGCCTGACCAGCGACAAAGCTACCAAGCTGATTCGTGGTTTGCAGGGCATGAATATTGTCGGTATGGATCTGGTGGAAGTGGCGCCGGGCTACGATCATGCGGATCTGACTTCGCTGGCGGCGGCGACGTTGGCACTCGATATGCTGCACGTACAGGCGGCGAATAAAGGTTAATCCTTGCGCTTGCGGCTACACTTACTGGCAGTCAATTAATCTGCGGAGGCAACGATGGGCTTACTTGATGATTTAGTTGGATCGCTGGGAAATAACAACGGAAGCGGGCAGGGCAATCAGCTCCAGCAGCTTATGGCTATCTGGAACTGGGTGCAGGAGCAGGGCGGCGTTGAAGTGTTGCTGCAAAAGTTCCAGCAGGGCGGCCTTGGGCAGGTGCTGAATACCTGGATTGGCAGCGGTAACAATCAACCGGTTAATAGCGGCGAGATTCAAAATGCGCTCGGCCAGGATCAGCTGCAGTCGCTGGCGGATAAGCTGGGTACCGATGTGAATGGTGCATCCGGCACGCTGGCGGCGCTGCTGCCGCAGGTAATTGATAAGCTGTCGCCGCAGGGACACGTCGACACGTCCAGTACGCAGGATTTGGGCGCGATGGTGGACGGCTTGTTTAAGCGCTGAGTTTTGCCAGGTTGGCATGAATGCCAACCCTACGTGTTAAGGAGCGCTTTGATGCGCTCCTTTTTTATGCGCATTACTTACCCGATGCAATCCGGTCACGGATATGTTGCGCGCGGGCTGCAGAATCAGGATGCGAATCAAACATTGTGCTCTGATGACCCTGTTCCAGCTTCGACAGTTTCTCAAAACTGGTTGCTAAGCCGAGTGGATTAATGCCGCGCTTTTTCAGCAGATCGTAAGAGTAATCATCAGCTTGAGACTCCTGGGTTTGCGAGAATTGTGCATTCACTAATTTCTCACCCATTTCACCCAGTTCCGACTGCGATAGCGAGCCAATCACGCCGCCAACCGATGCCGCCGCGCTGCGCGTTGCCGTGGTGGTGAGCGCAACCTGCATCGCTTTGCGCGTATGGCCAAGCGCCACGTGGCCCATTTCATGGCCGAGTACGCCTTCCACTTCGTTGTCAGTCATCATATCCATCAACCCGCTGTAGACGCGGATGCAACCGTTCGCCATTGCCCAGGCATTGACGTCTTTGGTGAGATACACCTTGTAGTTGGCCGGCACGCCGTTGATGTTGTCGCCCAGCGCGGCAGCGATTTTGTTCAGTCGCTGCTGATATTCACTGTTAGCGGGGGCCAGTTGGTTGTCTTTATCCATCTGCGCACAGGATTGATCGCTTAACTCCTTCACCTGTGAATCGTTCAACGTATAGGCCTGATAGGCCTGTGCGCCAGATTGCAGCAGCGCGTTGTTATCGAATCCCTGGCAACCGCTTAATAGCGAAGCCATGCCCAGAGCGAGAACGGTGGCTCTCATTTTCATATCAGCATCCTTTGAGTAACAAGGTAAAGAAAACAAACACCTGAAACAGACACAGGCGTTTAAACGCTTTGGTTATAGCTCGCAAGTTGTTCACTTGCTAGCAGACAAGGCTGGAAATGCAACCGAATCGCCGTGATTTAGCACCCTGATGCATGTACTTTTGCCCTGATTTTCATGTACATTGATGTGCGACTTTTTTCTCGCTTCGCCTTATAACTGATTAATTACAATAAGTTAAGCGTGGCGGAGCATTAATCCGACCTGGAGTAGAAGATGCCCTCTCGTAAAGAGCTTGCCAACGCCATTCGCGCGTTAAGTATGGATGCAGTACAGAAAGCCAATTCGGGACATCCGGGTGCCCCAATGGGCATGGCGGACATTGCCGAAGTGCTGTGGCGTGACTTCCTGAACCATAACCCTACTAACCCGCTGTGGGCAGATCGCGACCGCTTCGTGCTGTCTAACGGTCACGGCTCAATGCTGATTTACAGCCTGCTGCATCTCACTGGCTACAACCTGCCAATGAGCGAACTGCAGAACTTCCGTCAGCTGCATTCTAAAACTCCAGGTCATCCGGAATACGGCTACACCGCTGGCGTGGAAACCACCACCGGCCCGCTAGGCCAGGGCATTGCAAACGCGGTCGGTTTTGCCATTGCCGAGCGCACGCTGGCGGCGCAGTTCAACCGTCCCGGTCATGACATCGTAGACCATAACACCTACGTGTTTATGGGCGACGGCTGCATGATGGAAGGCATTTCTCACGAAGTGTGCTCTATCGCCGGTACCCTGAAGCTGGGCAAACTGGTTGCCTTCTATGATGACAACGGCATCTCTATCGACGGCCACGTGGATGGCTGGTTCACGGACGACACCGCGAAACGCTTCGAAGCCTACGGCTGGCACGTAGTGCGCGGCGTGGACGGTCACGACGCTGACGCGATTAAGAAAGCGGTGGAAGAAGCCAAAGCGGTTTCCGATAAACCTTCGCTACTGATGTGCAAAACCGTGATTGGCTTCGGTTCGCCGAACAAAGCCGGCACGCACGACTCGCACGGCGCGCCGCTGGGTGCCGATGAAATCGCGCTGACCCGCAAACAGCTGGGCTGGAACCACGGTCCGTTCGAAATCCCTTCAGACATTTACGCGCAGTGGGATGCTAAAGAAGCCGGCCAGGCGAAAGAGTCTGCGTGGGATAAGAAGTTTGCTGCCTACGCTGTCGCGCATCCAGAGCTGGCTGCTGAGTTCAAGCGTCGCGTGAACAACGAATTGCCGGCTAACTGGGCCAGCGAGTCGCAGAAGTTCATTGAGCAGCTGCAGGCCAACCCGGCGAAAATCGCCAGCCGTAAAGCCTCGCAGAATGCCATTGAAGCATTTGGTAAAATCCTGCCGGAATACCTGGGCGGCTCCGCTGACCTGGCGCCAAGCAACCTCACCATGTGGTCGGGTTCTAAGCCGATCAATGAAGACGCGGCGGGCAACTATATTCACTACGGCGTGCGCGAATTCGGTATGACCGCTATCGCCAACGGTATTGCGCTACATGGCGGCTTCCTGCCGTACACCGCCACCTTCCTGATGTTCGTTGAGTACGCGCGTAACGCCGCACGTATGGCCGCGCTGATGAAAATCCGTCAGATCATGGTCTACACGCATGACTCGATTGGCCTGGGCGAAGATGGCCCAACGCACCAGCCGGTTGAGCAGATGGCCAGCCTGCGCGTGACGCCAAACATGAGCCTGTGGCGCCCGTGCGACCAGGTTGAATCTGCAGTGGCGTGGAAGTACGCCATCGAGCGCGTTGACGGTCCATCGGCACTGATCTTCTCGCGTCAGAACCTGGCACAGCAGGATCGCAGCGCTGAGCAGCTGGCTAATGTGGCGCGCGGCGGTTACGTGCTGAAAGACAGCCAGGGAACGCCTGAGCTGATCCTGATCGCTACCGGTTCCGAAGTGGAGCTGGCGGTGGCGGCGTATGAGCAGCTGACGGCCGAAGGCCGTAAGGTGCGCGTGGTCTCTATGCCGTCTACCGACGCCTTCGATAAGCAGGATGCGGCGTACCGTGAATCCGTGCTGCCGAAAGCCGTTGCCGCACGCGTGGCAATCGAAGCGGGCATCGCCGATTACTGGTTCAAATACACCGGCCTGAACGGCGCAATCGTCGGTATGACCACCTTCGGTGAGTCAGCGCCGGCGGATCAGCTGTTCAAAGAGTTTGGCTTCACCGTTGAGAACGTAGTTAAGACGGCGAAATCGATTCTGTAATTTTGCGTAATAAATTGCGCCGCTACCGGTTATGCACCGCCTGTAGCGGCGCGATTCATCGCGCGCATCTGTAACATATCTCCTACCTCTAACCTGAAACGGTTCAATTATTCCTGCAGTAATAATTTCTTCATGCAAAATTTGTGACGTAGATCCAATATTCTGCCACTCAATTGATCGCAATCATTCCCGTTATTCCTCTGTTGCATTACTCTAGCTGAACCGTTTCAGTCGTGAGCGAGTTTCTACATTTTGCCTCTGCTGACAGACAATAATTCCCTGTACAAAACGGTGTGAAACGCTCAGGCTAATCGGCACGTTTTTTCGGGTGTTGTTGAAGGTAGAGATGACCGTTCGCGTAGCAATAAATGGTTTTGGTCGTATCGGGCGTAACGTGTTGCGCGCTCTGTATGAAACCGGCCGCCGGGCTGAAATCACCGTGGTCGCCATTAACGAACTGGCGGACGCCGCCGGCATGGCGCATCTGCTGAAGTACGATACCAGCCATGGACGTTTTGCCTTTGATGTGCGCCAGGAGCGCGACCAACTGTTTGTTGGCGAGGACACCATCCGCATCCTGCATCAGGCCGAAATAGAGGTGCTGCCGTGGCGAGAATTGAATGTGGATATCGTGCTGGATTGCACCGGCGTTTACGGTAGCCGCGCCGATGGCGAGGCACATTTGCTGGCGGGCGCGAAGAAAGTGTTGTTCTCGCATCCTGGCGGTAACGATCTTGATGCCACCGTGGTGTTCGGTGTAAACGAACAAGCTCTTAAACAAACTGACCGCATCGTCTCCAACGCATCCTGTACCACCAACTGTATTATTCCGGTGATCAAATTGTTGGATGATGCGTTTGGCATTGAGTCGGGCACCGTGACCACCATTCACTCAGCGATGCACGATCAGCAGGTGATTGACGCCTATCACAGCGATCTGCGCCGTACCCGCGCCGCTAGCCAATCGATCATTCCGGTGGATACGCGTCTTGCTGCTGGCATTACCCGTATTTTTCCGAAATTTAACGATCGCTTCGAGGCTATTGCGGTGCGCGTACCCACCATCAACGTGACAGCCATTGATTTGAGCGTGTCTGTGCGCGAGGCGGTGAAGGCGTGTGAGGTCAACGCGTTGCTGCAAAACGCGTCAGAAGGGGCGTTTCGTGGTATAGTTGACTATACGGAATTACCGTTAGTCTCAGTAGATTTTAACCATGATCCGCACAGTGCCATCGTTGATGGCACGCAAACGCGGGTTAGTGGTCATCACCTTATCAAAACGCTGGTTTGGTGTGACAACGAGTGGGGCTTTGCTAACCGCATGATCGACACGACGTTAGCAATGGCCGCAAGCGGTTTCAGGTAAGACGCGGACTGCGTCTGGCAAAACTTATGAGAATCAACGAGAGGGTTCACCATGTCTGTAATTAAGATGACCGATCTGGATCTTGCTGGTAAACGCGTTCTGATCCGTGCCGATCTCAACGTGCCAGTGAAAGAAGGGAAAGTGACGTCAGATGCACGTATTCGTGCTTCTCTGCCTACCATCGAAGCGGCGTTGAAACAGGGCGCGAAAGTGATGGTTACCTCTCACCTGGGTCGTCCGACCGAAGGTGAATACAACGAAGAGTTCTCCCTGCTGCCGGTTGTTAACTACCTGAAAGAAAAACTGAACGGCACCAACGTAACCCTGGCGAAAGACTATCTCGAAGGCGTAGAAGTTGGCGCGGGTGAGCTGGTGGTGCTGGAAAACGTACGCTTTAACAAAGGCGAGAAAAAAGACGAAGAAACTTTGTCGAAGAAATATGCCGCGCTGTGCGACGTCTTCGTCATGGATGCGTTCGGCACTGCGCACCGTGCGCAGGCTTCTACCCACGGCGTGGGCAAGTTCGCGCCTATCGCTTGCGCCGGTCCGCTGCTGTCTGCTGAGCTGGAAGCATTGGGTAAAGTGATGAGCAATCCAGAGCGTCCGCTGGTTGCTGTGGTAGGCGGTTCTAAAGTTTCTACCAAATTTGACGTGCTGCAGTCGCTGGTTAAGATCGCCGACACCGTGATCGTGGGCGGTGGTATCGCGAATACCTTCGTTGCCATCGATAATAAAGTGGGCAAGTCACTGTACGAGCCAGACTTCGTTGAAGCGGCGAAAAAGCTGCGTGATGAGCACGGCATCCCGGTTCCTACCGATTCCCGCGTAGGCACGGAATTCTCTGAAACTGCACCGGCAACCGTGAAAAAGGTTACCGAAGTTGCGGATAACGAAGAGATTATGGACTTCGGCGACGAAACTGCGAACGCGATGGCTGCGATCCTGAAAGACGCGAAAACCATCCTGTGGAACGGTCCGGTTGGCGTGTTCGAATTCCCTAACTTCCGTAAAGGTACCGAGATCGTGGCCAACGCCATCGCTGATAGCAATGCATTCTCTGTTGCCGGTGGCGGCGATACGCTGGCCGCTATCGACCTGTTCGGTATCGAAGATAAGATCTCCTATATCTCTACCGGCGGCGGCGCATTCCTCGAGTTCGTGGAAGGCAAAAAACTGCCAGCAGTTGCTATGCTGGAAGAGCGCGCGAAGCAGTAACTCTTTGGGGGCGGCGCTTCGGCGTCGCCTGAAGGCTAGCCCTTTTTTGGGCAATCAAATCGCAATCCCTTCGGGGATGAACGGTAACGAAACGGGACACAACCATGTCTAAAATTTTTGATTTCGTAAAACCCGGCGTTGTCACTGGTGACGACGTTCAGAAAATTTTCCAAGTAGCGAAAGAAAACAAATTCGCTCTGCCTGCAGTTAACTGCGTTGGCACGGATTCCATCAACGCGGTACTGGAAACTGCGGCCAAAGTGAAAGCGCCGGTCATCGTTCAGTTCTCCAATGGTGGTGCTGCCTTCATCGCCGGTAAAGGTTTTAAAACTGATGAGCCACAAGGCGCGGCAATCGCTGGTGCTATTGCGGGTGCCTATCATGTGCATCTGATGGCTGAAAAATACGGCGTGCCGGTTATCCTGCACACCGACCACTGCGCGAAGAAACTGCTGCCGTGGATCGATGGTCTGCTGGACGCGGGCGAAGAGCACTTCAAGAAAACCGGTAAGCCACTGTTCTCCTCGCACATGATTGATCTATCTGAAGAGTCACTGGAAGAGAACATCGAGATCTCCTCTAAGTATCTGGCACGTATGGCTAAGCTGGATATGACCCTGGAAATCGAACTGGGCTGCACCGGTGGCGAAGAAGACGGCGTGGACAACAGCCACATGGACGCTTCTGCCCTGTACACCCAGCCAGAAGACGTTGATTACGCCTACACCGAGCTGAACAAAATCAGCCCACGTTTCACTATCGCGGCTTCCTTTGGTAACGTGCACGGCGTGTACAAGCCAGGCAATGTGAAACTGACCCCAACCATCCTGCGTGATTCTCAAGAATACGTAACCAAGAAACATAATCTGCCGCACAACGCGCTTAACTTCGTGTTCCACGGTGGTTCTGGTTCTTCTGCGGCAGAAATCGAAGAATCAATCGGTTACGGCGTAATCAAAATGAACATCGATACCGACACCCAGTGGGCAACTTGGGACGGTATCCTGCAGTACTACAAAAAGAACGAAGCCTATCTGCAAGGCCAGCTGGGTAACCCGAACGGCGCTGATAGCCCGAACAAGAAATACTACGATCCACGCGTTTGGCTGCGTTCAGCGCAGGCATCAATGGTTGTTCGTCTGGAACAAGCATTCAAAGAACTTAACGCTGTCGACGTCCTGTAATTATTCCTTACAGTACAAAAAAGGCCCGAAAGGGCCTTTTTTTATGCGTCTCGTCTGGAAAATCCCACGAATTCAGGCCATTTTTGGCGCTTCGCCCTATTTTTGTTTAACCTTGTAATCGGAGTGTCGGAGTCAATCTGGCAGTTTTTTGCATTTTCCCGCGGGAAACTCAATAACAGGGCTAACAAATGGAAGACTTAAATGTCGTTAATGGCATTAACAGTGCCGGTGGATGGCTGGTACGTAATCAGGCACTGATCCTTAGCTATGCGGTCAATATTGTGGCGGCGATCGTTACCATCATCATTGGTATGTTCATCGCACGCATTATTTCAAATGCCATTAACCGCGTGCTGCTGGCGCGTCATATTGATGCCACCGTGGCTGATTTCCTCTCGGCGATGGTGCGATACGGCGTTATCGCGTTCACCATTATTGCTGCATTGGGTCGCGTTGGCGTGCAAACCGCCTCGGTGATCGCCGTGCTGGGTGCCGCTGGTTTGGCCGTGGGTTTAGCATTGCAAGGGTCGCTGTCGAATCTTGCTGCCGGCGTGCTGCTGGTGACCTTCCGTCCGTTCAAAACCGGTGAGTTTGTTGATCTTGGTGGTGTGATGGGTACCGTGCAGAACGTACAGATTTTCTCTACGACCCTGAAAAGCGCCGATGGCAAAATTGTGGTGGTGCCAAACGGTAAAATCATTGCCGGCAACATCATTAACTATTCACGTGAACCGATTCGTCGTAATGAATTCATCATTGGCGTGGCCTACGATGCGGATGTTGATCAGGTCATTGCACTGTTACAGGAAGTGGTGGAAGCGGATGAGCGCGTCTTAAAAGATCTCGGCATTCAGATTGGCCTGAACGAACTGGCGGCTTCATCGCTCAACTTTGTCGTACGTTGCTGGAGCAAAAGCAGCGATCTGCAAAACGTCTATTGGGACCTGATGAAGAACTTCAAGCGCACGCTGGATGCGAATGCAATTGGTATTCCTTATCCGCAGATGGATGTGCATCTGCATCAGGTGAAAAGCGAGCAACAGCTGCCCGCTCGCACCGAGTAATTGAGCAAGAGGCACCTGCGGGTGCCTTTTTTATTAATGAAACTAATGAGTAATTAATTCTTTCAATTTCCTCTAATACTCTCACCTCACTATACTGCACAGCATCTTCTTATTGTTCAGGAATGACACTGTGTTATCTGTTTATTTACAAGGGCTTGCCCTTGGTGCCGCGCTAATCCTGCCATTAGGTCCGCAAAATGCTTTCGTGATGAATCAGGGCATCAAGCGCCATTACCATCTGATGACCGCTGCGCTCTGTACCCTTAGCGATATTGCGCTGATCTGTGGCGGAATTTTTGGCGGCAGCGCGTTGCTGAATCAATCACCCATCTTACTGATGATCATTACCTGGGCGGGCGTGGCATTTTTGCTGTGGTATGGTTGGGGTGCGCTGCGCAGTGCATGGCAAGGTGATGTGTCGTTGGCTTCTGAAGCCGAGCTGAAGCAGGGACGTTGGCGCATTATCGCCACACTATTGGCGGTAACCTGGCTCAATCCGCACGTCTATCTCGATACTTTTGTAGTACTTGGCAGCCTGGGCAGCCAGTTGCCATCAGTGGACGCACGCCGCTGGTTTGCCTTTGGCACCGTTAGCGCGTCAATTATTTGGTTCTTTGGCCTGGCACTGATGGCGGCATGGCTGTCACCACGATTGCGCACCGTGCGGGCGCAACGCGTTATTAATCTGCTGGTTGGTGGCGTGATGTGGTTTATCGCCATCCAGCTGGCGCGCCAGGGGATAGCTGCGTTCTAATGCAGATGTAAGCCGTAAAGTGCGGGCAGCGAACCCGCACTGGCGAGCAGTTCCAGCCGGATTTGGCGAAAACGCATTTCCTGCGGCACAAGGTGATGACACAGTGAATGGTGATTTTCCTGCACTTCAACCAGTAATGTGTCATCCAGCCACAAGCGATAATGCGTGGTGCAGTGTGGCGTTATCGACTGCGCATGCCCCATCTGCACCGTCTCCATCGCATGATCGAAATCGTTATCAAATAACAAGGTGAGTTGGCGCGCCTGCTGCGGTTCCCGCCATTGCCAGCTTACATGGGGATGTGCGTCGTCCAGCGCCGGCACCCAGCAGTTTGTGTGGCGTTCCGGACGTAACTTGCCATTCAGCAAATAATCGCGATGCCACAGCTGCAGCGGCGCTTCCAGCGCAAAGGCCAGCAGGATTTGCTGCGGCGCGCGACGCGGCAACCAAAAATCAAACTCATCAATCCCGTAATCACCATCATTAATCTGACGGGTACGTTTTGCTACGCGAGGGTTGAGGCTATTAAACACCATCATCACGCCCGGCAAACGCTGGCTGGTCAGCGCCATCTCAATATCCGGATTCTCTGCAAAAGCGATAAACAGATAGCGATCGCTATCGGCCAGATAATCAAAATTCAGGCGATAAGCGCCCTGATCGTTGACCTCGATGCGTTGCGCGGCGAGCGGGCGATCGCCGCAGGTATTGGCGGGGTTGTCACTGGTGAGCAGCGACACCTGTAAGGTTTGCGCCCGCGCGGCACGCAGTTGCACGGTGATGGCCGGCAACCGTTCGCCTGCTTTTATCGGCAGCAGCAGTGCGCAGCGAGATGTCATGGGCTGCCATCCTGCATCCGCGGGCAGGGCGCGCAGCTGTAGCGTACTGCTGACCGTAACCTGTGCGTCTCGGGCTGGATTCGCCAGCGGCACGCGCGGTATAAATGCGCCCTGACGCAGCAACTGTTGCTGCAGGTCTCCCACCCGATCCGGCTGCGCCAGCTCGGCGGGCGTAAGCTGTTGCCGCTGACAGATGACGGCTGCGCGTCCCACGACTTCACCCAGTACGCCGCAGGTACACATCACGCGTGCGCTGCCAAATGCCACGTGCGTTGCGGAGATAAGGCGGCCGGTTAACAGCAAATTATCCAGCGATTGGCTATACAACGCGCGGAATGGAATGGTGTAGGTGCCTTTGCTGTGAAACTGACGACACCCTTCGTGTTGGCTATAGACGCCGTCGGCCGGATGCAAATCAATCGACCAGCCGCCATACGCCACGGCATCGTAGTGATCGCGCTGCTCAATGATGTCCTGCTGGCAGAGCAGCGTATCGCCAAGAAAACGTCGGCTCTCGCGCTTGCCGGGAATGAGCCCAACCCATTCAATGGTGAGGTTAGCGGCATCCGGGAATTCACCGGCGTTTTTGATGTAATCCCACACGCCCCAGACAATTTTCCACAGTTCCCACTTAATGGCTTCGCTTTCGTGCACGGTATCCAGCCGTCCGCCCCATTCCAGCCACCATAAATCGCAACCGTTGAGAGTAGCATTCAGGCGTTGGTAGCGCGGAATAGCGCTGATCTCTTTCAGCGCAAAAGAGGGCGGTACAAAGCGGACGGGCTGTGCGGCGCGTTTGGTGTAAAAGTAGATCGAATGCCCGAGCTTGTGGCCAAAATTTTCGCCTGGCGCCATTTTCTCGCCAAACTCGTCAACGGATTCTGCGCCGACACGATGTGCGGCACCGGCCAGATAGCCCAGGACGCCATCTCCGCTGGCATCAATAAACTGCGCGGCCGAAACCCGATAGTGCGTCTGGTTGATAGCGTTAAATGCCTGTACGGCCTGCAGGCGGCGGCCAGATTTTTCGATATCAGTAACCACAGTATTGAGCAGTAAGGTCAGTCCCGGCTGTGCCTGCACAATATCCAGCAGCACCAGATCAAACAGTACGGGATTGCCCTCTTTATTACGCCACAGATTCTCCTCCATGATCTCGCCCATGATGCCGCCTTCGCGCGCCCAGCGGTTGTTGTTGCCCATGTGAGAAGTGGCACCGTTAGCCCACAGGCGTACCTCACTGGAGGCGTTGCCGCCCAGCACCGGGCGATCCTGAATCAACACCACGCTCAGCCCCTCGCGTGCAGCGGCTAAAGCGGCACACACGCCCGCTAAACCTCCACCGGCAACCAATAAGTCTGCCTGCAGCTGTTGCTGAGGAAAGTCGCGTGCATTTTGTGATGAGAAAATTTGCATCATTTCATTCCTCTATGGCTAAGGCTAAGATTGAGTTTTACCCGCCGCAGGTGATCTATGTCTTCTCAACCCAACCAAAGCCTGATTGATGGTATTCGCTGCCTGCAATATCTGGTTTCCAGCGACAAAGCCGTAGGTTGTCGTGAATTGGCACGTCAGATGGGGATGAATAGCACGCGGGTTAATCGGCTGCTGATGACCATGGCAGCAATAGGTCTGACGACGCAGGATGAACATCGGCGTTATCTGCCTGGTCCTGGCATTCACGCGCTGGCGGCGCAGGCGATACGCGGCTCTTCGCTGTTTGCGCAGGCTTTGCCACAGCTGGAACTTCACGCGCCGCGTGATATCGTGGTTGCCCTGGGCGTACTGTGGGAAGATCAGGTGATCTATATCTGGCACTCTGAGCCCGGCGAACGTACCAGCGCCAGTCAGGCGCTGGCTGGCTTTCGTATGCTGCCTGCCTGGCAATCGGTAATTGGCGTGTCGCTGCTGGCGGCTGAAAGTGATGAGGCGCTGCAACCGCGCTTTAGCGATGGACAGTGGCAACAAATTGCTCCGCTGCTGGCGCGCAAGCGTGGTGAAGACCATCTGATTTGGCATCGTGATGACGGTGAAATCAGCATGGCGCAGCCAATCGATAACAATCGCGCGGCGCTGGCCTTTGCTAAAATCTGGCAACCTGATGAGGCGCATCTCGCGGAGCGTCTGCAACAGCTGCAAACTCTGGCGCAGGTTTTGATTAGCCCGCACTAACATGGTCAATTTTCCCCACAATAAATAGATAGCTACCGATACCAATAGCGGCCAGCACGGCGATAAACGCCAAAGCTGGTGCGAAGTTGTCGCCATCAATCAAGGCGCCAATGGCAATTGGCACCACGATGGAAGAGAGCGCACCCGTAAAGTTAAACACGCCGCCCGCCAGGCCAATCAAATGGCGCGGAGCCAGTGCGGTGACAAAAACCCAGGTGATGGTTGCCAAACCGTTGCCGAAGAATGCCAGCGACATAAACACAATGATCAGCGTCGAATCGTCGGTGTAATTGGCACCGAGGATGAAAAGCGTCAGGAACAGCCCGAGGATCACCGGTAACTTGCGTGCCACGCTGGTGGATACCCCCCGTCGCATCATGCGATCTGAGGCAAATCCGGCCAGCAGCACACCGCAGAAAGCGGCGAAGTAGGGCACCGATGCCACATAGCCACTTTTGATGAACCCCATGTGGCGATACTCCACCAGATAGGTGGGAAACCAGGTGAGAAAGAACCAGAAGGTGGCGGAGATGGTGAATTGTCCAATATAGATGCCGACCAATTTGCGGCTGCGGAACATCTGCGCTAAATCACGCCAGCGTGCTTTGGTGGGGTGATGGCCTTGCTCGCTCTGCAGTAGCGCGCCGTTATGGCGCAAGTAGTTCAGTTCTGCTGCGGAGACCCGTTTATGTTGATGTGGCTCGCGGTAAAGCCAATACCACAGCAGCGCCCAAACCATGCCCGCCAACCCGGTGATGAGAAACAGGCCGCGCCAGCCAAACGCATCCTGCACGTGGAACAGCAGCGGCGTCATACAGGCCAGCCCGACAAACTGTGCGGATGAGTAGATACCAATGGCGCTGGCGCGCTCGTGCTCCGGAAACCAGCTGGAAATCACCCGATTATTGGCGGGCATCACCGGTGCTTCAAACGCGCCGACACCCAAGCGCAGGCCAAACAGCGCGGCGAACGTGCAGGCAAAAGCATGCAGTAGGGTAATGAGCGACCAGACAAATAAGCCAACCCCGTAGACCAGGCGAGCTCCGAGACGATCAATGAGAAATCCTCCGGGAATCTGCAAGGCGGCATAGATCCAGCCGAAGGCGGAAAAGATTAACCCCATCTCCATCGGCGTGAAGCGTAATTCGCCCGCCATCTCAGTGGCGGCAACCGACAGATTGGTGCGGTCCATGTAGTTGATAATGATATTAATAAACACCAAACCCAGCATCAGAAAGCGGGTACGACCTGCTCGCATGCTGGTAGCGGTTTGGCTAAGCGGTTGTTCAGTCATTATGCAACTCCCGAATGCCGAGTGTTTCTTTAATAGAAACGATTTAGTGGGGTTTTGGCGAATCTGTTCACCAAACTTTGCGATCGCGGCGACGTTAAAACAGCAGATTGCCCGAACTTTTTGTCAATTCAAAACTCAGACCATCACGCATGGTAATGTGTTTTGGGTTTAGCCATAGTGGCGACCTGCAAATTGAATCCCTCAAGGAGGACTTTCGTGAAACTGAAAGCACTGGCGCTAGCCGCCGTAATGAGCACTGGCGCAATGTCCGGTTTAGTCCAGGCGGGTGAATTGCCAAATGGACCGCATGTGGTGACTTCTGGGCAAGCAAGTGTTGATGCCAAACCCGATATTGCGACGCTCGCTATTGTGGTTAATGTTTCCTCGAAAGACGCGGCGGAAGCAAAAAAACAAGCTGATGACCGCGTGGCGCAATACTTCGATTTCCTGCAAAAGAATGGTATTGAGAAAAAAGATATCGATGCGGCAAACCTGAGTACGCAGCCGGAGTACGACTACACCAAAGAGGGTAAGTCAGTACTGAAAGGTTATCGTGCTGAGCGTCAGGTCCAGGTGACGTTGCGTAAGCTAGATAAGCTGAACGAACTGCTGGATGGTGCGCTGAAATCGGGCCTGAATGAGATCCGTTCAGTGGAGTTGGGCGTGGCGAATCCGGACAGCTATAAAGAGCAGGCGCGTAAAGTGGCGATCGCCAATGCGACGCAGCAGGCAAATGCGCTGGCAGAAGGTTTCAACGCAAAATTGGGTTCGGTGTACAGCATCCGTTACCACGTTGCTAACTACCAGCCAATGCCGATGGCGCGCATGTATAAAGCCGCCGCCGCACCCACAGACACCACCGCGCAGCAAACTTACGAGCAGCAGAGCATTCACTTCGACGATCAGGTGGATGTAGTATTCGAAATCAAACCGAATACGCCGTAACGCTTGATATCAGGTCGCCATTTATGGCGACCTGAACATTACACCGGCGAAACATCCTGACGCAGCACGCGATGGCCATGCGCGATCAGCGCATCTGTTACGCTGCGCATCAAGCGACTTTCCGGAGCAAAACGGTGCCAATACAGCATCCGACGCTGGTACAAGCCCGGCGTTAAATCCACCAGCTCACCTTGCGCCAGCTCGCGCTCAATTTGCAGATGCGGAATCATACAGCACACGGAACCCTGGCGGGCTAACTGCACAAAGGCTTCTGATGAGTTAACGATGTGGCAGGGCACGCTGCCCGGCGACAGGTCAAAGTTCTGCTGTAAAAATGCCTGATGCATATCATCCAAGTGGTCGAATGCCACCGCCGGCGCTTTCAGTAACGCCGAGCGCGTAACGCCGTTTGGGAAATAGCGTGCGGCAAATTCTGGCGATGCGCAGAACAGATAATCCAATGCGCCCAGTTGATCCACCAAACAGCTTGGTAGCGGTTGCGGCTGAATACTCACTGCACCAACCACTTCACCGCGACGCAGACGTTCCTGGGTGCGGGTTTCATCTTCCACCTGCAAATTCAGACGCACAGGCGAATCGGCCAGCACATCTTTTAGCGCCGGCAGCAGCCAGGTTGCCAGACTGTCGGCGTTGACCGCCAGCGACAGCAGCAGTGGCGTTGTTCCGCCGTTATCGTCACCTAGCCACTCCTCTTCCAGTAGCTCAACCTGATGCAATAACGCCAGCAATTTTTGTCCCTGCTCGGTGGGACGCGGCGGTACGGTACGCACCAGCAGCGGCTGACCGAATAAATTCTCCAGCTGTTTAATACGCTGAGAAACCGCAGATTGCGTAATACAAAGTTTTTGTGCCGCGCGCTCAAAGCCGCGCTCACGAATCACAGCATCCAGCGCCTGAAGCGTTCGATAATCCGGGCGTTTCATTGTTGTTCTCTCTCGTTCAGGTGGACATTACTATGCCATAAAACTGTCAAATTGTGCTGCGGCGCTTTTTTGCGGGCTGGCTTCCAAAGACGTAAATCGGCGGTTTAACAGTCGCGCTTTTTTACGACGCCTTGTTTTATACTACGCACACTTCGATGTCGCACAGGTTTTAAACATACCATGACCCAGGATGAACTGAAAAAAGCGGTAGGTTGGGCAGCGCTAAAATACGTAGAGCCGGGCACGATTGTCGGTGTTGGTACAGGTTCAACCGCAGCGCATTTCATTGATGCGCTCGGCACCATCAAGAATCAGATTGAAGGCGCGGTTTCCAGCTCGGAAGCCTCAACCGAGAAACTGAAAGCCTTAGGCATCCATGTCTTCGATCTTAACGAGATTGATGAGCTGTCGGTTTACGTAGATGGTGCTGATGAAATCAACCCGCAGATGCAGATGATCAAAGGCGGTGGCGCCGCGCTAACCCGCGAGAAAATCGTCGCCGCAGTGGCGAAGAAATTTATCTGTATTGCGGATGCATCGAAAGAAGTTGATGTACTGGGCCACTTCCCGCTGCCGGTTGAAGTCATTCCCATGGCGCGTTCCTTTGTGGCACGTGAACTGGTGAAGCTGGGCGGCTTGCCCGAGTATCGTCAGAACGTTATCACCGATAACGGCAACATTATTCTCGACGTACATAATCTGCGTATTCTTGATCCCATCGAGCTGGAAAAAACCATTAACGCGCTGCCAGGCGTGGTGACGGTTGGCCTGTTTGCCGCGCGCGGTGCCGATGTTGCGCTGATTGGCAGCGCTGAAGGCGTGAAAACCATCGTAAAATGATCTGTCCGGCGCAGGCAGTGCGCCGGTTATTTCCATGCGCAAAACATCTTTTCTCGCCAGGCTGAAATTTGGTGACTTATGTCACAAAAGGTTCATCAGCAGCAGGTTCGTACTCTGTCCTATAGAGATGCCATGATTTTGTACGGCTTTGTGCTGTCTACGCATGGGCGCGTGCTGGTCGCCAGGCAATCGTTTGTATTGCTGCGCACGAAATATTTGATATTTTGACAGAAGGCTACCTTATGGTAGTACTCGTTGAATTCTGAATAGGGTCGGGAAATGGCAAAGGTATCACTGGAAAAAGACAAGATTAAGTTCCTGCTGGTGGAAGGCGTTCACCAGAGTGCGCTGGAAAACCTGCGTGCAGCAGGCTACACCAACATCGAGTTTCACAAAGGGGCGCTGGATGCGGAGTCGCTGAAATCCTCCATCCGCGATGCGCACTTCATTGGTATCCGTTCCCGCACCCAACTGACTGAAGAGATCTTTGCTGCCGCTGAAAAGCTGGTGGCTGTCGGCTGCTTCTGTATCGGTACTAATCAGGTTGATCTTGGCGCTGCGGCGAAACGCGGCGTACCGGTGTTCAACGCACCGTTCTCGAATACCCGTTCGGTGGCTGAGCTGGTGATTGGCGAAATGCTGCTGATGCTGCGCGGTATTCCGGAGGCGAACGCCAAAGCACACCGTGGTATCTGGAATAAAGTCGCTAACGGTTCCTACGAAGCGCGTGGCAAAAAACTGGGTATCATCGGCTATGGCCATATCGGCATGCAGCTGGGTGTGCTGGCCGAGAGCCTGGGTATGCACGTGTTCTTCTACGATATCGAAAGCAAACTGCCGCTGGGTAACGCTACACAGGTTCGCCATCTCTCTGACTTGCTCAACATGAGCGATGTGGTCAGCCTGCACGTGCCAGAAACGCCATCGACGCAAAATATGATGGGTGCTGAAGAGCTGGCGCTAATGAAGCCCGGCTCGCTGCTGATCAACGCCGCGCGCGGAACCGTGATTGATATCCCCGCGTTGTGTAATGCGCTGGCAAACAAGCATCTGGCCGGTGCCGCTATTGACGTCTTCCCGGTTGAACCTGCCACCAACAGCGATCCTTTCAACTCTCCGCTGTGCGAGTTCGACAATGTGATTTTGACGCCGCACATTGGTGGTTCAACCCAGGAAGCGCAGGAAAATATCGGCTTAGAAGTGTCTGGCAAGCTGGCAAAGTACTCTGACAACGGATCTACTTTGTCTGCAGTTAACTTCCCGGAAGTGTCATTGCCGATGCACGCAGCCAGCGCCAGCCGTCTGCTGCACATCCATGAAAACCGTCCGGGTGTATTGACGGCTATCAACCAGATTTTTGCTGAGCAGGGCATCAACATTGCTGCGCAGTATCTGCAAACCACGCCGATAATGGGCTACGTGGTCATTGATATTGATGCGTCAGAAGATGTGGCGGATAAAGCGCTACAGGCGATGAAGGCCATTCCAGGCACCATTCGCGCTCGTCTGTTGTACTGATCGAACAGGGCGCCGTTGGCGCCCTTTGTTTTTTCTGCTTACGCTTCCCATTGCCACAGTTTAGATGGCGTCAATATTGCTGGCAGCGGGACATCCCATGCCGCGACGGGGAGTGCATCCACGCGCTGGCAATCATGCGCAATGCCCACCGGAAGAAAACCATGCTGCTGCCAGTTTTGCAGCGTGCGATCGTAGAATCCACCGCCCATCCCCAAACGTTGGCCCTGGTGGTCAAACGCCACCAGCGGCACCAGCATTACATCTAATTGGTCCAGCGTGGCCAGTTGCGTGATATCTAACGGCGGTTCCGGAATGCGCAGTTTATTAGGCATAAGGGTGGTTTCGGGCGTGTAGCGAATAAACAGCAGATTGCCTGGCGAGAAAGGGTGCAGCACCGGCAGATAAACCTGCTTTTTTTGCTGCCACAGTTTGGCGATCAGCGGTCGGGTATTGATTTCACCATCAACCGATAAAAACAGCGCGATGCGTTGGGCATTGGCGATCGGCGCAATATTAATGGCGTGTTCAGCCAGCTGATCGGCGGCCTGTTCCTGCTGCTCAGACGTGAGGTTGCGGCGCAAATGGCGCACATGTTGACGAATATCGTGACGGTCGAGAAGTGAGGGCGCTGGCATGGTATCTACATCCCCGGAATAATCGCTTTTTAAAAGCGATTATATCATGCGAACCGGGGAAACAGATTTACTACTGAAGGGAGATCTCCGAGATGCCGCCGCAGGCTGTAACCCTTGAACCCTTGGTTCAAGGTGAACATGCCGTCACAACTATTAGGCTTCTCGGACGGACCGAGCATGCGCACAAATTGTGGAGCGTCACATTCTGTTGGTATGAAATATCGGCTCAGGGGACTGGCCCGCTTGCAAACATCTCAGAGAAAATGTACTTCACCGTCACTCTAGCATGAGGACCATGAAGCTTTATTCAAAATTAGGGCCCTGGCGATCGGTTATGCGACCTTGCTCAACTAACGCTTGTTCAATGGTCTGTTGCAGCATGCGGATACGTTGTTCCATGTTTGCTGCATAGTCGCGCGTCTTACCTTTCTCTTGTGCCAACTCGTGGCAGATGTTTAACGCGGCGATGAACACCAGTTGCTCTGTATTGGTGACTCTAGTGCGAACTTTTAAATCTTGCAACCGTTGATTGAGATCCTCTGCGGCCAGATTCAGCGCATCTTGCTGTTCAGGCGGACAATTCACTCTCAATGAACGACCAAAAATTTGAATATCTACTGGTTGTGCAGACATGCCACCATCCTGACTGATTACTTCGATCGCATCTCCCTTACCGGTCAATGGGTTGGGAGGAGCGAAACTATATATACCCGAGTTATAACTTACAACCCCTTTTCTGGAAACCCAGAGGCACCTGGTGGTAGCATAACACGAACTTATTCTGTCAACGACGACCAAAGCTTATGTCTTTACCGAACGCATCGCCTAGTTACAACGCGCTGGCCGCGGCCCTTTCTCAGCAGGGCGTGGGTATGACGCCAGCCGAAATGCACGGACTTCTCTCTGGGATTCTGTGCGGCGGCAATCAGGATACCAGCTGGAAAACCATGGTTCACGATCTTACCAACGAAGGCATGGCGTTTTCACAAAGCCTGTCTCAGCCGTTGCAGGCGCTGCATGAAAGCCTGGCGAATACGCTGGAAGACGAAGGCTTTATGTTCCAGTTGATGTTGCCGGAAGATGATGACATCACGGTATTCGATCGCGCGGATGCGCTGGCCGGTTGGGTAAACCATTTCCTGCTCGGTTTAGGGGTTACACAGCCTAAGCTGGAAAAAGTCACCGGCGAAACCGGTGAAGCCATCGACGATCTGCGCACCATCGCGCAACTTGGTTATGACGAAGACGAAGATCAGGAAGAGCTGGAGCAGTCGCTGGAAGAGGTGATTGAGTACGTGCGCGTAGCCGCTCTGCTGTGCCACGACACCTTCACACGTCAGCATCAGCCAACGGCACCCGAAGTGCAGAAACCGACGTTACACTAAGCGCGTCAATGCGGGTACGTTGTGGCCCGTTTTCAACAGGGAGTGCAAACATGATTACTCTGGATACGTTTCAACAGCGTCGTCAGGCGCTGATTGCCCGCATGGCGCCAGGCAGTGCCGCATTGATTTTTGCTGCACCTGAAGTGACGCGCAGCAACGATACCGAATATAACTTTCGTCAAAACAGTGATTTTTGGTATTTCACGGGCTTTAACGAACCGCAGGCGCTGCTGGTATTAATCAAAAGCGATGACACGCATAACCACAGCGTGTTGTTCAATCGTGTGCGCGATCTGACCGCCGAAATCTGGTTTGGTCGCCGTCTTGGTCAGGACGCCGCACCGGCTAAATTGGGTGTCGATCGCGCCTTGCCTTGGGATGACATCGGCGAGCAGCTGCATCAATTGCTGAATGGTTTGGACGTGGTGTACCACGCGCAGGGCGAATACGCTGAGGCGGATCAGCTGGTGTTTAGCGCGCTGGATAAATTGCGTCGCGGCTTCCGTCAAAACCTCAGTGCGCCGGATACGATCACCGACTGGCGTCCGTGGGTGCATGAGATGCGCCTGTTCAAAAGTGCGCAAGAGATTGAGATTCTGCGCCGTGCGGGCAAAATCAGCGCGCTGGCGCACACGCGAGCCATGCAGGCCTGTCGTCCTGGTATGTTCGAATATCAGCTGGAAGGTGAAATTCATCATGAATTCAATCGCCATGGCGCGCGTTTTCCCTCTTACAACACTATCGTTGGTTCTGGCGAAAACGGCTGCATTCTGCACTACACCGAAAACGAATCGGAAATGCGCGACGGCGATTTAGTGCTGATTGATGCTGGCTGCGAATTCCATGGCTATGCGGGCGATATCACCCGCACCTTCCCGGTCAACGGCACGTTTAGTGAGCCGCAGCGCGCCATCTACGACATCGTGCTCGCTTCGCTGTACAAAGCGTTGTCGATGTTCCGCCCGGGTATCAGCATCCATGACGTTAATGACGAAGTGGTGCGCATCATGATTACCGGCCTGGTCGATCTCGGCATTCTGGATGGCAATATCGATACGCTGTTTGAAGAGCAGGCGCACCGCCCGTTCTTTATGCACGGTTTGAGCCACTGGCTGGGGCTGGATGTGCACGACGTCGGCCATTACGGCACGCCAAGCCGCGACCGCATTCTTGAGCCGGGCATGGTGCTGACCGTTGAGCCTGGCTTGTATATCGCGCCAGATGCCAAAGTGCCGCCGCAATATCGTGGCATTGGTATTCGCATCGAAGATGACATCGTCATCACCGCAGACGGCAACGAAAATCTTACCGACAGCGTGGTGAAAGATGCTGACGCGATCGAAGCGCTGATGGCGGCGGCACGCCACGCATGAGTATTTTAATTGCCGGCGGCGGCATGACTGGTGCGACTCTGGCGCTGGCGATTTCTCACCTGACGCAAGGCCAGCTACCGGTCACCTTGATTGAGCGTAGCCAACCCGATAGCCGTGCGCATCCGGGCTTCGATGGCCGTGCCATTGCATTGGCGGCTGGCACTTGCCAGCAATTAGCCGATATCGACCTATGGCGTTCACTGGCAGATTGCGCTACTCCTATCACCGATATCCACGTCTCCGATCGCGGTCATACCGGCTTCGTCTCGCTCAAAGCGGACGATCATCAATTGCCTGCGCTCGGTCAGGTGGTGGAGCTTTTTGATGTTGGGCAGCGCCTTTTTCAGCGTCTGAAAACGGCTCCCGGCGTTACGCTACGCTGTCCGGATCACGTCACTTCTGTGACACGCACGCCGGATAGCGTACAGGTTACGCTCAGCAGCGGCGAACAGCTGGATGGCGCATTATTAGTAGCCGCCGATGGCTCGCGTTCACCTTTGGGCGCCTCCTGCGGCATCACCTGGCAGCGCGATGATTATCAACAGTTGGCCGTTATCGCCAATGTTGCAACGCAATTGCCGCACCAGGGCCGCGCCTTCGAACGTTTTACCGAACATGGCCCGCTGGCGTTGCTGCCGATGTCCGGCAACCGTATGTCGCTGGTGTGGTGTCACCCGATTGCTGCGCAAGCAACCATTAAGCAATGGGACGAGGCGACTTTCCTGCAAGCGCTCCAGCGTGCGTTTGGCTGGCGATTGGGGCGTTTCACCCACGCTGGGCAACGCGAACATTATCCCCTGGCGCTGCAAACCGCCGAACGTCAGGTAACGCATCGGCTGGCGCTGGTGGGCAATGCGGCGCAGACGCTGCACCCGATCGCCGGACAAGGTTTCAATCTTGGCCTGCGCGATGTGATGTCACTGGCAGAGACGTTAGCAGGGGCGTGGCGTCAGCAGCACGATCCCGGCAGTTTTGCCGTATTGCAGCACTTTGCCGCGCGGCGTCAGCCCGATCGTGCCGCCACAATTGGCGTTACCGACGGTTTAGTCCGACTGTTTGCTAACCGCTATGCGCCGTTAGTAGCAGGACGAAATCTTGGGCTGGTGGCAATGGACCATCTGCCTTGGCTGCGAAACCCACTTGCCGCGCGCACGCTCGGCTGGGTGAAGCGTTAAGCACGAACTAAGGGGCAGCAATGCAAACTTTTGATGTGGCAATCGCCGGTGGCGGCATGGTGGGGTTGGCCGTCGCCTGCGGATTACAAGGTAGCGGCTTACGCGTTGCCGTGCTGGAAAAGGCACCTGAGCCACAATTTGATCCGGCGGCTAACGCGTCGATTCGCGTTTCTGCCATCAATGCTGCCAGCGAACGTCTGCTGCAAAAGCTTGACGTGTGGTCAAGCATTCTGGCCCTGCGTGCCAGCGCCTATCACGGTATGGAAGTGTGGGATCAGGACAGCTTCGGCTCGATCAGCTTTGATGATGAACAGCAGGGGCTATCGCATCTCGGCCATATTATCGAAAACGAAGTGATTCATAGCGCTTTGTGGCAGCGTGCCAGCAACAGCAGCGATATCACGCTGTTTGCACCCGCGCAGTTGCAGCAGGTGGCCTTTGGCGATAACGAAGCCTTCATTACGTTGCAAGATGGCAGCATGATGAGCGCACGTTTGCTGGTTGCCGCTGACGGCGCAAATTCCTGGCTGCGTGATAAAGCCGATATCCCGCTCACCTTCTGGGATTATGAGCATCATGCATTAGTGGCCAATATCCGCACCGACATGCCACATGATGCCATCGCGCGTCAGGTGTTTCATGGCGATGGCATTCTGGCGTTCCTGCCGATGCAGGATCCGCACCTGTGTTCAATTGTGTGGTCGCTCTCGCCGCAGGAAGCTAAGCGCCTGCAATCCATGCCGCAAGCGCTGTTTAACCAACAGCTGTCGGTGGCGTTTGATATGCGCCTGGGCCTGTGCCAGGTCGAGAGTGAGCGCAGAACCTTCCCACTGACGGCACGTTATGCACGTAACTTCGCCGCGCACCGCTTGGCATTGGTGGGTGATGCAGCACACACCATTCATCCGCTGGCTGGACAGGGTGTGAATCTCGGCTTTATGGATGCCGCAGAATTGATTGGTGAGATCCGTCGACTGCATCAGGAAGGTAAAGATATTGGGCAGCATCTCTATTTGCGCCGCTATGAGCGCAGCCGCAAGCACAGTGCCGCGATGATGTTGGCGGGGATGCAAGGTTTCCGCGAGCTGTTTGCCGGCACGCATCCGGCGAAAAAACTGCTGCGTGATGTCGGTCTGAAGCTGGCCGATACTTTACCGGGCGTTAAACCCATGATGCTTAAACAGGCAATGGGGCTGAACGACTTGCCCAGCTGGATCCGCTAATTCACCTTGCTGACGGCGCCCAATTGGGCGCCGTTTTTGTCTATTGCACCGTAAAGATGCGCCGCTGCACCGCGATCGCGCCTCGTTTGATTTATTCTAATTTTACCCCTTTATTCGCATTAGTTTTTCTCATGCTACATCAGTGCTGCTGCCATGCTCATCCTTAAGTTTGTGGTCCTGATTCACTCAGTTTGCTGCATGAAAGTAATTTAGTCGTATTTTGTGCGAGGCTAATCACAATAATGCAGTGATTTATGCTGTTCTGTGTTCGATGAGGTGTTGAAAGGTGCTAGGGTTTCACCCTCGTTTTGCTTATGGTTAATTGCCGCATTCGGTGATAACTTCAGCACAAAGAGAACGTTTGCGTCAGCCTGATAAGGCGACGCAGGCGCGTCACACTTACTTGTTTTCACAGGATGGTTATGACTCAGCAAACGCCTCTATTCGAACAGCATCAGGCATGCGGTGCCCGCATGGTGGACTTCCACGGTTGGATGATGCCGCTGCATTACGGCTCGCAAATGGATGAGCATCACGCGGTGCGCAACGATGCCGGCATGTTTGATGTTTCCCACATGACCATCGTCGATCTGCGCGGTGCACGTACCCGCGAGTTTCTGCGCTATCTATTGGCAAATGATGTCGCCAAATTGACTCAGCCCGGCAAAGCGCTTTACACCGGCATGTTGAATGCCTCGGCTGGCGTCATCGATGATTTGATTGTTTACTTTATGAGCGAAGATTTCTTCCGTCTGGTGGTTAACTCCGCCACGCGTGAGAAAGATTTGGCGTGGATTAAACAGCATGCGCAGCCGTTTGGCGTGGAATTGACTGAGCGTGACGATCTGGCGCTGATTGCGGTGCAAGGTCCGAATGCGCAGCAGAAAGCGCAAACGCTGTTTAGCGCCGCTCAGCGAGACGCCGTGACCGGCATGAAGCCGTTCTTCGGCGTACAAGCGGAAAACCTGTTCATCGCAACGACCGGTTACACCGGCGAAGCAGGCTACGAGATTGCCATGCCTGCCACTGAAGCCGCTGCTTTTTGGCAGCAGCTGTTGGCCGCAGGTGTTAAACCGGCGGGTTTAGGCGCGCGTGACACGCTGCGCCTGGAAGCGGGCATGAATCTGTATGGTCAGGAGATGGATGAAGGCGTTTCGCCGTTGGCTGCTAACATGGGCTGGACCATCAGCTGGGAGCCCGCCGATCGTGATTTTATTGGTCGTGATGCCCTGCAAGCGCAGCGCGAAAAAGGCACCGAAAAGTTGGTTGGTTTAGTGATGACCGAAAAAGGGGTGCTGCGTAACGGTCTCACTGTGCGCTTCACCGATGAACAAGGCCAGCCGCAGCAGGGTATTATCACCAGTGGTTCCTTCTCGCCAACGCTGGGTTGCAGCATTGCGCTGGCACGTGTGCCGGCGGGAATTGGCGAGCAGGCGATTGTGGAAATCCGTAATCGTGAAATGCCAGTAAAAGTCACTAAACCGATTTTTGTTCGCGCCGGTAAGCCGGTCGCCCAGTAATTTTTTTTCAGGAGAAATGGCCAATGAGCAATGTGCCAAGTGAATTGAAATACCGCGATAGCCACGAATGGGTCCGTAAAGAAGCTGACGGCACCTTCACGGTAGGTATCACCGAACACGCACAGGAACTGCTGGGCGATATGGTGTTTGTCGATCTGCCAGACGTCGGCGTCTCCTTCGCGGCCGGTGATGACTGCGCGGTCGCGGAGTCGGTGAAAGCCGCTTCTGACATCTATGCACCCTTAAGTGGTGAAATCGTTGCGGTGAATGATCAGCTAGGCGATTCGCCGGAACTGGTTAACAGCGCGCCGTACGCCGAGGGTTGGCTGTTCCGCATCAAAGCCAGCGACGAATCAGAGCTCGACTCCATGCTGGATGCCGATGCCTACAAAGCCGCGATTGACGAGTAACCGGTAGTGGCAGAAGGTGACGCACAGCGGCGCCTTCTTTTTTTATCTGCCTGACTTAACGCCATTTTTGTAACCCAGCCCGATTCAGGATTTACTGCAAATGACCCAGACTCTCAGCCAGCTCGAACATAACGGTGCTTTCATTGAGCGCCACATCGGTCCTACGCCGGAACAACAGGCCTTAATGCTGGAAGCGATTGGTGCCCGTTCGCTCTCATCATTGATCAGTTCTATTGTGCCTGCCGATATCCAGCTGCCAGGCCCGCCTGCAGTGGGCGATGCCGCGACCGAGCAGCAAGCGCTGGCAGAGCTGAAAGCCATTGCCAGTCAGAACCACCGCTACAAATCCTGGATCGGCATGGGCTACAGCGCGGTGATCACGCCGCCGGTTATCCTGCGCAATATGCTGGAAAATCCGGGCTGGTACACCGCGTATACGCCGTATCAGCCAGAAGTGTCGCAGGGCCGCCTGGAAGCGCTGCTGAACTTCCAAACCTTGACGCTGGATCTGACCGGTCTGGACATCGCGTCCGCCTCGTTGCTGGACGAAGCCACCGCCGCCGCAGAAGCCATGGCGATGGCTAAGCGCGTCAGCAAATTGAAAAACGCGACAAAATTCTTCATCGCCAATGACATTCATCCACAAACGCTGGATGTGGTGCGTACTCGCGCCGAGACCTTTGGTTTCGAATTGATTATTGATAGTGCAGACAAGGCGCTGGATCACGACGATCTGTTTGGCGTGCTGCTGCAACAGGTGGGTACGCACGGTGAAGTGCACGATTACCGTTCACTGATTGCCGAGCTGAAAAGCCGCAAAGTGGTGGTGAGCGTCGCGGCAGACTTTATGGCGCTGGTGCAGTTAGAAGCGCCAGGCAAGCAGGGCGCAGATATCGTGTTCGGTTCCGCACAGCGTTTCGGCGTGCCGATGGGTTATGGCGGACCGCACGCTGCGTTCTTCGCCAGTCGCGACGAACACAAGCGCTCGATGCCGGGTCGTATCATTGGCGTATCACGCGATGCCGCCGGTAACACCGCGCTGCGCATGGCGATGCAAACCCGTGAGCAGCATATCCGCCGTGAGAAAGCCAACTCCAACATCTGTACTTCGCAGGTGCTGTTGGCGAATATCGCCGGTCTTTATGCTGTTTATCACGGCCCGGCTGGCCTGAAACGCATTGCTTCCCGCATTCATCGTATGACCAGCATTCTGGCTGCTGGCCTGCAGAATGGTGGCCTTAAGCTGCGCCACAACAGCTGGTTTGATACGCTGACGGTAGACGTTGCTGATAAAGCCGCGGTGCTGAACCGTGCACTGAGCTTTGGCGTCAATCTGCGCAGTGATATCCATAATGCCGTTGGCATTACGCTGGATGAAACCACCACGCGTGAAGACGTGCTGGCACTGTTCGCCATCCTGCTGGGCGATGCGCACGGCCAGGATATTGATGCGCTGGATACGGCGGTGGCGGCGGAAAACAGTGCGATTCCGGCCGGTCAGGTGCGTGAAAGCGCCTTCCTGACGCATCCGGTGTTCAACCGTCATCACAGTGAAACTGAGATGATGCGTTATATGCACAGTCTGGAGAAAAAGGATTTGGCGCTGAATCAGGCGATGATCCCACTCGGCTCGTGCACCATGAAACTCAACGCCGCTGCTGAAATGATTCCGATCACCTGGCCTGAATTTGCCGAGCTGCATCCGTTCTGCCCGGCAGATCAGGCTTCGGGTTACCTGCAGATGATTGGTCAGCTATCGCAATGGCTGGTACAGCTAACTGGCTACGACGCGCTGTGCATGCAGCCAAACTCAGGCGCACAGGGTGAATATGCGGGTCTGTTGGCGATTCGTCGTTACCATGAAAGCCGCAACGAAGGCGGCCGTAATGTCTGCCTGATCCCAAGCTCGGCCCACGGCACCAACCCGGCGTCAGCGCAGATGGCGGGCATGTCGGTTGTCGTTGTGGCTTGCGATAAACAAGGCAATATCGATCTTGGCGATTTGCGTGAGAAAGCCGCACAGGTTGGCGAGCAGCTGTCGTGCATTATGGTGACTTACCCGTCAACGCACGGGGTTTATGAAGAGACCATTCGCGAAGTGTGCCAGATCGTGCATCAGCACGGCGGCCAGGTGTATCTCGACGGCGCTAACATGAACGCGCAGGTGGGGATCACCACGCCAGGTTATATTGGCGCGGATGTCTCGCACCTCAACCTGCACAAAACCTTCTGCATCCCGCACGGCGGCGGTGGCCCGGGCATGGGCCCCATCGGCGTGAAAGCGCATCTGGCGCCGTTCGTGCCGGGTCACAGCGTGGTACAAATTGACGGCGTGCTGACGCAGCAGGGCGCAGTTTCTGCAGCTCCTTTCGGTAGCGCCTCGATTCTGCCAATCAGCTGGATGTATATCCGCATGATGGGCGCGGAAGGCCTGAAGCAGGCGAGTTCAGTGGCGATTCTGAATGCCAACTACATTGCCAGCCGTCTGCAATCCGCTTATCCGATTCTGTACGCAGGTCGCGATGGCCGCGTGGCGCACGAATGTATTCTCGATATTCGTCCGCTGAAAGAGCAAACCGGCATTAGTGAACTGGATATCGCCAAGCGTCTGATCGATTATGGTTTCCACGCACCTACCATGTCATTCCCGGTTGCGGGTACGCTGATGGTTGAACCAACGGAATCGGAAAGCAAAATTGAGCTGGACCGCTTTATCGATGCGATGCTGGCCATCCGCATGGAGATCGACCGCGTTGCCGATGGCGAGTGGCCGCTGGAGGATAACCCCTTGGTGAACGCCCCGCACACGCAGACAGAAATCGTCGGCGACTGGGCACACCCGTACACCCGCGAGCTGGCGGTGTTCCCGGCAGGCAGCGCTAACAAATACTGGCCGACCGTTAAACGTCTGGACGATGTATTTGGTGACCGCAACGTGTTCTGTTCGTGTGTACCCATGAGCGAATACCAGTAATTTAGCCGTCATACCTTAAGCTGCAGCGGCGTTGGCTGCGCTCCTTCATCCCGGTCACTTACCGATGTAAGCTCCCGAGGATGTACGAGCTTGCCGCCTTGCTGCATCTCAAATTATTTAGGCTAAAATTCCGGATATATTTTATTAAGGGCCGACTATTCGGCCCTTTTGTTTTGGAGGCAAAAATGGATCTGGCATTGGTGACGGGCGGCAGTCGCGGCATTGGACGTGCAACGGCCTTATTGCTGGCGCAGGCCGGTTATCGTGTAGCGATTAACTATCGCCAGCGTGCAGCTGAAGCGGCGAGCGTGGTGGCAGAAATCGAAGCGCAGGGCGGCAGCGCTTTTGCGCTACAAGCCGATATCGCTGATGAGGCACAGGTGATGCGCATGTTTGCCCAACTGGATGAGCAAGACGGCGCGCTGCGCGTGTTGGTGAATAACGCCGGAATTTTGTTTACCCAGTGTCGGGTTGAAGAGTTGGATGCCGAGCGCATTCAGCGCGTGTTCGCCACCAACGTCCTCGGTACCTTTATCTGCTGCCGCGAAGCGGTTAAACGCATGGGCACGCATCATGGTGGCAAAGGTGGTGCCATCGTCAATGTGTCATCTGCCGCGTCACGCCTCGGTGCGCCAGGTGAATATGTGGATTACGCCGCGTCGAAAGGGGCGATGGATACGCTAACTAAAGGCTTATCGCTGGAAGTGGCGGCGCAGGGCATTCGCGTTAACAGCGTGCGTCCAGGCCTGATTTATACCGAAATGCACGCCGATGGCGGCGAACCGGGCCGAGTGGATCGTTTAGCAAGTGCGCTTCCCATGGCGCGCGGCGGCCAGGCGGAAGAGATCGCCGAGGCAATTGTCTGGCTGGCAAGTGATGCTGCGTCATACGTGACGGGCACTTTTATTGATGCCGCCGGCGGACGCTAATTAACCTGTTTGCCATGTATGCTGTCCCTATAAAAGCCGTTCCAAAATCGTACCCGAATATTGTAGGGTCGCCATTCATGGCGACTGATACCTGTTAATGCAGCCAAATTTGCGCGCTAGCCGTTCACACCCGCTGACACATTTATTTTAGCGTACATGTGTACTCTGAAATTTATCTTCGCTACTCTGGTTGCTCAGAAATAGCACACTCGCTTTTTCCGTTGTTCAGGAATCCCCTTCCATGGTACAGAACCGAATTATTGCCGAGGGCTACTCATTGGCAGAAGAGATTGCCAATAGCATCAGCCACGGAATTGGCTGCATTTTCGGCATCATCGGCTTGGTCTTAATGCTAACGCAAGCCGTCGAATCTCAAGCTAACATCACAGCCATTACCAGCTACAGTTTGTATGGCGGCAGCATTATTTTGCTGTACCTTGCCTCAACGCTTTATCATGCAATTCCGCATCAGAGAGCCAAATACTGGCTGAAAAAATTCGACCACTGCGCCATCTATGTTTTGATTGCCGGCACTTATACACCGTTTTTGCTGGTAGGCCTTAACTCGCCGCTAGCGCAGGGCTTGATGGTGGTGATCTGGAGTCTGGCGCTGATCGGCGTGCTGTTCAAAATTGCGTTTGCTCACCGCTTTGAAGCGCTGTCGCTGGTGACCTATCTCAGCATGGGATGGTTGTCGTTGGTGGTGATTTATCAGCTGGCAATCAAACTGTCGCCGGGCGGGATTTGGCTGCTGGCAGCCGGTGGCGTGGTCTATTCGCTCGGGGTGATTTTCTACGTCTCGCGCCGCATTCCTTACAGCCACGCTATCTGGCATGGCTTTGTGCTTGGCGGCAGCGTATTGCACTTCTGCGCAATCTATTTTTATGTGATGTAACTTGCGGCCCTACATGAGAACCGCACGAACTTCGTAGGGTGCGCATTCATGTGCACCTAAAACAGCGTCAATCATTCTGCCAATGAATACGGCAGCGGCTGAATCGTCAGTTTGCCGCTTTCGTCGCCTTCCACACGCAGCACGCTTTCCGGCTCCAGATCATTGTTCATCACCACTTGCACCCACACGCTGCCGTCATCCAGCTGCACGCCAGTGAGCACAGTACCGGTACGACGCCATTTGTCGCCCATTTGCAGCTCCAGCGAGCCACCAACATCGGGTACCTTGCTGGCGCTGCCAGCCAGCCAATAAAGTGCACGTTTGTTAGCGCCGCGGAATTTAGCGCGCGCAACCATTTCCTGGCCGGTGTAGCAGCCTTTTTTGAAACTGATGGCATCCAGCGCCTGCAGATTGGTGGCTTGCGGAATCAGCTGTGCACTGGTGGCGCTTTCAATTACCGGAATACCCGCTTCGATATCCAGCGCCAGCCACTGCAGGCTGTCGTTGAACTGTGCTTCACCGGCGAGTTTCTCTTTAAGCACCTGCGCTTGTTCTGGCGTCGTCACCAGCAGAAAACGCTCAGCGGGCTGCGCAAACCACAGCAGCGTGCTCTCATCCTGCTGCACCACCGGCGTTTCCGCATCCGGGAGCGTGCTGAACAGGTTTGCCAGCGCGGCACGTGCCTGGAAACCGGCGACGCCCAGCAACACCGCATCATCATCAGCGACGAGTGTTACCTTGGCGAACACCGCATATTTCTTCAGCTCAGTCAGCTGCTGCTCGCGCAGGTTGCGACGAACCGTGTAGGCATAACCTTCACCACGATGGAACAGACGAATGTTGCTCCACATCTTCCCCTTAGCATCGCAGTGTGCGGCCGGGCGATGTTGTGTTGCATCCATGGCGGCGACATCCAACGTCAACTGACCTTGCAGATAAGAGGTGCTGTCCTTGCCCTGCACCTTAACCAGTGCCCATTCGTCGAGCGACATCAGGGTTAAAGGCAGGCGTGCCGATGCAGCAGGCTGGCGGGGAGGAAGGGTAAAAATCGACATGGGTCATTCCTGATTAATGAGGTAATAGGTAGCAATGGTAAAAGAGCAGTGCGGCTTTGCAACCTGTTTACTGAATCTGGCGCACAAATCGCGTGATGTCCTTTGCAAATCAGGGGCCGTAACGCCGTGACATTGCACAGGGATAAGCACAGCGCCTGCAGCGAGAAAAAAAAGCAGGTACACTGAGCCCCACTGTTTTTAGCCATGGAATGAGAGACATGGAAATTAATGACAAAGCCCGCGTCCAATGGGCGTGCCGCCGCGGTATGCTGGAACTGGATATCGCTATTATGCCGTTCTTTAAGTACGAATATGATTCGCTTAATGATACCGACAAGCAGGTGTTTATCGCGCTGCTGAAGAGTGACGATCCTGACTTGTTCAACTGGTTGATGAATCACGGTGAACCGGTGGATCCCGAGTTCAAACGCATGGTGAAACTGATTCAGCAGCGCAATCGTGAACGCGGTCCGGTGGCGATGTAATCTGCGGGCGTCACCCAGTGCGCGAGCACTGAATGTGGCGCTGTTTGCGCTGTGCGTGGCTTTACTGCTGAGCCTGAGCTGGCCAGACGAATGGGCGTGGTGTAAAGCGCCGATTTTAGTACTGCTGCTGGTGGAAGGCTGGCGTAACGAGCGACATCTGGTGCAGCGCGTAGGCTGTCTGGCGTTAGACGTGAACGGCGAGTGGCTGTGGCGTGAGGCGCGCTGGCGAACAGAACGTAAAGCGGATTGGCTGCCGTTTGGCGTCTTGCTGGTGCTGCGTAATCAGCAGGGTAAGCGCTGGCGGCTGTGGCTGATGCACGATAATCTGCCGCCCGGTGAATGGCGCACGTTACGCGCCTGCTGTTTTCTGCATGAGGGACAAACGCTGCCTTAAAGCAGCGCCGCGGTTTCTGTCAGAATCTGTTCGCACCACTGTTCGATGCGCTCATCACTCAATTCGAACTGATTCACATCATCAAGCGCTAAACCCACAAACTGTACGCCGTCGGCAGTCAGCGGTTTTTTACTGGTGAACTCGTAGCCTTCCAGCGGCCAGTAACCGACAAACTGCACGCCCATTGGCTGCAGCAGCTCGTGCAGCATGCCGAGCGCATCGAGAAACCATTCGGCATATTCACCCTGGTCGCCCATGCCGTACAGCGCCACGATTTTGCCGCGCAGATTCAGGGCCGGGATTTGCGGCCAAATCGCTTCCCAGTCTTCCTGCAACTCACCGAAATCCCACGTGGGAATACCCAGGATCAGCAAATCGTACTGCTCCATCAGCGACGGATCGTCATCTTTCAAATTGTGCAGCGTGACTAATTCTTCGCCGATAAAGTCGCGAATTTTCTCCGCAGTCATCTCGGTGTAACAGGTACTGGAACCGTAAAATAATCCAATATTCATGCAATTAATGCTCTGACTGAAACTGACTCGGGGGCAATTGTACCAGAAGCAGGCTACTTTCAGGCATAATGAGCACGATTTCACACGGGCGGAGATAACAGTGCAGGACAGCGATCTGATCGAACAGTTTCTCGATGCGCTTTGGATTGAACGTAATCTGGCGCAGAACACGCTCGCGTCCTACCGGCAGGATTTGCAAACGCTGATCGGTTGGCTGCACCATCACGATCGTACGCTGTTGACGCTAGAAGCGCTTGATTTACAGCAGTTTCTCGCCGAGCGCGTCGAGGGCGGCTATAAAGCCACCAGCTCCGCGCGCACCCTCAGCGCCATTCGCCGCTTGTGCCAATATTTGTATCGGGAAAAAGTGCGCAGCGACGATCCCAGCGCGCTGCTTTCTGCCCCTAAGCTGCCGCAGCGCTTGCCGAAAGATCTCAGCGAAAATCAGGTTGAACGCTTGTTACAGGCACCCAGCATTGATGTGCCGCTGGAACTGCGTGACAAAGCGATGCTGGAGCTGCTGTACGCCACCGGATTACGCGTTACCGAGCTGGTAGGGTTAACCATCAGTGATATCAGCCTGCGCCAGGGCGTGGTGCGGGTCATCGGTAAAGGCAACAAAGAGCGCCTTGTGCCGTTAGGTGAAGAGGCGGTTTACTGGATTGAATACTATATGGAACATGGCCGGCCGTGGCTGCTGAATGGGCAAACGCTGGATGTGATGTTCCCCAGCCAGCGTGCGCAACAAATGACGCGGCAGACCTTCTGGCATCGCATCAAACACTATGCGACCCTTGCCGGTATTGATAGCGAAAAGCTGTCGCCGCACGTGTTGCGCCACGCATTTGCCACACATTTACTGAACCATGGCGCCGATTTACGCGTCGTACAGATGTTGCTGGGCCACAGCGACCTCTCGACGACGCAAATTTATACGCATGTCGCCACTGAGCGCCTGCGTCTGTTACATCAACAGCATCATCCGCGCGCTTAACAAGCGGTAACAAGGATTTAAGATGAAAAAGCAGCTCACGATGCTGGCTCTGCTGGTCAGCGCATTCACTGGATTGGCGCATGCCGATGACAACGCCATTCAGCAAACGCTGAAAAAACTGGGCCTGCAACAGGCGGAAATCCAGCCCTCACCGCTGCCGGGCATGAAAACCGTGCTGACAGAAAGTGGCGTGCTGTATGTTTCTGAAGACGGTAAACATATGATTCAGGGGCCGCTTTATGATGTTAGCGGCACTCAGCCGGTTAACGTCACCAATCAGCTGCTGGACAAAAAAGTCAGCGCGCTGGCGCCTGACATGATTGTCTACAAAGCGCCTAAAGAGCAGCACGTCATTACCGTGTTCACCGATATCACCTGTGGCTACTGCCGTAAGCTTCATGAGCAGATGGCGGACTACAATGCGCTCGGCATCACCGTTCGTTATCTGGCTTTCCCGCGTGAAGGGCTGAACGGTCAGGTTGAAAAAGCCATGCGTGCCATCTGGTGCAGCGCCGATCGCAACAAAGCTTTCGATGCCGCGATGAAAGGCGATGCGCCGCAAATGGATGCGCCCGCCACCTGCAAAATCAATATCGAACAGCAGTACAAACTGGGCATCCTGTTTGGTATTCAGGGCACGCCGGCCATTCTTACCGATAGCGGTATGATGATTCCTGGCTATCAGGGACCGCAAGAGCTGAAGCAAGTGCTTGACGGCCAGAAGCGTGGCGGTTAACGCACAGTGATTCATTCTGTTGAACTCCGTCGGCGCGAAGCTGAGGCCGACGCCAGCTTGCCCGCTGATTTGCCCCCTTTGCTTCGTCGTCTCTATCTGCAACGCGGCGTGAAAGATGCGCTGGAACTGGAACGTGGTGCCAAACATTTGCTGCCGTGGCAAACCCTCGGCGGTATTGAAGGCGCGGTTACGCTGCTGCATCAGATGCTGCAAACCGGCAAGCGCATCGTGGTAGTTGGTGACTTTGATGCCGATGGCGCCACCAGCACGGCGCTAACTGTGCTGGCACTGCGTAGCCTGGGCGGTAACGTTGATTATCTGGTGCCAAACCGCTTTGAAGATGGCTACGGATTGAGTCCGGAAGTGGTTGAGCAGGCCAAAGCGCGCGGTGCAGAGATGATCCTCACCGTCGATAACGGTATCTCCTCGCACGCCGGCGTCGATACTGCGCATCAGCATGGCATTCCAGTGCTGGTTACCGATCACCATCTGCCGGGCGACACCTTGCCCGCCGCCGAAGCGATTGTGAATCCCAATCTCAACGATAGCGCATTCCCTTCGCGCTCGCTGGCGGGTGTTGGCGTTGCTTTCTATCTGATGCTGGCGCTGCGTGCGCATCTGCGTCAGCAAAACTGGTTTAGTGCCGGTCGTGCGGAGCCAAATCTGGCGGAACTGCTGGATCTGGTGGCGCTGGGCACCGTGGCGGACGTGGTACCACTGGATGCCAATAACCGCATTCTGGTGTGGCAAGGCTTAAGTCGCATTCGCGCGGGTAAATGCCGCGCGGGTATTCGCGCACTGTTAGAAATTGCCAATCGCGATGCGCGTCAGCTCGCCGCCAGCGATCTCGGTTTTGCTGTCGGTCCGCGTCTCAATGCCGCCGGTCGTCTGGATGATATGTCGGTTGGCGTGGCGCTGTTGCTCACCGAAGACATTTCCCAGGCACGCATGTTGGCGAATGAACTCGATGCGCTCAATCAGACGCGCAAAGAGATTGAGCAGGGCATGAAGAGCGAAGCGCTGGCGTTGTGCGATGAGCTTGAGCGCCAGCATACCGATCTGCCGCTTGGCCTGGCGTTCTATCATCCGGAGTGGCATCAGGGCGTGGTCGGCATCCTCGCTTCGCGGCTGAAAGAGCGCTTTCATCGCCCGGTGATTGCTTTTGCGCCTGCCGGTGACGGCACGCTGAAAGGTTCCGGTCGCTCAATTGCCGGTTTACATCTGCGCGATGCGCTGGAGCGTCTCGACACGCTGTACCCCGGCATGATGATTAAGTTTGGCGGTCATGCGATGGCGGCAGGTTTGTCGCTGCAAAGCGAAAAGTACGAACCATTCCGTGAACGTTTTGCCGCGCTTATTGATGAGTGGCTGGATGGCGAAGCGTTGCAGGGCGTGATTTGGTCAGACGGCGAACTGCATGCGCAGGAGTTTACGCTGCACACCGCTGAAATGCTGCGCGAAGCGGGTCCGTGGGGGCAGGCATTCCCGGAACCGGTATTCGACGGTAAATTCAAACTACTGCAGCAGCGCCTGGTGGGCGAACGCCATCTGAAAGTGATGATCGAGCCTATCGGCGGCGGCCCGCTGTTAGATGGCATCGCCTTCAACGTGGATACTACGCTGTGGCCAGACACCAGCGTGCGGCAGGTGCAGTTGGCCTATAAACTGGATATCAATGAGTATCGCGGCAATCGCTCGGTGCAGCTGATCATCGATCATCTCTGGCCGATGTAGGAAAAAATGAAGTCGCCATCAATGCGTTACTGGTTGTCCGTTAAGGCATGAAAAATCCTCATTACCGAGAGCACACATGGTAGCGGCGCAATTCAATGCGCGATAAATCGCGCCGCTACAAAGTGGGTGTGCTTTCGGGTAAACTAGCGCGTTAGTTTTTATCTCCTTTCACCGAATCGTCAAAAAAGACTGAAAAGCCATGTTTGAAATTAATCCGGTCAAAAATCGTATCCAGGACCTCAGTGAGCGCAGCGACGTTCTTCGGGGGTATCTTTGACTACGATGCCAAGAAAGAACGCCTTGAAGAAGTAAACGCCGAGCTGGAACAGCCGGACGTCTGGAACGAACCCGATCGCGCGCAAGCGCTGGGTAAAGAACGTGCTTCGCTTGAGGCGGTGGTTGAAACCCTGGATCATATGCGTCAGGGCCTGGAAGATGTGCAGGGCCTGCTGGATCTGGCGGTAGAAGCCGACGACGAAGAGACCTTCAACGAAGCCGTTGCCGAGCTGGATGCGCTGGAAGTGAAGCTGGGCGAACTGGAATTCCGCCGCATGTTCTCTGGCGAATATGACAGCGCTGACTGCTACATGGATATTCAGGCCGGTTCCGGCGGCACCGAAGCGCAGGATTGGGCCAGCATGCTGCTGCGCATGTATCTGCGCTGGGCCGAAGCCAAAGGCTATAAAACCGAAATTATCGAAGAGTCAGACGGTGAAGTGGCTGGTACCAAATCCGCTACCATTAAAATCATCGGCGACTACGCGTTTGGCTGGTTGCGTACCGAAACCGGCGTCCATCGCCTGGTGCGTAAGAGCCCATTCGATTCCGGCGGCCGTCGCCATACCTCATTCAGTTCGGTGTTTATCTACCCGGAAGTGGATGACAACATCGATATCGACATTAACCCCGCCGATCTGCGTATCGACGTTTACCGTGCCTCCGGTGCGGGCGGCCAGCACGTTAACAAAACCGAGTCTGCGGTGCGTATTACCCACTTGCCGACCAACATTGTGGTGCAGTGCCAGAACGACCGTTCACAGCACAAGAACAAAGATCAGGCCTTCAAGCAGTTACGCGCCAAGCTTTACGAATATGAGATGCAGAAGAAAAACGCGGACAAGCAGGCAGCGGAAGATAACAAGTCTGATATCGGCTGGGGCAGCCAGATCCGTTCTTATGTTCTCGACGATTCACGCATCAAGGATCTGCGCACCGGCGTAGAAACCCGCAACACCCAGGCGGTGTTGGATGGCGATATCGATCGTTTTATTGAAGCAAGTTTAAAAGCAGGGCTATAAGGAACCGACATGTCTGAACAACAACCGCAGAGCGCTGATGCCGCCCTTGAGTTAAATAACGAACTGAAAGCGCGTCGCGAAAAACTCAACGCGCTGCGTGAAAAAGGCGTGGCGTTTCCCAACGATTTCCGCCGTGATACCACGTCCGATCTGCTGCACGCCAGCTATGACGAAAAGAGCAACGAAGAGCTGGAAGCGCTGGGCGTCGAAGTGAGCGTGGCCGGTCGTATGATGACGCGCCGCATCATGGGTAAAGCCTCCTTCGCCACCCTGCAGGATGTCGGCGGCCAGATTCAGATCTACGTATCTCGCGACGATCTGCCAGAAGGCGTTTACAACGAGCAGTTCAAAAAGTGGGATCTCGGCGATATCCTTGGCGCGCGCGGTAAGCTGTTCAAGACCAAAACCGGTGAGCTGTCGATCCACATCTCTGAGCTGCGTCTGCTGACCAAAGCGCTGCGTCCGCTGCCGGATAAATTCCACGGCCTGGCCGATCAGGAAACCCGTTATCGTCAGCGTTACCTGGACCTGATCTCTAACGACGAATCACGTAACACCTTCAAAGTACGCTCAAAGATCATGGCCGGTATTCGCCAGTTCATGGTTAACCGCGACTTCATGGAAGTGGAAACGCCAATGATGCAGGTGATTCCTGGCGGTGCCTCTGCGCGTCCGTTCATCACCCATCACAATGCGCTCGACATCGATATGTACCTGCGTATTGCGCCAGAGCTGTACCTGAAGCGTCTGGTGGTAGGCGGTTTTGATCGCGTGTTCGAGATCAACCGTAACTTCCGTAACGAAGGTATTTCGCCGCGTCATAACCCAGAGTTCACTATGATGGAACTTTATATGGCGTATGCGGATTACAAAGATCTGATCGAGCTGACCGAAAGCCTGTTCCGCACTCTGGCGCAGGATGTTTTGGGCACCACCGAAGTGCCGTATGGCGATCACAGCTTCGATTTCGGCAAGCCGTTTGAGAAGCTCACCATGCGTGAAGCGATCAAGAAATACCGTCCGGAAACCGACCTGAGCGATCTGGAAGACTTCGATAAAGCGGTGGCGATTGCTAACTCGCTGCATATCAAAGTTGAGAAGAGCTGGGGACTGGGCCGCGTGGTCACGGAGATCTTCGAAGAGACCGCCGAAGCGCACCTGATTCAGCCAACCTTCATCACCGAATATCCGGCTGAGGTTTCCCCGCTGGCGCGTCGTAACGACGAGAACCCGGAAATCACCGATCGCTTTGAATTCTTCATCGGCGGCCGTGAAATCGGTAACGGCTTCTCGGAGCTGAACGATGCAGAAGATCAGGCTGAGCGTTTCCTGCAGCAGGTGAATGCCAAAGATGCCGGTGATGACGAAGCGATGTTCTACGATGAAGATTACGTCACCGCATTGGAGCACGGCCTGCCGCCAACCGCAGGTTTGGGTATTGGTATCGACCGTATGGTGATGCTGTTTACCAACAGCCACACCATCCGCGACGTGATCCTGTTCCCGGCACTGCGTCCAACCGGCAAGTAATCCTCTCCGATATCTCGTAGGGTCGCCATTCATAGTGTAATGCCGCTCAGTTAAGCGCTGAGCGGCTTTCGTTCGCCCTCGGCTGGGGCAGTTTCAGCTATGCCGTGCGGCGACCGAGCAGAGGGCGCCTGGCCGCGCCCTCTGCACTCCCCGGCCTTGCGCCAGCCCAACCCGCCGCTGCGCGGTGCCTTCACTCGATCGCGATTCCTGACGGACCGGCGGCGATTCGCTCCTGCTCAGCGCCGCCTCTCGCCGCATCCCTGCGGCTCGCCCTGGAATCCCTCGCTCGCTCAGCGGGCTGGGATGTCGCCTCAACACCCGCGCTGAAGCATCAATGCCTATTTCCTGAATCACCCTCGCTGTAACGCTTGTAGGGGCGCCATTCATGGCGACCTTTTTTTATTCCAGCGGCATAAAACAAAATTCCTGATGACAACCCGGCACGCTCTGTGCAGGATGGTTTTTTTCATTTTCAGGGAAACACCATGAGTGCAAAAGCGGCAACGTTAGAGGGCCGGATTCGTCAGCACTGGGATCAGCTCTCCAGCCACGAACAGCGCTTAGCCGACGTGCTTCTCGCCGCGCCCGGGCAGTTAGCCATGAACACCGCCACTGAACTGGCGCACAGCGCAGGCGTTTCGAAAGCCACCACCACACGTTTCTTTCGCCATCTCGGCTATGAGAGTTATGAAGCCGCACGCCGTCAGGCGCGCGAGATGCAGAGCAGCGGTTCGCCGCTTTATCTGCAACCGGCACCCAGCGCATCGCCGCTGGCCAGCATCATGCAGCAGCACCTGGAAAAAGAGATCGCCAACCTGGTCAACAGCTATCGCACGCTGGATAGCGAACAGCTGCAGCAGGCGGTGACGGCTATCAGCCAGGCACGCCGTGTGGTAGTGATGGGCTGGCGCCACAGCCAAACCATTGCACATTTGATCTATCGCGATCTGATTCATATCCATTCTGATGTGCGCCTGCTGCCGCGTCCGGGCGATTCGCTGGCGGAACATATGGCAGCGCTGACGGCGCAAGACGTGGTGATTTGCGTCGGGCTGCGCCGCCGTATGCCGGCGCTGGAAACGGCCATGAATGCATTAGCCGAGCGCAATGTGCCCATGCTGTATATCGCCGACGTGCTCTCCGGCAAACCGGCGCGCCACGCGCAATGGGTGATTCGCTGCCATACCGATAGCAGCCTGATCTTCGATAGCACCGCCGCGCTCTCTGGCGTGTGTAATCTGCTCTGCTCACTGGTGGCCCGACAAATGGGTAAAGCCAGTAACGATCATCTCGCGCAAATTGAAGCGCTGCACCAATCCCTCGATGAACTAGAATAGTGCGCCGTGCTGGCGCACTGCGCGCCAGAAATCTCACCAAAGCAGTGCAATCCTGCCAACTCTCTCTCCAGCAACAGCCGCCATCCCGCTCGCTTGTGAAACCTAAGAAATTAAAAATAAAAATCAAGAAACAGTTGTTTCCAGTTGATTTTATTAGCTAAAGATTGACCTGGCGTGATGCCCTCTGCGCAGTGGTGAAAAAACTGGCACAAAACATGCTCAGTAGAAAAAGACATTTCACCAACACCAGGGAAACACCATAATGAAAAAAACAGCACTGCTGATCGCCGCACTTCTTTCCGTTGGCACCGTGGCGCAGGCGCAAGCCGACACGCTGTCCGACATCAAAAGCAGCGGCAAAATCACCGTCGGTATCGATCCAACCTTTCCGCCATACGAATACACCGACGACAAAGGCGAGATCACCGGTTACAGCGTGGCGATCATGCAATCCTTCGCAAAAGATCTCGGCGTGAAACTCGAGTTTCAGAAAACCGCCTTCAGCGGCATTCTGCCGGGCCTGATCTCTGGCTCCTTCAATGCTGAAGGCTCCTCTCTCAACGTTACCGCTGAACGCGCGAAGAAAGTGTTGTTCACCGTGCCGTACAGCAAAACCGTTAACGGCGTGCTGGTGCGCGAAGCAGAGGCGAAAACCTTCAGCGGTAAAACCCTGAGTCCGGAAAGCTTGTCTGGCCTGCGCGGCGCAGTGAAAACCGCCAGCGTGCCCGAACAGCTGCTCAAGGGTTTCAACGAGCAGCTGAAGAAAGAGGGTAAAAAACCCATCGTCATTATCAACGTGGATTCGCTGGACCAAACCGTCAGCACGCTGATGACCAAACGCGCCGATTTCGTCTATGACGACATCTCAGTACTGGCGCCGGTAGCGAAAAAATACGCCGGTAAAGTGGCACAGGTGGGCGAAGTTGGTCCGTCACAGTGGATGGGTTGGGCGACGCGTAAAGAAGATGGCAGCCTGAACAAAGCCATTAGCGATCATATTCTGGCGATGCAGAAAGATGGCGAGCTGACCAAACTGCAACAGCAGTATCTCGGCACCACCTTCACCGTGCCCGCCAGCGACTTCATTCCGCAGGAGTAACTATGTGCCAGTCCAACCTGACGGTGCCCGCCGGCTTTGGCAAAACCTTTCGCGTGCGTAAAGGCCAGTTTATTACCGTAATTGATAGCGCAGGGCAGCAGGCCGCCGATTTTGTCGCGGTTAACGCCGACGATCTCAACGAAAAGCTGTCGCCGGTGCATACGCGCCAGCAGCTGCGGTCGCTGTTCTTCAAACCCGGCGATGCGCTGTGGTCGAGTGAAAACCGCCCGATGCTGCGCATTCTTGCCGACAGCATCGGCATTCACGATGCCAACGTACCGGCCTGCGATCGCACGCGCTTTAGCGTCGATTTCGGCGTGGAAGGGCATCGCAACTGCGTTGATAACCTGCTGGAAGGGATGAAGGCATTTGGGGTGACCTACTTCTCGCTGCCGGAGCCATTCAACCTGTTCCAAAACGGTCCGGTTACCGCCGATGGCCGCATGGAAGTCACCGATCCCAACAGCAAAGCGGGCGATAGCATCACTTTTGAAGCGCTGTGCGACCTGATCTGCGCGGTGTCATCCTGCCCGCAGGACATCATTCCCGGCAACGGTTTGCAGGTGACGCCCATCGACATCGTGGTCAGCGACCATTTTCACGCTCAGGAGATGAATCATGCTGTTAATGCGTGAACGTTATGAAGAAACCACCGTGCGCACGCTGGCTGAACCGGTGCAGATTGCGCCGGGCAGCGTAGGTTCGATTCGCGTGCTGCGCGGTCAGCTGCTGCGCATCACCGCGCTGGGCGAGGGGGCCGTCGCGTCGCTGTTTGGCTTTAGCCTTGCCGATCCCGCCGTATGGTTGTCGGTGCACCACACGCGGGTGTTCAGCAACAGTTATCTGCTCGGTTCCGGGATGCGTCTGGTGAATAACCGTCGCCGTCCGATGATGGTGCTGGGCAAGGACAGCGTAAAGCGTCACGACCTGCTGCTGCCCGCCTCGACCACCGCGTTTCTCGCCGAGCGTGGCTATCAGGGCGAGGGTTGCCTTGAGGGCGTGCGCGGCGAGCTGGCGCGTCTTGGTCGGGTGGTGCCGAAGCTGCCCGATCCGATCAACTTGTTTATGCACGTCAAGCTCACGCGCGAGGGCGATATTCTGCCGGAAACCAATCAGACCAAAGCCGGCGACAGCATTACCTGTCGCGTGGTGATGGATACGGAATTCATCGTCTCCGCCTGCAACACCGGCATTGAGGATAACGATAAGCCCGCGCCGCTGCTGCTGTCGGTGGCGGAAAACCTGCACGACTTTAACGCGGAGTAACGCATGGGGCTGGATCAACAGGTAGTGGCCGCGCTGCCGGAACTTGGACGCGGACTGCTGATGACGTTGCTACTCACCGTGCTGGCGTCGCTCGTCAGCGTGGTAATGGGGCAGCTTGGCTGCTTCCTGCAGCTGCGTCGCGCCTGGATCTGGCGCACCATCGGCCGCCTGTATGTCAGCGTGATGCGCGGCACCCCGGCGATTGTGCAGCTGTTTGTGGTGTTTTTCACCTTGCCGCGCCTGGGGTTGGGTGGTCAGCCGATGCTGGCGGCGGTGATTGCTATCGGCCTCAACAGCGGCGCTTATGTGGCGGAAATCCTGCGCGTTAATCGCAGTTTGGTGACGCGCGGACAGCTTGAAGCGGCGCGCACGCTGGGCCTGAGCCGTTTTCTCAGCTGGTGGTATGTGATTAATCCCCAGGTGATGCGTGCCAGCCTGCCGATGCTGGTCAATGAGTTCACCATTCTGCTGAAAACCACGCCGCTGGCCTCGGTGGTGGCGCTGACCGAGTTGACCTACGCCGGGCAAATTGTCATCGCCCGCACCTACGAAGCCACCCAGGTGCTGCTGCTGGTGGCGGCCGGATATCTGTTGATCGCCATGCCGTTGATTGCAGCGGCGCGGCGTCTGGAAGCAAAACGGAGGATGGCATAATGGATTGGCAGGCAATTATCACTTCCTTGCCGTCGCTCGCTGACGGCCTGGTGGCTACCCTGCAGCTCTGTTTAGTGGCGGCACTTTGTTCACTGCTGTGGGGCGCGCTGTTGGCCGTACTGCTGATGCGCGCCTCGCCGTTCTGGCTGCGTCTGCTCAATCTCTACAGCGGCTTAACCCTCGCGCTGCCGCTGCTGGTGGTGATCTATCTGCTCTACTTCGTGCTGCCGGAATATGACATCACGCTGTCGTCGCCGGTAGTGGGTGTGCTGGCGCTAACGCTCTACTACGCGCCCTACATTGCGCAGGTGGTTCGCTCGGCGATTGATGCGCTGCCGAAAGGGCAGTGGGAAGCGTGCCGCGTATTGGGCTTAAGCCGCCGCGAGCAGCTGCGCGATGTGGTGCTGCCGCAAACCCTGCCGCAGATGCTGTCGCCGTTGGTCGGGCTGATGATCGGATTGATTAAAGACTCGGCGCTGCTATCGATTGTCTCGGTGCAGGAGTTTATGTACGCCGCCAAACAGGCGATTTCGGATACCTACGCGCCGCTGGAGATCTATCTCACCGTGGCGCTCTGTTACTGGCTGCTCAACAGCGCGATCGACTGGCTGGCGCGCGGCCTCGAATCCCGCATGACGCGCTATCGTCGCGCCATGCAGCATTAATCTGGAGAACAACATGTCAGCTGAATTTCAGCACCGTGAAGCGATTATCATCCCGGCACGCTACGGCAAAGCGGTGCGCCTGAAGCAGGGCGAAGCGGTACAGGTGATTAACCTGCACGGTACCCAGGTGGTAGATTGCTGGGCCTATAACGCCGAGGATGTGAGCGAATATATGTGTATGGAGGCGACGCGCGTGTGGAATCAGCGTCTCAATCCTAAAGTGGGCGACAGCTTCATCACCAGCCAGCGCCATCCGATTTTGACGCTGGTGGCGGATACGTCGCCCGGCGTGCACGACACCTTTATGGCCGCCTGCGACGCGCGGCGCTATGAGCTGCTCGGCTGTACCGAACCGCATCGCAACTGCCATGACAATCTGTTTGAGGGGATGCGCGAGCTGGGCGTGACGCTGCCGCACGGTAATCTGGCGTCATTTAATATCTTTATGAATATTCAGGTGCAGCCGGACGGCATTACGCTAAAGACGCTGCCGGTAGTGACCAAACCGGGCGACTACATCGTGCTGCGCGCCGAGATGGATTGTTTTGTGGCGTTCTCGGCCTGTCCGCAGGATATCGTTAGCATTCAGGGGCAGGGCGATAATACGCCGCGTGATGCCGAGCTGCGCATTTTGACCAGCGGATTCCCGCAGGTGCAGCTGAAGGGCGCGTGGGTTCCCTCACCCTAACCCTCTCCCGCAAGCGGGAGAGGGAACTGACCGAGCGAGCATGTGGCAGGGTATTTCTTTTATTCCCTCTCCCTGTGGGAGAGGGCTAGGGTGAGGGCATCAGCCCGCAGCAAATCTACGACTTAACCACCCCATCCAGCCACGCCTGAAAACGCGCATAGGGCACATACAGCGCCACATTTTTATACAGCGTTTTACCGCTCTCATTATCGTCGATCTGGCTGCTGTAGCCGACAATCACACCCGCCAATGTATCGTCGCTGGCGTTATACACGGCGCCGCCGGACATACCTTTCACCACGCCGGCATTGGCCGCCACCACTACGCAGCTGGCCTTATTCCAGTCATTCGCCAGCGTGGTGTTGATCAAATTCTTGCCGCTTGATGACACCGGCATCGCCGAAATAAAGCTGTAGCCATACAAATTCACGTTGTCGCCAATATGGCTGTTGCGAAAAGGCGGTGGCAGATTAGCTTCACTGTTTTTGTGGTACACCACCGCGATATCACATTCAGGATGCCAGGCTTTGACCCGATACAAGGAAAACTTCGCTACGTGCGCCGCCGTCAGGCTGTAGTCACGCGTAAGAGGAATGGTGGTGCCGAGCGCACCAATACCCAGAACGGTGGGAATACCGGTGACGGTCATATCGACGCGTTTTGCTGCTTCTTTGCTGTATTCGTAATGCCCAACAGAGCAGCCACTCAGGCAGCCAACCGTTAGCGCGATGAGCCATCGCATACGCTCTCCCCTCGATTTTTGACACCCCCTAACCGGGCAATCCATTGAGGTATCGGCAGTACGCGTCCATCCTTTACTGACTGATTTATTGCCAAAAACTGTTCCACTGTGACCACCGTCACATCCTGCTACAAGCGTAGCGTGAAAACGCCAATCTGTCTCAATGGTTGGTTTCGGTCATTTTTCCGCGCGGCGATTATTGCTGTGCGGGCAAAATAGCCTTGCGCCACGCGGGGTGGTTGCGGTGCAAGGGCTATGCTTTAATAACAATGTGACGTAGTTCAAATTTTAATAAGCGTCTGTTGTAACCGTACTGCGCTCGCAGTGCGGCCCGCCTGCAAAAAATTTATTGGGAGAGTGTGTTATGCCTGTTGCATTACTGGCGCTGGCGCTGAGTGCGTTCGCCATCGGCACCACGGAATTTGTCATTATGGGATTACTGCCGGATGTGGCGGGCGATCTTCAGGTGTCGATCCCCTCTGCGGGATGGTTGATCAGCGGTTACGCGCTGGGCGTGGCCATTGGTGCGCCGATCATGGCGCTGCTGACCGCTAAACTACCGCGGAAGAAGACGCTGATTCTACTGATGATCATCTTCATCATCGGTAACGTGCTCTGTGCGTTGGCCTACACCTATAACCTGCTGATGCTGGCGCGTGTGGTGACAGCGCTGTGTCACGGCGCCTTCTTCGGCATTGGCGCGGTGGTGGCCGCCAGCCTGGTGGCACCGAGTCGTCAGGCTTCTGCCGTGGCGCTGATGTTCACCGGCCTGACGTTGGCCAACGTGCTCGGCGTGCCGTTGGGCACCTGGTTCGGTCAGATGTTTGGCTGGCGTGCCACCTTCTGGGGCGTGGCGATTATCGGCATCTTCGCCTTTATCGCGCTGATTGTTAGCCTGCCGAACAACAAAGAAGAGAAGCCGGTGCATCTGGCGAGTGAAATCAGCGCGCTGGCGAATGGCAAACTGTGGCTGTCGCTGCTGATGACGGTGTTCTTTGCGGCGGCGATGTTTGCCCTGTTCAGCTATATCGCTCCGCTGTTGCTGCAGGTGACCGGGATTAGCGATCGTGGCGTCAGCTGGACGCTGTTCCTGATCGGCGCTGGTTTAACGGTCGGCAATATCCTCGGCGGCAAGCTGGCCGACTGGAAAGTGTCGTTCAGCCTGATCCTCAGCTTTGTACTGATTGCGGTATTCTCGCTGCTGTTCAGCTGGACCAGCCATGCGCTGTGGCTGGCGGAAATCACGTTGTTCCTGTGGGCAATGGCGACCTTTGCCACCGTGCCGGGCCTGCAGATTAACGTGGTGCGCCACGGTAAAGATGCGCCAAACCTGGTTTCCACGCTCAACATCTCCGCTTTCAACGTCGGTAACGCGCTTGGCGCATGGGTCGGTGGTGCGGTGATCGAGAAAGGTTACGGCCTGACGTCGGTGCCGGTTGCGGCGGCGGCGCTGGCGGCTATCGGATTGGTGATCTGCCTCGTCACCTTCCGCAAATCGGGCGGGCAGGGCGAAGCAGTCAACGCTTAAGCTAATTGCTCGGCAATACGTTGTGGAAACGCGGCTACCTGCTGTTGCAGGTGGTCGCAGAAGTGATCGACCAGCGCCGAAGCCGGTCGATGCTGTGGCCGCACCAGGCTGACGGTAAACGGTACGGCGATACTGAAGCGCCGCATCACCACTCCGCTGGCGGCGTAATCAAGCGCCGTCAGCGGATTCACAATCGAAATCCCCACGCCCGCGCGCACCATTGCGCATACCGACGCCGCACTGTGCGTCTCCAGCACCAATCGACGATCCACCTCCTGCTCATGAAACAGCGAATCCAATAGCTGGCGATAGCTATCGCTGCGCGACAGGCTGACGTAATTCTCGCCGTGGAAATCCTGCGGCGTCAGTACCGCGCGCTGGCACAGCGGATGCTGCGGCGGCAGCACGCACACTTCATCACAGGTCAGCAGCGGCAGGCGCTCGGTGCCGGCAGGTGCATGCTGGGTTTCGGTTAGACCGAGATCGTAGCGCTGCGCCGATAGCCACTCTTCCAGCAGCGGCGACTCCTGCGGAATGATATTCAGGCTAACCTGTGGATAGCGCTGCAAAAAAGGTTGCAGCAGCGGCGGCAGCAGCGACTGCGAAAATACCGGCAAACAGGCAATCGACAGTTCGCCCTGGCGAAACTCACGTAATCCTTCGGCGGCATCCATGATGCGATCGAGACCGTACCACGAGCGCTGCACCTCTTCGTATAGCCGCAGGCCTTGCACCGTCGGCTGCAGGCGTCCGCGCACTCGCTCAAACAGCTGCAGGCCGAGCTGCTGCTCCAGCCGCGCCAGCTCGCGGCTTACCGTCGGCTGCGAGGTGCGCAGCAGCGTCGCCGCCTGCGTCAGGTTGCCGCTGGTCATCACCGCGTGAAAAATTTCGATATGTCGCCAGTTAATTTTTGCCATTGCGCCCTCAGCTAAAGCCATATCATATTTGTATAGCTGTCGCTAAAACAGATATTTTTCTGAATCGCTGCGCTGTGGCTAAATACGTTCAATGACACAGGAGAATTGACATGCCCCGTCAACTGAACAACACCGAAACGGCGTTAACCGCCGCCCATTTACTGCCGCTGGCGCAGCGTTATGTCGGTCCATTTTGGGCTTACGATGCGGCGATCATTCAGCAGCGCATTGCCCAGCTGAGCGCGTTCGACGTGGTGCGTTTTGCGCAGAAAGCCTGCTCCAATATTCACATCCTGCGGTTGATGCGTGCGGCGGGCGTTAAAGTGGATTCGGTATCGCTGGGGGAAATCGAGCGCGCCATTGCCGCCGGCTATCAGCCGGGGGGCGAAGATATCGTCTTCACCGCCGACGTGTTCGACCAGCCCACGCTGGCGCGCATCGCCGAGCTGAAGGTGCCGGTCAACGCCGGTTCAGTGGATATGCTGCATCAGCTGGGCGAACTGTCGCCGGGCCACGCGGTGTGGCTGCGCATCAATCCCGGTTTTGGTCACGGTCATAGCCAGAAAACCAACACCGGCGGCGAGAACAGCAAGCACGGCATCTGGCACAGCGATCTACCGCTGGCGCTGGCGGCGATCCAGCAGCACGGTCTGCATCTGGTGGGCCTGCATATGCACATCGGTTCTGGCGTGGATTACGGCCACCTGCAACAGGTGTGTGACGCGATGGTCGATCAGGTGGTGGCGTTTGGTCAGGACCTCGAGGCGATTTCCGCCGGCGGCGGTTTGTCGATTCCTTATCGTTATGGTGAAGAGGCCATTGATACTCAACACTATTACGGCTTGTGGAACGGCGCGCGTGAGCGCATTGCTGCGCATCTTGGTCATCCGGTAAAGCTGGAGATTGAGCCGGGCCGCTTCCTCGTCGCGGAATCAGGCGTGCTGGTTTCACAGGTGCGGGCGGTGAAAGATATGGGCAGTCGCCATTTTGTGTTGGTTGATGCCGGTTTCAGCGATTTGATGCGTCCATCAATGTATGGCAGCTATCACCATATTTCGCTGCTGCCGGCAGATGGCCGTGCATTGGGTGATGACACGATTGAAAGTGTGGTGGCCGGTCCGCTGTGTGAATCGGGTGACGTGTTTACACAGCTGGAAGGCGGCAAAGTGGAAACCCGTGCGCTGCCAGCGGCGCAGGTGGGCGATTATCTGGTGTTTCATGATACCGGCGCGTACGGCGCATCGATGTCGTCGAACTACAACAGCCGCCCGCTGATTCCGGAAGTGCTGTTTGAGAACGGCAAGGCGCGGGAAATTCGTCGTGCGCAGACCATTCAGGAACTGCTGGCGCTGGAACTGCACGGATGAAGATCGTTGCGCTCAGCGCGGTGCCGCATCATGCCACACAGATCACCGATTGGTTGTGGCAGGCGTTTGGCGATGGCACCTCGCGCGAGTTTTACGACAGCATTGTGCGCAGCAGCCTTAACGACGCTGATTTTCCGGTGACCTTTGTGGCGCTCGATGGCGATACGCCGCTGGGTACGGTGGGATTTTGGCGCTGCGATTTGATCAGTCGTCAGGATCTCTATCCGTGGGTGGCCGCGTTATTTGTTGAGGAATCCGCGCGCGGCAAGGGATTGAGCGAAGCGCTACAGCAGCATGTGATTGCGTTCGCGCGTCAGCGTGGGTATGACAAGCTGTGGTTATGGTCGACGTTTGGTGGTTATTACGAACGTTTTGGCTGGCAGTATCAGTGCGAGGCGCTGGAGTTCCCGGACGTGCGGGTGAAGGTGTACGCGCGGGAGTTGTGATGGGTTGGGGCGGTGCGCGCTGTCCCTCACCCCAGCCCTCTCCCGCAAGCGGGCGAGGGAGCCACCCGAGCGATTTAGAAGTTAAGTGCCCGAGCGATTTCAAAGTAGTGTGCAATTCAGCAACACAGCTCAAATCGGTTCCCTCTCCCGCGTGCGGGAGAGGGCTAGGGTGAGGGGGCTGTTCGAGCGATTTAGAAGTTAAGTGCCAGAGCGATTTCAGAGCAACGTGCTTATCTCATCCCGTTCCGCGATCGGTTCCCTCTCCCGCGTGCGGGAGAGGGCTAGGGTGAGGGGCTGTTCGAGCGATTTAGTAGTTAAGTGACCGAGCGATTTCAAAGCAACGTGCTTATCTCACCCCGATCCGCAATCGGTTCCCTCTCCCGCGTGCGGGAGAGGGCTAGGGTGAGGGGCTGTTCGAGCGATTTAGAAGTTAAGTGCCCGAGCGATTTCAAAGCAACGTGCTTATCTCACCACGATCCGCGATCGGTTCCCTCTCCCGCGTGCGGGAGAGGGCTAGGGTGAGGGAAACCCCGCACCCAACCCCAATCAACCCGGTCCACTCACCGAATGCCGTCTCACCAGCGTTGGGCTAAACATGTTGGTGACTTCCGGCATCTCGCTGCCATTGGCTAACGCCAGCGCCAGCTGCGCCGCCTGTTGCGCCATGGTCACTATCGGATAGCGCACCGTGGTCAATCGCGGACGCACATAGCGCGACACCAGCACATCATCGAAGCCAATCAGCGACATCTCTTCCGGCACGCGGATGCCGTTATCGCTCAGCACCGCCAGCGCACCGGCCGCCATCGAATCGTTATAGCAGGCCACCGCCGTGAATTGCTTGCCGCGCCCCATCAACTCCGTCATCGCCTGTTCGCCGCCCACTTCGTCCGGTTCGCCCCACGCCACTAATCGATCGTTACACGGCAACCCGTGCTCTTTCAGCGCATCGTAATAGCCCTGCAGGCGATCTTCGGCATCGGAAATGGTGTGGGTGGAACAGATAAAGGCGATTTGCGTGTGGCCCTGCTGAATCAGATGACGGGTTGCCAGCCACGCGCCGTAGCGGTCATCCAGCGCGATGCAGCGATTCTCAAAGCCTTTTAGCAAGCGATTCAGCAGCACCATGCCCGGCACCTGCTTCATCAGCATCTCTAAATCGTCGTCGGGGATTTTCTTCGCGTGCACCACCAGCGCGGCGCAGCGATGACGCATGAGCTGCTCAATCGCCTGACGCTCTTTTTGCTCATTGTGGTAACCGTTACCAATCAGCAAAAAGTTGCCGGTCTGCCCTGCGACTTCATCCACCGCTTTGACCATCGCGCCAAAAAACGGATCGGACACATCGCCCACCACCAAACCCAGGGTTTCAGTGGATTGTTGCGCGAGGGCGCGCGCATTGGCGTTCGGGTGATACTGCAACTGCTCCATTGCCTGCGTCACGGCGAGGCGAGAGCTCTCGCTGGCTTTGGGCGAATTATTGATGACGCGAGAGACGGTTGCGACCGAAACCCCCGCCATGCGGGCAACATCCTTAATGGTAGCCATGCGATTATCGACATCCGGGAAAACGTTTACACATGCCATCAGTGTTACGGAAAACACCCCCTGTAGCAACCCGCCAGAATGCCAGCGCTGTCGCAAAAGCACGGAAAATCAGGCGCTCACGACCGCACTTTAGCTCATTGTTCGCCTCATGGTATGCTGCCAACCATAATTACACCTGCCTGCCGGACCAAAAACCATGAAAACTCGCGTGCCGCATCTGGCGCACTGGGGCGCCTTTACCGCCGTCACTGAAAACGATCGCCTGATTGGCTGCGAACCATTTTTTGCTGATGCCGATCCGTCGCCGATGCTCAACACCATCCCTGAACTGGTCTATTCGGATAAGCGTATCCGCCAGCCGATGGTGCGCCGTTCCTGGCTTAAGTCACGCGAGAACAGCGATCGTACCTTACGTGGCCGTGAAGATTTTGTGGCGGTGGATTGGGATACCGCGCTGGATTTGGTAGCGGAAGAGAATCGCCGCGTGCGCGATCGCTACGGCGCATCGGGCATTTTCAACGGCTCTTACGGCTGGTCATCGGCGGGACGCGTCAACCACGCGCGCACGCTGATTCGCCGCTTCTATTTTCAGGGCGGCGGCGGGGTGGATCAGCAAGGTAACTACAGCTGGGGCGCAGCGCAGTTCTTCCTGCCGTATGTGATTGGCACCTATATGCCGCTGACTGGCCGCGTGACTGACTGGCCGCAAGTGGTGGAACACGCCGACATCTTTATCGCCTTTGGTGGTCTGGCGCTGAAAAACGCCCAGGTGGCATCCGGCGGTGCCGGGCAGCACAGCCTGAAACCGGCGCTGGAACAGCTCAGCGCCAAAGGCACGCCGATCGTTAACATCAGCCCGATGCGCGATGATTGCCCGGCGTTCGTCAATGCCGAATGGATTCCGATTCGCCCCAACACCGATGTCGCGCTGATGCTGGCGCTCGGATATGAAATAACGCGCCGCAACGGCATTGATGAACGCTTCCTCGCCAGCCACTGCACCGGCTGGCCGCAGCTGCGCGGCTATTTGCTGGGCGAGAGCGATGGCATTGCTAAAACGCCGGCGTGGGCGAGTGCGATCACCGGCATTCCGGCGGCGCGCATTGCCCTGCTGGCGCAGCAGCTCATTGGCAAACGTAGCTTTATTACCTGCTCCTATTCGGTGCAGCGCGCGCATCGCGGCGAGCAGCCGTACTGGATGATGATTGCGCTGTCATCAATGCTCGGCCAGCCAGGTTTGCCGGGGGGCGGCTTCTCGTTTGGTCACGGTTCGATGAATAGCGTCGGCAATCCGCGTCAGGATGGCCCGGCACCGATGATGAGCACCGGGCCGAATCCGGGCAATCTGTCGATTCCGGTGGCGCGCATCAGCGACATGCTGCTCAATCCGGGCCAGCCCTATCATTTTCAGGGGGAAACCCAGCACTATCCGGATATCCATTTGGTGCACTGGGCGGGCGGCAATCCGTTCCATCATCATCAGCAGCTCAATCGTCTGGTGGAAGGCTGGCAGCGCCCGGACACCGTGATTGTGCAGGATATTGTCTGGACGCCGGCGGCCCAGATGGCGGATATCGTGTTGCCCGCTACCACGACGCTGGAGCGCAACGACATTGGCGGCTCATCGCGCGATCGCTTCGTGCTGGCGATGCATCAGGCGATCAAGCCGCAGCATCAGGCGCGTAACGATTTCGATATCTTCGCCGATATTGCCGATCGCCTCGGCTATCGCGATGTTTTCACCGAAGGCCGTAGCGAGATGCAGTGGATTGAACATCTGTATCAGCAGTGCGCCACCGCGCATGCGCGCAGAGATATTCATTTCCCAGAGTTTGGTGAGTTTTGGCAGCGCGGGTATGTCGAGATTCCGGAAGGCGGCAAACCTTACGTATTTATGGATGATTTTCGTGTTGATCCGCAAAGTCACCCGATTCAAACCGCCAGCGGCAAGATCGAACTGTTTAGCCAAACTATCGCGGACTATCAGCTGGAGGATTTCGCCGGCCATCCCGAATGGCGCGAGCCGCAAGAGTGGCTGGGCGCGCCGCTCAGCGCGCAGTTCCCGCTGCATATGATCTCCATTCAACCGTCGGATCGTTTGCACAGCCAGATGGATGCGACCGCCAGCGTACAAGCCAATAAAACCGCCGGACATGAAACCTTGTATATGCATCCGCAGGATGCCGCCGCGCGCGCGATTGCGGATGGCGATGAGATTGAGGTGAGCAACGCGCGGGGCCGCATGCTGGCTGGCGTACGCCTTACCGATGGTTTAACGCCGGGTGTGGTGATCATCGCCACCGGCGCGTGGTTCGATCCCGGATTTGGTCGCGCGTGGCAGCCGTGGGATCGCGCCGGCAACCCCAATGTGTTGACGCTGGATATCGGCACCTCGTCGCTGACGCAGGGGCCAAACGCAATGAGTTGCCTGGTAGAAATCAAAAAACATCGGATTTGCACAAACGGTTAACAATCTCACCGCTGGTTACATTTTGCGGGTAACTGTTGCGTTTAGGCGATGGTTTCTCATCATGCCGCCTTGCTACAGTCAGGGTCCCAGAGGTATTGATGGGTGAACATCAAAAAGTTTTCTTGATTACACCGACCTGCGCAGATGCGCAGGTTTTTTTTTGAAACATAGTTTTCCTGTCAACTCGCTTTACGTTTCTTTATAACTGCTGGCATTAAGCCTGATTTTCGCCTCAGTGGATTACCATGCCTCCTATTAAAAAATTTCTGGGAAAAGACCAGATCAAAGCCCCCTTTAACCCGTTTCGTTTTCGCCTGATTTGCCTCGGCGTTTTCTGCTGTCTGGTGCTATTACTGATCTGTGTCGGCGACCTGCAACTGATTAAACATCCGATGCTGGAACACGAGGCCGATCAGCGCTCGCTGCGCACCGTCACGCTGCCCACCAACCGTGGCACCTTGCTGGATCGCGACGGTCAGGCGCTGGCGCTGAGTGTGCCAGCGCGCGATATCATCGCCGATCCGATGCGCGTGCTGGAGGCCAATCCTGATTTCACCAGCGCCAAATGGGCCTATCTGGCGGCGGCGCTCAATCTGCGTCCGGAAGATCTGCGCGCGCAAATCACCGCTAACCCGAAAAAGCGCTTCCTTTATCTGGGACGCAAGATCGAACTCGGTATCGCTAAAGACATCGCCGAGCTGAAACTGAAAGGCATCAGCTCGGTGTATAACGACAGCCGTTTCTATCCGATGAGTGAAGCGGCCGCGCCGCTGATTGGTATCGTCGGCGCCGACAGCAATGGCCTAAACGGCATCGAAAAAGGCTTCGATCATGTGTTGCAGGGCGATCCGGGCAAAGAGGTTTATCGTCAGGATGGTGAAGGCAATATCATTGCGATGATCGATTACAAGCCGCCGCAGCAGCCGCCAACGGTGCAGCTCAGCATCGACAAATTCGACCAGTTCACGCTTTACAGCAAACTGCGCGACGGCGTGCTGCTCAACAAAGCGGATTCAGGCGCGGCGGTGCTGGTAAAAATCGATACCGGCGAAATTCTGGCGATGGCCTCTTATCCGTCTTTCAACCCGAACAATTATGAGAACGCCACGCCGGCACAGATGCGTAACTCGGCGATCAACGACAGCTACGAACCGGGCTCAACGGTGAAACCGCTGGTGGTGATGGAAGGGCTGGAGCGCCATTTGGTGCGCGCCGATTCGGTGATTGATACCACGCCCTACAGCGTAAATGGCCACCTGATCCGCGACGTTGGCCACTGGCCGCGACTTACCATGACCGGCATTTTGCAAAAATCGAGTGATATCGGCGTGTCGCACATTGCGCTGGCAATGCCCGCCGAAGCGCTGGTCAACACCTATCAGGCGTTTGGATTGGGTAAACCCACCGGACTGGGCCTGACCGGCGAAAGCGTCGGCTACTTCCCGCTGCATCGTGAACGCTGGGCCGACATCGAACGCGCTACCTTCGCTTTTGGCTACGGCCTGCGCGTAACGCCGCTGCAAATTGCCCGTGAATACGCCACGCTCGGTTCGTACGGTATTTATCGCCCGCTGTCGATCACCAAGGTGACGCCGCCGGTGCTGGGCAAGCAGGTGGCCAATCCGCAGGTGGTGCAAACCGTGGTGCACATGCTGGAGAGTGATGTGCTGCCGGGCGGCACCGGCGTGAGAGCCGCGGTGCCGGGATATCGTCTGGCGACCAAAACCGGTACGGCGGAGAAGATGGGCTCCAGCGGTAAGTACGATGGCGGCTACATCAACTATACCGCCGGCATCGCGCCGGCCAGCCATCCGGAAGTGGCGCTGGTGGTGATGATCAACCATCCCACCGCGGGCGATCACTTTGGTGGATCGGTTGCCGCCCCGATCTTCGGCAATATCATGGGCCCGGTGCTGAAGCACATGAATGTGGCACCCGATGCCATCTACAGTAAGCCGCCTTCAGATAAATCTCAGTGAAATCAAAATGTAATTAAGGTGTGGAGAAAATTCACACCTCGTTTCACTTCGCCGAACACCGTTGCTTTTTGCACCTGTCTTTCACCGGCGGTTCGGTGCCAATATGGTCATCCCAGAGGTATTGATGGGTGTGAAACAGCGCTGCTTTGCAGCATCCCTGTTATTACACCGACCCACGCAGATGCGTGGGTTTTTTTTGCCTGCAATTTACCAAAACGCGTAGGGCCGTCATTCATGACGACATTTAACTGACCGCACGGTGCGGCCAATAACCAAGTCGCCATGAATGGCGACCCTACGGTTAAACCCACAAAAGGCTAAAAATCCCAACGATTTATGGCACGAAAGGTTTACCATTTTCCTTTGGAAAATATATTTTACGCAACCTTAACAACCTCGCTTAACCCGCCTCCCTACAATGGCTTTTTAGCGTCATTACCTTCGTGACTATTCCCCTCCTATCTTTTAGAGAACAACTATGCGCCTGAAACTTCTTTCTGCCAGCGTGGTGTTTTTACTGGCAGCCTGTGACCAGGGCGGAGCTAAACCCGCCGCATCCGCCACGCCGCAAGTTGGCGTGGTAAACCTGAAAGCCGAACCCGTTACGCTTGTTACCCAATTGCCTGGCCGTACCACGGCGGTGCGAACGGCGCAGGTACGTCCGCAGGTAAGCGGCGTGATTGAAAAAATCCTGTTTACCGAAGGCGGTGAAGTGAAAGCCGGCCAGCCGCTGTATCAGATTGATCCCGCCACCTATAAAGCGGCCTACGATAAAGCCATGGCAACCTGGCAGAACGATGCCATGGTGGTGAAACGCTATCAGCCGCTGGCCAATGCGCACGCTATCAGCCAGCAGACATACGATGATGCAGTTGCTGCCGCGCGCGAAGCGCAGGCCGATGTTGAAACCGCCAAGGTCAATCTCGATTACACGCTGGTGAAAGCGCCAATTTCCGGCCACATCAGCCGTTCGCTGTACACCGCCGGTGCACTGGTGACCAATGGCCAAACCGATTATCTCGCCACCATTACCCAGCTCGATCCGATCTATGTGGATGTCAGTGAATCGGCAACCGATCTGCTGCGTCTGCGTCGCGCATTAGCCGACGGTAAAATTGCCAAAGTGGCCGATAACACCGCGGCAGTGGGGTTATCGCTGGAGGATAACAGCCAATATGCCGAACAGGGCAAGCTGGCATTTTCGGAGGTAAACGTTGATACCACCACCGGCACCGTGGTGCTGCGCGCGGTATTCCCCAATCCGCATAACGACCTGCTGCCGGGCATGTACGTGCATGCCAGTTTCCCGCAGGGCATTCAGCAGCAGGGGATTTTGCTGCCGCAAGAGGCAATCATGCATGACACCAAAGGCCAGCCGTATGTCTTCGTGGTCAAAAATGACAGCACTATTGAGCAGCGCAGCATCCATACCGGCGAGATGATCAAAGGAGAATGGCTGGTGACGTCGGGCTTGCAGCAAGGGGAAAACGTGGTGGTGAACAACCTGCAAAGCGTGCGCAGCGGAGAGAAAGTCACCACTACGGCGGCCAATACCGATGACACGCCATCCGCCAACGCGGTCAGCCTTTCCATGACCGACGCAGCAGCGCAATAGGGGGCGGCATGTCGAAGTTTTTTATTGAACGTCCCATCTTCGCCTGGGTTATCGCGATTATCGTGATGCTGGTCGGCGCGATTGCCGCCATCAGTCTGCCGGTTAATCAATACCCCAATATCTCACCGCCGGCAGTGTCGATCTCCGTCACGTATCCGGGTGCCAGCGCTGAAACCACGCAAAACACCGTAGTGCAGGTGATTGAGCAGCAGCTCAATGGTCTGGATGGCCTGCGTTATCTGGAGTCGAGCAGCGCCTCAGACGGCAGCGCACAGATCATCGCTACCTTTAATCAGGGCATCAATCCGGATATCGCCCAGGTACAGGTGCAAGACCGCGTGTCGCTCGCCGAGTCGCAGCTGCCAACTGATGTGACGCAGCAAGGGATTCGCATCCGTAAGTACCAGAAAAACTTCATGATGGTCATCGGCTTGATCTCCAAAGACGGCAAGCTGACCAACGGCGATCTGGCCGACATGCTGGTATCGAAGCTAGAAGATCCGATCTCGCGTACGCCGGGCGTCGGCGACTTTATGGTGCTGGGTTCGGAATACGCGATGCGCATCTGGCTCGATCCGGCAAAGCTGTACAAATACAACCTGATGCCAAGCGACGTTACTACCGCCATCGATAACCAGAACGTGCAGGTTTCATCCGGTTCTCTCGGCGGCTTGCCGACCATTCAGGGGGCAAAAACGCAGGCGACGATTCTTGGCAAAACCCGTTTCACTACCGTGCAGCAGTTTGAGAATGTGCTGCTGAAAGTGAACAGCGACGGTTCGCAGGTGCGGCTGAAAGACGTGGCGAGCGTGGCGCTGGGCCCACAGAGCTACGGCATTGATGCGACTATGAACGGCAAGCCCGCCGCCGGTATCGCACTGCGTCTGGCGACCGGTGCCAATGAACTGGATACCGCCAAAGCGGTGCGTCAAACCATCGCCGATTTAAAAGATTCGCTGCCGGACAACGTCGAAATTCAGTATCCGTACGACACCTCGCCGGTGGTGAGCGCCTCAATTGAGGAGGTGGTGAAAACGCTGATCGAAGCGGTGGTGCTGGTGTTCTTTGTGATGCTGATCTTCCTGCAAAACCTGCGTGCGACGCTGATCACCACGCTGGTGGTGCCGGTAGTGCTGCTCGGTACCTTCGGCATTCTGTCGGCGTTTGGCTACAGCATTAACACCCTAACTATGTTCGGCATGGTGCTGGCCATCGGGCTCTTGGTGGATGATGCGATTGTGGTGGTGGAGAACGTTGAGCGCGTAATGCACGAAGAGCAGCTTGACCCGAAAACCGCCACCATTAAATCGATGCAGCAAATTCAAGGCGCGCTGTTTGGTATCGCGCTAGTGCTGTCGGCGGTGCTGCTGCCGATGGCGTTCTTCTCCGGATCGACCGGTGTCATCTATCGTCAGTTCTCCATCACCATCGTGTCGGCGATGGCGCTGTCGGTGATCATGGCGCTGATCTTCACCCCGGCGCTGTGCGCCACCTTGCTGAAACCGGCGGCAGCAGAGCACAAAACCACCGGCTTCGCCGGCTGGTTCAACCGCAAGTTCGATAGCGGCGCGATGCACTACACCCATGGCGTCAGCAAAGTGATTTCCCGTCGCGGCCTGTTCCTGGTGATCTATCTGGTCATCGTCGGCGTGACGGGCTTTCTCTTCACCCGCGTGCCGACCACCTTCCTGCCGGGAGAAGATCAGGGCCTGATGATGGTGCAGATGACGCTGCCAGTGAATGCGTCTTCACAGCGTACTCAGCAGGTGATTAACGATCTCAATGATTATCTGGAGAAGAACGAAGCCTCGGTGGTGACCACCACCTTTGGCGTGGCGGGCTTTAACTTTGCCGGTCGCGGTCAAAGCAACGCCATGGCCTTCGTACGCCTGAAAGATTGGGGCGATCGTACCCACCGCGGGCAAAGCGTGCAGGATTTAGCGAACCGCGTGATGGCGCACTTTGCCAACTACCAGAACGCTAAAATCTTTGCCATGGTGCCGCCTGCGGTGATGGAGCTGGGGAATGCCACCGGTTTTGACCTTTATCTGCAGGATACCGGCGCGCACACCCATCAGCAGATGATGGATGCCGCACATCAGCTGATTACGCTGGCGAACAACGATCCGCATCTGGCGCAGGTGCGCCTCAACGGCCTGGAAGATGAGCCGCAGTATCAGCTGGAGATCAATGATGAGAGGGCGAGCGCGCTCGGCCTGAGCATGACCGATATCAACAACACCTTGTCGGTGGCGTGGGGATCCAGCTACATCGATCAGTTCATGTATAACGGCCGCGTCAAAGAGGTGTATCTGATGGGCAAAGCGGATTCCCGCGTCACGCCGTCAGATCTCGACAAATGGTACTTCCGCAACAGCAGCGGCACCATGGTGCCATTCTCCGCCTTTGCTTCCGGTAAATGGGTGTACGGTTCGCCGCACTTTGAACGCTTTAACGGCTTAACCGCCGAGGAGATCCTCGGATCGCCAGCGGCGGGCCAAAGCACCGGCGAAGCAATGAAGGCGGTGGAACAGCTGGCGAAGCAGCTGCCGCACGGTTTTCGCGTGCAGTGGTACGGCATCTCGTATGAGGAGCAGGCGTCTGGCAACCAAACCACCCAGCTCTATCTGATCTCGATTGTGGTGGTGTTCCTGTGCCTGGCAGCGCTGTACGAGAGCTGGTCGATTCCGTTCTCGGTGATCATGGTGGTGCCGCTCGGCATCCTCGGCACCATCAGCGCGGTGCTGCTGCGCGGCCTGCAAAACGATGTGTTTTTCCAGGTGGGCTTGCTGACCACGGTGGGGTTGGCGGCGAAAAACGCCATTCTGATCGTCGAGTTTGCCAAAGAGCTGCATGAGCGCGAGGGCAAAACGCTGGTGGACGCGGCGGTGGAAGCGGCGCGGCTGCGTATTCGACCCATCATCATGACGTCCATGGCGTTTATCCTTGGCGTGCTGCCGCTCACCATTTCTAACGGCGCAGGCGCGGGCAGCCAGCACTCGATTGGTACCGCGGTGGCGGGCGGCATGATTACCGCCACCTTCCTCGCCATCTTCTTTGTGCCGATGTTTTACGTGGTGGTTTCGCAGCTGTTTGCGCGCAAGAAAAAAACATCCACAGAGGTCGTGCACGAGCGTTAAGCGGTCGCCATGAATGGCGACCCTACGTGTGAGGTGTGTTACGTAGGCTGCGCATTAATGCGCACCTGGCAAACTGCACGGCGCAAAGAGTCGCGGCATAAATCAAGCGCGCAAGAACTTGTAGCGGCGCAATTTATTGCGCATGGCCGGGATGGGCAAGATGCGGGCATCAAGGCGCGCGATGAATCGCGCCGCTACGGAAGTGTGCTCGTATTAGTAGGGGGCGCATTAATGCGCACCTGGCAAACTGCACGACGCAAAGAGTCGCGGCATAAATCAAGCGCGCAAGAACTTGTAGCGGCGCAATTTATTGCGCAATGCCGGGATGGGCAAGATGCAGGCATCAAGGCGCGCGATGAATCGCGCCGCTACGGAAGCGTGCTCGTATTAGTAGGGTGCGCATTAATGCGCACCTGGCAAACTGCACGGCATAACCTATTGAGAATATTGACAATGAACAGTAAAAATTTCCGTCTGGCGCTATTGCCGCTGGCACTGGTGCTGGCCGGTTGCTCGCTGGCGCCGCACTATCAGCGTCCGGCAATGCCGGTAGACGCTAAATACGATCAGCCAACGCCGGTCGGCAACGTTGCCGATCTGCCGTGGCAGAACTTTTTCACCGACGCCACGCTGCGCAACCTGATTCAGCTGTCGCTCGACAACAACCGCGACCTGCGCGTGGCGGCATTGAATGTTGAAGAGGCGCAGCAGGGCGTCACGGTGCAGCGCGCGGCGATGATGCCGTCGATCAACGCCACTGCCAGTCAGACCTCAGCGCATGAGCCGGCCAATCTCTATAACACCAAAAGCACCGGCGCGGTGACCTATCACGAACTCAACAGCGGCTTGAGCGTCACCTCATGGGAGCTGGATTTCTTTGGCCGCCTGCAGAGCCTGAGCGATCAGGCGCAGGAAACCTATTTGTCGAGCGCGGCTACCGAGCGCGCCACGCGCATTTCGCTGATCTCGGAAGTGGCGACGGCATGGCTGACGTTGAGTTCAGATAACGATCTGCTGCATCTGGCGCAAAGCACGGCCAACAGCCAGCAGGAATCGTATCGCATCACCAAACTCAGCTATGACGGCGGCGCCAGCAGCGCGATGGATCTGGCGCAGGCCGAAAGTACGGTACGTGCGGCGCAGGCGGATGTGGCGAGCTATACCCGTCAGGTGCGGCAGGACGTTGATGCGCTGCGCCTGCTGGTTGGCACCGATCTGCCCGCCACGCTGCTGTCGCACGCCACGCTTGATGCCCACTGGCAGTTCCCGGCCACACCCGCTGGTTTACCGTCGGATCTGCTGACGCGTCGTCCGGATATCATGGCTGCCGAGCACTCACTGAAAGCGGCCAACGCCAATATCGGTGCGGCGCGTGCCGCCTTCTTCCCCAGCATCACGCTGACGGCATCCGGCGGCTCGACCAGCAGTTCACTCGGCAGTTTACTGGGCGGCGGCACCGGCGCGTGGTCGTTTATGCCATCGATTAACCTGCCGATTTTTGACGGTGGTAAAAACGAGGCTAATCTCAATATCGCGCATATCGAGAAACGTATTGAAATTGCTGACTATGAGAAGACGATCCAGACTGCGTTTAAAGAGGTGAATGATGCGCTGGCCGGCCAGGATACCTGGCAGGATCAGCTGACGGCGCTGCAGCAGGAAGTGGGCGCCAACCAACGCGACTACGACTATTCAGAATTGCGCTTTAAGCAGGGCGTCGACAATTATCTCAATGTGTTAGTGGCCCAGCGATCGCTTTACAGTTCGCAGCAGTCATTGATTAGCGCGCATCTGGGCCAGCTCAGCCAGAAAATTACCCTGTACAAGGCGCTGGGCGGCGGCTGGCAATCCTGACAATCTTAACGAAACCCTTACGGTTCGCGTATGGAATTCGCGCGGGCATTCAGCCGATAATGCGGCAAGTGATGATTTCCCATTGAAATAATCCCCTGTTTTGCAGGGGATTTTCCATTTCCTTGTTAACCTGAAGACTCTGATGACTAACAACGCTTCCCGCTCCTCCTCTTTCCGCTGGCTGAAATGGCTGCTTCTTTTGCTTGTGCTATTGATCGTAGCTGGCGTGCTCTGGCGCGTGGTGGGCGGACACGGCGGCATGCCGCCAGGCGCGGAGAAGGGCGCACGCGGCGGACATCGCGGTGGCGCGGGCGTTAGGCCTGGTATGGCGATGACGGGCGGTGCGACGCTGGTGCACAGCGGCGTAGCCAGCACGGCGGATGTGCCGCAGTATCTCAACGCGCTTGGCACGGTGATCCCTAACGCCAGCGTCACGGTCACCAGCCGCGTGGCCGGTCAGCTGGAAAAAGTGTTCTTTACCGAAGGGCAGAAAGTCAGCGCCGGTCAGCTGCTGGCACAGATCGATCCGCGCAGCTATCAGGCGACGCTGGCGCAATATCAGGGCGATCTCAATCAAAATCAGGCGTTGCTAAAAAGCGCCCAGTTAACCTTAACGCGCTATCAGAAACTGGCGGCGCAGGATTCGCTGTCGCGTCAGGATCTCGACACGCAAACCGCCACCGTCGGGCAATACAAAGGCGCGGTGGCCGCCGATGAAGCGCAGATCGCCAGCGCGAAGCTAGATATCGACTACGCGCGCATCACTTCGCCGATTAGCGGACGCGTCGGTTTACGCCTGGTCGATCCCGGCAACATGGTGCAAACCACCGACACCACCGGCATTGTGGTGGTGACGCAGATGCAACCCGCCGCCGTGACGTTTAGCGTGCCGCAGAGCAACATCCCGCAGTTGACCAAAGCGCTGCACGGTGGACAAAGCCTGCCCGCCACCGCCTTCGATCAGGACAACACCACACCGCTGGCGCAGGGCGAGGTGCAGTTCATCAGCAACCAGATCGATACCGCGACCGGCACCATTGCGCTGAAAGCCACCTTCCCGAATGAAGATGAAACGCTGTTTGCCAATCAGTTTGTTAATCTGCGGTTGCAAATCAACATCCTGAAAAATGCCACGGTGATCCCGGCGCAGGCGCTGCAACTGAGCAGTGACGGCAGCTTCGTGTTTGTCATCAATAAAGACAACACCGTGACGCGCAAAGCCGTCACCACCGGGCCGAGCTTTGGTGACGATCGGCAGGCGATCCTGAAAGGGGTGGAACCGGGCGATCGTCTGGTGACCGAAGGCATTGATCGTCTAACCAACGGCAGCAAAGTGCAGCTGGCCGATGAGAGCAAAACCAGCGCGGGCGCGGCGAGCCAATGAATCCGTCTCGCCTGTTTATCCAGCGTCCGGTCGCCACCATTCTGCTGATGGTCGGCGTGCTGATCGCCGGCATCTTCTCCTATCGCTTTCTCTCGACTTCGGCGCTGCCGCAGGTGGATTACCCGACCATTCAGGTCACCACGCTCTATCCCGGCGCTAGCCCGGATGTCATGGCGTCATCCGTCACCTCGCCGCTGGAGCGCCAGCTGGGGCAGATGGCGGGATTAAGCCAGATGACCTCGACCAGCTCGAGCGGATCGTCAATCATCACGCTGAAATTCAGCCTCGATCTGTCGCTGGATGTCGCCGAGCAGGAAGTGCAGGCGGCGATCAACGCCGCCAATAATCTGCTGCCGAGCGATCTGCCGAATCCGCCGACGTATAAAAAGGTTAACCCGGCCGATACGGCAGTGATCACGCTGGCGGTGAGTTCCGACACGCTGCCGCTGACGCAGGTACAGGATCTGGTCAATACCCGCGTGGCGCTCAAGCTGTCGCAGATTAACGGCGTCGGCATGGTGACGCTGGCAGGCGGCCATCAGCCAGCGATCCGCGTGCAGATGGATCCGAAAGCGCTCGCGGCGCACAAGCTGTCGCTGGAAGACGTCAATACGCTCATCAGCAACAGCAACGTTAACGGCTCGAAAGGTGGCTTTGACGGTAAATATCACTCGGTGACCATCGACGCTAACGACCAGCTGCGCACCGCCGATGAGTACGGCAATCTGATTATCACTTATCAGAACGGTGCGGCGCTGCGGCTGAAAGATATCGCGCATATCGAACAGGGCCCTGAGAACAGCTTCCAGTCGGCGTGGGCGAATAACAGCCCGGCGATTGTAGTTAGCGTGCAGCGTCAGCCTGGCGCTAACGTGATTCAGGTGGTGGACAGCATCAAAGCGCAGCTGCCGAAGCTGCAGGCGGCGCTGCCGGACGGCGTGAAGATGAGCATTCTGTCGGATCGTACGCAAACCATTCGCGCCTCCATCAGCGACGTGCAGTTTGAGCTGATGCTGTCGGTAGCGCTGGTGGTGATGGTGACGTTCCTGTTCCTGCGTAACGTGGCGGCGACCTTGATTCCGAGCGTGGCGGTGCCGCTGTCGCTGATTGGCACCTTCGGCGTGATGTATCTGGCCGACTTCAGCCTGAATAACCTGTCGTTGATGGCGCTGACCATCGCCACCGGCTTCGTTATCGACGATGCCATCGTGGTGGTGGAGAACATTTCGCGGCGGCTGGAAGAGGGCGAAACGCCGATGCAGGCGGCGCTGAAAGGCTCGCAGCAGATTGGCTTCACCATCATCTCGCTGACCTTCTCGCTGATTGCGGTGCTGATTCCGCTGCTGTTTATGGGCGATGTGGTCGGGCGGCTGTTCCGCGAATTCGCCATCACGCTGGCGGTATCCATTCTGGTGTCGATGGTGGTGTCGCTGACGCTCACGCCGATGCTGTGCGCCTATTTGCTGCAGCATATTCCGCCGGAGAAACAGTCACGCTTTTCACGCAAAGGCGGCGAGGTGTTCGACAAGCTGGTGCGCGGCTATGACCGGTTGCTGACGGTGGTGTTGAATCATCAGAAGCTGACGCTGCTGGTGGCGCTGGCGACCTTTGCGCTCACCGCGCTGCTGTATATCGCCATCCCGAAAGGCTTCTTCCCGACCCAGGATACCGGCCTGATTCAGGGTGTTACCGTGGCGTCGCAGGATGTGTCGTTTAGCGAGATGTCGAAACGTCAGCAGGCGCTGGCGCAAGTGATTTTGCACAACCCGTCGGTGGAGAGTTTGTCATCGACCATTGGCATCGACGGCAGCAACACCAGCCTGAACAGCGGGCGCATCCAGATCAACCTCAAATCGTTTGGCGATCGTGATGACAAAGCCGATGTGGTGATCACGCAGCTGCAGCAGGCGGCGGCGCAGGTGGCGGGCATTCAGCTCTATCTGCAACCGGCGCAGGATCTGACGGTTAACGATCAGGTCTCGCCGAGCCAGTACCAGTTCACGCTCGATGATGCCGACAGTGAAAATCTGGTGAGCTGGACGCCGAAGATGGTCGCCGCGTTGCAGCAGCGTCCGGAGTTCAACGGCGTGGTGAGCAACCTGCAGGATCAGGGCCGCGTGGCCTACGTGGAATTGAACCGTGATAAGGCGGCGCGCTACGGCATCACCGCCGCTGATGTCGACACCGCGCTGTATAACAGCTTCGGCCAGCGGCTGGTCTCCACCATCTTTACCCAGGCTAATCAGTATCGCGTGGTGCTGGAAGTGGCGCCGCAGTACCAGCAATCGCCAGCCTCGTTTGATGATGTCTATCTGCCGGTGACCAGCAGCAGCACTTCATCCAGTGACGACAGCAGCACGTCGTCGTCATCGTCGGATGACGCCAGTACAACGACCGGCATGGTGAAACTGACGTCCATCGCCACCATTCATCAGCGCACCGGCTCGCTGATGCACATGCGCCTCAACCAGTTCCCGGCGGTGATGGTGTCGTTCAACCTCAACAGCGGTTACTCGCTGGAGGATGGACAGAAGGCGATTGCCGAAGTGACGCAGCAGCTCAATCTACCGTCGAGCATCACCCTGCGCTATCAGGGCGAAACCTCGGCGTTCCAGAGCGCCACCGGCAACACGCTGTGGCTGATTCTGGCGGCGCTGATCACCATGTACGTGGTGCTCGGCATTTTGTATGAGAGCTTTATCCATCCGGTAACCATCCTCTCGACGCTGCCGTCGGCGGCGGTTGGCGCGTTGCTGACGCTGCTGCTGGCCGGCAGCGAGTTCAGCCTGATTGCGCTGATTGGTGTGATCCTGCTGATCGGCATCGTCAAAAAGAACGCGATTATGATGATCGACTTCGCGCTGGAAGCGGAGAACAAACAGCACATGAGCGCGCGCGAGGCAATTCATCAAGCCTGTTTGCTGCGCTTCCGCCCGATTTTGATGACCACCATGGCGGCGCTGCTCGGCGCGCTACCGCTGATGCTGGCGTCCGGTTCCGGTGCCGAACTGCGCCAGCCGCTCGGGTTGGTGATTGTTGGCGGCCTGATTGTCAGCCAGGTGCTAACGCTGTTCTCCACGCCAGTGATTTACCTGTGGTTTGATGGCATCGCCCAGCGCGGCAAGCGCTATATGCAGCGCAAGCAGCAACAGGCGCGGGGCGATCGATGAACTTAACCCGGCTGTTTATCTTCCGTCCGGTCGCCACGCTGCTGCTGACGCTGGCGATCCTGCTGCTTGGTGCGCTGGGCTATCGGCTGCTGCCGGTGGCACCGCTGCCGCAGGTGGATTTCCCCACCATCATGGTCAGCGCCAGCTTAGCGGGTGCCAGCCCGGAAACCATGGCGGCCACCGTGGCGACGCCGCTGGAGCGTTCGCTCGGGCAGATCGCGGGTGTCACCGAGATGACCTCGACCAGTTCGCAGGGATCGACCAGCGTGATTTTGCAGTTTGATCTCGATCGCGACATCAACGGCGCGGCGCGTGACGTGCAGGCGGCGATCAACGCCGCGCGCAGCCTGCTGCCAAGCGCGATGGAGTCATTGCCGACCTACCGCAAAGCTAACCCATCGGATGCGCCGATTGTGATGCTGGCGCTAACGTCCGCCACGCGCACGCCGGGCGAACTCTACGACCTTGCTGAAAGCAAAATCGAGCAGGCGCTGGGGCAGGTGCAAGGCGTGGGCGAAGTGTCATTGATGGGCAGCGCCTTGCCGGCGGTGCGTATCGATCTGCAGCCGCTGAAGCTGACGCAGTACGGCATTTCGCTCGATACGGTGCGCAGCGCCATCGCCAATGGCACCACCAATAAGCCGAAGGGCATTTTGCAGGGCAGCAGCCAATCCTGGGTGGTGGACAGCAACGGCCAGCTGGATAAAGCCGCGCAGTACCAGGATCTGATCGTCAGCTATCAGGACGGCAAAGCGGTGCGCCTGCACGATGTCGCCACGGTGTACGATTCGGTGGAAGATCAATATCAGGCCGGTTTTCTGGATTCGAAGCCGTCGGTGATGGTGGGCATTAAGCGCCAGGCCGGCGCCAATATGCTCGACACCATCGATGCCATCAAAGCGCAACTGCCGGCGTTGGAGAAAGATTTGCCCGCCGATACCCAGCTGAAAGTGGTGGTGGATCGTTCGCCAACGGTGCGCGCCTCGCTGTACGACACCGAAGAGACGCTGCTGGTGGCGATGCTGCTGGTGATCGCCGTGGTGTTTGTCTTCCTGCGCAACGTACAGGCGGTGGTGATCCCGGCGCTGGCGCTGCCGGTGTCGCTGGTTGGCACCTGCGCGGTGATGTATCTGCTCGGTTACAGCCTCGATAACCTGTCGCTGATGGCGTTGATTATCGCCACCGGCTTTGTGGTGGATGATGCGATTGTGGTGCTGGAAAATATCACCCGCCATATCGAAGAGGGATTGAGTCCGCTGCGTGCGGCGCTGCGTGGCGCGCAGGAAGTGAGTTTTACCGTGCTATCGATGACCATGTCGTTGATTGCGGTGTTTATCCCCATTCTGCTGATGGGCAGCATTGTCGGCCGCCTGTTCCGCGAGTTTGCCGTGACGCTGACGGTGTCGCTGCTGATCTCGATGTTTGTGTCGCTGAGCCTAACGCCGATGCTGTGCGCGCGCTTACTCAAGCCGAAAGCGAAAGTCACTCAGCGGCCGCATCCGCTGTATCAGTTTATCGAAAACCAGCTTAATGGTTTGTTGGCGGCCTACTCGCGCGGCTTAAGCTGGGTGATGGCGCACCAAAAGCTGACGATGTTTAGCCTGGTGCTGACCGTGCTGCTCAATCTGTTCCTGTTTTCGGTGGTTCAAAAAGGCTTCTTCCCCAATCAGGATACCGGCCTGCTGATGGGCGCGCTGCGTGCCGATCAGAACATCTCCTTCCAGGCGATGAAGCCGAAAATGCTGCAGTTCACCCACATCATCCAGTCCGATCCGGCGGTGGAGAGCGTGATGTCGTCGATGGGCAGCGGCATGTTCGGTTCGCGCAACAGCGCCAACTTCTTTGTGCGGCTGAAGGATTTTGATCAGCGTGATGCCACCGCCACCGAAGTGGCGAATCGCCTGAGCATGAAAACCAGCCACATCGCCGGGGCGCAGATGTTCCTGATGGCGGCGCAGGATTTGCATATCGGCGGGCGCAGCGCCAACGCCACCTATCAGTACAGCCTGCAGGCCGACGACCTCGATCTGCTGCGCACCTGGACGCCAAAAGTGCAGGCGGCGCTGGCGGCGATCCCGCAGCTCAACAGCGTGGATTCCGATGCGCAAACCGGCGGTCAGGAGGTGGTGATCAACATCGATCGCGATCGCGCCATGCGGCTGGGCGTTAACGTGCAGATGCTCGACACCATGCTGAATAACGCCTTCAGCCAGCGCCAGGTCGCCACGCTGTACCACACGCTCAATCAGTATCATGTGGTGATGTCGCTGCAGGACAGCTACACGCGCGATCCGGCGATTCTCCAGCAGCTGTATGTGATCAACGACAGCGGCGATCGCGTGCCGCTGGCGGCGTTCGCCAGCTTCAAAGGCGGCAACGCGCCGCTGTCGGTGGCGCATCAGGGGCAATCGGCCACCAGCACCGTGGCGTTCAACCTGAATGATGGCGTATCGCTGGAGCAGGCGCAGGGATTGATCAAGCAGGCGATGGCGCAGCTCGGCTTGCCGTCCACCATTCAGGCCGGTTTTGCCGGCACCGCCGCGGCGTTTTCACAGCTCACTGCCACCATGCCATGGCTGATTATCGCGGCGCTGGCGGCGGTGTATATCGTGCTCGGCGTGCTGTATGAGAGCTATATCCATCCAATCACTATTCTCTCAACGCTGCCGTCGGCGGGCGTTGGAGCGCTGTTACTGCTGCTGCTCACCAATACGCAGCTGACGGTGATCGCGCTGATCGGCATCATCCTGCTGATCGGTATCGTGAAAAAGAACGCCATTATGATGATTGATTTTGCCATTCACGCCGAGCGTACGCAGGGCATGTCGCCGCAGCAGGCGATCACCCAAGCCTGTTTGATGCGCTTCCGCCCGATCATGATGACCACGCTGGCCGCCTTCTTCGGCGCGCTGCCGCTGGCGCTGGGCAGCGGTGGCGATGCCGACTTGCGCAGCCCGCTCGGGCTGGCGATTGCCGGTGGTCTGGCGCTCAGCCAGCTGCTGACGCTGTTTACTACGCCGGTGGTTTATCTCTGGCTCGATCGTTTAAGCCGTGCCACGCAGCGTCAATGGCTGCGGTTGCGTCATGTGGAATCCCGATAGATGAAAATGTCCCTGAAAATTACCCCCGTACTGTTGGTGTTATTGCTGGCCGGTTGCGCGGTTGGTCCGGATTATCAGCGCCCGACCATGGCGATGCCGACCCATTTTAAAGAAGCCAAAGGCTGGCAGCAGGCCACGCCGCAGGATGCCGTGAGTAAAGGCGAGTGGTGGCAGGTGTATCACGATGCCACGCTGGATAGCCTGCTGAAGCAGGTCAGCATTTCCAATCAGAATGTCGCCAACTATGCCGCGCAGTATCGTGAAGCGCAGGCGCTAACGTCGCAGTCACGCGCCGCACTGTTGCCGTCCGTTGGCTACGACGCCAGCAGCACGCGCAGCGGTAGCCGTGCCAGTACCAGCGGACAGCGCAGCGTCAGCAACAGCCATGCCGCCGATCTCAGCGCCAGCTGGGAGCTGGATTTGTGGGGTAAACTGCGCCGCACGCTGGAGGAGAACAACGCCAGCGCCGAAGCCAGCAAAGCTGAACTGGCGAATATCACCCTGAGCGCGCAGTCCGAACTGGCGCAGGACTATTTCCAGCTGCGCATCATCGACGAGAAAATTGCGCTGTATCAGCGCAGCATCGAGGCGTATCAGCGCTATCTGACGGTGATTGAAAACAAATATGCCGCTGGCAGCGAATCACGCGCCACCTTAGCGCAGGCGCAGATGCAGCTGGAGAGCGCGCGCGCTTCGGCGCAGGATTATCAATGGCAGCGCGCCCAGATGGAGCATGCGATTGCGCTGCTGCTGGGCCGCGCGCCGGCCGATTTTTCCCTGCCGGTGGCGAAGCTGGATGCCGCGTTACCTGCGATCCCAAATAGCGTGCCCTCGCAGCTGTTGCAGCGCCGTCCCGATATCGCCTATGCCGAGCGTAACGTGGCGGCGGCCAATGCGGCGGTGGGCGTGGCGATTGCCGGTTACTATCCCGACCTGACGTTGAGCGCCAGCGGCGGCGTGAGTTCATCGGCGATTAATAGCTTGTTCTCACTGCCCAATCGCGTCTGGTCATTGGGGCCGGAGCTGAGCGGTACGCTGTTAGACTTCGGTGCCACCTCGTCGAAGGTGGAGCAGGCGCGTGCGGCTTATGATGCCAGCGTCGCCAGCTATCGCCAGTCGGTGCTGGAAGGGATGCAGGAAGTGGAGGATTATCTGGTGCAGCTGAATACCCTGCAAGGCGAAATCGCCTCGCAGCAGCGCGCCACCGACGCGGCGCAGGAATCGGCGCGCGTGACGCGCAATCAGTATGAGGCGGGCATGATCGATTATCTCGACGTCGCCACTACCGAAAACAGCAGCCTGAGCGCGCAGCAGAGTTTGCTGTCATTGCAGAGCACGCAGTGGGTCAGCAGCGTGGCGCTGATCGCCGCACTGGGCGGCGGCTGGCAGGCGGATCCGCAGTAACCCAGGTCGCCATAAATGGTGTAATGCCGATCGGTTAAGCGCCGTATCAAATCACCGCACCTTCCGTAGCGGCGCGATTTATCGCGCAATGAATTGCGCCGCTACAATGTGTGCGCTCAGTAATAGGGGTTTTCATTTCTTAACTGACAAGCATTACGCCAAAGATGGCGACTCTATTTAGAAAGTGCGGACTGTGTCCAGAAAATTATCCTTACAGTTTAAATGGTCTCATGATATTTTTTGCATCAGGACGATTTTTAACCACAAGGATGAATTATGTATCATAGTAAATTGATAATCGAGGATATTCAGGCTGATAAGTTGATAGCCCTTCAACTCGAAAAAGCTTTTTATGGTGTAAAAAAGCAGGTTCTGGAGCAGGCCAATAAAATCGGTGATGGTGCAACTCGCTTATCGTATTACATATCATGCTTTACTGATAATTATCAGGATGTTTGCGCCCGATTGAAAGAAGAGGACCTAAAATTTCTTGAGGGTGTCGCAGAGCTTGTAAAACACCGCGACATTATATACAGAATGTTGCATATCTATTTCGAAGATATTTTTATATTCAAAAATCGTAGCCAGCTCGAAGCCATTAAATCAAAACTATTAAAGGCTGGCGTGATGACTTCAGCCAGTGCTTTAAACAATCAGGCGTTTGTTATTGGAATAACGACGACAGTTTGCCTTGGCACCAGTCTCAGTACTACGGCTTTCAAATGGACAGGCAAAGCAACAACGCTTGCTGTAACTGGGCTGGGATTGTACGGCATAGTCCAGCACGCGGCAGAAAGTGCAGAGCGTCTGCAATTGTTGGCCCCCATGTATTATCACGCGCTGTCTCTGCAGAAACTCGATATGATGTATTTTCTTATTGAGCCGCTATTTATGAAAGCTCGTGCATTCGATAACGATGTTGTTAGCACCATAATAAATATGGTGAATTAATTATGCTGATCTTCTTGAGGAAATGGGTAAAAGCTCAGGCTTCATACTTTTTTTGGGGGTATGTTCCACTTATTTTCATTGTTGCATTCGGAGCCTTTGCCGTAACTTATTTTCGGCCTTATGCCCTACAAGCAACAGGCATTGTCATAGTTTTAACTTTCGCTTTTGTCATCTGGTTCAATCGACCCCGTTAAGTTTTAAAAGGATTTTAATTATGTCAACCCCGGCCCATTTATGGTTAACAGACGAAAACGGCTCGCCTATTATCGGTGCATGCTTAATGCCGACACGTTTAGGTTCGATAGAAATGCGTACATTAACGCATAACGTCACGATTCCTGTGGATGCACATTATGGGAAACTCACAGGCACGAGAGTACATACTCCCATCGTGTTTCAAAAAGAATTTGACCGTACAACTCCGCTATTGTTTCGAGCGCTTTGTCAGGGGCGAATGCTAAAATCAGCCACCATAAAAATGTACCGAATCACAGAGGCGGGGATTGAAGCAGAATATTTTAATATTCTGCTCGACAACGTAAAAATCACCAGTATTGCTCCATCTCTACTGCCAACGGGTGTAACAGGTACTCATATGGAGGGCATTGAAATGCGTTATGAATCGATAACGTGGAAGTACGTTGATGGAAACATTCAGTACAAAGATAGCTGGAACGAGCGAATGATAGCTTGAGATAAAAGTGAACTATTTCGCCGTTAGCCAATATGTACGCATAACGCAGCGGCGCAATTTATTCCCCTTAAAAAGCGTCTAAACCCCGCGAAAATCACCACGCCACTTGTCGAAAAACCTGAGATCCTGCATCGTAAGAGCCATTTTTTACGATTGCTAGGGAGCTGGCATGCTACTCACCTTTTTCCGTTTCCTGTTCCGCCTGCTGTGGCGCGTGGAACTGCGTGGCGACCTCACTGCACTACACAAAGAAAAAGTGCTGATCACACCTAACCACATGTCATTTCTTGATGGGGTGCTGGTGGCGCTGTTTCTGCCGATCAAACCGGTGTTCGCCGTCTACTCGTCGATCAGCGAACAGTGGTACATGCGCCTGCTGAAGCCGATTATCGACTTCGTGCCGCTCGATCCTACCAGGCCGATGTCAGTCAAACATCTGGTGCGGATGATTAACGAAGGCCGTCCGGTGGTGATCTTCCCGGAAGGGCGCATTACCGTGACCGGCTCGCTGATGAAGATCTACAGCGGTGCGGGTTTTGTGGCGGCAAAATCCGGCGCGACCGTGGTGCCGATGCGTATCGAAGGGGCGGAATATACGCCGTTTGGTCGGCTGGCGGGCGTGTTTAAACGTCGCTTGTTCCCGCGCATCACCTTAACGGTGCTACCGGCGACAGTGATTCCGATGCCTGAAGCGAAACGCGCGCGCGATCGCCGCCAGCTGGCGGGTGAGCACTTACATCATGTAATGATGGAAGCGCGCATGGCGGTGCGTCCACGTGAAACGCTGTTCGAAGCGTTCCTCAGTGCGCGCCAGCGTTATGGGCTGATGAAACCGTGCATTGAAGACATCAATTTCAAGCCCGACAGCTATACCGGCCTGCTGAAGAAATCGCTCGGCGTGGGTCGCATTCTTGAACGCTATAGCCAGCAAGGCGAATACGTGGGCCTGCTGCTGCCGAACGCCACCGTCACCGCGGCGGCGATTCTTGGCGCGTCGCTGCGCGGACGTATTCCGGCCATGCTGAATTACACCGCTGGCGTAAAAGGTATGCGCGCGGCGCTCACCGCTTCACAGGTGAAAACCGTCTTCACCTCGCGCCAGTTCCTCGAAAAGGGCAACTTGTGGCACTTGCCGCAGGGCCTCAGCGACGTGCAGTGGATCTATCTGGAAGATCTGAAAGATACCGTCACGCTGAAAGACAAGCTGTGGATTGTGGCGCATCTGCTGATGCCGCGCCGTGCACAGGTGCAGCAGCAGCCGGAAGATGCGGCGATGGTGCTGTTTACCTCGGGTTCGGAAGGCAATCCCAAAGGTGTGGTGCATTCACACAAAAGCCTGCTGGCGAACGTGGAGCAGATTCGTACCGTGGCGGACTTCACGCCGCGTGACCGCTTTATGTCGGCGCTGCCGCTGTTCCATGCTTTCGGTCTGACCGTTGGCCTGTTTACGCCGCTGCTGACCGGCGCGCAGGTATTTCTCTATCCGAGCCCGCTGCATTACCGCATTGTGCCGGAGCTGGTGTATGACCGTAACTGCACCGTGCTGTTTGGCACCTCGACCTTCCTTGGCAACTACGCGCGCTTCGCCAGCCCGTATGATTTTGCGCGGCTGCGCTATGTGGTAGCCGGCGCAGAGAAACTGCAGGAAGCGACGCGCCAGATTTACATGGAGAAGTACGGCATCCGCATTCTTGAAGGCTACGGCGTGACGGAATGCGCGCCGGTAGTGGCGATCAACGTGCCGATGGCGGCAAAAAGTCACACGGTAGGCCGTATTCTGCCCGGCATGGATTCGCGTTTGATTTCGGTGCCGGGCATTGAGCAGGGCGGTCGCCTGCAGTTGCGTGGTCCAAACGTGATGAACGGTTATCTGCGCGTAGAGAATCCAGGCGTGTTGGAAGTGCCGGTGGCCGATAACGGCGAAGGCGAGATGGAAGCAGGCTGGTACGACACCGGCGATATCGTCAGCTTTGATGAAGGCGGTTTCTGTCAGATTCAGGGCCGTGCGAAGCGCTTCGCAAAAATTGCCGGTGAGATGGTATCGCTGGAAATCGTTGAGCAGATTGCGCTGAAAGCCTCGCATGAGAAGCAGCATGCCGCATCGTTGCGTCCGGACGGCAATCGTGGTGAAGCGTTGGTGTTGTTCACCACCGACACGGTATTGAGCCGCGACACGCTGCTGAAAGCCGCGCGTGAGATTGGTGCGCCGGAGCTGGCGGTGCCGCGCGACATCCGCGTGATGAAGCAGCTGCCAATGCTGGGCAGCGGCAAACCGGACTATGTCAGCCTCAGACAGCTGGCGGAAGAGGAGCAGGTATGAGCCAGCCGTTAAATAGGGATACACCGCTGCTATCGCGCAGCATGCTGGCGGTAATTGTGGCGCAGTTCTTCTCGGCATTCGGTGATAATGCGCTGCTGTTCGTGACGCTGGCGGTGCTGAAAAATCAGTACTATCCGGACTGGAGCCAGCCGATCCTGCAAATGCTGTTTGTGGCGACTTACATTCTGCTCGCACCGTTTGTCGGTCAGATGGCGGATAGCTTCGCCAAAGGCCGGGTAATGATGTTTGGCAACAGCCTCAAGCTGCTGGGCGCGCTAATCATCTGCTTTGGCTTCAATCCGTTCCTCGGCTACACGCTGGTGGGAATTGGTGCGGCGTCCTATTCACCCGCTAAGTACGGCATCCTGACGGAAATCACCCACGGTGAACGCTTAGTTAAAGCCAATGGCTTAATGGAAGGCTCGACCATAGCGGCGATTCTGCTGGGCTCCGTGGCGGGCGGTATTCTGGCGGACTGGAATCTGGTCGCCGCGCTGGTGGTGTGCGCCATGACGTATGCGATGGCGGTGGTGGCGAATATCTTTATTCCGCGTCTAACGGCGGCGCGTCCGGGCCAGAGCTGGCACTTTGGCGCGATGCTGCGCAGTTTCGTGGCGGCGACTAAAATACTGTGGCGCAACGGCGAGACGCGTTTCTCGCTGCTCGGCACCAGCTTGTTCTGGGGCGCGGGCGTGACGCTGCGTTTCCTGCTGGTGCTGTGGGTGCCGGTGGCGCTCGGCATCAGCGACAATAAAACCCCAACCACGCTGAATGCGATGGTGGCGATTGGCATCGTAATTGGTGCGGCGGCGGCGGCGAAACTGGTGACGCTGCAAACCGTGCGCCGTTGCATGCCAGCTGGCGTGCTGATTGGGGTGATGGTGGTCGTGTTCGCGCTGCAACAGAGTTTGCTGAATGCCTATCTGATATTAATGCTGATTGGTGCACTGGGCGGTTTCTTCGTGGTGCCGCTCAATGCGCTACTGCAGGAGCGCGGCAAGGATACCGTGGGTTCGGGTAACGCGATTGCGGTGCAGAACCTTGGTGAGAACACCGCCATGCTGCTGATGCTGGGATTGTACACGGTGGCGATCAAGCTGGGTGCGCCAGCAGTGGCGACCGGCGTAGGATTCGGTGCGATCTTCGCCGTGGCGATTGCGCTCTTATGGTGGAAAAGCCGTCGTTAAATCGTGCAGTAAATGAATGGGTCGCCATGAATGGCGACCCTACGATTGACATGTAGGGTGCGCATTAATGCGCACCTGGTTTTAAGGCGCGGGATAAGTAAACTGGCGGTGAATCGCTTCCAGCTCCTCTAACACCTCGGCGTTCAGCGTCAGATTGAAACTCTCCACGTTAACCTTCAGTTGCTCCATCGTGGTGGCGCCCAATAGGGTGCTGGCAACAAACGGCTGCTGACGCACATAGGCCAGCGCCATCTGCGAGGGATCCAGGTTGTGCTTCTTCGCAAGATCCACGTAGGCAGCAATCGCCTGCTGTGACTGATCGCCGCTGTAGCGCGTGAAGCGGCTGAATAGCGTATTGCGCGCACCGGCCGGTTTTGCCCCGTTCAGATATTTACCGCTCAAGGTACCAAACGCCAGGCTGGAGTAAGCCAACAGCTCAACGCCTTCATGCTGGCTGATCTCTGCCAAACCCACCTCGAAACTCCGGTTCAGCAGGCTATACGGATTCTGGATGGTGACGATACGCGGCAGCTCATGCTTTTCCGCCAGCTGCAGGTAGCGCATCACGCCCCACGCGGTTTCATTCGATACACCAATGTAACGAATCTTACCGGCGCGCACTTGTTCCGTCAGCGCTTCCAGCGTTTCCAGCAGCGTCACTGGCACGCTGGAATCGGTATATTGATAGCCCAGCTTGCCAAAATAGTTGGTCTGGCGCTGCGGCCAGTGCAGCTGATAGAGATCGAGATAGTCGGTATTCAGGCGTTTCAGGCTGGCATCCAGCGCTTCACGGATGTTTTTGCGATCCAGAGCCTGGTGCGGGCGAATCGATGCATCGGCACCGCGCACTGGCCCCGCCACTTTACTGGCCAGAATGATTTTGTCGCGGCTGCCGCGCTTTTTCAGCCAGCTACCAATGTACTGTTCAGTTAAACCCTGGGTTTCCGGGCGCGGCGGCACCGGATACATTTCCGCAGTATCAATCAGATTTATGCCGCTGCTAACTGCGTAATCGAGTTGTGCGTGGGCGTCGGCTTCGCTGTTCTGCTCACCAAACGTCATGGTTCCAAGCCCCAGCTGACTCACTTCCAGCGTGCTATGGGGAATACGGTGATAGTGCATGTGCCGGCATCCTATTTTCATTATGAAAGGGAATGTTGTGTCCTGTGGGACTATAGCGTGTGAAGCGGCGCGGAAGGAAGGGGGGAAAGTTCGGGAAATCGCCTGCACAGGGAGAAAACGTGTGCAGGCGATGTAATTTGGCACTTAACGCTCAATGATGGTCGAGACCTCATCACCATTGATCTGCATCTGATGGCCTTGCTCATCGGTGTACTGCACTAAACCGGTCTCTTTATCAATGGCGGGCTTACCATCGGTCATAATCATACGACCATCTTTGGTCGCCATCACGTAATCACTACTGCAACCACTCATCAATACCGCAGCCAACATGACACCCACTGCACTTACCAACCCTTTCATTCTTCTCTCCTTCCAACGACTTCAACAGCAAAAGTGTAGTAATAAATGCTTTCGCCGTTAGGAGTAATCGCATCATTCCTAAAATTTATCGGCAGAAAAGTGCATTTACATTAGAAAATGACGGGCGAGCAAAGGACCGGTGAAGCTTTTCTTTAAATAAAAACCGCGTGGCAGCGTCATGATAGGCTCGCCGTGTTGGCCAATGGCTTCCGTCAACGCTTTGCTGTTCGCCGCTTTAGGACGGATTTGTAGCCAGGCGCCGTGACGTGCGGTGATGCGCTCTACCTGACCCAGCACAATCATATCCATTAGCTCTTCCCAATCCTCACGCAGCTGCTGTTCCTCTTCTTCGCTGGGATGCCACAGCAAAGGCGATCCCACGCGGCGATCGGCTAGTGGTATGCCACGATCGCCTTCGATCGGGATCCACAGCACGCGCGCCAGCTTGTGGCGCACATGGCTGGTTTCCCAGGTGACGCCGCTGTTACCGGTAAGCGGCGCAACGCACACGAAGGTGGTTTCCAGCGGTTTGCCTTGCGCATCCACCGGAATGGTTTTCAATTCAATGCCGAGATGGGCGAAATCCTGCTCGGCTTTGCTGCCCGCGCTGGCGCCCAGATGCAGCTCTAACAGCATACCCACCCAGCCTTTGTCACGCTTCAGGTTTGGCGGAATGGGCAGGTTAAGCTGTGCCGCCAGCGCGGCAAATGTTTGGCCGGCCAGTCGCTGTGCGCGCTGCAGTAATTCCGCTTCATTTTCCGGTGGCGACGGCAATAACGGTGAGGAGTGCATGGTAAAACTCACATTGGTTGAAGAGTGAACAGTAAAAGCTGGCTGAATTTGTCCACATGGCAGATACGTGAATAAGTGTGATAATAGCATGATTCAGCGTGCTTTTTTTAGATTGATGCCCGTTAACAGCAGAAGTGCTATTAAGGTTATCCCAGCTTGTTATCGACAATGAACAGATGTTGAACCTAGTTATCCACAGAAAAGTGGGATAACCCCTGGTTATGAAGATACCTGTTTCCATTTACAGCCTTGACTTTCGCGTTTTGAACGCTTTTTTTCCTTTCTTTGACCAGGTTTAGGGCATTCTCTGTGGATAAAAACGCCGCTGATGGATCTTTAACCGATCGCCAAAAAGCAAATGTGAGTAAAGGACGATCCTCTTAGGATTTAGTCGACGATTTTTTAATAACTCGCTGAAAAATAATTTTTTTTGTGCGTTTCACTTATTGTTTTGTAAGAGTTTTCTGAAGTGGTTATTCACTTCATTCCCGTGTTCTGCACAACGCTATCCACAGAAAAGGTGAATAAGATCGGCCATAATTCCCGCTTGCTGTTTATAACTTGGCTTATCTCTGTGAGTTATCCTGTTTTTATTCCGTTATCACCCTCAGTATCCAGTGGTTTACCGCCTGTAAGGAGTGTGAAACAATCAGGCTATTCAAATTTAGCTTTGAGGTAGTCCAGTGATCGATGATGATGGCTACCGCCCGAATGTTGGTATCGTAATCTGCAACAGGCAAGGACAAGTGTTATGGGCCAGGCGCTTTGGACAGCACTCCTGGCAATTTCCTCAGGGAGGCATCAATCCGGGTGAAACTGCTGAACAGGCGATGTATCGCGAACTGTTCGAAGAAGTGGGCTTACACCGCAAAGATGTTCGAATACTTGCTTCAACCCGTAACTGGTTACGTTACAAGTTGCCAAAACGTTTGGTGCGTTGGGACACAAAGCCGGTGTGTATCGGCCAGAAACAAAAGTGGTTTCTTCTGCAGTTAATGTGTAGTGACGCGAAGATCAATGTGCAGCACAGCAGCACGCCCGAGTTTGATGGTTGGCGCTGGGTTAGCTTCTGGTATCCGGTACGTCAGGTCGTCTCTTTCAAGCGCGATGTTTATCGCCGCGTAATGAAAGAATTCGCTGGCGTGGTGATGTCTATGCAGGAGAGTGCGGGGCAGCGCAATAACGCCGCCCAACGACGTAAAAGAGGATAGGCCACGCCCTTTATGCTCACTCAGTTGCGCGAAATAGTAGAAAAAGTGGCGAGTGCTCCACGTCTGAATGAAGCACTCGACATTCTGGTAAACGAAATTTGCCTTGCGATGGAAACCGAGGTTTGCTCGGTTTATCTCGCCGATCACGATCGTCGTTGCTACTACCTGATGGCGACACGCGGACTAAAAAAGCCGCGTGGTCGTACGGTCACGCTGGCATTTGACGAAGGCATTGTTGGCCTTGTCGGACGCTTAGCCGAGCCGATCAACCTCGCCGATGCTCAGAGCCATCCCAGCTTCAAATACATTCCTTCTGTTAAAGAGGAGCGTTATCGCTCCTTCCTCGGTGTCCCGATTATCAGCCGCCGCCAGCTGCTTGGCGTGTTGGTTGTGCAGCAGCGCGAGCACCGCCAGTTCGATGAAAGCGAAGAGTCGTTTCTCGTCACGCTTGCCACGCAAATGGCCGGCTTGCTGTCGCAATCGCAGCTTGGCCAACTGTTTGGCCAATTCCGCCAGACGCGCGTCAAAGCGATTGCCGCTGCGCCTGGCGTGGCGGTTGCGCCAGGTTGGGTAGATGAAACCCAGCCGCTGCTCGATCAGGTCACTGCCGCTTCCACGCTGGACGTGCAGCGCGAGCGCGAGCGCCTGGTGCTGGCAATGGGTGAGGCGGGCAACGAATTTCGCCGCTTCAGTAAACGCTTTGCCGCCAGCGTGCAGAAAGAGAGTGCGGCGATCTTCGATCTCTATTCGCATCTGCTCACGGATGCGCGGCTGAAAAAAGATCTTTTTGACGAGATCGATCGCGGATCGGTCGCGGAATGGGCAGTCAAGACGGTGATCGAGAAGTTCGCCGAACAGTTCGCTAATCTGCAGGATCAATATTTACGCGAGCGCGCCGGCGATTTGCGCGTGCTCGGTCAGCGTCTGCTCTTTCACCTCGATGATTCGCTGGTGGGCACCAATGCCTGGCCGGAACGCTTCGTACTGGTTGCCGATGAACTCACAGCCACCACCCTGGCCGAACTGCCGCAGGAGCGTTTAGCCGGCGTGGTGGTCCGCGACGGTGCGTCAAACTCGCATGCGGCGATTTTGACGCGCGCGATGGGCATTCCAACCGTGATGGGCGCGGATATCCTGCCCGCGCAGCTTAACAAACGGCTGCTGATTGTTGACGGCTACCGCGGCGAAGTGCTGATCGATCCTGAACCGGTGTTGGTACAGGAATATCAGCGTTTGATCAGTGAAGAGAACGCGCTGAGCAAAATGGCTGAAGGCGTGGTTGAGCAATCCGGTGAGCTGAAAAGCGGCGAGCGCGTGCAGGTGATGCTGAATGCAGGCCTCAGCCCGGAACATGAACAGGCGCTCGACAGTTGGGTTGACGGCATTGGCCTGTATCGCACCGAAATCCCGTTTATGCTGCACAACGGCTTCCCTTCCGAAGAGGAACAGGTGGCGCAGTACCAGGGCATGCTGCAGCTGTTTTACGATAAGCCGGTCACGCTACGCACGCTGGATGTGGGGGCTGATAAACAGCTGCCGTATATGCCGATCAGTGAAGAGAATCCCTGCCTTGGCTGGCGCGGCATTCGTTTAACGCTCGATCAGCCGGAAATCTTCCTGGTGCAGGTGCGTGCCATGCTGCGTGCCAATGTGGCGTCTGGCAACCTGAGCATTTTACTGCCGATGATTAGCCATATTGATGAGATCGATGAAGCGCGTCGTCTGATTGATCGTGCTGGTCGTGAAGTGGAAGAGATGCTGGGGTATGTGATTCCCAAGCCGCGGATTGGTATTATGATCGAAGTGCCCTCGATGCTATTTATGATCCCGCATCTGGCGGATCGCATTGATTTTATTTCGGTGGGCACCAACGATCTCACGCAATATTTGCTGGCAGTGGATCGCAACAACACGCGCGTGGCGAACCTGTATGATTCGCTGCATCCGGCAATGCTGCGGGCGCTGCACACCATTGCCAGCGAAGCCCGCGAGGCCAAACTGGAGCTCTGCTTGTGTGGTGAAATGGCCGGCGATCCGATGTGTGTCGCGCTGTTAGTGGGCATGGGCTATCACCACCTCAGCATGAACGGCAAGAACGTGCCGCGCGTGAAATATCTGCTGCGTCATCTCGATTTCGAGGAAGCGCAGAAATTGAGCGAGCATGGATTGGCGGCGCATACGGCATCAGAAGTACGTCACCTGGTTTCAACCTTTATGGAGCGTCGCGGTTTAGGCGGCCTGATTCGCGGCGGGCGTTAACGGTTACATCTTGCCGACCTGTGTACAACCCGGCTGTGCTATTATGCGCAGCCTTTTATTGTCCCGTTTAAGGGCAGAAGAACGATGGTGAAAGATGACTAACGGCTACATTTCGTTTCCCCAATTCGATCCGGTGATTTTCTCAATCGGACCGATTTCGCTTCACTGGTACGGTTTGATGTATCTGGTGGGCTTTATTTTTGCCATGTGGCTGGCGACGCGCCGTGCTAACAAACCTGGCAGCGGCTGGAAAAAAGAGGAAGTGGAGAATCTGCTGTACGCAGGTTTCCTCGGCGTGTTCCTCGGCGGACGTATTGGCTATGTGCTGTTCTACAACCTGCCGCTGTTCCTGGAGAATCCGCTTTATCTGTTTAAGGTCTGGGATGGCGGTATGTCGTTCCACGGCGGCTTAATCGGCGTAATTGTGGTGATGCTGATCTTTGCACGTCGTACCAAACGCACTTTCTTCCAGGTAGCCGATTTTATTGCGCCACTGATCCCGTTTGGTTTAGGTGCCGGTCGTCTGGGCAACTTCATCAACGGCGAACTGTGGGGCCGCGTGGCGCCAGATTTCAAATTCGCCATGCTGTTTCCGGGTTCGCGTAGCGAAGATATCGCGCTGGCGGCCAATAATCCGCAATACCAGGAATTGCTGAACACCTACGGCGTGCTGCCGCGTCATGCCTCGCAGCTGTATGAGCTGTGCCTCGAGGGCATTGTGCTGTTCATCATTCTGAATCTGTTTATTCGCAAGCCGCGTCCGATGGGCAGCGTATCTGGCCTGTTCCTGATTGGCTACGGCGCATTCCGCATCATCGTTGAGTTCTTCCGTCAGCCTGATGCGCAGCTTGGTCTGTTCGAAGGCGGCGTCAGCATGGGACAAATTCTCTCAATCCCCATGATTCTGGCCGGTGTGATTATGATGGTTTGGGCGTATCGTCGTCGCCCGCAGCAACAAACGCGTGAGGTAAAATGAAACAGTATCTGGACTTAATGCAACATGTGCTGAATGAAGGCGCAGAAAAGGCCGACCGTACCGGAACCGGCACGCTCTCCATTTTTGGCCACCAGATGCGTTTCAATTTGCAGGACGGTTTTCCGCTGGTTACGACCAAGAAAGTGCATCTGCGCTCAATTATTCATGAGCTGCTGTGGTTCCTCAAAGGCGAAACCAACATCTGTTATCTGAAAGAGAACAAGGTAACCATTTGGGATGAGTGGGCCGATGAGAACGGCGATCTTGGCCCGGTGTACGGTAAGCAGTGGCGCAGCTGGGGCAACGCTTCGGGCGAAGAAATCGATCAGATTAGCAAAGTGATTGAGCAGCTGAAGCGCGATCCGGATTCCCGCCGTATCATCGTTTCGGCGTGGAACGTGGGTGAGCTGGACCAGATGGCGCTTGCACCTTGCCATGCCTTCTTCCAGTTCTACGTCGCTAACGGTAAGCTCTCTTGCCAGCTGTATCAGCGCTCGTGCGATATCTTCCTCGGTCTGCCGTTTAATATCGCCAGCTATGCGCTGCTGGTGCATATGGTGGCGCAGCAGTGCGACCTCGAAGTGGGTGATTTTGTCTGGACGGGGGGCGATACGCACCTCTACAGCAACCATCTGGAACAGGCACGCCTGCAATTGACGCGCGAACCGCGTCCGTTGCCGAAGCTGGTGATCAAGCGCAAACCGGCCTCCATCTTCGATTATCAATTCGAAGATTTCGACATCGAAGGCTACGATCCGCATCCGGCGATTAAAGCACCCGTAGCGATTTAACGCTATTTATCCGTAGGGTCGCCATTTATGGCGACCACTTACCAACCGCACCTCAATTCCCAACCGCACCTCAGTTCTGAATCCGCCTCGCAAAAATCTGTATCTCTCTGCACCTCTCAGCGATTTCCTGCGCAGCATTTTCCAAAGCACTAATCCTCCGCTTGTTGAGCGTCATCCCAACCGGCAAATTACCCGGCATGAACAGAAACATTCACCACGGATTTACCTTGCCTGAACTGTTATTGGTGATGGTGATTGCCGGCATACTCAGCGTGGGTGCCTTACAAGGCTGGCAGCGCTGGCAGCACTATCAACAGCTACGCGAAAGCGTTGCGCAACTGCAGGGATTTCTGCTGCGGGCCCGCGCTTACGCGAGCTGGCACAATCGCGATCTTGTTCTGTGGTTGCAGCCAGGGGAAAACGGCTGCCTTGGCGCGGGGCAAAAGCCTGCGAAAGGCTGTGCGTTGGCATCTCGTTGGCTATTCAGGCCGCCACATGCCAGCGTGCGCATTGCCGGCATGACGGGTGAAGTGGGGTTTTATGGGCGACGTGATGTGGCACGCCCTGGCAGTATCGATCTCATTAGCGATGCCGGACACTGGCGTCTAATCATCTCCGCCAGAGCGCGTATCCGCGCCTGTCAGCCGGGAGAGAAAGGATGCGAATAGCGCAAAGGGGTTTTAGCCTGCTGGAAATGCTGATTGCGATGGCGATTGGTGCCGTTTTGATGCTCAGCGTAGGGCGTTTTTTACCCCTGCTACTGGAGCAGAATCTGCGCCTGCAGCAGCGTGTGCAGCTGCAACAGGAACTGCAGCAGATCACTAATACCTTACAGAAGGCGCTGCGACGAGCGGGCTATTGTCACGGGCAGTGCAACGGTGCCGCGCTAACGCTTGCGGCGAATGGCAGCTGCGTTTTACTGCGCTGGGATGAGAACAGCAACGGGCGCTGGGAAGGTGTGGGGCACAGCGAAAGTGACTATTACGGCTATCGGCTGCGCAGTGGACAGCTGGAAATGCAGCGTGGTGTGGATGAGTGCAGCAGCAGCGGGTGGGAGAGAGTGTCCGATCCGGCCTTTCTCACCCTCGACGCCTTCAAACTTGAACGACAGGGAACACGCCTTATCCTGCAACTGGCAGGGCATGCGGCTAGCCAAAGCGTGACGTTGGAACACTGGATTGAAGGAATCAATCTATGAAGCAACGCGGCAACAGCACATTGGGTATGGTGCTGATGATGTTAATCATGGGTGGACTGACGTTGCATGCTACGCGCAGCCAGCTGTCGCAAGGGATGGTATCAGTGGCGGACGAGCAGCAGCATCACCAGGATTTCTGGCAGGCGCAGTCCGCACTGGAGTGGGGGAGCGTGCAAAACTGGCCGCAGGCGACCGGCTGGCAGTGCCAGCAGTGGGCGGCAGAGCAGTGGCAAAGCTGTTTATTACATATGGAGGATGACAATGCGTTGTTATCAGCACATGGAGAAGGGCGAGCGCTGTGGCTCTATCGTTGGGTTTCTCTACGTAACTCGCAAACCCAGCGGCAAGAACATGGCTGGATCGATTATTGCCCGCTTTCGCAGCCGGAGCTGTGTCAGCCAGAAGCAACAGGGCTTTAGCCTGGCGGAAACGCTGGTTGCGATGCTGCTGCTGGCAATGACCATCAGCACTTTGTTGCAATATCATCGGGCGCTGGCACTGGGTTTTAGCCAGCAGTGGCAGCAGCGGCAGGCCTGGCGTGCTGCGGGGCAGGCGCTGCTTGGTCATGACGTAGCGGGCTGGCAGAGCCAGCGCCAGCAGCAAAGCATCGCAGGCGGCTGTACACTTGAGCACGTCACGGTGACGGGACCGCAACAGCGCTCGGCCTCATTAGGACAGCTCAATTGCCGCTGAGATGGCCTCAGCGGTAGGCATCAATGGCGATAAACGGTAGAGTGGCTCGGCTGAGTGCGTGCAGCTAACGTACCTGCAGCTTGAAGTAGGGTGGGTATATCTTTGAAGGAGAGTTATGTTCCGGGTCTATCATTCCAATCAGCTCGATCTGTTGAAAAATCTGGCAGGTATTCTGATTGAAAACCAGCCGCTAGCCGATCCGCTTGCTGCTGAACAGGTGCTGGTACAGAGTCCCGGTATGGCGCAATGGCTGCAAATGGAGCTGGCTAACAGTTTCGGTATCGCCGCCAACATCGAGTTCCCTTTGCCCGCCAGTTTTATCTGGAACATGTTCGTTAAGGTGTTACCCGATATCCCTGAAGAGAGCGCCTTCACCAAAGCCAGCATGAGCTGGAAGCTGATGCATCGGCTGCCGACCTTGCTGGAGCAGGAGGCCTTCCAGCCGCTGCGGCACTATCTCAATGACGACGATGATAAGCGTAAGCTGTATCAGCTCAGCGCCCGCGTCGCCGACCTGTTTGACCAATATCTGGTGTACCGCTCGGACTGGCTCAATAGCTGGGAGCGCGGTGAACGAATTGATGGCTTAGGCGAATCACAGCATTGGCAGGCACCGCTGTGGTGCGATCTGGTCAGCTTTACGGAGAGCCTCGGCCAGCCGATGTGGCATCGTGCCAATCTTTATGCGCGCTTTATCCGTGAACTGGAACAGGCAAACACGCCGCCGCCAGGTCTGCCACAGCGCGTATTTATTTGCGGTATTTCCGCGCTGCCGCCGGTCTATCTTCAGGCGCTAGAAGCGCTGGGACGGCATATCGATATCCATCTGCTATTCACCAATCCATGTCGCCACTATTGGGGTGACATTCAGGATTATGCCTTCCTGGCGAAGCTGCAAAGCCGCCAGCGGCGTCGTTTACAATCAGATGAGCTACAGCCGCTGTTTCGCGATCCGGCTAGCGCCACGTCGTTATTTAACGATCTCGGCGAGCAACAGCTCACCAATCCACTGCTCGCGTCATGGGGCAAGTTGGGGCGCGATAATCTGTTTTTACTGAGCCAGATGGAATCCGCCGCCAACGACATTGATGCCTTTGTGGAATTGCCCCAAGACAATCTGCTGCACAGTCTGCAGGCGGACCTGCTCAATCTCGACGATAAAGCGGTGATTGGACTGAACGCCGGTGAACTGGCCGACAGCAGTGAGAAACGCCAGCTTGATCCGCACGATCGCTCGATCACGCTGCAGGTGTGCCATAGTGCGCAGCGTGAAGTTGAAGTGTTGCAGGATCACCTGCTAACGCTAATGGAAGCCGATCCCGAGCTCAAGCCGCGCGACATCATTGTCATGGTGGCAGACATTGACAGTTATGCCCCCTTTATTCAGGCCGCTTTTGCTAGCGCGCCGAGTGAGCGCTATTTACCCTTTGCCATTTCAGACCGCCGCGCCAGCCAGGCGCACCCGGCTATATTGGCGTTGATCGGTTTACTGGCATTGCCGGAAAGCCGTTTTGCTTCGGAAGATGTGCTGGCGTTGCTGGAAGTGCCAGCGTTGGCGCAACGCTTCTCAGTGGATGAAAGCGGGCTGCGACTGCTACGCCGTTGGGTGATGGAATCCGGTATCCGCTGGGGGTTGGATGATGCCAGTGTGGAAGCGTTGGCGCTGCCGGTGACCGGACAACATACCTGGCGTTTTGGCCTGCAGCGCATGCTGCTGGGCTACGCGCTAGAAAGTGGCAACGGCGACTGGCAGGGTATTTTGCCGTATGACGAGTCCAGTGGCCTCATCGCTGAGCTGGCGGGACATCTGGCCGAATTACTCTCTCGGCTTGAAGAGTGGCGCGCACGTCTGGCTCAAGAGCGCACGCTTGAGGATTGGTTGCCATTATGTCGCGAGCTGATCACCAGCTTCTTCAGCGGTGATGCCGAAAGTGACGCCGCACTGCTGCTAGTGGAAACGCAGTGGCAGGAGATTATTGAACAGGGTATGCAAGCGGCTTATCACCAGCCGATTCCGGTCACATTGCTGCGCGATGAGCTGCGTTCGCGCCTCGATCAGCAGCGGATTAGCCAACGTTTTCTTGCCGGCCCGATCAACTTTTGTACGCTGATGCCAATGCGCTCTATTCCCTTCAAGGTGGTGTGTTTGCTGGGCATGAACGACGGGGTTTACCCGCGCACATTAGCGCCACTTGGTTTCGACCTCATGCAGCAGCAGATGCGTAAGGGCGATCGCAGTCGCCGTGATGATGACCGCTACCTGTTCCTCGAAGCGTTAATTTCGGCGCAGCAGCAGCTGTATATCAGCTATATCGGCCGCGCTATTCAGGACAACACCGAGCGCTATCCCTCAGTATTAGTGAGTGAGCTGGTGGATTATCTTGGGCAGAGTTTCTGTTTACCCGGCGACGAAGCCTGTGAGCCTGACGTCAGCGAGCAGCATGTGCGTGAACATCTACAAACGCTACATAGCCGAATGCCTTTTGCGGCGGAGAACTTCCAACCGGGCGCATATGGCCAAAGTTTTGCGGCGGAATGGCTACCTGCCGCAACCGGCAGCGGGGTCGCGCAACCTGATTTTGTCCAGCCTTTACCGCCGGTGCCATTGGAAACGTTGTCGCTGGAGCAACTGCTGCGTTTCTGGCGCCATCCGGTGCGCGCCTGGTTCCAGCAGCGCTTAGGCGTCGCATTTTGGATGGAAGAGAGCGAACTGCCCGACAGCGAACCCTTCGCTCCCGACAGTCTGGAGCGTTATCAAATCAACGCCCAGCTGTTAAATACGCTGGTCAACGGTGACGATCCGGCGCAGCTGTATGCTCGCCATCGTGCCGCAGGCAATCTACCGTACGGCGCTTTTGGGGAAATTTTCTGGCAGAGCCAGACCGAAGAGATGCAGGAAGTGGCGGCGGAGGTGAGCGGTCAACGCCAGCCGGCGGAGAGTTGGGAGATCAATCTGAGGCTGGGCGATGTGCAATTGACCGGCTGGCTGACCCAGGTGCAAGCTGATGGGCTGCTGCGCTGGCGTCCGGGCGTGCTTAATATGAACGATGGACTGTTGTTATGGATCGAACATCTGGTGTATTGCGCGTTAGGCGGTACGGGTGAAAGCCGTATGTACGGTCGTAAACAGAGTCACTGGCGTTTTACGGCACTGGATGCCGATCGGGCATTAGTTTTGCTGAGCGAGTATGTTGGGGGTTATCAGGCGGGGTTAGTACAGCCGCTGATGCTGCTCAATAAATCGGGTGGGGCCTGGCTGGAGGCCAGCTTTGATAGCAAGGCGCACCTGCTGCTGGAAGACGAAGCAACGCAGAAAAAGGCACTTAACAAACTGCTGCAAGCCTGGCAGGGTGGTTTCCAGGTTGAAGGCGAGGGCAGCGATCCCTATCTTCAGCGCCTTAGCCGAACACTTGATGAAGAGGCTATCCAGGCGATTACCGCTGCCGCACGGCAATGGTATTTGCCGGTGCGCCTTGCGCATCAACATGATGAATAGCAATCGGGAACAGCCTCGTTAACGCTGTTCTCACTACTATAAAAAAGTTTTTCTATTTCACCGCTGGGCACACAGACAGCGGAAAAGGGTAACGTAAGGGGTTTAAATGCGGATTTACGCACGCTGGATTGGAGCGCTGCTGCTGAGCATGCTGGCGCTGAATGCCTTTGCCGATACCGATCGCGGCTGGCAACCCATTAATGACACCATTCGTAAAAGCGATCACGATCCACGCAGCTATCAGGCGATTACCTTAAGTAACGGCATGACCGTGCTGCTGGTCTCGGACGCAGAAGCACCGAAATCCCTGGCGGCGCTGACGTTGCCGATAGGTTCGCTGGATGATCCTAATCAGCAACTGGGCCTGGCGCACTATCTGGAACATATGGTGCTGATGGGATCTAAGCTTTATCCGCAGCCTGACAATCTTGCAGAATTTCTGAAGAAGCACGGCGGTAGCCATAATGCCAGCACGGCCTCCTATCGTACGGCGTTCTATCTTGAAGTGGAGAACGATGCACTGCAGCCGGCTGTCGATCGCCTGGCTGATGCGATTGCTGAACCGCTGTTGGATCCGATCAATGCCGACCGTGAACGCCACGCTGTTAACGCTGAGCTCACCATGGCCCGCTCGCGTGATGGTTTGCGTATGTCGCAAGTGGGTGCAGAAACCCTGAACCCTGCACATCCGGGTTCACGTTATTCCGGCGGTAACCTCGATACGCTGAGTGATAAGCCCGACAGCAAATTACATCAGGCGCTAACCGATTTTTATCACAGCCATTATTCGGCGAATCTGATGAAGGCGGTGATTTACAGCAACAAGCCGCTGCCAGAGATGGCCGACATTGCGGCAAAGACCTTTGGTCGCGTGGCCAATCATCAGACGGCAGTGCCTGAGATAGATGTCCCCGTGGTCACCGATGCACAAAAGGGCATCATTATTCATTACGTGCCTGCACAGCCGCGCAAGCAGTTAAAAATCGAATTCCGTATTGCCAATAATAGCGGCCAGTTCCGCAGTAAAACGGATACGTTGATTAGTTATATTCTGGGCAATCGCAGCAAGAATACCCTTAATGACTGGCTGCAAAAGCAGGGGCTGGCTGACGGTGTCAGCGCGGGTGCCGATCCGATGACCGAGCGCAACAGCGGCGTGTTTGCTATCAGCGTATCGCTCACCGATAAAGGGTTGGCACAGCGCGATGAGGTCGTAGCCGCAGTATTTAGCTACCTGGATCTGCTGCGTAGTAAAGGCATCAGCAAAGAGTACTTTGATGAAGTCTCTCATGTACTGGCACTGGATTTCCGCTATCCATCAATCACGCGCGATATGGATTACATCGAATGGTTAGTGGACACCATGCTACGTGTGCCGGTTGAACATACGCTGGACGCGCCATATCTGGCCGATCAATTCGACCCAGCCGCCATCAAATCACGTCTTGATGAGATGACGCCGCAGAACGCGCGTATCTGGTACATCAGTCCGCAGGAGCCGCACAACAAAGAAGCCTATTTTGTGAACGCGCCTTACCAGGTGGATAAAATCAGCGCCGCGCAGTTCAGTGACTGGCAGCAGCGTGCCACTCAGCTGCAGCTATCGATGCCGGCCCTGAATCCCTATATTCCGTCTGATTTCACCATCATGCCTTCCACAGGTAAAACCTACGATCATCCCGTGGCGCTCACCAGCGGTGACAGCATGCGCATCTACTGGATGCCAAGCCAGATGTTTGCCAGTGAACCCAAAGCGGCGATCACCCTGGCACTGCGTAACAAAGCCGCAATCAGCGATGCCCGCCAGCAGGTGCTGTTTGGGTTGAATGACTATCTCTCCAGTCTGGCTCTGGATCAGCTCAACTCGCAGGCATCGGTTGGCGGCATCAGCTTCTCCACCGGTGAAGATGATGGCATCGTGTTTAGCGCCAGCGGCTTTACCCAACGCTTGCCGGAACTGCTGAAAAAACTGGTGGAAGGCTACGCCACGTTTACTCCGGATCAACAGCAGCTGGAACAGGCCAAATCCTGGTATCTGGATCGATTGGAGGCGGCTGAAAAAGGCAAAGCGTTTGAGCAAGCCATTCAGCCAATGCAAATGCTCTCGCAGCTGCCCTATACCCAGCGCGAAACGCGCCGCAAGCTGGTCAAAGAGATCACGTTGAAAGAGGTCACTGACTATCGTGATGCGCTGATTCATCACGCAACACCAGAGATGATGGTGGTGGGGAATCTATCAGCCGATCGCGTTATACAGTTGGGTGATGAACTTAAACAGCAGTTGCAGAGCGATGGCCACGGCTACTGGCACAGTGATTATGTGGTCGTCGATAAGGCGATGAAGTCCAACCTGCAGAAAGCAGGTAGCAGCACCGATTCCGCGCTGGCGGCGCTGTATGTGCCGTTGGGCTACAGCGAGTATCAAAGCATGGCTAACAGCACCATGCTCAGCCAGATAGTGCAGCCGTGGTTCTACAATCAGTTGCGTACCGAAGAGCAGCTCGGCTATGCGGTGTTTGCCTACCAGATGCCGATTGGTCGCCAATGGGGGATCGGTTTCTTACTGCAAAGTAACAGCAAACAACCCGCCTTCTTACTGCAACGCTTCCAGGCCTTTTATCCGCAGGCTGAACAGCGTCTGCGCACCATGAAACCGGAAGATTTCGCCCAATATCAGCAGGCGTTGATCAACGATATGAAGCAGCGCCCGCAAACGCTGGATGAAGAGGCGAACCGCTTTAACCGCGACTTCAATCGCCAGAATTTTGCTTTCGATACGCGTGAAAAAGCGATTGAGCAAATTCAAAAGCTGACGCCAGCGGGTCTGGCCGACTTCTTCCATCAGGCGGTGTTAGCGCAGCAGGGCATGGCGATGATTTCGCAGATTGGCGGTAGCCATGATGGTGCGACCAAAGAAGATTACGCGCCATTGCCGGACTGGACAACGTGGGATGAGGTGCAGAAATTGCAGCAATCATTGCCAGTGAAGAGTGATGCGCAATGAGTTTGTTACCTGAAACCCTCAATCCCCTGACGCTGCCGCTGCGCGGTGAGCGTCTGATTGAAGCCTCAGCCGGAACAGGCAAGACCTTTACCATCGGTCTGCTCTATCTGCGCCTGCTGCTCGGGTTAGGTGGACAAAATGCGTATTCCCGCCCACTGTCGGTAGAAGAAATTCTGGTGGTGACCTTTACCGAGGCTGCTACCGCCGAGCTGCGTGGACGTATTCGTGCCAATATTCACGAACTGCGATTGGCCTGCCTGCGCGGCGTCAGCGGCAACCCGATGCTGATGCAACTGTTGCAGGAGATTCCGCAACCTGCCGATGCGGCTTCACTGCTGCTTGCTGCCGAGCGCCAGATGGACGAAGCGGCGATATTCACTATTCACGGCTTCTGCCAACGCATGCTCAATCTCAATGCCTTTGAGTCAGGGATGCTGTTTGAACAGCAGCTGATTGAGGATGAACAGCTTCTGCTGCGACAGGCGACGGCCGATTTTTGGCGTCGCCACTGCTATCCACTGACGCTGGATGTTGCGCGCGTGATTGTCAGCGAGTGGAGCGGCCCGGAGCAGTTGTTGGCAACCTTGCGTCCATGGTTACAGGGCGAGTCTCCCAGCCTGCGTCTTCCGCCTGCCGAGGGTGAAACGCTGGCCTCACGCCACAGTGAAAATCTGGCGCGTATCGCCGCCATGAAAGCGCAGTGGCTGGCGGTCGGCGAAGAGGTGCTGACGCTGGTTGGACAATCGGACGTGGATAAGCGTAGCTACAGCAGTAAAAATTTGCCGGTTTGGGTTAACAAGGTCAGCTTCTGGGCACAAAGCGAAACGTGCGATTATCAGGTTCCTGCCGAGCTGGCGCGCTTTGGCCAGCAGGTGCTGATAGAAAAGACCAAAAAGGGCCTTCCGCCACAGCATGGCTTATTTGACGCCATTGATAGCTTTATCGCGCAGCCGCTGTCGCTGCGTGATTTGGTAATTGCCCGTGCGCTGGTTGAGGTGCGTGCTGCGGTACGTAAAGAAAAGCGCCAGCAGGCACTGCTAGGTTTTGATGACCTGCTAAGCCGTCTGGACGAAGCGCTGCAGCAGCCCAGTGGTGAACAGCTGGCGCAGGCCATCCGTCAGCGTTTTCCGGTGGCGTTAATTGATGAATTTCAGGATACCGATCCGCTGCAATACCGCATTTTCCGCACGCTTTACATCAATCAACCAGCGCATGCGCTGCTGCTGATTGGCGATCCAAAACAGGCGATTTACGCGTTTCGTGGCGCGGATATTTTTACCTATATTCGGGCACGGAGTGAGGTCAGCGCGCACTATACGCTGGATACCAACTGGCGCTCATCGCCGGCGATGGTTAGCAGCGTCAATCAGCTGTTTATGCGTCTTGAAGCGCCATTTTTGTTCGCCGACATTCCCTTCCAGCCGGTGCAGTTCGCGCCACCTAATCAGCGCCTGTCGCTCAGCATCGATCAGGTTGAGCAAGCGGCATTGCGCTTCTGGCTGCAACCCGGGACAGGTTGCAGCGTGGGAGACTATCAGCAACGGATGGCGCAGCAGTGTGCGGCTGACATAAGCCGCTGGCTACAGGCTGGGCAGCAACAGCGCGCGATGCTGGGCAAAGCTCCTGCACTGCGCCCGGTACAAGCTTCAGATATCACCGTGCTGGTGCGCAGCCGTAACGAAGCCAATCTGATTCGCGAAGCGTTAAATCTGCTGGGGATTCCGTCGGTGTATCTCTCTAACCGCGACAGCGTCTACACCACGCCGGAAGCGCGCGAGCTATTGTGGCTGCTGCAGGCGGTGCTGGCGCCGGAACAGGAGCGTATGCTGCGTACGGCGCTGGCTACCTCGCTGTTTGCCTTTGATGCCTCGCAGCTGGATGCGCTGGATCAGGATGCTCGTGGTTGGGATGAATTGGTCGATACCTTTGCTCGCTGGCAGCTGGTGTGGCAGCAACGTGGCGTGTTGCCGATGCTGCGCGAGATGATGCTGGAGCGTCAGCTGGCAGAGAATTTGCTGGCATCAGACAACGGTGAACGCCGCCTGACCGATTTACTGCATCTGGGCGAACTGTTACAGGAGGCGGCAGCACAGCTGGATAGTCCGCATGCGCTGGTGCGCCATCTGGCGCAGCAGATCGCACGTCCGGATAGTCAGTCTGCCAGCCAGCAGCTGCGTCTGGAGAGCGATCGACATCTGGTACAGATTGTCACCATTCACAAGTCCAAAGGACTGCAATATCCGTTAGTGTGGCTGCCATTCGCCGCCGGTTTCCGCGAAGCCGATACCGCGCTGTATCACGATCGTGAAAGTTTTGGATCGGTGTTGGATCTGCAAGCGGATGAGGCGAGTCTGGCGCTGGCCGAGCAGGAGCGTCTCGCGGAAGATTTGCGTCTGCTGTACGTGGCGCTGACCCGCTCGATTTATCACTGCAGCGTTGGGGTGGCGCCGCTGTTTCGTGGCACGCGTAAGAAAGAGGGCGCGAGCGATGTGCACAAAAGCGCGCTCGGGTTCTTGCTGCAGCGTGGTGAAGCGGCCACGGCAGAGCAGTTGGCTATTCTGCTCAATGATATGGAGGCAGTAGGCACCGATGTGGTGCTGGCGGATGATATTCATGCCGAGCGCTGGCAGAATGATGCCGTTGCCGATAGCGAACTTGCCGCGCGTGCCGTAACGCGTGTGTTGGCCGATCCGTGGCGGGTAACCAGCTACTCCGGTTTGCAGCAGCATGGCACTCATCGCCTGTTGGATGTGATGCCAAACTTCGATGTAGAAGCAGCGGGCGAGGAGAACCATGAGGAGACGCTGGAAGCGACGTTAACACCCCACCATTTCCCGCGCGGTGCTGCACCGGGGACGTTTTTGCATGAGCTGTTTGAATCACTGGATTTCCCACAGCCGCCCTCCGCAGAGAAACTGACGCAGCATCTGCAGCAAAACGGTTACCCGCTCCATTGGCAGCCGATGCTCAGCGAGTGGATTGCACGCGTGGTCACTACGCCGCTGAATGCGCAGGGCATCCATCTGGCGGGCGTTCACCGTCACGATTGTTTGGTTGAAATGGCCTTCTATCTGCCAATTGATAACGTGCTGACGGCGCATGAACTCAGTGCATTAATCGCTCAGGATGCGTTATCGGCACAGGCTCCGCCGCTTGATTTCCGTCAGGTGCAGGGCATGCTAAAAGGCTTTATTGACCTGGTGTTTCGCTGGCAGGGTAAATACTACCTGCTGGATTATAAATCCAACTGGCTGGGTGACAGCCACGAAGCTTATACACCGCAGGCGATGGCGCAAGCGATGATCGACCACCGCTACGATTTGCAGTACCAACTCTATACGCTGGCGCTGCATCGCTATTTACAGCATCGTGTGCCTGATTACGATTATGAGCAGCACTTTGGCGGCGTGTTCTATCTTTTCCTGCGCGGCATGGATGGTAGCTCACCCAATAATGGCGTGTTCCATACGCGCCCAAGCTTCGATTTTGTTTCACAACTGGACAGCCTGTTTCGCGGGCCTGGAGAGTCTGCATGAGCGGTATGACGGCGCTTTTGGCACAGGCGGCTGAGCTGCGCTTGCTGCGGCCGCTGGATGTCCAGTTTGCCCAACTGTTGGCCGATGATGATTATCCGGCGCGATTACTCCTGGCAGCATGCCTGAGCGCAGAAGCAGGGGATGGGCATGTCTGTTTACCGCTGACGCAGCTGAGCCGCGACAACCTGTTTAATGGTCGTCATGCGGAGCTGGCGCACGCTATCTGGCAAGCTGCCGGGGAGCCGCAAGATTGGCACGCAGAACTGAGTGACTGGCCTGCGTTGCACAGTCACGATCGGGCGGCGCCGATCGTGTTGAGCGAGAATCGTCTCTATCTGCATCGCTTATGGCATAACGAAGGGCAGGTGGCACGCTTCTTCCAGTCACAGGCCACAGCACAGCAGTTTGCATCTGAGCAGGTAAGAGAAGTACTGGATCAGCTGTTTGGTATCGCGCCGGATAACTGGCAGAAAATTGCGGCCGCAGTAGCATTGACGCAAAAAATCGCGGTTATTTCTGGCGGCCCCGGCACCGGAAAAACCACTACGGTGGCAAAACTGCTGGCAGCGCTCATTCGCCTGAGTGGGGACGCACTTCGTATTCAATTGGCTGCTCCAACCGGCAAGGCCGCGGCGCGTCTCACCGAATCGCTGGGTAAGGCGCTGCAAAAGCTGCCGGTTAGCGAGGCGGAACGACTACGCTTTCCGGCTGAGGCCACTACGTTGCACCGTCTGTTAGGCGCACAACCGGAAACGCAGCGTCTGCGCTATCACGCGGGAAATCCATTGCATCTGGATGTGCTGGTGGTGGATGAAGCCTCCATGGTCGATCTCGGTATGATGGCCAATCTTATCGCCGCGTTGCCTCCGCAGGCGCGAGTCATTTTCCTGGGCGATCGCGATCAACTTGCATCCGTTGAAGCGGGCGCGGTGCTCGGCGATATCTGCCGCTGCGCTGAGGCCGGCTACAGTGCCGCGCGTGCGTTACAACTCAGTGAAATTACTGGCTGTGCAGTGGCAGGCAATGATGAGCACAGCGCTCCCGCTGTGCGCGACTCTATTTGCCTGCTGCGCAAAAGTTATCGCTTTGACGCCAACTCCGGCATCGGGCAGCTGGCCAGCGCCGTTAACGCAGGTGATGCGAAAGCAGTCGAGGCGGCATTGCAGGCAGGATTTAGTGATATCGCGCGTAAACCTTTAAATGATGCGGAGGCTTATCAGGCGATGCTGGCGGAGATTGCAGCAGGCTACCAGCCTTTCCTGAAACTGATTAGCCAGCGAGCAGATCCGGCAGAGATTATCGCGGCATTTGGTCGCTATCAGCTGCTGTGTGCGCTACGCGAAGGGCCTTTTGGCGTGCAGGGGCTGAATCAACGTATTGAACAGAAGCTGATGCAGCTGCAACTGATTCGTCGTCCCACCGGCGGCAGTCGTTGGTATCAGGGACGTCCGGTGATGGTGACGCGCAACGATAGCGCGTTGGGCCTGTTTAACGGCGATATCGGCATTACGCTGTTTGATGATGAAGGTCTACTGAAAGTGTTTTTCCCATTGCCAGATGGCAGCATCAAAGCGGTACAGCCAAGTCGTTTACCCACGCACGATACCGCGTGGGCAATGACGGTGCACAAATCGCAGGGATCGGAGTTTGATCATACGGCGTTAGTGATGCCGGCGCAGTTTTTACCGGTGCTAACGCGTGAACTGATTTATACCGCCATTACGCGTGCGCGAAAGCAGCTGACGTTGTACAGCGATGAAAACGTATTCCGCCGGGCGGTGCAGCTGCGCACCCAACGGCGCAGCGGATTGCTGGAGCGGTTGAGCGGGGAATAAACCCAGGTCGGCATAAATGCCGCCCCTACAAATGCACCATAGGGTCGCCATTCATGGCGACCTCTTCCCGATGCGCATAAATGCCGGCCCTACAAATGCACCGTAGGGTCGCCATTCATGGCGACCTCTTCCCGATGCGCATAAATGCCCACCAGCAAGTGCTAACCCAAGTCTGCCATCAGCACTTTCGAACGGCGCTGATAGTTGTACATCTGCTTTTTGCTCTCGGGCAGCGACTCAATATCCACCGGCGTAAAACCGCGTTCCTGGAACCAGTGAATACTGCGGGTCGTCAACACAAACAGCTTTTTCAGCCCCATTTGACGCGCCTGCAGCGCTACGCGTTCTAAGAGCAATTCGCCGCGCGATGAGCTGCGATAATCCGGATGTACCGCGACACAGGCCATCTCACCAATCTGCTCGTCCGGGAACGGATACAGCGCTGCACAGGCAATGGTCAGATTATCGCGCTGGATGATGGTGAATTTATCAATCTCCATCTCCAGCTGCTCGCGTGAACGGCGCACCAGAATGCCCTGCTGCTCCAGCGGACGAATCAGCTCCAAAATACCGCCGATATCATTGATGTTGGCGCGGCGAATCTGCTCGGCCGATTCCATAACAATCTGCGTGCCGATACCGTCGCGGGAGAACAGCTCTTGCAGTAACGCTCCGTCTTCCTGATAGCTGATCAGATGGCTGCGACGCACCCCGCTGCGGCAGGCTTTAACCGCACCGCGCAGGAAGCGTACGGTGCCCGAAAGGAAATCGCCATCGCTCTCCATTTCGTCAATGCGCGCCTGGGCTTCATTGGGAAACAGCTCGGAAATGATGTTACCTTCGCGATCGGTGACGCCCTGCTCGGAGCAGAAACCAATCATTTTCTCGGCCTTCAATTTGATGGCCAGCTGCGTCGCGACTTCTTCTGACGTCAGGTTAAAGCTTTCGCCGGTCACTGAAACGGCCACTGGTCCCAGCAGCACGATCGCATCATTATCCAGTTGGCGATGAATCGCCTCTTCATCAATACGACGGATACGGCCGCTATGGCAGTAATCGACGCCATCATCCACGCCTAGCGGCTGCGCAATAATAAAGTTGCCGCTCACGACATTAATATGAGCACCTTGCAGCGGCGTGTTATTGAGACTCATCGAGAGACGCGCGGTGATATCCAGCTGCAGTCGACCAGCAGCCTGCTTGACCAGCTCAAGCGACTGCGCATCGGTGACGCGCGTGTGTTTATGGTAAATCGGTTCCAGCTGTTGCTGCGCCAGGCTGGCATCAATCTGCGGACGGGCACCGTAGACCACCACCAGCCGAATGCCAAGACTATGCAACAGGCCGATATCATTTACGATGCTTGAGAAGTTCTCATGCTCGATGGCTTCACCACCCAGCATGATGACAAAGGTCTTGTCGCGGTGGGTATTTATATAGGGAACGGTATGGCGAAAACCCTGAACCAGTTCTGTACTGCGTTCCTTCACGGCAAACCCTCTTTGCATTTTTATTCGTAATTTTCGTATTTTTATGCTCTTTCGCAGATTAATGCAAGTGCCCGGCCTGACGTTACTTTACGATTTTCCTGATGCAACACTCGCTAACAGACTGCATTATCTGGTTTTTCCGGCAAGACAAGACATTTCTGACCGAACAAAGTTTTCGCTTTCTTGCCATCATTTGACGTTTTTTTAGACATAACATAGCAAGTGGAGCGGCATGTCCGAAGCTTTTACACGACGACGATTATTACAGGGCGCTGGGGCATTATGGCTGTTGAGCGTCACGCGCACTGGAGTGGCAGCCAGCCAGCATATTGTGGCGGTGCGCATCTGGCCATCCTCAACATACTCCCGCGTTACACTGGAATCGAATGTTCCCCTCAAGTACAAGCAATTCACGCTGAGTAATCCCGATCGTCTGGTTATTGATATCGAAAATATGCACATCAATCCGGTACTAAAAGGCGTGGATAAGCTGGTGCGTATGGACGATCCCTACATCAAAACCGCGCGCGTTGGTCAATTCGATACGAATACGGTGCGCATCGTGCTGGAGCTCAAGCGCAGTATTGCGCCGAAGACCTTCACTCTGGCGCCGGTGGCGGGCATTAAGCATCGTTTAGTCGTGGATCTCTATCCCAGCCAAAAGTCACAGGAGGAGGATCCGCTTCTGGCGTTACTGCAGGATTACAATCAGGGCGATCTCGAACGCGATCAGCCCGTGCAGGCTGCGCTGCCGGGCAAAGCAGGGCGAGATCGGCCAATTATTATCATGATCGATCCTGGGCATGGCGGTGAAGATCCGGGCGCACATGGTAAATATAAAACGCGTGAGAAAGATATCGTGCTGAAAATCGGGCGCTATCTGAAGGCGCTGATCGATAAAGAGCGCAACATGAAAGCCTACATGACGCGCAACGAAGATGTCTTTATTCCATTACGTGTAAGGGTCGCGAAAGCACGTAAGCAGCGTGCTGATCTGTTTATCTCGATCCACGCCGATGCCTTCACCAGCCGGGCGGCGCGTGGATCATCGGTGTTTGCACTCTCAACGCGGGGCGCAACCTCGACGGCAGCGCGCTTCCTGGCGCAGACGCAGAATGAAGCCGATTTGATTGGGGGTGTCAGCATGAGCGGCGATCGCTATCTCGATCACACCATGTTCGATATGGTGCAGCGTCAAACGATCAGCGACAGCCTGAAGTTCGGCAAAGAGGTGCTGGCGCGTATGGGGCACATTAATCATCTGCATAAGCGCACGGTTGATCAGGCTGGATTTGCCGTGCTGAAAGCGCCTGATATTCCTTCCATTCTGGTAGAAACCGCGTTTATCAGTAATGTGGAGGAGGAGCGTAAGCTGCGTACCGCGCGCTATCAGCATCAGGTGGCTGAGGCGATTTTGCATGGTATCAAGGCGTATTTTGATAAAGGGGCGGCGCTGGCGCATCGTTGAAGCGGGCGGCAGAAATGCCGCTTTTAGCGTATGGCAGAAACAAAAAAACACCCGTTAAGGTGTTTAAATGATTGGTTGCGGGGGCCGGATTCGAACCGACGACCTTCGGGTTATGAGCCCGACGAGCTACCAGGCTGCTCCACCCCGCGTCCGTCTGTCGCGTTAAGCGACAATTCACATTGTATTCTTCTTATAGACAATTGGTTGCGGGGGCCGGATTCGAACCGACGACCTTCGGGTTATGAGCCCGACGAGCTACCAGGCTGCTCCACCCCGCGTCCGTCTGACGCGTTACACGACACTTCACATTGTCTCTTCACTTAAGAAGAATTGGTTGCGGGGGCCGGATTCGAACCGACGACCTTCGGGTTATGAGCCCGACGAGCTACCAGGCTGCTCCACCCCGCGTCCGTGGATGCGCACTATACTCTGGACGCGCGGCGATGCAACTCCTTTTTGAGACAAATCACTAAATTTACAGTTAGTTGATGAATAAAGTCGCCAATCGTCGCTTTATTATACAGATGTGAGCAAGGCAGGTTGTGGTGGATTTCATTCTCTCCGCCCGTTTGCTATCGTCGCCGGGCAAACCATCGATAAAAAGAGAAGGGTATGAAAGGACATTGGGCGAAGTATGCACTGACTGGCGCATTTTTCGCGCTGTTAGCGGGTTGTAGTTCTAAACCGACCGATCGTGGTCAGCAATATATCGATGGCAAGCTGGAGCAGCCGCTCGGGCTGGTGAATCAGCCCAATGCCAAAGGGCGTCCGGTCAACGGTAAAGACTTTAGCGATCAGGTTGTGCAGATTCAAACGGCCTCTTCCGGTCTGTTCGGACGCAACAACGGCACCTATAGCGCGGTGCAAAACTGGCTGCTGTCCGGTGCCGATACGCGCCAGCTCAACCAGTTTGGTTTGAATGCTTATCAGATGGAAGGCACCGACAATTATGGCAACGTGCAATTCACTGGCTACTACACGCCGGTGGTGGAAGCGCGTTATACCCGTCAGGGCGAGTTCCAGTATCCCATCTATCGCATGCCACCACGTCCGCGCGGACAGAAACTGCCGAGCCGCGCTTCTATCTATAGTGGCGGCCTTGATGAGCGCTACGTGATCGCTTACAGCAATTCGCTGATCGATAATTTCATGATGGATGTGCAGGGCAGCGGTTATGTTGATTTTGGTGATGGTCGACCGCTGCGCTTCTTTGGCTACGGCGGCAAAAATGGCTGGGCGTACCACAGCGTCGGAAAAGAGCTGATCGATCGCGGTGAAGTGAAGCGCGAAGATATGTCGATGCAGGCGATTCGTCAGTGGGCGCAAGAACATTCGCCGCAGGAAGTGCGTTCGGTGCTGGAAACCAACCAATCCTTCGTGTTCTTCAAGCCAGAAGAGTACGTGCCGGTTCGCGGTGCCAGCGCGGTGCCGCTAATCGCTAAGGCTTCGGTTGCATCCGATCGGTCGCTGATCCCTGCCGGGACCGTGCTATTAGCGGAAGTGCCGCAGCTGAACGAGAAGGGTAAATTCAACGGAAAATATGAGATGCGCTTGATGGTGGCGCTAGATGTGGGCGGCGCGATTAAAGGCCAGCACTTCGATATCTATCAGGGCGTGGGCCCGGATGCCGCGCATCTGGCCGGATTTTACAACCATTATGGTCGCGTTTGGGTGTTGAAAGCCGCGCCGGGCACCGGTCAGCCGGTGTTTAGCAACCCACAAAATGGCAACAATGGTTCACTGCTATTGGGGTCTAATTGATGTTCTGTCTTGTTGAGAAAGGTTTGTTATGGCTGTGGTAAGCGATGCCTGGCGTCAACGTTTTGGCGGCACGGCGCGTCTATATGGGCAGGATGCGTTACAGCGTTTTGCCGACGCCCATTTTTGTGTGATTGGTATTGGCGGCGTGGGCTCGTGGGCGGCGGAAGCGCTAGCGCGCACTGGCATCGGTAGAATCACCCTGATCGATATGGACGATATTTGCATCACCAATACCAACCGGCAAATTCATGCGCTGCAGGGTAAAGTCGGCCAGGCGAAAACCGAGGTCATGGCGGAGCGGATGCGTGCTATCAACCCTGAATGCGAAGTGATTTGCATTGATGATTTCATCACGCCGGAGAATACCGCTGAACTGTTGTCCGCAGGGTTTGACTATGTGATTGATGCGATTGATAGCGTGCGTCCGAAAGCGGCGTTGATTGCCTGGTGTCGGCGTAACAAGATCCCGTTGATCACCACTGGCGGCGCAGGCGGCCAGATCGATCCCACGCAGATCCAGGTTAGCGATCTGGCGAAAACCATTCAGGACCCGCTGGCAGCCAAGCTGCGCGAACGATTGAAAGGCGATTTTGGCGTGGTGAAGAACAGTAAAGGAAAGCTCGGCATCGACTGCGTGTTTTCGACAGAAGCGCTGATGTATCCGCAGCCCGATGGAAGCGTGTGTACCTCACGGAGTACCGCCGAAGGGCCAAAACGCATGGATTGTGCCGCCGGGTTTGGGGCTGCCACCATGGTGACCGCCACCTTTGGCTTTGTGGCGGTTGCTCATGCGCTGAAGAAGTTTCTTGCTAAGGCGGCGCGTCAAACGGCCTGAGTGTGCTCGCGTGCGGCGCGTTGCACCGCATCCGCCAGCGCCTGTAAACCGCTGCTGCGCGATGCACTCAGCTGCGCGCGCAAACCTAACGTATCAAACAGCGCCAGCGGATCTTGCTCAAGCAAGTCGGCTGGCGTTTTGCCTTCTACCGCCGTCAATAACACCGCCAGTAAACCACGCACGATACGTCCTTCACTGTCGCCGTAAAAGTGCAGCGTGCCGTTGTTCAGCAGCTGGCTACTCAGCCAGACGCGGTTCTCACAGCCACTTAGCTCGATTTCCGCTGTCTTTAATTCTTCCGATAATGCAGGCAGCTGGCGGCTGAGCTGGATCAGCTGACGATAGCGATCTTCCCACTGATGAAAATGGGTAAATTTCTCTGTCAGGCTGGCTTCAGTAATCAAATCGCCAAACGGATGCGGAGCGAGCAGGGATGATGTCATGGGATTATTCACTCAGTAGGTCAATGGCGTGGTGCATGGCGCGCACCAGCGCATCCACGTCCTGCAGATTATTATAGGGGGCGAATGAGACGCGCAATGTGCCAGTGACGCCCAGCGCCGCCATTAAGGGTTGCGCACAGTGCTGCCCGGCGCGTAACGCAATACCTTGCTCGGCGAGTAGCGTAACGATATCGCTGTGGTGAATACCTTCTATATCAAACGCCAGCAGGCTGGCATTGCCACAGCGAAAGCTACGGAAGCCGGGGATCTCGCTCAATTGCTCTTCAGCCAGACTTGCCAGTTGCTGGCTCCACATTTCGGCCTTTTCGGCATGATGCTGCGCCAGCCACTCCAATGCAGCGCTTAATCCCACCACGCCCGCCACATTCGGCGTGCCAGCTTCAAAGCGCCACGGCACCGGCTGCGGTGTGAACCCGTTAAAATCAACCTGCGTCAGCATCTTGCCGCCACCCTGCCATGGCTGCATCGCCTCCAGCAATTCAGCCTTGCCATACAGCACGCCAATGCCCATTGGCCCATAAAGCTTGTGACCTGAGAACGCATAGAAGTCGATATCCTGCGCCTGTACATCGGGGGTGCAATGCACCACGCCCTGCGCGCCATCGACCATCACTTTCGCGCCCACGTCATGGGCTAAACGAATCGCCTGCGCCAGATCGGGGCAGCCGCCGGTGACGTTCGACATCTGACCCACGGCGAGTAATCGGGTGCGGGCGTTGAGCAAAGCGGGCAGTTGAGCGATATCCGGCAGGCGATCGGCACCCAGCGGCCATTTCACCACTTTTGCGCCGCAGGCCTGCGCCACCATCAGCCACGGCACCAGATTGGCATGGTGCTCGGCTTCGCTCACCACAATCTCATCACCTGCCTGCAGGCGCGGTGCCAGCCAGCCATTGGCGACCAGATTAATCGCCTCAGTGGTGCCGCGCGTCCAGACAATCTGACGATCGTCAGTCGCGTTAAGCCAGCCAGCAACCAGACCGCGCGCCTGCTCATACTTTTCCGTTAGTGCGCGGGCAGCGGCGAATTGGCTGCGATGTACGGTGCCGGCGCTTAAGCTATAAAACTGCGTGGTAGCGTCAATCACGGCCTGCGGTTTTAATGCAGTGGCAGCGCTATCAAGATAGATACCGGCATCGCTCAGCGCGGGAAACTGCTGGCGAAAGGCGCCAGGGGAAAAAATGGTCATACTCAGCCCACTCTTAATCATGTTAGGACCAGGACGAAAGCTGGCCGGTTGCCTGGCAAAGCTGGAAAAGCGCGTTATGCTAATTATTGCAAGGTTTGAACCGAAACCCGCATATCGAGTCGCGATTCTTGGTCGATTTCACTAGTGCCACCGCTGGTTGGCGCATGCGGGTGGTTTAATGCAATCAATCTGCAAGGAGATAGAAGATGAATAAACTCACCGCAGTGCTGGCCGTGTGCACCATGGCCTTTACCCTGACCGCTTGTTCCAGCAATTATGTCATGCACACTAACGATGGTCGCACTATCGTAGCCGATGGCAAACCCAAAGTTGATGATGAAACCGGTATGATCAGCTATAAGGATGCCAATGGCAACAAGCAGCAGATTAACCGCTCTGATGTCAAAGAGATGGTAGAGATGGGTCAGTAAAGACGTAAAAAAAAGCACCGCAATTTGCGGTGCTATTTAAAATCACTATGGACAGACAGGGTAAATCTACAGGAATTAAAAGCTTGATCTGCAAGCGTCAGATCAAAATGCAAACACAACATCACGACCACAAGCCAAAAGCTCTCCAAAAGTCTGCGATCTCTCGCACGTTTCTAGAAATCTTTTCGTTCCGGCTTAGGAAGTGCGGCAACTATAGGTATTTGCTGGAGCTTCCTCAACGGACAAATTATAATGTCTCGGATTAAAAAAACTAATACGTAGCGACTTTGTATAAGTTGAAGTATTACCTTATCAATCCGGATACGGAAAACCATGTCTAAACGCCTTCCGCCGCTCAATGCCTTACGCGTCTTTGATGCTGCTGCCCGTCATTTAAGCTTTACCAAAGCCGCTGAAGAGCTGTTTGTTACCCAGGCTGCTGTCAGCCATCAGATTAAATCTCTGGAGGATTTCCTTGGTCTAAAGCTGTTTCGCCGGAGGAATCGTTCACTTTTACTGACGGAAGAAGGGCAAAGCTACTATTTGGATATCAAGGAGATTTTCTCCGCACTGAATGATGCAACGCGCAAGTTACAAGCGCGTAGCGCGAAGGGCGCGCTGACCGTTAGTTTGCTACCAAGCTTCGCCATTCAGTGGCTGGTGCCTCGCCTTTCCAGCTTTAATATGGCTTATCCGGGCATCGACGTACGCATCCAGGCGGTGGACCGCGACGAAGAGAAATTAGCCGACGATGTCGACGTGGCAATTTTCTATGGTCGCGGTAACTGGCCGGGCCTGCGCGTGGAAAAATTGTACGCCGAATATTTGCTGCCGGTTTGTTCTCCGATGTTGCTCACTGGCGATCACCCCCTCAAATCGCCTGCGGATTTGGCGCACTGCACGTTGCTGCATGATGCGTCGCGCCGTGATTGGCAATCGTATATTCGCCAGCTCGGCCTGCAGCATATTAATGTGCAGCAGGGGCCGATTTTTAGTCACAGTGCCATGGTGCTACAGGCGGCCATTCATGGCCAGGGCGTGGCGCTGGCCAACAATGTGATGGCGCAGAGTGAAATTGAAGCAGGGCGTCTGGTCTGTCCTTTTAACGACGTATTGGTCAGTAAAAATGCTTTTTATCTGGTTTGTCATGACAGCCAGGCAGAACTGGGTAAAATAGCCGCCTTTCGCCAGTGGATCTTGGAAAAAGCGGCCAATGAACAAGAAAAATTCCGTTTTCGCTACGATCATTAACGCGTTAATGGCTGCACGGTAACGTGCGCAATACCTTGAGGATTCTTTGATGTCCAGTCGTGCCATGTTTGTTTTTGCTGCCATTAGCGGATTTCTGCTGGTGGCATTTGGTGCTTTCGGGGCGCATGTGCTGAGCAAATCGCTCGGTCCTGCTGAAATGGCGTGGATACATACCGGCCTCGAATATCAGGCTTATCACACGCTTGCGGTCATTGGCTTGGGAGCCGCTATGCTGCGCCGCGCCAATATCTGGTTTTACTGGAGTAGCGCCGCGATGGCGTTGGGTACCGTGTTGTTCAGTGGCAGTCTCTATTGTCTGGCGCTGTCGCATATGAAGTTTTGGGTTTTTGTTACGCCAGTGGGCGGCTTGTGCTTCCTGATTGGCTGGTTCTTGATGTTGATTGGCGCACTGCGTCTGAAACGAAAGGCAGATCGCCATGAATAAAGTTTTACTCTATTGCCGTCCGGGATTTGAGAAAGAGTGTGCGGCAGAAATCAGCGCGAAAGCGGCTGAACGCGAAGTTTACGGTTTCCCACGCGTAAAAGATGACTCGGGTTATGTGCTGTATGAATGCTATCAACCGGAAGACGCGGAGAAGCTGATCCAAACGTTGCCGTTTGCTGAGCTGATTTTTGCGCGTCAGATGTTAGTGGTTGGCGAATTGCTGCGTGATTTACCCCAGGAAGATCGCATCACCCCGATTGTCGGTATGCTGACCGGCGTGGTGGAAAAGGGCGGCGAACTGCGGGTTGAAGTGCCGGACACCAACGAAGCGAAAGAGCTCACCAAATTCTGTCGCAAATTAACCGTGCCGCTGCGTGCCAGCCTGCGTGAAAGCAAAATTCTGCTTAACTACGAAACGCCGAAGCGTCCGGTGGTGCACGTCTTCTTTATTGCGCCGGGCACCTGCTATGTCGGCTATTCTCTGCCGGAAAACAACTCGCCGTTCTACATGGGCATCCCGCGTCTGAAGTTTCCTTCGGATGCACCGAGCCGTTCGACGCTGAAGCTCGAAGAAGCTTTTCACGTGTTCGTGCCCGCCGATGAGTGGGATGAGCGTTTAGCCAGCGGCATGTACGCCGTCGATCTCGGCGCTTGCCCGGGCGGTTGGACCTATCAATTGGTGAAACGCAGCATGTGGGTTTTTGCGGTCGATAACGGTCCAATGGCGCCAAGCCTGATGGATACCGGACAGGTCACTCACTGCCGTGAAGACGGATTTAAATTTCGTCCGCCGCGTACCAACATCAGTTGGCTGGTGTGCGACATGGTGGAAAAACCGGTGCGCGTGGCCAGTCTGATGACCGAATGGCTGGTGAATGGCTGGTGTCGTGAAGCCATCTTCAATCTCAAGTTGCCGATGAAGAAGCGCTACGAAGAGGTTACGCAGAACCTGGCAATGATTGATGACGCGCTGAAAGCGCAGGGCATCAATGCGCAAATCCAGGCACGCCAGCTGTATCACGATCGCGAAGAAGTCACCGTTCATGTACGTCGTCTTTGGGCGGCAGTTGGCGGCCGTCGCGACGAGCGCTAATCCTGCTTCATACTTTGCGCTACAGCCGCGTTGGCTGCGTTTGCTCGCCCCGGTCACATACTGATGTATGCTCCCGGGGACTCGCGCACTTGCCGCCTTGCTGTAGCGCAAATTATTTCGCAGGATGCGTTTGATAACGAAACGCAGGATGCGCTTGATAACGAAACGCAGGATGCGTTTGATAACGAAACGCCAGGATGCGTTTGATAACGAAACGCAGGATGCGCTTGATAACGAAACGCCAGGATGCGTTTGATAACGAAACGCCAGGATGCGTTTGATAACGAAACGCAGGATGCGTTTGATAACGAACTGTTTCGTAGGGTCGCCATTTATGGCGACCGCTATTTAGCTTGATATCTCAACGTGTTGAGATTGCCCTGCAACACCAAATCCCGCTTTAATGTTGATACTTGCCGACAAATTTCTGCCATTTCCCGCTGTTCCTGCAATTTTCCCTGCCACTTGCTCGGTACTTTTTCCCATTGCTGATAGATCGCATCCAGCGAGCCAAACTGCATTAACAACTCGCGCGCGCTTTTTGGGCCAATCCCTGGAACGCCCGGGATTTTACTGCTGCTGATGCCGCATAATCCCCAGTAATCCGGTAACTGCACCGGTGAGACACCAAACTCCTGCTCGATAAAAGGTACATCCAGCCAGCGCTTCTGGAAGTAGTCGCGAATGCGAATATTGGGTGCCAGCAGCTGGCAGTAGCCTTTATCGGTGGACACAATCGTCGCCTGATGACCGGCATCCGCCATTTTTACCGCCAGCGTAGCGGCGAGATCGTCGGCTTCATCGGTATCGGCTACCCAGCAGCTGACGCCCGCGGCGCGAAAGGCTTCCTGTAAGGCCGGCATTTCATGATGTAAATCGTCTGGCATTGGCGGGCGGCCCGCTTTGTAATCCGGCAGAAGTTGATGACGCCAACCCGGTTGACGCTCAACGCCATCAAAAACCGCCACCACGTGCGTGGGCTGTGTGTGACCTAATAGCTGATGCAAAGCCGCAACACAGCTATCACGGCACGGCGAGCCTTGAACGGCATGCAGGCGACGAATCAGGTTTAATGCATCAATAATAAGAAGATGAAACGACATAGCGATAGCGGCAGCCCGCAGGCTGCCTTCCTGAGAGGTTATTTGATGATTTCATAGCAGGGCGTGTAAGCACTGCCCGGCAGCTTCATACGTTGCTGCGCAACAAAGCCCTGCAGCAGTTCGTCCATGCGGTGCATAAGATCCGCATCGCCATGCAGCTTGTACGGCCCTTTTTCACGAATCTCGCGGATACCCACCTCTTTAACGTTACCGGCCACAATCCCGGAGAAGGCGCGACGTAAGTCTGCCGCTAACTGCTCGGCTGGTTGATTCGGGAACAGCTTCAGGTTAGCCATGTTCTCGTGCGTTGGCAGGAAGGGCACCTGTAGATCGGGGGCGATACGAATTGACCAGTTGAAGCTGTATGCATCGCCGGTTTCGCGACGATACTCTTTCACCTGCGGCATGGCCTTCTTCATCAAACGCGCCACTTCAGCTGCGTCATCAATGATGATTTTGTAATGCTTACGCGCGTCTTCGCCCAGCGTGTTAACAATGAAGTCATCCAGCACGCGGAAGTAATCGGCGCTCTCTTTTGGTCCGGTTAGAATCAGCGGCAATACCTGATCGCGATTGTGCGGATTCATCAGAATACCCAGCAGATACAGCAGCTCCTCGGCCGTCCCTACGCCGCCGGGGAAAATCACGATGCCGTGGGCGATACGCACGAAGGCTTCGAGGCGCTTTTCGATATCCGGCATAATGATCAATTCATTAACCAGCGGATTCGGTGGCTCAGCGGCGATGATTGAAGGTTCAGTCAGGCCGATAAAGCGGCTGTCATGATAGCGCTGCTGTGCATGGCCAACCGCGGCACCTTTCATTGGCGCTTCCATCACACCCGGCCCGCAGCCGGTACAGATGTTGAGTTCGCGCAGGCCCATTTGGGTGCCGACATTACGGCAATATTGATACTCCACCGCATTAATGGAGTGGCCACCCCAACACACCACTGTGTTCGGGTATTCGCCGATATGAAGTGCGCGTGCGTTACGCAAAATCGAGAATACCTGGTTAGTGATGTGCGCGGAATCTTCGGTATCTTCTGGCTGGAAACGCTCGATCGCGGAGAGATGACCATTTACAAACAGAATGTCACGCAGCACGGCGAAGAGGTTGGCCTGCAGCGAACGGATGATACGGCCATCAACAAAGGCTTCTTCCGGCGGGTTGATGAGCTCTAACTTCACACCGCGTTCACGGCGCAACACATTGATATCAAAGTTTTCGAAGCGTGAAAGCAATTCGTGGCTGCTATCGGTCTGGCTACCAGAATTAAGTACCGCAAGAGAACAGTTGCGGAAAAGCTGATACAGGTCGCTGCTCGCCGTGCGTTTCAGCATATCGACTTCAAGTTGTGAAAGCAGATCCATCGAGCCAAGGGGGCTGATATGTGTAATCAAGAGAACTCCTTTACACGCAAATGCGTGACTGATGACGCTACGCTTAACGTATTGAGCGCAGTGACGAAAATCCCTGGTCGCGCCTGCTGTAACGATCGCGCCTTCACCAGAGTAACGTTGTCCGCCGTGAATGCTCAAGAGGAACCGCGCATCCGTGCAGCGGCCTGCGAGGCGTCTCGCAATCTGTTACTGGCGAACCAGGCGGGAAAATCCCGGAGAGAAGGGCACGTTGCTGCGCCATGGGTTGATATCCAGGCCACCACGACGGGTATAGCGCGCATAAACGGTTAAAGCTTCTGGCTGACAAAAGCGCTGAATATCATTGAAAATGCGCTCAACACACTGTTCATGGAACTCATTGTGCTGGCGGAAGGAGATCAGGTAACGCAGCAGTGCTTCGCGATCGATACGTGGACCTTTATAGCGAATCATCACCGATCCCCAATCGGGTTGATTGGTGATTAAACAGTTGGATTTCAGCAAATGGCTGACCAGCGTTTCTTCGACACTCTCGCGTCCTGTTGCCTGCGCCAGATAATCCGCATTGAAAGCGTAGTCGTGAATTTCGATATCTTGTTCGTCAATCACTTCACCGCTGAAGTGACCAATAGGCTGGCCTTCCACTTCGTTCAGACGAAACAGTGCCACGCTGACGTCGCCGTTGGCACAGGCGCTGAGATCGCGCTCTAACGTCTGGCGTACTTCGCCCCAGTCAGCGAAAACTGTCTGGTTAAAACTGTTAAGATAAAGCTTGAAGCTCTTGGACTCGATCAGGTTCTGGCTATCGGCGCGCAGTACCACTTCACCTACGGCCACTTGCGGTACGCCTTTGCTATTCAACCAGGAGAGTTCATACAGCGTCCAGATATCTGCGCCCGTAAAAGGCAGACTATCAGGGTAAAGTCCTAGCGGTTCACGGTTCAGGCTGCGCGGTACGGATTGCAGCAGCGTGTTATCGTAGCGATCGACATAAGCCGTGGGCTTGCCTAAGGTCAGGCCGCTTAGTGCCGGATCGCGGTTTTCAGAAGACATAACGGTTACCACTAAATTTCATCAAAGTGGATAAGTGTAACCCAACACCGACGAGAATATGAATGATGCAGCAAACCGCAGAGGCTCTGCGTGAGTTTACCGCCCGCTACGTAAGCCATTGGCAGCAACACACAGGGCATTTACCTGCCAGCACAGATCTACTTGGCGTTCCTTCCGAATGTATTATCAGCACGCTGAACGATCGCGTGCTGTGGCAGCCGCAGCCCTTTACTCTGCCCGCTACGCTTGAAGCAGTAGAGCGTGCGCTGGATATTCAGCTGCAGCCCGAAATCACGGCGTTCTATACCACGCAATTTGCCGGCGATATGACGGCCTCATTTGAGCAGCAGCCGGTGACGCTGCTGCAGGTGTGGAGCGAGGCTGATTTCACTCGCTTGCAGGAGAATCTGATTGGGCACCTGGTTATGAAGCGCCGCTTAAGACAAGCGCCAACCCTATTTGTCGCCACAACCGACTCGGAGAGTGAGGTGATTGCCCTGTGTAATCTTACCGGGGAGGTTATTCTAGAAGAGCCTGGTACTAAAAAGCGTGAGGTGTTGTCACAAAGCATTAAGACATTTCTTAATGATTTACAACCGGTTAGTGGATGAGCTACAGATTTTTCGCGTGGCTGCTGTGAGAGATCTCTCACGTGAGGTGTAAGAGATCGCTTGATCATTCTGCAGACTTCCGGAAACCGGAGATGTAAAAAGATTGTGAATCATGAACTTATGGTATCAATCTGAAAAACAAGACAGGACTTGATCCATTAACACCTCTTACCTGGTTGTTATTGTGATGGTTTCTGGGAGAATAGTCACCACTGGCAGGATGCTAAGGATTAAGAGACGTTCAGGAGAAAGTCAGCCAGGAGGCGGGAACGTAACGGAGTTTACGGCACATGGAAGGCTTCAGGATGAAGCAGGACACTCAGGATTGAGTCAGGGACACCTCCAGGACGGAGAATGAGAGCCACGCGGATTGTGGCGGGCCAGGATGCTAAGGATTCATGTCATGATGACAAGCGATGGATAGCGCAGGAAAAGTTGTCATGGATGAGCAGGGAGCACTGCGGTGGCTGGAATGCTGCGAACGAAAACCGGGAGCACTGTAACAACAGTGCTCCCTTTTTTTATGCGTTTTTTGCGCATCGCGCGACTGATGATATGCTTGCCGCCCAATTTTTCTCTGGAGGTGGCGCATGTCGTCGCAAATGATTATTCAGCGCCTGCAGCAGGTCGAAACGGTGATGCGCGAGCACGACCATTGGCAGACGCAATCGCCTGAGGCGAATGCCTTCGCCAGTACCGAGCCTTTCTGTCTCGACACCATGGAGCCGCTGCAGTGGCTGCAATGGGTATTGATGCCGCGTTTTTATGCGCTACTCGAGAGCGGTGCTCCACTGCCGCAAAACTTCGCTATCGCACCCTATTATGAAGTGGCACTGCCGAACGATACGCCCGGTTATGCTGCATTATTATTGGTTCTCAATGAGTTTGACGCGCTCTTCCAGGACGCTGCTGTCTGATGCTCGAAATCCTCTATCAAGATGAATGGCTGGTCGCGGTGAATAAACCGGCTGGTTGGCTGGTGCATCGCAGCTGGCTCGACCGCAACGAAAAAGTGGTGGTGATGCAAACGGTGCGCGATCAAATTGGTCAGCACGTTTTCACTGTGCATCGTCTCGATCGTCCAACGTCCGGCGTGCTGCTGATGGCCTTATCAAGCGAGGTTGCCCATTTACTGGCGCAACAGTTTGAGCAGCATCACATGCAGAAAACCTATCATGCGGTGCTGCGCGGCTGGCTTGAAGGTGGTGCGACGCTGGATTATCCGCTGGTGGAAGAGCTGGATAAGATTGCCGACAAATTCGCCACGCAAGAACCCGTAGCACAACCAGCAGTAACGGATTATCAGGCGCTGGCGCACGTTGAGATGCCGGTCGCAATCAGTCGTTATAACACCGCGCGCTATACGCTGGTGGAGATGGCGCCACATACCGGCCGCAAGCATCAGCTGCGTCGTCATATGGTGCATTTACGGCACCCGATTATTGGCGACAGTGCACATGGCGATCTGCGGCAGAATCGTGGCGCGGCGGCGCATTTTGGGCTTAACCGTCTGATGTTGCATGCTAGCGCGCTCAGCTTCACGCATCCGGTAACCGGTGAGCCGCTAATAATCCGTGCCGGATTGGACCGCGTCTGGCAGCAGATGCTCGAGCAGTTTGGCTGGCAGGATCAGATCCCTGATGTTCCCAGGGTTGAGTTTGCCCTTGATGCAGTCCAGGATAAGCCGACAGAATAAAGGGAGCGGCAAGATGGCAAAGATTGGCATTTTTACAGGTACGGTTTACGGCAATGCGCTGCTGGTGGCTGAAGAAGCACAGACGGTGCTGGAAGAGCAGGGCCACGAGGTGAAGGTATTTGAAGATCCGTCGCTGGCGGATTGGCAGGCTTACAGCAAAGACGTGGTGCTGATCGTGACTTCAACCACCGGTCAGGGCGACTTCCCGGACAACATTGCCCGCCTGTATGTCGCGGTGCGTGATGATCTCGGTTATCAGCCTGAGCTACGTTATGGCGTGATTGGGCTGGGCGACAGCAGCTATGACAATTTCTGCGGTGCCGGTAAAACCTTCGATGTCACCTTGCAGGATCAAAGCGCCAAGCGTGTTGGAGAGGTGTTGCTGGTGGATGCGACGGAACATCCTGAGCCAGAATCGGTAACGTCACCGTGGGTGGAGAGCTGGGGTAAGTTGCTGTAATTGCTTTGCCCTCGCCCTAACCCTCTCCCGCAGGCGGGAGAGGGAACCGATCGCGGATTGGTATGAGAGATGCACTTCATTTCGACTTCGCACGGACTGCTCCCTCGCCCGCTTGCGGGAGAGGGCTGGGGTGAGGGGCAATCACGTCACCGGCGCAGGATTAAACACCGCCAGCTGATTGCGGATCCCCCATCGATCTGACCACGTTTGTTTGCGCCCGCTGGCAATATCCAGAATCAACTCAAACAATCGCCAGCCGACCTGCTCAATACTCTCTTCGCCCGTCGCAATGGTTCCGGCATTGATATCCATCAAATCATGCCAGCGTTCGGCCAGCGCATTGCGCGTCGCCATTTTAATCACCGGAATCGCCGCCAAACCGTAAGGCGTGCCGCGCCCGGTAGTGAACACTTGCAACGTAATACCCGATGCCATCTGCTGCGTGCCGCATACGAAATCACTGGCGGGCGTCGCGGCATAAATCAGCCCGCGCTGGGTTGGACGTTGGCCTGGCGACAACACCTCGACGATCGGACTACGGCCCGATTTGGCAATCGATCCCAGCGCTTTCTCAACCACGTTTGCCAGCCCACCTTTTTTATTACCCGGTGAGGGATTTGCACTGCGATCGGTCTGGCCCTGGCTGAGATAATCGTCATACCACGCCATCTCTTCCAGTAGCCGCTTGCCGACGGTTTCATCCACCACGCGTGGCGTCAGCAGATGAATGGCATCGCGCACTTCAGTCACTTCCGAGAACATCACCGTCGCGCCGCAGCGCACCAGCAAATCAGAAGCAAAGCCTACCGCCGGATTCGCCGTTACACCAGAGAAGGCGTCGCTGCCGCCGCACTGCGTGCCGATCACCAGCTCAGAGGCCGGGCAGGTTTCCCGCTGGCGTTGATTGAGCTTTTTCAGATGACGTTCGGCGACCTGCAGGATTTCATCCACCATCGCTCCAAAGCCCACCAGTCGCTCATCTTGCAGACGCACAATGTTGTTATCATCGAGCGAAATGGCCTGCACGTCCGGCGTACCGGTCAGCAGACGCTCCGGCTGTAATTTTTCGCAGCCGAGGCTGACGATCATCACTTCACCGCCAAAATTAGGATTGAGCGCGAGATTATGAATGGTGCGAATCGGCACCACCGCGGCAGGCGCATTGATCGCGACCCCGCAGCCATACAGATGATTCAGCGCCACCACGCCATCGACATGGGGATAACGCGGCAGCAAATCTCGTTCAATGATCTGCACCACGTAATCCACTACCCCAGCCACGCAGTGCACGCTGGTAGTGATACCGAGCAGGTTGCGTGTTCCTACGCTGCCATCGGCGTTGCGATAACCCTCAAAGGTATAACCCTCCAGCGGTGGCAGGGCGGGCGGCACATTGTTTGCCAGCGGCAAACTGTTGAGCGGCGGCGCTTCGGGTAGCGCCACCAGCGATTCTTCAATCCAGCTGCCTTGTGCAATCGGGCGTAGCGCGTAGCCAATCACTTCACCGTAGCGCAGGATAGCGCCATCCTGTGGGATATCGCTCAGCGCGACTTTATGCCCCTGCGGCACATGTTCGGTTAGCTGCAGTCCGTCGTCGAAACGTGTGCCGGACGGCAATCCCTGATTATTGACCACGATCGCCACGTTATCGGCATCGTGTACTTTGATATAGAGCGGTTTTTCAGTCAGAGGACGGTTCATTGCTCACCTTCCAGTTCGTCGCGCGGTACATAGCGGCGCGGTTTAAAAATGCTTCCATCACGTCATCGTTTTTTGCCAGCCTCAGTATATGCAGGGGTATTGGCCTGCGCATTGTGCAACTGACTGGCTTTAAGGGGATTTATCACGGCAAATTGGTTCGTTTAACCAAAAGCAAGTGAAGAGACTCACAAAGTATCGTTAGCTTGTGCGTTTAATGAGCAACTTTACGGGGTAACGAACCGTTCCGTGAGCCACGCCGCAGCGTTATGTGCAGATGCCACAAAAACAGTACTAATAACCCCGAATCCTCATGCGTTCTTCCAGTGTATCGCCGCCTGGCTGTTCCTATACTGATTCTCGTTCTTCAACGTTAGGTTATTCGTCACGACGCATCATCGTATTGCCACTATAAAAATCGCCGTGTTTAACCCAACTTCTCTCTGATACCCAACGCGATGTGTATGCAGTCAGAGCGAATGTAGCTCACGCTATATTTCAGGAGTGCATCATGAATAGTTTCAGCCAGACAGCGGAAGCGGTGCAAAAGCGCACCAATGCCCGTTACTGGATTGTGGTGATGTTATTTATCGTTACCTCGTTCAACTACGGTGACCGCGCCACCATTTCGATCGCCGGTTCGGCGATGTCTAAAGAGATCGGTCTCGATTCAGTCGGATTAGGCTACATCTTCTCAGCGTTCTCATGGGCTTACGTTATCGGTCAGATTCCGGGCGGCTGGCTGCTTGACCGCTTCGGCTCGAAACGCGTCTATTTCTGGAGCATCTTTACCTGGTCGCTGTTTACCCTGCTGCAAGGGTTTGTCGACGTGTTCAGCGGCTTTGGCATCATCGTTTCGCTGTTTATGTTGCGCTTTCTGGTGGGGCTGGCAGAAGCACCTTCCTTCCCTGGCAACAGCCGCATTGTCGCGGCCTGGTTCCCGGCGCAGGAGCGTGGCACAGCGGTGGCCATTTTCAACTCGGCGCAATATTTCGCCACGGTAATCTTTGCGCCAATCATGGGCTGGCTGGTGTCAGAAGTGGGCTGGGCGCACGTGTTCTGGTTCATGGGCGGATTGGGCATCATCCTCAGCTTCATCTGGCTGAAAGTGATCCACGATCCCACCGATCATCCGGGCGTCAACAAAGCCGAACTGGAGTACATGGAGCAGGGCGGTGCGCTGATCAACATGGATGCTAAAAAAGCCGAACGCAAAGTGAGCTGGAGCGAGAAGTGGTTCCAGATTAAACAGCTGCTCACTTCCCGCATGATGCTGGGCATCTACCTCGGCCAATACTGCGTCAACGCCTTAACCTACTTCTTTATTACCTGGTTCCCGGTATATCTGGTGCAGGCGCGCGGCATGTCGATTTTGAAAGCCGGCTTTATTGCCTCGATTCCGGCGGTATGCGGCTTCCTCGGCGGCGTATTGGGCGGAGTGATCTCCGATTACCTGATGCGTAAAACCGGCTCGCTGAATATCGCACGTAAAACGCCGATTGTGCTCGGCATGCTGCTCTCCATTTCGATGGTGATGTGTAACTACACCGACACCGAATGGGTGGTGGTGTTCTTCATGGCGCTGGCATTCTTCGGGAAAGGCATTGGTGCGCTGGGGTGGGCGGTGATGGCGGATACCGCACCGAAAGAGATCAGTGGCCTAAGCGGCGGTCTGTTCAACATGTTCGGTAATTTCTCCGGCATCGTCACGCCGATTGCCATCGGGTACATCATCGCCACCAGCGGATCGTTTGAAGGCGCGCTGATTTATGTCGGTATCCATGCCTTTGTCGCCGCGTTTAGCTTCCTGGTGATTGCGGGCGATATCAAACGCGTCGAACTGAAAACCCGAGCATAAGGACGGACTATGACTACGCAAAGCACGCCGGTGATCACCGAAATGCAGGTGATTCCGGTTGCCGGTTACGACAGCATGCTGCTGAACATCGGGGGCGCGCACAGCGCCTGCTTCACCCGCAATATTGTGGTGCTCACCGATAGTGCGGGACATACCGGCGTGGGGGAAGCGCCCGGCGGCGAAACCATCTACCAAACGCTGGTTGAAGCGATTCCGCAGGTTAAAGGCCAGCAGGTGGCACGCATGAATCGCCTGGTGCAGCAGGTGCACAAAGGCAATCAGTCGGCGGACTTTGATACCTTCGGCAAAGGCGCCTGGACCTTCGAACTGCGCGTCAACGCGGTTGCTGCGCTGGAAGCGGCGCTGCTCGATTTACTCGGCCAATGCCTTGGCGTACCGGTGGCAGAGCTGCTTGGTCCGGGCCAGCAGCGCGATGAAGTGACGGTGCTGGGTTATCTGTTCTATCTCGGCGATCGTCGTAAAACCGACTTACCGTATCTGACCGGCGAAGGGGCTAGCCACGATTGGTATCACCTGCGTCATCAGGAAGCGTTGACGCCGCAATCCGTGGTGCGTCTGGCGGAAGCGGCACAGGACAAATACGGCTTCAAAGATTTCAAACTCAAAGGCGGCGTGCTGCCCGGTGAACAGGAGATTGAATCGGCGGCGGCGTTGAAAAAGCGCTTCCCCGATGCGCGCATCACCGTTGATCCCAACGGTGCCTGGACGCTTGATGAAGCGATTCGCTTATGTAAGGGCATGGGCGATGTGCTGACCTACGCCGAAGATCCGTGCGGTGCCGAGCAAGGCTACTCCGGGCGCGAAATGATGGCTGAATTCCGCCGCGCCACCGGTTTGCCGGTGGCTACCAATATGATCGCCACCAACTGGCGCGAGATGAACCACGCGGTAATGCTCAACTCAGTCGATATCCCGCTGGCCGATCCGCACTTCTGGACGCTGAGCGGTGCGGTGCGCGTGGCGCAGCTGTGTGATGACTGGGGCTTAACCTGGGGTTGCCACTCCAACAATCACTTCGATATTTCGCTGGCGATGTTCACCCACGTGGGCGCGGCTGCGCCTGGCAAACCCACCGCCATTGATACGCACTGGATTTGGCAGGAAGGCGATCAGCGCCTGACCAAAGAGCCGCTGCAAATTCGCAACGGCAAAATCGCCGTGCCGGATAAGCCGGGCCTTGGCGTCGAGCTGGATTGGGATCGCCTGCATCAGGCTAACGCGCTGTACACATCACTGCCGGCTGGCGCGCGTAATGACGCCACTGCGATGCAGTATCTGGTGCCCAATTGGTCATTCGACCGCAAGCGTCCGGCCTTCGGTCGCGATAAAGTCTAAGGAGCAGGAAATGAGTCAGACACCGAAAATTACATCGCTGCAGGTCATCCCAGTGGCCGGTTACGACAGCATGTTGCTCAATCTGAGCGGCGCACATTCGCCGTTCTTTACCCGCAACATTGTCATTATTAAAGATAACGCCGGGCATATCGGCGTGGGGGAAATCCCAGGCGGCGAAAAGATTCGTCAGACATTGGTCGAGGCTGAAGCGCTGGTGGTGCAGAAAACCGTCGGCGAATACAAAAACATTCTCAATCTGGTGCGCAGCACCTTTGCCGACCGCGACGCCAGCGGGCGCGGTAATCAAACCTTCGACCTGCGTACCACCATTCACGTGGTGACCGGCATTGAAGCGGCGCTGCTCGATCTGCTGGGTCAGCATTTAGGCGTTAACGTTGCATCACTGCTTGGCGATGGCCAGCAGCGCGATCGCGTTGAGATGCTGGGCTACCTGTTCTACGTCGGCGATCGCAAGAAAACCGCGTTGCCGTATCAGAGCCAGGAAAATGACAAATGCGATTGGTATCGTCTGCGTCATGAAGAGGCGCTCACGCCGGAAACGGTAGTGCGTCTGGCGGAAGCGGCCTACGAAAAATACGGCTTTAACGATTTCAAATTGAAAGGTGGCGTGCTGCGCGGTGGCGAAGAGGCTGAAGCGGTAACGGCGCTGGCGAAACGCTTCCCGCAGGCGCGCGTGACGCTTGATCCCAACGGTGCCTGGTCACTGAACGAAGCGATTCTGCTCGGCAAGCAGCTGAAAGGCGTGCTGGCCTATGCGGAAGATCCGTGCGGTGCTGAGCAGGGCTATTCCGGTCGTGAAGTGATGGCTGAATTCCGCCGCGCCACCGGCATGCCGACCGCCACCAATATGATTGCCACCGACTGGCGTCAGATGGGCCACACGCTGTCGTTGCAATCGGTCGATATCCCGTTGGCGGATCCACACTTCTGGACGATGCAGGGCTCGGTGCGCGTGGCGCAGATGTGCCATGACTTCGGCCTGACGTGGGGCTCGCACTCTAACAATCACTTCGATATCTCGCTGGCGATGTTCACGCATGTGGCCGCCGCCGCGCCGGGGGCGATTACCGCTATCGATACGCACTGGATTTGGCAGGAAGGCAATCAGCGACTGACCAAAGAGCCGTTCCAGATTAAAGGCGGCATGGTGCAAGTGCCGCAGAAACCGGGACTGGGCGTCGAGCTGGATATGGATCAGGTGATGCAGGCCAACGCGCTATATCAGCAACACGGTTTGGGCGCGCGCGATGATGCGCAGGCTATGCAGTTCCTGGTACCGAACTGGACCTTTGATAACAAGCGTCCGTGCCTGGTGCGCTAACTTTTCCGGCTCCCCGTGCGGGAGCCTGCTGTAACCGACAGGAGTGAAAACAATGAGCAATGCCTGGCCGAACAATTTTCGTCGCCGTTTGCTGGCAGGAGAAACCCTGATTGGCAGCTGGTGTGCGCTGGCTAATCCACTCACCACCGAAGTGCTGGGACTGGCGGGCTTTGACTGGCTGGTGCTGGATGGCGAACATGCGCCGAACGACATCACTACCTTTGTGCCGCAGCTGATGGCGCTGAAGGGCAGCCACAGCGCGCCGGTGGTGCGTCCGCCGTGCAACGAACCGATTATCATCAAGCGTTTGCTGGATATTGGTTTCTACAACTTCCTGGTGCCGTTTGTGGAAACCGAGGAAGAGGCGATTCGCGCGGTGGCTTCCACCCGCTACCCACCGGCTGGCATTCGCGGCGTATCGGTTTCGCATCGCAGCAACATGTACGGCACGCTGCCGGATTACAACAGCACCATCAACGACAACATTACCGTTCTGGTGCAGATCGAAACCCAGCAGGCAGTAGACAACATTGATGCCATCGCTGCGGTGGATGGCGTTGATGGCATCTTCGTCGGACCGGGCGATCTGTCGGCGGCGCTGGGCTATCTCGGTCAACCGGCACATCCTGAAGTATTGAAAGTGATTAAACACGTATTTGAACGCGCCAAAGCCGCGGGTAAACCGAGCGGCATTCTGGCGCCGGTTGAAGCCGATGCACGTCGCTACCTGGAGTGGGGCGCCAGCTTTGTGGCGGTCGGCAGCGATCTGGGTGTTTTCCGCAACGCCACGCAGGCGCTGTGTGACAAATTCAAAAAATAACTGACGTAGGGGAAAGGCAATGAAAATTGGATTTATCGGCCTCGGTATCATGGGCAAACCGATGAGTAAGAACCTGGTGAAAGCCGGTTATACGCTGGTGGTGCGTGACCACAATGCCAGCAACGAAGCAGAATTAGTTGAGCTGGGTGCGACCGTGGCCAAAACGGCTAAAGAGGTAGCCGAGCAGGTTGACGTGGTGATTACTATGGTGCCGAACTCACCGCAGGTAAAAGAAGCCTGCCTGGGACCCAACGGTATTATTGAAGGCGCGAAGCCTGGCCTTATCGTCATCGATATGAGCTCCATCGCACCGTTAGCCAGCCGCGAAGTGCACGATGCGCTGGCGGCGAAAGGCATCAAAATGCTCGATGCGCCAGTGAGCGGCGGCGAGCCGAAGGCGATTGAAGGCACCTTGTCAGTGATGGTTGGCGGTGATAAAGCGGTATTCGACCAGTGTTACGACATCATGAAAGCGATGGCGGGTTCGGTGGTACAAACCGGCGACATCGGCGCGGGTAACGTCACGAAGCTGGCCAATCAGGTGATTGTGGCGCTGAACATCGCGGCGATGTCGGAGGCGCTGTCGCTGGCAACCAAAGCGGGCGTAAATCCGGAACTGGTGTATCAGGCCATTCGTGGAGGCTTAGCGGGCAGCACCGTGCTGGATGCCAAAGCGCCGATGGTGCTGGATCGTAACTTCAAGCCGGGCTTCCGTATCGATTTACATATCAAAGATTTGGCCAATGCGCTGGACACTTCACACGAGATTGGCGCGCATCTGCCGCTGACTGCCGCGGTGATGGAGATGATGCAGGCGCTAAAAGTGGACGGACAGGGTACGTCGGATCATAGCGCGCTGGCCTGCTATTATGAAAAATTAGCAAAAGTTGAGATCACCCGGTAGTGCATGCGTCCGGCGTCTGCGGATGCCGGGCGGCTCGCTGCCATAGCAAGGACGGATGTCCGTCATCAACCGCGCTGGATTGCCTATGAAAATTGTCATCGCACCGGATTCATATAAAGAGAGTTTATCCGCCCTGGAAGTGGCTTCGGCGATTGAAGCGGGTTTCCGCGAGATCTTTCCTGAAGCTGACTACGTGAAAATACCGGTTGCCGACGGTGGCGAAGGCACGGTTGAAGCGATGGTGGCGGCAACGCAGGGAAACATTGTCCGGCTGACGGTTACAGGACCGCTCGGCAAACCCGTGGATGCGTTCTACGGCTTATCAGGTGACGCGCGCACCGCGTTTATCGAAATGGCGGCGGCCAGCGGGCTGGAACTCGTGCCGGCCGCGCAGCGCGATCCGCTGATTACCACCTCATTTGGCACCGGTGAGCTGATTAAAGATGCGCTCGATCGCGGTGTCGACCACGTCATTATCGGCATTGGCGGATCTGCCACCAACGATGGCGGATCCGGCATGGTGCAGGCGCTTGGTGCGCATTTACTGGATGAGCATGGCGAGCAAATTGCCTTCGGTGGCGGCGCGTTGCCACAGCTGGTGCGGATTGATATTGAGCAGCTTGATCCACGCATCAAGCAGTGTCGCTTCGAAGTGGCCTGCGATGTCACCAATCCATTGACCGGTGATAAAGGCGCCTCGGCGATATTCGGCCCGCAAAAAGGGGCGACGCCAGCGCTGGTGCAGCAGCTGGACCAGGCTTTGGCACACTACGCCGACATTATTCACCGCGATTTGGATATTGACGTGCTGCATATTGACGGCGGTGGTGCGGCGGGTGGCATGGGCGCGGCGTTGCACGCATTTTGTCAGGCCGAGCTACGCAGCGGTATTGAGATTGTTACCGAAGCATTGGGTTTGGCCGAGCAGGTAAAAGATGCTGATTTGGTGATTACCGGTGAAGGGCGCATTGATAGTCAGAGCATCAACGGCAAGGTGCCGATTGGCGTGGCTAAAGTTGCGAAGCAGTTTAACAAGCCGGTGATTGGTATTGCCGGAAGCTTGACGGCTGACGTCAGCGTGGTGCACGAACACGGGCTGGATGCGGTGTTTAGCGTACTGTTTAGCATCTGCACGCTGGACGACGCGCTGGCTAATGCCGAGCAGAATGTGCGGCTCACGGCGCGCAATGTGGCGGCGACGATAAAGGCGGGGCAGGGGTTATGATGGTTTTTCCTGTTGCCCTCACCCTAACCCTCTCCCACAAGTGGGAGAGGGAACCGTTCGGACAGGCGATGTATTTTGCACTCAAATTCAACTTCGTATAGGACGGCCCCGTCGGCCGCTAGTGGGTGAGTGAACCGTTCGTAGAGGTGAAGTATTTTGCACTCATCTCCAACTCCGCATAGGACAGTCCCCTCGCCCGCTTGCGGGAGAGGGCTGGGGTGAGGGGAAACGTGGCACAACATTAACCCAACGCTAACAGCTTCCTCGCCTCACGCGCGACGTTCGCCATCTCATCGCTTAACTCCAGCAGCTCCGGCTCAAGCGCCTCGATATCGCTCTCATGATGCAGACTCTTCTCCAGCTGCTGACACAGCTGTTTCAAACGCGGTACGCCGCTGTAGCTGGCGCTGCCGTGCAGCTTGTGAATAATCTCGCGCAGGCCAACCACATCGTTCCTCGCCATCGCGCTTTCAACGCGCTCTTCCACTTCCGGCAGGAAATCGAGCAGCATTTGCAGCAGGTCGCGGGCTAAATCGGGTTTATTCGCGGCCTGACGCAGTGCCAGCGCCCAATCCAGCGACGGCGCAACATCCGGCCGCAGCGGCTGTGGCGCCGCGCGAGGTGGCGCATAACGCTGCAGTAACTGGCTGAGTTTATCTTCATCAATCGGCTTGGCCAGATAGTCATTCATGCCAGCATTAATCAGCTGCTCACGCTCGCCATCCAGCGCGTGCGCGGTAACGGCAACAATCGGCGTGGTGGCATGCAGCGGCAGGCTGCGGATGATTTCGCTGGCGCGAATGCCATCAATATCCGGCATTTGAATATCCATCAAAATCACATCCAGTTTGTGCAGGCGTGCCTGGCGAATGGCCTGCTCGGCGTTATCACACAGAATAATGTGCTGTACCTGCTCCTCCAGCAGGGCGCCAATCAGTTTCAGATTGGCGGGATTGTCATCCACCGCCATTACCGTGAGCGGCTGCCGCGTTCCTCGCGGCTGCGCATCACGCTGCCAGTCATCTAAATCCAGTAACATTGGCAGCAGGCGCGTGAGTGATACCGGTTTCGCAATGCAGCCCGCAATGCCGCGAGCCCGCAGATCGTCGGCAAACAGCATCATTTCGCTGGGCAGCGCCAGCAGCACGGAATCAGCGCGCGCGTGCAGCTGTTTTATTAAGGCATCGGATAGCGTGGCAGGATGGGTCTCTGAAACCGGCAATCCCATCAACAGCAGCGGGAAGTGCGTATCGGGCATCTCTTCCAGAGTGGTGAAATGCTGCACCTGTAACGGCGTGATGCTCAGCATCTCCTGCACCGCTTTGGCGACTGCAGGATGTGGCTCAATATAGGCGAGCGGCGTGGCGCGTAAATCGCCCAACATGCGCGGAATGGTGGGGGCGTTCGGATTGAGATCGAGATGAATGTGTACCCAGAACGTCGAACCCTGATTTTGACGGCTGTGGAACGCAATCTCACCGCCCATTTCACTCACCAGTTTTTGCGTGATAACCAGGCCTAAACCGGTACCGCCGTGGCGGCGTGTAATGCTGGCATCGGCCTGGCGGAATGCCTGGAACAGCTGCGACTGCTGCTGTTCAGAAATGCCGATACCGGTGTCATGTACCTGTATTTCCAGCTCGACACGTGTCGTGTTAATGCTGCGCAGTTCAACGCGCAGATCAATATGACCGTGCTCGGTAAATTTGATGGCGTTGCCAATCAGGTTGATCATGATTTGCTGTAGACGCAGCGGGTCACCAATCACATTGTCTGGCACCTGTTTTTCCAGGCAGACGGTGATTTCCAACCCTTTGTCATGCGCGGAGGGTGCCAATAACACCAGCGTTTCATCCAGCGTGGCGCGTAGCGGGAAGGGAATGGATTCCAGTACCAGCTTGCCGGCTTCCAGCTTCGAGAAATCCAGCACATCGTTGATGATACTGAGCAAATTATTGGCCGAGCGCTCAATGGTGCTCATGTAATCGCGCTGGTTGGTACTCAGCCCGGTTTTTAGCATCTGACGGGTAAAACCGATGACGCCGTTGAGCGGCGTGCGTAACTCGTGCGACATATTGGCAAGGAACTCGGACTTAATGCGCGCCGCTTCCTGGGCGCGCTTCTTCGCCAGATCCAGCTCAACGTTTTGAATCTCCAGCTGTTCCAGCGTTTCACGCAGATCGTAAGTTGCCTGATCGATATTCTGCTGCATCTCTTCGTGATAAGCCGTAAGCGACATCGCCATGGCATTAATGCCGTTCTTCAGGATGCTCAGTTCACCCAGCATGTAGCCATCGACGCGGCTATCGAGCTGACCGCGGCGAATGCGGTCAACGGTGGTCACCATATTACGAATCGGCCCGGTGACATCGCGCATCAGGCGATAGGCAAACAGCATGGCGATGCACAAGCAAAACAGCAGCAGCAGCGTGGCAACAAATACCTCTTTGTACTGCTCCAGCCGCACCGATTGCAGATCCAACTCGATGGCCACATAACCTAACGGATTGCCCGCAGGTTTAGCATCTTCGCCCGGGAGTTCATCTACCGAGTAGCGTTCAGAAATAATCGGCGTGCGCAGGATCATCAAATTGCCCTGGCGCTCAACGGAGACGCTATCTTCCAGCGTGGAGATGTCCTCTTTTTGCAGCAGTGCCAGATTCTGATTGTTATTCGAGGTGACGTAGACGTGATTATTGTTGTCGAAAATGGTGATGGCACGGACAATATTAGAGTGGCGACGATGTAGCAGGCTCACTAACTCGCGAATGGCATCGCGATTGTGCCACGTCATGCCGTATTCACTGGAGACCGCCAATGGTTCGATAATATTCGCCCCGGCGTCCTGCACTTGGTGTTGTAATTCGTTATAGCGGTGAACCACGAAGAAGGTACTGAGCAGCAGGCCAATCATCAGCGTTGGCGCCAGTATCAAAATCATCATTCGCGCCCGCAGGCTATATTTGGTCATAATTGTGGCCTGGCGACTCCTGGCATTTTTTATCCCTGTGCAACGGCCGTGATTGGCTGCACACCCAATAAAATAGAGATTTCACAATACTATGGCGCAATTTTACTCGGCAAAACAGCGTGTGGCGACAAAGCAACGCTTATCCGTCACCATCGAAGACCTTGATCCCTTTGGACAAGGTGTTGCGCGCCATAAAGGCAAGGCGATGTTTGTTAGCGGTGCGCTGCCGGGTGAACAGGCGGACGTTACGGTGCAGGAAGATAAGCGTCAGTATGCGCGCGCCAAAGCTACCAAGATTATCAATCCTAGCCCACAGCGTGAAAAACCGCGCTGCGTTCATTTCGGCGTGTGCGGCGGTTGCCAGCAACAGCATGCCTCGGTGGCGTTACAACAGGAGAGCAAAGCGCGCGCATTAAGCCGTATGTTGAGCCGTGATGCGCCACTGCCGGTTACCGTTGATGAGATTATCAGCGGCGATGCCTGGGGCTATCGCCGTCGTGCCCGTTTAGGGGTGCAGTGGCAGCCAAAACAGCAGCGTCTGCAAATGGGTTTTCGTCAGGCGGCCAGCAATGATTTGGTTGAACTGAAGCAATGCCCGGTTTTGGTGCCCGAACTTGAAGCGTTGTTAGCGCCGTTGTACCGCTGTCTGAGTGAACTAAGCGCGGCTCGACGTTTGGGCCACGTTGAATTGGTGCTGGCAGACAATGGTCCGCTGATGGTACTTCGTCATCTTGATGCGTTATCGCTAGGCGATCGTGCAAAGCTGGAACGCTTTTCGCATGAGCAGCAGGTAATGCTCTATTTGGCTGATGGCAGTGACACTTTGCAGGCCCTGAGCGATCGCGAACCGTTTTATCGTTCTTATGATTTACCTCTCACTTTTAGCCCGCAAAATTTTATTCAGGTGAACGATAGGGTGAACCAGCAGATGGTGGCAAAAGCCATTGAGTGGCTGGATTTACAGCCAGAAGATCGCGTGCTGGATCTGTTCTGTGGCATGGGAAATTTCACTTTGCCTGTGGGAAAATTCGTACAAAATGCAGTAGGTGTGGAGGGTGTTGCAGCATTAGTGCAACAGGCAGCGTATAATGCATCCCAGAATAATCTTGGGAATGTTCGCTTTTTCCAGCATAACCTGGAAGAGGACGTGACGCGTCAGCCTTGGGCGACGCAGGGATTTAACAAGGTGTTACTGGATCCAGCACGTGCTGGGGCTGCGGGCGTAATGGCGCATGTGGTTAAACTTGCGCCGGAACGTGTGGTCTATGTTTCCTGTAACCCAACAACACTTGCACGCGACAGTCAAACATTGCTGTCAGCGGGCTACCAATTGGAAAGGGTTGCGATGCTGGATATGTTCCCACATACCAGTCATCTCGAGTCCATGGTGCTATTTAGCAAAACATAAGCGATGTCCACATCGCTGTGGCAGGAGAGGATATGGTTGCGGTTAGAAGTGCGCATTTAAATACGGCGGGTGAGTTTGCCCTTGACCAGTGGATCGCCAGTTTAAGTATCAACAATCCGCAATCTTGCCAGCGACTGGCGGATGCGTGGCGCTACTGTGAAGCCGAAACGCACAACCATCCTGATCAGGCTCTGCTGCTGTGGCGTGGCATTGAGATGGTGGAAATCCTCACCATGCTCAGCATGGACATTGATAGCCTGCGCGCTGCGCTGCTGTTTCCGCTAGCCAATGCCGATGTGGTGAGCGAAGAGGATCTGGAGCAAGCGTTTGGCAAAGGCATTGTCATGCTGGTGCACGGCGTACGCGATATGGATGCCATTCGCCAGCTGAAAGCGATTCATAACGATTCGATGGCCTCTGAGCAGGTGGATAATGTCCGCCGTATGCTGCTGGCGATGGTGGAAGATTTCCGCTGCGTGGTCATCAAGCTCGCCGAACGCATTGCGCATCTGCGTGAAATGAAAGATGCGCCTGAAGATGAGCGCGTGCTTGCGGCGAAAGAGAGCACCAATATCTACGCGCCGCTGGCCAATCGCCTGGGTATCGGTCAGCTCAAATGGGAGCTGGAAGACTACTGCTTCCGCTATCTGCACCCCGATGAATATAAGCGCATCGCTAAATTGCTGCATGAGCGCCGTATCGACCGCGAAGGGTATATTGAGAGCTTCGTTGAGAACCTGCGCGCAGAAATGCAGAAAGAGGGCGTGCGGGCAGAAGTGTACGGCCGCCCGAAACACATCTACAGCATCTGGCGCAAGATGCAGAAGAAGTCATTAGCGTTTGATGAACTGTTTGACGTACGCGCGGTGCGTATTGTCGCTGAGCGTCTGCAGGATTGCTACGGCGCGCTGGGAACGGTGCACACGCTGTACCGCCATTTGCCGAGTGAGTTTGACGATTACGTCGCTAATCCGAAACCCAACGGCTATCAATCCATTCATACCGTGGTGCTGGGCCCGCAGGGCAAAACGGTTGAAATCCAGATTCGTACGCGTCAAATGCACGAAGATGCGGAACTGGGCGTAGCGGCGCACTGGAAGTACAAAGAAGGGCCGACCACCAGCAACGCGCGCGGCGCGGCGGGACACGAAGAACGCATTGCCTGGCTGCGTAAGCTGATTACCTGGCAGGAAGAGATGGCCGATTCTGGCGAGATGCTGGAAGAGGTGCGCAGCCAGGTGTTTGACGATCGCGTGTACGTGTTTACGCCGAAAGGCGACGTGGTCGATCTGCCAGCGGGCTCAACGCCGCTCGATTTCGCCTACCATATTCATAGCGATATCGGCCACCGCTGCATTGGCGCTAAGATCAGCGGACGCATCGTACCGTTCACCTATCAGCTGCAGATGGGCGATCAGATTGAAGTGATCACCCAAAAGCAGCCAAATCCAAGCCGCGACTGGCTGAATCCGAACCTCGGCTATATCACTACCAGCCGCGGCCGTTCGAAAATTCACGCCTGGTTCCGTAAGCAGGATCGTGACAAAAATATTATTGCCGGCCGTCAGATCCTCGAAAGCGAGCTGAATCAGATGGATATCAGCATGCGCGAGGCCGAGAAACTGCTGCTGCCGCGCTATAACGTCAGCTCGCAGGATGAATTGCTGGCGATGATTGGCGGCGGTGATATTCGCCTCAATCAGATGGTGAACTTCCTGCAGGGCAAGCTCAACAAGCCGAGTGCGGAAGAGGAAGATCGCGAAGCGCTGCGCCAGCTGACGCAGAAGTCGCATGCATCGTCTTCACGCAAAGAGAGCGGACGCGTGGTGGTGGAAGGCGTGGGCAATCTACTGCACCACATCGCACGCTGCTGCCAGCCGATTCCCGGTGATGATATCGTGGGCTTTATCACGCAAGGTCGCGGCATCTCGATTCACCGCGCGGATTGCGACCAGTTAACCGAACTCATTTCCCACGCGCCGGAACGTATCGTTGATGCCGTGTGGGGCGAAGATTACTCCAGCGGTTACTCGCTGGTGGTGCGCGTCACCGCCAACGATCGCAGCGGTCTGCTGCGTGACATCACCACGATTCTGGCTAACGAAAAGGTCAATGTACTGGGCGTTTCCAGCCGCAGCGATACCAAAAAGCAGCTTGCCACCATCGATATGGATATTGAGATCTATAACCAGCAGGTGCTCGGCCGCGTGCTGGCGCGTCTTAATCAGGTGCCGGATATTATCGACGCGCGCCGTTTGCATTGATTTAGCGGGTCGCCATAAATGGCGTAATGCTCGTCAGTTAAGCATGAATCGGTCACCATGAATGGTGACCCTACGTGGATATCGCCGGGTTTTCGTAGGGTGCGCATTCATGCGCACCTGCATAAACAGGCATTTTTTTGCTTAAGTGAGCGGCATTACGCCATAAATGGCGGCCTTACAAATGTAGCCGTGGGGTCGCCATTCATGGCGACCTTTTTACATAGCAGCCCCAAAGGATCCCTTCATGACCCCGTTAAACCGCCTGCTCACCATCATGCAAACCCTGCGCGATCCGCAACGTGGCTGCCCGTGGGATCGTCAGCAGACCTTCTCCTCCATCGCGCCTTACACGCTGGAAGAAACCTACGAAGTCATCGATGCTATTCAGCGCGAGGATTTTGATGATTTACGCGGTGAACTCGGCGATCTGCTGTTTCAGGTGGTGTTCTACGCACAAATGGCCGATGAGCAGCAGCGCTTTAATTTCGACGATATCTGCAATGCCATCAGTGACAAACTTGAGCGGCGTCATCCGCACATTTTTGGCGACGTTCAGGCTGAAACCAGCGAAGACGTGCTGAAAAACTGGGAAGCGATCAAACACAGTGAACGCGCGGAAAAATCGCAGCATTCAGTTTTAGATGACATTCCCAAAGCGTTGCCTGCCTTAATGCGCGCGCACAAAATTCAGAAGCGTTGCAGCACGGTCGGTTTCGACTGGAACAATCTCGGCCCGGTGCTGGATAAAGTGCATGAAGAGATTGATGAAGTGATGCATGAAGCGCAGCAAGCGGTGGTCGATAACGACAAGCTGGAAGAGGAAATCGGCGATTTACTCTTCGCCACCGTCAATTTGTCGCGCCATTTAGGCAGCAAAGCGGAAGTTGCTTTGCAGAAAGCTAACGATAAGTTTGAGCGCCGCTTCCGCCAGGTTGAGTCAATTATCGCATCGCAAGGGCTAGCGATGAGCGATGCAACTTTGGCTCAGATGGAAGAGGCCTGGCAGCAGGTTAAAGTTAGCGAGAACAAAGGTTAAGCGTAATCTGGTGATTATTCCAGCGCTGCGCATAATTTCACCGCTTGAGCTTACTCGATTCAGCCTTGCGGTGACTTTGTGACGTACATCAACATTTCACCCCCCGCTATCCGCTATGTTACCGGCCTACATGCGTAGGAGGATGGTGTGATTCATCAATTGTGGCTTAAGACGACTTCGGGTATACTATTTTCCCGTCTTGGTTATTCCACCGTCTTTAAACCTAAACTCTCAGGTTCAGCATGACAACGAATTATATTTTTGTGACCGGCGGGGTCGTTTCCTCTCTGGGGAAAGGCATTGCCGCAGCCTCCCTCGCAGCCATCCTTGAAGCACGTGGTCTGAATGTGACCATCATGAAACTCGATCCGTACATCAACGTCGATCCGGGTACCATGAGCCCTACGCAGCACGGTGAAGTGTTTGTTACCGATGATGGGGCCGAAACCGATCTGGATTTAGGTCACTACGAGCGCTTCATCCGTACCAAAATGTCGCGCCGCAATAACTTTACTACCGGTCGTATCTACTCAGAAGTGCTGCGCAAAGAGCGTCGCGGCGACTATCTGGGCGCCACGATTCAGGTCATCCCGCACATCACTAATGCCATCAAAGAACGCATTATTGAAGGTGGCGAAGGTCATGACGTCGTTCTGGTTGAGATCGGCGGTACCGTGGGTGATATCGAATCTCTGCCGTTCCTCGAAGCGATTCGCCAGATGGCGGTCGATGTCGGTCGTGAACACACCATGTATATGCACCTGACGCTGGTGCCCTATATGGCGGCCGCAGGCGAAGTGAAAACCAAGCCAACCCAGCATTCAGTGAAAGAGCTGTTGTCGATCGGGATTCAGCCAGATGTGCTGATCTGCCGTTCGGACCGTGCGGTGCCTGCCAACGAACGCGCTAAAATCGCGCTGTTCTGTAACGTGCCGGAAAAAGCGGTTATTTCCCTGAAAGATGTGGATTCCATCTACAAAATTCCAGGCATGCTGAAGTCGCAAGGTCTGGATGATTACATCTGCAAGCGTTTCAATCTGAACGCGCCGGAAGCGAACCTGGCCGAATGGGAACAGGTTATCTACGAAGAAGCTAATCCGGGTGGCGAAGTGACCATCGGTATGGTCGGCAAATATGTCGAACTGCCGGATGCGTACAAATCGGTGATTGAAGCGTTGAAACACGGCGGCCTGAAAAATCGCGTGACCGTGAATATCAAGCTGATCGACTCGCAGGATGTGGAAACGCGCGGTGTCGAATTACTGAAAGATCTTGATGCTATTCTGATCCCTGGCGGCTTCGGCTACCGCGGTGTGGAAGGCAAAATGATGACGGCGCAATACGCCCGTGAGAACAATGTGCCTTATCTCGGTATTTGCCTGGGTATGCAGGTTGCGCTGATGGAATTTGCCCGCAACGTTGCCGGTATGGAAGGCGCGAACTCTACTGAATTTGTGCCAGACTGTAAGTATCCGGTGGTGGCGCTTATCACCGAATGGCGTGACGAAGAGGGCAACGTGGAGCAGCGTACTGAGCAGAGCGATCTGGGCGGCACCATGCGTCTAGGCAGCCAGCAGTGCCAGTTGACGCCGGAAAGCAAGGTGCGTCAGTTGTACGGTTCTGAAATCATTACCGAACGCCACCGTCATCGTTACGAAGTAAACAATATGCTGTTGAAGCCGATTGAAGCGGCGGGTCTGCATATTGCCGGTCGTTCCGGCGACGATCAGCTGGTTGAGATCATTGAGATCCCGAATCACCCGTGGTTTGTTGCCTGTCAGTTCCACCCGGAATTCACATCGACCCCGCGTGATGGTCATCCGCTGTTCGCTGGCTTTGTAAAAGCCGCGCAGGAGCACCAGAAGCGTTTAGCGAAGTAAGTTTCACGAGCAGCGCGCGAACTTTTCGCGCGTTGTTTGTCTTAGGATTGACTAACTTGTACTGAGGAAAATCGAATGTCCAAAATCGTAAAAGTCATCGGTCGCGAAATCATCGACTCCCGTGGCAACCCAACTGTTGAAGCAGAAGTGCATCTGGAAGGCGGTTTCGTTGGTCTGGCTGCTGCGCCATCAGGTGCATCTACCGGTTCTCGTGAAGCACTGGAGCTGCGTGACGGTGACAAATCTCGTTTCCTGGGCAAAGGCGTAACCAAAGCTGTTGCTGCGGTTAATGGTCCGATTGCTGAAGCGGTAAAAGGCAAAGACGCGAAAGACCAGGCGAACATCGATAAGATCATGATCGAGCTGGACGGTACTGAGAACAAATCTAACTTCGGTGCAAACGCCATTCTGGCGGTTTCACTGGCTGCTGCTAAAGCTGCTGCTGCCTCTAAAGGCCTGCCGCTGTATGCACACATCGCTGACCTGAACGGCACTCCGGGCAAATTCTCTATGCCATTGCCAATGATGAACATCATCAACGGTGGTGAGCATGCGGATAACAACGTCGACATTCAGGAGTTCATGATTCAGCCGGTTGGCGCGAAAACCCTGAAAGAAGCCGTGCGTATGGGTTCTGAAGTGTTCCATCACCTGGCGAAAGTGCTGAAGTCTAAAGGCATGAACACCGCAGTCGGTGACGAAGGTGGCTATGCACCAAACCTGGGTTCTAACGCCGAAGCACTGGCTGTTATCGCTGAAGCGGTAAAAGCAGCGGGCTATGAGCTGGGCAAAGACATCACTCTGGCGATGGACTGCGCAGCATCTGAATTCTACAAAGACGGCAAATATGTGCTGGCTGGCGAAGGCAACAAAGCCTTCACTTCAGAAGAGTTCACGCACTTCCTGGAAGACCTGACCAAACAGTACCCAATCGTTTCTATCGAAGATGGTCTGGACGAATCTGACTGGGCTGGTTTCGCATACCAGACCAAAGTGCTGGGCGACAAAATCCAGCTGGTTGGTGACGATCTGTTCGTAACCAACACCAAGATCCTGAAAGAAGGTATCGATAAAGGTATCGCTAACTCCATCCTGATCAAATTCAACCAGATCGGTTCACTGACCGAAACCCTGGCTGCAATCAAGATGGCGAAAGATGCTGGCTACACCGCGGTGATTTCACACCGTTCAGGTGAAACCGAAGACGCCACCATCGCTGACCTGGCGGTAGGTACTGCGGCTGGCCAGATCAAAACCGGTTCTATGAGCCGTTCTGACCGCGTTGCTAAGTACAACCAGCTGATTCGTATCGAAGAAGCGCTGGGCGAAAAAGCACCGTTTAACGGTCTGAAAGAAGTTAAAGGCCAGGCATAATCGCCTGAGTATGCTGCCTGCGGGCAGCATCGTCCGAATGAAGCCCCGCCTTGTGCGGGGCTTTTGCTTTTATTTGGCACGAAGCAGCTGTTACTCGGCGCGCAAGATCTGCCATAATCTGCGCCTCAAATTTTAGATGTGAGTGAAAAATGTTCTACCCGATTAACGAAATGTTCCAGACGCTGCAGGGCGAAGGTTTTTACACCGGTGTTCCGGCGCTGTTCATCCGCTTACAAGGATGTCCGGTGGGCTGTAGCTGGTGTGATACCAAACATACCTGGGAAAAGCGGGCGGATCGGGAGACCTCGCTGGGTGATATTTTGGTGAAGACCGTGGAGAGCGATGCGTGGGGCAGCGCCGATGCCGCGATGCTTCTCGACACTATCCAGCGTCAAGGCTGGACCGCACGTCATGTCGTGATTACCGGCGGTGAACCGGCGATTTTCGACCTGCGTCCATTGACGGAAGCGTTAGAAGTGGCGGGATTTGCGTGCCAGATCGAAACCAGCGGCACGCATGAAGTGCAGTGTTCAGAGGCGACCTGGGTGACGGTTTCACCAAAGGTGAATATGCGCGGTGGTTACGATGTGCTGCCGCAGGCGCTACAACGTGCGGATGAAATTAAACATCCGGTAGCGCGTGAGCGTGACGTCGAAGCGCTGGATGCGTTGCTGGCAGGATTGCACGACGATAAAAAGCGCATTGTGGCGCTACAGCCGATCAGTCGCGGTGATGCTGCCACCAAACTGTGTATTGAAACCTGTATCGCCCGTAACTGGCGGCTTTCAATGCAGACGCACAAATATCTGAATATTGCCTGAGTCGGCACGGTACGCATGAATGCGCACCCTACGAAAAACCCAGCTCTGTAAACGTAGGGTCGCCATTCATGGCGACCTCACTCAACGGTTACTGCTTCACTGACCTCAACCGCGATACACGCAACCTGCGGTACAGGTCTCTTTAATCATCACCGCACTCAACTCGGGCAGAAGCGGCTTCATTTGATCCCAAATCCACTTGGCCAGCACTTCGCTGGTAGGATTCTCCAGTCCCGGAATGTCATTCAGATAGTGATGATCGAGACGTTCATATAGAGGCTTAAATGCCGCCTTGAGTTCGGCAAAATCCATTACCCAACCGGTATGCGCATCCACTTCGCCGGTAATTTCTAATCGCACCAGGAACGAATGGCCGTGCAAGCGTCCACACTTGTGGCCTTCCGGCACATGTGGCAGACGATGTGCAGATTCAAACTGGAACTCTTTAAATAAGGTGGTAGACATAATGGCTCTCAGACTTAAAAACCGCTGAAGTCTACCTGAAATGCAGATTTTTCGCACCCGCTCGCCGTGAAAAGGGCATTTTACGCTGGCGCACCGCGAAAAACGCCTAATTAACTCATTGAATCGTATCGCCTTCATTTACCACTTTTGCTGGTTAACTTTACCCGAAAAACCACTTAGTCATTTTGGTTATTTAATATGTCGAAGGCGTATTTAATCGTTAATATACAGCCCGGTAACCTACGCACTCTTCCGCAACATATTGATCCGGACTTCTGACACTGGAATTTTTAACGCAATGACGACTCAGGCACCAGGTTCACTGCTTCCGCTTTCACCGGAGCAACTCGCGCGCTTACAGGCGGCGACCACGGATTTCAACACCACGCAGATGGCCTGGCTCTCTGGCTACTTTTGGGGCATGGTCAACCAAACGCCGGGTGCGGCTGCCGCCCCCGCGCCGATTCAGTCAGAAGCACCGACCATCACGCTGATCTCCGCCTCGCAGACCGGTAACGCACGTCGCCTCGCTGAGCAGCTGCGCGATGACCTATTGGCCGCGAAGCTGAGCGTTAACCTGGTGAATGCCGGCGATTATAAATTCAAGCAAATTGGCCAGGAAAAGCTGCTGGTGGTCGTGACGTCCACGCAGGGCGAAGGCGAGCCGCCGGAAGAGGCCGTCGCGCTGCATAAGTTCCTGCTATCGAAGAAAGCGCCGAAGTTCGCAGGCACTGCCTTTGCCGTCTTCGGCCTTGGCGATACCTCTTATGAATTTTTCAGCAAAGCCGGAAAAGATTTTGATGAACGTCTGGCTGAGCTGGGCGCAGAGCGCCTGCTGGATCGCGTGGATGCCGATGTTGAATACAAAGAGCAGGCCAGTGCCTGGCGTCAGCAGATTACTGAGATTCTCAAAGCCCGCGTGCCAAGTGAGTCGCCAGCGCAGGCGGCCGTCACCGCGGCGGGCGCCGTCAATGAAGTCGACAGCAGCCCCTATACTAAAGAAGCGCCATTAACCGCCAGCTTTGCCGCTAACCAGAAAATCACTGGCCGTGATTCAGATAAAGATGTGCGTCACATCGAAATCGACCTTGGCGATTCGGGCCTGCGCTATCAGCCGGGCGATGCGCTCGGGGTGTGGTTTGAAAACGATGTCGAGCTGGTGCAGGAACTGCTGCAGCTGGTGTGGCTGAAAGGTGACGAGCCGGTTGAGGTGCAGGGCACAACGCTGCCGCTGACTGAAGCGCTGCAAAAACATTTCGAATTGACGGTGAACACGCCGCAAATTGTCGAGCAGTATGCTGCCTTGTCACGCAACGATGCGCTGCTGGCGCTGGCCGGCGACAAGCCGAAGTTGCAGAGCTATGCGCAGAGTTTCCCGATTGTCGATATGGTGCGTCAGGCACCTACTGAATTGAATGCAGAACAACTTACCGGTCTGCTGCGTCCGCTGACGCCGCGCCTTTACTCCATCGCCTCTTCGCAAGCGGAAACCGAAAGCGAAGTGCATATCACCGTGGGTGCGGTGCGCTTTGAGATCGATGGTCGTCAGCGCGGCGGCGGGGCATCCACCTGGCTGGCGGATCGCATTGAAGAAGAGGGCGAAATCCGCGTCTTCATCGAGCATAACGACAATTTCCGCCTGCCGGCAAATCCGGAAACCCCGGTGATAATGATTGGCCCGGGCACCGGCATCGCGCCGTTCCGCGCCTTTATGCAGCAGCGTGATAACGATGGCGCAGGCGGCAAAAACTGGCTGTTCTTTGGCAACCCGCACTTCACCGATGATTTCCTCTATCAGGTGGAGTGGCAGAAGTACGTCAAAGATGGCTTGCTGACAAATATCGATCTGGCATGGTCGCGCGATCAGGCCGAGAAAGTTTACGTACAAGATAGAATCCGTGCGAAAGGCGCGGAAGTGTGGCGCTGGATTGAAGAGGGCGCGCACCTTTACGTCTGCGGCGATGCTAATCGCATGGCGAAAGACGTTGAGCAAGCATTACTGGATGTGGTGGTCGAACACGGCGGCATGGATCGTGAAACGGCTGACGAATTTTTGAGTGAGCTGCGCATTGAGCGCCGTTATCAGCGAGACGTTTACTAATGAGCGAAAAACATCCTGGACCGCTGGTCGTTGAAGGCAAGCTGGTCGACGCTGAGCGTCTAAAAAAACAGAGCAACTATCTGCGCGGTACCATCCTCGACGATCTCGACGATGGCCTGACCGGCGGTTTCACTGGTGATAACTTCCTGCTAATCCGTTTCCACGGCATGTATCAGCAGGATGACCGCGACATCCGTGCCGAGCGCGCCGCGCAGAAGCTTGAGCCGCGTCACGCCATGATGCTGCGCTGCCGTCTGCCGGGCGGCATCATCACGCCAACGCAGTGGCTAGCGATTGATAAGTTCGCCACCGATAAAACCATTTACGGCAGCATTCGTTTAACCAACCGCCAAACCTTCCAGTTTCACGGCATTCTGAAGAAGAACGTGAAACCGACGCACCAGATGCTGCACGAGGTCGGACTGGATGCGCTGGCAACGGCGAACGATGTAAACCGTAACGTGCTATGCACTTCAAATCCGGTTGAGTCAGAACTGCATCAGGAAGCGTACGAGTGGGCGAAGAAGCTCTCTGAACATCTGCTGCCGCAAACCCGTGCTTATGCTGAGATCTGGTGGGATAAAGAGAAAGTCGCCACCACCGATCAAGAACCGATTCTGGGTGAAACCTATCTGCCGCGAAAATTCAAAACCACGGTAGTGGTGCCGCCGCATAACGATGTCGATCTGCATGCCAATGACATGAACTTCATCGCTATCGCCGAGCAGGGCAAGCTGATTGGTTTTAACCTGCTGGTCGGCGGGGGGTTGTCGATCGATCACGGTAACAAAGCCACCTATGCGCGCACCGCCAGTGAATTCGGTTTCCTGCCGCTGGAAAAGGTGCTTGATGTAGCGGCCGCAGTTGTCACCACCCAGCGTGATTGGGGTAATCGTACCGATCGTAAAAATGCCAAAACCAAATACACGCTAGAACGTGTCGGCGTCGAAACGTTTAAAGCTGAAGTGGAAAAACGTGCCGGTATTACCTTTGAGCCAATCCGCCCCTATACCTTCACCACGCGCGGCGACCGCATCGGCTGGGTGAAAGGCATTGATAAAAAATGGCACCTGACGCTGTTCATCGAGAACGGGCGTCTGCTGGATTATCCGGGCCGCCCGCTGAAACGCGGTATCGCCGAAATCGCCAAAGTTCATCAGGGTGATTTCCGTCTGACTGCTAATCAGAACCTGATTGTGGCTGGCGTACCCGAGAAGCAAAAAGCACAGATTGAAGCCATCGCCCGTGAACACGGTTTGATGGAAGCCGTGACGGCGCAACGTGAAAACTCGATGGCGTGCGTGGCGTTCCCGACCTGTCCGCTGGCCATGGCCGAGGCCGAGCGCTTCCTGCCGTCGTTCGTCACCAAGGTGGAAGAGATCATGCATAAGCATGGCGTGGGTGAAGAGCACATAGTGCTACGCGTTACCGGTTGCCCGAACGGTTGCGGACGTGCTTTGCTGGCGGAGTTGGGTCTGGTGGGTAAAGCGCCGGGTCGATACAACTTACATATTGGCGGCAACCGCGTGGGTACGCGTATTCCGCGCATGTATCGCGAGAATATCAACGAAGGCGAAATCCTCGCCAGTATCGATGAACTGGTGGCGCGCTGGGCAACCGAGCGTCAGGCCGATGAAGGTTTCGGTGACTTTGTGATTCGTGCAGGCATCATTAAAGCCGTGGTTGATCCCGCCCGTGATTTTTGGGACTCGGAGGCAGTATGACGGTACTCGATCTCGCAGCACTGAATGGTTCATCAAAAGTGGATCGCATTATGGCGTTGGCAGAGAGCAACGTGCAGCTGGAGAAGCGCTCGGCCGAAGAGCGCGTCAGCTGGGCACTGGAACATCTGCCGGGTGCATTTGTACTGTCATCCAGCTTTGGCATTCAGGCGGCGGTTTTGCTGCATATGGTAACGCAGCAAAAACCGGACATCCCGGTGATCCTGACCGATACCGGCTATCTGTTCCCGGAAACCTATCGCTTTATTGATGAGCTGACGGACAAGCTCAATCTCAACCTGCAGATCTTCCGTGCGGAGACCTCCGCGGCGTGGCAGGAAGCGCGTTACGGCAAACTGTGGGAGCAGGGTGTCGAAGGGATTGAGCAGTACAACCAGATTAATAAAGTCGAGCCGATGAACCGCGCGCTGGAAACGCTGGGGGCGCAAACCTGGTTTGCTGGCCTGCGCCGCGATCAATCGGGCAGTCGCGCCAGTTTGCCAGTGTTGGCGGTGCAGCGCGGCGTGTTCAAGATTCTGCCGATCATTGATTGGGATAACCGCCAGGTGCACCAGTATCTGAAGCAGCACGGACTGAAATACCATCCGCTGTGGGATGAAGGGTATCTGTCAGTCGGCGATACGCACACCACCAGGAAGTGGGAGCCGGGCATGGCAGAAGAAGAGACGCGTTTCTTCGGCCTGAAGCGCGAGTGCGGGTTACATGAAGGGTGATTAGGTCGTTTTTCCCCTCACCCCAGCCCTCTCCCGCAAGCGGGCGAGGGAGCCAATCGAGCGAAGATTTAATACGCAGCACCACCTAAACAGTTCCTTCTCCCGCTTGCGGGAGAAGGTTAGGATGCGGGAAAAATCGCACCCAACCTAAACCCCCTGCAACCCCGCAAACGCCTCCGCCGCCCGCGTCACATTCACCTTCGTCACCTCATAATGCGCCACCGCGACAAACGGATCTTCCGCCAGGATGGTATCCAGTCGTGTGCGATCGATATCCTTAGCCAGGATCACGCCGCCGGTGCGCGGCTCTTTACGTCCCGCCGCGATAAACACACCATTGGCGAAATAGCGGTCCAGCCACTCGATATGCGGTGCCAGCAACGCTTCGACTTCTTCTACCGGACGAAAATAGTTCAGATATACCACGTACATAGTGAATCCTTAGGTTGTCGGATTGGCGAGTTCGGTCAGCAGCGGCAGCAAAATCTTTACGCTATCGCGCGTGCGTTGGGTAATACGGCCTGGCAGCCAGCGATCGAGATAATTCAGGTTATCGCGATCGGTTTGATGGCGCACGTTGCCTTCCGGAAAATGGCTGGAACGCGCGCGCTGCTGCTGTCCATCTTTGTTGCCCAGCGTCCAGTTGGCGGCGGTGACATCCATTAACGGCATACCGGCTTTATCAAACGGATTCACGCCCGGATAATCACGTGCGGTCATAATATGGCTGGCGGCGGAAATACCATAACGACGTGCGATCTGCACCGCACGCGCGCTGGTTTGCTTGCGCACCGCCGACGGCGTATTGATGCCGCTATTAAAGTAGAGATGATCGCCCACAATCAGGCTATTGAGATCAACCACCAGCAGCGTGTTCTTCTTCTCCTGCGCGCTCATGCGCGCCAGGTAATCATCCATGCCGTGCAGGCCCGCCTCACCGGCGCTCAGCGCCACAAAGCGCACGCCATAGTGTAGCGGGGTTTTGCTCAGCGCCTGCGCCAGCTCCAGCATCACGCCAAGGCCAGACGCATTGTCATCTACGCCCTGCAAACGCAGGCCGCCGAGATTGTTATCGGCCTCATGGCGGCTGAGCGGTGTCCAGGTATCCAGGTGGGTAACGATCAGGATCTCCTGCGGCACCTCCCCGGCACGTGCGGCAATCACCGACGTGGCGGTGACTTTATGGGTGCGGCTCTCACCCTTTTTCTCCACCCATTCATAGCGGGTGTTGAACTGGCGGGTGTTGCTCTGATAACCGAGCTGGTCAAACTGCTGCTGTAAATAATCGGCGGTCAGCAATTCGGCCGGACTGCCGCTCATGCGGCCAGGAAAATAGGTGGCGATATGGCGTAGCTGCTGTTCTGCAAAGTGTCCCGGCGCGAGGGGATTCGCTGCCTGAACAAAGAAAGGCAAACCGCCCGCAATCAGTGCAGCCAGCACGGTGCGGCGGAGAGTGGCAAACATAGTTATTATCCTTTTCTGACATCCCGTCATGCTAAAAAAATTCCGAGATAGTATGAAACTGTGACGACGCTTGCACAATTTGATTTGCTCCGAAACACCAGCAATATCATTTGTTAAGCACAAAATGTTATCAGTAATCCTGGGTCGTTATTCCATTCGGTAACTACTCATTCCAATTCGTAATTTCATCTGCCGGAAGGGCGGGACGTATAGTCGCGTTAACTTATTGTAAAACTAGCAAGGTTAACGTGGATTATCTGCCTCTCTTTGCCGATCTCAAAAGCCGTCCGGTGCTGGTTGTCGGCGGTGGCGACATTGCTGCGCGCAAAATTGAGCTGCTGCGGCGCGCCGGCGCGCGCGTGCTGGTCGCGGCGCGCGATCTCGGCCATGAACTGCAGGCGTTGCTGGAGATTAAGGCGATTGAATGGATCGCCCTCAGCTTCGATCCGGCCCAGCTGGACGGCGTGTTCCTCGTGATTGCCGCTACCGATGACAACGCGCTCAATGCCCAGGTATTTGAAGCCGCCAACGCGCGCCACAAGCTGGTGAACGTGGTGGACGATCAGCCGAGATGCAGCTTTATCTTCCCATCGATTGTCGATCGCTCGCCGCTGGTGGTTGCGATCTCCTCCAGCGGCACCGCGCCGGTGCTGGCCCGTCTGCTGCGTGAAAAGATTGAGGCGTTGTTGCCTGCCAACCTTGGGCAGATGGCCGAAGTGGCGGGGCAGTGGCGCGACAAAGTGAAGCAGCGCTATCACCGCATGTCTGAACGTCGTCGTTTTTGGGAGCGCGCCTTTAACGGGCTGTTCGCCAGCCAGATGGCGGCGGGCAATGTGAACGAAGCGCGCCGCACGCTCGATCATGAGCTGGAGAATGACAGTGATAACCAGGGCGAAATTACGCTGGTTGGCGCCGGTCCAGGCGACAGCGGGTTGCTGACGCTGCGGGGCTTACAGGTGATGCAGTTGGCTGATGTGGTGCTGTATGACCATCTGGTCAGCGATGAAGTGTTAGAGCTGGTGCGCCGCGATGCCGATCGCATCTGCGTCGGCAAACGCGCCGGTGCGCATTCGGTGCCGCAGGAAGAGACCAATCAGCTGTTGGTGAGCCTGGCGCAGCAGGGTAAACGCGTGGTGCGTCTGAAAGGTGGCGATCCGTTTATTTTTGGTCGCGGTGGCGAAGAGCTGCAGGCCGCGCAGGCCGCCGGGATTCCCTTCCAGGTGGTGCCCGGCATTACCGCGGCAGCGGGCGCAACCGCCTATGCCGGTATCCCGCTCACTCATCGCGACTACGCGCAGAGCGTGTTGTTTATTACCGGGCACTGCCGCGCGGAGGGTGACGGCATTGATTGGCCGTCGCTGGCGCGCGCACGGCAAACCTTAGCGATTTACATGGGCACGGTGAAAGCAGCGGAAATCGCCGCCGGGCTTATCGAACATGGGCGCGCGGCCTCCACGCCGGTGGCGGTGATTGGCCGCGGCACGCGTCAGGATCAGCAGGTGCTGACCGGGACATTAGATCAACTGGAGTCGCTGGCAGCCGCCGCGCCCACGCCCGCACTGTTAGTGATTGGCGAAGTAGTGAATTTGCACGGGCAATTGGCCTGGTTCCAACATTCGGCACAGCAGGGGGCTCGTGAGTCCGCCGTTGTCAATTTGGCTTGAGGAAAAATTATGGACCAAAATCGTCTTACTCATCTGCGCCAGCTGGAGGCAGAGAGTATCCATATCATCCGCGAGGTGGCGGCCGAGTTCAGTAATCCGGTGATGATGTACTCCATCGGCAAAGACTCCTCGGTAATGCTGCATCTGGCACGCAAAGCCTTCTATCCAGGCACGCTGCCATTTCCGCTGCTGCATGTTGATACCGGCTGGAAATTCCGTGAAATGTACGAGTTCCGCGATCGCACCGTGAAAGCGATGGGTGCGGAGCTGCTGGTGCACCGCAACCCGGAAGGCGTGGCGATGGGCATAAATCCCTTCGTACACGGCAGTGCCAAGCATACCGACATCATGAAAACCGAAGGCCTGAAGCAGGCGCTCAATAAATATGGCTTCGATGCGGCCTTTGGCGGCGCACGTCGTGACGAAGAGAAGTCGCGCGCTAAAGAGCGTATCTACTCGTTCCGCGATCGCTTCCACCGCTGGGACCCGAAAAACCAGCGCCCGGAGCTGTGGCACAACTATAACGGCCAGATTAACAAAGGCGAAAGTATTCGCGTGTTCCCGCTCTCCAACTGGACCGAGCTGGATATCTGGCAGTACATCTTCCTGGAAAATATCGAAATCGTGCCGCTGTACCTTGCTGCGCCGCGCCCGGTGCTGGAACGTGACGGTATGCTGATGATGATCGATGACGACCGTATCGATCTGCAGCCCGGCGAAGTGATCAAACAGCGTATGGTGCGTTTCCGTACCCTCGGCTGCTGGCCGTTAACCGGCGCGGTGGAATCCGAAGCGCAGACGCTGCCGGAAATTATTGAAGAGATGCTGGTCTCCACCACCAGTGAACGCCAGGGGCGCGTGATTGACCGCGACCAGGCCGGTTCGATGGAAATGAAAAAACGTCAGGGTTATTTCTAAGGAGACGCAGATGAATACCGTTATTGCACAACAGATTGCCGATCAGGGCGGCGTAGAAGCCTGGCTGACCGCGCAACAACACAAAAGCCTGCTGCGTTTCCTCACCTGTGGTAGCGTCGACGACGGCAAAAGTACGCTGATTGGTCGCCTGCTGCACGACACGCGTCAAATTTATGAAGATCAGCTTTCCTCGCTGCACAACGACAGCAAACGTCATGGTACCCAAGGCGAGAAGCTTGACCTCGCCTTGTTGGTCGATGGTTTGCAGGCCGAGCGCGAGCAGGGCATCACTATTGATGTGGCATACCGCTACTTCTCCACCGAGAAGCGCAAATTTATCATTGCCGACACGCCGGGACACGAACAGTACACGCGCAATATGGCGACGGGCGCCTCGACCTGCGATTTAGCGATCCTGCTGATCGATGCGCGAAAAGGCGTGCTGGATCAGACGCGCCGTCACAGTTTTATCTCCACGCTGCTGGGCATCAAACATCTGGTGGTCGCCATCAACAAGATGGATCTGGTGGAGTATAAGCAAGAGACCTTCGAGCAGATCAAACAGGATTATCTCGATTTCGCCGCGCAGCTGCCGGACGATCTTGATATTCGCTTTGTGCCGATGTCGGCGCTGGAAGGCGACAACGTGGCGACGCCGAGCGTGACCATGCCGTGGTACAGCGGCCCAACTCTGCTCGACGTACTGGAAACCGTTGAACTGAACCGCGTGGTGGATCATCAGCCGATGCGTTTCCCGGTGCAGTATGTCAATCGTCCGAACCTCGATTTTCGCGGTTATGCCGGTACGCTGGCATCTGGCGTGGTGAAAGTGGGCCAGCGCGTGAAAGTGCTGCCATCAGGCGTGGAATCCACCATTTCGCGTATCGTGACCTTCGATGGCGACTTGCCTGAAGCGGGTGCCGGTGAAGCCATTACGCTGGTGCTGAAAGATGAGATCGACATCAGCCGTGGCGATCTGCTGGTAGATGCCGCTGCCGATCTGCAAGCGGTGCAATCCGCCACGGTGGACGTGGTGTGGATGGCCGAGCAGCCGCTGCAGCCGGGTCAAAGCTATGAAGTGAAGATCGCCGGGAAGAAAACCCGTGCGCGCGTGGAGAAAGTGATTCATCAGGTGGAGATTAACTCGCTAGAGAAACGCACGGTTGATAGCCTGCCGCTCAACGGCATCGGCCTGGTGGAACTGACCTTTGACGAACCGATGGTGCTGGATGCCTATCGTCAGAATCCGGTCACCGGCGGCATGATCTTTATCGATCGCCTGAGCAACGTCACGGTCGGCGCGGGGATGATCAATCAGCCGCTTAGCGATGTGCGTACGCAAGCAGGTCAGTTCAGCGATTTCGAGCTGGAGCTGAACGCGCTGGTGCGTCGTCACTTCCCGCACTGGAACGCGCGTGACCTGCTGGGTGGTAAGTAATGGCGCAGCACGATGAAAACGTGGTGTGGCACGATCATCCGGTAACGCGCGAGGAGCGCGAACAGCAGCATGGCCATCAAGGCGTGGTGCTGTGGTTCACCGGACTTTCCGGCTCGGGCAAATCCACCGTGGCCGGCGCGCTGGAGCAGGCGCTGCATCGCGCCGGGGTGAACACTTACCTGCTGGATGGCGACAACGTGCGTCACGGCCTGTGCCGTGACCTTGGTTTTAGCGATGACGATCGTAAAGAGAACATCCGCCGCGTGGGCGAAGTGGCGAAATTAATGGTCGATGCCGGTTTAGTGGTGTTGACCGCCTTTATCTCGCCGCATCGTGCCGAGCGCCAAATGGTGCGCGATCTGCTGGGCGACGGGCAGTTCGTTGAGGTGTTTGTCGATACGCCGTTAGCGGTGTGTGAAGCGCGCGATCCCAAAGGCCTCTACAAAAAAGCCCGTGCCGGCGAGCTGCGTAATTTCACCGGTATCGACAGCGTGTATGAAGCGCCAGAAGCCCCTGAAATCCATCTTGATGGCGAACAATTGGTTACAAAACTGACCGGCCAATTGTTAGACCTGCTGCGTCACCGCGATATCATCAAATCCTGAATCGACAGCGGCGAATCCTCTTGGGTTTGCCGCGCTTAGCGTCAACAGGATCTCTATGCAGAACGTAACGCCCATGCTAGCCCGTAAAGATGAACGCACCCCAGATGAGCCTCGCTCATCGCTGCCGGGCGGCGTGATTGGCTTTCTCTCGTACTGGTGCGCGCTGGCGATTCCGTTCTTGCTCTACGGCTCCAATACGCTGTTCTTCTTCCTCTACACCTGGCCCTTCTTCCTCGCGCTATTACCGGTTTCGGTGCTGATTGGCATCGTGCTGAGCCTGACTTTCCGCACCCACTTATTCTGGAGCGGTATCGCCACGGCGATGGTGGTGGTGTGCCTGTTCTGGCTGCTGTTCTCATTTCTTTCAGGTTGGTAACCCGCACCTGATGTGCAAACGCATCGGCTGGTTACAAAACTTTACCTGCCGTCTCGCGCCTCTCTCTGTCATTATTTGCCCGGATCATCGCGGGTACGCAGCATTTTCGCCGCCGCAGTGGAGTCCTGCGTCAAGTTATGGGATGATTGGGCCGTTTTTCAGGGGGCGGGGATGGGAAAACTGACGTTACTGCTACTCGTGCTGCTGGGATGGCTCCAATATTCCCTGTGGCTGGGTAAGAACGGTATTCATGACTATACGCGCGTCAACGATGACGTGGCGTCACAACAGGCGAATAACGCCAAACTTAAAGCGCGTAACGATCAGCTGTTTGCCGAAATTGACGATCTCAATGGCGGCTCTGAAGCGATCGAGGAACGCGCACGCAATGAACTGGGCATGATTAAGCCCGGTGAGACTTTCTATCGTCTGGTGCCAGACCAGAACAAACGTAACGCGCAACAAGCTGCGCAAAACCAACAACGATAAGCCATGAACCAGCGCCCGATCCTTGCGGATGTGATTGCCGTGGTGCCCGCCGCAGGTGTGGGCAGCCGTATGCAGGCTGCCTGCCCAAAACAGTATCTGACCATTGGTCAATTCACCCTTCTTGAACACAGCGTCGCACGGCTTCTGGCTCATCCGGCGGTTAAACAGGTCATTGTGCCGGTCAGTAACGACGACGGCTGGTTTGATTCGCTGCCGCTGGCGCAGGATTCGCGAATTGTCAGAGTGACGGGTGGCGACACGCGCGCCGAATCGGTGCTGGCGGGTTTAAACGCCATTCAGCATCACGAATGGGTGCTGGTACACGACGCTGCGCGCCCGTGTTTGCATCCTGACGATTTAGCGCGCCTGCTGGCAATACGTGAATACAGCAAGGTGGGCGGGATTTTAGCCGCGCCGGTACGCGACACCATGAAACGCGGCGAGCCGGGCAAAAACGCCATTGCGCATACCGTGGATCGCGAAGATTTATGGCATGCGTTAACACCCCAATTTTTCCCGCATCAACTGCTCACCGCTTGCCTGACGCGCGCACTCCATGAAGGCGCTACCATTACTGATGAAGCGTCAGCGCTGGAGTATTGCGGTTATCATCCTGAGTTGGTGAGCGGGCGCAGTGACAATATTAAGGTGACGCGGCCAGAAGATCTGGCGCTGGCGGCCTTCTATCTTACCCAGATTCAGTTACAGGAGAGCGCATGATGCGTATCGGTCACGGTTTTGACGTTCACGCTTTTGGCGGCGAAGGTCCGTTAGTGATTGGTGGGGTGCGTATTCCCTTCGAACACGGTTTTATCGCCCATTCCGATGGCGATGTGGCGCTGCATGCGTTGACAGACGCCTTGCTCGGCGCCGTGGCGATGGGCGATATCGGCAAGTTATTCCCCGATACCGATCCGGCGTTTAAGGGCGCGGACAGCCGCGGCCTGCTGCGCGAAGCCTGGCGTCGTATCCAGCAGAAAGGCTACCGCATCGGCAACGTTGATGTGACGATTATTGCGCAGGCCCCCAAAATGCTGCCACACGTGCCACAAATGCGCGTCAATATCGCCGAAGATCTCGGTTGTCACATGGATGAAGTTAACGTTAAAGCGACGACCACAGAAAAGCTCGGCTTTACCGGTCGCGGTGAGGGCATTGCCTGTGAGGCGGTTGCGCTGCTGATTAAGGCCGATCGGGCATGAGTGAGCTGCGTTACCTGCACGGCGTCCCCAATGCCAGCGGCGTGATTAAAGCCAATCCCGAAGATTTTGTCGTGATTGAAGATCTTGGCTATCCGTTCGATGGCGAAGGGGAGCAGGTTTTAGTTCGCATTCGTAAAATTGGCTGCAACACCCGCTTTGTTGCCGAAGCTATCGCTAAATTCCTTAAGGTGCCGGTACGCGATCTCAGCTTTGCCGGCATGAAAGATCGTCATGCCGTCACCGAGCAGACGCTGTGCTTCCGCGTGCCAGGCAATGCGATGCCCAATCTGGCCGGTTTTCAGCTGGAGGGCGTCGAAATTCTGCAGGTGATCCGTCACAAACGCAAACTGCGCACCGGCGCGCTGGCAGGCAACGCCTTTCGGTTAATCGTGCGCCAGATTTCCGATCGCAGCGACGTTGAAACGCGCCTGCAGCAAATCCAACAGCACGGCGTGCCGAACTATTTTGGCGAGCAGCGCTTTGGTCGCGGTGGTAACAACCTGACGCAGGCGAAATTGTGGGCTGAGGGTAAATTCCGCCCGCGCGATCGCAGTATGAAAGGCATTTTACTCTCCGCTACGCGCAGCCAGCTGTTCAACCAGCTCACCAGCGCGCGACTGGTAAGCGAAGGTTCCCTCGATCGCGTACAGGTAGGCGATGCACTGCAGCTGGCCGGTCGCGGCAGTTGGTTTGTCGCGCAAGCTGAAGAGCTGCCGTCGCTGCAACAGCGCGTTGCGAACCATGAGCTGCGTATCACCGCGCCACTGGCCGGACGCGGGGAATTAGGGACCCAGGGTGAGGTGCTGGCGTTCGAACAGGAACAGCTGGCGACCGCATCCGATCTGCTGGCTTTGCTGGATCGCGAACGCGTTGATGCGGCACGTCGCGCCATGCTCGTGGTACCAAAAGATCTGCGCTGGAGCTGGTGGGATGATGTCACGCTGGAGATGCAGTTTTGGCTACCCGCCGGAAGCTTTGCTACCAGCGTCGTACGTGAGCTGCTGAGCAACGGTGCGGCAGCGCCGATTGGCGATGAATAGGCTCATTCGGCAATCATGAGCAAAAATCTCACTATTAAGGATATTGCGCTGCTCGCCGGTGTTTCCATTACTACCGTCTCGCGCGTGCTCAATAAGCATGCGTGGGTTTCAGAAAAGACGCGCGCGCGCGTCGATAAAGTGATTGCTGAGCATCAGTTCAGTCCTAACCTGATGGCGCGCGGCATGATTTCGCGCCAGAGTTACACTCTGGCTGTCATCGTTTCCGATATCACCAACCCCTACTTCGTTACGCTGGTGGCGCAGATTCAGCAAGCCTGCCTGGCCATCGGCTATAAAATTACGCTTTACGATACGCAGTCCGCCAACCGCAGTCAGGACGCTTCAGGCGACGAAAGCGCTATTTTTCAATCAATTATTGATAGCCAAATTGATGGCGTGATCGTGTTGGGTGGTCATAGCGACTATGCGCCTATTCCTCCAAGCTATCTGGCGATGCTGGACACGCTGATGAGCAAAATGGCGGTGGTAGTGGTGGGGCAACCTCATCCGGATAATCTCTGGCCGTGCGTGATGCGCGACCACCAACACTGTGTCGAGCTGGCGGTTAATCATTTGCTGTCGCGTGGTCTGCGTGATATCGCCTTTATCGGCGGGTCGCGCAAAGTATGGGTTACGCGCGAGCGCGTCAGCCATTTTCGTCGCGCTCTTGAACAGGGGGGCGTTACGCCGTGCGAGGCGTGGATTTGCCTGAATAACTTCTATCCGCAGCACGGTTATCAAGCAGTTGAAACGCTATGGGATTTGCCTCAGCCGCCGCAGGCGCTGGTGGCTATCAACGATCGTGTGGCGATGGGGGCCATTCGCGCCCTCAACGATCGCGCCATTCAGGTGCCTCAACAGGTTGCCGTGATCAGCTGCGAGCGCTTTCCCGGTAGCGAATTCTTCATTCCCCGCATCACCAGCGTCGATCATCAAAATCCGCTTCTTGGGCAGAACATCATCACGATGATGATGGCCCAACTCGACGGGATCTTAGCCGATGAGGCGCGTCGAACTGCACCGCCGCTACCGGCGCTGATCGCCGGCGAATCCGCCTGATTCTTTACGCGCTCCTTTAATTCCCAGCGATCCACGCTTTGTTAGCGCGATCGCATTTTGTCGATCATCTCGTTGACTTAATCTGCGCCATTAAATAAGTTTGCCTGCAACCTGAAAACGTTTTCAGGTTTTTTCAGGAAATCGGTTTAAGGAGCGGCAATGAAACCCACCATGATGACTTACATCCACCAGCAGCCTGAGGTGCTGAGCAACCTGCTAGCGAACTATCCAGAAGGTTTGCCCGCGCTTGGCGCTGCAAAATCGGTGCTGGTGCTTGCCACAGGCTCCAGCATTAACGCCGCGCTAAGCGCAAAATATTATGTTGAACGGCTAACGGGCGTGCGCATCAGCGTGCAGGAGCCGTTTCATTTCCAGCATTACGAGCACTGGGATCCCACCACCGATCTGGTTTTCGCGATTTCACAAAGCGGTGAAAGCACTTCAACGTTGGCCGCCATTGAGGCGCTCAAGCAGCAGCACGGCGTGGCAACCTGGGGAATGACCAGCAAGATGGCGAGTCCTCTCGCTCAGACGGTGGATCACGCCGTGGAGATCCGCAGCGGCGAAGAGCGCGTTGGCTACGTTACGAAAGGCTATTTAGCCACCATCATGACGCTGATGCTCATCGGCCTGCATAGCGCTCGCCAGAGCGGCCGTTTGAGTGCTGAACAAGAGCAACAAGAACTCGCGATGCTGCAGCGCGGTGCGGCAGCCCTTCCAGACATCATTGCGCGTACTGAAACCTTCTGGCAGCGCTGGCAGGCGGATCTTACCGCCGCGCCACGTTTTATCTCGATTGGCTTTGGTCCAGCGTTGGGTGTGATTAAGGAGATGGAGACCAAGTTCAGTGAAACGGTACGCGTGCCTTCGCAGGGAATTGAGCTAGAGGCGTTTATGCACGGCCCCTATTTTGAGATTAACCCGCAGCACCGCCTGTTCTTTATTGATGTTGATGCACCTGTTCGCGAACGTCTGCGCCTGCTACGTGACTATGAACAGCGCGTGACGCCTCATGTCTGGAGCCTGTGCCTGGGCGAAAGCAATGACGAACGCACGCTGGCGCTGGGTGTAGAAGTGAGCGAATGGATCGCGCCGCTGCTGCTGGTGGTGCCCTTCCAAATCCTGGCGCACCACATTGCGGAAGCGAAGGGCAACAATCTGCCGCAGCGTATTTTCACCGACTTTGGTGTGTCGATGAAGAGCAAAACCAAACCGGGCGATTACGACTAACATCGGGCGCGATGTAATAAGGATAACAACGATGAAACTCGATTACGTGAAGCTGGCGCAAGCCATCAAAGAGCAGATCGGCGGCGACGATAATATCAGCCATATCTCGCACTGCGCGACTCGCTTACGCCTGGCTATTCACGATATAGCCAAGGTCGATATTCCCGCAATTAGCGGTTTGCCGGGGGTGATTCGCGTCGTGAATGCACCAGGACAACTGCAGGTAGTCGTAGGCCCGCAGGTAGAGCAGCTGTATCAGGCCATGCAGCACGGTGCTGCACCGGTAGTGGAGCCCGCTAAACCGGGTACTGACGAACGCGGCCTTGCTGGAAAAATGCTGGCGACGCTTGGCGCTATTTTCACCCCCTATATCGGCGTGCTGGCTGGAATTGGCGTCATCAAAGGGGTTATGGTGCTGCTGCAAACGCAGGGTCTGGTTTCCAGTGATGACCTGCTTTTTGCCATGTTCAATGCCCTGGCCAGCGGCGTATTTGTCTTCTTGCCGCTGTTTATCGCCGTGACTGCCGCCGATCGTTTCGGGGCCAGCCGCTTCACCGCGCTGGCGCTAACCGCAGCAATGGTATTTCCTCTTACGCAGCCCGATCTGCCGCAGCACTTCGCCCTGTTTGGTTTGAGTATCAGCCTGAAAATTTACGGTGGAGCGGTGATCCCCGCGATTCTGGCGGTCCTGCTGCTGAGCAAAGTTGAACGCAAACTGAAGCAGTGGATTCCGGACGTCGCGGCGCTGGTTTTTGTGCCGTGTCTCGCGCTGATTATCTGTGGCTTTGTGGTATTTACCATCATCGGCCCGCTGGCCGATTACGTGGGGATCGGTATCGCCAATGGTTACAGCTGGCTATATCAGCTCAGTCCTATGATCTCCGGCGCTCTACTGGCGGGTATTGGCCAGCTGTTCGTGGTATTCGGTGTGCATTGGGGCATCATCCCCCTCGCGCTGATTAATATTCAGGTGCAGGGCTATGACACCATCATGGCGATGTTCATGTCGGCGGTGATGGGGCAGTTTGGCGCGGTGAGCGGCGCGATCTTTATTGCCCGTAATCTTCGTGACCGCCAGATTGCCATCTCGGCTTCGCTCTCCGCTTTCTTCGGCATTACTGAACCCGCGCTGTACGGCGTAAACCTCAAATTCCGCATGTTGTTTATCTTCGGCTGCATCGGTGCGGCGTTGGGCGGCGGCATTACCGGACTGCTACAGGTAAAAACCTACAGCTTCCTGCCAGTACTAAACGTGTTTGAACTCGGTCTGTTTGAAGGACCCGAGTCGAAAATGATTTATGAAGTGGCGGCAATTGCCGTGGCCTTCCTGGTCCCCTTCATTCTAACGCTGATTTATGGTCGCTGGACGCGGCCGAGTGTGACGACGCCCCGCGCCTGACGCGCAACATTTTTAAATACTGACCAACAGGGAATAGGTATGCGGCCGCTATCGCAGGGTTGCGTACACCTTAAGGAAATATAATGAACGCTTTACTTCAGGGAAAAAAAGTGGCGCTGCTGCCGTTGGCAACGTTGATGTTGTTTGCGGCACCGCCCGCGGTTGAAGCCGCAGGTTTTATTGAAGACAGCAAATTAGATGGCACGCTGTACTACTGGCAGCGCCATCGCGAACGCAAAGATCTCAATCCCGATAGTAGCCATTACCAGCACTATCAAACCAATTTGCATCACAGCACGCTGACTGGCGCGCTGGATTATCAATCGGGCTATCTGGCGGACGTTGTCGGCGTTGATATCGCCGCCTTTGGAACCTGGGATCTGTTTGAAGGAAGCCCGGCACATCCTAACGAAATTAGCTTTAGCCATGGTCCCTCTATGTGGGAAGACCGCGGCGTCGGCGAAAAAAATAGCCTCGATCTTTATCGTGCAGCGCTGAAGTTCAAGGCCGGTGATTATTGGCTACGTGCCGGTTATATCCAGCCGAGCGGCCAGACGTTGTTGGGTACGCAGTGGGGATTTTTACCCGGCACCTATCAGGGTGTTGAAGTCGGAGCTGTATATGATTATGGCTCAGCCGGGGCGCTGTCGCTTTCATGGATGGGAGCCAACAAATATAAAGCGCCGTGGTATCGCAAAATGTACGAGTTTCGCGAAATTGACCGCCAGACGCGCATTCGCTATTTGCATTCGTTAGGCGGCAAATACGACTTCAAAAACGGCAACACGCTTGAGCTGGCGTGGGGAGAATCACCGCACTATCTCGATAAATATTTCGCCAAGGCCGCGCGTCAAACCACGCTTTGGGAAAATCCGCTGAGCATGAGCTGGCAATTTTACGGCTCGCAGGATCGTACGGGCCGCCATGATGTTTATGATGAATTCGCCTGGCAACAAGGGTTAACGCTGGCGTATCAGGTGGATCGTTATCAGTTCCGTCTGGAGGGCAGTGTGGTGCACTCGCCGGGTAAACAGGGCTATTACACCGTCGCGATGACACCGATTTACCCTAACTCCGCAGGCCGCATCGATATGTGGTGGGACTCGCGTTCTGACTTCAATGCCGACGGCGAGAAGGCGTTGTTTGCCGGCATGATGGTCGATCTCAGCGATATCCTCTGGCCTGGCGTTAGCATCGGCGGCTCCTTTGCCTGGGGCTGGGATGGCAAACCAGCGCGCGGTGGTGATTGGTCACAGAACCAGCGCCTGACCGAAACCGCCATTAATGGCGATCTGGTCTGGCAGGTGCAATCCGGCTGGGCTAAAGACACCGTATTTAAACTGCATCTCACCGCCTTCAATAATCATAGCGATAACCCAAGTTGGGGTGGTGGCTATGGCAACGTTTTCCAGGACGAAAAGGACATCAAATTCCTGATGATTGCCCCTTTTAGCCTGTTTTAATCACTCACGACACAAAGGATGATGAGTATGAGGATTCGTTTCTCCGCGCTAACCGCAGCGCTGCTGGTGGCCGGTCTCGCGCACGCCGAAACCCAGGTTTTAATTAATCAGGTGGGCTACGACATTGCCGCACCGAAAAACGCGATAGTGCAATTGACTGGCGAATCACGCGTTAAACCGCCGGTCAACTTTGTATTGCTCGACAGTGAAACCAATCAGCAAGTACTGAGCGGCACTTTACAACCGCAGGGGGAAGTGCAGAGTTGGGGCGATCGCACCTTCTACCGTGCCGATTTCTCGGGTTGGAAAAAAGCGGGGCGCTACGTGCTGCAAACCACCAGTAGCGATGGTGACGTCCGTTCGGGGCCCTTTATCATCGGTGCCGATTTGCTGGAGCGCTACACGCTTTCTGATGTGATTGCTTACTTCAAAAGCCAGCGCGTTACCGGCCTGTTTGACAAAGCCGATCGGAAACTCCCGCTGCCAGCCGGCACAGGATCGGGCACCGTTGATGTGCACGGTGGCTGGTATGATGCCACCGGCGATTACGGTGTACACCTGTCACACCAAAATCTAACCTCCTATTTTAATCCACAGCAGGCTCCGCTGGTGGCCTGGAGCCTCTTGCGTGGATATCAACATCTTGGCGAAAGGCATAATCAGAATTTTGATGAGTATCGCCGACGTATGCTGGATGAAGGTCTCTACGGCGCAGATTTCCTGGTACGCATGAAACGTCCTGGTGAATCGTTCTTCCAGGCCATCTCCTCTCCGGGTAAAGAGAAGCTGGCGCAGGATCGGGTCATTGCTAATCCGAATTGGCGCACGCAGATTAAAGAGAAAGAGTCAGATTCAACCATTGTTGAGGAAGATGCCGTTGGGCCATTGGCGTGGCAGGCAAGCTTCCGTTCCGGTGCCGGTATGTCGATTGCCGCGCTAGCGCTGGCTAGCACCATGGAAAATGACGGTAACTTCAGTCGCAAACAGTATCTGCAAACCGCCGAAGACGCCTTTGCTTTCCTGCAAAAACACAATGTGCAGATGGTTAACGACGGTAAGGAAAATATCGTTGATGACTATACCGCGCTGTTGGCTGCAACTGAACTGTATCGTGCTTCGCATAAAGCTGACTATTTGGCGGCAGCACAACAGCGGGCGCAAAGCCTGATGGCGCGCCTGACATCCCTGGATAACTGGCATGATTACTGGAGAGCGGATGCGCAGCAGCGTCCCTTCTTCCACCCATCGGATGCTGGCCTGCCGGTGATCGCGCTGCTGGAGTATGCCCGCATTGCGTCCCCCGATCAGCAGACAAAAATCAAAGATACGGTGAAACGTTCACTGGGCTTTGAGCTGGCGGTGACAAAAGAAACCAGTAATCCGTTTGGCTATGCACGCCAGCTGATTCAGCTTAAAAATGGCGAAAAGCGCACCAGCTTCTTCTTCCCGCATGACAGTGAAGCCGCGCCGTGGTGGCAGGGTGAAAATGCGCGCGTCGCGTCGCTTGCTGCGGCGGCACGTCAGGCAATGCCGCTGTTTGCTGAAGACAAAGCCTTTACGCTGCAGCTGCAAAATTATGCCTGGGATCAGCTTAACTGGATTCTGGGGAACAATCCGTATGATGTCAGCATGCTGACTGGCAGCGGTTATCGCCATATCAGCTATCTGTTCTTCAATTCATGGAAATACACCACGCTGCCGGGTGGCATTGTTAACGGTATTACCGGTGCATCCAATCAGGTTGCCGATGGCATCGCCTTCGACGAAGGTTATGCGGTTACACGAAAAGACGATGACTGGCGCTGGGCGGAGGGTTGGTTGCCTCATTCGGCCTGGTACTTGTATGCGGTCAGCTTACCTGACCGTCAGTAATCTTCACATTTGCCCGGCTTTTTCGCCGGGCATTTCTGTTTCACGCATCATCACTAATTGCATATTGTTACGGCAAACACCGGCAGTTCCTTGATTTTCGCCTACCACTTCCCGCGCCTCACCGCTAGAATGCAAACATCCTTGTCCCGCCAGATTGCCTCTTTTTACGGTTGAGCTGCGTTTAGCAGGTGGGTTGAGGGCCAGTTGAATGAACAAAGGTCAGGAATAGATGCGGATATTGCTCAGCAACGACGATGGAATTCATGCTCCCGGCATTCAGACGCTGGCTCGCGCGCTACGTGAGTTTGCTGAGGTGCAGGTGGTTGCGCCCGATCGCAATCGCAGTGGCGCATCAAACTCTCTGACATTAGAAACCCCGTTGCGCACTTTTACCCATGAAAATGGCGATATTGCCGTACAGATGGGTACGCCGACCGATTGCGTGTTTCTCGGTGTCAACAAGCTGATGCAGCCGCGTCCCGACATTGTCGTGTCGGGTATTAACGCCGGGCCTAATCTTGGCGATGACGTGATCTATTCCGGAACGGTTGCTGCGGCCATGGAGGGCCGGCATCTTGGACTGCCTGCACTCGCCGTCTCGCTCAATGGACATCAGCACTATGCTACCGCTGCGAGCGTAACCTGCACTCTGCTGCGCGCGCTCTCGCGGGCGCCATTACGTACCGGCCGCATTCTCAATATCAATGTCCCCGATCTACCGTTAGCCGAAATCAAAGGTTTTCGCGTCACACGCTGTGGTAGCCGCCATCCGGCCGATCAGGTGATCTGTACCGAGGATCCGCGCGGCCAGCCACTGTACTGGATTGGTCCGCCGGGTGAGAAGCTGGATGCTGGTCCGGATACGGATTTTGCCGCCGTCGATGCGGGCTATGTATCGCTTATCGCGCTACATGTGGATCTGACTGCACATGCTGCGCAAGAGGTATTGAGCGACTGGCTGCTGCAAGCCGAGGTAAAGCTGGCATGGTGAATCGGCGCATCGAAACGCTTTTGGAGCAACTGCGCGCGCAGGGCATTCATGATGAAAACCTGCTGAAAGCCATTGCTGAAGTGCCTCGTGAGCGTTTTATCGATGAGGCATTTGAGCATAAAGCGTGGGAAAACGTTGCCCTGCCCATTGGCAGCGGTCAGACCATCTCACAGCCTTATATGGTGGCGCGGATGACCGCACTGCTCGAACTCACACCGGAATCGCGCGTGTTGGAAATCGGCACCGGTTCGGGTTATCAGACCGCGATTCTGGCGCATCTGGTCAATCATGTTTACTCCGTAGAACGAATCAAAGGGTTGCAGTGGCAGGCTAAGCGCCGCCTCAAGCAACTCGATCTGCATAACATTTCAACGCGGCATGGTGATGGCTGGCAGGGCTGGGCAGCGCGCGGTCCGTTCGATGCCATTATCGTGACTGCAGCGCCACCTGAAATTCCGACTTTGCTGATAGCGCAATTGGGCGAAGGCGGCAAAATGGTGCTGCCGGTGGGCGAGGACCAGCAAGTGTTGAAGCGTTTACGTCGCCAGGGTGGAGAACTGATTGAAGAAATCATAGAACCTGTCCGGTTTGTACCGCTGGTGCAGGGCGATCTGGCCTGAGCCGTTATTACGCAATTCTTCACAACTGTTACATGGCACGGCACAGTTGATATTGTTACTATCCTTGTTTATCAATGCTAAAAACCGTTTTTGACGTTACGCGCAGTGAATAATGCGGTTTCAGTCGTTACACATTAATATTCAGGGTTGCCATCACGGGGGATCAGTGAGCATGGGAAGCACAGTATTTCAATTACGCCGTTTGGCGGCACTTTCTTTGGTAGGTTTTTGGCTGGCGGGCTGTAGCTCAGGCGATAATACTCAGGCACCCATTAGCCAGGTAGGCAGTAACGGCGGCGACAGCGGTATGGCTTCAGCCCCAAGTGGTGGCATGATCTCCTCGCAAAACAGCGGTGTGCCAGCGATGCCGCGTGGTGGAATGTTAAGTGGTGGTACTTCTTCAGCGCCAACCTCTGGTGCAATGGTTAGTGATAATAATAATGTGACCACAGAAAATGGTCATATTGTGTACAATCGAAATTATGGGAATATTCCGAAAGGTAGCTACGGTGGCGAGACTTATACCGTAAAACGCGGTGATACCCTGTTCTATATTGCCTGGATTACCGGCAACGATTTTCGCGATCTGGCTCAGCGCAATAACATTGCAGCCCCATATGGCTTGACCGCAGGCCAAACGCTGCAGGTAGGTAACGCGAATGGCCAGACGATTACCGGCGGCAATGCGATAACCGTAGCGGATGCAACCCAGGGGGGCGTGCCTGCAACGCCAAACCAGACGCAAATTAAATCGACCCCTGTTGCACAGCAACCTGTTATTACGTATTCTGATGATTCGGGTAATTCGTCAGGTAGCAAATTGCTGCCGTCGAAAGGAGCAAATAATGTGGCAACGACCACAGCTCCGGTTGTCGCACCACCTACAGTCAGCAGCACGACAAATAGCACAACTCCAGTGGGAAGCTGGCGTTGGCCGACTGATGGGAAGATCATCGATAACTTCTCCGCTGCGGAAGGCGGAAACAAAGGAATCGATATCGCCGGTTCGCGTGGACAACCTGTTGTCGCCACAGCTTCGGGAAGAGTGGTGTACGCAGGCAACGCGCTCCGCGGGTATGGCAATTTAATCATCATCAAACACAATGATGACTACCTGAGTGCCTACGCCCACAACGACTCTATGCTGGTCCGGGAACAACAGGAAGTTAAGGCGGGGCAAAAAATCGCTACCATGGGTAGCACCGGTACCAGTTCAGTAAGATTGCACTTTGAAATTCGTTACAAGGGGAAATCCGTAAACCCGTTGCGTTATTTACCGCAGCGATAATCCGGCAGAACCTTGGTTCTGCCCTTGGATCACGGGTAGGAGCCGCTAATGAACCAGAATACGCTGAAAGTTACCGATTTAAATGAAGATGCGGAATTCGAGGAAAACAACGGAGCTGAGGTTTTTGATGAGAAGGCTCTCGTTGAGAACGAACCTAGTGATAACAACGACGTAGCGGAAGAAGAGCTGTTGTCACAGGGTGCGACGCAACGCGTTTTGGATGCGACGCAGCTTTACCTCGGAGAGATTGGTTACTCACCACTGCTGACGGCAGAAGAAGAAGTCTTCTTTGCGCGCCGTGCACTGCGGGGTGATATTCCTTCTCGCCGCCGCATGATTGAAAGTAACTTACGCTTGGTGGTAAAGATTGCCCGCCGTTATAGCAATCGTGGTCTGGCTCTGCTGGATCTGATTGAAGAGGGTAATCTTGGCCTGATTCGCGCTGTAGAGAAGTTTGACCCAGAACGTGGGTTCCGTTTCTCAACATACGCCACCTGGTGGATTCGTCAGACAATTGAACGGGCGATCATGAATCAAACCCGTACTATCCGTCTGCCGATTCACATTGTTAAAGAGCTGAATGTTTATCTGCGTACCGCGCGTGAACTTTCGCACAAGCTTGATCATGAGCCAAGTGCTGAAGAAATTGCCGAGCAGTTAGACAAGCCAGTTGATGATGTCAGCCGTATGCTGCGTCTCAACGAGCGCATCACCTCGGTTGATACACCTTTAGGTGGCGATTCCGAAAAAGCGCTGCTGGATATCCTGGCCGATGAAAAAGACAACGGCCCGGAAGACACCACGCAGGACGATGATATGAAACAAAGCATCGTTAAGTGGTTGTTTGAACTGAATGCCAAGCAGCGTGAAGTGTTGGCGCGTCGTTTCGGCCTATTAGGCTATGAAGCGGCAACGCTGGAAGATGTGGGCCGTGAAATCGGGTTGACCCGTGAACGTGTCCGTCAGATTCAGGTGGAAGGGCTGCGTCGTCTGCGCGAAATCCTGCAGACACAGGGCCTGAACATTGAAGCACTGTTTCGTGAATAAGCGTTAACTAACCAGTAAAAAAGGTGACCTTTAGGTCACCTTTTTTTTTCCTGGATTCAGACGATTATGAGGATACGCAATGCACTGATTGTTTATCCCCAGCTAATGCTAGACCAGCGTTTTGAGCCGGTAAATCCATTCCAGCGCTTGTTTTGGCGTTAGACTATCGGGATCCAGCGCCTCAAGAGCGTCGACTGCCGGAGAGGTTTCAGCGACCAAAAGCTGCATTTGTGATCCTTCAACCGTTGATGCAGCAGAACTGCCAGATAACGCTTCCAGCTCTTTAAGCTTGTTACGCGCGCGCTTAATTACCTCTTTAGGTACGCCCGCCAACGCTGCTACAGCAAGACCATAACTTTTACTCGCCGCACCATCCTGTACGCTGTGCATAAAGGCGATGGTATCGCCATGCTCAACGGCATCCAGGTGCACATTCACCACGCCTTCCATTTTCTCAGGCAGGGTTGTCAGCTCAAAATAGTGGGTGGCGAACAGCGTCATGGCCTTAATGCGATTTGCCAGGCTCTCGGCGCACGCCCATGCCAGCGATAGCCCATCATAGGTAGAAGTGCCGCGACCAATTTCATCCATCAACACCAGGCTATTTTCGGTGGCGTTATGCAGAATGTTGGCGGTTTCAGTCATCTCTACCATAAAGGTTGAGCGACCAGAAGCCAGATCGTCGGCTGCACCAACGCGGGTAAAAATACGATCAATTGGGCCGATGACCGTCTCTTCCGCCGGCACATAGCTGCCAATCCACGCCATTAATGCAATCAATGCAGTCTGGCGCATATAGGTACTTTTACCACCCATATTCGGCCCGGTGATGATCAACATGCGACGCTGGGGTGAGAGCGATAGCGGGTTAGCGATAAAGGGCTCTTTTAGCACCTGTTCAACCACAGGATGGCGCCCAGCAGTAATACGAATGCCGGCTTTTTCTTGTAACACCGGACGGCAGTAATTAAGTGTCCAGGCACGTTCGGCCAGGTTTGCTAACACATCCAGTTCTGATAGCGCGGCCGCGCTGATTTGCAGCGCTTCGAGATGTGGCAATAAGCGATCGAATAACTCATCATAAAGGCCTTTTTCCAGCGCCAGCGCTTTGCCTTTCGATGTCAGAACTTTATCTTCGTACTCTTTCAGTTCAGGAATGATATAACGCTCGGCATTCTTAAGCGTCTGGCGGCGTACGTAGTGAATTGGTACCAGATGACTTTGTCCGCGACTAACCTGAATGTAATAGCCGTGGATGGCATTAAAGCCGACTTTTAGCGTGTCCAGCCCCAGCTTTTCACGCTCACGGATCTCCAGACGATCAAGATAATCGGTCGCGCCATCCGCCAAAGCCCGCCATTCATCCAGTTCTGCATTATAGCCGGGTGCAATCACGCCACCGTCGCGCACCAGTACCGGCGGAGATTCAATGATGGCCTGCTCCAGCAGCTCGCGCAGTTCCTTGAACTCACCCATTTGCGATCGCAGATTGACCAGCTGAGTTGCCTCAGCCCCTTCAAGCAGCTGATTTAATTCCGGGAGCTGTTGGAAAGCATGGCGCATACGCGCTAGATCGCGTGGGCGAGCGGTGCGGAGTGCCAGGCGCGCCAGAATACGCTCCAGATCGCCTACCTGCCGCAACACCGGCTGCAAATCCTGACTAAGCGATTGCAACTCAGCGATAGATTCCTGACGGCGTGCGATAGTGGTGACATCGCGCAGCGGCATATGCAGCCAGCGTTTCAGCATGCGGCTGCCCATTGGCGTAACTGTTTTATCCAGGATCGCCGCCAGCGTATTCTCGATGCCGCCTGCCAGATTCTGAGTGATCTCCAGATTACGGCGCGTAGCAGCATCCATAATCACGCTGTCCTGCTGACGCTCCATACTCAGCGAGCGGATATGCGGCAGCGAGGTGCGCTGCGTATCTTTGACATATTGCAGCAGGCATCCTGCGGCGCGCAGGGCAAGGTGCGCCTGTTCGACGCCAAAGCCACTGAGATCGCGGGTACCAAATTGCAGATTGAGCTGCTGGCGCGCAGTATCGATTTCATACTCCCAAAGAGGACGACGGCGCAGGCCGCGGCGCTGGTCAATCAGCGCCATGGCCTGAAAATCTTCGGGGTAGAGTAACTCGGCCGGATTAGTGCGCTGCAACTCGGCTGCCATGGTTTCCAAATCGGCAGGTTCACTTAGGCGGAATCGACCAGAACTGATATCCAGTGTTGCATAGCCAAAACCGCGCTGGCTCTGGAAGATGGCGGCGAGGAGATTATCCTGACGCTCTTGTAGCAACGCTTCATCACTGATGGTGCCGGGCGTAACAATGCGCACGACTTTGCGCTCTACCGGGCCTTTGCTCAGGGCGGGATCGCCAATCTGCTCACAGATCGCCACTGATTCGCCGAGTTGGACCAGTTTTGCCAGATAACCTTCTACTGCATGGTAAGGCACGCCGGCCATTGGAATCGGTTCACCCGCGGATGCACCGCGTTTGGTTAACGAGATTTCCAGCAGCTGCGAGGCGCGTTTCGCATCATCGTAAAACAGCTCATAGAAATCGCCCATGCGATAAAACAGCAGAATGTCAGGATGATCGGCCTTCAGGCGCAGGTATTGCTGCATCATCGGCGTATGGGTTGAAAAGTCCTTATCTGTAGACTCTTTCATATTGAATTAACTCATTTTTATGGCTTTAGAAGTACTCAAGTGGCCCCATTTGAAACCCTGATAAATCCATCTAAATCCGAAAGTTTGTATGCCAGATGTATTCTAGCTACTATCAAGAATACAACATGGCTCTTTTGGTATACTTGAGGCAACAACAGTGAAGATGACTCTGAATCAATCAATAATTATCAATAAGTTATCGATAGAAACCAAACCTGAGTTAGATTCAGACGGACGAGTTGTGTATGTGCCTAACATTTCTGGTAAGCCGTATCTTATCACTGACAGCCACCGTGATTCACCCGTAGGCTTTGGTGTAAAGATCAGTGCAACGAAGAAGACCTATATCATCCAGAGAAGAGTTTCAGGAGGGGACAGAAGTCCTTCAGAGGGCAAGTCACCTTCACAGGTAATCAGAGCGACGATAGGTAATGTATCGGATTTTGCATCGATTGATCAGGCTCGTGAAGTTGCGAGAACCTATGCACAATCGATGAAATCTACTAAAAGAAACCCAAATACAGTTAAACGAGAAGCTGATATCGCAGAGCTAACCCTCAGTGAGATTTTTACTCAATATCGTCAGCACCTGCTAGGACGAAGCAAACCAGCAAAACCAAATTCAATCCGGGTGCTGGATAAAGCGGAACAAAAGCTTAAAGAGTGGGAGCGGTATAGGGTCCGTGACCTCACAGGAAGCCTCATTCTTAAGAAGTTTGATGAGATAGCCTCAAAAACCAGAACGACGGCTGAGCAGACTTTCAGGTGGGCAAATGTGGCAGTTCAACATTCTATCGATGTAGAGGCGATGAATGCACAGAGCCAGCAACGACTTCCTGTTCTCACTTACAACCCATTCACTGTGCTCAGAGTGCAAAAGAAATATCGTAGTCGCTCTGAACTGGAAGAAAGCTATCAGTCAAAAGGTGTGAGAAATCCGCTTTCAGCAAAAGATACATTGGGTAAGTTTCTGGAGGCGCTGAACAACAAGAGAAGCTTTAACCGCCTTGGTTGCGATTATCTCCTTCTAACGGTGTTGCTTGGTGCGAGAAAGGAAGAAACGGCTTCTCTATGCTGGAGAGAGGAGCTATCGGCAGAAGAAGCAAAGTCTACGAGCTATGTCGATTTGGTTAATAAGAAAATTTTCTTCTTTGATACCAAGAACAGGACTAATCATGAGCTTCCCATCTGTGATGCTGTCAAGTGTTTATTAGAGCAAAGAAGGGATATCGTTTTTGATAAAGAAGTAAAAGCGAGTCGCAGAAAATGGGTGTTTCCAGCACGATCACCTCGAAGCAAAAGCGGGCACTATAGTGATAGTAAAACACTTAGAGAATACCTATGTGCAGAAGCCGGAATCGCTAAGGTAGGCACTCATGACCTGAGAAGAACCTTTGGCAGGATCGCTGAAGAGATTGGCTCCTATGCTGTTGTAAAGAAGCTCCTGAATCACCGTAACACAACCGATCCTACCGAGAGGTATGCTGAACCGGACAAAAACCGAGTGTTTGAGGCACTACAGCGGATTGAGCTACATATACTGATGACTGCGCCAGGGTTATATAATAATTTACTGGCTTCAGCAAAATACCCACCAATACCTGAATATTCTGGGAAGCAAGCATGAGTGCTATTGAAACCTTGAGAGAGATGTCAGAGGTCTGGAGTTTGTTCGGCGACATGCCGGATGATGCCACCATTGGTGTAGATTTAGCGGCATTGTATTTAGGGGTAAGTGTTAAAACCCTTGCTCGTTATCGCCAGAATGGAGATGGCCCACCCTATGTGCAGTATCAGTCTTCTGAAAGCAAAGCCCGAAATCAGCGAGTAAACTATCTTCTTGGCGATCTTAGAGCTTGGCGAAACAATCATAGAGTTAGTGGCACCATGCAGGCCGCTCAGGTTAGGGGATTGGCATTCACATCCCTATCAGATTTTACTTGCCCGCAACCATTTTGGACCATAAGTAACGGGAGGGCGATTGTCGGTCATGCTCTCAGGGTTACAGATGACTATTTTAAAATTTACATGAAAGATAGTGATTATGGTTTGATATGGCTTTCAATTGAAGAAGCTCTACTTAAAGATTGGGTATGGGCAGATGAGAGAGAAATTTGGCATTCAACATTTGTTAAATTCTTAAAGCGAATGATATTGAATTCTATTACGATGCAAGAAAAGCACGAAATAAATAAATTTCTGAAAAATTCTTTGGAACTCTAAAAGAATCTCTAGATTTGATCTTTCTTACATAATTTTAGTTTTATAGGGTGACACTCAGAATTCTTCGTCTAAAATCATTGAGTAAACCACTTGTAGTTCTTATTGTAGTTCTTAAAAATTTTAAAATGGGAAAATTTGCAATGAGTGAAGAGTTTAAAGCATTTAGCAACATTCGGACTTTAAGAGCAAAATCACGTGAAACCTCACTAGAAATTCTCGAAGAAATTCTTGAAAAACTGACATCAATCGTTGAAGAAAAACGTCACGAAGAAGAGTCAGGCATGAAAGAAAAAGAAGAGAGGAAAGTAAAACTTGACGCTATCCGAGAGCAACTCCTTGCAGATGGAATCGATCCACAGGAATTACTTGGTCATTATGGTTCAAGCTCAGCTTCAAAAAAACAAAAGTCAAGCCGCAATCCTCGACCTGCAAAATATAAATATACCGACGAAAATGGCAATGAGAAAAGCTGGACAGGGCAGGGGCGTACACCTAAAGCTATAAAAAGCGCTCTCGACACTGGTAAAAATCTTGATGATTTTATGATCTAGAAAATATTTTAGCCAATCCATTTTATTGGGTTGGCCTTTCTTTAATTTTGTTTTTAATGAAATTATTTTTAGTGCTAAGCTAAACCCCTTCTATTAATACTCCCTTATTAAAATTGGTTCTTATCATTATAACTACCATCCTCATCCATGATTATCAATGTTAGTAAAATATCAACTTTAAAAATCTTTTAAAAGATCCTTAATTCGGTAGTGGACAAATAGAATGGCATATTAAATTTGACTAAGTGTTTTTGGTGTGCTAATTAAATAATCATTCTAAGGAATAAATGAATTAAAATTAATTTAAAAATGCAAGATATAAATGATTTATTCAAGGGTATGTTGCAAAATACTTTACTGGAATTATTTAAAAGTGAGAGATACCAAGGGATAAAGTAGTGAATAGTTAGTATCAGGTAAATAGAATAAACCATCTATCTACCATATATATAAATGTAAAAATAATTTTAGATCCACTTGATATTACTGGATTTATTAAGTAAAAGACAATAATTTATTTGCAAGATACTTATAGGTCATTTTCTATGTAGGTTATACATATACCTATTTTGCAAGATTTTTAATTAAGAATGGAACTAAAATAATGTAAATAAAATAAGGAGACGTATGGATAGAATAGTAACTAATACAATAAAAATGGATACTGGAGAGAGATGTTGTTTGATCACTGATAAAGTTTCAAAAGTGCCGCTTTATTATCCGTGTTTGTATATATCAACTGAGTTAAGAAAGAAAAACGAATCAATTTCAACTATTGAGCTACATTCAGCGAGTATAGCTCTTTTTTATAGATTTCTGAATCTCAAGAACATAGACATAGAAGCAAGGATCAGAACAGCAGAGTTTCTTCATCTTCAAGAGATTGATGGACTAAAAGAATTTATAACTAAGAGAATGAAAAAAGAGAAGGTTGCAAATCTTGATAGCGGGTGCAGGGTTAATAGTAATACTCAGTACTTCAGATTAACAGCAATTATTAAATATCTTGAATGGTTATGTGACTTCTTCACAGTGAGTTATAAAAGAGATCACAAACTTATTGAAAAATTCATTGCGAAATTGAAAAGTCACAGACCTAAGATCAGATTCAGGAACCAAGAACCAGCAAAAGATAGAAACCTCAATCAAAATCAAATTAATATTTTGTTTGAGATTTTGAAAATAGGGTCAGAAATGAATCCATTTAATTCTGATGTTCAAAGGCGAAACAGACTAATGATACTGATTCTTTATAACTTGGGATTAAGGGCAGGAGAGTTACTAAACATCAAAATCGCAGATATTGATATAGGTTCTCAGACAATTTTTATCAACAGGAGAGCTGATGATCCTCATGACTCAAGGATTAAACAACCACTTGTTAAAACCCTAAGTAGGAAGTTATCAATATCTGATGACTTAAGTCAGGAAATTTCCAATTATATTAAAGTAGAAAGAAGAAAGCACAGAATGAAAAAAGATAATGGTTATCTTTTTATTTGTCATAAAAAGGGAAATACGTTTGGAGAACCATTATCTATTCAGGCATATCATAAAATAATTAATGCCTTAAGGATATCTTGCCCCGACCTTTCTAGAATGACAGGGCATAAATTAAGACACACCTGGAATTATGAATTTTCTTCAAAGATGGACCGTATGGAGAGTCCACCTAATCAATATGAGCAAGAACAAATGAGGTCTTTACTCATGGGCTGGAAAGAGGGTTCGGGGACTGCTTCTACTTATAACAGAAGATTCATCGAAAACAAGGCCGCAGAGTTAGCTCTGAATATGCAGAAAGATATGATCAATAGAGGAGGTGTTTAATGTTAAAAGTATATGTTAATGGTGAAGATAATGGGAGCGCTTATGAAGCTAAAACGAAAGGTTATTACTTTTTCCTAAATGATGAGGCATGGAGACTAAGCCGAAATGTGACGGTAAATATCAAAATGGTTAAGGATGTAATTGATAAAGAATTAATGGAAGGATATTTAAAGGTGCTTAAATATCTGGCTTGTGAATTAAGCCCTGCTTCAGTTAAAGTAATAAATAATAATTTCAGGAGGTTTATTGTAAGTGTAGAGCCAAAGCGAGTTGATGAGTTTTCCCTTGTGAGGTTTAGAGGATCTGATGGCAAGAACAATAATATTATGTCATCGGTAAGGATACTCATAAAAAAATGGTATGAATTGGGTTACTCTGGAATAGATGAAGATGCATATGATTTCTTGTGTAAATTGATAATCACTGACAACAAAAAAGGAGAAGTTGTAAGAAGAAGAGATAAAGTTAAAGGCCCACTTACTGATATAGAATTACAATCTTTTCTTGAAGCTTGCTATAGAGCATATGAAAAAGGAAACATAGATATTACTCAATTAGCGATGGCTTTGCTGACAAGCGCAACCGGAAGAAGGCCACTACAGATTTCACAGATGAAGGTATCTGATATAAGAAGGCTAAAAGTAAATGAGAATAGCTATTCATATGTCATTAGCATCCCAAGGATAAAGCAAGGCTTGGGATTCAGGGAAGCTTGCAGAAATTTTCAAGTGACAAAAGAATTATACGATTTACTCCGTAAGCAGTGCGATTTGAGCATCGAGCAAATTCGTAGCATACTTAAAAGAGAGCTAACTAACAAAGAGATTGAAAATACACCGCTATTTATATCAATGCAAAAGTTAGAAAGCTTCAAAATAAATAATGAATTGAGAGAGATATTTGTATCGGATAAAGCTCACGAATACTCTGTAAAGATAAATAAGACACTTGCTTTTATTGCTAAAACAGAAAATGTTATTTCGGAAAGAACTTATGAAAGATTAAATGTAAACCCTCGACGATTTCGTTATACGGTTGGCACAAGAGCTGCGAGAGAAGGTGCCAGCGAATTAGTTATTGCAGAACTATTAGATCACTCTACAACTCAATATACGGGGGTATACGTTGAATTTAATGCTGATCATGTTGCAAGAATTGATGATGCAGTGGGAAATCATATGAAAAAATATGCTGGTTTTTTCCAAGGTAAAATTCAGGGTGATGACTCAATAAAGAAAAATGAATTAGCAGTTAGGGATTTATCAGGGGATGTCACTGGAGCATGTGGTGGTTGTAAATCATGTCGGGCTAATGTTCCTGTCCCTTGTTATACCTGCCATCACTTTCGCCCATTTATTGATGCACCACATATAGAACTACGAGATCATTTATTAAAACAAAGAGAAAGAATTATGACTGATACTAATGATGAAACTATGAGTAAAACATTAGACAGAACAATAATGGCTGTAGAAGAAGTAGTGAAAAAATGTGAGACTTTAAAATTACAAAGGAGCAATAGGTATGAATGAAAGTGATATAATTAATTTTAGGAATAAAACAGAAATCTTAGCAGGGGAAAATCTTAACGAATTTATTCTAAATTGTAAAGAACAAGTAAGTGGCAATCTACTTGATAACAAATGGGAGAGTAATCATTGGAAGAAAATATTTAAATTTTCTAAATTTAAGATGAAGAATGTCAAGTTGGATTCGTTCATTAAAGCTGAAGATCTTGATTCCTCTTACATTGAATTTTGCAAATCATATGTAGCTTATATTTTTTGCTCTAATCTTAAAGGATTTGATAAACTAACTTTTCCAATTGTGCTTAGGGTGATTGAAAAAAATTTATTAGTTTTTACTGGGTCTGGTGATATAAAATCACTAAACCCAGTCATTCTCGATGAGTGCTTGTCCGACATTAATAAAAACTACACTAAAGGAGTTGCATATAGTTGTGGTAAATTTATGGAGAGATTGGTTGCTTTCCTGAATGAGAAAGAATTCCTTAATTGTGGATTAATGAAGTGGAGTAGTTACATCAGACCACCTGAATCAAGGCTGTCGATTTCTGATAATGCAGACAATACCAGATTAGCGAAACTGCCTAATGAAAGAGCATTACGAGCAATTGGTGAAATCTTTTCAATGCAGGATTATGACCTTCACGAAAGAGACCTGTTTGTTACTTCAGTGTTTGCATTGCTGATGTGCGCACCCAGTCGTATATCTGAAATATTATCACTTAGAGCTGATTGTGAAATTGTTGAGAAGAACAGGGAAGGAAAGGAATGCTATGGCCTGAGATTCTATTCACTGAAAGGTTTTGGGGCAAACATTAAGTGGATACCTGAAATTATGGTTCCTACTGCCAAACTTGCAATTAAGAGATTGTTAAAGTTATCTGAAAATTCAAGAGCAAGAAGTAAGATGCTTGAGGAAGAAATAAAAAATGGGTCAGGTGGAACAATCTGGTTTGATAAAGAGAAAGATGTTCGCTTCAGTAATGCTCTATGTGCTCTCCTCAATAACCAGCTCAGTATGAAACGACGAACAGGTAATGATCTGTTTAAAATAACAAATGCTTTCTTCTCTAAAGAGTTAGGCTATTCAAAAATCAGTAAGCATAAGAATCTTTTCGAAAGGCATGGTTATCACGATGAGGATAATAAACCTTTCTTTCTTAGAACTCATCAAGCCAGACATCTACTTAACACTCTCGCCCAAAGAGGGGGCCTCGGAGAACTGGACATAGCAAAGTGGTCAGGCAGAGTGTCCATTACCCAGAACAGAGTTTACAACCACATCACTGAAGACGAAATGATTGAAAAAGTGAAAGCTCTGGGCATTAATCAAAATAATATAATTCCCTGCGATAGTGATGTGAATGGGAACTTTGAAATTTCAACTATTCATGAATTAAAAAATGAGTTAGAGCATGGTGCTGTTCATACTACTGAGTATGGATATTGTGTTCATGATTATACTTTTGCTCCCTGTAGCAAATACTTTGATTGTATCAACTGTAGTGAGCAGGTATGTGTCAAAGGGGAGAAGCAGAAACTTGAAAGGCTCAGGTCCTTACTTGATACGACTGAAGACCTCGTTGATAAGGCTAAAGAAGCTATCAGTGAAGAGGAACTTGGAGCTGACAAGTGGTATCAGCATCAAACGAAGACACTTGAAAGAGTGAAGGGGATTATTGCATTGATGGAATATCCCGAACTACCTGATGGTTCGCTTGTAAGAACGCATGGGGACGATTTTTCACACTTTTCTCGTATTTTAGAAATGAAGAAGGATAACAAGATAACTAACAAGGAGAGTAATAATGGCCAAACACCTTACTAATAAAGATCTACAAATAATTATAAATTCTATAGCAGGATGGCAGACCTTAAGGCAGGGGAAGTTTACCTGGGAAAACCTTTGTGACTCTGTTACCGAGCTTTTGGGTAAGAGACCAACGAGACAGTCTCTAAGTCAGCATACAGCTATAGTCAGGGCTTTTGAGCTTCAAAAGAAGAACATAAAATCTGGAGCATCTGAAGTCAAAAGACCTGCAAACCTCAGCATAGCTTCACAGCAGATAAAAAATTTGCAGTTGAAAAATGAATCGCTCAAAGAAGAAGTCAGAGTTTTAAAACAGCAATTTGTGATATGGCAATATAATGCTCACAAACATGGAATTAAAGAACATCAACTCAATGAACCCTTAATTTCAGTTGATAGAGAAAGGAGTTAAGATTAGGTTTAATTTATGTAAGTAATTGAATTTTGATGATTAATATTGCACTTTAAAGTTAAGTAACTTTTATTGATCACCGTGTTGTCATTTCGTTACTATGTTGTTAAAGGCAACTTAACGAGGGCATGAGTTTTGACGGTAGCGAAGGATAGTTCAACTGATGATATTGTGCATGGTAATGACCTTAGGGGTATGGATGATTTTTATGTTCGAACAACTGAATTTTTATGCCCCTATCTGAAGTGCAGAATAAAAGCGACACCTTGCAGTTACAGATCCGAGAATGTTAATCAATCATATTTCAAATATACTGGCGAGCACAAGTCAGGTTGTGGCATACATGATGCAAAAAATCGCAACCGAAACAACTCTAATGATGAAAAAACACATAACTCTCCTCCAGCTCCATTCATTTCAATTCTTCGTCTGGAAAATGATGAAAGAATTCACAGAGAAAAAAACGATAATAGGACCAGAAAAGTAAACGATGAAGAAGTTGTTGTAAGAGAACATCCTGTTTCGTCTTCAAGTATTAAACCAATAGTTGATTACTATCTTTCAGGAGTCAACAATAACGAGTTCCTTTCAATACCGCCCTATGAAAAAAGGACTTATAATGAGACATTTCAGAAGTTAAAATATAAACCAGATGTTAAGTATTTTAAACCCGCAATATATTTTGGTGCACTACAATCTAATCTTACTTTAGATCCTAATGCAGATGAGTATGAGATTGTTTTTCTTGCTCGCAAAAAAGGAACAAAAGAAGCCTTTAAGCTTAAAGTTGATGCATCAAACTGGAACTCAAGCCAGAAAGATGTTTTCTTTAAAGAGTATGAAAAGCAAAGAGAGAAAGCTGAGAGGTACAGGAAGTCCCTTTTTGATAAAAAAACAAAGTCCTATAAAAAAGCTAATAAGTTTCTAACTGTTTTCTTTTTTGGTTTTCCTGATGATAAAGAACCACTGTTGCTACATACAAATCATTTCAAATTGATTTATGTTTCTTTTATCGATGATGTTAAAGATACTTTCAATACGAGTAATGAAATTTCGATAGTTTCACAAACTAACTTATACGAACTGACTGCGAATGAGACAAATATATCGGATTTTGAAGCTAATGATGTTAGCTATGTTGACTCAGACTATCTAAATTCAGCATCGTTCCTGCCTGAGCCTGAGCCTGAGCCTGAGCCTGAGCCTGAGCCTGAGCCTGAGCCTGAGCCTGAGCCTGAGCCTGAGCCTGAGCCTGAGCCTGAGCCTGAGCCTGAGCCTGAGCCTGAGCCTGAGCCTGAGCCTGAGCCTGAGCCTGAGCCTGAGCCTGAGCCTGAGCCTGAGCCTGAGCCTGAGCCTGAGCCTGAGCCTGAGCCTGAGCCTGAGCCTGAGCCTGAGCCTGAGCCTGAGCCTGAGCCTGAGCCTGAGCCTGAGCCTGAGCCTGAGCCTGAGCCTGAGCCTGAGCCTGAGCCTGAGGCAGAAGAACCAAAATCGCGCGGAGGTTTTTTAAATGGTTTGAAAGCAATTATTGAAAAGTTTCGAAGATAGTTTAGCTATTGATTTTTAGTTCATATGCGTTATAAGTAACATGTCAAGGATGACAACTTAGCAAGGATGCTTATTATGGATAAATTACAAAAATATTTGCCTGATCAAAGGTTTTTGATTCTTCTTAATCGATTTATCATACGATACGATGAGTCACAATGTAATAAAAATAAAGTTGTTAAAGATGCCTATCTTTTCTGTGTGGGTTACTTCTTTAAATATCAGCAAGATTACGAAAATCCTTATCTAAAAGGGCCCAGCAATATTATTGCTATTTTGAGTTCGGCTTTACTTAGTCCAAACTTCTATGCAATACCTTCGAACATTAGTCTTGATCGTGTTTTATATTTTTATAAATTCATTATTGAATACATAATATGGAATGAGTATGAAGTTGAGGCTGTATTCAGAACTCAGAAGCTAATTTTTAGAAAAGAGATTCCCTATGAAATTAAAGACCCAACTTCTTGTAAGAAAAAGAGGTTGTAATAACTTTTCATTAGTTAATCCCAGGTTAATAACTTCTTCAGTAATGGCTTTTCGACTTTCTCAAAGGGCAGTCATACAGGCCATTTTTTTAAGCATTTACAGCTCCTCACTCACTTGTCCTGCTTCCTGCTTCCTGCTTCCTGCTTCCTGCTTCCTGCTTCCTGCTTCCTGCTTCCTGCTTCCTGCTTCCTGCTTCCTGCTTCCTGCTTCCTGCTTCCTGCTGAACCCTGAACCGTGCTGTCATAAGTTTACCAACTAAGTAAGAATTCTAACTATTTCTTAGGGTTACTAATGAGTGCTTTTCAAGTTGCACTTTTTAAGTGCATGTTAACAAAATGCTGATAAAAACATTATTGGCATGATCTAAGTTCTGAATTTTCTTGTAAATATAGGGGGTTGTTCTTTTAAGATTTCAAATTAACAAAGAGTATGGCTTTTTACCGCTAGGGTTATTGACGAGGAAATCATTAATGTTGTTTATTGGAGTGGTATCGATACACAAACACAACTTTACAAACCTAACTGAACAAGCAAGAGGGTATCACTATGATCAAGTTCTCTACTCTGTCTCAGCGCATTTCTGCTATCACTGAAGAAAATGCTATGTATACCAAAGGTCAGGTTATCGTCCTTAGCTGATAACGTATGACAAAGGCCGCATCTCGTATGCGGCCTTACTTTTTTTGGAGCACACCATGTCACTAACGAATATTAAACCCCTCATTAAAGAATCTCATCACATCATTCTCGCAGATGATGGAGATATTTGTATTGGAGAAATCCCAGGAGTATCTCAGGTCATCAATGATCCTCCTTCCTGGGTAAGACCAGCTCTTGCCAAAATGGATGGTAAAAGGACAGTTCCCCGGATTTTTAAAGAACTGGTCAGTGAGGGTGTCCAGATTGAAAGTGAACATCTGGATGGACTGGTTGCGGGCCTGGCGGAAAGGAAGCTCCTTCAGGACAACTCCTTCTTCTCAAAAGTGCTGTCTGGTGAGGAAGTAGAAAGGTACAACAGGCAAATTCTTCAGTTCTCCCTGATAGATGCTGATAACCAACATCCTTTCGTGTATCAGGAACGGCTAAAGCAAAGTAAGGTAGCCATCTTCGGGATGGGAGGATGGGGCACATGGTGTGCACTTCAACTGGCTATGTCAGGTATAGGCACCTTAAGACTCATTGATGGGGATGATGTCGAGTTGTCAAACATCAACCGGCAGGTGTTGTATCGCACAGATGATGTAGGCAAGAACAAAGTTGATGCGGCCAAAGATACGATCCTTGCCTATAACGAAAACGTGAATGTGGAGACATTCTTTGAGTTCGCTTCTCCCGACAGAACAAGACTTGAAGAACTCATTGGTGACAGCACCTTCATCATCCTTGCCTGGGCAGCACTGGGTTACTATCGTAAGGACACTGCTGAAGAAATCATCCATAGCATAGCTAAAGACAAAGCCATCCCTGTTATTGAGCTGGGTGGTGATCCTTTAGAGATCTCCGTTGGTCCCATCTACCTCAATGATGGTGTTCATAGTGGATTCGATGAAGTTAAGAATTCTGTTAAGGATAAATATTACGACAGCAATTCAGACATTAGAAAGTTTCAGGAAGCCCGCCTTAAGCACTCGTTCATAGATGGTGACAGGAAGGTAAATGCCTGGCAAAGTGCTCCCTCATTATCAATCATGGCTGGTATTGTTACGGATCAGGTTGTCAAAACTATAACTGGCTACGACAAACCACACCTTGTGGGTAAAAAATTCATTCTTTCATTGCAAGATTTCAAGTCTCGCGAAGAAGAGATTTTTTAAATGAGCATTGATAGTATTGCCTTTAACGACAAAGGTTATCTTACCAAAAACATACAATCTCAATTCGCTTCAAAAATTTATGAGATTATGGAGTCGTCACAGGATTCATCAGAGGAGTCCTGGACTTACATATACAAAAATTCCTTAGAACAAAAAGATCTCTCATTCTTGACTCCGGCAGATGAGATTGAAAAGAGTTTCAATTCTTGTTTTGCAGATTTTTGCGATAATAAATTCAGTTTCTTCTTCAGAAGAATCTCCAATGAAGTGAAAGATAATGTTGCTTCATGTGAAGCTTCAACAATTGCTTATAACTTTTGTAACTCCGATGAGTTTAAAGATCTGATTACTTGCTTAACCGGAAGGAAGATAGGGAATACCGACCTTTTCTATATCAATCGTTTCGATAAAGGCCATTTTCTCAACACCCATACGGATTCAGGTAACAATGTCGGGGTGGCCTTGAATATTACTCAAAATTGGGACCCGAACTTTGGTGGTTTAACACATATACTTGATCAGGATAGAAAGAAGGTAGTTGATACATTGACCCCAGGTTTTGCTGAGTTGTTTCTTTTTGATACATCAGAGAAACAGGTTCCTCATTTCGTATCGATGGTTACAGCTAATCAGAAAAGCAGGCGAATGTCTGTTATAGCAAGGTATGGGAAGGCATAGATTAATGACTAAAAGTTCTTTTTGGCTTACGATGTTAATGGCTTCAATATGGGGCACTTCATTTCCTGTTTCAAAAATTGCGATCAATGTGATAGGGCCTTATGCATTCCGAATGGCGGGTTCTCTTGTATCATGTAGTATTATTTTTTTGATATTCAACAAAAGTATCCGTGAAAGCCTTAAAACCCTTAACTATGATGAATTTTTAAGAATCGCAATAATTGCGGTGCCAAATGTTTTCCTGGTTCCAACGCTCAATAGCATCGCACTTCACTTCACCTCTGTTACGAATGCGACAATCCTTGTTTACACAATGCCTTGCTTTACCTCGATTATCCTGATGGGCTTAGCAAGAAAGCTGAACTTACTCTCCCTGTTCTCACTCCTTCTTTGTATCTCGGGGATCTTGTTGATACTTAAAGAAGTGCATGTTGGGTTGGGTGAGGTTGTAATTCTGTGTAGTGCCATTTTCTGGGCTATGGGAGCTGTCGTTTCTCAAAAGATAGTGACTGTCACTCCATTTAAGGCGAGATTATTCTGGCAGATATTGGTTTCAACTATTCTGGTTTCCATTACTTATCCTTTCTTTCAATCAGGTCCATTATTACAACCTATTGTCACTGCTTTCACTAATACTGAGTGTCTTCTTTGTGTTCTCTATCTCGGTATTGTAGGTAATGCACTGGTATATTTCATCTGGTTTTATCTCATTCAGAACGAGAGTGCAGAATTCGCAAGCTATGCGACTCTGCTATCACCCGTTATAACAGTAATTATTGCTTCAACATTTCTCGATGAACAACCTACAAGCAAGCAAGTAATTGGTTTTAGCCTGATTTTAGTTAGTGCTCTTTTGGTGAATGTTATAAGGCCATATTTTTTTAAAAAATCTTAGCATTATATTTTTTATGATTATTTCATTTTAGCATGGTTATAAAAACGTGCTAAATTTAATGCATTCTAAAATGTTATTAGGAGAGGTGAAGTAATTTAATAAACGGGGTTGTCACTGAAAGGCAAGACCTTGACAGCATTTAACTTTCATTTGGCAAGCTCATGCTAAATGCGAAAGTTTCGCCAATTAAAATAAATAAAGATTTTTTATCATGTATTTTTCATCTTATTTATATTTCTAACCCTAACTATTTTGTTTAATTGTATCGATTTTTTAATTTATTTTTTTATGCGGAGTTTTTTATATATTGCATTAAGCTTTTTATAAGAGGTTTGTTCTTACTAACATGCAAAAAGATAGGTTTTTTTAGTTTTTACGACATTGTTGCTTTGATAATTAGGGTTAAAATTAATCGAAGTATTTTTCAATATTCGCAATCATCGTCAAGGCTAAGGTATATTTCAAACATATTCTTAAGCAGGTGGTGGGGTATTTATCTAATATAATGGTATGTTAAATCTAACTTGATTCAGGCGATAACATAATCATTAACATAAAATGATGTTTGTCTGTGGAGTGAATTATGCTAGCTAAATCACTCCATAAATTCTTATTTTACTTAGTTAAGTAGTGAAATAAATCGTTCACTATATTCTTCTTCAGACTCCGTGTCATTATTAAGTATCCATATTGTTTGTCCTTTATAATAAATCATGAAAATAATATCTAAGTTCTTGCGGTATTCAGCTATTTTCCATAACAAAATATGGCAACGTTTAAATAAATGGTCAAATCTTTGATTAAAAAGATAGTTGTAAACATTTCTCAATTTAGCAATATCTTCATCCTTAATGTTTTCAAGCATATTATTTTCTTCGAACGTTTCATACTTAACGAGAAGTGCACGGCATTGATTATATGAGCTTGTTTCATAATGCAAAACTTCATCAAGAGATGATATTCTATCCTGTGGTTTTCTTTCCTTGTTCAAGTCAAGAGAAATGTTATTTGCAAGAGTGTGGAAGTTGAGTTTTCTGGATTTTCTAACTAATGAAGTTAGCGATTTAATACGTTCTTGTTTTGGCTTATTTAAGGACAAAACGCTATCAGATACAATATGTGCTATTGAGCTTGTTCTGAATTCTTTCTTTCTCCTTTTTGCTAATTCAATAGCTTTGCCTTCATCTGTTTTCTCTAAAAGATAAAGTTCCTGAACGTAACATTCAGATAAGGTAGGTTTGTCATCTGAAGGACATGTATTAAGACATTTTTCTAAGTATGTTTTAGCATCTTTATACTTGCCAAGAATACGAAATGATGATGCTATAAATAAATAGTATTTGTAATAATGTGGAGGCGGAGTATCACCATAAGCCTCAAGCAGTTCAAGGCTAGAAGATATTACTTCATTATAGACGCAGGCGTTCTTTAAAGCATATACATATCTTAATGATAAAGTTGATAGTCGTGATAAATGACGAAGATGGCGCTCATACTCTTCAGGTGTGTCAACGAATTTATCTAAATTATGCTTACATTCGAATATATTTCGAACAAGTAAATAACATCCATTGTCTCCTTCTGTGCTATAACCCTGCTCAAGAACTCTTCTGTTTGTAGAGTTTATTTTTAAGCCATCTTTAGTTTCAACAATAGTTATATTTAAAAACTCACTCGAAATAGCATTAATTTCTTCTATTTGCATTCCCGAAATAATATAGTCTTTTACAATAGGATTGATTTTTGCTATGTGAGTGTTATTGTCTATCATGATGGTTTTTGCTATACCCATATCAACAATTTTTTTGATGTTATCTAAGTCTATATCTCTGCCAATTTTGCTTTTTGTAATATTTTTTAATGACTCCCCATTTTTTAAAATTGAGAGTATTTTTATTAGAGTGAAACTTAAAGTATCACTTGTGGATGTTTTTAAAGTTTCTATCTGTTTTAAAGTTTTTTCAGATATGGTTTCAAAATAGCTAACGCCAACAAAAAGTGATTTTTTTTCAATTACGTCCTGTGCAGATGCATCATCCAAGTAGTATATAATACGGTCAAGTTTCTTTACAATACCTTCTGATAATGTATGAAAAGAGTGAAGTTCTTCATGAGAGAAAGTTCTTTCTTCAAAGCGGTTTTTAAGTATTAATGATACTTCATTGTAGGAAAGACTATCGAGCTTGACTGAAATGTCTCTAAATGCCCTGATAAATACATCAGAGGAGAAAACTATTATTGAATTTGGGTTGGTAGATGATATCTGATTTGTTAAGGATCGTAGATAGGATACTGCATCTTCGTCGAGATCATTCGAGCAGTTTTTAAAATGTAAAATTATTTTCTCATCGTGATGACTTATATAATGAAAAATTATCTGCGAAATATCTGCTCCAGCATCTGTTTTTATCTTGGATTCAAGCTGTTTTTTAGATATAACTTCAGAGAGATCAATCTGAATTAGCGCAGAGTCATCAAAATCCATTGCATCTGCTATTGAGTATAAGAAATCAGATAAGCCATAACCAAGACCTGACTCAATAAAAACATTTTGCTTTTCAGTTAGAAAAGTCAGAGCCTTATTTTTTTCATTTTGTCGAGTATACAAATAATGAGTTCTTCTATCGAAATGAGAAAAGTTAAAGCTCTGTGAGATGTTAGCTGCTGCTTTAGATACTACTTTTTTTTTTGAACTTCTACTAAGTTCTCATCTTTAAAAAATACTGAACAGTCGATACCTTTGAAAAACTGAATTCTTCCTTGTGCGATTGCGGGTGATAGCCGATCAAACCATTTTTCAAAGCTATCTTCTATCGTTTCAATTGAAGTTGGATAAAAACACCATGCAATTTTATAATCAGCATTTGGAAAATTTACTATATTGCTTAATGTACGTGTAAAGCTATCCTCCCATCCTCCATAAGCCATTATGACAACTGAAGTATTTAAAAATAACTCGTGTAGAGAACCTTCCAGTTTTTCTCTTTTGACATTTAACTGGCTATGCGAGTGCATAGTATCATTTTTGCTCCAGACACCATGAATATGGAATATATTTAATTCATCGTTGTGTCCTTCTGACAGGTGCGAATCTGAAACCATGCTGAAGCAATTAGTCTTAATGTTTTTTTCTTCAAAAGATTCTTCAATTAAAGTGTCAAAGTTTGTAGTAACGATGTTTGCTACTCTATATTCTCCGTTTGCTATTGAAGATGTAAACTCATCGATAGCAGTAGGTATCCTGTGTTTATTTGTGCTGAGATCAATGTTGTCAGTAACAATTTTTTTTATAATATCATTTATACCATTCTGACCTTGAATTGATGAAATAAATTCAAAGAGAGATTTGTACTCATCATTAAGACTGTTTTCTAATAGAAATTCTTCGTACTCGAAGGTTCTGTTTCTTTTCGAAATTACGTCTTTGATTAGAGCCGATGTTTCTTGAACATCACATATACCAACGCCTTCTTTTTTTCTTGAAATAGCAGAGCCCAGAACAAAAGTTATGGGTTTTTCTTCATCTCTAAGTCTGACTTTTAACGCATTTTGATTGTGATAAATTCTTTTTTTTGTCACGATTACAATCCTTTATATTAGGTGTTTTTTAGGTTGTTATAATTAATAAAAAAGATTAAATGTTGCAAATCTTTTTTTAAAGTATTTTTAAAGATTATTTTTCCAACAATTATTCTTTTTTTTGAAAGATTAGAAGGCTTTTCGTTCGTGTATCAGACGCTCTAAACTGTTAATCTTTAATTCTTTAGCAATGCACTGCTATCAATGAAGGTTTTACGTGCTACATTTCCAACAATATTAGTTGAAATTCCATCGAAAGTACCGCCTATGATTCCACCGACTACGGGTATCATCTTGCCTAAGTTTATGGCTCCTTTTTCCCCAAATTTCGTTAGTAATCTAAAACCCACCTGCTTATTGATAGCAAAAATAGTTTCCTTTGAAATACTTTTGATCAACTGAGTAGACATTTTGGAACCGATGATGATGCCTGTACTTTTTAGTATGTCTTTAGCGGCATTTCCAGCAAGGCAGCTATAGACAATGGTTTTTACACGATCATCTTTTACATCATATCCGCCCATGATAGCGATGGCTGTAATCATACGGATTTGGACGTAAATGACTGTAGCTATACTGGCAGGGATTGCAACCGGGAGGGTGATGACTCCACCAACACCTGAGATGAATCCAGCAGTGGCTGATTTGGTATTTTGCCAACGAATTAATGATTTTACTTTTTCTGCTAAACTGTCGTTACTTTTAAGATAGCTTTCGGCCATTTCATAGGCTGAATCTGTTCCTGGTAAGCTTCCATCCAGAGCCTTATCGTAAGCCCAATTGAGAGCCTGCATGATTTTACCTTCGTTTAATGCTTCAGACATTTTATTTCCCTATTAAAATTTGATGAAACATATAACTTATCGGGATCGTTAAGATAATCTTTAGGGTGGTGAGCCAAAAAAAAACCAATCATAAGATTGGTTTTTATAATCTATTGATAAGTAATCATTTTTAAATTTATCGATTGATGATTTTATCGAAGATGTGCATCCACCGCTTAAGTTGCAGTTCCGTATCACGGATACCTTCCTGTGAGTTGAAGTCACCTTTTTGAGGAAAGAACATTACCCGCCATTCTGGATACTGAACATCGTCTACTGCGATGTAAAACCCTGATTCTCTGAAGTCATGGGTGCGGTCGAGTTCTCTATCCAAGCCTGTTCTTTGTCTTGTGGTAGACAAGTTGTATCTCCACTCCTTGACCGCAGAGAAGGGATAGGTCTTATGTTTATTCTCTTCCCTGAGATGAATCAGTCCTCTGTGCTGGTCGAGCTTCATTGAAGTAGGGCCAAATTCATGGCTCCACATCCCGTCCTGCTCGCCAAAATGGTCCCTGGTGCTGGCATTCCACTTTTTGATGCGGAATTTTTTATAAGCAAACATCAAAAGCATGATGCTTGCGAAAACCCAAATAATAGCGAGTTGCACTAATCCTCTCATACCCAAGAAGTAGAAGATGACAATTGGCAGAGCGATGGCAATCCATACTCGTTTCATCATTAGGAAATTAGGCTGCTTAACTTCAGTCATTGTTGTCATAAGACCATCCGGTATCGTTTCGTTGTATTCAGATCGCACTGATCCTTCAGTTTATTTTGCTGATAAATCAGTGAGCTATATCGCTTCGTTTGAAGTTACATTACGGCCAGTAATGAGTGTCTAGCAAATCATTTGTACCGATCGATCAGATCTTTTTGATAGTTATAAACTATCATGATATAAAAATTGATCTGTAAAAACGATCGATCGGTTTTTCCTATCAATATGATTATTAATAAGGATATAAAGCGTATTTGACTTAATGTTTAGTTTTAAGCTACTGATAACTAGAAGGTTTAAGAGGCATCAAATAGAAAATCTTTTTTTCCCGGTGGTGCTTTCTTTGATGATTGCGAGTGATTTTTTATCGCCAGTGTTTTGGGTGGGAGTAACGATGTGGAAAGGTTTCATCTTGATTGACGGCTTAAGAATACTCAGACCCGTTGCTTTCAAGGCTTGGATAATCTGTTTCAGGTATGGGACCCATAGTAGCCAGCGAACCTGTTTAGTATTCGTCTCCTCAATATGTGGAATAGCAGGGGAGTGGAACACAGGCTCGTCTTCTATGTCCGTCACTCTTTCCACTGCTACTAACTCCTCTTCAGGCAACTCTGTATCAGCTATCTTCTGAGGCTCGACAGCAGCGGTGAGGATAACCCTCTTACTCAGGCTCGACCATGAGTAGGCTTTACCTAACTGAGATGCTTTGAAGGCGATTCCTGCATACTCAAATGAGAAGCCATTCATTTTACCCGTAGAAGCAATGCTCGCTTTGGCTGTTATCTTTAGCTTGCTGAGTTCATAAACAAAATCTTCAATGGTGATGGTGCCATAGAAACTGAGCACCGCCTCAATTGCTTCCTGGATGATTTTTTTTGGTGCTTTGTTGCCTGTCCTTGCTTCCATCATTTCTTCATTCCTGCCAGTTTTCCTGACTTTGGGTGTTGAAGGAAGAGATAGACCTTTAGTCCGAGTAAGATTATGGTCTCGCTCAAGTTCCTGAATGATACGAGTGCTCTTAAGGTTCTCGTTCCTACCCAAGTAAAACAGGCCATCTGCTAAAACGTTTATGCGAGAAGCAATTATATGTATGTGCTGGCCGGCCTCATCATCGTGTAGGACATAACAACGAAGATGAGTGTCACAGAAGCCCATTCGCTTCATGTAGTCGTCAGCAACAAGCTTCCACTGCTCATTACTGATTGATTCTCCTATAGGAAGGCGAAGGGAGTTGTGCCAGACAGGTTTCTGCACATCTGGGCGGAGCTTATGTGTTCGCATGAACTCAACAGTCAGCTCAACGACAGATAAGCCAATCATGTTACCGCCGATTATCATGGGATCTGTCTTGTGATGAGGTGCTGGGGCAAGTACATATGAGACGACACCTTTGAAGCTCTTACCCCTGCGGATTTTCTGCATTCCTTTCACGAGCAGAGCATCACTTATCGAGTGAGAGCAGGGCATTTCTCACATGAGACAGCTTTAGCTTGAGAGTATCTACCTCATTACTCAAAGGCTGAGCATCAGTTCCGCGACGAATGAGATATGAACCGAGGTCATTCAATTTTTGCAGAGAAGCCGTCAGTTGATGCCAGGCTTCTTTGTTTACCTCTGGAACTGAGGGAGGCAATTGTTTGAGAGCTGAAGATCTCAGCCAACAGCTCCTGCTTAGCTGTCCTCTGGACTGGTTTACTTGACTCAGCTCAACTTCATTTAATCTTACAGTTACTGAGTAACTGCGACGACGATTGGGTGGTAGCTTCTTTGCGATAGGAACATTGGTAAACGAAGAAGGAAACTCATCATCGAAAATAATATTTAATTTTTCCATATCAACTCCTTTTGATATTTAGGCTTAATAGCAAACCCATATGCTATATATAATAAATACCATAAAGAACAATGGTGTCAATGGTTTGGCATTTGATTGCGGGGTGGCTTTGATCTTTCTTTTTCAACCGAAGGGCGGAAAAAGCAAGGCAACTGAGCATCGCTCAGTTAGCCCTTGCTTTTTCACAATATTATTCTCTTCAAATCTTGACAAAATTATTTATTATTATATTGATATTAGATGTTATTTAATTAATTCGGAGGTTTAATGATAATTTTTACATTGATAGTGGTCCTTATAAATATAATTGTTACTTTTTTTTCGCCTGAATATATACGTGGCATGGTAATGATGGACATAACAGCTGTTATAATAATAGTTGCTTATATGTGTTCAAGGGTTATGCCTAACGATGAATAACCACATAAATGAAAGGAGATGCTGATAGCAAAATCGCAATGGTTACAAGTGAAACAATAATTGATTTTTTTGAAGGGGGGACGTATAGAATCGACAGAATATTGTTTACTTTTCCGTATTTATTCGAATGTGAGGTAATGGACTCGCCACTTATACTCTTGTTTTTTTTATTAGATAGAGATACGGATATTTTTTCATGTAAAACCATACCATCTTTTGAATGCTCAATTGCATAATCAAAGGATAAATTATCGAGTTCGTTTTTTGGGAAAGAATCTAGTGCAATGATGGGTGTTACAGGGTTACCTTCCAACATGATGGGAGAAATTACTGTTTTTTTTTCTAATAAGCCAGCAGTAGTTTGATCAATAATTTTAATTGGTATATTCCTTTGGTTATCTTCATTCTTTATATCTTTTTTCTTTCGTGATTCTGCGTCTTCTTTTGTCCATTCAGTGATGAACTCACTAAACGTGATAATGGTTTTGCCAATAGTGCAAATTAATATAGATATCTTTGAGTAAAATAATAGAGGATCGACCAATACTTCGGTTATATTTTTGGTTTTATCATAAAGGGAAGTGTCGAATAAAAAAAGATATAAGGCATATGCAGATGTAGAAAATAAAACACAATCATTTAGAGATTTTATAGATTTTCCTCGATAAAGAAATAAAGCTGTTATAAATAGTCCACCCGAAAATGCAGGGAGAATGCTTATGTAATCTGGTAAATTTTTGAAGCTTTCAGATAAAGAAATGAATTTAGGATTCTTGATCATCATTTCACCAAATAACCAACCACCTGATAGTATTAAAAACAGTAAAATCAAGTCGTATGGTAATCTTGGTTTAATTTCGTTTTTGGAGGGTTCGATAGATGTGGCAGTATTTTTTTCTTTACTCATGCTATTTTTCTCTCGACAAGATTGTAATCTAATACGCAATCATTAATTAACTTAATGTAATAAAACGATTAAATCAACATGTTTATTAAAAATTAGCAAAAAAACTAAGAGTAATATTATTTCTTTGAAATTAAAGGTTTTTTTATTTTTCTGGTTGATTTTCAGTTGGATAAGACGTTATCTCTTTCTATTTTTAAGGTTGAAAAGTGATTGTAAAATGAACTTCTAACACTGCTTACGATTATTCACTCAGAAGTTACATTAATTAGTAGGTTGCCTAGCAAAAATAAAACTTAATAAAAAAAACCAATAAAAACAACTGGTTGTATTTTTCTCGGTTGAGCTTCACATCCTGAAAAAAATTAAATCATGTAAAAATAATGCACAGTAATTTATAAAAAATATTTACATTTTAATTTTAATGGTTAAGATAAATTAAGAAATATCCTACTAAAAAATAAAAGTTAACATAAATCAATCGGTTATTATCTTATTTCTAAGCTTGCTGTGTGGTTTTTTCACTATAGCGAAAGAAAATTCTGTATTTTGCATTTTACTTTATTGGTGATGATGTGATTGAAAAAAATATAGATAAAACAGTGCATTCTGAGTGGGTGGTGAGGAGTAGTCTCTATTGGATGAGCACTGTCACCCGCTGGAAGCTGGATGAAGACAATGAGTACTGGCTCGTCTCGTTCGATGACTGGAATGACGGGGTTGAGTTCGAGTTTGAGCGACTTCTGAATGATTACAAACTTAGAGAGAAGCTTCAGGCACAAACCGGCCAAGTCAGGTCTTCTATCATCGATAATGTTCTGAGGAGTATTGATTCGAGACTCTCTCAATGAACACTATGCCATTCAACTTTGACCGCCTGAGCAATGGCAAAGTCTTCATCAGCAACCTTGCTGGCTTTCACAGCTTCGTTAATAACGAAGAACTGAGCTTACTTGCCGATAACAGCTTTCCTCCAGAGCAAACCACCTCCCGACTACTTGAAAGCCGATTGTTCATTGCTGACGATGCAACTCAGGCAGTTTCAAAAGCTTCTCTGAGTTCAGCCTTTGCCAAACGACTGATGAATGAACTGGCCGTCCGTCCAATCTTCATGATAGTGCCGACTCTCAGGTGCGATCACACTTGCAAGTATTGCCAGGTCAGCAGAGCATCGGTCACCGCTGATGGTTACGATCTGAATCCAAAACTGATACCACAAATCGTAAGCACCATTAAGAAGCTGGGCATCCCACCTTACAAGATTGAAGTGCAGGGCGGAGAACCGCTTCTCAGGTTCGATCTCGTCCAGTCAATTTATGATGAGTGTGTGAGTTCGTTAGGTAGTGATGCTTTCGAAATGGTTATTGCTACCAGTCTCTCAATACTGGATGAAGGCATTCTCTCATGGGTGAAAGAACGGAATATCACCTTCTCCGCTTCTCTTGATGGTAATGAAGCTGTCCACAATAAAAACCGTATCCTTACCGATTATCAGGCTCACAACAAAGCCGTCACGGGCATTAGAAAAATCACAGAAGAGCTGGGAGCAAACCGGGTAGCTACGGTAACCACAGTTACTAAGGAGCTGACAAAAGAGCCAGCTTCCATAGTGGATGCTCATCTGTCTCTTGGCATCACTGACATGTTTATCCGGCCTGTAAGTCCCTACGGGTTTGCTCAGAAGCAGAGCTTTGCTTTTTCAATGCCTGAATATTTTGAGTTTTATAAAAAGTTAATGCAGGAAGTGTTGCTTCAGAACCAGAAGGGCATACCTGTCGTTGAGCATTCGGCTTCAATCCATCTAAAGCGGATTTTCAATCCGGGTTTCAGTGGTTATGCAGATCTGAAATCACCAAGCGGAGTAGTGCTGAACTGCATCCTGTTCAACTATGACGGTAAGGTCTACGGTAGTGACGAAAGCCGTATGCTCCAGAAAGTAAATCCCGAAGCAGATTTCAGTGCCGGAGAGTTTGCCTCACTCTCATTCAGTAGCAACGAATACTACCGTTCCGCTCTCTCATCATCATTCAACTTCGCCATGCCAGGTTGTGACACCTGCGCTTATCAGCCTTTCTGTGGAGCAGATCCTTGCCAGAACATCAGTGTTCATGGGGAGCCTGTTGGAGATAAGAGTCGATCAACCTTCTGCCAGTATCACAAGGGGATGTTCCGCTTCCTCCTGAATGAAATCTCTCAGGATGGACCAATGGCTGAGATGCTCAAAAGGTGGGCTTATGTCTGAGGTGCTGAGAAACGATATTTTCCGGTTTTCATCAGATTTACCCGTTCAGCAAGGCTTCTATTGCCTGTGTAAAACCAAGCCCGAGAATCCTCAATTCTATCTGCCAAATTTGCTTGTCACTTCAACACAACTCGATTCCAGACTGCCTGCATATTTTGCAGACTCGATTGTGAGCCAGGAACTTTTCGATTCCATTGAAAATGGTGACATTGGGATTGTGAACAACGGAAACATGCTCCGGGTGATACTGTCCCGTAGAGCAAACCACAACACTGTCCTTGTCACTGAAAGGTGCAACAACAGTTGCCTGTTTTGTTCTCAGCCTCCTAAAGCTGGAAACGATGACTGGCTTCTTAACAAGTCAGCTCTGGCTATAGCTTCCTTTTCTCTGAATGGAGTAGTGGGAGTGAGCGGGGGAGAGCCTTTGCTCTATGGCGAAGACTTCCTGCATTTTCTGGACTTCATAATCGAAAATTCCCCTGACACAGCACTGCATGTTCTTACCAACGGACGGAAATTTGCGGATGTCAGCTTTACCCAGCAGATGAAAGAAAGAAGCGAGAAGATCAAAATCACGTTTGGGATACCGCTTTATTCCTCAAGAGCATCAGTGCACGACTACCTTGTCGGAAGCGAGGGAGCATTTGATGAAACAGTCAGGGGAATGATCAATGCCGGTAACTCAGGGATCAACATAGAACTGAGAGTCATCCCTACTCAGGCGAACTTCAAAGAGCTTGATGACATAGTAGAGTTTGCTGGTCGTGTGTTCTCGAACATTAACCAGATCTCCCTGATGGGACTTGAGTCGATTGGATGGGCCCGTAAAAACTGGTCATCAATCTTTATAGAGCACGACAACTACAGCGAACAAATCCTTTCGGCTGTAGACACTGCACACAGGTCAGGTATCCCTCTTACCATCTTCAATTATCCACTGTGTCACCTTCCTGAAAGGGCATGGGATTTTGCTACACAGTCCATCTCAGACTGGAAAAATTACTATCCCAAAGAATGTGATGAATGCACTCAGAAGTCTTCCTGTACTGGTTATTTCAGTTCGTCAAAAGGCCGTTTTCATCAACCTCCGAGACCAATAATATGAAAAAGTTTAATTTCGCGGCTCTGCTTCCTGGATTTTTGGCTCTTAATAACTCTGTATGGGCAAGTGATTCATCTACTGGTGCCAGTGATTTACCTGGCATGACCCTGAACGAACATGATTTGGTGATAGCCCCGCTCAACACCGAAGTGCCGTTCTACATTGCAGGACACAGAAGTCACAGTTCTCACCGTAGCCACAGCTCACACCGTTCCTCATCAGGCGGTGGTTACTATGGCGGAAGCACTCCTTACTATCCCAAAACATACAGCTCGCCAAGCACTTCAGACTCATCCAGTTCAGGAACTCGTTCGTCGTCCTCCTCCTCCTCAGTCCGTTCGCTTCGTTCTAATGACACGGATAGCTCAACTACAACAAGCTCAGCAGGAACCACAGGTGCCAACCGTGCAAGTAGTGGGCTGACTGCTGATACAGAAAAACGTAAGCGGTTAATCATGAGAGTGCAGTTCGCCTTGCTCGATAAAGGTTTTTACAACGGTAATATTGACGGGAGCATGGGGCCAGCCACAAGGACAGCAATTAAGAATTATAGGGTTGCGAATGGATTGCCTACTCCAGTAAGAGAAACATTAGACACTCAGCTATTGAACTCCTTAAATATACTGGCCCGATAAGACATTGGGAGTAAATATAATGAAGATAAAACTTTCAATTTATAAAACAAAAAAAATTAATGATGACATTGATCAGGTTTTGAATTTGGAAAAAGTCCAAAAACCTATTGAATTTGAAATGGATGATGCAAGAGCATACCTCTTTGCAAAGCAAATTTCTGACCCAGTGCTACCTGAATGGACTACTTTATTTACAAGCCAAAAGGCAGACATAAAGCCCGATTTTTTTGGTATGAATAGTAGCACTGGAGCAGTACTGGTGGTTGAGGTTGATAACTCAAGGTATCTTATTCCGTTTGGAACTGGTCATCACTTAATTAATGATAGTTGCATTGTCAAAGGTTTTGGACTGAAAACAACCCTTAAATGTATTGAACATAAAAAAATCCGTAGCCTGGATAAAGGTAGTCATAACGAAACCAATCTTTTAACCCGTAGTCAGAGTAGTAAAGAAGTCGATATATATAATCTTAAAATAGATTCTGAGATGGATATTCTCACGACCCTCACGGGCACTTCCACTGAAGATGTTTTAGGAAATAAAATAACTGGAAAAGATGCTTTTGTAATTATGCCTGATATTGAATTGAAAGCTATTCCCGAATTGTTATCTAAAATAAATTCTATTTATCTTTTACCACTTCCTGAAGAATTCGAGTGGGTTAATAATATTAAAGAAGCCGACGAAGAAGAAATTGAAATATTGGATCTCATTTTAATTGAGAAAATAAAATCAAGAGAATTTGATGATGTATGGATTGGAGAGCCTGAAATAGTTGACTGGGAAAATCAAATAGGTTATTGCTTCGAGAAGAGACAACGATTTGTACATGAAAACTTGTCAGTAGAACAAGTTTGTGATTTTTTCGACAGTAAAAATACAGAGATAACTATTGACGATCTTAAAAAAAATTGCCTGCATGTTTTGAATGCCGATTTTGAATCCATAAAAAAATGGTCCCTATATAGATGCTTTTATGCTGAGATAAAAGAGGGCGACCAGAACTATATTTTAAGAGACTCGATATGGTATGTTGCCGATAGAAAATTCGTAACAACCATTGATGATGAGATGAAAAAGATTCTACATTATGAGGAGTCTGATAAGTTTCCGGTATACTCTTATAAAAGAGAAGAAGATTACAATAAAAATGTTTGTCTTGGTGACACATCATTTACACATATGGATCAAAAATTTATTCATCATGGTGGAGGAAAAAGTAAAATTGAATTTTGCGACCTTATAAAAGATGCATCAGATTTTATTCATGTGAAATATTATAGTGGTTCACAAAGTATGAGCCACCTTTTCTCACAAGGATTTGTCGGTTCTGAACTTTTTATAAGCGATTCAGAGTTCCGTGGGAAACTTAATGAGAAGCTTCCTGACCATATAAAATTAGCTGATCATGTAAAGCGACCTGATGCCAAAAATTATAAACTAGTTTTCGCCATAGCTACGAACAAAAAACTGCCTGAAGATTTGCCTTTGTTTTCAAAAATCAATTTAAAAAACTTTCACAAGAGTATTAGAAATTTTGGTTACGAAGTCAGGATCTGCAAAATAGATGTAGATCCTAATATTTACAAAAGGAAATTATGTAAGCCACAAAAAAACAAGCTTTAAGTTAGTTTGTTAATGTCGGAGATTTCTGTCAGCTCATTCAAGTAATCGCTTTTATTTCTCAGAAGCCAATGAAAAACTTTTGGGTTCTCAAGCAGTTTCTTAATATGAGATATGATAATCGTGAGCTTTAAACTATTCGAGCCGTAGGTTTCTTTGATTTTTTGAGTGTCAAAATGAACTTGAGCCATTTCTTTCTCAAGTCGTTCTATCGCTTTCCTGTTCGCAAGTTTTGAGTCTGATTTCTTTTTTGGGAGCTGTATAAGGTATTCAGGAGAGGAACTGTGATATAGCGATTCTGAAAATAGGGTTGAATAATTTTCAAACTTTACCATCAGGTTCGCACATTCTATCTGTCTTAAAGGAACCATTTTTTTTAATGTTCTAAAAGTATTAACTGGGATATCTTTATCGTTAAACAAATCTATCACTTCCGGGCAGATCCCCTTTAAAACTGACAGGTTAGATTTCAGAGACTCAATACTTATATTTAATGCGGTGCAAAGCATTTCAACAGGAACTCCTACTCTTACTGCTTCTTTTAGCATTCGTTGAATCTGTATAATTGTTATCCGGTTGACTTTTTTATTTGGTGTGTAAGTATCGTATGTGGTCGAAATAAGACAGTTAACTTTATCTTCGCCTAAGTCTTTAAGGGCCTCAACCCTAAGGTGACCATCGAGAATCTTCACAGAGTTGTCTGTTTGATCAATGAAGACAAGTATTGGTTCTACTAAGCCGATGGCTAATATAGTGCTTTTTATTTGTGTGAATTTCTTACTTATTTGAAAATTTACAGGTAGCTTTTTTGTGTAAGTTAGGTCGGTAAGTTTGAAACTAACTGATTTATCATTGAAACAGTATTTTATCATGTTACACCTCAATTAGTGGTATTTTTAACTATAACTTTGACTACATCTTGTAAACTCTCTTCGTCTACTATTTTAGAAAAATTCTCATTGCTGGTAAGTTCTTTGAAAATCTGACTTGTAACCAGTAATTTAATCTCTACATATTCAGCTTTATTTTTAATTTTTTTATGTTGAGAGATATTGTCCTGATAAAGTTGCTGCAATTCATCAGTAGTCATCTTCTTCTTTTTCTTAGCAACTCCAAAATTATTATTAATGAAACCTTTAAGACCTTCATCACGCGAGTCGAGAATTTCGCGAATTTTACCAACATCTTTATGCTTTATCAGACCTTCGTCAAAAGCTTTTAGCAATAGTTCTTGACCACCCTCGAAGTCCACTCTTGCAATCTCTACCGCAAAAGATATAGGTATGCATCCTGATTCAACAGCCGATAAAAGTTTGTTTTCACCTTTATTAATAAGCATGGTTAAGCTTGTAATCCAGTGTAAAGATAGGCCGGTAGAGCTTGATATCTCCTTATTAGTTAAACCTTGTTCAGCCATTTCTTTTATTCGTTGAAACTGTTCCCCTGCTCTAGGAATTACTCGGGCCATGTTTTCGACCAAACTCATGATGTAAGCCTGGTTTTCGTCTATATCCAATATAAAAGCGGGAATTAACTCCTCACCCAATGCAGTCAACGATTCAAGTCGGCCCTGACCGCAAATAAGTGCGAAGTCGTATTTTTTATCAACGATCCTTCGAATCGTTATTGGTTTCCTTAGCCCGCTTGCATCAATGCTTTCAGTTATTTCTGCATGACGAAATTTGTTCCTCGACCGAGGGATCACCACCTTAATAGAAGATATTTTAACCATGTGAACATTTTGATCTTGCATTTATATTACATCCTTATTATCAGTTGATAGCATATTAAAGAATGGTTTGATATCATCAAAACGATACATTTCGAACAAAAGGTTATTGTTATCTTTGAGTTTTAATTCATTTTCAAAAAAATCTAATGACGGTAATATGTAGTAATCAACAGGCTCTGTGTTGAGACTGTTCATTCTTGCAATGATACTAATTTCTGGATTTAGACTTCTGTCCAATCGCACTATCCATCTATGCTTGTTTAAACCTACTTTTTTACATCGTGAAAGCACTATGGAGAAGCTTAAAGATTTATTAATTGAAACCAGTTTATTTTCAAGTATGTTCACTTCACTACTTAGAATTTCATTTTGTATTTTGTTAACAATATCACCGTGTTTTTTTCGTAGGTAAGAGTTTATCTCTAAGTATTGATAATCTCGATCAGGGGTGTAATCTATTAATTTATATGCATTAAGAAGACCTCCAAAGCGGTTTGCAATTACACTGCTTGATGGACTACCATCCTCCTCATCTATAATAAAGCCTGATATTTTTCCATGCTTGGAAAGAATTTTTCTCAAACAATCAAGGATTTTTTCATTGCTCATTTTTATAGAACGATTATCAATTATTTCCTTAGCTAATTTAAATTTTTCTTCTGAAATGATTGGTTTGAAAAAGGAACTATACTCAATCCATTCATCTTCAGGGTTGCTAACCTTTTTTGTCTTTAACTTTTGTGACGTTCGGTTGTATGTGTATTTGCCTGTATATCTGCTATTGATAAGAACGGAGTGAATTCGACCTCTTGTCCATTCTGTTTTATCGCTGAATCTATACCCCTCCTGATTAAGTCGTGAAGCGATAAGATACTCATTTAATCCGTCAAAAATGAACATATTAAAAATCTTTTTTATCAGCTCAATTTCTTTTTTTGTTCCAGGAGTGAGAACTATTCTGTCTGTTTGAAGGCTCTTTCTCTCGCCATGAGCGAGTATCATCTTTGGTTTATTATTATTATCAAGTAACTTTCTTTTAAGCCCATATCCGGGTTTTCCTCCTTGATAGTATCCTCTTTTCACCAGGTTAACATGTCCTGCAAATACCTTTATTGAAAGGTTTTTACTTAAGGCTCCCGCTGCGTACATAAGTGAAGAAAGTATGAATGTTTCAGTTTCACTATTTTCCGGGAGGTTTTCGGCACAATAGATGACATTCACATTATTCATTTTAAGGAGATATTTATAGTAAATGCCTTCTTGGGGATCCTTGAATCGACCAAAACGACTTACATCGTATACAAGGACTGCATCGATATTAATAACCTTTGTCAGAACATCATTAACAAGTTTATTAAAGTCATGCCTTCCAGTAGTAGTTACACCACTCTTACCTGCATCGTCATAGGTATGTATGATTTCCATATTGTGCGTATCAGCATACTTTTTGATGAATTGGGCTTGATTATCCAGCGAAAACTCTTGGAGGTTTGTAGACATCCGTAGATACTGGGCAACCTTAAGCTTATGAATGTAATCAGTTTTATCAGTCATTTAAGTTCCTTGATGGAACAGCAAAAAAACTATTGGTTAAAAATTGATCAATTTTCTATCGGTTGCAACTCTTTTTTTCTCCTCGCCAGGTATATGTGAATGGTCCATCTAATAGCTTCTCTTTGAGTGTAAGTGCTTGAGTGGAAGGGAGTCAGGATAGTATGAAACAAGATGAATTTATAGAAATCCATCTTTTAAGCATGAATCACTAATTTGAGATTTTAAGATTAGAGTCACATTATGAAAGAGTTAATAAAAAAGGTTTTCTGAAAACATGCTTGATTAATATTAAGTATAGAAATCAATAAGACCAATTGATGAATTAAAATTGGATACCTCACTTTCTTCTTAGGAGAAGTATCTATGAATATAAAGTAAAATGCTACTTTATAAATTCTTAAACCTCGTTCTTCTTAGCCTTTAATAAATGTGGCGAGTTTGACTTTATTTTAAAATCAGATAAAAAATTATATAGCATTAAATCAAAGAGAGGGATTGAAATGGATAAGACAGAAGTCACAGATGATGATATAAAAGAGGTAGTGGTTAGGCTTGGAGAGACTACATCACAATTATTAAGTGAAAGGGGGGTAAGTGACAATTTCTTAGACTTTCCAAGTGGAAATATAGTGATTGAGTTATTTTTGAAACATTTTGAACTTAGCTTTGCTGAAAAAGCACTATTCATAATAAATAACTTCGATTTATCAATTTATTATACCGGAAAAAATGGCGAGATTGAGCATTGGATCGTAGAAGAATTGCTTGATTCTAATTTTGATAACACCCTTGAGGATATGTTGGTTAGGAGAAGAGTTAAGGAAGAAAAGAATAAGGTAAGTAGTATATTGAATCCTGAAAATGGTGAGTGTGATGATTGTAGAAAAAGACTATAAATTTTCAAAAATTATATTTTGGAAAAGATAAAAGCCAGCAATGAATGACTGGCTTTTATTAGGTTTAAACTTACTGTCCCAGATCGCGAAGCTTCTTACCAGACATCAGATTTTTTTCAATGTGCTCAAGAGTAACCCCTTTAGTTTCAGGGACGAGCAGAAAAGTTATCACGATGAAGACCAGATTGAACCCTGTATAGAGCCAGAATGTCCCTGCCGGACCTATGCTACCCAGAAGTGAAAGGAAGGTCGCACCGATAATCATGTTTGCAACCCAGTTCATCGTGGTTGAACAGGTAATCCCAAAGTCCCGGCATTTCAGGGGTTGTATCTCAGAACACAGTATCCAGACCACAGGAGCCGCGCTCATAGCATAACCACCGATGCATAACATCGTCATACCCACTGACACCCATGACAGACCCGTACTGATTTCTCCCTGACCCGCTTTCATCAGACAGTATCCCAAAACCATTGTGGCGAAGGCCATTACACTAAATCCTATCTTCAGGATTGGCTTCCTTCCTGTTTTATCAACGGTGAAAACTGCAATGAAGGTGGCGAACATGAAGGTCAGACCCACGACAATGGTCGCAATCATTTGCTCTTGAGTGCTCTGGAAGCCAGCCATTTTAAAAATCTGAGGGGCGTAATACATGATAATGTTCATACCCGTAAACTGTTGCATACCCTGTAGCAACATACCGAGATAAACGGCTCGTCTCACATTGCTGTTCTTCCTGAAAAGTGCAAACCCTCCCTGCTTCATACGGAGGCTTTCCCTTATCTCATTCAGCTCCTGTCGTGCTTTCTCAGATGTGTCTCTGAGCATTCTGAGTACTTCTTCCGCTTCTACATGCAAGCCTTTAGAAGCCAGCCAGCGGGGACTGTTAGGCAGGAATATCACCATAACGAAAAGAATAACCGCTGGTATAGCGAGAACTCCAAGCATTGCTCGCCAGTTGCCACTGTAACTGAATGCAGTATCCGACAGGAAAGCTACGACAATTCCAAAAGTGATCATGAGCTGATAAAGACTGATCATTTTTCCGCGAACATTCTCTGTTGCCATCTCTGACAGGTAGAGTGGGGCTGTATAGGAAGCAATGCCAACGGCCAGCCCGAGCAGAACCCTGAATGTAAGAAGAACTTCGACACTGTTTGCGAATGCAGAACCAAGTGATCCCACAATGAAGAGGATGGCTCCAGCCATAAGGCTGTATTTTCTTCCCAGACGATGCGAAACCCAGCCGTTGCAAATTGCTCCAATCGCGGCTCCCAGCATCATACTGCTGACAACCCATTCCTGTTCATGACTGGTTAACTGAAAATGTTTTGTGATGAAAGGCAGGGCACCTGAGATTACCCCTATATCCAGTCCAAAAAGAAGCCCTGCGAGAGCAGCAGAAATGGATACAAAGAGATTCATTCTTCTGACTTTTGATTGATGGTCACTATCGTAGGTGACTGTCTGATTTACATGAGACATCATTAAGCTCCGCTCATACAGCATGTAATAGTGCTCAAGCTTACTCAGGGGTTTCAGGCAGGATTAGGGCAACTGTCTCTCAAGATATGGACTTTATTGCTATGGCTGTAGTTTGTGTGATGAGGATCTCACTACGATCCTCATCATTAATATTTTTTCAACTAAATAATATTTACAGGCTTGTCCCAGTCATATCGAGTCAGCACAAGTTTGATTTTACCTTCAATTTCACCATATCTTTTTTCTGAGTGTGAAAGGAAATACTCTCTAATGAGTGGTGGCAATTTATTAGATTTATATCTCAATATAGTCGTATGCCAGAAGTCAGGGGGTAGGGCTTTACCCAGATATCGATCCTGTAACTTTAACTGCCAGTCAGAACTCATAAGATCATCCCAAAATATTTTTCGCAGGTTGATTGAGTTACTATCAGGGATTCCAGCCAATAATAACTGATTAGGCAATGCTACAAGCTGAAGCTCTTTCACTTTAAGCTCGTTATTTCTTATGGTAAGGCTGAACCGTTCTGTCAGATCGGCAATTTCAGAAATGTCATTATAGGCTTCATAGATGGACTGAGTTATAGCGAGGAAAGTCATGTGAAAATTTTCTTCGCTCATAACCTCTGCTAACGGATCATTATCAACGAGTAATTTAACATCAGATAACAGTGCTTTTATTTGCGGGTTTAATTCGGGCTGAATACCACTTGTCAGAGCTAACAGTTTTTCAGGATAGAACATCACACCCTTTTCATTAAAGTGATTTTCTAGTTCCAGTAACCATTCATGAATAGTTTCCTGAGAACGATTAGTGTATATGTTCTGAAGGTAGTTATCATTGTCCAATGTCTGCTCCCTAAAAAATGAATTTTCAAAACATGGTTAATATTAATTAACAGATTATATGTTTGACTGAACATTGCTTTGTTCTAAGTTTAGACTAAAATTTCTCTGTCTAATTAGAAATTAAAAAAACAGGTTCAGTAAGAGGTTACAAATGCTTAGCTTCACTCGTCAGGGGAATCAGGAAGGACCGACATTAGTTTTTATGCATTATCTTGGTGGTTCTGCTAACACCTGGACTCCTGCAATTAACAATCTCAAACATGATTACGATTGTATTGCTTTTGATATGCCCGGTTTTGGTAACTCTGGGGCCTTAAAAGATATGAGTATTCAATCGCAGGCTAAAACTGTGTGGGAAAATATTCGTGATCTTAAGATAAAAAAACCGTTCCTGATTGGTCACTCAATGTCTGGTAAAATCGCGGCCATTATTTCTTTACAGTTCCCCGATGCAATTAGTGGACTTATTCTCGTTGCTCCATCACCACTTACTCCACAGCCTATGACTGTCCAGCAATACCTGCAACAGAAAGAATGGACGGGAAGTTCAGAAGAAGCCAAAGCATTTGTAGACGGTGCATGTTCACAGCCGTTGAAACCGGAATTAAAAGAACTCGCTATTGAAGACACCCTACGAGCTGACTGTAAAGCATTTCATAAATGGGCTGATAATGGAAGTCAGGAGGATTATGAAGGTGTCTTTGATAAAGTTAAATTACCAGTTAAGTTAATAATTGGTAATGATGATAGAAGTGTTCCTAATATCACCGAACAAATCAAAAGGACTTTGGTGTACTTCAATCCTTATTCTTTTAAAATTATAGAAGATTGTGGGCATCTCTTACCTTTAGAATGCCCTAAGGAACTTTGCAAAGAAATAGATATTTTTGTGAGTTTGATTTATAAGTGATTTTTTTTGGCAAATTTTCAGGTGGTTGATTTAAAAACTATTAATATTTGCCTTAAAAATTCCTTTCTGAAATTTTTAGCTTTTTGATAGGGGTAGTTCTTACTAAGTGAGAATAAAATAAATTTCAACTATTTTAAGTAATGATAATTTTCAGATGACAATTATAGTATTGACATGTTTATAATTTGTGTTAAATAAAAATAAAAAAGGAGAGTTAAATGAAAGGTGAAATAGCTTTAGAAAAAGAAAGTTTATCCTTAGAAGGTGCTAAGGTGTTTTTAGCAAAGATTCATAATGATTTGCAGGCATTCCTTGAGAAAATCAATATAATTGAGGACTATGAAATGTACCCTGCTGAGGATGTTGTTTATATCATGCTCAGAGATTTTTACAACTCGGAAGAGTGTTTAAAGCTTTTTACTATTGTTCATGGTTTTGAATTGACCGAACTTGCCGAATATAAAAGTGTTGATTGGTGGTTCTTATCTTCTTTAGTATTCGATGTAGATATTGATAAAGTTAGAGGTATTATAGAAAAAAAGATTGCTGAAGAAGAAAAGATTAAAATAAAATCGATTGTTGTTAGTGAAGAAGATGTAAGTATCAGAAAAAGGATCTGATATATATTTTGAAGACTCTTTATACCCTGTAAGCATTATGTCTCTTAACATAAAACATGAGTTTTAGGGTTTATTTTGCACTGTTTGAAGTTTTTCTTAGCAAAATCCATTCAAAATAAGTATTCCTTAGGTAGCTCAGCAGTAATTACCTCCATTTATTTTTTTTATAATCATTTAGTTATCAACTCATTCTTAATACTGCTGCATCATGGGCGTGTGGATGGCCAGATCCTTGTCAATAGACTCTTTCATAATACCCTAACTTGTTTTATTGATTTCAGGTGCACGTAATGGCTAACCATAAGCTTTTGATTTAACTTCCTAAAATCGAAATTTTATCTCTAAAGTATCCAGGTTACTTTGCAGAAGAGTGCCTGGTGGTGCTGAACGGATGGAGGCAAAAGTAAGTGAAAATCATCATCATGGCCGACTGCGGTCAAAATGCGACCGGTTAACATCAAACCAGAAATGATTACCATTAGCCGTATCTTATCACTGACAACAACTGAGTTTCACCAGCGGGATTGAGGATAGAGGGATGTGTTACCCAAACGGCCTGGCCCTTCTCTCGATGCATATCCAGCGGGAAAGACGTTAACAGAGTAACCACCGGAAATGCATCGGATTTTGCTAGTTTTGGTCACGCACGCGAGGCGGCTCGCAAGATTACACGCTTGTCTAAGCAATCACTTCGGAACGGGAGTAGAGGTGAATGACTTACCTATCAAAATGGGCTAGTTGTTGTATCTTTCCCGGCAGGTAACGCAAAAAGTGGGAGGATAGTAATCTTGCTTGGGGTTTGGTCGCCTCAATTATAGGCCATAGTAAATGTTGCGTTGGCATTGGCGGTTCCGCCATCAATAGGGTCGCTGAGCTGATAATAGCGAGCAATCAAAGGCACACTAAAGTTTCCCGCTCTAGTCACCGTGCCGAAATCTACTGGCGAACCCAATTTTATAGGTGTTGTACCTTTTAATAACTGAATGCCAATCCCTTTCGCCTGATCTTCACCTGCATTTAAGGCTAAGACACTAGCTGGACCAGCGATGGGGCCATCAAGCGTAACGCTGACTCTGACATTTTCATCACAGTCGAGGTCAATATTAAACCCTTTCGGTTTTGCTGTGGTTCCAACGCCCTTAAAGTCTAAACTACTTACATTAGCGAGTTTGACATCAATTACGGTGTTTTTTACGCTGCAAGCAACAGGAATGATTTTATTGCTGCCGGTTAAGGATAATGAGGTGTAATATCTTGGATCAGTCACACTCAGCGCCCGACCAATTTCCCCCGTTGTAATTTCACCTGCTCCAACCGAGTTAGCACTCGTTTTGACTAGTTCAACCAGGTAACTTTGTAAATAGAACGGAGTGTCTGCCTCACCATTTTCTTCAAAAGGATATGCCCATCCATCGTGTCCTGACTGCTTAATTCTGATCCCAATACCGTTAATGTTAGTATTGAATACCCGATTGCCATAAGAGCTAAGCGTATTGAAAAGCACAGTTCTTCCTCCCCAGATCCACGCCGTAGTGCATACAAACACATTATTCTTTGAACCTGCTACATACTCAGACGCAACAATGTGCCCAACCGGTGCGTCGCGGGGGACATATATATCACCAAAATTTACTGAGGTTTTTACCGGTCCGGTGTGGCCGGGCATCCATTTACAAACGGCTAAAGCTGAGTCTGAGATTATTAATAATGTCACCAGAATAAAATAGAACAGTGAGATTCTCGTTTTCATTTTGTTCCCTGGTTATCCTTCTTACCTATCATTTTTTTGATTTTTTAAATGTTACTTCCAAAAACAAAAGTGACATTAAATACTATTCTTTTTGCCGCGCATAAATCTGCTATTGCTACACTCTTCATTCTAAAATCAGCGCTGAGTGCTGTTGAAGATAATTGCCTGTAATATTTTAAGGCTGCCGCTGTAGATAGTTTAAATTCTTTTCCGTTTTAGCGGCAACAGGGGGATGTCCTGGGTTTGCGTGGGAAAATGCTTAAGTTTTGAGTGTAAAAAAATCAGCTCTTCCTGCTCGAGGTAGCAAGAATCGCGGATATGGCATACATGATTATTGCAATCCTCTAAAACGGCGAAAAAATGACACCTTTTTAAGACATAGCTCTGTATCCCTCTCCGATGAACGATTACCATTAGTGATTACGTTTTCACTTGGCTTATGGATATCCAATGCGTTTTAAGGTTGCTCTTCTCCCGCTTATTATTCTGCTCGCTGCCTGCAGCAGTAAGCCTGCATCCCATCAGCAACCCGCCGTTGTTCCTGCACCAAAAGGCGGTTTCTTACTTGAGCCTTCACATGCTGTTCAACCCATGTTTGGCGATTTTGCCGGTAACCCTGCCGCCGAGCAGTTTATCGACCAAATGGTGGCAAAACATGGCTTTAACCGTGAACAACTGCATGCCGTTATTGGCCAGGCGAAGCGATTGGATTACGTGTTACGTCTGATGGATCAGCAGGCCCCGAGCTATACGCCGCCAACCGGTCCAAATGGCGCGTGGATACGCTATCGCAATAAATTCATTACGCCGGATAACGTGCAGAATGGCGTGGCATTCTGGAATCAGTATCAGGATGCGCTCCAACGCGCCCAGCAGGTTTACGGCGTACCGCCAGAAATCATTGTCGGCATTATTGGCGTGGAAACACGTTGGGGCAGGGTGATGGGTAAAACGCGTCTGCTAGATGCACTAGCAACGCTGTCATTCAGCTATCCACGTCGTGCGGCCTACTTTAGCAGCGAACTGGAGACCTTCCTGCTGATGGCGCGCACAGAACAAGATGATCCGCTGGATCTACGCGGCTCATTTGCCGGGGCGATGGGCTATGGGCAGTTTATGCCGTCTTCATATAAAGAGTATGCCGTCGACTTTAATGGCGACGGACATATCAATCTTTGGGATCCGGTTGATGCGATTGGCAGCGTAGCTAATTACTTCAAAGAACATGGCTGGCGTGCGGGCGAAAACGTAGCGGTGCCCGCCAGCGGTCAGGCTCCGGCACTTGAGAATGGTTTTAAAACCCGCTACCCGGTAAGCACATTAGCCGCAAGTGGTTTAACGCCGCAGGGCTCCCTGGACGGAAACAATCAGGTTAGCTTATTGCGTTTAGATCTCGGCACCAGTTATCAATATTGGTATGGCCTGCCTAACTTTTACGCCATCACGCGCTATAACCACAGTACGCACTATGCCATGGCGGTGTGGCAGCTGGGTGAAGCCGTCGCGAAAGCGCGCCAGGGCAACATGTTTTAATGCTGTCCATGTAAAGTGTATGGGTATAAGATGGCGCCCCTTTTGCGGTGCCATCTTCACCGCATCCGACTTCTGAGGAGCGCTTATGAGTACCGTACCTGCTTGCCCTGTCTGCCAGGCTGATTACACCTGGCAAGATGGCGATAACCTGAATTGCCCATCTTGTGGACATATCTGGACCGCAAATGCCGATGATGCAGCGGAGGCTTTAGTGGTCCGCGATGCGAATGGCAACCTGTTAGTGGATGGCGATAGCGTTACCGTGGTCAAAGATCTTAAGGTTAAAGGCAGCTCGTCCACGCTGAAAATTGGTACCAAAGTAAAAAGCATTCGCTTAGTCGAAGGCGATCATAATATTGATTGCAAAATTGATGGCTTTGGTCCGATGAAACTCAAATCTGAGTTTGTGAAAAAGAACTAATGACAGGACGGCACTGCGCCGTCCTGCCTGTTTCAACTCAGCAAACGATCCACGTCCTCGCACTGTTCCGCTGTCAGCTCGCCACCATAATTGCGCGAGTAAGCGTTCATGGAGCCAAATCGGCGAGCAACGGCAGTTTTAATGGTGGTAACAAAATCATCACCAATGCTGTAAATCGCCATCAGTTTTCCGATGTGCTGTTGGATCTCACAGAGCTGTGCTAAATCGTCCGCGCGCCAGGCCTGCATCGCGCGAGCAAACAGTTCGGGCACAATATTATTCAATCCTGAAATCACCCCGGATCCGCCCGCTAAAAGATTGGGCAGTAAATATTCGTCGTAGCCGGAAAGCACGGTGAAATCGCTGCGCACCTTTTTCGTTTCTTCAATTAACGCACGGTTGTGCGACAAACAATCCATAGTGTCTTTAATACCGATAAAATTAGGCAACTCTGCCGCCAGTTCCGCCACCAGGTTAGGCGTTAAATCGCAGCCGGTGCGTGCAGGAAAATTATAGGCAAACCATTTGCCGCCTAACTGTTTATCCAGAGCTTTGAAATAGCTCAGCAGCTGTTTCTGTGTCTGCCCATAATAATAGGGGGGTAACACCATCACAGCATCAAACCCGCTTTGCCAGGCGGCATTTGCTAGCTGCAACATATCCGGGATGCAGGTGCTTGAGACATTGGCCACCATCGTCAGCGGCGAAAGTTGTCTCGCTTCGCGTATCAGTAATAGCCGCTCCTGCTGAGTAAGCGATGCAAACTCGCCAATGCTGCCCATCAACAGCAGGGTATCAATACCCGATTGACTGAGACGTGAAAAGTGTCGCCCGAGCGCATCCATATCCAGATTATTGTTGCTGTCAAAGGGCGTCACTGATGGACACCATACGCCGGTTAATACAGGTTGCGCAGACATAGCTATCTCCACCATAAAAATGAAACATTGTTTTAATTTAATGTTATCTACGTACGCTAACCAGTCGGCGGGGCCAAAAAGGTGAGGTATCGCACTTTTCTCTTTCTATTCTGAAGAGAAAAGCAGGTAGTGTGTGCCTCTTCAGCCAAGACAGGAGCATTGCCATGCAAGACTGGAATCCACAGTTGTATCGTCAATTCGAATCTGAGCGTACGCGTCCGGCGCGAGAGCTATTGGAGCGTATACCGCACACAGATGTGCGCTTTGCTGTCGATCTCGGCTGCGGCCCTGGAAACAGTACGGAGTTGTTGACCCACGCCTGGCCGAATGCGCAGATAACCGGCATTGACAGCTCTGAAGCGATGTTGGTGCAGGCACGTGAGCGGCTACCAAATTGCCATTTTCAGCAGGCGGATATTCGCACCTGGCAAGCCGAGCAACCGCAGCAGGTCATCTATGCAAACGCTTCATTACAGTGGTTAACCGATCACCCTACGTTACTGCCACATCAGGTGAACCAGCTGGCCGTCGGTGGCGTATTGGCTATTCAAATGCCCGACAATCTTGAAGAACCATCACACCGCTTGATGCGTGAAGTCGCTGCGAGTGAAAAATGGCAGGGGCTGATTTCGCCGCAGGCGGCCGACCGCAAACGGCTGCTTACCACCGATCGCTATTACGATCTGTTAACTGATGCGGGCTGTCAGGTTGATATCTGGCGTACGACCTATTATCACCTGATGGCGGATACGCAGGGCATCATTACCTGGTTGCGCGCCACCGGGCTACGACCTTTCCTCTCGGCGCTGGATGAAGCGCAGCAAGCTGCCTTTCTCCATGATTACCATCAGGCACTGATTCCTGCCTATCCTGTTCGCAATGATGGCCGGGTTTTGCTGGCTTTCCCGCGACTGTTTATGGTTGCAGTGAAAACCCGTTAAGGTAACTGGAAGCGAGTGCGCAGAATTGGTCGATCAAGGTTGAAAAGGGCTTTTCGGCGCACCATTTACTGCTAACGTTAAGCGCCACACCGGGAGAAGCCAATGAACGATGAACAGTTACAGCACTTAAGTCGCCACATTGGCGAGCAGTTGAAGAGACGTAAGGCCACGGTAACCGCGGCGGAATCGTGTACCGGGGGCTGGATTGCCAAAGTGTTTACTGACATTAGCGGAAGCTCCGCCTGGTTTGAGCGCGGTTTCGTGACGTACAGTAATGAAGCTAAGCAGCAGATGGTGGGCGTACATCGTACGACATTAGAGCAGTATGGCGCCGTTAGCGAACAAACTGTGCGTGAAATGGCAAGCGGCGCCAGACAGGCAGCGTCGGCAGAATACGCAATTTCTGTCAGTGGCATTGCGGGACCGGATGGCGGCTCTGTCGATAAACCAGTGGGTACCGTCTGGTTTGCTATTGCGGGTCCAGAGGGGCGCGTATTAGCGCAGCGTAAGATCTTTGCCGGTGACCGGGATGCAGTACGTCGTCAGTCAGTAGCTTGGGCGCTACAAACACTTCTTGATGAATTTCTGACAAATTAAACTTGATACTGTATGACCATACAGTATAATTAGCAGCAACAGAACGAGCGACATACTTGATGTCGGCTCACCCAGTATGATTAGGAGTAGAAATGGCGATCGACGAGAATAAACAGAAGGCTTTAGCTGCCGCACTGGGCCAGATTGAGAAGCAATTTGGTAAAGGCTCCATCATGCGCTTGGGTGAAGACCGCTCAATGGATGTCGAAACCATCTCTACGGGTTCACTGTCACTGGATATCGCGCTTGGCGCGGGTGGCTTGCCGATGGGACGTATCGTTGAGATTTACGGACCAGAATCTTCAGGCAAAACTACGCTGACCCTGCAGGTTATTGCTGCCGCGCAGCGCAAAGGCAAAACCTGCGCCTTTATCGATGCTGAACACGCGCTGGATCCCGTGTATGCAAAAAAACTGGGTGTCGATATCGACAACCTGCTGTGCTCGCAGCCGGACACCGGCGAGCAAGCGCTGGAGATCTGTGATGCGCTGGCACGCTCAGGTGCGGTTGACGTGATCATCGTCGACTCCGTGGCAGCACTGACGCCGAAAGCGGAAATTGAAGGCGAGATCGGTGATTCGCATATGGGTCTGGCCGCGCGTATGATGAGCCAGGCGATGCGTAAGCTGGCCGGTAACCTGAAGCAGTCCAACACGCTGCTGATCTTCATAAACCAGATTCGTATGAAAATTGGTGTGATGTTCGGTAACCCAGAAACCACAACCGGTGGTAATGCACTGAAATTCTACGCCTCTGTCCGCTTGGATATCCGCCGCATCGGTGCGATCAAAGAGGGCGATGAAGTGGTGGGTAGCGAAACCCGCGTGAAAGTCGTGAAGAACAAAATTGCGGCACCGTTTAAGCAGGCTGAATTCCAGATCATGTACGGCGAAGGTATTAACACCTTTGGTGAATTGGTGGATCTTGGCGTGAAACACAAACTGGTTGAAAAAGCCGGTGCGTGGTACAGCTATAACGGTGAGAAAATTGGTCAAGGTAAAGCGAACTCAACCAACTTCCTCAAAGAGAATCCGGCGATCGCTAATGAAATCGACAAGAAGTTACGTGACTTGCTGTTGAGCGGAGATGCCGCGGCGGCAGAGACTGCGACTATCTCTGCTGAGGATCGCGAAGAAGCTAGCGAAACCAACGAAGATTTCTAAAATAACAACGGGAGCAGAAATGCTCCCGTTTTGCTTTTCCCCCGCCAGCGCTTTTCCTCCTCGTCTTCTTGCTTTACCCTGCGACCCTGCACGACGGTTAGAACAAGGTTGATCACATGTCATCATCATCATCAGCGGCACCTGCACCAACATATTCCCGTTTACTCGACCGTGCCATGCGCATTCTTGCGCATCGTGACCATAGCCGCGAAGAGTTGAAGCGTAAACTTCAGCTCTCTTCCCAACGCGCCGCTTACCTACAGCAGCAAGAAAACATACCGATTCCAGAAGAGTTACTGGAGAAAGTTCTCGACTGGTGTCAGGAAAGCGGATGGTTAAACGACCAGCGCTTTACTGAACGCTTCATTCAAAGCCGTGCCCGCAAGGGGTATGGTCCTCAGCGCGTCCGGATGGAGCTGCAGCAAAAAGGGATCGACCGGGACGAGATTAACCAGGCTCTATTTGATACAGAGGTTGACTGGAGCCAGTGTGCTGCCGATCTCGCCAGGCGCAAGTTTGGCGAGCCATTGCCCCAAACCTGGGCTGAGAAAAGCAAAGTGCAGCGCTTTTTAATGTCAAAAGGCTTTATGATGGAAGATATTCAGGCTGTTTTCAGAAATAGTGACGACTGAAAGGCGATGTGATTTTACTTCCCACTGAAGAAAATTTATCTTATTCCCACTTTTTGTTCCTCAATCAGCGGCAGGCCGGATGGATGTGGTTTGTCTGCGAAAGGGAACGTTCGTTAGCGTGATTCCAGGAATTTTATGAGCAAGAGCACTGCTGAGATCCGTCAAGCGTTTCTCGATTTTTTTCATAGCAAGGGGCATCAGGTTGTAGCTAGTAGCTCCCTCGTGCCAAACAACGATCCGACGTTGCTGTTTACCAATGCCGGAATGGTCCAGTTTAAAGACGTTTTCCTCGGGCAGGACAAGCGCGACTATAGTCGTGCAACTACGTCCCAACGTTGTGTACGTGCCGGTGGCAAGCATAACGATTTAGAAAACGTGGGCTACACGGCGCGTCACCACACCTTCTTTGAAATGTTGGGCAACTTCAGCTTTGGCGATTACTTCAAGAAAGAGGCGATCGCTTATGCATGGGAACTGCTGACGGGTGAGCAGTGGTTTAAGCTGCCAAAAGAGCGTCTCTGGGTGACCGTCTATGAAACTGACGATGAAGCCTTTGAAATTTGGGCCAACGATATTGGTGTACCGCGTGAGCGTATTATCCGTATCGGTGACAACAAAGGCAGCGCCTACGCATCTGATAATTTCTGGCAGATGGGCGACACTGGCCCTTGTGGCCCGTGTACCGAGATTTTCTACGATCATGGCGATCATATCTGGGGTGGCCCTCCGGGCAGCCCGGAAGAGGATGGCGATCGTTACATCGAGATCTGGAACATCGTCTTTATGCAGTTTAACCGTCAGGCCGACGGTACCATGCAGCCGCTGCCAAAACCTTCCGTCGATACCGGTATGGGGCTGGAGCGTATTGCTGCGGTGTTGCAGCACGTTAACTCCAACTACGAAATCGACCTTTTTGCCAAATTGATCAAATCCGTTGCGCAGGTGACTGGTGCGACCGATCTGGATAATAAGTCGCTGCGCGTTATTGCTGACCATATTCGCTCTTGCGCCTTCCTGATCGCCGATGGTGTGATCCCGTCGAATGAAAACCGCGGCTATGTATTGCGTCGTATCATTCGTCGCGCAGTGCGTCATGGCAACATGCTGGGGGCGAAAGATGCTTTCTTTTACAAGCTGGTAGCGCCATTGATTGAAGTGATGGGCGCAGCGGGTGAAGATCTGAAGCGTCAGCAGAAGCATGTTGAAAATGCGCTGAAAAATGAAGAAGAGCAGTTTGCTAAAACTCTGGAGCGTGGACTGGCGCTGCTGGATGATGAACTGGCGAAATTGCAGGGCGATACGCTTGACGGCGAAACGGTCTTCCGTTTGTACGATACCTTCGGCTTCCCGGCGGATCTGACGGCTGATGTGTGCCGCGAACGCAATCTGAAGATCGATGAAGCGGGCTTTGAAGCGGCAATGGAACAACAACGCCAGCGCGCGCGTGAAGCCAGTGGTTTTGGTGCTGACTACAACAATGTTATCCGCATTGACGCTGCGACCAACTTTAAAGGTTATGACCATCTGGAACTGAATGCTGTTGTTCAAGCGCTGTTCGTTGATGGCCAGCAAGTTGAGCAGATTGACGCAGGCCAGGATGCGGTTGTCGTTCTCGAGGAAACGCCATTTTACGGCGAGTCGGGTGGACAGGTTGGCGATACCGGCGTGCTGACTGGGCAGAATGCTGAATTTAGCGTTCAGGATACGCAGAAGTATGGTAAAGCAATTGGTCATATCGGTAAGCTGAGCCACGGTCAATTACGCGTTGGCGATCGTTTACATGCGCAGGTTGATGAAGCTCGCCGCGCACGCATTCGACTGAACCACTCTGCCACGCACTTGCTGCATGCTGCGCTGCGTCAGGTTTTAGGTGACCACGTTGGACAGAAAGGCTCACTGGTTAACGACAAGTATCTGCGTTTCGACTTCTCGCATTTTGAGGCGATGAAGCCGCAGGAAATCCGTCAGGTTGAGGATATTGTCAATGCGCAGATTCGCCGCAACCTTGCGGTTGAAACGGAGATCATGGACCTCGACGACGCGAAACAGAAAGGCGCAATGGCGCTGTTTGGCGAGAAATATGATCAGCGCGTCCGTGTGCTGACCATGGGCGATTTCTCTACCGAGCTGTGTGGTGGTATCCACGCACTTCGTACCGGTGATATCGGTCTGTTCCGTATTCAGTCTGAATCGGGTACTGCGGCCGGTGTACGTCGTATCGAAGCCGTAACGGGTGAAGGCGCACTGGCGCAAATTAATGCGCAGAGCCAACAGCTGCAGGATGTCGCGCAGCTGGTGAAGGCCAACAGCAGTAATCTCAACGAGAAAGTGCGCGGCCTGGTTGATCACGTCCGCGCGCTGGAAAAAGAGTTACAACAACTTCGCGATCAGCAAGCAGCGCAGGAAAGCGCTTCACTGAGCAGCAAAGCAGTTGAAATTAAAGGCACTAAGTTGTTAGTGAAAGAACTGAGCAATGTTGAGCCAAAAATGTTGCGTACCATGGTTGACGATCTGAAAAACCAGTTAGGTTCTGCCATTATCGTGCTGGCAACCGTTGATGAAGGAAAAGTTTCACTGATTGCTGGCGTGACCAAAGATCTTACTGACCGCGTAAAAGCTGGCGAACTGGTGGGCGAACTGGCTTCTAAGGTTGGCGGTAAAGGCGGTGGTCGTCCAGATATGGCTCAGGCAGGCGGAACCGATCCGCAGGCGCTGGCTGGCGCGCTGGCTGGCGTGCAGGAATGGGTCAGTAACCGACTGTAACGTATAAAACTTCGCATTGTGATAAGCGCCAGAAGCCCGTTTTCTGGCGCTTTTTTAACGCGGTGCGCACCAGGTAATGACAAAGTCCGGTTGATGTAGTGTATTTCGGCTAAACTAACTATCAGCAGAATGTATTGGCATGGCGAAGCACAATGGTGTATTTGTCATAGGCATTGTTCAGCGTTATATGATGGATACGGCCGGGAGACCGAACAAGCCCGACTCTTTTAATCTTTCAAGGAGCAAAGAATGCTTATTCTAACTCGTCGAGTTGGTGAAACCCTCATGATTGGCGATGAGGTGACTGTAACGGTGCTGGGTGTTAAGGGTAACCAAGTCCGCATTGGTGTTAACGCGCCTAAAGAAGTTTCGGTTCATCGCGAAGAGATCTATCAGCGTATTCAAGCCGAAAAAACTCAGCAAACGAGTTACTAACGGATTCAGCGCCTCGCTAATCAGCGAGGCGCTACCGGTTTCCTCTATCTTTCTGCCTTTTCTCTCTCTTTCTCTCTCATCTTCCTTTCGCGTTCCTGAATGTCTTTGTTCCCATTTTATTATCTGTAACGTCCTTTCTTTGTTGATAAATCACTCTTTTTGTCGTCAAAACATCCGAATTGAGTGTCATTTGTGCAATCAAACAAATGGCTGGAAATAAATGTTTGACTTATAAGTCCGGGAAAGTAATATGTGCGCCACGCAGTGCCGATGAGCAGAAACAAGTTCAGAAGCACGGTTCGGAAGAACGCGTAAGGTGAGGTGGCCGAGAGGCTGAAGGCGCTCCCCTGCTAAGGGAGTATGCGGTCAAAAGCTGCATCCGGGGTTCGAATCCCCGCCTCACCGCCATTTCCGATGCATCCATAGCTCAGCTGGATAGAGTACTCGGCTACGAACCGAGCGGTCGGAGGTTCGAATCCTCCTGGATGCACCATTCGGAAAGATGAAGTAAGAGTGAACGAGCAGTTCCTTTCATGGTGAGTTGTTAGCACCCTGCGTTGTACAAGAATTAATTCGATGCATCCATAGCTCAGCTGGATAGAGTACTCGGCTACGAACCGAGCGGTCGGAGGTTCGAATCCTCCTGGATGCACCATATTCTCGAATATGGAAAAGTGCCTCAGTGTGTCATGGCGTGATAAACGTTCAGTAAACACTAAGGAGGATAACGTTGCTTCAGCAACGGCCCGAAGGGCGAGGCGATAGCCGAGTAATCCTCCTGGATGCACCATTCTTCGTATCATCCTCAGGTTGTTTCAGTTAGTCCATCGTAAGAAAACCTCAATGCATCCATAGCTCAGCTGGATAGAGTACTCGGCTACGAACCGAGCGGTCGGAGGTTCGAATCCTCCTGGATGCACCATTCCTCTTCAAACCTCTCAAAATTTTCTTCAGCGGTAACTCGATGCATCCATAGCTCAGCTGGATAGAGTACTCGGCTACGAACCGAGCGGTCGGAGGTTCGAATCCTCCTGGATGCACCATCTCTTCTTCGATACCTTTCTGTTTTTGACTCTCAGTTTCTGAATCCTGCGGCAATCAAATCAACTTGTAAAAAAATCGCTGAATTAACCGGCGTTTATCTTCGGCATTGCACTCTGACCTTTTTCCTAAAACGAAAAATGCTAATGCTTTCAAAGCATTTGCGGTTAAGCGCGCCTGGCGACAACCTGAGCGCATTACGCTAAAGTAATGGCTCATTTTGTGGTACTCGACGGAGTGACAATGTACGACCAATATGACGCCCTGATTTTCGATATGGACGGCACCATTCTCGATACTGAGCCGACACATCGAAAAGCTTGGCAGCAGGTGTTGAGCCGCTATGGTTTCACCATGGATGAAGAAAAAATGGTGGGTTTCAACGGTGCGCCAACCTGGCAACTGGCGCAGTTCATTGTTGAGCAGAATAATGCCAGTCACGATCCACATCTGCTGGCGGCGGAAAAAACCGCTGCACTGAAAGCAATGCTGTTGGATGATGTGCGCCCGCTTCCGTTGATGGACGTCGTCAAGGCTTATCATGGTCGTCGTCCGATGGCGGTAGGCACCGGCAGCGAGCACAGTCTGGCGAAAGCACTGCTTGAAGAGTTAGGTGTTTACCACCTGTTTGATGCGGTTGTCGGGGCTGATGACGTACAGCGTCATAAACCGCAACCGGATACCTTTTTACGCTGCGCCGAATTGATGGGTATCGCGCCCGAGCGCTGTGTGGTGTTTGAGGATGCTGACTTTGGCGTACAAGCCGCTAAAGCAGCAGGCATGGACGTGGTTGATGTCCGTTTACTGTGAATGAATTCCTGACCTATGGATCGTTATTCGGCAGTAGCTTTCTGAGCGCAACCCTGTTACCGGGAAGCTCGGAAGCGGTGCTGGTAGCACTGCTGATCGCTCAAAAGGGCTCGGTTTATGGATTGTTATTGGCCGCATCAGTGGGAAACACGCTGGGTGGCCTGACCAACATTCTTCTTGGTCGCCTGATGCCGCTTAAAAAGCAAGGGCGATGGCACGACACAGCAATGACGTGGTTACACCGATTGGGACCTGCAGCACTGATGTTTAGCTGGCTGCCGGTAGTGGGCGACTTACTTTGCGTGCTTGCAGGTTGGTTACGCTTTGCCTGGCTGCCTTCGGTGCTGTTCCTCACCATCGGTAAAACGCTGCGTTATATCGTTATAGCGACTGCCACCTTACAAACTTTGCAATGGTGGCATTGATTCGCACAGATTCGAGGCTACGGTTAACATTATGCTGAACAAAAATAAATTATTCACACAGCGGGAGGTTAATGTGATCCCGGACGTATCAAAGGCGCTTTCCTGGCTGGAAGCGCATCCTGACGCGTTAAAGGGTATCGGCCGTGGTATTGAGCGCGAATCATTACGCGTCAAGCCCGATGGTCACCTGGCAACGACAGGACATCCTGAGTCACTCGGTTCCGCGCTCAAGCACGATTGGATTACCACCGATTTTGCTGAAACGCTGATGGAGTTCATCACGCCAGTTGATCAGGACATCGATCGATCGCTGGCCTTCCTGCGTGATATTCACCGTCATGTGGCGCGTGAATTGGGCGAGGAACGTTTGTGGCCGTTTAGCATGCCTGGCTACATTGATGACGTTAATAGCATTGAGCTAGCGCAGTATGGCAGCTCTAATATCGGCAAAATGAAAACGTTGTATCGACAGGGGCTTAAAAACCGTTACAGCGCGCTAATGCAGATCATCTCTGGCGTGCATTACAACTTTTCGCTGCCGCTGTCGTTCTGGCAGGAATGGGCGGATGTGAAAGATGCAGAAAGCGGTAAAGAGACCATCTCTGCTGGCTATCTGCGCTTAATTCGCAACTATTATCGCTTTGGCTGGGTGATTCCGTATCTGTTTGGTGCCTCACCGGCAATCTGCTCCTCTTTCCTGCAGGGGCGTGAAAGTACGTTGCCGTTTGAAACTGATGGCAAGGGGACGTTGTGGCTACCTCACGCTACGTCATTGCGCTTAAGCGATCTGGGTTACACCAATAAATCGCAGAGCGGATTAGGCATCACCTTCAACTCGCTGGAAGGCTACGTAGCGGCTCTGAAAGCAGCGATTAAAACGCCGTCGGAAGAGTATGCGGCGATGGGCACCAAAGATGCCGAAGGCAACTGGCTACAGCTGAATACCAATGTGCTGCAGATTGAAAATGAGCTGTATGCGCCGATTCGTCCGAAACGCGTGACGCGTTCAGGCGAGGCACCGTCCGATGCGTTGCTGCGCGGCGGTATCGAATACATAGAAGTGCGCTCACTTGATATCAACCCATTCTCCGCAATCGGTGTAGATGCCGATCAGGCACGTTTCCTCGATCTGTTCCTGATTTGGTGTACGCTGGCCGATGCGCCAGAAATGAGTTCAGATGAGCTTCTGTGTACGCGTAATAACTGGAATCGCGTCGTGATGGAAGGGCGTAAGCCGGGTCAGGTTATTGCTGTGGGCTGTAGCGAAACAGAACACACGCTGGTTGAAGTGGGCAAGGCTCTGTTTGCCGATCTGCGTCGTGTGGCGGAAGTCCTCGACAGCAATCATGGCAACACGCAATATCAACAGGTTTGCGATCAACTGGTGGCATCATTTGACGATCCTGAGCTAACCTATTCGGCACGCATCCTTCATGCCATCAAAGAAAACGGTTTGACCGGCGCAGGCGTGGCATTGGCGGAACAATATCGTCATCTGTTGTGCGAGGAGTCGCTAGAAATTCTTACTGAAGATGATTTTAGTCGTCAGGCGCGGGAATCGGTACAGGCACAAGAGAAGCTGGAAGAGAGCGATACGCTGGATTTCGAAAGCTACCTTGCAGGTCGCGAAGGCTAGAAAAGAAAATGGCCACATCAATGTGGCCAAAATTAACATCTCTGTTGTCAGGGATGATGATAACAAATGCGCGTCTTTCATATATTCAGACGTTGGGCGAACAGAAAAGTTTCATCGTTTTAAAAAAAATTCCAAAACAGGAGGTGACGTATGCCACTACTGGATAGTTTTACTGTTGATCACACCATCATGGGCGCACCCGCAGTGCGCGTAGCAAAAACCATGAAGACTCCGCATGGCGATACCATCACCGTTTTCGACCTGCGTTTCTGCCGTCCGAATATCGACATTCTGACTGAGCGTGGCATTCATACGCTGGAGCATCTGTTTGCCGGCTTTATGCGTAATCACCTGAATGGTGATGGCGTAGAAATCGTTGATATCTCGCCAATGGGCTGCCGCACCGGTTTCTACATGAGCCTGATTGGTACGCCTGACGAGCAGCGCGTGGCAAAAGCCTGGAAAGGCGCGATGGAAGATGTTCTGAAGGTTAAAGAGCAGAGCCAGATTCCTGAACTGAACGAATACCAATGCGGTAGCTACAAGCTGCACTCACTGGATGAAGCGCAGCAGATCGCGCGCAATGTGCTGGCTCACGACATTGGCGTGAACCGCAACGAAGATCTGAAGCTGCCGGCTGAGAAGTTGAAAGAGCTGCACATTTAGTTGAAATGGTGCTTATGCACAATGAAAAACGCCGCGATTATCGCGGCGTTTTTGTTTGCTGACTTCAGGATCCAATGGAGGATTTCAGCGCATGATGCGGCGTGATGCGTATCTGCTTAACCATGTTGTCCTGCACATCGAGGATATCAATATCGTAAGCACCTAGCGTAACGCGCGTATCGACCAGCGGAATCTCTTCCAGCGCTTCCAGCAGCATGCCGTTAATGGTGCGGGCATCCTCTTCCGGCAATGTCCAGTTGAAGGCTTTATTGATTTCACGCACGTTGGCGCTGCCTTCAATGATAACGGAGCCGTCATTCTGCGGCATCACCTCTTCGGCGAGAGACGGCGACATTGAAGTGGTGAAATCGCCCACGATCTCTTCCAGAATGTCTTCAATGGTCACTAATCCTTTGATATCACCATATTCATCCACGACAAGACCGACTTTCTTCTTATTACGCTGAAATTTTACCAGCTGTACGTTAAGCGGCGTGCCTTCAGGCACATAGTAAATTTCATCGGCAGCACGCAACAGACGATCTTTGTTGAACTCTTTTTTCTCGGTCATCATGCGCCATGCTTCACGTACGCGCAGCATGCCGACGCAATCGTCCAGTGAATCGCGGAACAGAACGATGCGTCCATGTGGCGAATGACTAAGTTGACGCACAATGGATTTCCAGTCGTCATTAACGTTGATGCCGACGATTTCATTGCGTGGCACCATAATGTCGTCCACGCTGACTTTCTCCAGATCGAGTACTGAGAGCAGCATGTCCTGATTGCGACGCGACATCAGCGAGCGTGACTCATGCACAATGGTGCGCAGCTCTTCTTTGCTGAGCGCTGAATTGATTGAACCATCGGTTTTAATGCCCACCATACGCATTAAAATCCTGGTGATGGTATTCAGCAGCCACACCAGCGGCAGCATCACATATTGCAGTGGCGCCAGTAACACACTGCTTGGATAGGCCACCTTCTCTGGATAAAGCGCAGCAATCGTCTTCGGCAGCACTTCAGCAAATACCAGCACCACAAACGTCAGGATACCGGTAGCAATCGCTACGCCAGCATCGCCATACAGGCGCATACCAACAATAGTGCCGAGAGCGGAAGCGAGGATATTGACGAGGTTGTTGCCGATTAAAACCAGGCTGATCAGGCGATCGGGGCGACGCAGTAATTTTTCCACACGGCGTGCGCCGCGGTTACCGCTTTTCGCTTTATGGCGCAGTTTGTAACGGTTGAGCGTCATCATACCGGTCTCTGAACCGGAGAAATACGCAGAGACCAGCACCATGATGACCAGCGTAATGATCAGCGTGGTGGTTGAAACGTGTTCCAACACAAAATCCTTAGTGAGATGTGAGCAGGTGCTGAAGCACGCGACTGCCAAAGTAGGCCATGGTCAGCAGCAGCGCACCGCCGCAGTTAAACCATACGACGCGGCGTCCGCGCCAGCCTTCGTGATAGTGTCCCCAGAGCAAAACAATATAGACAAACCAGGCAATGATGGAGAGAACCGCCTTATCCACGTTCTCGGCGCTAAACAGGTTGTGCATAAAGAACAGACCGGTGCAGAGCACCAACGTTAATAGCACCACGCCGATTTGCGTAATGTGAAACATCTTACGCTCAATACTGAGCAGCGGTGGCATATCCTGGGTGAAAGCCAGCTTCTTATTTTTCAGCTGGTAGTCAATCCACGCCAACTGCAATGCATAAAGTGCAGCAATAATTAACGTGGCATAGGCAAACAGCGACAGGCCGATGTGCACCATCATGCCCGGAGTGGTTTCCAGATGAGTGATAAAGGCATTCGGCACAAAAGTGGCAAAGGCCAGATTGATCAGCGCAAAGCCGTAAACAATCGGTAGCAGCAGCCAGCCGCGATTACGCGAGGCGACAATCGTCATGATGGCGCAGATCAGCAGGCTAACTAACGAGCCAATATTCAGCAGGCTAAGGTTTTGCCCGTTATCGACGGCAAAAATGCGCTGCTGCAAGGCAACGGCGTGCGCAATCAGCGCCACGCAGGCTGAAAGTACGGCAAAACGACGCCAGCCACCATTGCGTTTAAGCAGGCTGGGAATGATCAATGCAAGGCTGAGGGAGTAGGCGAACAGCGCCACGATCGCGAAAACGAACATAGATCCTTTCAGGTATCGGTCAGATAAGGAAAAAAGCAGTATAGCGCCAGCAGCAGCAGGCTCCAAACGATCTGACGGTCAATTGCAGAGATCGCTCCATCTTCGTGTTATAATCCGCCGCATTGTGTCGCCTATGGCGGCCTCGCTACGGTTCTAAGTGAGAGAGCATGTTTGATAATTTAACCGATCGTTTGTCGCAAACCCTGCGCAATATCAGCGGCCGCGGAAGGCTGACCGAAGACAACATCAAAGACACACTGCGTGAAGTACGCATGGCGCTACTGGAAGCCGACGTTGCGCTGCCGGTGGTACGTGAATTTATTAATCGCGTAAAAGAAGCCGCCGTTGGCCACGATGTGAACAAAAGCCTGACGCCAGGCCAGGAGTTCATCAAAATCGTGCGCAACGAACTGGTTGCGGCGATGGGCGCCGAAAACAATGCGCTCAATCTGAATGCGCAGCCGCCAGCCGTGGTGCTGATGGCGGGTTTGCAGGGTGCCGGTAAAACGACCAGCGTGGCGAAACTGGGTAAATTCTTGCGCGAGAAGCACAAGAAGAAAGTCTTAGTGGTTTCTGCTGACGTTTATCGCCCCGCGGCGATCAAACAGTTAGAAACCCTGGCACAGCAGGTTGGCGTCGATTTCTGCCCATCTGATTTGAGCCAGAAGCCAGTTGATATTGTTCAGAACGCGCTGAAAGAAGCCAAACTGCAATTCTACGATGTGCTGCTGGTGGATACCGCCGGTCGTTTACACGTTGATGAAGCGATGATGGATGAAATCAAACAGGTACACGCCGCGATTAATCCGGTGGAAACCCTGTTTGTAGTCGATGCGATGACGGGTCAGGATGCCGCCAATACGGCAAAAGCCTTCAATGAAGCGCTGCCACTGACCGGTGTCATCTTGACGAAAGTCGACGGTGATGCGCGCGGTGGTGCGGCGCTGTCGATTCGCCACATTACCGGCAAGCCAATCAAATTCATGGGGATGGGCGAGAAGACTGAGGCGCTGGAAGCATTCTATCCAGACCGTATCGCGTCGCGCATTCTCGGCATGGGCGATGTGCTGTCTCTGATTGAAGATATCGAAAGCAAAGTTGACCGCGATCAGGCGGAGAAACTGGCTAAGAAGTTGAAAACCGGCGACGGTTTCGATCTCAACGACTTCCTTGAGCAGCTGAAGCAGATGCGCAACATGGGCGGTATGGCGAGCCTGATGGGCAAACTGCCGGGCATGGGTCAACTGCCTGATAACGTTAAATCGCAGATGGATGACAAAGTACTGGTTCGCATGGAAGCCATCATCAACTCGATGACGCGTAAAGAGCGTGAGAAGCCAGAAATCATCAAGGGTTCGCGCAAACGTCGTATTGCGCTGGGCTCAGGTATGCAGGTGCAAGACGTCAATCGACTGCTGAAACAGTTCGATGATATGCAGCGCATGATGAAGAAAATGAAGAAAGGCGGCATGGCCAAAATGATGCGTGGCATGAAAGGTATGATGCCGCCTGGATTCCCTGGTCGCTAACGCGACCGCCGAAAAGCCGGAAATTTAGCACGCTCAGGTTGCTTTTTGCGCCAAAATGAGTAAAATTTTAGGGCTTTTTATATCGCGCTCGGGCCCCGTTCCTCGATGGGGCCCGAGCGCTTTATTAACTAATGAGGATGTTATGGTAACAATTCGTTTGGCACGTCACGGCGCTAAAAAGCGTCCGTTCTATCAGGTCGTCGTTACTGACAGCCGCAATGCGCGTAACGGTCGTTTCATCGAGCGCGTTGGTTTCTTCAACCCGATCGCTTCTGGTCAGGCTGAAGGTCTGCGTCTGGATCTGGACCGTATTGAGCACTGGGTTGGCCAGGGCGCAACGCTTTCTGATCGCGTTAACGCGCTGATCAAAGAAGCAAAAAAAGCAGCTTAATCTGTCACGGTGGTGAGCATGAGCATTAAACCTGCCGGGCAGCCTCCCGTTAACCCGATCGTATTGGGAAAAATGGGCGCGGCTTACGGCATTCGAGGTTGGCTCAAAGTGTTTTCCTCCACTGAAGACGCTGAAAGCATCTTCGACTACCAACCCTGGTTCATCCAGCGCGCCGGTAAATGGCAGCAGGTCGAACTTGAGGGCTGGAAGCACCACAATCAGGACCTGATCATCAAAGTCACAGGCATTGACGATCGGGACGCTGCGGCGCAGTTAACCAATTGCGAAATCACGGTTGACTCCACGCAGCTGCCAGCGCTGGAAGCAGGCGATTACTACTGGAAAGACCTTATGGGTATGAAAGTAGTCAACCTCGAAGGCTATGAGATGGGCAAAGTCATTGATTTGATGGAAACCGGATCAAACGACGTTCTCGTCGTTAAGGCAAACCTGAAGGATGCATTTGGTGCGCAAGAGCGGTTAATTCCGTTTCTTGATGAACAGGTTATCAAGAAAGTCGATCTCTCTACTGGCCTTATTGAAGTAGATTGGGATCCTGGTTTTTGATCTCCGGACAATCCGGTAACGTAACGGCGAACGCGATGTGGATTGGTGTTATTAGCCTGTTTCCAGAGATGTTTCGCGCTATTACCGAGTACGGGGTAACTGGCCGGGCAGTAAAAAATGGCCTGCTCAACATTCAAAGCTGGAGTCCTCGTGACTTCACGCACGACCGGCACCGTACCGTGGACTACCGTCCTTACGGCGGCGGACCGGGAATGTTGATGATGGTGCAACCCTTACGGGATGCCATCTCCGCAGCGAAAGCGGCGGCGGGAGAGGGCGCTAAGGTGATTTATCTTTCACCTCAGGGACGCAAACTGGACCAACAGGGCGTTTGCGAGCTGGCGACGAATCAGAAGTTGATTCTGGTTTGTGGTCGCTACGAAGGGATAGATGAGCGCGTAATTCACACTGAGATTGACGAAGAATGGTCAATCGGTGATTACGTTCTCAGTGGCGGTGAGCTGCCAGCCATGACGTTAATTGACTCGGTCGCCAGGTTTATTCCCGGCGTGTTGGGGAAACAGGCGTCAGCCGATGAGGATTCGTTCTCGGATGGTTTGCTGGATTGCCCGCACTACACCCGACCTGAAGTGTTAGAAGGGATGGAGGTTCCGCCAGTTTTACTGTCGGGCAACCATGCCGATATTCGCCGCTGGCGTCTGAAACAGTCGTTAGGCCGTACCTGGCTAAGAAGACCTGAACTTCTGGAAAACCTGGCTCTGACTGAAGAGCAAGCACGGTTGCTAAATGAGTTCCAGCGTGAACATCAGCAGCAACAAAACGATGAGGCGGGAGAGTAATCTTCCCTCACTATCAGTTTACCCAGGATAAGAGATTTAATTATGAGCAACATTATCAAGCAACTTGAACAAGAGCAGATGAAGCAGGACGTACCTTCATTCCGTCCGGGTGATTCCGTGGAAGTGAAAGTATGGGTCGTAGAAGGTTCTAAGAAGCGTCTGCAGGCATTCGAGGGCGTGGTTATCGCTATTCGTAACCGCGGTCTGCATTCTGCATTCACTGTTCGTAAGATTTCTAACGGCGAAGGTGTTGAGCGTGTCTTCCAGACTCACTCACCAGTAATTGACAGCATTGCTGTTAAACGTCGTGGTGCTGTACGTAAAGCCAAACTGTATTACCTGCGTGAGCGTACCGGTAAGTCAGCTCGTATCAAAGAGCGTCTTGGCGCGTAAGCGACTTCTCAAAGTTAATAGCAAACAAGGGGTTGGCCATTTGGCCAGCCCCTTTTTTATTGGCGCTGCAAATGATAAATCGCGGTGTTGGCGGCTCCGCTCTCTAGAATGATCAGTCCATAGCGATAATCGACAAACTTAAAGCCACTGCGTAATGCCACTGCGCGACTAGCATGATTATTTTCCGCCGCCAGAATCTCTAACTGATTAATGTGCGGATGCTGAAAAGCAAACTTGACCAGTTGCTCTACCGCGCGGGTTGCTACCCCTTGCCGTTGAGCATCGCTACGCACCCAATATCCTAATGCGCTAAATTCGCCCGGCTGCCTCGCGAAGCGAATACCGGCACCGCCTAATAGTCGATCGCTACCATCAATGATGGCGAACTCTTCTGCCTCACCTTTACTGCGTTGGAGCTCAGTGAAATCGATCCAACTGGCCGCTTCATCACTACGATAATCATCGTGTGCCCAAGCCATCCAGGGCTTAAGGCTGCTAAGAGATTCGTTTACGGCATGCGTGAATTCATCGATATCCTGCCGGGTGAAGGGGCGTAATTTTACTAAAGATATAGACATGACCTCTCCTGAAAAATAAATGAATAACATAATGTTATCTGCCTTTTTGCCTAAGGTCATCATCAAAAGCTGATGGGTTGTAATTTATTGTTTACACTATCGAATTGGATGGTTTGTGATTATGTTGCTGATATTTAATAAAATAAATATGCTTATTGTGCATTTGTATTTTAGTGGTAATAAAAGTGTACGCTTGTGGATTGCATGGCGTACATGTTGTGGTAAAGTAAGTCCCATCCTCAGTGAGGATCTCAAACCGCATAAACGAGTAAAAAGGATCGTAATCATGCAAAAAGACGCGCTGAACAATGTGCATATCGCCGACGAACAAATTTTAATTACCCCGCAAGAGCTGAAAGCTAAATTCCCGCTTACTGCGACGCAGGAAGCGCAAATTGCGTCTTCTCGCCAAACCATCGCCGACATTATTGCAGGCCGCGATCCGCGCCTGTTGGTGGTTTGTGGTCCTTGTTCGATTCACGATACCGAAGCCGCACTTGAATATGCCCGTCAGTTGCAATCTCTTTCTGCACAGTTGAAGGATCAGCTGTACATCGTTATGCGCGTGTATTTTGAAAAACCTCGAACCACCGTCGGCTGGAAGGGGTTAATCAACGATCCTTATATGAACAACTCGTTTGATATGGAAGCCGGGCTGCATATTGCGCGCCAGCTACTGGTTAATCTTGTTGAAATGGGTTTACCGCTGGCAACTGAGGCGCTGGATCCAAACAGCCCGCAATACTTAGGCGATCTATTTAGCTGGTCGGCGATTGGTGCGCGCACCACCGAATCACAAACCCACCGTGAGATGGCTTCAGGTCTTTCAATGCCGGTTGGCTTTAAAAATGGCACGGATGGCAGCCTCGGTACTGCCATCAATGCGATGCGTGCCGCCGCGATGCCACACCGTTTTGTCGGCATCAATCAGGCAGGTCAGGTTTGTCTGCTGCAAACGCAGGGCAACCCGGATGGGCATGTCATTCTGCGCGGTGGGAAAGCACCAAACTATGGTCCTGAAGATGTCGCTCAGTGTGAAAAAGAGATGCTGAAAGCGGGACTGCGCCCAGCCTTAATGATAGATTGCAGCCATGGTAATTCTAACAAAGACTATCGCCGTCAGCCTGGCGTAGCCGAATCGGCTATCGCGCAGATTAAGGATGGAAACCGCTCCATCATTGGCCTGATGCTGGAAAGCAACATTCATGAAGGCAATCAGTCTTCTGAACAGCCTCGTAGCGAAATGAAATATGGCGTTTCCGTGACTGATGCTTGCATCGATTGGGAAACTACGGAAACCTTGCTGCGTGAAATCCATCAGGATCTGCAGGGAGTGCTGTCGGCGCGTCTGTCACACGAGGTGTAATGAGTCATGGTGGCTGAACTGACCGCGCTACGCGATCAAATTGATGAAGTCGATAAAGCACTGCTGGGTTTACTGGCAAAACGGCTGGAGCTGGTAGCCGAAGTCGGGGAAGTTAAAAGCCGCTACGGTTTGCCAATCTATGTTCCTGAGCGTGAAGCCAGCATGTTGGCTTCACGTCGTCAGGAAGCCGAAGCGCTCGGCGTATCACCGGACTTGATTGAAGATGTGCTGCGTCGTTTAATGCGCGAATCCTATGCGCATGAGAATGATAAAGGCTTCAAAACCCTTTGCCCAACATTGCGTCCAGTGGTGATCGTCGGTGGTCGTGGCCAGATGGGACGTTTGTTCGAAAAGATGCTCACGCTGTCTGGTTATCAGGTGCGTATTCTGGACAAAGGCGATTGGGATCGTTCAGACGCGTTGCTGCAAGATGCAGGCATGGTGATCATCAGTGTGCCTATCCATCTGACAGAGCAGATCATTGGTGAGTTACCGAAGTTGCCAGAAGACTGCATCCTGGTCGATTTGGCGTCGGTGAAGAACCGTCCGCTGCAGGCAATGCTTGCTGCGCACACCGGACCGGTGTTGGGACTGCACCCCATGTTCGGCCCAGACAGCGGGAGCCTGGCGAAGCAGGTTGTTGTCTGGTGTGATGGCCGTCAGCCGGAAGCGTATCAGTGGTTCCTGGAACAGATCCAGGTTTGGGGAGCGCGATTGCATCGCATTAGTGCGGTGGAGCATGACCAGAATATGGCATTTATTCAGGCGCTGCGTCACTTTGCGACTTTCGCTTACGGTCTGCATCTGGCAGAAGAGAACGTTAATCTCGATCAGCTGCTGGCGTTGTCCTCGCCAATCTATCGCCTTGAACTGGCTATGGTTGGACGTCTGTTCGCCCAAGACCCGCAGCTTTACGCGGACATCATCATGTCCTCGGAGAGCAATCTGGCGCTGATTAAGCGTTATTATCAGCGTTTTGGCGATGCGATAAAACTGCTCGAGCAGGGCGATAAGCAGGCGTTCATCGATAGCTTCGAACGTGTTGAGCATTGGTTTGGTGATTATGCTAAACGCTTCCTCGTAGAAAGCCGAAGTATGTTGCGATCGGCCAACGACAGCCGACAGTAAAATAAAAGGCATCCATAAGGATGCCTTTTTGCTTAGAGGCGTGGTTCGACGGGTACCACATTCTCGCCCGGATAACAGCCGAGCACTTTTAATGAACGGGTTAAACCACTTAACTCAGTTAACGCCAACTGCATACTTTCTGATTGCAGATTACCCTGCACATCAATGTAAAACATCTCTTCCCACGGATTGCCGTTGATGGGGCGATTCTCCAGCTTACTCATGATCAGACCATGGTTGCGCAGCACCATCAGTGCTTCAACTAATGCCCCCGCTTGCTGGCCCGTTGCCATGATCAATGTCGTTTTAGCGGGTACCTGACTGGAAACTTCGATCGCTTTACGCGCTAACACAATGAAGCGCGTGTGGTTCTGTTGCTGATTGGCTAGATTACGCTCTAACACCTGTAACCCATACAGTTCGCCACCGGCCTCACTACCCAATGCGGCAACCTTAGGTGAATTCATCGCTGCCACCTTTTCCATGGCAGCTGCCGTGCTTTCGGTATATTCAATTTTCCACTGCGGGAAGCGATTGATGAACTGGCTACACTGCTGGAACGGCTGAGGATGGCTGTAGACTGTTTCGATCTGCTGCAAATCAGTGCTGCCGCTAACCAGTACGCAATGCTCAATTGGAATGGTGAGCTCCCCCACAATTGATAGCGTGGTTTGTTGCAGTAAGTCGTAGACGTCATTGATCGAGCCAGAACTGGTGTTTTCAATAGGCATCACTGCATAGTCTGCCTGACCACTTTCAACCTGATGAATAATGTCGTGGAACTTTAGGCAGCCGAGCTCAACCATCGAATCAAAATGACGTGTGGCATATTTTCGTGCGGCAAGATGTGAGTAAGAGCCTTTCGGACCCAAAAATGCAATCCGCGGTGCGTGCGCATGCGGGTGGTTGAGATTCTTTTGCAGCAGGGCCTGCTGAGTTAGAACCGAATCTTCAATCACCAGCTGGAACAGACGGGTGATGTAATGCGCATCCAGCTGATGTTTTTTACCTAACGCTATCAGGTTTTCCAGCAGTGCACGCTCACGTTCAACATCGCGGATTGGGCGATGCGTAGCCAGTTTTGCTTGCGCCACTTCAACGGCCAGTGTGCGGCGCTCCGACAATAGCGTTAATAATTTTTCATCAACGGCGCTGATTTTGTCGCGTAATGCCAGCAGCGGGTTTTCGGGATTCATAGGGCTCACCTGTAAAATGTCCAATAAAAAAGCCTCCCATTTGGGAGGCTTTGTTGTTCGTCTTCGCATTCATTTTCACATGACGAATCGCCTCCCAATCAGGGGAAGGTAAAAAAGAATGCGAAGAAGAACGGGAGATGTTTCATGCTTGTTTCCAACATTAAAGTGGTTTGAGAGTAACCGTACTGATTTAAGGCTGTCAATAAAAAACGCGCCCTAAGGCGCGTTACTGGAAAATGTGTAGTTATCCTGCAGGGATAAAATCTTTGACGCTGCTGTTAGCGCGACGAGCTTCAGGTTTATGTTGCGCTTTATTGAGTTGTCGCTCCAGCTTAGCAATCAGGTCATTGATGGCCGTATACATATCATCATGTTTCGCACTGGCAACCAGTGTTCCGTTAGGTGTGTTGATGGTGGCATCTGCCACAAACTCCTTCGGCTCTTTCGATAACACAATGTGAGGGTTTATCAGATGTGTTTGCCATTTTTCCAGCTTGGCGAGACGCTCTTCGACATGATTACGAATGGCCTCGGTGATTTCCATTTGTTTGCTGGTAATGTTCAGAATCATAGTTAAACCTCTCTGTCATTTTCCGTCTGGGTAGGACCAGCATACCGCGGAGATTAAGAAATTATGTGATCTGGATCACATTGAAATGTCACATTTTGTCAATAAAGACGAATTGTGAGAAAGGCTCGGAAAGTAACGGGAAATGCTTGATGGAGCAGCAGTAAGGGCGCACTATTGATGGGTTAACCGCAGCGATAAAGAACGTTTTCAACCAGCTTTCAGCTAAAGCAGACATAAAAAAAGCAGCCATACGGCTGCTTTTTTGTGGGCTTGAAAATCAGGACTGATTATTAGCCGCGATGATTTTTGCCACTTTATCAGCTTCAGTCGTTAACTGAAGTTGGCGGTAAGCATTTTCCATCAGCGGCAGCGCTTCGTGAGTTGCTGCAGTATCAGGATAATCCTTCATCATACTTTCAACGCGGTTAACAACAGCGACATAAGCACCACGCTTGGTATAGAATTGCGCCACCGAGAGTTCATACTTCGCCAAACGTTCTTTCAGGAACGCTAAACGTTTCTGCGCATCCGCAGCATATTGGCTGTTTGGATAACCGCGCAGTAACTGCGAGAAGTCACGGAAAGCATCACGAGCGTGCGTCGGATCGCGATCGGAACGATCGATACCGAAGAAGCCCTGCAGTGCAGAATCGTCCAGCGCCATATCCGTCAGACCTTTCATATAGATGACATAGTCAATATTCGGATGGGTTGGATTCAGACGCATAAAGCGAGAAATAGCGGCTTGCGCCAGTGGCAGATCGGCATTTTTGTAATACGCGTAGATCAAATCCAGCTGTACTTGCTGCGAATAAGGGCCAAACGGATAGCGGTTATCCAGTGCTTCCAGTTGCTTAATTGCCGCTTTAAAGTTACCGTCCTGCAGCTTTTGCTGGGCCGTGGCGTAAATTTCAGACGGCGGGCTGTCCGGCACGGGATCCGATGAGCCGGAACAACCCACAAGCGCCAGGCTTAGGCTCAGTGTGGCAGCAGCCACCAGATGTTTCATACGCGTCATGACGAAATGATTATCCTCAAAGTGTTATAGCAGAAGCTGTCCGTATAGCTCCCGGTTATGGCCAGGTACGATAGCACATTATATTAAACGGCATCGCCGTGAAAACCCAACGTTAACGAAGAAGCTGTATATGGCACAACAAGTTCAACTCACCGCAACGGTGTCCGAAGCACAACTTGGACAACGCTTAGATCAGACTTTGGCAGAATTGTTCCCTGATTATTCACGTTCTCGCATAAAAGAATGGATTCTTGAGCGCCGGGTCAGCGTTAATGGCACCATCATCGATAAACCAAAAGAAAAAGTTTTTGGCGGTGAGCATGTCTCGATCGATGCTGAGATCGAAGAAGAGCAACGCTGGGAAGCGCAAAACATCCCATTGAATATCGTCTACGAAGATGACGATATTCTGGTTATCAATAAACCTCGTGGCTTAGTGGTGCATCCAGGTGCCGGTAATCCGGATGGTACAGTGCTTAACGCGCTGCTTTACCATTACCCGCCGATTGCTGATGTTCCCCGTGCCGGTATTGTTCATCGTCTTGATAAAGACACAACCGGCCTGATGGTAGTCGCGAAAACCGTTCCTGCGCAAACTCACCTGGTTGAAACGCTACAGCTGCGCGAAATTACCCGCGAATATGAAGCCGTAGCGATTGGTACCATGACGGCAGGCGGTACTGTGGATCAGCCAATGGCGCGCCACTCTACCAAACGTACACACATGGCGGTGCATCCGATGGGAAAACCAGCTACTACGCACTATCGCATCATGGAGCATTTCCGTGCCCATACGCGTTTGCGCCTGCGCCTGGAAACCGGTCGTACGCACCAGATTCGTGTGCACATGGCGCATATCAATCATCCGCTGGTGGGCGATCCCCTTTACGGCGGTCGCCCTCGTCCGCCAAAAGGCGCATCTGAAGCTTTCATTACTACGCTGCGTGGTTTTGATCGTCAGGCGCTGCATGCCACGATGTTACGTCTCTATCACCCTATTACCGGTATTGAGATGGAGTGGCATGCGCCGTTGCCGCAGGATATGGTCGATCTGATTGATGCCCTAAAAGCCGATACGCACGAATTCCGCGATCAGATGGATTGGCTATGAGTGAGTGGATCATCCCGGACTGGCCTGCACCGCAGCGTGTTCGGGCATGTTCCACTACGCGTCACGGCGGTATTAGCGCTGCGCCATGGGATTCGCTGAATCTCGGTACGCACGTTGGTGATGTTGAGGCGCACGTAATGCACAATCGCCACTGCCTGGCTGAGCAGCTTGCCTTACCGGCAATGCCGCAATGGCTTGATCAAATTCATGGTCAGGATGTTGCGCGTTTGCCCGCCAGTGAGCGGCTACCCAGGGCGGATGCCGCAATCACGCGTGAAAGCGGGGTGGTTTGCGCCGTCATGACGGCAGATTGTTTGCCGGTGCTGTTTTGCAGCAAAGATGGCAGTGAAGTGGCTGCAGCACATGCTGGCTGGCGCGGGCTCTGCAACGGCGTGCTGGAACAGACGTTGTCACAGTTCCATTGTGCGACGAAGGACATTCATGCATGGCTTGGTCCAGCAATTGGTCCGCAGGCTTTTGAAGTGGGAGCGGAAGTCAAAACGGCGTTTATGGCTCACGATCCGCAAGCGCAAGAGGCTTTTCGCCCGGTTGGTAACAAATACTTTGCCGATATTTGGTTGCTGGCTCGCCAACGTTTACTGACCGCCGGGGTGCGTTCCATCAACGTTTCTACGCGTTGCACTTATCATGAGCGCGAGGATTTTTTCTCCTTCCGACGCGACGGAATCACTGGGCGTATGGCAACTTTGATTTGGCTGAGATAATCTTACGCCACAAGACGGTCCAGTTAGCGTATTTTTTGCTCACAACTCAGGTCATTAACCTTGAAAAATTTGAGGGATGACCTCATTTAATCTCCAGTAGCATTTTGACCTGTAATGGGAGGAATTATGCGTCTGGATCGTCTTACTAATAAATTTCAACTGGCACTTGCCGATGCACAGTCCCTTGCTCTGGGGCAAGACAATCAATTCATAGAACCCCTTCATTTGATGAGCGCGTTGCTTAATCAGGAAGGCGGATCGGTACGTCCGCTGCTTAGCGCAGCAGGGGCCGATGTGGCTGGTTTACGTACCAGTATCGAACAAGCGATTAATCGACTACCGCAGGTGGAAGGTACTGATGGCGACGTGCAGCCATCCGCCGATTTAATTCGGGTACTGAACCTGTGCGACAAGCTGGCGCAAAAGCGCGGCGACAACTTTATTTCATCAGAACTCTTTATTTTGGCGGCCCTCGATTCTCGTGGCTCGCTGGCTGATATTTTAAAATCGGCTGGTGCGACAGCGGAAAAACTCTCTAAGGCCATTGACCAATTACGGGGAGGAGACAACGTGAACGATCAGGGTGCTGAAGATCAGCGTCAGGCTTTAAAAAAATACACTATCGACCTTACCGAGCGTGCTGAACTTGGCAAGCTCGACCCGGTAATTGGTCGTGACGAAGAAATCCGTCGCACTATTCAGGTGTTGCAGCGCCGTACTAAAAATAACCCGGTGCTGATTGGTGAACCTGGCGTTGGTAAAACGGCTATCGCCGAAGGATTAGCGCAGCGCATCATTAATGGCGAAGTTCCTGAAGGTCTGAAAGGTCGTCGCGTGCTGGCTTTGGATATGGGCGCGCTGGTGGCTGGTGCTAAATATCGCGGCGAATTTGAAGAGCGTCTGAAAGGCGTGCTTAGCGATCTGGCTAAACAGGAAGGCAACGTCATCCTGTTTATCGATGAACTGCATACCATGGTGGGTGCCGGTAAAGCTGACGGTGCAATGGATGCAGGCAACATGCTGAAACCAGCGTTGGCGCGCGGTGAACTGCATTGCGTTGGCGCCACTACGCTGAATGAGTATCGCCAGTTCATTGAGAAAGATGCGGCGCTGGAACGTCGTTTCCAAAAAGTGTTTGTTGCTGAGCCGAGTGTGGAAGATACCATCGCCATTTTACGCGGACTGAAAGAACGCTATGAGTTGCATCATCATGTGCAGATCACCGATCCCGCGATTGTGGCTGCGGCAACGTTGTCGCATCGTTATATCTCCGATCGTCAGCTGCCTGATAAGGCGATTGACCTGATTGATGAAGCGGCATCCAGTATTCGTCTGCAGATGGATTCGAAGCCAGAATCACTTGATCGTCTTGAGCGTCGCATCATCCAGTTAAAACTTGAGCAGCAAGCGCTGAAGAAAGAATCTGATGATGCCAGCGTGAAGCGTCTGGAAATGCTCGAAGCCGAACTCGACCAGAAAGAGCGAGAATACGCTGAGCTGGAAGAGGAATGGAAAGCGGAAAAGGCCTCCTTAACCGGTACGCAGAATATTAAAGCGGAGCTGGAACAGGCGCGTCTGACAATGGAGCAAGCGCGTCGCATGGGCGATCTTGGCCAGATGTCTGAGTTGCAATACGGCAAAATTCCGGAATTGGAAAAACAGTTAGCTATCGCTACGCAGTCTGAAGGCAAAACCATGAAGCTGTTACGCAATCGCGTAACAGATGTGGAGATCGCTGATGTGCTGGCGCGTTGGACCGGAATTCCAGTCGCACGCATGATGGAAGGCGAGCGAGAGAAGCTGCTGCGCATGGAGCAAGAGTTGCATGCTCGAGTGATTGGACAGAACGAAGCGGTGGAAGCGGTATCGAATGCCATCCGTCGTAGCCGCGCCGGCTTGTCGGATCCAAACCGTCCGATTGGTTCCTTCTTGTTCCTCGGACCAACCGGCGTCGGTAAAACCGAATTGTGTAAGGCGCTGGCCAACTTCCTGTTCGACAGCGATGACGCGATGGTGCGCATTGATATGTCTGAGTTTATGGAAAAACACTCGGTGTCACGCCTCGTGGGTGCTCCTCCGGGTTATGTTGGCTATGAAGAGGGCGGTTATCTGACAGAGGCGGTGCGTCGTCGCCCTTATTCGGTAATTCTGTTGGATGAGGTTGAGAAGGCGCATCCCGATGTATTCAACATCTTATTGCAGGTGTTGGATGATGGGCGTTTGACCGATGGTCAGGGGCGTACGGTCGATTTCCGTAACACCGTAGTGATCATGACCTCGAACCTTGGTTCCGATCTTATTCAGGAACGCTTCGGCGCGCTGGATTATGCGGAAATGAAAGAAGTGGTGATGACGGTTGTTGGACAGCATTTCCGTCCGGAGTTTATTAACCGTATCGATGACATGGTGGTGTTCCACCCACTGGGCGAAAAGCACATTGCTTCTATTGCACAGATTCAGCTGCAGCGCTTGTATCAGCGTCTTGAGGAGCGCGGTTACCAGCTGCACATCTCTGATGCGGCGCTCAAACTGCTTGGTGAAAATGGTTATGACCCGGTTTATGGTGCGCGTCCATTAAAGCGTGCTATCCAGCAGCAAATTGAAAACCCGCTGGCGCAGCAGATTCTTTCTGGTGCTTTAGTTCCGGGTAAAACCATTGAAATGGATGTTAAAGATGAGGTGATTGTTGCGCATCAATAATCCATTCTGATTAAAACGGGCCTGCGGGCCCGTTTTTTATGCGCTTTACGCAATAATTCGCTGCTTTTTGCAACGTATAGCCTGGAAAGTGAGCGGTCGCGCAAAAACTGCAAATTAGCACTTGTCAGTTGAAATGAACTGCCTATAATGCGCCACCACTGAGACGGCAAAGCGGCAACGCAGGCGGCTCAGCAGGGAGTGAAGAAATTCATCCCGCCGGATGAAAACGCTGAAAAAAGTGTTTGACTCTGAAGAGGGAAAGCGTAATATACGCCACCTCGCGACAGGCGGTTAACCCGCTGTTCGCAACGCTCTTTAACAATTTATCAGACAATCTGTGTGGGCACTCGCAGGATTGATATCAGCGTCTCCGGACGCAAAAAAATATCAAGTCTCACGAGTGAACACATAATGAAATTCATTATGGCGTTTTACAGATGAGCATCGCTGCACTTGTTGCAGCAAATCAAACTTAAATTGAAGAGTTTGATCATGGCTCAGATTGAACGCTGGCGGCAGGCCTAACACATGCAAGTCGAACGGTAGCACAGAGAGCTTGCTCTCGGGTGACGAGTGGCGGACGGGTGAGTAATGTCTGGGAAACTGCCCGATGGAGGGGGATAACTACTGGAAACGGTAGCTAATACCGCATAACGTCGCAAGACCAAAGTGGGGGACCTTCGGGCCTCACACCATCGGATGTGCCCAGATGGGATTAGCTAGTAGGTGGGGTAATGGCTCACCTAGGCGACGATCCCTAGCTGGTCTGAGAGGATGACCAGCCACACTGGAACTGAGACACGGTCCAGACTCCTACGGGAGGCAGCAGTGGGGAATATTGCACAATGGGCGCAAGCCTGATGCAGCCATGCCGCGTGTATGAAGAAGGCCTTCGGGTTGTAAAGTACTTTCAGCGGGGAGGAAGGCGGTGAGGTTAATAACCTTACCGATTGACGTTACCCGCAGAAGAAGCACCGGCTAACTCCGTGCCAGCAGCCGCGGTAATACGGAGGGTGCAAGCGTTAATCGGAATTACTGGGCGTAAAGCGCACGCAGGCGGTCTGTCAAGTCGGATGTGAAATCCCCGGGCTTAACCTGGGAACTGCATTCGAAACTGGCAGGCTAGAGTCTTGTAGAGGGGGGTAGAATTCCAGGTGTAGCGGTGAAATGCGTAGAGATCTGGAGGAATACCGGTGGCGAAGGCGGCCCCCTGGACAAAGACTGACGCTCAGGTGCGAAAGCGTGGGGAGCAAACAGGATTAGATACCCTGGTAGTCCACGCCGTAAACGATGTCGACTTGGAGGTTGTTCCCTTGAGGAGTGGCTTCCGGAGCTAACGCGTTAAGTCGACCGCCTGGGGAGTACGGCCGCAAGGTTAAAACTCAAATGAATTGACGGGGGCCCGCACAAGCGGTGGAGCATGTGGTTTAATTCGATGCAACGCGAAGAACCTTACCTACTCTTGACATCCACGGAACTTGGCAGAGATGCCTTGGTGCCTTCGGGAACCGTGAGACAGGTGCTGCATGGCTGTCGTCAGCTCGTGTTGTGAAATGTTGGGTTAAGTCCCGCAACGAGCGCAACCCTTATCCTTTGTTGCCAGCGGGTAATGCCGGGAACTCAAAGGAGACTGCCAGTGATAAACTGGAGGAAGGTGGGGATGACGTCAAGTCATCATGGCCCTTACGAGTAGGGCTACACACGTGCTACAATGGCGCATACAAAGAGAAGCGACCTCGCGAGAGCAAGCGGACCTCATAAAGTGCGTCGTAGTCCGGATCGGAGTCTGCAACTCGACTCCGTGAAGTCGGAATCGCTAGTAATCGTAGATCAGAATGCTACGGTGAATACGTTCCCGGGCCTTGTACACACCGCCCGTCACACCATGGGAGTGGGTTGCAAAAGAAGTAGGTAGCTTAACCTTCGGGAGGGCGCTTACCACTTTGTGATTCATGACTGGGGTGAAGTCGTAACAAGGTAACCGTAGGGGAACCTGCGGTTGGATCACCTCCTTACCTGAAGATACCTTCCCGCGAAGTGCTCACACAGATTGTCTGATAGAAAGTAACGAGCAGAAAAAACCTCTACAGGCTTGTAGCTCAGGTGGTTAGAGCGCACCCCTGATAAGGGTGAGGTCGGTGGTTCAAGTCCACTCAGGCCTACCAAATTTCTTCTCATGCTGCGTTAAAGCGCCGCTCGTATAGTGAACTATACGTCGCGACACTTTGCCCTGCCTGAAAAGAAATTACCGTTTGTGAAAGCGGGACTCCTGGTGAGTGGTAGTAGCGGTCTCTGCAGTAACTGTATGGGGCTATAGCTCAGCTGGGAGAGCGCCTGCCTTGCACGCAGGAGGTCAGCGGTTCGATCCCGCTTAGCTCCACCATTACAGTGACTCAAAACAATACTTCAGAGCAAACCGGAAACGGTGTGCTGCGAAGTATTATGCTCTTTAACAATCCGGAACAAGCTGAAAATTGAAACGACGCGTCGTATTCATTCTCCGTAATAAGAATGAAGTCACGATGCGTTCGAGTCTCTCAAATGCTTACAGTCCCAAGCGTTGCAAAACGCCTGTGGGTTGTGAGGTTAAGCGACTAAGCGTACACGGTGGATGCCCTGGCAGTCAGAGGCGATGAAGGACGTGCTAATCTGCGTAAAGCGTCGGTAAGGTGATATGAACCGCTACAGCCGACGATGTCCGAATGGGGAAACCCGGTGCACTCAGTGCATCATCGCAACATGAATACATAGTGTTGCGAGGCGAACCCGGGGAACTGAAACATCTAAGTACCCGGAGGAAAAGAAATCAACCGAGATTCCCCCAGTAGCGGCGAGCGAACGGGGAGCAGCCCAGAACCTGAATCAGTTTGTGCATTAGTGGAAGCGTCTGGAAAGTCGCACGACACCGGGTGATAGTCCCGTACACGAAAGTGCACATTCTGTGAGTTCGAAGAGTAGGGCGGGACACGTGGTATCCTGTCTGAATATGGGGGGACCATCCTCCAAGGCTAAATACTCCTGACTGACCGATAGTGAACCAGTACCGTGAGGGAAAGGCGAAAAGAACCCCGGCGAGGGGAGTGAAACAGAACCTGAAACCGTGTACGTACAAGCAGTGGGAGCCTCTTTATGGGGTGACTGCGTACCTTTTGTATAATGGGTCAGCGACTTATATTCTGTAGCAAGGTTAACCGTATAGGGGAGCCGCAGGGAAACCGAGTCTTAACTGGGCGTTAAGTTGCAGGGTATAGACCCGAAACCCGGTGATCTAGCCATGGGCAGGTTGAAGGTTGGGTAACACTAACTGGAGGACCGAACCGACTAATGTTGAAAAATTAGCGGATGACTTGTGGCTGGGGGTGAAAGGCCAATCAAACCGGGAGATAGCTGGTTCTCCCCGAAAGCTATTTAGGTAGCGCCTCGTGAACTCATCTCCGGGGGTAGAGCACTGTTTCGGCTAGGGGGCCATCCCGGCTTACCAACCCGATGCAAACTGCGAATACCGGAGAATGTTATCACGGGAGACACACGGCGGGTGCTAACGTCCGTCGTGAAGAGGGAAACAACCCAGACCGCCAGCTAAGGTCCCAAAGTCATGGTTAAGTGGGAAACGATGTGGGAAGGCACAGACAGCCAGGATGTTGGCTTAGAAGCAGCCATCATTTAAAGAAAGCGTAATAGCTCACTGGTCGAGTCGGCCTGCGCGGAAGATGTAACGGGGCTAAACCATGCACCGAAGCTGCGGCAGCGACACTATGTGTTGTTGGGTAGGGGAGCGTTCTGTAAGCCGTTGAAGGTGTGCTGTGAGGCATGCTGGAGGTATCAGAAGTGCGAATGCTGACATAAGTAACGATAAAGCGGGTGAAAAGCCCGCTCGCCGGAAGACCAAGGGTTCCTGTTCAACGTTAATCGGAGCAGGGTGAGTCGACCCCTAAGGCGAGGCTGAAAAGCGTAGTCGATGGGAAGCAGGTTAATATTCCTGCACTTGGTGTTACTGCGAAGGGGGGACGGAGAAGGCTAGGTTATCCGGGCGACGGTTGTCCCGGTTTAAGCGTGTAGGCTGACACCTTTGGTAAATCCGGGGTGTCTTAAGGCTGAGGCGTGACGACGAGCCACCACGGTGGTGAAGTAACTGATGCCCTGCTTCCAGGAAAAGCCTCTAAGCTCCAGGTAACACGAAATCGTACCCCAAACCGACACAGGTGGTCAGGTAGAGAATACCAAGGCGCTTGAGAGAACTCGGGTGAAGGAACTAGGCAAAATGGTGCCGTAACTTCGGGAGAAGGCACGCTGGCGCGTAGGTGAAGGGACTTGCTCCCGGAGCTGAAGCCAGTCGAAGATACCAGCTGGCTGCAACTGTTTATTAAAAACACAGCACTGTGCAAACACGAAAGTGGACGTATACGGTGTGACGCCTGCCCGGTGCCGGAAGGTTAATTGATGGGGTTATCCGTAAGGAGAAGCTCTTGATCGAAGCCCCGGTAAACGGCGGCCGTAACTATAACGGTCCTAAGGTAGCGAAATTCCTTGTCGGGTAAGTTCCGACCTGCACGAATGGCGTAATGATGGCCAGGCTGTCTCCACCCGAGACTCAGTGAAATTGAAATCGCTGTGAAGATGCAGTGTACCCGCGGCAAGACGGAAAGACCCCGTGAACCTTTACTATAGCTTGACACTGAACATTGAGCCTTGATGTGTAGGATAGGTGGGAGGCTTTGAAGCGTGGACGCCAGTCTGCGTGGAGCCAACCTTGAAATACCACCCTTTAATGTTTGATGTTCTAACGTAGGCCCGTAATCCGGGCTGCGGACAGTGTCTGGTGGGTAGTTTGACTGGGGCGGTCTCCTCCCAAAGAGTAACGGAGGAGCACGAAGGTTGGCTAATCCTGGTCGGACATCAGGAGGTTAGTGCAATGGCATAAGCCAGCTTGACTGCGAGAGTGACGGCTCGAGCAGGTGCGAAAGCAGGTCATAGTGATCCGGTGGTTCTGAATGGAAGGGCCATCGCTCAACGGATAAAAGGTACTCCGGGGATAACAGGCTGATACCGCCCAAGAGTTCATATCGACGGCGGTGTTTGGCACCTCGATGTCGGCTCATCACATCCTGGGGCTGAAGTAGGTCCCAAGGGTACGGCTGTTCGCCGTTTAAAGTGGTACGCGAGCTGGGTTTAGAACGTCGTGAGACAGTTCGGTCCCTATCTGCCGTGGGCGCTGGAGAATTGAGGGGGGTTGCTCCTAGTACGAGAGGACCGGAGTGAACGCACCACTGGTGTTCGGGTTGTCATGCCAATGGCACTGCCCGGTAGCTAAGTGCGGAAAAGATAAGTGCTGAAAGCATCTAAGCACGAAACTTGCCCCGAGATGAGTTCTCCCTGACTCCTTGAGGGTCCTGAAGGGACGTTGAAGACTACGACGTTGATAGGCCGGGTGTGTAAGCGCAGCGATGCGTTGAGCTAACCGGTACTAATGACCCGTGAGGCTTAACCTTACAACGCCAGAGGCGTTTTGATGAGAGAGACCCGATTTTCAGCTTGTTTTACCGGATAAAGAATTCAGTTTTGTCCTGCGGAGTTAGGTCCGAAGGATTTTGCGCTGAAGCAAGGCGGCAAACGAGACGCTACGAGGGAGCATACGAGGGTATGTGACGGAGTAGCGCGAGAGCGGCCAACGCAGCAGCAGCGTAAAAGACACAGGACAGAGCGAAAAGAATTTGCCTGGCGGCTTTAGCGCGGTGGTCCCACCTGACCCCATGCCGAACTCAGAAGTGAAACGCCGTAGCGCCGATGGTAGTGTGGGGTCTCCCCATGCGAGAGTAGGGAACTGCCAGGCATTAAATAAGTGAAAAAGCCCCGAACGGAAGTTCGGGGCTTTTTTACGTTTTTTTGCAAAGATGCAATGAAGCAGTACGCTGAATTCGCATGAAAAAGGCGTAAATTACATTCCAAAATTCCCCTCTTGTCACAATTTGTGATCCAGGATTACAGCCAATTCCCGCAAATAGCGAATAGATGCTTTACTCAATCCTTTGGCGTTAATTCTTCGCAAGGAAATGAGGTAAGTATGACAGACTCCCTACAACAAAAAGTGGCACAGCCGGAAACAGCAGCCGTCAGTAAACAACGCATCTGGGCGATCGTTGGCGCATCTTCGGGTAATTTAGTCGAATGGTTCGATTTCTACGTTTACTCCTTCTTCTCACTCTATTTTGCCCATATCTTCTTCCCAAGTGGCGATACCACAACGCAGCTACTGCAAACCGCAGGCGTTTTTGCCGCAGGATTTCTCATGAGGCCGATTGGCGGCTGGTTGTTTGGCTATATTGCCGACCGGCATGGACGAAAAAGATCCATGTTGATCTCGGTATGCATGATGTGTTTGGGATCGTTAGTGATTGCCTGCCTACCGGGTTATGGCGAAATAGGATTAGCTGCACCCGTTATTTTGTTGTTGGCGCGTATGTTTCAGGGACTGTCTGTCGGTGGGGAATATGGCACCAGCGCGACTTATATGAGCGAAGTAGCACTTGAGGGGCGCAAAGGTTTCTATGCTTCGTTTCAATATGTGACGTTAATTGGTGGTCAATTACTGGCGGTACTTACCGTGGTCGTTTTACAGCAAATTCTAAGTGATGAAGCGTTGCGGAGTTGGGGCTGGCGCATCCCCTTCTTCCTGGGAGCGGCATTGGCAATTGTTGCTTTGTGGCTGCGTCGCTCTCTCAATGAAACTTCTGAGAAAAAAAACCGTGAGCACTCTGATGCTGGCAGCATTATAGGGCTGCTGCGCAATCACTCTCGTGCTTTTATTATGGTACTGGGCTTTACCGCCGGCGGTTCGCTGAGTTTTTATACCTTCACTACATACATGCAAAAATACCTGGTTAATACTGCAGGCATGGATGCGCGCAGCGCCAGTGGGTTAATGACCGGTGCTTTATTGGTCTTTATGCTGATTCAACCAATTATTGGCGCACTGTCAGACAAAATCGGGCGTCGCGCCTCTATGATGATCTTCGGCGCTGGTGCAGCAATTTGTACTGTTCCCGTTCTCATGCTGTTGCAAAATGTGCAGAGCAATTGGCTGGCATTTGCATTAATCATGCTGGCACTCATCATCACCAGTTTCTACACCGCGATCAGCGGCATTTTAAAAGCAGAAATGTTCCCACCAGAAGTGCGGGCGCTAGGTGTCGGACTGTCATATGCGGTAGCGAATGCGATATTTGGCGGTTCGGCGGAGTATGTGGCGTTACTGCTGAAGAGGGAAGGCATCGAAACCAGTTTCTTCTGGTATGTATCGGCAATGGGGGCATTGGCATTCCTGGTCTCGCTGATGCTTCACCGTAAAGGAAAGGGGATTGCGCTGTAATTACTGGCTAAGATTCCATAACGCAATACCGCTGGCAGCGCCAGCGACGTCCCAGCTTAGATCTTTCCAACTCCAGCCGCTCCCCGATGAGCGGCTGTCATACCACTCTTTACCGACACCAAAGCTAAGGGAAAATAGAAAGCCGAAGCGCAAACTTTGCCTGCGACCTTGATGTTGATGCTGAGAGATTTCACTGCCTGCTGCAGCCAGAGCGGCGGAAGAAAAGAAGTGTTCCGCTTTATCTTTGCCCGTCCAGTTATCCTGGGCCACATGCGCACATCCACTACACAGCAAAACTACGCAGAGGATGAGCGCACGCATCGGTTAAAGCAGACGGCTAATCAAACGGTCAATACGAATACGGCGCAGGCGGCGAATCAGTTTGCGTACCTTAGCCGGATAATCAGAGATGCTCTCCAGTTCGCGGAAATGCTGCACCACCGATGTGTGCTGGCGAATCAGCGCCAGTTCTTTTTCACGCTGCTCCGCTAATTCATTGAGAGGATCGTGAATTAACACCGCGTTTTCCAGGTCAAGTCGCCATGCGCGTGGATTGAGGTTGTTGCCGGTAATCATCATCCATTCGTCATCAACCCAGATACCTTTTAGGTGATAACTGTTTTCACCATCTTTCCACAAGCGCACGGTCAGCTGGCCATTATTCACGTAATACTGGAGGCGGCTCAGGAAGCGACGTAGATTGATCTCATAAAGATAGGGTAACGCCCCAATAATTTTGAAGGGCTGTTCTGGCGGGATGTAGAAGTCATTAGCGGTTTTGTCACCGATGATAATCTCCACTTCTTTACCCTGACGCAGTAAATGAATCAGATTGCGCACCAGAATGGCTGGCAGGTTGAAATAAGGCGTGCATAGCGTCAGCTTATGCTCCGCGCACGGCATCAAATGGAAAATGGTTTTGTTCAGCAGGCTGCGTTTACCCAAGCCAACCAGCGGCGTTACGGTAAGTGATTCATTATCCGCATTGCCCGTGAACTGATAGTTAAAGCTGCGCAGCTCCTGGCGGAACTGACGTGTTTCATTCTTAATTTCAGGACTTGAAGGGCGCTCGCTTCGATCGAGACGATTGACCGCCTCAGACTCTTTAAGATTCTCACAGATCCATGCATACATCGTATCGGTCAGCTGCGGATTGCGGATCAGCTGGTAACGATCATAACGATATTTATCATGCTGATGCAGATAGACATCGTTCAGGCTTGCGCCGCTATAAAGCAACGTATCATCAATAATAAAACCTTTCAGATGTAACACGCCAAGCGCTTCACGCGTGTTTACCGGAATACCGTAAACGGGAATCGCGATATCAGGATGCTGCGCAGCCATTTCACAATACCAATCGGCATTGGTTACACTACGCGCGGCACCTATGCGTCCACGCTGGGCACGATGCCAATCAACCAGAATGCAGACATCCAGCTCTGGTTTTGCCTGACGCGCCGCGTATAGCGCCTGCATGATTCCCCGGCCACCGTCATCATTTTCCAGATACAGCGCCGTAATGCAGATACGCTTTTCTGCCGCGGCAATTTTCGTCAGCAAGGTTTCACGAAACTCGGCAGGCGAATAAAGCGTGGTCAGATCCGACACGGATTGTGACAGTTTAGGCAGCTGTGCGAGGTGTTGTTGGTGTTTATTACGTTTAAATTTAGACAACATCACAGTGCACTTCTTCTTTGTTCATTGCATGGCCTTTTGCCATCAAATCATGATCCTAACGTTAAATAATACCATCAACCGGCCTGTTAAGGAGGATTTTTACCTTTCTCTACAGGTTAGCCGATGGCGTCGCTAAGCGGCAAATTCAGGCTAACAATGCCGTCATCCAGTTGAATATTCACACGAAAATTAAGTTTTCTCGCCAACGTAATCATGCCGGTATTGTGCGGCATGGTGATACCGTTCAATTGTTGCAGGCCATGATCGCGTGTATAGCGGATCATCTTTTCCAACAGACGCCGCCCCATGCCTAACCCTTTCAAATCGGAGCGGACCAAAACGGAGAACTCTGCGTCGATATTGTCAGCATCAGAAATGGCGCGCGTGACACCGATAATCTCGTCGGCGCCATTGTGCTGACGTACTGCAACAATCGCCATCTCACGGTCATAATCGATTTGCGTCATATTTGCCAAGTCTTCATGAGTGAACTCATTGATTTCGCTGAAGTAGCGATAGTAGAGATCTTCTTTGGTTACTTGAGCGATGAAGGCACGTAGCTGCGGCTCATCTTCTGGCAGAATGGGACGGAACAAACAATGTTGGCCATCTTTTAGCTGCACCTGCTCTTCCAGATGATGGGGATAAGGGCGGATCGCCAGGCGTGTTTCGTTATCGCCGCTAAAAGGCGCCAGCTGCAAAGTCACATCCAGAAGCGTGAATTCATTCGCCGATGCCAGCAGCGGATGAATATCCAGGCGTTGAATCTCGGGGCAATCGACTATCAGGTTTGAAACCTGCACTAACAGCTGGCTAAGCCCGGTGATATCCAACGGCCTCAGCGCGCTACGACTGCGCACCTTGCCACTCTTCATCGCTTGAATCACCAGATAGCGCGCCAGCGTCATATTCAGCGGTGGTAAAGCAACCGCGGCTTGTTTATCTGGCTGCCACTCTACGCCGCCTTCACCCAGCAGGATAATGGGGCCGAACAGCGGATCTTGCTCTACCACCACGCGCAATTCCTGCGCTCCAGCGCGATTCGCCATGCTCTGTACTAGCAGGCCATCAACGTGTGCTTGTGGATGGGTTTCGCGCACGCGATCGAAAATCGCTTCGGCCGCTTGTTCCACTTCCGCGGCGCTGCGCAGATACAACATGACACCTTGTACTTCAGACTTATGGGGAATATCTGGCGAACGCAGTTTCAGCGCGACCGGATAACCAATCTGTTCGGCGATTTTGCCAGCGGCAGCACTGTCACTGGCAATCCAGGTTGGCAAGGTAGCTAATCCATAAGCCTGCAACACCGGCTGCACTTCATGGGTATCAAGCGTGGTAATACCCTGATCCAGCGCCTGTTGAATCAGCTGATGCGCCTGCTTGCTGTTCTGGGTTAAACCGAGCGGCAGTGCGGGCGTCTCGCGCAGTTGCTTTTGGTTACGGCGATATTCCACCTGATGCATGAACGCGGTGATGGTTCCTTCCGGCGTACGCCAGGTGGGAATGCCAGCTTGCGTAAAGGCGCGCCGCGCAGCCTGTGAGGAGTATTCGCCGCACCAGTTAGTCAGTAGCGTGACCTGTTTGCCACGCGGATGTTTGGCAACCGCAGCGATAATCTGCTCGGCGGTTTCGCTGGAAGGCGATACGGCACTTGGCGCATGAATGATCATCAGCGCATCAAGTTCATGGCTATCCAGCAGCCGTTCAATGCAGGCCACATAACGTGCCGGTGTTGCATCATCTTTTAAGTCGAGCGGATTACCGCGACCGACACCTTCCGGCAGCAGCGCCGCCAGCGCCTGTAATGTCTCTTCATTCAGCGTCGCCAGCTTGCCGTTGCGCGCATACAGCTCATCGAGCGCCAGCGCAGCCGGTGCTGCGCCGTTGCTGAGAATCATCAGCCGATCGCCGCGTAATGGGCGCATATGGCTGAGCGACTCTACCGCCGTAAAGAGTTCGTGCGTATCCTGCACGCGTAGTAAACCAGCGCGTTGAATCGCCGCATCCCAGGCCGCATCCAATCCGCTACGGGTGCCGATCATTGCCTGCGCCTGATGGCTACGGCCACTTTTTATCACCAGAATGGGTTTATTGCGTGAGGCGCTGCGTGAGGCGGAAACAAAGCGGCGCGCGTCGCTCAGATGTTCGAGATAGAGCAAAATGGCGCTGGTTTTACCGTCGCGCGCGAGGAAATCTAACAGGTCATCGACGTCGATATCCAGGCTGTCACCCAGTGCGATAAACCACGAGAAACCGAGGTTTCGCTGCTGCGCCCAATCCAGGATGGTATTAGAGACCGCGGCCGATTGTGAAATAAAGGCAATACGTCCTTTTGCAATCGGCACCGGTGAGAAGCTAGCATTCAGCCCTTGCCATGGCGCCAGCAAACCTAAGCTATTCGGGCCGAGCAGGCGGATTTGCCATTGGCTGGCACAGGCTTTCAGTTCTTCCAATTGACTGGCCGGTGCTGAAAGAATAATGCACGCCTTGCAGCCTTTTTCGCCCAGCTGTTGCAGTAGTTCGAGATTACGTTTGGCGTGGGTGCAGATGATGGCGAGATCGGGCGCGAAGGGCAGGCTGGCGATATCAGGCCAGGCCAGCACGCCGCTCACTGCTTTATATTTCGGCGTCACCGGCAACACCGGACCACTAAACCCGCCGGCCAGCAGATTACGCATCATAAAGTAGCCGGCGCGCCCCGGGGTAATCGAGGCACCGACTACCGCGATTGATTTAGGTCGTAACAGCGCTTCCAGTCCGCGTTGGCTCATCATCCGCTCCTGCTATCAAGATTGGCATGATTGTAAACGCTTTTTAATGCGCTTGCTGATTCGCCGATCGCAGGCCAAGGATCTCTTTTAGATTCCAGCGTTTTAAATGGCCGACATACTGCATATTCTGCTGCGCCCGCCATGCTGAGACATCGCCGTCACGTAAATGCAGTAAATCTGCCGGGCTGACCCAATTGGCCTGCCCCTGCAACAGTTCAATACCCGCATGACGATAGCCCGCCAATACAAATTCGGAGCAGAAGAAGCGATTGGCTTGAGGATCGTCAACATCAGCTAACTGCACGCGGGCCATTGCGGTAAGGCAGGCACTGCGAACCTCTTCATTGACGAGTGGCAGTTCACACAGACGGCGTGACACCATAAACGGCATAAACATTACGATGCCCTTGAAGTTGTATTTTTTGCCTTGCTGTAAATCGGCAAACTCCCGTAAGCGCAGCATCTGCTCGCTGGTCATGCCGGGTACGCGCAGCACCAGCAGACTATTGCTTTCATCAATAGCATGATTTAGCGGAATAATTTTAACGCCGCTGCCAACCGCTTCCGCAACCTGTTCATCGCCAAGATAAATCGCTGCATGGCTTACGCCAGTCAGAGTAAACAGGCGAATTCCCCACGATTGTGGTGACGTGGCGGATGAGAGCAACAAATCACCGGGCATCAAAGCGCTGCTTGAAATCAGTGCGGTTGGGCGGGTGCTGGCAGATTGCAGCTGCGGCGGAAAAGCGCGGTCGGGTTGTGGGGCGGTGCTGCAGCCGGTGAGCAGCAGCATCAGCAGCCAGAAAGTTTTCATCGTGCATCCTTTGCATATAAGGCCAACTCCGTGGCGATGCGCGACTATAAATCAAACTGGCTGGTTACAAAAGCTGCAAATCCTTAAAGGACATTTTCGAGGCTATGCACGGGATGGTGCGGCTTGCCCGCCAGATAAGCGTGACGGAAGCGTTCGAAATAGTGATGTAGTTCCGCAGCCGCGGCAAGATCGCCGGCCTGCTCCAGTAGCGCAGCGGCAACTTCTGCGGTGCAGTGTTGACCCACGCCGTGCGCTTCACGCAGCGTATAGCGCGATGGCATGGTCACGTTCAGCGACATCACCGGGAATGCATCGAGCCACGGACTTTTACGGAACATCTTACGCGCTTCGGTCCAGGTGCCATCGAGCAGGATAAACAGCGGCGGTTTGCCGGTCAGAGGCGGGCGGGTTAACACGTCACGATCGGCATCAGCGTACGACGCGGGAAACACCACCAGCGGCTGATAATGTTCGCTTTTAACTGCGGCCAGCAGCTGAGGATCTGGCTCGGTGCGTGACCAACCGAACGCCTGCGTATCCGGCAGCACATCGGCAATCAGCCTGCCGGTATTGCTGGGCTTCATCGGCTCGGTATCGAACATAACCAGGCAAAAGCGGCTACGCGCTGGCTGTGGCTGGATGGACGCGCACAGACAATTTTTCTGCGGTAGCAAACAGCGCTGGCAGCGCAGCACGCGATTACCGCGCGCCAGAAACGGCCGCGTAGCGCGCGCTAAACGTTGCGCACGTAAGCGCAGGACGGCATTTTCAAACATAGATTCGCTGGCAGGAGGAAAAACGTCAGTGTAATGGAATTAGCAGGGAAAGGTAATAATAAGGAAGGCCAGCACGCGGCTGGCCATCAGCGATTTACAGCGATTCGTCGAGCCATTCATTGAACGGCGCTTTCGGCATGGCGCCATTCAGCATGTCGACCATTTCGCCGTTCTTAAACAGCATAATGGTCGGAATGCTGCGAATGCGGAACCGCGAGCTTAACGCTGGTTCAGCTTCCGTGTTTACCTTCACAAAACGCACTTTGCCGCGCCGCTCGTCGGCGACATCTTTAAACACTGGCGCAAAGTTTACGCACGGGCCGCACCACGGTGCCCAGAAGTCGATCACTACCGGCAGATCGTCCTGCAGATATTTATCCAGCGTGGCGGATGTCGCGTTGGCGACTTCACCGTTAAACAGCTCACCGCCGCAACGCCCACATTTTGCTCCATCGGCAATGCGCGACTCGGGCACGCGATTAGTTGCCTGACAGGAGGCACAGACTGTATTCATATTTACCTCAACCCGGACCTGTAAATCTGATGATTGCCGGACATTATGAAAAGGTTGAGTGCTATGCTCAATCTGGATTGCCCAATAGGTTCAATAGTTGATAGCTAAGCACCGACACATCAGGTAATCTTCGCGCTCTCAATGCTGGAGGAACAGATGAACGACGAATTTAAAGGCAAAAGCGGCAAGGTAAAAGTGATGTATGTACGTGATGAGGAGGGTGGTCAAAAGCCTAATCCCCGTACCGGCAAAGGCGGCCGTCCTGCTGCGCGCCAGGAAGATAATCGTCGTTCTGGTCCTCGCAGCGCACGTGGTAATGAAGAGAGTGGCCGTAGCGGCGCACGCAGCGAAGCCGGCGGACGTGGTTCTGCCCCGCGCGACGCACGCAACAGTGAACGCGGCCGTAGCTTTGGTCAGCGTGACGATCGTGGCAGTGATAACCGCAGTTTCGGTGATTCACCGTGGCGCACCGTTTCGCGTCCACCAGTTGCAGATGACAGCCAGCTGGATGATGCAGCCAGCAATAAGCCGGTAATCGATCCCGAGCAGATTCGCCGCCAACGTCAGGAAGAGACGCGCGTTTACGGTGAAAATGCCTGCCAGGCACTGTTCCTGAGCCGCCCTGAAAGCATCGTGCGCGCCTGGTTTATCCAGAGCGTGACGCCGCGCTTCCGCGAAACCCTGCGCTGGCTGGCGGCTAACCGCAAAGCCTACCACGTGGTAGACGATGCCGAACTGACCAAAGCATCCGGTACCGAACACCACGGCGGCGTGTGCTTCATTATTAAGAAGCGCATGGGCATGCCGGTTAGCGAGTGGCTGACCAAGGCACCGACCAAAGATTGCGTGCTGGCGCTGGAAGATGTCAGCAACCCGCACAACCTCGGCGGTATTATGCGTAGCTGCGCGCACTTCGGTGTGAAAGGATTGCTGGTTAATGATGCTTCGCTGCTGGAGTCGGGTGCGGCAGTACGTACCGCCGAAGGTGGTGCTGAGCACGTACAGGCGATCAGCGGCGAAAGCTTCGCTGAGGGCCTGGAAGCTTTCCGTAAAGCAGGTTATACCATCGTCACCACCTCCAGTCATGAAGGCACACCGCTGGCAAAAGCGGAGCTGCCGGCCAAAATGGTGCTGGTGTTAGGTCAGGAGAGCGAAGGTCTGTCGGACAGCGCGTTCCAGCAGGGTGATCTCAGCCTGTCAATTGGCGGTACGGGCAACGTTGAGAGCCTCAACGTCTCAGTGGCAACCGGTATTCTGCTCGCCGAATGGTGGCGTCAGAACGCATAAAAAAACGGGCCGCAAGGCCCGTTTTTGTTGTATCGCTTAGTGAGCGCCACCGCCGCCGCCGCCGGCACCAAAGGGTGGGCGCGCAAACCACACCAGCACCAGCAAGATCAAAAATACGCCCGCCGATGCCCAGAAGATCTCATTCGCCGAAATAATCAGTCCCTGATTGGTAATCTGTTGTGCGATATACGCCGATGCCTGCTGTTGGGTCATCCCCAAACTTTCCAGCTGGTCATACATCTGCTGTGAATTGACGTTGAACGGATTCACCGACTCCGACAAATAGCTGTGGTGCATTGATTCACGATTGCTCCACATGGTGGTGGTAATCGAGGTCCCGATAGAACCCGCCAGTGTACGCACGAAGTTCGACAGGCTCGATGCTGCAGCCATACGTTCCGGCGGTAAGCCCGAAAGCGTAATGGTGGTCAGCGGCATAAAGAAGCACGCCACTGCGAAGCCCTGAATAAACTGCGGCCACGCCGATGCACCAAAATCCATCCCCGGTTCAAACGTGTAGGCGCGCCAATAGAAGCACACGGCGTACATAATAAAGCTAAAGGTCACCAGCTTTCGCATATCCAGCTTATGTGCGAAACGACCAATGATCGGCGACAGGATGACTGGCAGAATGCCAACCGGCGCCGACGCCAATCCGGCCCAGGTGGCGGTGTAGCCATATACCTCCTGCAACAGCTGCGGCAGCAAGACGATTGAGCCGAAGTAGAGCATATACGCCAGGCTTATCGATAAGCAGCCAATGGTGAAGTTGCGCATCTTGAACAACGACAAATCGACTATTGGGTGATCGTCGGTGAGCTCCCACACCAGCAACACCAGTAGCGCCACCACGGCGACCACCGTTAGCACAATGATTTCGCTGGAGCTAAACCAGTCGAGCTCTTTCCCGCGGTCGAGCATCACCTGCAGCGAGCCAATGCCCACCACCAGCAGCACCAGACCAATCATATCGATCGGGCGGATTTCGGTTTTGGTTTCACGTCCGCGCAGCGTTTGCAGCGTCAGTAACACCACGACCACACCAATCGGCACGTTGATGAAGAAGATCCAGCCCCAGTGATAGTTGTCGCTAATCCAGCCGCCGAGAATCGGGCCACAGATCGGTGCCACAATCACCGTCATCGCCCACAGCGACAGCGCTACGCTGCGTTTCGCCGGGGGATAGTTATTGAGCAACAAACTCTGCGACAGCGGAATCAACGGGCCGGCCACCACGCCCTGAATGACGCGGAAGAAGATCAGCATTTCCAGGCTTTCGGACATGCCACAAGCCCAGGACGCGAGCACAAACAGGATGGTTGCCCAGGTAAACAGCTTCACTTCACCGATGCGTTTCGCCAGCCAGCCGGTAATAGGAATCGAGATGGCATTCGCCACCCCGAAAGAGGTAATCACCCACGTACCTTGTGAGTTCGAGGCACCGAGATTACCGGCGATAGTCGGAATCGCCACGTTAGCGATGGTGGAGTCGAGTACCTGCATAAACGTCGCCAGCGACAGGGCGATGGTCATCAGGACTAACGGCGCACCTTCAAGCGGTTTTTGTGCCATACCAGCCTCCCGCGGCGTTAGTCAGCGTTGGCACGAACGATGTCAGTAATCAGCTGGTTAACCGGCGCAAGGTCGATTGCCAAAGCATTACTTTCATAAGCGGCTTGTGGGCGTACAACACTCGCCAGCGTAGCGCCATCTTTGTTCTGCGTATCCACTTTCACCAGCGTAGAGAGACCAATACGCAGCGGATGCTCGGCAACTTGTTGTGCATCCAGCTCAATACGTACCGGCAGACGCTGAACCACTTTGATCCAGTTACCCGTGGCGTTTTGCGCCGGCAGCAGAGAGAAGGCGCTACCGGTACCCATATCAAGCCCCACCACTTTACCGTGATACTCCACGTCATCGCCGTAGATATCGCTGATTACCGTGGCCGATTGTCCAATACGTACGCCAGAAAGCTGCGTCTCTTTAAAGTTGGCATCAACCCATAGATTGGTGGCCGGAACTACCGCCAGCAGCGGAGTAGTAGAAGAGATCTGCGAGCCAACCTGCACGCTACGACGTGATATAAAGCCATCAATTGGGCTACGGATGTCGGTGCGCTGCAGCGCCAGCCAGGCATCACGCAGCTCAGCCGCACTTTGTTGTACCGCAGGCTGATTTTCCAGCGAAGTATTCAGGATCATCGCCTGATTGGCGTTATATTGCTGCACCGCAACATCCAGCTGTGCTTTCGCCGTGGCGACAGCATCACGCGAGTGTTGCAGCTCTTCGCGACCAATCAGGTTTGATGCACCCAGCGGCTCGCGGCGTTTCAGGTCAGCTTCGGCCTGATCCAGCGCGGTTTGCTGCAGCTTGATGGTGGCTTGATATTGCTTGCCATTGATCATCAGCTGATGGGTTTGACGCACGCTGGTGGCCAATGCGGTCTGCGCTTTTTCAAACGCCTGCTGCGCATCGGTTTTATCCAGCGAAACCAACACGTCACCTTTTTTGACCCTGTCAGTATTATCAAACCAAACTTTATTTACGCTGCCAGAAACCTGTGCCATCACCTGCACCTGGTTACCCGCCACATAGGCATCATCGGTTTCCTGGAAGTGACGCAGCACCAAATACCAGTAAGCCAGATACGAAATACCAATAATTACAAACACGATAGCCAGCAGGATCAGCACACCTTTGCGCTTCTTCTTTTTATTTGCTGGCTGTTGCGGGCTTTGAGCTTCCGCTGTCGCACTCATGTTGTTCTCCAGGTTGCCATTTAGTCGGGATGCGTTGATCCTTCAACACGGATGCCCGAGTCGAAAAAGCCAGCGCTGAAGCGCTGGCCGGATAAAAGGGGATTAAAATAGCGATTTCGGAAGGTGATTGTGTCGCACTTCTTGCTATTAGCGCGACAGAGAGGCGATAACCTGATCTTCGTCCATTTTATCCAGACGGTTAAGTAACTTACGGGTGATGGTTTCCAGCTGATCCTGCTCGTTAGTCGAGAGCGAAGACCACAGATATTGCAGACTCTGATGCTGTGGTGGCAGCAGCTGACGCAGGAACTCATTGCCTTTTTCGGTCAGGTGCAGGTGCAGGCAGCGACGATCGTTCTCGCTTTCACGGCGTTCAATCCAGCCACGCTTCTCCAGCTCATCGGCGATACGTGTGGCGTTGGTACGGGAGGAGCCTAATGCAGAACTGAGTTCTGATGGCTGAATGCTCTGATTTTCCTGTGCATCAAGGGTAATCAGCGCCATGAATAAGGTTTCGTTAATTCCCTGCGCCTTCAACATTTTGTTGCGATTATCCAGCAGTTTACCCTGCATATGCATACACAAGCGGGTCAGAATGATCTCCTGCAGCGGAAAATCTTTATGGCGGTTAGCACGGATGTTTAGCATCTGTTCAATGGGAGTAAACGAACTTTCCATTTTTAAAAAAACCTCTTAGTTGCAACTGGTATAGTAATGATGGTGACAGATAAAGCGTAGTCATATTTTCCGTGCGTGATTGTTCGCACGATCACATTGTCAACATCTGACATTCCAGGTTATTCCTTAACCCTGGGCATCTGGCCCTGACATACCGCCGGATATTAAGACGGATGATGTCATCAATTCATTTCGGGAAACCTTTTTGCAGATAAATAATTTCGCGCGAAAAAATAACTCTGGTGAATAACTGCTCTGCTAACCATAACAAACCCAATCATTAATGAACAGTATCGCTCATCAGATAGTGCCCATCTTTACGATTTCTAAACACTTTTTCTGCCCAGGGAATGCAGGTAAATCAACGGCTTGATTAACATGTTCTTAACAAAGCCCACGCAACCCAGTTCTATCCACAGGCTGAAATTCAACAGTCAAAGCAGGAGCGTTCATTGCGCGGAAGTGAGAGAGATAATCATTTGTGGGTAATAGTAACCCAAAAAATTATTTCATTGATGGGTTAATTAACAGGACGTACCAGTGCGCTATAGCGCACGCTTCGCTTATCGAGAAGGGTAAACGAGAAAGGTTTCACGCTTTGTAGCGGCACGGTTTATCCAGTCTTTGGCTGGTGGAGCCTTTTTCTCATAAAAAACGGCGCGAAAAATCGCGCCGCCACACTACAAACGCTAATGTAAATCTGGCGTTTTAATGCGTTATTTAGCCGCCGCCAGCGCGTCCTGAATCCACTTATCAAATTCCGCCTGATGACCTTTAATCCAGCCATCGACGTGGCCGTTGATATCGGCTTCAGAAGCGTGACCAGCATGCATCGCTGCGTTTTCAGCGTTGATATCGCTAATCGGCAGCTTCATCTCTGCAAACAATTTCGCCGCTGCCGGGTTCTTCTCGGTCCAGGCTTTGTTGGCCACGATGTGCATGGTGTTCACCGGGAAACCGTAGTTGGCACCATTGGCCAATTTAGTATCCACTTTGCTCTGCTCGCCTGGCAGGGAGGAGAACGGCACCTGCAGCCACACCACATCTTTACCCGGCTTCAGCACGTCGCTGACCCAATACGGGGTCCAGGTGTAATAGAACACCGGTTTACCCTGCTTAAAGCGCGTGATGGTATCGGCGATCATCGCCGAATAATTACCCTGATTATGTTCAACGGTGTTGCTCAGCTTATAAGCATCGATCTGGTGATTAATCACCGCTTCACAACCCCAGCCCGGCGTACAGCCGGTCAAATCCGCTTTACCATCGCCGTTGGTATCAAATAGTTTGGCGATCTTTGGAACTTTTAGCTGCTCGATATTGGTGATGTGGTACTGCTCAGCGGTTTTCTTATCGATCAGATACCCCTGCGCAGCACCACCCACGTAGGTGCCCTGACGATAAAATTTCGCATCGCCGCCCGCCGCTTTATACATATCATCGTGCAGCGGCTGCCAGTTGGTGGCAATAAAGGTGGCATCGCCAGCAGCGATGGTGGTGTAAGCCACGTTGTAATCAATCTCGCTGGGTTTCTCGACGGTATAGCCGAGTTTTTCCAGCGCACGGCTCACCAGCAGCGTCTGAAAGGTCTCTTCAGAAATGGTGCTCTGAGTCGGTTTTACGGTAATGCCTTTACCCGGCAGGTCGGCGGCGGACACGTGCGTCGCGGCGAACGTCGTCAGGACGGCGGCGAATAGAGCTGTCTTGCGCATAGTCATTCCTTATTTTACGTGTTACGTCGGAGACGAGCGATCCCGGCGGATCGCTCATTGAAATCAGGCTTTTTTACTGAAAGGGCGGAGCAGCAGACCAAGCGGCCCGGTGCTATACCAGTGACGGCTGCCACGGCTGCGGCTGTCGCGGCCCATCGATTGCGTCAGACGATCGAGGATAATGGCGAGAATAACGATGCCCACGCCGCCCACGGTGGCGAGGCCCATATCGAGACGTCCAATGCCACGCAGTACCATCTGGCCGAGGCCGCCAACGGCAATCATCGAGGCGATCACCACCATCGACAACGCCAGCATCAGCGTCTGGTTCACGCCCGCCATGATGGTGGGCATCGCCAGCGGCAGCTGTACTTTAAACAGCATCTGACGCGGGCTGGCGCCGAAGGATTCACTTGCTTCAATCAGGTCGGCTGGCACCTGCTTAATGCCGAGAATGGTCAGTCGCACAATCGGCGGCAGCGCAAAGATGATGGTCACCACCACGCCCGGCACGTTACCGATACCGAACAGCATGACAATAGGCACCAAATAGACGAACGCCGGCGTAGTCTGCATCGCATCCAGCAGCGGACGAATAATGCGCGCGGCACGTTCGCTGCGCGCCAGCCAGATGCCAAGCGGCAAGCCGATCACGATACAGAACAGCAGGGCGGTCAGCACCAACGCCAGCGTCACCATCGCCTGCGACCAGGCGCCTATCGCACCAATCGCAATCAGCGAGACAAGCGTCGCAATCCCCATCGCTGGGCTAGCAATCTGCCAGGCGATCAGCGCAAACACCACGATCGCCACCGGCGCAGGCATACCGAGCAGCAACTGCTGGAACGCGCTGAGAATGTAATCCACCGGCACGCGAATGCCCTGAAACAGCGGGCGGAAATGGCTCACCACCCAGTCGATGCCTTCGGTTACCCAGCTATCGAGTGGAATCCAGGTTTTATGGAACGGGTCCATGATGTTGAAATGCTCAGGTGCGGGAGCGGGTGCGCTGCTGAGCCAGTCGCTGCTGCTCGCTGCATGACTGGCAGCATCGTGCCCGCCGCTGCTGGCGGCCGCCGGATCGCCCCACGCATCGGCAGAGCCGTTCGCTGAACCGCTATCTGCGGGGGCGGCACTGCCGCTCGCCCAGGGATCGCTGTTACTGGCTGCGGCGTTGGCATCAGGCGTTGCGGGTTGCTGCGTGGTCTGGCTGGCGCTATCCCATGGATTAGACGTTTGTTCACTCATGATTGGGCTCCTTCACGATCTAAAGCGCGCAACAGCATGCTTTTCGAAATGATACCGACGTACTGATTCTCTTCACTGACGACCGGCACCGCGCAGGGCGCTTGCGCCACATGGGAGAGCAGATCGTTGAGGGAAGTATCGGCAGGAACCGCTAACGGCGTCTCCAGCAGTGCGCTATCCAGCCCTTCACCGGCCGCCAGGGCAGCTTTCAATGAATCGGTAGAAACCACGCCGACAAACTTCTGTTTTTCCAGCACATAGCCATATTCACGATCTTCATCCTGCAACAGCTTGATGGCAGATCGCGGACCAAAACCGGCGGCTTTACGAATCAGGGAACCAGCGCTACGACGGGCAATGTCTTTAGCGCTGAACACATGGCTAATATCGACGCCACGGAAGAAGGTGCGCACATAATCGTTGGCAGGATTATTGAGGATTTCATCCGGCGTGCCGACCTGAACGACTTCGCCGCCTTGCATAATCGCAATACGATCGCCAATACGCATGGCTTCATCAAGGTCGTGCGAAATAAATACGATAGTACGCTGATGTTTCGCCTGCAGTTTTACCAGCTCATCCTGCATTTCAGTACGAATAAGCGGATCAAGTGCCGAGAAGGCTTCATCCATCAGTAAAATATCCGGATTAATGGCCAACGCGCGGGCTAATCCTACACGCTGACGCATGCCACCAGAAAGTTCGTCTGGATACGAATGGGCATAATTATCCAGGCCAACCTGACGCAAAGCATCCAGCGCTTTTTCCTGACGCTCCTGCAACGGTACGCCGGCTAATTCCATGCCAAAAGCAGCATTATTTAGTACGGTCATGTGTGGCATGAGCGCAAAGGATTGAAATACCATGCTGATCTTATTTCTGCGGACTTCACGCAGTTCCGCATCTGATATTTTGGCGATATCGACACCGTCTATAATTACCTGGCCACGGGTGGGCTCGATCAGACGATTGAGAAGGCGAACCATGGTGGACTTACCAGAACCTGAGAGCCCCATGATGACGAAGATCTCGCCTTCTTCAATGGCCAGACTGGCATTCTTAACGCCGACGGAGAGACCGGTTTTCGCCAGAATACTCTCTTTGCTTTCGCCTTTATCAATCAGCTTAAATGCCTTTTCGGGATTATCCCCAAATACCTTATATAAATTCTTTACTTCGAGTTTAATTGCCATGCAGTAATTAATTTCCCGGTTAAATGTTTAACTATTTCTTGTTGTGGTCCTGATTAAATTTAAGCGCCCTATACCCTAGCATAGTGAAATTATCTGACAACCCTGAATGGCGATATTTGGCGGCGCGCGTCTGCACGAATAGCTAAAATCGCCAGTGCTCACAAGGGATGAGCGTGGATTAATTTTTTATGAAAGAGAGTGTGATTTATTGCTATTTCGCAACAGAAATGGTGTCAATGGCGTGAAAAAAGATATGCAGAATGAAAATAGAGCGGGAATATATGGGCGTTTTTTCGTTATTAATAAATCAATGGAGGAGTTCAATGTAGGGTGCGCATTAATGCGCACCGGGAATCCTGGTCGCCATGAATGGCGACCCTACAAGAGCAGAGCGTTATTTGATAAATACGCTTAGAAGTTCCAGTCTTCGTCTTCGGTCTCTACTGCTTTCCCCATGACATAGGAAGAGCCGGAACCTGAGAAGAAGTCATGGTTTTCATCGGCGTTTGGCGACAGCGCAGAGAGAATTGCCGGGTTAACCGCAGTCAGCTCCGCCGGGAACAGCGCTTCATAACCAAGGTTCATCAACGCTTTATTGGCGTTGTAGTGCAGGAAGGTTTTCACCTCTTCCGCCCAGCCTACTTCACCGTATAAGGCTTCGGTATACACCACTTCGTTTTCATACAGCGCCAGCAGCAAATCAATCGCGAACTGCTGCAGCTCTTCGCGTCGGCCAGCATCGACGGTCTCTAACGCTTTTTGGTACTTGTAACCGATGTAGTAGCCGTGCACCGCTTCGTCACGAATGATCAGCCGGATCAGGTCGGCGGTGTTGGTCAGCTTGCCACGGCTCGACCAATACATTGGCAGCCAGAAACCGGAGTAGAACAGGAACGATTCAAGGAACACGCTGGCGATTTTTTTCTTCAGCGGATCTTCGGCGCGATAGTGTTCCAGCACAATCTTCGCCTTGTTCTGTAAGGCTTGATTCTCTTCGCTCCAGCGATAGGCCGCATCGACATCCGCGGTATTACACAGCGTGGAGAAAATCGAGCTGTACGAACGCGCATGCACCGCTTCCATAAAGGAGATGTTGGATAGCACCGCCTCTTCGTGTGGCGTAATAGCGTCTTCCATCAGGCCCGGTGCGCCGATCACGTTCTGGATGGTGTCGAGCAGCGTCAGGCCGGTAAATACCCGAATGGTCAGCTGCTGCTGCTGGTGGTCCAGCGACTGCCAGGCTGGCAGATCGTTGGAGAGCGGCACTTTTTCCGGCAGCCAGAAGTTGCTGGTCAGGCGGTTCCACACTTCGAGGTCTTTCTCATCCTGGATGCGGTTCCAGTTAATCGCTTGAATTTGTTTTAGTTGCATAGTTTTTATCACAGTGAGCAGGAGACGCAGCCCTGCACCTCGGTGCCTTGCAGCGCCATCTGGCGCAGACGAATGTAATAGAGCGTTTTGATACCTTTCTTCCACGCATAAATCTGCGCTTTGTTGATATCGCGCGTAGTCACGTCATCGCGGAAGAACAGGGTTAATGACAAGCCTTGATCGACGTGCTGCGTGGCTTCGGCGTAGGTATCAATAATCGCTTCCGGACCAATCGAGTACGCATCCTGATAAAGGTCGAGATTGTCGTTGGTCATAAACGGTGCCGGATAATAGACGCGGCCGGTTTTGCCCTCTTTACGAATCTCAATGCGCGACACGATCGGGTGAATGCTTGAAGTGGCGTGGTTGATGTACGAGATCGAACCGGTTGGCGGAATCGCCTGCAGGTTCTGGTTGTATAACCCATGCTGCATTACCGCTTCGCGCAGCGCTTGCCAATCAGCCTGCGTCGGCAGGGCAATCCCGGCATCGGCAAACAGTTGTGCCACACGCGCGGTACGCGGCTGCCAGGCTTGCTCGACATACTTATCGAAATATTTGCCATTGGCGTATTGCGACTCGGCGAAACCGTCGAAACTTTTCTGCTGTTCCTGCGCCAACAGATTCGAGGTGCGCACGGCGTAATAGGTGACGCAATAGAAGTAGAGATTGGTGAAATCCAGCGCTTCTTCTGAACCGTACGCCATACCTTCACGCGCCAGATAACCGTGCAGGTTCATCTGACCAAGGCCAATCGCATGGGAACGACGATTACCTTCCGCTACCGATGGCACCGAGTTAATCTCACTCATCTCAGAGACGGCGGTCAACGCGCGCACCGCGGTTTCTACGGTTTGCGCCAGATTGCGTGAATCCATGGCATGCGCAATATTGAGCGAGCCGAGGTTGCAGGAGATATCCTTGCCGACGCGGCGATAGCTGAGATCGTCATAGAACTCGCTGGCGCTGTTGACCTGCAAAATTTCGGAACACAGGTTGCTCATGTTGATGCGGCCGGCAATCGGATTGCTGCGGTTAACGCTATCCTCGAACATGATGTACGGATAGCCCGATTCAAACTGAATCTCCGCCAGCGTCTGGAAGAAATCGCGCGGTTTAATGAACGTCTTGGTGATGCGATCGTCTGCCAGCATTTCGTCATAAAGCTCGCTGATGCTGATATCACCAAACGCCTTGCCGTAAATACGCTCAACATCGTACGGCGAGAACAGCGCCATATCGCGATTCTCTTTCGCCAGCTGGAAAGTGATATCCGGGATCACCACGCCAAGCGACAGGGTTTTGATACGAATTTTCTCGTCAGCGTTTTCGCGTTTGGTATCGAGGAAGCGGAAAATGTCCGGATGGTGGGCATTCAGCCACACCGCGCCCGCGCCCTGACGCGCACCAAGCTGGTTAGCGTAGGAAAACGCGTCTTCCAGCATTTTCATTACCGGAATCACGCCGGACGATTGGTTTTCAATACGCTTGATCGGCGCACCGGATTCACGCAGGTTTGTGAGCAAGAACGCCACGCCGCCGCCGCGTTTAGACAGCTGCAACGCGGAATTCACCGCGCGTCCAATCGATTCCATGTTGTCTTCGATGCGCAGCAGGAAGCAGGAGACCAGCTCGCCGCGCTGCTGCTTACCGCAGTTGAGGAAGGTTGGCGTAGCGGGCTGGAAGCGGCCGCTAAGCATCTCCGCCAGTAACTCGCGCGCTAAGGTTTCATTGCCACGAGCCAGCGTCAGCGCCACCATGCAGGCGCGCTGTTCAAAACTTTCCAGATAGCGTTTGCCGTCGAATGTTTTCAGCGTGTAGCTGGTGTAAAACTTCCACGCACCCAGGAAGGTGTGAAAACGGAAACCCGCTGCGTCCGCTTCGTCGTGCAGCTGGCACAGGAAATCGAAAGCGTACTGATTCAGCACGTCGGCTTCGTAGTAGCCTTCGGCCACCAGATAACGCAGGCGCTCGCCTGGCGAGGCGAACTGCACGGTGTTGGGCTGCACATGTTGCAGGAAGAACTGGCGCGTGGCTTCGTGATCTTTGCTGAACTGGATGCGGCCATCGGCATCATACAGGTTCAGCATCGCGTTGAGCGCGTGATAGTCCAGCTGCGTGCTGTTCAGGGTGTCTGTCGTTGCCAAAATTGGGTCACTCCCGCTTTTACATTAGCGATATCGTCGGGGGTTCCCATTAGCTCAAAGCGGTAGAGATAGGGAACCTGACATTTCTGCGCAATGATGTCGCCCGCCAGGCAATAGCCTTCACCAAAGTTGCGGTTACCGGCAGCAATCACCCCGCGGATCCCGCGTCGGTTGGCATCATCATTGAGGAATTGAATCACTTGTCTGGGCACTGCGCCGCGCGAACTGCCGCCGCCGTAGCTCGGCACCACTAAAATATAGGGCTGTTCAATATGCAGGTGCTGCGTGCCGTCAACCGGAATGCGGCGGGCGGGCAGGCCCAGACGAGTAATGAATCGGTGCGTGTTTTCCGACTGGCTAGAAAAGTACACCAGTGGAAACATGGCCTTATCCCCCGATTGTCGCGAGCTGGCGCAGACCGGCGATTTTATCGGGGCGGAAGCCACTCCAGTGATCGTCCTGCGTCATCACCACGGGCACCTGGCGATAGCCGAGGGATTTGAGGTTGTCGATAGCTTCGGGTTGGGTATCAAGGTTGATCAGCTGGTAATCGATACCTTTGCGGTCCATGGCATTTTTTGTCGCATTGCACTGGACACAGTTGTCTTTGGTGTAAATAATAATGCGCATGATTCGTATTTCCCTTTGATTGCGGTCAGATTGCGAGATACGAAGCAAAATCCGGTTTGCATCGAACTTCGTCCTTGACGACATTTGGTAGCTGGTTGATGAGTTAGATACTAGATGTAGTGCTCTTTAGGGTCAAGCCCACCAGATATAGGGTTTTGTTATTTTGATCTTCAGATAATCGCTAAGTCCAGAGATCATGCGCCTTCCAGGCCGGAAAAATTTTTTGTAAAGGGAATGAGGTGGGAGATTAGGTCGGATTTTGTGCGATTGGGCCCTCACCCTAACCCTCTCCCGCAAGCGGGCGAGGGGATAGTTAGGTGGTACTCAATAGTTTTTTTACGAAGCGCGATCGGCCCTTTCTCCCGCAAGCGGGCGAGGGGATAGTTAGGTGGTACTCAATAGTTATTTACGAAGCGCGATCGGCTCCTTCTCCCGCAAGCGGGCGAGGGGATAGTTAGGTGGTACTCAATAGTTATTTACGAAGCGCGATCGGCCCCTTCTCCCGCAAGCGGGCGAGGGGATAGTTAGGTGGTACTCAATAGTTATTTACGAAGCGCGATCGGCCCCTTCTCCCGCTTGCGGGAGAAGGTTGGGATGAGGGAAAGCGCGCACAGATCGCACCCACAAAAAAGCCCCGCACGAGGCGAGGCTATTTACCTGCACTGGCAAGCTTATCGGCGAGAAGACACCAACAGTGCGCCGAGCACCAGACCGACTGCAGCACCCACACCAACGCCGTGCCACGGTTTGTCATGTACATAGGCATCAACCTGCGTACCCGCATCACGTGCCGCTTGTGACACGCGACTCTGTCCGCCGCTCAGTTTGGCACGCGTCTGTTTCAGCAACGCCTGCGCCTGGCTGCGTGCATTATCAACCTCATCTTTAGCTTCACTGCCATAAGATTTAAGTAACGCCTCTAGCGAATCGGCCAGTTCGTTTACATCCTGATTGATATCAATGTCATCGTTTTTTGCGCTTCGATTAAACATTTTTTAGCTCCCTTTGATTTAAAACGTAATACTGAGTGTAGACGAAGCGTGACTAAACGCAGGGATGTGCCAGGCTTTAGGGAAAATTCCGAATGCCCATGCCATCCTGCTGTTGTAAGGTTGCGGGGCTGTGAGAAGAGAGGAGCAAGCATGTATTTACGACCCGATGAGGTAGCACGCGTACTAGAGAAAGCGGGCTTCGAAATGGATACCCAGACGCCAAAGATTTACGGTTATCGTCGCGGCGAAAACTATGTCTACGTCAATCGTGAAGCGCGTATGGGACGTACTGCGTTGATTATTCACCCTACGCTGAAAGAGAAAAGCCATGGCTTTGCTGAACCAGCGTCAGAAATGAAAACCTGCGATCACTACACCCAATTCCCGCTCTATTTAATGGGCGATTCGCAGGAGCATTACGGCATTCCGCACGGCTTCAGCTCGCGCGTGGCGCTTGAGCGTTATCTGCAAGGCGTTTTCGGCGCCTGATGCTGCGCCCCGTGTTCGCGGGGCCGCACACCTTTCCCCTAAATCCTTACCTTCTGCCACGTTGCAAATCGTCACGCCGACGCGTATAACCCTGTGTCCATATAGATGTTCAGACGTCCATACGGATAATATTGATGCAAACTCAGGATCTCCCTCCACAGGAAAACTTTAAGCGCACCATGAAGGTACGGCATCTGGTCATGCTGTCGCTGGGCGGTGTGATTGGTACCGGATTGTTTTTCAATACCGGTTACATCATTTCAACTACCGGCGCTGCCGGCACCTTGCTGGCCTATCTGATTGGCGCGCTGGTGGTATGGCTGGTGATGGTGTGCCTCGGCGAACTGGCGGTGGCGATGCCGGAAACCGGCGCGTTCCACGTCTATGCTGCACGTTATCTCAGCCCGGCAACCGGTTATACCGTCGCCTGGCTGTATTGGCTGACCTGGACGGTTGCGCTGGGATCCAGCCTGACTGCCGCCGGCTTTTGTATGCAGTACTGGTTCCCGAGCGTGCCGGTATGGCTGTGGTGCTTGGTGTTCTGTAGCGCCATTTACCTGTTAAATATCGTCTCGACGCGTTTCTTTGCCGAAGGCGAATTTTGGTTCTCCATCATCAAAGTGGTTACCATCATCGCCTTTATTATCCTTGGCGCGGGCGCGATCTTCGGTTTTATTCCGATGAAAGATGGCAGCGCGGCGCCGGGATTACACAATCTCACCGCATCAGGCTGGCTGCCGCACGGCACCTTGCCGATTCTGATGACCATGGTGGCGGTGAACTTCGCTTTCTCCGGCACGGAATTGATCGGTATCGCCGCCGGTGAAACCGAACAGCCACAAAAAGCGCTGCCGCTGGCGATCCGTACCACGGTTGCACGCTTGATCATCTTCTTTATCGGCACGGTGTTCGTGCTGGCGGCGCTGATCCCAATGGATCAGGCGGGCATTGTCAAAAGTCCGTTTGTGCTGGTATTTGAAAAGATCGGCATCCCTTACGCGGCGGATATCTTTAACTTTGTGATCCTGACCGCCATCCTGTCAGCGGCTAACTCCGGCTTGTACGCTTCCGGCCGCATGCTGTGGTCGCTGGCCAATGAGAACACCTTGCCGCGCTGTTTTGCGCGCGTGAACCGGCGTGGCATTCCGGTGCTGGCGTTAACGGTAAGCATGCTGGGCGGGCTGCTGGCGCTCTTCTCAAGCGTGATTGCGGCGGACACGGTGTTTGTCGCACTGTCGGCGATTGCGGGTTTTGCCGTGGTGGCAGTGTGGTTGAGTATTTGCGCCTCGCATTATGTGTTTCGTCGTCGCCATCTGCAGGCGGGCGGCACATTGCAACAGCTTGCCTATCGCGCGCCGCTTTATCCGCTCACGCCGATTCTCGGTTTCCTGTTGTGCTTGTTAGCATGTGTCGGTTTAGCGTTCGATCCGTCGCAGCGTATTGCGCTATGGTGCGGCATTCCCTTTGTGCTGTTCTGCTATGCCGCCTACCATGTCACGCAACGACGTAAATCATCTCTTAAGGCTGAGGAGGCCAACGATGCCGCGTAATCCCATCGCCCAGGCACTAACCCACACTGACACGCTGATTCTGGATGGTGCGCTGGCCACCGAACTGGAGGCGCGCGGCTGCAATCTGGCCGATGCGCTGTGGTCGGCTAAAGTGCTGATGGAAAATCCTGAGCTGATTTATCAGGTGCATCACGATTATTTTGCCGCAGGTGCGCACGTGGCAATCACCGCCAGCTATCAGGCCACGCCGCAGGGGTTTGCCGCGCGTGGATTAGATGAAGCGCAGGCGCTGGCCCTGATCAAACAAAGCGTGCAGCTGGCGCAGCGTGCGCGCGACGACTATCGCGCATCATCTGCCAGCACCGCACCGCTGTTGGTGGCCGGTTCTGTCGGGCCGTACGGTGCGTTTCTGGCCAATGGCGCCGAGTATCGCGGTGATTACGCGCTGCCGGAAGAGGAGATGAAAGCGTTCCATCGTCCACGCGTAAAGGCGTTGCTGGAGGCGGGTGTTGATCTGCTGGCGTGTGAAACGCTGCCGTCGTTTGCCGAAGCGCAGGCGCTGATAAGCTTGCTGGCCGAGTTCCCTGACAGCTGCGCATGGTTCTCCTTTACCCTGCGCGACGCTGAGCACATCAGCGACGGAATGCCGCTGAGCCAAGTGGCCGAGCTGGTGAATGGCGCGCCGCAGGTGCTAGCAATTGGCATCAACTGCGTGGCGCTGGAGAGCGTAACGCCAGCCCTGCGCAACTTGCAGGCGCAGAGCGATAAGCCACTGCTGGTTTATCCCAATTCCGGTGAGCAGTACGATGCCAGCAGCAAAACCTGGCACTCGGCACCGTCGGGTTGCACGCTGCACGACAAGTTCCACGAATGGCAACAGGCCGGCGCGCGTCTGATTGGCGGCTGCTGCCGCACCACACCGCAGGATATCGCGGCGATTGCCGCCTGTTGTCAACCGTAATAAAGCGCAGAAAAGCATCAGTACTAGCGCGATTAAGCACAGAAGGGCGGGGTAAACTCTCCTTTCTGATGCTGAAGCGGACCTGCTATGAACCTGCGACACCTTTTTCCTGCCTGTGCGCTGCTGTTGAGCGGTTGCGCCACCATTGTCGGCACTGAAACGCAACCGGTAAAAATTGACTCTGTGCCGCAAGGCGCACGTTTCACCGTGCAGGATGAGACCGGCCGCGCGGTAGCGCAGGGGTATACGCCGCAAACCGTCGAGCTGGCAAAATCCACCGGTAACTACTTTGGCAAGAAGCACTATCAGGTGATGCTGGAGAGTCCGGGCTACGTGCCGGTAACGCTGCCGATCGAGGCCAACGCGAATCTGTGGTATTTGATCGGCAATATCCCGCTGCTGGGCTTCCCCGGCTGGCTGCTGGTCGATCCTTTCTATGGCGGCATGTACGATCTCAAACCTGAACATCCGCAGCCGAAGCTGAACGTAGTAGGCGCGCGCGGCTGATATTCAGGTGCGCATGAATGCGCACCCTACGAAAACCCGGCTGCATTAACGTAGGGTCGCCATTCATAACGATCAAATCGTCATCACTGCGCGGTAGGTTTCACCATCGCCGTGGCGGGTTTATGCTGCGCCAGATATTGCTGCTGGAAAATGCACATGCGGATAGTATTGCGGTACTCGCCATTAATGAAAAATTCGTGCTTCAGCACGCCTTCCACTTCAAAGCCGAGCTTGGTGTAGATGTGAATCGCCTTCTTATTCTCCTGATCAACAATCAGATAGAGTTTGTAGAGATTCAGCACCGAAAAGCCGTAATCCATGGCTAATTTTGCCGCTTTGGTGGCTAATCCTTTGCCCTGATGAGAGGGATCGATAATGATCTGGAACTCTGCGCGGCGATGCACGTGATTAATTTCGACCAGCTCCACCAGACCCGCTTTATGCCCATCATGCTCCACGACAAAACGACGCTCGGTTTGATCGTGAATATGTTTGTCATACAGATCGGAAAGCTCGACAAACGCTTCATAAGGCTCTTCAAACCAGTAACGCATCACGCTGGCGTTGTTATCTAATTGGTGCACAAAGCGCAAATCTTCCCGCTCCAGCGGACGTAACTTAACCGTCATACGGTGTTCCTTGTGGTTGAATGTTGCTCCACAATGCGGCCCTGCGCCATACGCGCCGCGCGATCGCACATGTGATCGATCACGTCGGGATCGTGGCTGACCAGCACCATGGTTAACCCATCTTTCTGTTTCAGATCGTTGAGCAGGTTGAGGATCTCGGCCTGCACTGACATATCCAGCGCCGAAGTCGGCTCATCCAGCAGCAGGATCTTCGGCTCCAGCAGCAGGGCACGCACAATGGCTACGCGCTGACGCTGGCCGCCCGAAAGCTGATGCGGATAACTATCCGCCAGCGCCGGATCCAACCCGACATGGCGGAAACCGGCGTTAATACGATCGTCGATATTATCACGCTTCAGCATTTTCAGCGGCTCTGCCAGGGTGCGGCGCAGACGATGACGTGGATGCAGCGAGGCATAGGGATCCTGAAATACCATCTGCACATCGCGGCGCAGCTGTCCGGTAAACGCTTTGCCCGGTTGCACGGCGGTGTTTGCCAGCGACATGCTGCCGCTCCAGTGCGGATTCAATCCGGCCAGCACCCACAGCAGCGACGACTTGCCGCAGCCCGACGGACCGACCAGACCAAAGCATTCCCCCGCGGCCACCTGCAGCGACACATCATGCACTACGGTGCGCAGCTCGTAACCTTGCTTGTGCGACACGCTCAGGTTGGCTAACTCAATCATAATTTCTCTCCAGCGCGGCACGGTCCAGCACCGGTAAACGTTCGCCGTGCGTGGCTTTGCTCGGACGACAGGCCCACAACGTGCTGGTGTAAGGATGGCTGGCGTTGGACAGCTCAGACGCCGGTAAGGTATCCAGCACCCGGCCCTGATACATCACCATCACGCGTTCGCAGTGTTCGGCAACCTGTTGCAGATCGTGGCTGATCAGTAGCAAACCCATATTGCGCTGTTCTACTAAACGGCGAATCAGCGCCAGCACCTGATCGCGCATAGCATGATCGAGCGCCGACGTCGGTTCATCGGCAATCAGCAATTCGGGATCGGTAATCAGGGCGATCGCCAGCATCACGCGTTGTCCCATGCCGCCAGACAGTTGATGCGGATAGCGCTTCATTAACTGACGCGGATCGGGCAAGCCGACCGCATCGAGCATTTCACACACCTTCTCTTTGCGCTCGGCGCGGCTCAATTTGTGGTGCAGCACCAGCGGCTCTTCCACCTGCCAGCCAATAGTGCGCGTGGGATTGAGCGCGTATTTTGGATCCTGCATCACCATCGCCACTTTACTGCCGCGCAGCTGGATCCAGTCGCGCTCGCGCAGGCTCAATGCATCGGTGCCGACAATCTGCAAACGGTCGGCCTGCAGCTGCAGCGAAGGCGACAGCAAGCCCATTAGCGTGCGGGCGGTCAGCGATTTACCGGAACCGGATTCCCCCACTAGCGCAACGCGTTCGCGGCCAATTTGAAAGCCGATATTGTCAACCAGCAGCGCATCATCGCTGCGGATCGTCAGGCCTTGTACATCAATTAACAGGTCATTTGGCATGGCGAGTATCCAGTCGATCGCGCAGGCCATCGCCTGTCAGGTTAAACGCCAGGCTGGCGAACAGAATGGCTCCGCCGGGCGCGGCGGCAACCCACCATTGGTCGAAAATCACTTTACTGCCTTCGGCCACCATCGAACCCCATTCGGCGGTTGGCGGTTGCACGCCCATGCCGAGGAAGCCCAATCCGGCGGCAGACAAAATAATACCGCCGAGGCTCAGCGCGGCGCGTACCACCGCCGTTGGCATACACAGCGGCAGAATGTGGCCAAACATCAGGCGCAAGCCGGTAATGCCCTGCATCCGCGCGGCCGCAAGATAATCACTGCGGCGCAGCGCCAGCGTTTCGGCACGCGCCTGACGCGCGAACGGCGGCCAGCTGGTGAGCGCCAGCGCCAGCGCGCCATTCATCAAACCAGGACCAAGCATGGCGACCAGCGCCAGCGCGATCACCAGATTCGGCAGCGACAGGAAGATATCGGTGATGCGCATTAATACGCGTTCGGTCCAGCCGCCCACGTAACCGGCAGTGATGCCGACCAGCAGGCCAACCGGAATGGTCAGCACCAGAATCAGCGACACCAGCAGCAACGTCGGGCGCGCACCATAAATCACGCGCGACAGCAAATCGCGGCCAAAGCCATCGGTGCCAAACCAGTGCAGCGCCGACGGCGCTTGTAAACGCTGGGAGATGATCTGCGCATTGGGATCAAACGGCGCCAGCAAGGGGGCGAACAGCGCCATCGCCACCACAATCAGCACCAGCGTCAGGCCGATAGTGAGCGAGGTCACGCGGGCGCGCCGGCGGCGCGGGCGCAGCGTTTCCAGTTCAGAGAGTTGTTGAGTCATCGGGTTCTCGGATCGGTTAACCAGGTCAGGGCGTCGGCCAGCGCGTTGAGCAGAATGAAGCAGCTGCCAATCAGCAAGGTCGAGCCGAGAATCGCCGGTACATCAGAGGAAAACAGCGCGTTAGTCATATAACGACCGACGCCCGGCCAGGCAAATACCGTTTCGGTCAATACCGAACCTTCCAGCAGCGTGGCGTAGGAGAGGGCGATGACGGTAATCAGCGTGCCCAGCACGTTAGGGAAAATATGGCGCAGCAGGATGCGGCTGCGGCTGGCGCCTTTGGCGCGCGCCAGTACCACATACTCTTTGTTGCTCTCTTCCAGCAGCGCAGCGCGCAGCAGGCGCGTAATGCCCGCCATCGCCAGCAGACCAAGAATCACCACCGGCAGCCACAGGTGGGCAATCGCATTGCGAAACATTTCGGGATCGCCGGACATCCAGCTATCAATCAGCACAAAGCCGGTTTTTGGCTCCAGCGTGTAGATCCAGATGTCGTCGAGCTGGCCCGGTCCGGCCGACCAGTGCAGCACGGCGTAAAATAGCAGCAACCCCAGCAAACCCAGCCAGAACACCGGCACAGAATAGCCGAGTAGCGAAACAAAACGTGCGATGTTGTCGATAATGCTGCCCGGTTTCCACGCTGCCAGCAGCGCCAGGGCAATGCCGAACACCGCGGCAAAAATCATCGCACAGGTCGCCAGCTCAAGGGTGGCCGGGAAAGTACGCATCAGATCGGCGCTAACCGGCTGGTTGGTGAGATGCGATAAGCCGAGGTCGCCGCGCGCCAGATGGCTGATGTAGCGCCAGAACTGCACCAGCACCGGCTGATCGAGCCCGAGATCGTGGCGTACCTGCGCATAGGTGGCCTCGCTGGCGTGATCGCCGGCGATCTGCTGCACCGGATCGACAGGCGACAGATGCGACAGCATAAAAGTGAACGCTAACAAACCGATCAGCGTCACCAGCAGAGAAAGCAGGCTGGTGACGAGGTGGCTAACGCGTTGCCAGAGCGGCCGGGCGAACCCGGCCTGTGAAGCTGACACTGCCATTACTTAGAAACCTGCGAGTAATACACCATGTCTGGGTTGATGCCCTGCACATAGCCTTGCAGATTGTCGCGCAGCGCAATCAGGTTTTTTGCCTGCAAGCCAATCACGTACGGCGAGTTTTTCAGCACTTCACGCTGCATCGCCTGATACAGCTCAACGCGCTTATTGGTATCGCTCTCGGCGGTGGCGGCCAGGGTTTGCTTGTTCAGCTCTGGAATGTGCCAGTCAGAACGGTACGCCACGGTTTTACTGCCATCTTCCGGGTTGTAGGCGAAGGAAGCGGCGTTGGTGTTCGGATCGAAATAGTCCGCGCCCCAGGCGTTCAGAGTGGCTTGATATTTGTGCGCTTTCACGCGGGTAGAGACTTCCGAACTCAGGCCCGGCTGCACTTCCACTTTCACACCACCTTTAGCGAAGCTGCCCTGCAACGCCTGTGCGATATCAAGATAAGGCGGCTGGTTGCTGGTGGAGAGCGTAAAGCTGACGTTGGTCAGGCCGGCTTTCTTCAGAATCGCTTTGGCTTTCTCAGGATCGTAGCTGTATGGCGTGTCGTTAATTGCACCGAGGAAACCTTTCGGCAGGAAAGTTTGGTGCACGTCGAACTGGCCTTTCAGCAGGTCGTTGGCGATGCCTTTATAATCGAACAGGTAACGTGCCGCTTCCCACAGTGCCGGGTTTTTCAACACCGGGTTATCGCCGGTATTGAACTGAATGTAATAGAGCGACGCCATAGGAATGGCTTCCGTCTTCACGCCCGCTTTGCCTTTTAATGAGGCAATCTGGTCGGCACCAAGATTACGTGCGATATCCACATCACCTTGTTCCAGCAGCAGGCGACGCGCAGCCGGTTCCGGCACGTTTTTGATCAGGATATTTTTCAGCTTCGGTGCGCCCGCTGGAGAGGTTGGGTTCGCCGCCAGCAGAATCGCTTCATGTAGCACCACTTTGCGAATCTGATACGGGCCGCTGCCGGCCGAATGGGTGCCGAGCCAGGCGTGGCCAAAGTCGCCGTTTTTCGCATTCGCCTGCGCAGTTTTCTCATCCACAATTGAGGAGACTGGCGCAGACAGCAGGCTCAGTACATAGGCCGGGCTGACGTTGGCGCTCCAGCTAATCTGTACATGATTGTCATCGACCTTTTTCAGGAAGGTATCAACATTGTCTTTATTCCAGCCGAGCTGGGTAAGAATAAAGGAGGGATCGAGGTTCAGTTTAACTACGCGACCGAGTGAGAAGATGACGTCTTCCGGACGCAGCGGGTTGCCGCTGGCGAACTGTGCGCCTTTGCGCAGTTCAAACGTCAGGCTGCGATTATCATCGCCGGCTTTCCAGGAGGTGGCCAGCGTTGGCTGCAAATCGGTGGGATTAGTGGGATCGGACTGAACCAGACGTTGATAGATGTTAGTGAACGCTTGCACCGTCGTGAGCTCAAAGCCCTGGGCGGGATCGAAGCTATCGGCATCATCCGTTGACTGCGCAATAACCAGAGTATCTTTTGGTGTTGCTGCCTGAACCGAGAAGGCGGCCGCCAGCGATAGCGCCAGCAGTGAGGGAATGATTTTTTTCATGTTGTTTCCTTGCCTTAAAAAGTAACGCGAGTTTACGAGAGCGCGGCAGTGAAGAATAGTCAATTTGAGGCTATGCATATGCATTAATGGTCTAAGTCGTGTGGTTCAGTTATAAGGCTTGTTCTAGACCTAAAGCTGTTTGCCCGGTGCGCATAAATGCGCACCCTACGAAAAACAAATTTCCTTGTAGGGTCGCTATTAATGGCGACCGGAATAGTTAATATCAACTCAACTACAACGGAATTTAAATGAGTGTTGAGTTACAGATAATTAACTTTACTTCGCCTTTGCCAGGAATATAATAGCCGCAATTTCAAAGCAGGAGAATTCAGTTGGACAGTCACCCTTTTAGATGGCAACACAAGGCAAGCTGACGCGCGAATTCTTTTGTCGCTGCTTGCCACTATGGCGGGCAGCAATCCTCCTCTTTCTGATGATTGTTCCCTCTGATACGACACTGTAGCGGGCTAAAGCCCGTGGGAATAGCATCATGCACATGATTTTAAACGCACTTTTCCCTCCGCCTCGATGCGCGCGCTGAATCTCAGCGTGCTAAATTTCCCTGCGCACGAGTCAGGTTGTTACTGACTTATTGCGTGGTGTTTTCCATCGTCATTAATAATGACTCGTTATTTAACGAGGACGTCGATCCGCCATTAATTTCCGGGAGGTGATATGGAAATTCCCGACAGGTTATTTTTAATTTAACAACGCTTAAGCGTTAATTTAATTCCCCCTTTTTGTGTGCCCGGCACGCAGGGATATTTATTGCCGTAAATAAGAGGAATGTCATCATGACTGACATGAAACTCAACCAGGACAAAAAAGCCTGGAACACTATGCGCCAGCCGCGTCAAAAAACGCCTCGTTATCTGATTGAAGATGAAGCCGGTTTTACCGCCGATGAAACGCTGGTACGCCTGCGCAGCGATGCGCTTGGCCTGAATGAGCGTGAAGCCGAAGCGCGCTTAGCGGTGTATGGCCGTAATCAGGTGGAACATGACAAAGCGCCACCGGCGCTGGTGCAACTGCTGCAAGCGTTCAACAACCCGTTTATCTATGTTTTGATGGCGCTGGCGCTGGTGAGCTTTTTCACCGATTACTGGCTGCCGCTGCGCAAGGGGGAGGAGACCGATCTGACCGGTGTCATCATCATTGTGACGATGGTAACGCTCAGCGGTTTGCTGCGTTTCTGGCAGGAGTTCCGCACCAACAAAGCGGCGCAGGCGCTGAAATCCATGGTGCGCACCACCGCTACCGTGCTGCGTCGCGAATCGGCGCAGGAACCACCTGTTAAACAGGAAGTGGATATCGCCACACTGGTACCGGGCGACATTATCTATCTTTCCGCAGGGGATTTAGTTCCTGCCGATGTGCGTCTGCTGGATTCGCGCGATCTGTTTATCAGCCAGGCGATTTTGACTGGCGAATCTTTGCCGGTTGAAAAGTATGACGTCACGGCCAATGTCACCAGCAAAAGTAGCAGCACCAGCGAGCAGGGCGCTTCACTGCTGGAATTGGGCAGCGTATGCCTGATGGGCACCAACGTCTCCAGCGGCAGCGCCAAAGCCGTGGTGGTGGCGACCGGCAGCGAAACCTACTTCGGCAGTCTGGCGAAATCGATTGTTGGTAACCGCTCACAAACCGCCTTTGACCGCGGTGTTAACAGCGTCAGCTGGCTGCTGATCCGCTTCATGCTGGTGATGGTGCCGATCGTTCTGTTAATTAATGGCCTAACCAAAGGGGACTGGCTGGATGCCTCATTGTTTGCGCTGGCAGTGGCGGTAGGTTTGACGCCGGAAATGCTGCCGATGATCGTCAGTTCCAATTTGGCGAAAGGCGCGATTGCCATGTCACGCCGCAAAGTGATCGTCAAACGCCTGAACGCGATTCAAAACCTAGGCGCGATGGACATACTGTGTACCGATAAAACCGGCACGCTGACGCAGGACAACATCATTCTCGAGCATCATCTGGATTGTGCTGGAGTAGAAAACTCACGCGTGCTGATGCTGAGTTGGCTCAACAGCCACTATCAAAGTGGCACGCTGAACCTGATGGATCGCGCCATTTTGCAGTACGGCAAAAACCGCGTCAGTGAGGCGGTAGGCGACAGCTACATCAAAGTGGATGAACTGCCGTTTGATTTCATCCGTCGTCGCGTCTCGGTGGTGGTACGCGATCGTCGCCTGAATCAGCAGATGCTGATCTGCAAAGGGGCGGTGGAAGAGATGCTGAGCATCGCCACCGCCGAGCGTGAAGGCAAGCTGGTACAGCCGCTGAACGAAACGCGCCGTGCAGAACTGCTCGCGCTGGCGCATCAATATAATGAACAGGGCTTCCGGGTGCTGCTGGTGGCCAGTCGCGTGCTGGCGGAGCCTGGTTTACAGCAGCCGCTAAGCGTGGCGGATGAACAGGGATTAACCGTTGAAGGGCTGCTGACCTTCCTCGATCCGCCGAAAGAGAGCGCGGCTAAAGCGATCGGCGCACTACGTGAAAATGGCGTCAGCGTTAAAGTATTAACCGGCGACAATCCTGTGGTGACGGCGCGCATCTGCCAGCAGGTTGGCATTGATAGCGGTGCGATTGTTACCGGCGATCAAATTGCCCTGATGAGTGACGAGCAGTTGGCGGCCGCGGCGGCGCAAAGTTCCGTCTTCGCTAAACTCACGCCGCTACAGAAATCTCGCATCCTGCGTGCGCTGCAGCAGCAGGGACATACCGTTGGCTTCCTGGGTGATGGCATTAATGATGCGCCAGCGCTGCGTGATGCCGATGTGGGGATTTCCGTCGATAGCGCGGCCGATATCGCGAAAGAATCTTCCGATATCATTCTGCTGGAGAAGGATTTGATGGTGCTGGAAGAGGGCGTAATGAAAGGACGCGAAACCTTCGGCAATATCATCAAGTACCTGAATATGACCGCCAGTTCTAACTTTGGCAATGTGTTCTCGGTGTTGGTCGCAAGCGCCTTTATTCCGTTCCTGCCGATGCTGGCGATTCATCTGCTGATCCAGAACCTGATGTACGATCTGTCCCAGCTGGCGCTGCCGTGGGACAAAATGGACCGCGAATTCCTGCGTAAACCACGCAAATGGGATGCGCGTAATATCAAACGCTTTATGTTGTGGATTGGGCCAACATCGTCAATTTTTGATATCACCACTTTTGCGCTGATGTGGTACGTATTTGCGGCGAATACGCCAGAAATGCAGTCGCTGTTCCAGTCAGGCTGGTTTATTGAAGGCTTGCTGTCACAAACGCTGGTGGTGCACATGCTGCGCACGCAGAAGATTCCGTTCATTCAGAGCCGTGCTGCGCTGCCGGTGCTGTTGACTACCGCATGTGTGATGATCGCCGGTATTCTGCTGCCGTTCTCGCCGCTTGGCACCATGGTGGGTTTAGTGCCGCTGCCGTGGACCTACTTCCCATGGCTGCTGGCAACGCTTCTCGGCTACTGCGTGGTCGCGCAGGGCATGAAAATGCTCTACATCAAGCGTTTCGGTCAGTGGTTTTAAGCACATGGAGACGATATGCGGAACCGGAATCTCAATAAGGTGGTGTTCCATCTGATCTTAATGATGGTGATCATCGTGGTGTTAACGCTGGTGTTTCGTTAACAAAAATAAAGGGCAGGATTTCCTGCCCTTTTCTTTACTCTTCGTCTGGCTGGTAATACTGCACGCCGATTTCAATGCGCTCGCGACCGCTGGCAACGCGATGTCGATTACTGTCGCGCAGCGAATAAATGCAGCCGCAATACTCCTGCTGATAGAAACGTTCACGCTTGCTGATTTCGATCATGCGTGACGATCCCCCGCCTTTGCGCCAGTTAAACTCCCAATAAAGCATGTCAGGATAGTGTGCTGCGGCACGAACACCGCAGTCGTTAATCTGCTGCATATTCTTCCAGCGCGAAATGCCGAGAGAACTGGTGATTACCGGGAAGCCGTTTTCATGCGCATACAGCGCGGTACGCTCAAAGCGCATATCAAAACACATGGTGCATCGCACGCCGCGCTCCGGCTCCCACTCCATGCCACGCGCACGTTCAAACCAGTTATCTTTGTCGTAATCGGCATCAACAAACGGCACGCCAAACTGTTCGGCAAAGCGGATGTTCTCCTCTTTGCGTAGCTCATACTCTTTCAGCGGATGAATGTTCGGGTTGTAGAAGAAAATGGTGTAGTCAATGCCGGAAGCCAGCATCGCTTCCATCACTTCGCCCGAGCAGGGGGCACAGCAGGAGTGCAGCAGTACTTTATTGTGGCCATTGGGTAAGGGCAGCGGTTGGCGTTTAAAGGTGTCAGACATAAGAGGAACTGGTTGATTGGGTGATGGGTAAAGTCTAAGGGGATTGGATGGAAGATGCAAAAATCACTGATTATTTCACCGCTTTGCGCTGAAGGGCGCTTTCTGTTCGGGGACACTTACAAGGGGTAATTAATGATATAAATTAAAGTTATAGTAATTTTAAGGTGATGTTTATTTAAAGGTTTGCGGTTAATGGCTTATTTAAAAAAGCATAGTGGTGTTAATTTTAATCAAGCATTCATCTATTTTCTTACAACATAAAAGCGCATTAAAATTAAATTTATTACAATCAAATGATTAATCTTTATTCGTCAATGATTGAGCTGTTTTTGTGAGCCTTACCGCACTAATTACATGTCGATCTTTAGGTTGAGAGGGTTATTGATAGGCGTCAAAAAAATGTCACCGGGCTCCTCGCTATGATGCGTGCTGTTTCAGATAAGGTGTGCGTAATAAATAGAATCAACAATCACGCACCGGGAAAGGGATGTGTTAGCCGGGACAAGTGGTAAAGGATGATGCGTTATACTCTCAATGCCTGCTTAATATTCGATGCGGTAGACGGCACCCTAACTCCGTGTGACAGCGCGACATCTGAAAGTCATCTTTCTGTCACCGCCAGTACATTATTACTTTTCTTTCTGCAAAATACCGGCGTTGTTAATCGAGACGAAGTACTTAAGCGCGTCTGGGATGATAACGGCCACACCTCATCCAATAGCAACCTGAATCAATATCTCAGCATGCTGCGTAAGACATTCCGCCTTTACGGCGTAGACAATGTTATCGTGAGCATCTCGCGAGGCAATCTTCAGCTAAATCCGGCTATTAGCGTTGAAGTTATGACATCCTCAGCCAATCTTTTACCTGATATTGTCATCAATACACCGGATACCTTCTCCACCGCGGATAATTTCTCGTTAAGTACAACCTTCTGGTATCTCGCCAGCGTAATATTATTGAGCCTGGCTTTTTTACTGATGATATTCACGTTTTATGACGGATTGGCTGCGTCAGCCACAACGTTGACACATTTACATCAGGAGCAATGTGAATTATCTGTAGAAGAAGAGATGTTGGCGACATTCAATCAAACTGCCTATGTCAAAAATTTTAATACCGTGCGAAAAAACCTCAATGTTGAGTGTTTACCTGGTCGGAAATTTATTTTCTTCTATGGGGATAAATTGCAAAAGCAAGGTCTTGGTCGCGTTTTCTTAGCCCACTGTGCTAAACAGAGAGGGAATGACTTCAGCTACTGCGATAGCTATTTCTATTATTCATGGAATCCTACATGAAAATCGCGCCGCGTCCGTTTTTTATCGCTTCTGCGTTTGTTACTGCAGCAACTGCACTCATTTCAGGTTGGCATTTTTTATCAGAGCGCCAGGTAGATGAGTTGAGTTGTGCAACCAAAGCCATTATGCGTTTTGAAGGCATGCAATATGAGAACATCAATGCGAATGTTCATTTTAATTTTCGCGAGCAGGGTAAGGGTTCACTGATCGTTGAGGGATATACCCACTCAGCATCAGGATCGCTGTATTTACAGCGCTATGTTTCGTTCAATTATTCCAGTCAACGTATTTCGCCCGCTGAACGTCACTATCGTATTGTTCAGTGGCAAGCGAGTGCCTCCTCTATAGATGAATCTCCCGATGTGATATTCGATTACTTCATGCGTGAGATGTCCGATAGCCATGACGGCCTTTTTCTTAGCGTACAAAAGCTAAACGACAAAGCAGTATTGATCGGTTCTATCAATTCCCCTCTTTTTGTTTGCACTCTGAAACCGGGTAACAAACTCAGCTGAACGCTCTTTTCTTACGACGACACTGCAGTGCTCATTTACAGCTCTCTCCAGCCCCAAAGCATCCGTCCTTAATCCCACACGAAATAATGATGTTGCCCACACTTTTCCCAAGGTGGCGAACCTCTTTTTATCACCCAGGCAGCATTTAAATAACAAAGCTTATAGACCGTATTCGGCGCTTCAATGCAGGCAGTGAGCTTGTCTGAGGGAACAACTCAAACAGGATGAAAGGATAAAAAACCCGTATCAGAGACATAAAAAACAGAGTTTATATCTAAATATCTCAAGGTTGTGGATTTATGTTTCGTTAAGTTTTGCATTCCCTATATTGAGTTTCGAACCGGTAACGACGGTTTACTGCGGCCAGTTAGGCGCTCGACAACCATGAAGGAGGGGTTATGGGAGATGCATTAGGGCTGATCGAAACCAAAGGATTAGTCGCCTGTATTGAAGCAGCAGATGCAATGTGTAAATCCGCCAATGTACAGCTGATTGGTTATGAAAATGTGGGGTCTGGTTTAGTTACCGCCATGGTGAAAGGAGATGTTGGCGCCGTGAAAGCCGCAGTGGAATCCGGTGTGGAATCTGCAGAACGGCTGGGTGCTGTAGTGACGTCGCTGGTGATTGCGCGTCCTCATAACGATATCAACAAAATTGTCATCAAACACAAAGCTTAAACGGGAGACGCAAATGGGCGATGCATTAGGTCTGATTGAAACCAAAGGCTTGGTGGCCTGTATCGAAGCCGCTGATGCCATGTGTAAAGCCGCCAACGTAGAGCTGATTGGCTATGAAAATGTCGGTTCGGGGCTGGTGACGGCGATGGTCAAAGGGGATGTCGGCGCGGTGAAAGCGGCGGTGGATTCGGGGGTGGAATCTGCACAGCGTATCGGTGAAGTCGTCACCTCATTAGTCATTGCGCGTCCGCACAACGACATCAACAAAATCATTATGCAGTACAAAGTGGCTGAATAAAGGGAGACACAATCATGAAAGAAGCACTCGGTTTGATTGAAACCAAGGGATTGGTGGCCTGTATCGAAGCCGCCGATGCGATGTGTAAAGCCGCCAACGTAGAGCTGATCGGCTATGAAAACGTTGGGTCCGGCCTGGTGACCGCCATGGTGAAAGGCGATGTTGGCGCTGTTAATGCTGCGGTGGATTCCGGTGTTGAAGCGGCCAAACGCATTGGCGAAGTTGTGACGGCCCGCGTCATTGCGCGTCCGCATAACGACATTGAAAAAATTGCGGCGCAACACAAAGCCTGATGCATTCCGCCATTTGTGCGCTGATGAAGGATTGACTCATGAATGAACTAGACCGCGATTTAAGCTCCCGCCAGCAGGCGCGGGAGTTAGTGCGTAAGGCGAAAAGTGCCCAGACGCAATTCGCCATGTTTACTCAGCAGCAGATAGACAAGGTGGTTGAACATATTGCACGTCAGGCTGCACAGCACGCTGAAGCTTTGGGCCGCATGGCCTGCGAAGAGACCGGCTTTGGCAACTGGCAGGATAAAACCTTAAAAAATCAGTTTGCGTCACTGCAGGTTTTTGCGGCCATCAACGCGATGAAAACCGTGGGTATTATCCACGAAGACTCCGCAAAGCAAGTGATGGATATTGGCGTGCCGTTAGGTGTGATTTGTGCGCTGGTACCCTCGACCAATCCTACCTCGACCATTTTTTACAAGACGCTGATCGCACTCAAAGCCGGTAATGCGATTGTTTTCTCACCTCATCCTGGCGCACGCCAGTGCAGCTTGCGCGCTATCGAAATAGTCGCGCAGGCTGCCGCAGAAGCAGGCGCTCCTGCGGGTATCGTTAGTGGGCTAAGCCTACTCACTCAGGAAGCCACTGCTGAACTGATGCACAGCAAAGATATTTCACTGATTCTTGCAACTGGTGGTGAAGGCATGGTGCGGGCGGCCTATGCCTCAGGGACACCAACGATCAGCGGCGGGCCAGGTAACGGTCCCGCATTTATCGAACGCAGTGCAGACATTAAGCAGGCCGTCTCGGACATCATCACCAGTAAGACCTTCGATAACGGCGTTATTTGCGCCTCAGAGCAGTCGATCATCGTTGAACGATGCATCTATGCCGAAACGCGACGCGAATTAGAAGCTCAAGGTGCCTGGTTCATGAATCCAGACCAGGCGGCAAAAATGGCGGCATTACTGCTACGAGCTAATGGCAGCATCAATCCGCAAGTGGTCGGTAAAAGCGCCCAGGTACTGAGCAACATGGCTGGATTCAGCGTGCCGCCCACTACGCAAGTGTTGATTGCTGAGCAAACTGAGGTATCGCGTGCGAACCCTTATGCGCGCGAGAAATTGTGTCCGGTACTGGGAATGTATGTCGAAGAAGATGGACATCATGCCTGTCAGCGCGTGGTTGAGCTGCTGACAAACGAAGGTGTTGGGCATACGTTAGTTATTCATACCCGCGACCAGCAGGTTGTTCGCCAGTTCAGCCTGGAAAAACCGGTCCATCGCATTTTGGTCAACACCCCTGCGGCACTGGGCGGCATTGGCGCAACCACCAATATCATGCCCGCTCTAACGCTGGGTTGTGGCGCGATTGGCGGGGGTTCCAGCTCGGACAATGTTAGCCCGCTCAATCTTATCAACATTCGTAAAGTGGGATATGGCGTGCGGTCGATGACCGATTTACGTCCTCCGCAAACCCCAATAACCACAGTACTGCCTGAAGCGGTTACCGCCAGCCCTTCGCCAGCGAGCATTTTTGATGATGCGCGTTTTAAACAGGGTGCGGATGACCAGCGCTTTAACCACGTGGCAACGGAAACAGCGTCAACCGGTGACGTCAGCTCGCAACAGGTTGAACGCATCATCCGCCAGGTTCTGGCTAAACAATCTCCGGCAACTTTTTGAATAAAGGCGGTTAATACGATGATTCTCGCAAAGGTTACGGGCCATGTGGTTGCAACGCAAAAATGTGATGCGCTGCGGGGCAGTAATTTATTGCTGATTACCGCTCTGGATGATGATCAGCAGACGATGCCGGACCGAACCTGGGTTGCCGTCGATAGCGTTGGGGCAGGAATGGGCGATGTGGTGTTGGCTGAAAATTATTTCGCCCTGAACAAAGAGCAGTACAAAGCGATGTCGGTGGTTGCCATTGTCGAGAAAGTGTTCCGTGACGTAAGGGAGTGAACAAAGCATGAGGGAGTTTCAGCTAAAGCCGCGAATCCAGTTTGGCAAGGATGCTCTGGCGCTACTTGAACGATTACCGGCTCTCAATGCGCTGTTAGTGACTGACAGTGCAATGGTCAAGCTGGGATATGCGCAGAAAATAACCCAAATATGGCAGCAGCAAGGCATCAGCTATCAAATATGGGATGACGTGACAGCCGATCCGGATGTAGCCACCGTGGCGCGCGGCATCCGGCTGATGGAAAGCCACTTTCCTCAACTCATTGTCGCACTCGGGGGCGGATCGGTAATTGATGCGGCGAAAGCGGTGCTGTTCACTCTGGCTAACGATACGGCAGCACCAAAGCGTGAGCGCCCCTGTTTTGTCGCCATTCCAACGACTAGTGGGACAGGCTCGGAAGTGACTGCTTTTTCAGTCGTGAAAGCGCAGGGCGAAAAACTGGTATTGGTGGATACCGAGATGCTGCCCGATATCGCCATTCTTGACCCGGCGTTTGTTGCATCGGTACCACCCGCCATCACCGCAGATACCGGCATGGATGTGCTATGTCATGCGCTTGAAGCCTATGTCTCGCTTCACGCAAGTGACTTCTCAGATGCACTGGCAGAGAAAGCGGTACAGCAGGTGTTCTGCTATCTGCCGTCCTGCTGGCGCAACGGCGATGACGCATTAGCACGCGAGAAGATGCATAACGCCTCTTGCATGGCCGGCATGGCCTTCACCAACGCGTCGCTCGGTATCACCCATAGTCTTGCGCATGCACTGGGTGGCGTATTCAGCATTCCGCATGGGCGCGCTAATGCCTTGCTGATGGCACATATTGTGGCCTGGAATGCGGATTATGCCGGTGAGTGCGACAACGCCGCGGCGCAAAAATATGCCCGTCTTGCACGCTTGCTCGAACTACCGGCGGACACCACGCAACAGGGCGTTAGCAGCTTGCTGCTGGCGATTCGCGCCATGCAAGAGGAGATGAAGTTGCCGCTCGGCATTAACGAATTATCGATTAGTGCAGAGCAATTTGAGCAGCAGCTGGCGGCGATGGCCCAACAGGCTATGCGCGACAGTTGTACCCCCACAAACCCACGCAAGCCTGACCTGTCCTCGCTTATCGCATTATTGCGCCAGGCGTGGAGCAATCGTGCCTTAGCTCTGCGTGCTCAGGAATACAAATAAGAACATCAGGAGATCCTCATGTCACACTACAGCCTAACGCCGCGCGTCAAAGTTCTGGCGGATCGTTTACTTACCCACAAAAGTACACTGTGTTCCGAGCATGCGACTTTACTTCATGCTATCGACGCCCAGATGAGTGGGGTGCCTGCAGCCGTGAAACCGGCGCGTCGTTTCTATGAGTTGATGCGCCAGGTGCCTGCCACCATCGAAGCCGATCAGCTGATTGTTGGCAATGCGACTGCCAGGCCGCATGGTTCGATATTTCATGATGAAGTGACACGCAACCGCACTTCAGTGTTCCAGTTTTTAAGCCTTGATGCGCCACTGGTTTCTCCGGACTACAACGTGGTTATTGAGCAAGGCGTGCAGGCCATGCGTAATCAACTTGAAAAACAGTGTGAGACGTTAAGCAGTAGCATTAGCCGCAGCAGTATGGATGAAGCCAATGCGTGTCGTGCCGCCATCTATGCTTGCGATGCACTGGTTACACTGGCAAAGAATCTGGCAGATCGTGCGGAGACATTGGCTATCGCTGAGCCGAATAGTTATCGACAGGCTGAACTGCGTGAAAGTGCCGAGATGTTACGTCATGTGCCCGCGTATCCTGCCCGTAGTTTTAAAGAAGCTTGTCAGGCTTTCTATCTGTTTCAACTGGCGGTGTTAATGGATAACGGGGAGTATGCCGTGAATCCATGCGGTGCTGATAAAGCGCTTTTCCCATGGTATCAACATGATGTAACAAGCGGCAAAATCACCGCGCAGCAGGGTTATGAGATTGTTGAAAGCCTCTGGTTTAAGCTGGCAGAGCTGAGCGAAGTCCGCGCTGATCATGCCATTCAAGGCTACCCTATGTTTGATGCGATGCTGCGTGGCCACACGATCGATGAAAGCCATATCGTTATCAATGAACTCTCTTCGTTATTTCTCAGTGCCCAGCACAACCTCAGTGCGCTGAATCTGCCTGTACGCCTGTTCAGCAGCACCCCTTCCGCAGACAGCCGCGCCGGCACTCCTGATGACATGCCCGTGATGGAGGGGTTAACACCGCGCGTGCAGCGCTTACGCAACCATTATTTGCAGGCGCGTCCGAGCGTTTCCATCTTTAGGGCGCTGGCATTCACCGAGGTGGTGAAAAATAATCCGGGTTTGCCCGTAGTTTTACAGCGAGCAAAAGCCTTCCGTCGTGCCTGTGAGACGGCGCCCATCCTGATTCAGAAAGATGAATTGATCGTCGGACATCCGTGCGGTAAGCCACGCGCCGGCGCTTTTTCACCCGATATCGCCTGGCGCTGGGTGCGTGATGAGCTGGATACGATGGGCACACGTCCACAAGATCCTTTCGTGATCAGCGAAGAGGACAAGAAAACTATTCGTGAAGAGATCGTCCCGTTTTGGGAAGGGCGCTCGCTGGATGAGATCTGCGAAGCGCAGTATCGTGAAGCGGGTGTGTGGTCGTTCAGCGGTGAAACCTTTGTTAGCGATCTTTCCTATCACCAAATCAACGGCGGTGGCGATACTTGCCCAGGTTACGACGTGCTGCTGTTCACTAAAGGCATGAACGGTATTAAAGCCGATGCGCAGGCCCATCTGGCTTCGCTCAGCATGGAAAATCCTGAAGACATCGATCGTATCTATTACTACAAAGCGGCGATTGAAACCTGCGAAGGTGTAATGAGTTACGCTCGTCGTATTGCAGCCCAGGCGCGTGAACTTGCCGTATCGGAGCCAAATGCCCAGCGCCGTGCAGAGTTGCTCACCATTGCTGAGGTCAACGAAAATGTACCCGCTAATCCACCTAAGACTTTGCAGGAGGCACTGCAAAGCATCTGGACGGTGGAGTCATTGTTTGAAATTGAAGAAAACCAAACCGGATTATCGCTGGGGCGCGTTGATCAATACTGCTATCCCATGTTTGCGGAAGACATCCGCGAAGGGCGTTTAACTGCAGAAACCGCAGTTGAAATGCTGCAGGCCTTCATTATCAAATGCGCTGAGCTGATGTGGATGTCTAGCGAGGCAGGAGCGAAGTATTTCGCTGGCTATCAGCCGTTTATCAACCTGACAGTGGGCGGACAGAAACGTAGCGGCGGCGATGCCTGTAACGATCTGACCTATCTGATTATGGATGCCGTGCGATTTGTGAAGGTGTATCAGCCTTCATTAGCCTGCAGAATTCACAATCAGTCGCCGCAAAAGTACATGGAAAAAATCGTCGATGTTGTAAAAGCAGGTATGGGCTTCCCGGCCTGCCACTTCGATGATTCTCATATCAAAATGATGCTGCGCAAAGGTTTTGATTTTGACGATGCGCGCGACTACTGCCTGATGGGCTGCGTAGAGCCACAAAAATCGGGGCGTATTTATCAGTGGACCTCTACCGGCTATACGCAATGGCCGATCGCCATTGAGTTTGTGTTGAATCGCGGCCGTATGGTGCTGTTTGACAGCTATCAAGGTCTTGATACCGGCGAGCTTAGCGAGCTTAAAACCTTCGCAGATTTTGATACCGCAGTGAAAAAACAGGTGGCCCACATTGTGCGTCTGTCCGCTGTAGGTACCGTGATCAGCCAGCGCGTCCATCGTGACGTTGCCCCAAAACCCCTCATGTCACTGCTGGTGGAAGGTTGCATGGAGAGTGGAAAAGACGTTGCGTCGGGCGGCGCAATGATCAATCACGGTCCGGGTCTCATCTTCTCCGGTCTGGCCACCTACATCGATTCCATGGCGGCAATTCGCAAACTGGTTTACGAAGATCGTAAATACACCCTGGAACAGATGCGTGATGCGATGCTGGCAAATTTCGTCGGCTATGATGCCCTGCGTCGTGATTGCCTGAACGCGCCGAAATATGGCAACGACGATAAAAGTGTCGATCTGCTGGCGTTGGATATTACGGAGTGGACGGAAAAAGAGTGTCGCCAGTATCAAATGCTCTATTCCACACTCAGTCACGGTACGCTTTCAATTTCCAATAACACTCCCATCGGGGAACTCACCAATGCCACGCCAAATGGGCGGTTGGCCTGGATGCCGCTTTCTGATGGCATCAGCCCAACCCAGGGGGCTGATAAACAGGGGCCGACTGCAGTTATCAAGTCAGTGAGTACCATGAATGTTGAAACGATGAATATCGGCATGGTGCATAACTTCAAATTCCTCAAAGGATTATTAGACACGCCGGAAGGGCGGCAGGGCTTGATTACACTGTTGCGCACGGCTTCCATCCTCGGTAACGGGCAGATGCAGTTCAGCTATGTAGATAATGAAGTGCTGAAAAAGGCACAGCTCGAGCCGGAAAAATACCGTGATTTAATTGTGCGTGTGGCGGGTTACAGCGCCTATTTCGTTGAGCTGTGTAAAGAGGTTCAGGACGAAATAATCAGTCGCACCGTGATTGAGAAATTTTAATTATCAGGATATTTAGCGACAAGGATGTCTGATAAGGAGCGCGGTATGGAAGCAGTGGCTGAATCAAAAGGGCGGATTTTTAATATCCAAAAGTACTCCATTTATGATGGTGATGGTATTCGTACGCTAGTTTTTTTTAAAGGCTGCAATATACGTTGCCCCTGGTGTGCGAATCCAGAGGGTCTGGTTAAAAACTTTCAGGTAATGTTCTCACGTGACAAGTGCATTGATTGTGGTGAATGCGTAAATATTTGTCCGGTAGGTATTCATAAAAATATTGATGGCAAACATATTGTCGATCGTGACATAGATTGTATTGGTTGCCGACAATGTGAAAATATTTGCACCAAAAATGCATTGGATATTCTAGGTAAAGATGTCACCGTCTCTGAGTTGATGGACATTATCATGCAGGATTACGATTTCTATATCTCATCCGGTGGTGGTGTCACGATTGGTGGCGGTGAAATGAGCTTGCAAACGGATTTTGCTGTGGCGCTGTTCACTGAATGTAAAAAAATGATGATCAATACGGCGGTTGAAACGCAAGGAACAACATCTCTTGCTAACTATCAAAAGCTTCAGCCCGTTACAGATACCTTTTTATTTGACCTTAAACAAATCAGTAGCGAGCAGCATAAAAGCTTATTCGGTATTGGCAACGAGTCTGTGCTGCGTAACCTTGAATGGCTGGTGGATTCAGGCGCGAAGGTGATAGTCAGAATGCCGCTAGTTCGTGGTTATAACGATTCGTATGATTCAATTACGGGAGCGATTGACTATATTTGCAGGCTTGCTAAGCGGGGCAATATTCAACGTATCGATTTTTTACCTTATCACCAATTAGGAAAAATGAAATATGAACGACTGGGAATGGAATATCCCATTCTAAATGATCCTTCTTATAGTGCAGAGGAGTTGCATCGTCTCGAGCAATTCCTTGCGCAGTTTGATTTTGATATTCGCTTAGTTCGTCATTAACTGGAGGCGTAATGAAAAGTTTAGGCATCATTGAAACGATAGGCTTGGCTGCCGCAATAAAAGCAGCCGATGCTGCCTGTAAAGCCGCCGATGTGCAGTGTATTGGCTATCGCACGGTAGGTTCCGGACGGGTAAATATTTGCTTTGAGGGGGAGATCAGTGCCATCCGTGCGGCCATTGAACACGGCACCGGCGTAATTGAAAAAAAACAGCTGCTGGCCTCGTTGGTTATTGCGCGTCCCGAGCGGAGCGTGATAACGGCGTTGCAAAAGTTGAAAGGCAAAGGATTCTGCCAGCAAAACGCGCCATCGGCATTCAAAGCGCCTGCTATGCCGGAAGTGATGGATTCTCAAATGAGTAGAGAAGAAAAAGCGTCGGTGAAGAAAGGGAACAAATCATGATTGATGCACAGGTTTTACAGCGCATTGACCATCAGCTATCTACATCTAACGCCTTAATACCGGTCGGTATTTCAAATCGTCATGTTCATTTATCGCATGATGATGTGGAAGCGTTGTTTGGTAAAGGCTATCAGCTTACCCCCTTCAAGCCGTTACGTCAGCCTGGTCAGTTCGCAGCGAAAGAAACCATCACCGTTGTTGGACCAAAAGGTAGCTTGCAGCACGTTCGTGTTCTTGGACCGCAACGGCCTGCCTCGCAGTTGGAGATTTCCCGCGCAGACTGTTTTGTCTTGGGCATCAAAGCACCAATACGGGAATCTGGCGCGCTGGAAAATGCCGGTAGTGCGCTGTTAATCGGCCCTGCTGGCCATGTTGAGCTGCGTTCGCAGGTGATTTGTGCCTGGCGACACATTCATATGTCACCCCAGGATGCGAGCAGATTGAATGTGTGTAATGGGCAACAGGTTAAAGTACGAACCCAGGGAAAGCGCAGTTTACTGTTCGATGCTGTGATTGTACGGGTCAATGAGAACTTTGTTCTTGAGTGCCATCTTGATACGGAAGAAGCGAATGCGGCAGGTTTAAATAACGGCGAGATGGTGTCTCTGGTGCATTAAAGAGGATGTGTCATGACGGAAAAGGATATTGAACGCATTGTCGCGTTGACACTGCAGCGTTTGCGCCCTCCAACGTTGCTTTTGATATCTGAAGCGCAGGAGTACCAAAAGATCATTCATGCGCGACTTGAAGCCTGTCACTGCGTTTATCATCTCGCTTTTGAAGGGGGAGCAGAAGAGGCGCTGTGGCACTCATTAGGAAATGTACACGAGGACGAAGGCTGGCTGCGAACCTTATCTTCCGTTCCTTATCGGGCCATGGTTATTCCGTTTCTCAGTTATGCGCTGGCGGCGGATGTAGTCAATGGCGTTATGCACCGGTCATTTGCTAAGGCAATACATCAGGCTCTCAGTTGTGGTCTACCCGTGTTTGCATTGCCTTATTACTGCGATCCTGACAGTGAAATTAATCGGTTGAAAGGTAATAGCGCACATCCTGGTTATGTTAAACATGTTCAGGCAACGCTGCTGGCCTTAAAAAACATGGGTGTCACATTATGTTCTTTAGATGAACTGATCGCTAATTTGATGGGAAGTGAAATTCCTGATGCTCGTGAATCTGTGCGTCGTTATATCACGGTTAATGACATCATTAATAAGAAAGTGAAAACGGATATACCAGGGGCATTGTTAACTGATGCTGCATCCGACTACTTAAAGAATCAAAAAAAGAATACCTAACGTTACTTAAAATCAGGAGTTAATTATGTCTGCTAAAAATAAATGCTGGCTTTGGCTACTGCTGGTCATTATTTCTGAAACCTCTGCAACTTCAACGCTGAAGTTTTTTGATTCCAGTGAAGGCATAACAAAAGGATTGTTGTTGATATTTCTCATCCTGTTTTATGCTGTTTGTTATTATTCATTGTCTCGTGCAGTTAAGGACATCCCCGTTGGGCTCGCGTATGCAACATGGTCTGGCACAGGGATTTTATTGGTTTCGACTTTAGGCATGCTATTTTACGATCAGCATCCCGATGCGGCATCAATTATCGGCATGGTAATTATTGCAAGCGGCATTGTTATCATGAATCTTTTCTCAAAAATGGGCGAGCACGCAGAGAGTTAAAGTCACATCCCTAAATGCATAATGATGATACTTAAAATATAAAAGGAATATTATATGCTTAATCTCGGATTTTTATGGTTAGCGTTGTCTATAGGTTCGGAAATTACCGGTACGTCGATGATTAAAAAAACTCAGGGCTTTAGTAAGCCAGGGCCTTCATTATTAGTTATCTGTGCCTATGGGCTCTGTTATTTTGCACTTACGCGCGCGATGAGTACGATTCCTGTTGGGGTAGCTTATTCACTCTGGTGCGGATTTGGCATTGTGGGCGTCACGTTGTGTTCAATGCTCATTTATAAACAGAAGCCTGATATCATTGCGGTCTTTGCGATGATCTTAATAATTTCGGGTGGGGTGATTATGAATGTTTTTTCCGCAGCCTGAATCGATATCACCTTAGCGATGTCAAAGCATTAAAAAAGGCCGCTGGCGCGGCCTCATTGTGGAGCGTGGAAAGTTATTCGCTAACTTTCTTTTTCAGATCGCTGGCACCTTCTTTGGTTTTATTCCAGCCTTTCTGGGTGCCTTCTTTAGTGGCATCCCAACCTTTTTCAGAGCCTTCTTTGGTTTTGTTCCAGGCCTTTTGCGTACCTTCACTTGCTTTGCTGCTCAGGTTATCGCTTTTACCTTCTGCGGCATGCTTAGCTTTCAGCTGCTGCTCTTTGCCTTCGTTCTGCGCCTGATGCAGTTTCTCTTTGGCAGTGTTTGCGCCAGCCTGCGCGTTAGCGACGGTTTCATCAGTTGCATGTGTAGTGGCGGCAAAAGCCGAAGAAGCCAGCAGAAGAGCCGATACTGCAATAATTGTCTTTTTCATAATTCCCTCTTTCATGAAATATGTCGTCTCAGGTATTCATCCTGGCATAAGCCACGATGGAAAGATTTAAGAATAAACCAGGAATGAAAAAGGTCTAGTTTCGGTGGGAAAATCACGCATACATAGCATTTTAGGTTATCGAAGAGAAAACAGAGCCATCCTGGTGATGGCTCAAAAGTTTCAGTCCGCTAACTGCTGCGCAATCGCGCTGTACATGAGTGCGGCTTCCAGCGGCTGAGCATTCATTTTCGGCTCCGCTTCAGGCCAGGTCGACCACTGCACGATAACCAGCTTTTCAGCACGATTGACCATAATCACCTGACCATAAATACCCAGTGCCCACAGCGAATTTTTCAGCGATTTATCAGCGCTGGGTGAAACATTATGCGCGTTGGCGGCAACGGCGTTGTTCCACCACTGATAACCATAGGTGCCATCAGGATGGGCGGCTGACACCGAATTGCGCGCCTGCGTCCAGCTGGATGCCTCATCCAGCCAGCCGTCGGGCAGCATTTGCTGACCATTCGGCAAACGACCATTATTCATGATGAATAAACCGAAGCGGCCCCAGTCTTCCAGCGTCGCGTTAAAGCCATGCGCGCCAACGTCGTGCTTTCCTTTTTCATAGGCGTGCCAGACGCCATCACTTGCCATGCCGTAAGGTTTCCAGAGACTTTGCTCAAGCCACGCTGCGATAGACATGCCAGTCGCTTTTTCCAGTACGTCACCAAGCAGCCATGCACCACCGGATGAGTACGACCACGATTCTCCGGCCGGGTGGGCCCGATGCAACTGCTTGATGATGTTACGTACACAATCATAGGTGCCTGGACGTGCTTCGCACTGCGTCAGATGCGCAAAGTCAGAGTCAGGATTGGTGTAATCCTCATTCCAGGCGACACCTGAAGTATGTTGAATCAGTTGCTTCAGCGTCACGCCATTCCAGGCGGTTGTTTTTAGGTCCGGCTCATAATCGGTGACGCGATCGTTAAGTGAATGGATTTTACCCTGTTTGATGGCGATGCCCACTAACGTTGAAACCACGGATTTTCCCACGGAGCGTGAAGTCCATAACGTGTGATCGCTATTACCTTCACCCAGATATTTATAGGCGATCTGACCCTTTTTCAGCACCAGCATACCGCTGACATTTTCCCGTTTCAGGTAATCTTGCAACGAATAGTTTTTGCCGTTAAAGGTATAGCTGGCGTTGCTTAGTGACTGGTTGGCCGTTTTTAACGGCGTTGACTCGCCGTGATGAAAAACATCACCCGCGTAATTGCGGTAATCATTACGAAATCCTACCACGCGATCCGCCTGGCTCCAGCTCAACATCTGGTGGGGATCCGGCAGCTTTTTATCAAAAGGCTGCGGGCAAGACGCGAGCATCACGCCACCACAGTTTTGCGTTTCCGCCGCGAAGACAGGTGAAGCGAATGACAAAGTAAGAGTGCTCAGTGAGGCGGCCAGCAGCATCGGTTGTAAAAGACGTTTACTCATTATGTTCTCTACCATTTCAGAAATGAATGCGTAGCAGTATATGAATGGTTTATCCCCTGATAAAATCATTCAACGGGGGATCATCCCCTCAATTATTGGAGCGTTATATGTCTGCTTTACGCTATTCATTTTCGCAAATTGAAGCGTTTGCCATGATCGCTGAAACTGGCAGCGTGTCGAAAGCTGCTCAGCTGCTGGGAAAGGACCGCACTACGGTGCGCGACCTGCTGGATTATCTGGAAGATGCACTGGGTTATACGCTGTTCTTACGGGAGGGGCGCAGGTTGCGCCTGACTGACAACGGCCAACAGCTGCATCGTCAGGCACATCTTTTTCTTCGTCAGGCGCAGGCATTTGAATCGTTTGCACGTGGTCTACCTGCCGCAGTCGAAGAAGAGTTAGTGCTGGTTTACGATCCATTCGTGCCGCACGCATTTCTCCATGCCTTAATTGAACATATGGCAGCGAATAAAATCCGGTTCAGCGCATGGAGCGGCACACGTGACGAGGCTGAAAGGGCGCTTAAAAATGGGCAAGCGCATGTTGCCATTTGCCAGGCACAGCATCGAACGTTGGGTAATGAGATGGAGTGGCAGGCATTGGGAACCGTCGAACTCAATTTCTACGCTGCCAGGGGATTGTTTAATGATCAACCTCAGCCGGTGACGCTCCTCAATCTTTCCCTGGTTCCGCAGCTGGTGATGCATCACGTCAGCGATGAACAAGTTAGCCGACGATTGCAAATCTCGGGCAAATCACTGTTCGTTAACGATCGTGCCATTCTACAGCAATTGCTGGAAAGCGGCGTAGGTTGGGGATTCTTGCCGACGCATTTTCAGGCGCAGCAATGGCATGATGTGCAGATATTGTGCACTGAAGTGGGCAATCAGGGGTTGAATATTACGATGGTGACGTTGTGGAATCCAGGCGGCAACAAAAATGCTGTCGCCCAAGCGTTCATTGCAAGTTTGCCTGAAATCTGGCGCAGTATTTATTCATCTTCACGTTCCTTTGCTGCGCGCTGACGTTCGTAGAACTCATCCTCGGCTGCAATGATTTCATCCATCAGCGAATCCACATCAACCTCGTGCACTTCCTCGACGAAGAGACCGGTAAGCGGCGTTTCAGGCGTTAGTTTTCCATCTTCATAGAGCTGCCAGATTTCTTTCGCATAGCGTGTTTGCAATAACTGCGGTGCAAACTGACCGTAGTAAGCGGTGATGTTATTAACATCGCGCTCAAACATCGATTCGGCGTGGTTATTGGCAGCGGCATCGACCGCTTGTGGCAGGTCGATGATGACCGGCCCGTTGGCGTCTTGCAACACGTTAAACTCCGACAGATCGCCATGCACAATGCCTGCACACAACATGCGCACGATGTTACGAATCATGGTGTCGAAATCTGTAATGGCGTCCTTTTCCGAAAGCATCACGTCACTCAGCCGAGGCGCAACCATGCCTTCTGCGTCCGTGACCAGCTCCATTAACAGCACGCCGTCAATGCAAATATAGGGCTGAGGCACGCGTACGCCAGCATTGGCCAGGCGGAATAACGCATCAACTTCTGCGCTTTGCCAGGTCTCTTCTTGTTGCTTGCGCCCGAATTTGGAGCCTTTTTGCATCGCGCGGGTATTACGCGAGTTGCGGACCTTGCGTCCTTCCTGGTAATGCACCGCCTGTTTGAAGCTACGCTGTGTGGCTTCTTTATACACTTTGGCGCACTGGATTTTGCCGCCAGTTAAGACGGTATAAACGTCAGCTTCTTTGCCGCTTCTCAGTCGCTGGAGTACTTCGTCGATCAGGCCATCATCAACGAGGGGTTGGAGTCTATTTGGAATTTTCATGCGGCTTTATACCTTATTTCGGCCGCTTTTCGTATCAATAACACAAACGGCAATACCAGAATGAAGGGATAACCCAGGTCGTCAAACTCACTGATAAAATGCTTAAATTTCAATGGGAAGCCCTTCAGTGATTGACTAGATGCTTATCCATTTTGTCTTGATTGAATGGGATTGTCTCAAAGAATTCAGGCACAAAAAAGCCCGCAGGGTTTACACCGTGCGGGCTTTCAGGACTTAACCCAATGACTCTGGTAATCATTGGTCAAGAATTTTGGTGGGCTGGCGGAGTCTGAAAAAGCAAAATAACCTTATGAAAATAAAATGTTTTATTCAATTCAAGTTTCCGTCGTATACCTAAACGTATACCAATTCAGGAAAGTAACAGGTCAAAACTCGAAATTGGGCCATCTTATCTCATCAGCGAAATAGCTGATTTAATATACTCTTCATGAGGTTTAAACCTCGACATATGCCGCACGCACACAACCGGAACCCGGTGGGTGTGGAATTTAGCATAAAAGGCGTATGTGGTGTAATACCCTTTAGGATGGGAATACTTCAACGTACCTGCCTCTCCAAAATATTTGAGCAACAAACTGGCGGCGGACAGTGAGGTCAGCCCATTGCTATAAGCGATAATCACCTCTGGGTTGCAAAGCTGTAGCGTTACATTCTCGAAGAAGCCCATTGAGTTTTTCACCAGTTGCTCAACGGATAGATTCTGCTTCAATGCTTCCTTTTGTATGGATGCTGCATTTTGGGAGCACATCATAATAGCATTAGTGTAAACGACATCCTGCCAATCATAACCAAGCCCTACAGGGATTTGTTGCAACCGCTTCGCGAGGTGAGTTATTCCCCAGGCACCCTCGATTCCGTTCTGAACATTAGAGATGGTGGGGGACTCGAAATCTTTCTCAATGGATTGCGCGTTGGTGATGTGAGCGTCTGCGAGGGAGCCATTGAATCCCATCATTATCACGCGCTTTCTAACTGGAGGGGATGCTAAAAGTTCGAACGCACTGTCGTAAGGCCTTCCTGGTAGATCGCTTAAACCAAAGTCCGCTAAACCATCTAAGATGAATTTTTTTGTTGCTTCCATTTAAATCCCTTCTACGAAAATCATCATTTAATAATACGTGAAAAAAGTTTTTTAAATTTATCCTTCACACTGTTCACCTTGTGTCTTTTGCAAATAATAACAATGCATTAGATGGTGAATGGTCTGTGAATATTGAGAGTTATGTTTCACCGCTGGTGAAGTATGGTCGTAAAAAAACCGGCTTTCGCCGGTTCTGGTTAGTCATGCTGCTGTGGGATCATCGCACTTCGGCAACCAGTCGCTGCTGCTTTCTTCTGTGAGATCGAGGTTGGTTTGCATCCCTGATTTTGTGCGCCGCTTCAGGTAGTGATGCCCTTACTCCCTCATGATGCTCTCAAGTGACAGGCCGAACATCTTCATGCTGAGTGGGTTCTTGTAACCGTTGGCCTCCATGTAGGCCAGATAAGCGTGGTAGAGGTAGCGCTTAGGCTGGAGCGGCCTGATGCTGGCATTTCCCATATAGAGCCCATTCGGTTCCGGTGTGGTGAACAGGTAGCCGCAGAAATCCACCATTGGATCGGCGTCGCACTTGATGCGCATGGCTTCATCTGAGTTCTGCTGTGACCTAAGCAATACTCTGGCGTCCTGTGGCTGGCTGAACTGTTGCATCAGCTGACGTAAGATAACGGCCAGCTCGCCGCTGATTTTTTCCTTCAGCTGGGGATCGCGTTCGTTTGGTGGGATAATCTCAGGAAAGTGCAGGATTACCCGGCGGCGTGATACTCCGCCGCTGCGGTCAGTGAAGCGCATCGGATTGTTATTCACTGCCAGTATCACCGCCGGGATATGCGTTGAGTAGGCATCCCGGTATTTCGGATCGACTGACACCGCATCGCCCACGGTAATGGCCTTCAGGCCAGCGCCGTCGCCGCTCCATTTCTTTTGGTCGGGCAGCCTTATAAGCGAGTAGCCAATCACCGCCGCGTGCTCACGGGATGATTCCAACGTTTCGATGGAGGCTGACACGGCGTTGTCCGCACAGGCCAGCATGGTGGCGATTTCCGCCATAATGCTTTTGCCGTTGCTGCCGGGTCCGGTGACTTTCAGAAACAGCTGCCAGTCGCAACGGTTTGCCAAAACCATAAACAGTGCAGCCAGGATAATGTTGCGTTTTTCCGCGTTACCTCTGGTGGCGCGGTCTAGTCACTCCCAGAAAATTGACGCCTAAGTTTGCAGTGTTTCACCTTCTGCAGGGTTTATATAGGCGACTGTCAGCTTAGTGCCAAAAGCGGGCATTCCCCAGCTCTGATTTGATAGCTAAGTTCAGTGCACCACTATAGAATTGTTCAATCCAATCAAAGGCTCACAATAATAGTTAATAAACACTCCTAGGCTGAGGGCTTATATGGGCGATGTATCAATTATTACTAATGCTCTTGGGCGTTTTGCTAACAACATGCGACTCTATGGGGAAGCCTTCTCTAAATATCGAGAATTGGCAGCAATCGACCACGAAGAGGCTATCCACAACCTTGATCGAGCATTCGAGCAAATTCTTGAGGGTTTTCATACGTTATATGATGTATCACAGGCAATGTTTGACTTTCATGAACATCCTGATACAAGTCTCCTAATTTCTATTCGAAATGCTCTTCATCACCGTGATCATCCTCTGTTCCATAGTTTTCTCCAGACTATTTGGTTGGATGGGGAGCCAGAGCGCCTAATTGGGGCTGAATATTTAATTGCTAGGCATCGAACGACAGGCGGTAACCCCCCTCCGATGATGCATCTGATAAAGTTAGAAGATGTGTACAGTCGCTTAGATCCACGTTATATATCGGGCTACTTAAACCCAATGGGTAAAGCAAATGCATTAGCCAGATTCGTCTCTTTGGAAAATAGTCTTGCCTTCGAAAAAGTGTGGGAAAAAACAAAAAAAGATCGATATCCCACAAAGCAAGTGTATTTGGACTTATTGCCGATATTCAATTCTGCAGTTTCAAGAGTTTTTACCGCATTGGATAATGCTGGAGTAATGTTCCAGGGATTTGATGCAAATGCTTATAAATCCGTATTCATTGACGAGTTAAAGACAGATCTTCAGCATTTTGATTTCTTTGGTGTGAGAATGCACGCGCTACAGATTGAGTTGGGCCCAAAATTGACAATCCAAGAGGCTTCTATCAGACGAGGTTGTACCTATCAAAAGATGATGGTAGACGAATAGATACCGTTCAACTTAAGGATGAATGAATGTAATGGCACACTGAATTTGGGTCGAAAGCATTTATTTGTCCATTAAAAAGTTGGAACGTGGACTAATTAATGGGGCTATAAGTCCCTTGATTAATACGAACGGGGAGGTGGGATGGAACATTGTCACTGCGAGACGCTCGAAGAACTCAAGTTAACTATTAAACAATATGGGACAGGAGTTCTCTACAGAGGACAGACTCATCATTACCTCTCTTCAGATGGGTCACCCTCAATGCCTACGTCATTTCAGCGTCATGGATGCATACCCGACCTGATGATTATATGGACATATTATGCAAAGAAAGCCTTACAACACTTAGTACGCGGCTGGAATGATACCGGCGATAGTGCAACCAACCAAGCAATCCTTCAGCATTATGGCTTTCGTTCCTTTTTCCTTGATGCTAGTGGAGATCCGCGTGTCGCTGCTTGGTTTGCATGTAATAAGTTTGATTCTAAATATGTGGTTAATTTGGTAGAGGATTGCTTTGAAGATCCTGTTTGGCTGCGTACTCTGAATGCTTGGTTTGTTCCATCCGAAGACATTGGCCACCTTTACCTAATAAGCCAGAAGTTACTAAGGCAATACGAACTTCAGGCTGTTCATCTATCCGAAATTGCGACAGATCATGGCGCTCCGAGGTATGTACGACAGGATGCGTACATGGTTGGGCCTTTAGTTCGGGAAGGATTAGACGGAGACTGTATTATTTGTCATATCAGCGCTCCAGCAGAAGTCCTGCGTAAATTTGCGGAGGGGTATAGTGCTGGCTGGCTATTTCCAGACCCATCTGAGGATCCTGTGTATCGTGAACTTTTATCAATGCCATGGGTGAAGATGCGACATCTTTCGAATGAAGGGCTTGAGGCATTCAAGAGATCATTGGAGTTACCTGAGTATGCTTGTCACCTTCAAAAGCACATGCCTTCAAGTAGCGCAATGTATAGACCCTTTTGGACTAGGGACCTTCCCCCGCCTCCAGACTGTCAGACAATTATCACTTCACAAATAGTTCAGATTCTATGTGGGGGAGCCCTATATCATGGTGCAAGTGATCCTTGTTTTACTCTTCCAGAAATCAACAAGCTGCTAGAAAAATATAATGAGATATCAATTGAACTTGATGGGCTTGTTTACCATGGTATGGGTACAAAATATGGGAAGGGCGTGGGAATAGTAAAAATGCCTGTAAATATTGTATGTGTATTTGAATATGGTATTGATCATCCGGGTTTGCGCATTATGGGTATTGGGCGCTTCTTTGGGATGCACTATCGAATCGATGATAACGGCTATTGGAAGCGTGTTATTCATGAAGAAGACTGCAAGTGTGGTTCAGATCATATTGACAATATGTCCCTACTTGGCCGGATTGATTATTCGCTGCGGAACAGGCTATTAGAAGATATTGGTTCAGATTTATATGTTCAGAAAGGTATTGACCCGACCTCTGATACATTGGCTACATGGGGGGAGCCTTACTAGCGTGCTCAAACTGGCAAGGAAATATCTAGATTATCCCCATGCCGATTCATAATTTTTTATTGATGGGACACCTTGAGAACGATACTCCAGTACTGCTAATGTTCGCTTATCGCTTATCGCTTATCGCTTATCGCGGACCTTTAGAGCGAGTATCTTGTTTGCTCTGTGCCAAAAGCGGAAATCACAATCGCTACAGCGGCTTAGATCAGAGTTCTAAAATAATCTGAGGTGTTTGCAATTTATTTAGTGATTGCTTATTGAAATTAAGCTGTCCAGGAAGAAAAGAACAGCTTGTAATTAAAATCACTATAAATTAGAACATCGCGTATGCCTTTGTCACTTGTTGTCCTAAAATTTGAGCTGTTAATAAATATAGATATTGCTTAGGTTGTGTTTTCAAAAATTCACTCACCAACCATTGTTCTTTATTTGAAAACAAGCTATCAAAGAGGTGTGGGCGATATCTTGTGATAGAGCCAAGATAAAACATCATCATATAAATAATGGATTCCTGACTATATCTGAATGACGGGTCCATACATTTCGATATATAAAGTGTATAACCATTTGAGCCAATGTAGTACCAAACTCCATCTTTTCTTATCTCCTTGGAAAGGTTGTAATATTCTGAGTGAGTAGGATCTTTAGAATAGCGCATAGTGATTGAACAAAAGTAATAATAATGTCCATTTTTAAAGTTTGGGTAAATTACCCCGGTATCTAAACTCCAATGAACATTAGAACCATTTTGTATGCTTGGTGAATAGCAGATATCATCCTCAAACTTTATGATGTTATATCCAGCCTTAACTAATTTTTCTGCATCTGTCTCACTTAAGCACCCCAAGTCACCACGGAAATATAATGTTTTACCTTTTCTAAATAATGTGTGGTCAATGATTTTAATAAAAAACTCCGGTTTTTTATATATTTCACTATATGACCTGTGTATGCCTATGCAATGTGATAGTATATCTCTGATATTTAAATTTTTCGGTCCAAAATTATAGGGCGGAGCTTTCGATAAATCAAAAAGACGCAACATCTCATGGGCAACTTGAATATCACCGTTATTACTTGTTTTTATGGTTACGCTCGATTTAGAAAATTCACTCTGATAATCTTCAGAAATACCATGTGTATATCCCTTAAATAAAATATTGTCCGACCTAGAAATGTTTATTGCGATTTTTGAGAGGTTAAGAAATGCATAGTAATATAATAACGGCTGGGATTTTACCGGGCTATTTTCTGCTGACTCGTAAAAGTTTTTTGCCTGCTCTAGAAAAGAAAATAGTACTTTTTCTTTTTTTAGTTTATCAGTAGTCGTTTTGGTTGTTTTCTCGATGTAACGTTTCAAGATATAGTCCCAAAAAGCCCATATGTCAGAAATAATTATTTTTTCACCTGACCCAATTTTTAATTTATTATAATCCATGGAGAATAACGGGAAACCATTAAGATACTTCCTTATTTGTATAATTGACATATACCACCTCAGTACGTAACTGTGTAATTTGAAGAAACAAACAAGCTAATTGGTTTTATATGATCATGACTTATCCTTAAGTGCAAAAAAACACCTACTTAACTTTTTCACCAGTTATCTTCGAATAGCCTTCCGATACATAATATGCGCATTTCACGTTGAAAACAGGGCATTTTGCATCTTCATGTACTAATCCTCGAAAACTATCTAAGTTACCTGACACATTTTTAAGATATAATCTTTCTAATTGCTCTTTGTTCAACTCTATTTTAATTTTATTTGAATAAACAGTGATTACCACGTGCTTCTCCATTAGTTAACGTTAAAATAATGCAGGGTTCTCTTGTTGAGCAGGTAAGTCCAAGGATCTTCAGCCAGTTGTTGTACCAATACTGGTTTATGTTTCATTATATTACTGCCATAGGGGTAAAAGTGGAAGCCAGTACGATCACAACTTGCGTTCATTATACGTTTTCTGTCCCATAGCTACAGTAAGAAGTAAAGTCTCAGCTAAACAGGTCCGATAAGCTCCATCAAATAGGAAACATTTCTGTAAATGATTTCATCATAAGTCCCTTACTGTGTTTACAGATTAGTCAGCTACTCGCTTAAAACAGTCATTTATATTTTCACTATGACTTGAATATAGCGCCTAAAACAATATCGGGGCTACTTAGTAATAGTAATTAGATCTTTATTCTTGAGAAGCCACTTTCTCTTTGAAACAAAATCTGCCGCGCCGCGCCGCGCCGCGCCGCGCCGCGCCGCGACAACGGCTTGCCTGCTGACGAGCGAGCACAAAGTCGAGCTTACAAATAATGGTATGAGCACCTCCCACCACCGGGAGCATGTGAGATTAACTCTGCGTGACAGTCCGCTCAGTGCCAGAAGCGGACAGTGAAAGTATCCGTTTGCCAGTAAGCGATCGCAGGAAAAATTGTCATGCCTGTCCACAGAGAGTGAAAGACTATCAGGTTGTCTCTAAGATGGCTGTCTAAAGCGTTCGCGTTAATAAGAGTACAGGCGGGATAATCACAGAAATGGACGACCCCGCTTCGAAAAGTGTTCTTAATATAAAGAGCTTTTATTCTGCAAATTTCAGCAGTGCTTCACCATCAAGTCGATAGCGTACCCATTCAGACTGCGGCAATGCACCAATGCTCAGGTAAAAATCAACGGCGGGCTGGTTCCAGTCCAGCACACTCCATTCAAGGCGGCCGCACTCTCTTTTCACTGCGCATTGCGCAATATTTTTCAGTAACGCTCTCCCCGCACCTTTGCCGCGATAATCAGGGGAAATGTACAAATCTTCCATATAAATACCGTTACGTCCAAGCCATGTGGAATAGCTGGTGAAAAAAACGGCATACCCTACAGTTTTACCTTCAATCTCGGAGATCAACGCTTCGGTTTTACTACCTGCGCCAAACAATGTTTCCTGGATCTCGTCCGGCGTGGTGACGACTTCTTCCGGAGCTTTTTCATACACAGCCAGCTCATAAATCATCCTATAAATTGCCACTGCATCTTCCGGGCGGGCCGGGCGAATCGTGATACTCATTAGTTTTCCTGTCATTGCTGAATTTAGGCGACATTGATGGCGCTAAGCATAAGGGTTATTGTCAGGAGAATTAAGTGCAATGAAATCACTAAATGATGAATATTATGCATCCGGCGCTGAGGCGTCTTGATTTAAACCTGCTGCCTGTTTTTGACGCGATTTATCGTCACTGTTCCGTTCGTCTGGCGGCGGACGAACTGGCGATGAGCACATCGGCACTGAGCCATGCGCTGTCGCGGCTGCGCAACAGGCTTAATGACCCACTATTTTACCGGGAAGGCCACCGTATGTGCCCCAGCGCGTATGCTACGCAGATCGCGCCTTCTATTGCTTCGGCACTAAAATTCCTCAACCAGGAATTGATTCCGCAAACGGAGTTTGACGCCGCCGATAGTACGGAGCGCTTACAAATTGCGATTACGGATTTTACGGCGTTGTGTATTTTCCCTGCTCTGATGCACAAACTGCAGCATGAGGCACCCGGTTTGCGCTTTGAGTTACTCTATTTGCCGCACAGCCCGGCTCTGATGGAACTGCTGGCGGGCGAAGTGGATCTGGCGCTTGGATTCAGCACGTCAGATAATATCCGACATCCGGAACTGGAAGAGATCAACTGGTTTGAAGATGAATATGTCGTCATCAGCAATACAAACCGAACACAGCTGACGCTGGATGATTATCTTGCCGCACGACACCTTGTTGTCACGCCCTGGAGTGAGAAGCGGGGTGTTCTGGATTTACAGCTTGAGCAGATGGGATATATACGTCAGATAGCGCTCAAAACGCCGTCTATGCTTAGTGCGCCGTTTATTGTTGAGGAAAGCGACCTGCTGATGGCGATCCCCCGTTTTGCCGCTGAAAAGCTGATTCCGGCAGTGAATATCAAGATTTTTTCATTACCCTTCGCGGTACGCTCGTTTGAAGTGAAGATTTATTCACATAAACGGAGTGGTCAGCGAGGCGCGACTACCTGGCTAAAGGCGAAACTTCAAATGCTGGCAAAAGAGGTTAATTCAGGGCGGTGAATGCAAAAACATCTTGGGGATAGTTCAGGAGAAAATTCGCAGAGCATCGCTATCTGAGGAAGATAACTGTGGGCTGCTTCGTGTCAGAAGCGGATATTAGTGCTGGAACAAATAGCTGTTTAAGGTGCTTATTGAGATATTCAGGAAACATAATTAAACAGGTCAAGACTTTATAAGAGGAAGATAAATGCTTTTCACACTAAGGTTTACCGATCACCCAACAGCATTCGATATCAGAAAAGAATATCTCAATCCTCATCTGAAGTGGCTAAAGCAGAGACAACATGTGGTTAAGGCTGCCGGTTCACTGCGTGAACAGCACAATGATCAGCCTGTCGGAGCTTTATGGATTGTTAAGGCTGAGAATGAGGAAGATGCTCTATCAATATTTTCCGATGATCCCTTTTGGGTACATGGCTTGCGAGCATCAGTTGAAGTTTTATCCTGGAGCCTTGCCTTTGAAGACATGCTGAATGATTGATTACACGGCATTCATATTCGCTGTTCCTGATAGCTACGCTTTGTCTTGATATGCGCAACCGAAGCTACTGGTCCGGAGGATAGTTACGGGAATTAAATGTCCGCTTTTCGTTCAGGCTGTGTGAAAACTGTTTTGGCCACTTAATCTGCGTAAAACAGGGTTGAGAAAAGCGCTCATACGTAAAATTTGGCTCAGCTAACCTGTTGATTAGCTCCATATTTTGCGTAAATGCGCGCACTTCAGTTTTAGGTCACAGTTTTCACACAGCCTGCGCTCATAGTGGACTTGTGTCCCGCAAGCATGTCTGCTTAGTGCCAATAGCAGACGTTCAAGTTATTCTGTCCAGTGCTGGCATTCTGGTTGCACCAACTACACGGACAGACTGAAAAATGCTGGCATAACTTTCGGCCGGGCGCGCAGTCAGTAGCTGAACCGATGGTAAATATGCTCTGCAACGTTCTTACCACGCCATATTGGACGCTCAGGTTATTCTGTCCAGTTAACGCGCAATGCTGTTAGCGTCTAGAAACATTGCGCGATTTAAACCAACGCGCTCCTGCACTGTAAGGTTCGCGTAGAAAGCCTGATATTTTTCTGTTTTCTCAGGAAGAAATAGTGATACAGACTCACCTGCAATCGTCATCATAAAACAGATGTTATTCAGAAGATTTATCAGCCTTAAGTAGTTTCCTTTAGTATGATATTCATCCATGAACCCATGCAGAATACTGTGTCTGTTCAGCTTACTTAAGCCAATATCTTTTTTAGAACTCTGATAAAGATGCTTCTCAAAATAATTCCTACCATTTAAGCCTATCTGAAAACGCTCATCAAACCCTCCAAAAAACTTACGCTCACGGATTGATTGCGGCATCCAGTCATAATCACGATACATATAATCGTAAATATAATATTTTAGCCATGCATCATAAATACTAAGGAAGAATTGCGTCCCCACGTTTTCTGGCTGATTAATATTCAATTGAACACCTAATGCACGTATAGCATTTTCTATGCAGGGTAGTAAGGTTGTGATTGCAGAACGATATAATCCGAGACAGTAAGCCTCGGTTGTTTCCCTGATCTGTACTATGCACTGCTCTAAAGCCGAAAATTTAGGGTAGTGCTCTGTTACCAGAAGTGACAGGATTTCTGGCGGAAACATGGCAGTAAGGGCGCGTTCCCCAAGCATCAGCTTATCCTCCTTGTTGGAAGCATTTTTTATGCCATCAGCCAGCGTCCCAAGAACGCCATAGCCAATATAATTGGGCGTGATAATTTCAGCTTCGTTGAGGATATTACCAATATATTCGAATACTGTCTTTGGGTGGTTGAATACTGATCGTTGCGGCATAAATGCTTTGTGATTGTTATAGCAAACACAGAATCCATTTAAATCTCTAATGCCGGTTATGACCGATGGAGTAACAGAATATCCACCTATACCTAATTCAGCATTCAAAACAGTTATCAATATATCTATATTATCGCATGATGGATTTCTATTTTTAAAATTCCGGTACACTGCCCTGAATGTGTTTTCAGTTGAAAGAGTCATTAATGGAACGTCTCAGCATATGATCATCGAATAAACTCTAACACCAGTGATAGTATGAGGCTATGTAAATTGTATGTGAATACAAGCCTTTTCATTAATCCAATCTGGTCATACAGGTTTAGTGTCCAATGCTGGCATTCGTATACCTGCAGCTGTGAGGCCAGCACCTGAATTGCTGGCAGATCGGACCGGTGCCAGCTGCCGCCGGTCGCAGAAATGCTGGCTGACGCCAAGTTTAACGTTTTTTTACACCGCACTTGGACGCTCAGGTTATTCTGTCTAGCGCTGCTGGCTAAGCCCGAAAAGGCGTTTCAGTGAATGAATATTCGACATCTGAGTATCCATTGCAGTTAAGTAAAAAACCTATCCCTTCAAGCAAAAAATCCCGGTTTTTGCATGGCCCAATCCTTACGCTTCTCAGTGGCAATAACCCTGTATGAGGCGTGATTTGTTTAGCCTTGATCTGGATATACGGTATAAGACCGAGTCCATTAACACGAAAACATACTTGGTCTGACTTCGTTTCTGGCTGTATGACAATCCGGTATTCGCATTCTTCCTGAAAACTTTCATGCTTGAAAAAAGGTGTCAGGCTATTAACCAGCTCGGATGTACCAACAAATTCATGGATAGCTGAGTTATTTTTTTGTTCAAGGAAATCGGCATCGTTCAGGAATTTGAGAATTTCCTCTTTTGCTTTTAATGTCGAATCCGGCTTTGTATAAAATACATCGCCAGAAAAAAATCTGGATGTTCCGAAATCCAAAGCTTCAATTAACTCATCGCTGTCAAACTCAAGACACACGCCCTGCGATGAGCCATACCCGCGCCACTGGCTGAGGAGATCAGGGTTCTGGCAGAATGAAATATTATAATTATGTCTTGCCTGATGTAAGCGATGGCCTTCTATTGCTATACGCAATATCCCTATGCTCTTATCGCTAAGATCATCCTTCAGGTGAATAAGCGTATTTTCAAAAGCGGAAATACCATGATGCATTTCATCTTCATCGTTGAGAAAATTAATATTGGTTGCCCACAGAGAATTACTTTCAATAATGCCTTTAAGTCCATTTAGGTCAGTGTAATGATAAACCTTCATTTTCGCGTAAGCCTCTGCCGGGAATATGAAGCCAGTATAATGCAGGAGGCCTGTCACGATCTCGACATAAATTTCCCGGATGTGTCATCTTTGCACACTGGATAGAACAGCTATCCTTTCCTTTGCTGTCATTCATCTGGCTGCAGCTGCACAATCAGTTAAAAACTGCTGGCAAATTCCGACTTTGCTGCACCAGTGCGGTCGCATTACTGCTGGCAAACTCTTCTCTGTGACGTAATCCCCGCGCTACTCTGGACGTTCAGGTAATTCTGTCCAGATGCAATAGTGAGCCTCAGAACTGGGCTATCACGACTCTGGTCTTTCCTTCTTTATCATCCCCCTCCAGATCGCTTATGACGCCTTTCGGGTTTTTAACCCACTCTTCAGGATCATACACGAAACAGATAAGCGTCTCGCATTCAGGATGTGCACGGTAGCGTGCCATATCTGTAATCAGCTCCTCGCCGATTTGACGCGCGCCCAGATTCTTTCGGGTTTTTTTCACCTCTATGACTATTTTCTCCGCCTTCAGAAGAAAGTCCTGCCTGGACGACGCACCGGCATGGCTGGGTGAAGGCTCTTCATCCCTGATATCATCAAAATGCAGCATCAGAAGGGCATGAACCAGATCCTGTACGTCATACTCGTCGTTAATTTCAAACGCTGCCCTGTCGTTGTGCCGTTTTTTTAACTGACGGCAGAACGCAGGGAATCGCTCAAGAATCCCGATAACCCATTCCAGCGATGTATTTTCCGCTTTATTAATACTGGTCGCAGGTAAATTTTCTAAATCATCTTTGGCTGCATCAAAGAGAGGTTTGTAATGGTTTACTAATTTTCCATAATTAGTAAACCATTTCACCTTTGCAGTATTATTGAAATCTATATAATAATCAGATTCCTTTCCATAGCTGTCCTCAAGCAATTTTTTAACTCTTGCAATCCACTTATTACTTTTGGCCGAATCGACATATTCATCGTCTCCTCCTGAAGCATCTATAATTCTTTTTTTTGTTGAAACGACTGCGTGATAATCTTCATCCAGTGCTTTAAATCTCTCAACTAAACTCGTTGTTGTCATGTTGCCATCCGGGCTGTTGTGTCTGCCATAAACGCAGGGGATAAGCGAAATCATACCATAATCAGCTCTCGCTCCTTTGCACTGGACACTACAGTCATTCTGTCCAGTAATCCCGCCTTTATCCTCCCACTTCTGTGAAAAAACACACTTGGCCCCCCTGTGCCGGTCTCTACAGTGTTGATAGCTTTCGCATCGTACAAATCGTGCTTTTCTATATGGACGAAAGAGCATATTCGGAAAGAATGTCTAGTGACAAAGTCAGTCAGATCGGAATTAATCATCTTGCATGATTGCGTAATTTTAAAACCACCAGTATCTGTACATGATATGTCCGTTATTCGCTCATAGCAGACCTTGCCAAGCGCGCATGTCGCTCTATGCCAGAAGCGTACGTTTGCAACATCTTCAAAGTCAGGAGCTAATCAGACCAAGAAAAAACTTCATAGGATTTCGATCTCGCTCTCTTGGAGCCAGCCAGCAGCAACAACGTTTCGCTTGACCAGTGCCGGCTGAGGTGTGTATACGACAATCGCTAAGCTATTTTCAGCACGACTACACGTTACGTAGAGAAGCCTGCGAGTACGAGCCAGTGCGTGGTCCTTGCCATCACGCTCATTGTTTTGATCAGTTTTTGTTGGTTCTTTCACACCCAGCAATTTGTCGTAGCTGAACAAAAAGCCGTCTGCCTCATCATCGTTGATGACAACCATAACTCGAGGGAACTCGAGTCCCTTTACGCCTTGGTGCGTACCATAGGGTGAAAGGCCATCTGTATAAGTTGTAAAAGCTGCCAGCTCCGAAAATGGGCGCTCAAGAAATAGCTGATAGGCATAATTGGTTATCGCGTTCGTATCTTCAGGATCGGGCGCTTCTCCAGAAGATTCAAACACCATTGCCTCAACCAAATTTTCTGGTACATCAAGCAGTTGAGTTTGCAACAGAAGCGTTGCAACTTCGCTCAGTGTTGGATCGTTTCTTTCGAAAAGAGAGAGCAGGGCGTGCGTCGCGTCCTCTATACGCTGCATGTGGGCCGATTGATCCACTGTTGACTGCATAGCGTCCTTGCTGAGCAAGGAGGAACGAGATCGTACTGCTTCAAGCAGAAGGAAGTGATCGTCCTTTGCGGTAAGGATAGGAAGAACGCCTTCGCTGAAAACGCGAAGTGCGGTCAGGGTTCCATCCAACAAGCCTGTTTGAAGGTGCTCAACTGCGTAGAGGGGCGTAAACAGCTTTTCGAACCCCATCCGCCGTCCAGCCATCTTATGTTCGAGAATCAATGTCTTTCGGCCTTTAGGGCCGGTAGCCTCGACGAGTGAGTGGGTTTTTCCTGAGCCCGCTCCTGCGTAAAGAAAAAAACTCTTCGGATCTGCCAGATTCAGACAAGCCTGCATAATTGTGTCGGCATCTGCGACAACTGCTTCGCTCATGACGTCACCTCCGCGCCCTCGGGCGGAATTACCAGAAGCTCTTTTTGCTTGCTTCGCAATTTGGACTCAAGCCAGTTGAGGCCTTCGATGATGTATTCAGGGATTTTGAGGCTGGGAAAATCTTTGTCGCCCAAAACAAGCAACACAAACTCTGCTTTCTTTCCTTCGCGTAATTCTTTGAAAAAACCTTCTCCGACGGCTTCTGATGTTTGCGCCTCATTCAAAACTTTTACGAAAGCCTTCATCAGACCAGTACCATTTGTCTTTTCCGCAAAGTAACCAGCGTTGCTAAGCACAAAGCTGTCTTCAAAGGTATTTGGAAGAGCTTGTATTTCTTCACCAGTAGCGGGCAGATGGGTTGAAATAGGAGTTTGATAGGCTATGCGTACAGAGTACAGGTCGTCGATTTTGTGCTCTTTTTGGTTCGCTGGTAACTCAAGCAGTTCATTCACTGTGCTGCCCAGATGCATCAGTTTCATCCAGCTCCGCAATGTCGGATTGTTCGTAATCTGATCTGAGTTTCTTTGCACCGGTTTTGCAGCTTTATTAAGCCCTGCATCAAGGTCTGTAATAACCAGGGTGAGGATGCCAAGGGCGTCAATTAAAGGCCTTAATCGGTGTGCGTGACTGCCACCGATATCGAGGGTTGTGATGTAGCAGCGGTCAAGGAATGGAAACTTATTTCGCAAAAAATGCGGCAGCATCATTCGCTCTGCTGAACCCTCTACCAATATGACGGCATCGGCGAAGAATATATCTGCATGCTGTGCCCGCAGATACCTGGTAACGAACTCCTTCGTCTTTGTTCCTTCACCGAACACGTTAGAGAGATTAGAGACCGTCGACACCGGTACACCGATATCATACATCCCGGCTGGAAGTCGCCTGAAATACCTAAGATTCTGGTACTCCACTTCATGTGTTACATGGCTGGAGTGAGTGCTCACCAAAAGCTGAGTCTTCAGATTTGGGTAGCGTTCAAGCAAAGCGTCTCGACATAGAACTTGGTAAGCGTGCCGCACGAACACTTGCTGCACTTGAACATGAAGGTGGGCTTCAGGTTCTTCAATGAGCACGAGGTGGATGGGCTCGACGCGGTCTATTACTTCCGTGCTGGCTGCTCTGGTTTTTCTCAGCCACTCGTCCCTGAAGCCCATCAGCCGGAAAATCATAGATATCAGGTTTTGATATCCTAACCCGTTAGCGGTCTCTGGTAAATGAAGAGGAGGGGATCCAGGGGCACCCTGGATTGAATCCAACTCAAAAAGGACGGCCGCTTCATGGTTCATGCCGTCGGTTGTTGCTAGGCGACTTGCGACTTTAATGCGTGGGTCATTACGGCCTGGGTAGCCCAATCCCTCAACCTCTCTAATAGCAGGTTCGAAGCTGCTACTAAGCCTCGTATCGAATGCCGATTGAGCTGCTTCTATCGCCCGCAACGCTTCGAGGTCTGAGACATCTGGGCTGTCACCTGGGTCAAGGTGTCGGGAGTAATAAGATCTGAGTTGTTCCGAGAGTTTTTGAGCGCCGCTGGGTCTAATGTAATCTCCCTGTTTGTCGTCAGAATGGTCGCCGAATCCCCGCTGTGCATTGATTTCATGTACTCGAATTAATCCACTGAGAGGATTGCTTTCCAAGGGATGGGCAGTAGGGCTCAATTGCTGCATTTGCGCCATTCTAGTCGACTTGTTAGGCTTTTTAAGTTGTTGCGGATCTAGGCGGTACCAACGTATTTTGAATTTATCTCCCAGCCGACGGGTCAGGTAATCATGTAGGCTCTGCGGCCATAGCTTCAGCGGCCTACCGGGTGTTTCTTCCATCTCTAGAGCATCCTCAAGCTCTACAACCCTCGTGCGCTCCTTACGATAGTCAGTGTACAGCGTATTCATATCATCAGGTTCAAGCAGAAAACGCATTCCCACTAGCCCCCCGCGCCACGCAAAGTTGGGTATGAGATCCCGGATGTAATGAAACTCCCCTTGATCTGCCGACACCCAGATATCCAGACTAGGGAGCCAGTCAGCCCAGTCCTTGGCTGTAGGGATTTCATAGTTTTCCGGCGCGTTCTCCCACACTTTACCAATCTCATCCAGCTTGGCGAGATGACAAAGAGTCAGATCCTGGAGCCGAAAAGCTGAAGCCTTAGAAACCAAAAATCTCCGTAGTGCCAGCATGGCAGAGGATTTGCCGCTGTTGTTTGCACCTACAAGCAGCGTGGTCTCGTTAGCGAAATCAATTCGCACAGAAAGTAGCTTTCGGAAATTAGATATCTCTATGTGCTGGATGTACATGGGCCGTCCTTGAAAGCCTAAGTAATATCAATTTGCCATCAGTAATATATCTTGTCGCCTATAGCAATCAAAAGAGATTAAAATGGAGGCACTGCTCTAAATGTACGCACCCCGCTCATAGCAGACTCGATTAATTTAAGATGTGGCAAGCGAAATTCTCTTGCATAACAGAGAATGTGTTTTTTATATGCATCTGGATGAATTTAACGCCTATAACGAGCGCAAAAAAAACCGGCTTTCGCCGGTTCTAAATATTATGAGTTTCAGGTGGCATCACACTTGGGCAGCCAGTCAGAACTGCTTTCCTCAGTCAGATCAAGATTGGTCTGCATCCCCAGCTTCGTGCGCCGCTTCAGATAATGATGCCCGTACTCGCGCATAATGCTCTCCAGCGACAGACTGAACATCTTCATGCTGAGCGGATTCCTGTAGCCGTTCGCCTCCATGTAAGCCAGATAGGCATGGTAAAGATAGCGTCTCGGCTGTAAGGGCCTGATGCTGGCGTTCCCCATGTAAAGCGAAGTAGGTTCCGGCGTGGTGAACAGATAGCCGCAGAAGTCCACCATCGGATCCGCGTCGCGCTTGATGCGCATCGCCTCATCGGAGTTCTGCTGCGACTGAAGCAACGTCCTTGCGTCCTGCGGCTGGCTGAACTGCTGCATCAGCTGGCGCACGATAACGGCCAGCTCGCCGCTGATTTTTTCCTTCAGCTGTGGGTCGCGTTCGTTTGCCGGGATAATTTCCGGGAAGTGCAGAATAACCCGGCGGCGCGACACGCCGCCGCTGCGGTCGGTGAAGCGCATGGGATTGTTGTTTACCGCCAGAATCACCGCCGGAATGTGCGTTGAGTAGGCATCGCGGTATTTCGGGTCCACGGATACCGCGTCGCCGCCGGTAATCGCTTTAATGCCCGCGCCGTCGCCGCTCCACTTCTCCTGGTCGGGCAGAATTATCAGCGAGAAGCCAATCACCGCCGCGCGCTCGCGCGATGACTCCAGCGTCTCGATGGTCGCGGAGGTGGTGTTGTCCGTTCCGGCCAGCATGGTGGCGATTTCGGCCATGATACTTTTGCCGCTGCCGCCGGGGCCCGTGACCTCCAGAAACAGCTGCCAGTCGTAGCGGTTTGCCAGCACCATAAACAGCGCGGCGAGAATAATATCGCGCTTTGCCGCGTCGCGTCCGGCCGCGCGGTCCAGCCACTGCCAGAAGTGCGGCGCGTGGCTCGCCAGCGTCTCACCCTTGACGGGCGGGGTAAAGTCCACCTCGCTGACCGTGCGCAGCCAGAAGCGTTTGCTGTGCGGGCTGAAGCTGCCGGTGCGCGTGTCCAGTACGCCGTTGCGGAAACCTATCAGGCGGCGCGCCGGGTCGGACTGCTGCGGCAGCATCAGCTTCAGCGTATCCACCACGCCTGAAATCTTGCCCGCCGAGAACGGCGCGCGCAGCCGCTGGAACAGTTTCGCTACGTCGCGCTCAAACTGCTTACCCGAAATGACCTTCCACGCGCCCGCCTTATAGCGTGACAGGATTTCGCCGCTGGCATCCACCGCCAGCGCATTGCGGTAGTGCTCAGCAACGCGCTCCGCTTTTTCGCTGGCGCTCATCGCCGAAAACTCCGCTTCGCTCATCACGTCAAACGGGCAGGCGGTGGCGGGCGCGGCGGCCTCAGCAAGCGCCTGCTTTGTCGGGACGTCGCCGTGCTGCACAAAGGCGTCGTTCCAGTCGCCGAACACGGGCGGCAGCGCGACGACGGCGTTACTGACATCAGCGGCCTTCTTCGCCTTGTCCTGACCGTTGCCGTTAAGGTCGCGGTCGGCGGCAATCATCAGCTGCAGCGTGGCGTGCTTTTCCCGGGCAAGGCCAGCCAGAGAAAGGAGGTTGCCCGATGAGAGCGCAACCCACACCTCATCACCGGTCAGGTTGTGCACCGTCAGGCCGGTCGCGTAGCCCTCTGCGAGCCAGATGCGCTTTGCAGGCTTAGCGCTGCTGAGAACGTGGCAGGCGCCTTTCACCTGTCCGCCCTTGAGCGTGCGCTTCTCTCCGCTGGCATTGATGAGCTGCACGTTAACCAGCCGGCCGCTCATGTCGTGCAGGGGCACAACCACATCGCCGGTGCGGTAGGTCGTTAACGCCACCTTATGCGCCTTTGAAAGCGTAAGGCACGCCTGCTCTGGCAGCCCCTTCCGGGACAGATAGGCGTTGCCCGCCGCTTCCTTTGCCGTGCTGACCAGCTGCTGCGCCAGTGCAGCCGCTGCGGCGCGGGATGCCTCGTCCGTTTCGGGACCGGCTGCGGTACTGTTGCCGGCCGCTACCGGCGGCAGGTTGCCGGTCAGGTCGTTTACGCGCGCGGCGGCCTCTCTGAACGTAATGCTGAGCGCCTTTTTCACCAGGTCCATGCCGTCACCGGCTCCGCACTGATTACAAATCCACGTGCCGCGACCGTCCTTATCGTCGAAGCGAAAGCGGTCCGTTCCCTGACAGACCGGGCACGGCATGTGGCGGTTTTTGATTACCTTCACGCCCAGCGCGGGCAGAATGCGGGGCCAGTGGCCCCGCGCAGCGGTGGCCGCCTCTGATACGGTCATTTTCATCGTTCTGTTCTCCCTCAGTGCAGCACCGGGGCGTCTGTCATGCGCCCGCAGAGTTCATCCATCATTACCTGGCCGAGAAAGCTCAGGCGCGGGGCCGACTTCAGCGGCCCGGTGGACAGCAGGTCGTCCAGCAGCGCGCAGGCAATTTCCTGACCGCGCAGGCGTCCGTGCTGGCGCAGGTAAAAGCCCTCCAGCTCGGTTTCGATAATGTGCTCAAGGCGCGCCAGCGTCAGGCCGGGGTAGCGCTGCTGCTCGCGGCAGACGGTCAGCCACGCGCAGGCGACGGCGCGGCGAGAAAGCGCGGCGCGCAGTTCAGGCGAAAGGGTGCGGTCTTTCATGATTCATCCTCCGCGTTCATCCAGTTGTTCTGGCAGCGCGTCACCACGTCATCCAGCTGCTCGGTGATGAGAAAGACCAGCGAAGCCAGCTGCGCGCGCTGAGCGGGCTGCGGCAGTTCGTGGCACTCCTGAAAGGCGGTCATGTCGCTGACGAAGCGCCCGGCGTTACGCAGGTGCTCAAGGCGTACCAGGTCGGCGTGAGAAATCGTGGCGTGAGTCATGCGCGCACCTCCCGGACCGGCAGGCGGGCGGCAAAGGACAGCACGTAGTCGCGGGCCAGCAAAAGGCGGGCGGCGCGCTCATCGGCGGCAACGGTGCGGAGCATATGAATATGCTGCTGGCGCTCGCAGCGGCGCACGGCGGCAAAGACGAAAACAAACTGAGGGTATGGGGAATTAAGGACCGTAGCCATGATGGCAGTCTCCAGAGAGTAGCGGTTATCGCTACCACCGGAGTTCCTACACTCATGGGTGGTAGCCCGAACGGGGGTAGGAATACCGGCCTCAATGGATACCGGCCAGCCCGAAGGCTGCCCCGCCCGGGCCACCATTACGCAGACGGCGCAACGGATACAGAACCGTTGCCCGAAAAATGGGTGCACTGAGGCTTGGACACAAAAAAAGACGCATGGCGCGTCTGGTGTCGCCATTGAGTAACTCGGGTTCCTACGCCCGGCTGCCGATTTTGCGACAGCGGATTTACTGTACCAGGGAATGGCCCCGGCGCGCAAGCCGGAGGCAGCAGTTAAAAGTGACATCAGGCAACCTCAGCAGCTGGCGGGAGAAATGTCGCCACGGGAAACAGTCCGGATACCGGAGGGCGGGACGCCTGCACATTGCAGGCTTAAGGCTGGCTTCGTTGCGCGAAAGCGCTGCGGCTGTAGCGGTTTACCCATCCCGGCGCCAGTCACATGCACAGGCGGCACTGTATGCGCGACAGAGGGTTCGCGTGATTTACCTGCACGGTTTAAAAACCTCATGCGGTGCGCTCCTGACCGCGTGCTGCAATGCGATCGCTCATCCAGACGCTGATTTCACTGGCGAGCCATGCCACGTTCTTGCCGCCAAGCGACACCTGCGCCGGGAAGGCGTTGCGGCTGATAAGGTCGTAAATGGTGGAGCGGGACAGGCCGCAGACGTGCATGACTTCCGGCAGCCGCAGGAAGCGGTCATTTAGCACCGGGTTTACGGGTAAAGCCGGGGCCGCAGGAGCGGAGGAGTTTGCGGATAATACGGTGTGCATGAGCTACCTCTTATTGAGTCCGTGGTGATACGGACAGATACGTCCGGAGTCGGGTAGCTCTTTATTCTCAGCATATTTACTGCCAAAGCAACAAGGCGAGATGGTGCTGCGGCTGGCACAGGCGCGCAAAAATTAACCGCCTGTTTTTTGCTCAGGTAAATATAGGGCAATATAGACCAATAGTGCTGAGATGAATTATGCAAATCGTTTTCAATGATTAATTATGTTTAAACCAATCGAAATAAACACTCGATAAAGTTTATCTGCATAAAAAGCCAGGTGAAGCATGGTGAACACTGGGTGAAGGGATAACCATTAATTGTTCACCCTTTAATATACTGTATTTACTCTCTTTTTTATTAAGGTGAAGAATGGTGAAGGATATATATAAATTTAAAAGTTGAGCAGGGAGCCAATATGTCACCTTGCCGCCAGCCAGAAGAAGGTCATTTTGTCTGGGCCATCACACAACGCCATCCGATAGCTCGACTGTGCCAGCAACGGCACAATGCATTCACCGGAGCCGCCATTGGCTCTCCCCCTACAAAGAAAGCTAACGATAACGGCTTTATAAACCGTAACTCCAGCCTGGACGGGGACTGGCGTTAAACAGAAGGAAAAAAACGTGATGGCAATGAAATGCCCTGAATGCAGCATGACCGCACACACGCGTACCAGCGAATATCAGACAGGTACGTTAAAAAAGACGTGGTATCAGTGTCGTAATATCGACTGCTCCTGCACGTTCACTACTCTGGAGAGTCTGGACACCATTATCATGAAACCGCAGAAGGTAACTGAAGATGTCCCCGAGAAAGAATTACCGCCACAACGGCAGACGCTAAACCGTTATGGATCAGCCAGCAGACTATCGAACCGCCAGAACGCCCCCAGCTGAGTTTTTATCAGCCACACTTTACCGGTCATCGTGCCGGTTTTTTACATCCCTTTTCTCTGGCCAGCCTGAAGCGCATGAGTGCATGCCTATGCTGCATGAAAACGCATGAATAAATGCAGCTGACTTAATGCAATTCAGGCCAGCAGTGGCGCGGCCTGAAGGGACTCATGCAACCGCATGATAACTGCTACATAAAGCGGGCAGGCGTGGCGGGGGTACGAGTGCGCGCTGCGGGGGATCACTTACCCTCAATCACTTTTTCAAGGGTAGTCTTTAGCTCAGAAATTGAAGGGCGATTCGTTGGCGTATAACTTGTGCAAGCTGAGATTATTTCGTCCAATAACTCAACATTCTCAAGCTTACAGTAAGTTGATATTAAGGCCTCAGGACGGTCTAAGCGGAGTTCTCCAGCTATGGGGAATCTATTTCCACTTAATAGAGCCCATAATGACTTTGCATAGCTATATACATCTGCATGTGAACCTGAGTTTTCAGGGGAGTTGCTTAACATTTCCGGCGCATAGTAATGCAATGATCCCATCTTAGTCCCTTCCTTCGTTACTTTTTCCTTATCAGGGAATGTTGCAATGCCGAAATCACCTAAAGCCCATTTGTTTTGATGAATAAGAATATTGTCCGGCTTAATGTCTCGGTGGAATATGTGGTTTGCGTGAAGTCTTTCAATGGTTATACAAATGTCAATCATGCCTTTTAGAATACTCAGGGGAGTTGACGAGTGTTTCTCGAAATAGTTATCTAATGGAATGGCTTCAGGCATAGTAAACCAAGCTAATCCATCATCATCCAAGTTTGAATAATTGCTTATTATGGGTATTGTGTGAATGTTGCTGTCATTGATGGCGGCTAGTTTTTTTAATGTAGCGATCTCATCATTGAATCTTGATAAAGATATGCCTTTGGCGCGTCTCGCGATTTTCATTACGTGGAATTTATTATTCTCATCCCTCGTTTTCCAAACTACTGCATTCCCTCCATTTCCTATCTGACGAAGTAAAAAATGACCTGCGACTGATATTCCCTGTAGGGTGCCATGATTATTAATGTCATTAGGAAGACGTTCAAAAAAACTAATCATAGAATTCAATGATGAAGCTGAGATTTGTATTAATTTGCAAAGTTTGTTTTTTGAGCCTGATGATGATATTGCAAGTTCAACCTCGGCAAGTGCTCGAGTTCGACCGACTATGACCCCCCAGTTTTGTATTTGAACATTTCTAGCCATTCCGGAAACCATGCCTCCGGGTTTATAGTGAGAATTGATTTCCTCTAAAGCCTGTAAGAAGCCCCAGTCTCTATCTAACCGAAAATAGCCACTCATCATTAATCCTTAATATGCACGAATATTATGTAGTGTAACTTCATCGTTGAGCTGTTCTTTTAAATATACAATCCAATCATTTGTATAAAGGTAGTTATTGAATCCCAAAACAAATCCAGAGTAAGGTCCTTTGAAGTCAACGTTCACTTCTATCGGTCTGGCTTCGAAAAATTTCCAGCACTTGGTATGCAGTGCCATATTAAAGAACTGATGTGTGTCCTTTATCTTTAATACGATGTCAGATGGCTTATGTATAAACGGAGTCCTTACTTCCTTTATAAAGGTTATTCCTTGTTCATATTGCTCTTTTTCTTCATCATTAAGCTTCCTAAAGTTAACAAACTCTATTGATAAATCTGATGTGGAGGCGTGGTTTCCAATTTTAGGAATTAAAAAGGCTTTGATACGATACTCTTGACTCTCCAATGTTTCTTGGTCTAGCTCATGATGTTGGGCACTCATAAACTCCCTCACAACGGAGTAGTTTTGTGATTGGAATTGTTTTAATGCTTCAACCTTAGCTTCGGTAGATGCTCGGCTAAGTTGCATAGATACAGCTAGGTTTACCAGCAAAGCATGCTCATCGCCAAACTCTTTAGTAATGATATTTTCAAAATTAGTTAACGCTGCTTGACATTCCCCACTACACATCAAGTCAATTACAGGTAAGAAACGATGTTCAATTTTATTTCTAAGGCCAATTAAGAAGTGAAGATTCGACTTAATTGGAGAGGTTGTGCCTGGCCAATATTTCTCTGTACATTCCTTTAGTTCCCATGCTTTTTCTTCTCCATCTATGAATATAGTAACCCCAAGTCCATCTTTGTAAAAGTAATCAACTCCATTTTTCTCAAATATGGCGTGAAACAACGATGTGAAAGCTATGTTCATGTTCACTATAAAACCATAAGTTTTGAATTTTATGGTTGGGTTGTTATAGGTGGAAACAGCAAGCACTGCAAATTCTTTGGCTTTGTTAAGAAGGATCCCCTTTCTGGAGTAATTATTCGACAGTGTCGATATTTGACTTAGTGTTGCTCTGAAGTCATTTTTACTCAAAAAAAGAATACCATTGGTTATATAATCTTCACCTTCTCTTTGGAAATAGGTGCTAAGCTTTTTTGATATATGTGTTGAGCAGGTTTTCAGTGACCACGTGCTTGCCGCTGACAACTCAGTCAACTTAAAAGTGGCTCCTTCCTTTTCCTTCTCAATTAGAAAGTTATATGCTAAATCTATTTTTTGATATTTACTCATTTCGGCTCCCTTTTAAAGAAATCAATTGAATAAATGGCGTCGCCCCACCAACTCATTAACTCGGTTCGTTGCATTAAATATGTTGTTCGGTTGTAGGCTTTTCTGACCTCATTTTTGTCGCTATGAGCAAGTGCAGCTTCGATAACATCAGAGTTGAAACCCATTTCATTCATGGCTGTACTAGCTATTGAACGTAAACCATGTGCAACTAACTTGCCTCCATATCCCATTCGTTTCAAAGCGGCGTTAGCCGTCTGGCTATTCATTGCTTGCTTCGGATCATTCCTGCTTGGAAAAACGTATTCTCGATGTGAACTAATTGGAATCATCAGTTCAAGAATATTTAAAGCTTGAGTCGGCAACGGAATGATGTGCTCCCGCTTAGCCTTCATTCGTTCAGCTGGGATAGTCCATAGTTTTGCATCGAAATCTATCTCAGCCCAGCGCGTCCCTGAAGCCTCCGAAGGCCGGACAAGAGTAATTAGTTGCCATTCAATCAGGCACCGTGTCGAAACTGAAAGATTTGATAAGGCTAAAGAGCGCATTAATTTTGGAAGTTCTTCTGGCCTTAAAGTTGGCATATTTTGTTTTTTAGGTTTCTCAAAAGCCATGCCAATCCCAGATGCTGGATTGGCATCGATTAGACCTGTATTTACAGCATAAATCATTATTTCGTTTATACGCTGCACTAATCGGCGAACCGTTTCTAAAGCACCTCTGGCTTTGATGGGTTCAAGTGCCTCAACTAACGTTCTGGCTTTAATTTTCTGAACAGGTATTTCACCAACGGCAGGAAATACATCTTTCTCTAATGAGCGCCAAATATCTTTCGCGTAATCAGGTGTGACGCTTTTGCTTTTAAGCTGGAACCAGTTAGCAGCGACAGTTGAGAAAATGCTATCCAGAGCAATCTGATGCTGCTCCTCTGCAACCTCTGCCTGTACTTGCGGATCGATCCCATTAGCTAATAGGGAAAGATAATCCGCTCTTAAGCTACGGGCATTGGCAAGTGAAAGGGCAGGGAAGGGCCCTAATCCGATCATGGTCCGTTGCTTCGTTACCGGGCGTTGATAGCGAAAGCGCCAAAGCTTTTTTCCACTGGTTTTTATGACCAGAAAAAGCCCATCGCCATCATGCAGGGTCATATCTTTATCATCTGCTTTAGCGCGTTGAACTTCTGTGTTGGTTAATGGGCGCGTAGTCCTTGCCATGTCTGTATTTCCTGCATGAATTGGTATACGGAATTGGCATACATTCTAGCGTATACCAATTCGTATACCAATTATCACTGGATTCAGGCGGATCGTCTCGGAAGATTACAGACACAAAAAAGCCCGCAGGGCTTGTGCCGTGCGGGCTTCTAGGACTTCTACGGATGACTCTGGAATCATCTTCGAAGGATTTTGGTGGAGCTGGCGGGAGTTGAACCCGCGTCCGAAATTACTACACCGTCGGCACTACATGCTTAGTCAGTCTTTACATTCGCCGGCCAGCTGCGGACAGACACGCCACTGACAAACTAGCCTGATTAGATTTAGTGCTTCAACCCCAGGCAAGGCATCCACACGATCTCTTTTGGGTTTGACCTCTCTTGATCCCCGTCTTAAGAGCGGAAGCTAGGGAGAGAGGGCTTCAAAGCAGGTTATTAAGCTGCTAAAGCGTAGTTTTCGTCGTTTGCGACTATTTTTTTGCGGCTTTTTACGAGGCAAACCGCCCCTCGGCATGCTCCTAAGGCTTCACAATCCCGTCGAGTCCAGAATCAGCCCCAAGAAATTTCTATACTACAGAAAACAGACGTTGAAATCCAGCGCTTAACGCTTTGAATTCTTCATGATACGTGCTTTATCCATTTTCCATTCACGTTCTTTAACATCGTCACGTTTGTCATGTTCTTTCTTGCCGCGTGCCACGCCGATTTTCAGTTTGGCCCAGGCATTTTTCCAATACATTGATAGTGCAACCACGGTAAAACCTTCGCGGTTAACACGACCGTACAGCGAATCAAGTTCGCGCTGGTTCAGCAGCAGCTTACGGTTACGCGTGGGATCACACACCACATGTGTTGAGGCAACGGCCAGCGGCTGGAAAGTCGAGCCGAACAGATAAGCTTCGCCATCGCGCAGCAGTATGTAGCTATCGCTGATGTTAGCCTTACCGGCACGGAGTGATTTGACTTCCCATCCTTGTAACGACATACCCGCCTCAAACTCTTCTTCAATGAAGTATTCATGGCGTGCGCGTTTATTGAGGGCAATAGTGGCTGAACCGGGTTTGTTAGCTTTTTTCTTTGTCATAGTGCGGCGTAGTCTACATCACTCAGTTTATGGGCGCATCCCCTGTCCTGCAGGGCGGTAAAAAACACTCCATTTTAGCACACCAGGCAAAGCCGTGAATTTTTGTTTGGTGACCGAAAATGGTATTATTCAATGGTTTTGTGACGAACAGGAACCATTATGGCCCAGATTAGTCGTTCAGCGCTGGTCCCTTATAGCGCTGCGCAAATGTACCGTCTTGTGAATGATGTGGACGCATATCCTCAGTTTCTGCCGGGCTGCACGGGCAGCCGCGTGCTGGATAACAACGGAGATCAAATGACTGCGGCGGTTGATGTCTCGAAAGCGGGCATCAGTAAAACCTTCACCACCCGCAATACGTTGATCAGTAATCAGAGTATTTTAATGCAGCTGGTGGATGGCCCATTTCGAAAATTGACAGGCGGTTGGCACTTCACTTCATTAGGTGATGATGCTTGTAAAGTTGAGTTGAATCTCGATTTTGAATTTACCAATATGCTGGTTGAAATGGCATTTGGCCGTATCTTTAAAGAGCTTGCTAATAGCATGGTGCAGGCGTTCAGTCAGCGCGCGAAAGAGGTTTATCGTGCCTGATATCAGCGTCGAGGTGGTTTACGCGTTGCCCGATAAGCAGTATTTGCGCTCGATAAAAGTGGCAGAGGGCACAACGGTTGAGCAAGCCATTAACGCATCGGGTTTGTTGTCGCTACGTAAGGATATTGACCTAAATAGCAACAAAGTTGGTATTTATAGTCGCCCTGTGAAGCCAGGCGATGTTGTGCAGGATGGGGATCGTATTGAAATCTATCGTCCACTGATCGCTGACCCTAAAGAATTGCGTCGTCAACGTGCAGAACGTTCCGCTGAGAAGAAATAGCTGAGATTAAAACAAAAAAGGCGCCCAGGCGCCTTTTTTTATGGTGTTCACTTAGCCTTCGCTACCAGAGAGCTTTGGTTTGTTATCAATGTTGGTCAACGTACCATTGCTGTCGAAGGTCAAGGTCAGCGTCTGCTGTTTAACGCCTTCATGGCCTGGTTCCTGACGGAACACGTAATACCAAACGTTGCTGCCAAAGGGATCATGCATCATCGGCGTGCCAAGGGTATAGGCGACCTGCTGCTGCGTCATACCGTTATGAATCTTCGACACATCGTTGGCGACCAGGTAGTTCCCCTGATTGATATCCGGACGATACACAACGCGCTCAAGGGTGGAACATCCGGCGGTCATCATCAACATTACTACTGCCGCGGCAGTCAGCGTTTTACAGCGCATCTATACATTCCTTTTCTGGGGCCAAACGCCTTTCAGCAGGCTATTTTTCTGCCATCAAATTCTGAACTCTGCCTGCGGCAGGCTTTATCACTCGATCTTTATAACAGCCGATGATAATAAACCTTTTCGCTATTTGAAACCTCTACAGAGCAAGCATAAGACCACCAGTCGGAAAAAAAGTGCGTTATCAGGCGGCTAAAAGTTCTTTAGCGTTAGCCAGCGTGTTACGCGTGACTTCGCTTCCGCCCAGTAAACGGGCCAACTCTTGTAAGCGGGCACGTTTGTCCAGCGGCTGCATATGGGTTTCCGTCATCGCACCATCTGTTTCTTTGCTGACATAGAAGTGCTGATGTCCACAACCGGCAACCTGCGGCAGATGCGTTACACACATCACCTGCGTTGACTCACCAAGCTGACGGAGCATTTGCCCCACGACAGCGGCGGTTGGGCCGCTGATGCCGACATCCACTTCATCGAAAATCATCGCTGGCGTTTCCATTTTCTGGGCGGTGATCACCTGAATCGCGAGAGCTATACGCGACAGTTCACCACCTGAAGCCACTTTACCTAGCGGCTGTAAGGGTTGGCCTGGGTTAGTGGTTACGCGAAAATCAATGCGCGTCGCGCCATCAGCGGTGAGTTGATCGGCATTGAACTCCAGCACAATGGCAAACTGGCCGTGCGGCATGGCTAAGGTGCGCATGCTTTGTGTGATCAGTTGGCTCAATTCCTGCGCCGAATGTTCACGCAGTTGATGCAGTTTTTCCGCACTGGCTAATGCTGCCTGATGATGGGCTACCACCTCAGACTGCAGAAGCTCCTGGTCGCTCTCTTGCTGCGACAACTGCTCCGCTTCATCAAGCAGTTGCTGGTAAAGAACGGGTAAGGCTTCAGGGGAAACGTGATGCTTACGCGAAAGGGCAATCTGTCGTGACAGACGTTGCTCCAGTTCATGCAGACGGTTGGGATCGAGATCCAGACGTTCACAATAATGGCGCAGTTCGTCGCTGGCTTCACTGAGCTGAATTGCCGCTTCTTCCAGCAGATTGAATACGCCGCTGACTTTATTATCCAACGTCAGCAGCTCACCCAGCATATTGCGAGCGCTATACAGCAGGCTTTGCAGATTCGTGTCATCACCATCGGCCAAGATTTGGAGCGCCTGCTGGCTGGTCGAAAGCAGTTGGCCGCTGTTTGCCAGGCGTTTGTACTCTTCATCAATCTGTTCAAATTCGCCTGACTGAGGGGCAAATTCATTGAGTTCTTTTAATTGATACTGCAGCAACTCACGACGCGATTCGCGCTCTTGTGAAAGCTGCTGATGCTGCGCCAATGCCCGGCAGCTCTGATGCCAGCGCTGGTAATGCTGGCGCATCTCAGCCAGCACGCCATCATGTGCAGCGTACGCATCCAGCAGATGTTTTTGATGATCCGATTTCAGCAGCAATTGATGGGCATGCTGGCCGTGAATTTGAATCAATAATTGACCCAATTCACGTAACTGCGACAACGGCACCGATGTGCCATTGATAAAGCCACGCGACCGTCCGTCGGCACTAATCACGCGACGCAGCAGGCATTCGTTTCCTTCATCCAGCTGATTTTCTACCAGCCAGCGTTGCGCTGAGGGGGACGATTTCAACTGGAAGCGGGCGCAGATATCCGCGCGACTGGCACCCTGACGCACCATATCTGCTTCAGCGCGGCCGCCCAAACACAGACCCAGCGCATCGATTGCGATGGATTTACCTGCGCCGGTTTCTCCCGTGATCGCCGTCATACCACGATGAAAGTCGATCTCCAGTTCACGAACGATAGCAAAGTTACTGATGGTCAATTGTGCCAACATAGAATCACCTGTATGTAAAAACAGATATGGTTTTACATACAGTATAAACTGGTTTTTTATACAGTAAAGTGCTCAGCGGTGATTTTCAGAACAATTTTTTTGACCAGCCTAGCTTTGAACTTAACGTATTAAAATAGTTATAGTTTTTTGGGTGGATGAGGTTCAAATGATTGGCGCTGCGACGAATGAGGACATCTTCACCTTCCTGGATTGGTAGGGCGATCTGGCTGTCGCAGCTGATCTCCAGATCGCTACGCAAAGATGAAAAGCGCAGGCGAATCGTACTGCTGCTATTGATCACCAGCGGACGCGCGGAGAGCGTATGCGGGAACATCGGCACCAGGGTAATCGCGTCCAGCGATGGCGTAAGAATAGGGCCGCCAGCCGAGAGCGAATAGGCTGTTGAGCCGGTTGGCGTAGAGATAATCAGTCCATCGGAACGCTGTGAAAAAGCGAAAACCTCATCAATATAGACTTCAAATTCAATCATGTGCGCCACTTTACCGGGATGTAGCACGACCTCATTGATGGCGCTGCCAATTCGCGGTGAACACGCTTCCTTGCACACCTGCGCCTCCAGCAAGAAGCGGCTTTCAACGAAATAGTCGCCCTGCAACACATCATCAAGCTGCTGTTGTGCGTTGTCTGGATCGAGATCGGTGAGAAAACCGAGATTGCCACGGTTTATGCCGATGACTTTGATGTCATAGCGCGCCAATACGCGTGCCGCGCCGAGCATATTGCCATCACCACCAACAACCACGGCTAAATCGGCACGTTGGCCAATGTCCGCCAGGCTGCCGGTTTCGGCGTTTTTTAAATCCAGCTCGCGCGCAATCTGCTGCTCAACAATCACCTCATAGCCCTTCGCTGTTAGCCAGCGCCAGAGCATTTCATGGGTGGTTAACGCCGTAGGATGACGCGGATGACCGACAATCCCGATGCAGTTAAAGTGTTTGTTCATTTAGCGCGAGTTCCTTATAAGCCAAAACGGCCAGGCAATGTGATGGGTTTACTTGAAACCGTCAAACTGATCCCCATAATAAGCCAACCAGCGAGATGAATGTGCAAAACGCGGAGAAATTCATGAGTAGTAAAGAACAGAACACCCCAAACGAGCAAGTCTCAGAAGAAATTCAACAGGATCAGCAGCACGTGGACGCAGAGACAACCGCTGAGGTGGATCCTCGTGATGAACGTATCGCGCAACTGGAAGCTGAATTAGCACAGTCGCAGACCGGCGTGCGTGATGCACAGCTGCGTGCGCAAGCGGAGATTGAAAACATCCGCCGCCGTACCGAGATGGATGTAGAAAAGGCGCATAAGTTTGCCCTGGAAAAATTTGCCAACGAGCTGCTGCCAGTGATTGATAGCCTGGAGCGCGCGCTGGAAGTTGCAGACAAAGATAACGCCGAACTGGCTTCGATGATTGAAGGCATTGAGCTGACGCTGAAGTCGCTGCTGGGCGCGGTGCGTAAGTTTGGTGTAGAAGTGGTTGGCGATACTAACGTGCCGTTCAACCCGGAAATCCATCAGGCGATGTCAATGATGGAGTCTGACGATATGGCGCCAAACCATGTGCTGATGGTGATGCAGCGCGGTTACACCCTTAACGGCCGCCTGTTGCGTCCGGCGATGGTGGCAGTGACGAAAGCCAAAGGCTAATCTGTTACTGTAATGACAACGGCCGCTGAATGCGGCCGTTTGTTTTTCAGGGCAAAATCGGCATCCAGTCAATCGGCGTTTGACCTGATTGGCTTAGCAGCGCGTTAGCCTGAGAAAAGTGTTTACTACCAAAAAAGCCGCGATGTGCGGAGAGCGGAGAGGGATGTGGCGCCTTCAATACGTGATGTCGCTGAGTATCGATGATGCTGCCTTTCTTCTGCGCGTGCGATCCCCACAGCAAGAAAATCACGCCTTCGCGATGTTGATTGATGGCACTGATGACGTTATCCGTAAAGGTTTCCCAGCCAAAGCGCGCGTGTGAATGCGCCTTACTGGCCTCCACCGTCAACACGGTGTTCAACAACATCACGCCTTGCGTCGCCCAGCTTTCAAGAAAACCGTGCTGCGGACGAATAAAGCCGGGAATATCCTGCTCTAATTCTTTGTACATATTTAGCAGTGACGGCGGAATAGCCACGCCTGGCAGCACCGAAAAGGCCAATCCATGTGCCTGATTTGGGCCGTGATAGGGATCTTGCCCTAAAATGACCACTTTGATATCGCCCAATTCAGTTAGGCGGAAGGCGTTAAATACATCCTTCTGCGGCGGATAAACCGTCACACCCGCGGCGCGTTCATTGGCAACCGCTTTGAGCGTCTCAACGAAGTATGGTTTCTCTTTCTCTTCAGCCAGCACGTCGTGCCAGGTTAGCTTCTCAGCCATCATTGACTCCCTGCAAAATTTTGCAACTAGCTTAACGTGTCATGCTCAACAGCAGAAGGGTAAAAATAATTTGAATAATTGCAGAAAAAGTTAATTACTTAAATTGTTATGAATCAATTTGTTAGATTTAAATCGCTGATTGATGATTGGGCGAAATTGATACAGGTCAAAACAGCGGTCTTCTCGCGGTGATATACCAGAGCATTCGATAACGTCATTAACCTCGCCGTCCTGATGCGACGGCGTAATGCCCTGGAGGCCTTCTATGATTACCGGTATTCAAATTACTCAGGCAAACAATCCACAGCTATTGAACTCATTCTGGTTGCTGGATGATGATAAAGCCGAAGCGCGCTGCCTGTGCGCCAAAGGTGATTTCGTTGAAGATCAAATCGTTGCGGTCAGCGATTTGGGTGAAATTGCCTATCGTGAAATCCCGCTGGAACAGAAACCGCAGGTGCGCATTGAAGGTGGCCAGCACCTGAACGTTAACGTGCTGCGTCGTGAAACGCTGGAAGATGCGGTAAACCATCCAGAAAAATATCCGCAGTTGACCATCCGCGTTTCTGGTTATGCAGTTCGTTTCAACGCGCTGACGCCAGAACAGCAGCGTGATGTGATTACCCGTACGTTCACCGAAAGCCTGTAATTTTAGCGCTGACGAAAATACACACAGCAATACAAGCCGCGTGGAGGCCTATCGACGCGGCTTTTTTGCTTTTTAGGGGTTCAGTTCAGTGGACCGGATCGTAGTCTTAAAGTAATTCCACTGCGAAAGCAGTATTTCGCTACGCTTAAATAAAAAAATCGCCTCAAAAGAGGCGATTAAATGTAGTGAGTGCTGTTTTATTCCGCACCGGATTCTGACGCCTCGCTGCCGCTTGGCTTGCGGCGTTTACCGACATTTTTGGTATCGCGATGGCGTTTTTTCACGCGCGGTTTCTCTTCTTCTTTCTCTTTCTTCTCTTTACGCTTCGCCAGCGCCTTTTTCGACGGTTTTCCGGTTACTTTGGCACTTGGCGCGCGGCTTGCTGGACGCAGCTCTTCAATCACGCGCGCTTTCAACGGTTCGTTGATGTAACGAGTGATTTTGCCCAGCAGCACGTGATCGTGCGCTTCAACCAGAGAGATCGCGTTACCTTTACGGCCCGCACGCGCAGTACGACCGATACGATGCAGGTAAGTATCAGCGGTGCGCGGCAAATCGTAGTTAATGACGTGCGAAATATCGTCAATGTCGATACCGCGCGCGGCAACGTCAGTGGCGATCATCACCTTAACGCGGCCATCATTCATGCGCTTGATGGCTTCGTTACGGTTCACCTGCACCATTTCACCTTCAAGATAGCTCGTGCGAATGCCGGCTTCGTGCAGCCAGGTAACCAGCTCATGCAGACGCTCACGTTTGCGTACAAACACGATAACGCGCGTTGCATCGGGCTGGTTCAGCAGGTGAATCAGCAGCTTGTTTTTATGCTCGAGGTCGTCGGCGCGGTAATACCATTGCTGAATCTTTTTACGTTCGCTTTTGCTTGGGTCGGCCTCAATGAAAACCGGCTCGTTCAGCAAGCGCTCAGCGAAGTCTTTAATGTGTTCGCCTTCCAGCGTCGCAGAGAACAGCAGCGTCTGTTTGCGCCAGCGGGTTTCTGCGGCGATGGTCTCGATATCCTGAGCGAAGCCCATGTCGAGCATGCGGTCAGCTTCATCAAGAATCAGCGTTTCGACGGCGCGGCAGTCGAAGTTCTCTTCTTTGATGTACTGTAGTAAGCGGCCGGTGGTCGCCACCACGATATCCTGGTTTTCGCTGAAGACTTCAGCATGGTTCATATACGCCACGCCGCCGGTGATAGTGGCGATATCAAGGTGCGTATGTTTAGCCAGTTCACGTGCGTGATCGGCAACCTGCATCGCCAGTTCACGCGTCGGGGTAACAATCAGAATGCGCGGTGGGCCTGACTTTTTGCGCGGAAAATCGAGCAAATGCTGTAAAGCGGGCAGCAAAAACGCTGCAGTTTTCCCCGTCCCGGTTGGAGCCGAACCCAGAACGTCACGGCCTTCCAGCGCGGCAGGAATGGTCTCGGCCTGAATAACAGTAGGGCGAGTGAAGCCTTTTTCCTGCAAAGCTTGTAGCAGGCTTTCGTCGAGTTCGAGTTCGGAGAATGTGGTTACGGTCATGGTCTACCTCAGTTTGGGGCGCTGATTATAGACAGAACGAATATAATCTTCATCTGTTTGTGTAGGTATTACAGGCGCAGGTGAATTCCCATCCCCACCACGTTACACTTCCGGCAGTAAAAAATTCAATGGTAGTTAAGCATGTCTCAGGACCAACCGCCGGTGCGGGCGACGTTAAGAAAAGATGGTTTTACCTTTAAGCAGTTTTTTGTAGCGCACGATCGCTGTGCGATGAAAGTCGGTACGGATGGCGTATTGATCGGTGCCTGGGCACCGGTTGCGGGTGTGCGCCGCATTCTCGACATTGGCTGCGGTAGCGGGCTAATTGCGTTAATGCTGGCCCAACGCACGCCGCAACCGGTTGAAATTGATGCGGTTGAACTGGAAGCCAATGCGGCGAGCCAGGCGCAGGAAAATATGCAGGCCTCGCCATGGGCGGATCGAATAACGGTACATCATCAGGATATCGTGAGCTGGAGCGAGCAGTGTGAAAAGCGCTACTCACTGATCGTCAGTAATCCGCCTTTCTTTGCACCAGGCATGGCTTCCAGCAGCGCAGAGCGAGATGCCGCGCGCAGCACCACCACGCTCGATCATCGCACGCTGCTGCGCTGTGCCGCACAGCTGATCGAAGAAGAGGGCCTGTTTTGCGTGGTGCTGCCCGCTGAGGCGGGTGAAACGCTGATTTCGCTGGCGCAGGCGGATGGATGGCATCTGCGTTATCGTTACGACGTTGCCGCTTATGCCCAGCGTCCGCCGAATCGCCTGGTGCTGGGCTTTTCACCCACCGCTGGCGAAACGTTGCTGGAACGTCTTGCCATTCGTAATGAAGATAAAAGCTATTCGGCTGATTGGCTCAGCCTGGTCAAAGCGTTCTACCTATTCCGCTAACTTTTAGGCTGCAGGATGGTGGGTAACGCGTCGGCAAGGAGCTCGGGATTGTCGAGGGTGAAGTGCAGCCCGCGGCTCTCTTTGCGCTCCAGCGCGCAGCGCACCATCAGCTCGGCTACCTGTACCAGATTGCGCAGTTCCAGCAGATTGTTAGAGAGGCGGAAGTGAGCGTAGTACTCATCGATCTCCTGCTGCAGCAAATTGATACGCCGTAGCGCGCGCTCCAGACGTTTGGTGGTGCGCACAATGCCCATGTAATCCCACATAAAGAGCCGCAGCTCATGCCAGTTGTGCTGGATAACAACCCGTTCATCTGCATCATCTACGCGGCTCTCATCCCATGCAGGCAAATGTTCGACTGCGGTGACATCGGGTAGGCTAGCGATCATGTCTTCAGCCGCTGACCATCCATAAACCAGGCACTCCAGTAGCGAATTTGATGCCATCCGATTCGCGCCATGCAAACCGGTGTAGCTGACTTCGCCAATGGCATACAGCCCGTCAACGTCGGTACGGCCCTGTTGATCGACCATCACGCCGCCGCAGGTGTAGTGTGCTGCGGGTACGATGGGAATCGGATCTTTGGTGAGATCGAGGCCAAACGTCAGCAGCTTTTCATAGATCATCGGGAAGTGCGCACGCACAAAACTCTCCGGCTGATGGCTGATGTCGAGATACATGCAATCAACGCCCAGGCGTTTCATCTCGTGATCGATGGCACGGGCCACGACGTCGCGCGGCGCCAGCTCGGCGCGTTGATCAAAATCTGGCATAAAGCGCGTGCCGTCGGGACGCAACAGCCAGGCACCTTCACCGCGCAATGCTTCGGTTAACAGGAAGTTCTGCGCCTGCGGATGGAATAAACAGGTGGGATGGAATTGATTGAATTCCAGATTGGCCACGCGGCAGCCGGCGCGCCATGCCATGGCAATACCATCGCCCGATGCGACATCGGGGTTGGTGGTGTACTGATACACTTTCGCCGCACCGCCTGTCGCTAGCACCACGGCGCGCGCGCGGCAGGTTTCTACCTGTTCACGATTGCGGTTCCAGATCCACGCGCCCACTACGCGACGTTTCCCTGGCAGGCCGAGTTTATCGGAGAGGATCAAATCCACCGCATTAGTGCGTTCAATAATACGGATATTGGGATGGCTAAGCGCCTGACTTACCAACGTGGTTTCCACCGCGCGACCGGTGGCATCGGCACTGTGCAGAATGCGACGATGACTGTGGCCGCCTTCACGCGTGAGGTGGTAACGTGCTTCCCCATCACCGTGCGGCTCTTTGTCAAAGGCTACGCCATTATCAATCAGCCATTGCACGCAATGACGCGCGTTGCTGGCAATAAAGTTTACGGTGTCGCGATCGCACAAACCTGCACCGGCAATCAGCGTATCTTCCACATGCGATTCAATGCTGTCGGTTTCATCAAATACTGCCGCGATTCCGCCTTGGGCATACAGGGTTGAACCCTCATTGACCTGGGCTTTACTCAGCACGGTAACCTGATAATGCGGTGCCAGGCGTAATGCTAATGACAAACCTGCGGCACCGCTTCCGACGATAAGCACATCACACTGATATTCAGGGAGCGTAGTCATAATGTTTAATTTACTAAACAAAAGGTGGCTTGAGCATAAGCCCGGATGCGGTTGCTGTGAAGTATTTTGAACAAGATACGTGGAAAAATTATCCAGCAAAGAGAGATTGTAACGCGATATCAGTGAGTTAAGTTGAAAAATAAACAGAACGTGTTTTTTATATCAAACACTCTGAAAATTCAGGTAATAAAGATGAAAATGCAGGCGTCATAAGGTACTCTGCCAGCGATTATCGGTGCCGCAAAAGACACCGCCAGTGTGGCAAGTCGCTACACTGAAAGACAATCAACAACAATGATGTCGTGGTTCCGATACGGAAAAATTCTGGTCGTAGTGAACTTCAGGCCAACAGATCACTCTAAGCGCATGCTTGCTCAGAACAATGAGATGTGCTGGCAGTTCACTTACGCATAAAAAAGTTTTGGGGAGACATTACCTCGGATGAGCGAGCAGTTAACGGATCAGGTTCTCGTTGAGCGGGTTCAGAAGGGAGATCAAAAGTCCTTTAATCTACTGGTGATTCGTTACCAGCATAAAGTGGCGAGCCTGGTTTCACGCTATGTTCCTTCAGGCGATGTGCCTGACGTGGTTCAGGAATCTTTTATTAAAGCGTATCGCGCACTGGAATCATTCCGTGGCGACAGCGCCTTTTATACATGGCTGTACCGCATTGCGGTTAACACAGCGAAAAATTATCTGGTTGCTCAGGGGCGACGTCCACCATCCAGCGATGTGGATGCGATTGACGCGGAAAATTTTGAAAGTGCAGGCGCACTGAAAGAAATTTCGAACCCTGAGAACTTAATGTTGTCTGAGGAACTGAAACAAATCGTCTTTCGCACCATTGAGGCGCTTCCCGAAGATCTTCGTATGGCTATTACCCTCAGGGAATTGGATGGCCTAAGTTACGAAGAGATTGCCGTCATCATGGATTGTCCGGTTGGTACCGTACGTTCGCGTATCTTCCGTGCACGAGAGGCTATTGATAATAAAGTTCAACCGCTTATCCAACGTCAGTGATAACGGCTACTGGAAGGGTACCAAAGCATGCAGAAAGAAAAACTTTCCGCTTTAATGGATGGTGAAACTTTAGATAACGAAGTGTTGGCATCGTTGTCCAGGGATACGGATCTTCAGCAAAGCTGGGAAAGCTACCACCTCATCCGCGACACCTTGCGAGGTGATATCGGAGAAGTGCTGCATTTTGATATCTCCGCACGCGTGGCTGCGGCCATCGAAAATGAGCCAGCGCGCAAAGTGACTCCGCTGATCCCTGAAGCGCAGCCTGAGCCGTCTCGTTATGAGAAAATGCCGTTCTGGCGCCGCGGTGGGAGCTGGGCTGCTCAACTGACTCAGGTTGGTGTGGCGGCTTGCGTATCACTGGCAGTCATCGTTGGTGTTCAGCATTTCAACAGTTCTCCATCGGGCAGTGCTACTGAAGCCTCTGATTCACCAGCGTTTAATACGCTGCCAATGATGGGTAAAGCATCGCCAGTTAGCTTGGGCGTGCCTTCAGAAGCATTTGATACCAACAGCTCTAACCAGCAGGTGCAGGAACAGCGTCGTCGCGTGAATGCCATGCTGCAGGATTATGAGTTGCAACGTCGTCTGCATGCCGATCAGGTTCAGTTTGAAAAGAACGATCCGCAACAGGCTCAGGCTAATGTTCCCGGAAATCAGTCGTTAGGAACTCAGCAGCAGTAATGAAGCAGCTTTGGTGTGCCGTTAGCCTGCTGGCAGGCAGCCTGTTTTGCTCATCTATCGCCTCGGCGCAGACCTCTGCGTCCGGGGCGTTGTTGCAACAGATGGAGCAGGCAAGCCAGAACCTCAACTACGAATTTGCCTACATCAATGTCTCGCGCCTTGGCATTGAATCTCTGCGTTATCGTCACGCGGTTATCGACAATCGTATCTTCGCCCAACTCTTGCAGATGGATGGGCCGCGCCGTGAAGTCATCCAGCGTGGTAATGACATCAGCTATTTCGAGCCAGGATTGGATCCTTTCTCTCTGCCGGGCAATCACATTATTGATGCGCTACCTGGGTTAATGTTCGCGGACTTCTCCCGTTTGGGTGAGGCCTACGATTTCATCCCGGTGGGGCGCTCGCGCATGGCCGATCAGCTGTGTGAAGTGGTGCGCATCGTGTCACGTGATGGTACGCGCTACAGCTATGTGGTGTGGCTGGATGTCGATACCAAATTGCCGCTGCGGATCGATCTGCTGGATCGTGATGGCGAAACGCTGGAGCAGTTCCGCGTGATCAGTTTTGCCGTCGATGAAGGCGTACGTAATTTGATGCAGGGGCTGGAAAAGGCCAACTTGCCGCCTTCGCTATCGTTACCGGCTGGTGACAAAGTTGAACTCAGTTGGCAGCCAAACTGGCTTCCGGCGGGCATGAAGCTGATTTCACAAAGCCGACGTGATATTCCGTCGATGAACAAAACCGTTGAATCTCGTCTGTATAGCGATGGCTTATTTAGTTTTGCTATCAATATCACCCCTGCCGATAAAAGCAGTAGCGTGCAAGCATTGCGCACTGGGCGTCGTACGGTGCAGACAGAAGTGCGCGATAATCGTGAAATTACGGTGGTGGGTGAATTACCGCCCGCCACTGCCAAACGTATTGCGGACAGTATAGATTCGGGTGCACAAAAATGATGAGAGAATGGGCCACCGTTGTGGCGTGGAAAGAAGGTGTTGCCACGCTGCACACGGAAGCAAAAACCTCGTGTAATAGCTGCTCAGCACGCAAAGGCTGTGGCAGCCACGCACTTAATCAGCTGGGCCCTAAAAACGCACACGTAATGACAATCGCCAGCGCTGAGCCGCTCCAACCGGGTCAGCGTATTGAGTTGGGCATCCGTGAAAGTAGCCTTTTGGGTTCAGCGTTGCTGGTTTACATGACGCCGTTGTTTGGCCTGTTTTTAGTTGCAGGGATTTTTCAGATGCTGTTCCACAGCGATTTAGCGGCGGCCTGTGGCGCGCTGTTAGGCGGAATCGGTGGCTTTATTGTCGCTAAAGGTGTTTCTAACTTATTTGGCGATCGCGAGGCTTTTCAGCCCGTGATTCTCAGCGTTGCGTTACCTCCTGATGCATTGCGTGTGGAAAACGAAGCTTGATCCCCATCAGGCCGCGTCTAGTGCGGCCTTTTTCGTTCTGCTTAATCTCTGAATTCTGTTGCGATTCCCCACAGTTCCATTCTTTAACGCGCGACGTTAACAGTGTAATATGCGTCGTCATTAATGAGGCCGACAAGGTTTCGGGGAAAGCTCCCTTTCCTGAAAGTGTCTGTGCTCAAGTTTTCCACTGATTTTTTACGTGAAGATATTCATATAAATGAAGCACATACGAAATTTCTCCATCATCGCTCACATTGACCACGGCAAATCAACGCTCTCTGACCGTTTGATTCAAATTTGTGGTGGCCTGAGCGATCGTGAGATGGCTGCGCAAGTTCTTGACTCAATGGATTTGGAACGTGAGCGCGGCATTACCATTAAAGCGCAGAGCGTAACGCTCGATTACAAAGCGCTGAACGGTGAAACTTACCAGCTCAATTTTATCGATACTCCGGGTCACGTTGACTTCTCCTATGAAGTATCCCGTTCGCTGGCGGCGTGTGAAGGAGCATTGCTGGTGGTCGATGCAGGACAGGGCGTTGAAGCACAGACGCTGGCAAACTGCTACACCGCAATGGAAATGGATCTGGAAGTGGTACCGGTACTGAACAAAATCGACCTGCCTGCGGCCGATCCTGAGCGTGTGGCGGAAGAGATTGAAGATATCGTCGGCATCGATGCGACCGATGCGGTACGCTGCTCGGCGAAAACCGGCATCGGCGTGCCCGATGTGTTGGAACGTTTGGTGCGTGATATTCCGCCGCCAGAAGGCGATCCAGAAGGTCCTTTACAGGCGCTGATCATCGACTCATGGTTCGATAACTATCTTGGTGTGGTGTCGCTGATTCGCATTAAGAACGGCACGCTGCGCAAAGGCGACAAAGTGAAGGTCATGAGCTCTGGCCAAAGCTATAACGCTGACCGCTTAGGTATCTTCACGCCAAAACGCGTTGATCGCAACGAGTTGAACTGCGGTGAAGTAGGCTGGTTGGTGTGCGCGATTAAAGACATCCTCGGCGCGCCAGTGGGCGATACGCTGACCTTGCAGCGCAATCCGGCGGAAAAAGTGTTGCCGGGCTTCAAAAAAGTGAAGCCACAGGTTTACGCTGGCCTGTTCCCAATCAGTTCCGACGACTATGAAGCATTCCGTGATGCGCTGGGCAAACTGAGTCTGAACGATGCGTCACTGTTCTACGAGCCAGAGAGCTCAACCGCGCTGGGCTTCGGTTTCCGCATCGGCTTCCTCGGTCTGTTGCACATGGAGATCATTCAGGAACGTCTGGAGCGCGAGTACGATCTCGATCTGATCACCACCGCGCCAACCGTAGTGTATGAAGTGGAAACCACCGACGGTCAAACGATTTACGTCGACAGCCCGTCGAAATTGCCACCGCTGAATAATATCGCCGAACTGCGCGAGCCGATCGCTGAGTGTCATATGCTGCTGCCGCAGGAGTTCCTCGGCAACGTCATTACGCTGTGCATCGAAAAACGTGGCGTGCAAACCAACATGGTTTACCACGGCAAGCAGGTCGCGCTGACGTACGAAATTCCGATGGCTGAAGTGGTACTCGATTTCTTCGACCGTCTGAAATCAACGTCACGCGGTTATGCGTCGCTGGATTATAACTTCAAACGTTTCCAAACCTCTGACATGGTGCGTGTCGACGTGATGATTAACTCAGAACGTGTTGATGCGCTGGCGCTGATTACTCACCGTGATAACTCGCAATATCGTGGCCGCGATCTGGTGGAGAAGATGAAAGATCTGATCCCTCGTCAGCAGTTTGATATTGCGATTCAGGCGGCAATCGGCAACCACATTATCGCTCGCTCAACGGTCAAGCAGCTGCGTAAAAACGTCCTGGCGAAATGCTATGGCGGTGACGTTAGCCGTAAGAAGAAACTGTTGCAGAAGCAGAAAGACGGTAAGAAGCGAATGAAGCAGGTCGGCAACGTTGAGCTGCCGCAGGAAGCATTCCTTGCCATTCTGCATGTCGGTAAAGACAGCAAATAAGGATTTTTAATGGCTAACATGTTCGCCCTGGTTTTAGTGATCGCCACGCTGGTCACTGGCATTATCTGGTGTATCGATCGCTTTAAATGGGCTCCGGCTCGTCGTGCTAAACAAGCTGCGGCACAAGCGCAGGCAGGCAACGCGCTCGACAGTAAAACGTTGGCGAAAGTCGCAGCGCAACCGGGTTGGGTTGAAACTACGGCATCGGTATTCCCGGTGCTGGCAGTGGTGTTGATCGTGCGTTCATTTATTTTTGAGCCGTTCCAGATTCCATCAGGTTCAATGATGCCAACGCTGCTGATTGGCGACTTCATCCTCGTAGAGAAGTTTGCCTACGGTATTAAAGATCCGATTGCGCAAAATACGCTGATCCCTACCGGTCATCCGCAGCGTGGTGATGTCGCGGTCTTCAAATACCCGAAAGATCCAAGCGTCGATTACATCAAGCGCGTGATTGGTTTGCCGGGCGACAAAGTGGTGTTTGATCCGTACAGCAAAACCCTGACTATCAATCCGGGTTGCAGCAGCGGCAATTGCGACACGGCACTGCCGGTGACGTACACTAACGTTGAGCCAAGCAACTTCATTCAGACCTTCAGCGGTTTCGATGGTAATGAAACCGGCAACGGCTTCTTCGAAGCACCGCAGGGCGAAACCATGAAGGGCGGCCTGCGTCTCGGCACGCGTAAAGAGACATTGGGCAACGTAACGCACGATATCTTGTTAGTAAACGAAGCGCAGAGTCAGGCAAGCATGTATTATCAGCAGCCGGGTCAGCCGCAATCGACATGGATTGTGCCGGAAGGGCAGTATTTCATGATGGGTGATAACCGTGATAACAGCGCCGACAGCCGCTACTGGGGCTTTGTGCCCGAGAAGAATCTGGTCGGCAAAGCGGTTGCTATCTGGATGAGCTTCGAGAAACAAGAAGGACAGTGGCCGACCGGCGTGCGCTTTAGCCGCATTGGTGGGATTCACTAATTAGCTTTAAAAAAAGGTTGGCCTTCCGTAAGGGAGGCCAGTGCACACGAAACAGAACAGGTTGGTACGCAGCCCTGTTTCGTATGCAGAGTGACAGACGCACAGAACAACTGGAATCGCATGAACCCCATCGTCATTAACAAGCTGCAGCGCAAACTGGGCTACACTTTTACTCATCCGGATTTATTGCAGCAGGCATTGACGCACCGTAGTGCCAGCAGTAAACACAATGAACGTCTTGAATTCCTTGGCGATTCTATTCTCAGCTACGTGATCGCTAATGCGCTTTATCACCGCTTCCCGCGCGTCGATGAAGGCGATATGAGCCGCATGCGTGCCACGCTGGTGCGCGGCAATACGTTGGCAGAGATGGCGCGTGAATTTGACCTCGGCGAATGTTTACGTCTTGGTCCGGGCGAGCTGAAAAGCGGCGGTTTCCGTCGGGAATCGATTCTCGCGGATACCGTTGAGGCGCTGATTGGCGGCATTTTCCTTGATAGCAGCATTCAGACCGTCGAAAAGCTGATTCTTGATTGGTATCACTCGCGTCTGGAGCAGATCAGCCCAGGCGATAAGCAAAAAGATCCGAAAACGCGCCTGCAAGAGTATTTGCAAGGGCGTCACCTGCCGCTGCCCTCATATCTGGTGGTGCAGGTGCGTGGCGAAGCCCACGATCAGGAATTCACCATTCACTGTCAGGTGAGTGGCATGGCAGAACCGGTGGTGGGCATTGGTTCCAGCCGCCGTAAAGCCGAGCAAGCTGCCGCCGAACAGGCATTAATTAAGCTTGGCCTCGAATAAATAAGTCACATCGCAGCGTCGAAAGCGGCGCTGCCCAAGTCAGGACTCGAATGAGCGAACTCGAAACATATAGCGGCTTTGTCGCGATTGTAGGCCGACCAAACGTCGGTAAATCCACTTTGCTGAACCAGTTGCTGGGGCAGAAGGTGTCGATCACTTCACGCAAGCCGCAAACCACGCGTCACCGCATTATGGGCATCCACACCGAAGGCGCTTATCAGGCGATCTACGTGGATACGCCAGGGCTGCACATGGAAGAGAAGCGGGCGATCAACCGCTTGATGAACCGTGCAGCCAGCAGCTCCATCGGAGATGTTGAGCTGGTGATCTTTGTGGTTGAAGGCACGCGCTGGACGCCAGACGACGAGATGGTGCTTAACAAGCTGCGTGATAACAAAGTTCCTGTGGTATTGGCGATCAATAAAGTCGATAACATTCAGGATAAGAGCATTCTATTGCCCCATCTGCAGTTCCTCAGCCAGCAGATGAACTTCCTTGAAATCGTACCAATCTCTGCGGAAAGCGGCAAAAACGTTGACGCTATTGCAGCGATTGCGCGCAAATGCCTGCCAAAATCTGAGCATCATTTCCCGGAAGATTACGTCACCGACCGATCGCAGCGTTTTATGGCATCTGAGATCATCCGTGAAAAATTGATGCGCTTCCTTGGCGCTGAGCTGCCTTATTCCGTCACCGTAGAAATTGAGCAGTTCGTCTCTAACGATCGCGGCGGCTATGACATCAATGGCCTGATCCTCGTTGAGCGCGAAGGCCAGAAGAAGATGGTGATCGGCAATAAAGGCGCCAAGATCAAAACCATCGGCATTGAATCGCGTAAAGACATGGAAGAGATGTTTGAGGCGAAAGTGCATCTTGAACTGTGGGTTAAAGTGAAATCTGGCTGGGCGGACGATGAACGTGCGCTGCGCAGCTTAGGTTACTCTGACGAAGGTTAATCAATGGAAGGCTGGCAACGCGCCTTTGTGCTGCATAGTCGCCCTTACAGCGAAACCAGCCTGCTCCTCGATCTGTTCAGCGAAAGCGAAGGGCGCGTCCGCGTCCTTGCCAAAGGCGCCCGTTCGCGCCGCTCTCAATTAAAAGGCGCGCTGCAACCCTTCACGCCACTGCTGGTGCGCTGGGGCGGCCGCGGCGACGTCAAAACGCTGCGCAACGCCGAAGCCGTTTCACTGGCATTACCGCTGAGCGGCATCACGCTCTACTGCGGGCTGTACGTTAATGAACTGCTTTCACGCGTGCTGGAGCAGCAAATTCCCTTCTCTGACATGTTCTTCGATTATCTGCATTGCATCCAAACGCTGGCGGCAGGCAACGGCTCGCCTGAACCGGCGCTACGCCGCTTTGAGCTGGCGCTACTGGGACATCTTGGTTACGGCGTGGATTTCCTGCACTGCGCCGGCAGCGGCGAAGAGATCGCCGATGAGATGACCTACAGCTATCGTGAAGAGAAAGGGTTTATTGCCAGTTTGGTGGTGAACCAGCGTAGCTTTACCGGCCGTCAGCTGCGGGCAATATGGGAACGTGATTTTCCGGATGCTGATAGCCTGCGCGCTGCTAAACGCTTTACGCGCATGGCACTGAAGCCCTATCTTGGTGGTAAGCCGCTGAAGAGTCAGGAGCTGTTTCGCCAGTTTGTGCCAAAAAAGAAACCCGATGTGGCAAACGACTAGCGCTGGTTCTACCGCCTGATATATTCAGCACGGTACACTGCAAACACACTGAACACATTTAAGGATTGTCATGGCTGAGTTGCTGTTAGGCGTCAACATTGACCACATTGCTACCGTGCGCAATGCGCGTGGCACAAACTATCCCGATCCGGTACAGGCCGCGTTTGTTGCCGAGCAGGCCGGTGCCGACGGCATTACCGTGCATCTGCGTGAAGATCGTCGCCACATTACCGACCGCGACGTGCGCATTCTGCGTGATACCATTCAGACGCGCATGAATCTGGAGATGGCGGTCACGGACGAGATGATCGACATTGCCTGCGAAATCAAACCACACTTCGTTTGTCTGGTGCCGGAAAAGCGTCAGGAAGTCACCACCGAAGGTGGGCTGGATGTGGCTGGCCAGCAGGATAAAATCAATGCGGCGGTGCGTTTGCTAAGTGAAGCGGGGATTTTGGTGTCGCTGTTTATCGATGCCGATCATCGCCAGATTGAAGCCGCCGTTGCCAGTGGCGCGCCCTATATTGAAATTCACACCGGCGCGTACGCCGAAGCGCCAGAAGGACTCGAGCGCCAGGCTGAGCTGTCGCGTATCCGAAAAGCCGCTACCTTCGCGGCCAGCCTTGGCCTAAAAGTGAATGCCGGCCACGGTTTGACCTACCATAACGTACAGCCGATTGCTGAACTGCCTGAGATGCATGAGCTGAATATCGGTCACGCAATCATTGGTCGCGCGCTGTTTAGCGGTTTGGCGGATGCGGTTACTGAGATGAAACAACTGATGCGGGAAGCGCGTCGCTAATGGCGATTCTCGGACTTGGCAGCGACATCGTAGAGATCGAGCGTATCGCGGGCGTGATTGAGCGTTCCGGCGATCGCCTGGCGCGCCGCGTATTGAGCGAAGCCGAGTGGCAGCAATATCAGGCGCACCAGCAGCCGGTGCGTTTTCTTGCCAAGCGTTTTGCGGTAAAAGAAGCGGCCGCGAAAGCGTTCGGTACCGGCATTCGCGGTGGCCTGGCGTTCAATCAGTTTGAAGTGTACAACGACGCGCTGGGCAAGCCGGGGTTACGTTTCTTTGAACAGGCTAAAGTGATTGCCAGCCAGCTCGGCGTACAGCACGTGCATGTGACGTTAGCGGATGAACGCCATTACGCTTGCGCGACGGTAATTATCGAGAACTAAGGGTGCAACACCACAAACTTCTCCCACAGCATCTCACGACTTTCCGGGTGCTGTGGATCCGCAATAATGGTGTTATCAATCGGGCAGACGCTTTGGCAGGTCGGCACATCATAATGGCCCACGCATTCGGTGCAGCGGTCAACATCAATCTCATAGATCGCGTCGCCTAAGCTGATTGCCTGATTTGGGCATTCAGGTTCGCACATATCGCAGTTGATGCATTTTGTGGTGATGAGTAAAGCCATGGCTGCTGTCGAAGTATTGAAAGTAGCCGCGCACTTTATCACAAAAGGTGTGACTTTTGATCGCTGGTTTACTGCTTTAAATCAATCAATGTTGAAATAAAACAGTAATGCCAAGGTCAGAGTATGGTTTCATCTGAGGCAATATTACAAAGTGTTAATTTGGGTGGAGGTCTCCTGGTAGGTAGATTATAAATATGCACTTATTAAATGCATCTTGTCTTTTTACCCAATGGAACAGCAGGCTTCAATTGTTACAGATTATTGGTTGTTAACAACGCTTGATTATCTTACGTATCATAGGATGAATAAATATAAAAGCCATGAGCGTAATAAGCCTGTTAATGACGTGACGGAAAAATATAGATCAATTTTAAGGTGCTTCCCATAATGAATAAACGCCTTTTTTTACCGATGCTTTTTTTACTCAGTGGATGCGTTGGCGATAGGCTGAGCTATCATCTAAAAGGTGATGCCTTTATAGGACGAAATCAGCTTTGCATAAAAACTGTTCCTGAAGATCAATTGGAGTATTACATGTTGAGTTCTTCTGAAAATAATTATGCTAAACCATTAGTCGTTAAAGATGACGTTGAAACGAAACGACTAAATACTTGCATTCCATTTGTCCTTAAAGAGCATGAGAGTTACGAGTTAATTTATGTGTTAAATGGTGGTAAATATCGCCTCGAATTTAAAACTGATGCACATTTCAACGTAATAAAAACATATAGCAAGTCCTGAAATTTCAATGTGCCGCATAATCAAAAGGCCGTTGAGCGGCCTTTAAAATTGTTACACCAGCTTTTTCACCAACGCTTCGCTGTGACGAATATGGCTGGACGCGCGTTCGGGATCGTTTTGTACTAGCGCCATAAACAGCAGATCGGTCAGCGCCAGTTGTGCGCTGGTGGATGATATCGCCGCGCTACGCGTACTTTGCTCTTCGGCCACGGTATACAGACAAATGGTTGCACACTGCTGTAACGCATTTGGCGTGAAGCCGGTGAAGGCCAGCACATCGGCGCCTACCTGTGCCGCTTCCTGCGCTGCCAAATTGATTTCACGCCGTTCGCCGGTATAGGAAATTGCCAATAACACATCGCCGGGTGCCATTGCCTGCACGCTGGCCAGTAGCGCATGCATATCCTGTTCAGCCACCGCATTGATGCCGATTTTCATCAGCTTCCACGAGAAATCTTTTGCCACCAACCCAGATGCGCCAATACCCACCAGTAAAATACGATTGGCATTTTTCAACAGCTGCAACGTTTGCATCAGCTTCTCTTCGCTGTTGATATCCAGCGTGGCGCGGATCGCGGAGATCTTCTCGGTGAGCAGTTTCTCACCCACCACTTTAAGCGGATCGTCGCTAAGAATATGATTGTGTACCGTAATCGCATCGCGGTCGGCCATCGATTCGCTCAGCGCCAACTTCAGCGCCGGAAATCCTTTATAGCCCAGCTTTTGCGCAAATTTCACCACGCTGGACTGGCTAACGCCGGCTTCTTCCGCCAGCTTTTGCGAACTCAGATGCCGTGCCCGATCCGGCTGCGACAGCAAAAAATCCGCCAATCGACGCTCATTTAGCGCCAGTCGAGGATAAAGTTGGCGAATTCGCAGCAATGAACTCATGGTTAGATCCTTAATTCAGCTTTCCAGATAGCGCGGAGCGCTTTGCACTCATGGTGCTGGCAGGCTTCGGCCAGATAACAACGCGCGGGCAAAGAGAATAAACTATTCAGCTGGCATTGTAGTCATTGGAATTAAAAATAGCAGTTTTCGCCCCGAACGCTGAAGCTGGCTACACTGTAGTGCAGAAACCGCGAAGGATAGAAAAGGAGTGTTGTTTGACAAAAGGTACGCAACGACGCGTGGTGTTCTTCGATCTGGACGGCACGCTGCATCAGCAAGATATGTTTGGCACCTTTATGCGCTACCTGCTGCGACGTCAGCCGATCAATGTGCTGTTGGTGGTGCCGTTGTTACCGGTGATTGGGCTCGGCATGCTGATCAAAGGTCGCGCGGCGCGCTGGCCGATGAGTTTACTGCTATGGGCGATTACTTTTGGCCACAGTGAAACACGCCTGCGTCAGCGTGAAGCCGAATTTGCTGACTGGTTCCGCGAACGCGTGACCGCCTTTCCGGTGGTGCAACAGCGACTTACCGATTATCTCAGCAGCAATGATGCCGATGTCTGGCTGATTACCGGTTCTCCGCAGTCGCTGGTAGAAAAAGTTTATTTTGATTCAGCGTTCCTGCCGCGCGTGCAACTTATCGCCAGCCAGATGAAACCGGGCCGCGGTGGACGTTTGTTGGCCATGCGTTGCCTGGGGCACGAAAAGGTGGCGCAGCTGGAGGAGAAAATTGGCACGCCTCTTCAGCTGTATAGTGGCTACAGCGACAGCAAGCAGGACAACCCGCTGCTGTTCTTTTGTCAGCATCGCTGGCGCGTTACGCCGCGCGGCGAGCTGCAACAGCTGGAATAACGCTTCGATTCCGGCAGTAGCATCGCTATAATGCGCCGCCTTTGATGCCCGCAGGAGTTGCCCGGTGAACCCACAAACAGATGAATATTGGATGCGTTATGCGCTGGAGTTGGCGCGTCGTGCGTGGGAGCAGGGCGAGGTTCCAGTGGGTGCGGTGCTGGTGCAGGGCGATAACGTGATTGGAGAGGGCTGGAATCGTCCGATTGGTCAGCACGATCCTACCGCGCATGCGGAGATCATGGCGCTGCGTCAGGGCGGCAAAGTGCTGGAAAACTATCGTTTACTGGATACGACGCTGTATGTGACGCTGGAGCCTTGCGTGATGTGCGCCGGTGCGATGGTGCACAGTCGCATCACGCGGTTAGTATTTGGCGCCAAAGATGAGAAAACCGGTGCGGCGGGTTCTTTACTGGACGTTATTGGTCATCCCGGCATGAATCATCAAATCCAGATTGATTGCGGTGTGTTGGCAGACGAGTGTGCCGGGATGCTGAGTGACTTCTTCCGCATGCGTCGCGAGCAAAAGAAAGCGCTGCGACAGGCGCAGCGCAGCGGTTAATTCATCGCAATTTTCGGTTCGACTGCCGGGTAACCGGCGCCTAATTCCGCTTCCAGCGCCGACTGTTGCGCGATGCGCTTCTCTTGCTCCTGCAAATATCCCACCAAACTGATCTGATACTTACGAATATTTTCCACGTAGTTATAAGCTTCGTGGCCGCGTGCGTAACCGTAAGTGGTTTGCGTGTAGTAACGTTTCTGGCTCAGCATTGGCAAGCGCAGCTTCACATCTGCCCAGCTATCCGGGTTGCCGCCCTGTTTCGCCGTCAGCTTACGCACGTCCAGCATGTGCGCGTAGCCCATGTTGTAGGCCGCCAGCGCGAACCAAATGCGCTCATCTTCAGGTATCGTCTCCGGCACCTTTTCCATCATGCGCTTGAGATATTCACTGCCGCCGCGAATACTCTGCTCGGGATCGAGCCGATCGTTCACGTCAAGGCTGTCCGCAGTATTGCGCGTCAACATCATCATGCCGCGCACGCCGGTGGGCGAGGTGGCCTGCGGATTCCAGTGCGACTCCTGATAAGAGATCGCCGCTAACAAGCGCCAATCCATGGTGGCGGAATATTTCTCAAACAGCGGTTTGATATCGGGCAGCGTATTATCAATGGCGCGCAGAAAAGTACGCGTATCAACGTAATCGAAAGTGCCGACGTGACCAAGATACTTCTCTTCCAGCCGCGCCATCGCGCCTTCTTCACCCATTTGGCTATAGAAGTCGAGCATGGCCGCATTCAGACTGTCATCATCGTTACGCGGCAAATACCATGTCACCGGCTCTTCATCCGTCACATCAAATGCCACCGCCAGCTGCGGATGAATGCGTTGCAGCAAGCCAATGGTGACCGAATCACCCACGGTATAATCCAGCTTACCGTCGGCGACGGCTTCAAGCAGCGCTTTCTGCCCTTGATCGGTGGAGATCGCCCAGTCGAGATCGGGATAGCTGTCAGCTTTGGCGGAACGTAAAGTTGACAGATATGCCGAACCGGACTGCACAATCAGGCGGCCTTTAAGATCGCCGAGATTTTTCGGGCGAGGCTTATCAATGCGGTACACCAGCTGCTGCGACACCGAATAGTAGCTCGGGCCACTTTGATAGTGCGCAAGGCGTTCGCTGTTATAGATCAAACCGGCGGCAAGCAAATCCGCTTTACCATCATCCAAATCGTCAAACAGATCGCCAAGGTTAGGACGCACCTCAACTTCCAGTTTCACGCCAAGATAATCGGCGAAGCGCTTCGCCAGCTCATAATCCATTCCGGCTGGTGCATTGTTAATGGTGTAGTAAGTCAGCGGAGAGTTCACCGTGCTGATGCGCAGTACTCCGCGTGATTTGATCTGTGATAGCGCGTCTTTTCCTCCCCCGTACCACGGGATGGAGGGCCACAGTGCTAGCGCAAGCAGCACGGTGATCAGACCGATAAACAGATAGTTTATTTTTAGGCGTTTCAAATAGTTGTCTCGTAATGGCTCACAGGCCTCTGTCTTTTAAAAGGCAGTATTTATGTTGTTTTAACTCCCAGAGCGAGGGGCATTTTGCGCAACAAAAAGAGGCAGGGCAACTTTTATAGCAAGAATTGTGCAAAATTCAGCCAAACGCCAGGTGCCAGAATTTATGCGCAAACGGTTTCGTATCCCGTGCTGTTTCTCTATAATACCGCCCGTTTTCCCCTGTTGCGCCCAATGAAGCGTCGCCCGGCACTTCAAAGACGAGAGATCTTTAATGATGGAAATTCTGCGTGGTTCGCCCGCTCTGTCGGCATTTCGTGTAAACAAACTGCTGACCCGCTTTCAGGACGCTCACCTTCCAGTGAGTGATATTTACGCCGAGTACGTCCATTTTGCCGATGTCAGCGCACCGCTCAGCGCGGACGAACACGCCCGCCTGCAACGCCTGCTGAAATACGGTCCTTCTCTCGCCGAACATGCGCCACAAGGGCGTCTGTTGCTGGTTACGCCGCGTCCCGGCACCATCTCGCCGTGGTCATCGAAAGCCACCGACATCGCACACAACTGCGATCTGCCCCAAGTGTTACGCCTTGAGCGCGGTATGGCTTTCTATGTGCAGGCCCCCGAGCTGACGGAAGCGCAGTGGCAGCAGCTTGCCAGCCTGCTGCATGACCGCATGATGGAAACCGTATTCGCTGACCTCAGCGATGCGCAGCAGCTGTTTGCCCATCATCAGCCGCAGCCGCTGAAAAGCATCGACGTGCTGGGCGCAGGCCGCCGCGCGCTTGAACAGGCCAATACCACGCTGGGCCTGGCGCTGGCCGATGATGAGATCGATTACCTGCTTGATGCCTTTACTAAGCTGGGGCGTAATCCTAACGACATTGAGCTCTACATGTTTGCGCAGGCAAACTCCGAACACTGCCGTCACAAGATCTTCAACGCCGACTGGATTATTGATGGCGAAAAGCAGCCGAAATCGCTGTTTAAAATGATCAAAAACACCTTTGAACATAACCCTGAGCACGTGCTGTCGGCCTATAAAGACAATGCCGCGGTGATGGAAGGTTCTGAGGTTGGTCGCTTCTACGCGGATGCGCAGCAGGGCGAATATCAATTCCATCAGGAAGAAGCGCACATCCTGATGAAAGTCGAAACCCACAATCATCCAACCGCCATTTCGCCATGGCCGGGTGCCGCGACCGGTTCCGGTGGCGAAATCCGCGATGAAGGCGCAACCGGCCGTGGCGCGAAACCAAAAGCCGGACTGGTCGGTTTTTCGGTTTCGAACCTGCGCATTCCAGGCTTCGAACAGCCGTGGGAAGAGGATTTCGGCAAGCCGGATCGCATTGTCACTGCGCTGGATATCATGACCGAAGGCCCGCTGGGCGGCGCAGCATTCAATAACGAGTTTGGTCGTCCGGCCCTCAACGGCTACTTCCGTACCTATGAAGAGCGCGTTAACAGCCACAATGGCGTGGAACTGCGCGGCTACCACAAGCCAATCATGCTGGCGGGCGGCATCGGTAACATCCGTGCCGATCACGTACAGAAGGGCGAGATTGTGGTGGGCGCCAAGCTGATCGTGCTGGGCGGTCCGGCCATGAACATCGGTTTGGGCGGCGGTGCGGCTTCTTCTATGGCTTCAGGCCAGTCAGATGCCGATCTTGATTTTGCTTCGGTACAGCGCGACAACCCGGAAATGGAACGTCGCTGCCAGGAAGTCATTGACCGTTGCTGGCAGCTGGGTGAAGCCAACCCGATTCTGTTTATCCACGACGTCGGCGCTGGCGGTCTCTCGAATGCCATGCCTGAACTGGTCAGCGATGGTAACCGCGGCGGTAACTTCAACCTGCGCGACATCCTGAGCGATGAGCCAGGCATGAGCCCGCTGGAAGTGTGGTGCAACGAGTCGCAGGAACGTTACGTGCTGGCGGTGGCGCCAGAGAAGCTGGCGCTGTTCGATGAGCTGTGCCAGCGTGAGCGCGCGCCGTATGCGGTGATTGGTGAAGCGACTGAAGAGCTGCATCTGAACCTCGCCGACAGCCATTTCGACAATAAGCCAATCGACATGCCGCTCGACGTGCTGCTGGGCAAAACGCCGAAGATGACGCGCGATGTTGCCAGCCAGCAAGCCAAAGGCGATGCGCTGCAGCGTGAAGGTATTACGATTGCTGATGCGGTGCATCGTGTGCTGCATTTGCCAACCGTGGCGGAAAAAACCTTCCTGATCACCATCGGCGATCGCAGCGTAACCGGCATGGTCGCGCGCGATCAGATGGTGGGTCCATGGCAGATCCCCGTTGCCAACTGCGCCGTCACCACCGCCAGCCTCGATAGCTATCATGGTGAAGCATTCTCCCTTGGTGAACGTGCACCGGTCGCGCTGCTCGACTTCGCGGCTTCCGGTCGCCTGGCGGTAGGCGAAGCGCTGACCAACATCGCAGCCACCTCAATTGGTTCACTGCAACGCGTCAAGCTGTCTGCGAACTGGATGGCCGCAGCCGGCCACCCGGGAGAAGATGCGGGTTTATATGCCGCAGTGAAAGCGGTTGGCGAAGAGCTGTGTCCGGCGCTGGGTATCACTATCCCAGTAGGCAAAGATTCGATGTCGATGAAAACCCGCTGGCAGCAAGGCACCGAGCAGCGTGAAATGACCTCGCCGTTGTCATTAGTGATCACCGCGTTTGCGCGCGTTGAAGATGTGCGTCGCACCGTCACGCCGCAGCTGCAGGCCGATCAAGACAATCTGCTGCTGCTGGTGGATCTGGGTAACGGCGCTAATACCTTGGGCGCAACCGCGCTGTCGCAGGTTTATCGCCAACTTGGCGACAAGCCAGCCGATGTGCGTGATGCCACTCAGCTGGCTGGCTTCTTCAATGCTATTCAGGCGCTGGTGGCCGAGCAGAAACTGCTGGCCTACCACGATCGTTCCGACGGCGGCCTGCTGGTGACGCTGGCAGAAATGGCCTTCACCGGACACTGCGGTATCGACGTTGATATCGCCGCGTTGGGCAGCGATGCTTTGGCAGCGCTGTTCACCGAAGAGCTGGGCGCGGTACTGCAAATCAACGCCGCGGATCGCGCTGCAGTGGAGCAGGTGTTCGCTGACCACGGCCTGAGCGCTAACGTGCACGTGATGGGTAAAGCGCTGCCGGGCGACCGCTTCGTGATCCGTTCTGGCGACAGTGCGGTGTACAGCGAAAGCCGCACCACGCTGCGTACCTGGTGGGCAGAAACCACCTGGCAGATGCAGCGTCTGCGTGATAACCCAGCCTGTGCCGATCAGGAGCATGAAGCGAAGAAAGATGACAAGGACCCAGGTCTGAACGTGCATCTAACCTTTAAGCCAGAAGAGGACGTTGCGGCACCGATGATCGCCACCGGCGCGCGTCCGCGTGTGGCGGTGCTGCGTGAGCAGGGCGTCAACTCCCACGTGGAGATGGCGGCGGCTTTCCATCGCGCTGGCTTTACTGCGGTTGACGTGCACATGAGCGATCTGTTGGCCGGTCGTCGCGGCCTGGAAGAGTTCCAGGCGCTGGTTGCGTGCGGTGGTTTCTCTTACGGTGACGTACTGGGTGCGGGTGAGGGTTGGGCCAAATCCATCCTGTTCAACGGCCGCGTACGTGATGAGTTTGAGAACTTCTTCCATCGTCCACAAACGCTGGCACTCGGCGTGTGTAACGGCTGCCAGATGATGTCGAACCTGCGTGAACTGATTCCAGGCAGCGAACTGTGGCCACGCTTTGTGCGTAACCAGTCCGAGCGCTTTGAAGCGCGTTTTAGCCTGGTCGAAGTGGCGGCGAGCCCATCGCTGCTGCTGGACGGCATGGTAGGATCGCACATGCCCATCGCCGTATCACACGGCGAAGGTTTTGTCGAAGTGCGTGACGGTGCGCATCTGGCACAGCTGGAGAGCAAAGGTCTGGTGGCGCTGCGCTTCGTCGATAACTTTGGCAAAGTGACGGAGCGCTATCCGGCGAACCCGAATGGCTCTCCAAACGGCATCACCGCAGTCACCAACGAAAGCGGTCGTGTGACCATTATGATGCCGCATCCTGAGCGCGTGTTCCGCACCGTGAGCAACTCATGGCACCCGGCAGAGTGGGGCGAAGACAGTCCGTGGATGCGTATCTTCCGCAATGCGCGTAAGCAGTTGGGCTAAGCGTTAATCTTGAGTTGTTTTGCTGGTGCGCATCAATGCGCACCTTACAAGGCCGCCTAACCGCGGCCTTTATTTTTTTGTATGGTCGCCATTAATGGCGACCTGGCTAAAAACCGCACAAGTATGCAAGCTGTCGGAAAAAGGCGACAATCCCGCCATGTCAGTGTCGTCAAAAGGTGACATTTAACCCATTGATTTATAATGTTGAAAAATGAGGGCTCTTAACGCGTTGCTAATTGGCGACACTTGTATCTGACCAATCGGTCCGCTTTACCGACAATTCTCGCTGCCTTGTTGGCACTCCTCTGATAATCAACACTATTTATTTTCTGGCACGTTACTTGCTATACTCACATCGTGGCTCATTCTCCTGTTTATGATTGCCCCGCTTCAGCGGTTGAGCTCATAAAAACTGAATGACGCACCAAACGGAGCCTGTCGTCCACCTCACCGATAATCGCTTGCTTTGCAACGTTATCAAACATCGGGCGCAACGTTGAGTTAGGCTCCACCTATTTTGCAAGCGATGCTGCGGCGTCGCTCTCACGGCAGGCCAAAAGGCCTGCCGTTTTCATATCCGGCCTTTCTTCCGTTTTGATACTTCGCTAGCATGCCTGCAGCTCACATTTAAGGAAGCGCGGTTGTGAAGAAATGGCGTTTGTTCCCCCGATCCCTGCGGCAGTTGGTGTTGATGGCCTTTCTGCTGGTACTACTGCCATTGCTGGTGCTGGCATGGCAAGCGTGGGAAAGCCTCTCGGCGCTGAGCAATCAGGCGGCGGATACCAACCGCAATACCTTCACCGACGTTCGTCGTAGCGAGGCAATGGCGCGTACCGCCCTTGAGCTGGAGCGTAGCTATCGCCAATATTGCGTATTAGGTGATGTGTCACTGGCGAAGCTATATCAAACACAGTGGACGCGCTACGGCCAGATGCTGAGCAGCCACGCCGCCAGTTTGCCCGATCTTCCCTCTTTTAAAGTGCTGCAAACCACTTTGCCGCAGCTGCAGCAGATGCAATGCGATAACGGGAATCCCGAAGCTCAGGCTGGTAGTGCGCTGGAACGATTTTCCGACGCCAACACGCAAATGGTTCAGGCGACGCGTGAAGTGGTGTTTTCGCGCGGCCTCCAGCTGCAGCGTGAAATTGCCGATCGCGGTCAGTTCTTTGGCTGGCAGGCACTGATTCTCTTCCTGATTAGCCTGGTGCTGGTTTTGCTGTTTACCGGCATGATCATTGGCCCAGTAAAACGTGTTGAACGCATGATTAATCGTCTGGGCGAGGGCAGATCGCTGGGTGATAGCGGCAGTTTTCGTGGCCCGCGCGAGATTCGCTCGCTGGGACAACGCATTGTCTGGTTGAGTGAGCGTCTGAGCTGGCTCGAAGCGCAGCGCCATGAATTTTTGCGCCATCTCTCCCATGAACTGAAAACGCCGCTCGCCAGCCTGCGCGAAGGGACAGAACTCCTGGCCGATCAGGTCGCTGGACCGCTGAATGCCGAGCAGCAGGAAGTGGTGGCGATACTCGATACCAGCAGCCGTCATTTACAGCGGCTGATTGAACAATTGCTGGATTACAACCGCAAGCTGGCCGATGGCCCCCTGACGCTGGAACCGGTTGCGTTAAATGACATCATCGCTGCGGTACTGAAAGTACATTCACTGCCGGCTAACGCGCGAGCACTGACAACGCACGTAGATTTGCAAGTTCATCACTGCCTGGCGGAAGCCACGCTGCTGCAGCGCGTCATTGATAACCTCTATTCGAACGCCGTGAACTACGGCAGCGAATCCGGTAACATCTGGCTGCAGAGCCAGCAGAAAGGCAACCAGGTGTGGATTGAGGTGGCAAACACCGGCACACCAATTCCGGCTGAAGAGCAGGCGATGATTTTCGAGCCCTTTTATCAGGGCAGCCAACAGCGTAAAGGGCCGGTTAAAGGCAGTGGGCTAGGTTTAAGCATTGCCAAAGATTGCCTGCGCAGGATGCAAGGTGATTTGCAGTTGGTAACGCGCAAGGATGCGGATGTCTGTTTTCGTATAATTTTGACGACCAGCGCCGGGAATGCCTGATTAATGAAATTAACCCTATGCAAATTTGTGAGCTGTGCATTGCTGGCGTTGGGCCTTAGCGCCTGCCAGGCCCCCTCACGCGATCCTGCGCAGCATAATGGCGCCAGCTTGCCTGAGCCGGACGTGCGTCTGCCCGATTATCTGGCGACCGATTGCCAAAACCTGTGGCAAATCGAAACGCCAGCCGCTGTAAGTAACCCGCTTTACTGGCAGCGCGCCATTGATTGTGCAGAGCGCTTATCACCTGCTGAAGCGCGCGCCGAAGCGCGTCGCTGGCCGGTACAGGGATGGGCGCGCGCCTTTAAGCAAGGCATCTTACTGTCGAACGGCAACGTGACGCCGGTTGAGCGCCGCACTTATGTCGATACCTTAGATAGTTACGGCACCTTTTATCCGGCGTCAGTTCGGCCGTTGCTGCAGCTGTGGCGCAGTAATCAAGCGGCCCAGCTGCAGCTGAGTGAAGCGCGTGGACGTTACGCTGCCCTGCAGCAGAGCAACGATGCTGAAATGGATAACCTGCGCCAGCAGCAAACCAAAATGCGTCAGTCGCTGGTGGATACCCAACGCAAACTCGAGCGTTTAACGGATATTGAACGCCAGTTGTCATCGCGCAAAGCCGCAGACAGCAGCGACACATCGCACGGTAGCGATGTGCAAAGTGAGGATCAGTAATCATGAAACAAGCCGCACGCTTACTGCTGGTGGATGACGATCCGGGCTTACTGAAATTGCTCGGTATGCGTCTGAGCAGTGAAGGTTATCAGGTGGCGACGGCGGCCAGTGGCCCGGAAGCGTTGCGTCATCTGCAAAAAGAGAAGGTCGATTTAGTGATAAGCGACCTGCGCATGGATGAGATGGACGGTCTGGCTCTGTTCGGCGAAGTCCAGAAACGTCACGCGGGATTACCGGTCATCATCCTCACCGCCCACGGTTCGATTCCGGAAGCCGTCTCGGCGACCCAGCAAGGCGTGTTTAGCTTTCTGACAAAACCGGTGGACCGTGATGCGCTCTACAAAGCGATTGATGAAGCGCTGGCGCAGCGTGCGCCCATCGGCGATGAGGGATGGCGTGAAACGATTGTGACGCGTAATCCGCAAATGCTGCGTCTGCTGGAGCAGTCACATATGGTGGCGCAATCCGACGTCAGTATTTTGATCAATGGTCAAAGCGGCACCGGTAAAGAGGTATTGGCGCAGGCGATTCATGCGGCCAGCCCGCGCGCGACAAAACCGTTTATTGCGATTAACTGCGGCGCGCTGCCGGAGCAACTGCTGGAATCTGAGCTGTTTGGCCACGCCAAAGGCGCGTTTACCGGTGCCGTTAGCGCACGCGAAGGCTTGTTCCAGGCTGCGGAAGGCGGCACGCTATTCCTTGATGAAATTGGTGATATGCCGCAGGCGCTACAGGTGAAACTGCTGCGTGTTCTGCAGGAGCGCAAAGTGCGCCCGCTAGGCAGCAACCGCGATTTAACTATTAATGTGCGTATTATTTCGGCGACGCATCGCGACTTGCCGAAAGCGATGGAGAAAAAAAGTTTCCGCGAGGATCTTTACTATCGCCTCAATGTGGTAAATCTCAGAATTCCCGCGCTGCATGAGCGCGCGGAAGATATCCCGCTGCTGGCCAATCATCTGCTGCGTCAGTCCGCCGATCGCCATAAACCCTTTGTGCGCAGTTTCTCTGTCGATGCCATGAAACGGCTGGTGGGCGCGTCGTGGCCGGGTAATGTACGCCAGCTGGTGAATGTGATTGAGCAGTGCGTAGCGCTAAGTACCGCACCGGTGATCGGGGATGCGCTAGTGGAGCAGGCGCTGGCCGGAGAAAATACTGCGTTGCCTACTTTCGTTGAGGCACGCAATCAATTTGAGCTGAACTATCTGCGCAAGCTGCTGCAGATGACCAAAGGAAATGTGACTAACGCCGCGCGTCTGGCTGGACGTAACCGTACTGAATTCTATAAGCTGCTGTCGCGCCATGAATTGGACGCCAGCGAATTTAAAGAGTAGCTTGCTGCGGCAGCGTCAGGAACAATTATACTAACGGTATCCGTCCATCATGGAGGGAGTTAAAAAGGATCTGTCATGAAAAAGATCGATGCAATTATCAAACCATTCAAACTCGATGATGTACGTGAAGCTTTAGCCGAGGTAGGCATCACCGGGATGACCGTCAGTGAAGTGAAAGGTTTTGGGCGTCAGAAGGGCCATACTGAACTGTATCGCGGTGCCGAGTACATGGTCGATTTTCTGCCAAAGGTGAAAATCGAAATGGTGGTGGGTGACGACATCGTCGACACCTGCGTAGAAACCATTATGAAAACCGCGCAAACCGGCAAAATTGGTGATGGCAAAATCTTTGTCTTCGACGTGGCGCGCGTGGTACGTATTCGTACCGGTGAAGAGGACGAAGAGGCAATTTAAGCCCCTCCGCGCATTACCTGAAAAAGCCTGCCTTGCGCAGGCTTTTTGTTTTACAACACTTTGTGTGGGCCAAACACTTCGTAGTGAATGCGATTGGCGTTTACACCCGCATCAATTAACTGACGTGCGACAAACTGCATGAACGACAGCGGGCCGCAGATCCAGAATTGACGATCGGCCTGATTGAGTGCGGAAGAGATACTCGCCAGATCCATCAAGCCTTGCGCATCAAAGCGCCCGGCATCGGTGGCTGCCGGCTGGCGATACCAGATGTATGGCGTGAAGTTTGGCAGACGTGCACCGAGTGCCTGCACTTCTTCAGCAAAGGCATGTTGTGAACCCGCTTCAGCCGCGTGCAGCCAGTTGACTGCGGCAGGGTGTTGTTGCTCGGCAAGATTTGCCAGCATCGCCAGCATGGGCGTTTGACCAACGCCAGCCGAAATCAGCGTAACGGGCGTCGTAGGTTGCGCCTGCAGGAAGAAATCGCCAGCTGGCGCAGCGCACTGCACGATATCTCCGACCCGCGCCTTATCGTGCAGCCAGCCCGAGACGCTGCCTAAAGCTTCGCGCTTCACGGCAATTCGATAAAATTTGCCGTTAGGCTGATGCGTCAAAGAATACTGGCGGTGCTGGATATTTTCACTGCCCGCTGGATGCAGGCTAATGGCCAGATATTGCCCGGGCAGAAAGGCCGCCACCGGCATGCCATCATTTGGCACCAGCTCAAAGCTTTTGATCACGGAGCTTTCCTGTTTGATGGCGCGAATACGGAAATCACGCGCGCCGCGCCAGCCGCCTATTTTCTCTTCGGATTCACGATAAATGGCTTCTTCTCGCTGAATAAACACATCCGCCAGCACGCCATAAGCTTTACCCCACGCGGTTAGCACCTCTTCACCCGGATGCAGCAGCTCATCAATGGTTGCCAGCAAATTTTCTCCGACGATGGCGTACTGATCGGGCTGAATATTTAAGCTGGCATGCTTCTGGGCAATTTTTTCTACTGCAGGCAGCAGTACGGCCAGATTTTCCAGATTGCTGCCATAAGCGACGATCGCATTGAACAGCGCTTCCCGTTGATTACCACTGCGTTGATTGTTCATGTTGAACACATTTTTCAATTCGGGATGCTGCGTTAGCAGGCGCTGATAAAAATGGCCGGTAAGCTGGGGGCCGATTTGCGCTATAGCAGGCAAGGTCGATTTGATAATGGCGATAGTTTGGGCATCAAGCATGGTGAAATCCTTAGGGTGAACTTAAACATGTATTTTAAATGCATCTTAAGTTCAATCTAAGCGCCTGTAAATCCCTCGTAATGCTTAAGGATTAAGCAAGAAAGGTGCGGGCTGGGCCGCAAACCTGAAATTTTATCGGGACTAGAGTGAGGAAATATCATGATTTACTGGCTGCAAAAAAAGCGTAAAAAACCCGTTCCAACGCCATGCCAATCGATTGCGCAAAAAGAGGGTGTTGGCGCTACCGTCACCTGGCAAAACCGTTTACACTGTTCGCCTTCGCCCCTTTGCCGGGGCCTAAACTGCCGTTAAAAAGTAAGCTGAGTCAGGAGAGTCCGGATGTTAAAGCGTGATATGAACATTGCCGATTATGATGCCGCGTTGTGGCAGGCGATGGAGCAAGAGAAAGTGCGTCAGGAAGAGCACATTGAACTGATTGCTTCTGAAAACTACACCAGCCCACGCGTAATGCAGGCACAAGGTTCACAGCTCACCAACAAATATGCTGAAGGCTACCCGGGCAAGCGCTACTACGGCGGCTGCGAATACGTTGATATCGTTGAGCAGCTGGCAATTGATCGTGCTAAAGCGCTGTTCGGCGCAGACTACGCTAACGTGCAGCCGCACTCGGGGTCACAGGCCAACTTCGCGGTATATACCGCGCTGCTGCAGCCGGGCGACACCATCCTGGGTATGAACCTGGCGCACGGTGGTCACCTGACGCACGGTTCTCCGGTTAACTTGTCTGGCAAGCTGTATAACGTTATCCCTTACGGCATCGATGAAACCGGCAAAATCAATTACGACGAACTGGCTGAGCTGGCGCAAACCCACAAGCCGAAAATGATCGTAGGCGGATTCTCTGCTTACTCTGGTATTTGCGACTGGGCCAAAATGCGTGAAATCGCTGACAGCGTTGGCGCGTACCTGTTTGTTGACATGGCACACGTTGCGGGTCTGATCGCGGCAGATGTCTATCCAAACCCTGTTCCACATGCTCACATCGTCACTTCGACCACCCATAAAACCCTGGCGGGTCCACGTGGCGGCCTGATCCTGGCGAAAAACGGTGACGAAGAGCTGTACAAAAAACTGAACTCCGCGGTGTTCCCGGGCGGTCAGGGTGGTCCTTTGATGCACGTGATTGCTGGTAAAGCGGTGGCGTTCAAAGAAGCGATGGAGCCAGAGTTCAAAACTTATCAGCAGCAGGTTGCTAAGAATGCCAAAGCGATGGTGGAAGTACTGCTTGAGCGCGGCTACAACATCGTTTCGGGTGGCACGCACAACCACTTGTTCCTGATCGATTTGGTAAGCAAAAATCTGACCGGTAAAGAAGCGGATGCTGCTCTGGGCCGCGCCAACATTACCGTAAACAAAAATAGCGTACCAAACGATCCGAAAAGCCCATTTGTGACGTCTGGCGTCCGTATTGGTACTCCAGCCGTTACCCGTCGCGGCTTCAAAGAAGCTGAAGTCCGTGAATTAGCGGGCTGGATCGCCGACGTGTTGGACAACATTAACGACGAAGCAACTATCGAACGCACTAAGCAGAAAGTGTTGGATATCTGCACTCGTCTGCCGGTATACGCGTAAGTTTTACGCTTGCCGATGCGGTATAAAAAAGGATGGCGTAAGCCATCCTTTTTTTATTGCCGTGGCCGCGGGGCTCTGACAAAGTAGCGGCCACTCATGCTGCTGAGCAGCATTTTTTGCTGGAGGGAATATGGCAATCGGCTCGGCCAAATGGCTCGGATTAGGCTACTTTACTTACTTCTTTTGCTACGGTATTTACCTGCCTTTCTGGAGCGTCTGGCTAAAAGGCACCGGTCTGGATGCCGAAAAAATTGGCCTGCTCATTGGCTGCGGCATGGTGGCTCGTTTTGTGGGGAGTTTGCTGATTGCTTCCCAGGTGAAAAATCCCTCGCAGCTCATCACCGCGCTACGCCTGCTGGCGTTAATGACATGTCTGTTTGCGATCGGCTATTGGATTGGACAGCAGTGGATGTGGCTGCTGTTAGTCATGGTGGGCTTTAACCTGTTTTTCTCGCCTTTGGTGCCCCTCAGCGACGCATTAGCCGCAACCTGGACCCAGCAAATCGGCCTGGCTTACGGCCCGGTTCGCCTTTGGGGATCGCTGGCATTTGTCATCAGTTCCGCCTTGACCGGCATGTTAGTCAGCGCCTTTTCATCACAGGCAATTCTCGTGCTGCTGTCATTGGGGGCGATGAGCATGTTAGGCGGCATGATGTTAACGCCAGCGACGAAGCCACAAGGCAATGAACGTCAGGCAACGACCGACGGAGGCTGGCAAGCATGGCGTGAGCTGCTGCGTGAAAATGCCGTATGGCGTTTCATGCTGTGCGTAACGTTATTGCAGGGCGCGCATGCAGCCTATTACAGTTTTAGCGCTATCTGGTGGCAAGAGAGTGGCTATTCAGCATCAATTGTCGGTTATTTGTGGTCGCTGGGCGTGGTGGCCGAAATCGTTGTTTTTGCCCTCAGCAGCAAGCTGTTCCGCCGCTGGACCGCGCGCGATCTATTACTGCTGTCTGGCGTATGCGCCATTGTGCGCTGGACGTTGCTCGGTTCCAGCACGGCGTTGCCGCTGCTGATCGTGGCGCAGATTCTGCACTGTGGTAGCTTTACCGTTTGCCACCTGGCTGCGATGCGCTTTATTGCCGCACGCAAAGGCGCAGAAGTGATTCGTTTGCAGTCGCTTTACTCCGCGCTGGCGATGGCCGGCGGTATTGCGGTAATGACGATGATTTGCGGCGTACTTTTCACCCATCTGCAAGGACACCTGTTTTGGGTAATGGCCCTCGTGGCGCTTCCGGCACTGTTCCTGCGCCCACGCGTGGCTTAAGTCTCCAGCAGCTGGCGAATGCGCTGCTGCTGATGGCTACTCAGCGGCAGCTCGGCATGAATCAGCGGCGGTGAAAAAAGCGGTAACGAGATAGCATAGGGCGTGATGACCAGCGCAATATCACGTGATGCCCCTTCACGCTGAAAGTGCATCACGTCTTGATAAGTGATGTTGATCGGCAACAGCGTCATCTCACGTAGCTGCTGCTCCAGCAGCTCTTCCAGCGCCGAATCTGCGCCGGTCAGCAGCAGGACCTGTTTTTCCTGCAGCGCACTTTCCTGCATCAGCCAGGCACCAAATAACACCGCCACCAGGCTCACTTCCTCAGCGCTAAAACGCGTGCCAAAATCACTGCTGAAATGCTGCAGTGCGCGCTCCGTAGTGCGCAGCAGGCGTGGGTAAAGCCGTGCCACATCCAACGCCACGCTGTTATCGATACCGATAGCGAAATGGCTGCGGTCCAGCGCCTGCGCCAGATGGGTAAAGAGTTGCAGGGTGAGCTCAGGCTGATTCCTAAACTGCGTCTGCGCCAATTGTTCAAAGCGTGCAATGAGCGCGTGTACCGCACCCATCAGTTTCACCGCCTGAGGATCGCGGAGCTGCGCACCATCAGGCGCGTGAATCAGGCTAAACAGCAGCGTCCAGAAATCGGCTTCGCTCACATCAGGCGCTATATGGCAGCGTTTCTGCCAATGGTGGATAACATCATCAGCGGCGCTTCGTTCTATCTTCTCTGCCAGCCACGCGCGCTGCGCCTCGCTAAAGATGGCGTTTTGGCGCTGGCACAGGGAATACTTCATAAAGATCTGCAAAAACAGACGATCGCGTGGGCTAAACTCACGCGCGAGTCGCAGGCTACAGTGCTGAATTAACGCCTGCAGATTGGTTTCATCCCAGAGCGCTTTCTCAATTTTCAATACTTTCAGGCGCTGGCGCAGAACCGGGGCAAAATGCTCGCAGACGAAATCCTGCGACAAACGCAGCGCGCGTCGCAGCCAGTGGATCAGGCAGAGTCGCCTGTCCAGTTCCGTCCCGTGAATGCGGAAGCTGCCATCTACCATCTGGTGTAGCTCCAGTTGATGGTAACGCTGTATCTCCTCTCCCACATCCGCGATATCCTGTCTGGCGACAACAGGCGCCACGCCATTTAACTGGCAGAGCTTTTCAAGCGTCAACGCGGGAGCGGGCAGAAATAGCAGCAGTAGCAGATGACAACGACGCTGGGAACGGCTGAAGAGTGGTGCAGAAGAAGGTGCAGAACTCATCAAGGGTTAATCCGCAGGTCATTTTTGAGCTAAGAATAGCTAACTCCACGTGGTAGCCCTGTACTTTGTCGTGACTTTTGTTCAGAGCTTTAGGGCGGGTCACAATTTTTCTGGACCACTCTCCACTTCACTTTAAAATTGTTACGTTATAACACATGAAAATTGCTCTCATTACGTTTACGCTGTTATTCAGCACGCTAGCCTGGTCTCATCCGCATAGCTTTATTGATATGAAAACCCAGTTCATCAGTGAAAACGATCGTTTAAGTGGTATGAAAATGGTCTGGACCATGGATGAAATCACCTCGGCTGACCTGCTCTACGACGCAGGAAAAGCGAAGCCCGGCGACGTGGTGTGGAAAAAGCTGGCGGCGCAGGTGATGGCTAATGTGCTGGGTCAGCACTATTTCACCGAAGTGTGGCAAGACAAAAATCGGGTTAAATTCCTCAACTTGCCGAAGGAGTACAACTTGTCGCGCGCGGGTAACAAAGCGGTGCTGGAGTTTATTGTGCCGCTGGGGGAGCCGCAGTCATTAAGCGCGAAGCAGTATCGCATTCAGACGTTTGATCCAAGCTATTTCGTGGATATGTATTACGACAATCCGCAGGCATTAACCATGGACGACACCGTTAAATCACACTGCCAAATCGATTTGCATACGCCTAAACCCGATGACTCGCTCAAGCAGTATGCGCTGTCGCTGGATAAGGCCGATGCGCCGCCGGAAGATATGGATCTCGGCCAGCAATTTGCCCAAACGGTAACCCTGACATGTCATTGATTTCTTCTCCTTCACGTCGTCTATGGCCGCTGTGGCTAATGGCGGTGCTGCTGCTGCTGGCTGGCGTGCTGCTTTGGCAGCATTGGACGCAAATTTTGCTGCAAAGCGTGCTGTGGCAAAAAGTTCTCAATCGCGAGATGACGCAACTCTTGCAACAGGTGGCTGAAAAACCGCAGCAGGCGGGGGGAACGCTGATGCTGTTTAGCCTGGCGTACGGCGTGCTTCACGCGCTTGGCCCGGGGCATGGCAAAGTGGTGATCAGTACGTTTCTCGCAACGCATCCCGCGAAGCTCAAAACCAGCCTGAAGCTGACGCTATTGGCGGCATTGTTACAGGGCGGCGTGGCGATCGGTTTAGTCACGATGATGCTGGTGGTGCTGCAGACCTCATCACGTCAGCTGCATCTCGGCAGCTACTGGCTGGAGAAGGGCAGTTATCTGCTGGTGATTGCGCTTGGCGTGTGGGTAGGCTGGCGTGCACTACGTTTGCTGAGCCAATATTTACGTCCTGCGCAGAGAATGCAGATTCGAGCGATTCATCTGCAGCATCAGCATGATGAACACTGCGGTTGCGGCCACGCGCATCTGCCAACGGCGGCGCAGATGGACAAGGCAGTGAGCGCTAAAACGCAGGCGCTGGTGGTGCTCTCCATGGGGCTGCGGCCCTGTTCCGGTGCCATTATGATGCTGCTGTTTTCTAAAGTAATTGGTGTTTATGTCTGGGGTGTGGCATCAGCCGTGGCGATGGCGGCGGGCACGGCATTAACCGTTTCGGCACTGGGTTTATTGGTGCAGTGTTCACGTACACTGGCGCTACGTTTAGGAAATTCACGTGGCACCGGCCAGTCAGCAAAGCTGCTGATGCCGCTGCTCGCTTTATTGGGAAGCGTGCTATTAATCGCTGCAGGCGTTGCTTTGTGGCAAAGTGCTTCGCCGGGTATTGGCGGCGGAATTCGTCCTTTCATTTAAGTAAAAAAATAATAAGCGCGGCGGGAACATCCTTCCGCTGCGTTTATTTTTGTTCTCTACTTCATATAATTAAATATCTCATTCGTCGTTATCTGGTGAAAATAGCGTTCTCTTACTAAGCTCAATTACACCAGTGAGACTTCTGGTCCATTTAGCAATAATAAAAAATTATCGTGATATTTTGCGAGGAGAGAACGATGCCTGAATCTCGGATTAATAATGGCAGCGTGGAAACTGTGCATGAAGCCCATGTCGGTTTACCGTTGAAACGTATTTCCTGGAGCGCAGTATTTGCCGGCGTTATCGCTGCGCTAATCATCCATATATTATTAGGTATTTTAGGTACAGCCATTGGCGCGACATCCATCGATCCGCAACAGGAACAAAATCCGCTGCAACATCTGGGCACGGGGGCGTTAATTTGGACCGGCGTAAGTATGCTGTTGGCGATTGGTGTAGGTAGCTATGTCGCTGGACGGCTGGCGCAACGGGAGGGCGCACTACATGGGTTATTGATGTTTGGTGTGAGTACCATTTTAACCCTGTGGCTGGCGATAACCTTAGCAACCGGTATTATTGGCGGTGCTTTTAATATTTTAGGTGCGGGTGTTAATGCCGTAGGCAGTGGAATTTCAGCCGTTGCGCCATCGGTAACCAATATGGCAAAACAACAGCTTCAGGAAAATAACATTAATCTGGATGATTTAAAGAATGAACTGCAAACGACCCTTCGTCAGACGGGTAAGCCGGAATTGCAACCTGAGAATTTACAAAAAGAGGTAAATAGCGAAGCAAATAATGCGCAGGATCAGGCGAAACAAAGCGCGCAAAATCCACAAAATGCGGATACCGATCTGGCAAATTGGCTGAAAGGGGTAATGAGTCGTCATTCCGATACCTTACAAGCGGCCGATCGCGACGCACTGAAAAATATTATTAAAGCTCGTACCGGTAAAAGCGATCAGGAAGTTGATCAAATTGTTACGCAGACCGAGCAAAGTTACCAAAAAGCCGTACAGCAGTATCAGCAGTTGAAACAGCAAGCGGAGCAGAAAGCACGTGAAGTTGCTGAGAAAGCGGCTGCGGCAACGGCAAAAGCAAGCTGGTTTACCTTCTTTATGCTGATCATCGAAGCGGTTCTGGCGGGCGTTTTGGGGCGGATTGGTCGTAAGACACAGCCGCATCAGGTATTAAGTCACGAACGTCGGTAATAAAAAAGGCGGCTGATTCAGCCGCCTTCTCTTACTTAGCGCTTCAGCGCTTCACTTAATTCTTCACGCATGGTGGCCAGCATCGCTTTAACCACGCGTGGGTTACCGGCGACAATGTTACCTGACATCAGGTAACCGTGGTTGCCGGTAAAGTCAGTCACCAGGCCGCCCGCTTCGCGTACCAGCAGTTCGCCCGCCGCAAAATCCCACGGCTTCAGGCCAATTTCAAAGAAACCATCCACGCGTCCAGCCGCCGTGTAAGCCAGATCCAACGCAGCCGAACCGGTGCGACGAAAATCTGCACACTGGGTGAACAGTTTGCCTACGATATTAATGTAAGGAGTGGCATGCTGCTTCAGCTTGAACGGGAAGCCGGTAGCCAAAATGGTGCCGTCCAGATCGCGAGCGGTGCTGCCGCGCAGACGATAACCGTTCAGCTGTGCGCCCTGACCGCGTACAGCGGTGAACAGTTCGTTGCGCATGGGATCGTAAACCACAGCCACTTCGGTGCGGCCTTTGATGCGCACAGCGATAGATACTGAGAAGTGGGGTAAACGTTTAATGAAGTTGGTGGTGCCATCCAGCGGATCGATTACCCATTGAATGTCTTGATCTTCGCCCGCCAGTTCACCGCTTTCTTCGGTGATGATGGTGTGTTTCGGGTACGATTTACGAATTACTTCGATAATCAGACGTTCTGCGTCGCGGTCAACATTGGTAACGAAGTCGTTGCTGCCTTTTTGGCTGGCTTCGACAGCGTCCGGGGTTTCGTAATTCTTGGCAATTAAATTTCCGGCCTTGCGCGCTGCGCGCACGGCGATGTTGAGCATCGGATGCATCGGTATCTCTCGCTGGATGTTAAAGAACGGGGAAAACGGCGCGGAGTATATCAGTGTGTTCAGCAAATGTCCTCCTTTTATGTTAGGATGCGCGCCATCATTTCCCTGATCGCCTCTAATTATGCTGCAAAATATCCGAATCGTACTGGTAGAAACGTCTCACACCGGCAACATGGGCTCTGTCGCACGCGCCATGAAAACCATGGGTTTAACCAACCTTTATCTGGTCAACCCGTTGGTAAAACCTGATTCTCAGGCCATTTCCCTCGCCGCCGGCGCCAGCGATGTCATTGGCAATGCGCGCATTGTCGATACCATGGATGAAGCCATTGCCGGTTGTAGTTTAGTCGTCGGCACCAGCGCCCGTTCGCGTTCCCTGCCGTGGCCCATGCTTGACTCGCGTGAGTGCGGCATTAAAAGCGTGGAAGAGGGCCAGCAGGCACCGGTTGCGCTGGTATTTGGCCGTGAGCGTGTGGGGTTGACCAACGAAGAGTTGCAGAAGTGTCATTACCATGTGGCGATTCAGGCCAATCCGGAATACAGCTCGCTAAATCTGGCGATGGCAGTACAGATCATCGCTTACGAAGTGCGGATGGCGTGGCTGGACGCGCAAGATAAAGCGGCGCCGGTTGCCGAGCCTGAAGAATCCCCGTATCCATTGGTCGACGATCTGGAGCGCTTCTATCAGCACATTGAGAAGATGATGTTGAACAGCGGTTTTATTCGTGAAGGCACGCCAAGCCAGGTGATGAGCAAGCTGCGTCGTTTATACACGCGCGCACGTCCGGAACGCGATGAGCTGAATATCCTGCGCGGCATGATGGCCTCATTCGAAAAGCGCAAAGGTAATGGGGATAATAGTTGAGTGAAACAGTTGGTTAAATAGTTGAGTAAATTACTTGGTTAAATAGTTGACCGTTTTACTCGGGAATGTCAGACTGGCGTCAATTCATCAGATAACCCGCCGATAACCGGACGGACGCTTACGAGGTTGTATGCTATGAGACTGACATCCAAAGGACGTTATGCCGTAACCGCTATGCTGGACGTTGCACTGCACTCACACGAAGGCCCTGTGCCGCTAGCTGACATTTCTGAGCGTCAGGGCATTTCGCTATCCTATCTGGAGCAGTTATTCTCACGCTTACGTAAGCATGGCTTAGTGGCCAGCGTTCGTGGTCCGGGCGGCGGTTATCTGTTAGGTAAAGACTCTGGCGCCATTGCCGTGGGTGCGGTAATCACCGCCGTTGATGAATCTGTCGACGCCACCAAATGCCAGGGTAAAGAAGGCTGCCAGGGCGGCGAGCGTTGCCTGACGCACGTTCTGTGGCGCGATCTGAGTGAGCGCATCAGCGACTTCCTTAACAACATCACGCTGGCGGAACTGGTGAATAATCAGGAAATCCTCGATGTTGCCGATCGCCAGAACGCGATCGATAATCGCCGCTTCCAGCAGCATCGTGTGCAAGAAACCATCAACGTTAATCTCCGCGCGTAATTGATCTCACTTCGGCCTTTCCTGCTAAGGTAGGTTAGGCCGAAGCATGCTATAAAGACGTATGATTTTTTATACGGAGTTTTAGCGCAATGAAATTACCGATTTACCTGGATTACGCAGCCACCACGCCTGCCGATCCACGTGTTGCCACCAAAATGATGCAGTTCCTCACCATGGATGGCACCTTCGGTAACCCCGCTTCCCGTTCTCACCGTTTTGGCTGGCAGGCTGAAGAGGCCGTTGATGTTGCTCGCAATCAAATTGCTGAGCTGGTCAATGCCGATCCGCGTGAAATCGTTTTTACCTCTGGCGCAACAGAAGCTGATAACCTGGCAATTAAGGGAGCAGCACAATTCCATCAGGCGCGCGGCAAACACATCATTACCAGCCAAACCGAACACAAAGCGGTGCTCGACAGTTGTTTGCAGCTGGCGCATGAAGGCTTTGATGTCACTTTCTTACAGCCGGGCAGCGACGGCATTGTCACGCCGCAGATGCTTGAATCTGCACTGCGCGACGATACGGTGCTGGTGTCGCTGATGCACGTTAATAATGAAACCGGTGTGATTCAGGATATCGCTGCCCTCGGCGCGCTGTGCCATGCGCGAGATGTGCTGTTCCACGTTGATGCCACCCAAAGCGTCGGCAAGTTACCGATTAACGTCAGTGAACTGCCGGTGGATTTGATGTCGTTCTCGGCGCACAAGCTCTATGGCCCCAAAGGCATCGGTGCGTTGTGGGTGCGACGTAAACCGCGTCTGCAAATCGATGCGCAGATGCACGGTGGTGGACACGAGCGTGGTATGCGATCAGGCACTTTGCCGGTGCACCAGATTGTTGGCATGGGCGAAGCCTATCGCATTGCGCGTGAAGAGATGAGCAGCGAAATGGCGCGTCTGGCTGAGCTGCGCCAGCGTCTGTGGAGCGGCATCAGTAAACTGGGTAATGTGAACCTCAACGGTTCGCTCGAACAGGGCGCACCAAACATCCTCAATATCAGTTTTGCCCACGTTGATGGCGAATCGCTGATTATGGCGCTGAAAGATCTGGCGCTCTCATCCGGTTCCGCCTGTACCTCGGCCAGTCTCGAACCCTCATATGTACTGCGCGCAATGGGCGTTGAGCAGGAGCTGGCACACAGCTCGCTGCGTTTTTCGCTCGGACGTTTCACAAGCGCAGAAGAAATTGAGTACGCTATCGAGCTGGTTAATAAAGCGGTAACGCGCCTGCGGGCAGTATCGCCTGCGGCAACCTCCCGCTAATTCATGCACCCCTTGCGCCGGTTCTGGCGCAAGGTGACACCTAACGCAAACGGAGCCACGCGATGACAACACAACCGATGATAATTACGCTCAGCTCCCAGGCCGCCGACGCGCGCTGGGGTGACAAAGCATTGCTGAGCAGCAACGAAAGTGGCATGACCGTTCACCTGACTGGCGCCGACGCGCTGATGAGCATCCAGCGCGCCGGGCGCAAGCTGGACGGTCAGGGCATTCGCCACGTTGCGCTGCACGGCGAAGGCTGGGATTTGGAAAAATGCTGGGCATTCTGGCAAGGCTATCGTAGCCCGAAAGGCAAGCGCCAGGTCGAGTGGCCGGAATTCAATGAAGCCGATCAAGCTGAATTTGAGCGTCGTTTGAAGATCGTTGATTGGGTTCGCGACACCATCAACCTGCCGGCGGAAGATCTCAGCCCCGAGCAGCTGGCGCATAACGCGGTTGATTTGATTAGCGAAGTCGGCGGCAAAGCGGTGAGCTACCGCATTACCAAAGGTGACGATCTGCGCGAGCAGGGATATGCCGGCATCCACACCGTTGGGCGTGGTTCCTCGCGCGTACCGGTACTGCTGGCGCTTGATTTCAACCCAACCGGCGATGAAGCTGCACCGGTTTATGCGTGTCTGGTGGGTAAAGGTATTACTTTTGATACCGGCGGTTACAGCCTGAAGCAGAGCGCTTTTATGGATTCAATGAAGTCCGACATGGGCGGCGCGGCAACGCTGACCGGCGCACTGGCGTTAGCGATTTCGCGTGGTCTGAACAAGCGCGTGAAACTGTTCCTGTGCTGCGCAGACAACATGGTGAGCGGCAACGCGTTCCGTCTGGGTGACATCATCCGCTATCGCAACGGTAAAACCGTTGAAGTAATGAACACCGATGCGGAAGGCCGTCTGGTGCTGGCCGATGGCCTGATCGATGCCAGCGAGCAAAATCCAGAGCTGCTGATTGATGCCGCCACGCTGACGGGCGCAGCAAAAACGGCCTTGGGCAACGATTACCACGCGCTATTTACCTTTGACGATGTGCTGGCCGAATCGCTGCTCGGCAGCGCAACCGGTGAGAACGAAGCCTTCTGGCGTCTGCCGCTGGCGGAATTCCATCGGAGCCATTTGCCTTCGAACTTTGCCGACTTGAATAACATCGCCAGCCCGTCACACGCGGCGGGTGCCAGCAGCGCGGCCGCGTTCCTGTCGCATTTCGTCAGCAAATACCAGCAGGGCTGGCTGCATATTGACTGCTCTGCCACCTATCGCAAAGGTGCGGTGGATCAGTGGTCCGCCGGTGCAACCGGTTTAGGTGTGCGTACCGTCGCCAATCTATTGCTGAAATAATCCCCATCACGGCAGGCGCAGGCCTGCTTTTTTTGGAAATGACTACATGAGTAACCGTCTTGAAGAGGTGCTGAAGTTGGCCGCCACTGAGCCTGCGCACCGTCCGGAATTTTTCCAACTGCTGCTGGAAGCCGATGTTTGGGTACCTGGCGAAAGTCCTGCCGAACAGTTTGATGCCACCTCACCGGTTGAGTTACAGCACTGGGAAAAAGAGGGCGGCGGCAGCGTAATCCCGTTCTTCACTTCCGAAGAAGCGATGGGCGAGGCGATCAAAGGTGAACAGCCGTATCTGCGCATGCCGGTGCGTACGCTGTTTGAGATTACACAGGGCGACACGCTGTTTCTCAATGCGAAACTGCCTGCCGGCAAAGAGTTTTCGCCGGGCGAAATTGCCCATTTGCTGAGTGAAGAGGGCAGTGCGCTGAGTCAGCAAACCGTGCTGGAAGGCGGACAAGCGCTGCTGCTCTCCGAAGTGGCAGAGCCACCGGCGCAGATGATTGATTCGCTGACGCAGCTGTTTGCCAAGTATAAGCAGGTGCGCCGTGCTTACGTTGCCAGCATTCGTGAAAGCGCAGCGGAAGAGCCGAATCTATTGATTGGCATCGAAGCGGATAGCGATATTGATGAGATTATTCAGGCAGCGGGCGGGGTGGCAACCGATACGCTCGCCGACGATGCACCGATTGATATCTGTGAAGTGGTGAGTGAAGATCGCGGCGTCAGCCATTTCTTTACTGCCCACATTACGCCTTTTTACGAGCGTCGCTGGGGCAGTTTCCTGCGCGATTTCAAAGGCAGCCAGCGGATTATTTGATGTATTGCCTGGTGCGCATGAATGCGCACCTTAGATGTAGGGGCGCCATTCATGGCGACCTGATCATCACTTCTCAATCGGTAAATCGTCGCGGCTGCCCCATTCCCCCCACGAACCGTCGTACAGCGTCACATCGCGTACGCCAAGTGAGGTCAGCGCCAAAATCACCACCACCGCCGTCACACCGGAACCACAGCTGGCAATCACCGGCTGATCCAGCTTCACGCCTGCTTTTTCAAACAAATCGCGCAGTTCTGCCGCCGGTTTCAGTTCACCGTTCGCCACCAAACTGTTCCACGGCACGTTGAGGCTATGAGGTATATGACCGCGCAGCAGCCCTGGACGCGGCTCATCTACTTCGGCGTTAAAACGGTTAGCCGCGCGCGCATCCACAATCTGTGCGCCGCCTTCATGGCTAATCAGCAGCACGTCGGTCAGACGTTTTACCTGCGTACTGTCATAGGTCGCCTCAAATTCCGCTTCTGGCAGAGTAACCGGCCCGCTGGCTAATTCGAAACCGGCGGCCTTCCAGCCCTGTAATCCCGCGGCGAGAATTGACACGTTTTCACAACCGAAGGCGCGCAGCATCCACCACGCGCGCGGCGCGGAGAACAGGTTGCCTTCGTCATACACCACCAGATGTTTATCCCGGCTGATGCCCAGCTCGCGCATTGCTACCGCAAAGGCTTCGGCGCGCGGCATCATATGCGGATAGGGGCTGGTATGATCTGAAAGCGCTTCGATATCGAAGAACGGTGCATTCGGTAAATGGCCGGCAAGATATTCAGCCTTCAGATCCCTTACGGCTTCCTGGCCGGGTGGCAACATGCGGGCGTCAATAACCTGCAACGTTTCCTCGTTGTAATGTTCTTTCAACCAATCGGCGGACACAAATATGGCTGTCATAGCAACCTCTTCTCAGCAAACGGGAAAAGACCAGTCTCCGGGAATGTGAACGCTATCTCAAGGGCATGATTGCTAAAGTTGGCGGGTTGATGTGAAATTGCGCAACATTACGTTTTCTTAACTTGAGAGTGGTGAGGGATTTACCATGGCAAAACCTTCTAACCGGTTGCTGCTCAGCATGCTGATCGGTGGTGTACTAGTGGGCGGCACAGCATCGACGCTCTACGCGGCGGAAACTGCAGCCGCAACAGCAACGCAGAAATCACTCTCCGTTATCGATCTCTCCGAACTGCAACTCGACGGTGCCGCAGCGCTGGTGTTGACCTTTAACGCGCCGCTCGATAGCCAGCAGGATTTCGCGGCACGCGTGCAAATTATCGATGACAAAAGTGGCAAAGTTGATGGCGGCTGGGAGCTGGCGCAAAACGGTAAAGCGCTACGTTTTCGCCATCCTGAACCCTCTCGCAAATTGACCGTCAATGTCGATGCTGGCCTCAAAGCGATCGATGGCAGCACGTTATCTGCGCCCTTTAGCCAGACCCTGACCACGCGTGATATCCAGCCGATGGTGGGTTTTGCCAGCCGCGGTTCGCTGCTGCCGCTGCGCCTGACACAGGGATTACCGGTGCTGGCACTGAATGTGAACAACGTCGACGTGGATTTCTTCCGCGTGAAGAAGGCCACGCTGGCGGATTTCCTCGCTCAGTGGAATTACGGCAATAACATCTCGTACTGGGAATCACGCGATCTGCTCAAAAACGCCGATCTGGTCTATAGCGGGCGTTTCGATCTTAATCCGGCGCGTAACACGCGCGAAAAAATGCAGCTGCCGCTGGGCGGTGTCGAGGCGCTAAAACAGCCGGGCGTGTATCTGGCGGTGATGAAACAGGCTGGAACTTACAGCTACACGCAACCGGCGACACTGTTTACCCTGAGCGACATCGGTCTGTCGCTGCACCAATTCCCTGATCAGTTGGAGCTGTTTGCCCAAAGTCTGGTTAATGGCGCACCGCTTGATGACGTCAGCGTGCAGTTGCTGGATGAAAAGGGCAAGCAGCTGGCGAGCGGCACCAGCGACCGCAACGGCCATTTGCGTTTACCCGCGCATGCCAAAGGCAAGTTGCTACTGGCAACACAAAAAGGCCAAACTTCGCTGATCGATCTCGCTCGACCCGCGCTGGATCTGGCGGAGTTCCCGATTGATGGCCCGCAAGGCTATGACAAACAGTTCTTCATCTTTGGCCCGCGCGATCTCTATCGTCCCGGTGAAACGGTGATCGTCAATGCGCTACTGCGTGATGCTGATGGTAAACCTTTGCCGCCGCAGCCGGTGAAAGCCGAAGTGGTGCAGCCGAATGGTGAAGTATCGCAAACCTTCGTCTGGCAGGCGGACAACGGCGTTTATCAACATCGCTTCGCGTTACCTCCCTCAGCCATGACCGGTGAATGGACACTGCGCATTAACAGCGGTGACAACCAGCCGCGTAGCTGGCCGTTCCACGTCGAAGATTTCCTACCCGAGCGCATGGCGCTGGCGCTGAGTAACAACGCCCAGCCGCTCAATCCGGCTGCAGACGTTACCTTTGATGTGGACGGGCGCTATCTATACGGTGCGCCTGCTGCTGGCAATGAACTACAAGGGCAACTGTTCCTGCGCCCAGCGCGTGACGCGGTTGCGGCGCTGCCGGGTTATCAGTTTGGTGACATCACCGAAGATGTGAAACGTACGCTGGATGACGTAGACGAGAAGTTGGATGAGAGCGGAAAGCTGCAGCTTAAGGTTGAGAGCAGCTGGAAGGAGAGCCATTCGCCGCTCAACCTGATTCTGCAAGCCAGCCTGCTGGAAACCGGCGGCCGTCCGGTGACGCGTCGCGCTACCCAGGCAATCTGGCCCGCGCCTGCGCTGCCGGGGATTCGTCCGCTGTTTAACAGTGAATCGGTATATGACTATCGTACCGATCGCTATCACGATGAGCCCACGGTGGCGGAAAACAGCCTCGCCGAGTTCGATGTGGTATACGCAAATGCGCAGGGTGAAAAACTGGCGGCGCAGGATCTGGATGTACGCTTGATCCACGAACGCCGCGACTATTACTGGAGCTTCTCCGACAGCGAAGGTTGGCAATCGCGCTACGATCAAAAAGATCTGCAGGAAGAGCAGCAGCGCATCACTCTTCCCGCTGGCGGCAGTCAGAAAGTGAGTTTCCCGGTGGAGTGGGGCAGCTATCGTCTGGAAGTACATGCCGGTGACAACATCATCAGCAGCGTACGGTTCCAGGCCGGATATGGCTGGCAGGACAACACCAACGGCACCGGCGCGCTGCGTCCGGATCAGGTCAAACTGAAGATTGATAAAACCGCCTATCAAGCGGGCGACACCGCGCATGTGCAGGTTGAATCACCCGCCGCCGGTAAAGGCTATCTGATGGTGGAATCCAGCAGCGGCACGCTGTGGTGGCAACCGTTGGATGTTCCGGCGGGCGGCGCAACCATTGATGTGCCGATTAGCGACAGCTGGCAGCGACACGATCTCTATCTCAGCGCCATCGTAGTCCGTGACGGCGACAAAGCCAGCGGCGTTACGCCGAAACGTGCGGTCGGCTTGTTGCATCTGCCGATGGCCACTGAAGCGCGCCGCCTCAGCTTAGCGTTGGACGCGCCGGATAAAATCCGCCCTGAGCAGACCTTAAAAGTGAAGGTAAAAGCCAGCCGTGAAGGTGGCGCATTGCCGAAGCAGGTTCAGGTATTGCTGTCTGCTGTAGACAGCGGCGTGCTTAACATCACCGATTACAAAACCCCCAACCCATGGGACGCCTTCTTTGGTCGTAAGCGCTATAACGCCGATCAATACGATGTATTTGGTCAGCTAATTGAAGGCGGCGGCAAGCTGGCCGCGCTGCGCTTTGGCGGTGACGGCGACGAGGCGGACGCGCTTTCGCGCGGCGGTAAAAAGCCGATTACCGACGTGCAGATCATCGCACAACAGCTGCAGCCGGTGACGCTGGATGCCAACGGTGAAGGCACGCTGGAACTGCCGATCCCGGCTTTTAATGGTGAGCTGCGTTTAATGGCACAGGCCTGGAGCGACGATAGCTTTGGCGCTGCCGATCGCAAGCTGGTGGTTGCCGCACCGTTGATCAGCGAACTGGCGACGCCGCGCTTCCTTGCCAGCGGCGATCAATCCACGCTGGCACTGGATCTCACCAATCTCACCGATCAAGCGCAAACGCTAAAAATTAACGTCAGCGCCAGCGGCCTGGTTGCTCTTAACGGCCAGATCCCCGCCAGCGTGCAGCTAGCGAAAGGCGCACGCACCACGCTGCAGATCCCGGTGAAAGCGCAGGGCGGCTTTGGCGAAGGCAATGTGCAGGTCAACGTATCCGGCATGAGTTTGCCGGGCGAAACCCTGGCAGCGAGTGAGCGCAGTTGGAAAATTGGCGTACGCCCGGCTTATCCGGCGCAAACGCTGAGCTTCGATAACGTGATGCAAACCGGCCAGAACTGGCAGGTGATGGCGAGTGCTTTTAATGGACTACAGCAGGATACCCTGAGCGGACAACTGTCACTCAGCAACCGTCCACCGCTGAATATCGCCAGCTTCATCAGCTCGCTGTATGCCTATCCTTACGGCTGTCTGGAGCAGACCGCCAGCGGCATTTGGCCCTCGGTGTTCACCAACCATGCGCAGCTGACAGCGATGGGCATTAAAACCAGTAGCGATGAGGCGCGCCGCGCGTCAATTGATACCGGCATCGCGCGTCTGGCTGGCATGCAGCGTGGCAACGGGAGCTTTGGCCTGTGGAGCAAAGAGAGTCAGGAAGAGTTTTGGCTGACCGCTTACGTCACCGATTTCTTGTTGCGCGCCAGCGAAGCGGGCTACAGCGTTCCGGATGGCGTGATCAGCCGCGCCGATGAACGCTTGCTGCGCTACCTGCAGGACCCGGCGCAGATCGAAACCAGCTGGAGCAGCGATGCCGATGGTTTACGTTTCAGCGTGCAGGCCTATGCTGGATTGGTGCTGGCCCGCCAGCAACAGGCTCCACTTGGCGCATTGCGCGCACTGTATGAAAAGCGTGAGCAGGCCAAATCCGGGCTGGCAATGGTGCAGCTTGGCGTGGCGCTGAAAATGATGGGCGATCAGCAACGCGCACAGCTGGCGCTGGCGCAAGGTATTGGTCTTGAACGTAAGCCGAACAGCTGGCTTGGCGATTACGGCAGCCCGGTGCGCGATCGCGCGCTGATTCTGTCGCTACTCGCCGAAAACCAACTGCTGCCGGAGATGCAAGGTCCGCTGCTGATCGAGCTGGCGAAAGCCGTTCATGGGCAACGTTGGTTCTCCACCCAGGAAAACAATGCGTTGTTCCTTGCCGCTCGCACCTTGCAGCAGCACAAAGGTGAAAACTGGCAGGCGACACTGCAAGGCAACGCGCAACCGCTGAGTAGCAATCAGCCACTGAATATCGGCATGACTGAAGATCAGCTGCGAGAAGGCGTGTCGGTAAAAAGCGACAACGCGTCGCCACTTTATGGCACGCTGAATGTGGTGGGCTATCCGCGCAACGCACCGGCGCCAATGAGTAATGTGCTGAACATCAGCCGGGAATACTTTTCACTGGACGGTAAGCCAGCCGACCTCACCAACCTGAAAAGTGGCGAACTGCTGGTGGTGCGATTGAAGGTTGCGGCCAGCGAGCGGGTCAGCGATGCGCTGGTGGTGGATCTGCTGCCTGCCGGACTCGAGCTGGAAAACCAGAACCTGAGCGACAGCAGCGCCAGCTTGGGCGACAGCGCCGATGCGCTGAAAGAGAGCATGATGGATATGCAGCAGGCCAATATTAAACATATCGAGTTCCGTGACGATCGCTTTGTCGCCGCGCTGGCGCTCGACGGCTACACGCCGGGCACGCTGCTGTATCTGGCGCGTGCGGTCACGCCGGGCAGCTATCGCCTGCCGCCGCCGCAGGTGGAGTCGATGTATGTGCCTGAGTGGCGCGCGATTGGTACGACGCCTGAAAAAATCAATGTGCGATAAGTGTTGATGGGTAGGAGGAACCGCTCAAAGCGGTGGCGCTGGCTGCCGCTTTGTTTACTGCTGCTGGTGGCTGCGCTGTGGCTGCTGGATCGCCTCATGCCATTGCCGCTGCGTGAAGTACAACCGGCGCGCGTGGTGGTGGCAGAAGATGGCACGCCGCTGTGGCGCTTTGCAGACCCGCAAGGCATATGGCGCTACCCGGTCACTCTTGATGAGGTGTCACCCGCCTACATCGAGGCGCTGCTCACCTACGAAGATCGCTGGTTCTGGCGCCATCCCGGCATTAACCCACTGGCGATTGTTCGCGCCATTGGGCAAAACGTGTTGCACCGCGGGGTGGTTTCCGGTGGCAGCACTATCACCATGCAGGTAGCACGACTTATCGATCCACAGCCGCGCACCGTGCGCGGTAAAGTGGTGCAGGCGTGGCGTGCGCTGCAGCTGGAATATCATCTCTCCAAACGCGATATTCTCACGCTCTATCTTAATCGCGCGCCTTTCGGCGGCACGGTGGAAGGCGTTGGCGCGGCGAGCTGGATTTGGCTGGGAAAGCCGCCGTCACAGCTTACCAAAGGTGAAGCCGCGCTGCTTGCGGTGCTGCCACAGGCGCCGAGCCGCTTACGTCCGGACCGCTGGCCGCAGCGCGCCGCAGCGGCACGCAATAAAGTGCTGGATCGGCTGGCTGAGTATCACGTCTGGTCGATGCAAGATGTCGCCGAAATCAAACAAGAAGCCGTTTGGCTACCGCCGCGCCAGATGCCACAACGTGCGCCGCTGCTGGCTCGGCGCTTATTGTCGCTATCACCCGACAACAAAATTACCTCCACAATTGATCTGTCGCTCCAGCGCGAGCTGGAAAATCTGGCGGCGTCGCTAAAAAGCAACCTGCCGCCGCGCACCTCGCTGGCGCTGCTGGTGGTGGATCACCAGAGCATGAAGGTGCGGGGCTATGTGGGATCGGCGGATTTCACTGACGACAGCCGCTTTGGTCATGTGGACATGATAGCCAGCGTGCGATCGCCGGGCTCGGTGCTAAAACCCTTTGTTTATGGCATGGCACTGGATGAGGGGCTGATTCATGGCGAATCACTGTTGCAGGATGTACCGCGCCGCTTTGGCGACTATCGTCCTGGCAACTTTGATTCGGGCTTCCATGGGCCAGTAAGCGCCAGTGAAGCGCTGGAGCGATCGCTGAATCTGCCAGCGGTGCAGCTTTTGGATGCCCTGGGGCCGAAAACGGTCGCTGCACGACTGCGTAATGTGGGGCTAAACCTACGCTTCCCGGCCGGAGCAGAACCTAATCTGTCGCTGATCCTTGGCGGTACCGGTGCGCGGATGGATGACATTGTGGCGGCCTACAGCGCTTTTGCCCGACACGGTAACGCGGCGCAGCTTCGCTGGCTGACGACACAGCCGTTGCAAGAAAGGCGGCTGTTGTCGCCAGGTGCCGCATGGATTGTACGGCGAATTCTGGCGGGTGCAGCGCAACCGCCGGCCAGCGGCGCAGTCGCCGATGTTACGCCGCTGGCGTGGAAAACCGGCACCAGTTACGGCTATCGCGATGCGTGGACCATAGGTATCACGCCGCGCTATTTGATTGGCGTGTGGGTGGGACGGCCGGATGCCACGCCGGTCGCAGGACAGTTTGGATTTGCTTCGGCAGTGCCAGTGATGAATCAGGTCAATCATCTGCTGGCCGGACACGGGGCGGTGAGCGTGCCACGCGATCCTCGTCCAGCTTCTGTCAGCGCAATGAGCATTTGCTGGCCCGGCGGACAGCCGTTGCCATTAGGCGACGAAAATTGCCGTCAGCGCCGTCAAAGTTGGGTACTGAATCAAACCGTGCCGCCGACGCTGCTGGCGCCGGGCCAGGAAAGCGTCAATGGCTTGCTTCAGCGCTACTGGCAGAATAGCCACGGTTTGCGGGTGGCGGCCGATTGTCCAGACGCGCAAAGCCGCGAGCGTGTAATGTGGCCATTGCCGCTTGAGCCATGGCTGCCGATTGCAGAGCGGCGTACGCAGCGTTTACCGCCCATCGATCCCGCCTGTCCGCCGCTCAATCAGGGTAATGCGCCGCCGCTGGTGATCACCGGTGTCATCAGCGGCCAGCGTGTGCAGCCGCTGCCGGGCAAAGTAGTGCTGGTAATGCCGGTCGCCGTTCAGGGCGGGCAAGGTACCGAGCGCTGGTGGTTTTTGAATGGAGAGCCGCTGGAGCGGGATGCCGGGAAAAATAGTGCGGCGTTAGTGCTGGACCAACCGGGCAACTATCAATTAGTGGTGATGGATGAAGCCGGGCAGCTGTCATCGGTGGTATTCACTCGCGGTTAAGTAGAGCGATATGGCATATTTTTTGCCTGCGCGCCCCGACAAAAATCAATTATTTTCAATAATTCCACCAATCGCCAATAGGCAACGCCCAACGATATCCCTATAATCGGCGCGTTTTCTTACCGGGAGCGGACTCCCGGATTCTTCAGGATGCTAACTAGAGGTCAACATGGCAATCGAACGTACTTTCTCAATCGTGAAACCAAACGCCGTCGCTAAGAACGTGATTGGTGCAATTTATAACCGTTTTGAAAGCGCGGGCTTCAAAATCGTTGGCGCAAAAATGCTGCACCTGACCAAAGAGCAGGCTGAAGGCTTCTACGCTGAGCACAAAGGTCGTCCATTCTTCGATGGTCTGGTTGAATTTATGACTTCTGGTCCAGTTGTGGTTTCTGTGCTGGAAGGCGAAAACGCCGTTCAGCGTCACCGCGATCTGATGGGTGCAACTAACCCAGACAACGCGCTGGCAGGCACTCTGCGTGCTGACTACGCAGACAGCTTCACCGAGAACGCAACCCACGGTTCTGACTCTGCTGAATCTGCAGCACGCGAAATCGCGTACTTCTTCGCAGAAAACGAAGTCTGCCCACGCACTCGCTAAGTCGCGTTGATGCCTAAGCGGACACGCGCGTTTACAGCTGTTCAACATCTGTGAAACGGTTCCCCTGGCATCATGCAGCAGATGTAGTACAATTATGCGCCCTTGTTGAGTCCGACTCAGCGAGGGCGCTGTTTTTTTCCTACTATTAACCAGAGCCGTAACGTGTAACAACGAGGCCAGAGAACATTATGTCCGAACAGATTGTGACGCCGTCGTCCGCTTCCCCCGTGGTTGTTTCCCCAAAAAACGAAAAAATTAACCTGCTGGATCTTAACCGTCAGCAGATGCGCGAATTCTTTCTTGAAATGGGCGAAAAGCCATTCCGTGCCGATCAGGTTATGAAGTGGATGTACCACTACTGCTGCGATGATTTCGAGCAGATGACCGACATCAACAAAGTGCTGCGTGGCAAACTGATGCAGCGCGCTGAAATTCGTGCGCCGGAAGTGGCGGAAGAGATGCGTTCCAGCGATGGCACCATTAAATGGGCGATTCGCGTAGGCGATCAGCTGGTGGAAACCGTGTATATCCCGGAAGCTGACCGCGCCACTTTGTGCGTCTCCTCGCAGGTGGGATGTGCGCTAGAGTGCAAATTCTGTTCGACGGCGCAGCAGGGCTTTAACCGCAATCTGCGCGTGTCTGAGATTATCGGCCAGGTGTGGCGCGCCGCCAAAATTATCGGTGCGGCGAAAATCACCGGTCAGCGCCCCATTACCAACGTGGTAATGATGGGCATGGGCGAACCGCTGCTCAATCTGAACAACGTGGTACCGGCGATGGATATCATGCTGGATGACTTCGGTTTCGGTTTGTCAAAACGTCGCGTGACGCTGTCAACGTCAGGCGTGGTGCCGGCGCTGGATAAGCTGGGCGATATGATCGACGTAGCGCTGGCAATCTCACTGCACGCGCCGAATGATGCCATTCGTGATGAAATCGTGCCGATCAACAAAAAGTACAACATCGAGACTTTCCTCGCGGCGGTAAAACGCTACATCGGCAAGTCTAACGCCAATCAGGGCCGTGTGACGATCGAGTATGTGATGTTGGATCACGTTAACGATAGCACCGACAATGCCCATGAGCTGGCAGCGTTATTGAAAGAGACGCCGTGCAAAATCAACCTGATTCCCTGGAACCCGTTCCCAGGCGCGCCCTATGGCCGCAGCTCTAACAGCCGTATCGATCGCTTCTCTAAAGTGCTGATGGATTACGGTTTCACCACTATCGTACGTAAAACCCGTGGTGATGATATCGATGCCGCCTGCGGTCAGCTGGCGGGCGATGTGATTGACCGCACCAAGCGGACATTGCGTAAGAAAATGGCGGGTGAAGCCATCTCTGTGAAGGCGCTCTGAAAGCCAGCGCCTGGTGATACTCACCGGGCGTAACTCGTGTCAGTCTCTCCGCACACTTTTTAGGGAGAGACTGAAATGCGTAACGGATTACCCGCAGCGATTCTGGCTGGTTTTGTTGTAACCGGTTGTGTCAATCATCCTGTACAGCAGAGTGCAGCGGATATCCGCCTGCAGCTCGGATTGCACTACCTGGCGGTGAAGGATTATGCCGCAGCACAGCGTAATTTATTGCGTGCTCAGCAGGCAGCACCGGATGATTATCGTGTCTCGCTGGCCCTGGCTCGGGTGGCGCAGGCGCAGCAGAATAGCGCGCAAACACGTTGGCACTATCAACGGGCGCAGCAATTAGCGCCGCTGAATGGTTATGTGGCTAACAATTACGGTGCGTTTCTCTGCGGTTTAAGGCAGTATGACGAAGCGCATCAACAGTTTAAGCTGGCAATTACCGCGCAGGAGATCGACGCTCGTCAGGATGCTTTTCTGTTTTCGGGCTATTGTTACCTGCAAGCTGATGAGAGTGCCGCAGCGCGCGAGCAGTTAGGTTACGCGCTGGATGCCGCACCGGAGCAGGGCAATCAACTGCTAAGGGAAGTGGAAAGGCGGCTTGAACAGCCGGAACATACGTCGGTTCCGCTGCTTTTAGAAGTGTACCATCAGCATTTGCCTGCAACGGCAGAGAGCACATGGTTACAGATACGTTTCGCCGCGCAACAGGGAAACGCTGCTGACGTTACACGTTATGGCGACCGGTTGGCGCGAAGTTTTCCACAATCGATACAGTACCAGCGTTATTTAGCTAATGAATACTGAAGCCACTCAAGAGAATTCTGCAGTACATTCCACAGGTGAACGCCTGCGTCTGGCCCGTGAGCAAATGGGGCTGACCCAGCAAAACGTCGCTGAACGCCTGTGCCTGAAACTTACTACCGTGCGTGATATTGAAGAGGATAAATCACCCGCTGATTTAGCTTCTACCTTCCTGCGCGGCTACATTCGCTCCTATGCCCGATTGGTGCATGTGCCGGAAGATGACCTGCTGCCGATGATGGCAAAACAGGCTCCGGTGCGTGCCGCTAAGATCGAGCCAATGCAGAGCTTCTCATTGGGTAAGCGTCGTAAAAAGCGCGATGGCTGGCTGATGATCTTCACCTGGTTGGTGATTTTTGTCGTAGTGGGTTTAACCGGTGCGTGGTGGTGGCAGAACCATAAAGCGTCACAGGCGGATCTGGTGTCGATGGCCGACCAAAATGGCAGCGGCGACAACAGCCAATCCATTCCACTGGGTGATAACAGCACCGACAGCAATACCGATGCGGATACCAATGCAGCCGGTACGCCAGTCGATAACGGTGCGGGTGCCGTCGCAACGCCTGAAAGCAACACCGCGAGCAGCGCGCCTGCTGCGAGCAATACTGCGCAAACCAACGGTAGCGATAACGCCGTGGTTTCACCAAGCCAGGCACCGATTGATAATGCGCCGCCAGCGGCCACGTCTCCGGCTCCTGCTAACAGCGTTCCGGCCGGCCAAATGCCTACCGCTAATGCGGCAGTCAGCCAGCCGGCAGGCGATCCGAATACCGTAGTGATGAACTTCAAGGCAGATTGCTGGCTGGAAGTGAGCGATGCAACCGGCAAGAAATTGTTCAGCGGTTTACAACGTAGCGGCGGTAAACTGAGTTTGTCTGGTACGGCTCCGTATCGTCTGAAAATTGGCGCACCGAGTGCGGTTGACGTGCAATATCAGAATCAGCCCGTTGATTTAAGTCGTTTTATCCGTAATAACCAGGTTGCCCGTCTGACGCTGGGTGCGCAATAACGCGCAGCGCGCTTTCCGGGGAATTGTGGAGAGAGAATATGCATAACGAAGCACCCATTATCCGTCGCAAATCAACACGGATTTACGTCGGCAAGGTGCCAGTTGGCGATGGTGCGCCCATCGCCGTTCAGTCAATGACTAACACCCGCACCACCGATGTGGACGCGACCGTCAACCAGATTCGCCAGCTCGAGCGCGTCGGGGTGGATATTGTCCGCGTTTCCGTTCCGACCATGGATGCGGCTGAAGCCTTCAAACTGATTAAGCAACAGGTCAACGTGCCGCTGGTAGCGGACATTCACTTTGACTATCGCATTGCGCTTAAAGTCGCCGAGTATGGCGTGGATTGCCTGCGTATCAACCCGGGCAATATTGGTAACAATGAGCGTATCCGCCAGGTGGTGGATTGTGCGCGCCATTACAACATCCCCATTCGTATCGGCGTTAATGCCGGTTCGCTGGAAAAAGATCTGCAGGAAAAGTACGGTGAGCCAACGCCGCAGGCGCTGCTCGAATCCGCTATGCGCCATGTGGATCATCTCGATCGCCTCAACTTTGATCAGTTTAAAGTGAGCGTCAAAGCCTCGGACGTCTTCCTCGCCGTTGAATCCTACCGCCTGCTGGCGAAAGCCATCGATCAGCCGCTGCACCTCGGTATTACCGAAGCGGGTGGCGCACGCGCCGGTTCGGTGAAGTCGGCGATTGGCTTAGGCCTACTGCTGGCCGAAGGCATCGGTGATACGCTGCGTATATCACTGGCAGCCGATCCAGTTGAAGAAGTAAAAGTGGGCTATGACATCCTCAAATCCCTGCGTATCCGCTCGCGCGGCATCAACTTTATCGCCTGCCCAACCTGTTCACGTCAGGAGTTTGATGTTATTGGCACAGTGAATGCGCTGGAAGAACGTTTGGAGGACATCATCACGCCAATGGATATTTCGATCATCGGTTGTGTGGTGAATGGTCCGGGCGAAGCCACGGTTTCTACCCTCGGCGTAACCGGCGGAGCCAAGAAAAGTGGCTTCTACGAAGATGGCGTGCGACAGCGCGATCGCCTCGATAACGATGACATGATCGATCAGCTGGAAGCGCGTATTCGTGCTAAAGCTTCCATGCTGGATGAAAGCCGTCGTATCAACGTACAGCAGCTGGAAAAATAACCAAGGTACGCGCGCATCGCGTACCAGTTTGTGATTGAACCTGTGCGGTTTCATCCTCATAAGGTATGATGCCGCTCAGGTTTTTTTGTCTTAAAGAGATTCTAACGTGGCGAAGAATATTCAAGCGATTCGCGGGATGAACGATTACCTGCCGGCGGATACCGCGATTTGGCAGCGTATTGAAGGCACCCTGAAGCAGGTGCTGGCCAGCTATGGTTTCAGTGAAATCCGTCTGCCAATCGTTGAGCACACCCCGTTGTTCAGCCGTGCAATCGGTGAAGTCACCGACGTGGTTGAGAAAGAGATGTACACCTTTGAAGACCGCAACGGTGAAAGCCTGACGCTGCGTCCGGAAGGCACCGCAGGTTGCGTGCGCGCCGGTATCGAGCACGGTCTGCTGTACAATCAGGAACAACGCCTGTGGTACGTTGGCCCTATGTTCCGCTATGAACGCCCACAGAAAGGTCGCTATCGCCAGTTCCATCAAATTGGTGCGGAAGTTTTTGGTCTGCAGGGCCCGGATATCGATGCCGAACTGATCATGATGACCGCTCGCTGGTGGAAAGCGCTGGGAATAGCCGATCACGTTGAGCTGGAACTGAACTCTATCGGTTCGCTGGAGGCGCGCGCTGACTACCGTAATGCGCTGGTAGCGTTCCTTGAGCAGCATAAAGAAGCACTGGACGAAGATTGTAAGCGCCGCATGTATACCAATCCGCTGCGCGTACTCGACAGTAAGAATCCTGATATTCAGACACTGCTCAACGATGCACCGACGCTCGGTGAATTCCTTGATCAAGACTCACGTGAGCATTTCAGCGGCCTGTGCGCGCTGCTGGACGACGCCGGCATCAAATATCGCGTCAATCAGCGTTTAGTGCGCGGCCTCGATTACTACAACCGTACGGTATTCGAGTGGGTCACCAGCAGTCTTGGCTCGCAAGGTACCGTATGCGCTGGTGGACGTTATGATGGCCTGGTCGAACAGTTGGGTGGCCGAGCCACGCCAGCCGTCGGATTTGCCATGGGCCTGGAACGTTTGGTGTTGTTGGTGCAGGCGGTTAATCCAGAATTTGAACCGACGCGCATTGTTGATGTCTATGTTATCGCTTCGGGGCAGGGCGTTCAGTCCGCCGCGATGCAACTGGCGGAAAAACTGCGTGATGCCGAGCCGGCGCTGAAGTTGATGACCAACTTTGGTGGCGGTAACTTCAAGAAGCAGTTTGCCCGTGCAGACAAGTGGGGCGCACGCATTGCACTGGTGCTGGGCGAAGATGAAGTGAAAGCGGGCCAGGTGGTAGTTAAAGACTTGCGTACCGGCGATCAACAGACGCTGGCTCAGAGCGACGCCGCTGCGACGTTGCGCACGCTGCTGCAGTAATCGCAGCACTGCAACAGCCATTTTAAAGAGAGGGATTGCGTGGAAGTTTACAGCAACGAAAACGAACAAGTTGACGCGCTGCGTCAGTTCTTTGCCAACAATGGCAAATTCCTGGCCGTTGGCGTGATCATCGGTATCGCTGCGCTGGGTGGCTGGCGTTTTTGGTCCAGCCATCAGGAAGGAACCGATAAAGCGGCATCAACAGAGTACCAGCAGTTGACCAGCGCGATGCAGGCTGACAAGCCGCAAACGCTGGACGCGGTAGCCAAATTCGCCAGCGAAAATAACAACACCTACGGTGCGCTGGCATCGCTGGATCTGGCTAAGCAGTACGTTGAAGCCAATCAGTTAGACAAAGCAATCGCTCTGTTACAGAGTGGGCTGAAAGATACCAAAGATGCCAACCTGCAGGCGGTAATTAACCTGCGTCTGGCACGCATTCAATTGCAGCAAAGTCAGGCCGATGCCGCCCTTTCTACCCTTAACAATGTCAAGGGTGATGGCTGGACAGCCATTGTGGCGGATATTCGCGGAGAAGCACTGCTGAGCAAAGGCGATAAGCAGGGCGCACGTGATGCCTGGAGCAAAGGTGCTGAATCGCAGGCCTCTCCTGCGCTGAAGCAAATGCTGCAGATGAAGATGAATAACTTAAGTTAAGCCAGTCAAGAGAGCGCACATGGAATTACGTAAATACCTGCTGCCAGGGCTGATTTCAGTCACTCTGCTCAGCGGTTGCTCGCTGTTCAGCGGCGAAGAAGATGTAGTGAAAATGGCCCCGCTGCCAAAGGTAGAAAACCAGTTTACGCCGCAAACGGCGTGGAGCACGTCTGTCGGCGATGGCGTGGGTGATTTCTATTCCAATCTGCATCCAGCCTGGCTAGATGGCACCGTGTATGCCGCGGATCGTTTTGGCGTGGTTAAAGCGCTTGATGCCAGCAATGGCAAAGCGAAATGGAAGGTTAATCTCTCTGAGAAAACCGGCTTCTTCTCTAAAAACATCTCTGCACTGCTCTCGGGTGGCGTAACCGCCAACGGCGACCGCATCTATATCGGTAGCGAACGTGGTCAGGTATTTGCGCTGAATACCAGCGACGGTGGCATTGCCTGGCAGACCAAAGTCGCCGGTGAAGCGTTGTCGCGTCCGGTTGTGAGCGATGGTCTGATTCTGATTCACACCAGCAACGGTATGTTGCAGGGACTTGATCAGAGCACTGGCGCGATCAAGTGGAGCGTAAACCTCGATATGCCTGCGCTGTCGCTGCGCGGTGAATCTGCACCTACTGTTGCCTTCGGCGGCGCGATCGTTGGCGGTGATAACGGCCGTGTGAGTGCAGTCATTCTCAATCAGGGCCAACTGATCTGGCAGCAACGTATTTCTCAGCCAAGTGGCGCCACTGAAATCGATCGTCTGAGTGATGTCGATACCACGCCTGTCGTGGTTAACGGTGTGGTATATGCGCTGGCCTATAATGGCAACCTTACCGCGCTGGAACTGCGTTCCGGTCAGATCTTGTGGAAACGTGAGATTGGTGGCGTGAAAGACATGGTGGTCGATGCGGGACGTATCTATCTGGTCGATCAAGATGACCGTGTGATTGCGCTTAATGCTGACGGTGGCGTGGCTATCTGGCGTCAAAGCGACCTGTTGCATCGCAACCTGACTTCGCCCGTGCTGTTCAACGGTTATCTGGTGGTGGGTGACAGCGAAGGTTATCTGCACTGGATCAACACGCTTGACGGACGCTTCGTGGCGCAGCAGAAACTGGATAGCGATGGCTTCCAGACTGAACCGGTTGTTGCCGGTGACAAGCTGCTAATCCAGGCGAAAGGCGGTGAGGTTTACGCCATTACCCGTTAAGGATTTGGCTCTGCGGGAATCCATTTTCCGCTCGCTTAAACGGCTCCTGATTCGTCAGGGGCCGTTTCGTTTTTAGTCAGGCATGGTATTCTTTGCGCCTTCAGCCTGACGTCTGGCGTCAAATATCGTTATAATCACGCCATTCGGGCGAATTATTTAAAAAACTGAGGCAAGTCTTATGGTACCTGTGGTCGCGCTGGTTGGGCGTCCCAATGTGGGAAAATCTACGCTATTTAACCGTTTAACACGCACACGTGATGCGCTGGTAGCGGATTTTCCTGGACTGACTCGCGATCGCAAATATGGTCGCGCCGAAGTGGAAGGGCGCGAATTCATTGTTATTGATACCGGCGGTATTGATGGCACCGAGGAAGGCGTTGAAAACCGCATGGCGGAACAGTCGCTGCTGGCGATTGAAGAAGCCGATGTGGTGCTGTTTATGGTTGATGCGCGCGCGGGCGTCATGCCGGCGGATCAGCAAATCGCCAATCATCTGCGTGCACGCGAGAAAGCGACCTTTGTCGTCGCCAACAAAACGGATGGAATTGATCCTGAAGCGGCAGTGCTGGATTTCTATGCGCTGGGCTTAGGTGAAATTCACCCGATTGCAGCGTCGCATGGCCGCGGCGTGAATAGCCTGCTGGAAACCGCCTTGCTGCCGTGGATGGACGAAATCGTTCCAGAAGTGGAACTCACGGAAGAAGAACAGAACGCCGCCTATTGGGCCGCATTAGAAGAAGATGGCGAGAAGGCGCTGGAGGAAGAGGAAGAAGAAGATTTCGACCCAACTACACTGCCGATCAAACTGGCTATCGTTGGTCGTCCAAACGTAGGTAAGTCAACGCTCACCAACCGTATTCTTGGTGAGGACCGCGTTGTGGTCTACGACATGCCGGGCACCACGCGCGACAGCATCTACATTCCGATGGAACGTGACGAGCGCGAGTATATTCTGATTGATACGGCTGGCGTCCGTAAGCGCGGTAAAATTACCGAGACGGTAGAAAAATTCTCTGTGATCAAAACGCTGCAAGCAATTGAAGACGCTAACGTGGTGATGCTGGTGATTGATGCGCGTGCCGGAATTTCCGATCAGGATCTGTCGCTGCTTGGCTTCATCCTGAATAGTGGGCGCTCACTGGTGATTGTGGTCAACAAGTGGGACGGCATGACGCAGGAAGCGCGAGATGAAGTCAAAGAGCAGCTGGACTTCCGTCTGGGCTTTATCGATTTTGCGCGCATCCACTTTATTTCAGCTCTCCACGGCAGCGGCGTGGGTAACCTGTTCGAATCCGTGACTGAAGCCTACGACTGCTCCACCAAGCGTGTGGGCACGGCAATGTTGACGCGTATCATGACCATGGCAGCCGACGATCATCAGCCACCGCTGGTGCGAGGCCGCCGCGTGAAGCTGAAATATGCGCACGCCGGTGGTTATAACCCGCCAATCGTGGTGATCCACGGTAACCAGGTGAAGGATCTCGCGGATTCTTATAAGCGTTACCTGATGAACTACTTCCGTCGTTCACTCAACGTGATGGGCACGCCAATTCGCATTCAGTTCAAAGAAGGCGATAACCCGTACGCGGGCAAACGCAACCTGTTGACGCCAACGCAGCAGCGTAAACGTCAGCGTTTGATGTCGCATCTGAAGAAAAACAAGCGTTAAAATGAGAAGGGCCCAGCAGGGCCCTTTTTTTATGCAGGTGCGCATGAATGCGAACCCTACGAAAACCGAGCGCTTTAAACGTAGGGCGCCATTTATGGTGACCAACCGCCAAATACAGAGGATGATCTATGAATTCTCCATGCCCAATCTGCCAGCAGCCGCTGACCCACGATGAAACCGGATTTAACTGCTCAAGCTGTGAACGTCATTTCGAACACATCGCCTTATGTCCTGATTGCCATCAACCCTTACAGGTGCTGAAAGCCTGCGGCGCCGTGGACTATTTTTGTCAGCATGGCGACGGTTTAATCTCGAAAAAACGCGTGGAGTTTGTGCCTGATCTGCCTGCCTCCTAAGAAATGTCTTTCAACGCCGGTCTATTTATTAATAGGTTACGACCCGGTTTGTAGCAAAAATGCTATTAACCAGTAACTACCGCGTTATGGATGTTCACTTTTTAATGTACCAGGTGGTACAATCCTGCCGCCTTGGGGCGAGAATCACTCTCATCTGCGTTGTGTCCTCGCTCACAAGCGACGAATCACGGGCCTTGCTCCCGTACCAATAGATATAAAATAAAGCGTAAAGGTATGTTCTTGTCTCCCGCCTCGGCAGGAGCCAATACCGGCTGCCACAGGCTTACCGGCACCAGCGCGTTATTTTTTCAGGAGAGTTTTTGTTATGGCAGAAAATTCCGCTCGTCCCGGCAAAGGGCTGAGCATCTGGTCTGTACTGTTAGGCCTGGTCCTGGTTGCAATCGGCTTGTTCTTCGCTATCGGCGGTGGCAAGTTGGTGGCGCTGGGCGGCAGCTGGTACTTCCTCATCGCCGGTATTGTGATGCTGCTGTCGGCCGTCCAGTTCTTCCGTCGCAAATCATCCGCCGTCACGCTGTTTATTCTGGTGTTTGCCGGTACGTTGATTTGGTCACTGTTTGATGCTGGTTGGCATTTCTGGCCGCTGGTATCACGTCTGATGGTTCCGGCTGGCTTGATGCTGCTGGCATTCATCACCTGGCCAGCCCTGCGTAAGCGTGAAGGCAAAAACTCTCTGGCGAAAGTCTCCTATGTACTGTCCGCGGTTATCGCGGTTGGCATGGTGGTGACTTTCGTGCAGATGTTCCAGCCGCATCCTACCGTGGCGTTTGATGGCAAAGAGCTGCCGCTGATTCCGGTGGATAAATCAAAACCGCAACAGGACTGGAGCAGCTACGGCCGTACGCCGGGTGGCGACCGTTTCGCAGCCATCGATCAGATTACCCGCGATAATGTGAAAGATCTGCAGGTTGCCTGGACGTTCCATACGGGCGATACGCCGATCAGCCCAACGGGCAACGGTGCGGAAGATCAGCAAACTCCGCTGCAGATTGGCAACACGCTGTATCTTTGCACTCCACACAACAACGTGATTGCGGTAGCCGCTGATAGCGGTAAGCAAATTTGGAAACGTGAAATCAACGCGCAGGCTGAAGTGTGGAACCGCTGCCGTGGTTTAGCCTACTTCGATGCGACTAAACCCTTGCAGCAGCCAAGCCAGCCGGGTTCAACGCCGGTCACGGCCGCCGTGCTGCCCGCAGGCGATACCTGCCAGCGTCGTATTCTGATGAATACCATTGATGCGCGCCTGATTGCTATCAACGCCGACAACGGTGAGCTGTGTGACAGCTTTGGTACGCACGGTGTGGTTGATTTGAAAATCGGTCTGGGCAACGCGCCCGATCCGCAATATCAGCTGACGTCGCCTCCTGCGATGGCCGGAACCACGGTAGTAGTGGGTGGTCGCGTCGCGGATAATGTCCAAACCGACATGCCTGGCGGCGTGCTGCGTGGTTTTGACGTGATCACTGGCCAGATGCGTTGGGCGTTTGACCCAGGCAACGACGATCCTAATGCGGTCCTGATGCCGGGCAAAGATTACACCCGCAGCACACCAAACTCGTGGGCGCCGATGTCTTACGATCCGGCGATGAACACCGTGTTCCTGCCGATGGGTAGTTCGTCAGTGGATCTGTGGGGGGCGAACCGTACCAAACTGGATCACACTTACGGCGCATCCATCCTGGCGCTGGATGCAACCACCGGTAAGCAGAAGTGGGTTTATCAGACCGTACATAACGATCTGTGGGATTTCGATCTGCCAATGCAGCCGAGCCTGGTCGACTTCCCGATGAAGGATGGCACCAATAAGCCAGCCGTGGTCATCGGCGCCAAAACCGGCATGATTTGGGTGCTGGATCGCCTGACCGGCAAGCCTTTAACGAAAGTTGAAGAGCAACCGATGCCGCAGGGCCATATCCCGAACGAGCAGTACACCAAAACCCAGCCGCACTCAGTGGAGATGCCGGGCATTGGTAACCAGAAGCTGGCCGAGTCTGACATGTGGGGCGCAACGCCGTTCGACCAGCTGGTGTGCCGTATTGCCTTTAAAGGCATGCGTTACGATGGGCTGTTCACCGTGCCAGATACCGATAAATCCCTCAGCTTCCCTGGTTCCCTGGGCGGTATGAACTGGGGCGGTATTTCGTTTGATCCGAACAATCAGTACATGTTCGTCAACGATATGCGTTTGGGCCTGTGGGTACAGATGATCCCGCAGGACACCAGCAAAACGGCTGCCAGCAACGGTGGTGAAGCGATCAACACCGGTATGGGTGCGGTTCCGCTGAAAGGCACGCCTTACGCGGTGAATAAAAACCGCTTTATGTCTCCGCTGGGTATTCCTTGCCAGGCACCGCCGTTCGGTACACTGTCGGCGATTGACATGAAAACGCGCCAAATCGTTTGGCAGGTGCCAGTTGGTACCGTAGAAGATACCGGTCCGTTCGGCATCAAAATGCGCGCGAAAATGCCAATTGGTATGCCGACCTTAGGCGGCACGCTGGCCACGCAGGGCGGCCTGGTATTTATCGCCGGTACGCAGGATTACTATCTGCGCGCTTTCGATAGCTCAACCGGTAAAGAAGTGTGGAAAGCACGTCTGCCAGTGGGCAGCCAAGGCGGTCCAATCAGCTATGTTTCGCCAAAAACCGGCAAACAGTACATCCTGATCTCCGCAGGTGGCGCACGTCAATCGCCAGATCGTGGTGATTACGTGATTGCTTACGCGCTGCCAGACAGCAAATAAGTTCCACTATGAGAAAGGCCGACATCATGATGCCGGCCTTTTTTTTACCATCCTTAGCGCACTTTATCCCTCAAGGTACCTTATTCACTGCTGCTTAGAAGGGCGGCGGCTTTTTTGACCTCCTTTTCTTCCAGCTTCCCTGGCTCTTTCAGGATCGTTTCTGAAATTACCCCCGCTGACTTTGCCGCCAGCGCTACCTGCTTCCCTGGCGCGCTCCGGGTCCTCTGCAAAGTTCCCGGCACCACCTCGTTGCTTTTTTTGTGTCATAGCAGAGACCTCATCTAAGGGTGTTTTCTTCGACGTGGACTAGCTAGCCACATAATGAGTATAGTCAATAAGTTATGTCTTTCCTTGAGAGATATCTTATAACTTATTCGCCGTCGCGCCACAGCGATTGCAGCTCGGGTGGCGCCAGCTGCTCGGGAATTAACATCACTAATGTTCTGGCCTCACGGTGGGTGGCATAGGTGATTTGAATGCGATAGTAACGCTGGTCTCCGTGCCCCAGATTGGCAGCCTGATCCTCTGGTTCGCCGAGCGGCATGGCCTGTTCCAATACCTGGCAGACGCGCTGCTTTTGCGGTTCAGGCAATTCTGACAACGCAAAGCGCCGCTCACCGCGCAGCTTGGGAATAAAGGCGATACCGCCTTCACGTGCCAGCTCGATGATGGCGTCGTCGGTCAGTTGGATGTCCACGTTACGCCCACCTGCTGCCAGGCGGATTGAATTTTTTCCGCCACTGATTGATTAAACTGTTGATTGGCGTGCTGCACGGTAAAGCGCGCAAAGGTGCTGAAATCAGCATCCTGCGGCAGGGTTTTATCGCACAACGTGTCGTACCAGGTCTGCCCGGCGATTTCCCACGCAAAGCCACCCAGCGCTTTTGCCGCCAGATAAAATGCCCGATTGGGAATACCGGAATTCAAATGCACGCCACCGTTGTCGTCGCGCGTTTCGATGTAGTGTTGCATATCGGCCGGCTGCGGATCTTTGCCTAACACCGGGTCGTCATAAGCGGTGCCAGGTGACGACATCGAGCGTAGCCCGCGACCATTAACGCCCTGTGCCAGCAATCCTTCGCCGATAATCCAGTCAGCTTGATCGGCGCTCTGCTTGAGATGGAACTGCTTCACCAGCGAGCCAAACACATCCGACATTGATTCATTCAGGGCGCCAGCCTGCTGGAAGTAAATCAGTCCGGCTTCGGTTTCCGTTACGCCGTGCGTAAGCTCGTGGGCCACCACATCCAGTGCGATGGTGAAGCGATTAAATATCTGGCCATCACCGTCGCCAAATACCATCTGTTGACCGTTCCAAAAGGCGTTCTGGTACTCCTTACCGTAATGCACGGTGCCATCAAGCTTCAGGCCTTTATTGTCCAGTGAATTGCGTTGGTAGGTTTGCCAGAAGAAATCGTAGGTAATGCCAAGATAATCCCAGGCTTCCTGGGCAGCGACATCACCGTTTTCCGGCTGACCCTCTGCGCGGATTAACGTACCCGGTAGATTTTGCGTGCCTTCGGCGTCGTAAATCGCGCGCTGTACGATGCCTGGTTTGGCAATGGCGACGCTGGGGGCTTGATGGTTATGTTCACCCATCAGTTGTTGCACGTGCGTTAGAGTGCGGCGCGCGTAGTCTTGCTGCGCACCGGTGCAGTTATCAATGATATTGCGCAGCATGTAGGGAGGAATAACGCTAAAGGGCATACTAACTCCTGATCATAAATGAATATGTCAAAAGTATAGTTTTTAACCTATCAACGCGCTTTACGGCTCCGGGATTTCTGCGGTTCCAGTGCGGTAACCTGGCTTTCCACCCAGCCATCATCCAGCCGGGTGCGTAGCAGATCGCCTTTACTCAGCTGCTGGGTTTTCTTCACCACCTGACCTTGCGTGTCAGTGGTGACGCTGAAGCCACGCGCCAGCGTCGCCAAAGGGCTCACGCCTTCCAGCTGCGCGGCCAGGTTGCCAAAGCGCTGACGATTATGATTGAGCTGTTTTTCCATGCCCTGCTGTAAACGATAGTGCCACTGCTGCAGCTGCTGCTGAGCGCGCAGAATACGTCCCTGCGGCTGCTGTGCGTTCAGGCGTTGCAGCAGGCGGTCCTGCTGACGATTCGCCACACGCATGCGCTGGTCCATTGCTTCGCCCAGACGGCGCTGCAGCTGAAACAGCGCGGTTTGCTGGCGAGCCAGACGCAGCTGCGGATGCTGCTGCTGTAAACGATGCTGGATACGGGTGAAGCGGCGCTGCTGCTGTGCCAGATAGAAATCCATCGCCATCTCCATACGCTGCTGCTGCGATTGCAAACGGCGTAAGAGCTCCAGCTGGTTCCGGCTCACCAGTTCTGCCGCCGCAGAAGGCGTTGGCGCGCGTAAATCTGCAACGAAGTCGGCGATGGTGACATCGGTTTCGTGCCCGACGGCGCTGACGATGGGCAGGCGACTGGCAAAAATCGCCCGCGCCACGCGTTCGTCATTGAAGCTCCACAAATCTTCCAGTGAACCGCCGCCACGTCCCACAATCAGCACATCACACTCATCACGCTGGTTGGCTAGCTCAATGGCGCGCACAATCCCGGCTGGCGCATCCACGCCTTGCACCGCCGTGGGATAGATGATGACGGGCAAGGAGGGATCGCGACGATGCAGCACGCGCAGCACATCGTGCAGCGCCGCACCGGTGGCGGAGGTAATCACGCCCACCTGACGGGCTGGATCCGGCAGCGGCTGTTTGAACTGTTGATCAAATAAACCTTCTGCCGCCAAACGCGCCTTCAGCTGTTCGAACTGCTGTTGCAGCAAGCCTTCGCCTGCCGGATGCATGCTTTCGATAATCAGCTGATAGTCACCACGCGGTTCATACAGCGTAATGCTGGCGCGCACTAAAACTTGCTGGCCGTGTTGAGGACGGAAAGTGACGCGACGATTGCTGTTGCGGAACATCGCGCAGCGCACTTGCGCACCATCATCCTTCAATGTGAAGTACCAGTGGCCGGAAGCGGGCTGGGTAAAATTTGAAATCTCAGCGCTGAGCCACACCAGGCCCATCTCATTTTCCAGCAGTTGACGCACCGTGGTGTTCAGGCGGCTGACAGTAAAAATATTGGCGGTTGGCGGTAGCGACATGTGATGTAGATCAAATTTTAAATCAGAGGGTTAATCAACTGATACTACATTGCTCACCCTGAGGATCAAGACTTTTTCTGAAAAAACACTGGAGGCAATCGGTTTCGGCCTGTATAATGCCGCGGCAATATTTTATCTGTTTTAATCGCCCCCAGGTGGAGATATTGCAATGTTAAGAATCGCGAAAGAAGCCCTCACATTTGACGACGTTCTGCTCGTTCCCGCTCACTCCACTGTTTTACCCAACACCGCTGATCTCAGCACGCAACTGACAAAAAACATTCGTCTGAACATCCCAATGCTCTCGGCGGCAATGGACACCGTAACTGAAGCGGGTCTGGCTATTGCGCTGGCGCAGGAAGGGGGATTGGGCTTTATCCACAAAAATATGTCAATTGAGCGCCAGGCGGATGAAGTTCGCAAGGTGAAAAAACACGAAAGCGGCGTGGTAACCGATCCACAAACCGTATTGCCGACCACCGCGCTGGCGGCGGTTAAAGAGCTGACCGAGCGTAACGGTTTTGCCGGTTATCCCGTGGTGAACACCGACAACGAACTGGTGGGCATCATCACCGGTCGTGACGTGCGTTTTGTGACTGACCTGACCTTGCCGGTTTCTGCAGTGATGACGCCGAAAGAGCGCTTAGTGACGGTGAAAGAGGGTGAAGCACGTGAAGTCGTGTTGCACAAAATGCACGAAAAGCGTGTTGAGAAGGCGCTGGTTGTTGATGACAGCTTCCACCTGCTGGGCATGATTACCGTTAAAGATTTCCAGAAAGCCGAACGTAAACCTAACGCCTGTAAAGATGCGGAAGGCCGTCTGCGCGTCGGTGCAGCGGTTGGCGCAGGCGCGGGCAACGAAGAGCGTGTTGATGCGCTGGTGGCTGCCGGTGTTGACGTGCTGCTGATTGACTCTTCACACGGCCACTCAGAAGGCGTATTGCAGCGTATTCGTGAAACCCGCGCAAAATATCCAAACCTCGAAATCATCGGCGGCAACGTAGCGACCGGCGCAGGCGCATTGGCGCTGGCGGAAGCCGGCGTGAGCGCGGTGAAAGTGGGTATCGGCCCGGGCTCAATCTGTACCACGCGTATCGTCACTGGCGTTGGCGTGCCACAAATCACAGCCGTTTCTGACGCGGTTGCCGCGCTGGAAGGCACCGGTATTCCGGTGATTGCAGATGGCGGTATCCGCTTCTCTGGCGATATCGCTAAAGCGATCGCAGCCGGTGCAGCAGCCGTTATGGTGGGCTCAATGCTGGCCGGTACCGAAGAATCCCCGGGCGAAATCGAGCTTTATCAAGGCCGCTCGTTCAAATCTTATCGCGGCATGGGTTCACTGGGCGCAATGTCAAAAGGTTCCTCAGATCGTTACTTCCAGAGCGATAACGCGGCAGACAAACTGGTACCAGAAGGTATCGAAGGGCGCGTTGCCTACAAAGGCCGCCTGAAAGAGATCGTGCACCAGCAAATGGGCGGCCTGCGCTCTTGCATGGGTCTGACCGGCTGCGGCACCATTGACGACCTGCGCACCAAGGCAGAGTTCGTACGTATCAGCGGCGCGGGCATCAACGAAAGCCACGTGCATGACGTGACCATCACCAAAGAGTCACCAAACTACCGCATGGGTTCATAATCCCGTAAAATTTAGCGCCCGGCACCAGCCGGGCGCTTTTATTATTAAGTCCATCCCAATGGAAACGCCTCAATGACGACTGAAAATATTCATAAACATCGTATTTTGATCCTCGATTTTGGTTCTCAGTACACGCAACTGGTTGCGCGCCGCGTGCGCGAGCTGGGCGTCTACTGCGAGCTCTGGGCGTGGGATGTCACCGAAGAGCAAATTCGCCAGTTCAACCCAAACGGCATCATTCTTTCTGGCGGTCCGGAAAGCACCACCGAGCAGAACAGCCCGCGTGCGCCGGAATATGTGTTCAACGCTGGCGTTCCAGTGCTGGGTGTTTGCTATGGCATGCAGACCATGGCGATGCAGTTGGGCGGCAAGGTTGAAGGCTCCAACGAGCGTGAATTTGGTTATGCGCAGGTAGAAGTGCTGACCCAGAGCGCGCTGGTGCGTGACATTGAAGATGCGATTAGCGCGGCAGGTAAACCGCTGCTGGACGTGTGGATGAGCCATGGCGATAAAGTTACCGCTATTCCCGCCGGTTTCGAAACCGTTGCCAGCACCGAAACTTGTCCGTTCGCCATCATGGCGAATGAAGAAAAGAAATTCTACGGCGTGCAGTTCCACCCGGAAGTGACGCACACGCGTCAGGGCTTGCGTATGCTGGAGCGTTTCATTCGTGACATCTGCGGCTGTGAAGCGCTGTGGACGCCAGCCAAAATCATCGAAGATGCGGTTGAGCGTATTCGTCAGCAGGTGGGTAACGATAAAGTGATCCTTGGCCTATCTGGCGGCGTTGACTCTTCGGTGACCGCGATGCTGCTGCACCGCGCCATCGGCGATCGTCTGACCTGCGTGTTCGTGGACAACGGTCTGCTGCGTCTGAATGAAGCTGAGCAGGTTCTGGAGATGTTTGGCGACCACTTTGGTTTGAACATCGTACACGTTGCGGCTGAGGCGCGTTTCCTTGATGCGCTGGCTGGCGAGAACGATCCGGAAGCCAAACGTAAAATCATCGGCCGTGTCTTCGTTGAAGTTTTCGACGAGCAAGCACTGCGTTTGGAAGACGTGAAGTGGCTGGCTCAGGGCACCATCTATCCTGACGTGATTGAATCTGCCGCTTCAGCGACCGGCAAAGCGCACGTGATCAAGTCGCACCACAACGTGGGCGGTCTGCCGAAAGAGATGAAGATGGGGCTGGTTGAGCCGCTGAAAGAGCTGTTCAAAGACGAAGTGCGCAAAATTGGTCTGGAACTCGGCCTGCCGTACGACATGCTGTATCGCCACCCGTTCCCGGGCCCAGGTTTAGGCGTACGCGTGTTGGGCGAAGTGAAGAAAGAGTATTGCGATCTGCTGCGCCGTGCCGATGCTATCTTCATTGAAGAGCTGCACAAAGCCGATCTGTACAACAAGGTCAGCCAGGCCTTCACCGTATTCCTGCCGGTACGTTCTGTGGGCGTGATGGGCGACGGTCGTAAATATGATTGGGTAGTATCCCTGCGCGCAGTGGAGACCATCGACTTCATGACCGCGCACTGGGCGCACCTGCCGTACGATTTCCTCGGCCGCGTCTCCAACCGCATCATCAACGAAGTGAACGGCATCTCCCGCGTGGTTTATGATATTTCGGGTAAACCACCTGCGACGATTGAGTGGGAATAAATCCTGCTTTGAGTCATGCGTAAAAACGAAGCCCGCTTAATTGCGGGCTTTTTTATATTTGTATTTTGGTTAGTAATAGTGTGTTCGTTCAATAAAGTCCTATCGCATAGTTCGTGAATACAAACGCGCCCCTTTCGTTGCACTATAGCGCGTGATTATTACTCATCAGGATGCCGTCGATGTTGCCTTTCAAAGCCGTACTCATCTCCTTTCTATGCATCATCTTGCTCTCCTTAGGCGCCAGCTTGGCGCAGGCAACGCGGGGTGGTGAGTTAACCTCAGAACGCGGCGGTTGGGCATCTGCGCGGCGCGATTCTGCCGGCATCGCACCGGATCCTAAGCGTTACGCATCCGAAGCTATCGTACAGGTCTATGCCGCGCCGACGTATGGCTGGAAAGGCGCAGTGGCGGTGCATCCGTGGATAATCTTCAAGCGTGCCGGTGAAACCCGCTATACGCGTTATGAAGTGATTAGCTGGGGCAGCGGCGATAAAGTGCGGCGTAACAGTAATCTGCCGGATGGCTATTGGTACGGTGCCAGACCTCGTTTATTGGTTGATCATCGTGGCAGCGCGGCACAGGCGATGATTCCACAGATCGAAGCGGCGATTAAATCGTATCCATGGCCAACTACCTATCACGCCTGGCCGGGGCCCAACAGCAATACCTTTATGGCGCATATTGGCCGTGAAGTGCCCGTGCTGAAACTGGATCTGCCAGCCAATGCGCTCGGCAAGGATTATCGCTCACTGTTGAATCCGGTGGGGTTACCGCCTTCAGGACGCGGCGTACAGCTCTCTGTACTCGGTGTGCTTGGCGTAACGGTGGGAGCGGAAGAGGGATTAGAGGTGAATGTGCTGGGTCTGAATATGGGACTGGATTTCACCCCATTCAGGCTGCGTCTGCCGTTTATCGGCGGTATCGGTCAAAATAACGTGCAGCGCGACAATCCGTAAAAGCGGCCCCGAAATGGGGCCGCTCTTTTAGCAGACGCCGAAATCGCCGTCTTCGTGATACAGATTCACGGTATCGGCTTTGAGTTCAATTTCTCGCTTAATGTGATCGTCAACGCGTGCGCACCACAGCATATCGCCTTCCACGCGCAGCACCTGCATCTTTGGGCCACCGGTCTTCGACTGTACAAAATCATCTACCTTAAACATGCTTTTTCTCCATCAGGTCAGTGATATTTACAGAGTTTATATGTACTTCACTGGCTGTGCGCTTGATTTTGTGCCTTAGTGATGCAGCAAAAACACCGTCGCCAGACCGAGGAAAATAAAGAACCCGCCGGTGTCGGTGATTGCCGTAATCAGTACGCTGGAGCCAACGGCAGGATCGCGTTTCATCTTAGTCATGATTAACGGAATCAGCACGCCCATCAGCGCGGCCAGCAGCAGATTGAGCACCATCGCCAGCATCATCACGCCGCCCAATTGCAGATTGTCGTACATCAGCCAGGTGACGCCGCCCATAATACCGCCCCAGAACAGGCCATTAATTAGCGCCACGCCGAGTTCACGCATAATCAGAAACGAGAAGTTACCCGGTTCCACCTGGTGCAGCGCTAGCGCACGCACAATCATGGTGATGGTTTGATTGCCGGTATTGCCGCCGATGCCCGCAACGATCGGCATCAGTGCGGCCAAGGCCACCAGCTGTGAAATCGTCGCTTCAAACAGGCCAATCACGCGGGACGCAACAAACGCGGTGCACAGGTTTACCGCCAGCCAGGCCCACCGTTTACCAACCGCTTTACGCACCGGCGCAAACACATCTTCGCCCTGGCTGATACCGCCCATTTTACGAATGTTGCTTTCATTCTCTTCATTGACCAAATCAACCACGTCTTCGATGGTGATACGACCAATAAGCTTGCCTTGCGCATCGGTAACGGCGGCGGAGATCAGGTTATAACGTTCGAACGCACTGGCAGCGTCTTCGGCTTTATCGTTGAGCTGGAAGGTAGTGGGATGTGAGTTCATCACCTCGGCAACTAACATCTTTGGTTTGTTCAGCAGAATATCAGTGAGGGTTAACTCACCCAGCAGTTGGTTTTTTTCATCAGTAATGAAGATCTTATCTGTGCCGTCCGGCATCTTTTTGCCTTTACGCAGATAGCGCTGCACCGTAGCCAGAGTGACGTCCGATCGCACCGTCAGGATGTTGAAATCCATGATCTGGCCAACGCGATCGCGATCCAGCTCTATCACGCTCAGCAGACGCGCACGCAAACTCGGTTCCAGCGTAGTAAGCAGACGGCCGGTTAAATCACGCGGCAAATAGCGCGCCAGATATACCTGATCGTCGATATCCAGCGGCTCAATGGCATGCAGAATATCGCGATCAGACATTTCTTCCGTCAGGCTGGCCCAAACGGTTTCCGAAGCTTCAACCAGCACGCGGCCGCGCTGTTCTGTGGGAACTAAGCGCCATAGCGCCTGACGTTCCTCTTCAGGTAAGGCTTCAAGGATATCGGCTAAATCCGCAGCGTGCAGCTGCTGAAGTTCATCTTCTAGCTGCTGGCGCCAATCGGTGATGTTGCGCAGCTCGGCAGCATTAAGATCGACGGATTTATCCAGCAGCACATCGACTAGATCATGCTCATTAAGCAGCAGAGTAAGAATATGGTGGCGGGTTTCAGCTAATTTTTGCGAATGCACAGCAGACATAACGCGTTCCTTGTGTCTGTAAAGTCAGCTCACAGTGTAGCGCGTTGCGGGTAACAGAGCGTAAAAAGCAGCATTGTCTCAAAGAACAATGTCGAGAAGCGATCGGCACCCGCAGCGAATTTAACGGGAATCGCTGGTGCTTAGCGTGACCGGCTCAGGAATGGCTTTCTTTTGCTGATGATGCTCAATGGCACCGGGAATGATGAAAAGCAGGCGGCCAATCAAAATAAAGAAGCTGATCAGCAAAATAATGCGGCTCATGGTGCTGGTTTTGGGACGTCTTCGTGTAGATATAGCGCTATTCACGCGGGGTGGTTCCTGTAATTACCCATCAGGGCGGAGGCAACATTTAGTCATACCTTCATCGCTAAATCAATCGCTGTGTGAAAAATGAGCAATAAAGGGGCAAAGTGTTGATCGAAGTCAGACAAAAAACGGCCGCGCGCGGCGGCCGTTGTATCAGTAGCTGGCTTTCTGCGCCAGCAAGGTGGCAAAACGGGTTTTAATGCGATTACCGTTTTCATCACGCCGATGCAGTTCACCAACATCTTCGTTGTACTTCACGATGTGCCAGTTACGGTAGTAATGGCTCAGTTCGCCGGATTTAAAGGCGAACGGAAAGTTCTGCGTATTAGGATAATCATCGGTGTTCATCGCCGCCACAATCAGGTTGTAGCCGTACTTGCGCGTGCTGGCCTGCATATCGGCAATCAGCTGTGGGATGGTGGACGGCTGCAGGAACATCATCACCACAGTCGAAAGTACAAACTGATAGTCACCGTTAAACCGTACGCTATTGAGGTCGCACAATTCGGTGTGAATATTCTGCAGATTCTCTTCAGCGATGATGCTGTTCAGGCGATCCAGGCTCGTCGGATTGCTGTCCCAGGCCGTGACTTCAAAGCCATGCTGATTGAGGAAAAGGCTATTTCGGCCCTGGCCACAGCCTAAATCCAGCGCTTTCCCCATTTCAAGGTGGGGAAGGGCCGCCAGGACTTCAGAATGCGTCGGCGTCAGACCGTACTTTTCAGCGAAATAGTTATCGGGGCGTGTTGTCATGGTGATACGACGGGCCAGCAGCCCGTTTTACTCCTCTTCCAGCATCAGTTTCCAACCGGTGACATCATTCCAGTAGGCTTGCTCACGCTCCAGATCCAGCTGCACCAGCGTGTTCTGGCTCATGAAGCCCGCCGGGAAAGTGAGCGTCCAATGACCATCGTCCGTGCTCAATTTGAGCGAATCCGGTTTGGTGGTCGCCTGGCGCTGGTTATTCAGCAGCGTGCCGAGGCGCAGCAGGAAGACCATCGGTAGAAACTGTTTCTTTTTAAACAAGGTGAAGCGTGGCATCTCATCCTGCTTCACCGCTTTGCGATGGAAGCGTACCAGCGTGGCCAGCAGCATCTGTTGATCCTGATTAAAACCCGGCATATTTGAGTTTTGCAGGATATAGGCCGAATGGCGCTGCATGCCGCTGTGATTGATGGTTAATCCCACTTCATGCAATAGCGCCGCCCATTTCAGCAGCGCTGACAGCTGCGGATTAGCATGCTTAGGATTCTGTTCCTGCCACTGCAGATAGAGCTGCTCGGTGGTTTCCAGCACGCGACGCGCCTGGTCGCTATCAATCGCATAGTGATTTGCCAGGCTTTGCGCAGTGCGACTACGAATATCCTGATGGCGGAAACGTCCTTCCATCTCATACAGCACGCCTTCGCGCAACGCGCCATCAGAGAGACGCAGCTCGCGAATCGCTAACGCATCAAACACGCCACACAAAATTGCTAAGCCCGGCACGAACACCGCTTTACGCTCTTCCGATAATCCCGGCAGGCTCAGTGCGTTAAAAGATTTATGCTTCAGCACTTCGCTGGTGAGCAGCTCCAGCGTTTCCGGGGTAATCAGCTTCTCTTTTTCGCCCATCGCCAGCAGCACTTCACAGGCGGCTTTAATCGAGCCCGACGCGCCCAGCGCATATTGCCAGCCATGCAGACGATATTGCCACGCCATGGTTTCCAGCTTCTGCGCAGCGGACAGGCGCGCACGGCGGAAGTTCTCCGCTGAGATTTCTCCTTTTGGGAAATAGAGATTGGCGAAGCTGACACAACCCATGCGGCGGCTTTCCACCAGCTGTGGCTCAAAATCTTCACCAATGACCAGTTCCGTTGAGCCGCCGCCGATATCAATCACCAGCTTGCGGCCTTTTTCCGGCTGCGTATGCTCCACGCCCATGAAAATCAGACGTGCTTCTTCATTGCCGGAAATGACCTCGATAGGGTAGGGGATCACTTCGGCAGCGCGCTGCAAGAACTCTTCTGCATTGCTGGCGATACGTAGCGTGTGCGTGCCGACGATGGTGACGTTGGCCGGGCTGAAGCCCTGCAAACGTTCAGCGAACAACGCCAGACAGCTCAGCCCGCGTTCAATCGCCTCTTCGCTTAGGCGATTTTGTGCATCCAGCCCATCGGCCAGATGTACGCGCTGTTTCAGGCGGCCCAGCACTTGCAAAGCGCCATCCACCACGCGGGCAATGACCATATGGAAGCTGTTCGAGCCGAGGTCGATTGCCGCGAACTCCTGAGGTTTCGGCGTACTTTTATGTGAGATTGGCATAGGCGTTATTCGGGTTGTTCCAGTTTCTTGATGTAGTCGTAAATGGCCAGCTGCGAGCGGACTTTTTTACGGTTGCCACGCGGCACATAACGGTTACTCAGCTCTTTATCGACGATGCGGGCTTTCACCGTATCGCTAAACAGAATGGCAATGATGTCCAGTATGCGCTGCTTCACGCGTGGATCAAGAATCGCCACAGCCACTTCAATGCGGTGATCAATGTTACGCGTCATCCAGTCCGCGGAAGAGAGGAATACCTTTTTCTCGCCGCCATTCTCAAAAATATAGACGCGGTCGTGCTCGAGATAGCGGTCAACAATACTGGTAATACGAATATTTTCACTGATGCCCGGTAAATCCGGAATCAGGGAACACATGCCGCGCACCAGCAGATTCACTTTTACACCCGCTGATGATGCTGCATATAGCCGATCAACCAAACCATTATCCACCAGGTTATTGATTTTCAGCGTAATGCCCGAAGGATTCCCCTGCTGCGCATTGGCGATTTCCGCGTCAATCAGCTTATACAGCACGTCACGCGAGTTCTGCGGCGACACCAGCAGGTGCTCGAAGGTGACCGGGCGATACGGGTTTTCAATAAAGTTAAATACGCGACGTACTTCATTGGTAATGCGCGCATCGGCGGTCAGCAATGAATAGTCAGTATAAATGCGTGCGGTTTTTTCGTTGAAATTCCCGGTGCCGATATGCGCGTAACGCACCACCTCTTCCCCTTCGCGGCGCGATATCAGGAACAGTTTGGCGTGAATTTTCAGACCTGGCGCAGAGAAAATGACGTGCACGCCGGCTTCGGTGAGGCGTTTTGCCCAGCGAATATTGGCTTCTTCATCGAAGCGCGCCTGCAGTTCAACCACCACCGTCACTTTCTTGCCGTTGTAGGCGGCGTGAATCATCGCATCCATGATGCGCGAATTCTTCGCCACGCGGTAAATGTTGATCTTAATGGCCAGCACGTTCGGGTCGAACGAAGCCTGGCGCAGCAGCTCCAGCACGTGCTCAAAGGTGTGATACGGATAATAGAGCAGCACATCGCGATTGCGGATGGCATCGAAGCCGTTGCGGAAGCCATCGAAACCAATATGACGAATCTGCGGCAGCGGGCGGTTTTCCAGATTACTTTTACCGACGTTCGGGAAGCCAATGAAATCTTTGAAGTTATGATAACGGCCGCCGGGCACAATCGAATCATAGTTTGAAATCGACAGCTTATGGCGCAGCATTTCTACCATCGCATCCGGCATATCGCGCTGATAAACGAAGCGCACTGGCTCGGCATTAAGACGCTGCTTCAGGCTCGATGACATCAGCTCCAGCAGGCTTGATTCCATCTCCGTCACCAGATCGTACTCGGCATCGCGCGTCATCTTCATTGAATAGGCATTCAGCGTATCGTAATCGAAGAAGCCTTTAAAAATTTCATCCAGGCAATAGCGCAGAATGTTATCCAGCAGAATCATTGGCTTGCGACGGCGTGGCGATTCAGCCGGCAAGTTAATAAAGCGCGGCACTTTATCCGACGGGATCTCCAGCAGCGCATAACGCACATCGTCGCCGCGAATGATCTCGACCGCCAGATAGGTGTAATCGTCTTTCAGGAATTCGATCAGGTCGGTATCATGGTTGATCAGAATTGGCGTAACGTGCTGGCGTAATTGATGTTTGAAGTAGTAGCGCAGCCACTCTTGCTGATTCGGTGACAGCTGGCGTTCGTTGATCAGGAAGATCTGATTACGCGCCATCTCCAGTAGCAGATCGTTGTAGAGTGCATCAAACTCTTGATCCGATTTCTGCACGCGCAGCTGAATTTTTTTTAATAAATGACGCAGGGAAGTGGGCTTGCCTTGCTCTTCACTGATCAAAATTCGCCGCTTGAGATCGGCAAAGCGAACTTTGTAGAACTCTTCAAGGTTATTGGAATAGATTCCCAAGAAGCGCATCCGCTCAATCAGCGGATTACTTTTGTCCGAGGCTTCCTGCAATACGCGTTCATTAAAGCTTAACCAGCTTAATTCTTTTTCTATATACAGCTTATCCTGACCCATTCTGACTCCGAGATGCTGATGCTGGACGGAATGTCCGGCGGAAAAAGCGCAAAAATGCGGTACCGCTCAGTGTCCGTCACCATTATGGCGAGAGTATGGCAGGCTTGTCCAACGTCAAAGGTTGTCTTATCAATCAGCTACGGGCAACATAGCGACTTGTTTCCACCGGTAACCTGGCCTGCATGAGCATAAATCGTATTCCTGTCCACTTTAGCGACCGTCGTCGACGCGCCACTGATACTTTTGTGCGCCGCGTAGTCACTGCCTGTGGCGTGGGAATTTTGCTGCTGATGCTGCTGCTATTCTTTTGGTTGATCTGGGTGGTAGTGCCGTTGTTCAGCGCGCCGGGCATGCACGCCACCACCAACATCCAGCTCTGGGATAAAGCCCCGACGCTGGCGATGGGCAGCGATGGCCATCTGGGCTGGCGCATTAGCCGCAACGAAGCACGTTTTATTCCGCTTGATGGCCAGCCGGCCGGACCGGCGCTGGCACTTAATGGCACGCCTAATGCGGCGGTCACCAGCAGCGATAACCGCAGCGTGCTGCTCAATATGCAGGGCGAACTGCTGTTAATGCAACCGGTTATCAACAACGACAGCGGCGAATGGCGTTTCCCACTTGGCGATCGGCCGCTGCATCTCCCTCAGGGGCCGGTCAGCAACATGGCGTTGACGTCGCTCAGCGATAATCGCTGGCTTATCGCCGCGCAAACCGCCGCGGGCATCACTCTGTTAACGCTGGAAAATCAAAAACCAGTACAACAGATTCTTTTGCCGCAGCAGCAGGCTGAGCATCTGCTGCTATCGCCAGATGGCACGCTGCTGTACGCCAGCAGCGGACGTTTGCTGCGCGTTTGGCAAATCACCGCGCAGGCTGCGCAGCTGCGCGAAACCCAAACCCTTAATCTGCCGCCGCAGAGCCTGCATATGCTGGCGGGCGGTCGTAGCTTGCTGATTCAGGATGCGCGTGGCGTGCAACAATGGTTTGCGATTGCGGGTGATAAAGGGCCGCGCCTGCAGGCGATTCATACTTTCAACGGCAGCCAGAATGCGCTCGGCGTTGCGCCTGAAGCGCAGCGTCGTGTCTTTGCCACTTATGACGCACAGGGCAACATTCAGCTGTTCGCCAGCAAGCAGCTGGGCGCGATATTAACGCGTCAGCTGGCACCGGGCATTCAGGCGCTGGCGTTCTCGCCGCGTGGTGATGGCTTAATCATTGAGCGAGCCGGGCAATGGCAACAGTTTGCGCTGGATAATCCGTGGCCAGACTTCACCTGGCGCAACCTATGGCAAAAGATCTGGTATGAAAACTATCCGCAGCCCGACTGGGTATGGCAATCCACGGCGGCGGGAGATAGCTATCAGGCCAAGTTCAGCCTGATGCCGCTGGTGCTGGGCACGCTGAAAGCCGCCAGCCTGGCGCTGCTGTTTGCTACGCCGCTGGCGTTGGCCGCGGCAATGTATACCGCGTGGTTCATGTCGCCCGCTTTACGCCGTTGGGTGAAACCTGGCATTGAAATGATGGGGGCACTGCCGAGCGTGGTGATTGGTTTAATCGCCGGCGTCTGGCTGGCGCCGCATATCAGCACCGCGCTGGTCGGCGTTTTGCTGCTGCCGCTGGTACTCGCCGCCACGTTATTATTATGCGGCGTGCTCAGTCCGCGTTTGCCTGCAAGTTGGCGACGTCCGGGTTTTGAAGTGATTCTGCTGCTGCCGGTGCTGTTCGTCATGACGTTACTCACGCTGTGGCTGCCAACGCTGTTTTGGCCGGAAATGGGTGAACGCTTAGCGCATTACGAACAGCGCAACCTGCTGGTAGCCGCGCTGGCGATGGGTTTTGCGCTGGTGCCGCTAATATTCACCTTATCTGAAGATGCGTTATTCAGCGTACCGGGTGCGCTGGGGCAGGGTTCGCTGGCGCTGGGCGCCACGCCGTGGCAAACCCTGACGCGCGTCGTGCTGCCGGGCGCCTCGGCGGGTATCTTTGCCGCCTTAATGATTGGTTTTGGCCGAGCCGTCGGCGAGACGATGATTGTGCTGATGGCCACCGGTAATACGCCAGTGAGCGAAGGTGGCCTGTTTACTGGCCTGCGTGCGCTCTCCGCCAATATCGCCATTGAAATGCCCGAAGCGGCGGCCGGCAGCGCGCATTACCGCATTCTTTTCCTCAGTGCCTTGCTTCTGCTGATCTTCACTTTAGTGATCAACACCATTGCCGAATTGATTCGTCAGCGCCTGCGCCAACGTTACAGCCAGCATGAGGGCCAGGGATGAAAGCGATGCAACAGAACGATCGCTGGCGCTGGCTGACGGCCGGGGCTGTCGCGGTGTGTCTACTGGCGTTTACCTTGCTGATTGGTCTCCTGGGTTGGCAGGGCGTACGCGCCTTCTGGCCACAACCAGTCGATCAATATCAGTTCCAGCCGCCGGAAGGCAGCGCGGTGATGGTGCTGGGTGAAACGCTGCAAAAACAGCAGCAGGGCGCGCAGTGGCGTTACGTGGTGAAAACCGGCAACCGCGATTTTGCTGCGCCGGATTTTCGCGTGCTGTATAGCCAGGGCGCAGCGAAAACCCGTCGACCTGCTGATGTGATAGTGCTGCAGCGCCGTAATGGCGGCAATGCGTACGGCTGGCTGGTGGAGCTGCGTCAGGATAATGAAGTGATGACCGCACGCAGCCGCGATGCCTTGCTGCATCAGCGTTTGCAGCAGGTGCATGAGCAACTGCGCCAGGCGAGCCAAATTCGCCGCATTGATATGGCGCGTCTTAACGCGCAGCTGGAGAGCCTGCAACAGCAGGCCGATGAGCAGCAGCGCAACGGCACTTTCAACCTCGAAGTGCAGTCCGAGTTTGATGCTAATCGCACAGCGTTACAGCGCCGCTTTAACGCGCTGGCGCAGCAGTTAACGCATCTGCAGCAGGAAAGTCAGCGCGATACGCTGGTGCTGCGTGATGTACAGGGCGTTGATCATACCCTTCCGCTGGCGCAGGTTGTTGATGCGTGGTACCCGAATGCCATGACATTAACCAACAAAATGCTGCACTTTTTCAGTCAGATTTGGCAATTTGTCAGCGATTCACCGACCTCCGGCGGCGGCGAAAGTGGCGCGTTTCCGGCGATCTTCGGTACCGTGCTGATGGTGCTGCTGATGTCGATAATTGTGATGCCGCTTGGCGTTATTGCCGCGCTTTGGTTGCATGAGTATGCCGGGCGCAACGCATTGACGCGCCTGGTGCGCATCGCGGTGGTTAACCTGGCGGGCGTGCCATCCATTGTTTACGGCGTGTTTGGTCTCGGCTTCTTTGTCTGGCTAATCGGCGGCACGATTGATCAGCTGTTCTTCGCCAGCGCGTTACCTAATCCCACCTTTGGCACGCCAGGTTTACTGTGGGCCGCGCTAACGCTGGCGCTGCTGACGCTGCCAGTGGTTATCGTCGCGACCGAAGAAGGATTGTCGCGTATCCCGGATAATCTGCGTCAGGGATCGCTGGCGCTGGGTGCAACCCAGGCGGAAACGCTGTGGCGCGTGGTGCTGCCGCTGGCGGTACCGGCAATGCTGACCGGCCTGATTCTGGCCGTGGCGCGCGCAGCCGGAGAAACCGCGCCGCTGATGCTGGTGGGCGTGGTGAAAATGGTGCCAGAGCTGCCGGTGGATGCGGTATTCCCCTATCTGCACCTCGATCGCAAATTCATGCACCTCGGTTTTCAGATCTACGATTTGGCGTTTCAAAGCCCAAATCTTGACGCTGATCGACCGCTGGTTTACGCCACTGCATTGCTGCTGGTGGTGATCATTCTGTCGCTCAATCTGCTGGCCAAGGCGCTGCGTCATCGGCTGCGTGAGCGTTACCGGCTCATGACGCACTAAAAAGGTTTTCTGATGACGCGCGATCACGACATTGCTCTTACCGTTAATCAGCTATCGCTGTGGTACGGCGAGCGCCAGGCGTTAAATAATATTGATCTGCAGATCCCCAAAAACTGTATCACGGCGCTGATTGGTCCTTCCGGCTGTGGCAAATCCACGCTGCTGCGCTGTTTTAATCGTATGAATGATGTGATTGATCGCTGTCGCATTGAGGGCGAAATTTTGCTCGATCGTTACGCCGTGATGCAGGCGAATCAGGATCTGCCCGCCCTGCGTCGCCGCATTGGCATGGTGTTCCAGCGGCCGAATCCGTTCCCGAAATCGATCTACGAAAACGTGGTGTACGGCCTGCGCTTGCAAGGCGTGCGCGATCGACGCGTGCTGAATGAAGCCTGCGAACGTGCGCTGCGCGCGGCGGCGCTGTGGAGCGAAGTGAAGGATCAGCTGGGACAGAATGCGTTAACGCTCTCGACCGGTCAGCAGCAGCGTTTAGTGATTGCGCGCGCCATTGCGATTGAACCCGAGGTGTTGCTGCTGGATGAGCCGACGTCGGCGCTCGATCCGATTTCAACTCTGGTGATCGAAGAGCTGATGACCACGCTGAAGCAGCATTTCACGCTGGTGCTGGTGACGCACAACATGCAGCAGGCGGCGCGGGTGTCGGATTACACCGCGTTTATGCATAACGGTCAGCTGGTGGAATTTGATGAAACCGATCGCATCTTTACCTCGCCAAAAGCGCGACGCACCGAAGATTACATTACGGGAAGGTTTGGTTAATGACGGTCGCCATGAATGGCGACCCTACATCGTAGGGTGCGCATTTATGCGCACCAGAGAAATCAGTCGTGGGCGTAGCCTTCGGGCGGCAATGGTTCACCATCCAACCACGCTTTACCCGCACGCATCTGCAAACGCCCATCAACAAACCAGCTGATGACCAGTGGATAAATCGCGTGTTCCTGATGCTGCACGCGCGCGCTGATGTCGTCTTCGCTATCGCCCGCAAACACCGGTACGCGCGCCTGCAAAACGATCGGTCCGCCATCCAGCTCGTCAGTCACAAAATGCACCGAGGTGCCATGCTCCTCGTCGCCGTTTTCCAGCGCCTGACGATGAGTATGCAAACCCGGATACTTCGGCAATAGCGACGGATGGATATTCACCAAACGATCGTGATAGTGCGCGACGAAGGTCGGACTGAGGATACGCATATAGCCGGCGAGCACCACCAGATCGGGCGCGTAAGCATCAATCTCCTGCATCAGCTGGCGATCAAAAGCATCACGGTCGGCAAACTCGCTGGCGGCTAACGCGTGGCTGGGAACATGGGCTTCCCGCGCGCGCGTCAAACCATAGGCGCTGGCTTTATTACTGAAAACGGCAGCAACGCTGCCGTTAATCCGCCCGCTTGCGCAGGCGTCGAGGATGGACTGAAGATTGCTTCCGTTGCCGGAGATCAGCACAACCAGTTTTTTCATGGGTTAATAACCACACGCTCTTCAGCATCAGAGGCTTTAATCACACCAATTTTCCACGCTTTTTCGCCAGCGTCGGTCATTAGCTGTACCGCTTTATCCGCATCCGCTGGGCTCAGCGCAATCACCATGCCCACGCCGCAGTTAAAGGTGCGGTACATTTCGTGACGGCTGACGTTGCCGGCCTGCTGCATCCAGGTAAATACTGACGGCCACTGCCAGCTGCTCTCTTCCAGCACGGCTTGGGTGTTGTCTGGCAACACGCGTGGGATATTTTCCCAGAAGCCGCCGCCGGTCAGATGTGAAATCGCATGCACATCAACCTGTTCAATCAGGCTAAGGATGTTTTTCACGTAAATGCGGGTAGGTGCCAGCAGGTGATCGGCCAGTGATTTGCCGTCCAGCTGCTTGGTTTCTGGATCGGTCTGGCTGACTTCCAGAATTTTGCGCACCAGCGAGTAACCGTTCGAATGCGGGCCGCTGGAACCCAGCGCAATCAGCACGTCGCCGTCCTGCACTTTCGAACCGTCAATGATTTCTGATTTTTCCACCACGCCAACGCAGAAACCGGCCACGTCGTAATCTTCGCCGTGATACATGCCTGGCATTTCAGCGGTTTCGCCGCCCACCAGCGCACAGCCCGACTGCAAGCAGCCTTCGGCGATGCCGGTGATGACCGATGACGCGGTTTCTACATCCAGCTTGCCGGTCGCGTAATAATCGAGGAAGAACAGCGGCTCTGCACCTTGCACGATCAGGTCGTTGACACACATCGCAACCAGATCGATGCCGATGCTATCGTGGCGTTTGAGATCCATCGCCAGACGCAGCTTGGTGCCGACGCCATCAGTTCCGGAGACCAGCACCGGCTCGCGGTACTTTTGCGGCAGCGCACAGAGCGCACCGAATCCGCCCAATCCACCCATGACTTCCGGGCGGCGGGTTTTTTTCACTACGCCTTTAATACGGTCAACCAGATCGTTACCAGCATCGATATCGACACCGGCGTCTTTGTAGCTGAGAGAGGTTTTGTCGGTCACTGCGGAATCCCCACGCGAGTTGCGGTTGGTGGCAAAAATTAAGCGCGGCAATTCTAACAGCGCAGGCAAACGTTTGCGAGTCCCATCTCACGCTGCCTTTGCACAGCGTCAGATTTTCGCCAATCCTTACTCTTGAGCTGATTAAGGCAAGCCATTGACCGATGACAAGTGGCGCGGCGGCGAAAAGGCGGTATAATCCGGCGATTTTTTTTTAGCTCAACTCAATTCCGGGAGAACAATCATGAAGATCGTGGAAGTCAAACACCCGCTGGTCAAACATAAACTGGGCCTGATGCGTGAGCATGATATCAGCACCAAGCGTTTCCGCGAGCTGGCCTCGGAAGTGGGCAGCCTGCTGACCTATGAAGCCACAGCCGATCTGGAAACCGAGCGCGTAACTATCGAAGGCTGGAACGGTCCGGTCGAAATCGATCAGATCAAAGGTAAAAAAATCACCGTCGTTCCGATTCTGCGTGCGGGCCTGGGCATGATGGAAGGGGTGCTCGAGCACGTACCGAGCGCGCGTATCAGCGTGGTTGGCGTCTATCGTGATGAAGAGACGCTGGAGCCAGTACCGTACTTCCAGAAGCTGGTATCGAATATTGAAGAGCGCCTGGCGCTGGTGGTCGATCCGATGCTGGCAACCGGTGGTTCCATGATTGCGACTATCGACCTGCTGAAGAAAGCCGGTTGTACCAGCATTAAAGTGCTGGTGCTAGTGGCCGCGCCGGAAGGCATTGCGGCTTTAGAAAAAGCGCATCCGGATGTGGAGCTGTACACCGCATCTGTCGATCAGGGATTGAACGAAAAGGGATACATCATCCCGGGACTCGGCGATGCCGGGGACAAGATTTTCGGAACCAAATAAAGCAACCAGCCGGCCAGAGAGTCGGCTTTTTTTTGTCTAAAAACACAACAATGTCATCCTTGAGTTATTCACGCCCGGGCAATGCAGCCATAGCGTGAAGAACGTAGAGGATAGGGGATAATAATGACTCGTCGCGCTATTGGCGTTAGCGAACGCCCACCGCTACTGCAAACCATTCCACTCAGCCTGCAGCACCTGTTCGCCATGTTTGGCGCAACCGTGCTGGTGCCAATTCTGTTCCACATCAACCCGGCTACGGTGTTGCTGTTCAATGGCGTCGGTACGCTGCTCTATCTGTTTATCTGTAAAGGCAAAATTCCGGCCTATCTCGGCTCAAGCTTTGCTTTTATTTCGCCGGTGCTGCTGCTGTTGCCGCTCGGTTATGAAGTGGCGCTTGGTGGCTTTATCCTCTGTGGTTTCCTGTTCTGTGTGGTGGCATTGATCGTGAAGAAAGCCGGTACCGGCTGGCTTGATGTGATGTTCCCGCCAGCGGCGATGGGCGCGATTGTGGCGGTTATCGGCCTGGAACTGGCGGGTGTGGCGGCGAATATGGCTGGTTTGTTGCCTGCTGACGGTACCTCGCCAGACAGCAAAACCGTGATCATCTCGATGGTGACGCTAGCGGTCACCGTATTTGGTTCGGTGCTGTTCCGTGGCTTCCTCGCCATCATCCCGATCCTGATCGGCGTACTGGTGGGTTATGCGCTCTCGTCTGCGATGGGCATTGTTGACTGGAGTACGGTAGAGAATGCGCCCTGGTTTGCGCTGCCAACCTTCTACACGCCACGCTTTGAGTGGGTGGCGATGCTGACCATTCTGCCTGCCGCGCTAGTGGTGATTGCCGAGCATGTCGGCCACTTAGTGGTGACGGCCAACATCGTGAAGAAAGATCTGATTCGCGATCCTGGGCTGCATCGCTCCATGTTTGCCAACGGTTTATCCACCATGATCTCCGGCTTCTTCGGCTCAACGCCAAACACCACTTACGGCGAGAACATCGGGGTAATGGCGATTACCCGCGTTTACAGCACTTGGGTGATCGGTGGCGCGGCAATCTTCGCTATCCTGCTCTCTTGCGTTGGCAAGCTGGCGGCGGCAATCCAGGCGATTCCGGTGCCGGTCATGGGCGGCGTATCGCTGCTGCTGTACGGCGTGATCGGCGCATCGGGTATTCGTGTGCTGATCGAATCCAAAGTGGATTACAACAAGGCGCAGAACCTGATCCTGACGTCGGTAATCCTGATCATCGGCGTGAGCGGTGCCAAAGTGCACATTGGCGCCGCCGAGTTAAAAGGCATGGCGCTGGCGACGATTGTTGGCGTGGGCCTGGCACTGATTTTCCGTTTAATCAGCCTGTTACGTCCTGAAGAAGTGGTGCTGGATGCGGAAGAGAAGCGCGAAAGCTAAGGCTGCAAGCCGGGCAGGGAAGCCCGGTTCATCTCCGACAAAGATCGTGATAAACTTGCGCGGTTTTCTGCCCGCTCATCCGTTGAGGTACTTCTGAACACGCCGGCACAGCTCTCACTGCCACTCTATTTACCCGATGATGAAACCTTCGCCAGTTTCTGGCCGGGGGAAAACACGTCTCTGCTGGCGGCGCTGCAAGGCGCACTTTCACAGCAACACGGCAGCTATCTCTATTTCTGGTCACGCGAAGGCGGCGGCCGCAGTCATTTGCTGCACGCGGCTTGCGCCGAACTCTCGGCGCGCGGCGAAGCGGTGGGTTATGTGCCGCTGGATAAACGTACGTGGTTCGTACCGGAAGTGCTGGAAGGCATGGAGAATCTGGCGCTGGTATGCATCGATAATATCGAATGTATTGCGGGCGATCCCGAATGGGAAATGGCGATCTTCGATCTCTATAATCGCATCCTGGAAATCGGTAAAACGCGTTTGCTGATTACGGGCGATCGACCGCCGCGCCAGCTCAATCTCGGCTTACCGGATCTGGCTTCGCGTCTTGATTGGGGGCAGATCTACCGTTTGCAGCCGCTGTCGGATGAAGATAAATTGCAGGCGATGCAGCTGCGTGCGGGATTACGTGGCTTTGAGCTGCCGGAAGATGTTGGGCGCTTCCTGCTGAAACGACTCGATCGCGAAATGCGCACGCTGTTTGATACGCTGGATCGCCTCGATCGCGCCTCCATTAGCGCGCAGCGTAAACTCACCATTCCGTTTGTTAAGGAAGCGCTGGAGCTTTAACGCATTGTAACGAATGGCTTTAAGCTGAATTAACCGCGCCACATGCCGTAGCGGCGCAATTCATTGCGCGATAAATCGCGCCGCTACGGAACGTGCGATGATTTATTCACGCTTAAGCGATCGGCATTAAGCCATGAATGGCGACCCTACGTGCGCGGTTTTCGTAGGGTGCGCATTTATGCGCACCTGGACATTATCCCTTCTGATACACCTTGAAGCGCTTCTGCAGTTCACGGAACTGATCGATGCGCGCGTCATAGCGCGCCTGCTTCAGGCTGCCGAGCGGTACCTGCGCACTGGCGCTGCTCAAGGTGCTTATGGCCTGATCGAGTTGCCCATTTAGCGCTAAACCTTCGGCACGCGCCGAGAGTTCTTCATCACGCAAGCCCTGTGCGGCCGAAGCCTGCGCCAGCAGATCCCAGGCGTTGAGATCGTCCGGATGCGCGAAAGTGTAGCGGTTGAGAATGAGGCTGGCGTTCGCCGGCTGTTTCGCTTCAACATAGGCGTTGGCGAGGTTCAGTTGCAGCACCGGATTGGTGCTGCTGCCTTTGGCGCTACTCAGCATGGTGATTGCCTGCTGTGGCTGCTTCAGTCCGATGTCGATATCGGTCATGATATCGAGAAACCAAACGTTGTCCGGCTGCTTCGCCAGCAGCGGCGCAATCACACGCTTCGCGCTATCAAAGCTTTTCGCCTGCAGGAACTGCACTGCTTTACCATACTGCGCCGCTTGCTGTTCACGCACGTTGCCTTTGCTGTACTCATTTAACAAATCATCGGTCAGCTGATTACGGCCAGTAGAGTACATGCCCAGCGAGCGTACCTTAGCCATATAAAAATCCTGTGAGGATTGCACCACCACTGGACGCATCTGGTTGGCACGGTTGCGCGCATCGGCCAGGCGGCTGTCGGGCAACGGATGCGTTAGCAAAATTTCCGGCGGCTTGGAGGAGAAGCGGCTTTGATCGGCCAGTTTTTGCAGGAAGTTTGGCATCGCTTGCGGATCGAAGCCGGCCCGTTGCAGCACCTGGATGCCGATGCGGTCCGCTTCCTGTTCATTGCCTTGCGTAAAGCTGATGATGCCTTGCTGCGTGCCCGCCAGCGTACCGGTCAACGCTGCCATGCCTGCTTGTGGACTGGCCATCGCCAGCAGAATGGAACCCAACGCACCCACCCAGGTAAGGGGCGCGTTACGTTTCTGCTCTTCCATGGCGCGCGCCAAATGGCGCTGAGTCACGTGCGAGATTTCATGCGCCATGACCGAGGCGAGCTGGCTTTCATTATCGGTGTAGCGGAACAGCGAGGAGTGCAGCACTACATTGCCGCCAAAGAAGGCAAAAGCGTTAAGCTCATCGTTTTGAATCAGAAAGAAGTGAAACGGCGTGCGTACCGAATTGGCGTGCGCCACCAGACGCTGGCCAAGTTCATTAATGTATTGATTTAGCAGCGGATCGTTAATCAGTGGCGCACTGGCACGCAGCTGGCGCACGTAGAAGTCGCCCATCTGCAATTCCTGATTAATCGACAGCGTTGAACCTGCCGTGGTGCCCATATCAGGCAGCGTATCACTCAGGTCGGCACGCGCACTGAGTGCGGGCGTAAGCAGCAGCGTAGGAATAAGGGCTGCCAGCACTGATTTTTTCAACCGGTTAAACATGCCTTGATCCTGTAAAAGTCACCTGATTTTGGACAGGTAAGAGGTTCAAATGTTCTGCGCTCTCATCCATTTGTGCAGCGCGCTCTATCTTAACCAGCCTGCCGCGACAAGCAAAGCGTGTCGCAAAATGAAGGTGAAATGAAAAAATGGTCGCGATAATGAAAAATTGCAGCAAAAAATTGAATAGCTGTGCACTTATAACTAGGCGTTGCTTAACATCAAAACTTAAAGTTAAGTAAAGTTGCTCAAAATTACTGAATTTGGCATGAACTTTTCCAGGTTTACTCTGAAAAGCAGTGGACAATCTGAGGTATTGGCCCATTTTATCCATCAATTAATTTAATCGTGATTGAGACGGGCGTTACGCGCTATACAGTTATTAACGGATAGATTTTAAACGCACGTAAACTTATTTCATCTGGATTGTGCTCACCATTTCACGGCCAGCCATTTCTGCGCTTTCCCCGCCGTAACAATCGAAAGGCTTTTTCAATTAACCCTGCTAATTATTTTTCGCGCAATGAATATACCGGACACCCCGTCAGTACAGGACTTTTGCCCAGCGTGCGCTGTGGTATAGATAAGGCACTTTATTCAAACGGACTGTGAATTGACGCGCAGTGCATGCCGGAGAATCTTTATGCGTTCTGTTGTTTCATATGCCCTGATTGCCATTGTGGGTGGTTTTGTGGGCGCCACCGTGAGTAAAGGTGATGACCTGTATCAGCGCGTGGTAAGTCATTTTTCCTCCGAACCGACCGATCCGGATGGTTTCTGGAGCACTCCCGCCGTCGATGGCTACGGCAAAATCCATTATGAAGCTGACGCGGCATTTAAGCCGGTTGTGGGCCTGAGCAACAAAGTGGTGTTTCAGATCACCAAAAGCGAAGGGGATATGAAGCGGCCAAATCTTGGACTGGAGCGCGTGGCGCGCGTGGTCAATCTCTATATCGCTTCAGGCGTACCAGCCGAGGATCTGCATTTTGTCGTTTCGGTAACCGGTGATGCCACACCCGCGATGCTGGATAACGCGCATTTTCAGCAGTTTTACAAAGCCGATAACCCGAACTTAGCGCTGATTGGCGCACTGAATAAGTTGGGTGTGAAGGTGTCGGTGTGCGATCAGTCCGTGGCGTTCCATCACTTCCCCAAAGCGTGGATCGATGCTTCCGTGATTCATGCTCTCTCCAGTCCGACCACCGTGTCGACGCTGGAAAATCAGGGTTATGCCCTTTTACAGATGTAAATTTCAGCTACAGGAGAAGTGAAATGCGTCCAGCATCCTATATTGTCATCGCCGCACTGGCAGGTTTTGTCGGCGGTAATGTGTTACAGCTTCCGGAATGGGTAGATAAAGTCAGCGGCAAGTTTGCGGACAAGAAAAGTGAACCCGCCGATTTCTGGAGCACACCTGCCATCGCGGGTTATGGCAAGATCCACTTTGTCAGCGTACCAGACTACAATCCCGCCGCCACGCCGGGTTTGAGCAATAAAGTTGTCTTCCAGATTAACCGTAGCGAAGGCGATATTCGTCAGCCCAACCTTGGGCTGGAGCGTGTGGCGCGCGTGACAAACCTCTATTACGCAGCGGGCGTACCGCTGGATCAGCTGAAGTTTGTGGTATCGATTAATAGCGATGCGGTGCCAGCGGCGCTGAATAACGACCAGTTCCGCAAAGCGTATGGCACCGATAACCCAAACCTTAAGCTGATTGATGAGCTTAAAAAGGCGGGCGTGAAAGTGACTATTTGCGATCAGTCGGTGGCTTTCCATCAGCTGGAACGTAACTGGATTGATACCCGCGTCACGCATACGTTGTCGAGTGGTACCACCGTCGCCTCGCTGCAAAACGAAGGTTACGCCTTCCTGATGTTGTAATTTCTGACTGACAGCAGTTGGCGCTGCTGTCATCTTCCCGTCATTTTTCCGCGATGTTGCTGTCACAGTTCGCCGCTAGTTTAAGCGCCAATGAGATCGATCTCATTGGTACTTTACGAGGCGAATATGTCCGATTTGATCAATGTGGCCAAACTGGCTGGCGTTTCTCGCGCCACCGCCGCACGCGCTTTTTCCGATCCTCATCTGTTGCGCACTGACACCCTGCAGAAGGTGTTGATGGCATCCGAGCAGCTCGGCTTTCGCCCCAATCATATTGCCCGCCAGCTGCGTACCCAGAACTCCACCACGCTCGGCGTGCTGCTGCCGTCGCTGCTCAATCCCATCTTCGCCCGCCAGCTGCAGGCGATGGAGCGCCAGGCACGCGTGGCCGGTTATGGCTTGCTGGTGGCGACCAGCGATTATCAGCCCGAGCGTGAAGCGGCCATTGTTGAACACATGCTGCGCCAGCGCGTCGCCGGTTTGGTTCTGACCGTGGCCGATGCCGACCACAGCGCGGTGCTGCAAACCTTACAGCAGGCGGAAATGCCGTTTGTGCTGACGCATAACGTGCCTCAGGAGAGTCATTGGCCAGCGATTTGCGTCGATAACCGTCAGGCGATGCAGGAAGCCACCGACCATCTGCTGGCGCTTGGGCATCGCCACATCGGCATGGTGGCGGGGCCAATGCTGCAATCGGACCGCGCGCGTCTGCGCTATCAAGGCTATGGCGATGCGATGCAGCGGGCGGGATTGCTTTCGCTGCCGGTGATCGAAATGGCCAGCCACACGCAATCTGATTTCGCGCGGTTGCAGCCTCAGCTGCAAGGCGATACGCCGCTCAGCGCCGTAATTTGTACCAATGATTTGCTCGCCATCAGCCTGATTGGTGCCGCGGCACGCGCTGGCGTGCGCATTCCAAAGCAGCTGTCGGTAATGGGCTTTGATGGCATTGATATTGGCGAGCACATGGCGCCCTCGCTGGCGAGTGTCACACAGCCAGTCGATCTGCTTGGCGCTGGCGCTATCGACATGTTGTTACAACAGGCCAGCCGCGGTACGCGCGTGCTGCCACATCAAATACGGCTCGGCGCCAGCATCGCCGCCCCCGCTTTATCTTTGATCGCTAACTCCAGGGAACCATCATGACGCTGCATAAAAAAGTAAAAATCGTTGCCGGTGCGCTTGTAATCAGTGCCGGTTCGCTGTTCAGCATGACCTCTCACGCCGCCGATACCGCGATTTGCTACAACTGTCCGCCCGAATGGGCTGACTGGGGAACCCAGCTTAAAGCTATCGCCAAAGACACCGGTATTCAGGTGCCGCAGGACAACAAAAACTCCGGTCAGGCGCTGGCGCAGATGGTGGCGGAGAAAGGTAATCCGGTGGCAGATGTGGTTTATTACGGCGTCAGTTTTGGCATCCAGGCCGACAGCGCCGGCGTTATCACCGGTTACCAGCCCGCCCATTGGGACGAGATCCCAGCCGGCATGAAAGATCCGGACGGCAAATGGGTGGCGCTGCACTCTGGCACCATGGGCTTTATGGTTAACGTTGATGCCCTTGGCGGCGCACCGGTACCGCAATCCTGGGACGACCTGCTGAAGCCAGAATATAAAGGCATGATCGGCTACCTCGATCCGGCCAGCGCCTTTGTGGGCTATGTGGCGGCGGTGGCGGTGAATCAGGCGAAGGGCGGCAACATGCAGGACTTCACGCCTGCGCTCAACTGGTTCAAAAAATTGCAGGCCAACCAGCCGATCGTACCGAAGCAGACTGCATATGCGCGCCTGATTTCCGGTGAGATCCCCATCCTGCTCGATTACGACTTCAACGCCTATCGCGCCAAATATAAAGATCACGCCAACGTGGCCTTTGTTATTCCCAAAGAGGGCACGGTGACGGTGCCGTACGTCATCAGCCTGGTGAAGAACGCACCGCACCCAGCCAACGGCAAAAAAGTGATCGACTACGTGCTGTCGGATAAAGGTCAGGCAATTTGGGCCAATGCCTTCCTGCGTCCGGTGCGTCCTTCAGCGATGTCGGCCGACGCGAAGAAATTCTTCCTGCCAGATAGTGATTATGCACGTGCGCAAACCGTGGACTACCAGCAGATGGCGGATGCGCAGAAAGCCTTCTCGGCAAAATACCTGAGTGAGATTCGTTAATGTCGATGTCTGACACCCTGGCGACCACGCGTCGCCAGATTCGCACACTGCCGGGCAGCCGCTGGCTGTGGCTGACGCTGCCCGCGCTGTTATTCTTCTGCGCCTTCTGGCTGTTGCCGTTTGCCCGGTTGCTGCAAATGGGGATGCAAGAAGACCGCAGCACCCAACACAGCGGTTACTGGACGGTATTCAGCCAGCCGCATTACCTGGTGAGTTTGCTAAACACGGTACTGCTGTCGCTGGCGGTGACGCTGGTGACGTTAATGATTGCCGCCATCGTTGGCTGCTTCCTCGCGCGCCAGCGTTTTGCTGGACGCGGTATCTTGCTGGCACTGCTGACGTTTCCGCTGGCGTTTCCCGGCGTGGTGGTGGGCTTTCTGGTGGTGATGCTCGCTGGACGTCAGGGATTGCTGGCGCAAATTAGCCTGCACCTGGTGCATGAACGCTGGACGCTGGCCTATTCGCTGGCCGGTCTGTTTATCGGCTATCTCTATTTCTCGCTGCCGCGCGCCATCGTCACGCTGGTGGCAGCCAGTGAAAAACTCGATCGCTCGCTGGAAGAGGCGGCACGTTCGCTCGGTGCCAGCCAGTGGCGTATCACCTGGGATGTGATTGTTCCCGGCCTGCAGCCCGCGCTACTCTCGACCGGCGCACTCTGTTTCGCCACCAGCATGGGCGCGTTCGGCACGGCTTTTACTCTCGGCACGGATTTAGCGGTGCTACCGCTCACTATCTACGGCGAATTCACCAACTATGCCAACTTTGCGACGGCTGCCGCGCTATCGGTGGTGATGGGCGGATTCGCCTGGCTGGCGCTGATGCTGGCGCGTCGTCTGGCGCAGGCTAAGGGGGCGCAATGAGACGTCGCGGCATGTTTAGTCTGCAACTGCTAATCACCACCTTTACCGCGCTGTTTATGATCGTGCCGGTGGTGCTGTCGATGCTGGCAGGCGTGACCAATAACTATTTTATCGGCCTGCGCAGCGGCCTGACGCTGAAGTGGGTTGAGCAGGTGTGGCAAATGTACGCTGATACCTTCTGGCTCTCGCTGCTCATCGCGCTGTTTTGCCTGCTGGTGACCTTAGTGATTGGCGTGCCGGCGGCGTGGGGCTTGCTGAAAGCGCCGGGACGCTGGGCGGCACGCATTGAAGCGTGTTTGATGCTGCCGGTGGCGCTGCCGGGGTTGGCCACTGCGCTGTGTATTATTCTGCTCTACGGCCAGTTTTCCGGCCTGCGTGATAGCTGGCTGTTCATCCTGATTGGTCACGTGCTGTTCACCTTGCCGTTTATGATGCGGCCGGTATTGGCAGTCATGCAGGCGGTGGATATGCCGCGGCTGGAGGAGGCCTCGGCCAGTCTTGGCGCCACGCTGTGGCAGCGCTTCTTTACCGTGGTGGTGCCGAACTGCCGCAACGGTGTTCTCGCTGGGGCTTTTATGGTGATTACGCTCTCAGTGGGCGAATTCAACATTACCTGGATGCTGCACACGCCGCTGACCAAAACCTTGCCGGTTGGCCTTGCCGACAGCTACGCCTCGATGCGGCTGGAAGTAGGATCTGCCTACACGTTAATTTTTATTCTGATGATTCTGCCGCTGCTGCTGATGCTCAATGCCGTGAATCACTGGCTTAACCGCGCGGTCTCGCGCCAACACAAGGAGGCGGCATGAATCCTTTGGCCGTTACCGTAACGCTGCGCCGCTGCGCGCGTCATTTTCACCACCATCAGGCTCTGCAACCGCTCGATCTCACCGTCCATCCCGGCGAAACGCTGGTGCTGCTGGGGCCTTCCGGCTGTGGCAAAACCACCACGCTGCGCATTATCAGCGGACTGGAGAGCTGCGATGCAGGGGGGGAAGTGTGGTTTGACGATCGTAACGTCACCGCCTTGCCGATTGAAAAACGCAACGTCGGCATGGTGTTCCAGAACTACGCCTTGTTTCCAAATCTGAATGTAGCGGAGAACGTGGCATATGGGCTGAAAGTGCAAGGCGTGGCGCGCGCCGAACGGGAAGCGCGCGTGCAGGAGATGCTTGAACTGGTGGATCTCAGCGCGCTTGCACAGCGCAGTATCGACAAACTTTCCGGCGGGCAAAAGCAGCGTGTGGCGCTGGCGCGTGCGTTAGCCGCACGACCCAAAGTGCTGCTGTTTGATGAGCCGCTGGCAGCGCTGGATGCGCGCCTGCGCGATCGTCTGCGGCTGGAAATTGGCGCACTGTTGAAAAAACTGGCGATCACCGCCGTTTACGTCACTCACGATCAGCAGGAGGCGATGGCGCTCGGCGATCGTATTGCGGTGATGGAGCGGGGCCGTTTGGTGCAAATCGATACGCCGCAGAATATCTACCAGCAGCCGGCTTCGAAGTTTGTCGCCGATTTCGTTGGGGCAATTAACTGCGTGGATGTGGATGCGCGCGGCAATCCGCTGCGTTTCTGCCGTCCTGAAGATGTGCTGCTGGCCAGCGACAATCGCTATAGGCGACAGGGATTTATCCTGGCCAGTACCTTTTTAGGTGCCTCGCAGCGGTTGATGATCGACATTGGGCTGGCGACACCGATTCAGGTGGATCGCCACGCGCGTGAAGTCTGGCATGCCGGCCAGCCGGTGAGCTGGATGCTGGCGCAGGACGCCGCGCTGCAATTTGCTTGACAGGTTCCGCTGCCCGGTGCGCTTACAGTACGCACATTCCGTAGCGGCGCAATTTATTGCGCGATAAATCGCGCCGCTACGGAATGTGCGTTGATTTAATACTGTGCTAGATGATCAGCATTTCAAATATCCAGAGGAAAAGAGTTGTGTCTGAAGCCATGACGCTGATCGCGCAAATCAGCGATTTACACATTAAGGCGAACGGTCGCCTGTCGTACAAAAAAGTGGATACCCAGGCCGCGCTGCTACGCGTGATTGAGACACTGAATCGCCTTGCGCCGCACCCTGATATGGTGGTGATTACCGGTGATTTGGTCGATTTTGGCACGGCGGAAGAGTATCAAACCCTGCGTCTGGCGCTGGGTCAGCTGCAGTTGCCGTATCGGTTGATGCCCGGCAATCACGACGATCGCCAGGCCCTGCGGGCGGCGTTTCCCGATCATCACTATCTGCAACGCGGTGAAACGCTGAACTGGCAAGGGCAAGTAAAAGGCGTGCAGCTGCTGGCGCTGGATTCCAGCGTGCCGCAGCAGCCGTGGGGCTATGTCGATGAAACGCAGCTGCAGTGGCTGGATGAGCAGCTGCAGCGTGCGCCGCAGCTGCCGACGCTGGTGCTGTTGCATCATCCGCCCTTTGCCTGTGGTATTGAGCATATGGATAAACAGCCGCTGCGCAATCCCGATGCACTGGCGGCGATTATCCAACGCCATCCACAGGTGGAGCGCGTGCTCAGCGGCCATTTGCATCGTTCGGTACAGGCGCGTTTTGCCGGGACGCTGGCGTGCGTTGCGCCTGGCGTATCGCATCAGGTGGCATTTGATCTCGCGGAAAATGGCCCGGCAAACTTTGTGCTGGAGCCGCCCGGATTCTTGTTACATCGCTGGCATGCAACGCAGGGCATGAGTACGCATCTGTGTGCCATTGGGGAATATCCGGGACCATGGCCGTTTTACGATGCGAATGGCCTGATTGATTAGTTCCAGCCTAGAGAAAGAATTGCGTGGGTCTGCCAGGATGCGTCGTGCTCAATCTGGCTTGTCGGTGTACAATTGCCCGTTCCTTCACCAGGACAAAGTATTCCAACAATAACAAGACTGTCAGGCACTCGAATTTATGAATCTACTCATTAGAGCGGGGGCGTTATGTTAGCGCGTCTCCGGCCAAAAACAGACCTGCGAACCCTGATCGCGCTCTTAGCGATTACCAGCATCGTGATCACGCTGGCCAACACCTTGTACGCCACCTGGCGCGTGCAGCGTATGGTCCTAATCGAAAGTACTTTGGAAGCCAATCGCGCTTACGCCGCTAAACTGGCAGCCACGACCGAAGTCTTCTTTCAGCTGGCTCAGTCGCAGCTGCACTACAGCGCGACGCAGTTGGGCAATGATTTTGATAATGCCGATCTGGCGCAGCAGGAAGTGAACCGCCTGCGTGAGCAAACCAACAGCTTTAACTCGGTTGCGGTAGTGGACAGTAATGGGATTGTGAAAGCGATTTCGCCGGAATCACTGATGCTGAAAGGCATGCAATTGACCAGCCAGTCATCGCGTGAAGCGCTAGCAAAGCGTCAGCCGATGGTAAGTAAGCCCAGCATCTCCGCCGCCAATAACCTGATTGTCTTTGTCTCCTGGCCGATCATCAGCAAAGACGGCCGCTATCGAGGCTATGTTGGTGGCACCATTTATCTGAAAAAGAAAAGCATTCTGAACGCGCTGCTCGGCGAGCAGTACTATCGCGATGGCACCCATGTTTACGTGTTGGACCGCAATAATCAGGTGCTCTATCACCAGAATAGCCAGCTGATTGGCAAAAGTGTGCCTGGCATCATTAGCGATCGCCAGCGTCAGGAGCACACCAACGGGGAAGTGCAGCTGACCGAAGGGGATGTGCCCAAACTTGCCGGCTACGCCATCGTCCCCACGACCGGTTGGATGGTGGTGGCATTGAAGCCGACCCATGTTACGCTGGCGCCGCTCTCGGGTTTGTTATTGAAAGTATTGAAAAACTCGGTGCCATTTGCGCTGCTGACCCTGTTGGTGGCGGTGATTCTGGCGCGATTGATTGCGCTGCCGCTTTGGCAATTGGCGCGGAAAGCCAGCCAAATGGATTCACAGGGCGTATCGAGCGAGATTCGTGGCATTCGCGCCTGGTATTTTGAAGCGGCGCAGGTGAAACGCGCGCTGCTCACCGGCATTGGCTTAGTACAGGACAAGATTGGCCGGCTGAAATCCGAAGTGCAAACCGATCCCATGACCAATCTGCTTAATCGGCGTGGCCTGAGCGCGGTGCTCGACTACTTCGCCACCATGCGCCAGCCTTTTTCGGTGCTGGCGCTGGATATCGATCACTTCAAGCGGGTTAACGATACCTTTGGCCATGATGTCGGTGATGAGGTCATCAAGCATGTCGCGCGAACTCTGCGTAACTGTGCCCGTCAAACCGATGTGGTGTGTCGCAACGGCGGGGAGGAATTCCTGATGCTGCTGCCGGCCACATCAGTGGAGGATGCACGTATACTGGCCGAACGTGTGCGCACCAGTATCGCGGAAAACTGGATTGACGATGTGGGCAATGTCACGCTATCGGTGGGCATTGCCGATTGGCAGCCTGATGAGGGAACGCAGGAGCAGAGCCTGAAGCAGGCCGATGCCGCGCTCTATCAAGCAAAAAACGCCGGACGAAACTGCGTGATGATCTCCGGCCAGGATGCGTTGGTCAGTAGCATTACCCATTAACCCTCCCTTTCATGCACGTTGTGCAGCGGCGCAATTTATTGCGTGATCTATCGCGCCGCTACAGAATGTGCGCTCTTCTGTTTTCAAGGATGTTTTGCATGCTCGTTCTGCTTTATCAATGGTACAAACGCCGCTTCAGTGATCCGCAAGCCATTGGCCTGTTAGTGATTCTGCTGGCGGCGTTTTGTATTTTGTTCTTCTTCAGCGGCTTGCTGGCACCGCTGCTGGTGGCATTAGTACTGGCGTATCTGCTTGAGTGGCCAACGGTACGTTTACAGCGGGTAGGCTGTAGCCGCACCTGGGCAACCAGCGTGGTGTTAGTGATGTTTGCGGGCATTTTGTTGGTCATGGTGTTGATTGTCGCCCCCGTGGCCTGGCAGCAGGGTATTAATCTCACGCGTGATTTACCTAATATGCTGAATAAACTCTACGTATTTGCTGCCGGCTTGCCGAAGCGCTATCCGGCGCTGGTTGATGCCGGCATCATTGATATTATCGTTGAAAACCTGCGCAGCCGTTTAACGGGGCTGGGCGATTCGCTGGTGAAGTATTCGCTGGCGTCGCTGGTGGGATTGATGACGCTGATGATCTATCTGGTGCTGGTACCGCTAATGGTGTTCTTTCTGCTGAAAGATAAAGAGCAGATGCTGAACGCGGTGCGTCGCGTGCTGCCGCGCAATCGCGGTCTGGCGGGCGTGGTATGGCAAGAGATGAATCAGCAAATCACCAACTACATCCGCGGCAAAGTTCTGGAAATGGTGGCGGTGGGGTTTGTCACCTGGCTGGCCTTCCTGATGCTAGGACTTAACTATTCCCTGTTGCTGGCGGTGCTGGTAGGCGTTTCGGTGTTGATTCCTTATATCGGTGCGATGGTCGTCACCCTTCCCGTGATCGGCGTCGGCTTGTTCCAGTGGGGATTAGGCAGCGATTTCTGGACGATGATCGCCATCTATCTGGTGATTCAGGCGCTGGATGGCAATATTCTGGTGCCGATTCTGTTCTCTGAAGCGGTTAATTTGCATCCGCTGGTGATCATTCTGTCCGTGGTGATTTTTGGCGGAATGTGGGGATTCTGGGGCGTGTTCTTTGCGATTCCGTTGGCAACGCTGGTGAAGGCCGTGGTGCGTGCGTGGCCTGAAACGCCAGCGCTGGACGCGCCACACGCGGAGTGACAGAAAACGGGTGCGATAGTCGCACCCGTTTTCTTTAGGCTGATTTCAAATAATCCAGCACGATATCGTGGTGGTTAGCGGTTTTGAAATCGTCGAACACTTTCTCGACCTTGCCTTCGCCATCGATCAGGAAGCTGATGCGGTGAATGCCGTCATAGGTTTTACCCATAAAGGTTTTCTCACCCCACACGCCAAACTGCTCGCACACCTGATGATCTTCATCGGATAGCAGCGTGAAATTCAGCATCTCTTTATCGGCAAAGCGCGACAGTTTCTCGGCTTTATCGGTGCTGATGCCCAGTACCGTGACACCCTCCGTTTTCAACTCATCCATGTTGTCGCGCAGACCGCAGGCCTGCACGGTGCAACCCGGCGTCATGGCTTTCGGATAGAAATAGACCAGAACACGCTGTCCCTGGAAGTCGGCCAAATTTACTTGTTCGCCGTCCTGATCGGGCAAGCTAAATTTCGGTGCAGTATCACCGGCTTTCAGTGGATTCATCACAACTCTCCATTTTTTCGACATGCTGTGGGTAATACACCATCAAGAGCGAAAGTGCCAGATGGGGTTTACCGTCAGGGTTATTTCACTACACGGTTTGCGTATGACGGCAGAGTGTGTGGCGAAATAACCCGGAGCCTGATTAAACGCTGCTGTCTGCATCGTCGGTGACACTATAAAGACGAATTGAGCCTTGTGCATGCAGTTCTTCACACAGCTGATTAAACGCCTGCTCAATTGGCGCGCTGACGGGATTTGCCGGGCTGTGCGCCGTCATCTGAATATAGAGCGTAGGCGCCACGTCGTCCTGTGCCGGTTTAATCCGCGAAACCAGTTCGGCGATATTCATCTGGTGTTTATCGAACAAATCGGTGAAACGCTCAATAATATGCGGTGAATCGGGCACTTCAACCTGCACCCAAACTGTTGCCGGCATCGGTGGCGTGGCGCGCGCATTGGTGCGCTTCATCACAATCAGCAGCTCCAGTTCGGCACCTTTCATCGGCAGCGTTGATTCAATCAGGGTTATCGCATTCCAGCTACCGGATAACAGCATAATAAAGGTGAACTCATCACCCAGCATTGCCAGGCGGCTGTCTTCAATATTACAGCCGCAGCTGCTGACGTGGCGGGTGATGGTATTGACGATACCTGGACGATCAACGCCCAACGCGGTGATCACCAGATGGTGAGGCTGTGACTGCGGCAAAATGGCATTTCCTGTACGTTCGCTAATAACCATAAGGTAAACATAAAAAAAACTGCTGACAAGGGCAGGAATGGCGTGGCTCACTTGCTTTTCTTTCAATGTAAAACGTAACATGAGGCACTTGTTTGTCGAGGGGATAGCCCATGTTCACCGGAAGTATTGTTGCGCTCATTACGCCAATGAATGAAAAAGGTAATGTCTGCCGCGAAAGTCTAAAAAAACTGATTGATTATCATGTTGCCAGCGGCACCGCGGCGATTGTTTCTGTTGGCACTACCGGCGAATCTGCCACGCTGAGCCATGAAGAGCATGGTGATGTTGTTATGCAAACGCTGGAACTGGCGGATGGCCGTATTCCGGTTATCGCAGGCACCGGCGCTAATGCCACAGCCGAAGGCATCTCTCTGACAAAACGCTTTACCGGCAGCGGTGTGGTGGGCTGTTTGACAGTAACGCCTTACTACAACCGTCCCACTCAGGAAGGGCTGTTCCAGCACTTTAAAGCCATTGCCGAAAGTACCGATCTGCCGCAGATGCTGTATAACGTTCCTTCGCGTACCGGTTGCGACATGCTGCCGGAAACCGTCGCGCGTTTGGCCGAAATAAAAAATATTATCGGAATCAAAGAGGCCACCGGGAACTTATCGCGTATCTCACAGATCCAAGAGCTGGTTAATGATGAGTTCATCATCGTCAGTGGCGATGACGCCACGGCGCTGGACTCAATGCAACTGGGCGGCAAAGGCGTAATTTCGGTCACGGCTAACATTGCAGCGCGTGAAATGGTAGAACTCTGTGCCTTGGCGCAACAGGGCAAATTCGCCGAAGCGCGTCGCCTGAATCAGCGTCTGATGCATCTGCACCAGACGCTTTTCTGTGAACCCAATCCAATCCCGGTGAAATGGGCAGCAAAACAGCTAGGATTAATCGCGGATGACACGCTGCGCTTGCCAATGACGCCTCTGACCGATGCCGGTCAGACAAAAACGGCTCAAGCGCTGATTAAAGCGGGTCTGCGATAATTTAGGGAGAATCAATGAGTTATTCAGTTAAGCGCTCGACGCTGGCAACGGTTGTGGGCCTTTCCACCCTGATGCTGCTAACAGCGTGTTCCAACGATCAGCGTTATAAGCGCCAGGTCAGTGGTGATGAGTCTTACCTGCAGGCGCCGGAACTGCATGATTTAAAAGCCCCGGCGGGCATGATTCTGCCGCTGCAGAATGGTGATTACGATGTTCCGCATAGCGTGGCAAAAGGCGCGGTAGGTAAAGAGCTCGATATTCGTCCACCTGCCCAGCCGCTGGCGCTGCTGAACGGTACGCGTGCGCAGTTCACCGGTAACACCGGCGTGCTGGCTATCGAAAGCAGCCGGGGTTCTATCTGGTCACAGGTTGTTGGCGTTATTCAGTCTTACAAATTCCCGATTGCCCAGCGTGATGATGCTTCACAGCAGCTGACCACCGATTGGGTGCAGTGGAACCGTGCAGACGAAGATAACCAGTATCGCGGTCGCTACCAGATCAGCGTACAGAATCAAAGCTACCAGCAAGTGCTGACGGTACGTCTGCTTGAGCTGCAGCAGTCAGGACAGGCCGTAACGTCTCCGGCGCAAATCCAACGCTATACCGGCCAGATGTTGAACGACATCAGCACCGGCCTGGATAAAGTGGATTCTGCCAGCCAGGATGCGGCCGCAAACCGCGCGACCGGACAGATTGACGTCCAGAGCGGTGCGGATGACACCGGTTTACCGCTGCTGATTCTGCGTGCACCGTTTAACGTCACCTGGCAGCGTTTGCCAGCAGCGCTAAAACGCGTGGGGATGGAAGTCACTGATGACAACCGTTCGCAAGGTAGCCTGAAAGTCACCTACAAGCAGCCGGGCAGCGGCGTGTGGGATGAAATTGGCGCCAAAGATCCGGAATTACCGAACGGCGATTACAAATTGCAAGTTGGCGATCTGGATAACCGCAGCAGTCTGCAGTTCATCGATCCAAAAGGTCATGTGCTAACCCAGACGCAGAACGATGCGCTGGTGCAAGTGATTCAAGGCGCGTTGAAATAAATTGCCAAAGGGCCGGAGATTCTCCGGCCTTTTTGTTTTGGAATTGTCATTCGTTTGCCGCCTTCCTGCATCTCGAATTATTTTGTGTATAATAGCGCCCGGCGAAGTAAACGATTGCGTCACGCAGTCGGCGCGCGGTGAAGCACCGCTGAACACGGGTTCTTTCATGTTTGGAGTTAACAAGATGCAAAAGCGAGCTGAGTTGTATCGCGGTAAAGCGAAAACCGTATACAGCACCGATAATCCGGATCTGCTGGTACTTGAATTCCGCAACGATACGTCAGCAGGAGACGGTGCACGAATCGAGCAGTTTGATCGCAAAGGAATGGTCAATAACAAGTTTAACCATTTCATCATGACCAAATTGCAGGAAGCGGGCATTCCTACCCAGATGGAAGCGCTGCTGTCAGATAACGAAGCGCTGGTGAAAAAGCTAGAGATGGTGCCGGTCGAGTGCGTGGTACGCAACCGTGCGGCAGGATCGCTGGTAAAACGTCTGGGCGTGGAGGAGGGCATTGTGCTCAATCCACCGCTGTTTGATCTCTTCCTGAAAGATGACGCTAAACACGACCCGATGGTCAACGAATCCTATTGCGAAACCTTCGGCTGGGTCAGCAAAGCCAACCTGGCGCGAATGCAAGAGCTGACCTTTAAAGCCAACGATGTGCTGAGCAAGCTGTTTGATGACGCGGGCTTAATCCTGGTCGACTTCAAGCTGGAATTTGGCCTGTTCAACGGCGAAGTGGTGCTCGGCGATGAGTTCTCGCCAGACGGCGCGCGTCTGTGGGATAAAAACACCCTGGACAAAATGGATAAAGACCGTTTCCGCCAGAGCCTCGGTGGGCTGGTTGAAGCCTACGAAGAAGTCGCCCAGCGTTTGGGTGTGAAGCTGGATTAAGTCCATCCATCAAGCTTGTAAGGTCGTCATTTATGACGACCTTTTTTATGTCCGCAATACAGGTCGTCATTAATGACGACCCTACGGTGTTATGTGACTACAACACTGGTGCTTCCCGCTGACGCCAACTAAAATCATGCCAAACATGTTTAAAGGAGTTAGACCATGCGCTGGCAAGGGCGTCGTGAGAGCGACAACGTAGAAGATCGACGCAATGACTCACCCGGCTTTGGCAGCGGCGGTGGGCGGCAAATCCGCATTCCACGCGGCAAAGGCGGCCTGATTTTACTGGTGGTAGTCGCCGTGGCGGGCTATTACGGTTACGATCTTACCGCGTTGCTGGAAGGCGGTGGCAGTGTCGCACCCACATCGCAGCAGCGTCAGGTGAACTCGGCGCAAAGTAATGAAGATGCCAAATTCACCTCGGTAATTCTGGCGACGACTGAGGATACCTGGAGCAAGCTGTTCCAGCAGATGAATAAACAGTACGTGCCGCCGAAGCTGGTGATGTACCGCGGTGCGACGCGTACTAATTGTGGTACCGGCCAATCGGCGATGGGACCGTTTTACTGTCCAGCCGACCAAACCGTCTATATCGACTTGTCGTTTTACGATGATATGAAAACCAAACTGGGTGCCGGCGGCGATTTTGCTCAGGGCTATGTCATTGCTCATGAAGTCGGCCATCACGTACAAAAACTGTTGGGCATTGAGCCTAAAGTTCGCCAGATGCAGCAGGGCGCGAGCCAGGTGCAGGCAAATCAGCTGTCGGTGAAAATGGAGTTGCAGGCTGACTGCTTCGCCGGCGTCTGGGGCCATTACATGCAGCAGCAGAACATCTTAGAAGTGGGCGATTTGCAGGAAGCGCTGAATGCCGCTGAAGCGATTGGCGACGATCGCCTGCAGCAGAAAGGGCAGGGCCGCGTGGTGCCGGATAGCTTCACTCATGGCACCTCGCAGCAGCGTTACACCTGGCTGAAGCGCGGTTTCGATAGTGGCGATCCGGGCCAGTGCAACACCTTCGCTAGCAACTGATGTCTTTAGTTGACGTGACGGCGGCAATGCAGCGTGCGGGCATTCGTCGCCTGGGCGCGATCGGCGGCGATGCCGATTGGGTATGGCAGCAAGCCGCCCGCTGGCGCGCAGAGCTACCCGGTGACTGGCTCACGCTCAGCGACAGCCATGAGTTTCCAGACGCCGTTGCGCCCACCGCACTGCGTACTTTGTTAGGGCGTGAATTCCAGCATGCAATCTTTGATGCGCGTGACGGTTTCCATGCCGAAGCCTTTGCGGCGCTGGCGGGCACCTTGCGTGCGGGCAGCTGGCTGTTGCTGCTGACGCCCGCGTGGGAAAGCTGGCCGAATCAACCTGATGCTGACAGCCTGCGCTGGGCTGATGTCGCAGAGCCCATCGCCACACCGCATTTCATCCAGCATCTGCAATCGCTTATGCTGCGCGATCCGCAGGTGATGTTACTGCGTCAACATCAGGCCGTGCGCCAGGCCGCCGGGATAGATTGGCCGGCGTGGCGCTGTCAGGCACCGCAGCAGCAGGCACAGATGCTGCAACAGCTCTCAGCAATGCCCAAAGGCGTTGCGGTGATTACCGCCGCGCGCGGTCGTGGTAAATCAGCGCTAGCCGGCATGCTGGCGCAGCACAATCAGCACGCCTTAGTTACCGCGCCAGCCAAAGTTTCAACCGACGTGCTAGCTGCGTTTGCCGGTGAGCATTTCCGTTTTATGGCGCCGGATGCCATCCTCGCACTGGAATCGCCTCCACTGGCGCAATGGCTGATTGTTGATGAAGCGGCCGCGATCCCTGCGCCACTGTTGCAGCAGCTGGTGCAACGCTTTCCACGCGTACTGCTCACCACCACCGTGCAAGGTTATGAAGGCACCGGGCGCGGTTTTATGCTGCGTTTCTGCGCCACGTTGCCCGATGTGCGCTACTTCCAGCTCGACGAGCCGTTGCGCTGGTCGCCCAACGATCCGCTGGAGCAGTGGCTCAGCCAGGCGCTGCTGTTTGAAGATGCGCAGGAAAACCGCGTAAACGCTGAAATCGCGATTTATCCAGCCACGCCACAACACAATTTACCGGCGCTGGAGGCGGGTTATCGCCTGCTTGCCAGCGCGCACTATCGTACTTCACCGCTGGATTTGCGTCGGATGCTGGATGCGCCCGGCATGCGCTTTTGGTTAGCCGGCGAAGCTGAACACATCACCGGCGCGCTGTGGCTGGTGGAGGAGGGCGGTTTAGCGCAGCCGCTTGCCGATGCAGTATGGGCGGGTTACCGTCGGCCGCGCGGTAATCTGGTGGCACAGTCGCTAGCGGCACATGCCGGGTTCGCTGCGGCAGCAACATTGCGCTCACTGCGTATTAGCCGAATTGCGGTCCAGGCGGCCAAGCGCCAGCGCGGAATCGGCAAAACCCTGGTGGCTACCGCACGGCAGCAGGCACAGGATTATGACTACCTTTCCGTGAGCTTTGGCTACACTGAGGCGCTGTGGCAGTTCTGGCGCGCCTGTGGTTTTACGCTGGTACGTATTGGTTCGCAGCGCGAAGCCAGCAGCGGTTGTTATGCCGCCATGGCGATGTTGGCGATCACGCCGGCGGGAAGTGCCTTACAGCAGCAGGCTGCACAGCGGCTCGCCCGTGATTGGCCGTGGCTACAAGATCTTATCGATCTGCCGTTGGTGATTGCTAGCGATGCCAATCAGCAACTGAATGAGGATGATGAGTGGCTGCTGGCAGGGTTTGCCTGGGCACTGCGACCGTTTGAAGCCAGCTATGCCGCGCTGCAGCGTTTGGTACGCCACTCTCCTTCACCGCTATTGAATGCCATCCTGCTGCAAAAACAAACGCTACACGATGTCGCGCAATATGTCGGTCTTAACGGGCGTAAAGCATTGATGCATAAGCTGCGCGGCGAGGTTGCGCAGGTGCTGATCCAACACGATGCACAAGCCGCAGATCGCTGGCAGCAGCGGCTCCGCTCGTTGCAATAAATCCATTATCTCGTTCAAATTTTCCCGATATCTCTGTGCGAGCAGCGGCGTATAGTGATTGCAGGAGGATCTTATGGCACTACGATATGTAATTGTTCAGCAGCCGAGCAGTGCAGCACAGCTGTTTCTGCTGTATCACGGCGTAAACGATAACCCTGATTCGATGGCGCAGATTGGCAGCTGGTTCGCCAAAGCGTTTCCGCAGGCGCTGGTGGTTTCCGTTGGTGCGCCCTATGCCGGCAGTGCGCCGCAGGGTCGGCAATGGTTTGTCGAAATTCCGCCGCACGATCGTTCGGAGCAGCAGGGCGTGGATGCGATAATGCCTGAATTCATTGCCTCGGTGCGTCACTGGCAGCAGGAGAGCGGCGTTCGTGCTGAAGCCACTGCGCTGGTGGGATTTTCGCAAGGTGGAATGATGGTGCTGGAAGGCATAAAAGCGCAGCCGGATCTGGCAGGGCGAGCCATTGTGTTTAGTGGACGCTACGCCACGCTGCCGCAGCGTGCAACCACGCGCAACACCATCCATTTGATTCATGGCGATGAAGACGATCAGATTCCGCTACAGCATGCGGAGGCGGCAAAGCAGCGGCTCATTTTATTAGGCGGCGATGTGACGTTGGATATTGTTGAAGACTTGCCACACGCGATTGACGACCGCAGCATGGAACTGGCGCTCAATCACCTGCGCTATACCGTGCCGCGTCGTTACTTCGATGAAGCGTTGAGCGGCGCTAAGCCTGGCGATGATGATGTGGTGATGATGATCTAGCCGCGCAACGTAGGGGGTGCATTAATGCACCCCGGGAATCGGTCGCCATAAATGGCGACCCTACATTTTCAGAATGGCTTTTAACTGTGGTTATTTCTTTTTCGGCCAGTCGTCCTCATCATCCCATTTATCGTTAAAATCACGATGCGGCGGCAAATCCGGTTTGTTTTCCATGAATTTTTTATGGTCGATACGTTTTAGGTCTTTGTAAACGTTCATCAAAATACCGACCATTAGCAGGATCACCAAGATCCACCAGTACTCTTTAAAGAATTCCATCCCTTATCTCCTTCTGCGCGCTTAGGCGATCAGCTGTTCCATGATGCGCTGGTACATACGGCTCAACATCTGCAAATCTGACGCCTTCACGCACTCATTAATCTTATGAATGGTGGCATTCACCGGGCCCAGTTCTACCACTTGCGCTCCCATGCGGGCGATGAAGCGCCCATCGGAGGTGCCGCCGGTGGTGAGCAACTGCGGCTTAATCTCATTATAGTGCGTGACAGCATTCACTACGGCATCAACCAGCTTACCGCGTGAAGTCAGGAACGGCTGACCGGAAACATTCCACTCCAGCGTATAGCGTAACTGGTGACGATCCAGCAAGGCTGCCACGCGATCTTTAATCATTTGATCGGTGAGCTGCGTGCTGAAGCGGAAGTTAAACTGCACAAAGCATTCACCGGGGATCACGTTATTGCTGCCGGTACCCGCCTGTACATTGGCAATTTGCATGCTGGTGGGCGGGAAGAATTCGTTACCTTCATCCCACACCGTCGCCACCAACTCATTCAACGCGGGCATGGCGCGATGTACCGGATTATCCGCCAGATGCGGATACGCCACATGGCCCTGCACGCCGTGAAGGGTTAGATTTGCCGTCATGGATCCGCGACGACCGTTTTTCACCACGTCGCCAACAATCTCGGTGCTTGACGGCTCGCCGACCAGGCAGTAATCCATGCGTTCGTTGCGCGCCATTAAACGCTCAACCACTTTTACCGTACCGTTAACCGCGCTGGCTTCTTCATCCGAGGTAATCAGGAAAGCCAGACGCCCTTTATGCTGAGGATGAGCGGCGACAAAGCGTTCTGCTGCCACCACCATCGCCGCCAGCGAGCCCTTCATGTCAGCTGCACCGCGGCCAAACAGCATGCCGTCGCGGATGCTGGGTTCGAACGGCGGGCTGATCCAGCGATTGGCATCGCCTGGCGGCACCACATCGGTATGACCCGCAAATGCCAGCGTTTCGCCCTGACCGCGCGTTGCCCAAAAGTTTAGCGTATCGCCAATGTGCATCGGTTCAACGCGAAAGCCGATAGCCTCCAGACGCGCAATCAGCAACGCCTGGCAACCGGCATCATCCGGGCTGAGAGAGGGGCGACGGATAAGCTGCTGAGCCAGCTCAATGACCGGACAAAACATGTTATGACTTCTCCTGGATAAACGCGTGGTAAAGGGAATCGTTGAAGCCGACCAGCAGATCGCCCTGCGGCGACGCCAATACCGGGCGCTTGATGATGGCCGGCTGGGCGAGCATCACGGCTTTGGCGCTGTCTGCATCGTTAACGGCCGCGCGCTCGGCTTCTGGCAGCTTACGCCAGGTGGTGCCCCGCGTGTTGAGTAGCGCTTCATAACCTAACTGATCAATAAAAGATTGCAGCAGCGCATCATCAAGGCCATCAACGCGATAATCATGAAAACGATAGTCGATGCCGGATGATGCTAAAGAGTTGCGTGCTTTTTTTATCGTGTCGCAATTTTTAATTCCGTACATCACCCACTGCGCTGTCATCGCTTATTCCCATTTTGATAAAAATAAAGCGCGAGTTTACCACAGCGCTCTAAGTGCCGTGAGCGTTGACGGCGGCTGTACGCTTTATTGCTGGATTTTTCATGACAATTTTACGGTGATAAATTTTATTACTTAGATCCAGTAAGCGCTTTCATTCACGCCTTCAATAATCACCTGCAGCATCATCAGGCCACTAAGGATTATCTTAAGCGCGAATGTGTGCTACTCAATGCAAAACTCACTTTTTTCTAGCTGCATTAGCGGGTTGCTGAAATGTGCGTCAGTACGCAATTTCAGAAAATTGCAGCTTTTGTTTACTTTTGCCGATAGTGATAACAGGTGGAAGCGTATTCACCTGTAGAAAAAATCGGCGTAGAATCGCCACTACAATAAGAGAGGGTTTTATGGTCGACACTGAAATGGGAAACTGGAAAGAATTTATCGAAGCGATGTTACGTAAGTAACACGTGAAGAGAAAAGCAGGGCACTTCCCAACTTGCTGTAATTCTTACCACACACAACAATAAAGCCGCCATGTATGCAATGGCGGCTTTTTTATTGCGTCGTCACGGGCCTTTAAAACGGTCGCCAAAATGGCGACCCTACGGTTGGGGTATGCACGAACGTAGGGGCGTCATTTATGACGACCTAATAAACTTAATCGTGCGGCTTCTCTTTCAGCGGGAATCTTCGGCGGACCACCACGAAGAACAGCGGCACGAAGAAGATGGCCAATACGGTGGCCGAGATCATCCCCCCCATTACACCGGTACCCACCGCGTGCTGGCTGCCGGAACCTGCGCCACTGCTGATCGCCATCGGCAATACGCCAAAGATAAACGCCAGCGAGGTCATCAAAATCGGGCGCAGACGTTGACGTGAGGCTTCCAGCGTCGATTCCAGCAGTTCCCGGCCTTTGCTGTTGATCTCATTGGCAAATTCTACAATCAGAATGGCATTCTTTGCCGAAAGGCCGATAACGGTGAGCAATCCCACCTGGAAATAAACGTCGTTCTCCAGTCCGCGCAGCCATGTCGCCACCAGTGCGCCCACGACGCCGAGCGGCACCACCAGCATTACCGAGAAAGGAATCGACCAGCTCTCATATAAGGCCGCCAGACACAGGAACACCACCAGCAGCGAAATGGCATAGAGCGCCGGCGCCTGCGAGCCGGACAAGCGTTCCTGATAGGATGCGCCAGTCCACTGGAAGCCTACGCCCAGCGGTAACTGCCCGACCAGTTTTTCCATGACGTCCATCGCCGTGCCGCTGCTGACGCCGTTTGCCGCCTCGCCAACAATCTCCAGTGAAGAGTATCCGTTGTAACGTTCCAGACGCGGCGAACCGGTTTCCCAATGGCTGGTGGCGAAGGCCGAGAAGGGCACCATGCCGCCGCTGTTGTTGCGCACATACCACTTATTCACATCTTCCGGCAGCATACGGAACTCTGCCGCGGCCTGTACATAAACCTTCTTAACGCGTCCGCGATCGAGGAAGTCATTAACGTAGGTTGAACCCCATGCGGTGGTTAAGGTGTCGTTGATGGTGTCCAGCGATACGCCGAGCGCCTGCGCTTTACGCTGATCGACATCAATCTGTAACTGTGGACTGTCATCAAGGCCGTTGTGACGCACGCGCGACAGCGAAGGATTGCTGTCCGCCAGCTCCAGCAATTTATCGCGCATCGCCATTAGCTGGGTATGCCCGATGCCGCCGTGATCCTGCAGTTCCATGTCGAAGCCCGATGAGCTACCCATGCCGGTAATCGCTGGTGGACTGCTGGCAATCACGCGCGCTTCTTTAATCTTGTGGAAAGCTTTCGTTGCCCGTTCGATGATCGCGAAAGAGGTGCGATCGCTGCCTGGACGTGCTTCCCAATCTTTCAACCGCACAAACAGGCGCGCTACGTTCTGTCCGTTGCCGCCAGGACCGGCACCGATGGTTGAGAACACCGAGAGCACGTTATCTTTCTCGCTGGTCATGTAGTAATTTTCGACTTTTGCCACCACGTCTGAGGTTTGCTCCAGAGTGGCACCGGCGGGTAATTGCACCTGCGTCAGAAACACGCCGCGGTCTTCCAGCGGCAGGAAGGAGGTTGGCAGGCGAATAAACAGAAACGCCATCACGCCGATAATGGCGAGATAGAGCAACAGCCAGCGCCCGCCTTTCAGTAGAATTTTTGCCACGCCGCGCTCATAGCGCTCCGCGCTGGCGTTGAATGTACGGTTGAACCAGCCGAAGAAGCCGCTGCGGCCATGATGATGGCCCTGCGCCAGCGGTTTCAGCAGCGTCGAACAGAGCGCGGGCGTGAGAATCATCGCCACCAATACCGACAGCACCATTGCCGAAACAATGGTGATTGAGAATTGACGATAGATCGCGCCCACCGTGCCGCCAAAGAACGCCATCGGTACAAATACCGCCGACAGCACCAGCGCAATGCCCACCAGCGCACCCTGAATCTGTCCCATCGATTTGCGCGTCGCCGCGCGCGGTGAAAGGCCTTCTTCGCTCATGATGCGCTCAACGTTTTCCACCACCACGATGGCATCATCCACCAGCAAGCCGATGGCGAGTACCATGGCGAACATGGTGAGCGTATTGATGCTGTAGCCAAAGGCGTAGAGCACCGCAAAGGTGCCAAGCAGCACCACCGGCACCGCAATGGTAGGAATCAGCGTAGCGCGGAAATTTTGCAGGAACAGATACATCACCAGGAACACCAGCAGGATGGCTTCCAGCAGGGTTTTTACCACGTCCGTAATTGAGGCTTTAACGAACGGCGTGGTTTCATAGGCGACTTTAGCTTCCAGCCCGTGCGGGAAGTAGTGTGATAGCTCCGCGATGCGCGCGCGGACCAGCTTGTCGGTGTTCATCTCGTTGGCGCCAGATGCCAGCTTGATACCAAGCCCGGAAGCCGCCTGGCCATTGTAGCGGCTAAGGAAGTCATATTTCTCCGCGCCCATCGCCACGTTCGCCACGTCGCCCAGCGTTACCACTGAGCCATCGCTGTTGGTTTTCAGCGTCACCGCTTTGAACTGCTCGGGCGTTTGCAGCATCGATTGCGCATTTACCGTGGCGTTAAGCGCCTGCTTGTCCACCGACGGCAACCCGCCCACCTGACCCACCGCTACCTGAGTGTTCTGTGATTCAATGGCGCTGACCACGTCTTCGGTCGTCAGCGCATAGGCAATCAGCTTGTTAGGATCGAGCCAGATACGCATCGCATATTGCGAACCGTAGGCATCCACCTGGCCCACACCGTCAATGCGGCTCAGCGGATCCTGAATGTTACTGGCGACATAATCTGAAATATCCTGCTTGTCCATACTGCCGTCGGTCGAGACAAAGGCAATCATCAGGATGTTGCTATCACCAGTTTTATTTACCGTCACGCCCTGTGATTGTACCGCCGCGGGTAGTTTGCGCAGCGCACTTTGCAGCTGGTTCTGGACCTGCTGACGCGCTTCGTCGGGATTGGTACCGGCCGTAAAGGTGAGAGTGATTTGAGCCTGGCCGGTATTGCTGCTGTTCGAGGACATGTACATCAGGTTATCGATACCGGTCATGTTCTGTTCGATAACCTGCGTGACGGTATTTTCCAGCGTCTCCGCCGATGCCCCGGGATAGTTCGCGGTGATACGCACGTTAGGCGGCGCGAGATCGGGATACTGCTCAATCGGCAGCGAGATGATCGCTAGCGTGCCGCACAGGCAGAGCAAAATAGACAGAACCCAGGCAAAAATGGGGCGGTCGATAAAAAAATTCGACATGGAACCGACACTCCTCAGCTGCGTATTTTTTACTTTTATTATGTTGAGCGCGAAGTAAGGATGGCTTCACGCTGGCGGAGTGCAAAGTGCTCTCTCAGAAAACTCCTGCTGCTGCTACTCTACGCGGCACAAATTAGAGAATCGTGGATAAATTAAGGAGAAAGTGTAAATGTGGTCGCGGCTTTCTGTGCGCTGCTACACATTACGGCTCTCCAGCCACAATACCGTGGCGGCCACGCGCGAGCGCACGTCCAGCTTGCGCAGCAGATTGCGAATATGCACTTTTACCGTCTCTTCGGAGATATGCAGGGTTGTTGCGATCTCTTTGTTCGACAAGCCGCGCGCCACTTCCTGCAGCACATCCAGCTCGCGTTCGGTGAGCTGCTTAAACGGATTCGAGGTTGGCTGGCGCGTGGTGAGGTAGTCGGCGACCGTTTCGCTAAATACATTCTCACCTTTGGCTCCCCGCATGATCTGCGCCAGCAACAGCTCAGGTTCACTGTCTTTCAGCAGATAACCGTCGGCGCCGGCATCCACCATGGCGTAAATATCATTGCGCGCATCGGAAACCGTTAATATCAAAATGCGTGCGGCAATGCCTTCGTTACGCAGGGCTTTCAGCGTATCCAGCCCGGACATGCCTTTCATATTGAGGTCCAGCAGGATGACATCGGGTGATAGCCGGCGCGCTTCTGCCAGCGCTTCGGTGCCATTATTCGCCTCGGCCACCACTTCCAGGCGTGGCTCCAGCGCCAGAAGCTGGCGGATACCGCGGCGCATCAGCGGATGATCGTCAACGATCATAATTGTCAGGGAAGGGTTGGCCATAATGTCTCCAGTATCAAATTTTGTAGGGTCGCCATGCATGGCGATCTCATGCTCATTGTTAACTCAGCCGGTGCGCTGGACGCGGCGGAAAACGCAGCGTGACGCGCGTACCTTGCGTCTGCGGGGTGATCGATAGCGTACCGGAAAGCCGTGCGGCGCGTTCTGCCATGATGGTCAGGCCGTAATGTCCCGGCGGCTCTTCAAGGCTAGGAATGCCGCAGCCATCGTCATCAATAGTCAGCAGGTGGTCCTCATCAGCGACACGCTGGTAGCGAATATGAATATTCTGCGCCTGTGCGTGGCGAATAGCATTCAGCAGCGCTTCGCGTGCAATCTGCAGCACATGCACCTGCTGCTGGGCATCGAGCATTTGCAGACCGGGTTGATAATCGAACTCGATTACCGCCTGCGACTGCTCTTGCAGCGGTGCGATCATCGCCTGCATCGCCTGAACCAAATCCGCTTGTTCAATAGTCAGACGGAAGGTGGTGAGCAGCTCGCGCAGTTGCTGATAAGCTTCTGACAACGCGCGATCAAAATCGGCAATAATCGCCTGCGCCTGGGGCTGAGTGTCATCAACATTACGTCGCAGCAGCGCCAGCTGGATGCGCAGGAAGGAGAGCGATTGGGCCAGCGAGTCGTGTAATTCGCGCGCGATGGTGGCGCGTTCTTCTATTAATAGCATCTGTTGATACTGTTTTTGCGTCTGCCAGATCCACAGCGCACGAGCCAGCATATTCGCCAGGCTCTGCATTAACTCGTCGGCCGGGGGCGCGCGGCGAGTTTGCCAGCGCAATTCACCTAAGGTCTGATCTTCCTGCATTAAGGCGAGACGCTGCCAGCTGAGGTCGTCCGCCGCCACACCCGCCTGAAACTCAATTCCTTCGCTGGTAATTTGCAGCACCGTCAGCGCTTCACGGCGCTGTACCAGCCGTAGCAAACCCTGAAACAGTTCTGGATTGGGTGGACTACTGGTGAGGATTTGTGAGCTTTCATATAACAGTGACAGCGTGCGGTTGGCCTGAGTGAGATCTTCGGTTTTCTCCCGCACCGCGCACTCCAGCAGGCGGTAGTGGGAATGCAGGCGTTCCGCCATGGTAGTAAATGCCTGCGCCAGTACGCCAAGTTCATTTGGCTGTTCCACCGGCAGGGCGGGAAAGGTGAAATTCGCCTGCTCGACAGAGTGGCTGGCGGTCACTAGCGTATTGAGAGGACGCACCACATTGCGGCGAATAAAACGAATCGTCCATAGCGCCAGCGCGACAATAGCTAAAAAGCCAAACAAACTACTGGCCGCCACCAGGTGCATTTTCAGTTCGGCGTAATGCTGCACCGCCAGTACAAAACGGTCGATTTCGCTGACATAGCCAGCGACACGCTGCTGATAAACTTGTGCACGCTCAGGCTGCAGCGTTTGTTGCAACATCGGCCAGCTATCCCGCAGATAACGATAGCGACTGCTGACTTCCAGCGGTACCCACGGGCGTTCCAGATGTTGTAATGCCGGGGATTCCAGCGTTTGCTGGTAGAGCGCCATGTGATGTGCCAATTGTTGCGGATCGCGCGCGCTATCCCATGCGAGACGATAAATCTGCATACGCAGCGAACCGGCAACATTTACGGCTTCAGCATCGCGCAGGCTGCTGGAGAGCGTCATCAGCGCCAGTCCGGAGGTCAATAGCGACAGCAGCACAATCATGCCCAGTGCGCGGGCAATAGTGCGAGTAACGGGACGTTTCACAATCACAATAATAACCCTTTTAAGAGCGGGGGATTATAGGGCAGCAGCGCAGTGACGGCGAGGTTGATTTCGACACATCAGGTTACTTTTAGCAGAGAAAACCATTTCTCTTTACCTTTCCCTGGATAATCCGCGCTTAGCTGGCGAATTATTAAACGCCTTTACCCCATGCTCAACCTGGTTTTCATTCCCTGCGTGATAATGAGTTTCGTAACGCTTAACCAATGGAAGACAACCGGAGCATCTCATGAAGACACGTTATGCCATTCTGACCGCCGCACTGCTGGCCACCGCCAGTTTCTCGACGCTGGCGGCTGAGCCGTTAAGTGCCGCGCAAGCGCAAAACCTGCAAAGCGCAGGCACCGTTTCTATAAGCGGTGTGCGCGGTTCGCTGGATGATGCAACGCGCCATCTGTCGCAAAAAGCGCAAGAGCAAGGTGCCAGCAGCTATCGCGTTATTGGCCTGCAAACCCCAGGTGATTCAAGCCTGTGGAGCGGTACCGCAGAGATTTACCGTTAATTCCCTCCAGTAGTTATCCCTGTAGCCATCCCTTTACCGGTCAGCCCTCTGGCCGGTTTTTTTGTGCACCGCGACGGATTATTACAATTCAACTCGTGCAGCCTGGCGGTATTTTTTGCTTCGTTCTTGCAGAACGGGTAGGATTCATCGCCGTAAATTCCCGCCCCGCCACGTGACATCGTTCCGCCGCTGTGGCACCGGGTTTTACCCCATTTCGCACCGCCATACGCAATCGTTTGGTTAGGCGGTGATTGATGGTCAGGACAAACAGGATAGCTATGAAATCAATTAAAAAAACCGCAGCCGAACAACGCGCTGCGAAAAGACGCTGGCTCAACTCCCACGACAGCGGTTACCACAAAGCGATGGGTAACCGTCAGGTACAGATGATCGCCATCGGCGGTGCCATCGGTACCGGTCTGTTCCTCGGTGCTGGCGCGCGCCTGCAAATGGCCGGTCCAGCACTGGCATTGGTTTATCTGGTGTGCGGTATCTTCTCCTTCTTTATCCTCCGTGCGTTGGGCGAGTTGGTATTGCATCGTCCTTCCAGCGGCAGTTTTGTCTCTTATGCGCGTGAATTCCTTGGGGAAAAAGCGTCTTACGTGGCAGGCTGGATGTACTTCGTAAACTGGGCAATGACCGGTATCGTCGATATCACCGCGGTCGCGCTGTATATGCACTATTGGGGCGCGTTTGGCGATGTGCCGCAGTGGGTGTTTGCCCTTGGCGCATTGGCGATTGTCGGTACCATGAACATGATCGGCGTGAAGTGGTTTGCCGAGATGGAGTTCTGGTTCGCACTGGTGAAAGTGCTGGCTATCGTGGTGTTCCTGATCGTGGGTGTGGTGTTCCTCGGTACCGGTAAACCGCTGGACGGCAACACCACCGGTTTCCATCTGATCACCGATAACGGCGGCTTCTTCCCGCATGGCTTGCTGCCCGCGCTGGTGCTGGTGCAGGGCGTGGTATTCGCTTTCGCCTCAATTGAGCTGGTGGGGACCGCGGCGGGAGAGTGTAAAGACCCGAAAACCATGCTGCCGAAAGCCATCAACAGCGTGATCTGGCGTATCGGCCTGTTCTACGTCGGTTCAGTCGTGCTGCTGGTGCTGCTGCTGCCGTGGAATGCCTACCAGGCGGGGCAAAGTCCGTTTGTAACGTTCTTCTCCAAGCTGGGTGTGCCTTATATCGGAAGCGTGATGAACATCGTGGTGCTGAGCGCCGCACTGTCGAGTCTGAACTCGGGCCTCTATTCCACCGGACGTATTCTGCGCTCCATGTCGATGGGCGGTTCTGCGCCACAGTTTATGTCGAAGATGAGTAAGCAGCAGGTACCGTTCGCCGGCATCCTGGTGACCATCGCCGTCTACGTCATCGGCGTGGTGCTGAACTATTACGTCCCTTCACAGGTATTTGAAATCGTTCTGAACGTGGCATCACTCGGCATCATCTCGTCGTGGGGCTTCATCGTGGTGTGCCAGATGCGTCTGCGCAAAGCGATTAAAGAGGGCAAAGCGGAGGACGTCAGCTTCAAGCTGCCCTGGGCGCCGTTCACCTCGTGGCTGACGCTGCTGTTTCTTGTGAGCGTATTAGTGCTGATGGCGTTCGATTATCCCAACGGCACGTACACCATTGCCTCGATTCCACTGATTGCCGTGGTGCTGATCCTTGGCTGGTTTGGCGTGCGTAAACGCGTCAATGCCGAAGCCATGAAAGAGCATGAACATCATGCTGACGATCAGGATGATGCACCGCATAAGCTGGCGGACGATAACGCGCGTTAACGTTAGCGATTCTCATCTCCGGGGGCCTTTTGGCCCCTGTTTTTATTTCAATTCCCCTTCACTTGATCCGACGTCGGGATTTACACCTTTCGGGTGATATAGCCCTCATTAATGTCAGGCTATTTTACGCACCATCTCTTTCTCCCCGTTTAAGGTGAACCGATGGCGTTGTCGCGACGCGAACTTTTTACCGGGCAGCGCGTAGCGCCTGCTGACGGCATCCCTTTACCCTGGTGGCGGGGAGAGCGCGGTTGTGATGGCTGTGGCAAATGCGTTACGGCCTGCGAAACGCAGATCGTCCGGCTTAGCCGCGGAGAAATACCCCAGCTCGATTTTCGACAGGGCGAATGTACTTTTTGCGGCGCCTGCGCCGAAGCCTGCCCACAGCCGCTGTTCCATGCCCGTGAAACGGAGCCCTTTTCACAGCGCATTCGCATTGATAACCGCTGCATCACTTTTCTTGGCGTCAACTGCCGCAGTTGCCAGGAGAGCTGCGAACAGCAAGCGATTCGTTTCCACCTGATGCCCAACGGTGTCGCACAGCCTGAAACCCTGCCGCAGCATTGCACCGGCTGTGGCGCCTGCATTGCGCCTTGCCCGGTTTCAGCCACAGGATTACACCATGAACCATGAAAAAAGTTGGCACGTCTGCGGCCTGGTGATTCAGGCGCGGCCTGCGTCCATACCTGCCGTAAAAGATGCGCTGCTGGCGTTTGCCGATAGCGACATTGCCGCTGAAGATGCGGCACGCGGCACGCTGGCTGTCACGCTGGGCGCAGCGGATAGCGCCGCCCTGCTACGTAATATTGAAGAGAGCCGCAACATTCCTGATGTGTTGGCGGTATCGCTGGTTTATCACCAGCAAGACGAGATTGAAGAACCTTGTAAGGAAGCATCATGAGCATAAGTCGTCGTGATTTTATGAAGGCCAATGCTGCGGCTGCAGCTGCAACGGCTGCAGGACTCACTATTCCCACCGTCACTAAAGCCGCGACCTCGCTGGTATCGCCAATTCGCTGGGAAAAAGCACCGTGCCGCTTCTGCGGTACCGGCTGTGGCGTGCTGGTTGGCACCCAGGATGGACGTGTGGTGGCCTCACAGGGCGACCCGCAGGCAGAAGTGAATCGTGGATTAAACTGCATCAAAGGCTATTTTCTGCCGAAGATCATGTACGGAAAAGATCGTCTGACTCAGCCGCTACTGCGCATGACCGACGGTAAATTTGCTAAAGACGGCGAATTCACCCCGGTAAGCTGGGATCAAGCCTTCGATATTATGGAAGAGAAGTTCAAAGCGGCGCTGAAAGCCAATGGGCCGGATTCGGTCGGCATGTTCGGGTCTGGCCAGTGGACGGTATGGGAAGGCTATGCGGCGTCCAAGCTGATGAAAGCCGGTTTCCGCACCAACAACCTCGATCCGAATGCGCGTCACTGCATGGCGTCGGCGGTGGTGGGCTTTATGCGCACCTTCGGCATGGACGAGCCGATGGGGTGCTATGACGACATTGAGCAGGCCGATGCTTTCGTGCTGTGGGGCTCCAACATGGCGGAGATGCACCCGATTCTCTGGTCGCGCATCACCGCACGCCGTCTGAGCAGTGACAATGTCAAAGTCACGGTCTTGTCGACATATCGTCATCGCAGCTTCGAGCTGGCTGATAACGGTATGGTATTCACGCCGCAGAGCGATCTGGCGATCCTCAACTTCATTGCCAACTACATTATTCAGAACAACAAGGTCGATAAGACCTTCCTGCAGAATCACGTCACGCTGCGTAAAGGCGTCACCGATATCGGTTACGGTTTACGTCCAACCGATCCGCGTCAGGCCTCGGCGAAAAATCCCGACAGCGGCGAATCGACGCCGATGAGCTTTGATGAGTTTGCCAAATTCGTCTCGGAGTACACGGTAGAAAAAGCCAGTGCCATGAGCGGCGTTGAGCAGGATCAGCTGATCGCGCTGGCTGAGCTGTACGCCGATCCGAAAGTCAACGTGGTGTCGTACTGGACCATGGGCTTCAATCAGCATACGCGCGGCGTGTGGGCGAACAACCTGTGTTACAACCTGCACTTGCTAACCGGCAAAATCTCGCGTCCGGGCACCGGTCCATTCTCGCTCACCGGTCAGCCGTCGGCGTGCGGTACGGCACGTGAGGTGGGCACCTTCTCACACCGTTTACCGGCTGACATGGTGGTAAACAATGACAAACACCGCGCCACGGCGGAGAAATTATGGAAGCTGCCGCAGGGCACCGTACCGGCCAAAATCGGTTTGCATGCGGTAGCGCAGGATCGCGCGCTAAAAGATGGCAAGCTCAACGCTTATTGGGTGATGTGTAACAATAATATGCAGGCCGGGCCAAACCTGACGCAGGAGCGTATGCCAGGCTGGCGTGATGAGCGCAACTTTATCGTGGTCTCCGATCCTTACCCAACCGTGAGCGCGCTGTCAGCCGATCTGATTCTGCCAACCGCCATGTGGGTGGAGAAAGAGGGCGCCTACGGCAACGCCGAGCGTCGTACGCAATTCTGGCATCAGCAGGTGAAAGCGCCGGGCGAGGCGAAATCCGACCTATGGCAGCTGGTGAATTTCTCCAAACGTTTCAAGGTTGCTGAAGTCTGGCCGCAAGCGCTGATCGCGCAGAATCCAGAACTGCATGATAAAACGCTGTTTGACGTGCTGTACGCCAACGGCCAGGTCAATCAGTTCCCGCTGAGCGAAGTGGCGGATGACCAGCTGAATGATGAAGCGCGCGAGTTCGGTTTCTATATCCAGAAAGGTTTGTTCGAAGAGTATGCCAGCTTTGGTCGCGGCCACGGCCACGATCTCGCGCCGTTCGATGCTTACCATCAGGCGCGCGGTCTGCGCTGGCCGGTAGTGGATGGCAAAGAGACGCGCTGGCGCTATCGCGAAGGCTACGACAGCTATGTTAAAGCCGGCGAAGGCGTGCGTTTCTACGGTAAGCCGGATGGCAAAGCGACCATTTTCGCTCTGCCATATGAAGCCCCGGCGGAATCACCGGACGATGAGTACGATCTGTGGTTCTGTACCGGTCGCGTGTTGGAGCATTGGCACACCGGCACCATGACGCGCCGCGTGCCGGAGCTGCATCGTGCGGTGCCGCAGGCCTTGCTTTACATGCATCCGCTGGATGCCAAAGACCGCGATTTCCGTCGCGGTGAAAAAGTGCGCGTAATGTCACGTCGTGGTGAAACCCTTGCTACCGTCGAGACGCGTGGTCGTAATCAGCCGCCAAAAGGACTGGTGTTTATGCCGTTCTTCGATGCCGGCGTGCTGGCAAATAACGTCACGCTGGACGCTACCGATCCGCTGTCGAAGCAGACCGATTACAAAAAATGCGCCGTCAAGCTGGTTAAAATTTAAGGCAGGATGCAATGAAACCCTTAATCACATTCGTTACGTTGGCCGCCCTGATGCTGGGCGGCACGGTTTACGCTAATAACGGCGTCGATCTTAATCAGTCACCGGAAGTGACGGCCACGCAGCAGGGCACCATTCATCAGCCCAAAGAGCAGAGCCGTAAACCCCTCAACTACGTGAACCAGCCGCCGGTGATCCCGCATAGCGTGGATGGCTATCAGGTGACGAAAAACGTTAACCGCTGCCTGCAGTGCCACGGTACGCAGAGCTATCTCACCACCGGTGCGCCGCGCGTCAGTCCTACGCACTTCACCGATCGCGATGGCCAGGTCAGCAGCACCGTCTCGCCGCGTCGCTATTTCTGCCTGCAGTGTCACGTGCCGCAAACCGATGCCAAACCGGTGGTAGAAAATACCTTCAAACCGGCTGACGGCTTCGGTAAGTGAGGAATAAATGAAAGAGAAACTTCTGCGCATCTGGCGCTGGTGGCGACGTCCCAGCCGTCTGGCGCTGGGCACGCTGCTGATTGCGGGTTTTGCCGGCGGGATTATTTTCTGGGGCGGTTTCAATACCGCAATGGAGATGACCAACCGCGAGCAGTTCTGTATTGGCTGCCATGAAATGCGCAACAACGTCTATCAGGAATATATGCAGACGGTGCACTACAACAACCGCAGCGGCGTGCGTGCCACCTGTCCAGATTGCCACGTACCGCACGAATGGGGCCCGAAAATGCTGCGTAAGCTGCAGGCGAGTAAAGAGGTGTATGCCAAGATTTTCGGCCTGATTGATACGCCGAAGAAGTTCGAGGAGCACCGTATTGAGCTGGCGCGCAATGAGTGGCGCAGGATGCAAAACAATAATTCGCAGGAGTGTCGAAACTGTCACAACTTCGATTATATGGATTTCACCGCGCAGAAAACCGTGGCGGCGAAGATGCACAGCAAGGCCATTGAAGAGGGAAAAACCTGTATCGATTGCCACAAAGGCATTGCGCACCATTTGCCGGATATGAAAGATCAGCCAAACGGTTTTTGATAGGTAAACCGTGCAGGCCTAAAACGTAGGGTCGCCATTTATGGCGGCCTGGTTTTTATCAAACTTCCCAACTTCACAATTCAGATAGTTTTCCCCGCCGCTTCGGCCTATTATCTCAGGCTCCCTCAAATGAGCAGTGGAGCGGCTATGTCGTTAAAGATCAACATCATCAAAGATAAGTTGCTATCAGAAAACTGGTTTGTGCTGCGCAACTACACCTACGAACTCACCCGCAACAATGGCGAAGTCGTACGCCATAAACGCGAAGTTTACGACCGCGGTAATGGTGCGACCATCCTGCTGTATAACACTGAAAAGAATAGCGTTCTGCTGGTACGTCAGTTCCGCATCGCCACCTATGTCAATGGCAATACCAGCGGCGAGCTGATTGAAACCTGTGCAGGATTACTGGATGACGATTCGCCGGAAGATTGCATTCGTAAAGAAGCGATTGAAGAGACCGGCTACCAGGTGGGGAAAGTAGAGAAGATTTTCGAAGCCTATATGTCACCGGGCGGCGTAACGGAACTGATTCACTTCTTTGCGGCAGAATATACCGATGCGCAGCGCGCCACGACAGGCGGCGGCGTTGAGGATGAGGAGATTACCGTGCTGGAGCTGAGTTTCCCGGAAGCGTTGATGATGGTGAAAGATGGCCGCATCCGCGACGGTAAAGCCATTATGCTGCTGCAGCACGCTCAGATCGCCGGTTGGTTGCAGGCGTAAATTTCGGCCAGGTCGCCATGAATGGCGACCTTACAGCGTGCGCGTTTTAATCGTAGGGTCGCCATTCATGGCGACAAATCATTCACCGCACGACATCAAACACACTCTCCCAACGTTTCTGGGACACATTCCGGATACGCCTGCAATCTTGCCAGCGCTTCGGCATACGAAGGCATCGAGTGCGCTGCACCAGAACGCTCCACGCACAGTGAAGCATAGGCTGCGGCAAACAGCGCCGCCTGTGTCAGTTCGTCACCGGAAGCCAGACGGGCCGCTAATGCACCATTAAACGCATCGCCCGCGCCGGTGGTATCCAGCGGCTGCGCCGGGAACAGGGGAATGCGCAGTGGTGCTTGGCCTGCAACCGACAGCAAGGCACCAGAGGTTCCCAGCGTGATGATCACCTGACGCGCGCCTTTGCGGTGCAGCACCTCTGCCGCGCGCTGCGCGCTGGCGAAGTCGGTCACTTTCACGCCGCTGAGCTGCATCGCTTCGGTACTGTTCGGCGTTAGCAGATCCACTTTCGCCAGCAGCGCATCACTCACTTTCTGCCACGGTGCCGGATTCATAATCACAAAAGTGCCGCCAGCACGGGCGTTATCGATCATGCGCTGAATGGCGCTGAGGTTGTTCTCCAGCTGCACCAGCAAAATATCCGCGGCGGCAACGGTGGGCTGACAGCGCGTCACTTCGGCGGCGGTGACGGTAGTGTTGGCGCCAGGATAGACCGAAATCATGTTCTCAGCATCGTCACCCGCAACGTAGATCAGCGCGTTGCCGGTGGGTTTCTCTTTGCAGGTAAACAAGGTGATCGCATCGAAGCCGGTTTTTTCCAGATGGCGGCGGGCAAACATGCCGAAGTCGTCATTGCCAATTTTACCGATGTAGTGCACGCGAGCACCGGCACGCAATGCGGCCGTGGCTTGGTTCGCGCCTTTGCCGCCTGGCCCCATCATGCTGTTATGGGCGGTGAGCGATTCGCCGGGCATCGGGAAGCGGTTCATCACCGCCACCACATCGAGGTTAAACGAGCCAAACACACACACTTTTCCTTTCATCATGCACTCCTGAACAGACGTTCTGCAGCTAAACAGGCCCCGCGGCAACCGGTGTGGTCGGTGGATTGGCTAAACACGATCTTCAGGCCATCGCGTGTGGCGGGCGGTCGTAAATGCTGCTGAATCTGGCTACGCAATTGCGCCAGCGGGAAGTCAGCCATTGCCAACACACCGCCGCCAAGAATCAGGTATTCCGGATCGAGAATGTTCATCTCAGTAGCAATGAGTTGCGCCATCCGCTGCACAAAAGCCTGCAATTCCGGATGGTCGCGGTGCTGGCTAAACAGCGCCGACATGCCGGTTTCTGGCACGTTAGCGGCCGCCCAGCGGCTCAGCCAGTGGCCTGAGGTGACCGTTTCTGCGCAGCCGTGATTGCCACACGGGCAGGGCAGATCGTTACCGGCAATCGGCACATGGCCAAGTTCGCCGGCGCCACCGTGTTGACCGTGATAAAACTGGCCGTTGATCCACAAACTGTTGCCCATGCCAGTTCCAGGATACAAGCCCACGGCGTTGTCTGGCAGTTGCTCCAGCTGCAGCAAATCCCACATCATCAGATGGTTAACATCTTTATCCATCGCCACCGGCACGCCCAGGCGCGCGGTGAGCATGGCAGCAACGGGCTGACGATCCAGAGCCTGAATAAACGGCAGCGAAATCACCTGCTGACGATCGCGACTGAGAATGCCGGGTAAACCGAGCATCACGCCGCTGACCGGCTGCTGCTCTAAGGTTTCACTGATTAACTGACCCAATGCGGTTAACGCATCGGGCTGCTGCGCCCAGCTGGCCGTCGGCACCTTGCGGAAGCTCGACCATATGCGACCTTCTTCCATCAGTTGCAGACGTGTGCCGGTGCCGCCAATGTCGATACCGAGCCAGCGTTGTATCATGCCGACACCTGCGCCAATCCCTGAGCCTCATCAATGCTTTCGCGCATCATATTCCAGGCGGTTTCCAAATCGTCGTGAATATTGAACAGGCCAGACGTCCCGACAATCAGCACTTCGGCGCCCGCGCCGACCAGCGTGTGGTAGGTGCGGGTGTTGCAGGAACCGTCAATTTCAATCAGGTATTTATAGCCGTTGGCCTGCTTCAGCGCTTTCAGCTCCTGCACCTTCTGCACCATTTCCGGAATAAACGGTTGTCCGGCATAGCCAGGATCGACCGTCATCACGGTGATCTTGTCGACCAGATGAATGTAGTGATGGATAAACGAGACCGGCGTAGCCGGGTTTAGCACCACGCCGACTTTCTTGCCGAAGCTGCGGATCAGATTGATCACGCGGAACGCATCGCGGTTGATGGTTTCGGCGTGCGGGCAGATGTAATCGGCGCCCGCTTTGGCAATCACTTCGATGAAATCGGTGGGCTGCTCGACCATCAAATGGACATCCAGCGCTACCTTGGTGAAGGGGCGGATCTGCTCAATAAAGAACGGCGACAGCGTGATATTTTTCACGTAGTGGCCATCCATAATATCGATATGAAGAAAGTCTGCGCGGGAGTCCAGCACGGCGAGCTGGTGCTTGATCTCCATCAGATTCATACACATCAACGACGGGGAGACTTGAATACGCATCATACTTCCTTTTTTTCGGTCAAAGGGTTAAGTGCCGCGGCCAGCTTGCTGAGTCTGACGGCACGATGTTCGTTAAAACGGGTTTTAAAGTGTTTGAAGGCCAGCACCACAATCAGCACCGCGCCCCACATCGCCAGGCTGACGTGCTGGCTGATATTCATCAGATTGAAACCGGTGGAGAGCACCTGCAGCGCGATCAGCGCCAGCACCACGCCGGTGACGCGGCCAAAACCGCCGTTGGGATCGGTGCCGCCAAGGATGATTGCCAGCACTGTGAGCAGCAGGTAAGCGTCGCCGTAGCCCATACGCGCCGAGTTAAAGCGCGCCATCATGATCAATCCGGCTAACACGCACAGCAGGCTAGAAATGACGTACACCAGAATCACCATACGATGGGTATTAATGCCGCTGAACCAGGTGGCGTTGATGTTGCTGCCGCCCATGTAGATGCATTTACCGGCGCGGGTTTTGCCGAGGAACAGCGCCAGCAGCGCGGCGGCAATCAGGAATACCCACAGCGGTAGCGGCACGCCGAGCAGCGTATTGGAACCCAGCGCCTGCACCACCGAAGGCATTCCACTGACGGCCGCCCCTTTGGTCAGCCAGATGCCGATACCGTTCAGCGTCATCATCGTGGCCAGCGTCACCAGAATCGGATGTGCGCCGATACGCGTCACCATCACACCGGTTATCACGCCGATCACCGCCGCAATCAGCATTGCGCCGATGATCGCAATCACCAGCCACAGTAGCTGCATGCCGGTACCCGCATCGGCGGGCAGGGCGCTCATCAGCGTCCAGGCGATAAACAGCGCCGTCAGGTTGGCGGTGGCGATGATCGCCAGATTAAGCCCGCCGCTGAGAATGGCGATAAACATTGCCAGCGTTAGCAGGCCGAGTTCAGGCAGCTGGAACGCCATACTCATAAAGGTTGAATCGGTGAGAAAGCGCCCCGGCAACATCACGGTGAACAGCGCCAGCGCCAGTGCAATCAGCAGCATCAGGCCGATATTGGTGCCGTCCGGACGCAGAGCAGAGAGTGATTTCATATTTTGCCCCTTCGGTCAGACGAAACTGACGTCAGTTTCTTTACGTTTTTTGTAGTGAGTCACGGCGATAGCCACCATGATCACGCCGCCTACCACGATGTTCATGAAGTAGTTGGAGACGCCAATCAGATTCAGGCCGTTCTTCAGGATGGCGATAAGAAAGACGCCCATCAGCGTGCCGCTGACCGTACCTTTGCCGCCCATCAGGCTGGCACCGCCTAGAACGGTGGCGGCCAGCACATCTAGCTCGCCGCCGACCAGCGCGTTCGGCACCACTTCACCCATGCGATAGACCTGCACTAATCCGCCAATCGCCGCCATCGCACCGAGCCAGCCGTAGGCGAAAATATGAATCAGGCCCACGCGAATCCCGATACGCCTTGCCGATTCCGCATCGCCGCCGACTGCATACAGCTGGCGACCAAGATTGGTCTTGTTCAGCAGCAGTGCGGTCAATCCGGCAATCACCAGCATGGTCACCAGCGGTAGGCCAACCTGAAAACTGTTGCCCTGCCACGTGAACGGCAGCACGCTGCGCAGGGTGATCCACCAATCCGGCAGCGAGTAGAGGCTTTTGCCGCCGGTCGCCCACATTAGCAGTCCAAACAGCAGCGATTGCATGCTGATGGTGATGATGATCGACACCACGCGCAGCGTGGTAATCAGCAGGGCGTTGATGACGCCAAACAGCGTGCCGCATACCACCGCCAGCACGATGCTGAGCACGGCGTTATCAAACTGGAACTGCACAAACAGCGAGGCGATCAGGTATTGCACTACCGACGCCACCGCCGCGAAGGAGATATCGATGCCGCCGGTCACCAGCACCACAAACAGGCCGAGCGCGAAAATACCTGTCACGGCATAGCTTTCCGCCAAATCCAGCAGGTTTTGCACCGTCAGGAACTGGTCGCTGGCCATCGAGAAGAACAGGATGAAAGCCAGCAGCACCCAGGCGAGCCAGCCCTGGCTGGAGTGCGGGCGTAAACGAGAAAAATCAGGCATTGATCACCTCCGCCAGCTGGTGTTGCTCAACGGTATCGGGTTGGTATTCGGCATGTACGGTGCCATCACGGAAGTGCAGGATGCGGTCGCAGTTGTACCAAACCTCGGGCACTTCGTCGGAAATCAGAATGATCGACAGACCTTCCTTCGCCAGCGCATGAATCAGCTGATAGATGCTGGCTTTGGCGCCGACATCCACGCCCACGGTCGGCGAATCGAGAATCAAAATGCGCGGCTGGGTCAACACCCATTTCGCCAGCACAATTTTTTGCTGGTTGCCGCCGGAAAGCGTGGAGATCGCCAGATTGGGATCGGCAACGCGCACGCCGAGCTGCTGAATCCACTGCAAAATCAGCTTGTTCTTGCGGTATTCATCAATGATGTGAAAACGGTTCTGCAGCTTGTCGAGGATCGGCAGCACCATGTTGTCGGCCACCGATTGCTGCTGTACCAAACCGAGGGTGAGACGATCTTCGGAGACGTAACCGATCCCGGCTTTGATCGCATCTTCATGGCCACGGAAGCGCACCGGTTTGCTGTCGAGCCAGATTTTGCCGCTGTCCGGTTTGGTCATGCCAAACAGTGACAATGCCAGTTCGGTGCGGCCGGAGCCGAGCAGGCCGCACAGGCCGAGTACTTCGCCTTGATAGAGTTTGAAATTAACGTCGTGATACTGGCCCGCGCGCGTCAGTTTCTCGACTTCGAGAATCAGGCGATCGTCATTGCGGGTCGGCGTTTTTAGCTGATAGTCCAGCTTCAGGCCGGTCATCAGTTCGGTGAGATGGTGCGGCGTCATCTCTTTGGCGGGCCAGCAGCCCATTTTGCGCCCGTCGCGGATGACCGTGACGCGGTCAGAGATCTCCAGTACTTCATCCAGGCGATGGCTGACAAACACCACGCAGATGTTTTTATCCTTCAGATAACGCACGGTGCGCAGCAGCTGATTCACTTCGGTACGCGTTAATGATGCCGTTGGCTCGTCCATAATCACCAGCCGCGCATCTGCCACCAGCGCCCGGCAAATCGCCACCTGCTGGCGCTGCGCAATCGATAGCGACGACACTTTCGCGTCGAGATCGAGTTCGAACTTCAATTCATCAATGATGCGCTGCGCCGTGGTACGCAGTTTGGCTTTGCGATGCCAGCCGAGCAGGCTATTCAGGTTATGCTCGAAGGCGATGTTCTCCGCCACGCTGAGATTGGGGAACAGCGACAGATCCTGGTAAATCACCTGGATGCCGAAGTCACGCGCCTGACGGGTGGTCAGACGCGGAAAGGTTTGCCCATCACCAAGGGTAATGCGGCTGCCGCTATCCGGGGCATGCACCCCGGAGATGACTTTGATTAAGGTGCTCTTGCCACAGCCGTTGGTGCCAGCGAGACAGTGCACTTCGCCAGCCAGTAAGGTCAGCGAGATATCGCTCAGTGCGCGGTTACCACCAAAGGTTTTCGACAGGTTATCGAGCGCAATCAGCGTCTGTGGGATCACCTCATTCATCATTACAGCCCCATTTTCACCAGTTTTGGCAGATTCTCTTTGTCCAGGCTTTCGGTGTTGTTGCCGAGGATGGTGTGGGTCGCCTCGTCAACTTTCACTTTGCCTAAACCCTCAATGGTCATTCCGTCGGTGATGGGCTCTTTCTTCTGCATCATGTCAGCGATACGCACAAACACTTCGCCAGCGGTCTGTGGGTTCCAGATGTAGCCGCCTTTGATGGCACCGCGCTGCACCAGCGATGCGCCCTGGCCAGGGCTGAAGGCACCGATCACGCATACCTGGTCAATCTTGTTGCGGTTCATCACCGCACGGCCGGCACCAATTGGGCCTTGTGAACCGAAGGCCATAATGCCCTTCAGATCCGGGTACTTAGACATCAATTCGTTGGTGGTGCGAATGGAGTCATCCAGCGATTCGCCGACGCCAAATTTGTCGGTAACCATCTGCATTTTTGGATAATGCGCTTTCTGGTAATTCAGTGCGGCGTCGGTCCATTGTTGGTGCAGCGGCACCGTCAGGCTGCCGACATACATGGCGTATTTGCCTTCCTCGTGCATGCATTGCGCTAGCGCTTTCATGTGATTGATGCCGTGCGTTGACGCATCCACCAGTTCGAAATCCCAGTTCGCGCCTTTCTGATCCGGTGATTCATGGGTGATCACCTCAATACCGGCATCACGCGCGCGTTTCAGCACCGGCTCCAGCACTTTCGGGTCATTCGGCACCACGCCAATGATGTCGACCTTCTGCGCAATCAAATCTTCAATCGCACGCACCTGCAAAGCCGGATCGGCGGCAGTTGGACCGACCATCCACGCGTCAATGCCACGTTTGGCTGCTTCACTCTTAATGCCCGCTTCCATGGCGTTGAACCACGGAATACCGCCAATTTTCACCACGATGCCCATGCGTAATTTGTCAGCGGCGTGTGCGCCAGTGGCAGCGAACAGGGCGAGTAAGGAACAGGCGATAAGATGTTTTTTCATAAAGACTCCGATTTAATTTTTTATTAGCTGCATAGAATGGCTGCGCTGGGAGCAATCAATAATATTGACGCCGTTCCAGGCTAATTCTTGTTCCAGCTCTTTGTCTTTTAATTGGTCAGTAATAAGGAAGTCCACATCGCGATAATGGCAAATACGCGCGAATGAGGGCCGCAGGAATTTACTTCCGTCAAGCAGCAGATGCTTTCTTTCCGCTGCTAATAACATCTGTTGTTTTAAATGTGCGTTGTTTTCGTTACCTTCACGTAAATAACCGTCATTGCCTAAGCTGCTACAGGAAAAAAAGATCTTGTTAATCTGAAATTCTCTGAGCGGCTGCTCAGCGACGACGCCGTGGAAATCTTCATAACGGTCTGAATATTCTCCACCCAGGCAGATAGTGCGGATGCTGCCGCGTGCTGCAAGGGTTTGCACTATTCGGATTGAATTGGTTAACACCGTTAATTCAATATCCGGAAGCTGTCGCGCTAAATACCAGCAAGTGGTGCTGCTATCGAGTAATATACAATCCCCTGGACTAATGAAATCGAGTGCACGTTTGGCGATAACCATCTTTGCATCGACGTTTTCATTTACCCGCTGGCGGAAAGATAGATCATACTCGTTAACACCTCTTGTATTTCCCTGAATGTTGGCGGCCTGTCTTTTTGCTGGTACCGCACCTCCGTGGCTGCGTTGTAACAGACCACGTTTCTCCAGCTGAGTTAAATCACGACGAATAGTTTCTTGTGAAACCTGACATAACGTGACTAATTCAGCGACAATGACCCGACCATTTAAATTTAATTCATCAATAATTCGCTGCTGTCTTTCAATCGGCAACATGACTCCCTCCGATGGTTATAAATTACTGGATAGTGCCGCAGGAAAGTGTGGGCTGCGCACGAGTCCGCAGTCGTCAAAATGCCTGACCCCAGTAGAGTGATTTGGATCTGATATTTATGTAAATAAGATGTCTGGTTATCAAAAATAAGTGACATGAGTCACAACAATAAGCGTCATATGGCTTAATTAGCTATCTACGCGCGTTGAATGCCGACCATGGCAAATAAAGCTACCATGACCGCTTATGACCGTTTATGTGTATTTGACCGTTTTGTGATGGTGCATCATTTGTCCGACGAATCCGATTGAGTACTAATCGTGCGAAAAGGATGATGGAGATATCGCGTTATCCCGTACCCGATCGACATAGGGTGACTGCTTTTGCAGCAGTTAACCCCGCTTTTAGGGCCGGCTCACAGTTTAGGCCTGCTGACAGCGTTCCCGTTGCGCTATCATTTTCTTTCCAGGAATTTGGGGACCGATTTTTTTAATGTCGTATTGGATGAAGTTACTGCTTTTATTGCCTTTCCTCTTTGTCGCGTGCGTACAGGCCGAACCGTTGCAAAAGTCGTTTTCTGACTGGCAGCTAACCTGTAACAATGCGGCTTTTTGCGTGGCGCGCAGTTTTCCCGGCGATAACGGCCTGGTGATGACACTCTCGCGTCATGCTGGCGTTAACGATCGTCCACTGCTGCGTATCGATTACGGCAGCGCCTACAGCGGTGAGCTACCGGGCGGTCCGCTAAAAGATAACCTGCTGCTCGATCAGCGCCGTTTAACGCCCGATCTGAAACACTGGACAGTAGAACCTCACCATCTCGCGACCAGCAATGCCATCGCTATTGACGAGTTTCTGGCTCAAACGCTGGATGCACAAAATCTGCAATTAACTTACAAGGCTAATGCCACCATTCCGCTCAGCGGTATGAAGGCAGCGCTGCTGTTGATGGATGATGTGCAGGGCAGGGTGAACGGTGCCAGCGCATGGGTGAAACGCGGCGATCGCGTGCAGTGGGACGTGCCGCCGCAGCCGCTACTGCCGCTGCTCCCAACGCCGTTGCCGCCGCCTGCGCCGTTGACTCAGGAAGAGACCAGCGGATTGATTGATTACGGCACCTGGCGCGTAAATACCGATAACTGCTCGCTCGATCCGCTGCGGCGCGAAGTGAGTGTCTCACCGCTCACCGACAGCAAAGCGCTGCTGCTGGTCAGCTGCGAAACCGGCGCTTATAACGTTATCGATTTGGCATTTGAAGTGACGCGTAGCGCGCCTTATGTGGCGCGCGGTCTGAGCTTAACGTTGCCATTCACCCCCGCTTCCCGCAGCGATAATCAGCTGGAGTTAGTCAATGCGGAGTTCGATGCCAGCAATGGCTTGCTCTACACCTTCAGTAAAGGGCGTGGCTTGGGAGATTGCGGTGTGGCAACGCGCTGGCAATTTGACGGCAACGAGTTTGTGCTGGCGGAATATGCGGAGGAGAAAACCTGTGATGCATGGCACAGCAGTGATGACTGGCCAACCTTGTGGGTTAGCCAATCGCAGAATGCAGTGCAATCGCGTTAACCCGGTGCGCATAAATGCGCACCCTACGGTTGTTTGTAGGGTCGCCATTTATGGCGACCGTGTTAATCGCGGCATTGGAGTTGGCGCCATTTATGGCGACCGTGTTAATCGTGGCATTGAAGTTGGCGCCATTTATGGCGACCGCCATCCATCTCGTTAGCGAATCGCTTGCACCGTCATAGGTGAACCGGACTGATTCCCCACCAGTTCGGTCAGCATATTGTTGACGCCATCGCTCATCGGGGTGAAACGCGTGAGCGGTGAACGCGTCACCACCACAAAGACGCCTACGTTGTGTTGCGGCACCATCGCCATATAGGTGATGAAGCCGCCGCCGCCGCCGGTTTTCTGAATAATCCCCGGACGCCCCTCCTTCGGTCCCATATATACCCAGCCCATGCCCAGCGCATCCGCGCGCCCCGGCACATCCATACCTTCTACTTTGGTTAATTGGTCACGGCGGTAAATCAGGGTTTGCAGGCGATCGATTTGTGGCGTGCGGTGATTCACGGCGGAATTGAGAAACTGCTGCATCCAGCGCCCCATATCGTCTGGCGTTGAGTAAACGCCACCGCTGCCAATCGCTGCCAGCGTGTTGTTACACGGGCTGGCGCCTTTTTCCGCCACCATCAGGCGCTGGCACTGATCCGGTGATGGCGTAAAAGTGGTGTCTTTCATACCGAGCGGACGTGTCACTAACTGCTGCAATAGCGCCGGATACGGCGTGCCTGCCGCCTTGGCCAGCGCATCACTCAGCAGATCGAAGCCGAGATTGGAATACGCCGCGCGCGAGCCGGGCGTCGCTTTCAGTTCGGCACCGCTCAGCCACTGCCAGCGATCGGATTTGGTTGGCCAGACAAACACCGGACGATGCGGTTTGCCGCCCGGCTGCTCGCGCGGCAGCCCGCTGGTGTGCGTGGACAGGTTAATCAGGCGAATCGGTTGTCCGTTATAGCTCGGCACGCGCGCGCCGGGTGGGGCATATTTGCTCAGCGGATCGTCAAGACGAATCTGGCCACGCTCGGCCATTTTCACCATCACTTCGCTGGTCATTAACTTGCTTAGTGAGGCGATACGAATGACGGAATCAGGCTGTGGACGCACGTTATTGCCGGGACGCGTGTCACCAAAGCTGGCGAAAACGCGCTGGTTACCATCAATAGCCACCAGCGCCATACCGGTGGCACCGCTGCCATAGAAAATGTGCTCGGCGTAGCGATCAACAATCTGTGAAGCCAGTAACGGATCGGGCGACGACTGCGCCATGCTTTTTAATGGAAGCACTGAAACCATTAAGGCCAGTAAAAAAGGGGTACGTTTTTTCAACGGGAAAGCGTCCGCTATCAGAATCGGAGGAAAGCTTATAGTAATCAGTTTGTGCGAGGCGTGAAGAGGGCAGAGCGGATTTTTTTCTGTATCAGGCTGTGATCAAAAAATGGCCCTTACGCCAAAAAGACGCAGGGCCAAATTAATTAGTGCGGCTTGAGTAAGGCTTCGGTGTGGCTGACGATGTTCTCGACGGTGAAGCCAAATTCCGGGAACAGTTTGCCAGCTGGTGCAGACTCACCGAAGGTGGTCATGCCGACAATTGCGCCGTCCAGACCGACATACTTGTACCAGTAATCGGCGATACCGGCTTCCACCGCCACGCGCGCTTTCACGCCGGATGGCAGTACCGATTCACGATAGGCAGCATCCTGCTTATCAAACACGTCGGTGCTTGGTAGTGAAACCACGCGAATTTTATGGCCGCCAGCGGTCAGCTTCTCCGCTGCGCCCAGCGCGATTTCGATCTCTGAACCGGTCGCGATGATGATCGCTTCCGGTGCACCGTCGCTGTCTTTCAGCACATAGCCACCGCGCGCGATATTCGCCACCTGTTCCTGGCTGCGTTCCGGCTGCAGCAGGTTTTGACGCGACAGAATCAGCGCCGTTGGGCCGTGATGGCGCTCAACGGCGGCTTTCCACGCGACGGCGGTTTCCACCTGATCGCACGGACGCCACAGGCTAAGGTTTGGCGTGACGCGCAGGCTGGCAATTTGCTCAACCGGCTGGTGCGTGGGACCATCTTCTCCGAGGCCGATCGAGTCATGTGTATACACCAATACCTGACGCGCTTTCATCAACGCCGCCATGCGCACCGCATTACGCGCGTACTCAACGAACATCAGGAAGGTGGCGGTATAAGGCACGAAGCCGCCGTGATGGGCGATACCGTTACCGATTGCCGTCATACCAAACTCACGCACGCCGTAGTGAATGTAGTTACCGGCAGTATCCTCTTTGATCGATTTCGAGCCCGACCAAATGGTGAGGTTACTTGGCGCCAGGTCGGCAGAACCGCCAAGGAATTCCGGCAGCAGCTTACCAAACACTTCCAGCGTATTTTGCGATGCTTTACGGCTGGCGATTTTTTGCGGATTAGCCTGTAGCTCTTCAACAAACTTCTGTACTTCGCTGTTCCAGTTGGCTGGCATTTCACCGTTCAGACGACGGCTAAACTCTTGTGCCAGCTCGGGATGCGCCTCTTTATACGCGGCAAATTTCTCATCCCAGGATTTCTCACGCTGTGCGCCCGCTTCTTTAGCATCCCACTGCTGATAAATCTCTTTCGGGATCTCAAACGGTGGATAGTGCCAGCCCAGTTTCTGCCGCGTCAGCGCCACTTCTTCTTCGCCCAGCGCCGCGCCGTGCGACTCCTCTTTACCGGCTTTATTCGGCGAGCCGAAGCCAATGGTGGTGCGGCAGATAATCAGCGACGGTTTATCGGTGACGCTTTGTGCTTCTTTAATTGCGGCAGCAATGGCTTCTGAATCGTGGCCGTCAATGCCTTCTGCGCTGCCGATCACATGCCAGTTATAGGCTTCGAAGCGTTTGTGGGTGTCATCGGTGAACCAACCTTCGGTTTCACCATCGATGGAAATACCGTTGTGATCGTAGAAGCCAATCAGTTTACCAAGGCCGAGCGTGCCGGCCAGCGAGCTGACTTCGTGCGAAATACCTTCCATCAAACAGCCATCGCCCATAAACACGTAGGTGTGATGGTCAACGATGTCGTGACCGGGACGGTTAAACTGCGCCGCCAGCGTACGTTCAGCAATCGCCAAACCGACCGCATTGGCTAAGCCCTGGCCCAGCGGCCCGGTGGTGGTTTCCACGCCTGGCGTGTAACCAATTTCCGGGTGACCGGGGGTTTTTGAATGCAGCTGACGGAAATTTTTCAGCTCTTCCATCGGCAGATCGTAGCCGGTGAGATGCAGCAAGCTGTAGAGCAGCATTGAGCCGTGACCGTTGGAGAGGATAAAGCGGTCACGATCGGCCCAGGCCGGGTTGTTCGGATTGTGCTTCAGGACATCGCGCCATAACACTTCGGCGATATCTGCCATGCCCATTGGCATGCCGGGGTGGCCGGAATTTGCTTTTTGTACCGCATCCATGCTGAGTGCACGAATCGCGTTTGCCAACTCTCTGCGTGAAGACATAAGGTTCTCCCTTGTGATTTGGCGATAGCGGATGAGCCGTTGCCCATCCGCCATAAGAGTGATTGCGGGTTACAGACGTGACGAGAGGACGTCTTCCAGCTTCTGTTGGTCAATGGCGAACTGACGGATGCCGTCTGACAGTTTTTCAACCGCCATCGGATCCTGATTATGTTCCCAACGGAATTCCGCTTCTGACAGTGAAGCCGGCTGATGGAAGCCTTCGGTTGATGGCTCCAGTTTGCGTTCCAGTGGCGCGTCGCTGTTGGCCAGCTCTTCCAGCAGATTTGGCGAAATGGTCAGGCGATCGCAGCCGGCCAGCGCCAGGATCTGTTCCACTTTACGGAAGCTGGCGCCCATAATGACGGTGCTGTAACGGTGCTTTTTGTAGTAATCGTAGATACGACGCACAGATTTCACGCCTGGATCTTCATCCACCACATACGGATCGATAGGTTTGCGTGAGTTGTACCAGTCGTAAATACGGCCAACGAACGGTGAAATCAGGAACACACCGGCTTCGGCACAGGCGCGCGCCTGGGCGAATGAGAACAGCAGCGTCAGGTTGCACTGAATACCATTTTTCTCCAGCTCCTCGGCGGCTTTGATGCCCTCCCAGGTGGAGGCCAGTTTGATCAGAATGCGTGAGCGATCGATACCGTGCTCTTCGTACAGACGCACCAGCTTCTCGGCTTTGGTGACACACATGCCACGATCGAAGGAGAGGCGCGCATCCACTTCGGTCGAAACACGGCCCGGCACGCTTTTCAGAATTTCCATACCGAGATTAATCGCCACTTTATCGCTGGCGTTGATAATTTGCGTCTCTTTGCTGCCGCCCTGTTTTTTTGCGTAGTCGATGGCGTCATCAATCAGGTGCTTGTAACCCTCGAGACCGGCGGCTTTCAGGATCAATGATGGGTTGGTGGTCGCGTCTTGTGGGTGATAATTGCGAATAGATTCAATGTCGCCACTGTCAGCCACCACGGTGGTGTACTGTTTTAATGCATCTAGCTGGTTCATCGCTTAACTCCTTGATTAGCAATAATGTGGGCAAACGTGCTGCACCCATTCCTGTTAAGTAGTGGTCCAACACAGTGCTACAGACGTTGCACGAAGAAAATGCGTTTTCTCTGATTGTGCCGTCGTGGCGCTTAAGAGGTGCGATAGTGAAAGGAGGACGGGCCTTAATCGGTTCAGCTACGCTTTTTGCCATCACTAAGAATAGCAGGCTGTGGCAAAGCCGCAGGCGAAGCGGTAGCAATCCGTGCCTTTCAGACTGCGCGTTCTTTGAGCGCCTTCACCCTCTTTTGCTGCACAGATTCCTATACTGAACGCTCGTTTAGCTGCGCCACAGGATGCCTAATGGACGATCAACTCAAGCAAAGCGCTCTCGATTTTCACCAATATCCCACCCCCGGAAAAATTCAGGTTTCACCCACCAAACCTTTAGCTACGCAGCGTGATTTGGCGCTGGCCTACTCGCCTGGCGTAGCTGCGCCCTGTCTGGAAATCGCCGCCGATCCGCTGGCCGCGGGCAAATACACCGCACGTGGCAATCTGGTGGCGGTGATCTCCAACGGCACCGCGGTGCTGGGGCTCGGCAACATTGGCGCGCTGGCGAGTAAGCCGGTAATGGAAGGCAAGGGCGTGCTGTTTAAAAAGTTCGCTGGTATCGATGTGTTCGATATCGAAATTGATGAGCACGATCCCGACAAGCTGATTGAAGTCATCGCCGCGCTGGAGCCGACCTTTGGCGGCATCAACCTGGAAGATATCAAAGCGCCGGAGTGTTTTTATATTGAGCAGCAGTTGCGCCAGCGCATGCAGATTCCGGTGTTTCACGACGATCAGCACGGTACGGCGATTATCTGCACCGCCGCAGTGCTTAACGGCTTAACCATCGTCAAAAAAGCCATTAGCGATGTGCGGCTGGTGGTATCCGGTGCGGGCGCCTCGGCCATCGCCTGCCTTAATCTGCTGGTGGCGCTCGGCATGCAGAAGCACAACATTGTGGTGTGCGATTCCAAAGGGGTGATCTATCGCCATCGCGAGCCCAACATGACGCCGACCAAAGCTGAATATGCGGTTGCCGACAGCGGCGCACGCACGCTGGATGAGGTGATTGGCGGCGCGGATATTTTCCTCGGCTGTTCCGGCCCTAAAGCGCTGACGCCGGAGATGGTGCAAAAGATGGCGCAGGATCCGCTGATTCTGGCACTCGCCAATCCTGAACCGGAAATTATGCCGCCGCTGGCGAAGCAGGTACGACCTGACGCCATTATCTGCACCGGGCGCTCTGATTTCCCTAACCAGGTAAACAACGTGCTGTGTTTCCCGTTTATCTTCCGCGGCGCGCTGGACGTGGGCGCTACGGCCATTAACGAAGAGATGAAGCTGGCGGCGGTGCATGCGATAGCGGCGTTAGCGCAGGCGGAGCAGAGCGATGTGGTGGCCTCAGCGTATGACGATCAAGACTTGAGTTTCGGTCCGGAATACCTGATTCCTAAACCTTTTGATCCGCGATTGATTGTGCAGATTGCGCCAGCGGTGGCAAAAGCGGCGATGGAATCTGGCGTGGCTACGCGGCCCATTGACGATTTTGATGCCTACCGTGAGAAGCTCACCGAGTTCGTTTACAAAACCAACCTGTTTATGAAGCCGATCTTCTCGCAGGCGCGCAAAGATCCGAAACGCGTGGTGATGGCGGAAGGGGAGGAGGTGCGCGTGCTGCACGCCACGCAGGAGCTGGTGACGCTCGGGCTGGCGAAGCCGATTCTGATTGGCCGTCCCAACGTGATCGCCATGCGCCTGCAAAAGCAGGGATTAAAAATCGAAGCGGGTAAGGATTTTGAGATCGTTAATAATGAGTCCGATCCGCGCTTCAAAGAGTACTGGAATGAGTATTACCAAATCATGAAACGGCGCGGCGTAACGCCGGAAACCGCCCAGCGTGCGGTGATCGGTAATCCGACGCTGATTGGTGCAATTATGGTCCATCGTGGAGAAGCCGACGCGCTGCTCTGCGGCACCATCGGCGATTACCAGGAACATTACGATGTGGTGGAGAAAGTGTTTGGCCTGCGCGATGACGTGAAGGTGGCGGGCGCGATGAATGCATTGCTGCTGCCGAGCGGTAACACTTTTATCGCTGACACTTACGTTAATGAAGATCCCAGCGCCGAGCAGCTGGCGGATATTACGCTGCTGGCGGCGGAAACCGTGCGGCGCTTTGGGATTGAGCCGCGCGTGGCGCTGCTGTCACACTCCAGCTTTGGTACGTCCAACGCGCCGGGCGCACGTAAAATGCGCGAAGTGCTGGCGCTGATCCAGCAACGTGCGCCGGATTTAGAGATTGATGGTGAGATGCACGGAGATGCCGCGCTGGTGGAGAGCATTCGCCGCGAACTGATGCCGGATAGCCCGCTAAAGGGCACCGCCAATTTGCTGATTATGCCCAACGTAGAAGCGGCGCGCATCAGCTACAACCTGCTGCGCGTCTCCTGTTCAGAAGGGGTCACCGTGGGGCCAGTGTTGATGGGAATCAGCAAGCCGGTACATGTGTTGACGCGTATTGCCTCGGTGCGGCGTATTGTGAATATGGTGGCGTTAGCGGTGGTAGAGGCGCAGACCGAACCGTTGTGAAACCAGGTCGCCATCAATGGCGTAATGCTCGTCAGTTAAGCGTGAATCGGTCACCATGAATGGTGACCCTACGTGGATATCGCCGGGTTTTCGTAGGGTGCGCATTCATGCGCACCTGCATAAACAGGCATTTTTTTTCTTAAGTGAGCGGCATTACGCCATCAATGGCGACCTGACGAGTTATGCCAACCAATCCTTCACCGGCAAAAAATCGCGGTATAACGCGCCTTCGGGAGAGTTGGCTTCCGGTTGATAATCATATTCCCAGCGCACCAGCGGCGGCATCGACATCAAAATGGATTCGGTGCGGCCGCCGGTTTGCAGGCCAAACAGCGTACCGCGATCCCATACCAGATTGAATTCCACATAGCGCCCGCGACGATAGAGCTGGAACTGGCGCTCGCGATCGCCCCATGGCAACGCTTTGCGCTTCGCCACAATCGGCAGATAGGCCTGAGAGAAACCGTTGCCCACCGCTTGCATAAAATCGAAGCAATAGTCGAAATCCGGCGTGTTCAGGTCGTCATAAAACAGCCCACCGATGCCGCGCTGCTCGTCGCGATGCTTGAGGTAGAAGTAATCGTCACACCATTTTTTGTAGCGTGGATAGATATCCTCGCCAAACGGCTGGCACAGATCGTGGGCGGTTTGATGCCAGTGCAGCGCATCGTCTTCGAAGCCGTAATAGGGCGTGAGGTCGAATCCGCCGCCGAACCACCAAACGGGATCGGCACCTGGTTTTTCTGCAATAAAAAAGCGCACGTTGGCGTGGCTGGTAGGGACGTAAGGACTTTCCGGATGCACCACCAGCGACACGCCCATTGCTTCAAAGCTGCGACCCGCCAACTCGGGGCGATGCGCGGTGGCGGAGGCCGGCATTTGGTCGCCATGCACATGTGAAAAGTTCACGCCCGCTTGTTCAAATACCGCACCATTACGCAACACGCGGCTGCGTCCGCCGCCGCCGCCGGGGCGCTGCCACTCATCTTCAGCAAAGCTCGCCTTGCCATCTTCCGCCGCTAATTGGGCGCAAATATCATCCTGCAGCGCCAGCAAAAAGGCTTTGACGCGGGAAATATCGGGATTGCTCATCAGTTACTCGTTCCGGAAATTTGCCGCGATTCTATCACAGGAAAAAGCTAGGCTTCGCGACGATCGACCTCATCAAAGTAACGGGAGATGCCATCGGCAATAGCGCTGGCGATTTTCTGCCGAAATGCCTGGGTGCCGAGCAGCTGCTCTTCATGCGGATTGGTAATAAAGGAGGTTTCAACCAATACCGAAGGAATCGACGGCGATTTCAGCACGGCAAAAGCCGCCTGCTCGGTGTGCTGGCTGTGCAAATGATGCACCGGGCGGATCTGATCCAGCACGTGCTTGCCGAGCGTCAGGCTGTTACGGATGGTGTCAGTCTGCACCAAATCGAACAGAATCTGGTTGAGGTAATGATCTTTATCCTGCACTTCGGCACCGCCCACTTTGTCAGCATCGTTTTCACGCTGCGACAGGTAGCGCGCCATTGCACTGCTGGCTCCGCGGTTGGAGAGCGCAAACACCGACGCGCCGTTGGCGTCCGGGCTGGTATAGCCGTCGGCGTGAATCGACATAAACAGATTGGCGCCATGCTGGTGGGCGATCTCAACACGCTGATAAAGCGGAATAAAGTGGTCGCTTTCGCGCGTCAGGCGGACTTCGATGCGCGGATGCGATTGCAGCAACGTTTTCACGGTATTGGCGATGGCAAGAACGATATGTTTCTCTTCGGAGCCTTCTTCACCTACCGCGCCGGAATCAATGCCGCCGTGACCGGGATCGATCATCACGATACGTTTGCCATTAGCGGCGGGTTTCGGTGGCGTATGGCGCGAGTTGACGCGCAGAGTGCTGTTCTCTTCCGTTGCCTGCACGGCGCGCGGCGACAACACCGCCAGCGCTAAACCGGAAAGAATCAGTTGGCGACGATTGGTAAGGCGCTTAAGCAGTGAAATCTTCTTCATTAACGGGTCCATGACAGGTAAATCCTGCCCAATGTTATAGCGTAACAATGCCCAGGCGGCGACCTCGTAACTATTTCAAGCGTTTACTTTCTATTGCAACTGACTAACAGAAATGTCGCGCTTTTTTTGCACCGTTGTGTCGCCTGAGGGTTGCGCCTGGCAAAGAATGCGTGATAATCAGCGAATTGTGCCTAACAGCAGGGTAACGCCGATGGAAATCCGTTCTTTCCGCCAGGAAGATTTTGAAGAAGTGATCACGCTCTGGGAGCGTTGCGATTTGTTACGCCCCTGGAACGATCCGGAGCTGGATATTGAACGCAAAATGAACCACGACCCGGAACTGTTTCTGGTGGCGGAAGTCGGCGGTGAAGTAGTCGGTACGCTGATGGGCGGCTATGACGGTCACCGCGGTTCTGTCTACTATCTGGCGGTACATCCCGATTATCAGGGGCGTGGTTTTGCCAATGCGTTGATGAATCGTCTGGAGAAGAAGCTGATCGCGCGCGGCTGTCCAAAAATCAATTTGATGGTGCGCGAAGAGAACGATCAGGTGGTGGCATTTTATGAGAAGCTGGATTACGAGCCGGTGGACGCGTTGCTGCTGGGCAAGCGTTTAATTGAAGATCGTGAGTATTAATGATCGGTTTGAAATACCTTCCTGAAGAGTACGATGCGAAAGGGCAGCTGCGGCTGCCATTTCTTTTTTGGCTGATTCTGTTATTGCAGGCGCGCACCTGGCTGCTGCTGGTGATGGCGGGCGCCTCTCGCCAGCAGGGCAACGATTTGCTGGCGCTGTTCTATCCCGATCGCCAAAGCTTCTGGCTGGGACTGGCATTAGGCATCCCGGCGGCCATCGGTTTGTTGTTGACGGGCTATCGTCAGCGCTGGCCGCGTCTGTGGCAAAGCTGGCGCCACGTATTGAGTGCGTCGCTGCTGATAAGCCTGCTGTGGCAAGGCTCCAGCTTGCTGCAGGGGGCGTTTCCCGACTCGCCGCTGCCGCTGTTATTGACGCTCTTCGATTTGCTCGCCTTGTTCTGGCTGCAAACCCAACGGCGGCTACGCGACTGCTTTCTACCAGAGCATCAGCACGTCGAGTAAACTTTTTGCCGGTTTGTGACTCCAACAGGCACGCCAATCGGCTTAGCAGATCAAGGAGTTTTCATGAAAGTTGTTCGTCACGCACTGCTGGTTAGCAGCATAGTTCTGGCTGGCTGCGCCAGTTCGGGTTCTTCTACCAGCTCGAGCGAAAGCCATTGGTACAATCCACTCAGCTATCACTGGTCTGCGCTAAATCCATTGGGCTGGTTTGGCGGATCGCTTGAGGTGACCGAACAAGGCGTGGCGGGCCTGACAAGCACCACGGCGATGTCGGAGGAGGCCATCAATAAAGCGCTAAACGGCGATTATAAACTGCGTCAGGGCATGCGCACGCAGAATGGTCAGGTGGTTGATTTCTGGCAGGCGCTGGATGGCGACAACGTCAAATTGGTGATTAACGGCACCACCAGCGTTGAGCGTGTTGAAGTGCAGGATGCCGATGCTAAAGCGGCAGACGGCAGCAAGATCGGCGACCTGTTCAGTGAAAAATTCAGCAAAGCGTTTAATAACTGCAAAATGGCTTCGGGTTTGGATGCGCATGATGTTGAATGCCGAGCACCGGGCAGCCAGCATATTGTCTTTGTCTACAGCGGTGAATGGCATGGGCCTGAAGGTTTGATGCCATCTGATGACACCCTAAAAAGCTGGAAAATCAGTAAGATCGTCTGGCAGCGTTAATCGATTAAAAGTTGCGTAAACGCACACTGAGTGCGCGGCTTTCCGGTATGATACGGGCGAAAAAATACCGTCTAACCTTCATGCCGGAGAGCACATTCATGTCTCAGTTTCAGAGCGGTATCCTGCTGGAACACCGCCGATTCGCCATTTGGCTCGAAGCCCGCGTTACGGGCGATCTTGATGCGCTACGTCAGGGCAGCAAATCCTTCTTAAAGCAGCTCAATGCGCTGCAATCCCAATTCAGTCAGGCCGGATTAGGCGCGGTGATCGCTTTTGGTGATGCGCTGTGGCGCGATCTACAGGGCAGCGCCTCCGCGCCAGAGCTCAAAGCTTTCGCGCCGTTGGGTAAAGGTATTGCGCCTGCGACCCAACGCGATGTGCTGATCCACATTCAATCACAGCGGCATGACGTGAATTTCGCGCTGGCGCAGGCTGCCATCGGCGCCTTTGCGGATGCCGTTAATATTGAAGAAGAGACGCACGGTTTCCGTTGGATAGAAGATCGTGACCTTTCCGGCTTTGTTGACGGCACGGAAAACCCACAGGGCGAGGCGCGCCAACAGGTGGCGATTATTGGTGAAGGTCCGGATGCTGGCGGCAGCTATGTGTTTACTCAGCGCTGGGAGCACAATCTCCAACTGTGGAATCGTCTGGCGGTAGAAAAGCAGGAAGCGATCATTGGGCGTACTAAAGAGACCAATGAAGAGCTGCCGGGCGATCAACGTCCGGAGACTTCACATCTCAGCCGTGTCGATCTGAAAGAACAGGGCAAGGGCCTGAAGATTCTGCGTCAAAGTCTGCCTTACGGCAGCGCCAGCGGTAAGCACGGCTTGTACTTCATTTCCTACTGTCATCGACTGTATAACATTGAGCAGCAATTGCTGAGCATGTTCGGCGAGCGCGACGGCAAAATGGATGCCATGCTGCGCTTCACTAAGCCGGTTAGCGGCAGCTACTTTTTTGCGCCGTCGCTGGCGGCGTTGCACGCGATTTGATTAAGGTAGGGCGCCATAAATGGCGCCCCTACGAAATCTCGCATTATAGTGTCGCCATTTATGGCGACCTGTTTAACCCGGTTCAATCCCATCCGCTGCATAAACTCTCCCGCCGTCTTATGCTTTTTTAAACTTTGAAATCCCTAAACGATATATAAAACCGTTACAGCTTTCTCCTGAGTTATAAATACACTGACTGCATCTAATGACATTGGCGTAATGGCCGTCTTTCAGGGTGCAGCATGACACTTCCGATTTCGAAAAAATGGCTTGGCGGTATCGCGCTCTCGCTGAGTATCGCGAGTGCGGCGCAGGCGACCGAGTTGCTCAACAGTTCATATGATGTTTCACGCGAACTGTTCGTCGCCCTGAATGCGCCCTTTGAAAAGCAGTGGGACGCTGCGCATCCCAATGACAAGCTGACGATCAAGCAATCGCATGCCGGTTCTTCCAAGCAGGCGCTGGCGATTCTGCAAGGTCTGCGCGCTGATGTGGTGACCTACAATCAGGTAACGGATGTGCAGGTGCTGCATGACAAAGGCCAGCTGATTCCGGCTGACTGGCAACAACGTTTACCCAACAACAGCTCGCCGTTTTACTCCACCATGGCATTTCTGGTGCGTAAAGGTAACCCAAAGCAGATTCACAGCTGGGCCGATCTGGCTCGCGACAACGTGAAGCTGATCTTCCCTAATCCTAAAACGTCAGGCAACGGACGCTATACCTATCTTGCCGCGTGGGGCGCTGCCGATCAGGCTGATGGTAAAGATAAAGCCAAAACTGAAGCCTTCATGACAAAATTTTTGAAGAACGTCGAGGTGTTTGATACCGGCGGTCGTGGCGCAACGACCACCTTTGCCGAGCGCGGCTTAGGTGATGTGCTGGTAAGCTTTGAATCGGAAGTGAATAATATCCGCAATCAGTACGGTAAAGATCAGTATGAAGTGATCGTACCGGAAACGAATATTCTGGCGGAATTCCCGGTGGCGTGGGTCGACAAAAATGTCGAACACAATGGCACCGCTGATGCCGCTAAAGCCTATCTGAATTATCTCTACACGCCTGAGGCGCAGAAAATCATCACCAGCTATTACTATCGCGTAAATAACCCACAGCTGATGGCGCAGCAGAAAGACCGCTTCCCGCAGACCAACCTGTTCAACGTCAACGATGCCTTTGGCGGCTGGGATAACGTGATGAAAGTCCATTTTGGTTCAGACGGTGAGCTGGACAAATTACTGGCAGCGGGGCGCGGATAATGTTCGCGCTGGCGCAAAAACGAGTCTTGCCTGGCTTTGGCTTGAGCCTTGGCACCAGCCTGTTGTTCACCTGCCTGATTCTGCTGCTGCCGATCAGCGCGTTACTGATGCAACTGTCGCAGATGACGCTGACGCAATATTGGGATGTGATTACGCATCCGCAGCTGATCGCCGCGTATAAAGTGACGATTCTGGCGGCGGGGGTGGCATCACTGTTCAATGCGGTATTTGGCATGCTGATGGCGTGGATTTTGACGCGCTATCGCTTCCCGGGCCGCACGCTGCTGGATGGCTTGATGGACCTGCCGTTTGCATTACCCACCGCAGTCGCGGGGTTGACGCTGGCGGGCCTGTTTTCGGTAAACGGCTGGTACGGTCAGTGGCTGGCGCATTTTGATATCAAAGTTTCTTACACCTGGCTCGGCATCGCCGTCGCCATGGCCTTCACCAGCATCCCATTTGTGGTGCGTACCGTGCAGCCAGTGCTGGAAGAGTTAGGACCGGAATATGAAGAAGCCGCAGAAACCCTTGGCGCTACGCGCTGGCAGAGTTTCCGGCGCGTAGTGCTGCCTGAAGTCGCACCGGCTTTACTGGCGGGTACCGCGCTGTCGTTTACCCGCAGCATTGGCGAGTTTGGTGCGGTGATCTTTATCGCCGGTAACATTGCCTGGAAAACGGAAGTGACGTCGTTGATGATTTTTGTCCGCCTGCAGGAGTTCGATTACCCGGCAGCGAGCGCGATTGCTTCAGTGATTATGGCGGCTTCTTTGCTGCTGCTGTTTGCGATCAACACCCTGCAGAGCCGCTTTGGCCGTCGCTTAGGAGGCCACTGATGGCGGAGATTTCACACCTCAATCACGCCGATCGCCAGCCCATTAACTGGGGCAAGTGGCTGCTGATTGGCATCGGCGCGCTGGTTTCCCTGCTGCTGCTGGTGGTGCCGATGGTGTCCATCTTTTGGGAGGCACTTAATCAGGGCTTAGTGGCTTCACTGACTAACCTGAAAGATGGCGACATGCTGCACGCCATCTGGCTGACCCTCTTAGTGGCGCTGATTACCGTGCCGGTGAATATGGTGTTCGGTACGCTGCTGGCGTGGCTGGTGACGCGTTTTACCTTTCCGGGGCGCCAACTGCTGCTGACACTTTTTGATATCCCCTTTGCCGTGTCGCCGGTGGTTGCTGGCTTGATGTATCTGCTGTTCTGGGGCGTTAACGGCCCGGCAGGTGGCTGGCTAGATGCACACAATATCCAGATTATGTTCTCCTGGCCCGGCATGGTGCTGGCTACCATCTTCGTTACCTGCCCGTTTGTGGTACGCGAATTGGTGCCGGTGATGCTCAGCCAGGGTAGCCACGAAGACGAGGCGGCGGTGCTGCTTGGCGCATCCGGCTGGCAGATGTTCCGCCGCGTGACGCTGCCGAACATCCGCTGGGCACTGATGTACGGTGTGGTGCTGACTAACGCACGTGCGATTGGTGAGTTTGGTGCGGTCTCGGTGGTTTCGGGATCGATACGCGGCGAAACCTATACCTTGCCGCTTCAGGTTGAATTACTGCATCAGGATTACAACACCGTGGGCGCCTTTACCGCCGCCGCGCTGCTGACCCTGATGGCAATTGTGACGCTGTTTCTGAAAAGCGTGGTGCAGTGGCGATTAGAGCATCAGCAGAAGCGCCTACAGGAGGAAAATCATGAGCATTGAGATTAAACAAATTAACAAAGCGTTTGACCGCACGTCGGTACTGAACGACATCTCTCTGGATATTCCTTCCGGCAAGATGGTGGCGCTGCTGGGACCGTCCGGTTCCGGGAAAACCACGCTGCTGCGCATTATCGCCGGGCTGGAACATCAGAACAGCGGCCAGATCCATTTTAATGGCAAAGACGTGAGCCGCATCCATGCGCGCGATCGCCAGGTCGGCTTCGTCTTCCAGCATTACGCGCTGTTCCGTCACATGACGGTATTCGACAACATTGCTTTTGGTTTGACCGTACTGCCGCGCCGTGAACGGCCGAATGCGGCAGAGATCAAAAAGCGCGTAACGCGTCTGCTGGAGATGGTGCAGCTGGGCCATCTGGCAAATCGTTTCCCGGCACAGCTTTCGGGCGGCCAAAAGCAGCGTGTGGCACTGGCACGTGCGCTGGCGGTCGAGCCGCAAATTCTGCTGCTGGATGAACCGTTTGGTGCGCTGGATGCGCAGGTGCGTAAAGAGCTGCGCCGTTGGCTGCGTCAGCTGCACGAAGAGTTGAAGTTTACCAGCGTGTTCGTCACCCACGATCAGGAAGAGGCGATGGAAGTGGCCGACACCGTGGTGGTGATGAGCCAGGGCAATATCGAACAGGTGGGTACGCCTGACGACGTGTGGCGCGATCCGGCTACTCGCTTTGTGCTGGAGTTTCTCGGTGAAGTGAACCGCTTTAATGGTGAAGTGCACGGCTCGCAGTTCCACGTTGCCGCACATCGCTGGCCGCTGGGCTATACGCCTGCACATCAGGGCGAAGTCGAGCTGTTCCTGCGTCCATGGGAAATTGATATTTCACGCCAGAGTAGCCTGGAAACACCGCTGCCGGTGCAGGTGCTGGAAATTAGCCCGCGCGGCCACTTCTGGCAGCTGGTCGTGCAGCCAAGTGGCTGGCAGGGCGACGTCTTCTCCGTGGTGTTCGATGGCGATCATACTGCGCCGATTCGCGGTGAACGCTTGTTTGTCGGCCTGCAACAGGCCCGCATCTATCATGGCACTACGCCGCTAAGCCCGGTTGCCTTTGCCGAGAGCGCCTGATATTTTTGACACTCCTTCGGGCGGGACTTTCCCGCCCGAATTATTTGCCTCTCTTTCGTCTGGAATCAAACGTGACCACACTGGAAAATACCATCGGCAATACGCCGTTGATTAAGTTGCAGCGCCTGACGCCTGACAACGGCAGCGAAATCTGGCTAAAGCTGGAAGGCAACAATCCAGCCGGCTCGGTGAAAGACCGTGCGGCCTGGTCGATGATTCATCAGGCGGAGCTGCGCGGTGAGATTAAACCGGGTGATACCTTAATCGAAGCGACCAGCGGTAACACGGGCATTGCGCTGGCGATGATTGCGGCGATGAAAGGCTACAAGCTGCGTTTGCTGATGCCCGATAACATGAGCCAGGAACGTCAGGATGCGATGCGCGCCTACGGTGCTGAATTGCTGCTGGTGACGCGTGAGCAGGGCATGGAAGGGGCGCGGGATCGGGCACAGGCGATGGCCGATCGCGGCGAGGGTCGCGTGCTGGATCAGTTCAACAATCCCGATAATCCGCTAGGACACTATCTCACCACCGGCCCGGAAATCTGGCAGCAAACTCATGGGCGCATGACGCATTTTGTCTCCAGCATGGGCACTACCGGCACGATTACCGGCGTGGGACGTTACCTTAAAGAGTTTGCGCCGACGGTGCAGGTGATTGGCCTGCAGCCGCAAGAGGGCAGTAGCATTCCCGGTATTCGTCGCTGGCCGGAAGCTTATCTGCCCGGTATCTTTCGTCCGGAACTGGTGGATCAGGTGATTGATATGACGCAGCGTGAAGCCGAAGAGACAATGCGAGCGCTGGCTCAGCGTGAAGGTATTTTTTGTGGCGTCAGTTCTGGCGGTGCGGTAGCTGGCGCATTGCGTATTGCTGCGGCTCAACCTGGCAGCGTGGTGGTCGCGATTGTGTGCGATCGCGGCGATCGCTATCTCTCCACTGGCGTTTTCCACTGAGTCATTATTCCCGCATTTTATCTGGCCTGTGCCTACCCTAATGGTGCGCACAGGCCATTCTTGTCTATAGTCTCCGTAATAATCGTCTGTAAGGATCGCGTAAAACCGGCTGCGTTCGTAATGAACTCAGGACAAAATAGCGGCAATTTTGTACGAGAGATAAAGATGAAAATTCTGCTTGTTGATGATGATGTAGAACTCGGCACCATGTTGAGCCAATACCTGATTGCGGAAGGTTTTGAAACACAACTGGTTTTAACCGGTCACGCTGGCGTGGAAGGTGCGTTATCCGGCAACTATACCGCGATGATTCTCGACATCATGCTGCCCGATATGAGCGGCATTGATGTGCTGCGGCAGGTGCGTCAGAACAGCCGCTTACCGGTGATTATGTTGACGGCCAAAGGAGACAACATTGATCGCGTGATTGGTCTCGAAATGGGCGCAGACGATTACATGCCAAAACCGTGCTATCCGCGTGAACTGGTGGCTCGTTTGCGCGCGGTACTGCGCCGCTTTGAAGATCAGGCTCCGGTGCCCGATAAGAAAGAGCTGCTGCGCTGGGGTGATTTGAGCCTCAATCCGGCTACGCGGATTACTGAATGGCAGGGCAAAGCATTTGATCTCACCGCATCCGAGTTTAATTTGCTGGATCTGTTGCTGCGTGCGCCGGATCGCGTGGTATCGAAAGATGAGCTATCGGAAAAAGGCCTTGGTCGCCCACGTGAAGCGTACGATCGCAGCGTGGATGTGCATATCAGCAACATTCGCCAAAAGCTGGCAGCGTTAACGGCTGACAGCGTCAATATTGAAACCGTGCGCAGTATTGGTTACCGCATTCGATGAAACACAGCTATCGCGGCCGCATGTTCTGGAAGATTTTGCTGGGCTTCTGGATTGTGTTTGTCATTATCAGCCAGCTGCTGTGGCTTGGCTTTACGTTATCGGGTAATCGCCATGAGCCACCGGAGATTGTCGCTATTCGACGCATTGTTAATCTGCAAATGGCATCGGCGGTTTCGGTACTGGAACGCGGTGGCTTAAGTTCGCTGGACGATATGATGGCGGATTGGGAACCTAACGATCGTCAATTTTTCTCCGTTATTCAGCATGATAAACCCGTCGCGATGCCTGGTAATGCGCCGCCTGAAACCTTTAGTGCCCCGTTTCATGGACCTTTCCCTGATGTGATTGTGCGTTGGGTGAAAGGGCAGGATGGCAAGCAATACGAACTGCGCTATGACGTGAAGGGGCTGCGCGAAGACAGTTCGATGGGTGGTGGCCGCCCGCGACGTATCCTCAATATCCCGGAGCCGATGTTTACCTTTGCCGGTGCGCTGGGATTACTGTTCAGCCTGCTGCTGGCATGGAACCTGACACGCCCTATGCGTCAGCTGCGCGAGGGCTTTGCGCGCGTGTCCAGCGGTGATCTGTCGGTGCGCCTCTATCCGGTGATGCGTAAGCGCCATGACGAGCTCTCAAATGTTGCACAAGATTTCGATGCGATGGTCGAGCGGCTTGATACGTTGGTGAAAGCGCGTGAAGAGCTGCTGCACGATATTTCGCACGAGCTGCGCTCACCGTTGGCGCGTCTACAGCTGGCGACCGGTCTTGCGCGCCAAACGCCAGCCTCGGTGGAATCCTCGCTCAACCGCATTGATGAAGAAGCGCGCCGTCTGGATAAGATGATTGGCGAGCTGTTGACGCTGTCGCGAGCCGAACATGAGAGCATGCCGGGCGAGCAATATTTCGACCTCACCGGCCTGTTGCACGCGGTGGTCACCGACGTTCGCTATGAGGCTCAGATCCCCGGTGTGAAAGTTGATTTCCAGGTTGATGAAAATGCGGATTATACCGTGCACGGTAATGCCGAGTTGATTCGGCGTGGCGTAGAGAACGTGCTGCGCAATGCGCTGCGTTTTTCGCATAAAGGGCAGCATATCAACGTGAGTCTACAGGCGGAAAATCAGTGGCTGGCGATCAGCGTGCGCGATCAGGGGCCCGGAGTGGATGATGAGAAGCTGTCGAGCATCTTCGATCCCTTTGTGCGCGTGAATTCGCCCTTGATGGGCAAAGGTTACGGTTTAGGGCTGTCGATTGTCCGGAAAGTGATTCTGGCACATCACGGTGAAGTTAAGGCGGTCAATCGCCCGGAAGGGGGATTGGAGTTGACGTTAAGGCTGCCGCGCTGGAAGCAGCAGTGATTTCGTCTGGTATTAGCGAACGCATTGCATTGTTGCGGCTGTAGGACAAAAACGGCACCCAGTGGGTGCCGTTTTTTTATTATCACGAATCAGCCGAAGCTTACTTCTTGATGCGGATAACCGGCGTCTCGCCTACCGTTACCTGACCGGAGAGTTTGATGAGCTCTTTAATTTCGTCCATATTCGAGATCACAACCGGCGTCAGCGTCGATTTCGCTTTCTCTTCCAGCAGTGCCAGATCAAACTCGATCACCACGTCGCCTTTCTTGACCTTCTGGCCTTCTTCAGCGATGCGTTTGAAACCTTCACCTTTAAGCTCAACCGTGTCGATACCGAAGTGAACGAACAGCTCGATACCATTATCAGACTCGATTGAAAATGCGTGGTTAGTTTCGAAAATCTTGCCGATAGTACCATCAACCGGAGCAACCATTTTGTTACCGGTTGGTTTGATTGCGATACCGTCACCCACGATTTTCTCAGCGAATACCACATCAGGTACGTCTTCGATATTTACGATTTCGCCTGACAGAGGCGCAACGATATCAATAGTGCCTGACGCGCTCTCTGATTTTTCGCCAAAAAGTTTAGAAAACAAACCCATGATCTTCTCCTAAGCAGTAATTTGAGGCTAGCGTCCGTGGATCAGCAGAGCGTTTTTTCTTTAATGAATTTGTTAACTAAATTCATTAAATCATCCGCTGTTGGTTGATCCAGAGCCTGCTCCGCCAATGCCTTCGCATCTTCGAAATTAGTATTACGAATAATCTTCTTGATGCTTGGGATTGAAATGGCGCTCATGCTGAATTCATCCAGCCCCATTCCCAGTAACAGTAGTGTAGCACGTTCATCACCAGCCAGCTCACCACACATGCCGGTCCATTTCCCTTCGGCATGTGATGCATCGATCACTTGCTTAATGAGACCGAGAACAGACGGTGACATTGGGTTATAGAGGTGTGAAATCAAATCATTACCACGATCGACCGCCAGAGTATACTGCGTCAGGTCATTTGTCCCAATACTAAAGAAGTCGACTTCTTTCGCCAGATGGCGAGCAATCACTGCGGAAGCTGGCGTTTCTACCATGATGCCCACTTCAATGGTCTCATCAAAGGATTTGCCTTCTTCACGCAATTGCGTTTTCAGCAGCTCCAGCTCGCCTTTCAGGATGCGAACTTCTTCTACTGAAATAATCATTGGGAACATGATGCGCAGTTTGCCGAAAGAGGAGGCACGCAGAATAGCGCGCAGCTGCGCATGCAGGATCTCTTTACGGTCCATCGCGATACGGATGGCGCGCCAGCCGAGGAACGGATTGTCCTCTTTCGGCAGGTTCATGTAAGGCAGATCTTTGTCGCCACCGATGTCCATGGTACGCACGATAACCGCTTGTGAACCAACTGCTTCAGCTACCGCTTTGTAAGCCTGGAACTGCTCTTCTTCAGTTGGCAATGAATCACGGTCCATAAACAGGAATTCAGTGCGGTATAAGCCTACGCCTTCCGCGCCGTTACGCTCTGCACCTGCTACGTCACGTACTGTACCGATGTTGGCACAGACCTCAACCTGATGGCCGTCCAGCGTAATCGCTGGCAGATCTTTCAGTTTTGCCAGCTCATGTTTCTCAGACAGATACTGTGTCTGGATGGCTTTCAGTTCTTCCTGTACTTCTTCAGTAGGATTCACGTAAACCTTGTTGTTTACGCCATCCAGAATCAGGAAATCGCCGTTTTTAACAGTGGCAGTCACGTTGCCGGTACCAACAATCGCTGGCAGCTCAAGCGAACGCGCCATGATCGAGGTGTGAGAGGTACGTCCACCCAGATCGGTAATAAAGCCCAGCACCTTTTTCAGGTTCAGCTGTGCGGTTTCTGACGGCGTTAAATCTTTGGCCACCAGAATAGATTCTTCAGCAATCGCGCTCAGATCGACGATGTGCAGTCCAAGAATGTTCTGCAGCAGACGCTTACCGATATCACGCACGTCAGCGGCGCGCTCTTTCAGGTATTCGTCATCCAGCTCTTCCAGCGCAACGGCCTGGCCTTCAACCACAGAATGTGCGGCAGCGTCAGCAGTAGCGTGATCTTTCTTGATGAGGTCGATGATTTCCTGCTCAAGCTCTTCGTCTTCGAGCAGCATGATGTGACCTTCAAAGATCGCAGCTTTCTCTTCACCGAAGGTTTCACCGGCTTTAATGCGAATGGCTTCGAGCTGTGTAGCAGCTTTGCTGCGTCCATCGAGGAAGCGCTGAACTTCCTGCTCAACCTGATCGTCGGTAATTTTTTTACGACTGATGACGATCTCATCTTCTTTCAGCAGGAGTGCGTTGCCGAAAGCGATACCCGGTGATGCTAAAATGCCTGAAATCATAACCCTACCTTTTAATCACGATGGCTCATTGACCCAATGCGTCGCCACTGTCGCGGAGCAGTACTCTAAGGAAGCAATAACGCGGACAGGTTGTCCGCGATCAAGATATTTGCACTCAATGGGGCAAAGGGGTCGGTTTTGTTGCGAACTGAGCCGGTTACTCCAGCTCAGCCATCAGCTTAACCAGGTGCTCAACCGCTTGCTGCTCGTCTTCACCTTCGGCAGACAGCGTAACAACCGTACCCTGAGTCAGACCCAAAGTCTGCAGTTTGAACAGGCTTTTCGCGCTGGCCGATTTGCCGTTGGAAGTCACAGTGATTTCTGACTGGAAAGCCTTGGCTTCTTTAACGAACTGAGCTGCAGGACGGGTATGAAGGCCGTTAGGTGCGGTAATGGTAACTTCTTGCTGGAACATTCTATTTCCCCAACTTTATCAGGTTTGGTGTTATGGATCTAAAGTCTAGCCTGGAGCCGTAACTTTAGCCTGTATAGGTGCGCTGGTATGGCATAAAGCTGACCAAAAAATGCGCTTGAATAAGTAGGTCATTAACCTGGAAAGATCAAAAACCGCACTGATTCGTCACTCTTCTCATTATGCCGTGATTCGCCGTTTAGCCAAATCAGTAAATCGATTCAGCTTGATCCACTTCAAAGGCAGATTAATTTCAGGCACCGAAATAATTGGAAGCTTAAATACCAGAGCCCTATCACTGAAAGCAATCTGTCTGGTGATAAAAGTGAGATCTGCGCCACAAAAAAGCACCCATGCGGGTGCTTTTTTCATCAGTTTCAGACTTTGTACATCACTGCTGCAGTTCTTTCTCGGTGAAGAGATCGGCAAACAGTGCGGTGCTTAAATAGCGTTCGCCAGAGGAGGGCAGGATCACCACAATATTCTTATTGGCGAAGGCTTCGTCTTCCTGCAGCTTGAGGGCGGCTGCCACAGCAGCGCCTGACGATATTCCCGCCAAAATCCCTTCTTCTTCCATTAACTGGCGTGCCGTGCTGATGGCTTCTTCATTGGTGATCGCCACCACGCGATCGATCAGTTTCAGATCAAGGTTGCCAGGAATGAAGCCGGCACCAATACCCTGAATTTTATGCGGGCCAGGTTTTATCTCTTCGCCAGCCAACGCCTGAGCAATGACCGGAGAATCGGTTGGTTCAACCGCAACGGTAATCAGGTCTTTCTTGCCTTTGGTATTTTTGATGTAGCGGCTTACGCCAGTCAGTGTGCCACCAGTGCCGACGCCGGCGATAAATACGTCCACCTCACCATCGGTATCTTCCCAGATTTCTGGTCCGGTAGTTTTCTCGTGGATTTCTGGATTCGCTGGATTGCTGAATTGCTGTAACAGCACATATTTATCGGGATCGCTGGCTACAATCTCTTCGGCTTTCGCAATGGCACCTTTCATGCCTTTTGGGCCTTCAGTGAGCACCAGATTCGCGCCTAGTGCTTTCAGCAGCTTGCGACGCTCAATTGACATGGTCTCCGGCATCGTCAGCGTCAGCTTGTAACCGCGCGCAGCCGCCACGTACGCCAGGGCAATACCGGTGTTGCCGCTGGTCGGTTCAACCAGCTCAACGCCCGGCTTCAAAATACCGCGTTTTTCCGCGTCCCAAATCATATTGGCACCGATACGGCATTTGATGCTGAAGCTCGGGTTACGTGACTCGACCTTAGCCAGAATGCGGCCGTTACCGATGCGGTTCAGTCGAACCAGCGGCGTATGACCAATTGTCAGAGAGTTGTCTTCATAGATCTTACTCATAGCTCGTCCTTAACTGTATGAAATATTGGGAACCCTCAGAGCATACCTTTTCTTCCGATGTGCGGAAGGAAAGAAATCGTATATCTATATAGCGCACAACCATAAGCCTTAAGCAAAAAAGCATAAGGCAATTTAACGCTTTAGTGGCGCGCGTGTTGCTGTCGATATCGATCAACCCACATCGCCGTTGCGCCGCATACGGCAACGGGCAGGATCGCCAGATTGATAATCGGAATCATAGTAAACAGGCTGACGAGCGCGCCAAATTGCATATTTGCCGTCTTGTGCTGTCGCAATGCGTGGCGCATCTGCTGAAAACTCACTTTGTGGTTATCAAACGGATAGTCGCAATACTGCACTGATAACATCCAGGCACTGAATAAAAACCATAGAACTGGCGCCACAGTTTGTCCAAAACCGGGGATAAAGTGGAGCAGCAGCAAGCCAAATGCGCGCGGCAAATAGTAACCGAGCTTCTGAAACTCCCGCTTCATGATGCGCGGAACATCCTTAATCATGCCCATCCAGCCGCTATCCGGCAGCGGTTTTCCGGTCAAACGACCTTCAAGCTGTTCAGCGAGCAGACCGCAAAATGGCGCGGCAATCAAATTGGCTATCGTAGAGAAGAAATAGCTGAACACCAACACGATCGAAATCACTGAAAGCGGCCATAGCAGATAGCTTAGCCACTGTAACCAGTCGGGGATATGTGACATTAACGCAGGGATCCACTGACCCAGGCGCTGAAACAACCAGATAAAGGCGCCGCCAAGCAGCAGAATGTTGATGATAAGTGGGATAATGACATAGCGACGAATGCCTGGCAGACGCACCAGTTTCCATCCTTCGGCAAAGTAATGAACACCATTAAATGTTGAGACCGAATTCACAGCGGGCATAGCAAGCCTTTCTCCTAAATATGGCGGCGTGGACATCATAACCTGGCTTTTTATCGGTTACAGGCGTGCTTTGTGCGAAAAAACAGCAAAAAAGCGTGGGGCAGCTATCTAATTTGTCAGAAAATACTGCACAGACTTGCACTTGTTTAGCTGGGCAAATACAGTTAGAGGATAAAGTTTGCCGTGGTGGCAAGGTATTGGAACAACAGAGAATACAATGATGCAGGATTTGCGTCTGATATTAATCGTTGTTGGCGCGATCGCCATAATAGCGCTACTCCTTCATGGACTGTGGACCAGCCGTAAAGAGCGCTCCTCCGTGTTTCGTGATCGCCCGCACAAACGTCTGAAACAGCGCGAAGAAGCCGATGAAGATCTGCTGAGCGAAGATGATGATGGCGTCGGCGAAGTCCGCGTACGCCGTCATCGTGATGCTGATGAAGAGCCCGAGTTTACGCCGCGTCCGGTGAGCGCGCCGCGTGCGCCTGAACCTGTGCGTCAGCCGGCTGCACATCAATCCGATCCATTATTAGGCGATCCACTGCTGGATAATGAGCCGGAAGCTCGTAAGCCTGCCGCACCGCAAGCCCCGGTGTCGAAGCCCGCTCCAGTACCGCAACCCATTCAATCCGATCCGCTGCTGGATAATGAACCGCTAGCAGCCACGCAGCCTGCGCCGGAATTTCTGGCTGCGGAAGATGAGCCAGAGCTTGCACATGAAACTCCGGTAGCGCAGCCGCAAGAGGCGCCTAAGCAGGCTGCTGCACCGGGAAGTAAAAAAGAAGCGGTCTTGGTGCTGCACGTCGCTGCACATACCGGAGGCGAACTGAACGGTGAAGCTCTGCTGCAAGGTATTCTGCAGGCTGGCTTCCAGTTTGGTGAAATGAATATTTTCCATCGTCATCTGAGCCCAGCAGGAAGCGGCCCGGTGCTGTTTAGCCTGGCGAATATGGTCAAGCCTGGATCCTTTGATCCGGATGAGATGGGGAATTTCTCCACGCCGGGCATCTCTATCTTTATGATGGTACCGTCATACGGAGATGCGAATCAGAACTTTAAGCTGATGCTGCAATCGGCACAGCGTATTGCGGATGATGTTGGTGGCGTGGTGCTGGATGATGAGCGTCGCATGATGACGCCGCAGAAGCTGGAAACCTACAAAACGCGTATTCGCGAAGTTATCGGTTAATCGCCGCTAATTGACTCAAACTAAATACAACCCCCGCATGTCGGGGGTTTTTTATCGGATAAGAGACTATGAAATCGGTTCAGGAGCAAATTACTGCGCTGCGCACCACGCTACATCATCACGAATATCTCTATCACGTGATGGATACACCGGAAATTCCGGACGCAGAATATGACCGATTAATGGTACAGCTGCGTGAGCTGGAAAGTGCGCATCCTGAATTGATTACGCCTGATTCACCGACGCAGCGCGTGGGCGCCGCGCCGCTAGCGGCTTTTGAGCAGGTGCGGCACGAAGTACCGATGTTGTCTCTGGATAACACGTTTGATGAAGCAGGCTTCCTGGCTTTCAACAAACGTGTGCAGGATCGCCTTAAAAGCAGCGACGATCTCACCTATTGCTGTGAACTCAAGCTTGATGGTCTGGCGGTGAGTTTATTGTATGAGGATGGACTGCTGGTACGCGCGGCAACGCGTGGTGATGGCACAACCGGCGAGAACATTACCGCCAACGTGCGCACTATCCATGCCATTCCGCTGCGGCTGCATGGCGATAACATCCCTGCACGCGTGGAAGTGCGTGGTGAAGTGTTTATCACCGAAAGCGGCTTTGAAAAACTCAACGAAGAAGCGCGTCGCACCGGCGGTAAAGTTTTCGCTAATCCACGTAATGCTGCAGCAGGTTCGCTGCGCCAGCTTGACCCACGCATTACTGCCAAACGTCCGCTGACTTTCTTCTGCTATGGTTTCGGCTTACTGGAGGGCGGAGAGATGCCAGCCAGCCATTGGCAGCGCCTGCAGCAATTTAAAGCGTGGGGATTACCGGTTACCGATCGTATCCGCCTCGCACATAGCGCCGATGAGGTGCTGGCGTTTTATCACCAGATTGAGCAGGAGCGGCCTTCGCTTGGTTTCGATATAGATGGTGTCGTCATCAAGGTTGATTCTCAGGCACTGCAGGAGCAACTGGGATTTGTGGCGCGAGCCCCGCGCTGGGCAGTGGCGTTCAAATTCCCGGCGCAGGAACAGATGACCTTCGTACGTGATGTTGAATTCCAGGTGGGCCGAACGGGGGCAATCACACCCGTCGCGCGTCTTGAGCCGGTGCAGGTTGCTGGTGTCGTGGTCAGTAACGCGACGCTGCACAATGCCGATGAAATAGCCCGGCTGGGGTTACGCATTGGCGACAAAGTGGTCATTCGCCGCGCTGGCGATGTGATTCCGCAGGTGGTTAACGTAGTGGAATCTGAACGCCCTGATGAAACGCGAGAAATTGTTTTCCCAAGTCATTGTCCGGTCTGTGGTTCAGACGTTGAGCGGGTGGAAGGCGAAGTGGTCACGCGTTGCACCGGTGGCCTGATTTGCGGTGCACAGCGTAAAGAAGCGCTTAAACACTTCGTCTCACGTCGCGCGATGGATGTGGACGGCATGGGTGATAAAATCATCGATCAGCTGGTGGAAAAAGAGTATGTCTCAACGCCAGCCGATCTGTTCCGTCTTACTGCCGGTAAACTAACTGGCCTCGATCGCATGGGGCCGAAATCGGCACAGAATGTGGTCGATGCGCTGGAGAAAGCCAAATCCACTACTTTAGCGCGTTTCCTGTATGCGCTTGGTATTCGTGAAGTGGGTGAAGCCACCGCCGCCAATCTTGCAAATCACTTTGGTGAACTGGAAAAAGTGATGAATGCCGATCTCGATGCGCTGATTGAAGTGCAGGATGTGGGCAAAGTCGTCGCTACCCACGTGCGTAACTTTATGGATGAAGAGAGTAATCGTGCAGTAATCCGCGAGCTTACCGAAGAGATCGGCGTACATTGGCCGCAGGTTGAAGTGGTTAACATCGAAGAGATTGATAGCCCGTTTGCCGGCAAGACCGTGGTACTCACCGGGTCTCTGTCAGTAATGAACCGCGATGATGCCAAAGAGCGGCTGATTGCACTGGGCGCGAAAGTTAGCGGCAGCGTATCGAAGAAAACCGATTTACTGATTGCTGGTGAAGCGGCGGGTTCTAAACTGGCGAAGGCGCAAGAGCTTGGCATTTCGGTCATTGATGAAGCGGAAATGATTCGCCTGCTTGGAGCCTGACGTGGATAAACAGCAGCTGGTAGAAATCGCGAATACTGTGATGCCGTTCGGCAAGTACAAGGGCAGGGTGCTGATTGACGTGCCGGAAGAGTATTTACTGTGGTTCGCGCGTAAAGACGAATTCCCGGCCGGTAAGCTAGGTGAATTAATGCAGTTAACGTTGGTGATCAAGAGTGAGGGACTGGAAGGTCTGGTCAAACCGCTCAAACGCAGCGAAGAGTAAAACGGCCCGCATTTGCGGGCCGTTTTATTTAAGATTTCTGAACGTCTACCTGCTGCTGCGCCAGCCTCTTTTCATTACCGGCTTTATAACGCTGGGCAATGAAAGAACATACCATGAGCTGTACCTGATGGAAGATCATCAGTGGCAGCACGATGATCCCCACCGAGCTGGCCGGGAACAGAATGTTGGCCATCGGGACACCGTTGGCGAGGCTCTTTTTCGAACCACAAAACAGCACCACAATTTCATCTGCACGGCTGAAGCCGAACAAACGCGATGCGCCGAGGTTAATGGCTAGCGCAATAAACAGCACCAGCACACTTCCCACCAGAATCCACAGCAAGGTATCAACGCCAACGCGATGCCAAATGCCATTCACTACCGCTTCACTAAAGGCGGAATAGACGACCAGTAGAATGGAAGTTTGATCGGTTTTACCTATCAGGCTGCGATGTTTCTCAACCCAGGCGCCAATCCAGCGGCGCGACAGATGGCCAACCACAAACGGCACCAGCAGCTGCAGCATGATTTTACCAATCTGTTCCAGGCCATTGCTGGGCGCGTCGCTGTGAACATTCATCACCAGATTCACCAGCAGCGGCGAAACAAACACGCCGAGTAGGCTGGATGCGGAAGCCGCGCACACCGCGGCGGCAACGTTACCGCCGGCCATGGAGGTGAAGGCGATAGATGACTGCACGGTCGCGGGCAGAATACACAGATAGATGAAGCCGGTGTAAATCTCAGGGCTGACATTAACCGGATGCCACCAGACAATCAGCAGACCCAGAATCGGGAAAATGACAAAAGTGCTGCACATGATCCACAAATGTAAACGCCAGTGGCTACTGCCGGCAATGATCTTCTCGCGCGACAATTTGGCACCATGCATAAAGAATAGCAGGGCGATGGCGGCGGTCGTTAGGTATTCAAAGAATTCGACAAACCCGCCTTTGGCCGGGAAGAAGCTGGCGAGAAGTACGGTGATGATGAGTTTTACCATCATCGGATCGAGGCGTAAAAATCCCATTGTTAAAATCCGGTTAAATTTAAAAAAATGATGGTGCTGATTGTGCGCTAGCCGCGTTTAGAAATAAAATTGATTTATTGCATCAATCTATGAGTGGAATCGATGAATTATACCCTGCGTCAGTTGCGCACCTTCGTTGCGGTGGCGCATCACGGTAGCTTCAGCCTAGCGGGGCAAGCCATTGGCCTCAGTCAGTCGGCCGTTAGCCACAGTATCAAAGAGCTGGAAGCTGAGATGGGCGTGCGATTGCTGGATCGTACTACGCGTGAAGTGATCTTGACCGAAGCGGGGCAGCAGCTGGCTTCTCGACTAAAACGCTTGCTGGAAGAGTTAAATACCACGGTGCTGGATGTGCGGAGTTACGGCGAACAGCGCAGTGGTACGGTGCGCGTTGCCGCCAGCCAGACGCCTTCGGCGCACCTGATGCCACAATGTTTGGCCAGCAGCCAGCAGCGCTATCCCGATATTCGCGTCATACTGCACGATCGAGTGCAGCAATGGGTGCTGCAAAGCGTGCGCAATGCGGAGGTCGATTTTGGTATCGTCATCGGCCCGCTTAATGATACCGATTTCGATAGCGAAGAGATTCTTCAGGAACCTTTTTTACTGCTCTGTCATGAGAACGATGAGCTGGCGCAGATTGAGCAAGCAGAGTGGTCGATGTTGGCGGGACGCAGCATGGTGCTGCAGGATTATGCTTCCGGTAGCCGCGTGCTGGTTGATGCGGCGCTACAACAGCTTGCGTTAAGTGTGAATGTGGTGCAAGAGATAGGCCATCCCGCCACTCTCTATCCGATGGTAGAAGCGGGCATTGGCATCAGTATTCTGCCAGCGCTGGCGCTGCCGTTACCTTCCGGATGCAAACTCAGGGTGCGAAGACTCTACCCGGAAATAAATCGCAGCCTGATGCTGATTAAGCGAAAAAACCGCTCTCTGACGCCTGCAGCGGAAGCGATCTGGCAAGAGGTGCGTCAGCAGGCCGCTCTGCTGACGCAACAACGCATAGTTAAACCAGCGTTTTAAACGTAAACGTTAATCTGATTGGTATCGGTTGGGCGATTAATGCCATCCGCTTTCGTCGCAGCAGGCTGTTGTGCTTCCTGCTGCTGCTGTGCCTTTTCTGCTTGCTGCTGCTCAATTTGCGCGATTTGCGCTTCAATCATTTGAATCTGTGATTGCAGCATCTGTTCCTGTTCAGATTTTTGCTCATCGGTGAGCGTATCGTCGCTGGAAAGATCTTTCAGCTGTTTGGTAATACTTTGAATCTGTTTGTTTAGACTGGCAATTTCCGAAGTCGAACCGCCGCCGCTGCTCGCCGTACTGATACTACTAACGCTTGATATAGAAGACATCGTTTTCTCCTTGCAATAGACCATTATCGTTATCGGTCAAAGGCGGAGGCGACTTGAGGGTAGGGAGTGTTAAGCTTGCGAAAAGGTTTTGTAGGGATTGAAGGCTTAAGAGGAAGCTAACCTTCTGAGCGCAGAAACGAAAAAAGCGCCAATAGGCGCTTTTCTCTGAATTGGTGGGTCGTGCAGGATTCGAACCTGCGACCAATTGATTAAAAGTCAACTGCTCTACCAACTGAGCTAACGACCCGAAGTGGTGGGTGATGACGGGCTCGAACCGCCGACCCCCTCCTTGTAAGGGAGATGCTCTACCAACTGAGCTAATCACCCACTTCGGTACTGCTTAACAAGAGCGTTTTTCAACTGAGATATGGTGGGTGATGACGGGCTCGAACCGCCGACCCCCTCCTTGTAAGGGAGATGCTCTACCAACTGAGCTAATCACCCATATCTTATCTCTTGTTCACTGCGGGCCAACTCAAAAATCTTCATTTAAGAGTGGTGGGTGATGACGGGCTCGAACCGCCGACCCCCTCCTTGTAAGGGAGATGCTCTACCAACTGAGCTAATCACCCCCGCTGTGTGGAGTCGCATTATAGGGATCCTTTAAAGTGAGTCAACGCTTTTTAAAACTTAAATGTGCGTTCGCTTTAAAAATAATCATCGTGAAGGGCTTTTAGTCAATGTGCTGGTTTTATTAGCAGAAAAGCGTTCAGCAAACCGGGATGCCGCCGCGACAATCATTGAGGAATCATCCTCACCTGCTAGAATATGCGCACTGTTTTTCGCGTTAACCCGTTTTTTTGTCATCCAGACAATGAAACCTGCGCATTTAAGGCAATGCTGAATGAAAATCAAAACTCGCTTCGCACCCAGCCCTACCGGCTATCTGCATGTGGGCGGTGCACGTACTGCTCTTTACTCCTGGCTCTATGCTCGCCATAACAACGGCGAATTTGTTTTGCGTATCGAAGATACCGATCTGGAGCGATCCACACCGGAAGCCATCGAAGCCATTATGGACGGTATGAACTGGCTGAGCCTTAACTGGGATGAAGGTCCGTATTATCAGACCAAACGTTTTGATCGCTACAACGCGGTGATCGACGACATGCTGGAAGCAGGCACTGCCTATAAATGCTATTGCAGCAAAGAGCGTTTAGACACGCTGCGTGAAGAGCAGATGGAAAAAGGTGAAAAGCCGCGCTACGACGGACGTTGCCGCGATAGCCATGAACATCACGACGCAGATGAGCCGTGCGTAGTGCGCTTCCGCAATCCTCAGGAAGGCTCGGTTATCTTTGATGACCAGATTCGTGGTCCGATCGAATTCAGCAACCAGGAACTGGATGACCTGATCATTCGTCGCACCGACGGTTCACCAACCTACAACTTCTGTGTTGTCGTGGATGACTGGGATATGGGCATCACCCACGTGATCCGTGGCGAAGACCATATCAACAACACGCCACGCCAGATCAACATCCTGAAAGCGATTGGTGCAGAAGTGCCAACCTACGCGCACGTATCAATGATCCTCGGTGATGACAGCAAGAAATTGTCTAAGCGTCATGGTGCAGTTGGCGTGATGCAGTATCGCGATGACGGCTACCTGCCAGAAGCACTGCTCAACTATCTGGTGCGCCTCGGCTGGTCACACGGCGATCAGGAAATATTTAGCGTGGCGGAAATGGCTGAGCTGTTCACCCTTGATGCAGTGAGCAAATCCGCCAGTGCTTTCAACACGGAAAAGCTGCAGTGGCTGAACCATCACTACATTAATACGCTGCCGCCGGAATATGTTGCTACACAGCTGCAGTGGCACATTGAGCAGCAGAAGATTGATACCCGCACGGGGCCGGAACTGGCGAAGCTGGTGACGCTGCTCGGCGAACGCTGCAAAACGCTGGTTGAGATCGCTGCCTCTTGCCGTTACTTTTATGAAGAGTTTGAAGCCTTTGATGCGGATGCCGCGAAGAAGCATCTGCGTCCCGTTGCGCGTCAGCCGCTGGAAGTGGTGCGCGATAAATTGGCGGCCATTAGCGACAGCAGCTGGAATGCCGAGAATGTGCACAATGCGATTCAGGCGGCGGCAGATGAGCTTGAGCTGGGCATGGGCAAAGTCGGTATGCCGCTGCGCGTAGCCGTTACCGGTGCGGGTCAGTCTCCCGCGTTGGATGTCACGGTAGAGGCGATTGGTCGTAGCCGTAGCGTAGCGCGAATTGAGAAAGCGCTGGCGTTCATCGCTGAGCGTGAAGCAAACGCATAACCTGATATGAAAAAGCCGGAAGCATGTGCTTCCGGCTTTTTTATTCTTCCTGAATTCCCAGCCTTTCCAGTACGCCGCGAATCCCTTCCCGTAATAACAACGCCGCAAATTGTTCCTGCTCCGCCGCTGTCATTTGCTGGACAGAATTTATTAATAACGCAGGTAACGTATTTTGTTGTGCACCGTAATTAGCCGCCGGTTCGTTCGCGTGGCGGGTAGATTGAACAAAGCTTTTTACGCGTTCATCAATATGAATCAATCGCGCTTTACCACCCTGAACACCGGGTTTCGGCGTGGTTGTCCAGTTTTCACGCTTGATCCATTTATTCACCGTTTGCCGACTGTAGCCCGTTTCCAGCGCGAGCTCCTCGGGGGTAAGCCATTCCTTTTTCACGATGCTGTCCCTGTTAAATACATTAGCTATACATATTACAACAAAACGTAACGGGGAGAAGTAACCTAGGCAGAAAATGCCTTCTGCTCTACAACAAAAGGCATATTTCTATTATTGCGCTTCGCTAACCGCGGCGCTTTCTGGACGGAAAGCGATGAAATAGGTGAGACCAACAAATACTGCGCCGCCAACACCGTTACCAAGAAATACGGCAATAACGTTTGGCGCAAATTCAGCCCAGCTCAGTTGGCCTGCGAAAATTGCGGCCGGCACAATAAACATGTTAGCGACAACGTGCTGGAAGCCAATCGCCACGAAAGCCATCACCGGGAACCACATGCCAAAGATCTTACCTACCACGTCTTTGCTGGCGAAGGCGAGCCAAACGGCCAGACACACCAGCCAGTTGCAGCCAATGCCGGAGATGAAGGCATGCAGGAAATCGGCATTCACTTTGGCGTGGGCAATTGCCACGGTTTTCTTCAGGTAATCACCCTCAGTCATCCCCAGCATGTGACCAAAAAACCAGGCGACCGCTACGCTGCCGATGAAATTAGCAATGGTTACCCAAAACCAGTTACGTAGCACGCTAAAGCCACTGATTCGGCGCGCGAACCAGGCAATCGGCAGGGTCATCATATTTCCGGTGAGCAGTTCGCCTCCGGCCAACACTGTCATAATCAAACCGACCGGGAATACGGCGGCACCCAGCAATACGCCGAATGAGCCCCATTCTGCCGGGAGTTGATTAATAACATGCAGGTCGAGCAGAAAACCGGTGGCGATAAATGCTCCGGCCATAAAGCCAAGAATTAACAAGGTGGAGATAGGCAGGCGGCTTTTAGCTACGCCAGCTTGAATCGCCAGTTGGGCGATCTCTTTTGGGGTATGCAGCGACATAATTCACTTTTCTTTTATTGAACAAAGGGATATTGCTGGCCGGTCATAAAGAGAAAGACCCTGGAAGGATGACCGGTTAATTAGCGCGCTAAGTTTCACACGCACCATTAACGAAAACAAGACTGTTCCTAACATCTTTAACTAAAGTTTAACGATGTAATGCCAGGTCGTTGCCAAATAGCCGAGTGGGAGCGGGCTCAGAAAGGCGGCGCACCCTGAAAAAAGGCTATGATAGCGTGGGGTTGACGCCTTTTTCAGCGATCGAACACAGAACGAGAATTTGACGTTGACACTCAAGAGGCGGTTTCATATTATGCCGTCCGTCGAGTTTACTCGACAGTTTTTCGGTTCGGGGGTATAGCTCAGCTGGGAGAGCGCTTGCATGGCATGCAAGAGGTCAGCGGTTCGATCCCGCTTATCTCCACCAAACAAACCTTCCCAAGGGTTTGACCGAAAAATGATTTCCAGATGTGGGGGTATAGCTCAGCTGGGAGAGCGCTTGCATGGCATGCAAGAGGTCAGCGGTTCGATCCCGCTTATCTCCACCAAATCTCTGTTCGTTCTGAACACATTCAAAAAACCATCAATCTAGAGCAGCGCAATCTATTGTGCGGTTTTGCCGTTTCTCAAATGCGCAGGCAGTAACAGCGGAAATTCAATATCGTGCAAAGATTTTGCCTTCAGCGATGAGGCGGGTGATTGCAGGGGAAAGCAGGGACGATGCGGGATAGAACCGATTGAACAATTAAGATGAGAAGGGCGAGCCGAAGCCCGCCCTGACGATCAGAAGGCCAACACCAGACCGGCAATGGCTGCAGACAGCACGCTCACCAGCGTTGAGCCGTACAGCAGTTTCAGGCCGAAGCGTGAAACCACATTACCTTGCTCTTCGTGCAAACCTTTAATCGCACCCGCCACAATCCCGATTGAGGAGAAGTTAGCAAAGGAAACGAGGAACACTGACAAGATACCTTCCGCATGCGGCGAGAGTTGACCGGCGATTTTCTGCAGGTCCATCATCGCCACGAATTCGTTGGAAACCAGTTTCGTTGCCATGATGCTGCCAACCTGCAGCGCTTCGTGCGAAGGCACACCCATCACCCAGGCAAATGGATAGAACACATAGCCCAACACGCCCTGGAAGCTGATGCCGAAGATCAAATCGAACAGTGCGTTCAGGCCGGAAATCAGCGCGATGAAACCAATCAGCATTGCGGCCACAATAATCGCAACTTTGAAACCGGCGAGGATATATTCGCCCAGCATTTCGAAGAAGCTCTGACCCTTATGCAGATCCTGCAGCTGCAGATCTTCTTCGCTGTCCACGCGGTATGGGTTGATAAGCGACAAGACAATAAAGGTGCTGAACATGTTCAGAACCAGCGCAGCTACCACATATTTCGGCTGCAGCATGGTCATGTACGCGCCGACAATCGACATGGAAACGGTCGACATCGCGGTCGCTGCCATGGTGTACATGCGGCGCTGTGACATTTTGCCGAGGATATCCTTATAGGCGATGAAGTTTTCTGACTGTCCCAAAATCAGAGAGCTTACGGCGTTAAAGGATTCCAGTTTGCCCATACCGTTGACCTTTGACAGCACGGTACCAATGCCGCGAATGACCCATGGCAATATACGGAAATGTTGCAAAATACCGATCAACGCTGAGATGAAGACAATTGGGCAGAGAACATTCAGGAAGAAGAAGGCGAGGCCTTTCTCATTCATGTTGCCGAATACAAAGTTGGTGCCTTCGGCCGCATATTTAAGCAGATGATCAAACACACCCGCGAAGCCTTGTACAAAGCCGAGGCCAACGGATGAGTTAAGGAAGAACCAGGCCAGCAGCACTTCGATCACTAAAAGTTGAACGATGTAGCGAACGCGAATGCTTTTACGATCGTGACTGACCAGCAAGGCCAGCACGGCTACCACCACTAGTGCTAAAATAAAATGCAAAACATGGGACATGTCGGCTCCAAATTTGAGGAGGGTTGTATTTTGCTGCGTATTCTATGTAACGCGTTACTTAAAAACGAGATCAAAACCACATTATAAGTAATCGCTATCGCGTTATTTCTCAGATAAGTCTCACCGCTCACAACCCGGTTACAAATCATTCACAAGAAATATCCACAAAAACATTGTCTATAAAATGACCCAGGAGTAGAGTCAATTCCGTTGCCACTTTTTTGACGAGAACACGCTTTACCTAAAGGTATAGCAATGGCTATACTTCATAGCACTATCTATTAATACAATAACTATAATCAAATTTCACTTGCCTTGCTGACCGCTTAAGCTGCTCGGGTCACATGCATTAAGACAGGGTCAAACTATGTTAGAAAGCCGCACCGTAGAGCGCGCCGCTCGCGGAGCCAGAAAGATCAAGCTCGCCCTGCTGGGTCCCGCGTTTATCGCGGCCATTGGTTATATCGATCCCGGTAACTTCGCAACCAATATTCAGGCCGGCGCCGCTTACGGCTATAAGCTGTTATGGGTGGTGGTGTGGGCTAATGTCATGGCGATGTTGATTCAGCTCATGTCTGCTAAGCTGGGGATTGCCACCGGCAAAAATCTGGCTGAACACATTCGCGATCGCTTCCCGCGCCCGGCGGTGTGGTTCTATTGGGTGCAGGCGGAGATCATCGCAATGGCAACCGATCTCGCGGAATTCATCGGTGCAGCGCTCGGTTTCAAACTGTTATTGGGGATATCGCTTCTGCAAGGCGCGGTATTAACCGGGATTGCTACTTATCTGATTTTGATGCTGCAGAGTCGTGGCCAAAAGCCGCTGGAACTGGTGATTGGCGGTCTATTACTGTTTGTGGCGGCCGCCTATATTGTTGAGCTGTTTTTCTCCCAGCCCAAGGTCAGCGAATTAGTTGTTGGGATGGCATTACCCACGTTACCGACTTCAGATGCGGTTTTCCTTGCTGCTGGGGTATTGGGCGCCACTATTATGCCGCACGTGATTTATCTGCACTCGGCGCTGACGCAGCACGGTAATAAAGGCAGTAAAGCGGAACGCTACTCCTCCACTAAGCTGGATGTGGCGATCGCGATGACCATTGCCGGCTTTGTTAATCTGGCAATGATGGCGACGGCCGCAGCAGCGTTTCACTTCAGCGGCCATTCGAGCATTGTCGATCTTGACCAGGCGTATCTCACGCTGCAGCCGCTGCTTGGTCAGGCTGCGGCTATTGTCTTCGGCCTGAGTCTGGTTGCTGCCGGTCTTTCATCTACCGTGGTCGGTACGCTGGCGGGACAAGTGGTGATGCAGGGCTTTATCCGCTTCCACATTCCATTGTGGTTCCGTCGTACTATCACCATGCTGCCCTCATTTATTGTGATTTGGGCGGGATGGGATCCTACGCGTATTCTGGTGATGAGCCAGGTATTGCTGAGTTTTGGTATCGCGCTGGCGCTGATTCCGCTGCTGTCATTCACCGGAAATCGGGAGTTAATGGGCGACGCAATGGTTAACTCGCGCCTGATGCAGAATGCCGGGCGGCTGATTGTGGTGTTGGTGATCGCACTAAATCTTTACTTGTTAGTGGGTGAGGCGCTCGGCTGGTAAGACGCAGATAAAAGAAAAATCCCGCAATTAAGCGGGATTTTTCTTTTAATGATGGTGATGATCGTGATGGCCACGACGATCGTCATGGCGATGATCGTGACGCCAGTGTTCACGACGTTCGCGTTCATGCCAGCGACGTTCGCGCTCACGTTCATAAGCGCGGTGACGTTTCCACTCTTCATGACGCCACCAGCGATGATCGTTGTACTGATAACGGTCGTTCCACCAGCGCGGTTCGCGCCAGCGACCGCCGTCCCAGTAATTGCCGTGTCGGTCGCGATCGCCGAGATGTAGCGTAACACCCGGAGCTAAATTGATGGTGGCACTATTGGCTTCTGCTGTGTGCGACGCCAGCGGGGATAGAGATGCCAGCAAGGCGGCAAATAAAATGGCACGTTTCATAAACTCTCCTTTTCGGCGGCTTATTACTGCTACCGTTGCGCTATTTTGCCACATCGGACCAGCCATACCTTGAGAATCAATCCGAAAAAACGTGGCGGTACCTCTTTGGAGAATTTTCTGCTACAGAGAACACCCGGCAAAAGCCGGGCGAGTAAGCGTTTACACTAAGATATTATCGATGGCTTTAATTTCATCCGAGCTCAGCGCTGGCTGACTTAACATCTCCACGGCATCATCAATTTGCGCGGTTTTGCTGGCACCGATTAGCACCGAGGTCACCCGCGCATCGCGCAATACCCAGCTTAATGCCGTTTGCGCCAGCTTTTGGCCACGCTGCTGAGCAATGGCCTGCAACTGACGCACTTTTTCCATCTTCTCTTGTGTCAATTGGCTTTCACTCAGGAACTTACTGCCGCTCGCGATACGCGAATCTTCTGGAATACCCTGCAAATAGCGGTCAGTTAATACGCCACCCGCCAGCGGTGAGAAGGCAATGCAGCCAACGCCGTTATCGCCTAGCACATCCAGCAAACCCTGTTCCGGCGTGCGCTCAAACAGGGAATAACGCGGCTGATGAATCAGGCATGGCGTACCGAGATCGCGCAGAATCGCAATTGCTTCAGCGGCTTTGTCCGCTGGATAGTTCGATATGGCGGCGTACAGCGCTTTGCCCTGACGCACCACCTGATCGAGCGCACGCATGGTTTCTTCCAGCGGGGTTTCTGGATCGGGACGGTGATGATAGAAAATATCCACATACTCCAGCCCCATACGTTTAAGGCTCTGATCGAGACTGGAAATCAAATATTTGCGTGAACCCCAATCGCCATAAGGGCCATCCCACATGGTGTAACCCGCTTTCGTCGAGATCACCAACTCATCGCGTAGCCCTTGAAAATCCTCGCGCAGAATGCGACCAAAGTTAGATTCTGCCGATCCCGGAGGCGGGCCGTAATTGTTGGCCAGATCGAAATGAGTAATGCCGCGATCAAAGGCGTGTCGCAACAGTTCACGGCTATTATCGATGCGGGTACTGTCGCCAAAGTTGTGCCATAGCCCCAGCGAAATAGCCGGTAACTTCAGCCCGCTACGGCCACTGCGACGATATTGCATCTGTTGATAACGTTCAGGATGGGGAAAAGCAGTCATGCAGCGTTCCTGTCTCAATAGGGGAGAAAGTGACATCAGCATAGCAGTGTATGCGTTTACACTAAGGTGAAACGCGCCGAAGATCGCAACTTACAGAATTATCTGTCGTCGTAACGAATGCTTGCCACAAATCCCCGCATCGCGATGGTGAAAACCTCGCCAATTCAGCCACATCGCTAATACTCCTGATCATCCCCTTAACAAGGAGCTGTCGATGAAAACCTTCAATGTTGGCGATTATTTACTGCACCGTTTACAGCAATCCGGCATTCGTCATTTGTTCGGCGTGCCGGGTGATTACAACCTGCAATTTCTCGATAGCGTGATTGCGCACCCGGAAATTACCTGGGTAGGTTGTGCGAATGAACTCAATGCGGCCTATGCGGCAGATGGCTACGGTCGCTGCAAGGGCGCAGCGGCGCTGCTGACGACCTTTGGCGTCGGCGAATTAAGTGCTATCAACGGTATTGCTGGCAGCTACGCCGAATATGTGCCGGTGATTCATATCGTTGGCGCGCCAGCGAGTCAGGCGCAGCAGCAAGGGGATTGCGTGCATCATTCACTCGGTGACGGCGATTTTGGCCATTTTCTCCGCATGGCGCAGGAAGTGAGCGTCGCCTCTGCGGTGTTAACGGCGGAAAATGCGGTGGCCGAGATTGATCGGGTGATCGCCGAGGCGCTAGAGCAGCATCGTCCGGGCTACTTGTTACTGGCGGTGGATGTGGCAGCAAGCGATGTTGTGATGCCCAGCGCAATAAACGTCGTTTCTGACCAGCAGCAGCAGCAGGTGGCCGCCGCGTTTGCCGATGCGGCAGAACGCTTGCTGGCACCGGCGCAGCGGGTCGCGCTGCTGGCGGATTTCCTCGCCTCGCGCTGGCAGCTGCAGCCACAGCTCGAAACGCTGCGGCAACTGCGCGCGATTCCGGCGGCCACCTTATTAATGGGCAAAGGCGTGCTGAATGAGCAGCAGCCAGGCTACGTTGGCACTTACGCAGCAGAAGGCAGCAGCGACCACGTACGTCAGGCGATTGAGGACACCGACGTAACGCTGTGCGTCGGCGTGCGTTTTACCGACACCTTAACCGCCGGCTTCACACAAAATCTGCCTGCCGAACGCGTCATCGATCTGCAGCCGTTTCAGGCCAAGGTCGCTGGCGAGGTGTTTGCGCCGCTAACGATGGCACAGGCGCTGGCTGCATTAGTGCCGATTTATCAGCGACACTGCGCGCACTGGCGACTCGCAGAGGGTATGCAGTGTGAAGAAAATGAGCAAATCGATGCGGCGCTAATCAGTCAGAACGCTTTCTGGCAGGCGATGCAGCGCTTTCTGCTGCCGGGTGATATTATCCTTGCCGATCAAGGTACTGCCGCATTTGGTGCCGCGGCACTGCGCTTACCGGTAGATGCGCAATTGTTGGTGCAGCCGTTATGGGGTTCGATTGGCTATACTTTACCTGCCACCTTTGGTGCGCAAACCGCACAGCCCGATCGTCGTGTGATTCTGATAATCGGGGATGGCTCAGCGCAGTTGACGATTCAGGAATTGGGCTCGATGCAGCGCGATGGTCAACAACCGATCATCTTCCTCCTGAATAATGATGGCTATACGGTTGAGCGAGCAATTCACGGCGCCGAACAGCGTTACAACGACATCGCCCAGTGGAACTGGACCGCATTGCCCCACGCAATGAGTGTACAGTGCGCGGCGCAGAGCTGGCGCGTCAGCGAAACGGCACAACTTGAGGCGGTGATGGCGCAATTAATGCTTAATCGCCGCCTGTCGCTGGTAGAAGTGGTGATGGATAAACAGGACTTACCGCCGCTGCTGCGTAAGGTGACCGCCGCGTTGCACCAGCGCAATAGCCGCTAAAATTAGGAAAGTTGCCGCTGTGCAGTGAGGCAGGGGATCGGTAGGCTGTGCAGCATCGTTGAATGGATTACGCCCATCGTGCAGGTGGGCGTTGTTGTTTTATTGGCAGGCTTTTATAGTGTCCTGCAATTGTTTATGACCCAAGCGGAGCAGCAGAAGAATGACAACATACGCCCTGGTCGGCGATGTGGGCGGCACCAATGCCCGCCTCGCATTGTGTGAGGTGGAAACTGGCACAATTTCGCAAGCCGAAACCTTTTCAACATCAGACTACGACAATCTCGAAGCGGTGATCCGTCATTATCTCGACGAGCAAAAGCAGGACATCAAACATGCCTGCATCGCCATTGCCTGTCCGATCACCGGCGATTGGGTGGAAATGACCAATCACGATTGGGCGTTTTCGACCAAAGTAATGAAGCAGAATCTGGCGCTGGAAAGCCTGGAAATCATCAATGATTTCACTGCGGTATCAATGGCGATTCCAATGCTGAGCGAAAAGGAAGTGATTCAGTTTGGTGGCAAGACGCCGGTTGAAGGTAAACCTATCGCCATCTATGGTGCAGGCACCGGCCTTGGCGTGAGTCATCTGGTGCATGTAGATAAACGTTGGATTAGTTTGCCGGGCGAGGGCGGTCACGTCGACTTCGCGCCAAACAGTGAAGAAGAGAGTGACATTCTGGAGGTGTTACGCGCGGAAATTGGCCATGTTTCGGCTGAACGCGTGCTTTCCGGTGCGGGATTGGTCAATCTGTACCGTGCCATCGTCAAGTCTGATGAGCGCGAACCCGAAAATCTTAAACCAAAAGATGTGACCGAGCGTGCGTTGAAAGATACGTGCATCGATTGCCGTCGCGCGCTGTCGCTGTTCTGCGTCATCATGGGCCGCTTTGGCGGTAACCTGGCGTTGAACCTTGGCACCTTTGGCGGCGTCTATATTGCCGGCGGTATCGTGCCGCGCTTCCTCGATTTCTTCAAAGCTTCCGGCTTCCGTGCAGCGTTTGAAGATAAAGGCCGTTTCCGCGATTATCTGGTCGATATTCCGGTATATATGATCACTCACGATCAGCCGGGCTTGCTGGGTGCCGGGGCGCATCTGCGTCAGGTGCTGGGTCGCGAGCTGTAATTCCCTGGGGCGAGCGGCGTCTGCCGTTCGCCTTATAACCTCATCAACTGCCGAAAGGCTTTCACCTTGCTGCGACTCACCGGCACCTGCGCATCCAAATCACGTAACTTCACCAAATAAGTATTGTTAAACCAGGGTTCGATCTCACGTATTTTGCTGAGATTAACGCAATATGAGCGGTGGCAGCGGAAGAACTGCTGCTCCGGCAAACGGCTACAGAATTCACTGATTACCATCGACATCACATAAGCCTCGCGCCGCGTATAAACAAACGTTAGCTTCTCGTGAGCCTCAACATAGTAGATCTCGTTGATATCGGTGACGATAATGCGCTCATCTTTGATCAGATTGACGGTTTGCGGGGTGCTGGCCGAGGGGTTATTAGGCTGAGATTGCTGCTGTACGCTGGCTTCAAGCTTACTCAGCATCGTCACGATACGTGATTCGTGATACGGCTTAAGAATGTAGTCAAAGGCGTCCAGCTCAAACGCTTCTACCGCATGTTCTTTCCATGCAGTGATAAAAACAATCAGTGGCTTATGGGCAAACTGATTGATGTTTTGCGCCAGCAGCATGCCATCGAGCGACGGAATATTGATGTCGAGGAAAATGACATCTACCCGATGATTTTGCAGGTACTTCAGCACTTCGAGCCCATCATCAAAGCAGGCTTCAACGCTGATGTTACTGTGCTGCTGAATCATCCAGCTCAACTCCTGCTGGGCGAGAAACTCGTCTTCAACGATGATGGCTTTCACGTAGAGGTTTCCATGGTATGACGTAACGGAGCAGGGAGCAGCTGACCATTTTTGCTCAGGGTAAAGGCGATTTCTGTCCCGGGATTATGGCGGCTAATGCTCAAACCCTGTCCGGAGAGTAATTTCACCCGATGATGGACATTTAACAGGCCAATTTTGTTGCCGGGCATTTCATTACGTGCCACGCGGTTCATCACATCGTCACTGATCCCTGCGCCCGTATCGCGCACCGCCACGCGGACCTGGTCGCCCAAATCTTTCACGCTCAGCGTTACTACGCCCTTGCCGCGACAAGGCTGAATACCGTGCACGATGGCATTCTCCACCAGTGGCTGAATTAGCAGGCTTGGCAGCGTGAAATGGAGATCCTCATCCACGTCATAAATCATCGTCAACTTATCGCCGAAGCGCGCCTGTTCAATGGCGATATAATCCTTTACCTGCCACAGCTCTTTCTTGATATCGATAAGTTCATCATCGTTGAGTTCGAGGTTGTAGCGTAAATAACGTGACAAATTAATCACCAGCTGGCGCGCCGTATCTGGATTGAGGCGAATCGAGGATGAGATAGCGTTGAGGGCGTTAAACAGGAAATGCGGGTTAATTTTACTTTGCAACGCGCGTAATTCAGCCTTGTTTGCCATCTCGCGTAGCTGCTCAGCGCGTGACACTTCCAGCTGCGTTGAGATAATTTGCGAAAGCCCAATCGCCATCTCTTTTAACGAACCGGTGATGCGATGTGCACGACGATAATAGATTTTTAAGGTCCCGGTCACTTCCCCTTTTTCCCAAAGGGGAATAACCAGCATCGAGTGAATATCTTTGGTACGGTGCGCCTCATCGTTATTCTTAATGATGATTTTGCCGCTGGAGATCGCCTGCGCGGTGGTGGGGCTAATCGCATCGTCACCGTTGTGATAGTTCTGCTCGCCGTAGCCAACGTAGGCTAAAATCTGTTTGTTATCGGTGATGGCGACCGCATCGGCATGAATGTCGGTACGAATGATATCGCATACTTTATGCATCGACTGGCTATCAACCTGACGGAACAGCGGCAGTGTTTTGTTGGCGATTTCCAATGCCAGCTTAGCCTGACGTGCAGCAATCGCCTCTCTTTCACCTTCGACGCTTTGTACCAGCAGCACAATCAAACCAATACTTGATGCGCCGAGGATCATCGGCATAGCAATTTCATAAACAATGGTAAGACCCAGCGCCATGGGCTTGGCCCACAGTACAATTAGCAGCATGGTCAAACTTTCACACAGCATGCCGCCGATAATCCCGGCACGCCAGCGTTGCTCTTTACTAACGCGCTGATTGATCACGCCTGAAGCCACTCCAGCAATAATGCTGGTGATCAAACAAGGTATGGCTGTAATGCCATCCATATCAATCAGATAGCGATGTACGCCGGCAATTAAGCCGGTGGCGATGCCCACCCAGGGACCAAACAGGATGCCGCCGGACATCACCGCAATCACGCGCACATTAAGCAGCGAGCCGTCGACATTAATGCCGGACCAGGTGCTGAACAGCGCGAACAGCGAGAAAATGGCCGTTACTACCACCTTTTCACGCACTGAATGCTCATCTTTTTGCAGCAGTTGACGAAACACACGTGTGCGCGTGAGGAAGAACAGGCAAATCAGCATCAGCGCCGCACGGTCAAACACCGCCAGCAGCATGTCGAAGTGGGAAAGCAAGGGCATCTCTCAGGCAGGAAAGAAAAAGGTATGATAAAAAATGTGATCGCGATCCGCCAGCACCACGACAATCTACAGACCTTTCTCGTAGCCAGGATCAATTTATGCCGCTTCGGTCGCCCTAAATGGCGCCCCTACCTGCTCCGTTCCATAAGGTCGCCATTCATGTCGACCAGGCAATCCCGGTAAAAAGAGGAAAAGTTGAGTAGTAAAAAGAGGATTAGCGAAACCGTGCGCCGATCACTGGTTGTCAGCAGGTCGGTTTGCTATGTTGCCGTATGCAAAAAAGCGGAGCTCAGCCATGCAATTACTCACCCCACGTTTATCCCTTAGTCGGCTGCAACCGGAAGACTGGCAGATTTTCAAAGCGGTGCATGAGGATGTCGCAACCATGACCTGGGTGAGTGAAATTCCTGATGAAAACGATATTCGTCAGCGCTTTAACGAGCGACTTGCGCCGTGGCAGGCGAGTAGTTTCCACATGCTGTGTCTGGTAGCACGAATCAGAGAAACGGACGAACCCATTGGCCTGTTTGGCTGTAGCGCGGAGTGGCATCCCTATCGGCAGGCCGAAGTGGGCTATATGCTGCGCGATCGGTTTACCGGTCTCGGTTTTGGCAGCGAGGCGCTGGATGCCCTTTGTACCTTTCTGCTCCAGGCAGAATTTCATAAGCTGAAAGCGATGGTCATTGAGGGGAATTGGCCGTCGCGACGCATTCTCGAGAAGAATGGTTTCGCCCTGGAGGGAACGTTACGGGATAATTATCTGCTAAACGGCCAATGGGTAAGCGATTGGGTGTTTGGCCGCCTCAATCCAAATAATTAAAATTATTTTATTCTGCTCTCGACAATCTTGTTATCAGCGCGTTATGTTCTTGGTGCGGTCAACACAATGACCCACGTCGCTCGGACGGTCCGGGCGCTTACGTAATCCAGAGGACATCATGGCTGATAACAGCACACCCCGTCGTTTCTCGCGTATTGAACGCCTTCCCCCGTATGTTTTTAACATTACCGCTGAATTGAAGATGGCAGCGCGTCGGCGCGGTGAAGACATCATCGATTTTTCGATGGGTAATCCGGATGGCCCAACGCCGCCGCATATCGTCGAAAAACTTTGCCAAGTGGCGCAGCGAGAAGACACGCACGGTTATTCAACCTCGAAAGGTATTCCGCGTTTACGTCGCGCAATTTCGCGCTGGTACGCCGATCGCTATCAGGTTGAAATCGATCCGGAATCAGAAGCGATTGTCACCATCGGTTCCAAAGAGGGCCTGGCACACTTAATGCTGGCCACACTCGATCACGGCGACACCGTGCTGGTGCCGAACCCGAGCTATCCCATTCATATTTATGGCGCGGTGATTGCCGGAGCGCAGGTGCGTTCTGTACCGCTGGTGGCAGGCGTTGATTTCTTCAACGAGCTGGAGCGCGCGATCCGTGAAAGCTATCCGAAGCCGAAAATGATGATCCTCGGCTTCCCTTCGAATCCTACTTCACAATGCGTTGAGCTGGATTTCTTCGAGCGCGTTATTGCGCTGGCGAAGCAGTACAACGTGCTGGTCATCCACGATCTCGCCTATGCCGACATTACCTATGATGGTTGGAAAGCACCGTCGATTATGCAGGTGCCAGGCGCGCGCGATGTGGCTGTGGAATTCTTTACCCTGTCGAAAAGCTACAACATGGCGGGCTGGCGTATTGGCTTTATGGTCGGTAATAAAGAGCTGGTTGCGGCGCTGGCACGTATTAAGAGCTATCACGATTACGGCACGTTTACGCCACTGCAGGTGGCCGCGATTGCAGCGCTGGAAGGCGACCAGCAGTGCGTGCGCGACATCGCCGAGCAGTATAAACGCCGTCGCGATGTGTTAGTGAAGGGCTTACATGAAGCGGGCTGGATGGTCGATTTGCCCAAGGCATCGATGTACGTCTGGGCAAAAATCCCCGATCACTACGCGCATCTTGGCTCGCTGGAGTTTGCTAAATTATTGCTGCAGGAAGCCAAAGTGTGCGTCTCTCCGGGCATCGGTTTTGGGGATTATGGTGATACTCACGTGCGTTTCGCGCTTATTGAAAACAGCGATCGTATTCGTCAGGCGGTGCGTGGCATTAAAGCGATGTTCCGCGCCGACGGCATTTTGCCAGGAACGGTGAAAGCACTGGAAGAAGAGGAATAAGCGCTGAGTGGGGCGACTGCGCGTCGCCCCGCCTGGCGGCTCTACAGCATCAGTACGAAGGTACCGACCCAAAGCAACAGGAAGAAAGAAATTCCCATCAAAGCGTATCTCACAAAACAACTCCTCTGAGCGGCTACCCAGCGGGCGATCCCAAACCCGCGTAACCCGAACAGAATAAGAGAAAGGTGGAGTTCATAACCGCTACACGCTTTCTTCTCAGGTCGCTCCAGGCAAGCCCAGAACAGGATCGAGCGTTAATTTACGCGGAATTTTGCGGAAAATAAATAGCGCGCTTCTGAGAAGTTGCTCACATTTTCATCGCGCTTCAATTTCCGGTATTGCCGACATGCCAACACGCAGTTTGGCCAGGTCAGCCTGGTTGGCATCCAGCACGATTTTCACCGGAAGACGCTGGACGACTTTAGTGTAATTGCCGGTGGCGTTGTCCGGTGCAATCGCCGAAAAGGTCGCGCCGGTTGCCGGTGCAATGCTATCAACGCGACCGGTAAAAATCTTACCCGGCAACGCATCAATCTTAACCTTCACCGTTTGTCCTTGCTGCACATCTGCCAACTGCGTTTCCAGATAATTGGCGGTGATATAGGTTTGCTGTAACGGAACAACGGCCAGCAAGCGCGTACCGGCGCTGACATAGGCGCCCAGACGCACCGAACGCTGACCCACCATGCCATCGACTGGCGCCGTAATGCGCGTGTAGGAAAGGTTTAGCTTTGCCTGATCGACGTTAGCCTGCGCGGCGGTGACATCCGCTTCCGCCTGTCGTACGGCTGCCTGCAGTACGCCAACCTGCTTAATCGCAGACGCTAACGCGGCTTCACTTTGACGGACGGTGGCGGATGCCGAACGCTGTGTCGAACTGGCTTTTTGCTGGTCGTCTGCCGCAATGGTGCCATTTTTATACAGCTGGTTGTAACGTGCGGCGCTTTGTCCAGCGTACTGGGCGGAAGCCTGATTTGCCGCCACGGTCGCTTTCGCCTGCTCAATAGTGGATTGTTGCTGTTCAAGCTGCGCCTGGCTGCTCAGGCGTTTCGCCTCGCTAACCTGCAAATTGGCCTGCGCGGTTTCAAGCGCCACGCGGTAATCGCGATCGTCGAGCGTCGCCAGCAATTCCCCAGCCTTAACCCGCTGGTTATCCTGCACATTGACGCTGGCGATATAGCCGGAGACTTTCGGTGCAACCAGCGTGTAATCGGCATTAACGTAAGCATCGGTGGTGCGGCGATCGTTGCCGGTCATGGTGGACCAGACAAAAAAGGCTATCGCCAACAGCACCAGTAACAAGGCGCTTAACAGCACCGTTCTTTTCATAGCAAAAGCTTGCATAGCAATTATCCCGACGTCGTCGTTACAGGTTGAATCAGCGTTTGTGGCGGCCAGACGCGTTTTGGCAGCCAGGCGGTTAACAGTAAAAGCAGGGCCGCGAATGCAATCAGCATCTGATAGCAATCGCTCAGGCTCAGCACCATCGCCTGGTGTTTCAGTAAGGTGGCAAAGCCGCTCAGGTTTTCTGCGCTGCTGGCACTGCCGTCAGGCAGCAGGGGGAAACTGCTGCTGGACTGCATGCTGTCAGGGGCGGTCATCAGCCATGCGCGGCCGGTGGCGTTATTGATCAGCACATTGGAGTGAAACTGTTCGCGGTGGCTGATAAACCATTCAACCAGCGTACCAGCCGCGATGCTGGAGAAGCCGCGCACGGTATTGAACATCGCTGAAGCAAAAGGGCCTTCCGGCGGTGCGACCACGCTGGTGGCGCTCATCAACACCGGTAAAATCACCATTGGCTGACCGAAAGCCTGCAGAATCTGAATCAGCCAGAAATTCTGGCGTGCCCAGTCGGTGGTAATGTGCATGCCCAGCAAGCAGGACGTCACCAGTAGCGCGACGCCCGCCGTGAGCATCCAACGGCAATCGACCCAACGAATATTGAGCAGTGCGGCAAGGAACGGCGCTATGAGCAACTGCGGTAAGCCAATGGTTAACGCCAGCGGTGCAAATTGCAGCGTGCGAAAACCCTGCACCTGCGCCAGATAGGCCGAAGGCAGCGCTGAACCCGACAGGGAAAGAATCAGCACGCCTGCCAGCACCAGCAGCCCATGCGCGAGGTTGCGCCTGCCCAGCATTTGCAATTTGAACAGCGGCAGCGGGTGAAACCATTCATTAATAAAGAACACAGTCAGCAACGCCAGCGCGCTGAATAATAGGGCGCAGAATAACGGCGATTCGAGCCAGTCGAGCCGCTCGCCCTGCGTCAGTGCCAAAATTAACAGCGCCATGCCGCTGCAGCCGGTAATCATGCCGAAAAGATCGATCTGTTTGAAACGCTCAAGGCGCAGCGGATCCTGCGGCAAGCCCCAGCCAATCAGCAGCATGGCGATGAGCATGGCGGGAACGACTTGCCAGAATACAAACAGCCAGCTGACCTCATCGGTCCAGAACGCTGCCAGCGAGGCCGCCATATTCGGACCAAAAGTTGCGGTCAGCGCATAGCCCGCTAAACCATAAAGTTTGATTGGCGGCGGCAGGAAGCGCAGTGCGACGGTCATCAGCATCGGCGGCAGCGCACCACCAAACAAACCTTGCACCACGCGCAGCGTAATAAACAGTGGCGCGTTAGGCATTAATGGCAGCAGCAGGCCGCTGAGCATAAAGCCTGCAGAGACGCAGAGCGCAAAGCGTCGCAGTGAAAAGGTGACGGCTAGCCAGGGCGCAATCATCATTGCCGCCACTTCAGCGGCCTGGTAGGCGGAAATGATCCAGCTTCCCTGGTCGTAGCTGATGCCGATAGCGGCGCGGATGTCGGCTAACGCGATATCGGTGACGCGATCGTTCAATCCTGAAGTGAGGGCGGCGATCAGCACGCCAACCAGTCCCAGCGCCAGGCGCAGGGTAAATGGATGGGGCACCGGAGCCGCAGTGGGCTGGGCGTTCATAGCAGGCTTCTCGTTATAATGTTGATGCAGTGTATTGCAATGTGATACAGGCGGCATATTACATATCGATATGCTGTATTGCAATGTGATACAGGGTGTAAAAGTGCGATCATTCGCGCTAGAGTAGGGCAGGCCAAAAAGGAAGAGATAAATGGTTGAACGTCCCTCAAGCCGTGAGGATGAAAAAGCGGGTGGTATTCAGGTCATCGCACGTGCGGCAAAAATTTTAAATGCGCTGGGTGAGCATCCTGGCGGCATGAGTTTGGGTGAAATCGCACAGGTGGTTGATTTGCCGCGCTCCACGGTGCAGCGTATCGTCGCCGCACTGGATAATGCGCAGCTGGTGCGCAGCAGTGGAGCGGGCGGTTTACGCCTCGGGCCTGCGTTGCTTAAACTCATCTCCAGCGTACACAGCGACGTGGTGGATATTGTACGGCCCTTCCTCGAGCAACTTTCATCAGAGATAAATGAAACGGTCTCGCTTTCGCGCGCTAACGGAACGCAGTTATCCATCGTGCACTATGTTGTCGCATCGCGTGAACTACGCGTGGTGCCGCGCATCGGTTTAAATCTGCCGCTGTATAGCACTTCAGGTGGACGCGCGTTGCTGGCGCTGGAAAGCGATGATGATGTGCGCGTGATGATGGGTGAAGCTTATAAAGAGTTGACCGAGATGACGGTGAAAACGCTGCCACAATTGTTGGCATTAATTGCGGAAGTGCGCAGCAGCGGACTGGCGATCGACCGCGGTGAAACGCTGGAGGGCGTTTCAACCATGGCGGTTGCTATCGACACGCTATTTGGTCGATTCTCCATTTCGCTGCTGGTTCCGAGCGCGCGTTTTCATAAACACGAAGCGCACTATCGTGAGCAAATCATCAAGTGCAAAGATGCCTTGATTCGTGAAATTGGCAAAATGACCGCTGTGGAAGGATAACCAACTGATGAAAACCTTGCTGATGGCCATCGATAACTCACCGGTGGCGGAGAAAGTGATTGCGTTGACCATTGAACAGGCATTGGCACAACAGGCTCAGGTCACAGTACTGTGCTGCGTCGATCCTGCTTATTCCTCATGCAATCAGCCGATTGAGATTGACGCGGGTGAAGATCCTGATGATTTTGTCGCGGCGAAAGATGAGCAAAACACCGCCGAAATGGTGGTGCGTCATGCGTTAGCCCCTTTGCTGCGAGCGGGCGTCACCGCCAAAGGGTTAATTCTTGCAGGCGAAGCGGCGGAAACCATTGTTGCGCAATCGTCTCTCTTGCAAGCCAGCATGATTATCATGGGACGGCGTCATCTGTCGCCGTTTAACCGCCTGTTGAAAGGGTCGGTTAGCGCGGCGGTTATTGAGCGCGCCAATTGCCCGGTTTTAATTGATGTTCGTAAGGATTAACGCCGTTCGATGCTCTCGCTTTTTCCTATTACGCTTGCCGCTTTCGCGCTGCTGGCGATCATTATCATTTTGCTGGTGCGCACCACCTCGCTAAACGTTTGGCAAGGGGTGCTGCTGTTTCTGCTGCCGCTCGTTCTGGCGAATTTGCTGTGGTTCAGTTGGCTGCATCCGCGACAGGAGCGGCAGGCGTTAGTCTCTGACGTCGCGACACAGCTCAGCCTCGCGCCCGGTTATCGCCTGCTAAAAATTCAGGAACCCGCGCTGTGGCAGCTGCTGAATCGCGAGCTGCTGCATAAGCGGCTGGAAGGCGTACCCGCCGATCAGGCTCTGGGCGATATGCGTGGTTGGTTGATGGATCTGGTGAATCAGCGCCTCACGCGTGCTCCCGATGCGGCAATTCTCAACTACGTGCGCGTGTCGGTTGAAGAGATGCAGGCGCTGCAACAGCAGGAACCACAGCGCTGCTTCCGCTTCCTCTATCCCCAGGTGAATGGCGGCGTTAACCTGCAACAGGTGCTGTCGCCCGAATTGAATCAGCGAGACGCTCAGGCACTTGAAGCCTTGCTTCAGCAGAGCACCGGTCAGGAACAGCCGCTGGATCAGGCTGCAGCGCAGCGCGATCTGCAAAGCGTCGTGGAGAAGTTGTATGGCAAGTGGGGCGATAGGCTGCAACAACTCAATATGCCTGCTGATACCGCCGTCGATCGCGATGCGATGTGTGCGATGTCGATCGATCTCTATAACGGCATTCTCGCATTGCCTGACAAACAGGCCGCCAATCTTTTGCGTAAGATGGTCAGCCTTACCGGTTAGCGGGCAAAAAAAAGCCCGCTCAGCGCGGGCATAAAGGTCACTTTCCGTATCATTTTTATGTAATCACCTGGTGTGGTGCAGACGTCGTTTTGTCTGAGGGCATCATCGCACCTGTGGTGTGATAAGCAAAACCGTTTGGTTTTATTGATTTGATTGGCAAAAACTTCGCAGTAACCAGACATTTCGCGCTTTACTCCTATAGATGAGCGCGGCGTTGCATTTTAGACTGCGACGCTTGAGAGGACATCCTAATGAAAAAAGTGTTTGTTAGCGCTTTGGCGCTTTTTATGTTGGCCGGGTGCAGTGTCAGCAAGCCGGGAGGATTTGAGCGCGTGGATGAAGATATCAGCTCAAATACCGTACAGTATCGCTACGATCCGCAAAAGCTTAATAAAGATGCCATGGAAATTGACCTGGCAAATTATTGTAGTCAGCGGGGTTTTGACAAAGTGGAATCATTGCCTGCGCAAAAAAGCCATTTGCCCGGATTAAAGAAAGCCTGGTATCAATGCAATTATGCGGTAAAAAGCTAAAAAAATAGGGCGGGATAATTCCCGCCCTTTTCATTTTCTTATTATTTGCTGTGTGTGCTTTGCCCAACTATCTGCGGTGTCCATAACCGCCGTGCCCATGATGCCAGCCTCCACCTCCGTTATGGCCCCAGCCAGGGCCGCCGCGACCGTGATCGATAATACAGCCACTTAACATCGTCATAATGGCTACCACTGACGCAATCTTAATGAGCTTTTTCATGGAGAGTCCTCCTCTGTTCCAATGACGCCAGATTACAGTGGAATAGTGGAGTGAAGATGCAGGAAATGTAGAGTTATTACTGGATGTATTACGGAGTGTGTCAATTAAATGCTAAAAATGGCGGACGCTAAAATAAACCAATCGGAATAGACCGAATGCCTGATAATAATAACGCGATTATTCCGAAAGGCAAGGGTGAATAATTGAGGGTCTTAATAAAAGTGTATTGTGGATAAATGGTGAAGAGAATGACTGCCGCCGAATAAAGCGGCAGTCCGATAGGGTTAATTATTCAATAAAGGTTCTGCCACGGTTTGACGATTTGGCAGACGGATGCTGAGCGACAGCACCAGTGAAATCACCAGCAAGGTCATAATCAGGCTGAAGGTGACGGTAAAACCACCGAACGCAGAGGCGACCAAAGAACCCAGTACGCTGCCGATACCGAAGCCGAGGTAGATTAAGCCATAGTTCTTGGTCAGGTTATTGAGCCCAAAGAAATCGCTCACCAGTGACGGGAATACGGTGATGGTACCGCCAAAGCTAAAGGCGACGCAGGCTAATGACAGGAAGAAGGTGGTTTCATTCATGTGAGTGAACAGCAGAATACTCATACCTGCCAGGGAGACAATCTGCGCGAGCGTAATCACACGAATACGCGCCATTTTGTCCGAAAGCACACCAAGAATAAGACGACCACTGAGATTGGCTATTGCAATCACCGTCACCGCATTCGCTGCTGTCTGCGCGCTAAGATGCACCATGCCTTCGCCGATATCTTTCGCCACGCCAATGACGTACAAACCGCTCATGCAAGCCGTCAGGAACATCAGCGCCAGCATCCAATACTGCGGTAAGCGCATCGACTGTGCGAGGGTATAATCTTTTGCCTCAAGCAGCGCGTTGCCACCACTTTTCTGCATGGGCGCATCACGCATCATCAGCGCACCGAAAATGATCATACTCATGGCCAGGACACCCCAAATCATGAAGGTGTTTTCGAGGCCTTGAGTGCTGAGCAGCGCACCGCAAATAAATTTGAAACCAAGACTTCCTAATCCGTATGCACCAATAGAGCAGGCAGAAATCAGTCCTTTGCGCTCAGGGAACCATTTCACGCAGTTTGATAGTGTCATCAAATAACCGGCACCATCTGCGAGTCCAACCAGGATACCGGCGCTGAGGTACAGCATCATCAGATTGTCGGCATGAGCTGTCAGCCAGAACCCTACCGCCATGAGAATACCTGCGCCGATGGTTACGTTGCGCACGCCAAAACGTTCTTGCAACTTCCCGGCCAGTGATGATGCGATTGCCAGGCCAAGACTGAGCAATCCGAACGAGAAGGCCACCTGGCTGATAGGCGCATCCAGTTTCTGTGCCAGCTGACCGTTAAACAGGCTCCAGGTGTAAACCGAGCCCAAAGCGAACTGAGTGATAATGGTGCCGATTAGAGTAAGTATGCGAGTACGTTGGTAATTCGCGTTGGTTGCTGTTTTCATTTTTGTCTCTCATTCGAGAATGCGGAATCTGAGGCGATAATAAAGTGCCTTCGCGCGTGCGGGGTGGGCATTGGCGCGAAGAGACAAGACAAGGGAATGAAATGCAGCGAAACGGGTATGAATGACATTGCGTTGACAAATCGTGATGTCATTTCAAGCGTAGCGATTGCTGCGGGTAACCATGTGTAAGCAGGTGTATCTTTGGCGCTATATTGCCTGCAAAGCTGGCGATGTTTGCCAGGCTTAAAATTCATTCAAGAGGAGGAAATATGAAAGACCGAGCATATGAATCCACGTCGAGCGAGGATGAGGTTTGCTGCATTATCGGTCAGGCGGTGATCGAGTTAAGCGATGAGCATCAACCAGTGAATAAATCCACATTGTCGCTGAAATTACTGGCAATGGCCGACCGCGACAAAGACGATGAACGCGTCCTGCTTTACTGGATTGCCAGGAAAGCCATCACTAAACCTCACCAGCTCAATATCGGCGTTCAGGGCTGGCGCTAGAGGAACAAAAGAGCGGGCGCAATGCCCGCTCTCGTTTTTCATGCCGGGCGCAAGCGCCTCGGCGTAGGCCAGCGTACAAACATCACCATATTGCCTGCCAAAATCATGACTAAGCCTACAATGGCATTACTGTGCCAATGATACCCCTCATAAAGGGTTGAGAGCGTGAGCGCCACTAACGGGAAGAGTAGCGTGCTATACGCTGCCTGGCTGGCACCGATACGACCCACCAGCGTGAAGTAAGCGCCAAATCCCAACACGGACCCGAATATCGCCAGATAGCCCATGGCGGATAGCCACTGGACGTTCAGCGCTGGAGCCAGCGAGTTGCCGTTAAGTAATGCCAATGCAGCCATCACCAACGCGCCGTAAAGCATGGCGTAGCTGTTGGTGGTGAGCACATCACGCTGCCGACGCTGATGACGCAGGGAAATCATATTTCCGAATGAGAAACCAAGGGTACCAAGCGCACTCAAACCCACACCCCACAACAGTTGCGGGGCGGGATGCGCAGCCTGAATATCATTCCAGAACAGCGCGACAATGCCGCCAAGGCCAAGAACCGCGGCAGGCAGTAGACGAAACGAAGGGCGTTGACGAAAGAAAATCCAGCTGTTGAGTGCGTTGTAAAGTACTGCCATCGAGAAGATGACCGACTCCAGTCCGCTGCTAATCCACGCCGCTGCATGGTAGAAGCAGACAAAGTTAAAGCCAAACACACAGCAGCCTTGTAGCAGGCAAAAGAGGTGATCGCGCTTATCGAGCGCGCGCAGGCGGCGCATCAGTTTTAATATCGCCAACATCACCAGCGAAGCCAGTAAAAACCGCCAAAATACCGCCACCAATACCGGCGTTTTAGCCGCTTCCTGCTGCAAGAAAATGGCGATCCAGGTAGTGCCCCAAATCATCACAACGGCAAGATACAACATTAAATTCATCACAAACTCTCCGGCAAGAACTGGCCCGCAGTGTGGCGCGAATGCTCATCGTCGGCTTGCACGCTTTTGCGAGACAATTGCAAAATCTTGCGCTTTTTCTTTCCTTGTCCTGCCATGGCCTGTTCTCTGTCTGCTGAGATCCGTACACTGTGCGCTAATCAACTGCGAGCGATAGTGAACCATGGCCGATTATCAGACCTTTAACATGTTACAGCGGCATAAAGCGCAACTGCGCGATAGCGTACAGCTTTCGAGCGGTATCAAGCTGGCGGCATGGTTTAACAGCGGCGATCGCGTCACTAACCTCAGTAATCACCATACGCTGAGCTTGTATACCGCCGACGGCTATGAAACATGGCATAAAACTCAGCACGGCTGGCGCAACGGCGGTGGACCAGATCGCTTTTGCCTGATGCCCGGCGGCGTAGAATCGGTGTGGGATATCCGTGCCGATCTCTCCTTTGTTCATCTTTACTGTACCGATGAGCATCTCCGCCATCTGGGTGAGCAAATTTGGGATCGCAGCCCATCACAACTCAATTTGCATGAAAAGGTATTTGCCGCTGACGATCGCATCACGCAGCTCTATCGCCACTTTCTGTTAAGCACCGACTGGCAGCAGCCAGCCAATCAGTTGATGCTGAGCAGTACCTCAACGTTATTGATGACGCATCTGTTACAGCGCTACAGTGATGTGCAGTGGCATACGCCGCAGGTGCGCGGTGGCCTCGCCCCTGCGGTACTGCGACGGATAATGGCTTATATCGACGCGCAGCTCGAACAACCTTTAACACTGGCGCAATTAGCCTCTGAGGCTGCGTTGAGCGAATACCATTTTGCCCGTATGTTCCGTAGTAGCGTCGGCGAAGCGCCGCATCAATACGTCATGCGTCGCCGCATGGATGCCGCTTTGCAGCTGCTGAAATTTAGCCGTCTACCGCTAACGGAAATCGCGTTGCGATGCGGTTTCCACTCATCAAGTCACTTCAGTAACCGCTTCCGTCAACTGCATGGCGTTACGCCTTCGGCATGGCGGCAAGATCAGGGCTAATAGGGCACTAAAAGCGATCGGCTTGAGGCGATTAACCAGCAAACAAAATGAGTTGTGGCGAGAATAATGAGCACGGATGGATGAACGCTTGCCGTAGCGAGAGGGCTGATTTAAGAGGGAGAACGGCAATTAACTGGTGTCCCCTGCAGGAATCGAACCTGCAACTAGCCCTTAGGAGGGGCTCGTTATATCCATTTAACTAAGGAGACGCCGGGCGCGCAGTATAACGCACCACGCGGTTAATTTTAACTACGCGAAGGTTGATCGCTCAATCTATCAACAATATAAGGCCAACCTCACACCTGTTTTTGCTTCTTTTTCCGCTTCTGTTCCGCACGCGCTTTCGCTTTTGCCGCTTCACTCATGTCATTACGAATCTGCGCATGGCTGATCAAAGCAAAAATAAGCGTACCGCCGGTGATATTGCCGAGCAGCGTGGGCAGCGCAAAAGGCCAAAAGAATTCATACCAGGGCAGCGTACCGGCAAACACCAGATACAGCACCTCAACGGAGCCCACCACGATATGCGCTAAGTCTCCGAGCGCAACCAGCCAGGTCATCATGACAATTACCACAATTTTTGCCGCGCCCGCATAGGGGAACATCCATACCATGGTGGCGATAATCCAGCCGGAAATAACCGCATTAGCGAACATTTCGCTTGGTGGGTTTACCATCACTTTTTCGCTGATGGCGGTAAAGGCCTGGCGGGTAGCATCGTCAAAAATCGGCATATGATTGAAGGCTAATGCGCCCAATGCGGTACCGATTAAATTGCCGACCAGCACCACGCCCCACAGGCGCAACAGCAGAGCAAAGTTGCTGCCGGTGGGTTTGTGCATCACGGGTAAAACGGCAGTTACGGTATTCTCGGTAAACAGCTGCTGACGCGCCATTATCACGATGACAAAACCAAAGGTATATCCCAGGTTCTCCAGTAAAAATGCGCCGGGTACGCCTTTCAAATGGACCTGAAAAATGCCTTTTGCCATCAAGGATGCGCTCATCGACAATCCCGCGGCCACGGCAGACCACAGCAGCGCCATACCATCGCGTTCTAACTCTTTTTCCCCATCCTGGCGAATCTCTTCATGAATCGCTGCGGCCTGCGAAGGCAGAGCATCTTCTTCGACTTCAATCTCCTTACCTTGATCTTTTTCATCACTCTCTACATCGTTGTCACTGTTTGAAATCGATGGTGAATGTTTCATGTTTTCCCCTGGTGATAATGCCAATGCGTAATAAGCGTAGTTGGTTTTAGCAAGGGTATTTTGTTACGAAGATTCAAAATAAGAGTAACGAAGTTTTAACTGAGATGGATTTTTGAGCGATTCATTGATCTGATGCGCATGAATACCTCATTTGGGGTAAGGGGTGACGGGCTCACAGGCTTCGGCCCACAGATTCATTGTGGTATTATCCCCGCCTCATTCATTGCCGTGATTCTCCCTTCTTATGCTCGAAGTCATTAATCTCTCATGCGTTCGTGATGAGCGAACCTTGTTTCACGGATTGAGCTTCCGGGTGCAACCGCGCGACATTGTGCAAATCGAAGGGCCGAACGGGGCTGGCAAAACGTCACTGCTGCGCTTGCTGGCCGGATTAAGCCGCGCGGAAGAAGGTGAAGTACTGTGGCAAACACAGCCAATCCGCCAGCAGCGCGAAATATGGCAACAAAACCTGCTGTATATCGGCCATCATCCTGGCGTGAAATCGGTACTTTCTCCATTAGAGAATCTGCATTTCTGGCACGGTAGCAGCAATGAAAACGCGATCTTTGATGCCCTTGAACAGGTTGATTTACTGGGGTTTGAAGAGGTGCCGGTAGCGCAACTCTCCGCAGGGCAGCAGCGACGCGTGGCACTGGCCCGACTGTGGCTCAGCCCGGCATCGGTGTGGATCCTCGACGAACCGCTTACCGCCATTGATAAAGGTGGCGTGGAAAAATTAATGGCGCGTTTCGCTGCTCATGCCGATAACGGTGGTGCGGTGATTCTCACCACGCATCAGGATCTCCCCGGTAATCGGGATCGCGTGCGTAAAATTCGCCTTACTTCGGAGTGGGCTTGATGTTAGGCCGGGTCATTCAGCGCGAATTAAAAATCGCCTTCCGCAGCGGCGCTGAGGTAATTAATCCGCTGTGGTTTTTCCTGATTGTTATCACGCTGTTTCCATTAGGTATTGGACCAGAGCCGCAACAGCTGGCGCGTATTGCGCCGGGCGTAGCATGGGTTGCTGCCTTACTGGCCTCGCTGCTGGCGCTAGAGCGGCTGTTCCGCGATGATTTTCTTGATGGTTCGCTTGAGCAATTACTCCTGCTGCCAACGCCGCTGCCGCTTACTGTGCTGGGCAAAGTGATTGCTCACTGGTTAATTACCGGCCTGCCTTTAATTTTATTATCGCCGCTGGCCGCCTTATTACTCTCGCTGGATTTCTCTGGCTGGCGCGCGATGGCGCTGACGCTGTTACTTGGCACCCCAACGCTGAGCTTTCTGGGTGCGATTGGCACCGGATTGACGGTCGGACTACGACGCGGTGGGGTGTTACTCAGTCTGCTGGTGTTGCCGTTATCGATACCGGTTTTGATTTTTGCCAGCGCAGCGATTGATGCGGCCAGCATGGGATTACCGATCGGGGGTTATCTGGCGATTCTGGGCGCAATGCTGGCCGTGAGCGCAACCTTGTCGCCGTTTGCGACGGCTGCGGCCTTGCGTATTAGTCTGCATTAATTCGTGTCGCCCCAGAGCGGCCGAAATCTGAATTCTTTTTATTGTGAGCAATGCAAAATGTGGAAATGGTTACACCAGTGGGCAAAGCCTGAGCGGCTTTACCAGCTATGCGGTCGCTTGATTCCCTGGTTCGCGGTGCTGGGTGTTGGCACGCTGTTACTCGGTTGGATATGGGGCTTCGGCTTTGCTCCGGCGGATTATCAGCAGGGCAACAGCTTCCGAATTATGTACATTCACGTGCCGGCTGCGATGTGGTCAATGGGCGTATATGCGTCAATGGCGATCGCGGCCTTTATCGGCCTGGTGTGGCAGATGAAGATGGCTGATCTGGTCTCGGCCGCGATGGCGCCGATCGGCGCGGTATTTACCTTTATCGCGTTGGTCACCGGTTCCGCCTGGGGCAAACCGATGTGGGGTACCTGGTGGATCTGGGATGCACGCCTGACATCTGAGCTGGTATTGCTGTTCCTTTATATGGGTGTCATCGCGCTCTACCACTCGTTTGACGACCGCCGCACTGCCGGTCGTGCCGCAGGGATTTTAATTCTGGTTGGTGTGGTCAATCTGCCGATCATTCACTTCTCGGTTCAGTGGTGGAACACCCTGCATCAGGGCTCATCGGGCATTCTCCAGCAGGCCATCGATCCCAGTATGCGTACGCCGCTGCGCTGGTCGATTCTTGGTTACTTGCTGGTGTTCGGTGCCTTAACGCTGATGCGCCTGCGTAATCTGATCCTCTTTACCGAGCGCCATCGTCCGTGGGCGATTGATGTTGCGCAGGGAGGGAGCAAATCATGACGCCAGCCTTCGCATCACTCAGCGATTTCTTCGCCATGGGCGGCTATGCGTTTTACGTCTGGCTGGCCGTCATTCTCACGTTGATTCCACTCTTCGGCCTGGTGCTGCACACCGTGCTCTTTCGCCGCCGAATGCTGGCAGAAATTCGCCAGCGTCAATCCAGGGAGCGCCGCATTCGCGCCGCCAAATCGAAAAAAACGGCCAATGAAGCAGGAGAATCCGTTTGAATATCCGTCGTCGTAATCGCCTGTATGTGGCGATAGCGGTGTTGATCGGGCTGGGCCTGGCAACGTCGCTGGTAATGTACGCGCTGCGTTCCAACATCGACCTGTTTTATACCCCGAGCGAAATTCTCTACGGCAAGGGCGAAGATCATCAGAAGCCCGAGCCGGGCCAGCGCCTGCGCATTGGTGGCATGGTGATGCCTGGTAGCGTTAAGCGCGATGCGAAAACCCTCGCCGTCTCATTCAAACTATATGACGCCAACGGCGTGGTGAATGTCAGTTACGAAGGCATCTTGCCGGACCTGTTCCGCGAAGGGCAGGGCGTGGTCGCGCAGGGGGTACTGGAAGAGGGCAACCTGGTGAATGCCAAAGAAGTGCTGGCGAAGCATGATGAAAAATATACGCCACCTGAAATTGAAGATGCGATGAAGAAGAATCACACCGGACCCGCGTCCGCTTATCAACAGGCGGGAGCGCAATCATGATGCCGGAAATCGGTAGCTTCTTGCTGTGTCTGGCGCTCGGCCTGGCGCTACTGCTGAGTGTTTATCCGCTCTGGGGCGCGGCGCGTCAGGATGCACGTTTAATGGCGATGGCTCGCCCGCTGACGTGGGGTTTGTTTATCTGTGTCGCGGCTTCATTCCTGGTGCTCGTGCACGCCTTTGTGGTGAATGATTTTACCGTGGGCTATGTCGCCACCAACTCCAATACTCTGCTGCCGGTTTACTATCGTATCGCAGCAACCTGGGGGGCGCATGAAGGTTCTCTGTTGTTGTGGGTATTGTTGCTAAGCACCTGGACTTTAGCGGTGGCGATTTTCAGCCGCGGTATGCCGCAGGATGCGCTGGCGCGCGTGCTGGCGGTAATGGGCATGATTAATCTGGGCTTCCTGCTGTTTATCATCCTTACCTCGAATCCGTTTACGCGCACCTTGCCGAACTTCCCGATCGATGGACGCGATCTCAACCCGATGTTGCAGGATATCGGGCTGATCTTCCATCCGCCCCTGTTGTATATGGGGTATGTTGGTTTCTCAGTCGCGTTCGCTTTCGCCATTGCTTCACTGATGGCGGGGCGCCTGGATACCGCATGGGCGCGCTGGTCACGTCCGTGGACCACTGCCGCATGGGTGTTTTTAACCATTGGTATCGTGCTCGGTTCTGCCTGGGCCTATTACGAGCTTGGCTGGGGCGGCTGGTGGTTCTGGGATCCGGTAGAAAACGCCTCCTTTATGCCGTGGCTGGCCGGCACGGCGCTGATGCATTCACTGGCCGTTACCGAAAAGCGCGGTAGCTTTAAGTCGTGGACGGTGTTACTGGCGATTACTGCGTTCTCTTTAAGCCTGCTTGGCACCTTCCTTGTGCGTTCCGGCGTGCTGGTTTCAGTGCACTCATTCGCCTCTGACCCGGCGCGCGGCATGTTTATCCTCGCGTTCCTGGTGATTGTGATTGGCAGCTCGCTGCTGCTATATGCGTTAAAAGGTGGCCAGGTGCGCAGCCGCGTGCAGAGTGAAGCCTGGTCGCGCGAATCCTTCCTGTTAGGCAACAACGTACTACTGATCGCGGCGATGCTGGTGGTGCTGCTGGGTACGCTTCTGCCGCTGGTGCATAAACAGTTAGGCTTGGGCAGTATCTCTGTTGGCGAACCTTTCTTTAATACCATGTTCACCTGGCTGATGGCGCCGTTTGCGCTGATGCTGGGCATTGGCCCGCTGGTACGCTGGCGCCGCGATCAGCCGCAGAAGTTGTGGAAACGTCTTGGCGTTGGTCTGCTGGTAACGCTGATTTTGTCTATCGCACTGCCGTGGCTGTTGCAGGATCGCATCGAAGCGATGACGGTCATCGGCCTGCTGATGTCGATCTGGGTGATCATGCTGACGCTGATGGAGCTGCACGAGCGCGCAACGCATCGCCACCCCTTCTTCAAAGGATTGCGTCATCTCTCGCGCAGCCATTGGGGCATGGTGCTGGGCCATCTTGGCGTGGCGGTCACGGTGGTGGGTATCGCTTTTAGCACCCAATACAGCGTTGAGCGTGATGTGCGTATGAAAGCCGGCGATAGTGTCGACATCCACAACTATCACTTTACTTTCCACGGTGTGCGCAACCTGCAGGGCCCGAACTACAGCGGTGGTGAAGCCATCATTGAAGTGACGCGCAACGGCAAGCCGGAAGCGGTGATGCAGGCAGAAAAACGCTTTTACGCGGCGGCACGCACCATGATGACCGAAGCGGCCATCAGCGGCGGTTTCACGCGCGATCTTTATGCGGCGCTCGGTGAAGAGCTGGATGACGGTTCATGGGCAGTACGTATCTACTACAAGCCTTTTGTTCGCTGGATCTGGTACGGCGGCGTGTTTATGGCGGTGGGCGGCCTGTTCTGCCTGTTCGATCCCCGTTATCGCTCGCGTAAAAAAGCAGAGCGCGAGGAGCTGGCATGAACAAAAAAATCCTTTTTATCCCGCTAGTCCTGTTTTTACTGCTGGCGGCGGCGCTGCTCTGGCAGCTGTCGCGCAACGCCAATGGCGATGATCCTACGCGCCTCGAATCGGCGCTGATCGGCAAACCTGTGCCGGTGTTTAAACTCGAAGCGCTCGATAAGCCAGGTAAAATCTATGACCAGCATGTGCTGACCGATGGTAAGCCGATTCTGCTAAATGTCTGGGCGACCTGGTGCCCAACCTGCCGCGCGGAGCATCAATACCTCAATACGCTGGCGGAAAAAGGCATCCGTGTGGTTGGCCTGAACTATAAAGACGATCGCAGCAAAGCGGTGACCTGGTTGAACACCTTGGGTAATCCTTATGCACTGAGTCTTTATGATGGCGACGGCATGCTCGGCTTGGATCTGGGCGTTTACGGCGCGCCGGAAACCTTCCTGATCGACGGCAAAGGTATTATTCGCTATCGCCACGCGGGCGACATGAACGATCGCGTTTGGCTCGAAGAAGTGAAACCGCTATGGGACAAATATAACCAGGAGGCGGGCGCATGAAACGACTGCTTCTTTTAGTGGCGGGCATTGTTCTCAGTACCAGCCTGTGGGCGGCAATCGATACTTATCAGTTCGATTCGGTACAGCAGGAAGAGCAATACCGCGAACTCACCGCCTCGTTGCGTTGCCCGAAATGCCAGAACAACAGCATTGCCGACTCTAACGCGATGATCGCCGCAGATATGCGCCTCAAGGTCTACGAGCTGATGAAGCAGGGCGAAAATCGTCAGCAGATCATTGATTACATGGTGGCGCGCTACGGCAACTTCGTGACCTACGAACCGCCAGTTACGCCATCCACCTTGATTTTATGGGTGGGGCCGGCGCTGTTCGTGGTATTAGGGGCCGCAATTATTGTTCTGCGTAATCGCCGCGGCAAAACGCGTAGCGAGCTGGACGAAAATGAACAACAGCGCCTTGCGGCGTTACTCAAGCGTGACGGGAAGCCGTAATGACTGGATTCTGGATTACCCTGATTATTTTGTTGCTGGCAGCAATCGCACTGTTTCTGTATGCAGGCTGGCGTCAACGTGAAGTCAGCACGGGCGACCGCGATCGCCTCAATACCGACTTCTATCAACAGCGTCTGCGCGAGCTGGAGCGGGATGAAGAAGAGGGCGTTGTGGCTGAGCGACCGGAAATGGTACGCGAGCTACAACAAACGCTATTAACCGATATTCCACAGCAGGATGCTGCTCATATTCACCACAGCAGCCGCTGGGTATTGCTGCCGGGCGTCATTATGCTGCTGGTGGTGTCACTGGGTATGTATCTGAAAACCGGCGGCCTGGCCCAGCAGACGGCCTTTGTCAGCGTGCAGCAGGCGTATCCCGTGTTGCATGTTCGCGTGATGGATCCCAATGCGCAGCCGCTGACGATGGAAGAGTTGGCCCGCTTACAGCTAGGCTTGCGTAATGCACTGCAAAGTGATGCCAACAACCTTAACGATTGGGCGATGTTAGGGCGACTGGGCATGGTACTGAATAACGCGACCGATGCGGGCCAGGCGTTTGAGCATGCGTTGCAGCTGGCACCTGACAATCTCGAGCTGCAGCAGGATTACGCTGAAGTGCTGACGCGATCCAGCGATCCGCAGGATAATCGTCAGGCCAGTCTGATGCTCAAAGAGCTACTCAAGCGCGATCACAGCGATGTGCGTACCTTGAGCCTGCTGGCGTTTAACGCCTTTGAGCAGCAGCAGTATAACGAGGCGATTGGTGCCTGGCAGGTGATGTTGAAACTGTTACCGCCAGGCGATCGTCGCATCACCATGATCGAACGCAGCATTGAACAAGCGAAAACGGATGCAGGACAGCAAAATAGCAGCCTGGCATTAACGGTGAGTTTGACGCCGCAGGCAGAAAAAATGTTACCGCAAGGCGGAGTGATGTATATTTCTGTGTCTGACGGTGTTTCACCGGTGCCTGTGGCTGTGAAGCGGTTACCGCTGAGCCACTTCCCGTTATCGCTTACGCTTGATGACAGCAATGCCATGATGCCCGATCGCCTACTTTCGGCGCAGCATCAGGTGCAGGTCAGGGTGCGCATTTCGCGCGACGGCAGTGCTAATCCACAGTCTGGTGACTGGTTTGGGTTAAGCGCGGTCACACCCTGGGATGGTCATCAGCAACTGGCTGTGGAAATTAATCAACAGCAGCCCTGAAGCGATACCTTACTGATCCGCACAGGGAGAGAAGAATGAATAACCGCCTGACCGGTTTGGCGTTGGCCAGTTTACTGCTGGTGGGTTGTGCCAGCTCAAAACCGGCCGACACGACGGAACCTGCACAACGCAGCGATCCGTTGGAAGGCTTTAACCGCACGATGTTTAACTTCAACTACAACGTGCTGGATCCTTATGTTTTGCGTCCGGTTGCGGTGGCCTGGCGTGATTACGTGCCGGTACCGGCACGCAGCGGTATAAGTAATGTCCTCGGTAACCTCGAGGAGCCTGCCAGCATGGTCAACGCCATTTTGGTCGGGGAACCGCGTCAGGCGGGCATTCACTTTACCCGCTTCTTCCTTAACACCGTGTTAGGGCTGGGTGGATTTATTGACGTGGCTGGTAAAGCCAACCCAGAGCTGGCACGTGAAGTGCCGCATCGCTTTGGTAGCACCTTAGGACGCTACGGCGTGGGTTACGGCCCGTACGTTGAATTGCCGGCCTATGGCAGCTTCACTGTTCGTGAAGATGGTGGTGACTTCGTCGATACGCTCTATCCCGTGTTGAGCTGGCTGAGCTGGCCGCTCTCCGTCGGGAAATGGACGCTTGAAGGTATTGAAACGCGTGCGCAGCTGTTGGATTCTGATGCGATATTGCGTCAGCAACAAGATCCCTACGCCTTCATTCGCAATGCTTACTTCCAGCGCCATGACTTTATTGCCAACGGCGGTAAGCTGAAGCCAGAAGAAAATCCGAACGCCAGCGCGATTCAGGACGATCTTAAAGACATCGACTCGCAATAAATAAAAAGGCGACTCAATGAGTCGCCTTTTCATATCTCTTGAGACATCAGAACTTATAGTTAAAGCTCGCGCCGTAAAGCCAGGCTTTACCTTCAGAGTTAAAGGTGTAAGGGCCTTCCTCTACGGTGACTTTCTGTCCGTGCATGTAGGAAACGCCTACATCGACTGACGCATCTTCATTGAACGCGTAAGAGGCACCGGCGCTCAGCCACAGACGATCCTGATCGGGGATGGAGATGGAACGCTTGTCGGCAGGAACCGGGCTGTCATCAAAGGCGATACCGGTACGGAAGGTCCAGTTATCGTCATAGAAGTAAGTGGTACCCAACGCAATTCGATAGGCATCGTGGAAGCCTTCATCCTTATAGAACAGCGTCTGGCCATTGCTGCCGGTGGCTTTCAGCTCCTGGAACTGACTCCAGCTGGTGTATGCCAGGCTATAATGCACAGCCCACTGCGGCGCAACTTTATGCCAACCGGAGACTTCCCACATCTCTGGCAGATTCAAGGTCAAGGCACCCGGGATAGTGGTACCGTTTGTACCATACGGCAGACCTAAAGCCAGCGCCTGTGGCGTGCCATTGTAGGCGGAAGGGATGTTGCTCTTATAGTCACCGTCAAAGTCGACTTTTACTTCTGAGCGATAGGTAAAGCCAAAGCGGTTATTTTTATCCACTTCGTACAGAATACCGGCGTTCCAGCCGTAGCCCCATTCATCACCTTTTAAATGCGCAACCTGAGTATCCGCTGGCAGTCCTGCCAATGCACCGGCTTCACCGGCATAACGCTCAATTTTTGCTTTGGCATATACCGCATCAAAACCGACACCAAAGCTAAAGTGTTCATTCAGTCGATAAGCGGTGCTGATATTAAAGTTGCCGGTCATCAAGTCGGTTTTACCGCCGTAGCCGCCCGCGGTATAACCATCGTTAAATTCAGTTGCCAGGCCATAATTAGAGGTTGCAGAGGCGCCAATCCACCATTGATCGTTAATCGGGTGCACGTAGTGAATATTCGGGATCCACTGGTTTGGCGCAATATTCTTCGCATCAAGGCTGCGACCAGACAACGGACTTTGACCGCTAATATCGACTTCGGGATCAATATAAACCGCGCCGATGGAGAAAGAGGGACGATCCATCAGCGCCATGGTGGCTGGGTTTCGGCTGGCAGATGCGGCGGTATCGCCCATTGCGCCTTCACCTGAATAAGCACGACCTAAACCAATTGCTGAAAATTCATTAAGCTGAAAGCCTGCGGCGTAAACATGGGAACAGACGAGCGTTACTGCAGCTGCCACAGCTGACTTTGCAAACAGGTTTTTATGGTTCATGACCACAACCTCATCTAAATTTATTATTAAACGTTGTTACGTCGCGTAACAAAGAGCGGCGAATTGTAGGGACTGACGGCAAAACGACATATCAGACCAGTGCGACGAGTATAGGTCCGACCTGTGTATTTGTTGCAATATTGTTTTTTAAATATTTCTGATTTGATCGATAAAATCAGATCTGCTTAACAAAAACTTAGCGGTTCAACCTCAGCATAACGGTCAATTTTGTTTTGGATCAATTTTTAGTGTGATATTCGTCACTTAGCGACTTGATGATAGATGTGAAAAGGCTGTAGGCGTAGACTTTGCTGCAGAAAATGATCCGATTGTGTTGATTTATCGTCAGGAGAGAATAATGACTGCTGCCATTAATAAATGTAGTGCTAACGAAACGGCTGCCTGCTGCTGTGTAGATGTTGGCACCGTGATGGATAATACCGATTGCACCGCAAGTTGGTCTGGTGTGTTTGCCGATCGTCATGCAGCTGATGCGATGCTCACGCATTTGACTGAAAAAGCGCGTCAGGTGGAATCCGATCCCTGCGATATTCGTGCTGAGTTTACGGAAGAGGGTGACGCGGTGCGTTTGAGCGTCGACTTCACTTTTGCCTGCCAGGCGGAAACCCTGATCTTCCAGCTCGGCTTACGCTAATCCCGTCGCTGCCGGAATCCCCTTCGGCAGCCTTAACTCATTTTCGTGTATTCCCTCGCACTTTTTCCCTCTAGTTATTGGCGACTTAGCAACACTTAGTTAACACTGATGATCAGGTCAGACCTGTTTGGCAATGATGCCCTGGTCGAAAATTACAGGTGATTGCAATGAGCAAAGCGCAGCCGCTGCTGACGCGTCAGGGCGAACGTATCGCCATAACCCACGGATTACGTACCCCTTTTGCCCGTCAGGCGACGGATTTCCATGGCATTCCTGCGCTTGAATTAGGGCGCATGGTGGTGAGTGAACTGATGGCGCGCAGCGAGTTACCGGTGGAAATCATCGACCAGCTGGTGTTTGGCCAGGTGGTGCAGATGCCGGAAGCGCCGAACATTGCGCGTGAAATTGTCCTGAGCAGCGGATTGGGCGTGCACACCGATGCTTACAGCGTGAGCCGTGCCTGCGCCACCAGTTTTCAGGCGGTGGCTAACGTGGCGGAAAGCTTGATGGCTGGCACAATCGATGCGGGCATTGCCGGAGGTGCCGACTCTTCCTCGGTGCTGCCGATTGGCGTGAGTAAAACCCTGGCGCGCGCGTTAGTCGATCTCAACAAAGCGCGCAGTTTCAGCCAGAAGCTCACTATCTTGCGCCGCTTACGTCCACGCGATCTCTTGCCGGTACCACCGGCAGTGGCGGAGTACTCTACCGGGCTGCGTATGGGCGATACTGCCGAACAGATGGCGAAATCGCACGGCATCACGCGTGAGCAGCAGGATGCGTTAGCGCTGCGTTCGCATCAGCACGCGGCACGCGCCTGGCAATCGGGCGTGTTAACGCAGGAAGTCATGCCCGCCTTTGTACCGCCGTGGAAAGCCCCGATCGAGCAGGACAATAATATTCGTTTTAACGCGAGCGCAGCGGATTACGCCAAACTGCGCCCGGCATTTGATCGCCGCCACGGCTCGGTGACGGCCGCCAACAGCACGCCGTTAACCGATGGCGCGGCGGCGGTGATTCTCATGCGTGAAGGTCGCGCGCGTGAATTGGGCATTACACCGCTCGGCTATCTGCGCAGCTATGCCTTTACCGCTATTGATGTCTGGCAGGATATGCTGCTCGGCCCGGCATATGCTTCGCCGCTGGCGCTGGATCGCGCCGGCATCACGCTAAACGACCTCACGCTAATTGATATGCATGAAGCTTTTGCGGCGCAAACCCTGGCGAACCTGAAAATGTTCCGTGACGAACGCTTTGCGCGTGAGGTGCTGAATCGTCCTCACGCATTAGGCGAGGTGAATGAGGAGCGGTTTAACGTACTCGGCGGCTCAATTGCTTATGGTCATCCGTTTGCCGCTACCGGTGCGCGTATGATCACGCAAACGCTGCAGGAACTGCGGCGGCGCGGTGGCGGGTTAGGTTTAGTCACCGCCTGTGCGGCGGGTGGGTTGGGCACCGCAATGGTTCTGGAGGCTGAATAATGAGCGAATCTGCCTTTCATTTACAGATGCGTCTCGACCATGTTGGTGTGATTACCATCGACGTGCCAGGCGAGAAGATGAACACGCTGAAAGCGGAATTTGTACCGCAAATTAAAGCGGTGCTGGATGAAGCGCGTAGCCACAAACAGCTGGCGGGGTTGGTGTTGATTTCCGGAAAGCGCGACAACTTTGTTGCCGGTGCGGATATCAGCATGATCGCCCAATGCCAAACCGCTGAAGAAGCTGAAGCGCTGGCAAAGCAGGGCCAGGATGTGATGGCGATGATTGCCGCGCTACCGTTTCCGGTGGTGGCGGCGATCCACGGCGCCTGTCTGGGCGGTGGATTAGAGCTGGCGCTGGCCTGCGATGCACGCATCTGTACACTTGATGATAAAACGCGCCTCGGCCTGCCGGAAGTGCAGCTTGGATTATTGCCCGGTTCTGGTGGAACGCAGCGTCTGCCCCGACTGATTGGCGTACAGCAGGCGCTGCCGCTGATCCTTACCGGCAAGCAACTGCGCGCCAGGCAGGCGCTCAAACTCGGTATTGTTGATGATGCCGTGCCACAGTCAATTCTGCTGGAAACGGCAATTGCGCGTGTACATAAAGGAAAAGGCGCGCGCAGAGCATTATCGCGTCGCGATCGGTTGCTGCAAGGTCCGGTTGCGCGTCATATCCTCTTTGCGCTGGCGCAACGTCAGACCAACAATAAAACTCAGGGCAACTATCCTGCCGCTGACCGTATTTTACAGGTGGTGCGCATTGGCCTTGAGCAGGGCAGCAGCGCCGGGCATGAGGCAGAAGCGCGCGCCTTTGGCCAACTGGCGATGACGCCAGAATCGGCGGCGCTGCGCAGCCTGTTCTTTGCCTCAACCGCTTTAAAGAAAGAAGCGATGGCGAGTGCCGAACCACGCGAGCTAAAGCAGATTGGCGTGCTCGGCGGTGGTTTGATGGGCGGTGGCATTGCCAGCGTGACGGCGCTCAAGGCCGGTTTGCCGGTACGCATCAAAGACATCAATCTTGCGGGGGTAAACCACGCATTGCAGTACAGCTGGGAGCTGCTGAGTAAAAAGGTGAAGCGACGTCAGCTGAAGGCGGCTGAGCGTCAGCAGCAAATGGCTCGCATCAGCGGCGGTACCGATTATCAGGGCTTTAGCCAGCGCGATCTGGTGATTGAAGCGGTCTTTGAGGATCTGGCGCTGAAGCAGCAGATGGTTAGCGAAATTGAAAGCCATTGCCAGCCGCATACGATTTTTGCTTCCAACACCTCATCGTTACCGATTGGCGATATCGCTGCCAACGCGCAGCGACCGGAGAATGTGATTGGCCTGCATTTCTTCAGCCCGGTGGACAAAATGCCGCTGGTTGAGGTGATTCCGCATGCCAATACCTCGGCCCAAACGCTGGCGACCACAGTACAGCTGGCGCGTCAGCAGGGTAAAACGGCGGTGGTGGTCGCTGACCGTCCCGGCTTTTACGTCAACCGTATTCTTGCACCCTATATAAATGAAGCGCTGCGCTGTTTGCAGGAAGGCGAACCGATCGAGCATATCGATCGTGCGCTGGTAAAATTTGGATTCCCGGTCGGGCCACTCCAGCTGCTGGATGAAGTGGGAATTGATGTTGGCAGCAAAATCAGCCCGATTCTTGAGCAGGCTTACGGGTCGCGCTTTAGTGCCCCCAAGGCCGCAAGCGCGATTCTGGCCGATGGGCGAAAAGGGCGGAAGAACAACCGGGGCTTCTATCACTATCAGCGCTCACGCTGGCCCGGTAAACGCCAAGCTGATGCAGCGATTTACGCACTTTTGCATGTCAAACCGCAGGCGAAACAGAGTGAAACGCAGATTGCGGAACGCTGTGTGTTGATGATGCTGAACGAGGCTGCACGTTGTCTTGATGAGGCGGTGATCCGTAATGCGCGCGATGGCGATATCGCGGCCGTATTTGGTATCGGCTTTCCGCCCTTCCTGGGCGGGCCGTTCCGCTATATGGATCAGCGCGGCATTGGCGATATCGTCAAAGCATTAAGGTCGTTAATGCAGCAACATGGCGATCGTTTCACGCCGAGTGAGGCGCTGGTCGCATTGTCAGAAGAGAAAATGAATTTTTACACTTCTGCACAATCTTGAATAGGCGTACAGATTCAGCGGGTTAGTATGGTGGCCGCGCAACGGCTAGCGCGGCACCATTCTGAGATATGCTTATTTAATAAACAACCGGTTGACTATACTGAAGCCATTGGGGTAAAACACACCGTTCATTCGCAGAATGAAGCGTCTGGTGCTGTGGTACCGGGCGATATCGACAAACAACAGCGGTGCTTTATGCAAGTTTTTATCATGCGTCATGGCGATGCAGCTCTGGAAGCAGCGAGTGATTCCGTTCGTCCTCTCACCCTTTGTGGCTGTGACGAATCGCGTCAGATGGCAAGCTGGCTCAATGGCAAAACGCCAGAAATTGATCGGGTATTAGTGAGTCCTTATTTGCGCGCCGAGCAAACGCTCGCAACGGTACGCGAAACCCTGAAGTTACCGGTAGGGCAGGACGTGCTGCCAGAACTGACGCCGGGTGGCGATCCAGGCATGGTGGCCTGTTATCTGCAGGCGCTGGCGCAAAAAGGCGTTAAGTCGGCGCTGGTGATTTCTCACCTGCCGCTGGTGGGATATTTGGTCTCTGAACTTTGCCCGCAGGAAGCGCCGCCCATGTTCGCCACCTCTGCGATAGCCTGTGTAAACTTTGATGCAGATGCCAGCGAAGGCAAGCTGGAGTGGCAGGTTAGCCCGTCAAAATTGGCCAAAGCCATTTAATCTCTGTGGGCCGCAATCGCGGCCCTATCCTTATCTACCGCAGCCATTACGGCAGTTCAGGCGGTTGCCACTCTTCTACTTCAATCAGCACCAGCAGCGCCGCGTCGCCGCCGAACATTTTCGGTGCCTGATGAAACGCCATCACATGCGGATGTTGCGCGAGCCACAGAGGCGTTTGCTGCTTGAGGATATGTTTGCCGTGGCCAGTCATCACGCTGGCGCAGAACAGATGCTCACGACGACAGGCAGCGATTAAGGCACCAAGTTCCTGTTTGGCTTGCACCTGAGTTAGCCCGTGGAGATCGAGAAAAATCTCCGGCGTGTAATCGCCACGGCGTAATTTCTTCTGCTCGTAGTGGCTAACATCCGCACGCACATAGCGAACCGGTCCTTCACTGGAGAGCAGCGGCTGAAACTCATCAGAGAAATAATGGCTGTTATCCGCCTGTTCTGAAATCAGACGTTTCAGCGGCACTTCACGTGTTTTCACCACCGGCTTGTGCACGATGGTGTCCTGTTTCAGCTTGCGCGTTCCACTCATCAATTGGCGGAACATCTCCTGATCGTCCTGGCTTAGCGGCGTTTTCTTACTCATGGCTTTGTGATTGATTTAGAAAAGACGGGTGAACAGTCGGTGACATACCTTAACCGCAAGCGTTAACAAATGTCAGCTTTTTCACCTCGCCGCGCTGAATTCTGCCCGGCTTCGTGGCACACTATCGGCCGATTGATTTTATGGCCTGCGGAGGGCTACGTGGACAAGATATTCGTCGATGAGGCAGTGAACGAACTGCACACCATTCAGGACATGCTGCGCTGGGCAGTCAGCCGTTTTTCGGCGGCAGGAATTTGGTACGGCCACGGCACGGATAATCCCTGGGACGAAGCAGTCCAACTGGTTCTGCCAACGCTATGGTTGCCGCTGGATATTCCTGAAGATATGCGCCATGCACGTCTGACCGCCAGCGAGCGTCATCGCATCGTTGAGCGCGTTATTCGCCGCGTCAATGAACGCATTCCGGTGGCTTATCTCACCAATAAAGCCTGGTTCTGCGGCCACGAGTTCTACGTGGATGAGCGCGTGCTGGTTCCGCGTTCACCGATTGGTGAACTGATCGAAAACCGCTTTGCCGGTTTGATCGGCGATTCGCCTAATCACATTCTTGATATGTGCACCGGCAGCGGCTGCATCGCGATAGCCTGCGCCTATGCTTTCCCGGAAGCGGAAGTCGATGCGGTGGATATCTCCACTGACGCGCTGGCCGTTGCCGAGCAGAACATTGAAGAACATGGCTTGCTGAACCACGTTACGCCAATTCGCGCCGATCTGTTCCGCAACTTGCCGCCGGTGAAATACGATTTGATCGTCACCAATCCGCCGTATGTGGATGCGGAGGATATGGACGATCTGCCGAATGAATATCGCCACGAGCCGGAGCTCGGCCTTGCCGCCGGCAGCGACGGCCTGAAGCTGGTACGCCGCATTTTGGCATGTGCGCCAGATTATCTCAGCGAGCAGGGCGTGCTAATTTGCGAAGTCGGCAACAGCATGGTGCACATGATCGATCAATATCCCGATGTGCCGTTTACCTGGCTGGAGTTTGATAACGGCGGTGACGGCGTATTTATGCTGACGCGTGAGCAAATCGTAGCGGCACAGCACCATTTCTCATTCTATAAAGACTAAATAAAAGGGCGAGCGCTCGCCCGCAACATCGCAACAAGGAATCAGCATGGCCGGAAACAGCATCGGACAAGTTTTTCGCGTAACCACTTTTGGCGAGTCGCATGGTATTGCGCTGGGCTGCATTGTTGACGGTGTGCCTCCCGGCATTCCGCTCACCGAAGCCGATATTCAGCACGATCTCGATCGTCGTCGTCCCGGCACCTCGCGCTATACCACCCAGCGTCGCGAGCCGGATCAGGTGAAAATTTTGTCCGGCGTGTTTGAGGGCGTGACGACCGGCACCTCAATCGGCCTGCTGATTGAAAATACTGACCAGCGCTCGCAGGATTACGGCGCAATCAAAGATCTGTTCCGTCCTGGCCATGCGGATTACACCTACGAGCAGAAATATGGCCTGCGCGACTATCGCGGCGGCGGGCGCTCTTCCGCGCGTGAAACCGCAATGCGCGTGGCGGCGGGGGCGATTGCCAAGAAGTATCTGCAGATGAAGCACGGCATTGTGGTGCGCGGCTATCTGGCACAGATTGGCGACGTAGCCTGTGAGCTGAAAGACTGGAGCATCGTGGAAGAGAACCCGTTTTTCTGCCCGGATGCCTCAAAGCTGGAGGCGCTGGATGAACTGATGCGCGGCCTGAAAAAAGAGGGCGATTCAATCGGTGCCAAAGTCACCGTGCTGGCTGAAAACGTGCCGCCGGGATTAGGTGAGCCGGTATTTGATCGTCTGGACGCGGATTTGGCGCATGCATTGATGAGCATCAATGCGGTAAAAGGCGTGGAGATCGGCGACGGTTTCGCGGTGATCAACCAGCGTGGCAGCCAGCATCGCGATGAAATCCGCGCTAACGGTTTCCAGAGCAACCATGCGGGCGGCATTCTGGGTGGCATCAGCAGCGGCCAAACCATCAGCGCTAATCTGGCGATGAAACCGACCTCAAGCATTACCGTTCCGGGCAATACCATCACGCGCGATGGCGAAGAAGTGGAGATGATCACTAAAGGTCGCCACGATCCTTGCGTCGGCATCCGCGCCGTACCGATTGCCGAAGCGATGATGGCAATCGTGTTGATGGATCACCTGCTGCGCCAGCGCGCGCAAAACGGTGACGTTAACAGCAACGTTCCGCGCTGGTAAGCCCGATGATGCGCCGTCTGTTCATCACCTGTGCCGCACTGTTGTGCAGTGCGGCGGCCGTTGCCGCGACGCCGTGGCAGCAAATCCATCAGCCGATTGCCGGCAACCCGCAGTCGATTGGCGGTTTCGCCAACGGCTGTATTGTTGGTGCGCAGCAGCTACCGCTGAACTCACCAAATTATCAGGTGATGCGTCAGGATCAGCGCCGCTACTTCGGCCATCCAGACTTGATCGCCTTTATTCAGCGCCTCAGTACGCAGGTTCATCAGCTGCAGCTGGGTCAGGTGCTGATTGGCGATATGGGCATGGCGGCAGGCGGCCGTTTTAGCAGCGGCCACGCCAGCCATCAAACCGGTCTGGATGTAGATATCTGGCTGCAACTGCCAAAAACGCGCTGGAGTGCGCAGCAACTGCTGAAGCCGCAGCCGCTTGATTTGGTCTCTGCGGACGATAAGCAGGTGATCGCACGCCATTGGCAGCCACAAATTGATAGCTTGATTAAGCTGGCAGCGAAAGATGATGAAGTGACGCGTATTTTCGTTAATCCGGCGATTAAAAGACAGCTTTGTGCTGATGCCGGTAGCGATCGTGCGTGGCTGAATAAAGTGCGTCCGTGGTTTGCCCATCGCGCACATATGCACGTGCGTCTGCGTTGCCCAGCAGGCAGCCTTGAGTGCCAGGAGCAGGCCCCGCAGCCGCCAGGTGATGGCTGTGGTGCCGAGCTGGACAGCTGGTTCCTGCCGAAAAAACCTGGCAGCACGCCGCCGGTGAAGAAAACGCCGCCGCCGCTACCGCCGTCATGTCAGGCTTTATTAGATAAACATTTGTTATAACCTCGATTCTTCAACCCGCAGGTGCGTTGGCTGCGCTCGTCCACCCCAGTCACTTACTAATGTAAGCTCCCGGGGATGAACGAGCTTGCCGCCTTCCTGCAGCTTGAATTATCGAGATTATTTAGGAAGATGGTTGATGGATCTTTTTGTTGTCAGCCCGCTGGTCATCGGCGTGCTGTTTTTTGTGGCAATGCTGGCGGCATTCATCGACTCGATTGCCGGAGGCGGCGGCTTGCTCACCGTACCCTCTTTGCTGGCGGCCGGGCTCTCACCCGCTCAGGCGTTAGCCACCAATAAGCTGCAATCGGTCGGCGGTTCCTTCTCCGCCAGCCTCTATTTCATTCGTCGCGGTGCGGTGAAGCTAAATGAGCAGTGGCTGAATATCGCCATGACGTTTCTTGGCGCAATCGGCGGCACCATCCTGATTCAGCATCTGCAAGCGGACGTTTTGCGGCAAATCTTGCCTTTGCTACTGATCTGCATCGGTTTGTGGTTCCTGCTGATGCCGCGTTTGGGGGAAGCGGATCGCGAACGTCGTCTGCACGGTTTGCCCTATGCGCTGGTGGGCGGCGGCTGCGTCGGTTTCTACGACGGCTTCTTTGGCCCGGGCGCGGGTTCTTTCTACGCGCTGGCTTTCGTTACCCTGTGCGGCTTCAATCTGGCGAAAGCCACTGCCCACGCCAAAATCCTAAATTTCACCTCGAATTTCGGCAGCTTGCTGTTCTTTATGTTCGGCGGAAAGGTGGTGTGGGGCACTGGCGTAATTATGCTGCTGGGTGCCTTTATCGGCGCGCGCCTCGGCGCCAGACTGGTGCTGAGCCGCGGTCAGAAGCTCATTCGCCCAATGGTAGTGACGGTTTCGGCGGTGATGAGCGCTAAATTATTATGGGATAGTCACGGCAGCGCATTCATGGCCTGGCTGGCAACCCTGTGATCCAATCCTCGTCAAGACCGGCAGCCAGTGCGACAATGGCGCCGGTTTTTTTTAAAGATTAAAAATTATGAGTACAACACACCATTACGATCAGCTGATTGCCATCTTTGATGGCTGCTTCGTTGACGATTTTCAGACGCGTCTAATTAAAGGCGACGACGAACCTATTTATCTTCCAGCGGATGAAACCTCGCCGTGGAATCGCGTGGTGTTCGCCCACGGCTACTACGCCAGCGGGCTGCACGAAATTTCCCACTGGTGTATTGCCGGTGAAGCGCGTCGCAAGCTGGTTGATTTTGGTTATTGGTACTGCCCGGACGGGCGTGATGCGCAAACCCAGAGCCAGTTTGAAGCCGTTGAGGTCAAACCGCAGGCGCTGGAGTGGTTGTTCTGCGTTGCGGCGGGCTTTCCCTTCAACGTAAGTTGTGACAATCTCGAAGGCGATTGTGAGCCAGATCGCATAGCGTTTCAGCGTAAGGTTCATGCTCAGGTGATGACTTATCTGGAGCAGGGTATTCCGGCACGTCCGGCCCGTTTCATCGATGCATTAATGAATTATTACGGCACGCCGGCGTTGACGGCGGCCCAGTTTCCCTGGCCGGAAGACCTGTGATCCGCGATGGCATTATAAGAAGAGAGGAAGAGATGATCGTAGAATTTGAAACCCGCATTCTGGCCCTGATTGATGATATGGTCGATCACGCCAGCGATGACGAGCTGTTTGCTGGCGGCTATCTGCGTGGTCATCTGACCCTGGCGGTGGCGGAGATTGAACTGAGCGGCGAACATACGCCGGAAGCGCTGCAGACGCATGTCACCAATAGCCTGCAAAAAGCCATTGCGGCTGGTGAACTGTCGCCACGCGATCAGGCGTTGGTTACGGGGATGTGGGACAATCTGTTCCTGCAGGCGCGTCAAAGCGCTTAAGCTGTGGGGGCGATCGCTCGCCCCGCAGATTAACGAGCCGCTTTTTTACCCTTCAGCAATTTTCGTACCCAGTAGCGATTTGGATTCAATGCCGCAAGCGTCGCCGCATCCAGCGGCTGGGGTTCGCCGCTCATTTGCGCTGCCAGCACTTCGGCCGCCAGCGGCGCACTGCATAAACCACGCGATCCCAACGCCCCCAGCACAAATAACCCTGCATGCACTGGCGCTGCGGCCACGGCTTCAGCGCGTGCACGCTGCGCGGGAAGATCCGCATACTGCGTGAGCAAAGCATCGTAATCCGGCGCGCTGCCGCTCATCGGCAGGTGATCGCGGGTGGCACAACGCACACCGTTGCGCGCCTGGTTAGCGGACACATCAACCTGCTGCGGCCATTGGCTTTCTGGCAGGCAGTTAATCAGCCGCTGGCGGTTCTCGAGTTGATCGTCAATACGGAAAGCCGTTGCGGTATCGCCACGATGATAGCTGGCACCAATGCAATGGGTAGCGAAATTCGGACTGACCGGCGTGAGATAGCCGTCGTAACAGAGCACGGTGCGCAGTTCGCCGAGCGAATCATTAGTCGGCACGTGGCTCACCTGACCGGCTACCGCATATGCCGGCAGCATTCTGCTTTGCTCGATATCCAGCAAGGCGTGACCATTCGCCAGTACCACCTGCTGATGCTGCACAGATGGCCGATCGCTAAAGTGCAGCGTCCAGCTTTCATTGTTCCGCGTAAGCTGCGTTACCTGATGCAGCCAGTGAACGCGCAGGCCTTGCGTTTGTGCATACTCCAGCAAATTACTGGTTAACTGGGAAGGGGAAAGCCAGCCACCCTGCGGATAATAGAGGCCGCTGAAACCCAGTTCGACACCTGCGAGCTTTTCCGCCTCTTCTTTATTTACGCCATAAGCGATTTCACGCGGTAGGTCCATGTTGAGCATCTGCGCGATTTTATCCGCACTTTTACTGTCCCAGCCGAGCTGCAGCACGCCGCTCCAGTGATGCTCAAACTCCACCGGCACCCAATCATACAGGCGACGAGCAAAGCCAAAGGCAGCAGGGAAAAAGGTCGCCAATGCCGGATCGTGCTGATTGAGCAGCGGATAGAGCGCACCCTGACGGTTACCGGATGCCCCCAACGCTGGCGCAGCATCAGCACAATATAAGGTGACGCGCCAGCCCCGGCGAAGGAGTGCCAGAGCCAGTACCGCGCTGGCGACGCCGCCGCCAATGAGCGCGACTTCCTGGCTTGCAGCTTGCGGTCGTGCATACCACGGCTGGCTGTGCGGCAGCTCAGCTGCCTGTTCCAGCACACCGATCAGCATTTCACGTTTGTGGCCAAATCCTTTGCGCTTCTGCATGGTGAAACCAGCGTCCTGCAAGCCACGGCGCACAAAGCCAGACGCCGTAAAGGTGGCGAGCGTGCCGCCCGGACGCGCTAAGCGCGCCATGGCGGCGAACAGTGCTGGCGTCCACATCTCCGGATTTTTCGCCGGGGCAAAGCCATCAAGAAACCACGCATCCACCTGGCGATTAAGGCTGTCATCAAAGGTGTGAATTAGCGCGTTAATATCACCAAGCCAGAGATCCAGCGTGACTTCGCCACCGTTAAACAGCACGCGCTGGCAGCCCGGCAATGCCTGCGGCCACTGCTGTTGTAGCTGTTCAGCCCACGGCTGGAGCTCAGGCCAATGCGCATGCGCAGCGATCAAATCCTCGTGCGTCAGCGGGTATTTTTCGCAGCTGATAAAGTGCAGGCGCTGGAGTGGGGCCGTGGGATGCTCGGCGCGGAAGCGATCAAACGCTTGCCACAGTGTGAGAAAGTTCAGACCAGTCCCAAAACCGCTCTCGGCGACGATAAATAAATCGCGCGAATGATCGGCAAAACGGTGCGGAATATGATTACCGTCAAGGAAAACATAGCGCGTCTCTTCCAGCCCATTGTCGTTGGAGAAATAGACGTCACCGAACGCTCGGGACACAGGTGTACCCTGTTCATTCCAGTTTATTTGGGCATGTTCTACTGGGGTAAATTTCACGGGGAAAGGCTCATATTTCAGGCAGTGGCGCGAGTTTAGCGACAGACGTGACATGACGCAAATTTACAAAACGAAATGGCTGATCGGACTTGTTCGGCTTACAACTGTACGCTAGAGTGCACGTCAATCCAAAAGAGTGGAACGAGGACTATTGAATGAAACGTGCAGTGATTACTGGCCTGGGTATTGTTTCCAGCATTGGTAATAACCAGCAAGAAGTGCTGGCTTCTCTGCGTGAAGGCCGTTCCGGTATTACTTTCTCCGAAGAGATGAGAGATGCCGGTATGCGCAGCCACGTATGGGGCAACGTCAAACTGGATACCAACGGGCTCATCGATCGCAAAATCGTGCGTTTTATGAGTGATGCCTCGATCTACGCTTACCTGTCTATGGCTGAAGCGATTAAGGATTCAGGCCTGACTGACGAACAGTATCAGCAAAACCCACGTGTTGGCCTAATTGCTGGTTCTGGCGGCGGTTCTCCGCGTTATCAGGTATTTGGTGCGGACGCTATGCGTGGCCCGCGCGGCCTGAAAGCCGTTGGTCCTTACGTAGTGACCAAAGCCATGGGTTCAGGCGTATCTGCTTGCCTGGCAACCCCGTTCAAAATCCACGGCGTGAACTACTCCATCAGCTCAGCGTGTGCCACTTCAGCACACTGCATCGGCAACGCCGTTGAGCAGATTCAGCTGGGCAAACAGGACATCGTTTTTGCAGGCGGCGGCGAAGAGCTGAGCTGGGAAATGGCCTGTGAATTTGATGCGATGGGCGCGTTGTCGACCAAATACAACGAAACGCCTGAAAAAGCGTCACGTACCTACGATGCCAACCGTGACGGTTTTGTCATTGCAGGCGGCGGTGGTATGGTGGTAGTAGAAGAGCTGGAACATGCTCTGGCACGTGGCGCACATATTTATGCTGAGATCGTCGGTTACGGCGCCACCTCCGATGGCGCAGATATGGTAGCACCTTCAGGCGAAGGCGCAGTGCGCTGCATGAAGATGGCGATGCAAGGTGTTGATACGCCAATCGATTACCTCAACACCCACGGCACCTCAACGCCAGTGGGTGATGTGAAAGAGCTGGGTGCGATTCGCGAAGTATTCGGCGATAACTCACCCTCTCTGTCTGCGACCAAAGCGATGACTGGCCACTCTCTGGGTGCGGCTGGCGTGCAGGAAGCGATCTACACCTTGTTGATGCTGGAGCACGGCTTCATCGCGCCAAGCATCAATATTGAAGAGCTGGATGAAGCGGGTAAAGGTCTGAACATTGTGACCAAGCCGACCGAAAAAGCATTGACTACAGTGATGTCGAACAGCTTTGGTTTCGGTGGCACCAACGCCACGTTAACCATGCGTAAGCTGCCAGCGTAATTGCAGATTTTACAAGGTGCGCATGAATGCGCACCCTACGAAAACCGCGTTATGCCTTCGTAGGGGCGCCATTTATGGCGACCGAATGATGCAAGCATTATCTCAAGGGCCGGTTATCCGGCCCTTGTTGTTTTGACAATCCACCTCCTGCTTGCCTACACTCTCTCTCCGTCCGAAACAAAATTATCAATTCCCATTAAATGTGAACCAAATATCCCGTTTCTGTTATGGCAGCAAGCGCGTGTCTGGTTATGACAAGGAGTTCGCCGCCCGATGATCCCCACTGCCAGCGCAGAGCAGCAATCAGTATTGCCGTTAGCCTGCACCTCATTTGCGGTATTTCTCACCTATCTCACTGCCGGTTTGGCGCTGCCGGTGATCCCGCTGTATGTGCATCAGCAACTCGGCATGAGTAATCTGATGGTCGGCGTAGCGGTAGGAATTCAGTTTTTTGCCACGCTGCTAACGCGCAGCTTTGCTGGGCGGCGTGCCGATCAGCATGGTGCGAAGCTCACTACGCAGCATGGCATGATGGCCATCGCGCTGGTCGGCGTGGCCTATTTGGCGGCGGCACTATTACCGGTGTCCCCTTGGGCGAAGTTTGGTTTGCTGGCGCTAGGGCGACTGTTGCTGGGATTTGGCGAAAGTTTGCTGCTCACCGGAAATCTGACGTGGGGCATGGGGCTGGTCGGCAGCAAACGTTCAGGTCTGGTGATGTCGTGGAACGGCATGGCGATATACGGATCGCTGGCGGCGGGTGCGCCATTGGGGCTGCTAATTAATCAGCACGGCGGCTTTGCAGCACTTGGCGCAGTGGCGCTGCTATTACCGCTGCTATCGCTGGCAATCAATGGCTGGATTCGCAAAGTGCCGGTTGTTGGCGGCGAGCGGCCATCGCTGTTTAGCGTGGTAAAAACCATCTTCCAGCCGGGGCTGGCGCTGGCGCTGCAGGGCACCGGGTTTGCTGTCATCGGTACCTTTACTTCGCTCTACTTTGCGGCGGAAAACTGGGGCAATGCCGGTTTTGCGCTCACGGCGTTTGGCTGCGCCTTTGTACTGGTGCGCGTGTTCTTTGGCGGTTTGCCGGATCGTCACGGCGGCGTGCGCGTGGCGATGGTATCGCTGCTGGTGGAAACCGCCGGATTACTGCTGCTGGCGTTGGCCAGTTCCGGCTGGATGGCGCTGATTGGCGCGGCATTGACTGGCTGCGGCTGCTCGCTGATCTTCCCGGCGCTGGGTGTGGAAGTCATCAGGCGCGTATCGCCGCAGATCCGCGGTACCGCGCTCGGCGGCTTCTCTGCTTTTCAGGATATTGCTTACGGCGCCAGCGGACCATTGACCGGCTTACTGGCGACGGCGCTGGGTTACGGTTCCGTGTATGTTGCGGGTGCCTGCTGCGCTGCGCTGGGAATTCTGGTCACCTGGACGTTTTCGCGTCGTGCGACAGCAGCGTAACCAGCTTATCGCAGGCGCTGATAATCTCACCGGGTGTCAGCGCGGCAAATCCCAATAGCCAGCCCGCTTGCTGCGCTTCCCCCGCATAGAGCGGTGACAGCCGCGGTAACAGTAATCCTCGCGCTTTAGCCTGTTCGGTTAAGTGCGCTTCATCCCCCTGCAGCAACTGCACCGTTAACTGCAAGCCTCCTGCCGCCGGCAGCGGCTGGAGCCAGGGTTGCAGTCGCGTATTGATCTGCTCCAGTAAACAGTCACGTCGACTGCGATATAGCTGGCGCATCAGGCGTAGATGGCTGGCAAAATGGCCTTGCTGCAGAAACTCCGCAGTGATTGCCTGTGGCAACATCGCGCTGTGGCCGTCCATCACGCTGCGCGCGCGCCCAAGCGCCTGGACCAACTGCGGCGGCACCACCATCCACGCCAGACGCAGCGAGGGAAACAGCGTTTTGGAAAAGGTGCCGAGACAGATGACCCGACTGTCGGTTTCTACGCCTTGCAGCGCTGGAGCAGGGCGATCCTCGTAGTGAAATTCGCTGTCGTAATCATCTTCAATTAGCCAGCTATCATGCTGGCGCGCCCACGCCAGCCAGTGCAGGCGGCGCGCCAGGCTCATTGCTGTGCCCGTTGGGTAGTGATGGGCGGGCGTGAGATACACTAATTTCGCGCTGCCACTGAGCGGCATAGCTCCTTCCGCATCCAGCGGCATGGCGCGACAGCGCGCACCGGCGGCGAGAAACGCATTGCGCGCCCCGGGATAACCCGGCTCCTCCAGCCACACCTCGTCGCCCGCATCAAGGAACATTAACGCCAGCAGTTGCAGCGCCTGCTGTGAGCTGGTGAGCATCACCACCTGTTCTGCCGAGCAGCGCACGCCACGCGACAGTGCCAGATAATCCGCCACGGCCTGGCGCAGCGACGGCAGACCAAGCGGGTCGCCATAGCCCATTACGCCACTGCCCAGTGAGCGTTGCACCTGATGAGTGATGCGACGCCACTGTGCATGCGGAAAAGCGCGTAACTCTGGCGAACCGGCGGCGAAGGCGTGAGGAAACGGCGGATCCTGACAGCCGCCAGTCGCCAGCACCTGTTGACCACGCTGGGAAAAACGCGGTGAGCAAGCGACCCGACTTTTCGGCTTGGGCGGCGGCATGCTAATCGAGACAAACGTGCCGCGTCCGCCCTGGCGCTGCAGATAACCTTCGCTTTCCAGCTGCGCATAAGCAGCCTCGACCGTAACGCGTGACAGTGATAAATCGATTGCCAGCTGGCGACTGGCGGGCAGTTGCTGCGCATGCTGCAGATGACCGTTGGCAATTGCCTGACGTAGGGTATTGCACAACCGTTCGCGCAGGCCGCCTTGGGTCTGGTGGCTAAATAGCGCCAAAAATGAGGTCTTCATCGTGGTCTTATTGGGGTGATAGAAGTGGTATCAGCATGCAGACCACTTTGCCGTAAACTGAGAAAAAATCACAGTGGGAGAAGGCAATGTCAGCGGTCTTAAAATTTGCTCCGGCCAGCGCAAACGAAAGCGTGGCGTATTTGCAGCACAAACTGAGCTTTTACACCGATGCGTGGGATTTAGCGCAAGATCTGGCGCAGGGGATCAGCGCGATCGTAGTGGTCGATGCACGTTCTGAGGACGTTTATCAGGCAGGGCATATTTGCAGCGCCATCTCGTTCCCGCATCGCACCATGAATGCGGCATCGACCGCGCATCTCGATCGCAGCAAAGTTTACATCACCTATTGCGACGGCATTGGCTGTAACGGCTCAACCAAAGCGGCACTCAAGCTGGCGTCGCTGGGGTTTCAGGTGAAAGAGCTGATTGGTGGGCTGGATTTCTGGAAGCGCGACGGTCATCCAATGGCATGGGGAATGACAGCAGGCGAATGGCCATCTGCCTCGCCCGCTGCACACTGTGGCTGCTAGATAAGTAACCACAGCAGGAAGGTGAACACCAAGAGTCCGACAATCAGCGTGAGCATTGGACGTTGAGCCAGCGGCTGCGGCAGGATTTGAATAAACGGCGACCAAATCGGCTGCGGGTGCATCTCGCTATCGGCCAGCGGCTGTTCGTGCAGCTTTTCGGCGCGACGGCTAAATAATAGATTCAGCAGATCCTGCGTTTGCGCTGGCGTTAGAACGGTATGGGGCATCGCCTGGAAACGCTGCTGGCTGTAATCCTCCAGCAATCGCTGCTCATCCTGCGTCAGCGGTTGCTTCAGCGAGGTTTCCAGCATCTGCAAGGTCGGCGCGCTGTGCTGACCCAGCGTCTGCCGCACCTGCAAATATTGCGTCAGCAGCGGGAAGTGGCGGGATGGAATCGGATCGCCACTTTTCAGGTTCACCAGCTTCAAGGTGTCGGCCAGCAGCTTCACCGGCGATTCCCCGGTAGTAGCGGCAAGACGTGTAACCTGTTGATTCAGCGATTGCTGCTCTGCCGGCAACAAGCTGCGATCGGAAGATCGCGTTTGCTGCGGTTGCGGAATTGCCATCTGGCCGTTTTGCAGCATGGTCAGCACCTGGCGCAGCTGATCCTGCGACAACCCGCTCAATACCGTTTGGTTAAACTGCTGACGAATAAAGTCGCTCACTGCCTGGCGATTATTGCCCTGCGGCAATTTTTCCAGCAGCTGCTGTAACAGCTGGCGCGTGGCAAGGCTGTTTTGTACCTGGGTCAGACGGCCATTGAGATGCTGCTCTGCCGCCGGGAAATGACGTGATTGCAGCTCACTCTCATTTTTCACGCCAACTTCGTGACGCACGCCTGCCCACAGTTCCGGGGCTTTTAGCGTGCTGAGTGACATGATACGTACAATCAGGCGTTCCAGCGTGGTGCGCTGGGCAGGGGATAACGGTTGTTCACCGGCGGGGCCACCAGGACGGGCTGGGCCAGTGGCTGGCGTTAAAGATGAACGATCGCCCGCGGGCACACCGGGACCGCTGAGAGGTTGCATGGCGGAATCCTTGAAAAACGGGTCAGATCCGGGTGCGCCGGAAAAACGAGGCCACATGATAGCAAAAGCCCCCGGGAAATCCACGGGGGCTACGGTCTTTCCGGATAATAAATCAGGGGGCGGGATCGGGAAGGATAACGTTACGCGGCTTGCGTAACGGAGTTTTCAAACGTTGCGCCAGAATGACGCCCACCAAAGTCATGCCGCCACCAATCCAGTGATAAGCGTGCAGCTGCTCATGCAGGAACAAGACGGCGATAGCCGCAGTAAAAACCGGTACAAAATTCATGAAGAGACTGGTGGTACTGGCACCAAGGCGCTGAACGCCTAAAATCCACAGGAAAGGCGCGATAATTGACGCAAATAGCCCGGCATACAGCACCAGCGGCAGATTATGCACGTTGAGCGATACATCTGGTGCATGCACGAAGCCGGGAATCAGCAGCAGTACGCCAAAGAAAATCTGCACGTAGAGGCTTTGCCAGGTGGGCAGTGGAATCGCCCAGCGCTTAGTCAACACGCCATAAAGCGCGTACGAGGTTGATGCCGCCAGCATCATCAACTCGCCGTTACCAAGACGTTGATTCAGCAACTGCGCCGGATTGCCCTCACTTACCAGCCATACTAAACCCACGAAGGACAGCACGCCGCCAATCAGAATGCCGCGCGTGGGGGCAAGGCGCAGTACTATCAGGCTGAGCAGAATGGTCAGCAGCGGAATGGTGGCGCCGAGAATACCCATCATCACTGCCGAAACGCTGTGCGCCGCGTAATAGGCGAGGCTCTGATACAGCACCATGCCAAGCAGTCCGAGAATCAGCAGTCTCCAGCCGTTGCTTTTTATGGTGTGACGATGACGCCAGACGCCCGGCAGGCAAAACGGGGCCAACACCACCAATGCCAGCAGCCAGCGATAGAAGGAGATCGCCGCAGGATCGATACTTCCTGCCGAAAGTTTGCTAACGATAGTGTTGATCGACCAAATCAGCACCGCGATCAGCGGAAACAAAAAATTCATAGTACAGCTCCTCAGATAATCGCGAATAGTTTACGTTTGACCGGTTTAGACTAGATAGTTAAAATCGGACAATATTTGTTAGTGACCGGACAGAATGAATCTTCAAGTCGAATATCAGCCGCCGATTGATGCACCTCTGCTGCGCTACTTCATGCGCTACGATGCCGTTAACGCGAAAACCGAATATCTGATGCACGCACATGATTGGGGGCAGGTCATATTTGTCACCTGTCGCGTGCTGGAGTTAGAAGTGGAAGGCGAACGCCTGCTGACGCCTGCCGATATACCGATTTGGATCCCGGCAGGGCATCGGCACAGTAGCTATAACCATAACGACGCGCGTTTTCGTACCTTCAACATCGCTGCCGATCTCTGCAGTGGCATGCCGGATAAAGCCTGTTTATTGCATGTCGATACCCTCGTGCACGCCATCATGAATGATTTCGCCCGCCGCGAGCTGGAGCAGCCGCAGACGCAGGCCGACTGGCGTTTGTGTGAAGTGCTGATGGATCGCCTGCACATTGCGCCAGTGCACAACAGCTATTTGCCGATGTCCGATGACAAATTCCTCGCACCGATTCTGCGGGCGCTTGAAGCCCATCCCGGTGATAACACCACGCTGGCACAATGGGCAAAGCGCGTGTTTACCACCGAGCGTACGCTAGCGCGACGCTGTCAGCAGCAGCTGAACATGTCGTTCAGCGAATGGCGTCAGCGTTTACGCTTTTTACGCGCCATCGCGCTGCTTGAGCAGGGCTGCAGCGTGCAGGGCATCGCTCATGAGCTGGGCTACAGCTCAGCCTCAGCGCTGATTGTGATGTTCCAGCAACAGGCCGGAACGACGCCGGATCGCTATCGCAGCCGGTTAGGTTAATCCCTGGCTTTATGCCAAAATATGCCCCGTTGATCTCAACCAGACAGGACCGCCGCAGTGAAAATTCTCGTCGATGAAAATATGCCTTATGCCCGTGAACTGTTCAGCCGCACCGGAGACGTGGTAGCGGTGCCGGGACGTCCGCTGCCGGAAGCTGAGCTGCAGGATGCCAGCGGGCTCATGGTGCGTTCGGTCACGAAAGTGAATGCAGCGCTGCTGGCCGGCACGCCGGTGAAGTTTGTCGGCACCGCCACCGCGGGAACTGACCATATTGATGATGCGTCGCTGGCGGCGGCAGGCATTGGTTTCTCTGCCGCGCCGGGCTGTAACGCGATTGCGGTGGTGGAGTATGTCTTCTCTGCGCTGCTGCTATTGGCGGAACGCGATGGCTTCGAACTGCGCGATCGTACGGTGGGCATCGTTGGCGTGGGCAATGTTGGCGGGCGCTTGCAGAAACGTCTGGAAGCCTGGGGAGTGAAAACGCTGTTATGCGATCCGCCGCGCGCCGATCGTGGCGATAAGGAAACCTTCCATTCACTGGATGAGCTGGTGGCGCAGGCCGATATACTCACCTTCCATACGCCGCTGTTTAAAGAAGGGCCATATAAAAGCTGGCATCTGGCCGATGCGGCGCTGCTGCTGGCGCTCAAGCCCAACACGATTCTGATCAATGCCTGTCGCGGTCCGGTGGTGGATAACGCCGCGCTGCTGGAAATCCTCAAGATGCGCCACGATCTCAGCGTGGTGCTGGATGTGTGGGAGCCGGAGCCGGACTTATCGCTCGACCTGTTGGATAAAGTGGATATCGCTACTGCACACATCGCTGGTTACACGCTGGAAGGTAAAGCGCGCGGCACTACGCAGGTGTTTGAAGCCTGGTGTGACTTTATCGGTCAGCCGCAGCAGGTCTCGTTAGACAGTCTGCTGCCTGCACCGGAATTTGGTGCGATCACGCTGCGCGGCCCGCTCGATCAGCCAACGCTAAAACGCCTGGTACATCTGGTGTATGATGTGCGCCGCGACGACGTGCCACTGCGCAAAGTGGCAGCAAAGCCAGGCGAGTTTGATCGCCTGCGCAAGCAGTACGAAGAGCGTCGCGAATGGTCATCGCTCCAGGTAAATTGCGACAATGCCGAGACGGCGGCGATGCTCAATCAACTCGGCTTCCGTGCCAGTTTGTAAAGTTAATTCAATCACCTGCAATTTTGCGGGGGATAATTCCTAAATCACGGGCGGTGTTTTCACCGCCTTCTGTTTTTGTGTCAATCTCTGGAGTAAACCAACATGTCTGACGGCTGGAATATCGCGCTTTTAGGCGCAACAGGCGCAGTAGGGAACGCTGTACTGGAACTGCTGGCTGAACGCCAGTTCCCGGTTGGTGAATTGTATTTGCTGGCCAGTGAAAATGGCGCCGGCGAGAACAAACGTTTTGAGGGGCGTACCGTGCTGGTGCAGGACGCGGCTGAGTTTGACTGGACGCAGGTGCAGCTGGCATTTTTCACCGCCGGACGTGAAGCCTCGGCGCGCTATGCCGAAGAAGCGGCGAGCCAGGGGTGTCTGGTGATTGATAGCAGCGACCTGTTCGCGCTTGAACCGGATGTGCCGCTGGTAGTGCCGGATGTGAATCCACAGGTGCTGGCGGATTATCGCAACCGCAATATTATTACCGTGGCTGATAGCCTGGTGAGCCAACTGCTGTGTTCGATCAAGCCGCTGGTGGATCTGGCAGGTCTGAGCCGCCTGCAGGTGACCAACCTGATTGCCGCCTCCAGCCACGGTAAAGCCGCGGTTGATGGTCTGGCCGGTGAAAGTGCGCGCTTGCTGAACGGCGTGCCTGCCGAGCAGCACTATTTTGGTCGCCAGCTGGCGTTCAACATTCTGCCGCTGCTGGCTGACAACAACGGCAGCGTGGAGAGTGAGCGTCGCGTGGTTGAGCAGGTGCGTAAAGTGCTGCAGGACGAAGGTTTACCGATTGCGGTCAGCAGCGTGCAGGCACCGGTGTTCTATGGCAATGCGCAGATTGTGCATGTGGAGAATCTGCGTCCGTTGTCGGCAGAAGAAGCGCGCGATGAACTCGGCCGCTCCGGTGATATCAACCTGAGTGAAGAGAGCGATTACCCAACGCAAGTGGGCGATGCGTCTGGCAGCGACGTGCTGAGCATTGGCTGCGTGCGCAATGATTACGGCATTCCGGAGCTGCTGCAGTTCTGGTCAGTCGCCGATAACATCCGCTTCGGTGGTGCATTGATGGCAGTGAAAACCGCCGAGAAGCTGGTGCAGGAGTATTTCTATTAATGTTGTCTGAAGGTAAGACGCTTAAGCTGGCGTTGGGTATTGAGTATGACGGCAGCCGTTATTACGGCTGGCAGCGGCAGAATGAAGTGCGCAGCGTGCAGGAAAAACTGGAGAAAGCGCTGTCGAAAGTGGCGGATCATCCAGTGGTGGTGTTCTGCGCTGGCCGCACCGATGCGGGCGTGCACGGTACCGGGCAGGTGGTGCATTTCGAAACCACCTCGTCGCGTGCCGATGCGGCCTGGACGCTGGGTGTTAACGCTAATCTGCCCGATGACATCGCGGTGCGTTGGGTGAAAGCGGTGCCGGATGAGTTCCATGCGCGCTTTAGCGCCACTGCGCGGCGTTATCGCTACGTGATTTATAACCATCGGCTACGTCCAGCGATTCTTGGTAAGGGTATTACCCATTATTACCATCCATTGGATGCGGAGAAGATGCAGCGTGCCGGCCAGGCGCTGCTGGGCGAGAATGATTTTACCTCGTTCCGCGCCGTGCAGTGTCAGTCACGCACGCCGTGGCGCAACGTGATGCATCTCAACGTTTCGCGTCATGGACCGTACGTGGTGGTCGACATCAAAGCCAATGCGTTCGTGCACCATATGGTGCGCAATATTGTTGGCAGCCTGATGGAAATTGGCACGGGCAATCAGCCGGAAGAGTGGATGGCAACGTTGCTGGCGGCCAAAGATCGCAAGTTGGCGGCGGCGACCGCCAAAGCCGAGGGGCTTTATCTGGTGGCGGTGGATTATCCATCCCACTTTGCATTACCTCAGCCTGCGTTGGGACCGTTGTTCCTCGCGGATTAACCTTTAATTGTTGGATGTCAGGGGAGTCGTGGTTATATGGAGTTTATCCACTTTTTGATCGATTTTATTCTGCATATTGATGTGCATTTGGCCGAGCTGGTGGCGCAGTACGGCGTGTGGATTTACGCCATTCTGTTCCTGATTCTGTTCTGTGAAACCGGTTTGGTCGTGACGCCGTTCCTGCCTGGCGATTCGCTGCTGTTTGTGGCGGGGGCGCTGGCGGCACTGCCGGGTAACGATCTCAATGTACATCTGATGGTGACGCTGCTGGTGATCGCTGCCATCCTTGGTGATGCGGTGAACTACACAATTGGTCGTTTGTTTGGCGAGAAGCTGTTTAGTAATCCGAACTCGAAAATTTTCCGTCGCAGCTACCTGGATAAAACCCACGCGTTTTACGATCGCCACGGTGGCAAAACCATTATACTTGCGCGCTTTGTACCAATCGTGCGAACCTTTGCCCCCTTTGTGGCGGGGATGGGACATATGTCTTATCGCCACTTCGCGCTCTTTAACGTGACGGGTGCGCTGCTGTGGGTGCTGCTGTTCTCTTACGCGGGCTACCTGTTTGGTGACTTGCCGGTGGTGCAAGAGAACCTGAAGCTGCTGATCGTCGGCATCATCGTGGTTTCCATACTGCCTGGCGTCATTGAAGTATGGCGTCACCGTCGTCAGCAGAAGTCACAGTAAGCGCGTAACCAGATTTTTATCCACAGCGTGAACGGGTTGTGGTTTAATGAGCGACATTTACGGCCTGCTGAAGGTGATTTCAGCAGCAATGAGAAGACTGGACCAGGTCAGCATTAAACAGAAAGGTCATCAATGAGCTGGATTGAACGCATACTGAATAAAAGCACTGCCACCCCATCGCGCAAAGCCAGCATCCCGGAAGGGGTGTGGACCAAGTGCGATAGCTGTGGGCAGGTGCTGTACCGCGCCGAGCTGGAGCGTAACCTCGAGGTTTGCCCGAAGTGCGACCATCACATGCGCATGCATGCCCGTGAGCGTTTGCATAGCATGCTGGATGAAGGTTCGCTGGTTGAGCTGGGTAGCGAGCTGGAACCGAAGGATCTGTTGAAGTTCCGCGACTCAAAGAAGTACAAAGACCGTTTGGTTGCTGCACAGAAAGACACGGGCGAGAAAGATGCGCTGGTGGCGATGAAAGGTACGCTGCACGGTATGCCCGTTGTGGCGGTGGCTTTTGAGTTCTCCTTTATGGGCGGCTCAATGGGTTCCGTGGTTGGCGCGCGCTTTGTGCGTGGCGTTGAGCAGGCGCTGGAAGACAATTGCCCACTGATTTGCTTCTCCGCTTCCGGCGGTGCGCGTATGCAGGAAGCGCTGCAATCGCTGATGCAGATGGCAAAAACCAGTGCTGCACTGGCGAAAATGCAGGAGCGCGGCTTGCCGTACATCTCCGTGCTGACCGACCCAACCATGGGCGGCGTTTCCGCCAGCTTCGCGATGTTGGGCGATCTCAACGTAGCGGAACCGAAAGCGCTGATTGGCTTTGCCGGTCCACGCGTTATCGAGCAGACCGTGCGCGAAAAACTGCCACCGGGCTTCCAGCGCAGTGAGTTCCTGATTGAGAAAGGCGCGATCGACATGATCATCCGTCGTCCGGAAATGCGCTTTAAGCTGGCAAGCCTGCTTGCGAAAATGATGAACCTGCCAGCACCGCTGCAGGATGGTAATCAGCCTGATGTGGCTGAGCCGGAGAGCAACGAAGCCTGACAGGCAACGGAAAGGCGCAGCGATGTTTCTTTCCTCCAATGCACCGTCTACACGAAATCCTTCGAGCTGCAGCCAACGCCGCTGCAGCTTGAAGGATGATGTGTATTAATTAAGAACGGGACACATGGATAATTCTCTTCCTCAAGCCACGTCGCCTTTGGCCACGTGGCTTCATTATCTTGAGCATCTGCACTCGCAGGCTATTGAACTCGGTTTGGATCGTATTCAACGCGTTGCTGCACGCCTCGATCTACTCAAACCCGCTCCTTTTGTCTTCACCGTCGCCGGTACTAACGGTAAAGGCACCACCTGCCGCACCCTGGAAACGCTGTTGTTGGCCGCCGGTTATCGCGTGGGCGTTTACAGCTCGCCGCATCTGGTGCGTTATACCGAACGCGTACGTGTGCAGGGTGTGGAACTGGATGAAGCGCTGCACAGCGCCAGTTTTGCCGCAATTGAAGCCGGGCGCGGTGACATTTCTCTCACCTATTTCGAGTTCGGCACCCTGTCGGCATTCAATCTGTTCCGCGATGCCAATCTCGATGTGGTGATTCTCGAAGTTGGCCTTGGCGGACGCCTTGATGCCACCAATATTGTCGATGCTGATGTCGCAGTAATCACCAGCATTGCGCTGGATCACACCGATTGGCTGGGGCCGGATCGCGAAAGCATCGGCCGCGAAAAAGCCGGCGTGTTCCGTGCAGGCAAACCGGCGATCGTCGGGGAAAACGATATGCCGGGCACCATCGCGGAGGTGGCGACGGAGAAGGGGGCAGTGCTGTTGCAGCGCAATCGCGACTGGCAGTGGCAGCAGACCGGCGAGAGTTGGATGTTGCAGGATGCGCACGGTGAACTGCGCGATTTGCCGTTGCCACAGGTGCCATTACCGAATGCGGCGACTGCGCTTACCGCGCTGCGTGCATCGGGCCTGAACGTCAGTGAAGCGATTATTCGTCAGCATCTGCCACGCGCTATTTTACCCGGTCGTTTTCAGACCGTGAGCGAATCGCCGCGCGTGATTCTCGATGTGGCGCACAATCCTCATGCCGCTTATTATCTGGCTTCACGTCTGGCCGCTGAGCTATTGCGTGGCAAGGTGCATGCGGTGGTCGGTATGCTGCATGACAAAGATATCGCCGGTACGCTGGCCGCGCTGGCGCCACAGGTTGATTGCTGGTACTGCGCGCCGCTTGACGGTCCGCGTGGTGCAACCGCTGATGAGCTCATGGCTCATCTGAAAAATGGAACGTCTTACAGCAACGTTGAGGCAGCCTGGCAAGCGGCGCGTCAGCAGGCGCGTCCTGAAGATGTGATTCTGGTGTGTGGGTCTTTCCACACCGTAGCGCAGGTTATGGAATCGATGGCAGCGGAGAACGGCAGTGGCAAGTAAGTTTCAAAATCGCTTAGTCGGTACGGTCATTTTGGTGGCGATTGGTGTCATCGTCTTGCCTGGCCTGCTAGACGGTAAGAAAAAGCATTACAAAGAAGAGTTCGCCGCTATTCCGCTGGTGCCGAAGCCTGACGACCAGCAGGACAGTGAAATGGTTCCACCGGTGACACAGCCTTTACCGGCACAGCCACCGGAAGGTGCAGGCGCGGTGCAGAACCCGGCGAGCGGCAAAACTGCCACCAGCGGCAGCGCGCAGCCGACGCAGAATACCGAGCCAAGCGTAGTGACGCCGCCACCGGTACATCAGCAGGTGCAACCGAAGCCGGTAGAACAGCCGAAGCCAAAACCGGTCGAGCAGCCGAAACCAAAGCCGGTAGAACAGCCGAAGCCAAAACCGGTTGAGCAACCGAAGCCGAAGCCGGTAGAGCAGCCGAAACCGGTTGAGCAGCCAAAACCGGCAGAAACGCCGAAGCAGAGTGAGCCAGCTGCGCCGACGGGGCAGGCGTATGTGGTACAGCTGGGTGCGTTAAAGAACGCCGCGAAAGTGAGCGAGATTGTGGCGCAGCTGCGTCTCTCCGGCTATCGCGCCTTTACCGTTCCGTCATCGCCGGTGCAGGGGCAAATTACCCGCATTTATGTCGGTCCGGATGCTAACAAAGCGAAGCTGCAAGGTTCTCTTAGCGAGCTGCAAAGCATCTCAGGTCTGGGTGGGGTGGTGAAACCTTATAGCGCGCGATAGGGCGCTGATAAGCCGCGCCGATAGTAGAAAAAGGCGCGGCTTTACAAAATTTTTGTAGCGAAGCGCGGCAATAAAATCATTAAATATCAGCAAATTAAATTGCTGATAACACACGGGGCGAGGAAAGTTTTTTTCATCGCCCTTTTTACGGATACAGAACCGGAAAACCCTACGCAAACGTTTTCTTTTTCTGTTAGAATGCGCCCCGAACTGGATGCAGGGGGTGCGATAGCACTGGGCTGGAAGAGTTCATGATCTGGATTGATTACGTCATTATTGCGGTAGTTGGTTTTTCGGCTCTGGTCAGCCTGATTCGTGGGTTTGTCCGTGAAGCCTTATCTCTCGTTACCTGGGGATGCGCGTTTTTTGTCGCCAGTCATTATTACGCCTACCTTGCAGTCTGGTTTACAGGTTTTGACGACGAACTGGTTCGCAACGGCATCGCCATCGCGGTGTTATTCGTGGCCACCCTGATTGTGGGGGCCATCGTGAACTATGTGATCGGCTCGCTGGTTGAGAAAACTGGCTTGTCGGGAACCGACAGGGTGTTGGGGGTCTGTTTCGGGGCGTTGCGTGGCGTGCTGATAGTGTCTGCTATGCTTTTCTTCCTTGATACATTCACCGGCTTTTCCAAAAGCCCGGACTGGCAACAGTCGCAGCTTATTCCCCAGTTCAGTTACATCATCAGGTGGTTTTTTGATTACCTGAAAAGCACGTCGAGTTTTTTACCCCGGTGACACCATCGGGAGTGCGGCTAATGAGGAAATGACAATATGTGCGGTATTGTTGGTATCACCGGTTTTATGCCAGTAAACCAGTCAATCTATGACGCGTTAACGGTGCTTCAGCACCGCGGGCAGGATGCCGCCGGCATTTGTACCATCGATGCTATTAACTGCTTCCGTTTGCGTAAAGCCAACGGTCTGGTAAGCGATGTGTTCGAAGCGCGCCACATGCAGCGTCTGCAGGGCAACATCGGGATTGGCCATGTACGCTACCCCACGGCAGGCAGCTCGAGCGCCTCTGAAGCGCAACCCTTCTACGTGAACTCCCCGTATGGCATCACGTTGGCGCACAACGGTAACCTGACCAACGCGCATGAACTGCGCAAACAGCTGTTCGAAACGGGCCGCCGTCACGTTAATACCACCTCAGATTCCGAAATCCTGCTGAACATTTTCGCGCAGGAGCTGGACCGTTTTCAGCATTACCCGCTGGAAGCCGACAACATTTTTGCTGCGGTGGCGGCAGTGCATCAGCAGGTGCGCGGCGCTTACGCGGTCGTTTCTATGATTATCGGGCACGGTATGGTCGCCTTCCGCGATCCTAACGGTATTCGTCCGCTGGTGCTGGGCAAGCGCGTCATCGCTGATGGCCGCACCGAATATATGGTGGCGTCAGAAAGTGTCGCGCTCGACACGCTGGGCTTCGAGTTCATTCGTGACGTTGCGCCGGGTGAAGCGGTGTACATCACCGAGCAGGGCCAGCTGTCTACCCGCCAGTGTGCAGAAAACCCGAAAACTAATCCTTGCCTGTTCGAGTACGTTTACTTTGCGCGTCCGGATTCATTCCTCGATAAAATCTCGGTGTACAGTGCGCGCGTGCGCATGGGCACCAAGCTGGGTGAGAAAATTGCCCGCGAGTGGGAAGATCTGGACATCGATGTGGTGATTCCCATTCCGGAAACCTCCACCGATATCGCGCTGGAAATCGCGCGCATCCTCGACAAGCCTTATCGCCAGGGATTCGTGAAAAACCGCTACGTTGGCCGTACCTTTATTATGCCGGGCCAGCAGCTGCGCCGCAGCGCGGTGCGCCGTAAGCTCAACGCTAACCGTGCCGAGTTCCGCGATAAAAACGTGTTGCTGGTGGATGATTCCATCGTACGCGGTACCACCTCAGAGCAGATTATCGAGATGGCCCGCGAAGCGGGTGCGAAACGCGTTTACCTCGCTTCTGCGGCACCGGAAATTCGTTTCCCGAACGTCTACGGAATCGATATGCCAAGCGCAACCGAGCTCATCGCTCACGGCCGCGAAGTGGAAGAGATTCGTCAGCTGATTAAAGCCGATGCGTTGATTTTCCAGGATCTGAACGATCTGATCGAAGCGGTGCGTGAAGAAAACCCTGATATCGCCCAGTTCGAGTGCTCGGTATTTAACGGCATTTACGTCACCAAAGATGTCGATCAGCAGTACCTTGAGTATCTGCAGTCACTGCGTAACGACGATTCCAAAGCCATTGCGCGTCAGACAGAAGTAGAAGGTTTAGAGCTGCACAACGAAGGCTAAGCTTCACGTTGTGGCAGAGTAACGGCAGGGCGGGCGCAATCCCGCCCTGTTTGTTTTTGTATTTTTGCTCAGGTAGCCGCTATTATTGCCGCAATCTGAACGGGCAAGGCTGAATTATGAAACGACTGATCATTGGTATTTCCGGCGCCAGCGGCGCAATCTACGGCGTGCGCATGTTGCAGGTGCTGCAACCGCTGGCGGAAGTGGAAACCCATTTAGTGATCAGCCCCGCAGCGCGTCAAACGCTGGCGCTGGAAACCGATTTCACCCTGCGCGAGGTGCAAGCGATGGCCGATGTGGTGCATGACGTGCGCGATATTGCCGCCAGCATCTCCTCCGGCTCCTATAAAACCCTCGGCATGGCAATTGCACCGTGCTCAATGAAAACGCTCTCCGGTATTGTGCATAGCTACAGCGATAGCCTGCTGACGCGCGCGGCAGATGTGGTGCTGAAAGAGCAGCGTAAGCTGGTGCTGTGCGTGCGCGAAACGCCGCTGCATCTGGGGCATCTGCGCATGATGACCACGGCAGCTGAACTCGGTGCGCTTATTATGCCGCCCGTACCGGCGTTCTATCATCGCCCACAATCGATTAGTGAGTTAGTCGATCAAACCGTCAATCGCGTGCTGGATCAGTTTGATATTGAGCTACCGGAAGATCTTTTCACCCGCTGGAGCGGTGCATAATGGTGCATTAATGCACTGACTGTGTGCAATTTCGCGTGCGCGATCACTCTTCGTGCATCTTGTGCACCAAAAGTTAACAATGTCGCTTTTTCTTCCTTATACCGCTGTTATATTTCCCTCACAAACTAAGTGCTTGCGCCGCTTACCGGCGGAGTATTTAGCGCGCCTGTTTACGCTTTAGCCGATTAGCAGAACTGGCATGAAACGTGCACATCTTAGAGCGCAAACCAACACATCACGCACCACATAACAATAAGCACTTCACTTGAGGGTTACCTATGAAAAAGCGAGTTTTGGCTCTTTCTCTGATGCTGGCAATGGCAAGTAGCGCGAGTGTCTTCGCTGCTGTACCACAGACGCTGCGCATCGGAACTGACCCGACTTATCCGCCATTCGAATCCAAGAACGCGCAGGGCCAGCTGGTTGGCTTTGATATCGATCTGGCCAACGAAATTTGTAAACGTATCAAGACTAAATGTACTTATGTGGAAAGTGATTTCGATGCGCTGATCCCGTCGCTGAAGGCGAAGAAAATTGACGCCATCATCTCTTCTCTCTCTATCACCGAGAAGCGTCAGGAAGAGATTGCTTTCTCAGAGAAATTGTATGCGGCTAATGCGCGTTTAGTGGCGCCAAAAGGTTCAACGCTGCAGCCAACCATTGAATCGCTGAAAGGCAAAAACATCGGTCTGCTGCAGGGCACCACGCAGGAAACCTATGCAAAACAGTACTGGCAGCCGAAAGGCGTCACCGTTACGCCATACGCTAACCAGGATCTGGTCTACCAGGATCTGAATGCCGGTCGTATCGATGCTGCGTTCCAGGATGAAGTGCAGGCGAGTGAAGGCTTCCTCAAGCAGCCGGTCGGTGCGAAATATGCCTTTGCCGGCCCAGCGGTCAAAGACGATAAAATCTTTGGCGTCGGCACCGGTATGGGTTTGCGTAAAGATGATGCAGACCTGAAGGCGGCGATCGATAAAGCCTTTGGCGAGATGCGTAAAGACGGTACCTACGACAAGATTGCTAAAAAGTACTTCGACTTTAATGTCTACGGCGATTAATTATCCTGTCTCCTGACCGTCGCCCTTCAAGCCGCAGGAGCGTTGGCAACGTGTATTCATCCCGGTCACTTACTTGTATAAGCTCCGGGGAATTCATACACTTGCCGCCTTCCTGCGACTCGAATGTCTTGGTCAGTGCCGTCTTTGCATTAGGCGGTAATTTTACATTTTCCTCACGACAGGATTGAACCATGTTGTATGGCTATTCCGATGTAATCCTTAAGGGCACCCTTGTGACGCTAGAGCTGGCACTCAGCTCGGTGCTGCTGGCGGTGGTGCTCGGCCTGATTGGCGCTGGTGCCAAACTTTCCCGCAATCGCCCGCTGGCGATGCTGTTTGAAGGCTATACCACCTTAATTCGTGGTGTGCCCGACCTGGTGTTGATGCTGCTGATTTTCTACGGATTGCAGATCGCACTTAATACACTGACCGATGCGCTGGGGCTGGCCCAGTTTGATATCGACCCGATGGTCGCCGGTATTATCACGCTTGGTTTTATCTACGGCGCTTATTTCACCGAAACCTTTCGCGGTGCGTTTCTGGCAGTGCCGAAAGGGCAGATCGAAGCAGCCACCGCCTTCGGCTTTACCGGCTCGCAAACCTTCCGTCGTATTCTGTTCCCGGCAATGATGCGTTTTGCGCTGCCGGGCATCGGCAATAACTGGCAGGTCATTCTGAAAGCGACCGCGCTGGTCTCGCTGCTGGGCCTGGAAGATGTGGTGAAAGCCACGCAGCTGGCAGGCAAAAGTACCTGGCAACCGTTCTACTTCGCGATTGTGGCGGGGGTGATTTATCTGGTGTTTACCACGCTGTCGAACGGCGTGCTGTGGTGGCTTGAGCGCCGCTACACGGTGGGTGTGAAAAGGGCCGAGCTATGATTGAGATTATTCAGGAGTATTGGAAGCAGCTGCTCTGGACCGATGGTTATCGTTTTACCGGCATTGCAATTACGCTGTGGTTATTGATTCTTTCGGTTGTGATCGGCGGTTCTCTTGCGGTATTGCTGGCGATTGCGCGCGTCTCCTCCAACCGCTTTATCTCCACTCCGGTATGGTTGTTCACGTATGTGTTCCGCGGCACACCGCTGTATGTGCAGCTACTGGTGTTTTACTCTGGGATGTACACGCTGGAAGTGGTGAAAGGCAACGAGTTGCTAAACGCCTTCTTCCGCAGTGGACTGAACTGTACGCTGCTGGCGTTCACGCTGAATACCTGCGCCTATACCACCGAAATCTTTGCCGGTGCAATTCGCTCGGTGCCGCATGGGGAAATCGAAGCGGCGCGTGCTTACGGCTTCTCGCCGTTTAAACTCTATCGTTGCATTATTCTGCCCTCGGCTCTGCGCACGGCGCTGCCGGCTTACAGTAATGAAGTGATCCTGATGCTGCACTCCACTGCGCTGGCGTTCACGGCCACGGTGCCGGATCTGTTAAAAATCGCGCGCGATATCAACTCGGCGACCTATCAGCCGTTTACCGCGTTTGGCATCGCTGCGGTGCTGTATCTGATTATCTCTTACGGGCTGATTAGCGTGTTCCGCAAAGCTGAGCAACGCTTCCTCGCGCACGTAAAACCCTCTTCATCGCATTGAGTATCACTATGGCTGAAAATAAATTAAGCGTTACCGAACTGCACAAACGTTACGGTGAACATGAAGTTCTCAAAGGTGTGTCACTGCAGGCTAATGCCGGCGATGTGATCAGCATTATTGGCTCGTCGGGTTCCGGGAAAAGTACCTTCTTGCGCTGCATTAACTTCCTCGAGAAACCGAGTGAAGGCACGATTGCGGTGAACAATCAGCAGATCAATTTGGTGCGTGATACCGATGGTCAGCTGAAAGTGGCCAATAAAGAACAGTTACGCATGTTGCGCACGCGCCTGACCATGGTGTTTCAGCATTTTAATCTGTGGAGCCATATGACGGTGCTGGACAACGTCACCGAGGCGCCGATTCAGGTGCTAGGACTGAGCAAGGCAGAAGCGCGCGAGCGTGCGGTTAAATATCTGGATAAGGTCGGTATTGATGCGCGCGCGCGCGCCAAATATCCGGTACATCTCTCCGGCGGCCAGCAGCAGCGTGTGTCCATTGCGCGTGCCCTGGCAATGGAACCAGAAGTGTTGCTGTTTGACGAACCGACCTCGGCGCTGGATCCAGAATTAGTCGGCGAAGTGCTGCGCATCATGCAGAAGCTGGCCGAAGAGGGCAAAACCATGGTGGTGGTGACGCACGAGATGGAGTTTGCTCGTCATGTCTCTAATCACGTGATCTTTCTGCATCAGGGTAAGATTGAAGAGCAGGGCACGCCGGATGAGCTGTTCGGTAACCCGAAAAGCCCGCGCTTGCAGCAGTTCTTGAAGGGGTCGTTGAAGTAATTCCTGGTCGCCATGAATGGCGTAATGCCGCTCACTTAAGCAAAAAAATGCCTGTTTATGCAGGTGCGCATGAATGCGCACCCTACGAAAACCCGGCGATATTCACGTAGGGTCACCATTCATGGTGACCGATTCACGCTTAACTGACGAGCATTACGCCATGAATGGCGACCCTACTTCGTAGGTGCGCATGTATGCGCACCATTTCATTCCTGCAGCAATCTCAGCGCGGTATCCTCATCGGTCACCAAACCTGATACCCAACCACCCTGCAGTGCGGCACGTATTGCCGGATACTTACGCTCGCTGCCGGCAAAGCCGATAATCTGCCGCTGCGTTCGGCTCTCCAACAGTACGCTGGTGAGCAGCTCATCAGTTTCACCCAACACGCGCTCACCTTGCTGATTGAAAAAGTGCCCGAGCATTTCGCCAACCACGCCGCGCGCGTTAAGCGCTGCCACTTGCGTATCGGTAATAAAGCCCTCGGCATGCAGCGGACATCCGGGCTGAACCTCACCAATGCCAACAAACGCCACATCCGCCTGCAGTGCGCGCAACGTCACGCGTTGGTACACCTGATGCTGAATCCACATCGCCTTATCTTCGGGGGTATCGGCATACAGCGGTGCCGGGATAAAGAAATACTTGCCCTGCATTTTCTCCGCCATCTTCAGCGGTACATCGTAACGTGTGCCCGAATCATCCCGCGCAATTGCGCCAATCATTGATACGCACTGATGCTGCGGCCGTTCTACCCAAGGTAATGCATCGATCATCGAACGTAATGTCTTACCGGAACCAATGCCAAATACCTGCGGTTGCTCGTCATTAATGTATTGCGACATTACAGCAGCGCCTTCTACCGCCAGCATCTGCTGGATGGCATCCTCGTCGAGATTGGCTGAGGGCACCACGCGGCATAGCGTCAGGCCGAACTTATCCTGAATCTCGCGTGCCAGATGCAAACAATGCGTCACCGGATGATCAATTTTCACGCTCACCATACCCATCTCACGCGCGCTTGAGACAAGGCGCTGCGCCACCTGACGCGACAAGCCCAACGCGCGTGCAATCTCCTGCTGCGTCACGCCCGCGACGTAATACATCCAGGCCGCGCGTGCCGCCAGTTCTTGTTTTTTCTCTTCTCTGCTCATCACGCTGTTCCGCCAAAAACGATATGCCATGTTAACGCGAGAGAGAGGATAAGTGTTAATTGAGCAAAAGCCCTAAAATCGAGCAAAAGTTTTAATTGTGATTCAGCTCCCAGAATGATCTTTGCCGCAGGCACTATGCTACACGCCGTCGGGCAAATGCCCTTAATCGTGGCAAATGTTTACTTTGAGGCGAATATGACCAGTAAATCAGTGTGGATGCATATCGGCGCAGGCTCATTTCATCGTGCGCATCAGGCATGGTACCTGCATAAATTACGTGAGCAGGGCGATGACAGCTGGGGTATTGCACTCGGTAATATCCGTGAGGATGCCGCGCCGCTGCTGAACCAACTCTCTGCGCAAGCGGGCGAATACGTGTTGGAAACCGTTACGCCAGAAGGCGAGCGCGCCTATGAAACCATTACGTCGCTGCGCAAAATCCTGCCGTGGGACAGCGACATCAGCGCGCTGATTGATCAGGGTGCAAAGAGTGAAACCCGGGTCATTGGCTTTACCGTCACCGAAGCGGGTTACTACTTGACGCCAGAACATGAACTTGACCTCACGCAGAGTGATGTACAGGCCGACGTAACAGGCGATATCCGCACTATCTATGGTGCGCTGGCGCGCATTCTCGCACAGCGTGTTGCCAACGGCGGTGCTCCGGTTACGCTGCTCAACTGCGACAATCTACGTCATAACGGCGAACGTTTTCGTCACGGCTTTCTCGCGTTTCTTGCAGCAAAAGGCGATCACGCTCTGGCTCATTGGGTGCGTGAAAACACGACCTCGCCGAATACCATGGTCGATCGCATCACACCCCGTCCTACGCCGGATGTGGCTGAGCGCGTAAAAGCCGTCACCGGCAAAGACGACGGCGCAGCGGTGATGGCTGAATCCTTTATTCAGTGGGTGATCGAAGATGATTTTATTGCCGGTCGTCCGGCGCTGGAGAAGGTTGGCGTTGAACTCGTCGATTCCGTGTTGCCGTGGGAAGAGGCAAAAATTCGTATCCTCAACGCCACGCATGCGGCGATTGCCTGGGCCGGTACGCTGATCGGTCTTAATTATATTGATGACAGCACGCGTCAGCCGGCGATTTATCAACTGGCGTATGACTATGTCACGCAGGACGTAATGCCGTCGCTGTCACCCAGCCCGCTGGATCTGGCCGACTATCGCGACGTGGTTCTGGCGCGCTTCAGCAATCCCTACATCAAAGACACCAACCAGCGCGTTGGCGCCGATGGCCTGTCGAAAATCCCCGGCATGGTGACGCCAACGCTGCGTGAATGCTATCAGCGCGGTGCAGAGCCGGCGGCCACCGCAGTATTACCGGCACTATTTTTCCTGTTCCTGCAGCGCTGGGCCAGCGATGCACTGCCGTATCAATATCAGGATGGCATGCTGCAAGCGGACGCGCTGCGTCAGCAGTTTGCTCGTGCCGATGCGCTTAACGCGTTCCTCAGCGATAGCGCGCTGTTCGGCGAGCTGGCGCAGGACAAAGCTTTCCATGCGCTGGTCACGCGCAGCGTTGCCGATTTACAGCAGTGGCTAAAACAGCCAGAACGCGCGCTAGCCGCAGTGTAAGGAGTGCATTATGTATCTCGGCATTGATATTGGAACCTCGGAACTTAAGGCACTTCTCATCAACACGCAGGGCGAGATCGTTGCCTCTAACCATGCCACGCTGCACGTGCAGCGTCCGCACGCACATTGGGCTGAGCAGGATCCTGAGCGCTGGTGGCAAGCCTGTGGCGAGGTGATCGCTGGATTGCGTCAGCAGGCGGCACAAACGTGGAGCGAGGTTCGTGCCATTGGTTTATCAGGCCAAATGCATGGCGCAGTGCTGCTGGATGCGCAGGGGGATGTACTGCGGCCCTGCATCCTGTGGAATGACACGCGCAGCGCGCCACAATGCGAAGCACTGCGCGTGCAGCATCCGGAGATGATGCAGTTGAGCGGCAACATGATCATGCCGGGCTTCACCGCGCCAAAACTACGCTGGGTGGCGGAAAATGAGCCAGAGATTTTCCGCCGCATCGACAAAGTGCTGCTGCCAAAAGATTATCTGCGCTGGCGCATGACGGGACGTTTTGTCAGTGAACCCTCAGATGCGGCGGGCACGCTTTGGCTCGATGTGGCACAGCGCGATTGGTCTGATGAACTGCTGGCGATCACGGGGTTAACGCGCGCGCAGATGCCAGATTTGGTGGAGGGGAGCGCGGTTAGCGCCACGCTACAGGCCAATCTGGCAAGTGAGTGGGGTTTATCGGCCTCGGTTAGCGTCGCGGGCGGCGGCGGAGATAACGCCGCGTCGGCGGTGGGCGTGGGCGCGGTCAATCCGGGGGATGCCTTTATTTCGCTCGGGACTTCAGGTGTGATTTTCGTGGTCAACGATCGCTTACTCGCCGATCCGCAATCTGGCGTACACGCATTCTGTCATGCCTTGCCGGGCCGTTGGCATCAAATGAGCGTGATGCTTAGTGCCGCCAGCTGCCTGCGCTGGTTATGCAATCTGCTGTCGGTTACCGAAAGCCAGTTGATGGACGAGATGGCACAACTCAGCGATGAACAACGGCGTCACGCCCCGGTTTTCCTGCCTTATCTCTCCGGCGAACGCACGCCGCATAACGATCCCGATGCTTCGGGTTCTTTCTTCAATCTGCGACATGAAACACCTCGCGCGCTGCTGGGCTACGCCGTGATTGAAGGGGTGGCGTTTGGGTTGGCAGATGGATTCGCCGTGCTCGGCGATGCGAAGCGGCAGATTCATCAATGCAGCCTTACCGGCGGCGGCGCTCGCAGCACGCTATGGGCGCAGTTGATTGCTGATGTGCTGCAACTGCCGATTGTCACGCATCCCGCCAGCGCGTCTGGCGCATTAGGCGCAGCGCGCCTGGCGTGGCTGGCCGACGGCGGCCTGGAGAGCGAGGTCTGTCTTAAACCATTGGAACAGGCGCGTTATCAGCCGGATGCCGCGCGCGGCAGCGTACTGCAACAGCGACTGCAGGTGTTCCGCACACTCTACGCACAACAGCAGCAGGCGCGTACGTTACTGCCTGATTAACCGGATTACCGAACAGAGGATGATTGTGATGCAATCGAACGAATACTGGTTTGGCTTACCGAAAAAGATGTTTTGGGGCTTCCTCGCCATTGCGATTTTTATGGCGGGTGACGGTTTTGAGATGGCGTTCCTGTCGCGTCATATCACTGACATGGGCTTCTCCCCGGCGCAGTCGGCCGTGGTGTTCACGTTCTATGGACTGGCCGCCGCGCTGGCGGCATGGGCATCGGGCGTGGTGGCTGAATTGATTACTCCACAGCGCGCTATGATGATTGGGTTTGTGCTGTGGATCGTCATGCACACGCTGTTTATGTCGCTTGGTTTGGGGATGCGTAACTATCCGCTAATGGTGCTGTTTTACGGCATTCGCGGTCTGGCCTATCCGCTGTTTATCTACTCATTCATGATGATGCTGGTGCAGGTGCTGCCGCGTGAAAAACTGGCGGCCGCTACCGGTTGGTTCTGGGCGATGTATTCGGTAGGTATCGGCGTGGTAGGCAGCTATTTGCCGAGTCTTACGATCCCGATGCTCGGTGAAACCGGTACGCTGTGGCTGGCGATCGTTTGGGTGGCGTGCGGTGGCGTACTGGCCTACTTCAGCCTGCGTAATGTGCCGGTTGACCGGTCGCGCGTTAATCTGCCGATGCGTGACAAAATGACCGAGATGTCGCGGGCGGTGACCATTCTGTTTACCAATCAGCACGTGTTTTATGCCTGTCTGATTCGCATCATCAATACGCTGTCGCTGTTTGGCTTTGCAATCGTTATGCCGCTGCTATTTGTTGATCGCCTCGGCTTCAGCATCTCAGAGTGGCTGCAAATTTGGGCCGTATTCTTCTTCGTCACCATTTTCACCAATATCTTCTGGGGCATTACCGGTGAGAAACTGGGCTGGATCCGTCAGGTGCGCTGGTTTGGTTGTCTCGGTATGGCGATCTCCAGCCTGGCGTTTTATTACCTGCCGCTGTATGCCGGTCATAACTTCTGGGTGGCGCTGATTCCGGCGGTAATGTTGGGTATTTTTGTCGCGGCCTTCGTGCCTATGACAGCGGTGTTCCCAACGCTCGAACCCCATCACAAAGGAGCTGCAGTTTCGATTTATAACCTGTCGGCCGGATTAAGTAATTTCGTTGCGCCTGCCATTGCCTCAATACTGCTGCCGTTCTTCGATATCGTTGGCGTGGTGTGGGCTTACACCGTGCTGTATGTGTTCGCCGGCGTGCTGACCTTTATCATTCGCGTGCCTCAGCCGGGACATACCCGTGAACCTGTGGCGTTGAAATCTCGCGTCGCGCAACAGCGCAGTTAATACCTCAGGGCGGCCGACGTGCCGCCCTGATTATTCAACCGGCGACATCCTGCAGCGCTTGCTCTAAATCGTACCAGCGAAAACCAAAGCCTGATTCCTCCAGCCGCTTCGGCAACACATGTTGTCCTCCCAGCACCAACACCGATGATTCCCCCATCATCAACTTGATGGCGCTGGCTGGCGTACGCATAAAGGCGGGGCGATGCATCACATGGCCGAGCGTGGCGGCGAACTGTTCATTACGTACGGCGTAAGGCGCAACCATATTAAACGGTCCGCGCAGTTCAGGGTGATCGATCAACCACAGCATGGCGTTGACCAAATCGTCGATATGGATCCATGGCAAATACTGTTTACCGCTGCCTATTGGGCCGCCCACGCCGAGCTTAAACGGCAGCTTCATCTTCGCCAGTGCGCCACCTTCTTTGGCCAGCACCACGCCGGTACGCAGCAAGCACACGCGGGTGCGATCGCTCTGCGCTGCTAAGGCGAGTTGCTCCCAGCGCGCGCACAGCGCATGGGTAAATTCATTGTGTCCAGGGTCTTCTTCGGTGAGCACCAGATCGCCGGTATCCCCGTAAAAGCCGGTAGCAGAACCAGAAATTAAAAACTGAGGTGGGTTGCTGCTGGCGTTTATCAGCGAAACCAGCTGCTCGGTGATCTGCCAGCGGCTTTCACACAGCCGCTGCTTTTGTTGTTCAGTCCAGCGCTTGTCCGCAATGGGTTCTCCTGCAAGATTGATAACGCCATCAATGCCGTTTAAATCAGACTGCTGATTGATACCGGACCACAGTGCCACCCGAGGATCGAGTTTTTCACGTGCGGCGGCGACATCGCGCGTCACCACGCTTACCTGATGACCAATTTGTAATAAGCGCGGAATCAGGTGACGGCCAACTAGCCCGGTGCCGCCCGTAATCAGTAAATGCATGTTGAGCCTCCTTGTAATTTTTTCTCTGCTCAGATTCAGCATAGAAGAGAAGCGCACGCGCGGCGTGACTGGGCTTACGGTTATGAAGAAAAAGGGAAAGTTAGCGCTGGCCTTAGCGAGTAAAGATCCGACCAGCACACCATTGCCTTAGCAAATAAAAATCGGTAAACATGAAGCACACCTGACCCTTACCCGAGGCAGCCAATGAATTATCCAACCATTACTTTGTGGTCCGATTCTTCTTTTTTCAGCCCCTACGCCATGTCGGTTTATGTTGCGCTAACCGAGAAGGGCATTCCCTTCACTCTCAAGCGCGTCGATTTATCGCAGAACGCGCAATGGGATGAAGAGTATCGTGCTCTCTCTCTGACCTGTCGGGTACCGACGCTGCAAATTGATGATGTTGTCCTGACGGAGTCTTCCGCGATTGCTGAGTATCTGGAAGAGCGTTTTCCTGCGCCAGAGTTTGAACGGCTCTATCCGCGCGATCGCGAAAAACGGGCGCATGCGCGTGAAGTACAGGCGTGGTTACGTAGCGATCTGATAGCGTTGCGTGCCGAACGTCCTACTGAAGTGCTGTTTGCCGGTGAGCGTTTTGCTCCCCTGACGCAGGCAGGTGAACGGGCCGCCAGCAAACTGATCTCCGCCGTACAGCGTCTTCTGCCCGATGGTCAGCAAAATTTGTTTGGTGAATGGTCAATTGCTGACACGGATTTGGCGGTGATGATCAATCGCCTGGCGCTGCACGGCGATGCATTGCCGGTGAAGCTGCAGCACTATGCCGAGTTCCAGTGGCAGCGTGCTTCAGTGCAGCTATGGTTAGCGGAATCCGGTAAAACCCGCTAAGCACGATGCGCCTTGCGGAGGCGAAAAGAACGCTTTACCTTACGGCAGATTCTAATAAAGCATGACAACAGGCGCGTGCTGGGCACGCCGAAAACAGAAAAGGGTTACGGATGGTGGATCAAACGGCAGGTGACGGTATCGAGTGGGTTGATATTGTTAGCGAAGAGAACGAAGTCATTGCGCAGGCCAGCCGTGCGCAGATGCGTGCGCAATGTCTGCGTCATCGCGCCACTTATATTGTGGTGCATGATGGCATGGGCAAAATTCTGGTGCAGCGTCGCACTGAAATCAAAGACTTCATGCCGGGTATGCTCGATGCCACTGCCGGTGGTGTGGTGCAGAGCGGGGAAGACCTGCTGGAATCTGCGCGTCGTGAAGCGGAAGAGGAACTCGGTATCGCTGCCGTTCCGTTCGCTGAACATGGACAATTCTACTTTGAAGATCAGCATTGTCGCGTCTGGGGCGCGCTGTTTAGCTGCGTTTCGCATGGTCCCTTCGCGATGCAGGAAGAAGAAGTGGATGAAATTTTCTGGATGACGCCGGAAGAAATCACCGCGCGCTGTGATGAATTCACTGATGATTCGCTGAAAGCGCTGTCGCTATGGCTGAGCCGTAACAGCGATGCTGCACGTCGCAAGCAGAGCAGCGAAGCGTAATTCCGCAGACGTAAAAAAGGCGCCTATCGGCGCCTTTTTGCTTTTTAGCGAGCGGGGAAGGGGATTAGCCTTCGGCTTGCTGGGACTGAATCGCCGTCAAGGCAATGGTGTAAACAATGTCATCGACCAGTGCGCCACGCGACAGGTCATTCACCGGCTTACGCATGCCTTGCAGCATCGGTCCAATGGAGATTAGGTCAGCTGAACGCTGTACCGCTTTATAAGTGGTGTTGCCGGTGTTCAAATCCGGGAAGATGAACACAGTAGCGCGACCTGCAACCGCAGAGTTTGGCGCTTTGGATTTAGCCACGTCTTCCATAATCGCGGCGTCATACTGCAGTGGACCATCAATCACCAGGTCCGGACGTTTTTCCTGCGCAATGCGCGTTGCTTCACGTACTTTCTCAACGTCGCTACCGGCACCTGAGTTGCCGGTTGAGTAGGAGATCATCGCTACGCGTGGATCGATGCCGAAGGCTTTAGCGGAATCAGCAGACTGAATCGCGATTTCGGCCAGCTGCTCTGGGTTAGGATCCGGGTTGATAGCGCAGTCGCCATAGACCAAAACCTGCTCTGGCAGCAGCATGAAGAATACGGAAGAAACCAGCGAGCTGTTTGGCGCGGTTTTAATCAGCTGAAGCGGTGGACGAATGGTGTTAGCGGTGGTGTGAACCGCGCCTGATACCAGACCATCAACTTCGCCGCTTTCCAGCATCATAGTGCCCAGCACCACGTTATCTTCCAGCTGCTCTTGCGCAACAACTTCTGTCATGCCTTTGCTCTTACGCAGCTCAACCAGGCGCGGTACGTAGTTTTCACGTACCACTTCCGGATCAACGATCACGATGCCTTTGCCCAGCTCAACGCCCTGAGCGGCAGCCACGCGCTGAATCTCTTCCGGGTTGCCCAGCAGCACGCAGGTGGCGATGCCGCGCTCGGCACAAATCGCCGCTGCTTTCACGGTACGTGGTTCATCGCCTTCAGGCAGAACAATACGCTTGCCGGCTTTGCGCGCCAGCTCGGTCAGCTGATAACGGAACGCTGGCGGCGACAGGCGACGGCTGCGTTCAGAGGTGGCGGTGAGTGATTCAACCCAATCTTCATTGATGAAGCTCGCTACATACTCCTGCACTTTCTCAATGCGCTGAGTATCGTCGGTTGGCACTTCCAGGTTGAAGCTCTGCAGGCTGAGTGAGGTCTGCCAGGTGTTGGTTTTCACCATAAATACCGGCAGGCCGGTTTGGAACGCACGTTCGCATAGACGCGCGATAGGCGCTTCAATCTGATAACCGCCGGTCAGCAAGACCGCACCGATTTCCACGCCGTTCATCGCGGCCAGACACGCGGCCACCAGCACATCCGGACGATCGGCAGAGGTAACCAGCAGTGAACCCGGGCGGAAATGCTCGAGCATGTGCGGAATGCTGCGCGCACAGAAGGTTACTGATTTCACGCGGCGGGTCTGGATTTCACCTTCGTTGATGATATCGGCATTCAGATGGCGACACATGTCGATAGCGCGCGTGGCGATCAGATCAAAACTCCATGGCACACAGCCCAGTACCGGCAGCGGGCTGTTGGCGAAAAGCTGCTTTGGATCGATGTTGGCGATGCTGGCCTTGGTGGAGTCATCGAAAATCTCTGACAAATCCGGGCGCGTGCGGCCTTGCTCATCAACCGGTGCGTTCAGTTTATTAATGATCACGCCTGTGATGTTTTTATTCTTGCTGCCGCCGAAGCTGCTTTGCGTCAGTTCGATACGCTCTTTCAGCTGGGCCGGAGAGTCGTTACCCAGCGCCATCACGAAGACGATTTCAGCGTTCAGAGTTTTGGCGATTTCATAGTTCAATGCCGAGGCGAACTGATGTTTACGCGTTGGCACCAGACCTTCAACCAACACCACTTCAGCGTCTTTTGCGTTCGCGTGGTAGTTAGCAATGATCTCTTCCATCAGCACGTCTTGCTGGTTAGACCCCAGCAGCGACTCAACGCGTGACATCTGCAGCGGTTCAGCGGCAGGAATCGCGGAGCTTTTACGAATAATGCTGGTGGTTTGGTCTGGCGCATCGCCGCCTGCACGTGGTTGGGCAATGGGCTTGAATACGCTCAGGCGCACGCCTTTGCGCTCCATGGCACGGATCACGCCGAGGCTGACGCTGGTCAGGCCGACGCTGGTGCCGGTAGGGATGAGCATGATTGTACGTGACACGATAGAAACCTCTCAGGTGTTGCAGACTGTCTAAAACAACTCCGTCAGCCTGGGCTGACGGAGAGAAGTGATGTTAGGCGGTGAGACGCGCGGCATCCTGGGCAATGACCAGCTCTTCGTTGGTAGGGATCACCACTGCCGGGCGAGTGCCTTCTTTATTGATGAAGCCTGATTTACCGAAGCGCGCTGCCAGATTGCGCTCGTGATCGACTTCGAAGCCCAGCAGGCCCAGTTTCTGCAAGGAGAGCTCACGTACCATTGCGGCGTTTTCACCGATACCGCCAGTAAATACCACGGCATCCAGGCGGCCTTCCATCAGTGAGGTGTAGCTACCGATGTATTTCGCCAGGCGGTGACAGAACACATCCATCGCACGTTTGGCATCTTCTTTAGTGGCGTAGTTATCTTCCACATAACGGCAGTCGCTGGTGACTTCTGTCAGACCCAATAGACCAGACTCTTTGGTCAACAGTTTGTTGATAGCATCAACGCTCATGCCCAACGCATCATGCAGGAAGAAGATGATCGCAGGGTCGATATCACCGCTGCGGGTGCCCATCACCAAACCTTCCAGTGGGGTAAGTCCCATTGAGGTATCAACACACAGGCCGTTACGGATAGCGGAAACAGAGCCGCCATTACCGAGATGGCAAGTGATAATATTCAGCTCGTTCACCGGCTTGTTGAGCATTTTTGCGGCTTCCTGCGTCACATAGTAGTGACTGGTACCATGTGCGCCATAGCGACGAACACCATGCTCTTTATACAATTTGTACGGAAGCGCATACAGATAAGACTCTTCCGGCATTGTCTGATGGAATGCTGTATCAAAAACCGCCACATTTTTATCGGAAAGATGCGGGAAGTTTTTTAGCGCTTCATCTATACCGATAAGGTGTGCAGGATTGTGCAACGGGGCGAATGAAGACGCATCTTTAATGCCCTGAATAACGGACTCGTCGATAATGACTGATTTGGTTAACTGCTCGCCGCCATGAACAATGCGATGGCCGATTGCAGCGATTTGTGCCGAAAGCTCTGGTTTTTGTGCCAGAATAGTTTTAACGATGAAGTTGAGCGCTTCGCTATGTGCAGCGCCCGCACCCAATGGGGCTTCTTGTTTGCTTCCTTCCAGCTTCCATTTAATGCGAGCTTCAGGTAAATGGAAACATTCAGCCAAACCCGACAAATATTCATCGCCAGTGGCTGGGTTAAGGATGGCAAACTTCAGAGAGGAGCTGCCGCAGTTCAGAACCAGGACTAACTTCGTCGACATGGAAGTACCTATTTGTTAAATAGTGGCTAAAAATAACGCAATCAGACTAACAGCGTAGCCCAGGAAAGCTGGTAGGTTAATGATAAACATCATGTGCTAGTCAAAAAATCGCTGACATGCAAAAAATTTTGGTGATTTTACGCTAATTGTTGATAAGCGCTTAGCGAAACATGGCTCAGACTGTGCTTTTATTGAGCGGAAGCTTCCGGTAATGTTGCTAAAACGGCGTCAGAATACTCACTGTGCCCTGCAAAGACAAAAACTTTTGAAGGATGTCACGTAAAGTTGTGTAGTTATCTATTTATTTTAAATATTGCATATTTAGTTGAGGTCTATCATGGCGAATGAGACAGACAATCCCGGCTGGTTCGGCTTGTTCCAGCGCGGGCAGCGATACATGAAGACCTGGCCAACGGATAAACGCCTGGCTCCGGTGTTTCCTGAAAACCGCGTAGTTAATGCAACGCGCTTCGCTATTCGCTTTATGCCGCCGCTGGCTATTTTTACGTTGACGTGGCAAATCGCGATGAATGGACAGCTCGGTCCGGCGATTGCCACCGCGCTATTTGCCTGTAGCCTGCCGATGCAAGGTTTATGGTGGTTGGGTAAACGCTCCGTTACGCCCCTGCCGCCAACGCTCTTGCAATGGTTTCATGAGGTACGTACTAAGCTTGAAGAAGCAGGGCAGGCTATCGCTCCCGTCGATGGTAAACCTACTTACCAGGCGCTTGCCGATGTTTTAAAACGCGCATTTAAACAGCTCGATCGCACCTTCCTTGACGATCTTTGATCTACTTACGCTTCTACCCGCCAAAGAAATTTCGACAAATCCCGGTTTAAATCAAAGAAAAGTGGTGTGGAGATACACGCATCACTTTCCTTATGTAATCATTTCTTCATTGTTTAAATCTTAAGCGGCCGTCGGGCCCTGGAGCAAACCATGGAAATGACCCATGCACAACGACTCATTCTCTCCAATCAATACCAAATGATGGCGATGCTGGAACCAGATAATGCAGAGCGCTATCGTCGTTATCAGACCATCATTGAACGCGGTTACGGCTTGCAATTACGTGAACTGGATAAGGAGTTTGGGGAATTAACGGAAGCGACCTGCCGCTTACTCATCGATATTATGGAAATGCATCATGCATTGCATGTTTCATGGTCAAATCTGAAAGACGCCAGCGCCATCGACGAGCGTCGCCTGGCTTTTCTTGGTTTTGACGCCGCGACAGAGGCGCGTTATTTAGGCTATGTGCGCTTTATGGTGAATGTTGAAGGACGCTATACCCACTTTGATTCCGGTACGCACGGGTTTAATGCGCAAATACCTATGTGGGAAAAATACCAACGTATGCTGGCGGTGTGGCACACTTGTCCGCGTCAGTATCATCTCAGCGCGAATGAAATTGCGCAGATTATTAATGCCTGAATAAGGAGCGACGTGTGAAGTACAGGGGTTTTCTGTTTGATTTAGACGGCACATTGGTGGATTCACTGCCCGCAGTGATTCGTTCATGGTCACTGTGGGGCGAGCGCCACGGTTTGCCGGCGGAAGAGGTCCTGAGCTATATACACGGAAAACCGGCCATTAATTCGTTGCGCCATTTCATGGCCGGGCAATCGGAAGCGGCAATACAGGCGGAATTTCTGTGGCTTGAACGCTTAGAGGCTGAGGATACGCAAGGGGTGCAAGCCATTCCGGGTGCGTTAGCGTTACTCGCCACGCTGAACGAGTTACAGATTCCTTGGGCAATTGTGACATCAGGTTCGATTCCAGTTGCGCACGCGCGCCATAAAGCAGCAAATCTACCGATGCCAGAAGTCTTTATCACCGCTGAGAATATTAAGCACGGCAAGCCGAATCCAGAGCCTTATTTGCTGGGCGCTGAACGTTTAGGGCTTCCGGCGAGACACTGCGTTGTCGTCGAGGATGCACCAGCGGGCATCATTTCAGGTTTAGAGGCGGGCAGCGCGGTCATTGCTGTAAACGCACCAGCAGATTCGCCGCGTCTCAACGACGTGGCGTTTCGCGTTACGACGCTGGAACCTGTAAAGGTGACGAAAGAGCGTAGCGGCGAGTTTACGCTCTCAATTAATGCATAATGAAACGGGCCTGAGCGGCCCGTTTTTTATAATGGGGTATCTTGCGAAATCTCATCCAATGAAAGGCTAAAGCTGGGGATAAACACCTCAACGAAATAGTCCATCTCCGGCGAGCGACGCTGTGAGAGCGTTTTTTCCAGTCGCGCCTTGGCCAAAAGAAACTCGTTATTACCCGCTGATAACTCTTCCAGACACTTCACGTATGCGCACAACGCATCCGCTTGCTTCACCACCGACTGCTCACTTTCCGTATGTAAATGTTCATCGATTAAGGGGCGATAGGCATCCTGTAATTCTGGTGGCAGCATATCGATCAGTTTCTGCTGAGCAATCTTTTCAATTTTTTTATATTCGTGAGCGATCTGCGCGTTGTAGTACTTCACCGGGGTGGGCAAGTCACCGGTCAGGACTTCGCTGGCGTCGTGATATAACGCCAGCATTGCAATACGCTCGGCATTGAGGTTGCCATTGAATTTTTTGTTTTTGATGATAGCGAGCGCATGCGCGACCATCGCCACTTGCAAACTATGTTCTGAGACGTTTTCAGTACGCACATTGCGCATCAGCGGCCAGCGATTGATCAGTTTGAGGCGGGAGAGGTGGGCGAAAAAATGGCTACGGGTCATGGACTATTCCTGTTCGCACGGCGGGGAAGGTTGACCTTCCCCGAAATACGATAACTATACCCTAAATAATTTGAGATGCAGGAAGGCGGCAGGTGTGAAACTCCCCAGTCGCTTACAAAAGTAAGTCATTGCGGTGACCACACGCAGCCAACCCCGCTGCAATTCGAAGTATAAAGGATATATTACTGGCGATACCCTTGCAGGAAACGACCAAACTTGCTGACGGCCATTTCCAGATCGTCCACGCGCGGCAACGTAACGATGCGCACGTGATCTGGCCATGGCCAGTTGAATGCCGTACCCTGAACCAGCAATACTTTCTCCTGCAGCAGGAAATCCAGCACCATTTTCTGATCGTCAAAGATATTGAATTTCTTCGCATCAATGCGCGGGAACATGTAAAGCGCACCTTGTGGTTTCACACAGCTGACGCCAGGGATATCGTTGATCAATTCCCACGCACGCTGACGTTGTTCGTACAATCGCCCGCCCGGTGTAATGAATTCACTGATACTTTGATAGCCGCCAAGCGCTGTTTGAATCGCATGCTGAGCCGGTACGTTGGCACACAGGCGCATTGACGCCAGCATTTCTAAACCTTCGATATAACCTTTGGCATGTTTCTTAGGGCCGTTCAATACCATCCAACCCTGACGGAAGCCTGCTACCCGATAGGTTTTGGACAAGCCATTAAAGGTAACCGTTAGCAGGTCCGGCGCCAGTGCAGCAATGGAGTGATGCTGTGCTTCGTCGTACAGAATTTTGTCGTAGATTTCGTCAGCGAAAATGATCAGGTTATGCTGACGCGCGATTTCGACGATTTCGAGCAGCAACTCTTTGCTATAAACCGCGCCGGTGGGATTGTTCGGGTTAATAATGACAATGCCGCGCGTACGCGGTGTGATCTTGCTGCGAATGTCATCCAGGTCAGGGAACCAACCCGCCGATTCATCACACAGATAATGTACGGCTTTACCGCTCGACAATGAAACCGCTGCGGTCCACAGCGGATAATCCGGTGCGGGAACCAGCATCTCATCGCCGCTGTTCAGCAAAGCCTGCATTGCCTGCACAATCAGTTCCGATACGCCATTGCCAATATAGATGTCTTCAACTGTTACATCGCGGATGTCGCGCGCTTGATAGTGCTGCATGATGGCTTTTCGGGCCGAATACAGTCCTTTCGAGTCACAATAGCCTTGAGCGCTGGGCAGGTTACGAATGACATCCACCAGAATTTCATCTGGCGCTTCAAAACCAAACGGAGCAGGGTTGCCGATGTTAAGTTTGAGAACTTTGTTGCCTTCTTCTTCGAGACGTTTCGCTTCTTTCAGTACCGGCCCACGGATGTCATAACAGACATTTTCTAGCTTGCCGGATTTATCAATTTGAAAATTCATTATTACCGCCTTTACGGGCAGAGTCCTTTAACCTGCCACCAAAATCAAACCAGCCCAATTTACTCTTCTCAACTTAACAAAAGAAGGGGAGCGCTGGGTTTTGGCGTCTTTGGCACTGATTCATTGTACAGGTGGCGAAAAAGTCATTGAAAATCGATTAATCTGGTTCATTAATCCAGTAATTCTAAAAAAAATGAGATTAAATACTGAGGTGACTTCGTTGCGGTGTAAATGCCTTCTTCCATAGGGAAAGGCATCTATTCAGAAATTTTTCAGTCACAATTGGCTTAAAAAAATATTAGCGACCTGGTGAAATAGTTAAACGAATCTTGTTAGATGATGAAAAAACCTTCAGTAATGATTAAGCACTGGTTGGCGTTACCAAATACAGTTCATTCTCATTCACTTTTTATCTGCGGGATTAACCGCTATTAAACGGGCTAACACCGTGCAAAACACCCGTAAAATAGCATTTGGGCTGTAACTTTCACGTAAGTGCACAGGATTCAGAACCTGGAGGGCTTAAAAAAAGAGCAGTGTTATGGCAGGATGTGTTTGAAAAGCCTTTTGGTCAAAAATTGCGATGTTTTGAACAAAAACATTTCCATTTATAGCGTAAAAATGATTAAGTATAATTTATTATTTGATGCACATTATAGCTTCGCATCGACATAACATGATGTTATCTCTTTTAAACCCGCAGGGATTTTTTCGCGGGGCGCATAGACAACTACGCAGCTTCCAGCACCTGTACGACATACGTCTTCGGCCCAGAAGTTCTGCTGTCTATAATGACGCCACTGCTCTGAACTCAGAGTGGTGCGATCGTCGGCATCCGCCTGACAATTTTTTTCATGGTAGCCTCCACACAGGGGCTGTCATTAAGCACCATTACCTCTTATCTATTTGATAAGACAGGTAATACACCAGGGTAGTAGTTTTAAAAAATCTTATAAGTGAAGAAAAAACATGACTAATGCAAATCGTCCGATACTGAATCTCGACCTCGATCTGCTGCGTACCTTTGTTGCCGTTGCCGATCTGAATACTTTTGCAGCAGCGGCTGCAGCAGTTTGCAGAACGCAGTCAGCAGTAAGTCAGCAGATGCAACGTCTGGAACAATTGGTTGGTAAAGAGCTGTTTGCCAGACATGGACGTAATAAACTGCTGACGGAGCATGGCATTCAACTGCTGGGTTACGCCAGGAAGATCCTTCGTTTTAACGACGAAGCTTGCACCTCTTTAATGTACAGCAACATCCAGGGCGTACTGACCATTGGCGCTTCAGATGATACCTCCGATACCATTCTGCCGTTCCTGCTTAATCGCGTAACGTCGGTTTATCCGAAGCTGGCCATTGATGTTCGTGTGAAGCGCAACCCGTTCATGATGGAAATGCTGAATCAAGGTGAAGTTGATCTGGTTGTGACCACGTCCAGCCCGGGCAATTTCACCCACCAGGTACTGCGTACCTCACCAACGTTATGGTATTGCGCGGCAGATTATATCTTTCAGCGTGGTGAAGCCATTCCTTTGGTTCTGCTGGATGAGCCAAGTCCTTATCGCGATATGGCAATTGATCATCTCAATGAAGCGGGCATTCCGTGGCGTATCTCGTACGTCGCGTCAACGCTGGCTGCTGTGCGTGCGGCCGTAAAGGCTGGTTTGGGTGTAACGGCGCGTCCCGTTGAGATGATGAGCCCAGAATTGCGCGTAATGGGCGCGGCAGAAGGTTTACCGGTATTACCTGATACCCAATACTTGCTGTGCCGTAACACTGATAGCGACAATGAACTGGCTTTGGCCATTTTCAATGCGATGCAGTCAACCAATGATCCTTATAATCTGAGCGCCAATCCAGACGGTACCTTATTGCTGGATGATGAAGAGTAGAGAGTAGACTGCTGGTAATTCCTCGCAAATGGAATGCCTGCTAATTGTTAAAAGTGATAAAAATAAGCCTTAGCGTGGTAATTTCCTGCTAGGGCTTTTTTTATGGCATTTTAAAAGCGTTTTTTTATCCATTTTATCGATGATAATTTTTCTGCGAGTACAAATAATGAAATGTGTTCCATTTTGCTCCAATCTGGAATGCTTTTATCAATTCGTGCCAACTTTCGTGTGCTATTACCCTCGCTCTTCGCTGTTTTTTTCCTCATAAAACCCATTTATGTGCTTTGGATCAAAAAAATACCCCTGATAAGGGGGGGGAATCTCAGGCAAGACCTGTCAAAATATGATTGTTAAATGCACGATCCATGCATGTGAATACCCGCTACACTAAAATTAACCTCACAAACTGAAGCGATTAAGCTGGCGCTGACGAGGTTGGATGTTAATAATATGATGCAGGTGTAAAATAATGTTTGGATACTTTTGTCAAAGTTGACAAAAGGTTATAGAAAGGAGTAAAAACCCCTATAAAATTGCTGCTTTAATGCTAATGACAGCAAAGTTTATAAGGTTTTTTATCCTTCCCTTGAATCGATGTGGTGTGTTTGCTGCAACAGTGCAGGATGCCATCACCACTTTTGATGAGTAAGCAAAGAGTATGTCGACAACTACAGAAGTGATCGCTCATCACTGGGCATTTATTGTTTTTATCGTTATTGCGTTTGGCCTGTGTGCCTTCATGTTGACCGGTGGCTGGCTGTTAGGTGGACGTGCGCGTGCACGACACAAAGACACCCCATTTGAATCGGGTATTGAGTCTGTCGGTGATACTCATATTCGCCTCTCTGCAAAATTCTATCTGGTTGCGATGTTCTTCGTCATTTTCGACGTCGAAGCCCTCTATTTATACGCATGGTCGACGTCCATCCGCGAAAGTGGCTGGGTCGGCTTTGTCGAAGCCGCAATTTTCATTTTGGTGCTCTTGGCAGGCCTGGTTTATCTGGTGCGCATCGGTGCGCTGGATTGGGCTCCTGCGCGTCGTCGCGTAGTAGTCAAATCTATCCCGGTCAGTCACAGCCACACCAACCCTCATAAGCAGTAAAAGCGAGGCAATAAGATGGACTACACGCTGACACGCGTAGACCCGAACGGGGGCGGCGATAACGATCGTTATCCTCTGCAGAAACAGGAAATTGTTACCGATCCGCTGGAGCAACACGTTCATCGCAGCGTCTATATGGGCAAGCTTGAACATGCCCTGCATGACATGGTGAACTGGGGGCGTAAAAACTCACTCTGGCCTTATAACTTCGGCCTTTCCTGCTGCTACGTAGAAATGACCACGTCCTTCACGGCGGTGCATGATGTGGCACGTTTTGGCGCGGAAGTTATGCGCGCCTCGCCACGTCAGGCTGACTTCATGGTGATTGCCGGAACGCCATTTACTAAAATGGCACCGGTTATTCAGCGTTTATATGATCAGATGCTGGAGCCGAAGTGGGTGATTTCTATGGGCGCTTGCGCTAACTCGGGTGGCATGTATGACATCTACTCAGTGGTGCAAGGTGTCGATAAATTCCTGCCGGTTGACGTTTATATTCCTGGCTGCCCACCGCGTCCAGAAGCCTACATGCAGGCTTTACTGCTGTTGCGTGAGTCGATTGGCAAAGAGCGTCGCCCACTCTCATGGGTGGTAGGGGATCAAGGGGTTTATCGCGCCAATATGCAGCCAGAGCGTGAAAGAAAACGTGGCGAGCGTATTGCCGTCACCAACCTGAGAACGCCTGACGAAGTATAAGCTTCCCGTACACGGATGGAGCCACGGCCGCAGCAGAACACCACAATTTAATGTGCGCCGCCATCCTGACGCCTTCTTTTGAGCGCCTGATTACAGGCCGGAATGGTGAGTAACGTATGACTGATTTAACCACGCAAGATCTCGCACAGCCTTCATGGCAAACCCGCGATCACCTGGATGACCCAGTGGTCGGCGAGCTGCGTAACCGTTTTGGGCCGGATGCCTTTACCGTTCAGGCCACCCGTACCGGAATTCCGGTGGTATGGGTGAAGCGTGAACAGCTATTGGAAATTGTTGAGTTCCTGCGCAAGCTGCCAAAACCGTATGTCATGCTGTATGACTTACATGGTTTTGATGAGCGCCTACGCACTAACCGCGCCGGTTTGCCCGCTGCGGATTTTTCCGTTTTCTATCACCTGCTGTCGATTGAACGCAACCGTGACATCATGCTCAAGGTGGCGCTGTCAGAAAACGATTTAAATGTGCCAACCATCACCAAAATTTTTGCCAATGCCAACTGGTATGAGCGCGAAACCTGGGAGATGTTTGGTATCACCTTCAATGGTCACCCGCACCTGACGCGCATCATGATGCCACAGACCTGGGAAGGCCATCCGCTGCGTAAAGATTACCCCGCGCGTGCCACCGAATTCGATCCCTTTGAGCTGACCAAGCAGAAAGAAGATCTGGAGATGGAGGCGCTAACCTTCAAGCCGGAAGATTGGGGCATGAAGCGTAGCACCGCCAATGAAGACTTCATGTTCCTCAACCTTGGCCCTAACCACCCATCTGCGCACGGTGCTTTCCGCATCATTTTGCAGTTGGATGGCGAAGAGATCGTCGATTGCGTTCCCGATGTTGGCTACCACCATCGTGGCGCTGAAAAGATGGGCGAGCGCCAATCCTGGCACAGCTACATTCCGTACACCGACCGTATCGAGTATCTCGGCGGCTGTGTCAACGAAATGCCGTATGTGCTGGCAGTAGAAAAACTGGCGGGCATCACCGTACCGGATCGCGTCAACGTGATTCGCGTGATGCTGTCCGAGCTGTTCCGCATCAATAGCCATCTGCTCTATATCTCCACCTTTATTCAGGACGTCGGCGCCATGACGCCGGTGTTCTTCGCCTTTACCGACCGTCAGAAAATTTATGACGTGGTTGAAGCGATCACCGGTTTCCGTATGCACCCAGCGTGGTTCCGCATTGGTGGCGTCGCGCATGATCTGCCGAAAGGCTGGGAGCGCTTGCTGCGCGACTTCCTCGACTGGATGCCGAAGCGTCTGAAAGAGTACGACAAAGCTGCGCTGCGCAATACCGTGCTAATGGGCCGTTCGCAGGGCGTGGCGGCTTACAACATGGATGAAGCGCTGGCATGGGGCACCACCGGTGCTGGTCTGCGCGCTACCGGTTTAGATTTTGACGTGCGTAAATGGCGTCCGTATTCAGGCTACGAAAACTTCGATTTCGAAATTCCCGTTGGCGCAGGCATCAGTGATGCGTACACCCGCGTTCAGCTAAAAATGGAAGAGATGTGGCAGTCACTGCGTATCCTGGAACAGTGTCTGAACAACATGCCTGAAGGCCCGTTCAAAGCGGATCATCCGCTGACCACGCCGCCACCGAAAGAGCGCACGCTGCAGCACATTGAAACCCTGATCACTCACTTCCTGCAGGTTTCGTGGGGACCGGTAATGCCGGCCAACGAATCCTTCCAGATGATTGAGGCGACCAAAGGGATCAACAGTTACTACCTGACCAGCGATGGCAGCACCATGAGCTATCGCACCCGCGTGCGTACGCCGAGTTTCCCGCACCTGCAGCAGATCCCGTCCGTGATCCGCGGCAGCCTGGTATCCGACTTGATCGTTTACCTCGGTAGTATCGATTTTGTTATGTCAGACGTGGACCGCTAATTATGCACGATCAAAAAATTGCTATTCACACCATCGACCCGACTGAGGTCTTCGTGCTGAGCGAGGCAGAACACCACGCTATCGAGCACGAAAAGCACCATTACGAAGATGCGCGTGCGGCTTCGATTGAAGCGTTGAAGATCGTGCAGAAACAGCGCGGTTGGGTGCCGGATGGCGCGATTAACGCTATCGCAGAAGTACTCGGAATTCCCGCCAGTGATGTGGAAGGTGTTGCCACTTTCTATAGCCAGATCTACCGCACGCCGGTTGGCCGTCACGTGATTCGCTACTGCGACAGCGTAGTGTGCCATATCACCGGTTATCAGGGCATTCAGGACGCACTTGAGCAGAAGCTGAATATTAAGCCTGGTCAAACCACGGCGGATGGTCGCTTTACGCTCTTGCCTACCTGCTGCCTCGGTAATTGCGATAAAGGGCCAACCATGATGGTGGACGAAGATACGCATGTTCATCTGACGCCTGAAGGCATCGCCAACTTGCTGGAGCAGTATCAATGACCATTAAACAGATCATTCGTACTGCCGAAACGCATCCATTGACCTGGCGTCTCCGTGACGACAAGCAGCCAATTTGGATTGATGAATACCGCAGTAAAAACGGTTACGTCGGTGCTGAAAAAGCGCTGAAGGATTTCAGCCAGGACGAAATTGTCGCGGCGGTAAAAGACTCGGGCCTGAAAGGCCGCGGTGGCGCCGGCTTTAACACTGGCCTGAAGTGGAGCCTGATGCCGAAAGACGAATCCATGAACATCCGTTATCTGCTGTGTAACGCCGATGAAATGGAGCCAGGCACTTATAAAGACCGCTTACTGATGGAGCAATTGCCGCATCAGTTAGTTGAAGGGATGTTAATCAGTGCGTTCGCGCTGAAAGCCTATCGTGGCTACATCTTCTTACGTGGCGAGTACATTGAAGCGGCGGTTAACCTGCGTCGTGCGATTGCCGAAGCCACTGAAGCAGGTTATCTCGGTAAAAACATTCTCGGCACCGGTTTTGATTTTGAGCTGATTGTTCACACCGGCGCAGGTCGTTATATCTGCGGTGAAGAGACTGCGCTAATCAACTCGCTGGAAGGCCGTCGTGCCAATCCGCGTTCCAAGCCACCGTTCCCGGCGAGTGCCGGCGTATGGGGCAAGCCGACCTGCGTGAACAACGTGGAAACGCTGTCGAACGTGCCGGCTATCTTCCTTAACGGCGTTGATTGGTACAAAAACATCTCTACCAGTGAAGACACTGGCACCAAGATGATGGGCTTCTCCGGCCGCGTGAAAAATCCTGGCGTGTGGGAACTGCCGTTCGGTACCACCGCACGTGAAATCCTTGAGGATTATGCTGGCGGCATGCGCGATGGCTTGAAATTCAAAGCCTGGCAGCCAGGCGGCGCAGGAACCGACTTCCTCACCGATCAGCATCTCGATCTGCCCATGGAATTTGCCAGCATCGGCAAAGCCGGTAGCCGTTTAGGTACCGCCTTGGCAATGGCGGTCGATCACGAAATCAATATGGTTTCGCTGGTGCGCAATCTGGAAGAGTTCTTTGCACGCGAATCCTGCGGCTGGTGTACGCCATGCCGTGATGGATTGCCGTGGAGCGTGAAGATCCTGCGTGCGCTGGAGCAGAAGAAAGGCCAGCCGGGTGATATTGAAACTCTGCAGCAACTCTGCCGTCAGCTTGGCCCAGGTAAAACCTTCTGTGCCCACGCACCGGGCGCCGTCGAGCCATTGCAGAGCGCGATCAAATATTTCCGTGAAGAGTTTGAAGCTGGCATTGCGCCGCAGGTGTTTGGCAATACCCGAGCCATCGGCGGTATTCAGCCGAACCTGCTGAAAGCGCGCTGGTAATCAGCCGCCGTACACGGAGCTCACCCTGGCCGAAATGGCGAGGGGAAAGAATTAGATGTTTAACGCTCGTCTTAGGGCGAGCCTTACGGAAGCATGTTCACTATGGCTACAATCCATGTAGACGGTAAAGAATATGATGTGAACGGAGCGGACAACCTGCTGCAGGCGTGTCTCTCTCTGGGCCTTGATATTCCTTATTTTTGCTGGCATCCGGCGCTGGGAAGCGTAGGGGCCTGCCGCCAATGCGCGGTGAAGCAATTCCAGAATGCCGAAGATACCCGCGGTCGCCTCGTCATGTCCTGCATGACGCCGGCGTCGGACGGCACCTTTATTTCCATCGACGATGGCGAAGCGAAAGAGTTTCGTGAAAGCGTGGTGGAATGGCTGATGACCAACCACCCGCACGACTGCCCAGTGTGCGAAGAGGGGGGGAACTGCCACCTGCAAGATATGACGGTAATGACCGGACACAGTTTCCGTCGCTACCGCTTCACTAAGCGCACGCACCAGAATCAGGATCTCGGCCCGTTCATTTCACACGAGATGAACCGCTGTATCGCCTGTTATCGCTGCGTGCGTTACTACAAAGATTATGCCGACGGCAAAGATCTTGGCGTTTACGGTGCACATGACAACGTCTACTTCGGTCGTCCGGAAGATGGCACGCTGGAAAGCGAATTCTCCGGTAACCTGGTAGAAATTTGCCCGACCGGCGTATTTACCGATAAAACCCACTCAGAACGTTATAACCGTAAATGGGACATGCAGTTCGCGCCAAGCATCTGCCAGCAGTGCAGCGTGGGTTGTAATACCAGCCCTGGTGAGCGCTACGGTGAATTGCGTCGTATTGAAAACCGCTACAACGGCAGCGTGAACCACTATTTCCTCTGCGATCGCGGCCGTTTTGGTTATGGCTACGTTAATCGCAAAGATCGTCCTCGTCATCCGGTGCAACAGCGCGGCAACGATACGGTCAGCCTGAATGCTGAACAAGCGGTGAATGCGGCGGCGGATGTTCTGCGTCGAGCGAAGAAAGTGATCGGTATCGGTTCACCTCGTGCCAGCATCGAAAGCAACTTTGCGTTGCGTGAGCTGGTGGGCGCAGAAAACTTCTCTACCGGTATGCCGGCAAGTGAGCAGGCGCGCGTGGAGCTGATGCTGAAAGTGCTGCAGGACGGCGGCGTTTACACGCCATCGCTGCGCGAAATTGAAAGTTACGATGCGGTGCTGGTGCTGGGTGAAGATTTGACTCAGGTTGGCGCGCGCGTGGCGCTGTCTGTACGCCAGGCGGTAAAAGGTAAAGCACGTGAGATGGCAGCCGCACAGAAAGTGGCTGACTGGCAAATCGCGGCAATCCTTAATATCGGTCAGCATGCCAAACATCCGCTGTTCGTGACCAACGTTGACGAAACCCGACTGGATGATATCGCTGCATGGAGCTATCGTGCGCCGGTGGAAGATCAGGCACGCCTCGGTTTCGCCATTGCCAATGCGCTTGATGAAAGCGCTCCGGCAGTAAGCGGCTTCGACAGCAAACTGAACGGCAAATTAGATGTCGTGGTTCAGGCGCTGGCGGGTGCGAAAAAACCGCTGATCATCTCCGGTACGCATTCCGGTAGCATCGCAATGATTGAAGCCGCCGCGAACGTGGCGAAAGCTTTGAAAGCGCGTGGAGCGGATGTTGGTATCACTTTGCTGGCCGGTGCAGCGAACAGCTTTGGCCTCGGCCTGATGGGTGGGCAATCGCTGGATAGCGCACTGGAGCAGCTGAGCAAAGGCGAAGCCGATGCGTTAGTGGTGCTGGAAAACGATCTCTATCGTCATGCGCCAAAAGCCAAGGTGGATGCGGCGCTGGATACTACAGCGAATGTGATTGTGGTCGATCATCAGCGTACTGCAACGTTGGAGAAAGCCGGTTTAGTGCTTTCTACCGCCAGCTTCGCTGAGAGCGATGGCACGTCGATTAACCACGAAGGTCGCGCTCAGCGCTTCTTCCAGGTTTATGATCCTTCTTATTACGATAACAGCGTAGTGATGTTGGAAAGCTGGCGCTGGCTGCGCTCGCTGCATAGCGCCATTGAAAGTCGTCATATCGATTGGACGCAGTTAGACCACGTCATTGATGCCACCGTTGCGGCTCTTCCGCAGCTGAAAGGCATTAAGGATGCCGCGCCAGATGCGAGCTTCCGTATTCGCGGACAAAAACTGGCCCGTTCACCGCACCGCAGCAGCGGCCGTACCGCGATGCGCGCCGATATCAGTGTGCATGAACCGCGTCAGCCGCAGGATAAAGACACCATGTTTGCCTTCTCGATGGAAGGTAACAACCAGCCGGGTGCACCACGTTCGCAAATTCCATTTGCCTGGGCGCCAGGCTGGAACTCGCCGCAAGCATGGAACAAATTCCAGGCTGAAGTGGGCGGCAAACTGCGTCATGGCGATCCGGGCGTGCGATTGTTCGAAGCGAGCGATCGCACATTGCCATGGTTCACCGCTATTCCAGAAAGCTTCGTTGAAGGCAGCCAGTGGCGTGTCGCACCTTACTATCAGCTGTTTGGTAGTGAGGAGATGACGCAGCGTTCACCGACATTCCAGAAACGCATGTCTCCGGCCACGCTGGTGATCAACCCTGCCGATGCTGAGAAACTGGGCGTGAATAACGGTTCCTCTGTGGAGCTGGTATGCGCCGGTGAAACGCTGCGTTTGCCGGTACGTTTCTCTGCGTCACTGCAAGCTGGGCAGGTAGGTTTACCCCTCGGTATGCCGGGCGTGCCGCCGTTCCTCTCAGGTGCGCAAATTGACAAACTGCAGGAGGCCGCGCAATGAGCTGGCTGACACCGGATGTTATTGAAATCCTGATCAACATCGGCAAAGCGCTGGTCATCCTGCTGGTAGTGGTAGGTTGCGGCGCCTTTATGAGTTTCGCTGAACGTCGTCTGCTCGGTTTATGGCAGAACCGTTACGGACCGAACCGTGTCGGTTGGGGCGGCTCGCTGCAGCTGGCTGCTGACATGATCAAAATGTTCTTCAAAGAGGACTGGGTTCCGCCGTTTACCGATCGCTTCATCTTTACGCTGGCACCGGTTATTGCCTTCGTATCGCTGCTGCTGGCGTTTGCCATTGTGCCGGTTTCGCCAACGTGGATGGTCACTGACCTGAACATCGGTTTGCTGTTCTTCCTGATGATGGCGGGTCTGGCGGTTTATGCGGTGCTGTTCGCCGGCTGGTCAAGTAACAACAAATACTCACTGCTGGGTGCGATGCGTGCCTCAGCGCAGACGCTGAGCTACGAAGTGTTCCTTGGTTTGTCACTGATGGGTGTGGTGGCGCAAGCCGGTTCATTCAACATGAACGCCATCGTCGAAAGCCAGGCGCATCTGTGGAACATCATTCCACAATTCTTCGGCTTCCTGACGTTCTGTATCGCGGGCGTAGCGGTCTGTCACCGCCACCCATTTGACCAGCCAGAAGCCGAGCAGGAACTGGCGGACGGTTATCACATTGAATATGCCGGTATGAAGTTCGGCTTGTTCTTCGTCGGTGAATACGTTGCGATCACCACCGTGTCAGCGCTGATTGTTACGCTGTTCTTCGGTGGCTGGCACGGTCCGTTCCTGCCGCCATTCATCTGGTTCGCTCTGAAAACAGCGTTCTTTATGGTGATGTTTATCCTGATTCGTGCTGCGCTGCCGCGTCCACGCTATGACCAGGTGCTGTCGTTCGGCTGGAAAGTGTGTCTGCCGTTGACGCTGTTGAACCTGCTGGCAACCGCCGCAGTGATTCTGTCCACCGCGCAGTAAGGGACAATGAAATGACTTTAAAAGATATTGTCGTTGGCTTCGGCACGACAGTGCGCAGTATCTGGATGATAGGCATGCATGCCTTCGCCAAGCGCGAAACTCAAATGTATCCGGAAGAGCCGGTTTATCTGCCGCCGCGCTATCGTGGACGTATTGTGCTGACGCGCGATCCGGATGGTGCCGAGCGTTGCGTAGCCTGTAACTTATGTGCGGTAGCGTGCCCTGTGGGCTGTATCTCGCTGCAGAAAGCCGAGACGCAGGATGGACGCTGGTATCCTGAGTTTTTCCGCATCAACTTCTCACGCTGCATCTTCTGTGGTCTGTGCGAAGAAGCTTGCCCAACCACCGCGATTCAGCTGACGCCAGATTTCGAACTGGGTGAGTTCAAGCGTCAGGATCTGGTGTATGAGAAGGAAGATCTGCTGATTTCCGGTCCGGGTAAATACCCTGAATACAACTTCTATCGTATGGCTGGTATGGCGATCGACGGAAAAGAGAAGGGCGAAGCGGAAAACGAAGCCAAGCCGATCGACGTCAAAGGGTTGTTACCTTAAGGAGCCAGGTATGGAATTTGCGTTTTATCTTTGCGGACTGGTGGCGGTGCTGACGACGTTGCGCGTCATCACGCATACCAATCCGGTACATGCGCTGCTGTACCTGATTGTCTCGCTGCTGTCGATTGCTGGCGTGTTCTTCTCGATGGGTGCTTACTTTGCTGGCGCCCTGGAGATCATCGTCTACGCCGGTGCCATTATGGTGCTGTTCGTCTTCGTGGTGATGATGCTGAACCTGGGTAAAACCCAGCAGGATCAAGAGCGTGAGTGGCTGAAGCCTTCACTGTGGATTGGTCCAGGCATCGTCTCTTTGCTGCTGTTGGTGGTGATGATTTACGCTATCAGCACTGCGCACGATCAGGGTATTGATGGCACCATCATCGACGCCAAAGCCGTAGGTATCAGCCTATTTGGTCCGTACGTTCTGGCAGTGGAACTGGCATCCATGCTGCTGCTGGCCGGTCTGGTGGTGGCCTTCCATATTGGGCGTGAAGAGCGTCACGGCGAAGTGCTGAGCAATCGTCAAGCGGATGCGCAAGCGAATAAGGAGGATCACGCATGATCCCGTTACAACACGGTCTGATGTTGGCCGCTGTGCTGTTTGTTCTCGGCCTGACCTCCGTGGTGCTGCGTCGTAATATCCTGTTTATGCTGATTGGTCTGGAAATCATGATCAATGCCTCGGCGTTAGCGCTGGTGGTGGCGGGCAGCTATTGGGGACAAGCTGACGGCCAGGTGATGTACATTCTGGCCATCAGCCTTGCGGCGGCGGAAGCGAGTATTGGTCTGGCGCTGTTGCTCCAGCTCTATCGTCGTCGTCAGACGCTGAACATTGACACAGTGAGCGAGATGCGCGGATGAATCTTCTCTATTTAACCGTATTATTTCCGCTGATTGGCTTCTTGCTGTTAGCGTTTTCACGCGGTCGCTGGTCGGAAAACCTGTCGGCTGCCGTTGGCATGGGTTCTGTTGGTCTGGCAGCATTGACCACTATTTATGCCGGTTTTGACTTCTTCAACCAGGGGCAGCAGCCGTTCACTCAGGCGCTGTGGACCTGGATTCACGTTGGCAATTTCAATATCAAAGTAAACCTGGTGCTGGATGGCTTATCGCTGACCATGCTGTCAGTCGTCACCGGCGTTGGTTTCTTCATCCACATGTTCGCTTCATGGTACATGCGTGGCGAAGAAGGTTATTCGCGCTTCTTCGCATACACCAACCTGTTCATTGCGAGCATGGTGGTGTTGGTGCTGGCCGATAACCTGATGCTGATGTATCTCGGCTGGGAAGGCGTGGGCCTGTGCTCCTATCTGCTGATTGGCTTCTACTACAGCAATCCAGAAAACGGCAAAGCGGCAATGAAAGCCTTCATCATCACCCGCGTCGGTGACGTGTTCCTCGCTTTCGCGTTGTTCATCCTCTACAACGAACTCGGTACGCTGAACTTCCGCGAACTGGTTGAACTGGCGCCAGCGCACTTCGCTGCTGACAATCACATGTTGCAGTGGGCAACGCTGATGCTGTTGGGTGGCGCGGTCGGTAAATCTGCACAGCTGCCGCTACAAACCTGGCTGGCGGATGCGATGGCGGGCCCAACTCCGGTTTCGGCGCTGATTCACGCCGCCACCATGGTCACCGCCGGTGTCTACCTGATTGCGCGTACGCATGGTTTGTTCCTGTTGACGCCGGAAGTCCTGCATCTGGTGGGCATTGTGGGTGCGGTTACGCTGGTGCTGGCAGGTTTTGCTGCGCTGGTGCAAACCGACATCAAACGCGTGCTGGCCTACTCCACGATGAGTCAGATCGGCTACATGTTCCTCGCGCTTGGCGTGCAGGCATGGGACGCGGCAATTTTCCATCTGATGACGCATGCGTTCTTTAAAGCCTTGCTGTTCCTCTCTTCAGGCTCGGTCATTCTTGCCTGCCACCATGAGCAAAACATCTTCAAGATGGGCGGCCTGCGTAAGAGTATTCCGCTGGTCTACATCTGCTTCCTGGTGGGTGGCGCGGCGCTGGCGGCACTGCCGCTGATCACCGCAGGCTTCTACAGTAAAGATGAAATCCTGTTTGGTGCGCTGGCAAATGGCCACATCAATCTGATGGTTGCGGGTCTGGTGGGTGCATTCCTCACCTCGATCTACACCTTCCGCATGATCTTTATCGTGTTCCACGGCGAAGAGAAAATCCATGCGCACGCCGGCAAAGGCATTACGCATCATCTGCCGCTGATTGTGCTAATGGTGCTCTCCACCTTTATTGGTGCGCTGATTACGCCTCCTTTGGCGGGCGTATTGCCACAGAACGAGTTTGGTGAAGGCGGCAAAGTGATGCTGGAAATCACCTCAGGCGTAGTGGCTATCGTCGGGATCCTGATCGCTGCAGCGCTGTGGCTGGGTAAACGTCAGCTAGTGACCAGCATCGCCAACAGCGCGCCGGGTCGTTTCTTCGGCACCTGGTGGTTCGCGGCCTGGGGCTTCGACTGGCTGTATGACAAGGTGTTCGTAAAACCTTATCTCGGCATCGCCTGGCTACTGAAACGCGATCCGCTTAACTCACTGATGAACCTGCCTGCGCTGCTGTCGCGTATCGGTAATAAAGGATTGGTGGTGAGCGAAAACGGTTATCTGCGCTGGTACGTGGCTTCGATGAGCGTTGGCGCCGTGGTGGTGCTGGCGCTGCTGCTGGTGATGTAAAGATTGATGAGCGGGGCGGGTTCGCTCGCCCAATTAGAATGTCAAAAATTGCCTGAAGTAAGGCAATAAAAAGGGAAGTTTGCCGTGTTATTACCTTGGCTAATAATCATACCTTTTGTCGGTGGCTTGCTCTGCTGGCTGGCGGAGCGCCTTGGCGCGAAAGTTCCGCGCTGGATTGCCATGATCACCATGGGCCTGACGCTGGCGCTTGGCCTGCAGCTCTGGTTGCAGGGAGGCTATTCACTGACGCAGGCTGCGGGTATTCCGCAATGGCAATCGACGTTCTCCGTGCCGTGGATTCCGCGTTTTGGTATCAACTTCCATCTGGCGATTGATGGTCTGTCGCTGCTGATGGTGGTGTTGACCGGCCTGCTCGGCCTGATGGCAGTACTGTGTTCCTGGAACGAAATTGAGAAGTATCAGGGCTTCTTCCACCTCAATCTGATGTGGATTCTTGGCGGTGTGATTGGCGTGTTCCTCTCCATCGACATGTTCCTGTTCTTCTTCTTCTGGGAAATGATGCTGGTGCCGATGTACTTCCTCATCGCGCTTTGGGGGCATAAAGCTTCTGACGGTAAAACGCGCATCAGTGCGGCGACCAAGTTCTTCATCTATACCCAGGCTTCCGGTCTGATTATGCTGGTCGCGATTCTGGCGCTGGTATTTGTGCACTACAACGCAACCGGCGTGTGGACCTTCAGCTATGAAGAGTTGCTGAAAACCCCGATGTCACACACTGTTGAATATCTCCTGATGCTGGGCTTCTTCATCGCCTTTGCAGTGAAAATGCCGGTGGTGCCACTGCACGGTTGGCTGCCTGATGCGCATAGCCAGGCACCGACCGCGGGTTCAGTTGACCTCGCCGGTATTTTGCTAAAAACCGCCGCCTACGGCCTGTTGCGCTTTAGCCTGCCACTGTTCCCGAACGCGTCTGCGGAATTCGCACCCATTGCGATGTGGCTGGGTATTATCGGCATCTTCTACGGGGCGTGGATGGCCTTCTCACAGACTGATATCAAACGTCTGATTGCCTACACTTCGATTTCGCACATGGGCTTCGTGCTGATTGCCATCTACACCGGCAGCCAGTTGGCATTCCAGGGCGCGGTTATCCAGATGATTGCCCATGGCCTGTCTGCGGCGGCGCTGTTTATCTTGTGTGGCCAACTGTATGAACGTCTTCATACGCGTGATATGCGTCAGATGGGTGGTTTGTGGTCGCGAATTAAGTGGATTCCGGGTCTGTCGCTGTTCTTTGCAGTCGCTAACCTGGGTATGCCGGGTACCGGTAACTTCGTTGGCGAATTCATGATTCTGACCGGCAGCTTCCAGGTGGTGCCGGTAATTATCGTAATAGCGACCTTTGGTCTGGTGTTTGCTTCGGTTTACTCCTTGATCATGATGCAACGCGCTTATTTCGGTGAAGCGAAATCGAAAGATCCGCTGCCGGGCATGTCACCGCGTGAGTTTATGACTATCGGCGTATTGGTGGTGCTGTTGGTGCTGCTGGGGATTTATCCACAGCCGATCCTCGACACGTCCCATGCTGCGATGAGCAATATTCAGCAGTGGTTTACCGCTTCAATTTCAACTACAAGGCCGTAATTCGCCATGACAATAACTCCTCAACATCTGATCGCATTACTGCCGCTGTTGATCGTCGGATTGACGGTGGTGGTGGTGATGCTGTCCATTGCGTGGCGACGCAATCATTTTGTTAATGCCACGTTGACGGTGATCGGACTTAACATTGCGCTGTTTTCTCTGTGGTTTGTCGGCCAGGCGGGGGCGATGGATGTCACGCCGCTGCTGCGCGTAGATGGCTATTCAATGTTCTATACCGCGCTGGTGGTATTAGCGAGTCTGGCTACCTGCACCTTTGCTTATCCATGGTTAGCCGGATTCCCGGACAATAAAGATGAATTCTATCTGCTGGTGCTGATTGCGGCTCTCGGTGGGATTGTGCTGGCGAGTGCTAATCATCTGGCGGCGCTGTTCATCGGTATTGAACTGCTATCTCTGCCGCTGTTTGGTTTGATTGGTTACGCCTTCCGCCAGAAACGTTCGCTGGAAGCGTCGCTGAAATACACCATTCTGTCAGCTGCGGCTTCATCATTCCTGCTGTTCGGTATCGCGCTGATCTATGCCGATTCCGGCAGCTTGAGCTTTGTGCAGTTGGGTAAAAGCCTGAGCGACAGCATGATTCAGGAGCCACTGTTGCTGCTGGGTCTGGGTATGATGATTATCGGTCTGGGCTTTAAGCTTTCCTTGGTGCCGTTCCATCTGTGGACGCCAGATGTTTATCAGGGTGCGCCTGCGCCGGTTTCAACCTTCCTGGCTACCGCCAGCAAGATCGCCATCTTCGCCGTGATTATGCGCCTGTTCATGTACGCGCCCGTCACTGATAGCGAAGCCGTTCGAACCGTGCTGGGCATCATTGCCTTTGCCTCGATCCTGTTCGGTAACCTGATGGCGATTTCTCAGAGCAACATCAAGCGTCTGCTGGGTTACTCATCAATCGCGCATTTAGGTTATCTGCTGGTGGCGCTGATTGCGGTGAAAACCCATCAGCTGTCGCTGGAAACCGCCGGAGTTTATCTGGCCGGCTATCTGTTCAGCAGCCTTGGTGCGTTCGGTGTGGTGAGCCTGATGTCGAGCCCATACCGAGGTCCGGATGCGGATACACTTTACTCATATCGTGGTCTGTTCTGGCACCGTCCGATTTTGTCAGCCGTTATGACCGTAATGATGCTGTCACTGGCGGGTATCCCGATGACGCTCGGCTTCATTGGTAAGTTCTACGTTATCGCTTCGAGTGTGAATGCACATCTGTGGTGGTTGAGTGGTGCCGTGGTTGCTGGTAGTGCGATTGGTCTTTACTACTATCTGCGCGTGACGGTGAGTCTGTATCTCAGCCCACCAGAACTGCATAACCGCGATACACAAGCCAACTGGGCATTTACAGCGGGTGGTGTGGTGGTGCTGATCTCCGCAATTCTGGTGCTGCTGCTTGGCGTTTATCCGCAGCCGCTTATCTCGCTGGTGCAGATGGCTCAGCCACTGATGTAATCCAAATTGATGCGACAACTGAAATCGGGCCCACGGGTCCGATTTTTTTTGCCTAAAGGAGGCCGGAATGAGAGTTTGCACACATTGCACAGATAAGGTCTGAGGCGTGTAAAGCTGTTCAATGCGGTGCGCATTAGCGCTGTGGTACTCTTGCAGCATCATTTTTACGCTAAGAAAAGGAATCGCCATGGAAATGCTTTGGCTAGATTGTCACCACAGCGAACTGACCGCAAAGCAACTCTATACGCTGCTCGCGCTACGTAATCACGTCTTCATCGTGGAACAAAAGTGCCCTTATCAGGATATTGATGGCCAGGATTTGGCGGCAGACAATCGCCATATTCTCGGGTTTCTTGACGGTAAACTGCTAGCGTACGCGCGGGTGCTAACACCATCGCAAGAGGGAGCGCCGGTGCTCATCGGCCGAGTCATCGTTTCTGAAGAGGCGCGCGGTTTGAAATTAGGCTATCGCCTGATGGAGAAGGCGCTGGAAAGCTGCGAGAAATACTGGCCACAGCAAGCGGTTTATCTCTCTGCACAGGCACATCTGGAAGGTTTCTACGGAAGGTTGGGCTTTAAAGCGGTCACGGAAGTCTACATGGAAGACGATATTCCTCATATCGGCATGCAGAAAGCATAGCGGCGAGGATCGCTCCTCGCCGCTATCATCAGCCCGGCGTCATCTGCCGATCATCAACATATTTACGCTGGTCTGGCGGCGGCGGGAAGTACTGATAAAGCCAGGTTTCACTTAACGTCTCATCCTTGGTGCGCAGGAACAGACGCATATCTACCGGCTTGGTAGAAGCGCTGCTCGGATACCAGTCAAACAGAATGCGGTAACCGTTCAGCGGTTCGACATAAAGTATCTCGACCTGCTTAAACGTCCCATCAGAAACGGTAATCACCGGCTCAATACCCTTAGGTGCAGCGGCTTTCAAATCACCCCCGACAAAATCAATGGCAAAGCGGCGGCACCACTGATCCGGGAAGTGTTCGCCTGGCGCCCAACCTTCCGGGAAGCCACCAATTCCGGTACGTGTTGCATCGACACGCGCTAAACCACTGCGCACTGGCGGCAACTGGCTCCAGTAAAGCTTATACTGGAAGTTGAATTCGCTACCGGCTTTCACCGGTTCTGACGGCTGCCAGAAGCAAACAATGTTATCCAGCGTTTCACCGGTGGTAGGAATCTCCATCACATTAATGGCGCCTTTGCCCCATTTGCCAATCGGTTCCACCCACAGGCTTGGGCGTTTGTCGTACCAGCCAATCACATCCTGGTAATTTTTAAAGTCATGATCGAGCTGCAGCAGGCCGAATCCACGCGGGTTCTCGTCTTGATAGGCGTTGAACTGCAAGCGCTGCGGGTTATTGAGCGGGCGCGCAATCCATTCACCTTCACCGGTCCACATCGCCAAACGGTCGGAGTCGTGAATTTGCGGATGATAGGTGTTACACATGCGGCGCTCATTGGTACCACAGCTGAACATGCTGGTCATTGGCGCGATGCCGAGCTGGCGGATTTCGTTACGCGCAAACAGATGGTTCTCAACCTCCATCACCACGCGTTTTTCTTCGCAGTGAATGGTGAACTTGTAGGCTCCGGTAATGCTGGCACCATCAAGCAGCGCATACACCACAAACGTGGTGTCATCGGCTTTCGGCGTTTCAAACCAGAAGGCGGTGAAGTCCGGGAACTCCTCTTTGCCATTGCTAAAGGTATTAACCGCCACGCCGCGCGCGGACAAGCCGTACTGGAAGGTCTCATCGACGGCGCGGAAATAGCTGGCGCCGAGGAACGAGACGATATCGCGGCGCGCCAGTTCCGGTTTCTTAAACGCACGGAAACCGGCAAAGCCGAGGTCGGTTTTACCTACCAATTGTTTGGTATCCACGTTGGCATCGTGGTAGTTGAACAGTTCTGGACGGAAGTGGATCTCGCGTGCTTCGCGGCTAGCGGCATCGACCGAAAACATGCGAATGCGGCGCTTAAAACCCATACCAACGTGGAAGAATTGCACATCGAGTACGCGATCGGGAATGTTATTCCACAGCGAGTGATTGGCATCATACTGAATTTCGTTATAGGCCTGAGGCGTTAAATTGGCCAACGTATCGGGCAGGGGGCCGGGTGCGCCACCCCAGGGCTGTTTTGCCAGCGCGGAGGCTTTCTTTTTCAGTGAGTCGAAATCGAAGCGAACCGCGGTACCGTCGGCGATGCCATCATCGGCCCAGGCGGATTGTGCAAACAGCGTGGAGAGACCCGTCATGCCGCTAACAGCGGAGAGGGCCATGGACGCTTTCATAAATTTTCTACGATTCATGCCGGAAATCTAATCCTTAGCTGCTCGGGTGTATTGTGACTGTCGTGCGTGCTTCACACATGTGTGACGCTGAGCGTCAGGCTACAGGGGGTTACGACAGTGGCGAAATTAAAAAATTCAGTCCGCAGAAAATTTATCAGATTAATCAAATAAGCGAAGCAGATTTCGCGCCGCCGGGCCGCGGATAACATAACTTTGCAATGAAATGGATGAAACTCAGTAGAATCCTGGGGAGTCGTCGCCAGCAAAATTGGAATTTATGACTATAGTTAAACCACAACGAGTTAAGAACATGGAGGAACGACATAGTGTCATCATCAGACCAATTTGAAACCCACCTTGACGACGACCTGGCGCTGCTGACCGAAACGCTGGAAGAAGTATTGCGCGCTTCGGGTGACCCGGCCGATCAGAAATACATCGAGCTGAAACTCAAGGCTGAACAAGCGCTGGAGGACGTAAAGTCACGCGTTAGCCAGGCGTCCGACAGCTACTATTATCGTGCCAAAAATGCGGCTTACCGCGCCGATGATTATGTGCATGAAAAACCGTGGCAGGGGATTGGCATCGGTGCCGCCGCTGGCCTGTTTGTCGGTTTACTGCTGGCACGACGTTAAGTTCCAACGGGCGCGATACGCTTCGCGCCCGCTTCCTGCTTCTCCTCTCATTCATTCCCATCAAATCTCTGTTTCGCATCATCCGCGATTGTGTTTCGCCTGCGCGCTTTCTACAGTAAGGCAACAGGGATAAGGAGAACACAACGTGATACGTGTAGAAATGCTCTCAACGGGCGATGAAGTGTTACATGGGCAGATTGTCGATACTAACGCCGCCTGGCTCGCCGATGTGCTTTTCCAGCACGGCTTACCGATGACCAGCCGCAGCACCGTGGGTGATGCGATGACCTCATTGGTTGAAGCCTTGCAGAGCCGCAGCCAGATTGCCGATGTGCTGATTGTGAACGGCGGTTTAGGACCGACCAGTGACGATCTCAGCGCACAGGCCGCCGCCACTGCCAGCGGTAGCGAATTAGTGATTCAGCAAGCCTGGCTGGAAAAAATGGAAGCCTGGTTCGCCAGCCGTGGGCGCGTTATGGCACCGAGCAATCGCAAGCAGGCGGAAATCCCGGCAAATGCTGAGATGCTGGATAACCCGGTCGGCACCGCATGTGGCTTTGCGTTGCAGCTCAACCGTTGCTGGATTTTCTTCACGCCGGGCGTGCCATCGGAATTTAAAGTCATGGTCGAGCAGGAGATCATTCCGCGTCTCAAAGCGCGCTTTGCGTTGCCAGAACCGCCGCTGTGTTTACGCCTCACCACCTTTGGCCGCGGCGAAAGTGATATTGCCGCCGAGCTCGAGCCACTACCGCTGCCGGCAGGCGTGGTGATGGGTTATCGCTCGTCAATGCCGATCATCGAGATCAAACTCACCGGACCCGCCGAGCAGCGCGTGGCGATGGAGCAAGTGTGGCAGCAGGTAAAACTGTTGCTGGCAGAATGCACTATCTTTGAGGGCACCGAAGGATTACCGGCGCTGCTGGCGCGCGAACTGCAGCATCGTGGTTTCCGTCTGGCGCTGAGTGAGCAGTTCACCGCCGGTTTACTTCACTGGCAGCTGGCTGCCGCAAACGTTGCCCTCAGTAAAGCGGAGATCTTGCCGGCGCAGGATGAAGATCTGGAATCATTGGTTGTGCGCACGCGTGATTGGGCGCAGCAGCAGAGTACCGCGCTGGCGTTATCCGTCGGCAATCTGGAAGAGGGCGAGGTATCGATTGCGCTGCACACGCCGGAAGCGAGTTGGGGCCAGCGTGTGAAGTTTATGCATGGTCGTCATAATGTGGAAACGCGGCAGAAAGTGGTGGCGATGATGGCGATGAACATGCTGCGTCGCTGGCTGCACGGTAGCGAGGTCAGCACCGGTCACGGCTGGATTGATATTCTTGAAACAGTCAAAAACTAGCGCGCCGTAGGGTCGCCATTCATGGCGACCTTCTCAATCATGGCTCGATCTCAATCACAGCTCAATCTCAATTTCCCCTTTGGCGCGACAGCAGCAGGGCAAAATCTCGCCTTGCTGCACAAACGCTAACGGAGTTTCCGCATAATCCACTTCGCCTTTCAGTAAGCGCATGCGGCAAGAGCCGCAGTAACCTTCGCGACACTGAAATTCCACGCACAGATTGTTTGCTTCAAGCGTGGCCAGCAGATTAGGGTGATCTTCTGCGCACTCCAGCCGGGAGCCGGAACTGCGCAGAATAACAACAGAACGACTCATAATTACAGCTGGAAGCCGTCGAAATCGTCTTCGCCCACTTCAGAATCAATCTGACCGACCAAATACGAGCTCACTTCCACTTCCTGCGGTGCAACCTGCACGTTATCGGACACTAGCCACGAGTTGATCCATGGAATCGGGTTCGAACGCGTCTGGAACGGCAAATCGAGGCCAACAGCCTGCATGCGGATGTTAGTAATGTACTCGATGTACTGGCACAGAATGTCTTTGTTCAGACCGATCATCGAACCGCCGCTGAACAGATATTCTGCCCACTCTTTCTCCTGCTCGGCTGCTTTCTTGAACAGGTCGTAGCATTCGTCGCGGCACTCGGCGGCAATCGCTTTCATCTCTGGATCGTCTTCACCGGTGCGCAGCAGGTTCAGCATGTGCTGCGTGCCGGTCAGGTGCAGCGCTTCGTCGCGAGCAATCAGCTTGATGATTTTAGCGTTACCTTCCATTAGCTCACGCTCGGCGAAAGCAAATGAACAGGCGAAGCTGACGTAGAAGCGAATTGCTTCCAGCGCGTTGACGCTCATCAGGCAGATATACAGCTGTTTTTTCAGATCGCGCAGGTTAACGGTGACGGTTTTACCGTTCACCTGATGCGTGCCTTCGCCCAGCAGATGCCAGTAGCTGGTCATCTCGATCAGATCATCGTAGTACTTCGAGATATCTTCCGCGCGCGCCAGAATTTGTTCGTTGGTGACGATATCGTCAAACACCACCGCCGGATCGTTAACGATATTACGGATGATGTGGGTGTAAGAGCGCGAGTGGATGGTCTCGGAAAACGCCCAGGTTTCAATCCAGGTTTCCAGCTCAGGAATGGAAATCAGCGGCAGCAGCGCCACGTTCGGGCTACGTCCCTGAATCGAATCCAGCAGCGTTTGATACTTCAGGTTGCTGATGAAAATGTGTTTTTCATGCTCTGGCAGCGCCTGGTAATCGATACGATCGCGCGAGACGTCAACCTCTTCCGGACGCCAGAAGAAGGAGAGCTGCTTCTCAATCAACTTTTCAAAGATGTCATATTTCTGCTGATCGAAGCGGGCAACGTTCACTGACTGGCCGAAGAACATGGGCTCTTTCAGCTGGTCATTTTTGTTCTGCGAGAATGTGGTGTAAGCCATTTTGAGTCCAAATGTGAAGAGGGCCGACCGTTGCGGCCCTGACAAGATGAGATTAGATCTTACATGCGCCGCTTTCGCAGCCATCATCCTGAATAGAAGGCGCCAGATCGTCCTGTGCATCTTCTGCACCATCACGGGTGTTTTGATAGTACAGGGTTTTCACGCCGAATTTGTAGGCGGTCAGCAGGTCTTTTAGCAGCTGTTTCATCGGTACTTTGCCATTGGCAAAACGGCTCGGATCGTAGTTGGTGTTCGACGAAATCGCCTGATCGATAAACTTCTGCATCACGCCAACCAGCTGCAGATAACCGTCGTTGGACGGCATTTCCCACAGCAGTTCGTACTGATCTTTCAGACGCTCATACTCTGGCACCACCTGACGCAGAATGCCGTCTTTGGATGCTTTGATGCTGATGTGACCACGCGGTGGTTCGATACCGTTAGTCGCGTTCGAAATCTGCGAAGAGGTTTCAGATGGCATCAGCGCCGAGAGCGTAGAGTTGCGCAGACCGTGCGTGGTGATCGACTCACGCAGACCTTCCCAATCCAGATGCAGCGGCTCGTTGCATACCGCATCGAGATCCTTTTTATAGGTGTCGATCGGCAGAATGCCCTGCGAGTAAGTGGTCTCTTTGAACCACGGGCAGGCACCTTGCTCTTTCGCCAGTTCGTTCGAGGCTTTCAGCAGGTAGAACTGAATCGCTTCGAAGGTTTTGTGCGTCAGGTTGTTGGCGCTGCCATCAGAATAACGCACGCCGTTTTTCGCCAGGTAATAGGCGTAGTTGATCACGCCGATGCCCAAGGTACGACGGCCCATTGCACCGCGTTGTGCCGCAGGGATTGGGTAATCCTGATAATCCAGCAGCGCATCAAGCGCACGCACTGCGAGGGTTGCCAGCTCTTCCAAATCGTCGAGGCTGTTAATCGCGCCCAGGTTAAAGGCCGACAGCGTACACAGGGCGATTTCGCCGCTTTCGTCATTCACATCGTTAAGCGGTTTGGTTGGCAGGGCAATTTCCAGACACAGGTTCGATTGACGAACCGGCGCGATGCTCGGATCAAACGGGCTGTGGGTGTTGCAGTGATCGACGTTCTGAATGTAGATACGGCCAGTCGAAGCACGTTCCTGCATCATCAGTGAGAACAGTTCAACCGCTTTCACGCGCTGCTTGCGGATGCTGTCGTCTTTTTCGTATTTGGTGTACAGACGCTCGAACTCGTCCTGATCGGCGAAGAACGCATCGTACAGGCCAGGTACGTCAGACGGGCTGAACAGCGTGATGTCTTCACCCTTCAGCAAGCGGGTGTACATCAACTTGTTAATCTGCACACCGTAATCCATGTGGCGCACGCGGTTGCCTTCAACACCACGGTTGTTTTTCAGCACCAGCAGGCTTTCCACTTCCAGATGCCACATTGGATAGAACAGCGTTGCTGCACCACCACGCACGCCGCCCTGTGAGCAGGACTTCACCGCGGTCTGGAAATGTTTGTAGAATGGAATACAGCCGGTATGGAATGCTTCACCACCGCGAATTGGGCTACCCAGCGCACGAATGCGGCCGGCGTTGATGCCGATACCGGCGCGCTGTGAAACGTATTTCACAATGGCGCTGGAGGTAGCATTGATCGAGTCAAGGCTATCGCCGCACTCGATCAGCACGCAAGAGCTGAACTGACGGGTTGGGGTACGCACGCCGGACATAATCGGCGTCGGCAATGAGATCTTGAAGGTAGAGATCGCATCGTAGAAGCGCTTCACGTAATCCATACGGGTTTCGCGCGGGTAGCCAGAGAACAGGCAAGCCGCCACCAGAATGTAGAGGAATTGAGCGCTTTCGTAGATTTCACCGCTGACGCGGTTCTGCACCAGATACTTTCCTTCCAGCTGCTTAACCGCGGCGTAGGAGAAGTTCATGTCGCGCCAATGGTCGATGAACTCGTCCATCTGCGCGAACTCTTCGGTGCTGTAATCTTCCAGCAGGTGACGGTCATATTTGCCCATCTCAACCATCTTCACCACCTGGTCGTACAACTTCGGCGGTTCAAACTGGCCGTAAGCTTTTTTACGCAGGTGGAAGATCGCCAGGCGCGCGGCCAGGTATTGGTAATCTGGCGCATCACGTGAGATCAGGTCTGCGGCAGCCTTGATGATGGTCTCATGAATATCAGAGGTTCTGATGCCATCATAGAACTGAATGTGTGAGCGCAGTTCAACCTGTGAAACGGAAACGTTGTTCAGCCCTTCGGCTGCCCAATCCAGTACACGGTGAATTTTGTCGAGATCAATGCGCTCCTGGCGGCCATCGCGTTTAGTAACGAGCAGACTTTGGTTCATGTCGCGTTTTTACCTGTCCATGCATGAATGACGTATTTATCCCCCATCTATGCACAAGGTCTATGCACAAGCCGCTCGTTGTGAGTAAGCCTGTGAATAAACACTATATATAGGGGGTGCGGGAAGTTTGAACAACAATATGGTGAGTATTCTAGTCAGCAATCTCTTCTTAACAAGAGTTGATTTTCACTAAAAAATCGTCCTTAGAGGGTGGCTAAAATCCTGGATCCCCATGCCGCAAGGCCTGCACATCGTGTCAACCGCTCAGTACTTTTTTTTCACTTTATGATCGAGCGCGTGTTTCTTGCTCAACTGATACGATTCGAGAATTATCTGAGGTCAAATAAGCCCTGACAAGGCCGCCAGCAGCGAACTTATCTAAAATTGCTTATGAATTTTTTGTGACTTGCTAAGCCTATAAAAAAGGCAGGCACGCGTCTAAAAGGAAATTGATCTGGATAGCGGGTCGCCATGAATGGCGACCCTGCTGGCAGAATATTGTAGGGTGCGCATTCATGCGCCCCGGGTTGATCAATCCTGGCGGTGGGTATGAATCATATAGTTCACGTCAACGCCGCGGCCGAGTCGGAACTGATTACTCAGCGGATTGTAGTGCAGGCCAATCATATTTCTTTCGCGCAGCGGCGTTTCATCCACCCAATTCAACAACTCGGCCGGACGGATAAACTTCTTCACGTCATGGGTGCCGCGCGGCACCATGCGTAGCACATACTCTGCACCAAACACCGCCAGCAGCCAGGCTTTGGGATTACGGTTAATAGTGGAGAAGAACACTTCGCCGCCCGGCTTCACCAGTTGTGCGCAGGCTAGCACCACGGAACGTGGATCGGGCACATGCTCCAGCATCTCCATACAGGTCACCACATCATATTGACCAGCATGGCTGGCGGCGTGATCTTCCACGGTTTGCTGTACGTAATTAACGCTGACGCCGCTCTCCAGCGCGTGCAGACGCGCCACTTCCAGCGGCTCCGCGCCCATATCCAGGCCAGTAACCTCAGCGCCTTCGCGCGCCATGCTTTCGGCCAGAATGCCGCCACCGCAGCCAACATCGAGGACTTTCTTACCGAACAGGCCATGGCTGTGCTGCGCAATCCAGCCAAGTCGCAGGGGATTGATACGGTGTAGAGGCTTAAATTCACCTTCTAAATCCCACCAGCGCGATGCCACCGCCTCAAACTTGGCGATCTCGGCGTGGTCAACGTTCTGGCGGCTTTCCTGCGGTTGTTCACTCATTGAATCATCACTCCAGACAAAATATTCCCTCAGTATAAACGCTTAAGCGCGGTGAGCGCATCTCTGGCAGCGAAGGAAAAGCGGCATTAAGACCTGGTTTACGTTCACCGAAGGGAAGCGATGTGATATACTTTCGCACCTTTAAATCCGGGATTATGTAGAGGGATAGCGGCTCCATGAGCGACCTTGCGAGAGAAATTACACCGGTCAATATCGAAGAAGAGTTAAAGAACTCTTACCTCGATTACGCCATGTCGGTCATTGTTGGCCGAGCCTTACCCGATGTGCGTGATGGTTTGAAGCCGGTACACCGCCGTGTGCTTTTTGCCATGAGCGAACTGGGTAACGACTGGAATAAACCCTATAAAAAATCCGCCCGTGTGGTCGGTGACGTCATCGGTAAATATCACCCGCACGGCGATTCCGCGGTATATGAAAGTATCGTGCGTATGGCCCAGCCGTTCTCCCTGCGCTATATGCTGGTTGACGGTCAGGGTAACTTTGGTTCAGTCGACGGCGACTCCGCTGCAGCGATGCGTTATACCGAAGTCCGTATGGCAAAGATTTCCTCGGAGCTGCTGGCTGACCTGGAAAAGGAAACCGTCGATTTCGTGCCGAACTATGACGGCACCGAGCAGATTCCTGAAGTCCTGCCAACCAAAATTCCTAACCTGCTGGTAAACGGTTCTTCCGGTATCGCGGTAGGTATGGCCACCAATATTCCACCGCACAACCTCACGGAAGTGATTAACGGCTGCCTGGCTTTCATCGAAGATGAAGACATTACCGTTGAAGGCTTGATGGAGCACATCACCGGGCCAGATTTCCCGACTGCTGCGTTTATCAATGGCCGCCGCGGTATCGAAGAAGCCTATCGCACCGGGCGCGGCAAGATTTATATCCGCGCGCGTGGCGAAGTGGAAACCGATGCCAAGACTGGACGTGAAACCATTATCGTTCACGAACTGCCGTATCAGGTGAACAAAGCGCGTCTGATCGAGAAGATTGCTGAGCTGGTGAAAGAGAAGCGCGTTGAAGGCATCAGCGCACTGCGTGATGAATCTGACAAAGACGGCATGCGTATTGTCATTGAGATCAAACGCGATGCGGTGGGTGAAGTGGTTCTCAACAACCTCTACTCACTGACGCAGCTGCAGGTTTCTTTCGGCATCAACATGGTGGCGCTGCATCAGGGCCAGCCGAAGATCATGACGCTGAAAGGCATCATTGAAGCCTTCGTGCGCCATCGCCGCGAAGTGGTGACGCGTCGTACCATTTTCGAACTACGTAAAGCGCGCGATCGTGCCCACATCCTCGAAGGCTTGGCGATTGCATTGGCGAACATCGATCCGATCATCGAACTGATTCGTCGTGCACCAACACCTGCAGAAGCCAAACTGGGCCTTTTGGCGCAGTCGTGGGATCTCGGCAATGTGGCTGCCATGCTGGAACGTGCCGGTAATGATGCCGCGCGTCCGGAGTGGCTGGAAGCCGAGTTTGGTATTCGCGATGGTCAATATTATCTGACCGAGCAGCAAGCGCAGGCGATTCTGGATTTGCGTCTGCAGAAACTGACCGGCCTTGAGCACGAAAAACTGCTCGACGAGTACAAAGAGCTGCTGGACCAGATTGCTGAACTGCTTTACATCCTGCAGAGCGCTGAGCGCTTGATGGAAGTGATTCGTGAAGAGCTGGAGCAGATGCGCGATCAGTTCGGCGATGCCCGTCGTACGGAAATCACCGCCAATAGCGCTGACATCAACATCGAAGACCTGATCAATCAGGAAGACGTGGTGGTTACGCTGTCGCATCAGGGGTATGTCAAATATCAACCGTTGACCGACTATGAAGCCCAGCGCCGCGGTGGCAAAGGCAAATCAGCCGCACGTATTAAAGAAGAAGACTTTATCGATCGTCTGCTGGTGGCCAACACCCACGACACCATTCTGTGCTTCTCCAGCCGTGGCCGTCTCTACTGGATGAAGGTCTATCAGCTGCCAGAAGCCAGCCGTGGTGCGCGTGGTCGTCCCATCGTTAACCTGTTGCCGCTGGAAGCCAACGAACGTATCACCGCCATCCTGCCGGTGCGTGAATATACCGAAGGCTTCAACATCTTCATGGCAACCGCGAGCGGCACCGTGAAGAAAACCGCTCTGCAAGAGTTCAGCCGTCCGCGTAGTGCGGGCATCATCGCCATCAACCTGCGTGAGGATGATGAGCTGATTGGTGTGGCGCTGACCAACGGTAGCGACGAAGCGATGCTGTTCTCTGCCGCCGGTAAAGTGGTGCGCTTTGCCGAAACCGCCGTGCGTGCGATGGGCCGTTCTGCCTCAGGCGTTCGCGGTATCAAGCTGGCTGAGAAAGACAAAGTGGTGTCGCTGATTGTGCCACGCGAAGAGGGCGCGATCCTCACCGTGACGCAGAACGGTTACGGTAAACGTACTGCTAATAGCGAGTATCCAACCAAATCGCGTGCAACGCAGGGCGTGATCTCGATTAAAGTCACCGATCGAAACGGGCCAGTTATTGGCGCGGTACAGGTGGTGGATGGCGATCAGATCATGATGATCACCGATGCCGGAACGCTGGTACGTACCCGCGTGTCGGAAGTCAGCGTGGTTGGCCGTAACACTCAAGGCGTGATTCTGATCCGTACTGCGGAAGATGAAAATGTCGTGGGTCTGCAACGTGTTGCTGAGCCGGTGGAAGAGGAAGAACTCGACGCCATCGACGGCAGCGTAGCGGAAGGCGAAGAAGATATCGCGCCGGAAGTGGAAAGCGATGACGAAGCGCCGGAAGCCGACGACGAAGAGTAATCCGTAAGGTGGTTGATAAACGGCAGGTCATTAAATTGACCTGCCGTTTTTTTATCTGAGTTTTATGCTAACGGCGCACGCCAACTGGCTTTTTAGGGCCGATAAAGCTAGTGTATGGAAGCTTTTCAACATCCTGATAACCCCTTACCGCCAGTGAGCCTCTTTTGAAATATCTTGTCTCCTTTCGCACCACGCTCCGTATCTCGCGCTACCTTTTTCGTGCGCTGGCGTTGCTGCTCTGGGCGCTGGGTGCGCTACTGACGACTTTTTACATCATCAATGTGCTGCACGAGAAAGAGAATGCGGTTCGTCAGGAGTTTGCAACGAATTACGGCCAGGCGGAATGGTACATCCGTCACTCTGCTGATGTGATGCGCGAACTGAAATACATCACCGAAAATCGCCTGAGCAGTAGCGCTAACGGTCTGGACGTGTTGAACGGTTTACCTCCGGGCAAAGGCACGCTGCCGCAGTTCACGCCGCTATTTTCCGACGGTGACTGCACCTCAATGAGCAACACCTGGCGCAATTCGCTGGATTCGCTCAGCGACTACATTAATTACTGGAAAAGTAACTTTGCCTCGGCCTATGAATTGAACCGGGTGTTTTTCGTCAGTGGCGAAAATCAGTGTCTGGCAGACTTCACCATCGGCACCAACAATTCAGTCGATCGTGAACGCAGCCTGAAAGCACTGCGCGAGCGTGTCCTGCACTATCGGAATGGTAATGAAGAAGAGCGCCGCAATCCGATGTACTGGATCACCAGCAGCGCGCAGCCAGGCGTCGGCAACTTCTATATGGTCATGCCGGTGTATGTGGCAAACAAACTGCAGGCACTGCTCGGCGTAGAGCAGAATATTCGCCTGGATGAGTTTATTCAGCCGGGCGGTTTACCGCTGGTGGCCACCATCACCGATGAAAACTATCGGCCGCTGATCAGCTCGCGTCGCGGTGGTCCGGGTTACTCGCTGGACGACCTGCCGGACAACAGTACCTGGTTTGGTTATCTCGATAGCTATCGCCAGCTGGTGTTGAAAAAGCCGCTGCCGCCAACCAATCTTAATGTGGTGTGGTCGCTTTCCACCGATGTGTTAATGGATCAGCTCAAACTGATGCTCATTAACGCGCTGTTACTCAACATCTTCACGGCGGTAATTTTGTTCACGCTGGCGTGGATATTCGAGCGGCGTATGTTCTTGCCGGCTGAGGAGAATGCGCATCGGCTTGAGGAGCACGAGCAGTTTAACCGTAAGATTGTCGCTTCTGCGCCGGTCGGTATCTGTATTCTGCGTACCAGCGACGGTACCAATATTCTAAGTAATGAGCTGGCGCACAACTATCTGACGCTTCTCACACAGGAAGATCGCCAGCGGCTGAATGAGATTATCGGCGGTCAGCAGGTCAATTTCGTTGATGTGCTCACGGGAAGTAATACCAACCTGCAGATCAGCTTTGTGCACTCCCGCTATCGCAATGAAAACGTCGCGATTTGCGTGCTGGTGGATGTGTCGGCGCGCGTGCGCATGGAGCAATCGCTGCAGGAGATGGCGCACTCGGCCGAGCAGGCCAGCCAGTCAAAATCAATGTTCCTGGCTACGGTTAGCCATGAGTTGCGTACGCCACTTTACGGTATTATCGGTAACCTCGATCTGCTACAAACCAAAACGCTGCCGAAAGGCGTCGATTCGCTGGTTACCGCTATGAACAACTCCTCGAGCCTGTTACTGAAGATCATCAGCGACATTCTCGACTTCTCTAAAATCGAATCTGAACAGCTGAAAATCGAACCACATCCGTTCTCACCGCGAGAAGTGGTCAATCACATCGCCAGCAATTATTTATCATTGGTGGTTCGCAAGCGTCTGACGCTGTATGTATTTATCGAAAATGATGTGCCGCTGGCGCTGGATGGCGATGCGATGCGTTTGCAGCAGGTCATTTCAAACTTGCTGAACAACGCCATCAAGTTTACCCACACCGGCTGCATCATTCTGCATGCCTATGTTAAAGAGGGGTATCTGGCGTTCCGCGTGCGCGATACCGGCGTCGGCATTCCGGCCAAAGAGGTTACGCGCCTGTTCGATCCCTTCTTCCAGGTGGGTTCTGGCGTGCAGCGCAACTTCCAGGGAACAGGATTGGGTCTGGCGATCTGCGAAAAGCTGATCAACATGATGGATGGCGATATCGAAGTCGATTCCGAGCCAGGCATGGGCAGCCAGTTTATCGTGCGCATTCCGATCTATTCTGGTCAGCTGGCAGCGCCACCGCTGCTGGACGGATTACAGGAAAAAGCCATCTGGCTGGATATGCGCAATGAATATCTCGCCAGCTTCCTGCTGCGTTTGCTGCAACAGCAGGGCATTCAGGCGGCGTATTATCAGGGCCAGGCGGCGAGTGATGATGTCATTATCAGCGATCATGACGAACTTCCCGCACAAAGCGGGCGTGCGTGTATTCGTATCTGCGGTGAGCACATTGATATACCGCAGGAAACCTCCCCGGGGCAGTGGATTCAGAGCAGCGCCATGCTGCACGATTTACCGCAGCTGCTTGGCCGTATTTACCGTATCAATATCAATAGTGAAACCGCCACGCCGCTGCCGCTGGCTACACCGCAGGAAACCGCCAATTACGACGATATTATGGTGCTGATCGTCGATGACCATCCAATCAACCGCATGCTGCTGTCAGAGCAGCTTGGTACCGTCGGTTATCAAACCAAAACGGCACAGGATGGCGTTGATGCATTGAACGTGCTGAGTCGTAACCATATCGATATTGTGCTGAGCGACGTCAACATGCCAAACATGGATGGTTATCGCCTGACGCAACGTTTACGCCAGTTAGGGCACACGTTCCCGGTGATTGGCGTCACGGCGAATGCGCTGGCAGAAGAGAAGCAGCGTTGTATGGATGCGGGCATGGATAACTGTCTGTCGAAACCGGTGACGCTGGATGTGCTAAAAACCACGCTAGCGATGTATGCAGAACGCGTCAGGAAGGGCAGGGAAGGGACGTAGCGAAAGTACGGGCGGTGTGTGCAACACCGCCCGCAAGTATTACTCTTTGTCGACCTGAGTGGCGCTAACGGAAGAGAGATAGTTCAAAAGCGCAATATCGTTTTCCACGCCCAGTTTCATCATCGCTGATTTCTTCTGGCTACTGATGGTTTTGATACTGCGGTTCAGCTTCTTGGCAATCTCCGTCACCAGGAAGCCTTCTGCGAACAGACGCAGCACTTCGCTCTCTTTCGGCGACAGACGCTTGTCACCGTAGCCACCGGCGCTGATGCGCTCCAGCAGTTTTGCCACGCTTTCCGGCGTATATTTTTTACCTTTCTGTAAAGCAGCCAGGGCTTTAGGCAGATCGGTTGGTGCGCCTTGTTTCAGGACAATCCCTTCAATATCCAGATCCAACACCGCGCTCAGGATCGCTGGGTTATTGTTCATGGTAAGAACGATAATCGAGAGATCCGGATAGTGACGTTTAATGTATTTGATCAGGGTGATACCGTCGCCATACTTCTCGCCCGGCATTGAGAGATCGGTAATCAGGACATTGGCGTCCAGTTTGGGCAGGCTGTTTACCAGTGCTGTTGAGTCTTCAAACTCACCTACAACGTTAACCCATTCGATCTGTTCCAGCGACTTACGGATACCGAACAGAACGATCGGATGGTCATCGGCAATAATTACGTTCAAGTTATTCATCTTATTGGTTACCTTGCTGCAGCAGTTGGCTGACGTACGCGTCAATTTCACTGGTGGTATTTTTAATGGTCAAATCGTCACATACTTTTATGTGTTGTTCTAACGCTTCACAAAGCTGTTTACCTGACCCCAGATTGAGCATGGCAAACACGCCTTTCAGGCGATGTGCTGTCTGAGCAAGCGAGGGATAATCCTTTTCCGCCGCTTCAGTATACAGTCTCTTCACATCTGGCGGTACTGTCTCGGTAAACAGCTGGAAATAGCCACCGCTTAACAGCGGTGAGGCTGCTTCATCTTCGCTACTCTCCTCCATTAAATCATGGGCAAGTTGCTTCTCAATCAGGGCCAGCAGTGCATCAAGCAGCGCGTTGCTGAGATTGAAGTTGACCCTGAATTGCTTATCATTCAGTGCGTGATGACCGATTTCGTCACCGGCCAGCAGCAGCGCCCAGCCCGTCATGCGGGCGGGATCGTCGGTTACCAGGACATCATGATCCTGGCCGGTCAAACGTTCGTCGGAAGTCAGGCATTTCGCTCCCCAGTTTTCCAGATGGCGGCAAACAATTTTATGCACGTCTTCAACGGCGATATCGACCAGAGCGGTCACGCCTTCCAGCAGCTTCTCTTCCTGTTCGCCCTGCTGTTCCAGCGCCAGCGGCAGCTGAATGTTATAGCGCGTTCCGATATCGGGTTTAGCGATGATCTCAAGCTGGCCACCCATCTGTTTACACAGCTGTTTACACAGGAAAAATGCCATGCCCGATGCCTGGCCGAAGCGATCTTGCGTAGTATCGCCAAGGTAGGGAAAATCCACATTCGCCAGTTCATCGATGCTCAGGCCCGAACCCGTATCCACCAGCTGCAGCAATACCTGATTGGGTTTTTCCTCGCTGGTTTTAATCTCCAGCGAAATCTTGCCCCAGCGTGTGGTGGTCAGCGAATAGTGCATTAACGTGGTCAACACTTTGCGCAGGGCGCGACGATCGCCAAAGCGCATTTCATCATTGGCAAGATGATTATTCACCACCAGCGCCAGACCTTTACGACGCAGCAACGGCAGGCTTTCCAGCGCGATTTCGTCCAGCATATCCTGCAGATTGAATACGCTGGCATCCGGCGACCAGTCATGCGCTTCGAGGCGATTAAGCAGCACAATGTCATCCACCAGCCGTGCCAATGCCTGACTTTCGTCGAGCAGATCGAGCACGCTTTCATCATCGTCCCGCTGGCTGAGCTGCACCAGCTGCGTCACCATGCTTTGCAAGGGGCGATTCAGCGCATGTCCCAGATTTTGCATCAGTTGCTGGCGCATTTGGTGATTACGATCCAGCACCTGTTGCGCCTTTTGCAGCTTCTTATTGACCAGTAATTCTCGGTCCTGATCGCGCATCATAAACAGCTGCGTATGCGGCGACAGCACGCTGCGCGCATGGCGAATTTCATACACTTCGTTATTGATGGTCGCTTGCAATACGCCCTGATGCTGATCGGACATATTGATGATTTTCTGCAGATTCAGATGTGGCAGCAGGTGTTCAGCGATTTTATTGCTGAGCAGCGTGCGGTTAGTCGCGAAGTCATACACCAGCAAACCCACGGGCAGACTGGCAACAATCTCTTCGTTCAGCATCCGCAGGGAATCGAGTTCGGCGCTCTGGTTCTCGTTAGGACGCAGCGATTGCTGACGCAGCAGGGTGATACCGGCAATCGACAGCAAAAACAGCACAAGATTGATCAACAGCGGCCACATCAGATTATGCAACGTATCCATCGCCAGGCTCGTGAGCGGCACGCGGTACACTAACTGCAACGACGTACTTGGCAGTGAGGCAGCAATTTCCAGGTTAGGGTTAACCAGCGCCACATGGGTACTTTCACTGCTGCTATCGTCGTTGCTGGTGGGGGTGCTGCTGGTTTGCGTGGCATCCTGACGCAGCTGGAAATTCTCCAGCGGCATATTGCGCGGAATCAGATCGTTAACCGGCAGATCAAAGGCCACGACGGTGGCTAAATGGCCCGGCTGGTTGAAGGTGGTGCGCAGGGTAAAGTAGTGATCGTTCTGCCAGGCAAAGTGGCGTAGCGGTGAGAAGCTTTCACGCTCATCCAGCGCATTGGCCTGCTGCAACATTTCGGCGCGGCGGCTATCGACCAGCGTATTGATCGCGCTCTCTTTGTAACGTGTCGCCATATCTTTCAGCGGCAGGGTGGAGATCATGATCAGGCTATTATCCTGACCATTCAGAAAATACATCGACCAGGTTGGATTCTCCGCGCCCCACAGCGTATCAAGATAGTTGGACATGCGCATGGTCATATCCAACGTGCTGCTATCGTGCGATCCAAAAATCAGCGCTTCGGTTTTACGGCGGGTTTTTTCCAGATAATAGACATCCGGGCGCAGACGCGTTTCCTGCAGATTGCTATTCGGCGTTGAGCCGGCGGCGCTGGTGGCAAGATTTTCATAGATCTGCCAGGTGGCAAAGCGCGATGCATCAATGCGTTTCTGCATGGCACGCGCCAAATCGGTCATCGCATAGCGCTTTTCCGTAATCCAGGCATTGACGCTATTGTGCACCATCGCGCCCAGCGCCAGAAAAAGCACCAGGTTAAACACCACGAAAAAGCGCGTAACGTTGCCGGATGTCAGAGGAAATTTATAAAGCATAGTGTCTCAGGACCATGGAATTAGCGCGCAACCCGTCGGGCACTGGCCGCGACGGCCAGCAGTAGCAGAGCGATCAGTAAAAATGCGCCACTCAGGCTGATCCACTGGGATATCAATCCGATTAAAGCCGGACCTGAAAGAATACCCGCATAGCCTAAGGTTGTCATGGCCGAAATCGCCAGATTTGACGGCATATCGTGTTGATTCCCGGCGGCATTGAACAGCATCGGTACCGTATTAGCCAGGCCAAAACCAACCAGCAGGAATGCCAGCAGGGCAATTTGCGGCCATGGCAGTAAAACCGCCAGCGTCATGCCGGCTGCAGCGGCTAATGCGCCGGTTAACATCACCGGATAGCGGCCAAAGTGTTGAATCACTTTGTCGCCCGTCAGACGGCCGATCGTCATCGCCACCGAGAATACCGCGTAGCCCAAGCCAGCATGTGCAGGGCTCATAGCAGGGCTCTGCAATAGCAGTAGCGCGCCCCAGTCGAGTACGACACCCTCGGCAAGAAACAGGATAAAACAGAGCAGGCCAAGGAAAGCCACCCAGCCCCGCGGGATAACCAGCCACGGCTGATCGGGCTGATGCAGACGTTCCTTCATTAACGTCGGCAGGCTCCACACCAGCAGCAGGACGATGAGCACCATCACCACGCCGACGGCTTGCAACGGCGTCAGGCCGCTGCCCAGCAGTAGGCTGACGGAACCCGCGCCAATAATGCCGCCAAGACTGAAGAAACCGTGAAAGCCGGACATCATCGGTTTACGCGCCGCTTTTTCCACTTCAACGGCCTGTACGTTCATGGCGACATCCAGCATGCCGAGCCCGGCGCCAAAAACCATTAAAGTCGCGGCCATCAGCCACATTTCATCAAGCGTCGCCAGCAGCGGCAGGGCAACCAGCACCACCAGCGTGGAACAGAGCATCACCCGACGACCACCGAAGCGCGCGATCAGACCGCCGGTAACCGGCATCGCGGCCAGTGAACCGATGCCCAGGCACAGCAGCAGGCCACCAAGCGATGCACCGCTCAGCGCTAGACGCTGGCTGGCAAAAGGCACTAACGGTGCCCAGGCTGACATGCCCAATCCAGCGATAAGGAAAACGATACGTGTTCCCAGGTTGACACGATGATGCAATTTATTCTGCTGTGCGGCGTCCAGTGCTGTCATAAATGTTATTTTTCATTAGCGTATAAAGCGACGAAGTTTAGCATTAAAGCCAGCGTCGCACCGCGCATCAGAGGATATCCGATCACAAGTTATCAACGCCAGAAACAGGCATATTACCGATTTTTTACCAGACGCCGCGCTTTTCCAGAACTTTCCTGGGCTGTACCAGGCAAAACTGGAGTGACTTAAGTAAAATTTTCCCTGCTGATTGTTGCAGTATACTGATGAGATATACCGCGCGGCACGCGGCTGACACACGATTCTTTTGGCGCTGTCGCAAAGCGCACATTTCCGGATTTTCGCCAATAGGCAGCGACCACGTAAACCCGATATGTTAGCTATCCCATCGGCTCCCGGTGCGGAATAGAGCGAGATCGATATTATTTCTCCCCTTTGGGAGAAAATTTGCTGTGTCTTAATTTCATCCTTGTTACCGGCAGGTAACCCCTTTTCATCAGGCGAAGCGGGCCGTTTATTAACGGCCTGTATGGCGCACCGGTCCGCTTAAAACATTAATAAGCATAATGACTGTGGCAAATCATTTCCTGTAACGAGGTTACCTATGTCTTCACGTCAATCCGAACATCAATTAGCAGCAATTTTGCAATCGGCAGTCAGCCTTTATCCGGTGGATGATAACTCAGCAAGTCTGCAACTTCGCAGCATAGATACCACGCCGCCCGCAGCGCTGCATCCTTATGAACCGATAGCCCAGGATGGCATCATTGCCGCATGGGAGGCGGGCAAAAATATTCACCTGCGCGGACGCGCTGAATCTGAGCCCGGCGCGACGGTTACTTTGACCTTTAACGGTGAAAGCTGGCACAGCACGGTGAATCAATGGGGCTACTGGAATGCATCGATGCCGCCATCGGTACTCCACGGATTGGCTGATGGCGCCTATTCGTTGACGCTCACCATTACCGATAAAGCCGGTAACAGCACCGATACTCAGGTTGAATTTGGGGTTTACGTCGATAAAACTATCAAACCCACGCTCACCGTCGATCCCATCAGCGGTGATAACGCTGTTAACGTTGCGGAAGGGATTTACGGCGTGGACGTGCACGGAAGCGCTACGCATATGCCGAATAACAGCCACGTTACGCTGACGTTAGCTGGTAAAACCTATACCGGTAGCGTTAATGGACAGGGTGAATGGACGGCCACAATCCAGGAACAGGATCTGCAGGCGCTACAGGATGGTGTTTATAGCCTAAAAGTCAGCGCCACCGATCCCAATGGCAAGACCACTACCACGCATCAGGATGTCACGCTGATCACCCATGTCAGCAGCTTGCCGCACATCAGTTTTGACAAAGTGACAGCCGATAACGTCATCAATAAAGAGGAGAGCCAAAACGATCTCACCTTTAGCGGCGATCTCTCCGTGGTGGTGCCGGGCCAGCAACTGTTGCTGTGCAGCGGCGATGCAGTCTATCACGCGCAGATTGGCAGCGATGGGCATTGGCAGGTCACCATTCCAGCCAGCGACGTGGCAAGTTTTATTGCGCTGGGCGAAGTTCGCGTTTATGCGCTGGATGGTGCAGGCAACAGCACCGACGCGATGCTGGAACTGAACGTGGTAACCAAGCTGCCCGACATCTATTACGAAATCAATATCGGTGGTGATACCACACTCAACCAGCAGGAAGCGCAGCACGATCTCAGTTTCTATCTGGAAGGCGTCAGGGAATTGACGATTAAAGGTAAAAACTACACGCCGGTCGATGGCACGGTGACCATCAGTGCCGCAGATTTACAGGCGCTGCCGGATGGTGAAGTATCAGCGCTTGCCACGCGCGGAGATGAGTACGGCAACCATGACACGCAGATCATCGAGAATCTGTTCAACGTTGCTATCCATCAGTTGCCGACAATGACGCTGAATCAACCTTTTGGTGATGGCGTGTTGGATGCGGTGGAGGTTAATAACTGGCATCTGATTCAGGGCAGCAGCACTCATCTTGAGCAGGGCAGTGTAGTCACCTTGACGCTCGGCGATCAGAGCTACAGCGCCACGGTAAAAGCCGATGGTAATTGGTCGCTGACAATTTTAGCCGGGCAGCTCGCTCCCCTTGATGACGGCAGCTATCAGATGAAGGTTAGCGCACAGGATAAAGCGGGCAACGTGGCGACGGCAACGCAGCCGGTAACGATCGACAGCCACGAGGCGGTTGCCAGCGCCAGCAGTGAGCCGGCAGGCACGCTGCTCGCGAATGTCAGTGCAGGCAGCCTCGACCATAGCGATCAACATGGCGATGCGTCGATCCTCCGCGGCAGTGAAACGCATTACAACGCCAGCGACAGCAGCTATACCCTCGCCGATCATCTGCAGCAGCAACACCCGGTGCAGACAGTCGTTTAACCCACATACCAACCGCTAGCGCTCTCAGCTAGCGGTTGCCAGCCTCTTTCCATTGCTTATGAGACCACAGGGATGACTGCACAACCCTTTAACAGCGACAACGGCATCGCGGCGATGCTGCGTGTGGCGGCACGTTTCGGCAAACCAGCGGATGGCAGTACGCTGCATCAGCAGATGCGTTGGTTTCAACATCTGGCTCCCGCGCAACAGTTAGCACGTCTGGCTGAACTACTGGGATTGCATTTCATGCTGATTCCTCACGATAAACTCCGCTGGCGTCAGGAAATTGTTCCGGTGTTGCTACTGCTGGAAAACGGCAGCCTTGCCTTGATTGAAGAGGTAGATCGCGATGGCGGCGTACGCTATTGGCTGAGCGAAGGTGGCGACGTGATGCGTTCAGCCTTGCTGAGCGATTTGTTAGCACAGGCACAGGCCAATGTCGGCGTGATTGGCGTGGCGGCGCGCGGGCGAGATGCGCGCATTGATGAGTTTGTGCAGCCCTATGAGCCACACTGGTTCTGGCATAATTTTCGCGGCATGAAGCGACGCATGGCTGAAATCAGTCTGGCATCGCTGGTAGGCAACGTGCTGGCGCTGGCGGGAATTCTGTTTTCGATGCAGGTGTACGATCGCGTCATTCCCGCGCAGTCACAGCCGACGCTATGGGTGCTGTTTACCGGCGTGTTGCTGGCGGCTGCGCTTGAATATCTGATCCGCCTGATGCGCACTCAGGTTTCCGATCTGATGGGCAAGCGCATCGACCTAAAAATTTCAGCCATGCTGTTCGCGCGTGCCATGAACATTCGTAATGAAGCGCGGCCACGCTCTACCGGATCCTTTATTGCCCAGCTGCGCGAGATCGATCAGGTACGCGAACTGCTGACCTCCACCACGGTGAATGCCGCGGCCGATCTGCCATTCGTGCTGCTGTTTTTATTGATCATGGCATCGATTGGCGGCTGGCTGGTGTTGATTCCGCTGCTGTCGATTCCGCTGATCGTTATTCCGGGGTTGCTGGTACAGATCCCCATGGCGCGGCTGGCGCGGGAAGGGCTACGCGAGAGCGCACTGCGCCAGGCGGTGCTGGTGGAAACCCTTGAAGGGGTGGAAGACATCAAAGCGCTGCAGGCCGAACCCTATTTTCAGCGCCAGTGGGAGCAAACCCACGACGTCAGCGCCACCATCAGCAACCAGCAACGCTTGTGGGGCGCGCGTCTTACCGGTTGGTCAGGAAGCGTCCAGCAGCTCACTTATGCCGGTATGCTGGTATTTGGCGTGTATCTGGTACTTGATAATCAAATCACCACCGGCACGCTGGTGGCCTGTAGCTTGCTCTCTGCGCGCACTATTGCACCGCTCATGCAGCTCACCATGGTGTTCTCGCGCTGGCAGCATGCAAAATCGGCCATGAAAGGGCTGGATGAATTACTGAAAAAGCCGCTCGATCAGCCCGACCGCGCTACGCTGGCGCATTGCCCGGTGCTTACCGGCCATTTTCAGCTGCAAAACGTGCACTATCGCTATGACGATGAGAGCGGGAACAGTGTGCTTAACCTTCCGCAATTGCAGATTACGCCTGGCGAGCGCGTGGCAATTCTTGGCAAAGTCGGCGCGGGCAAATCAACGCTGCTGAAAATGCTGGCCGGACAAGCGCGCGCCAGCCAGGGAAAAGTGTTGGTGGATGGCGTGGATATCACCTGTATCGATCCGGTCGATCTGCGCCGCCAGCTTGGCTGGCTGTCGCAGGATTCCAGGCTGTTCTTTGGCACGCTGCGGCAGAACCTGTTGCTCGGTAATCCGCATGCCAGCGAGCAGGAGATGTTGCAGGCACTGCGCATTAGCGGCGCGCTGGCGTTGGTACAGCAGGATGCTGCCAGCCTCGATCGCATTATTCACGAAGGGGGACGGGGATTGTCCGGCGGTCAACGGCAAATGGTATTGCTTAGCCGGTTGATTCTGCGCCAGCCGCAGGTGGTGCTGCTGGATGAACCCACCGCAGCCATGGATGAACAGCTGGAAGCTCAGGTCATTCGGCAGCTGGCACAATGGGTGACGGGCCGCACGCTGGTGTTGGTAACGCATCGTCCTGCCTTACTGCGTATGGTGGACCGCATCGTGGTAATGGATAACGGACGCATTGTGGCTGACGGGGCGCGCGACGAAATTCTGCGCCACGCCGCGGCGAATAGGGGAGATGCAGCATGAGCATGGTGATCGTCGATAAAGATCTGGCGCGGCGCGAGCGTCGCACGTCGGCCATTATCTGGCTGTGCGTGTTGACGCTGCTGCTGTTTCTGCTGTGGGCGCACTTTGCGGTGTTGGATGAAGTAACGGTAGGCATCGGCAAAGTTACGCCATCAACCCATGCGCAAATGATCGATAGTCTGGATGGCGGCATCGTCAAACAGCTGAACGTGCACGAGGGGACTATCGTGCAGCGCGGGCAGGTGCTGGCCACGCTTGATCCCACGCGCTTTCAAACCAATTTTGGTGAAGCGATTGCGCGCGTCCGCACATTGCGCGCTTCGGCTGAGCGGTTACAGGCCGAGCTCAGCGATCGGCCGCTGAACTTTAGCGCAGAGACCCAGCAATATCCCGAACTGATCGCGCGTGAAACCCAGCTATATCAGGCTCGCCGGCAAAATTTTGTCGAAACGGTTGGCAATCTACGGCAATCCCTCACGTTGGTGCAGGCGGAACTCAATTTGACAGAGCCGCTGATGCTTCGCGGCGCGGCCGGGAAGGTGGACGTTATCCGTCTGCAACGGCAGGTAAGCGATTTGCGTGGCAAAATCGACGAGGCACGTAACGACTATTATGTGCGCGCGCATGAAGAGCAGGTGAAGAACAACGGTGAACTGGATGCGCAGCTGCAGGTTGCCGCGGGAAAACAGGATCTCCTTGCACGTACGACGTTACTCTCGCCGGTGCGAGGCATAGTGAAAGATATTCGCGTCTCTACGGTTGGCGGCGTATTGGAGCCGGGCGGCAAACTTATGGAGATTGTGCCGCTGGAGGATCAGCTGCTGATTGAGACGCGTATCAATCCGCGTGACATTGGCTACATTCGTCCCGGGTTGCCTGCGGTGGTCAAGATCACCGCCTATGATGCCGCCATCTACGGCGATCTCCGTGGGGAGGTGGAAACGGTATCGCCGGACACGCTGCAAGATGAAGTCAAGCATGATGAATTTTATTATCGCGTCTATGTACGCACTAACAAGGCGGAGTTAGTGAATAAGCACGGGCGTAAATTTGCCATTATGCCGGGCATGGTGGCGAATGTTGAGATTAAAACGGGTCAGAAAAGCGTCATGGATTATTTGCTCAAGCCACTGAATAAAGCTAAAGAATCGTTACGTGAGCGCTAGCAATAAGCACCGTATATTAATCCAGCGATCTTTGTTGTCCACGGAAATTAACATTTCTGCATTTAGGCTATCGATTGAACATTATGTGCGAAAATAGGCAAATAATGCGCTAACTCTTATGGGTTAATTTAACCCTGATAATTAACTTTACAGAAAATAAGGATGGGCGCTGGAGAGCAGACAAAAAAATGCCGGACAATCATGTCCGGCGGGAAATTAGGGTAAATCAAATCATTCGGGGTGAATGAAGGTAATAATGAAATAAATGATGATAGCGGGATAATTGTATGCTCTGGCTGAAAATGATTTTTGTCATTCAGTGCGAAAATGTAATTCATGTAATTTATTGATTTTAAGTGATTAAAATGTTTGTTGTCATTAAGTGCTATATTTTTTACCTATCTGTGCTGGTTATTAGTTCCGCTGAATTTACATCCTGAAATAACTAATAAATACACTGAAACACTTTTGGAAATTTAGTAGCATTTTCGTGATAGATTATTGCCCAACATAAAATAACAATGGCTTGCCGGCTGAATTTTTAATCGTTCAGTTCGCAGTGGCATAAATAAAGGCACATTAAAGAGGGTAATAAAATGAAACGTCGCGTTCTCTCCCTGATGATTCCTGCATTGCTGGTAGCAGGTTCAGCAAGCGCAGCTGAAATTTACAATAAAGATGGCAACAAATTAGATCTCTACGGCAAAGTTGACGGTTTGCACTATTTCTCCGACAACTCTGGCTCAGACGGTGACCAGTCTTACCTGCGTTTTGGCTTCAAAGGTGAAACTCAGGTGACCGATCAGCTGACCGGTTACGGCCAGTGGGAATACCAGGCTGCATTGAACACTGCAGAAAGCGAAGGTACCGCTAACAGCTTCACCCGTGTCGGCTTTGCGGGTCTGAAATTTGGTGATGCAGGTTCATTCGATTATGGCCGTAACTACGGCGTGATGTACGACCTGGGCGCCTGGACTGACGTACTGCCAGAGTTCGGCGGCGATACCTACGGTGCGGACAATTTCCTGTTCCAGCGTAGCAACGGTCTTGCCACCTATCGTAATACCAACTTCTTCGGTTTGGTGGATGGCTGGAACTTCGCGGTTCAGTATCAAGGCAAAAACGACAACCCTACCGAATCCTCATCCGGCCGTGATGTGCTGGGCGAAAATGGCGACGGCTACGGTCTGAGCACCACCTATGATCTGGGTTCCGGTTTCGGTATCGGTGCGGCAATGTTCCAGTCTGACCGCACCAATAATCAGAATGGCAATGCGCCAGGTATTCTGGGCCGTGGTGATAAAGCCGAAGCTTATAGCGGCGCGCTGAAGTATGACGCCAACAACATCTACCTGGCCGCGATGTACAGCCGTTCGTACAATGCCACGCGCTTTGGTTCAAGCAGCGCAACCGCTTACGGTTACGCGAATACCGCGGATAACTGGGAATTGGTGGCGCAGTACCAGTTCGACTTCGGCCTGCGTCCTTCACTGGCCTTCGTGTCTTCTCGCGGTTCCGATATCGAAGGGTACGGCAGCCAGAACCTGAAAAAATATGTTGATGTGGGCGCGACCTACTACTTCAACAAAAACATGTCGACCTATGTTGATTACCAAATCAACCTGCTGGATGACAATAACTTCACCGATGCCGCCGGTATCAATACCGATGACGTCGTAGCGGTAGGCCTGGTTTACCAGTTCTAATCGTGATGGAGCGTGACAGCGCGTCACGCTCCCGTTTTCAGCAGTGCGCTTAGCGCGCCTCGCAATATCTCAACTATCTGTTTTGCCTCTTCCCCAATCTGCACCTGTACAATGGCACCTTCAACCAGCAACACAATCTGCGCCGTTTTCATCTGCTGCTCGGGCGCCAGCTTTTCTTTGATTGCCTGCGCCATCTCGTGCTTATGCTGGCGAATCAGTTCGCTGGCTTCAGCTAAGCTGCTGCCTAATTCCGCCGCTGTGTTAATAAAGGCGCAGCCGCGAAAATCGGCATCGTTAAACCAACTCAGAAGTGCCGCGGGCAGGGCATCGTCCAGCGTAACGTGCTGATTCAGTGCAGCGCGAAATGCCGCCATCCAACGCTGATGGCGCTGCTGTAAAAACGCTAAAACCAGCATATTTTTTGCCGGAAAATGACGATAGAAAGTCACTTTCGTCACGCCGGCCTCCGCGATCACTCTATCCACACCCGTAGCGCGAATACCCTGCTGGTAAAACAATTGTTGTGCGCACAACAAGATGCGATCGCGGGCAGAGGCTGCGGCATCAAATATCAGAGGTTCAAGCATAACTAATCCTGTTCAAACATGTAGACAGAATTGTCTACATCCGGCAGGATGAATCAAGTAGACAGACCTGTCTACATGTTCAGGAGAGAAAATATGTTGGTGCCACCGTTTAATCAGGAAACGGCGTTAAAGAAAGTCCGCATGGCGGAAGATGCGTGGAACAGCTGCGACGCTCAGCGGGTTTCATTGGTTTACAGTGAAGATACGCGCTGGCGTAATCGCAGTGAATTCGTCAATGGACGTGCGGAAGTCGTGACATTTCTGCAACGTAAATGGGTAAAAGAGTTGGATTACCGGCTGATCAAAGAGCTGTGGGCGTGGCACAACGATAAGCTGGCGGTGCGATTTGCCTATGAATGGCATGATGACAGCGGCAACTGGTTCCGCAGCTATGGCAATGAGAACTGGCACTTTGGTGCCGATGGCTTGATGATTCAGCGCTTCGCTTGTATCAATGATCTCCCCATCGTTGCAGAGGATCGTCTGTTCCACTGGTCTGCTGGAACGCGCCCGGACGCGCATCCGGGCTTAAGTGAACTGGGGCTATGAAGAAGATTACTGCATCCCGCGCCATTTTTTTGCTTTAGGTGCCGGTTGCAGTGGCGGCGTGGTGGCCATACTGCCTTCCATTGCCACGCCCGCCAACGTAAAGGCCGAGAAACTCAGCCAATGCTGCCATTTACTGTTTTGCGTTTTGCTCTTTTCCATTCTGCACCTCGCTGATGTTCAACTCATCCTCAACGATGCAGAATTCATGCCAGACCACCGCTCGCAGCGCCACGCGCAGCGTCAGCACTTTGCTACACTGCGCCGGCGCTGAAGCGGTGCAGGAGGGGGATTTTCTGGTGCAAAAATTTAACGTCGGCGTGAAGGATAATGTTGAATCAGACGGTGGCGATAGCGTTCCCAGCATCTGTAGCTGCCGAAAATAAACAGTCCGGTGGTCACTGCAATAATGAAATAAACCATCTTAGCTCCTGTAGGTAAAAACGGTGCAGGAACGCGTTATCCTGTCTTAGGGTTCAGCGAACATCAAGCAGCTTTAGATGGATTTACAAGCGATTTATGCTTTGTAACCGGCTGTAGCAACAGTTAATAGATGAGGAAGAGATGCATTTTCAGAATATTCTGCTGATAGGGCTGGTGGCTTTTGCCCTGAGCGGTTGTGAAAAAAATGATAGCCAGCCAGCAATGGTGCTGGAAGGTAAAACCATGGGCACGGTCTGGCGCGTCAGCGTAGCGGGCGTGGCGTCATCACGTCATGCTGCATTGCAGCAATTGATTCAGCAGCAGTTGGATCGCGATGACGGAGAATTATCGACGTGGAAACGCGATTCGGTCTTGTCGCGCTTCAATCAGTATCAGGGCAGCGCACCGCAGGCGGTGAGCAGCGATATGGCGGACATTGTCACCATGGCGCTGCGTATTGGCAAAATGACCGAAGGAGCAATGGACATCACCGTTGGTCCGCTGGTTAATCTGTGGGGTTTTGGCCCAACGAAGCAACCGGCGCACACACCGACGGAGGCCGAAATCACTGCGGCTAAAGCGCTCACCGGTTTGCAGCATCTGCGCGTAATTCAGGGCGTTGAGGGACAATGGCTGCAGAAAGATCTGCCTGGCCTGTACGTGGATCTCTCCACCATGGGCGAGGGCTATGCCACCGATCATCTGGCACGTCTGATGGAGCAGCAGGGCATTACCAACTATCTGGTTTCGGTAGGGGGCGCGGTGCTGAGTCGTGGCGTTAACGCTAACCAGCAACCGTGGCGCGTGGCCATTCAGAAACCAACCGATCGTGAAAATGCGGTGGAAGCACGTGTCGATCTGCAGGGGCACGGCATCAGTACCTCAGGCAGCTATCGCAACTATTATGAACTGGACGGCAAACGTATTTCGCACGTCATCGATCCCGCAACAGGCAGGCCGATAGAGCACAAGCTGGTTTCAGCAACCGTGATAGCGACCACCGCGCTGGAAGCGGACGGCTGGGATACTGGCTTAATGGTGCTTGGCAGCGATCGCGCTCAAGCGCTGGCGCTTAAAGAGCATCTGGCAGTCTATTTGATTAGCAAACAGGGCGATGGCTTTACGCACTGGATGTCGCCACAGTTCAAATCCTTCCTGATCGATCAGAAATCGCAGTAGTAAAGGAGGCGTAAATGTTGGATTTATTTAGCGACGAAGCCCCGTGGCAAGAGCCGCTGGCCGAGGGTGCCGTGATTCTGCGGCGTCGTGCACGCGACAGTGCCGACGCGTTGCTGGCGGCGATTCACCACATTGCCGGGCAAAATCCGTTTGCTCATCGCATTACGCCTGGCGGCCATCGTATGTCGGTGGCGATGACAAACTGCGGCAATTTTGGCTGGTCAACCGATTCGCGCGGCTACCAATATACCGAACAGGATACCAGGAGCGGGCATCTGTGGCCGCCGATGCCTGCGCTGTTCCGCGAACTGGCGCAGCAGACGGCAGAAGAAGCCGGTTTTGCCGCTTTCAATCCCGATGCCTGCCTGATTAACCGCTATGAGCCTGGTGCCAAACTGACGCTACACCAGGATAAAGATGAGAAGGATCTGCGCCAGCCGATCGTCTCTGTTTCGCTGGGTTTGCCAGCGGTGTTTCAGTTCGGCGGCTTTGAGCGTGGCGACGCCACGCAACGCGTATTGCTGGAACATGGCGATATCGTGGTGTGGGGTGGCCCTTCACGCCTGCGTTATCACGGCATTCTGCCACTTAAACCGGGCATTCATCCGCAGGCGGGTGCTTTCCGCTATAACCTCACATTCCGCCGTGCGTTTTAGACTTTTATTTTTGTCAAAGCGTACATTTTTGTCGCGGCGCAATTTATTGCGCGATAAATCGCGCTGCTGCAAAGGTGCGATGAAAAGCGTTTTGCTGAGGGAAATACGGGATGAGAATTATTCTTGCTATCAGCGGGGGCGACATTAAACTGCAGGCTGCTTTATTGACCGCTGGAATTTTTTAATGGCATTGCTGCATGTAGTTTATCGCCAGTACCGCTGGCCTTTTATTGGTGTCATTCTTCTCACGCTGCTGAGTGCCGTGCTCGGTATCGGCCTGATTGCCTATATCAACAACGAACTGATCGTTGCGGTAAATACCTCGATTTCTGTCCTGCCGAGTTTCCTTGGCCAGCTGTTCTTGCTGATGGCGGTTACGCTTGGCTCACAGCTGGCGCTGACCATGCTCGGCCACCATTTTGTCTGGCGTCTGCGCGGCGAATTCATTAAACGTATTCTCGATACGCGCGTAGAGCGCATTGAACAGATTGGTAATGCTCAGCTATTGGCCGGCCTCACCAGCGATGTACGCGCCATCACCATTGCCTTTGTGCGTTTACCGGAGCTGATTCAGGGCATCATTATTACCCTCGGGTCGGCACTTTATCTCGCCTGGCTCTCGCCGAAGATGCTGCTGATCACCAGCCTGTGGCTGGTGGTAACGCTGGTTGGCGGCTGGCTGCTGGTGTCACGGGTTTATCAGCACATGGCTAAGCTGCGCGAGGTTGAAGATGAGCTGTACCGTGACTTCCAAACCATTATTGAAGGACGTAAAGAGCTGCAGCTCAACCGTGAACGCGCGCAGCTGATTTACGAAACCGTGTATCAGGAAAATGCCAAAAGCTATCGCCATCACATTGTACGTGCCGATACCTTCCATCTTAGCGCGGTGAATTGGTCGAATATTATGATGCTGGGCGCCATTGGCATTGTGTTCTTTATGGCTAATGGCCTTGGCTGGGCCAACACCGCCGTCGCGGCAACCTATTCACTGACGCTGCTCTTCCTGCGCACGCCGCTGCTGGCGGCGGTTGGCGCCTTGCCGACGCTGCTGAGCGCACAGGTGGCGTTCCGCAAGCTCAATACTTTTGAACTGGCGCCGTATAATGAAGCGTTCAAAGCATTGCCTAACGTCAGCGACTGGCAAACGTTAGAGCTACGCGATGTCTGCTTCCATTATGGCGAGCGCGGCTTCCAGGTTGGACCCATTAACCTGACGCTGCGTCGCGGGGAATTGGTGTTTCTGATTGGCGGCAACGGCAGCGGAAAATCCACATTTGCCATGCTGCTCACCGGCCTTTATCAACCGCAATCGGGCAGTTTGTTACTTGATGGCAAGGTGGTTGACTGGCATAACCTCGAAGCCTATCGCAAACACTTCTCGGCGGTGTTCACCGATGTGCACCTGTTTGACCGGTTAATCGGCCATCAAGGTCAACCGGCTAATCCGGCGCTGGTGCAGCAGTGGCTGGAACGTTTAAAGATGCAGGATAAACTCAAGCTGGAAGGCAACAGGGTGCTGAATCTGCAGCTGTCGAAAGGACAGAGCAAGCGCCTGGCGCTGCTGCTGGCGGCCGCGGAGGAGCGTGATATTTTGCTGCTCGACGAATGGGCGGCGGATCAGGATCCGCATTTCCGGCGCATCTTCTACCGCGAGCTATTGCCGTGGTTACAAGCTTCAGGCAAAACGGTGTTCGCCATCAGCCACGACGATCACTACTTTATTCATGCCGATCGTCTGCTGGAGATGCGCGAAGGGCAGCTGAGCGAGTTGACTGGCAATGAACGCGACATGGCCACGCTGGATGCGGTGCAACGTACCGATACCGGGCATTGATGTTAGCCGGGAAAGCTTAGCGAAAACCCTTATTGGGCAAGGCGTTGCGCAGGGAGTAAAGTCACTCGCAGCAGAAATCCTCGTTTCTGCGTCCCTAAACATTTCTGTCGTCTTGTGTTGTCACCGGCTCAGGGGAATTTCTGAGCCGGTTTTTTATTTTGTCGGCAACGGATGGATAAGCAGCGTCGTAACGTGCCCTGCGTGGAGCCAGAAGCGCGCCTGTAAGCGGGTATTGCTGGCAAAAGCTGTAGAGAAATCATGCGTTAGCCGCAGCTGAGCGATGCCTTGCGTGATGTCCAGTCCTACGAGTTCCGCCTGCAGAAAATCCATTGGCTGGTGCAGCTGCGGCCACAGCGCTTTATATAAACTCTCTTTCAGCGAAAACAGCAGCGTAGCCGCCTGTGCAAAGGGCAACGGTTGCGCCAATAGTCGCCGCTTTTCATGCTTGCTCATCAGCAAATCGGCCGTCTCCTCTGCGGTTTCCTCTGCCATCACCTGCTCCACATCCACTCCAAGACTCAGCGGCTCACGCGTTGCGGCTACCACGGCAATGTTATGCGTATGCGATAGTGATCCCTGCATGCCGGCTGGCCACAGCGGTGAACGATCGGGCGCATTGCGCAAGATAAAGCCAGGTAAACCGAGTTGCGCCACGCTTTGCTGAACCAGCCAGCGGCTCGCCAGATGTTCGGCTTTACGCTTTTTCACGGCACCTTGTAGCGATTCAGGCAGCGGCAAATGCCACGCCTGATGCAGATCGCTATGCCAATGATTTTGATCGAATTCACACCAGGCGATCGGCAAGCTATCCCGCGTAATACCGGCGGCGCGGATAAAGGCAGAAGAGGGCAGCGCAAGGGGTGTTTGAGAGGGAAACATAAAAAATCACGGCTGACGGAAAATGTAGTTTTACCAGTCAGCCGGATGGAGAGCAAGCTAAAGGGGCTCGCTCACTTTTAGTTATTCGGGGGAATTGCCATACCTTTAATCTGCACCACAAAGTGCTGATGACCTTTGGTGATGCGCGCGCCCCGATCGCACCAGCGCGTGGCCAGACGGAAGAAGTCGTCGCTGCCGATATCGTAAGCCAGTTCCACTTTATTGATACCCGAGTGCAGCAGCTCTTCCGCATCCTGCAGGTTTTTTGCTTTGATGACCATAATGGTTTCCATCGAAAAAACAGGAGTCCTAAGAGTAAGAGAAGTCTGTGACATTTTTGTTTCAGTTTGATGAAGTGCTGTCACAATTCTCCAAAAATGTGATCTGGCTCGGCTTCGGTTGCTTTCGGTAAGTTACTGATTTTTTGACGAGAATGATGATTTTGTTGGCGTAATTCTGATTGTTTTGACGTGATATGAAGGGTGTTAGAACGGGATGAGGCCGAGTGGTGAACTCGCAAGGATAGAGGGTTACGTCATCATTTAGAAAACAGCTTTTGAAAGCGCTGGTTACAACCTGCCGCTCTGTGGAATTCAGGCAAAAAAAAAGCAGCCATAAAGGCTGCTTTCTTCGGGATTTTGGTCGGCACGAGAGGATTTGAACCTCCGACCCCGGACACCCCATGACCGTGCGCTACCAGGCTGCGCTACGTGCCGAACGTGATGGAATATTACTGTTTCTTCGCACGATTGCAATATGAGCAGCATTTAACTGCCTCATTATTAATCAGTTTGCGATGAATCGCTTCTCTTCAGTCAATACCTGTAACAGCAGCGCCAGCTGTGGCTTATGATCTTTCAGCCGTTTGCCGTGGATATCGTATGCGCTATAGCTGCCATTATTATTCAGCACTAACGTTACCGTCGGCGTGGTGACCACCAGCTTGCCGTCTTCGCTGCTGGCAACCCAATCATGGCTGCGTTGTGCGGCAAACAGATCTTCACCCTGCGAATAGTTGGACGGATTAGTGCGCACATGCAGCAGACGCTGCATCAGCGTGGTCATGACGTCTTGCTGATCGGTTAAACGATCGATGGTTTGTGCGGGCGTATTCGGCCAGTGCACCACCAGCGGCACCTGTAGCGTGGCACGATTGCCTGGATTGTCATCGTTGCTATCCGGATTGACGGCACGTTGCGCGGTAATCACGACCACAGTATTTTTCAACAAATCACGCTGTTGTAGCGTTTGCAGCACGGCATTGATTTGCTCATCAACACCGCCAGCCTGACGTAGATAGCTGCGCTGACGCGCCTTCACGTTATCGCCGTTGATGGTGACACCGTTCAGGGCAATCCATGAGAACCACGGCGTACCGTTCGCTTTCTGACCGTTAAGCCAGTTTTGCCACTGCGTTACCGTGGTGCTGTTCGGCTGCGTGTCGGCCTGCGGTAGCGAATAATCCGCTAACAACGCCTGACGATAAAGCGGCTGGCTAAAGCCATCCGAAGAGAACAAGCCGAATTGATAACCTTGTGCATTCAAAGCATTCAGCAGAGCGGAGGGCATACGCGATGCCAGTACGCCATCCATGTAGCTGGAAGAGATGCCGTAGAACAGGCCAAACAGGCCTTTTTCCGGCTGCAACCCGGCGCTGTAATGCTGCGTAAAGCGCACATTTTCGCTGGCAAATTGATTGAGTGATGGCAGCGCTTTGTCCAGCGTGCCGTTATTCAGACCGTCAACGGTTAACACCAGCAGGTTATGGCGCGTGCCAGCATCACGGAAAGTAATGTCGCTGAGCGGATACTGCACCGACAGCGCTTCCGGATCGCCCTGTTGCACCAGACGGCGCTGGTACTCTTGCGCATCCAGCAAGCCGTGACGCTCAAGGAAGCGACGCGCGGTCATCGGATAGGAGAGCGGCAGATTGGCGCGCTGCATGGTAATGGGACGATAGAAATTGGCGTCGGCCCAGATATACAGCAAATGGCTGGCGAAAAAGGCGCTGATAAACAGAGCGGCCAGCGGCTTACCGAACGAACGCCGATTGAGGCTGCGCAGCTTTTGCCAGCTCCAGGTGGCGAACAGCATCTCCACGAGAAAAATCAGCGGCACGCTGATAAACATCAGCTGCCAGTCGCGCGCCATCTCGCTTTGGTCGGGGTTGATCACCAACTCCCACACCACCGGATTAAGGTGGAGGTGGAAGCGGCTGAAGACCGCGCTGTCGACCATAATCAGCGTTAATCCGGCGGTAGCGATAATCGCCGATAGCACCCTAAGCAAGCGCTGTGACATCACCACAAAGGTGAGCGGGAAAATGATCAGCAGATAACCGGCGAAGACGATGAAGCTAAAGTGGCCGATCCAACTGGTATAGGCATAGATGCGGCCCGCAAGCGACGCGGGCCAGTCGGCAACCAACAGATAGCGGCTGCCTAAAATAAACGCGAAGATAATATTAAACAGGGCAAACCAATGCCCCCAGCCGATCATCTGGGAGACTTTTTCACGGTAGCGCTGCCGGTTGGTTACCATATTATGAGGTCAAATCTGCATATTAATGAGCGTTGTCGTCGCGTACGGAAGACTGTAATGCTTCCGCGAAAGATCGTGCCAGGGTGCGGCGTTGAGCCGGTGAAACGCTGGTATTGATCAAATTAGTTACCATGTTACCCAATACCATAAGGGAAAGGTCGGTTGGCGCTTTGTCTTTCTCAAGAATCTGCGCCATCTCTGCGAGGAGCTTTTCCACGCGTTCGTCACTGTAACGGGATGATTGTGGCATATCGTCGTCTAATCAAGGGTGAAAAGGCGGTATATTACCGTAACAACGCACTTTTTTCCGCAATTTTATCGCAAGCAGAGCGATCAGTTTGTGCTGGTAGTTGAAAGCAGCAGCGGGCGGTGTTTGAATACGCGCCTGAGCTAAAAGGAGAGTCTACCATGAGTCTGGATATCGACCAGATTGCCCTGCATCAGTTAGTTAAACGTGATGAAAACCAGCTGGAACTGGTACTGCGCGACACCTTGCTGCCAGCTACCCGCGCGGTTGAAGAGATGGCGGAAGAGCTGCATCGGGTTTACAGCGCCAAAAGCAAAGCTTACGGCCTGTTTAACCAAGATAGCGAGCTGGCGGATGCGCTGCGTAACTGCCGCAAAGGGGAGGATGACTTTCTGGCATTTAGCCGTGCGGCCACCGGTCGCTTGCGCGATGAGCTGAGTAAATACCCCTTTGCGGAAGGTGGCGTGGTGCTGTTCCTGCACTATCGCTATCTCGCCGTGGAGTATTTGCTGGTCGCGGTATTAAACAGCCAGTCGAGCATGCGCGTGAACGAGCAGCTTGATATCAGCAGCACCCATTATCTCGATATCAACCATGCGGATATCGTGGCGCGTATCGACCTTACCGAATGGGAAACCAATCCGGAATCTACCCGCTATTTAACCTTCCTGCGCGGCCGCGTGGGGCGCAAAGTAGCCGATTTCTTTATGGATTTCCTTGGCGCGAGTGTAGGTCTGGATACCAAAGCGCAAAACCGCGGCTTGCTGCAAGCGGTGGATGATTATTGCGCGGAATCGGACCTCGATAAAAATGAGCGTCAGAATTACCGTCAGCAGGTTTACAGCTACTGCAATGAGCAGCTGCAGGCGGGCGAAGAGATTGCACTGGAAGACCTATCCAGTGAATTACCGCCGCTCGGCGAAAAAACTTTCCAGGCCTTCACCCAGGAACAAGGGTATGAGCTGGAAGAAACCTTCCCAGCCGATCGCAGCACGCTGCGCCAGTTGACCAAATTTGCGGGCAGCGGCGGTGGATTAACATTGAACTTTGACGCGATGTTACTTGGCGAACGTATTTTCTGGGACCCAACGACCGATACGCTGACGATCAAAGGTACGCCGCCGAATCTGCGCGATCAGTTGCAGCGTCGAACCAGCAGCAAATAAATGAAAAAGCCGGGCAGAGAGTTGCCCGGTTTTTTTATATAAGGACTTCCTGATCAGAAAGAATAGTTCAGCGCACCGTTGAGTGCGGTGTCGGTCTGATACTTTCCGCCTGCACTGTGCTTCGCCCCTACCTGCAATGACCAGTTATCGCTGATCGGCCCCTCAAATCCTACATGCAGGCGATAGCGGTTGTCGCTCCACGCGTTGTAGACGCGACTGGCGTGGCTGTCTGCAAGCGTCAGCGTTGAGCCGCTGCTGCCCGGCGAATATTGCTTGCTGATATCAGCGAACAGTGACACCTCTGGCAGCACAGAACCCAGACCACGCTTTCTCAGCGCAATGCCGGGCGATACCGACCACGGCGTGGCGCTGCTTAACGCGATATCGGCATCGTAACCCTGCAGCTGATAGCCCGGCAGATAGCCGACGCGGGTTTCCAGGTAAGGTGAGAAGGTGAAGGAATCATCCAACAGCGCGATTTCACGCCCTGCTTTTACGCTTGCCGCCAGCATCTGGCTGGTGCGCTGCGTGCCTTGTACCTCAAGCGCCGGATCCAGCTTTAAATCCTGACGCAGGTGGATATAGCGTGCCGCCAGGTCGGTAAACCAGCCGCTATCTGCCAGCCAGGTGGCATAGGTGCCGAGAGTACTGAGCTGATTTTTAATCGAGCCCGCACCTTTCGCGCGACCCAAACCGTGGCTGGCTATCAGGCCATACCGCCACGCGCCGTCCTGTTTATCTGCGCCCAGTTCAAACGCCTGCTGCTGAATGTTAACGCCCGCTACGCCGCCGTGGTTATAGCGATAACCGCCCCAGACGCCGTGCATCTGCGCATCGCCATGCAGCGTTTGCGCGCGATCGTTAAGTGAAGCGGTAATTTCACTGAACAGATACTGTCGTGACGCCAGCAGCGCGCGGGTGTTGTGCAGCAGGCCGTTATTATCGCTGATGATAAACCAGTCTTCCGGTTTACCCGGCTCGGGTGCGGGATCGATAACCGGTTCAGGTTTTGGATCCGGAGTCGGGTCGACCACTGGATCCGGCGTCGGCACCGGAACGGGATCAATCACCGGCACCGGCGTTTTCGCGATGATCCACTTCACGCGGCCCGCGTCCTCAATGACCTGATAGTCCGGGGTGTAGAGGGAGAATCCCCGTCCGATCGGCGGCAGGGTGAAGTAGTCATGCGCGGTGCCGGCCGGCGCATCCAGCAATACGATCTGGTTCGGAACCTTATCCGGGAAGGTTTCGCCGAGCATAAAGCCGAGATCAAGCGTGTTGCCGGCGCCCTGCGCCGATTTATCAATGTACAGGCTGTCGCTGATGCCGGTTTGCGGGGCAATACCAAAACCCAGCTGCAGGTTGTTGGCATACAGATCTTCTACCCACAGCTGTTTAGGCTGCCAGGTTTTATCGTCATCGGCGAGCGTCGAGATAATGCCGCCCTGCGGCGCGCTGAGGCGCTGCATGCGGCTGTCGCCCGTCAGGTTCCAGAAGGTTTCACCCGACATCGTAACCCGCGCGGCATTTCGGTCGGTGATGCGGCCACGTAAGTCGATCTTACCGAGATGAAGTTCAGCCTGGTCGCCCAGAGTGATATCGCCGTGTACCGTACTGGCGGGCAGGGCGCGTAACGCTGCTGCATCACGCGCTGCGGTTTCGCAGGAAGTTGCAGTGCTCTGTACCGGCGAAACGCAGCGTAAAATCTGGTGTTGATCGTCCGCTCCGGGCTGGTAACCCAGCAGCACCTGGCTGTTGTCACCGGCCTGAATGTTGGCTTTCACCTGCGCGTATTCGCCCACCTGTAGCCGCGTGTTACTGGCGGCGACGATGTTGTCGGCAATAAAGGTTGAGGTGTACCAGTCGTCATCGATGATCAGGCCGCCGGCGTGCGGCACCGGCTGGCCGGAGAGCAGCAGCGTGCCGTTATTCACATTAATGTTGCCGTTGATATTACTGCCGCCGGTCAGCGCCAGCCTGGCAGCAGACATTTCCGGGGAGAAATCAAAGTTAAACTGGCCGTTGACGCCGTCCGGATCGTAAGAGCCGATATAGCCGCGGTAGACCAGATTATTGAACTGCATGGCGCGGTAGGCTCGCGCTTCTTCTGCGTCAAAACCGATATATTTCCAGTAGCTATTGTCCTGCTGATTGGTCGGGAACCAGCTGTAGGTGCTGGTTTTAAGCTGGAAGTATTCAATGCGCTGCGAGCGGTCGTTCCAGTCTTCGTAAATATCGCCAATAGTGCCTGCATGGGTGGCAGAATCCCACTCCTGAATGGTGATATCAGCAGGTTTGAAGCCGGTCAGCGTCAGGCTGGCAGCGCGATCGGCGCTCTGGTTTATCAGCGTGGCACCGCTGTCGGTGTGGTTAATTTTTTTCATCGTCAGGTCGTGGCCGTTCAGATCGAGCCTGCCGCCGCGATAGCCGAAGAAAATATCGTCGCCTGCAACCTGGTTATCGCCATTGAGAACGACCGTCGGGCGGCCGCTGACGATCATCACTCGTGAGAAAGCCTGCTGATTGCCCTGATCGTCGGCCTGCTGATCGAGAATGACGGTGCCGTCGCCGACGTTGAGGCCGCCTTGGTTTTTGCCTTTGGCGTTGACGTGCAGCGTACCAGCGCCAATTTTATGCAGGTCATCATCGGCAAGGCCATTGACCTGCCACAGCACCTTTTTGCCCGCGTCGACTTCAATACCGCCGCCAACCCAGGTGGCAGTAGCGGCCTCCGCTGATTTCACGGTGTAGTTATTTGAGAACTGTAGCTTGCCAGCACCGAGATTAACGGCATCGCTCAGGATGATGTCACCGCCCGCGCCGTTGAAGCGGATATCTTTGCTGGCATCAAGCTCATCAAAACTGGCATTAACCGGAGCAAGATGACGATATTTTCCGTCCAAACCCTGCCAGCTCCAGTTTTGATCTCCCTGATTGATTGATGCGGGATCCCAGACAATATTTCCCGCACCTGCAATGTCAGTTACATCGGGTGAAATATTATCTGCCACAATTTTATCGAAAAAATCATCAGGGATTAATGAAGCATAAGACTCCCTGGTATAGGGTGGGCTACCATATCTGCTACCAGAATGGGCAGCTGCTAATTTCCATTGTTTATCGAATGAATCATAAACGTAGACAGGACTACCACTATCACCGGGCTGGGTAGTAATAGAGAGTGGCGTCGATAGTGGGCTACCAGGGGCGTACTGCTTGTAATAAAAGTAATTCTTTGTGAACTCGACGACAGCTGGATTAATAACACCTCCTGCAAGCCATTTGTATGCGCCTGAGATTTGGTTAACATCCGTTAAGTCGTCATTAATCTGAACCATACCTCCTGAACCAACGCGAGCATAGGCGGTATATCGTGTCCCATGGCCTGCCTTTAATTCACTGTTTTCTACGCGTCCAACAGGTGCGACTTCCGTTACAACCTTATTCAGGCGTGGAAACATGAAGTCCTGATCAATCGCGTCAGATACGGCGTTGCGATTAATAAAATGGTAGCGCTGAGCATATTCTGACGGGCCACCAAAAAAAACGCTGGTCAAGTCTTTTACATGGCGCGCGCTCATCATATAAGACGGTGCCGTTAACACCGCATAACCCCGACGAGATACACTGCTCATGTCCGGCATCGGGAAATCAAGATAGCCGTCCAGCTCGCCATTTTTTTTATAAACCGGAATATTACTCACCCCGACGCGGTATTTGCCCATATTTTCCGCAAAGTCGCGATAGTCCTGCACATTGGTGTCATGCCGCATAACGCCTGCCGAGGAAGACAGGCAGATAAACAGCGTGCCGTAAGAGATGATGTTGGCTTTTTTCACATGAATTCCCTTTCTCATAATTCCCTAAAGTCAAGAAGAAAGGCGTCATAGTTTCATGTAATCGCGCAAAGCTTACGCAGAAACGTCTCAAAGAATTAAGCGGGCAGGAGGGGTAAACGCGGGATTTTAACGCAGGATTTTAGACAAAATAAAAGGGCCGGTTTCGCAACCGACCCTTCTACCAACAACTCATTCAGCGATTAAGCGCGAACGAAGTCGATGTGGTGCAGTTTTGGCTTGAACGGATGACGCTGTACCGCCTGAGCTTTAACCTTCACTTCTTTACCATCAACAACGATGGTCAGCACTTCGCTGTAGAACTCAGGTTTAACCTGCACGTTCATTACGGCGTCGTGGTCCAGTTCGATAGCAACTGGTGCTTCATTACCGCCATAGATGATGGCTGGGAATTTGTTTGCTACACGCAGGCGGCGGCTCGCACCCTTACCCTGGTCTTTACGTACTTCAGCGTTAATAGTGAACATTTGATATCTCTTCAATAATTCCTGCTACAGGCGACCCAGCAACAGGACGGTTATTCAAACTGCTTTTACGGATGCAAAAGCGGGCGGCATTATAGCCCCAAAGGGGGGGCAGGGGCAAATGATTCCGCCGCTCAGCGCAGTTCGTTGGCGCGACGATAACGTCCTTGATAATCAAACATTTTTTCACGAATCTGCCAGAAATGGCCTTTCGCACGTGCTACCACAAAATCGGGATGGCGCAGCAAGGGTTGCAGCGCAATGACATCGGCAGCGGTTTGCCATCCAAGTTCCACGCCTGGCGCGCGCTGATGCGGACGCATAAACACTTGCTCAAAAGCTTTGCGCTGCGCCGGCGTTTGCAGGCGAAAACGCTCGCTTACGCTGGTGCCATCTTCATCAAAATAGCTGGCCTTAAGCCATTCGCCTTTGTCGTCGCGTCCTTGTTCCAGCGTCATGCCGGCACAGCGCAGTACGCGCGCATCTTTCAACTTCAACGCGGCTTTCAGCATATCGTCAGGATCGACCAAAATTTTGTCGCACTGCTGGCAGCGGCGGGCGGCGATGTCATTCTCGGCACCGCAATCCGGACAGCTTTTAAAACGAAAACGATAGTCACACTGTTCGCGCTGGCCTTCATCATCTTCCAGCACACCCTGACAGCGGCGACCAAAATGCTCAATGATGTGGCCATCTTCCGTTGCTTTGCCCCAGAAAGTATTGGCGAAACCGCAAGCGGGACAAAAAACCTGCACCGGCTGATTATCGCTGGCGCCTTTTGGTGCGCCCACTTCCGGCGTGAAAAGATCGTGCGGATTACCGGCGTAATCGAGCACCAGACAATCAGTTTTGCCGGGCGAGAGCCGCAGGCCGCGACCAACAATTTGCTGATACAAACTTACCGATTCGGTGGGGCGCAAAATCGCGATCAGATCAACATGCGGTGCATCAAATCCGGTGGTCAGGACCGCCACGTTGACCAGAAACTTCAGCTGTTGCGCTTTGAACTCGCCAATCAACCGATCGCGATCTTTCACCGCGGTTTCCGCCGACACCAGCGCGCTGTTCTCTGGCAACAGCGTCAGGATTTCTCGCGCATGTTCCACAGTGGAAGCAAACACCATTACGCCGTGCCTGTCCTCAGCAAACTCCACGATCTGGCGGATAATATGTGGCGTCACGCGATGCTGCTGTTTCAGCTCGCGGTTAAGATCGGCCTCACTAAACAAGCCGTTATTTTGTGGAATCAACCGGCTGAAATCATACTGCACCACCGGCATATCCAACCGCTCCGGCGGCACCAGAAAACTGTGTTTAATCATGTAGCGTAACGGCAGCTCATAAATGCAGTCGCGGAACAGCGCTTTCTCATCACCGCGCACCATGCCGTGATAGTGGAACTGATAAATCCAGCCTTTACCGAGGCGGAAGGGCGTGGCGGTTAATCCCAGCAAACGTAGGCTGGGATTGTGCTGACGCAGATGAGCGAACAGCTGCTGATACTGGCTCTCTTCGTTATCACTAATGCGATGACATTCATCAACAATCACCAGTGAAAAGGCGCTGTCGAAGCGATCAAGATTACGTGCTACCGATTGCACGCTGCCAAATACCACTTTGCTTTCACTTTGTTTGCGTTGTAAACCGGCGGCGAAGATATCCGCTTGCAGGCCATATGCCTGATATTTGCTGTGGTTCTGCTCCACCAATTCTTTGACATGGGCCAACACCAGTACACGTCCGCGCGCCAGCCTTGCCAGCTCAGCAATTACCAGGCTTTTTCCCGCACCGGTCGGCAACACAATCACCGCAGGCGTGGTATGACGGCGGAAATGGTTGAGGGTGGCGTCAACCGCCTCTTGTTGGTATGGGCGCAGAGTGAATGACATCGGGGCAAACTTTTTTCTGGAACGGGCGCGCATTATGTCATGAAAGCAGCTGAAACGCAGGATCGCCTCTGTTAGCCGCAGCGGGTTCCCGCTATACTGCCCACACCTTATTCAGGGACAAAACACCGTTTCAGTTTCCCCGCAGTAACAGGCAAAACGAATTCATGCGACTCGAAAAATTCATATCTCAGCAGCTGGAAGTCAGCCGTGCTATCGCTGGACGCGAAATCCGCGCCAAAAAAGTCACGATCAACGGCGAAGTGGTCCGCGATGCGGCTTACAAAGTATTGCCAGACGATGAAGTCGAATATGACGGCAATCCGCTGGTGGTACAGCAAGGCCCGCGCTATTTCATGCTGAACAAGCCGCAGGGTTACGTCTGTTCAACCGACGATCCCGATCATCCTACCGTGCTGTTCTTCATTGAAGAGCCGGCGGCGTTCAAGCTGCATGCGGCAGGGCGCCTGGATATCGATACCACCGGTTTAGTACTGTTAACCGATGATGGGCAATGGTCGCACCGTATTACTTCACCAAAGCATCACCTTGAAAAAACCTATCTGGTGGAAGTGGAAGAGCCGATCGATCCTTCCCTGGTGGAGAAATTTGCGGCGGGCGTACAGCTGCACAATGAAAAAGATCTCACCAAACCGGCGGTGCTGGAGATTCTTGATGAGAAGGCCGCGCGTCTGACGATCAGTGAAGGGCGCTATCATCAGGTCAAACGCATGTTTGCTGCGATGGGTAATCACGTTTCAGCGCTGCATCGTGAACGCATCGGTGACATCGAACTGGATGACGATCTCGGTGAAGGTGAATATCGCGAGCTGACCCAGGAAGAGGTTGATAGCATCGGCCTGCCTGAAGAGCTTAAACAACGTAAATAGCAGGAGAACGCGGTGCGTAAGGAAAAGAATTCACCGGTTGGCTTAGTGATCATTCTCGGATTGCTGGCGATGTTGATGCCGCTCTCTATCGATATGTATCTGCCAGCAATGCCGCAAATCGCCCGCGAATTCGCGGTATCGGCTGGCAGCGTACAGATGACGCTCAACCTTTACATCCTCGGGTTTGCCATCGGCCAGTTAGTATACGGGCCTTTGGCGGACAGCTATGGACGTAAGCCGGTGATCGTGCTGGGAACGCTGATCTTTGCCTGCGCCGCAGCGGCTTGCGCGTTATCACAAACCATCGATCAGCTGATCTTTATGCGTTTCCTGCACGGCTTATCTGCTGCCGCAGCCAGCGTGGTGATCAACGCCCTGATGCGCGATACCTACTCGAAAGAGGACTTCTCGCGCATGATGTCGTTTGTCATGTTGGTCACCACCATCGCGCCGCTGCTGGCGCCGATCATCGGTGGCTGGCTGCTACTGCTGTGGAACTGGCACGCGATCTTCTGGACGCTGGCAGGTGCGGCACTGATTACGACGGTGCTGGTGGTGACACAGATCCGTGAAACGCTGAAGCCCGAGCAGCGCCAGCGTTTTCATCTGCGGACGACGATGAGCAACTTCGTGGCGTTAGTGCGCCATAAGCGCGCATTTAGCTATATGCTGGCAAGCGGATTTTCTTTTGCCGGTCTGTTTACCTTCCTCAACGCCGGCCCCTTCGTTTACATCGAAGTGAATCACGTTTCGCCACAAAACTTCGGCTATTACTTCGGTCTGAACGTGGTGTTCTTATTCGTGATGACATTGATCAACAGCCGCGCGGTGCGCCGCTTTGGTCCGCTGAAAATGTTTCGCCTTGGGCTAGTGATTCAGTTCGCCATGGGCGTTTGGCTGCTTATCTCTAGCGCGCTGGATTTAGGTTTCCTCTCGCTGGTGTTTGGTGTAGCGATGTTCATTGGCTGCGTATCGACGGTATCGTCGAATGCGATGGCGGTGATTCTTGATGAGTTCCCGCATATGGCCGGCACCGCTTCATCACTGGCCGGTACGCTGCGCTTTGGCGTGGGCGCATTAGTCGGGGCACTGCTGTCGTTGGTGAGTATTAACAGCGCCTGGCCAATGGTGGCTACCATCGCGCTGTGTGCCACCGTTTCAATTGTGCTGTTTACCTATGCATCACGCCCGCATCATTCGGTTTAAGTTATTGCGGTCGCCATGAATGGCGACCCTACATGCCTGAAATCCCAACCTTTTCCGTAGGGTCGTCATTTATGACGACCTGGTATTTATTCAAATCTCATCTCACCGCTCGCGAATCCCCATTCATTCGTTATGCTTAATGTTTCCGTAATGTGAAAATTTATAGATAAAAAAGTAACGACATTGCGTCTAAAATGATTGTTAACGGCGGCTGAACAGGGTAAACATAGGCCTAAATGTGAGAAGCCTCGCAAATTATCTATTAGCTACACGCTTTGTGCTTAAAACAAGAAGGCAAACCAAGTCCGCATTCTGAGCTAACCAGGTTGGGATTCACCGCGTTATGCCGTCGTCGTGAATAAAGTAAACGTCTCTGGGGGCCGTATAACTATGCTGCAACTTTCTGTTGTGCATCGCTTGCCACAACATTATCGCTGGTCGGTTGATCATGTAGGTGAAATAGAGCGTCAGGAAACGGCGGATGGCGTGCATGCCGGGGATTTAGTGGTGCTGCGTCTGCTCAGCCACGATGGTCATCCGGCGTTGGAAATTCTGCACCAGCTGCAAGAAACGCTGGCGCAAATTCAGGTCGAGTGCAAAATCGCCGAGTGTGAAGGGCAGCCGTGTCTACTGATTCGGCGTGATGATGAAAGCGCGACCAATTGCTGCCTGAAAAATCAGGGCGTCGCCATTGCTGAAACCTTCGATGGTCATTAATTGATGTCTTTACCCTGTGCGGAAGCCAATAGCTGGCGTGTGTATTCAGCCGTTGGTGCATTAAACAGCGTATCGCAGTCACCTTGTTCCACCACCTCGCCCTGCCGCAGCACAATGAGCTGATGGCAGAGTGCGCGTACTACCTGCAAATCATGGCTAATAAACAGGTAAGCCAGCTGATGCTGCTGCTGTAAGCGGCGCAGCAAGGTCAGGATCTGTTTCTGCACGGAACGATCGAGTGAAGAAGTCGGTTCATCTAACACAATAAGCTGGGGTTCAAGAATCAGCGCCCGGGCGATGGCAATACGCTGACGCTGGCCACCCGAAAACTCGGCGGGATAGCGGTTACGGCTATCGGTATCCAGCCCGACCTCCTGCATCACCGCAATCACCTTTTCTTCTTGTGCGGCCGCGCTGAGTTCAGGACGATGCACCGCTAACCCTTCGGCAATCACTTGCTGCACCGTCATACGCGGATTGAGCGATGAATTAGGATCCTGGAACACCACCTGGATGCGCTGGCGCAGCGGCAGCAATTGTTTCGGTGAGAGCTGATGCAGCGGCTGATCCTCAAACCAAATCTCTCCGCGTGCGGTAATCAAACGCAGCAGAGCCAGACCGGTGGTACTTTTGCCGGATCCCGATTCTCCTACCAGTCCAAGGCTTTCACCCCGGCGTAGCGTAAAGCTAAGATCTTGCAGCGCCATTTTTTCCGCTACGGTACGCCGCAGTAGGCCACGACGGATAGGGAAGCCAACCTGCAGGTTTTTCACCTGCAGCAGCGGTTGCGCATTGTTCAGCGGCACCGGTCTACCATCCGGTTCTGCGTCCAGGAGCTCGCGGGTGTAGGCCTGCTGCGGCTGACTTAACAGTAAATCGCAGCGGTTGTGTTCGATGGTGCGCCCATTGCGCATCACCGTAACGCTATGCGCCAGCTGGCGCACAATGTTGAGGTTGTGCGTAATGAATAGCATGCCCATATTCAGTTCACGCTGCAGTTCGCGTAGCAGCTGCAAAATCTGAGCCTGAACCGTGACATCCAGCGCGGTGGTCGGTTCATCCGCAATCAGCAGCTTCGGCTGGGTAAGTAACGCCATGGCGATCATCACACGCTGGCGCTCGCCGCCTGATAGCTGGTGCGGAAAATCCTGCAGGCGCGATGCCGCATTGTGGATGCCAACGCGATCGAGGCAGCTCAGCATCTCTCCGCGTGCCGCTTCGCGACGCATGCCACGATGCACAGAAAGCACTTCGTACAGCTGCTTTTCCACGTTGTGCAACGGATTGAGCGATACCATGGGTTCTTGAAAGATCATCGCCACCTGGTTGCCACGCAGTCCACGCATCGTGCGCTCGCTGGCCTGCAAAATATCCTGTCCGTTGAACAGAATTTCACCCTGCGGATAGTTGACCGGCGGCTGCGGCAATAAGCGCATGATCGACAGCGCAGTGACGCTTTTCCCTGAGCCGGATTCCCCCACTAGCGCCAACGTTTCGCCCGCATCGATACGCAGCGAGATATCGTCCACTACGCGGCGATCGCCAAATGCCACCGCCAGATGATTAACCGTTAACAGGCTCATTTAGCGTCCTCGACTCGGGTCAAAAGCATCGCGTACTGCTTCACCAATAAAAATCAGCAGCGACAGTAGCAGGGCGAGGGCAAAAAAGCCGGCAAGGCCTAACCACGGTGCCTGTAAATTATTTTTTCCCTGCAGCAGCAGCTCACCCAGTGACGGCGACCCGATCGGCAAACCAAAGCCGAGGAAATCCAGCGATGTCAGGGTGGTGATTGAAGCGCAGAGAATAAAAGGTAGAAACGTCAGCGTTGCCACCATGGCGTTGGGCAACATGTGACGCAGCATAATGCGGCTGTCGCTAACGCCAAGCGCACGTGCGGCACGAATATAATCATAATTACGCGTGCGCAGAAATTCGGCGCGCACCACACTTACCAGACTCATCCAGCCAAACACCACCGTGACCAGCAGCAGCCACCAGAAATTGGGCTGAATCACGCTGGATAGCAGAATCAGCAAGAACAGCGAAGGCATGCCGGACCACACTTCAATCAGGCGCTGGCCGATCAGATCAATGAGTCCACCAAAATAGCCCTGTACTGCCCCCACCACGATGCCAATCACACTGGAAAACAGCGTTAACAGAATGCCAAATAGCAGTGAGATGCGCGTGCCATACAGCAAACGCGCCAGCACATCACCGCCGTTGGCATCGGTACCCAGCCAGTTTTGCATGGAAGGCGGGGAAGGGAAGGGCACATCGGTGGCGAAATTGATGGTGCTATCGCCAAAGCGAATCGGTGCCCAAATCGCCCAACCTTGCTGAGCAATACGCTGTTTCAGCCACGGATCCTGATAGTCAGCGGGGGTGGCGAAATCGCCGCCGTAATCACTTTCGCTGTAGTTGAACAACAGCGGCATATACCAGCGTTGCTGATAGTGCACCAGCAGCGGTTTGTCGTTGGCCAGCAACTCGGCACCCAATGACAGAACAAAAATGATCAGGAAAATCCACAGCGACCAGTAACCACGGCGGTTATGACGAAAACGCTGCCAGCGCTGCTGGTTTACAGGAGATAAACGCATCAGCGTCCCTCAAAATCAATGCGCGGATCGACCAGCGTGTAGGTGAGATCGCTGAGAATGTTCATGAGCAGACCAATTAGCGTGAAAATATACAGCGTGCCGAACATCACCGGATAATCGCGCTGAATGGTGGCGTCATAGCCGAGCAGGCCCATACCGTTGAGTGAGAACATCACCTCAATCAACACCGAACTGGTGAAAAACATGCTGATAAAGGTGGCGGGGAAGCCGGCAATCACCAGCAGCATGGCATTACGGAACACGTGACCGTACAGCACCCGCTTTTCATCCAACCCTTTTGCACGCGCGGTAACCACATATTGTTTACGAATCTCATCGAGAAACGAGTTTTTGGTCAGCATGGTCAGCGTGGCGAAACCGCCAATCACCGTGGCCAGCACCGGCAGCGTGATGTGCCAAAGATAATCGGTGATTTTGCTATACCAGGGCAGCGTATCAAATTGCGGAGAGGTCAGGCCGCGCAGTGGGAACCAGTCGAAATAGCTGCCGCCCGCGAACAGGACAATCAGCATGATGCCGAACAGAAATGCTGGAATAGAATTACCGATGATAATAAAGATGCTGCTCCAGATATCGAAGGGGCTGCCGTTGCGTACCGCCTTTTTAATGCCGAGCGGAATCGATACCAGATAAATAATTATCGTGCTCCACAAACCAAGACTTATCGAGACCGGCAAACTCTCTTTGATCAGCTGCAGCACCGAGGCGCTACGGAACAGACTGTCGCCAAAATCAAAGCGAATGTAGTTCCACAGCATTTCACCGTAACGCTGCAAGAGCGGTTTATCGAAGCCGTAGCGATGTTTAATCTCTGCAATCACTTCCGGATCGAGGCCGCGCGCGCCGCGGTACTGGCTATCGCCGGGATTATCGCGTAGCAAGGCCCCGCGCGTGCCGCTATCACTGCCGCCAGAGCCGGGAATGCCGGTGCTGTGACCAAACTGCACGTTGGCCAATGCCTGATCTACCGGGCCGCCCGGTGCGATCTGCACAATAAAGAAGTTCAGGGTGATAATCGCCCATAAGGTGGGGATGATCAGCAGTAACCTGCGTAAAAAATAGGCTGCCAAACTGCGCTCCTCAGCGTCGATCGGCCGGCAATCGTCCGGCTTTGTTCACATCGTACCACCAGTTTTCCAGACCGGTAGCAAACGCAGGTTTAATCTCGGGATGGGAGAATTTGTCCCAGTAAGCCATACGATCTTCGGCGCTGTACCACATCGGAATCATATAGGCATTCCACAGCAGGATGCGATCCAGTGCCTGACCAAGCGGCAGCAGCGCTTTCTCATCGCCCTGATGATCAACGATCTGCTGTACAAAGTGGTCAACGATGGGATCTTTCACCCGCGGTGTATTCCATGAAGAATCAATGAACTCCGATTGCCAGATAGTCCGCAAGCTGGTCGAGGGCCACGGCATCGCGTAATAGAGTGACGGGATCATGTCGTAATCACCTTCACGTAAACGCCGTAAATATTGCGAGCTGTCAATCTGGCGCAGCGAAACCTGAATGCCCAGCCGTTCGAGGCTGTGCTGGAAGGGCAGCGCCCAGTCATTTTGCGTGCCGCTGCGCATCAGCAATTCGAAGCGGAACGGCTGGCCCGTTTTGACGTTCACCAACTGCTGATTTTTAATCTGCCAGCCAGCCTCTTTCAGCAGGTTCATGGCTTTGAGTAAGTTTCCACGATCGAACCCGCTGCCATCAGAGCGCGGCGGGGCATATTCATTAGTGAAGATTTGCGGCGGCAATTGCGTTTTGTACGGTGCCAGCAATATTAACGCTTCGGCTTTTGGATAACCTTTTGCCGCGTAGACGGTGTTCTGGAAATAGCTGTCAGTCCGTTTATAGGCGCCATAAAATAACGCTTTGTTCATCCACTCAAAATCGAACGCTAGCGTGATGGCTTCACGTACGCGGCGGTCGGCGAACAGCGGTTTTTCATTATTAAATGCCAGCCAGCGGGTATCGGTAGAGACGGTGTTTGGGATCGTCGATTTAACGATAGCGTGACTGGCAAAATTGCGGCCGCGATATTGCGTGGCCCATTTTTTTGCCGAGCTCTCCTCGCGCAAATCATAAGCGCCAGCTTTGAAAGCCTCAAAGGCGACGTTGTCATCCAGATAATAGTCGTAGCGCAGCGTGTCGAAATTGAAACGCCCGCGGTTAACCGGCAGGTTAGCGGCCCAGTAATCCTTTACCCGGCTGTATTGGATAAATTGACCCGATTTGTAAGACGTCACGCGATAGGGGCCGCTGGCAAGCGGCGGATAGCCAATGGGTTCATTGAACTTTTTGTTTTGCCAGAACTTCTCCGGCAAGACCGGTAGCGTCAGCCAGCTCAACACCCGATCTTTATCCGCTTTGGGCATGTCGATGCGCACGGTAAGACGGTTCAGCGCTTTAACTTCTACGCCACGAAACGCCACGCGAAACTGTGGCACGCCTTCGGTCATAAACTTCTGAAACGTAAACGCCACATCCTGCGCGGTGATGGGGGTGCCATCCTGAAATTGCGCATGCGGGTTAATCGACACTTCCATCCAGCGATAATCGCTTGGGTAGCGCGCTGATTCGGCAATCAGCGGATAGTAGCTGCCCGGTTCATCGTCAGAGGTGGTAAACAGACCGTCGTAGAGCGTATCGGTGCCAATGCCTGGATTACCACGCGAGGCGAAACGGTTGAAGTTGTCGTAAGTACCGACCACGGCCAGCGTGATTTTGCCGCCCTTAGGCGCTGCGGGATTGGCGTAATCGTAATGAGTGAAATTCACCGCATATTTGGGGTCACCCAGCTTAGCGAAGGCATAGCTTTCGTTGATGGTCGCGGCCTGCAGCGGCGCAATAGCACTATAAACCAACAACGCTGTGATAAGACGCAGCAGCATAAGTGAGGCGATCTCCTGTGGTAATCCGCACGTTATGGTAGCAGTTTCATGGGGTTCGCGTGATGTTAACTCAGCGCCCGCTGGCGTTGATAATAGCTGATGAGGTTTTCCGGCCTTAACGGGCGGCTAAACAGGTAACCTTGCAAATGGGTTACGCCGCGATTCACCAGCCACGCCGCTTGATCGCCCGTCTCTACGCCTTCCGCCACGGTTTTCAAATTAAGCTTTTTTGCCAGCAGCAACACGGTATCCAAAACCGGAGAGGTGACGGTTTCAGTGCCAATGCTTTGCACAAAACCTCTGTCGATTTTTAGATAATCGAACGGGTATTTTTCCAGATAAATCAGCGCACTGTGACCGGTACCAAAATCATCAATGGCGATCTTAACGTTGTTTGCGTGCAGCCAGGCGAAGATTTCTCCCGCGTTTTTCTCTTTCACCATGGTGCGTTCAGTGATTTCAAAAACATAGTTGAAATGCCCGGCGGGCATGGTGTTCATCCACTCCTCTACATCGCGGCGAAAACTTTCTGAGGCCAGGTGTAGCGGTGAAAGATTAAGGCTAAGACGCGTGCCCTGCGGTAGCTGTTGATGGAGAAACTGAGCATCGCGCGCGACCAGCGTAAAAAGGTGCTGAGTGAGCGGAATAATCAGATTCTGCGTCTCCGCATAACCGATAAAAACATCGGGTGGGATCATGCCTTCCGTCGGATGTGTCCAGCGGAGGAGGGCTTCAACGCCGTATGGCTGGCCGTCATGCGCGGTGACTAATGGCTGGTACTCAACGTGGAACTGGCCCTGTTTAATGGCCAGCATGATCTCTTTGCCCGGCCGCTGATGTCTTGTCAGCAAGAGCCAACTCAATGCCGTGACGAATAACGAGAACAGCAGACCGGTTAGCAGAGCAAGGAGATAATCGCGTGGCGCTAAGGTGGTGCCAAACAGTAAAAAATGCAGGGGGCCATTGTTAAAGGCGATCTCACGCAGCGGAACAGGTAAATCACTGCGGTTTACCACTTGATTGCTGTTGCTCAGCAGCGCCTTGTTGCCCATTACCAACGCCATTCCGGTGATTTCCGGATGGTAGGAAGCCAGCAGCTGATAAGGCGTGAGCGTGATATTCATGGTAGCGAGAATGCCGGTCTCTTCCGCTCCGGGATGCTTCACCCATAACGCCAGCGCCGGTTTGGTCGGCTGCAAAGGTGTACCTTCCAGCAAACGCATATCGCGATCGCGTTCCAGTTCAGATTCAGGAGAAATATCGTTGGCGGCCAGCAGGAAGGCACCGGTTGCCGAGGAGCAGTACGCGTAGCTGTCGCGAACCAGCAATATAGCGCGAATATTCCCAGCGAACGCAGCCCGTGATGTCAGCTCGCGACCAACGCTGTTGCAACTAAATTGTGTGTATTGCTGCAGGGGATAAAGCGTATCCGATAGCGTTGAGATGACCTGTTGTAAATCGTCCCGGCTTTGCGCTAACAGTTGTTCATGTTGCTGGGTGCGCTTCTGCCAGGTCAGAGTTAACAGCACAGTAACGAATAGTAGAAAAAATACCGCGCCTACGATCGCGCTACTCCAGGCGATGCGGCGTGAATAGCTTGCATGACGTTTCAGCGTCCCCGACAGTGGCATGGAGTGCATTCCCCTTGTCTTGCCATTTTTATTATGTTTTTCGCTTTAGTCGCTACCCATTTTTCTTCTTGCGGCCGTGGTAAAAACGGCGTTTGCAGCGCGATGTTTGGGTATCAGGAAGTCAACGAGAATATAACGAGTCAGCAAATAAAGTCTCGTTATATTTTTGATTCTCAATTACTTTTTATGCGTTGGATTTGAGTTAAAAAGCGTTAGGCAAAAAAAAACGCTGCCGTGGCAGCGTTTTCTGATTCTCTGGCTGAGAGGATCTTCAAAGGTGTTCGTTAGCTCGGATTTTTAGCTAAAACCCGACGCGCTTCGCGGTAACGTGCTTTCCAATAACTGTCGTTTAAACTGGAAATCATGACGCCACTGCTGGTAGACGCGTGAACGAAATTATCGTTACCGAGATAGATGCCAACGTGACGACCGGTTGAACCCGCGCGGAACAACACTAAGTCACCTGCACGCAACTTATTGCGTGAAATTTCTTTACCGGTGTCTTGCTGTTCTGACGTTGAACGTGGCAAATCTAAACCGAACTGCTCGCGAAAGGTGCGCTGAACAAAAGCAGAACAATCAATGCCGCGTTTGGTGTCGCCGCCTAAGCGATAACGTACACCTTTCCAGTCACTGTACTGTTCCATGATGCGGGACTTAACGTCCACGTTCTGCACCATTTGTTCAAATTCGTCCTGAGACGCTTGAAGTAAAAAACCATTCTGGTTGTTAACTTCATGATTCTCGTTATTCGCGTTCTGACCGTTATGGGTACTGCTACATGCTGATAAAAGTGTTGCGAGTGCTACTGCGGGAATGATCCGCCTGAGGTATCTCAGTATTGGTTGAGACTTGACCATTATAGGTGTTTTCCTTCGATTTCCTTACGACAGAATGTCGTCAGCCAGATGACAAAACGGATAGAGATTAATAAGTACAACCGTCTAAGACAATTCCTTAATTACTAAAATGTGTTAATGAACACATTTTTGTTGTTTTTGGCACCGCATTTTATGCTGTTGCTTACTAATCGGATTTGAGGTTAACCGATTACAGACCGCGTGGCGAGTGCTTTTATATAAATTTTTATAGCTTTTTTCGATGTGAAATCAATCTGTAACACAAAGGCTATTTTATCAGCAATTCGCAGCGATTTAATAGCCAAATAGCGGTGCAATCAGGGGGTAATTCTGGCGCTAAGGCCGATTTTGAGAGGGGTGGGGCTGGACAAACTCGGAAAAAGGCTATTGTTACGCGTTTTTTATCATAATGTTTTCTTTTATCAGAATAAGGTTAGTTTGCTAATAATCTAATTAAGTTTTCATTAAGCGCGAGCGAGTGACTTTATCTTTTATGATCGCTCGCGCTTAACAATTACGCGTGTGGCTTATATTTGCCCGGAAGTGAACGATTCAACCAATTCACTACCTTGTCGCTGAACGGTGTTAATAAACACCAGCTCATGCCCACCAGAACCACGGATAATGAACCCACAGCGATATCGGTGAACCAATGCGCCCCGGCCATAACGCGCGGCAGAGCGAACACAACGGTAATAATCAAACCCGCCAGGAAGGCGCGGAAGCCGAAATAGCGCCACATAAAGCAGGTAAAAATAATTAGCATCATGCCGTGATCGCCAGGGAAGCTATCTTTCGAAGCATCTTTCGCCGGAATTCCGGTTAATTCACTTACGCGATGCACGTTTTCAAAGAAGAGCGTTGGGCTGGAGTGTTGTACCGGCAGCAAATGGCCGAGCTGGTTAAGAATCACCGCGCTTAGCAGCATGGTGACGCCGATAGCCAGCATGCGACGGCGGCCTTGCGGTGTCTCACGACGCCAGAACCACAGATAAAGCAAACCCATCGCCAGTAGTGAAACCACATCAAAACCGCGGAAGTTAGTGATAGCCACTAAGACAGCGAAGCCGTGATGGTCAACCATCTGATCATTAAAGCCATAAAAAATGGCCTTATCGATACCAAACCAGAACCCGTGATCGGGTGGTAAGTACCATGAAAGGAACAGCATCACCCCCAATGCATTAAGCAGCAGAATGGTGATTAATCGAGAAGCGCGCATAAAAAATAGACTCAAAGTGAAAACAACGTGGCAACCTAACGCATCTAATTTAAACGAATCTTCAACAAGCCCGTCTGCAAAAGATTCCAGTCTGCTGGCTGATGATGGATCAATTCGATACGGCTATCCGGTGGTGTGGTGGGCCGGGTTTCAATAAAGAGGTCCTCACCCTGGCGGTTGATGTTAACCAAACCGTCCGGTGTACGTAACACGCCTTTCACCCGATCAACCGGTGCAAGCCTTGCCCACTCTAGCGCCTGGATCGTATCGAACACCGTATCACCATCAAAAATCCAGCCACAAGAAGCATAGCCCTGGCCTTCATTTAACGCACGTCGCCAGCGCGCCTGACCATCCAGTTTTAATGCCGCCAGCCCTTGTGGACGGGCAGAAGCATGATGATGCGCCGCATCAGGTACCGCACGATCCGCCAAAGCGGGTTGGGCAAGGAGCTCGGGCGCAATCTCTCCCCACGCCGCTTCCACTATTTGACGATCGCCTAAAAACTGCTGCTGCCAATCCTGTAAACGCTGACGATCTTCATCGCTCCAGCGATCGCTTTTATTGGCGACAATAATATCTGCTGCCACCAGCTGGTCGCGAAAATTCTCGTTCGCCACCACACGTGGATCAGCCAGCTGGCGTGGATCGAGCAGCGTTAAAGTTGCATCAACCTGAATCCAGGGCTGATACACGGCAGCGCGCAGCATATTCAGCAGCTGCTTGGGATGACCAAGGCCGGTAGGTTCGATAATCAGGCGATCGGGTTTAGCCTGTTTCAGCAGCATGTTTAGCCCCACCTGCAACGGCAAGCCATTGACGCAGCACATGCAGCCACCGGGAATCTCTTTCAACGTTGCACCGCGATCGGCCAGCAGCGCGCCATCGATACCAATCTCGCCAAATTCATTGACCAGAATCGCCCAGTTTTCATTGGCAGGTTTAGTGGCTAACAGGTGTAGCAGGGTGGTGGTTTTTCCGCTGCCGAGAAATCCAGTGATGAGGTTTACGCGCGTCACAAAAGGGCTCCCAAAGAAAGAGATAATAGGCGCGCGGAAGAGGGGGATCCGGCGCGCACGGCGTTGTTATACTATAACAATCACCGACGGCCGGAAGGAAGTACGATATCAGTCAGCGCGGCCCATATAGCGTCGTTCTGCAATATGAATGCGGATGCGTTCGCCGTTGCTGAGGTATTCAGGCACCTGAATAGACAAACCCGTACTCATAACAGCAGGTTTGGAGCGGGCACTGGCGGAGGCGCCTTTGATGCCCGGCGACGTATCGACAATTTCCATATCAACCGTTTGAGGTAATTCCAGTGCCAGAACCTGGCCGTCCATCGTCAGTACTTGAATGCCCGGAATACCGCCTTCAGGAATAAACAGCAGCTCTTCTTCGATTTGGTCTTTCTTGAAGTTGTAAGGCGTGTAGTCTTCATCATCCATAAATACGTATTCATCACCGTCTATATAAGAGAAGGTGACGGCGCGGCGGCTGAGCGAAATGGCATCAATAATATCGTCGCCCTTAAAACGCTCTTCCACTTTCAAGCCGGTGCGGACATCGGTAAAACGCATTTTATAGAGCGTAGCGGCACCGCGCGCACTGGGGCTTTGCACATCAATGTCTTTCACCAGCAACAGTTTGCCGTTCCAGGTGACAGCCATCCCTTTTTTTATCTCATTTGCCTTTGGCATTGTGCTTTTCTCGCTCACTGAAGGTTAATGCGCGTCACGTTACTCGCGCGACGAAAAACTGGCAAGTGAGGCGGTGTAAAATTGTTGCGCGTGCATGGCATTCACTGCATCAGCCTGTTATTGTCGCGGCGAATTCTCTACAGGAGCGCATGATGTTTTGTCGTGACCAGTGCGGTGCCTGTTGCACAGCCCCCTCAATCTCTTCTCCCATTCCAGGGATGCCGCACGGCAAGCCAGCAAACACGCGCTGCGTACAGCTCGACGAACAGCAGCGCTGCAAAATCTTTGGCTCGCCACTGCGCCCTGCGGTATGTGCCGGTTTACAGCCAAGCGCAGAAATGTGCGGCAACAGCCGCGATAGCGCCATGACTTTCCTGCTCAAACTGGAAGCCGAAACGGCGCCATAAATGGCGGAATATCGTTCGGTTAAGCGCCGTATCAAATCACCGCACCTTCCGTAGCGGCGCGATTTATCGCGCAATGAATTGCGCCGCTACAATCTGTGCTCTCGGTAATGAGGGTTTTTCATGTGTTAACCGACAACCATTACGCCATAAATGGCCAGCTGACGCAGTGCTGAACGATTTGCCTTAATGTGCCCAGCTGTTACAGCAAATGCATCAGCTTGCCTGACGGTAAAAATCTTAAATTCAGCATGAAGTGTGCGTAGCATCAAAAATCTGCTACTCAGATCGCGCATTTTCTTGCCTGAAGGACATTGCTGTACCATATTCCCTGAAACGTTTCAGCGTTGCGACGACGGCCAAGTCCGTGATGCGTGGCGCCTTTTTTTACCCGATAGCTGAAACGATTCAATACAGCAAGCGAGGAGAGATATGTTCCAGCTCGAAGTTCAGGCTATTCATACCGGTGCTAATGCACAGAATAAAGAAGAGGCCATTCGCCAGGTTGCCGCTGCGTTAACGGCTGCGGGAAATGTGGCCGAAGGCTACGTTAACGGCATGCTGGCGCGCGAACAGCAAACTACGACCTTCCTGGGTAATGGCATCGCCATTCCACACGGCACCACCGACACCCGCGATCTGGTACTGAAAACCGGCGTACAGGTTTATCAGTTTCCGCAGGGCGTTGATTGGGGCGAAGGGCAAACGGCGTATGTGGCCATCGGTATTGCCGCGAAATCTGATGAACACCTCGCGCTGCTGCGCCAGCTTACCCATGTGTTAAGCGATGACAGTATTGCTGAACAGCTGAAAAGCGCCTCGGCAGAAGAGCTGCGCGCGTTGCTGATGGGCGAAAATCAGGCGGCTGAGTTCAAATTCGATACCTCGCTGATAGCCATAGATGTTGCGGCCAGCGATTTAATCACCTTGCAGGCGCTGAACGCTGGTCGTCTGCAAGCGGCAGGCGCAGTGGATACGTCATTTATTGCCGATGTGGTTTCGCGTACGCCGTTGAGTCTCGGGCAGGGCATTTGGCTCAGTGATAGCGCTCAGGGCAATCTCGGCAGCGCCGTGGCGATAAGCCGTGCTGCTGCACCTTTCCAGCATCAGGGCGAAAATGTCGCGCTGCTGCTCACCGTTGCGGCTAACGATCAGCGGCCGCTGGAAGTATTGGGCTATCTCAGCAATCTGCTGCTGGCCAACAAAGCTGAACGGCTGCTGAAGGTGGATGCCGCCGGCATTTTGGCGTTGCTGACCAGCGAAGTGGATGAAGCCGCCGAGTCGCTGACCGCGGAATTCACTATCCGCAATGAGCACGGCCTGCATGCGCGTCCGGGTACCGCGCTGGTGAGCGTAATCAAACAGTTCAATAGTGACATCACCGTGACAAACCTTGACGGTAGCGGCAAACCCGCCAACGGCCGTAGTCTGATGAAAGTGGTCGCGCTGGGCGTGAAAAAAGGCCATCGCCTGCGCTTTACCGCCAGCGGCGAAGACGCACAGCAGGCGCTGAACGCAATTGAAGAAGCCATTAATTCTGGTTTAGGCGAGGGGGTTGCATGAGCCGTCGTGTCGCAACAATTACATTAAATCCCGCTTACGATCTGGTCGGTTACACGCCTGAGATCGAGCGCGGTGAAGTTAACCTGGTAAAAACCACCGGTCTGCATGCAGCGGGTAAAGGCATTAACGTTGCCAAGGTACTGAAGGATTTAGGCATCGATGTCACCGTCGGCGGTTTTCTCGGTAAAGAGAATCAGGATGGTTTTCAGCAACTGTTCAGCGAATTGGGCATTGCCAACCGCTTTCAGGTGGTGCAGGGCCGCACGCGCATTAACGTCAAGCTGACGGAAAAAGATGGCGATGTGACCGATCTCAATTTCTCCGGATTTGAGGTTACGGCGCAGGATTGGGATCGTTTCACGGCGGACTCGTTAACCTGGCTCGGCCAGTTCGACATGGTATGCGTCAGCGGCAGCTTGCCAGCGGGCGTTGCGCCAGAAGCATTTACCAAATGGATGAGCGATCTGCGCACGCTCTGTCCTTGCATCATCTTCGACAGCAGCCGTGAAGCGCTGGTCGCTGGTCTGAAAGCCGCGCCCTGGTTGGTTAAACCGAATCGTCGCGAGCTGGAAATTTGGGCCGGACGCAAGCTGCCTGCGCTGCAGGACGTGATTGATGCCGCGCATGAACTGCGCGAGCAGGGCATCGCGCACGTGGTGATTTCTCTCGGCGCAGAGGGCGCGCTATGGGTTAACGCTTCCGGCGAATGGATCGCCAAACCGCCCGCCTGTGAAGTGGTCAGCACCGTGGGTGCAGGCGACTCTATGGTCGGCGGCCTGATTTACGGCCTGCTGATGCGTGAATCCAGCGAGCACACGCTGCGTCTGGCAACGGCAGTGGCGGCGATGGCCGTCAGCCAAAGTAACGTTGGCGTTACCGATCGTACCCAGTTGGCCGCGATGATGGCGCGCGTCGACTTACAACCCGTTAACTAACAGCAGGAGAGCGATAATGAAAACGCTGCTGATAAAAGATTCTTCACTGGGACTGGCATCAGGACATCTGGCGCTGGAACGCTTACGCGCCACTGCGGCGCAGGCCGGATTAACACTCACCGATAATGCCGCTGAAGCAGAGCTGGTGCTGGTTGCGGGCCATAACGTGCCTGATGATGTGCAGTTGGCAGGCAAATCTGTGGCGCGGGTGGATGTGCAGCAGGCGCTGCGCGATCCGCTGGCGGCGATCAATCAAGCCAAAGCGAGCGCCAAAACCTGGCAACCTGCGACGTCGGCAGCTGCCGTACCGGTTGCAGCGCAGAGCAGTGGCCAGAAACGTATTGTCGCGGTGACCGCGTGCCCAACCGGCGTGGCGCATACCTTTATGGCTGCCGAAGCCATTCAGGCCGAAGCAACCAGGCGTGGCTGGTGGGTGAAAGTAGAAACCCGTGGTTCAGTCGGCGCGGGCAACGCCATCACGCCAGAAGAAGTGGCCGCAGCCGATCTGGTGATCGTCGCGGCGGATATCGACGTGGATCTGGCGAAATTTGCCGGTAAGCCGATGTACCGTACCTCAACCAGCCTGGCATTGAAAAAGACGGCTCAAGAGCTGGATAAAGCGCAGGCTGAAGCGAAAACCTATCAGCCGAGCGGCAATCAGACGGCTAGCGCGCAGAGCGACAGCAAAGAGAAAGCCGGTGCGTACCGTCATCTGCTGACCGGCGTTTCCTATATGCTGCCGATGGTGGTGGCGGGTGGTTTGAGCATCGCGCTCTCTTTTGCCTTCGGTATTACCGCCTTTAAAGAGCAGGGCACCCTGGCCGCTGCACTGATGCAAATTGGCGGCGGCAGCGCCTTCGCCCTGATGGTTCCGGTTTTGGCCGGCTTCATTGCCTTCTCGATTGCGGACCGTCCGGGTCTGACACCAGGTCTGATTGGCGGCATGATCGCCACCAGCATTAACGCCGGTTTCCTCGGTGGCATCATCGCCGGTTTCATTGCCGGTTACGCCGCTAAAATGCTCAGCAGCAAAGTGAAACTGCCGCAGAGTATGGAAGCGTTAAAGCCGATTCTGATCATTCCGCTGGTGGCGAGCTTAATTACCGGTCTGCTGATGATTTACGTGGTTGGTAAGCCAGTGGCTGGCATCATGAGCGGCCTGACTCACTGGCTGGCCAACATGGGGACGGCTAACGCGGTTCTGCTGGGGGCGATCCTTGGTGGCATGATGTGTACCGATATGGGCGGCCCGGTGAACAAAGTCGCCTATGCATTTGGCGTTGGCCTGCTGAGTTCGCAAACCTACGCGCCAATGGCGGCGATTATGGCGGCCGGTATGGTGCCACCGCTGGCGATGGGCCTGGCGACGATGGTTGCGCGTCGTAAGTTTAATAAAGGTCAGCAAGAGGGCGGCAAAGCGGCGCTGGTGCTCGGGTTATGCTTCATCTCTGAAGGTGCGATTCCATTTGCTGCACGTGACCCAATGCGTGTGCTGCCATGCTGTATCGTGGGTGGCGCGGTAACAGGCGCAATTTCGATGGCGATTGGCGCCAAACTGATGGCACCGCACGGTGGTTTGTTCGTGCTGCTGATCCCAGGCGCGATTACGCCAGTGCTGGGTTACCTGATGGCGATTGTAATCGGTACCGCAGTGGCGGGTCTCGGCTACGCGATTCTGAAACGTCCGGAAGAAGAGCTGGCGAAAGCAGCGTAACATTCGCCAGACGTGAAAAAGGGGGCCTCGGCTCCCTTTTTTTGTTTATTGGTCGGCATTCATGCCAACCTGGTTATCACATTATCCCTGTTGCTCTGCCTTCAACCACGCAATCTCATCCTTCCAGATATCCGGATTGATGGTTTCCAGAATCATCGGAATGCCGTCAAAACGTTTATCCTTCATCAGCCAGCTAAACGCCGTTTTGCCGATATTGCCTTCACCTAAGCTGTGATGGCGGTCAACGCGGCTGCCCAGCGTGCTTTTGGCATCATTCAGGTGCATGCCGCGCAGATACTGGAAACCAACGATGCGTTCAAATTCGCTAAAGGTCTCCACACAGGCTTCTTCGCTGCGCAGATCGTATCCACCGGCAAAGGCGTGACAGGTATCAATACACACGCCAACGCGCGACTTATCTTCTACATGCTCAATAATGGTGGCGAGATGTTCGAAGCGGAAACCGAGGTTGCTGCCTTGGCCGGCGGTGTTTTCGATGACAGCGACCACGCTGCTGGTTTTATCCAGCGCGATGTTAATCGATTCGGCGATACGCTTCAGACAGGCTTCTTCTTCAATCTGCTTAAGATGGCTGCCTGGATGGAAATTCAGCAACGTTAAGCCAAGCTGTTCGGCACGTTGCATCTCGTCGAGAAACGCATCACGTGATTTTTCCAGCGCTTCCATCACCGGATGGCCAAGGTTAATCAGATAGCTATCGTGCGGCAGGATCTGCGCGGAGGTAAAATTGTAGCGATCGCAGGCGGTCTTGAAGGCATCAATGACTTCACCCGAGAGCGGCGCCGCGCGCCACTGGCGCTGGTTTTTAGTGAACAGCGCAAAGGCTGTGGCTTCAAGTTCGTGGGCACGGATCACTGCCTGGTCCACGCCGCCGGATGCACTGACGTGTGCGCCGATATATTTCATGCCGCTCTCCTGATTGGGCGATTGCTGCTGCAAAGCGCCCATCATAGCGGATGCCGTTAAGCCATGAAATGTTGCACCAGCACATTGAGTGCGCCGCCGCCCAGAATCAACCAGCCAAACATCACCAGTCCAAGCAGCAGCGGTTTAAAGCCAGCCTGCTTTAATGCGCTAAAGCGGGTGGTCAAACCCAGCGCGGCCATCGCCATTGCCAGTAGCAAATTTGCCAGCTGATTGAGCGTGACAACCACCTGGGCAGGCAGTAGATGCAGCGAGTTAAACAGCGCAACGACAATAAACAGCAGCGCAAACCATGGGAAGCTGGCGGATGTCGGCTGTGCAGCCTGCTGGCTACGCTGGCGCTTCAACCAGCTACCCAGAATCAGCAAGAACGGCGCCAGCATCATCACGCGCAGCATTTTAGCGATGACCGCGGTGTTTTCCGCCTCGGCACCCATCGCGTGTCCGGCTGCGACGACCTGCGCCACTTCATGCAGCGTAGAACCGGTGAAGATGCCGAAATGGGCTGCGCTGACGTTAGGCAGCAGCGTCCACAGCAGCGGATAAATCACGATGCCTATCGTGCCAAACAGCACCACCGTCGCCACGGCCACCGCCACTTTTGACGGTGGCGCTTTAACGATAGGCTCGCTCGCCAGCACCGCCGCTGCGCCGCAAATGCTGCTGCCCGCGCCAATTAGCCATACGGTTTCGCGATCCATCTTCAGCAAACGAATGCCGATAAAACAGGTCAGCAGGAACGTTGAGCTGAGCACTAGCGCATCAATCAGCACGCCGCTGATACCCACATCGGCAATCTGCTGCACGGTAATACGAAAGCCATAAAGGATGATACCGAGGCGCAGCAAGCGCTGCTTCGCCAGCAGCACACCACTGTCGCAGTGTTCGGTGATGTGTGGATAAAGGGTATTGCCCAGCACGATGCCCAGGATTATCGCTAAGGTTAGCGCGCCGAATCCGGCACCCGCCAGCCACGGCTGATTGGCTAACCACGCCGCACCACCGGCAATGGCCGCGGTCAGCAGTAAACCCGGCAGCCAGTGATGTAGATGAAACGGGGTTTTATTGACGCTTAGCTCAGCCATATCTTTCTCCTCGTAGGGGCGGCATTCATGCGGATGAAAACCAAAATTAGAAAGCGCACATTCCGTAGCGGCGCAATTCATTGCGCGATAAATCGCGCCGCTACAGAATCTGCGATGATTTATGCCGTGAGTTTGTCTAACGTTTTTCCTATGCCTAAATCCTGCGCTGCGCTGGTTTAAAAGTAAAATTGATAATATATTTATAATTAATCGGAATAAGTAATAGATGAGGAGGGCGCATGCACATCACGCTGCGTCAAATTGAAGTGTTTACCGAGGTGCTGAAAAGCGGTTCAACCACGCAGGCATCACAGGTGCTGGCGCTGTCGCAGTCGGCGGTCAGTGCGGCGCTGGCGGATTTGGAGAATCAACTTGGCGTGCAGCTGTTTGATCGGGTCGGCAAGCGTTTGGTGGTCAATGAGCATGGACGTTTACTCTATCCGCGCGCCGTTGGCTTGATGGAGCAGGCGGGTGAGATTGAGCAACTATTTAAAGAAGATAACGGGGCGATTCGCCTGTTTGCCAGCAGCACCATCGGCAACTATTTGTTACCGGGCATGATCGCCGCCTATCGCCGTGACTTCCCCACGCTGCCGCTGGAGCTCAGCGTCGGCAATAGCCAGGATGCGATTAATGCCGTGGCGGATTTCCGCGTGGATATTGGCCTGATTGAAGGTCCGTGTCACGAGCTGGATATTATCAGCGAACCGTGGCTGGAGGATGAGCTGGTGGTATTTGCCGCGCCCGATGCCGCAATCCTGCAGCAGCCGATTACGCTGGCAGCGCTCGCCGCCGCACCGTGGATTCTGCGCGAGCGCGGGTCGGGTACGCGTGAAATCGTTGATTATCTGCTGCTGTCGCACTTGCCACAGTTTCAGCTCGGCATGGAATTAGGCAATTCGGAAGCGATTAAACACGCGGTGCGTCATGGCATGGGCATTAGCTGTTTATCGCGGCGCGTGATTGCCGATCTGCTTGAGGCGGGCACGCTGGTGGAAGTTGTTGTTCCGCTGCCGCGCCTGACGCGTACGCTCTATCGCATCCACCATCGTCAGAAGCATGTGTCGAAAGCGTTAAGTCGCTTTTTATCGTATTGCCGTGAATAATTGCGGCTTTTATTACGCTGCGGCTAATAATTCCCGGCCGATCATGAAGGTAACTAATAACCCGACGTGAATGCTATACAGCTTGGGTCTTGGTGCTACAATCGCGCCTTATTTTTATCCAGCATAGCGTTTACACATGCATAATGACTCAAAAACAACACAACAACCTGGATTGCGCCGTGAATTAAAAGCGCGTCATCTCACTATGATCGCCATTGGCGGTTCCATCGGTACCGGCCTGTTTGTCGCCTCGGGTGCCACCATCTCTCAGGCAGGACCGGGCGGTGCGCTACTTTCTTATGCGCTGATTGGCCTGATGGTTTACTTCCTGATGACCAGCCTTGGCGAACTCGCGGCCTTTATGCCGGTTTCGGGCTCCTTCGCCACCTACGGCGCCAAATATGTCGAAGAAGGTTTCGGCTTCGCACTGGGCTGGAACTACTGGTACAACTGGGCGGTGACCATCGCCGTTGACCTCGTCGCCTCGCAGCTCGTCATGAATTACTGGTTTCCGGATACGCCCGGCTGGATCTGGAGCGCGCTGTTCCTCGGCCTGATGTTCCTGCTCAACTACATCTCGGTTAAAGGCTTTGGCGAAGCGGAATACTGGTTCTCGCTGATCAAAGTGACCACCGTCATCATCTTTATTGCGGTTGGCGTGTTGATGATTACTGGCATCATGCGCGGCGCTGAAAATGCCGGCTGGCATAACTGGACGGTCGGCGAAGCACCGTTTGCCGGTGGTTTTGCTGCGATGATAGGCGTGGCGATGATCGTCGGCTTCTCCTTCCAGGGCACCGAATTGATCGGCATCGCCGCCGGTGAATCACAGGATCCGGCGAAGAACATCCCGCGTGCGGTCCGTCAGGTATTCTGGCGTATTCTGCTGTTCTATATCTTCGCGATTCTGATTATCAGCCTGATTCTGCCGTACACCGATCCTAAATTGCTGCATAACGATGTCACTGACATCGCCGTAAGCCCGTTCACGCTGGTGTTCCAGAACGCCGGTCTGCTGTCTGCGGCGGCGGTGATGAATGCCGTTATTCTGACGGCGGTATTATCTGCAGGTAACTCGGGCATGTACGCCTCAACGCGTATGCTGTTTAACCTGGCTCGCGAAGGCAAAGCGCCACGTATTTTCGGCAAGCTGTCGAAGGGCGGCGTGCCGCGCAACGCGCTGATCGCCACTACCGTGGTGGCGGGATTGTGCTTCCTGAGTTCGAAATTTGGTAACCAGGAAGTGTATCTGTGGTTGCTGAACACTTCAGGCATGACGGGCTTTATTGCCTGGTTGGGCATCGCCATCAGCCATTACCGCTTCCGTCGTGGCTATGTGGCGCAGGGGCATAGCCTGGCCGATCTGCCGTACCGCTCCGGCTTCTTCCCGCTGGGACCGATTTTTGCCTTTATTCTGTGTCTGATCATTACGCTGGGGCAGAACTATCAGGCCTTCCTTGCCGATCGTATTGATTGGTACGGCGTAGCGGCAACCTATATCGGCATCCCGCTGTTCCTGATTATTTGGTTGGGTTATAAGCTGGCACGCGGCTCTCGCTTCGTGAAGTACAGCGAGATGGAGTTCCCAACGTTTAAAGAGTGAATCGCCATGAATGGCGACCCTACGACACAGAGCGCGCATGATGCGCGCTTTTTTTAACATTTGTTACCTGGATATAATTGATAATTATTATCACCTGCACTATTGTGGCTGCCGTTATGATTTCGACAAGAAACAGGTAGAACAATGCGTACCACGGACGCCACGCTGGTGGCGGAAAACGGCCATCAAGCCGACACCATGACACGTTATCGCCAGGTACTGCGTCAGCGACTGTTGTTGATTGGCGTGTTGGTGCTGGCGATACTGGCATCGGTGATGCTGGATTTCACTCTCGGCCCGGCTGGGCTCTCCCTCGACACTTTGTGGCAAACGCTGACGCATCCCGATGCGGTTGATGCGGGCACGCGCGTGATTGTATGGGACATTCGCTTGCCCTACGCGCTGATGGCAGTGGTGGTGGGGTTTTCGCTTGGTCTCGCCGGTGCAGAGATGCAAACCATCCTGAATAACCCGCTCGCCAGCCCGTTTACGCTTGGCGTTTCGTCGGCGGCGGCCTTTGGCGCCGCGCTGGCCATCATCCTCGGTATCGGTATTCCCGGCATTCCCGATCAGTGGTTTATTTCCGCTAATGCCTTCGTGTTTGCGCTGTTTGCCGCGCTGATGCTGGATGGCGTAACGCGCTGGACTAAAGTTTCGACCTCTGGCGTGGTGCTGTTTGGTATCGCGCTGGTGTTCACCTTCAACGCGCTGGTCTCGATGATGCAGTTCATCGCCAGCGAAGATACGCTGCAAGGCTTAGTGTTCTGGACCATGGGCAGCCTGGCGCGTGCCTCGTGGGAGAAGCTCGGTGTATTAACCGCCGCGTTTGCCATCCTGATCCCGTTCTCCATGCTCAGCAGCTGGAAACTGACCGCGCTGCGCCTCGGCGAAGATCGTGCCGTGAGTTTTGGCATTGATGTGCGCCGTCTGCGTCTGGCGACGCTGCTGCGCATCAGTATTCTCTCCGCGCTGGCGGTGGCCTTTGTTGGGCCGATTGGTTTTATTGGTCTGGTCGCGCCGCACATTGCCCGCATGATGTTTGGTGAAGATCACCGTTATTATCTGCCCGCCAGTGCGCTGGTTGGTGCGCTGGTACTGTCGCTGGCGTCGGTAGCCTCGAAAAACCTGATTCCTGGCGTAATCATTCCGGTGGGGATTGTGACGTCGCTGGTCGGCGTGCCGTTCTTCCTCAGTATTATTCTGCGTCATCGGGGGACGGTGTAATGGAACAGGGATTACGTCTTAGCCATTTCTACGCCGGTTATCCAAAGCGCAAGGTGATTGAAGACCTCAACGTACCCGCACTGCCGCGCGGAAAAATCACCGTGCTGCTGGGACCGAACGGCTGTGGCAAATCAACGCTGCTGCGCGCGCTGGCCGGTTTGAGCAAAGGGCAGGGTGAGCTGTGGCTCAATGGTGAAGAGCTGATGGGCCAGCCGTTTGCCCGGCGGGCGCAGCGCGTGGTTTATCTGCCGCAAAGCTTGCCAGCGGGCGTGCATTTGCACGTGCTGGAATCAATTATTGTGGCGCAGCGCGCGTCAGGTGGCTTGCACAGCGCCTCGAGCGAAGCGGAGATCATGCATCTGCTGGATCAGCTCGGCATCGCGCATTTAGCCATGCGCTATCTCGATCAGCTTTCTGGCGGGCAAAAACAGTTAGTTGGCCTGGCGCAATCGCTGATCCGCCGTCCGGAGCTGCTGCTGCTGGATGAACCGCTGAGCGCGCTCGATCTTAACTACCAGTTCCACGTGATGGATTTGGTGCGCCGTGAAACCCGTCTGCGCAACATTGTCACGGTGGTGGTGGTGCATGATATCAACATCGCGCTACGTCATGCTGACCATGCCCTGATGCTCAAAGAGGGTAATCTGTTGGCTGACGGCGAACCATCAAAGGTAATAACGCCAGAGACGTTGGCGCAGGTGTATGGCGTGCGGGGGCGTATCGAACACTGCTCACGCGGCATGCCGCAGGTGATGATCGATGGATTGGCGGAAACGCTGGTTTAAATAAGGTGCGCATGAATGCGCACCCTACGTAGGGTCGCCATTTCTGGCGACCTCGTTACACCAACAAATGCTTCGCGTGAAAACGCAGATGATCTTCTACGAAGCTGGCGATAAAGAAGTAGCTGTGGTCATATCCCGGCTGAATGCGTAACTCCAGCGGGAAACCTTGCTCACGCGCCACCGCTTCCAGCCGTTCCGGACGCAGCTGATCGGCGAGGAACTGATCGCTATCACCTTGATCGATCAGAATCGGCAAACGCTGCTCAACTTGCTCCATCAACAGACAGCTATCCCATTCGCGCCACGTCTGACGATCCTCTCCCAAATAGGCGGCAAAGGCTTTCTGCCCCCACGGCACTTCAGTGGGATTGACGATGGGCGCAAATGCGGAAGCTGAAGCAAAACGTCCGCCAAGACGCAGCGCCAGCACCAGCGCGCCGTGTCCGCCCATCGAATGACCCATTACCGATTGACGATCGCTCAGCTTAAAGTTATCCGCTACCAGCTCCGGTAACTCTTCGCTGAGGTAGTCGAACATGCGGAAGTTCGCTGCCCACGGCTGCTGCGTCGCATTGAGGTAGAAACCAGCACCCTGACCGAGATCGTAGCCGCTGTCGTTGGCCACATCGTCACCGCGCGGGCTGGTGTCAGGCATGATCAGCACCAACCCCAGCTCCGCCGCCACGCGCTGCGCACCGGCTTTGGTGGTGAAGTTCTCATCGCTGCAGGTTAATCCCGCGAGGAACCACACCACTGGCGGTGGCGCATCGCTCTGCGGCGGCGGCAGAAAAATGCTGAAGGTCATTGGGCAGTTCAGCACCTCCGACTGATGGCGCCAGCGCTGCTGCCAGCCACCAAAAATGCGATGCTCTTCTAATAGCTCCAAAGTGGATGCCATAACGTCTCCTGATTATTTGGTAAAGTGCACCACTGTTCGGATCGATTTCCCTTCATGCATCAAATCAAACGCGTCATTAATCTCTTCCAGCGGAAGATTGTGGGTGATGAAATCATTTAATGCGAACTTACCGTCAAGGTAATCCTGCACGATGCCCGGCAGCTGCGAACGGCCTTTGACACCACCAAAAGCAGAACCGCGCCAGACGCGTCCGGTTACCAACTGGAACGGACGCGTGGAGATTTCCTGTCCGGCACCCGCTACGCCGATGATGACGGATTCGCCCCAGCCTTTATGACAGCACTCCAGCGCCGAGCGCATCACGTTGACGTTACCGATACATTCGAAGGAGAAATCGACACCGCCATCGGTCAGTTCAACAATCACATCCTGAATCGGCTTGTCGTGATCTTTCGGGTTAATCAGATCGGTTGCACCCAGCTTGCGCGCCAGATCGAATTTGCTGGTGTTGAGATCGATACCGATGATGCGACCGGCCTTCGCCATTTTCGCGCCGATAATCGCGGATAAACCAATGCCGCCCAGGCCGAAGATCGCCACGGTATCGCCTTCTTTCACTTTCGCGGTGTTCATCACCGCACCCATGCCGGTGGTGACGCCGCAGCCCAGCAGGCACACTTCTTCCAGCGGCGCTTCTTTACTGATCACCGCCAGCGAGATTTCCGGCACCACGGTGTATTCAGAGAAAGTTGAAGTGCCCATGTAGTGGAAAATCGGCTTGCCGTCTTTGAAGAAGCGGGTCGTGCCGTCAGGCATTAAACCTTTGCCCTGGGTGGCGCGAATCGCCTGACACAGGTTGGTTTTGCCGGAGAGACAGAACTTACATTTGCCGCACTCTGGCGTATAAAGCGGAATCACGTGGTCGCCTACCGCCACGCTGGTGACGCCTTCACCAATTGCTTCTACTACGCCGCCGCCTTCGTGACCAAGGATCGCCGGGAATACGCCTTCTGGATCTTGCCCAGACAAGGTGTAAGCATCGGTATGGCACACGCCGGTGGCCACGATGCGCACCAGCACTTCACCTTTTTGCGGTGGCATCAGATCCACTTCTTCAATTTTCAGCGGTTCGCCAGCTGCCCAGGCAACGGCGGCGCGGGTTTTAATCATGTTCATGCAATCCCTCTTCCTGTAGATGCGGGGGGTAAATAGCCCCGATGGTCGTGATGTCGATAACAAAGAAACTCACTGAGCAACATGCAGCGGATGCCGCAGTTCGTCGTTAACCGGGCGGTCGTCAAATAATTCAATAATCAAATACTTCAGCGCTTCCACGTTGGGGGTAAACGCATCGCGCCGCCACATTAGCCAGGTGGCGGTATCGCGGTAGGCGGGCGGCAACGCATGTTCCTGGACGCGCGCACGGGCAGGCATCTGCGCCAGCACCGAGGCGGGAATCATCGCCACGCCCGCGCCACCGGCCACGCAGGCGACCATCGCGTGATAGGACTGAATTTCCATCACGCTGCTCGGCGCGGTTTGGCTCTCGCGATACCAGGCTTCCAGCTTAGTGCGGTAAGAACAACTGTTACGAAAGGCAAACAGCGTATCGCCCTGGACATCGCGCGCGCTGTTTATCGGCGCATGCTCCGGGCTGGTAATCAGCACCATCTGCTCGTTAAAGGCGATACAGCCGTTGAGGTCATCGTGCGCCACTGGACCATCGACCAGCGCGGCCGCCAGTGTCCCTTCGCGCACTTTGTCGATGATTTCGCCAGAAGTATTAGTGATGAGCGAAAGCTCAACCGCCGGAAAGCGCTGGTGATAGGCCGCCAATAGCGCAGGCAGACGCGTCGCCGCCGTGCTTTCCATCGAGCCCAGCGCGAAATTGCCGCCTGGCTCACCGGCGCGCGCCATATTCAGCGCTTCATCGCTGAGTGCCAGAATACGCTGCGCATAATTGAGAAAATTGTGGCCCATCGGCGACAGGCGAATGCGCTGCTTCTCACGAATAAACAAGTCCACGCCAATTTCTTCTTCAAGCTGACGCAGGCGCGTGGTGAGATTGGAAGGCACGCGATGGAGCTGCTCGGCCGCGCGGGCCAATGAGCCAGACTCGGCGACGGAGCAGAACATGCGGAGTTGTACTAAATCCATATTCTCTTCTCGTAAACAACTTCGTTAGTATTATTCACTTTTCGTGAGTTTAAACGTCATGCATGCTAGTGACAAGTGATAAAAACATCCTGAGGTCGGTATGGCGTTTCGCGTCGCGCTCAGCGCGTTCTTAAGTTTAGTGGTTGCGATGGGGATTGGGCGGTTTGCTTTTACTCCCCAGGTTCCATTGATGATTCATGATGGTCAGTTGACGCTTACCAGCGCCAGTTTGGTGGCGGCACTCAACTATCTGGGCTATCTGTTTGGATCTTTTGATGCCATGCGCGCGCGTAAACGCGTTGAGTGGCGTCTGCAGGTGGGCGTTTGGGGCGCAGTCATATTGACGCTGCTTTCAGCGTGCGTCAGCGGGCCATGGTTACACGGCGTGATTCGTTTCCTGATTGGTTGGGCCAGCGGTTGGGCAATGGTGTTGCTGGCCGCCTGGGCCAGCGAGCAGCTGCACTTGCATGGACGTTCGGGTTTATTGGCCGCGGTGTTTGCCGGTCCTGGCACCGGGATTTTTCTCAGCGGCATGCTGGCTGTGCTGCTGCATGCCAGCGGCGTCAGTGCGGCGTTTGCCTGGGCGGCGTATGGTGTGCTGGCGCTGTTGCTCATTGCTGCCATTGCGCGTTTCCTCCCGCGCACGGGGCAACTGCATCGGCCCGATCAAGCCGCCGATCCGCTGGTGCTGAATGGCGATCTCAAGCGATTAGTGTTGAGCTACAGTCTTGCCGGGTTCGGCTACATTCTGCCCGCCACGTTTATGTCGCAAATGGCGGCAGCGCGTTTCCCTGATAGCGCATTCGCCCAGTTTGTCTGGCCGGTATTCGGCGGCGCTGCGGTGATCGGCATTGTGCTAGGGATCATCACGCGGCATTGGGGCAGCAGCCATCTCCGTCTCGCTATCGTGCTGTGGGCGCAGGCTCTGGGCGTGATTGCGGCGATTGTGATGCCCGGTCTGAACGGCTTGATGCTCGGTGCGCTGCTGATTGGTGGCGGCTTCCTGTGCGTAGTGCAACTGGCATTGCAATATGGCCGCGAGCTGGCGCCGCAGCATACGCGTTATTTAGCCGGATTGTTGACCACCGGCTATGCGGTAGGGCAGTTGGGCGGTCCGCTGCTGTCGTGGATTTCCAGCGTGCTGTGGCATCGACTGGAACCCGCGCTGTGGGTCGCCGGCCTCAGCTTAATCCTTGCAGGTATACTGGTTTTACGCCGCCGTACAGCATGAAAAGCTTTCATCTTCTATCAGATTGATTACTGGATTACAGGCGCGGAGTGTTTCACAATACGCGCTCAGAATTTCCCCCGTGGGCGAAGACCCGCGGGCGCATCACCTGCCGGAGAAGAGTAAGATGAGCACCTTAAGTCAGGAAGCCGCCCTGGTTCACGAAGCGCTGTTGGCGCGTGGTCTGGAAACGCCATTACGCGCGCCGATACGTGATATGGATGATGCCGCGCGCAAGCGTGAAATCGCCGGTCACATGACCCAAATTATGCAGCTGCTGAATCTGGATCTTGAAGATGACAGCCTGATGGAGACGCCCAACCGCATCGCCAAAATGTATGTGGATGAAATTTTTTCGGGTCTCGATTACGCCAACTTCCCGAAGATCACCGTCATCGAAAACAAGATGAAGGTTGATGAGATGGTGACCGTGCGTGATATCACGCTGACCAGTACCTGCGAGCATCATTTTGTGATCATCGACGGCAAAGCCACCGTGGCCTACATCCCGAAAGACAAAGTGATTGGCCTGTCGAAAATTAACCGCATTGTGCAGTTCTTCGCCCAGCGTCCGCAGGTGCAAGAGCGCCTGACGCAACAAGTGTTGGTCGCACTGCAAACGCTGCTCGGCACCAATAACGTTGCCGTGTCGATTGATGCCGTGCACTACTGCGTGAAAGCGCGTGGCGTGAAGGATGCGACCAGCGCGACAACCACTACCTCGCTGGGTGGCTTGTTCAAATCCAGCCAGAACACGCGTCAGGAATTCCTGCGCGCGGTTCGCCACAGCTAATCTTTGGGGCGGCGGTTTGTCGCCCGATTTCCTGTCTCCGTCAAGGCACTCGATGCAACGCTATCTCGCGCTGGATTTCATTCGTGGCTGCGCCATTCTCGGCATCTTGCTGTTGAATATCGTCGGTTTTGCGCTGCCCGCGGCAGCCTATCTAAATCCGGCGTGGCAAGGGCAGGCTTCCACATCTGACGCCTGGACCTGGGCAGTCATGGATGGTCTGGCGCAGCTCAAGTTTCTTACGCTGTTTGCTTTGCTGTTTGGCGCCGGGCTTTATCTGCAAGCGCCGCGCGGCAGCCGCTGGATGTCAGCGCGCCTGACGTTGCTGGTGTTCATCGGCTTTATTCACGCACTATTTTTCTGGGAAGGCGACATTCTGCTGGATTACGGCCTGATTGGGCTGATTATCTGGCGCATGCTGCGCGACGTGCCGTCTGACCGCGCTCTGCTACAAACTGGTGCGTTGCTTTATCTCGTTGGCTGCGGCGTTTTGCTGGTGTTTGGTGCCATTTCGAGCCCGAATCCCACGCGCTCCTGGCTGCCTGGCGCAGCCGATCTGGAATATGAAAGCTATTGGAAAATGCTTGGTGGTTGGGAAGCGGTGCAGAACCGGCTTGACCACTTGTCATCGGGGTTGATGGCGCTGGCCTCCCAATATGGCTGGCAGCTGGCGGGGCTGATGCTGATTGGCGCTGCCCTGATGCGTAGCGGCTGGCTTAGCGGGCAATTTAGCGTGCAGCACTATCGACGCTCTGCAGCATTACTGCTGACGATTGGCTGGCTGATTGCGATTCCAGGCATTGCAGCGCAGTGGATGCTAGGCTGGGAGTTCCGCTGGACCGGCTTTTTTCTGCAAATACCGCGCGACCTCGCCAGCCCGTTCATCAGCCTTGGCTATGCCGCACTTTGCCTCGGCTTCTGGCCGCAAATTGCTTCAACGCGCTTCAGCTATGCCATTCAATGCGTTGGCCGCATGGCATTGAGCAATTATCTGTTACAGACGCTCATTTGCACCACGCTCTTCTATCGTTTCAATCTCTTCCTCAAGTTTGATCGCTTGCATCTGCTGGCCTTTGTCCCGGCAATCTGGCTGATTAACATCTTGTTTTCTGTGCTATGGCTGCGATTTTTCCCACAGGGGCCGCTGGAGTGGCTGTGGCGTAAATTGACGCGTCTTGCCGCCGGAAAAACCACACCTTCTTCCTCCACCAGATAATGATATTCATCACAAAGGTTGCAGAATTGTATGTAACCGCTTTCATTGGTGTGACGTAATTCACGTAGTCGTTCCCTGTGCCCTGCCAGAATAGCGCCGTTACGCGCTTGTCGCGCATTTTCAGCCCCTGTGGAACAGCTGCATGATAACGATTCGTGATGTCGCTCGTCAGGCCGGTGTGTCAGTTGCCACCGTGTCACGTGTGCTCAATAACAGCAGTGCAGTCACCGCCGATACCCGAGAAGCCGTGTTGGCCGCGGTTGATGCACTCGACTATCGCCCTAACGCCAATGCGCAAGCCTTAGCAACGCAAGTCAGCGATACCATTGGTGTGGTGGTGATGGACGTCTCCGACCCCTTCTTCGGCGCATTAGTTAAAGCGGTCGATACCGTGGCGCAGCGCGTACATAAACACGTGCTCATCAGCAACTCATGGCACTTGGAAGAGAAAGAACGCCACGCGATTGAGGTGCTGATACGTCAACGCTGCAATGCATTAGTGGTGCATGCGAAAACGCTTTCAGACGCAGAGCTGATGCAATTTATGGATCACGTTCCTGGCATGGTACTGATTAATCGCACAATTCCTGGTTATGAGCATCGCTGTGTTTGCCTTGATAACGTTACAGGCGCACAGGTTGCCACGCGCATGCTGTTACAGCAGGGCCATCAACGCATTGGTTTTCTCAGCTCCAGTCACCCGATTGAAGATGTGACACAGCGGCGTGATGGCTGGCTGCAAGCCCTGGCAGAGCAGGGTATTCGCCCGCAGGAGGCGTGGATTGCGCATGCCGAGCCCGATATGCAAGGGGGGGAAGCGGCGATGGTGGAACTGCTTGGGCGCAATTTACATTTAACCGCCGTGTTTTCCTATAATGACGGCATGGCGGCGGGGGCATTGACGGCGCTTAAGGACAACGGCATCCAGGTTCCACAGCATTTTTCAGTCATTGGTTTTGATGATATTCCCATCTCAAGATACACCGATCCGCAATTAACTACCGTCCGCTATCCTATTGTTTCCATGGCTAAACTTGCTACAGAACTGGCGCTGAAGGGGGCTGCAGGCGAGCTGGATCAACATGCCACACACTGCTTTATGCCGACGCTAGTGCGTCGTCATTCGGTGGCGCAGCGGCAAATTGTGGAGTCGGTCACTAATTCAGGCGATAGCCCTGTGTAACCGTTTCCAATCTGTGATTGTATTCACAGTTAATTAACATGACGCTCACTATGATGGCAGCGTCTTACCGGACTGAAACATCATGTAACGCTGGGTAATCCTTCTCTCAGCAGGTTTCAGTAGCCGATTGAAATAGTTCACAACACTCTTCAGGAAGCGTTTACGTACAGGGAAGTCAGGATTGCGATGGTGGCCCGGCTTTGCGTTACGCGTCCGCCCCATGGATTCAAATTAAAACCGACGGCGCTGTCTGCCCGCAGGCATTACGGCGCAATGAAATGCCCTACATAAAAACCGGAGATACCATGAATAAGAAGGTTTTCACGCTCACAGCACTGGTTGCCAGCATGATGTTTGGTGCAACTGCGCACGCCGCCGATACTCGCATTGGCGTGACCATTTACAAATACGACGATAACTTCATGTCGATGGTGCGTAAGGACATTGAGAAAGAAGCCAAAACCGTCGGTGGCATCCAGCTGCTGATGAATGACTCGCAGAACGACCAATCCAAGCAAAATGACCAGATCGACGTGTTGATGGCGAAAGGCGTGAAAGCGCTGGCGATCAACCTGGTGGATCCGGCTGCTGCGGCAGTGGTGATCGATAAAGCGAAAGCCAACGATGTGCCAGTGGTGTTCTTCAACAAAGAACCAAACGCCAAAGTGCTGGCCAGCTATCCGAAGGCCTATTACGTTGGTACCGATTCTAAAGAGTCAGGCATTATCCAGGGTCAGCTGATTGAGAAGCACTGGAAGGCGACGCCAGCCTGGGATCTGAACAAAGATGGTCAAATTCAGTTCGCGCTGCTGAAAGGCGAGCCGGGCCACCCGGACGCTGAAGCGCGTACTAAATACGTGATTGATACCTTGAACAAAGACGGCCTGAAAACGCAGCAGCTGATGATGGATACAGCGATGTGGGATACCGCGCAGGCAAAAGACAAAGTGGATGCCTGGCTGTCTGGCCCGAACGCCGACAAAATTGAAGTGATCATGGCCAACAACGATGCGATGGCGATGGGTGCGGTTGAAGCGCTGAAAGCCCACAACAAAACCAATATTCCGGTGTTTGGCGTGGATGCACTGCCAGAAGCGCTGGCGCTGGTGAAATCTGGTGCGCTGGCGGGTACCGTGCTGAATGATGCGGAAAACCAGGCAAAAGCCACATTGGATATTGCCAATAACCTGGCCAATGGCAAAGAAGCCACCGCAGGCACTAACTTCAAGATGGAAAATAAAATCGTACGTGTTCCTTACGTACCAGTAGATAAAGAAAATCTGTCGCAGTTTGTGAAGTAATTCATCCTGGGCGCGGCACTTCGCCGCGCCTTATTGCATCTGACCAACGCTTTATTTAGCCAGGTAAATTATGGCCAGTGAGAATCCGACCACACAGCGTGAATATCTGCTGGAGATGACGAATGTCTCGAAATCATTTCCAGGGGTTAAAGCCTTAGATAATGTGAATTTAAAAGTGCGGCCGCACTCCGTTCATGCATTAATGGGAGAAAACGGTGCCGGGAAATCTACATTATTAAAATGTCTGTTTGGGATTTATAAAAAGGATACGGGGAGCATCCTGTTTCAGGGTGAGGAAATTGATTACAAAAGCTCCAAAGAGGCGCTGGAAAATGGCGTGTCGATGGTGCATCAGGAATTAAACCTGGTTTTGCAACGCAACGTAATGGATAACATGTGGCTTGGCCGTTATCCGCGTAAAGGTGTGTTTGTCGATCAGGATAAAATGTATCGCGATACCAAAGCGATCTTTGATGAATTAGATATTGATATCGATCCGCGCGATAAAGTCGCCACCTTATCTGTTTCGCAAATGCAGATGATTGAGATCGCCAAAGCTTTCTCGTATAACGCCAAAATCGTTATTATGGATGAGCCGACCTCGTCGCTGACCGAAAAAGAAGTAAACCATCTGTTCACCATCATCCGTAAGCTAAAAGACCGTGGCTGCGGCATCGTGTATATCTCACACAAGATGGAAGAGATCTTCCAGCTGTGCGATGAGATCACCATTTTGCGTGATGGACAGTGGATTGCTACCCAGCCGCTGGAAGGGTTGGATATGGACAAAATCATCTCAATGATGGTTGGCCGTTCATTGAACCAGCGTTTCCCAGACAAATCGAACGTACCGGGTGAAGTCATTCTAGAGGTGCGCCACTTAACCTCGTTGCGTCAGCCTTCCATTCGCGACATCTCATTTGATCTGCATAAAGGGGAGATTTTCGGCATTGCAGGTTTGGTGGGGGCGAAGCGAACTGACATCGTCGAAACCCTGTTTGGTATTCGCGAAAAGTCGGGCGGCACCATTAAGCTGCACGGGAAAAGTATTAATAACCACAGCGCCAATGAAGCGATTAATCACGGTTTTGCGCTGGTGACGGAAGAGCGTCGTTCCACCGGTATTTATGCTTATCTGGATATTGGCTTTAACTCGCTTATCTCCAATATTAAAAAGTATAAATCCAGCATGGGATTGCTCGATAATAAACGCATGAAGAGTGATACCCAATGGGTAATTGATTCAATGCGCGTGAAAACGCCGGGTCATCATACACAAATTGGCTCGCTTTCCGGTGGTAACCAACAAAAAGTGATTATTGGTCGCTGGTTATTAACGCAGCCGGAAATATTGATGCTTGATGAGCCAACGCGTGGCATTGACGTGGGTGCAAAATTCGAAATTTACCAACTGATTGCTGAGTTGGCGAAGAAAGAGAAGGGCATCATTATTATCTCTTCTGAAATGCCAGAACTGTTGGGTATTACCGATCGTATTTTAGTGATGAGTAATGGCCAGGTAGCGGGCATTGTTGATACCAAAACGACCTCGCAGAATGAAATCCTGCGTTTAGCGTCATTACACCTTTAATGAAGCAAGGGCTTTAACATGAAAGCGACTACTAAAAAGAATGCGCTAACCTGGTTAAAAGAGGGTGGCATTTATGTTGTCCTGTTTGTACTGCTGGCAATTATTATTTTCCAGGATCCCACTTTTTTAAGTTTAATGAACCTGAGTAATATCCTGACCCAATCCTCTGTGCGTATCATTATCGCGCTGGGTGTTGCCGGTTTGATTGTTACGCAAGGTACCGATCTTTCGGCAGGACGTCAGGTGGGCTTAGCGGCGGTGGTTGCTGCCACATTGCTGCAGGCCATGGATAACGCCAACAAAGTGTTCCCGCATCTGGATACCGTGCCAATCCCGTTAGTTATTCTGACTGTTTGCATCATCGGCGGTGTAATTGGTTTGGTGAACGGTGTGATTATTGCTTACCTCAAGGTAACGCCGTTTATCACCACCCTGGGCACCATGATCATCGTTTACGGTATCAACTCACTCTATTACGACTTTGTGGGTGCCTCGCCGATTGCCGGTTTCGATCCGGGCTTCTCCAAATTTGCCCAGGGCTTCCTGCGTTTCGGTGATTTTAAACTGTCATTTATCACCTTCTACGCCGTCATTGCCATCGTCTTTGTTTGGGTGCTGTGGAATAAAACCCGCTTCGGTCGCAACATTTTTGCCATCGGCGGTAACCCGGAAGCCGCAAAAGTGTCAGGCGTAAACGTTCCATTCAACCTGATTCTGATTTATGCCTTGTCGGGTGTGTTCTACGCGTTCGGTGGGATGCTGGAAGCGGGCCGTATCGGCAGCGCCACCAACAACCTCGGCTTTATGTATGAGCTGGATGCGATTGCAGCGTGTGTCGTCGGCGGGGTGTCGTTTGCCGGTGGTGTGGGTTCAGTGGCGGGTGTGGTAACCGGTGTAATCATCTTTACCGTCATCAACTACGGTTTGACCTACATCGGCGTGAACCCTTACTGGCAGTACATTATTAAGGGCGGCATCATCATCTTCGCCGTGGCGCTGGATTCGTTGAAATACGCGCGTAAGAAGTAACAAACGTCATCAAAAAAGGGTCGCCTTCAGGCGACCCTTTTTTATTTCTGCAACTTCTCTTCCAGCTCTAATAATTGCTCTGGCGTGACCGCCGGATAACTCTGCGCGTCCTCAGGGACTTCATGCACCGCCGGAATTGGCACCAGCGGCCCAAGGAAGCGCGGTTCACGCTTCATCAAATACAAATCCGCCAGCGCGCCTAAACGCGCCCCCACTTCACGGAAACGCACCGACAACATATTCTTCGGCGATGGCACCGCATAACACTGCGCCTGAATGCCTAAATGCAGCGCAATATACAACGCACGCTCACAGTGAAAACGCTGGGTAATAATGATGAAATCGTTGGTATCGAACACTTTGCGCGTGCGCACAATCGAATCCAGCGTGCGAAAACCGGCATAATCCAGCACGATATCTGCCGGCGCTACGCCTGCTTTGATCAAATCGCGACGCATGGTCATTGGCTCGTTATAGCTTTGCTGCGCATTATCGCCGCTCAGCAGCAGATAATTTACCTTGCCGCTATTGTAGGCGTTCAATGCCCCCTGAATACGGTAGAGGTAATACTGATTGATAACGCCGGTGCGGTAATACTTAGCCGTGCCCAAGACCACGCCGACCTGACGATGCGGCAGCGAGGTGACATCTTCATAAATAAAGGGGGCGGTTTTCCAGCTGATCCAGCGATCCAGGCCGAGCGCGGTCGCCACCACCAATAAGATGATGAAAAACAGACCAAACAATACGCGTTTAATCATGCGCGCGGGCACTCGGTTGGCAGAATTCAGAATGGCTAAAGGCTACTTGAGGCGGACGGGGGAAGCAAGTAAACGCCAGTTGGCCGGCGTTTTTTTAAACACGATCGGACCTGCAAAGTCCGATCGTGCTGCGACTTAAATCGAGGTACGGCGATAGTGACGATACTGCGGCAGCCAGAAGTTGTTGCTCACAGCTTTCGACAAGACATCTTCTGAAGTGACAACCGCCACACCAGCCAGCTGCGCCGCTTTACCTACTTCGATGGCAATCAGCTTCGAAACGCCCTGAATATCTTTGATTTCTGGCAGAACCGGTCCTTCACCATCATTCGCCAGCGGTGAACAGTCAGCCAAAGCGCGGCTGGCGGTCATCAGCATCGAATCCGTTACGCGGCTGGCGCCAGAAGCGATTACGCCCAAACCAATTCCAGGGAAGATATAGGAGTTATTGCACTGGGCGATTGGATAGGTTTTCCCTTTCCACGTTACCGGCGAGAATGGGCTGCCGGTGGCAACCAGCGCTGCACCGTCGGTCCAGGCGATGATGTCGGCTGGCGTTGCTTCCACGCGTGACGTCGGGTTCGACAACGGCATAACGATCGGCCGCTTCGTGTGTTTGTGCATTTCGCGGATAATCTCTTCGGTGAACAGGCCGGGCTGGCCAGACACGCCGATCAGAATATCCGGTTTGGCATTGCGCACCACGTCCAGCAGAGAAATTGAGTCGCTGCTGGTGTCCCACTCTTTCAAGCTGTCGCTCTTCTGCACCAGCTTGCTCTGGAAATTAAGCAGATTAGGCAGCTTGTCGGTCAGCAGACCAAAACGGTCCACCATCATCACCCGGCTGCGGGCTTCATCATCACTTAAGCCTTCAGACTTCATCTGCGCGATAATCTGCTCGGCGATACCACAACCGGCAGAACCGGCACCCAGGAATACCACTTTCTGCTCACACAGGCGGCTGCCTGCAGCACGGCTGGCAGCGATTAGGGTGCCAACAGTAACGGCGGCGGTGCCCTGAATGTCGTCGTTAAAGCAGCAGATCTCATCACGATAGCGTTCCAGCAGCGGCATGGCGTTTTTCTGTGCGAAGTCTTCAAACTGCAACAGCACATTTGGCCAGCGGCGATTAACCGCCTGAATGAATTCGTTAACGAATTCTTCGTATTCTTCACCAGTGATACGCGGATGGCGCCAGCCCATGTAGAGCGGGTCGTTCAGCAGCTGCTGGTTATTGGTACCTACGTCCAGCACAACCGGCAAGGTATAAGCCGGGCTGATGCCACCGCACGCGGTATACAGCGACAGCTTACCGATTGGGATGCCCATGCCGCCAATGCCCAGATCGCCGAGGCCAAGAATACGCTCGCCATCGGTCACCACAATCACCTTCACATTCTGCTTGGTGGCGTTTTGCAGCATGTCTTCAATGCGATCGCGGTTGTTATAAGAGATGAATACACCACGTGCTCGGCGGTAGATTTCTGAGAAGTGCTCACAGGCGGCGCCGACGGTTGGGGTGTAGATAATCGGCATCATCTCTTCCAGATGATTATCGAGCAGTCGGTAGAAGAGGGTTTCGTTGGTGTCCTGGATGTTGCGCAGGTAAACATGCTTGTCGTTATTGTTTTTGAAATCCAGGAACTGGCGCCAGGCTCGTTCTGCCTGCTCTTCGATGGATTCCACTGCTTCAGGCAGCAGACCGTTTAGGTTAAATTCGTTACGTTCTTCAAGGCTGAAGGCGCTGCCTTTGTTCAACAGCGGAAATTCCAGCAGGATCGGACCCGCGTAAGGAATATACAGCGGACGTTTACTTTCGTAGTCGAGTTCCATGCAGTGCTTGCTCCGGTTGCAGTGTTTTCTGACGTATCGCCGAGAAAAGGTAACGCCAGTCCATCTGGATGTGAAGAGGGTCTGGCGCCCGATCCTATGAAAATTCCTGCAGATGTACAGCTTTTGTTAACAGAAGGTCACAAAAGCGGTAAAAGGATCACTAAACTGATGTTTTCGAAACTAAAGTAATTGAGAAATCTTCACATCCCAAGGCTGCCAGCGTCGCGCGTGTGGCATCCGACTGACTTAGCGTGCTGCCCTGAGATTCGGCCAGCACGGCCTGCTGAATAGTATCGAGCGCTTCATTGCTCATGTTCATTAAAATCAACGCGGCCTGTAACGGTGGCAAGCTTGGGTTAAAAGCGGCATTTTCCGCATAGCGGCCCGTAAAGGTTTTACCACTCTGGCTGCGAAGTGCTACGCCGCTGTAGCTCTGGCTGTAAGGTGCGTGACTGTGATTTGCGGCCTCAATGGCCGCTTGTTGCAATGCATCACCCTTTACGGCAAAACCATGATTGACCGGCGTTAACAAACGTTCGGTGATGTTCAAATCAGCGGGGCCAAACGCATCCGGCAGATAATCACCGAGCGTGCTCACGGCGCGTCCCGGCAAGCTAATGCGAATTGCGGTGCCGCTATTAAGCTCATTCATGAACTGGCGGCAATGGCCGCACGGCGTGTAGTTGACGGTAATTGCCGCTAATTTCTCTTCACCGCGTAGCCAGGCATGGGTAATCGCACTTTGCTCGGCATGTACCGTCTGCTGCAGCGGCGCGTGCAGGAACTCCATATTGGCCCCGAAATACCAATGGCCGCTAACGCCGCGAGAAATGGCGCCGACGTTGAAATTCGAAACGGTAGCCACAGCGCAACTTGCTGCCAGCGGCAACAGTGCCAGCGCCAGCGCATCATCATCCAGACCGGTAAGCTGTTTCAATTGCGCGATATCCTGAGGACGCAATACGCCATGGAAATCAGCCGCATCCAGCAGCGGCTGGATCGCCGTTTGTAGCGCTGCGGGCAGGGCAGAAAAAGCAGTAGAGAATCGTGGATGCATGATGTGATGACCTCAGTTTCGCGTTAGCGGCAATGCGCCGCCTGACGTTTTATATGTGATCCAAGTCGCTCTGACAATGCAAGCTGATTGGGTTGTTTCAACTTTGCGAGATCTCTCGCAAGTTTTAGCCAAACCAATGCATTAACAGGGGAAAAAGAAAGGGTGCCAGTAACGACGTAATGATGCCGCAGATCACCAGCGCTAAAGAGCTGAATGCGCCTTCCTGATAATCGATCTCTGCAGCACGCGCCGTACCTAACGCATGCGAAGCGTTACCAATCGCCAAACCTCGCGAGGATTTGCTCTTCACCTTAAACAGATTCAGCAACATATGACCAAATACCGCGCCCAGCACCCCGGCGATCAGCACGCAGATCGCACTAATAGCGGGAATACCGTGTAATGAAGCAGACACAGCCATCGCAATCGGCGTGGTAACCGATTTTGGCATGATAGTGGCGGCGATTTCTGGCGTCGCGCCCATCCACAGGGCAATGGCAGTGCCTGACACCATCGCTGTAATGCTGCCAATGAAACACACGCTGATAATGGTTTTCCAGCGTGCGCGAATTTGATGCATCTGCTCGTACAGCGGCAGGGCCAGCGCGACCACGGCGGGTTGCAGTAGCTGATTCAGCAGGCTGCTGCCAGCAAAATAGCGGGCATAGGGCATGTGGGTGATCAATAGGAGCGGAATGACAATCGCCATCGCAACCAACAAGGGATTGACGATGGAAATATTGATTTTCGCCGCCAGCTTGCGCGCCAGCAGATAGGCGATCACGGTCAGCGGTAGCGACCACCAGGCATCAGTCATGGTTTTTCTCCCGCGGACGCTGCATTCGTTCTGCGCTCAGGCCGACAATCAGCAAAACCAGGAAAGTGCTGACCATGCACGACACCACAATCGGCCCAAACTGGGCGGTGAGAATGTCGGTATAACCCATTACGCCTACGCTAATGGGAACAAACAGCAATGCCATGTAGCGAATCAGCAAATGACAGCCGGGTTTGACCCAGTCAACCGGCAGAATTTGCAGCGCCAGCAGTAGGAACAGCAGCAGCATGCCGATAATGCTACCGGGAATAGTGATTGGGAGCAGGGCAGATATCCCCATTCCGGCGTAAAGCGCCGCATAAATAATGATGAAGGCGCGCAGATAGCGCCAGCAGGCAGATAGCACGGAGGGCATGTCAGGCTCCTGTTTTCATGGCGCTTCATCATACGCATTAAGCGCTTAGCGTGCTAGCGATCACATTGGAATGTAGATTCCAGCTTTTTCATCGCGTTCTTTTCCTCTTCTGTGCAGGGTGTAGGGTGGACAAAAAATTCAGGGAGAGGGGAATGATGAAGGCTGTTACACGTCAGCGTGAACTGCGCAAAGCAATGCCAGAATCGGAGCATCAATTGTGGCATTTTTTACGTAACCGGAATTTGTGCGGAGTGAAGTTTCGGCGCCAGCATCCGATTGGACGCTATATTGTCGATTTCGCCTGTATTGAAAGGCTGTTAATCGTGGAGCTTGATGGCGGGCAACATAATGAAGATGCGGCAAAAATTTATGATGAACAACGAACGGCATTTTTACAGCGCAGTGGCTGGCGAGTGATTCGATTCTGGAATAATCAGGTTTTCGAGGAGTTTGATGCGGTGATGGATGAGATATATCGACAGCTGACGCTGCGGCCTGCGCCCTCACCCTAGCCCTCTCCCGCAAGCGGGCGAGGGAACCGTTTTAAGCGAGTATTTGATTCAATGCTCCAACCTAACCATTCCCTCTCCTGCAAGCGGGCGAGGGAACCGTTTTAAGCGAGTATTTGATTCAATGCTCCAACCTAACGATTCCCTCTCCCGCAAGCGGGCGAGGGAACCGTTTTAAGCGAATATTTGATTCAATGCTCCCACCTAACCATTCCCTCTCCCGCAAGCGTGCGAGGGACCGTTTTAAGCGAATATTTGATTCAATGCTCCCACCTAACCATTCCCTCTCCCGCAAGCGTGCGAGGGAATCGTTTTAAGTGAATATTTAATCAATGCTCCAACCTAACTATTCCCTCTCCCGCGCGCGGGAGAGGGCTAGGGTGAGGGAAAACAAAATATCCTACTTAACCGGCATTCCCGGTACTGCGCCGCTATCGACCGAAAGCACGAACAGGTCTTTTCCACCCGGGCCGGCTGACAGCACCATGCCTTCTGAAATACCGAAGCGCATTTTACGCGGCGCGAGGTTGGCGACGATGATGGTCATTTTGCCAACCAGCACGGAAGGGTCCGGATACGCCGCGCGAATACCAGAGAAGATCTGACGCTTCTCGCCGCCCACATCCAGCTCCAGACGCAGCAGCTTGTCAGAACCGTCTACCAACTCGGCTTTCTCAATCAGCGCCACACGCATATCGACCTTGGCGAAATCATCAATGGTGATGGTGTCACCAATTGGCGCATCGGCCAGCGGCCCGGTTGCTGCAGGCTTATTTGCCGCCGCCGCATCCTCTTTTGAGGCTTCAACCAGCGCCTCAACTTTGCTCATCTCGATACGGCCATACAGCGCTTTGAACGGTGCTACGTCGTGATCGAGCAGCGGTTGCGCAATCGCATCCCAGCTCAGTTCGCTCTGCAGGAAGGCTTCAGTACGCTCACTCAATGATGGCAGCACCGGCTTCAGCCAGGTCATCAGCACGCGGAACAGGTTGATGCCCATTGAGCAAATGGCTTGCAGATCGGCATCACGGCCCTCTTGTTTCGCTACCACCCACGGCGCCTGCTCATCGACATAGCGGTTAGCCAGATCGGCCAGCGCCATGATTTCACGAATCGCACGGTTAAATTCGCGGCTGGCCCAGGCTTCGCCAATCCTTTCAGAGGCATCAACAAAGGTCTGATACAGCGCCGGATCGGCCAGCTCGCTCGCCAGTTTGCCGCCAAAGCGTTTGGTCAGGAAGCCCGCGTTACGCGATGCCAGGTTAACCACTTTATTCACCACATCCGCATTCACGCGCTGCACGAAATCTTCCAGATTCAGGTCGATATCGTCGATGCGTGAGGAGAGCTTGGCCGCGTAGTAATAACGCAGGCTGTCGGCATCCAGATGCTGCAGCCAGGTGCTGGCTTTAATAAAGGTGCCGCGCGATTTCGACATCTTCGCGCCGTTTACCGTTACATAACCATGCACGAACAGGTTGGTTGGCTTGCGGAAGTTGCTGCCTTCCAGCATTGCCGGCCAGAACAGGCTGTGGAAATAGACGATATCTTTACCGATAAAGTGATACAGCTCGGTGGTAGAGTCTTTCTTCCAGAACTCGTCGAAATCGATATTGCCGCGCTTATCGCACAGGTTTTTAAATGAACCCATGTAGCCGATTGGCGCATCCAGCCAAACGTAGAAGTATTTGCCCGGCGCGCCTGGAATTTCGAAGCCAAAGTAAGGCGCATCGCGAGAGATATCCCACTGCTGTAACCCCGATTCGAACCACTCCTGCATTTTATTCGCCACCTGCTCCTGCAGCGCGCCTGAACGCGTCCACGCCTGCAGCATGGCGCTGAAGGACGGCAGATCGAAGAAGAAGTGTTCGGAATCACGCAGCACCGGCGTGGCGCCAGAAACCACCGATTTCGGGTCGATCAGCTCGGTTGGGCTGTAGGTCGCGCTGCACACTTCGCAGTTGTCGCCATATTGATCCGGTGATTTACATTTCGGGCAGGTGCCCTTGACGAAACGGTCCGGCAGGAACATGCCTTTCTCAGGATCGTACAGCTGCGAAATGGTACGGTTCTTAATAAAACCATTCTCTTTCAGACGACCATAAATCAGCTCGGACAGCTGACGGTTCTCATCGCTGTGCGTCGAGTGATAGTTGTCGTAGCCGATGTTGAAGCCGGCGAAATCGGTCTCGTGCTCTTGCTTCATTTCGGCAATCATCTGCTCTGGTGCCACACCCAACTGCTGCGCTTTCAGCATGATTGGCGTGCCATGGGCGTCGTCAGCACAGATGAAGTGAACCTGGTTGCCACGCATTCGCTGGTAACGGACCCAAATGTCAGCCTGAATGTGTTCAAGCATGTGACCGAGATGGATTGAACCGTTTGCGTACGGCAGTGCGCACGTTACCAGAATTTTTTTAGCGACTTGAGTCATGTTTGCGTAGCGTTCCGTTGAAGAAAAATCGGGTTTAGATGTTAACCGAAGCACTCTCTGGCGTAAACACGACAGGACATCCGCGTCACTTTTAGCGCCTATCTGATATTATTGAACAGACACCGCCGCAATCTGGCGAGATGAAAAAACAAGGAGTAGGGATGACTTCACAATCCCAGCAACATCATTCACCTGAAGCGCTGCGGGCCCTGGTCAGCGGCGTGCTGAGTGACTTTGAACATCCGACGCTGCAACACAACCTCACCACGCTGAAAGCTTTGCGCCACGTGGCGCTGCTGGATGACAAGCTGCATATCGAGCTGGTGATGCCGTTTGCGTGGGCCAGCGCCTTTGAAGTTTTGAAAGCGCAAACCAGTGCAGAATTGCTGCGCTTAACGGATGCCAGCGCCATCGACTGGCGGCTGCGCCACGATATTGCCACGCTGAAGCGCGTGAAAAACCATCCAGGTGCGACCAGTGTGAAAAATATCATCGCGGTGAGTTCTGGCAAAGGTGGCGTAGGCAAATCCAGTACCGCCGTGAATATGGCGCTGGCGTTGATTGCGGAAGGTGCGCGCGTGGGGATTCTTGATGCGGATATTTACGGCCCGTCAATTCCCAACATGCTCGGCACCGAAAATCAGCGTCCCACTTCACCGGATGGCACGCACATGGCGCCGATTATGGCGCACGGCCTGGCAACCAACTCCATCGGCTATCTGGTAACCGACGATAACGCCATGGTGTGGCGCGGCCCGATGGCCAGCAAAGCCCTGATGCAGCTGCTGAACGAAACCATGTGGCCGGATCTCGACTATTTGATTCTCGATATGCCGCCAGGCACCGGCGATATTCAGCTTACGCTGGCGCAGAACGTGCCGGTGACCGGCGCGTTAGTGGTGACGACGCCGCAGGACATCGCGTTAATCGATGCACGCAAAGGCATGGTGATGTTTGAGAAAGTGAGCGTACCGGTACTGGGCGTGGTCGAGAACATGAGCATGCACATCTGTAGCCAATGTGGCCACCACGAACCGATTTTCGGCAGCGGCGGCGCGCAGAAGCTGGTGGAGGATTACCACACCCGCCTGCTGGCACAGCTGCCGCTGCACATTACGCTGCGTGAAGATCTGGATGATGGTGAACCAAGCGTGGTGCGCCGTCCTGACAGTGATTTTACCGCGCTGTACCGCCAGCTGGCAGGACGCGTCGCGGCGCAGCTCTATTGGCAGGGTGAAATCATCCCGGGCGATATTGCTTTCCGCGCGGTTTAACGCCGTCCACTTTCGCTGGCGCGAGCCGCCAGCGGAAAATGCATCAGCACATATTTTCCCTGCTCACTTTCGCCAACCGCTTCACGCCGCCAGCCGTGTTTCAGATAAAAATCCATCGCCGCCTGATTCTTTTGCAAGCATTTCAATGCGCCGGTGGAGGTGAAACGTTCTTGAACCTTTTCCAGCAGCGCGCTGCCAACGCCTTGCCCTTGCGCATCCGGATCGACATACAGGCTATGCAGGAAGTTGTCGTTATCCAGCACCGCCGCAAACCCCACGCGATGCCCGTCCAGTTCGGCCACCAATACGGTTTCACCCAAAATCACCGCATCAAAATCTTCTAATTGCCAATCATCGCCAGCCAGCCACGTCCAGTTATGGCGACGCGCGGCCAGATACAGCGTGCGCAGAAAAGGGCGATCGGCTTCGTCAAAAAAACGTATATGCACTCAACAACTCCATTCTCGTGATTTGCAGGTGCGCATAAATGCGCACCCTACGAAATCCTCACGGGTCAAATGTAGGGGCGCCATTCATGGCGACCAGTTAATGATTAAGCCATCAGTCAAAAGTAGCAGTTTCACGCCGAAAAGATAAAGCCTGTCAGAACAACGGCTTTTTTGTGTAGAATGCCCGCGCGAGCCGCATGAAATCTGGCGTCGGCGCTTTGATAGCTTTTGGTTATCTGATTGATAACGTCTGCATATTAGAAGTTGGCCCGAAAATTCTGTAACTTGCATCACATCTTTTAACGGAGGTCACCATGTCCATCATTAATACCAAGATCAAACCATTTAAAAACGCAGCGTTCAAAAACGGCGAATTCATCGAAGTCACCGAGAAAGACGTTGAAGGTAAATGGAGTGTTTTCTTCTTCTACCCGGCTGACTTCACCTTCGTATGCCCAACCGAACTGGGTGACGTTGCAGACCATCATGAAGAGTTCCAGAAACTGGGCGTAGATATCTACTCTGTTTCTACCGACACGCACTTTACCCACAAAGCCTGGCACGGTTCTTCTGACACCATCGCAAAAATCAAATACGCGATGATCGGTGACCCAACTGGCGCGCTGACCCGTAACTTCGAAATCATGCGTGAAGACGAAGGCCTGGCAGACCGTGGTACCTTCATCGTTGACCCGGAAGGCATCATTCAGGCGATCGAAATCACTGCAGAAGGCATTGGCCGTGATGCATCAGACCTGATCCGCAAAGTGAAAGCAGCACAGTACGTGGCTTCTCACCCAGGCGAAGTTTGCCCGGCAAAATGGAAAGAAGGCGAAGCAACGCTGGCTCCATCACTGGACCTGGTTGGCAAAATCTAAGCCAACATCACGCCATTCGATCTTTCTCTATCGGGTGCTACGGCACCCGATTTTCATGACAGGAACTCACTATGCTCGACACCAATTTAAAAACCCAACTCAAGGCTTACCTTGAGAAACTAACGAAACCGGTTGAGTTGATTGCCACATTGGATGATGGCGCTAAATCGGCAGAGATCCGTACTCTGCTGGTCGATATCGCGAGCTTGTCAGATAAAGTCAGCTTCCGTGAAGAGAACGATCGTCCGGTGCGTAAACCCTCTTTCCTGATTACTAACCCAGGCAGCCAGAGCGGTCCGCGCTTTGCCGGTTCGCCAATGGGCCATGAATTCACTTCACTGGTTTTAGCCCTGCTGCAAACCGGTGGACACCCTTCGAAAGAAGCGCAGAGCCTGCTGGATCAAGTGGTAGCGCTGGAAGGTGATTTCCATTTCGAAACCTATTATTCACTGTCGTGCCACAACTGTCCTGACGTGGTACAGGCGCTGAACCTGATGGCGGTACTGAATCCGCGCATCAGCCATACCGCGATTGATGGCGGTATGTTCCAGAACGAAATCACCGAACGCAACGTGATGGGCGTGCCAGCGGTATTTCTGAATGGCAAAGAGTTCGGTCAGGGCCGTCTGAGCCTGGCGGAAATCGTCGGTAAAGTGGACACCAACGCCGATAAACGCGCGGCGGAAGAGCTGAACAAACGTGATGCCTATGAAGTGTTGATCGTCGGCAGCGGCCCGGCGGGCGCGGCAGCGGCCATCTACTCGGCACGTAAAGGTATTCGTACTGGCCTGATGGGCGAACGCTTTGGTGGCCAGGTGCTGGACACCGTCGACATTGAAAACTACATCTCCGTGCCGAAAACCGAAGGCGCCAAGCTGGCCGGTTCATTGCGCGCTCACGTTGATGATTACGATGTGGATGTGATTGATACCCAGAGCGCCATTAAGCTGATTCCTGCGGCGAAAGAGGGCGGTCTGCACGCGATTGAAACCGCATCCGGCGCGGTACTGAAATCTCGCAGCATCATCATTGCCACCGGGGCGCGCTGGCGCAACATGGGCGTGCCGGGCGAAGAGCAGTATCGCACCAAGGGCGTCACCTATTGCCCGCACTGCGACGGTCCGCTGTTTAAAGGTAAACGCACGGCGGTGATCGGCGGCGGTAACTCAGGCGTTGAAGCGGCGATCGATCTGGCCGGTATTGTTGAGCACGTTACGCTGCTGGAATTTGCCAGCGAAATGCGCGCCGATAAAGTGCTGCAAGACAAACTGCGCAGCCTGAAAAACGTCGACGTGATCCTGAATGCGCAGACCACGGAAGTGAAAGGTGACGGTAGTAAGGTTACCAGCCTGACCTACATCGATCGTAATAACCAAACCAGCCACGAAATCGCGCTGAGCGGCATCTTCGTGCAAATTGGCCTGCTGCCAAACACCACTTGGCTAGAAGGTGCGGTTGAGCGCACTAAAATGGGCGAAATCATTATTGATGCCAAGTGCGAAACCAGCCTGAAAGGCGTATTCGCCGCCGGCGACTGCACCACGGTGCCATATAAGCAGATCATCATCGCCAGCGGTGAAGGTGCGAAAGCCTCACTCAGCGCCTTTGATTATCTGATTCGTACTAAACCGGCTGAATAATTTTTGCGATAGCCACGCAATAGCCCTGCAACCTGTGTTGCGGGGCTTTTTTTTATCTTTATACGTCCTTAGCCTAACCAGCGTTTTGCTTCGGCATCGCTGATATCGCGGTAATAGACTTTATGCAGTCGTTCACCGCAGCTTTTGCATTGTGCTTCTACATGAGTAGAGAAATAGTGGCGACCCGCTGGCGAAATTGCACCTTTACGGGATATTTGGACGTTGCGCCATCGATGTGCATGCGGAATAAAGCTGAAGAATTTTAATTTCATTATCGCTACCGGATTGGGGTGGGCGGTGTCTGTCTTTAAATCCGGGATGCCATTAGGCCGATTTTCACGCGAGATGGGCTTGATATTTATCAAGCGTTATTCAGACAGGTCTCGATTTTAAGGTGGTGCGGCGTGGAACGTCCTCGTTCGCCCACGATGAATGAACGAGGCATCCACTGATTTACAAGCTCCGATGCTGCCATTATCCTGTCTGCGGCATGAAGCAATACATTCATGCTATGACTCGGGGTGCCCCTGTAACACAGGGCTGAGATACACCCGCTGACCTGATCTGGATAATGCCAGCGTAGGGAAGTCAGATGCCTGACCGCATTCGCCTTCTTGATCGCCGGTTGGGAGCTTTATGACACAGCCTAACCTTCTCTCCACTGCGCAACTCGCGCAATCCTTGCTCCTCCTGCGACAGCAAGCGCCACTGGTGCACTGTATGACCAACGACGTGGTGCAAACCTTTACCGCAAATGTATTGCTGGCGCTGCACGCTTCTCCGGCGATGGTGATTGATGCTGAAGAGGCCGCGCAGTTTGCCGGGTTTGCCGATGCGTTATTGATAAACGTCGGCACGCTAACGCGCGATCGTCGAGACGCGATGTTAGCGGCGGTGCAGGCCGCGCAAAAAGCCGGCACGCCGTGGACGCTGGATCCGGTTGCGGTCGGCGCATTAACGCTGCGCACCGAATTCTGCCAGCAGCTGCTTAGTCTGCATCCGGCGGCGATTCGTGGTAACGCCTCAGAAATTCTCGCCCTGGCTAATCAGGCAACGGGCGGTCGTGGCGTGGATAGTCTGCATCAGGCCGATGCCGCGCTGAGCGCTGCGCAACAGCTGGCGCGTGACTATGACACTGTCGTCGCCGTAACCGGCGAAGTGGATTACGTTACCGATGGCACTCAAACGTTGGCGATCCCCGGCGGGAGTCCGCTGATGACGCGGGTGGTCGGCACCGGTTGCGCGTTGTCGGCGGTGGTGGCGGCTTTCACCAGCTTACCGGGCGAGCGTCTGCTGCATGTGGCCGCTGCCTGTCGTGTGATGTCGCTAGCCGGTGAAATCACGGCGCGTCAAGTCGAGGGGCCGGGCAGTTTTGCGTCGGCTTTTCTTGATGCGCTCTGGACGCTGGAGATGACAGTATGAAACGCATCAACGCATTAACCATCGCCGGTACCGATCCAAGTGGCGGCGCCGGTATCCAGGCCGATTTGAAAGCCTTCTCCGCGCTGGGCGCGTATGGCACCAGCGTCATCACTGCGCTGGTGGCGCAGAATACCTGCGGCGTGCAGTCGGTTTATCGTATCGAACCCGATTTTGTTGCCGCGCAGCTCGATTCGGTGCTGGACGATGTGCGCATTGATAGCGCAAAGATCGGCATGTTGGCAGAAACGGCGATCGTTGAAGTGGTGGCCGAGCGGCTGAAACGCGCCAGCCTGCCGTTTGTGGTGCTGGATACGGTAATGATTGCCAAAAGTGGCGATGCGCTGCTGTCGCCGGATGCGGTAGCCAGCGTACGCGAACTGCTGCTGCCGCAGGTCTCGCTGATCACGCCGAACCTGCCGGAAGCCGCAGCACTGTTGGGGCGCGCTATGGCGCAGGATGAAAAAACCATGCTGCAGCAGGGCGATGCGCTGCTGGATCTTGGCTGTGAGGCGGTGCTGATGAAAGGGGGACATCTTAGTGATGCCGAGAGCCCGGATTGGCTGATCACCCGCGCGGGACGCCAGCGTTTTACCGCGCCGCGCGTCAATACCCAACACACGCACGGCACCGGTTGTTCACTCTCAGCGGCGCTGGCCGCACTGCGGCCACGGCATAATGATTGGGCGGCGACGGTGGCTGAAGCCAAAGCCTGGCTGCAGCAGGCGCTGCTGCATGCCGATTCGCTGGAAGTGGGCAAAGGCATTGGGCCAGTGCACCATTTCCATCAGTGGTGGTAGGGCGTAACGCCAGATTGCCGCTTTTTCACTGCGAATCCGTCTGAAAAATGGAGTCAGCAATTTGCCAGCCTGCGGCATTCCGGTCCAGGCTGTTGGGGGGAAATCGACAGGTGTCGGTTCCAATCCAGCCATTTATCAGGAGCGAACATGACGGACATCGTACAGTTATTGGGCAAAGAGGCGGATAGCCTTCTTCAACATCGCTGCATGACCATTCCAGCGGACAGCCTCTATTTACCCGGCGCGGATTATGTTGATCGTGTGATGATCGACAACAATCGTTCTCCTACCGTATTACGCAACATGCAAACCCTGTACAACACCGGACGTCTGGCGGGCACCGGCTATTTATCCATTCTACCGGTCGATCAGGGCGTGGAGCACTCGGCGGGCGCATCGTTTGCTGCCAATCCTGCCTATTTCGATCCGAAAAACATCGTTGAACTGGCGATTGAAGCCAGTTGCAACTGCGTGGCGTCCACATACGGCGTTTTGGCTTCGGTTTCGCGTCGCTACGCGCACCGTATCCCGTTTATGGTGAAGCTGAACCATAACGAAACCCTGAGCTATCCAACGCAATACGACCAAACGCTGTATGCCAGCGTGGAGCAGGCGTTTAATTTAGGTGCGGTAGCCGTTGGCGCCACCATCTATTTTGGCTCTGAGCAATCACGTCGGCAGATTGAAGAGATCTCTGCGGCGTTTGAACGCGCACACGAGCTGGGAATGGTGACGGTGCTGTGGGCCTATCTGCGTAATGATGCATTTAAGAAGGAGGGGGTAGATTATCACGCCAGCGCCGATCTGACCGGCCAGGCCAACCATCTGGCGGCCACCATCGGTGCGGATATCGTTAAGCAGAAGATGGCTGAGAATAATGGTGGCTATAACGCCGTGAAATTTGGTCACACCGATGAGCGCGTGTACAGCAAACTGACCACGGAAAATCCGATTGATTTGGTACGTTATCAGTTGGCGAACTGCTATATGGGGCGCGCAGGTTTGATTAACTCAGGCGGTGCCTCTGCCGGTGAGACAGATATCGCTGAATCGGTGCGTACGGCGGTGATCAATAAGCGTGCGGGCGGTATGGGGCTGATCCTTGGCCGTAAAGCGTTTAAGAAGTCGCTGAAAGAGGGCGTGCAGTTGATTAATGCGGTGCAAGATGTCTATTTGTCGAAGGATGTGTCGATTGCGTGATTGCGTGAAAGGTCAGCATAAATGCTGACCCTACAACACATTGAATATTATGCATATCGTAGGGTCGCCATTCATGGCGGCCTCTTAGCATCAAGGCGCCTCAAACCACTCGCTGTTGCGCTCAGCGATGGGCGTGATGGTCAAAATCATTTCCTGCAAATGGCGGCGCATCGCGCTTTCAGCGGCTTCAACGTCATGCGCTTTCAACGCATTGAAAATATCTTCGTGCTGCTGAATCAACCGTTCCGGCGGTGAGACTTCACTCAGCGTCAGAAAGCGTACGCGATCCATGGTGGCTTTAATATTCTCCACCGTTTCCCATGCCAGCAGGCAATGGATCCCTTCGGCAATTAAGCGATGGAACTCATCGTCCAGCGCTAAAAAAGCCTGACTGTCATGCCGTTCGGCGGCCAAACGCTGCAGCTGCAGATTGTGCTCCAGCGCCATCAGTCCCGCTGCATCAATCTCCTGCGCGGCGCGGCGGACGACAGCAATCTCTACCGCTTCACGGATAAAACGGCCGTCGGCCACGCGCTGAGCGGAAATCTTGCGCACGAAAGTGCCGCGCTGCGGTAAAACCTGTACCAATCCAGCTTCGGCCAGTTTAATAAAGGCTTCACGTACCGGCTGACGGGAAACGTTAAAGCGCGCCGACACTTCCTTCTCCGACAGCAGCGAGCCCGGATGAATGACACAGGTCACGATATCTTTACGCAGGTAACGATAGATCTGCTGATTTACCGGTTCGCTGGTGGTTATGGTATAGGCAGTCGACATGCAGCAATATCCGTATTACGGCTGGCATGTGCCAGCCCGATGAGAAAGGTTCAGTCTAATCAGCACGCTGCGTCTGCGCTACTCATTTATGAAGGCGCTTAGCCTTGTGTGACAAGGGCATGCACCGTGGCGCGCGCGCCCTGATTCACTAACTGCTGATAGAGCTCGGTCACACGGGTGACAAAGGCGGTGTGCTGCAGCAGATCGTCGCCGAACACCGCCTTCAGCCCCAATAGCGCTTTGACGCGCGCTGCGCCTTCCTCACTGTTGGCCACGATGTCCGCCAACCGATCTTTCAGCGGATCGCGGATCTCAATCGGCGCGCCTTGCTCGTCCACGCCGCTGACATAGCGCATCCAGCCAGCCACACCCAGCAGCAGATAATCGCATGAGGTGCCGTTGCGCAGATGCCAGCGCACGCTATCGAGCAAACGCTGCGGCAGTTTTTGCGTGCCGTCGGTGGCGATCTGATAAGTGCGATGCTTAATGGCGCGATTTTCGTAGCGTGCAATCAGTGAGTTGGCATAGGCCTCGAGATCGACGCCTTGCGTACGCAGCGTAGGTGCCTGATCCTGCAACATCAATGCACGAGCCGCCTGGCGATAGCTGGCATCAGCCATGCAATCGCTGATGTGGTCGTAACCGGCCAGAAAGCCAAGGTAGGCGAGGAACGAATGGCTACCGTTCAGCATGCGCAGCTTCATCTCTTCGAACGGTAATACGTCGCTGACCAATTCCGCGCCGGCGTTTTCCCAGGCCGGGCGGCCGTTTACGAAGTTGTCCTCAATCACCCATTGAAAGAACGGTTCGGCTTCCACCGCCACCGGATCGCGGCTGCCTAAACGTGCGCTCAGCGTGTCGAATGCCGCATCGGTCATGGCCGGAACGATGCGATCCACCATGGTTGAAGGGAACGTGATGTGCGTCTGGATGTAGGCCGCCAGTGCCGGGCTATGGCGCTCCGCCAGCTGAGTCACCACATTGCGCGTGACGTGGCCGTTTTCCGGCATATTGTCGCATGACATCACGCTAAACGGCGGTAGATTACGTTCACGACGGCGAATAATCGCCGCCAGAATCAGCCCCGGTAACGAACGTGGTGCCGTTGGATGTGCGAGGTCATGCACGATATCCGGATGATCGGGATTCAGCTTGCCGCTGGAGGGCATATAGCAATAGCCTTTCTCGGTCACCGTCATCGAGACAATTGCCACTTCCGGCTGGCTCATGGCTTCAATCACCGCCTCAATGCCGTCACTTTTGCCGTGCAGCGCCTGCGTCACCACGCCAATCACGCGCGTGTGCAACGTCTCATCGGCCATTTCCGTCAGCGTGTAGAGCAAATCCTGCTGACGCAGCGCCTGAATCAGCTCGCCGCTGTTGAGATTCACTTCGCAATAGCCCCAGTCGCTGCCCTGTGCGGCCAGTTTATCGGTCGCAAGCGCCTGATGCGCACGATGAAACGCACCAAAGCCAATGTGCACCATACGGGTTTTGAGTTGTGTGCGATCGTAAGAAGGGCGTTGTACATCAGCGGGGAGGCGTTCAAGCTCTAACATAATCATTCCTTTTAGCAAATGGGGCGCTGAGCGCCCCACGAGAATTACACCGAAACTGGTTTGTTGTTGGCCTTGGGTTCACGAATCACCAGCAGCACCAGCAGGGCACCGACACCCGCCACTGCACCCGCCAGGATAAACGCACTGTCGAATTTACCCGAGTGCTGTACGATGAAGCCGGTGACGACAGGGCCAATAACGCCTGACAAGCTACCAATCAGGTGGATAAAGCCGCTGATGCTGCCGACACGGCTTTTGTGCACCACGTCCTGCACGATTGCCCAGTAAATCGCGCCGGTGATGTAGAGGAAGAAGATGGAGATCGACATCATGATCACCGCCGAGTTGACCTCTTTTATCGTACCTGCCAGCGCTACGCAAATAGCGGCGGCGGTAAGTGAAACCACCAGCACAATTTTGCGTGATAGCAGCAGTTTACCGGTGAGGTTGAAAATCTTATCGGAAATCCAGCCACCCAGCGCCAGGCCCACGAATCCGACAATCCACGGGATCATGGTGGTGATGCTCATCGCTTTGATATCGAGGCCATGCGCCTGCACCAGATACGCCGGGAACCAGCTCAGGAAGAAGAACAGAATGTAGTTGTAGCAGAAGAAGGCAAACGCGGTGACCAGAATGATCGGCTGGCGCAGGTAGAAACCCAGTCCGTGCGCGTTGCCGCTCGGGTCGATAACGTCAGCCGGTTCTTCGGCTTTCAGTTTTTCCACCAGCGCACGCTCTTCTGGGGATACGCGTTTACTTTTCGCCGGGTTATCTGCAGCAAAGAAGAACCACAGCGCCAGCCACACGAAACCAATTGCGGCGATGACGACAAACGCCGGACGCCAGCCGAACGACAGCGCCAGATAGCCGACAATCGGCCCAGCAACAGCGCCGCCCAGCGGTGAACCCGAACTCAGTAAACCCATCGCCGTCGCGGCTTGTTTTTTCGGGAACCAGCCGTTAATGGCCTTGTTCGCTGAGGCAGAAATCGGCCCTTCCGCCATGCCAAACAGCACGCGCAGAATCATCATTGACCAGAAACCGGTTGCCATGGCGGTCAGGCCGCAGAACAGTGACCACATGCCGACGGCGGTGCCGAGTACGATGGTCGGGCCGAATTTATCGGTCGCTAAGCCACCGATAAAGTTGAAAAGGGCGTAACCAAAGAAGAAGCTGCCGAAAATCATGCCGAACTGTTCGGCGTTAATCGTCAGGTCTTTTTCCACCAAAGGTACGGTCAGCGAGAGGGCGATACGATCGAGGTAATTGATCATAAACACCAGGAACAACAGCAGTACGAGGGTCCAGCGCAGGTTCTTAAACATAGAAACTCCGTCATCGTCATTTTTTATAGTAATAATGCCGGCGGGTTATGACCGGCATGGGGACACCTGGTGTGCGGGTTAACTTAACCCATTTGTAGGATCACTTTGCAGCAGGTGCGGGGATCTTTTTCGAACAGCGTCATGGCTTGCTCAACGTCCGCCAGCGGGAAATAGTGTGTTACCAGCTTTTCCGGCTGGATCTGACCTTGCTCAATCCACTCAATCACCTGTGGAAAGCGATTGCTGTTGAGGCGAGAGGTGAACAGCGACAGCTCTTTACTGGTGAGACTTTGCTGCGTAATGCTGCAAGGTTCGCCGGAGAAGCCGAGCAGACCGATGCGCGCCGCAGGTGAGGCGAGAGCCGCGGCTTCAGCGAGAATAGACGGATGGCAGGCGGCATCAATAATCAACGTGGGTTGCACACCTTCAAGCTGGGCTGCTAACGGGATTTCGCTGTTGTTAAACACGCCATCGGCACCGTTTTCCTGCGCTAGCGCCAGACGCTCCGGCAGACGATCGACCACCAGCACCTGCTCGACGCCGTACACGCCTTTCAGCACCTGAATAGCGGTAAGGCCCATCGGGCCGGCACCGTAAATCAGCGCCACATCGTTCGGCTGCGGTTTGAGAAAGGCGGTAATATTAGCGGCAATGGTGAAAGGCTCAACCATGCTGGCAAGTTTATCGGGAACGCTATCGGGCAGACGGTAGGCATTTTTCGCCGGTGCCACCGCATACTCACTAAAGCCACCGTCGCGATGTACCCCAATCACCTGCAGCTCTTTGCACACATTAGGGCGGCCAATAGAGCAGGGATAGCAGTGACCACAGCTCACCACCGGATCGACAGCCACACGTTCACCAATGCGATTGTTTGCCACGCCATCACCTACGGCATCAATCAGGCCAAAGAATTCGTGACCGATCACGCGCGGATATTTCGCAAAAGGATTATGCCCATGCCAGATATGCACATCAGAACCGCAGATGCTGGCATATTGCACTTTAACGCGTACTTCACCTGCAGCGGGCTGCGGCAGCGGGCGCTCTGCCAAAACTAATTCACCGGGTTGTTCAATCACCACACTTTTCATCATTTACTCCTTGCCTGCTGCCAACCTAAGTTGTGAAGCCGGCATCAATGGGAAAGCAATGCTGAAAAAATACGCGCACCAATACTACCATACAAGTCGGCGTTGCAGAGTTGTGAAGAAAGTCACAGAGCGTGAAACAGGGAGAGATGATTGCAGTGCGTAAGTTGTTCCATCACTCAGGAACTCTTTTACAGGGACGCCATGTATGGCGATCGTGATATCAAGGCAGGCTAAATGGTGCCGTTGAAAAAGACAAAACCCGCTCAGGTTTCCCTGAGCGGGTTTTTAAATCTGGCTCCTCTGACTGGACTCGAACCAGTGACATACGGATTAACAGTCCGCCGTTCTACCGACTGAACTACAGAGGAATCGTTTGAACGGGGCGCATATTAACGAGCAGGCTGCACCTTGTCAAAACTCTTTTTCACAATTTTTTCTGACTGCTGAATAAAGCGTCAATTCCAGTGTTGATGCTGCTTTAAAGCCGAAAATAGCGCCAGCCGTAGCCGTATTTGTGATGGTCATCACCAATCTTATGCAAAATTACATTCTGATTTGTCGTTTTTGTCAGATACCTCGCATGCATGATCACAGATATTTCATTTCGTCGTTGTCGCGCCAAAAAGCGAAACATATATTCCATATCACTTGATACTCGAACGAACGCAGGAATCATCATGAACAAAGTCAGAATCGGTATGATTGGCAGTGGATATATTGGTCGTTGTCACGCGATAGCCTATGCGCAGGCCCCCACGGTTTTTGCCCTGAAAGGGGAAATCGTGCGTGAAATGCTGGCGGAAGTGAGTCCAGACCTGGCCGCGAAACAGGCGGCCACCTTTGGCTTTGCGCGATCTACCGGCGACTGGCGCGAGCTGGTACGCGATCCCAACATCGATGTTGTTGATATCTGCGCGCCGAATTTCCTGCACAAAGAGATGGCGCTGGAAGCAATCCGTAACGGCAAGCACGTCTATTCCGAGAAACCGCTGTCGCTGTCGGTGGCGGATGCGGAAGAGATGGTTCAGGCGGCGCAGCAGGCCGGTGTGAAAACGCTGGTCGGCTTCAACTACATGAAGAATCCCACCAGCCAGCTCGCGCGCGAGATTATTGCTCGCGGTGAAATCGGCGATGTGGTGCACTTCTATGGCACGCACAATGAAGATTATCTGGCGCATCCGGAAACCCCGCTCGACTGGCACTGCCAGAAAGCGCTGGCAGGATTGGGCGCGCTTGGCGATTTGGCCGCACACATTGTCAACATGGCGCACTACCTGGTTGGCGATATTGATGAAGTCAGTGGCGATATGATGACGGTAATTCAGCAGCGCCCGGATCCGAAAGATACTTCGCGCCTGTTGCCGGTGGAAAACGAAGATCAGGCCAGCGCGCTGCTGCGTTTCAAAAACGGTGCGCACGGTGTGTTTGAAACATCGCGCATCGCCTGTGGCAGTAAAATGGGCCTGACCTATGTGGTTACCGGCACCAAAGGCACGCTGCGCTATACCCAGGAACGCATGGCCGAGCTGGAGCTGTATATCCATGATGAACCGGCAGGGCGCCAGGGATTCAAAACCATTTTGACCGGTCCTGCGCATCCGGACTACGCCAATTTCTGCGTCTCAGCCGGGCACGGTATTGGATTTAACGATCAGAAGACCGTTGAGATTCGCGATTTAATTAACGGTATTGCGGCAGGCGATCGTATGTGGCCCGATTTCGCCGAAGGATTACAGGTGCAGAAAGTGTTGGAAGCCGTGGCTGTTTCAGCGCTGGAACGCCGCTGGATGAAGGTGTAATGACGAGATTTATGCCAAATCGTAGCGGCGCAATTTATTGCGTAATGCTCGTCAGTTAGGCGTGAATGGGTCACCATGAATAGTGACCCTACATGGATATAACCGGCTTTTCGTAGGGTGCGCATTTATGCGCACCTGCATAAAAAGGCTTTTTTGCTTAAGTGAGCGGCATTACGCATTTATTACGCCGCTACGGTAATGTGCGTTAAGCCAGCAACGGGCACTGCGGTGGTAAACGACAGCTCAGCGCACCCGGCATCACTTCAATGTCAAACGCGCTGCCGCTGAGCGGTTCGCCATCCAGATTAAACGTCATTTCATGCGGTGAGCGAATGGTCAATGACTGCAGCTGCGCTGAAACGATATTCGGATTCTCATCATCACGCGTCAGCGAATGCAGCAACGTCGGCAATAACTCTTGCGCGGTGACGATGCTCAAATTCAGTTGCCCGTCATTAATCAGCGCATCCGGGCAAAGCCTTTGGCCGCCACCCGCCTGACGTCCATTACCAATCCCAATTACCAGCGCATCGCCCTGCCAGTTGAAACCGGGGCCGCTAATTTCACAGCTGTCCGGCTTCAGGGCATCCACACGCATCAAACCGTGAATAAAGTACGACACGCCGCCCAACGCTGATTTCAGCTTTTCGGGCGTTTCGGTGGTAATACGGGTGCCAAAACCGCCGGTCGCCATATTGATAAAATAGCGATTGCCGTTGACGCGCGCCAAATCAATCGCGGTAGCTTTTCCTACCAGCGCCAGCCGCAGCGCCGGCTCCATACCTTCCGGAATACCCACGCTGGTGGCGAAATCATTGGCGGTACCGAGCGGTAAAATACCCAGCGCTGGGCGCTGCGGTTCCGGCAGCTGTGCCAGCGCCGTTGCGACTTCATTAATCGTGCCATCGCCGCCGCCCGCCACCACGGTTTCTGCCTGCAAATCGACCGCTTCCTGCACATAGCGATCGCCATCACCCTTTTCGAACGTGACGCGCACCGCCAGATTAAAGCCTTCGTCACGCAGCGTTTGCACCGCAGCGCGCAAATCTTCATTACCTGCGCCTTTCCCATTGAGGATTAACAGCGTCAGCGGTTTATTTTGCATTATCAGTTCCTTGATGCCAGAGAAAGAGAAGTGGTTATAGCATAGCTGCGGCGAGAACTTTATCGGCGGGCGATGAAAAAAGAAAACCCGCACGGGGGAGCCGGGCGGGTGAATGAGGTGGTTCCTGTTACAACCTGCTGATTATTGTTACTCGTTAGCAGCAGGCGGGATTCTAAAGCGGGACGATGCGGCGGTCTGTGATCCTGTTCTAACTTCACCGCTTTCTTTTCATTATGTGCGATTTTTGCCGTGCGGATCGTAAGTGCTGTTGCCGTCGGTGAAGTTACGCAGCAACAGGGCAAAGGACAGATTGACCGATTCTGGCACCGGGATCCAAACGCGATGCCCATCGCCCGGAGCAACGTCAACCGCCGCGCCTTTATCATTCTGCATGCTTTCGAGCCGGCAGTTGAGATTGCCTTCCGGCGTCATGATCTCCACGGAATCCCCCAGCATAAACTTGTTTTTTACCGCAATCTGCGCCCAGTCACCGCGACGTTCACCGGTAAATTCACCAACAAACTGCTGGCGCTCTGAGATAGAAAATCCGTTTTCGTAGTTCTGATAACTGTCATGGGTGTGACGACGCAGAAAACCTTCGGTGTAACCGCGATGCGCCAGACCTTCCAGCGTCTCCAGCAGCGCGGGATCAAAAGGTTTACCCGCGGCGGCATCATCAATGGCACGCCGATAAACCTGGGCGGTACGTGCACAGTAGTAGAAGGATTTGGTGCGGCCTTCAATTTTTAATGAGTGCACGCCCATTTGGCTTAGCCGTTCAACGTGTGCCACGGCGCGCAGATCTTTGGAGTTCATGATATAGGTGCCGTGTTCGTCCTCGAAGGCACTCATCATTTCACCCGGGTTTTTCTTCTCTTCCAGCATGAATACGCGATCGGTATTAGCGCCGAGGCCGAGCGTTGGCGCCTGCACGTTGACCGGCTCATGAAAGCCGACAATATTACCGACCTCATCCTGCTTACCTTCTTCCACTTTGTATTCCCAGCGGCAGGCGTTGGTGCAGGTACCCTGGTTCGGGTCGCGCTTATTGAGGTAACCGGAGAGCAGGCAGCGGCCGGAATAAGCCATGCACAACGCACCGTGCACGAAGATTTCAATCTCCATTTCCGGCACCTGCTGGCGAATTTCGGCGATCTCATCCAGCGACAGTTCACGTGACAGAATGACGCGGGTTAAACCCATTTGCTGCCAAAACTTCACCGTCGCCCAGTTCACCGCGTTGGCCTGCACTGACAGATGGATCGGCATTTCCGGGAAGGCTTCACGCACCAGCATAATCAGCCCAGGATCGGACATGATCAGCGCATCCGGCTGCATCGCCACCACCGGCGTTAAATCGCGGATAAACGTTTTAAGTTTGGCGTTATGCGGGGCGATATTGACCACCACGTAGAATTTCTTACCCAGCTCATGAGCTTCATGAATGCCCGCAGCCAGTACCTCATGGGTGAATTCATTATTACGTACGCGCAGGCTGTAACGGGGTTGCCCGGCATAGACCGCGTCAGCGCCATAGGCAAAGGCGTAACGCATATTCTTCAGCGATCCCGCTGGAGAAAGCAGTTCAGGTTTAAACATGGAATGTCTCACTGATGTCAGGTCAGCATGCCATCGTGGATGGCAGGTGCAGCGGCCGCGTCAGGCGGCCCTGCAAAAGGTGGGGAATTGTAGGCAGGGCCACACCCGATGTAAATTGACCTGGATCAATGTAACCCGTTACGGGCTACAACAAGCGGCAAACGTCCGCTTCCCAGCGATAACCCATACCGTACACCGCGCGGATAAACGGCTGTTCCGCATCCAGATTTTCCAGCTTACGGCGCAGGTTTTTAATATGGCTATCGATGGTGCGATCGGTGACCACGCGATAATCATCATAGAGGTTATTTAGCAGTTGCTCGCGCGAGAAGACTTTTCCCGGCTCCAGCGCCAGGGTTTTCAGCAGACGAAACTCGGCGGGCGTCAGTTCCAGTTGCTGTTCGCGCCAGCTGGCCTGGAAACGACTTTCATCAATGTGCAGAGGGGACGCCTGTTGCGCCTCCTCCGGCGAGCGTTTGACCCGGCGCAGAATGGTTTTAACGCGAGCCACCACTTCACGCGGGCTAAACGGCTTGCAGACATAGTCATCGGCGCCAATTTCCAGCCCAAGCAGGCGGTCGATCTCTTCGGTACGCGCGGTAACCATGATGATCGGTAGCTCAGAGAAGCGGCGAATTTCACGGCACAGCGTCAAGCCATCGCGGCCTGGCAGCATCAAATCCAGCAGCATCAGGTCAGGTGGCGTTTGCTGTACATAGTTCAGCACCTCGTTGCCATCAGCAATATGGTGCGTGCGGTAGTTGGACGCCTGCAGATAATCAATCATCAGCTGCGCCAGTTTGGGCTCATCTTCTACGACAAGGATCAGAGGATCGCTATTTTCCGGGCTCATAAGTTGCGTCTAGTGAGGAACATACGGCAAGTTTAGCCTGATTTGCAGTCCACCTAAATCAGAGTGATCTGCACTGATGCTGCCGTTATGCGCTTCAGCGATATTTTTACATATCGCCAGGCCAAGCCCAGAGCCGCCGCTGGCGCGATTGCGTGAACTTTCGGCACGGAAAAAACGCTCAAACAGTTTTTCCTGATGAGCAGGATCAACACCCGGTGCGCTATCCGCGCAGGTCAGCTGCCAGTAATCGCCCACGTGCTGCATGCTGAGCTGGACCACGCCGCCGGCATCGGTATAGCGCAGGCTGTTTTCCAGCAGATTAGTGAACAGCTGCATCAGGCGGTCGGGGTCGCCAAAACTCTCCGCCTGAGGAGGAATGGCCAGATTGAGGGTTAAACCGCGGCTGCGATAGCGTTCGCCAAAGCTGCCCGCCACCACTTCCAGCAGATTCACTAAATCTACCGGCTGCTTGCGATAAGCAAGAGCGCCCGCGTCGGAGAGCGACAGCTGATGCAGATCGTCCACCAGCTTGGTGAGTAGCGAAACTTCACTTTGCAGCGAGCTAATAGCATCGGGCGTGAGTTTGCGTACGCCATCCTGCATCGCTTCCAGTTCACCGCGCAGGATAGCCAGCGGGGTACGCAGCTCGTGGGAAATGTCGGCCATAAAGGCGCGGCGGTTGCTTTCGTTCTTTTCCAGCGAGCTGGCGAGCTGATTAAAATCGCGTCCTAACTGGCCCAACTCATCACTGCTGCCCACTTCCACGCGCGTGGCGAAATTGCCCGCCGCCAGATGATGCGTGCCATCCACCAGGCGTTTCACCGGCGCCAGCAGGCCGCGTGCTAAGAGCCAGGTGACCAGCGCCGCCAATAATCCCGTAAGCGCGACAATCATCCAGCTGGTGCGCCGCTGTTGCTGATCAAAATTAATATCGGTGCTGCGCGTCAACCGTTCGGCAGGTGAGGCAATCACCCAGCCGACAATCTTACCGTTGCTGAGGGTGATGTTACGCCGCGTGCCTTCCGGCGGCACCGGCTGGCGCGGGCCGGATAATACTTTATATTGCTGATCGATAATCCAGAATTGTGTGCGCCAGCCGTGTGGCGGTAGCTGATTGCTGCTGCCGGGATTCTGCTCTAATGAGCGCAAAATCGAGAACACCAGCCGATCATTGGTGCGCAGAAAATCCCAGTTGCCGTGCTGCTCATATTGATCGGCCAGCGCATCGCTCAGCAAGGTTAAGCGCTGCTCGTTGCCTTTTTTGATGTAATCCACAAAACCATGTTCAAAGCTGAGACGTACGCCCCAGTGCATAGTGATGATCACCAGCATGCAGGTAGAGAAAATCGCCGCAAACAGTTTGGCGCCAATGCCCAGTTTTACCGGCCGTTTCATCCTTTACTCCTGCTTCTTAAATCAACGTTTTTACTGACATCTTTTGGCACCCGCCAGAACACCAGCGCAGGCAGCACAATCACCAGCGCCATGCACAGATAGGTGTAGATGAAGGTCTGATGGGCGGCCGCGCTATCGGTAATGACGCCATGGCCGAAGGCACCGAGCAGTAAACCGGCAACGGTGACGCCAATACTCATCGATAGCTGCATAATCATTGAAAGCAAACTGTTGCCGCTGGAGGCGAGATCGTCCGGCAGCTCTTTCAGTGTCAGAGTATTCATGGAGGAGAAGCGGATGGCATTGACCATACCCTGGAGTAACAGCACTACCGGCAGCAGCCAGATCCAGCCGAGCAGCGCCACCAGCGGGAACAGCAGCACCACCAACGCCAGCGCGATCGTGGCACCCACCAGCGCATGGCGATAGCCGAATATATTCACAATGCGGACCACTACGCGTTTCGTCCCCATATTGCCGAGCACCATCGGAATCATCATTAAACCGGCGTGGAAAGGGCTGTAGCCAAGGCCAACCTGCAGGAAAATCGGCGTCATAAACGGCAGCATGCCGCTACCGATGCGCCCGGTAAAACTGCCGAGCAGCCCAATGGAATAGATGCGGTTATCGAACAGTTTCAGGCTGAATAGTGCGTTGTCATTGTTGCGGCCATGCATCAGATAGAACAGCAGGGAAAACACGCCAACTAAAATCAGTAAGCCGAGCAGCAGTGGGGAACCGCCCGAACTGCGCTGCCCGTCGAGCGCCAGCGTCAGCGTTGCCATGCCTACCGCCAGCAGCACAAAACCGAGAAAATCGAAGCGCCGCGTTTGCATGGTGTAATTGGGCATCAGCGTCAACGTGGCAATTGCGCCAATGATGCCAACCGGGATGTTAATCAGGAAGATCCAGTGCCAGCTGGCGTACTGCACCAGAATGCCGCCCAGCGCCGGACCGAGTAGCGGACCAATCTGTCCCGGCGTGGTGACAAAAGTCATCGCCGACATGTATTGCTCACGCGGCACGATTTTCATCACTGTTAATCGCCCAACCGGCACCATCATTGCGCCGCCAATGCCTTGCACCACGCGCGCCATGATCAGCTCATCAAGCGTGCTGGAGAAGGCACACAGCAGCGAACCAATACTGAACAGCACGATGGCGCAGAAGAAAATATTGCGCACGCCAAAGCGGTCGGCCAACCAGCCGCTGATGGGCAGCGTCACCGCGACCGTCAGCACGTAGGAGACGATGACCGAATGCATATTTAGCGGGCTGACGTTGAGATCGCGCGCCATCGAGGGGATGGCGGTATTTACGATGGTGGTGTCCAGCGCCTGCATAAAGAAGCCAAACGCGACGATCCACAGCTGCCAGCGCACGGTAGCGTTTTTGGTGTCCACTGAATCTCCTCTGTTATACGGTCAGCATAAATGGCGACCCTACAAATGTGGGGTGCGTAGAAGCGCCATTCATGGCGACCTCCCTTAATCCGTCACCAATACCCTCTTCTTCTTCCGCCGCAGCTTATCCATCATCAAATACACCACCGGCGTGGTATAGAGCGTCAGCAGCTGGCTCATCGCCAAACCGCCCGCGATGGTAATACCGAGCGGTTGGCGCAGTTCAGCGCCGTCACCGCTGGTTAACACCAGTGGCAAAGCACCAAACAGGGCGGCCAGCGTCGTCATCAGAATCGGGCGGAAGCGCAAGAGACATGCCTGGAAAATGGCGTCGCGCGCCGACAGATTGCCGTTGCGCTCGGCCTCAAGCGCAAAGTCGACCATCATGATGGCGTTTTTCTTCACGATACCGATCAGCAGCAAAATACCGATCAAGGCAATCAGGCTGAACGGCGTGCTGAACAGCTCCAGCGCCAGCAGTGCACCAACGCCCGCCGACGGCAGGGTAGAGAGAATGGTCAGCGGATGCACGTAGCTCTCATACAGGATGCCCAGCACGATATACACCGCCGCAATCGCCGCCAGCATCAGGTAGAGCTGGTTGGATTGCGACTGCTGGAACACCTGCGCAGTACCGGCAAAGCTGCCGCGTACGGTGGAGGGCACGCCAATCGCCGTCACCGCGCGATCAATCGCCTCGGACGCCTGCGACAGCGATACGCCTTCCGGCAGGTTAAACGAGATGGTGGAGGCGGCCGACAAGCCTTCATGGTTCACCGAAAGCGGCGCATTTGCCGGTTGCCACTTAGCAAACCAGCTGAGCGGAATCGCTTTACCGTCGCTATTGATCACGAACATCTGATCCAGTGAGCTGATGTCCTGGGTGTAGCGCGGATCGACTTCCATCACCACTTTGTACTGATTAAGCGGCTGGTAAATGGTGGAAATCTGACGCTGACCAAAGGCGTTATTCAGTAAGGCATTGGCTGCCGAGACATCAATGCCTAGCCGCGCCATGCTTTCGCGATCGTAAGTCAGATTCATTTCGCTGCCGTTATCCTGCTGATCCGAATTGACGTCGGCCAGCTCCGGCAACGCGGCAAAGACCTGGCGTATTTTCGGTTCCCATTCACGTAAATCATTCAGGTTATCGGACAGTAAACTGTACTGATAGCTGGCATTTGATTCGCGGCCGCCGATGCGAATGTCCTGCACCGCGTTAAGATAGAGGTTCGCGCCGGGTTCTTTCGCCAGCTTGATGCGCAGTCGTGCAATCACCTGCTGTGCGCTTTCGCTGCGCTCAGAGAGCGGTTTCAGCGAGACAAACATCGAGCCGCTGTTGGTGCGCGATCCGCCGGTAAAGCCGGTGACGTTATCCACCGCCGGATCGGCCTTGATGATGTTCATGAAATCCTGCAGCTTGCCGCGCATCGCCTGGAACGAAATACTCTGATCCGCCGAAATAAAGCCTTGCAGGCGGCCGGTATCTTGTTCCGGCATAAAGGTTTTCGGGATCGCGATAAACAGCCAGACGGTGAGTGCCACGGTGCCAAGCAGCAGCATTAATACCCAAATGGCGTGATTCAGCACCCAGCCGAGCGATCGCGCGTAGCCGTTTTGTACCTTGAGCAGCAGTTTGCCAAAACCGCGCGTGCGCGGCTGGCTGCGCTTTTCCTGCGGCTTCAGCACGTAGGCGCACATCATCGGCGTCAGCGTGACCGAGATAAACAGCGAGATAAGAATGGCCACCGACAGCGTAATGGCAAATTCAGAGAAGAAGCGGCCGATAATCCCGCCTATCATCAGCAACGGCAGGAACACGGCAATCAGCGACAGGCTCATCGACAGCACGGTAAAACCCACTTCGCGCACGCCGGTTAAGGCTGCATGCAACGGTTTCATCCCCGCTTCAACGTGGCGCGCAATATTCTCCAGCACCACAATGGCGTCATCCACCACAAAGCCGGTGGCGATAGTCAGCGCCATCAACGACAGGTTATTCAGGCTGAAGCCGCACAGATACATGGCGGCGAAGGTGCCAATCAGCGACACCGGCACCGCAGCGGCGGGGATCAGCGTGGCGCGCCAGTCGCGCAGAAAGGCAAACACCACCAGAATCACCAGCGCCACGGCGATAATCAGCGACTGCTCCACCTCATGCAGCGAGGCGCGAATAGTCGGTGAGCGATCCTGGGCGATTTGCAGATCGATGGCGGCGGGAATAACCTCATGCAACGCCGGCAGCTCGCTGCGAATGCGGTCGACGGTATCGATGATGTTGGCTTCCGGCGATTTCCGCACCACCAGTAACACCGCCGGTTTACCTTGGGTCATACCGGCGTTGCGTACGTCCTGCACCGAATCCTGCACGTTGGCGACATCGCTGAGCCGTACCGCTGCACCGTTGTTGTAGTGCACCACCAGCGGCTGATATTCGCTCGCCGTTTGCAGCTCATCGTTGGTGCGCACTTGCCAGCGCTGCTGCACATCATCAATCGCACCCTGCGGACGGCGCTGATTGGCATTGCTGATGGCGGTGCGCACCGCATCGAGCGACACGCCCTGGTTGAACAGCGCCTGCGGATTCAGGTCGACGCGCACCGCCGGCAACGAGCTGCCGCCCACCGTGACGTCGCCGACACCCTCAATCTGCGAGAGCTTCTGCGCCAGCTGCGTTGAGGCGTAATCATACAGCTGACCGGGATTATAAATATCCGAGGTCAGCGTCAGAATCATGATCGGCGCATCGGACGGGTTGGCTTTGCGATAGCTGGGACGGCTCGGCATACCGGTGGGCAACAGGCTTTGTGCCGCGTTGATTGCCGCCTGCACGTCGCGCGCTGCGCCGTTAATGTCGCGATCAAAATCGAAGACCAGAATGATGCGCGTACTGCCGAGCGAGCTGGTCGAGGTCATTTCGCTTACGCCAGCAATGCGGCCGAGCGAACGTTCCAGCGGCGTCGCCACCGAGGCCGCCATGGTTTCCGGTGAAGCGCCGGGCAGGGAGGCGGAGATCAAAATCACCGGGAAATCCAGCTGTGGCAGCGGCGCGACCGGCAGCAGGCGAAAGCCCAGAATACCGGCCAGCGCTATCGCCAGCGTCAGCAGCGTCGTGGCAACGGGACGATGGATAAACAGGGCGAAAAACTTCACGATGCCGCCTCCGAGCGCTTAAAGCGACGGCGCGTAGCGTGGGCGAGACGATCGAACAGCAGATAGATCACCGGTGTGGTGAACAGCGTTAATACCTGGCTGACAACCAGGCCGCCAACCATCGCAATCCCCAGCGGACGCCGCAGTTCGGCACCCACGCCAGTACTCAGCATCAGCGGCAGCGCACCGAGCAGTGCCGCCAGGGTGGTCATCAGGATCGGGCGGAAACGCAGTAAGCACGCCTGATAAATTGCCTCGCGCGGCGGCATGCCTTGCTCACGTTCCGCCGCCAGGGCGAAGTCGATCATCATGATGGCGTTTTTCTTCACAATGCCGATGAGCAGGATAATGCCGATGATGGCGATGATATCCAGCTCGTTGCCGCTCAGCATCAGCGCCAGCAGTGCACCCACGCCCGCCGTCGGCAGCGTCGAGAGAATGGTAATCGGATGGATAAAACTCTCATACAGCACGCCAAGCACGATATACATCGCCACCACCGCGGCCACAATCAGCCACACGGTGCTGGACAACGCGGCTTCAAATGCCAGCGTGCTGCCCTGGAACTGCGTCATCATTTCTGCGGGCATGCCGACCTGATCTTCCGCCGCGCTCACCGCTTTCACCGCATCACCCAGCGAATAGCCCTCCGCGACATCAAACGAGAAGGTGGCGGAGGGGAACTGGTCGAGATGATTAATGCTTAACGCCGCGTGACGTTGCTCGATCTGCGCAATGGCGCTCAGCGGTACACTGCCGCCATCGCTGCTGTTGAGCCGAATACCGTCGAGGCTTGCCAGCCCTGGCGTGGCATCGTTGTTCTGCTCCAGCACCACGCGATATTGGTTGGCTTGGGTGTAAATGGTAGAGATCAGCCGCTGGCCAAAGGCGTTATACAGTGCATTATCGACGTCGGCCATGCTAATGCCTAGCCGGCTGGCGCTGTCGCGATCGACGCGCACAAAGGCTTCCAGGCCTTGATCCTGCCAGTCGCTACTGACATCACGCAGCTGAGGCAGCGTGTTGAGCTGTTCCAGCAGCTTCGGCACCCAGGTGCTGAGCGAATCCAGCGATCCGGATTGCAAGGTGAACTGGTAAGGTGTGCGGCTGGCCTGAGTGTCAATGGTCAAATCCTGCACCGGCTGCAGCCACAGCGAGACGCCCGGCACCTGCGCTAACGCCTGCTGCAGGCGCTGCTGTACCGCTGGAATACGATCGTCACGTTGGTTGAGCGGTTTGAGGTTGATTTGCAGCCGTGCGCTGTTGAGCGCAGCGTTGGTGCCATCGACGCCGACGAATGACGTCATGCTTTGTACTGCCGGATCTTTCATGATGATTGAGGCAACATCGCGCGTGCGTTCAGACATGTTGGCATAAGAGACCGACTGCGGTGCCTGCAACGTGCCCTGAATGATGCTGTTATCCTGCTGCGGGAAGAAGCCCTTGGGGATCACCACCCACAGCAGCACGGTGATCACCAAGGTGCCCAGCGCAACGGAAAGGGTGAGCCACGGATGACGCAGCACGCGCGTTAATCCGCGGCCATAGCTGGCGATCACGCGATCAAACAGCGCTTCGCTCGCCCGGGAGAAACGGTTCTGTTTGCGCAGCGATTCGACGCTCAGCATGCGGGCGCACATCATCGGTGTCAGCGTCAGCGACACCACGGCAGAGATCAAAATCGCCACCGCCAGCGTCACGGCAAATTCACGGAACAGGCGACCAATCACATCGCCCATAAACAGCAGCGGAATCAGCACGGCAATCAGCGAGAAGGTGAGGGAGATAATGGTAAAGCCTATTTCCCCCGCACCTTTAAGCGCCGCGGTGAGCGGTTTTTCGCCTTTTTCGATATAGCGCGAAATGTTCTCAATGACCACGATGGCGTCATCGACCACAAAACCGGTGGCGATGGTCAGCGCCATCAGCGTCAGGTTGTTGATCGAGAAACCGAGGAAATACATCGCGGCGAAGGTGCCGACCAGCGATAACGGCACGGCGACCGCAGGAATAATGGTCGCCGGCACGTTACGCAGGAACAGATAGATGATCATCACCACCAAACCCATCGCCAGCATCAGCTCGTGCTGCGTATCGCTGACTGAGGCGCGGATGTTGGTGGTGCGGTCGGTGAGCAGCTTCACATCCACCGATTTCGGCAGCGTGGCGGTCAACGTTGGCAACATCGCGCGAATGTTATCGGCGGTGGCGATGATATTGGCGCCCGGCTGGCGCTGCACATTGAGTACGATTGCCTGCTGGCGGTTAGCCCAGGCGCCAAGCCAGCTGTTCTCCGCCCCTTGTTCAATGGTCGCGACATCGCCAAGCCGCACCGGTGCGCCGTTGTTGTAGCTGACGATCAGCTTGCGGTAGTCCTCCGCCGAGGTCATCTGGTCGTTGGCCGACAGCGTAATTGAGCGGGTTGGACCGTCAAGGCTGCCTTTCGCCGAGTTCACGTTGGCGTTGGTGATGGCAGTTCGCACGGATTCGCTGGTCAAACCGAGTGCGGCCAGCGCCTGGGTGTTCATTTTCACCCGTACCGCTGGGCGTTGTCCGCCCGAGAGCGTCACTAAACCGACGCCAGACACCTGCGAGATTTTCTGCGCTACGCGGGTTTCCACCATATCCTGCACCTGCGTAAGCGGCATGCTGGTGGTCGTCACCGCTAACGTCATGATCGGCGGATCTGCCGGGTTTACTTTGCTGTAAACCGGCGGATTAGGCAGATCGCTCGGCAGCAGATTGGTAGCGGAGTTGATCGCCGCCTGGACTTCCTGCTCGGCCACATCCAGTGGCAGCGTCAATTGAAACTGTAACGTCACCACCGAAGCTCCGCCTGAACTCTGCGATGCCATCTGTTTCAGGCCGGACATCTGGCCAAACTGGCGTTCCAGCGGGGCGGTGATGGATGAGGTCACCACATCCGGACTGGCGCCAGGATAGAGCGTTACCACCTGAATCGTCGGATAATCCACTTCCGGCAGCGCGGAGACCGGCAGAAAACGGTAGCCGAGTACGCCTGCCAAAAGAATGGCGATCATTAATAGCGTGGTGGCAACCGGGCGCAGAATAAATAGGCGTGATGGGCCGCCGCTGGCGTCTGGAGGCATGACCTGCATTATTGACGCTCTCCACGTGCCGGCTGCGCGGCGCGCGTGCTGTGCGTTGCGGTGCTTTGCGGGGCGACCACTTCTACCGTTGAGCCTTCGGTCAGACGATCGAGGCCGTCGGTCACCACGCGATCGCCCGCTTCAAGTCCGGCGCTAATCACCACTTTCTGGCTATCCTGCAACCCGGCCGTGACGCGTTTTTTGCTCACTTTATTGTCGCTGTTCACTACCCAGACAAAGTGGCCATCGTTACTCATTTGCAGCGCAGCGGTCGGAATCACTACCGCATCTTGCAAGGTGTCGACTTTCAAACGGGCGTTAACAAACTGGTTGGGAAACAGCGTGTCATCTTCGTTGCTGAAGCGCGCTTTAAGCTTGATGGTGCCGGTGGTGGCATCAATCTGGTTATCCAGACTCAACAATGCGCCCGTGGTCAGTAACGTTTTATTGCTGCGATCCCAGGCTTCGACGATGAGCGGCTGGCCGCTTTTCTGCGCCTTGAGAATTTGGCTGATGTTGTTCTCTGCGACGCTGAATACCACGTCGATCGGGTGCGTTTCAGTGATCACCACTAAACCGGTGGTATCGCCAGAGGTGATGTAGTTGCCGACATCAACCTGTTTCAATCCGACGCGTCCGCCGATTGGCGCAGTAATACGGCTATAGGTGAGATTAAGCTGGGCGCTAGCAACATTGCCTTCATCGGCTTTGATGGTGCCGAGGGTTTCGCTGACCAGCGAGCGCTGCGTATCAAGCTCCTGCTGCGAAACCAGTGACGTTTTCGCCAATTTTTCATAGCGGCTGAGATCGCGACGCGCATTGGCAAGCGTGGCCTGGTCTTTTGCCAGCTGACCCTGCGCCTGCGTTAACGCTACCTGGTAGGGACGGGGATCGATTTCCGCCAGCAGCGCGCCTGCGGCGACCTGTTGACCTTCCTGGAAATGCAGCGCCATTAGCTGCCCATCAACCCGGCTGCGCACCGTCACGGTATTCGCGGCGGTCACCGTGCCAAGGCCGCTCAGATAATAGGGCACGCTTTGGGTGGTGGCCGTGGCTGCCTGCACCGGTGCTAACGGACGACGAGCTGAGCCGCCGCCAGCCCCGCGTCCCCGATGCTGCTGGCCTTCCGCCTGCGCCTGTTTATTTGGCTCTGCTGGATGCTGCCACCAGAAATATCCTCCTGCCAGCACGGCGATGACAGTGATAGCTAGCAAAGTTGTTTTTAGTCGACGATTGCTCAATGTGTGTGCTCTCCAGCGGTTTCGTTTTCCCCAAATGCGAAAACAAAAAAGCCGTTTCGCAAACGAAATGATTGTAGTCGCCCGAATCGGGCAAAATTTGAAGGAAATAAGAATATCGCCCCGGCGAGGCTAAGTATTCATATTCTGTAAATATTCTGGCAGTAATACGCATAAGCGCATCGATTTACTTTGCTAAGCTCAATAACAGGCATGTCTCGTTTGAATAAAGGAGAACAAAATGAGTCAACAAAAACTCCGCCAGCTTGGCGACAGTGGTATTGAGGTTCCCCGTCTTACGTTTGGCGGCAATGTATTTGGCTGGACGGTAGATGAAAAGACCTCATTTTCACTACTGGACGCGCTGGTGGAGAAAGGCTTGTTCTTCATTGATACCGCCGATGTCTATTCGCGCTGGGCACCGGGCAATGAAGGCGGTGAGTCGGAAACGATTATCGGTAAATGGCTGAAGAAAAGCGGCAAGCGCGACCGCATCGTGCTGGCGACCAAAGTGGGCATGGAATTGTCACCCGAGAAAACCGGGCTGAAGCCCGCCTACATTCGCCAGGCGGTAGAAGATTCGTTGCGTCGTCTGCAAACTGACGTCATCGATCTCTATCAGGCGCACCGCGATGATGACACCACGCCGCTGCTGGATACGCTTAAAGCCTTCGATTCGCTGATCAAAGAGGGCAAAGTGCGCGCTATTGGTGCGTCTAACTACAGCGCCAACCGTCTGCAGGAAGCGTTGGATGTGAGCAAGCAACACGGGCTAGCGCGTTATGAAACTCTGCAGCCGGAGTACAATCTGTACGATCGTCAGGAGTACGAGAGCGGACTGGAACAGGTGGCGGTGAAAAATGGCCTGGGTGTGATTAACTACTATTCGCTGGCCAGTGGTTTCCTCAGTGGCAAATACAAAAAACCGGAAGACGCCAGCAAAAGTAAGCGCGGGCAGGGCATCGTGGATAAATATCTGAACGAACGCGGCAAGCGCATTATTGAAGCTTTAGAAGATGTTGCTGCGTCACACGATGTTTCGGCAACGCAGGTCGCGCTGGCGTGGCAAATCGCGCGTCCCAGCATTACCGCGCCGATTGTTAGCGCCACATCGCTGGCGCAACTGGATGAGTTGGTAAAAGCAACTCAGCTTGAGTTGAGTAAGCAAGAAATCGAAGAACTGGCGAGCGCCAGTAAACTGTAATGATTTAGGGGCGTTACGGCGTCCCTTTATTTTCATTTTTTGCCACGCAAAAAATGCCATTCCTGCTAAAAAATTTCCATTCATCGATCGTCGTCACAATTGCGCTAACCCACTGGCAACATTACCCTTACTGCGCACATATTTGCAAAAACTGACATATCCCCAGCACTATCCTCTGTTCGATCCCTTTCAGTCACTCATATAAGAAAAATTATCATGAACAGAAAAGAAGCAGTGCAGCAATTACCTCGCCTGGCAGCGGGAACCTTGATGTTTGCGATGCTGAGTGCCTCAGCGATGGCCGCTGATGCATTCAGTTACGACTCACCCTACATGTTTGGCGATTGGGGCGGATACCGATCGCAGCTGGAAAATGACGGCATTAAATTTGACGTCAACTACACCATGGAAAGCGCCTCTAACCTCGGCGGTGGTGCCGATACTAATACCTCCATGCGTTATAGCGATCAGTGGGCGTTTGGCGCGAACTTCGATCTGCAAAAGCTACTTGACTGGCAGGATGCGCAGTTCCAGGTAACGATTACCGATCGTAACGGTCAGAACATCTCCGATCAGGTTGCCGATCGTCGTACCGGTATGCTCTCTTCCACCCAGGAAGTTTACGGACGTGGACAAACCTGGCGCTTAACCCAGTTTTGGTTGAGCAAAGGTTTGTTTGATAACACCGTGAACCTGAAAGGTGGTCGCGTGACCGTCGGTGAAGACTTCGATAACTTTGACAGCAAGTTCCAGAACCTGGCATTTGGTAGCGGCCAGGCCGGTAACTGGCGTGGCGATCGCTGGTTCAACTGGCCTGTTTCCCAGTGGGGCGGCCGTGTGAAAGTGAACTTCACGCCGGAAGTATTCTTCCAGGTAGGCTTCTATAACCAAAACCGCGCGAACTACGATCGCGGCGATGGCTTCCGTCTCGACACCAGTAACTCTGAAGGGAATCTGGTGCCGGTGGAGTTGGGCTGGAAACCGACCTTAGGCGCAGACAAGCTGCCGGGTAATTACCGTATTGGTTATTACTACTCGTCAGCTAACGGCGATAACTACGGCAGCTGGCGTGATGGTGCGTACCAGAGTAAGGATCACGCCTACGGCGGTTACGTGCTGTTGCAACAACAGCTGACCGCGCAAGGCGGCGATGTCAGCCGCGGCCTGGGCGTAACCGTGCAAGCGGTGATGAATGACCACAAAACCTCAAAAACAGACAACTATCAGTCCGTTAGCTTTACCTGGAAAGGGCCGTTCGATGCACGTCCACAGGATGAGATTGGCGTAGGTGCGGCGCGTATTCACGTCAACAGCGCCTATACGCGTTCGCTGCGTGACCAGAACGATGCCAACGGTGAAACCAACTTCGATAGCCCAACCTATCTGCCGATTCAGGATGGCTCGGAGTACAACTATGAGATTTACTACAACGCCCAGCTGACCAAATGGCTGCAGCTGCGTCCGAATCTGCAGTATGTGGTGGCGCCGGGCGCCGTGAGCGAAGTGAAAGATGCGTTTGTTGGTGGGATTAGTGCGAACGTGAATTTCTGATATTTAATGTGGGTCGCCATCAATGGCGACCCTACATCCGATCGTAGGGGCGTCATTTATGCCGCCCAATTAGCTTAACCGAACATTACTTCCGCCCAGCGCGCCAAACCGGCTGTGACCGATCCGAAATCATCGCCACCGGCGATCGGCGTATCGGGAAGCGCCTGCTGTAATGCGGCGCGAATGACTGGAGAACGTGCACTGCCGCCGGTGAGGTAGATCACTTCGGGTTGGGTTTCGCAGGTGGCAAGGGCCAGATGCACCTGTTCAAGAATACGCTCCAGCGGCTGATTAATGGCTTCTTCCAGCTGTGTCGCGCTGATTTGGGCCTGTAACTGGGCGGCGATAAACGCCAGTGAGGCATCGCTTTCGGTGACTTCCGACAGCGCAATTTTGCTCTCCTCAGCCGCGCGCACCAAACGATAGCTCAGCTTCTGCTGCCACACCTTCAGCAGATGCGCCACCTTGTCGCCTTGCTCGGCATCACGAATTAAATCACGCAGCAGCTTGCCGCTGGCGGCGGAGTAGAAATCACTTTGCGCTGGCACATCGTTAATGGCCACCGCGTTCCACCATGGCAACGCAGGTAGCGCGGTCCCTTTCTGGGTGTTGCCTCCCAGACCAAGCAGTGGCATCAGGGTTTTGAACGCGAGCATGATGTCGAGATCGTTACCGCCCACGCGGCAGCCGCTGTGTCCCAGTAAACTTTCCCGGCGATCGGTTTTATTGCGCCACTCCGGGCCCATCAGCAACATTGAGCAGTCGGTGGTGCCGCCGCCGATATCCACCACCAGCACGCGCGTCTCTTTCTCCAGCGTGGCTTCGAAATCCAGACCCGCTGCCACCGGTTCAAACTGAAACTCCACATCACGGAAACCCGCACGCTGTGCCGCGCGCAGCAAAATGCCTTGCGCCTGCTGGTTGGCGTCTTCGCCACCTAATCCCTGGAAGTTAATCGGGCGACCAATCACCGCTTGCTCAATCGGGCGATCGAGCTGGGTTTCACCCTGCTGGCGGATGTGCAGCATCATGGCGCACACCAGATCTTCAAAGAAGGCGATTTGCTGCGGTTTCAGGCCGTTGGCGCCGAGGAAGGATTTTGGTGATTTCACGAACCACACTTCTTCGGGATCGACCATATATTGCTGCAAGGCGGTTAAGCCAAACTGCACGCTACCCGGCGTGACATCAATATCTTCTTCGCGGTTAAAGCGCAGCGCACGCTGCAATAATGCCGTGCCTTCACTGTCTGGCGTTGGCACCTGATGATGGCGATGTAGCCATTCACTGATCGCTTCGCGCGTTGGTGCACAAATCATGGAGGGAAGCAGTCGCTGACCATTCTCCAGCGTCAGCAGACGCGGCGTGCCATTATCACTGACTGCAATTGAACAGTTGGCCGTGCCGTAATCGAATCCGATAAACATATTTATCCCCCATGCCGGAAAAAAGGGGGCGACTTTAGCGCAGCCAGCGCGGGCTGGCAATGGGTAGACGTGGCAGATTACATCTGCACTTCCTGATAAACATGATACTGACCACGGCCGGCATGTTTTGCGCTATAGCAGGCAACATCCGCCTGTGACATCACTACGGTGCTGATGCAATTGTTTTCATCGATTTGCGTAATGCCTGCACTTGCGCCGACGTAATAAGGTGCATCGTGCCATATAAAACGGTGTTCGCTCACCGCCGCAACTATCTGCTGTACCACATCCCGCACCTGATCCACTTCACAGTTCGGTAAGAGCAGGCCAAATTCATCGCCACCTAAGCGCGCCAGCATATCGCTGGAGCGTAGATAATGCGGCATCAGTTCTGCGAGCTCGCGCAGTAGCGCATCACCCGCGGCGTGTCCGGCGGTATCATTGACCGCTTTAAATTTATCGAGATCGATAAACACCAGGACATGCTGGGTGTGGTGGGTCGCGGCATCGTTGACCAGGCGTTTCAGCCGCTGCTCAAAGCTATGACGATTCGGCAGGCGCGTCAGCATGTCGTGTGAAGCGCTGTAGCTCAGGCGCTTCATCACTCTGCGGGATTCGCTGACGTCCTGAATAACCATCACCGCGCCGATGCTGCTACCCGCTAAGGTTTTCAGCGGCGTAATGCTGTAGTGGATCTCCACTAATGCGCCATCCGGCGTGTGCAGCACCAGCTCTTCATCAAGATCGGGTGAGATTTTTTCACCGGGCAGTTGGCACAGCAGCAGATTATCCACGCGCGGCCCGGTTTCGCCGCGGGTAATATTAAGGAGTTCGGTAATCGGCACGCCTGCGGCTTTCTCTTGTGACCAGCCGCTGAGCGTTTCTGCCACCGGATTCATAAAGGTAACGCGCATTTCATCATCGGTACTGATGACCGCTTCACCGATAGAATCCAGGGTGATTGCCATGCGCTCTTTTTCCTGGAATAGCGCTTCGTTCAGCGCGCGCAGCGGCGTGATGTCCTGACAGATGCCCAACATGCGTTCAATCTGTCCATCCTGACTCAGAATGCGGTTGGCCTCAGAGCGCACATAGCGCGGGCCTTCGGGCAAATTAATACGGTATTCAATCTGGAAGGCGCTGCGGCGCTCAATGGCCTGCTGAACAATCAACGCTGCGCTTTCGCGCTCTGCCGGGTCGAGCAGATGCAGCCACAAATCATAGGTTGGCGTTTGGTGAGGAGCCAGCGCAAACAGCTCATACATGCGTTTATCCCACAGCATTTCGCCGGTTAGCAAATTCCATTCCCAGACGCCAATGCCGCCGGCTTCGTTCGCCAGCGTGATGCGCTCCATCAGGCGGCGATTTATCTGCTCGCTCTGCTTCAGTTCGGAAATATCGATAATCTGCGCGATGAAATAATGCGGCTGCAGCGCAGCGTCGCGCACCATAGAGACGGTCAGCCGCGCCCAGACGATCTCGCCATCTTTGCGGAAATAGCGCTTCTCCATGGTGTACGTCATGATGTCACCGGCCACCAAACGTTGCAGCTGCTGCAGATCGCTGTTGAGATCGTCAGGATGCGTAATTTGCTGAAAGGTCAGCTTTTTTAACTCATCCGCCGGGAAGCCCAGCGTCCGGCACAGCGACTGATTAACCTGCTGCCAGCCACCGTTGGGAGAGACCAACGCCATGCCAATGGCCGAATACTCCATGGCATTGCGAAAGCGCGTTTCACTCTCGCTGATATGGCGCTTTTCGCGCTGGAAAGCATCCATCACCAGCGCCATAGCATGACTGGGCAGCAGCACCAGCAGGAACGGTAGCCAGGTGCTGACCTGGCCCAGCAGCAGGCCATTTTGCGTCAGATTCACCCAGTTAAAAGCGAGCAGTATCGAGATGAAACTGGCATTCAGGAAGAACAGCAGGAAAGCTTCAAATTTCGGCAGGCGTACCGAACACCAGAACAGGATCACTACGATAAAGGTAAAGGGCCAGGGCAGAAAGCGCAGCGATAAATAGCTTGCCAGCAGGGTGCCGAACAAGGTCAGGCATGTTTCCAGCTGGCGGCCGGGCGTAATCAACTGGCGCAGCGGTTTGTTGGGCCAGAGCAGCAAAACGGGGCCAAAAGCCAGTACGCCAATCACTTCCGAAATAACCCACGTTGAGAAAAAGGGCAGGGAAGCGTGACCTTCGACATGCAACATCCATAACGCCAGCAACCCACCGAGCAGCGGCGCAAGCAGGCCAGCGCATAACGCAAAACGCACCCAGTCCAGCAGCGAATTGAGCGGCGCGCGGCGATCGAGCAGGGCGCGCAGCATCAGGCCACCCAGGATAGCCTGACACATATTTAAGATGGCAAATTTAATGTTGCTGAGGGCGGGGCCAATAATGATGAGACTCGCTAACGCAGTGCCAATCACGCACGCGATAAGCAATAAAGGCACATATTTTAAAGGCGCCCGAAACACAATGACGGTCATCAGCGCGGTGGAGTACCACAGCGGGGAAATACGTCCGCTAATGACAATCAGTTCCAGACAAAACAGCGTCAGCAGAAAAGCCAGCGCGCCAAAAATTAGCGCATGAAGCCAGGTATTTTGCGGTCGATCCTGTGAGGTTAATATTTCGAGGGTCATGCAGGAATCCAGCTGCGCCACATTGGAAAATGCGCCAATCTAATCTCTATTTTTCATGCTAGCACATCTGTTTAAGATCTCTGTGGGGAAATCTATTTTACGGCTTATTCCCTGAATTAATTGGCCCTTTGCGCACCAAGGGCCAAATGATTAATGGCGAAAAAGATCGGCGCGGGTGTAAGGTTTTTCCAAACCTGCAAGGTTGGCCGAGAAACGTTCAAGAAACTGTTGTGTGGTTGCTACACGCCCATGACCGAGCAGTAACAGCGGCACCAATAATGCCACGCTGATCTGCGCCAGGCTGAAGCCTTTTAGCGCAGTGTGGCGCTGGCTCAGTAAGAAAGCCGTGCTGAGCATGAAGCCCAACATCAGTCCAGCCAGCACTTCGCTTTTTGAGTGGGCATGAATCACCAGGCGAGATAAACCGACCATCAGCGGGATCAGGTAGCCAACGCCAATCGTGACCACGCGCCAGCGCGGCGACCAGCGCCCGGAGACCAGCCACATCATGACCGGCCACAGCGTGGCAGACATGGCGCTGTGGCCGCTAAAACCGGTAAAGTTGAATCTGGCGCTACCAATGCCAAAGCCAAGGAACATAATTTTCGAGATGCTCACCAGCAGGCCGGCGAGACCAAAGGCTAACACCCAATACCAAACGGTTTGGCGGTTGTCGCTTTTCCAGGGTAAAACGAGTGCGATAATCACCGCGGTGGGGATCAGCAACATGCTGTCGCCAAAATAGGTCAGGGTTTTCCAGCTCATACTTTTCCTTGCGGCTCTTATTCGATAGCCAATACGGTTACAGTATTGGCAGATGAACAGTGTATCGATTAAGCGTCTGGCTGCAAAAGGGGATATTCTGAAAAGCCGCTGGCCCATTTCTCTGGCATCAAACCGGTGAAATACCTATAATTGCCGCCAACTAACCCTCTCATTCGGCCCGTTGCAGCTTCGGCTTAGGCAGGCTCCAGTTATCAGGTCTTAAAAAAGTATGACTGACAAGTCTCATCAGTGCGTGATCGTTGGCATCGCAGGTGCATCCGCATCCGGAAAAAGTCTTATCGCCAGCACGCTCTATCGTGAAATCCGTGACCAGGTCGGTGACGAGCATATCGGTGTGATCCCCGAAGATGCCTACTATAAAGATCAGAGCCACCTCACCATGGAAGAGAGGGTAAAAACCAATTACGACCATCCGAGTGCGATGGATCACGATTTGCTACTGCAGCATCTGCGTGCGATCAAGGCAGGACAGGATATTGAGTTGCCGGTTTACAGCTACGTTGAACACACCCGCACCAGCGATTGCATTCATCTCAAACCCAAGAAAGTGATCATCCTTGAGGGCATTCTGCTGTTAACCGATGCGCGCCTGCGTCAGGAGATGAATTTCTCCATCTTCGTCGATACGCCGCTGGATATTTGCCTGATGCGCCGCATGAAACGCGATGTGAATGAGCGCGGACGTTCGATGGATTCAGTGATGAGTCAGTATCAGAAGACGGTGCGCCCTATGTTCCTGCAATTTATTGAACCTTCTAAGCAGTACGCTGACATCATTGTGCCACGCGGCGGGAAAAACCGTATCGCGATTGATATCCTTAAGGCCAAGATTAATCAGTATCTTTAACGACACGGCGTCCGGATGAGCGTGACGCGCTGTCGTAGCCTTTCGCTACACTTAAATCAGGGAGTACCAGCGATGAGATTATGCGATCGCGATATTGAAGCCTGGCTGGACAACGGAAAGTTGGCGATTGAGCCGCGCCCGCCAGTGGAACGTATTAACGGCGCGACGGTAGATGTCCGTCTTGGCAATCAGTTCCGTACGTTTAGCGGCCACACGGCAGCTTTTATCGATTTGAGTGGTCCGAAGCACGAAGTCAGTGCCGCGCTGGACCGCGTCATGAGCGATGAGATTGTGCTACCGGAAGGCGAAGCCTTTTTCCTGCATCCGGGCGAACTGGCGCTGGCGGTGACGCTGGAATCGGTGACCATTCCAGACGATTTGGTCGGCTGGCTGGATGGACGCTCTTCGCTGGCGCGTCTTGGTCTGATGGTGCACGTGACGGCACACCGCATCGACCCTGGCTGGCAAGGCCGTATCGTGTTGGAATTCTACAACTCGGGCAAACTGCCGCTGGCGCTGCGTCCGGGCATGTTAATTGGTGCTTTGAGCTTTGAGCCATTATCAGGCCCGGCGGCACGCCCGTATAACCGCCGCGAAGATGCGAAATATCGTGGTCAGCAGGGCGCGGATGCCAGCCGCATCGACAAAGACTGACTAAAAAAGGCTTGCCAAAATACGTCGAGGTGCAGCAAGGCGGCAAGCGAGTCAATCTCCGGGAGCTTACATCAGTAAGTGACTGGGATGAGCGAGCGCAGCCAAGGCTGCTGCAACTTGAAGTATCAAGGCAATGAGGATTTGATGAGAAGAGTGATAACAACACTGGCCATCCTGTTAGTGGTGGTCGTAGCGGGCATGACGGCACTGGTGTTGCTGGTCAATCCCAACGACTTTCGTACCTATATGGTGCAGCAGGTTGAGCAGCGCAGTGGTTATCAGCTTCAGGTGAGCGGCGATCTGCGCTGGCATGTCTGGCCGCAGCTGAGCATCCTTGCCGGGCGCATGAGCTTAACCGCACCCGGCGCCACACAGCCAATGGTGACAGCCGATAATATGCGGCTGGATGTCAATCTTTGGCCGCTGTTATCACATCAGCTCAGCGTCAGCCAGGTGATGCTAAAAAATGCCATTATCCGTGTAACACCCGAAAGCGACGCGCAGAAGCCAAGCGGTGCGCCGGTGGGGCCGAGCGATGCGGAACCGGTCAGCAGCGTTAATAATGGCTGGTCATTCAATATCGGCAAACTGCGTCTGGCAGACAGCCTGCTGATTTGGCAACAGCAGGGCGGCGATGAGTACAACTTCCGCGACCTCAATCTCAACCTCGATCAGGATGCCAGCAAGCAGGCGAATATCGAACTCGCTACGCGTGTCTCGCGCAACCAGCGCAACTTCAGCGTAAATCTCAAAGGGCAAATGAATGTGGCGCAGTATCCACATCGTCTGGTTGGACAGTTGAGTGAGCTGAACTATGCGCTGGACGGTGCCAATCTACCGCCGCAGGGGATTAAAGGGACCTTGAGCGCTCAGGGCGAATGGAACGGCGATAACCAGCACTTCTCACTGCAAAACATGCAGCTTACCGCCAATGACAGTGCGCTAGACGGCAACGCTGAGGGGCGTTTGGCATTACCGCAGCAGCTCAATCTGGCGCTGCATGCCACCACGTTAAATCTCGATAATTTGATGGCCAGCGCGCCCGCGACTGACAGCAGCGCCACACAGCACGCCAGCGTCATGCGGACCCCGGTGATCGCCGAGCCGCGCATGCGCGATAACAGTGACTCGCCGCTTAATCAAATGGATCTGATGCTCAACCTCACCGCAGATAGCAGCGTGTGGCGCGGCTTAACGCTCACCAGTTTACAGATCGCTGCCAGCAATCAGCAGGGGTTAATGACGCTGAGTAAGCTGCAGGGGAAATTCGGTGAAGGCCATTTCTCTCTGCCGGGAACGGTCGACATTCGCAATCCGGTGACGCAAGTCACGCTGCAGCCAGAACTGGAGAACATCGCGATTGCGCCATTGCTCAAAGCGTTAGAGCTGCCGGAAACCTTGCAGGGTACCATTTCTCTGCAGGGCGATCTCAGCGGAGCAGGCTTGAGTATTGAAGAGGGCAAACGCAACTGGCAGGGCAGTGCAGATCTGGAAGCGGCCAATCTGCAACTGGCACAGCTGAATCTGCAGCAGATGGTGCGTCGTGCGGTGGCGCGCGTCAGTAATCGCGTAACTAACGATCAGCCTGACGATCAGGGCATTCAGCAGTTGAGCGGAAGAGTCAGCCTTAAGCAGGGCATTATCTCCATGCCGGACTTGCAAGGTGGCAACAGTCGCCTGGCGGTACAAACTAAAGGCAGTGTCGATCTGGTGAAACAGCAGTTGGATGTCACCGTCAATATGATGCTGCGCGGCTGGAAGGGTGACGATAAGCTCGCCAATTTGTTGAATCAGCAAACCATTCCGCTGCGCATGTATGGCGGATGGAATAATTTGCAGTATTCGTTACCGGTGGATGATGTGGTGCGTCAGCAGCTGCAGAACCAAGCTAAATCCCGCCTGAATGAATGGCTGGATCGCCAGCAACCGCCGAAGCAGCCGTAACAATATTCGTAGAGTTGCCATTGGTGGCGACCTGGTGCGCATTAATGCGCACCCTGCAATGGGCCGGTGCGAATGTTGTAGGGGCGCCAATCATGGCGACCTGGTGCGCATTAATGCGCACCCTACAATGGGCCGGTGCGAATGTTGTAGAGGCGCCATTCGTGGCGACCTGGTGCGCATTAATGCGCACCCTACAATGGGCCGGTGCGAATGTTGTAGGGTCGCCATTCATGGCGACCTGGTGCGCACCCTACCAAATATTCAACCTTGTTATATCGATGCCACCGGCACAATCTCTACCTTCTGCACGCGGTGGTTCTCCACCTGCAGCGTCCGCAGCAAATAATCGCCAATCTGTAACTCTTCCCCTTCCTGCGGCACATGCTGCAGGCTATCCATCAGTAATCCCGCCAGCGTGTGATAATTACGTTTCTCATCCAGCGGCAGGCGCACATAAACCGCTAAATCCTCCAGCGGCATATGCCCATTCGCCACCCAACCCCCGTCTGGCAGCGGCTGTATATCGTAGCGCGCGTCCACTTTTTCCCCTTCAATGGGCAGATTACCCGCAATGGTTTCCATGAGATCGCTCAGCGTAACCACCCCTTCGACCGATCCAAACTCATCGACCACGAAGGCAAAATGAGTACGAGCATTGCGGAACTGCTCCAGCGCTTGCAGCAGCGTAACGCGCTCAGGGAAGATCAACGGTTGGCGAACCAACGCGCGTAAATCCAGTGATTTGCTATGCAGTGATTGATGAAGCAGATCAATGACGTGTACCACGCCAAGCGGGTCGCGTCCCTGCTCGGTAATAAGAATGCGCGTATGTTGATTACGATCGAGCTTGGCCATAATCTCCGCGGGATCTTCGCTGAGGTCGATGTGTTCAACGTCATGGCGCGAGGTCATGATGCTATTAATCTGCCGCTGGCCCAGTCCCAGCACACGCGCAATCATGCGTCGCTCCTGACGATTAAACAGCGCGCCTTCTTCGCTGTCGCCCACTAATGAAGCGGTATCGGCATCCAGTTCTGCGCGCTGTGCCTCGCCACGCAGAATGCGCAACACCGCTTCCGATGTGCGTTGGCGCAGCGGGCGGCCTGCAGAGAGATAACGCCGGCGATTGAAAATGGCCAGCTGGTTAAGGATCTCTATCAATATTGAGAAGCCGATAGCGGCGTAGAGATAGCCCTTGGGAATAATGAAACCCACACCTTCTGCCACCAGGCTGAAACCAATCATCAGCAGGAAACTCAGGCAGAGAATCACAATGGTGGGATGGCCATTGATGAAACGCGTTAACGGCTTGCTCGCCAGCAACATCAGCAATATCGCGACGGTGACGGCGGCCATCATCACCGGCAGCTCATTCACCATGCCAACGGCCGTGATCACCGAATCCAGAGAGAAAATGGCATCCAGCACCACTATTTGCGCCACCACCGGCCAGAATTTAGCACCGCTCTTATTTTGACCCGTTTCCTCATCACCGCCTTCAAGGCGGCTGTTCAGCTCGGTAGTGGCTTTATAAAGAAGAAAGAATCCTCCGGCGAGCAGCAGCAGATCGCGCGCGCTGAAGTCGTGTTGCCACAGCGTTAACAGCGGTTGAGTCAGCGTAACCAGCCAGGAAAGTGAGGCGAGGAGCGCTAAACGCGAGATCAGCGCAAGCAGCAGGCCAAATATGCGCGCCCGATCGCGCAGCGTCGGCGGCAACTTTTCTACGAGGATGGCAATGAAAACCAGGTTATCAATGCCCAATACCAACTCCAGAACGATTAGCGTTACTAATCCAGCCCAGAGCGATGGATCAACGATCCACTCCAACATGTGTTAATCACCTTAATGTCTAGGGGTTGAGCTTTATCTGATGATAGTGAATTGTCGAAGAGGGCACAAATACCTTCCAGCGCGTTGAATTCGCGCAACAGGTCAAGCATGCACAATATTCATGTTGGTTGTCCGCGAAAGATAAGACGAAAGTATGGATAAACAACGCAGCAAAGTGAAGGCCACTATTATTTCTTATCCGCAGCTAAGCACGTGCATTTTTAATGCAAAATAATGATGCGGGGAGTATCGAATTAATCTGAATTTTAGCGGGGAATGGCCTGAAAGCGCTGGCACCAATACTTATCGCTGGTAGTCTTTTTCCTAAAATAGTGCAGGGAAGACGGGGCCTACTTGTAAACAAGCCAGTAATAACTAGTATAGCAACGTGTTAGTAAATGTCTGCGCCAATGTTGTTAATAGCGTGCTCTTCAGCCTCCTAATGTTGTGAATTGTGATCGCACGCGGACCACGGCCAGTAATTAGCGCATAAATGCCGCATAAAACAGGCTGTAAATAGGATGATGAAAGCGGCATTGGCAGCGACAGCCAAGGGCGGTAGCGTGCCTGAAGCGCGTTTTTACTCGGTAATAAAGTCTGTCACTGTGGCAAGGGAAGTCAGACTAATCTGTTGGTATTAATCATAATTCTCTTGCTTACTAAAGTAAGAATTGGTTTGGCCTCAGAGAATTTGCCGCAGATTGCCTCAACGAATGCAGCGAATATATCGCTCATTTATTAAACAGCATTGAGGCGTTAGGGATTAGAGAAATAATATAAAAGAGTTAAATATGCGCGATAACGAAATTACATATAAAAGTCTTCTGACCAAAATTTTACTGGCGTGCTCGGATTTAATTTGTTTCAACGCGGCGTTGTTTATTGCTATGGCGCTGATTAATTCGTTCACCGACTCACCATTGGCAGATATATCTGAAAAATATCTGCAGTTAAAAATAGCCACGCACATTGCGCTGTCGGTTATTTGTGTAGGCTGGTTCTGGGTTCGCCTGCGTCATTATACCTATCGCAAGCCATTCTGGTTCGAGCTTAAAGAGATCTTTCGTACCATTCTTATATTTTCTGTCATTGATTTGTCAATTTCAGCACTTTCACAATGGCAAATGTCTCGCTTCGTCTGGGTCACTACCTGGATCCTGGCGCTGATTCTCCTGCCGCTGGCGCGTGCCATCTCCAAGCGCGTGCTGAATCATTACGGCATGTGGAAGAAGCAGACCATCATTATCGGCAGCAGCCGCAATGCACAGGAAGCCTGGCAGGCACTGCAGAGCGAAGAAGTGATGGGCTTTGATGTCATTGCCTTTTTCGACGTGGACAAAAGCTGCCCACAAGCCAGCATTTCGGGCGTGCCGGTGCTGCACAACGAGCAAGAGCTGTGGCAGCTGACCAACAGTGAAACCCAATTCATCGTCGCGGTGGAATTTGAGCAGAGCCAACATCGCGATCACTGGCTGAAAACCTTAGCCATGCATAATTGCCGTTCCGTATCGGTGATCCCCACGCTGCGCGGCGTACCGCTTTACGGCACTGACATGGCCTATATCTTCAGTCATGAAGTGATGATTCTGCGTGTGAATAACAACCTGGCGAAGCGCACCTCGCGTTTCCTCAAGCGCACTTTCGATATCGTTGGCGCGCTGAGCATCATCCTGGCATTGTCTCCGGCGTTACTGGTGCTTGGCTTTATGGTGGGTCGCGATGGTGGACCGCCTATTTATGGTCACGAACGTGTGGGGCTCAACGGCCGCAAATTCAAATGCCTGAAATTCCGCTCAATGGTGATCAACTCGAAAGAGGTGCTGGAAGAGGTACTGCGTACCGATCCGGTGGCGCGCGCCGAGTGGGATAAAGACTTCAAACTGAAGAACGATCCGCGCATTACCAAAGTCGGCCATTTCATCCGTAAAACCAGCCTGGATGAGCTGCCGCAGCTGTGGAACGTGGTACGTGGCGATATGAGCCTGGTCGGCCCTCGCCCGGTGATTGAAGATGAACTCTGCCGTTATGCCGGTGATGTCGATTATTACCTGATGGCGAAACCAGGCATGACGGGATTGTGGCAGGTTAGCGGTCGTAACGACGTTGACTATGAAACGCGCGTCTATTTCGACTCGTGGTATGTCAAGAACTGGTCGCTGTGGAACGATATTGCGATTCTGTTCAAGACGGTTGGCGTAGTACTCAAACGCGATGGCGCCTATTGATAGACAGCGGGGCAGGGGACGAATGTGGTGTCCTCGCCTATAAACTGCCGGCGCTGGGCGTGTCGTTATAAAAACAACTGCCGTCAATGCGCCTGATTAAACGGGTTATTTGCCGGCTGATGAATTACCCACTTTAATTGATGTCGTCTTATGGCACGGTGACAACATAAAACCAAGGGAGCGCATAATAATGACCCACAGTTTCAGTGTTTAACCCGTCACATTAATTTTTTGTAAGACGCTTACACAGCGGGCGATTTCGCCTCTATCAATCATTAACTGATAGCGAAGAATCAGATGATAATGAAAACTAAATTGATACCTTTACTGGTATCCGCGACTTTTCTCTCCGGATGTACCATTGAGCCGGGTTCTCACCTTTCCACCAGTGGAAAAGATGTCATTGAGCAACAGGATAGCAACTATGACATCGACAAATATGTAAACGTCTTCCCGCTCACGCCGCGTCTGGTTGAGCAGATGCGTCCGAAGCCGTTGGTCGCGCAGGCTAACCCGCTGCTGCAAAATGAAATCCAAAGCTATGAATATCGCATCGGTGTGGGCGACGTGCTTAACGTCACCGTTTGGGATCACCCCGAGCTGACCACCCCAGCCGGTCAGTACCGTAGCGCCAGCGACACCGGTAACTGGGTACAGGCCGATGGCAGCATCTTCTACCCGTATATCGGTAAAGTGCGCGTAGCCGGTCGTACCGTGACAGAGATCCGCACCGAGATGGCGCGCCGTCTGGCACAGTTCATCGAGAGCCCGCAGGTTGACGTTAACGTCGCCTCGTTCCGTTCGCAGAAAGCCTACATCACCGGTTCTGTGACGACGTCGGGACAACAGCCGATCACCAACGTACCGCTGACCGTACTGGATGCCGTGAACGCCGCAGGCGGCTTAGCCGCCGACGCTGACTGGCGCAACGTGGTGCTGACGCACAACGGTAAAGAACAACGTATTTCGCTGCAGGCGCTGATGCAAAACGGCGACCTGAGCCAGAACCACCTGCTTTATCCGGGCGATATCCTTTACGTACCTCGTAACGATGACCTGAAAGTCTTCGTGATGGGTGAAGTGAAGCAGCAGTCAACGCTGAAAATGGACCGCAGCGGCATGACGCTGGCTGAAGCACTGGGCAACTCGCAGGGTATGGATCAGACCACCTCTGATGCTACCGGCGTGTTCGTAATTCGTCCGATTCGCGGCGCCAATCGCACTAAGATTGCCAACATCTATCAGCTGAACACGAAAGATGCGGCATCCATGGTGATGGGTACCGAATTCCAACTGGAGCCGTACGACATCGTCTACGTCACCGCCACCCCAATTACCCGTTGGAACCGTGTGATTTCAGGTCTGCTGCCGACCATCGTCGGTGTAGACGACGCCAGCTCCGCGGCACTCCGTTTCCGCACCTGGGGTAACTAAGGTTTCGCCATGATTAAGTCCGTGTTAGTCGTCTGCGTCGGCAACATTTGCCGCTCCCCTACCGGGGAGCGTCTGTTCAAACGCGCACTTCCGAATATCCGGGTTGCTTCTGCAGGGCTGGGCGCTCTGAAAGGTTATCCGGCCGATCAGACCGCGCTTGATGTGGCCGCCGAACACGGCGTGTCGCTCGAGGGCCATCAGGCACAACAGTTAACGGCCAGCATGTGCCGTGACTTTGACCTGATTCTGGTGATGGAAAAGCGTCATGTTGAGCAGGTGAATCGCATCGATCCAGCCGCACGCGGAAAAACCATGCTGCTTGGGCACTGGCTCAACCAACAGGAAATTGCGGATCCGTACAAAAAAAGTCGCGAGGCCTTTGAAGAGGTCTACGGGTTACTGGAAAACGCTACCCAGAAATGGGTCAACGTATTAAGCCGATAGTTGGGATTATCCATGAATATCAAAAACAAGGTTATGACCGCGCCAAAGGAAGATTCGAATGGATGGGATCTGGCGCATCTTGTGGGACAGCTGATTGATCATCGCTGGATCATTGTTGCCGTTACCGCATTCTTTATGCTGGTGGCGACCCTCTACACACTGTTTGCCACGCCAATCTACAGCGCCGATGCCATGGTGCAGGTTGAGCAGAAGAACACCGCCTCGGTTCTGAACGAGCTGCAGGATGTATTGCCGACGACGCCAGCTTCCGATACCGAGATTCAGATTGTTGAATCCCGCATGGTAATTGGTAAAACGGTTGCCGACCTCGGTCTGGACACGGTGGTGCAGCAAAAGTACTTCCCGGTGATTGGTAAAGGTATGTCGCGCCTGATGGGCAACAAACCGGCGCAAATCGCTATCTCACGTCTGGAAATTCCGCAGTCTATCGACAAACGCACCGTGCAGCTGGAAGTGACTGGCCCAGAAACCTACACCGTCACCAACAATGGCGACGAGCTGTTTAAAGGTCGGGTTGGACAACTGGAAAACCACGGCGACGTGACCATGTTGGTCAGTGGTATTCAGGCGGACGAAGGCACCAGCTTCAACGTAACGAAACTCAGCGAACTGCAGGCGATTAAAAACGTTCTGGGTGCACTGACCGTAGCGGATAAAGGCAAAACCACCGGCGTCCTTGGTCTGGAGTATCAGGATGAAGATCCAGAGCAGGCCAGCCGCGTACTGAACCAGATCGTTAACAACTATCTGCTGCAGAACGTTGAGCGCAAATCAGAGCAGGCAGAGAAGAGCCTTGAGTTCCTGCGCACTCAGCTGCCACAGGTGCGTAGCAACCTGGATGAGGCTGAAGATAAGCTGAATACGTTCCGTCGTCAGAATGAGTCAGTGGATATGTCGCTGGAAGCCAAATCGGCACTCGACTCTTCTGTGAGCGTGCAGAGCCAGCTGAACGAACTGACCTTCAAAGAAGCGGAAGTTTCCCAGCTGTTCACCAAAGATCACCCAACGTACCGCGCCCTGCTGGAAAAACGCAAAACGCTGGAAGATGAGCAGGCAAAACTGAATAAACGCATTTCAGGTATGCCACAAACTCAGCAAGAGATTCTGCGTCTGACGCGTGATGTGCAGTCAGGTCAGGAAATCTACATGCAGCTGCTGAATCGTCAGCAGGAGCTGGGCATCAGTAAAGCCAGCACCGTCGGTGATGTGCGTATTATCGATGGCGCTGAAACGGCCGGTAGCCCGGTGGCACCGAAGAAGCCGCTGATCATCGCTGCTAGCTTGATTCTCGGCTTGATGCTCTCTGTAGGTCTGATTCTGCTGAAAGCGCTGTTCCACCACGGCATCGAAAATCCAGAGCAGCTGGAAGAGCTGGGCATGAACGTCTATGCCAGCGTACCGCTCTCTGAATGGCAACGTAAGAAAGATACCGAAGCGTTGGCGCGTCGCGGTCATAAAGAGAAAAGTGACCCGCACAATACGCTGCTGGCGTTGGGTAATCCCACCGATCTGTCAATTGAAGCGATTCGTAGCCTGCGTACCAGCCTGCACTTCGCCATGATGGAAGCGAAAAACAACATCCTGATGATCACCGGTGCAAGCCCAGGTATTGGTAAAACCTTTATCTGTGCCAACCTGGCAACGCTGGTATCAAAAGCGGGTCAGCGCGTGCTGTTCATTGATGGTGATATGCGCCGCGGCTATACCCACGAACTGCTGGGTGCGGATAACAAATCGGGTCTGTCAAACGTGCTGTCAGGTAAAAGCGAGTTCTCGCCTGCGATGATTCAGAAAGGCGTTTACGGCTTCGACTTCCTGCCGCGTGGTCAGGTACCGCCGAACCCGTCTGAGCTGTTGATGCACCGTCGTATGAGTGAGCTGCTGGATTGGGCGAGCAAAAACTATGACCTGGTATTGATTGATACGCCGCCGATTCTGGCCGTCACCGATGCCTCTATCATCGGTAAGCTGGCCGGCACTTCGCTGATGGTGGCGCGTTTCGAAACCAACACCAGTAAAGAACTGGATGTCAGCTACAAGCGCTTTGCGCAGAATGGCATCGAGATCAAAGGCGTCATCCTTAACGCCGTCGTACGTAAAGCGTCGAATGCCTATGGTTATGGCTACGACTACTACAACTACGAATACGGCAAAGAAACCAAAAGCTAAGCAGTAAACAAAGGGGGCGGTTTACCGCCCCTTTTTTATGGCAAAGACGCTTTACGCCAGGTGCGCAATAATGCGCACTCTACGTCTTGTAGAGGCGCCATACAGGGCGACCGGTGCAATTTTTATCGGGTGCATTTTGTGCCCAAACACATACACACAGCACAGTCTTAGGTATTCCCGTGATGGTACGTAAAGTCCTAATGAGAAAAGATACTAACGGCATGATTTTTCAGAGCAAAGCCGATTCCTTTCTCAGGGCCGAACGCGATACCGTTGAATCTGGAACAGCTGTTTAAGAGGTGCTGGCAATGCAGGACATCCGCTTCTCAATTGTAATTCCCGCGTATAACGCGTCGAAATCGATTGTTACGACGCTTGATTGCGTCAAAGCGCAAACCTATCGCAATTTTGAAGTCATCATTGTGGATGACAAATCGGCTGATGCAGCCGAACTGGCGCAGGTAGTACGCGGCGAGCGTTATCAGGATCTGGATATCAAACTTGAGCTGTCTGAGGTGAAACTTAACGGCGCGGGTGCCCGTAATAAAGGCATCGAATTGGCAACGGGCGATTTTATCAGCTTCCTTGATGCCGATGATGAGTGGCATCCCGAGAAACTGCGGGTAGTCAGTGAAACCATCGCCAGGCTCGACGCGCAGGGCAAGTCACGCTACGTCATCTTTAGTCAGGTGAACATCCATCAGGATGGCAGCTTCCTCAAGGTGATGCCGATGCAACCGCCCGGTAAAAACGAAACCGTGGCTGAGTATCTGTTTGGCTGTTATGGCTTTATCCAGACCAGCACCATTGTGTTGAAGCGTGAAGATGCAGCGAAAATCCAGTTTGATGCGCGTTATATCCGTCATCAGGATTACGATTTCTGTATTCGTGCCGACCGCATGGGTTATGACTTCGTGATGATCGACAAGCCGCTGGCAACGTACCATCTGGTGACCAAATTTGGTTCCAAGCACAAAGGCGAGTCGGTGAAATACTCGTTCTTCTGGCTCGATACCATGAAGCCGCATCTGACCACGCGCGATATCCATACTTATAAGGCATTCAAGCTACCGCTGCGCTACAAGATGGATGGCAAATCGCTGCAGGCCAGCCTCAGTTTCGCGCGCTACTTCTTTCTGACCAATCGTGACAATCGCGCTTACTTCATGAATCGCCTGCTCGATAAGGTCAAGTCACGCTTCACGGGTAGAAGAGCCGTTTCCTGATTCACTTATTTGACTTTCACTTGCTCCCATAACGGGGGCAATTTTTTGGTTCCTGAAACTCCGGGTAGATAAATGACAAATCATGTTGGCACCATCGGTATTGTGATGCCGATGTATAACGCGCGGAATACCGTATTGCGCGCGGTTGAGTCGATCAGCAACCAGACCTACAGCGACTGGCATCTTTACCTGATCAACGACAAATCGACCGATGATTCACTTGCTCTGGTGCGTGAACACTGTCAGGACACGCGTATCACCATCCTGGATAACGAGATGAATCTTGGTGCCGCCGAGACCCGTAACGTTGGGCTGCGCGCGGCAAAAGAAGAGATCATCGCGTTTCTTGACAGCGATGATGAATGGCACGTGGAAAAGCTGGCGGAGCAGGCAGCGGCGATCGCCGCTGGCGACGATTTTGTGATTACGCACTATCACTACAAAACCAAAACCGCCGATCACGACATTACTTACAGCAAACCCTACCTGCAGCAGGAAAACTTCGTGAAGAAGCAGTATCGCGTGTGCTTCTCATCGGTGTGTTTCCGCCGTCCTCCTCAGGGCATCTTCTTCCAGCGTAAAGGTCACGAAGATTTCCTGTTCCTCTATGAATTGTTCCAGCGCTACAAACAAGCCCGCGTGATCCAGAACATCCTGGTCAACTATTACGAGCTGGGTGATTCCCTGTCACGTAACAAGAATAAAGCGGCGAAGTGGCACCTCGAACTATTAAGAATTATCTATAAAAACAATCCGTTAAAAGTATATTACTATTACACGTGGTACATGGTGAATGGCGTCCTTTTCGCTCTTAAGCATCGTTAGACCCGGCATCCTTCGCGCTGCAACTGCGTTGGCTGCGCACGTCCACCCCAGTCACTTACTTCAGTAAGCTCCGGGGGATGGTCGCACTTGCCGCCTTGTTGCAGCATGAATGATTTGGGTCTCAATTAAACAGTCGTTGAGGTGGAAAGGATTAATGAAAAAGATCGTTTTGGTGATTAAAGATGCCTACTCGTATGCGGGCACGGAAAACATCTGCAACTTTATGTCTGAGTGCCTCGGCGAACAGCATGACGTCACCATTTACTCGCTGGAAGGCAGCGGCAAAACCTTTTATCCGTTTGAACGGGTGAAGAAAATTGTCAGCTTTGAAGGCCACAGCAACCCGATTAAAAGCGCCGTCGCTAGTATTCATCAGGAAGGCTTCGACACCGTATTTCTGATCAGTATGGGCCGCCTGAGCGTGATGTTTGCGTTCTGGAACCTGATGGCGCTGAAGAAAAAGCGTTTTAAAGCCTATGCCTGCGAACATATCGCGATTAACTCCTTCAGCAAGCCAATCAAGTTGCTGAAATGGCTGATGCTGCGCTATTACGACCAGGTGATCGTCTTAACCGACAAAGATCATCAGGTGTTTAATCGCTGGAACATCGCCAGCCAGCAAATCCCCAATCCTGTGGTTTATAAGGCGTTTCAGCGCCAGACGCGCAGCCGCCAGGCATTAGCGGTGGGGCGTCTTGATAACCAGAAAGGCTTCGACCTGCTGCTGGATATCTGGGCGGATTTCAGCAAGAAACATCCAGAGTGGACGCTGGTGATTGCCGGTGACGGTGAACTGCGTCAGCAGCTGCACGACCAGGCTGCGGCGTTGGGGATCACCAACAGCGTCAACTTTGTTGGCAAAGTCAGCAATATCAACGATTACTATCGCGAAAGCGACATGGCGCTGATGACCTCGCGCTACGAAGGCTTGCCGCTGGTGCTGCTGGAAGCGAAATCCTGGTCGCTGCCGGTGGTGGCATACGATTGCCCAACCGGCCCGCAGGAGATCATCAATCATGGTGAAGATGGTTTCCTGGTGCCGATGAATGACAAAACCCAGTTCTTAAAGCGCATGGAACAGTTGGCCAGTGATGATGCCCTGTTCTACGCGATGAGTGAAAAAACCAAAGAAACCGCGCTCAAGTTTGACGGTAACCAGATCAAACAGAGCTGGCTCGCGCTTGTTTAGCGACAACTATCGTGCCTCGGGAATCCTTTTTGGCCGTATAACCACGGGAATTGAAGCATGAAAAGAAGAGAAGTCTTGCAGACCGCAGCCTCCTCCATTGTTGCCGCGCTCTCGGTGAGTGCGTTTTCCAGCTACGCCGCAAAAAGCGGCCAACCGGCCTTAAAAGCGGTCGATCCCTCTAGCGTACCGCCGGGCGATGTACCGATTTTAACGCCAGAAAACGTTTACACCATGCCGCCACAATTCTGGCAGAACTTTGAAGGCAAACTGTGGATTGGTAAGGCGGGTAGCGATGCCAGTCAGTCCGGTAATCAAATCCCGGTTTTCCTGCGCGACGCCAATGGCAAAGTGTCACAAATCAGCCAGCCTATCGCGCTGAATAAGGGCAACTTTGCGCAATTTATTCATGATAACGCCGCGTTAATTGCCGATCCTGCTCACTCAATGGTGGTGGAAGATAATCAGGGCAATACGCTGTTTTCCATCAGCGATGTCTCACGCCCTAATCAGAGCAACTTCAGCCAGCGTCTGGCGCAGCCGAACGGCTATCAGCTGATTGGTGAAATCCCGTCGGTCGAAGAGCTGCGCAAAACGCGTCCGCTGTTCGCCGGTGCCAAAATTAAGCTGAAAAGCTGGCACGAAGGGCTGGAAGTGGGCGGCGGCGAATTCGTTGGCACCTTCGGCGATGGCAAAGATGATGGCGGCGTGAACTTCAGCGGCAACGGGTTTACCTGGCGCCGCGTGGTAGAAGATTTTAACCGTCTGACGCTGTTTGATTTCGGTGCGATTGCCGATGGCAAAACCGATACGGCACCAGCAATTAAAGCCATGTACCAATGGTCGATTGATGCCAGCCAGCAAATCTGCGTGCAGTTCCCGGCGGGGACCTTCTTCGTCACCGAATGTGATTTTGGTGACGAAGGACGTCGCTTCTTCCGCATTTCCGGCGCCATGGTCAACTTTGGATACTTCCCGGCGACCACGCTGGTCTCGGATGGACGTTCTGAATTTTTGTTCCAGGTGAATGCGCGCTGGACCGAAATCTCCAACCTCAACTTCAACGGTAACAACGATAAGCGTCCCAACAAGCAGGGCTTGTTCCGCAATACCTGCCCGGGTGGCCAGTTCTTCCGCGGTGCCTGCTTGCGCTTCAATCAGGTCGGCGGTGTTTCGCTCAGCCTGCTGGATACGCTGGATTGTAAAATCGATCAGTGGTACGCCAACGCCTGTACGGGTGATGTGATTAAAGCCAGCTGGTCAGGACAAAAGGCGGGAGCCTGGGATCACAGCACCGCGATTGAGCTCTCTAACTTCAATGCTCAGCACTGTAAAGGCGGCATGGTGCTGAATCTGCCGCGCTGCAGCCAATCGATCATTCATAACGGCTGGATTGAACACAGTGATTTTCCTGGCGATATCTCGAACGGACAGTGGATTATTGATGCGCTGAGCATCGAGGATTGTAAGAACCCGCTCAATGCACGCAACTCGCGCCTGAATATGCGTCAGACCAATTTGCAGTCGGGCAGCTGGATTGATAACTCGCTTGAAGGCGATCGCTGGCTGAACATTTGGGAGATGGGCTCAACGCGCGTTGAATCTTACGGCGTGGCGATTGATGGCAGCCTGAAATACAACTACATCACTTCGCGATTCCGTCTGACCAACAACACCAATCAGGAAACCTGGTTTGAGTTGGGCAACTTCTATTCGCCGACGGTGGGCGATAGTTGGGAAATCGAAGTGTTTGGCCAGTCGCAGTTCAGCAACGGCACCACTAATCAGCCGTTGATGGAGGTTATCGACGGCAAAGGCACGGGTGGACGCGCGGTAATCCATCTGCAGCGCAAGAAGAGCAAAGCTGAAGCCAGCTGGTCAGCCGAAGGCAGCTCGCCTGTGGTTGAGGTGCGTATTGAGCCACGCACCGAGACCGATACCAAAGTGTTCGTCAAGCTGGCGGGCTGGACGCCGACCACCGCGGTGCTGATTAAAAGTACCGCCAAGGATCGCTTCCTGACCGGTCGCTGTGCGCGCGTGGATGCCGTGATGGACAAAGGCGCGCCGGGGAGCGGCACCCAGCAGGCTCCGCAGCGCTTTAGCCTGCACAATGGTAAAGCGGGCGTCGGTGGCAACGAGCAGGGCGATTTGCTGCTGGCATCGCGCGCGCTGAAGCCGGAACAGGTGGATACGCGTGAGCCGAAGGGATTTATTTCCGTCGTCATTAATGGTGAGCAGGTGGCTATGCCGTATTTCGCCATTAAATCGTAATCAGTGATGGATAAAACCGGTCGCCATTAATGGCGACCCTACCTTGACTCAGCATTTGATGATGGTTTTGTAGGGTGCGCATTGATGCGCACCGGATAGCAGTACCGCTGTTTAGCACTACTTTTTGGGTTTTGATCCCATTGCAGTCATTTAACACAGAGTTCACTTTGCCAGTTCGATAGTTGGCGGCTTGTAAAAATTACAAAAATTTTTCCGGAGTTTTTTTATGAAAATTTTATTGGTAGGAAACCATACCTGTGGAAATCGTGGGGATGGCGCGATTTTACGTGGGCTGATTGATTCACTCAACTCTGCGCGCGCGGATTTGCAGATCGATGTCATCAGCCGTTATCCGACAAGCTCTGGCTATTTATTGCAGCAGGATATTCAGCAGGATTCCCTGTTCCTGCATAACAGCAAATCTGGCAAGGGTTTAGTGGGCAGCCTGAAACGCAAAGTGGCGAACCGTCTGATGCCCGACATCATGATGGCGCATCTGGGAAAAGGCGGCCTGTACAAATCATTTTCGGTGCCACCGCATTTGGCGGCGTTCACTAAAAGTCTGGCGCAATATGATGCGATCATTCAGGTTGGCGGCTCGTTCTTCGTCGATCTGTATGGCGTCACGCAGTTCGACCACGCGCTCTGTGCGTTGATGGCGAAAAAGCCGCTGCATATGGTAGGCCACTCGGTGGGGCCGTTTGAAAATCCACGCGTCAACGCGCTGGCCAACTTCGTGTTCGATCGCGTCGATAGCCTGGTACTGCGCGAGGAGGTGAGCCACGATCGTCTGAAACAAGACGGCGTTACCACCAGCAAAGTGAAGAAGGGCGTCGATACCGCCTTCCTGGTGCAGGCTCGCGAAGTGGAGAATCCCAGCCACAATCTGCTGCACTGGCAGGCAATTATCAGCGCGCGCAAAACCATTGCCATCACCGTTCGTGAACTGGCGCCGTTCGATAAACGTCTTGGCGTGACGCAGAAAGAGTATGAAGCTGCCTTTGGGCGCGTCATCAATGCGATGATTGCTGAGGGTTATCAGGTGGTTGCATTTTCAACCTGCACCGGTATCGACAGCTACGCCAAAGATGACCGCATGGTGGCGCTGACGCTGCGCGATCATGTCGAGCATCCTGAGCATTACCATGTCATCATGGACGAATTCAACGACCTCGAACTCGGCATCCTGCTGAGCCATTGTCATCTGACGATTGGTACCCGCCTGCACTCTGCCATCATCTCCATGAACTTCGGTACGCCGGCCGTGGCTATCAATTATGAGCACAAGTCGCTTGGTGTGATGAAGCAGCTCGGCCTGCCGCAGATGGCCACCGATGTGCAGAGCCTAATGGATGGATCGCTCATCGATAAAGTGCAGACGGTGCTGGCCGACTACGACAATGTGAAACGCAAAGTTGATACCGCGGTGGCGCAGGAGCGTGAGATTGGCAACCGCATTACAGCAGAAATTCTCAACGTCCTGGGGTGAAGTGATGAAGCTGACCTTTTTCACCATGCGTTTTCCTGTTGCCTCTGAGACGTTTGTGCTCAATCAGGTGACGCATTTCATCGACGCAGGCTACGACGTGGAGATTATCTCCGTGTTTCCGGGTGATATGATCAATCGCCACGCCGCGTTCGATGACTACAATTTGGCAGCGAAAACCCACTATTTACTGCCGGAAGAGAAGGTATCCAACCTTGATAAGCTGACGCAGCGTATCGGTTTGATACTGCCGAAAATCACCAAGGGCGCGTTACTTAAGTCGCTAAACGTGCGCCGCTATGGCGCACAGGCCAGCAAATTACTGCTGCCGGCGATTGTCGCCAACACTAAGCAGCCTTACACCGCCGATGTTTTCCTGGTGCACTTTGGCTATGCCGGCGCGCTGGCTAATAAGCTGCGCGAACTCGGCGTGCTGAAAGGCAAACAGGCGACAGTGTTCCACGGCGCGGACATTTCACGTCGTCATATTCTTGAGGAGCATAAGCTCGACTACATCAACCTGTTCAAACAGAGCGAACTGATGCTGCCCATCAGCCACCTGTGGGAAAACAAGCTGATTGAGATGGGCTGCCCGCGGGAAAAAGTGCGCGTGACGCGCATGGGCATCGAGCCGGAGAAATTTAACTTCCGACCGCGCGACGCGTTCCATCAGCCGCTGCGTATCGTTTCGGTGGCGCGTCTGACCGAGAAAAAAGGGTTGGATGTGGCGGTGAAAGCCAGTGAAATTCTGCGCAATAACGGCGGCCAGTTCCAGTTCACCATCATCGGTAACGGCGAGCAGGATGGCATGATGCGCGAGCATATTGCGCGCGCCGGACTGCAGGAGTTCGTCACCATGCCGGGCTTTAAACCGCAGGATGAGATTCGTCAGGCGTTGAACGAAGCAGACATCTTCCTGCTGCCGTCCAAAACCGCGGCGGATGGCGATATGGAAGGCATCCCGGTGGCACTGATGGAAGCGATGGCGGTTGGCTTGCCGGTGGTGTCCACCTATCACAGCGGCATTCCCGAGCTGATTGAGAATGACGTGAGCGGCTGGCTGGTGGCGGAAAACGATCCGGACGAGCTGGCGGCGACGCTGCTGCGTTTGTCACGCGGCGATGTGGATGTGGCACCGGTGGTCGCGGCGGCGCGGCAGAAAGTGGAAACTGAGTTCAATCAGCACATCGCTTACGGTGAGCTGGCGAAAATTCTGGAGCGCATGGTGTGAGCGGATTAAAAAAACAGGCCGTTTGGCTGTTTGGTAGTACCTGTTTTGCCGCATTGCTTCAGGTGTTACAGCTCGCCGTACTGGCGCGCAAACTGGAAACCCACGAGCTGGGGTTACTGGCGATCATCAATGCGATTCTGGCGGTAGCGACCGTGCTGCAGGATATGGGCATGAGCAGCTACATCGTGCACCGTCAGGATATCAATCGCCGTGAACAGAGCACTATTTACTGGGTGAACGTCTCGCTCAGTTTTTGTACTGGCCTGATTATGCTGGCGATTGCCTATCCGGTGGCGTGGTTCTATCACCTGCCGGAACTGGTGGGGCTGATTATGCTCACCAGCCTCAACTTCCTGGTGCTGGGACATTTGTCGCAGTATCAGGCGCACTATGTGAAAACCAAACGCATGGTAACGCTGGCGAAGATTGAGATGGCCACCAAGCTGTTTGCGTTCCTGTGCACCGTAGCGATGCTGTATTTCACCTCTCTGACGGTCGCCGCAGCAATTCTTGGCCTCTTTATCAATGCCTTTACGCGCATTCTTTGCATGATCTACTTCGGCGAGAAATCGTGGCGTCCCACCTGGGAATTCGACGGAAAAACCTTTGTTAGCGCCGTGCGTTACGGCATCTATCAGCTCGGTTCGCAGACCATTAACCAGCTGCGTACCCAGGCAGATGCGCTGATCGTCGGTAAAGTGATGGGTGCGGAGATGCTGGGGATTTACTCGCTGGCAAAAGAGCTGATTCTGCAGCCGCTGAAGTTGGTTTCGCCGGTGATTAACCGTCTGGCTCTGCCGCGCTTTGCGGAGAAGCAGCAGGATCCCGAGCAGCTGAAAAAGCTGTTCCTGAAAGGCACCTTCGTCATCATGCTGTTCAGCAGCGCGATGTATCTGGCAATTGGTATCCTTTCACCGGTGATTGTGCGCGTGCTGTACGGCGCTTCGCACGAGCAGGTTTACCATCTGATTCCACTGATGCTGCTGTTTGGCATGCTGCGTCCGATGGGCGGCTTAACCGGCGCGATTTCGCAGGCGAACGGGCGCACCAACGTTGAGTTTTACTGGAACATTGTAGCGAGCCTGGTGGTGGTAGCCGTTCTTGCAACGACCTATATCTGGCCGAATGTGCTGTACGTGGCGCTGACGCTGTCGATTTCGCAGGTGCTGATCTCTGCCTTCGCGCATCCGTTCTTCATCAAGCCGGTGATTGGCATTCGCTTTTTGCCTTATGCGCGCCAGTGGGTATCGGTATCGGTGGTGTTCGTTGGCCTGATGATGCTGGTGAACCACTTCAATCTGTTTATTATGCCAGAGTGGTTTGAAGGCATGTTGTAGTCATCAACTTCAAACACGCGCGATGAATCGCGCCGCTACAGCTGACGCAACATTTTCACGGCCCGTAGCGGCGCCATTTATGGCGCGATGTTGGCACACCTTTCTATCAATCTCTGGTCTCATCATCACAAATCCTTTCACGATTTTTCAGCGGTTTAGGGCATCCGTTTCCCATTGGGACTGCGGCGTTTTTACCGGCCAAAATGGCGATTTTTGATGGTGTGACAGAGAGTTAGTGTCGGATTTTCAGATTAAGATTATACTTGCTCGACCGGCCGATCCTGCATAATCGACCTCACGCATTCACTTCATGAAATGGAATAAATATGACCAAGCTTAAAGCAGTAATCCCCGTTGCAGGTCTCGGTATGCATATGCTTCCGGCGACGAAAGCCATTCCGAAAGAGATGCTGCCAATCGTCGACAAACCAATGATTCAATACATTGTTGACGAATGCGTCGCGGCTGGCATCAAGGAGATTGTGCTGGTCACGCATGCTTCCAAAAATGCAGTGGAAAACCACTTCGATACCACCTACGAGCTGGAAGCGCTACTTGAAGCACGCGTTAAGCGCCAGTTGCTGAGCGAAGTGCAGTCAATCTGCCCGCCAGGCGTGACCATTATGAACGTGCGTCAGGCTAACCCGCTGGGTCTGGGCCACTCCGTCTTGTGCGCGCGTCCGATGATTGGCGATAACCCGTTTGTGGTTGTGCTGCCAGACGTGCTGCTGGATGATTCCACCGCTGACCACCTGCGTTACAACCTCGCTTCCATGGTTGCGCGTTTCGAAGATACTGGCCACAGCCAGGTACTGGCAAAACACATGCCAGGCGAAGATCTGACCGAATATGGCGTGCTGACCACCGAAGAGCCAATTGATAACCCGGGCGATATCAGCACCATTACCAGCTTTGTTGAGAAGCCAGAAGCGGGCTCAACCGATTCCGATCTGACCGCGGTTGGCCGCTACGTGCTTTCTGCGGATATCTGGGAAGAGCTTGAGCGTACTGAGCCAGGCGCATGGGGCCGCATTCAGCTGACCGATGCTATCGCCTCACTCAGCAAGAAGAAGCCTGTGGACGTGCAACTGCTAACCGGTACCAGCTACGACTGCGGCCGTAAACTGGGTTACATGCAGGCATTCGTCTCTTACGGCTTGCGTAACAACGCACAGGGTCGTGATTTCCGCGAATCCATCCAGAAAATCCTGGCGAAATAAGCTTTCTCATTCTCTACCGCGCCCATCGCGCGGTTTTAAAGGAGTACACATGGCTATTTTGGTAACGGGCGGGGCAGGCTATATCGGCTCCCATACGGTGCTGGCGCTGTTAGAGCGCGGCGACGACGTGGTGGTGCTGGATAATCTTTGCAATGCCTCACGCGAAGCTATCAATCGCGTAGAGAAGCTCTCCGGTAAAAAAGCCGTCTTCGTTGAAGGCGACATCCGCGATCGCGCCTGCCTGCGTGACCTGTTTGCCACCAACGATATCAGCGCCGTGATTCACTTCGCCGCGCTGAAAGCCGTTGGCGAATCCACGCGCATGCCGCTGGAATACTATGAGAACAACGTCGCCGGTACCGTGGTGCTGTTGGAAGAGATGCGCGCTGCTGGCGTGTGGAACTTTATCTTCAGCTCATCCGCTACCGTTTATGGTGCAGATGCGCCGGTGCCGTATGTGGAAACCACACCAATCGGCGGTACCACCAGCCCGTACGGCACCTCTAAGCTGATGGTTGAATTCGTGATGCGCGATTTCGCGAAAGCCGACCCGAATTTCAAAGCCATCGCGCTGCGCTACTTCAACCCGGTTGGCGCACATGAATCTGGCGAAATCGGTGAAGACCCAAGCGGCATTCCTAACAACCTGCTGCCGTATATCGCACAGGTCGCGATTGGACGTTTGGATAAGCTGGGCGTATTCGGTAACGATTATGACACCCCAGACGGCACCGCACAGCGTGACTACATTCACGTTGTCGATTTGGCGGAAGGGCACCTGAAGGCGCTGGACCATCTGGCGAAGGTTGAAGGCTACAAAGCTTACAACCTCGGCGGCGGCGTGGGCTTCTCCGTGCTGGAGATGATCAAGGCGTTCGAGAAGGCGTCTGGTAAGCTGATTCCGTACGAGTTCAAGCCACGCCGTGATGGTGATTTGCCGGCGTTCTGGGCGGATGCAAGTCTCGCCAATACAGAGCTGGACTGGCGCGTGACGCGCGGGATTGATGCCATGATGCGTGATACGTGGAACTGGCAGTCGAAGAATCCGAATGGATTTAAGTAAAGCTGAATGTATAATTAGAAGCCCGGCAAATGCCGGGTTTTTTTACGTCTTAATAATTTTTCCTGCATCTAGATTGATTGAAATTTATTCGCCAAAATCATTTTGATAGCAGGAAAACTCCTAAACGCAAATCAGTATAAAATATCCAGCAGCTCTATCCATCTTGCTGTTTTAGCATGAAAATTACCGAGGCTTTAATTGTCTGAAAAATAGACTATATTCTTTTGAATCATTTGGTTGGGTTCAGCTCATCCGATAAGCCACTGTGAAGATTCCAGGCTAATCCATGAGACAATAACCATGTTAATTCGGCAGCACAAAATGTATTATTTGCGGTGGTCTCAGACTGAGTCAGTTTTTGCAGAATAATTGAGCGCTTAACAGTCTGAGATAAAAAGCACAGGATTGACTTGTTACACAGCAAAGTGGTTGCTGCAAGCCAAGGGCGGTAGCGTGGCTGTTTTTTATTTTTGATGAAAAAATAACCCGCTGATAAATGATATAGCAGTCTAAAAGAGACACATTAGAGGTTGTGGAATGTTACTTCCCGTAATCATGGCCGGAGGAACCGGCAGTCGTTTGTGGCCCCTTTCACGCGAACTCTATCCCAAGCAGTTCATCAGCTTGCATGGACAGCACTCAATGCTGCAGGAAACGGTAAATCGCCTTAACGGCGTGGAAGCCCGTGCTCCGCTGGTGATTTGTAATGAAGAGCACCGTTTTCTGGTTGCAGAGCAGCTGCGTCAAATCAACAAACTTTCACACAACATTATTCTCGAACCGGTCGGCCGTAATACCGCTCCGGCGATAGCTCTCGCGGCCATTAATGCGATTGAGCAGGGTGATGATCCTGTGCTGCTGGTTCTGGCTGCTGATCATGTGATCGAAAACTGCGAGGCATTTCATCAAGCTATTTCAACGGCTACTAAATATGCCAAACAGGGGCATTTAGTTACTTTTGGCATTGTGCCAACAGGCCCCGAAACCGGTTACGGTTATATCCATCGTGGTGCACAGATTGCCGGTTCCGAAGATGCGCCATTTGGCGTGCAGCGCTTTGTTGAGAAACCAAATTTAAAAACCGCAGAAGATTATTTAGCGTCCGGTGAATATTACTGGAACAGCGGTATGTTTATGTTCCGTGCCAAGCGCTATCTGCAAGAGCTTGAGAAGTTCCGTCCCGATATTCTGGAAGCCTGCCATCGAGCAATGGCTAATGTTAATGAAGGCAGCGACTTCATCAGCATTGATAAAGAAGACTTCACTGCCTGTCCAGATGAATCGGTTGATTATGCCGTGATGGAAAAAACTGATGCTGCGGTGGTTGTGCCACTTGATGCAGGGTGGAGCGATGTCGGCTCATGGTCAGCGCTGTGGGAAGTAAACGAGAAAGATGCTGCAGGCAACTCGCTCAAAGGTGACACTTTCCTGCATAACACCAAAAATTGTTACATCAATAGCGAAGATCAATTAGTCGCTGCCATTGGCGTGGAAGATTTGGTCATCGTTAATACTAAAGACGCGGTGCTGGTAGCGCGTAAGGATCAGGTACAAGACGTTAAACGCGTGGTCGAATTCCTGAAGAGTGAATGTCGTAGCGAATATCGTCGCCACCGCGAAACGTATTGGCCTTGGGGACGCTGCGATTTAATCGTAAATACCGGTCGATTTAACGTAAACCGCATTACGGTGAAACCAGGTGAAGCATTTGATCTGCAGATGCATTACCACAGAACTGAGCACTGGGTCATTCTTTCCGGAACGGCCAAAGTTACTATTCAGGATAAAACCTTGCTGCTGACGGAAAACCAATCGACCTTCATCCCGATTGGCCACCAGCATACGTTAGAGAACCCGGGCAAAATTCCATTAGAACTCCTCGAAATCCAGTCTGGTTCTTACCTTGGTGATGATGATCTTATCTTGATTAAAGAACAGTTTGCTCGCAAAGAAGGATAATAAGAAAAAATGGAAGCACTGACTTGTTTCAAAGCGTATGACATTCGCGGTGAGCTTGGTAAAGAGCTCAATGAAGATATCGCTTATCGTATTGGCCGCGCTTACGGCGAATTTATCAAACCCAAAACCATTGTGGTTGGAGGCGATGTCCGCCTGACAAGCGAACCGCTTAAAATGGCGCTGGCAAATGGCTTAATGGATGCCGGCACCGATGTGCTGGATATTGGTATGAGTGGCACAGAAGAGATCTACTTTGCCACTTTCCATCTGGGAATTGATGGTGGCATTGAAGTAACGGCCAGCCATAATCCTATGAATTACAACGGAATGAAATTAGTTCGTGAAGGTGCACGCCCTATAAGCGGTGACACTGGTTTGCGTGATGTTCAGCGCCTCGCGGAAGCTAATCAATTTGCAGAAATTGATCCTGCCAAGCGTGGTAGTTATAAGCAGATTTCCGTTCTGGATGCCTATGTTGATCATTTGATGGGTTACATTGATTTGGCTAATTTTAAAAAGCCAATGAAGCTGGTGATTAACTCAGGTAACGGTGCCGCTGGTCATGTGATTGACGAGATTGAAAAGCGCTTCCAGCAGGCTAATGCTCCGGTTAGTTTCATCAAGGTTCATCATCAGGCAGATGGTCACTTCCCGAACGGTATTCCTAATCCTCTGTTACCTGAATGCCGCAAAGATACGTCTGATGCAGTGCGTGAGCATACAGCAGATATGGGTATTGCCTTTGATGGTGATTTTGATCGCTGCTTCCTGTTTGATGAAAATGCGGAATTTATTGAAGGCTATTACATTGTTGGTCTATTAGCCGAAGCGTTCTTAAAAAAAGAACAAGGTTCTAAAATAATCCACGATCCTCGACTCAGCTGGAATACGGTTGATGTCGTCAATAGTGTGGGAGGAACCCCGATAATGTCAAAAACAGGGCATGCATTCATTAAAGAACGTATGCGTGAAGAAGATGCTGTTTATGGTGGTGAGATGAGCGCCCATCACTATTTTCGTGATTTTGCCTATTGTGATAGCGGCATGATCCCATGGCTTTTAGTGGCTGAGCTCCTCCAAACGAATGAGGCGAGTCTTCAATCTTTAGTCAAAGAGCGAATGGCTAAGTTTCCCGCCTCCGGTGAAATTAATCGCAAAGTTAATAATGCTGCCAAACTCATTGAGTTGATAGAAGACAAATACAGTGCAGGCGCTCTGGAGATTGATAAAACTGATGGACTCAGTATGTCGTTTGAGGATTGGCGTTTTAATTTGAGAACGTCCAATACTGAACCATTAATGAGATTGAACGTAGAGAGTCGACAGAATCCTGAGCTCATGATGAAGAAGACATCAGATATATTGTCTTTACTTGATAAGGGTAATTATGTTTGACATGTTGAAATCTATTTATCAATATCGCGGTTTTATTATCAGCAGCATAAAGCGAGATTTTCAATCTCGTTATCAAACAAGTATGTTAGGAGCACTATGGTTAGTGCTCCAACCACTTGCGATGATTTTAGTGTATACATTGGTTTTTTCTCAAGTAATGAAAGCCAGAATGCCTGATAACACAGGATCATTTGCATATAGCATTTATCTTTGTTCAGGTGTTTTAACGTGGGGGCTGTTTACCGAAATTTTAGATAAAAGTCAGGGCGTATTTATTAATAATGCCAACTTGATAAAAAAACTCAGCTTCCCTAAAATTTGTTTGCCGTTAATTGTTGTCGCATCAGCTATACTTAATTTTTTAATAATTTTTTCACTTTTCATTATATTCCTTATATTTACCGGAAACTTCCCTGGATGGCTGATTCTAACAATGATTCCAGTTATCTTGCTGCAAATAGCATTTGCGACAGGGTTAGGGATGATCTTTGGTGTTGTGAATGTGTTTTTCAGAGATGTTGGGCAGTTTGTTGGTGTGTTATTACAATTCTGGTTCTGGTTTACCCCGATTGTCTACGTATTAAATTCTCTGCCTCAATGGGCGCACAAAATCCTTATGTTTAATCCGGTTGCACGTCTGATGCAGTCTTATCAGGGGATATTTGCTTACCATAAAATACCAGAATGGAGCTCACTAATTCCGGTACTGATTTTGAGTATTATCTTTTGTGTCTACGGATTTATTTTATTTAGAAGACACGCGACTGAAATGGTGGATGAACTCTGATGACTCATATCTTGGTTTCCGGCCTTGGAAAAGCATACAAAATTTATCAGAGAAAAGTTCATCGATTGAAGGAATGGATGATTCCCGGTATTAAGCCGCAACACTCCCTTAAGTGGATTTTGAAAGATATTAATTTTGAAATAAATGAGGGTGAAGCAGTTGGCATCATTGGCATCAATGGTGCTGGAAAGAGCACATTGCTGAAATTAATTACTGGCACAGCTAAACCTACGACAGGTAATATTGATATTTCAGGCCGTGTTGCCGCAATGCTTGAACTTGGTATGGGATTTCATGCGGATTTCACCGGCAGGCAAAACGTCTACATGTCTGGCCAATTACTCGGCTTGTCGATTGAACAAATTAATCAACTAATGCCAGAAATTGAGTCCTTTGCTGAGATTGATGACTATATTGACCAACCCGTCCGAGTTTATTCAAGTGGTATGCAGGTAAGGCTGGCCTTTAGCGTGGCAACGGCTATTCGACCAGACATCCTGATCATTGATGAAGCGCTGTCGGTTGGAGATGCCTATTTCCAGCACAAAAGTTTCGAACGCATTCGCGAATTTAGAAGAAAGGGAACAACATTGCTTCTAGTCTCGCACGATAAGCAGGCTATCCAAAGCATTTGCGATCGAGCCATCCTATTAAACCAAGGTGAGGTGGCTATGGAGGGGAAACCAGAGGCTGTAATGGATTATTATAATGCGCTGCTTGCAGATAAAGAAAAAAAATCAATTAAGTTGAGTGATAATAATGGAAAATTAGCGACGCTCTCAGGTACTGCAGAAGCGCGTATTAGCCGTATAGAGCTGCTAAATGAAGATAATGAGTCGATTGAAACTTTACAGGTCGGAGAAGCTGTCTCACTAAAAATTCAAGCTGATATACATGACGATATTGATGAATTAGTCGTGGGCTATGTTATTAAAGATCGCTTAGGGCAGCCTGTGTTTGGTACAAATACTCATCACATGAATAAAGTGTTGAGTGGGATTGCGGCTGGAAAAAAAATTGAGTATACCTTTAGTTTTGACGCCAATTTGGGCGTTGGCTCCTATTCCATTGCAGTCGCTTTACATTCATCAGATACACATGTTGCTAGAAACTATGAATGGCGCGATCTTGCTTTAGTTTTCACAGTTGTGAACAGCGGTAAACCATCCTTTATAGGCGTAGCCTGGATGCCACCCCAATTGGAGATTAAAGGTGAGTAATAATTTTTACCGTGCATTTGAAGACAAACATCGTGGTAGCGTTGCCGATATCCGTCAAAGATTAACAGTATACTTGCCGTTAATTACTAAACTTAATTCTTACTTTCCTGATGCGAGCGTCGTCGATATAGGTTGCGGACGTGGTGAATGGTTAAAATTACTGCGTGATAACAATATTCAGGCAGTAGGGGTCGACCTTGATGAGGGGATGCTTGCTGAAGCACATAAAGATGGCCTCACAGTTGAATTAGACGATTGTATCAATTTTCTCAAGAGGCAAAATAGTGACAGTGTTATTGCAGTCACGGGCTTTCATATTGTCGAGCATCTTCCGTTTGAAATTGTTCATACGCTGGTACTAGAAGCGCTTCGGGTATTAAAACCCGGTGGTCTTCTTATACTTGAAACGCCGAACCCCGAAAATATAAGTGTAGGAAGTTGTTCGTTCTACATGGATCCTACTCATCATAACCCTATCCCACCGGAACTATTAAAGTTTCTGCATGATTATTATGGATTTGAAAGAACGCGAATAGTCAGACTCCAAGAAAGTGCCCGAATTAAAGATAGTTCTTCTAAACTTACACTATCGGAAGTATTGAAGGGGGTCAGTCCGGATTATAGTTGTGTTTCTCAAAAGGCAGCTTCTCTAGAGTTAACTACCGAATTTGACGAGTTTTTTGTTAAAAAGATCGGTGTAACCTTAGATGAACTTGCTGATCGCTACGATATGGTAATAGGAGATAAACTGGATGTTATCTCCTTGGAGCATGCTAAGGAAATTGAAAGCATTCGTGCTGAAATTAAAAGAAATAATGATTTTAATAAAGAATTAGAACAAAGATTGTCTGCAGTTTATTCTAGTAATTCTTGGCGCATTACTGCTCCTTTACGGGGTATGATAGAAATAGGTAAGCGTGCAAACGTTGCTCGTAAAAAAGGCCATAAATATCTTGCTAAAGCTATAGTACGCAAAATATTGCAGCGGCTTGTCCTTGTGTCCATGAAATACCCAAAGGCTAGGTCTGGAGTTTTGGGCTTGATGCGTAAACTCGGAATATATTCTTTAGTAAAGAGTGTATATTTTAGATCTTTAAAAGAAAAAAAACACGTGCATCATTATAATAATTCTTCATCTGTATCGCATTTTGATAATTTGACAACCAGGGCTAAGGAGATCTACCAAGATCTTCATGACCATGAAGTAAAGAATCATAAAGGTAATAAATAATGAGAATTATAATCGATTTACAGGGCGCACAAACTGAAAGTAGATTCAGAGGGATAGGGCGCTATTCATTATCTATTACTAAAAGTTTACTACGTAATAACAGGTACCACGACTTCTATGTTCTTCTTAATGGTAACTTTGAACATACTATTGAGGGCATAAAAAATACTCTAGATGGTCTGTTACCTGAAAAAAACATTCTGGTATGTCAACTACCGGCACCTCTTCGTGCCTGCGATGAAGGAAATGAATGGAGACAGAGTGCTGCTGCAATTATTCGCGAGGAAATGATACGCACACTTTCAGTTGATTGGGTTTTTATTACTAGCCTATTCGAAGGTCATATTGATGACGCCACGCTCACCATTAAAAAATTGCAAACCAATACGAAAGTAGCGGTGCTTCATCACGATCTTATACCCTTAGTCAATGAAAAGACTTATCTGCAAGATGGTCATTTTCGCCAATACTACATGAAGAAAATTGAATGTCTGAAAATAGCAGATCTTATTCTGACAAATTCAGATTATACCGCCCATGAAACTCATAAATGTTTACCTGAAGCTTTAGGTAAAATTGTTTCAATCTCATCTGCCACTGAGGATGACTGGTACGATAAAGAGATCATTGATATTACAATCGATAAAGTAAAAGAAAAATTCTCAATCAATAAAGATATTATTCTTTATGCGCCTGGTGGTTTTGATAAGCGTAAAAATTTTGAAAGACTTATTGTTGCATTTTCTGAAATTGAACCTGAACTGCGCTTTAGTAAGCAATTAGTTATTATCAGCAAGGTCAATGAGGCTGAACGCAACTATCTGCTATCTATCGTAAAAAAGGCAGGTCTGTCAAAAAATGATGTTATTTTGACCGGTTATGTTAGTGATGATGAACTAATTCTTCTCTATCGGAACTGCTTCCTATTTATTTTTGCCTCTGAGCATGAAGGGTTCGGGCTTCCTATTTTAGAAGCAATGAGATGTGGCGCGCCAACAATTGGTTCGAATGTGACCAGTATACCTGAAGTTATTGGGTTGGAAGAGGCGCTTTTCGACCCATTTTCTGTCAACTCCATCAAGTGTAAAATTCGTGACGTTATTATTAATGACAAATTCCGTCATTCCCTCCAAAAGCATGCTTCGAGTCAAGCCACAAAATTTTCTTGGGACATTTCTGCTCTACGTGCTCTTGAAGCTCTTGAACACTTCGAGTCTGAAATCAATGTTGCAGGCGGGAGTACCTTAGAGGCTATCTCTGCAATCGACAGCATAAAAAAAATTAGCACCAAAGTGAGGCCTAATGATCAGGACATTTTACGCGTCGCCGAGGCGCTAGACCGTAATCTTAAACGGGTAGAACTGAATCATGTTCTATCTAAACCATTGGAATGGCAGGTCGATGGCCCCTTTGACTCATCTTATAGTCTCGCCTTGGTCAATCGTGAATTTGCTCGTGGCCTTGCCAGAGAAGGCGTAGAGATTATTCTGCATTCCACTGAGGGGCCTGGCGATTTCTCCCCAAACTTATCTTTCATGCAAAGATCGGCCAATGCTGACTTGCTAGCATGGAATGAGAAGGCTGACAAAGAGAAGACTCAATCAGTTTCCATTCAGTCACGTAATATCTACCCGCCAAGAGTGTCTGGGCTCAATTCTAAGGTAAAATTTTTACACTGTTATGCTTGGGAAGAAACGGGATATCCGCTTGAGTGGATTCATAGTTTTAATCAAGAGCTTGATGCGGTTCTCTGTACTTCACACCATGTTAAAAAGATTCTCATTGATAACGGCCTGCGCATACCTGCAATAGTAACGGGTAATGGTTGTGATCACTGGGAAAGTGTTTACGCAAAGGACTACTCACTTGGAACCATTAAAAGATTCCGTTTTCTGCATGTCTCATCATGCTTCCCGCGTAAAGGGGCAGAAGCAATGCTTGAGGCCTACGGTCAAGCATTCAGTCGTGAAGATGATGTGACTTTAGTCATTAAGACTTTTGACAACCCCCATAATACAATCTCTGAGAGCCTTGAAGCATGGCAGAAAGAACGCCCGAATTTTCCTGAGGTTATCATTATCAAAGAGGATCTTGACGAAAGTAGCCTTAAGAGCATCTATGAACAATGCGATGTGCTCGTTGCGCCAAGTTGTGCGGAAGGCTTTGGGCTACCCATTGCGGAAGCCATGTTGAGTGGAATGCCTGCTATTGTCACAAACTGGAGCGGGCAAAAGGATTTTTGTGATTCAACGAATAGTTGGCTGGTGGATTACCATTATGCTCATGCCAAAACTCATTTTGGTCTTTACTCTTCTGCTTGGGTCAATATCGATGTTGATGACCTGGCGAGAAATATGAAACTTGCAGTGTTGACACCAAGAGAGCAGCGAAGTGAAATGGCTAAAAACGGACGTGAGAAAATTCTTTCTGGCTTTACGTGGTCTGCTGTCGCACAGCGTTCTGTCTCTGCAATACGTTCTCTTGAAACTAAAAATTGGGAGTGTAATCAACAAGCAAAAATAGGTTGGATAACGACCTGGAATACCAAATGCGGCATCGCAACTTACTCACAGCATTTGATTGATAATATGTCTGGTGTTAATCCAGTTATTTTTTCACCCAATGGGCAAGAGCTCATTGACAAAGAAAATGACTTTAGTATACGTAGTTGGAATATTGGTAAAGAAAGAAATGATTTCGACTCTATCATCCAGCATATAGAGCGTATTGGACTTAATACTATTATTATTCAGTTTAATTTTGGATTTTTTAATCATGCCGAGCTGTCAGAATTAATCTACGCATTAAAACAAAAAAATGTAGTTATTGTGATGACACTGCATTCGACAGTTGATCCTGAAAAGAAACCAGAACAGAATTTTAAATTAGAGCATATGCTTGATGCCTTAAAATGCTGTGACCGTCTGTTAGTGCATTCCTTTGCCGACATGAATCGCTTAAAGTCTCTTGGGGTGGAAGAAAACGTAATGCTTTTTCCCCATGGTGTTTTAAGCAACGGAAGTTTATCACTTAAGCCACAAACTAAAAAAAGCATGCCAGTTATCGCTAGTTATGGTTTCTGCTTACCTCATAAAGGTCTTAGTGAAATTGTACAAGCGGTAAAAATTCTAAGAGACCAAAACAATACAGTTAAATTAAAACTGGTTAATGCTGAATTTCCTGTTGGTGAGTCCCGAGATTTAATTTTTGAATTGAAAAAATATGTTAACGAAAATAATATTTGCGATCTCGTGGAATTCCATAATAGTTTCTTATCTGATGATGAAAGTTTAAACTTATTGTCAGAAGCTGATCTGCTCCTTTTTGCCTATCAAGATACTGGGGAGTCTGCTAGCGGGGCGGTACGATATGGGATGGCTACAAGCAAACCTGTTATGGTTACTCCTATTCCCATCTTTGACGACCTTGGTGATGCAGTATTTAAGTTTAATGGATTCACTGCCGCCCAGATTGCTAAAGACATCACTACACAGCTTAATGAAATTAAAAGCGAAAGCCCGAAATGGGAAGCGGTTACGAATTCAGCGGAGAGTTGGCGCAGTCAGCATGATTATCGTGTTGTAGGCATGCGACTTGATAATATCTGTAACGGTTTGATTAGAAATAGAGTAATCAAAGATTTCAATTAATTGTACTATGAGCCATAGTTATAAGGCTCTCATGAGGAATTTATGAAGGTTATTCTCTCTATCGAACCAATAAAATATCCCATAACAGGTATTGGTCGTTATACTTACGAATTAGCAAAAGCGTTAAAAAAAATAAAAAAAATCGATGAGCTTCTCTACTTTGATGGGAAAAAGATTGTTCAGGATATACCTGATGAAAACACAGGTATAACATTATCACATGGATTAAAAAACATTCTTAAAAACAATTCCGCAGCAATTAAAATATATCAAACGCTTTCACCAAAAATAAAAAAAAGAATACTGTCACGCTACGGCAACTATATTTATCATGGTCCGAATTTTTTTTTACCAGAGCATGAAGCTAAAAAAGTGTGTACATTTCATGATCTCAGTCCGTTCATATACCCGAGTTTTTTTGAGCCGAAAAGGTGTAAATACACCCAGCAAGAAATTCTAAAAGGACTTAAACGCAGCGATTTTATTATTACGGTTTCGGAATATATCAAAAAAGAACTGTGTGAGCGTTTCGATTACCCGAGTGATAAAATAAAAACTACGCATTTGGCTGCTTCAAAGAACTTTTTTCCGAGGGATGAGTTACAAACATCATCGGTATTAAAAAAATATAACTTAAAATACCAAGGGTTTTCACTATTCGTCGGCACTATTGAGCCCCGTAAAAATATAGTTTCTCTCATCGACGCTTATGAATCTATGCCAGCTGAACTTAGGCTCTCTTATCCACTGGTTATTAGTGGGTTTAAGGGGTGGAGAAACGAGCAGATTCTTTTTAGAATTAAAAAAGCACAAAGTGAGGGATGGCTGATTTACCTGGGATATATTCCTAATGCGGATATACCTCTGCTTTACAGTGCAGCCAAAGTATTTTGTTTTCCCAGTAATTATGAGGGGTTTGGCTTGCCTGTTTTAGAAGCACTACAGTCTGGTGTTCCGGTAGTATGTTCAAATAACTCCTCATTACCAGAGGTAGCCGGTGAAAACTCATTTTTTCATGAGGCAGGGGATGTTGAGGGTATACGAAATCAGCTCGAAATTGCATTATGCTCTGATGAACATAGAAATCATGCAATTGAGCGGGGAATCATTCATGCCAGACGTTTCAGTTGGGAAAAGTGCGCCCAACAAACGATGGATGTTTATAAAGAATTAATTCATTTATGATAAAAGTTCTTCATTTTTATAAAACTTATTATCCAGATACGTTCGGTGGTATTGAACAAGTTATATTCCAACTTGCCGAGGGCTCAAAAAATAGCGATATTGAGACTAATGTTCTCTCATTGACCCCCGGTGAGACAAATCTTAACGCAACCATAGCCTCTCATAACGCCTTCAAGATCCATTCGGATTTCTCCGTAGCATCAAGTCCATTTTCATTTAGCGCACTATCACTGTTTAAAGAACTTTCAAGTGAGGCCGACATTATTCATTACCACTTCCCATGGCCATTCATGGATGCTTTGCATTTTATTTGTAAGATAAACAAGCCAACGGTAGTAAGCTATCATTCTGATATAGTGCGTCAGAAGAAATTACTAAAAATTTACACACCATTAATGCATAAGTTTTTATCATCTGTAGACAAGATAATTGCTACTTCACCAAACTATGTGGAAACAAGTCCAACCTTAAAAAAATACCTAGATAAGGTTGAGGTAATACCTATTGGAATTAATCAGGAAGGGTATGACCTACCAAATTCCGCGGTGCTTAATTCCTGGCGAACCAGACTACCTGAGCGTTTTTTTCTTTTTGTCGGAACACTTCGTTATTATAAAGGATTGCATGTACTATTAGATGCTAATAAGGATAAAGATTTCCCAGTAATTATTGTGGGATCTGGACCCATCGAGAATGAATTGAAATTGCAAGTCGAAAAACTTGGTCTCAAGAATATTATTTTCCTTGGTGCACTAGATGACGTTGATAAAATAGCGTTGTTACATCTCTGCTATGCGATGGTTTTCCCATCACATTTAAGATCAGAAGCATTTGGTATTTCATTATTAGAAGGGGCGATGTTTAGCAAACCTCTCATCTCGAGTGAGATAGGTACAGGAACATCATGGATAAACATTCATAATGAGACTGGTATTGTCATTCCACCATCTGATCCGGAAGCATTGGCAATGGCGCTAGAGACATTGTGGGAAAACCCGGAATTGGCAAAGACTTACGGAAATAAGGCTTACGAGCGTTACCGGGAACATTTTACAGGTGAAAAAATGGTCTCAGCATACCAGTTTCTGTATAAGTCATTGATAAGTTAGTTGTTTTTTTGGTTGGTGACTTTAGCATCATTCACTACCCGAATATGACTGTAGTGAGTTAACATAATTTCCACCTTTGTTCGCCAGCAGAATTTGTCTGGTAATGAGACCTTCAGACAGGAGTACAAAATGTCCAAGCAACAAATCGGTGTTGTAGGTATGGCAGTAATGGGCCGCAACTTGGCTCTTAACATTGAGAGCCGCGGTTACACTGTTTCTATCTTCAACCGTTCACGCGAAAAGACTGATGAAGTCATCGCTGAGAACCAAGAAAAGAAACTCGCTCCTTTCTATACTGTTGAAGAGTTTGTTGAATCGCTGGAAAAACCACGCCGTATCCTGCTGATGGTACAGGCTGGTGAAGCGACTGATAAAACCATCGCTTCCCTGACTCCGCACCTGGATAAGGGCGATATCCTGATCGATGGCGGTAACACCTTCTATAAAGACACCATTCGTCGTAACAAAGAGCTTTCTGACCAGGGCTTCAACTTCATCGGTACCGGCGTTTCTGGTGGTGAAGAGGGTGCACTGAAAGGGCCATCTATCATGCCTGGTGGCCAGAAAGAAGCATATGAACTGGTTGCGCCTATTCTGGATAAGATCGCTGCGCGTGCGGAAGATGGTGAAGCTTGTGTAGCTTACATCGGCCCGAATGGCGCTGGTCACTATGTGAAGATGGTACATAACGGCATCGAATACGGTGACATGCAGCTGATTGCTGAAGCCTATGCGCTGTTGAAAGGCGCGCTCGGTCTGAACAACGAAGAGCTGGCTGAAACATTCACCGAGTGGAACAACGGCGAGCTGAGCAGCTACCTGATCGACATCACTAAAGATATCTTCACCAAGAAAGACGAAGACGGTAAATATTTGGTTGATGTGATTCTTGATGAAGCAGCCAATAAAGGTACCGGTAAATGGACCAGCCAGAGCTCACTGGATCTTGGTGAGCCGCTTTCACTGATCACTGAATCTGTATTTGCCCGTTATTTATCTTCCCTGAAAACCCAGCGCGTTGCGGCTTCCAAAGTATTGAGCGGCCCGCAGGCGAAAGCCTTCACTGGTGATAAAGCTGAGTTCGTAGAAAAAGTGCGTCGCGCTCTGTATCTGGGCAAAATCGTTTCTTACGCTCAGGGCTTCTCTCAGCTGCGCGCTGCATCGGAAGAGAACAACTGGGATCTGCATTACGGTGAGATTGCTAAAATCTTCCGTGCGGGTTGCATCATCCGTGCTCAGTTCCTGCAGAAAATCACTGATGCTTACGCGAACGATGCAGACATCGCTAACTTGCTGCTGGATCCATACTTCAAGAATATCGCTGATGAATACCAGCAGGCGTTGCGTGATGTTGTTTCTTATGCAATTCAGAATGGTATCCCGACGCCAACCTTCTCAGCGGCGATCGCTTATTACGATAGCTACCGTTCAGAAGTTCTGCCAGCTAATCTGATTCAGGCTCAGCGTGACTACTTCGGTGCTCATACTTATAAGCGCATCGATAAAGATGGCGTATTCCACACCGAGTGGTTGGATTAATAGCAATAAGGCTTCCTTCGGGAAGCCTTTTTTTATACCAACAACTCCCCCCGTCTCCCCGCATTCTCCCCAGCCAGCCGCACCACCAGCATCCCAGCCGTGACAAACTTAGTCAGATTCCTTGCATACAGCACGCCACCAAATTCCGCCACCAGCGGTGTTACCTGGTCGGTAATCGGATCTACGACCTCCGCGACAACTTCCCCTGCTTTAATCCATTCACCCAGCTTGCGTCGATACAAAACCAGCCCCGAATGCGCCGCATGGATATACTCACAGCCTGCCAGCTGAGTCGCTGGATGGAGCAGGGCAGGGGAATCACCCAATTCACCGGTGATATAGCCGCCTTCAATCAGCGCATTGATGATCGCGTCAGCATCCTTTTCCGCCTGCTCTGGTGATACATCTGCCAAACCGCGCAGCTCCAGCGTTACCGGCAGCAATCCGCGCGGCATAGGGTACTCGTCGCCAAAGCGCTCAGCCAGGGTTAGCCACGGCTCACAGCAGGCTTCATCAAACGGCTCACCACCTGATATCTGTGCCAGCAGCTGCACTTCACTTCCCAGCCAGCGCGCCAGCGGTTCGATATCCGGCCACGCGTGCGGCGTGGTGTACAGATGCGGCAGCGCGTCCCAATCGCAGTGCAGGTCAATCATCAAATCTGCCTGGCTGGCCATACGCATCAGCGTAAAGCGCTGAGAATCGAGCTCGGTGCGCGCCATCAGGCTGCGATAGTGACGATCGATCGCCTCGCGAATCAGACGTTTGTTTTCGTATTCACTCTGCGTGAGCGAGTCTGCCAGCTCCTCAATCAGGGCTTCTCCCAGTGCCGGGAAGCGGCGATTGAAGTCCTGACCCGATAAAGTATGAAAACGGCCCAGATGGCTGCCGTGCCAGTGTTGGCCCATCGCCAGAGGATTAGCCACCGGCACCAGTGTGATTTTGGATTTGAGCTTGCCAGCAGATTCCAGCGCTAATAGCTTTTGCTTCAAATACCATGCCACCGCCATACCTGGCAGTTCATCGCCATGCAGAGCGGCCTGAATATAAACGCGCTGCTGCGAATCAGTACCAAAGTGGAAACTAACAATTTCGCGTTGCGTGCCCAGCGAGGCGCTTAATAGAGGATGATGTTGTTGTTGCATAACGCTATCGATGTCCTTTATTCATGGCACGCTTTCAGCGACGCCAGATGCATTTTCTGATGGAATTATAGTGCTGAGTGCAAAAAGGGCGGCAAAAAAGCCGCCCAAAAGATTACTGCTGGATGGAGATGTCAGTCGCGAAGTACTGTTTCTGAATTTTATCGAAAGTGCCGTTGTTCTTCAGTTCGGCAAACGCGTTATCCAGTGCGGTTTTCAGTTCGGTGTCGCCTTTACGCAGACCAATGGCGGTGCCTGGACCGATAATCGGATCCTGCACAATCGGGCCCGCCAGTTCGAAATCTTTACCCTGCGGATGCTTCAGGAAGCCATTGGCCGCCTGTGCCGCATCGGTGAACACCACGTCAAGTCGGCCTGAAATTAAGTCGCTCTCAACCTGCGCCTGATCGCCGTAAGGCACCACCTGCACGCCGTGTGGTTGCCATTTAGCAAGTGCATAACGCTCCTGCACCGTGCCTTGCTCAACGCCCACGGTTTTGCCTTTCAGTGATTCGGCGGTTGGCAGCAGGCCGGAGCCTTTACGCGCAATCAGTTGAGTATGGGTGTCATACAGCGGCACGGTGAAATCAATCTGCTTCAGACGCTCTTCGGTGATGCCCATATCAGACAGAATGGCATCAAACTTACGCGCTTTTAGCGCCGGGATCATGCCATCGAACTGGCTCTCTACCCAGACGCATTTGGTTTGCATCTGTTCGCACAGCGCATTGCCGAGATCGATATCAAAACCGACCAGCTTGCCCTGTGGCGTTTTGGATTCGAATGGGGGATAGGTTGGATCAACCGCGAAACGCACCTGATCAATTTTCGCCTGTGCGCCGAATGCGCAACCTGCCAGCACAGCCAGCGCCAGCGTCTGACGCAGGCGGGCGGTAAAACGAGAACTTGCCATAATATCGGTCTTCTTGTGTTGTGATGTTGAATCACGAAGAGTACCGCTCACCGTCGGACATGGCAATTAGAGGATTATTTTCATCACGTTACCATTATGCAGCGCCTGATAATCCGCGATATTCAGCACCACCGACTGCTCCAGCAAGCCTGCATTAAAGGCAATTTCGTCATAGCGTTCAAACAGCAGCGGATCCACCACTAATTGTAAATCCGGATGGAAACTAAACGGCGGAATGGCACCAAACACGCAGCCGGTTAGCGCATCCACTTCCGCCGGCGAGGCCAGCGACGCACGACGGCCGCCAACTGCCGCTGCCACTTTGCTGAGATCGGCTTGCCGATCGGCGGGCAACACCGCCAGCACATGCTGTTTGATGCCGTTACCTTTCACATGACACACCAGCGCTTTCGCGCCTTGTCCCACTTCGGTACCGCGAATCGCCGCCACCGCTTCACATTTGCCAGTCGCTTCATGCGTCATCACGCGATAGCGCGCCCGATGCTGGTCGAGCAGGGCGAGCAGTTTTTCATGGGTGGTCATGTTTTTTTCCATGCTGATGAATAGCGTAGGGTGTGCATTTATGCGCACCTGGAAGATTGGTCGCCATGAATGGCGACCCTACGGAAAATTATTTATGCCGCGCGCGCAGATTATTAATGATGGTACTCAAATCCAGCTCCTGATCCTGCAGCAGCACCATTAAGTGATACAGCAGATCAGACGCTTCATTGGTCAACTCGTGACGATCGTTAACCGTGGCCGCCAGCGCGGTTTCCACGCCTTCTTCACCCACCTTCTGCGCAATGCGCTTGGTACCGCTTGCGTAGAGCTTTGCGGTATACGAGCTCTCCGGATCGGCGGTTTTGCGTGAAGCCAGCAGCTGCTCCAGCTGGTAGAGGAAAGTCCAGTCTGGCGCCGCCGGCGAGAAGCAGCTTGAGGTGCCGAGATGACAGGTTGGGCCAATCGGATTGGCCAGCACCAGCAGCGTGTCGTTATCGCAATCCGGCGTGATGCTCGCCACTTGCAGGAAGTGGCCCGAGGTTTCGCCCTTGGTCCACAAACGGTTTTTGGTGCGAGAGAAGAACGTTACGTTGCCCTCGCTGAGGGTTTTTTGCAGCGCTTCCTCGTTCATATAACCGTGCATCAGCACTTCACCGGAAACATTGTGCTGGACGATAACAGGCATCATGCCCGCAGTTTTGACCCAATCCAGCTTGCTCAGTTGTTCTGCAGTTAACACGCGCGAATCTCCACACCGTTGTCGATCAGGAAGTTTTTCAACTCACCGATATTGATAATTTGTTTGTGAAACACCGAAGCGGCCAGCGCGCCATCAACGTTCGCCTGCTCAAAGGCCTCGAGGAAATGCGGCATGGTGCCTGCGCCGCCGGACGCGATCAGCGGCACTTTGCAGACGTCGCGCACTTTCTTCAGCTGCACCAGATCGTAGCCGTTACGCACGCCATCCTGGTTCATCATATTGAGGACGATTTCACCTGCGCCCAGCTTCTGCACTTCCTGCACCCAATCGAGGGTTTCCCACGTGGTGACTTTGGTGCGCGCTTCGTCGCCGGTGTACTGATTAACGTGATACTTGCCGCTCGCGTCGTCGAACCAGGTATCAATGCCCACCACAATACACTGCACGCCAAAGCGATCGGCCAGGCGCGTAATCAGTGTAGGATCGGCCAGCGCCGGGGAGTTGATAGAAATCTTGTCAGCGCCGAACTGCAGAATGCGCGCCGCGTCTTCCTCACTCTTAATGCCGCCCGCCACGCAGAAAGGAATATCAATCACTTCCGCTACGCGCGATACCCAGCTTTTGTCCACCACGCGGCCATCCGATGAGGCGGTGATATCGTAGAACACCAGCTCGTCCGCGCCTTCCTGCGCATAACGCTGCGCCAGCGGCACGATGTCGCCAATGATTTCGTGGTTGCGGAACTGAACGCCTTTCACCACTTGCCCGTCACGCACATCGAGACAAGGAATTATCCGTTTTGCCAGCATGCAATCGCCTCCGCCACCGTGAATTTATCTTCCAGTAAAGCGCGACCAACGATCACGCCCTGGGCGCCGCTGCCGCGTAAAGCGGCAATGTCATCCAGCGAACCGATGCCGCCGGAAGACTGGAAAGCGATATCCGGGAAGGCCGCAGACACCTCTTTATACAGCGCGACGTTAGAGCCGCTCAGCGTGCCGTCGCGAGAAATATCGGTACACAGCACATGCTTGAGGCCAACCGGCAGATACCAGCCAATCACCTCTTCCAGCGTGACGCCCGCCGCTTCCTGCCAGCCGCTGATCGCCACGTCTTTGCGATTATTGGCATCAATGCGCACATCTAATGCCAGCACGATGGCGTCCGCGCCAAACTCGCTAAACCAGCTTTTCACCTCTTCCGGTTGCTTCACCGCGGTGGAACCGACCACCACGCGCGTAGCGCCGGCAGCCAGCAGCGCCGCCACGTCATCACGGTTGCGGATGCCGCCGCCCACCTGCACCGGCACATTTACGCCGCGCAGCAAGGTGGTGAGCAGGGGAATCTGGCGTTTCGCCGGATCTTTCGCGCCGGTTAAATCCACCAGATGCAGCACCTCGGCGCCCTGGCGTTCGTAGTCCTGCAAGCGTGGCAGCGGGTCGCTACCGTAATCGCGCTGCTGGCCGTAATCGCCCTGATGCAGGCGCACCACTTTGCCGTCGATTAAATCTAATGCGGGGATAATCATCACATCTCCAGGAAATTTTTCAGCAGCTGCGCGCCGGCTTTGCCCGAACGCTCCGGGTGGAACTGCACGCCAAAGAAGTTATCTTTCTGCAGGGCCGCGGTGAACGGATGGCCGTAGTCGCACTGGGCGATGGTCGCCGCATTCACCGGCATGGCGTAGCTGTGCACGAAATAGAAGTAGCTGCCATCGGGAATATCGCGGAACAGATGATGACCCGCTTTGGCGGTGATCTGATTCCAGCCCATGTGCGGCAGCGGTAAACCTTGCGTATCCATCAGCGACACCGGTTCATCGATCAAACCGAGCGTGGTCACGCCACCGTTCTCATCGCTGCCGCGGCCGAGCAGCTGCATACCGAGGCAAATGCCGAGCACCGGCTGGGTACAGGCTTTGATCAGGTCGATGAGATCGCGCTCCTGCAGCTGACTCATCGCCGCCTGCGCGGTACCTACGCCCGGCAACAGCAGTTTGTCAGCATGCAGCACCACGTCCGGATCGCGGCTAACCTGCGGCGTGTAGCCAAGGCGCTCAATCGCCCACTTCACCGACGACAGGTTGGCGCAGCCGGTATCAAGGATCACCACGTTCATCACAGCACTCCTTTCGAGCTCGGCAGGGTGTTGCCTTCCACGCGAATTGCCTGGCGCAGCGTGCGGCCAAAGGCTTTGAACAGACTCTCCACGCGATGGTGATCGTTGCGGCCTTTGGTTTTCAGGTGCAGCGTGCTCATCATGGCGTAGGAGAGCGAGCTGAAGAAGTGCTCAACCATCTCGGTGCTGAGATCGCCGACGCGCTGATAGCTGAATTCGGCTTTGAATTCGATGTGCGGGCGGCCCGAGATATCCAGCGCGCAGCGCGCCAGGCACTCATCCATTGGCAGCACGAAGCCGAAACGGCCGATGCCACGTTTGTCGCCCAGCGCTTTCAGCAGCGCTTCGCCGAGCGCCAAACCGGTATCTTCTACCGTGTGGTGATCGTCGATATAGAGATCGCCTTTTACATCAATGTTCATGCGGAAGCCGCCGTGCACCGCAATCTGATCCAGCATGTGATCAAAGAAGCCGACGCCGGTGTTAATTTTGCTGCCGCCTTCGCGGTCCAGCCACACTTCGACTTTAATCTGCGTCTCTTTGGTGTTGCGTTGCACCAGCGCGTAGCGATCGCGCTTAGTCAGGCGAGCCTGAATCGCATCCCAATCTTCGCCTTCCGCGCCGTAGCGCAGGCCCTGAATGCCCATGTTTTGCGCCAGCTGAATGTCGGTGAGACGATCGCCAATCACATAGCTGTTGGCGGTGTCCAGCGCGCCAGCGGCCAGCCAGGCTTCCACCATTTTGGTTTTCGGCTTGCGGCAATCGCAGTTATCTTCCGGCATGTGCGGGCAGATCAGGATGTCGCTGAAGTTCACGCCTTGCGAGCTGAGGATCTGCATCATCAGGTTGTGCGGACCATCAAAATCGGCCTGCGGGAAGCTGTCGGTGCCTAAGCCATCCTGATTAGTGATCATCACCAGCTGATAACCGGCTTCCTGCAACGCCAGCAGTGCGGGAATGGCGTTTTTCTCAAACGCCAGCTTCTCCATACGATCCACCTGATAATCGCTTGGTGGCTCAGAGATGAGGGTGCCGTCGCGGTCGATAAAAAGGATCTTCTGACTCATGCTTGCTCCACTGATAAGGCTTGCAGCGCGGCGATCAGGCGCTCGCACTCTTTACGGGTGCCGATGGAGATGCGCAGGCATCCCGCAAGGCCGGGGTTTTTGTTTTGGTCGCGCAGAATAATGCCTTGATCCCACAGCGTTTTAAACACTTTTGGTGAATCCGTGAAGCGCGCCAGAATGTAGTTGGTTTCACTCGGGAACACTTGCTGCACCACCTCAATCTGCGGTAACTGCTCAAACAGCCAGGCGCGATTGGCGTTCAGTTCGGCGACGTGCTGGCGCATCAGCGCGATGCCTTGCTCGCTCAGCGCCTGCCCGGCGACATCGGCCACCGGCGTGGCGAGTGGATAGGGCGCAATCACCTTCATCAGTAGATCGATCACCGGCTTGTTCGCCAGGGTGAAGCCGCAGCGCAAACCGGCCAGCGCAAAGGCTTTTGACAGCGTACGCAGAATCACTAAATGCGGATAATCCTGCAGCCAGCTCGCCAGCGTCGCTTCCGGGCAGAACTCGATATAGGCTTCATCAGCCACCACCAGCGCTTTACCGGCGGTCATCGCCAGCAGCTCGCGGATGTCATCCTGATTGATCAGGTTGCCGGTGGGATTGTTCGGGCTGCACATATAGACAACTTTTACGCCGTCGATCTGCTCGGCAATCGCTGGCAGATTGAGCTGCCAGTCGTCGAGCGCGGCTACGGTGCGATATTCAATGCCGATGGTTTCGGCACTGACGCTGTACATGCCGTAGGTTGGCGGGCAGAACAGAATGGCATCTTTGCCCGGCTCGCAGAAAGCGCGCATCAGCAGCTCAATGCCTTCATCGGCACCGCGGCTCACCAGAACCTGCTCCGGTGTTAAACCGGCGTAAGCGGCGTAACGCTCAATCACCAACTTCGGCTGGCATTCCGGATAGCGGTTTAGCGTCTGCTGCGACAGCTCAAACGGCACCGGCAGCGGGAATTCGTTGGCGTTCAGCCACACATCACCGTTGCCACCCAGACGACGCGCCGATTGATACGGCGTTAGCGCGCGCACGTTGGCGCGCGCTAACTCTTCAATATTCAGGCTCATGCTTGCTCCTTCAGCGCGGCAACACGCAGGGTAACGGCATTTTTATGGGCTTCCAGCTGCTCGGCGGCGGCCAGGGTTTCAATTGTCGCGGCAAGATTAAGGAAACCTTGTGGCGTTAACTCTTGCACCGTCATACGTTTCTGGAAATCGGCCAGTCCAAGGCTGGAACAGGTGGCGGTGTAACCGTAGGTCGGCAGCACATGATTGGTGCCAGACGCGTAATCGCCCGCCGATTCCGGCGACCAGTCGCCAAGAAACACGGAACCGGCGCTGGTGATGCTGTCTACCAGCTCGCGCGGCTGACGCGTCTGAATAATCAGGTGCTCCGGGCCGTACAAGTTGGAGATCTCGATGCACTGATCCAGGTCGCGCAGCACAATCAAACGGCTGCTCTCTAACGCCTGACGCGCGGTGGCGGCACGCGGCAGCTGTGCCAGCTGTTCCTCAACCGCTTGCGCCACGCCTGCAGCCAGCTGCAGCGACGGCGTCAGCAAAATCACCTGCGAATCCGGGCCGTGCTCCGCCTGCGACAGCAAATCGGATGCCACGAATGCCGGCGTTGCGCCTTCATCCGCAATCACCAGCACTTCCGATGGACCGGCAGGCATATCAATTGCCGCACCGTCGAGACGCTGGCTGACCTGACGTTTCGCTTCCGTCACATATGCGTTGCCTGGGCCAAAAATCTTGTCCACTTTCGGCACAGTTTCGGTGCCGAAGGCGAGGGCAGCGATGGCTTGTGATCCGCCAACCTGAAACACCTCTTTCACACCGCACAGCTGCGCGGCGTAAAGGATTTCATCGGCAATCGGCGGCGGCGAGCACAACACCACGCGGCCGCAACCGGCGATACGAGCTGGCGTCGCCAGCATCAACACGGTTGAGAACAGCGGGGCGGAACCGCCAGGAATGTACAAACCCACCGATTTCACCGGCCGGGTAATCTGCTGGCAGCGTACGCCGGGCTGGGTTTCCACATCCACTTCGGCAAGAATCTGTGCGTTGTGGAAGGTTTCAATATTAGCCATTGCGGCAGCCATTGCCTGTTTCAGCGTGTCGCTCAGGCGGTCGCTGGCGGCTTGCATCTCTTCTGGCGTGACGCGCAAATTATCCACCTGCGCCTTGTCGAAGCGCGCGCTAAATTCGCGCAGCGCTGCATCGCCTTCATTTTTCACTTTTACCAGCACGTCGCGCACGATGTGACTGATGCTTTCTGAAGCCGACATCGCCGGACGCATCAGCAGCGCTTGCTGCTGCTCTGCGCTGCACTGTTGCCAATCAATCGGTGTCATCAGGTTGCTCATCGTGTTACTCCAACATTTTTTCAATTGGCAGTACGAGGATTGAGCTGGCGCCCAGCGCTTTCAGCTTTTCCATGGTTTCCCAGAACAGGGTTTCGGTGCTCACCATGTGCATCGCCACGCGGCTCACGTCACCGGCCAGCGGCAGCACGGTTGGACGCTCGGCGCCCGGCAGCAGGGCAATCACTTCTTCCAGACGCTCGCTTGGCGCGTGCAGCATGATGTACTTAGACTCACGCGCTTTGATCACGCCCTGAATGCGCGTCATCATTTTATCAACCAGTTCCTGCTTGGCGGCAGGCAGTTCGCCGTCGCGCTGAATCAGCACCGCTTTAGAGCGATAGATGACTTCCACTTCGCGCAGACCGTTGGCTTCCAGCGTGGCGCCGGTAGACACCAGGTCACAAATCGCATCGGCCAGGCCAGCACGTGGTGCGACTTCGACAGAACCGTTCAGCAGACAGGATTTGAAGGCGACGCCTTGTTTATCGAGATATTTCTTCAGCAGGTGCGGATAAGAGGTGGCGATGCGGGCGTTATTCAGGCATTGCGGGCCGGTGTACTCTTCATCAACCGGCATCGCCAGCGACAGGCGACAACCGCCGAAATCCAGACGACGCAGCGTGAAGTAGCGCGGATCTTCGCCCTGAGCACGGCGGTTCAGCAGCTCTTCTTCCAGCACGTTCTCACCGACGATGCCGAGATCCACTACGCCATCCATCACCAGGCCAGGAATATCGTCATCACGCACGCGCAGGATATCGATGGGCATGTTCTCCGCAAACGCAATCAGACGCTGCTGCTGAAGGTTGATTTTGATACCGCAGCGGGCCAGCAGTTCGCGTGATTCATCGCTTAAACGGCCAGATTTCTGCATAGCTATGCGAATTCGGGTGTTATCTAACATGGTTCCTGTCCTCTTATTCAATCCTGTCTGAACGTATTGGGTTGCGTCCGCCCATAAAAAAACCCCCGGAAGAAGATCTTCCGGGGGCTCTCTTTGCGTTCGCACCACTGGAAGATCCTAATCGTCTCCCAGCACACATCGCCTGAAAGACTAGTCAGGATGATGGTGATGATGGTGGTTGAACTGAACGCGTGTCATAGTAAATTCCGTTGCTGAATGAGTATTCATTTGCGTGCTGATTAACCTAACGAAGATGGTGACAATTGGCAACCCTTTTTTAAGCGTCAATTTCCGGAATCTCCCGAAACAGTTTGCGCTGGTTTGGCACATCTACCGGCACTAAGATGAAGTCTGAGCCCATAGCAGGAGTCGATATGAAAAAGGTCGCGATTGTAGGTCTGGGATGGCTGGGTATGCCGCTGGCGATGGCGCTAACGACACGCGGCTGGCAGGTGACCGGCAGTAAAACCTCGCCGGATGGCGTGGATGCCGCACGCCGCTGCGGCATTGAGGCGTTTCAGCTGGTGCTGACGCCCGAACTGGAGTGTGAAGCCGAAGAATTAGATACGCTGATGGCGGTGGATGCGCTGGTGGTGACCTTGCCCGCCAGCCGCACGGTGAAAGGCGCGGAAGATTACATGCAGGCAGTACAGAACGTGGTGGATACTGCGCTGGCGAAAAAAGTGCCGCGCATCATTTTTACCAGCTCATCGTCAGTTTACGGCAGTGGCGAGGGCGTGATGAAAGAGAACAGCCCGCTGCAGCCGGAAACGGTGGCCGGTAAAACGCTGGTGGAACTGGAAAACTGGTTGCACGATCTGCCGGGCACCAGCGTGGACATTGTACGACTCGCGGGATTAGTGGGACCGAATCGTCATCCGGGGCGTTTCCTGGCGGGCAAAACCGGGCTGGAAAATGGCGGCCACGCGGTGAATCTGGTGCATCTCGACGACGTAGTGGATGCGATTGTGCTGCTGCTGCAAACGCCGAAAGGCGGGCATGTTTACAATCTGTGTGCCTCGAAACATCCGTCGCGCGACAGTTTTTACCCCAGCGTGTCGAAGCAGTTAGGGCTAGAGCCGCCAACGTTTGTGGCGGAGCCGGAGCGCTCGGCCGGAAAAGTGGTGGATGGCTCAAAAATCGCCAATGAGCTGGGCTTTGAGTACACCTACGATGACCCGATGAAAATGCCGCTGGAGTAGTTTTTCAGGTGCGCATTAATGCGCACCCTACGATGTAGGGGCGCCATTCATGGCGACCTGGTCACACCCCAAACCGATCCCTTAACGCATACCAGGCCGCGCCCATCGCCGTGAGCGGCACTTTAAATCTTCGTCCGCCCGGAAATGGCAGGTGCGGCAGTTTCGCGAACGCATCAAAACGCTCCGCATGCCCACGCAGCACTTCAGCAATCAACTTCCCAGAGAGATGCGTACAGGTAACGCCGTGGCCGCTGTCGCCCTGCATAAAGAAGGCATTCTTCTCCACCTGGCCGAACTGCGGCATGCGCGACAAGGTCAGCAGGAAATTGCCGCTCCAGCGATGGCTGATTTTGATATCGCGCAGCTGTGGGAACGTACGCAACAGTTTAGGACGAATCAGCGCTTCGATATCATCCGGCTCGCGCGCACCATACACCACGCCACCGCCATACAGCAGGCGGTTGTCGGCAGTCAGACGGAAGTAATCGAGCAGATAGTTACAATCTTCCACGCAGTAATTGTTTGGCAACAACCCTAGCGCCTGATCGCGCGTTAAAGGTTCGGTGGTGACGATTTGCGAGCCGCACGGCATACTTTTGCGGCTCAGGCGCGGTTCGAGCTGCGCAGGTAAATAGGCATTGCCTGCAAAAATCACAAAGGTGGCGGAGACTGCTCCTTTGGCGGTTTTTATTCGATGCGGTGCGCCATATTGCACTTCAATTGCCGCCGATTGCTCATAGATGCGTCCGCCATGGCGGCGAATGGCTTCTGCTTCACCCAGCGCCAGATTCAGGGGATGCAGGTGGCCGCCGCGCTTATCGAGTAATCCACCCACATAACGATCGGTGGCGACTTCGCGGCGAATAGCGCGTTCATCCAGCAGTTCCAAATCGTGATTGCCATAGCGGGCCCAGCTGGCTTTCTGGCTGCGCAGGTGGCCCATTTGTCGCTGATTGAACGCCGCAAAAATCCCGCCGGGACGATAATCACAGGCAATGGCATAACGATCGATGCGATCGCGAATAATCTCCGCGCCTTCAAACATCATGCTGCCAAGCAGTTGTGCGGTCTCTTTACCGTAACGCTGCTCAATCACATCCACATCCCGGCTGTAGGAGTTCACCACCTGGCCGCCGTTACGACCGCTGGCGCCGAAGCCAATTTTTGCCGCCTCTAACACCACCACATCGTAACCGGCTTCCGTCAGAAACAGGGCGGAAGAGAGGCCGGTAAAGCCTCCACCAATAATACAGACATCACACTGCACCGATTCTTGCAGTTCAGGCCACGGCGCGTGAGCGTTGGCGGTGGCCGCGTAATAACTTCCCACATGTTGCATAACATCCTCCTTAAGCGCGCAACCTTAGAAATGAGCTGACGTATGCACTTTTCCAGATGCCAAAGTGGCACGATTCATGGCTGTTTTTCGTTGTGATAATGGATAGCGGCCTGGATAAAGGCCGCAAACAACTGGCGCGAAATCGGATCGCGATCGGAGTGCCATTCCGGATGCCACTGCACGGCAAGCGCGAAAGGGTGCTGGCGCAGGCTTACCGCCTCAATCAGCCCGTCGGGCGCACGTGCTTCGACGCGCAATTGCGGCCCAGGCTCGCGAATGCCCTGACCATGTAATGAATTGACAGCAAACGCCTCGCTGCTGCCGAGCAGCTGGCTCAGCATGCCATCAATTTCTGGCTGCACCTCATGCACCGGCGCATACTGCTCATCCAGCGACAGCGTGTCGTCTTCCCGGTGTTCGTGGAAAAGATGTGTCATATGCAATTGGCGATGCAGCGCGCCGCCGTTCGCGACCACCAACTCTTGCAAGCCGCGACAGATGCCAAACATCGGCATCTTTTTACCCGCCGCATGTGTGATAAGCCCGAAGGCGAGACGATCGCGCGCCGGATCGGCATGCGCCTCTTTGCCATCCTCGCCATAGTGCCAGGGTTCGATATTGCTGGGGCTGCCGGTCAGCAAAATGCCATCCAGCACCGTCATACTGTTTTCTAATAGATGTGGAGAATGCATCAGTTGGTGGGGCAACGGCAGCGGCACGCCACCGGCCAAAACGACAGCGTCGAGATACTTGTTGTGAACCGTTTGCGCTGAATGGTTGCCAATAACATTTTGGCACATCACTACACCAATCAAAGGCTTGTCAAAAATAATGCCCATAACGTCTCCGCGCTGCTGTTCAATATTTTCGCCGAAATGGCACGGCTGGCGTTAAAAGTGTGCAATGTTTTGTCAATCTAGCAACCGCTTGTTCGTTCTTCAAACAGATTTGTTACATTTGCACACTTTTTGCGTTAGCGCTATGTTAGAGGAATGGCTGTTATTTTGAGCATTGCGCGCACCAATTCTAAACGGTAAAGGGCGGGTGGGATCATGACGAACCTCGTAGAAGTAGAAGACTTCACGCGACATAGTGAAGAGAAACGAACAAGCGCGTTCCAGCTGGAGGTAAAAACCTGGCTGGAACGCCATCCTGAAACGCAGTATGTCGATATTCTTCTTAATGATTTAAATGGGGTATTTCGCGGTAAACGCATTCCCATCGCCGCATTGGCAAAACTGGAAAAAGGGTGTTATTTCCCTGCTTCGGTCTTCGCCATGGATATTCTCGGTAATACCGTCGAAGAAGCCGGACTAGGACAGTCATTAGGCGAACCCGACCACCTCTGCATACCGGTTCCCGGAACCTTAATCCCCTCAGCCGCCGACCCCACGCACATTGCGCAGCTGCTGCTCACCATGTGTAACCAAGATGGCACTCCCTTTGACGTTGAACCCCGTAATGTCCTCAATCGGCTGTGGCAACAGCTGCGCAATCGAGGATTGTTTCCGGTGGTAGCGGTAGAGCTGGAGTTCTATCTGGTGGATAAGAAGCGTGATGCGGAAGGATTTATTCAACCGCCGTGCTCGCCGGGCAGCGATGAGCGCAACATGCAGAGCCAGGTTTATTCGGTAGATAATCTCGATCATTTCGCCGACGTGCTGCGTGATATCGACACTCTGGCGAAGCTGCAGGGCATTCCCGCCGACGGCGCACTGGCGGAAGCGTCGCCCGGACAGTTTGAAATCAACCTGCATCACACGCGCGATGTGCTTAAAGCCTGCGATCATGCCATCCAGCTTAAACGCCTGGTGCGTCAGGTGGCGGAAAATCACGGCATGACCGCCACCTTTATGGCGAAGCCTTATGAAGAGTATGCGGGCAGCGGTATGCATGTGCACATCAGCATGCTGGACGCCGCCGATCACAACGCCTTTGCGCTGGATGACGGCAGCGATTCACCGCTGATGAAACGCGCGCTGGCGGGCATGATCGATCTGATGCCGGCTTCGATGGCGCTACTGGCGCCAAACGTTAACGCCTATCGCCGTTTTCTGCCCGAAGCCTATGTGCCGCTGCAAGCGTCATGGGGGCACAATAATCGTACCGTAGCACTGCGCGTACCCTGCGGGGATATGGATAATCACCGCATTGAGTATCGCGTGGCGGGAGCCGATGCAAATCCCTATCTGGTGGTGTCAACAATTCTTGCCGGAATTTTGCACGGTTTAGATAATCAGCTACCCTTACCGCATGCGGTGCAGGGCAATGGACATGAGGCAGAAGGGCTGGCGTTACCGATTCGGCAGAGCGATGCGCTGTATGAATTCGAGAATAGCTATCCGCTGCAAAAGCTGCTGGGTGAGCGTTTTAGCGGGGTGTGGCACAGCTGCAAACAGTATGAACTGATGCAGTTTGAGCGCCTGATCACCGCCACAGAGATCGACTGGATGCTCAAGAATGCTTAACCGCCTGAAGAATTGATCTAACGTCTTGTGCCGATGGCATAAGTTGGGGCAAAATACGCGCCCTGCAAAATGAGAAACTAACCGACGTTAACCACGTCGGTTATTTTTTTGCATGATGTACTCACTGACATTTAAACGAGGCCGGACACGCATCCGGATAGATAGATACTGACAAACACGCGTTGTGCGTGAGATTTGAGGAAAACAAAGATGGGACTGTTTAACATTGCACCAGCTCAGGCTGGTTCTCGCTTTCGTGATGATTACGGCGCGGCGACAATCGCAAACACAAAAATCACTTCTCACTGCAGCAAATTGCGCAGTATCCCTGTAGCCCAACCGATCGCGGTTGTCGCTTGCGGGGGACTGAACAATGTCGCTTAACACCTCTGCCGCACCTCAGCGTGCACACCTGAAAAAATCTCTGACCTTGATCCCGGTTGTCATGATGGGCTTGGCGTATATGCAGCCAATGACCCTGTTTGATACTTTCGGTATCGTGTCTGGATTAACCGACGGCCACGTCGCCACCGCTTATGCTTTCGCCCTGATCGCGATTCTGTTTACTGCCGTGAGCTACGGCAAGCTGGTACGCCGCTTCCCATCTGCGGGCTCCGCTTACACCTATGCTCAGAAGGCAATCAGTCCGCACGTCGGCTTTATGGTTGGCTGGTCATCACTGCTGGACTACTTGTTCATGCCGATGATCAACATCCTGCTGGCGAAAAGCTATTTTGAAACGCTGGTGCCGGGTATTCCGTCGTGGATTTTCGTGGTGCTGCTGGTGGCCTTTATGACCATCTCTAACCTGCGTGGAGTCAAAACCGTTGCCAACTTCAACAGCGTGATCGTGGTGCTGCAAGTGGTGGTGATGGTCGTGATCACCGGCATGGTGGTTTACGGTGTGGCACACGGTGTGGGCGAAGGGACATTGGTCAGCAGCAAACCGTTCTGGTCTCAGGATGCACACGTGGTGCCGATGATTACCGGTGCGACGATTCTCTGCTTCTCGTTCCTCGGCTTTGACGGCATCAGCTCGCTGTCGGAAGAGACCAAAGATGCTGAACGCACTATCCCACGCGCGATTTTCCTCACCGCGCTGATTGGTGGTGTGATCTTCATTGGGGTTTCTTACTTCCTGCAGCTGTACTTCCCGGACATTTCGCGTTTCCAGAATCCGGACTCTTCACAGCCAGAAATCATGCTGTTCGTGGCGGGTAAAGCGCTGCAGATTGGCATTCTGATCTTCTCGGTGGTGACGGTATTGGCTTCCGGGATGGCCGCACACGCTGGTGTTTCACGTCTGATGTACGTGATGGGCCGCGACGGCGTGTTCCCGCAGCGTTTCTTTGGTTTCGTGCATCCGAAATACCGCACGCCGTCATTGAACGTGCTGCTGGTGGGTGGCGTGGCGCTGCTGGCAATCAACTTCGACCTGGTGACAGCGACCGCGCTGATTAACTTTGGTGCGCTGGTGGCATTTACGTTTGTCAACCTGTCGGTGATTGCCCAGTTCTGGATCCGTGAAAAGCGTAATAAGACGCTGAAAGATCACCTCAACTATCTGTTGCTGCCAATCATGGGCGCTCTGACGGTAGGTGCGTTGTGGATTAACCTGGAAGAGACCTCAATGGTTCTCGGCCTGGTGTGGGCGGCGATTGGTATTATTTACCTCGCGTTTGTCACCCGTACCTTCCGCAATCCGGTTCCGCAGTTCAGCGAAGAAGTGTGATTTAAATGACCAGGTGCGCATAAATGCGCACCCTACAACCTAGGGTCGCCATTCATGGCGACCTGGTCGATAATCCCAGCAAACTCATCCCGCGATCACCAACTCCCACTTCCCCGCACTCAACGCTTCACGTCCCGCTTTGCTCAACTCCGCATCGGTAATCAAAGTATCAAACCGCTCCAGCGGCAGCGCCAGATACGTCGCAATCTTGTTGTACTTCGAGCTGTCGCTCAGCAACACGCGTTTGCTGCTGACATCGCTCGCCGCCTGCTTTACCGGCACTTTATCTTCGTCCGGCGTATACAGCCCGCGCGGACCCCAGCAGGAGGCCGAGATAAAGGCGATATCGATCGCCAGCTGGCGTAAATTGCGCGCCGCGGCTTCACCAACGCTCGAGCGATTCTCCCGGCACACCGTGCCGCCAGTGTGGATCAGCTTGCAGCCGCTGCTCTCCATCAGCAAACGTGCAATCACAAAATCATTGGTCACCACCAGCAAATCGTCACGTTCCGCCAGTTCGCGTGCCAGCGCCAGTGTCGTGGTGCCGGCATCCAGATAAATGCAGCTGTTTCGCGGAATATGACGTGCGGCGTACTGCCCAATCGCCATCTTTTCGCTGCTGTACATGCTGGTTTTTGCCAGATGCGACGGTTCGGCCGCTAAACGATCCGCCGAGCGCACACCACCCGAAACCGACAGCACCGCGCCTTGCTCTTCCAGCTTCTGTACGTCGCGACGAATCGTCATGTGCGACACGCCCAATCGTTCTGTTAGCTCGGCAATGCTCACGACGCCGCGCTCGGCAACCAACGCTAAAATTTGCTGATGACGTTCAACCGGAATCACACGCCTCTCCCGAATTATCATTTTTTCACATTGTAGATCATCGATTCACAGCCCGCAGCACAATTTATGTTGCCGAAATTTCAGTAAAAAGCGCGGCTGACGGGATTTACTTCCGCCATTATTGCGTTGTGAATCCCTGTTAATCCTTAAGCAGGTAAGTTAATTTTTGTGATGTTACGCACGTTTATTGCCCGATATCTGCGGCAGACTTAACACCAATGAACAAATTATCACTTAAATTAACAATGGAGGTCTGCTGTGTCAGCAACCGTGAATAACATCGGCGTGATTGGTTTAGGTTCCATGGGCATGGGTGCCGCGCAGTCTTGCATCCGTGCAGGATTAAATACCTGGGGAGTTGATCTCAATCCGCAGGCGCTGGAAACCCTGCGCCAGGCCGGTGCACGCGATGCCCAAGCCTCCGCCGCCCGCTTTGCGGCCGAACTGGATGCGGTGCTGCTGCTGGTGGTTAACGCCGCGCAGGTGAAGGCCATTCTATTTGGTGAAAACGGTGTGGCGGCGCAGCTCAAGCCGGGCACGGTGGTGATGGTCTCTTCTACCATCTCTTCACAGGATGCGCAGGCGATTGAACAGCAGCTGGCACAGCATCAACTTTTAATGCTGGATGCGCCGGTTTCCGGCGGGGCAGCCAAAGCCGCGGTCGGGGAAATGACGGTCATGGCTTCCGGTAGCGATGAGGCGTTTGCGCGGCTCAAGCCAGTGCTGGATGCGGTGGCGGCGAAAGTCTATCGCGTTGGCAGCGAAATCGGTCTGGGATCCACCGTTAAAATCATTCACCAGCTGCTGGCGGGAGTGCACATTGCCGTGGGTGCCGAAGCGATGGCATTGGCCGCGCGCGCCGGTATTCCGCTGGACACCATGTACGATGTGGTGACCAACGCGGCGGGTAACTCATGGATGTTTGAAAACCGCATGCGTCACGTAGTGGATGGCGATTACTCGCCGAAATCCGCCGTGGATATCTTCGTGAAAGATCTCAATCTGGTGGCGGATACCGCTAAATCGCTGCACTTCCCGCTGCCGCTGGCCTCGACCGCGCTCAACATGTTCACCGAGGCCAGCAATGCCGGGCACGGTCGCGAAGATGACAGCGCGGTGATCAAGATTTTCAGCGGCATCACGCTGCCTCAGGCAAAGGAGCAGTAATCATGCGTTTAGGCGTCATTGCGGACGACTTTACCGGTGCCACCGACATTGCCAGCTTCCTGGTTCAGCACGGCCTGCCGACCATTCAATTTAACGGCGTGCCACAAGGTCAGGATGAAGTAAGCGCGCAGGCAATTGTGATCAGCCTGAAGTCACGATCGTGCCCGCCGCAGCAGGCGATCGCACAGTCGCTGGCGGCGCTAGAGTGGCTACAACAGCAGGGCTGCGATCGTTTCTATTTCAAATATTGTTCCACCTTCGATAGCACCGATCAGGGCAACATCGGCCCGGTGACCGATGCGCTGTTGGCGGCGTTAGGTGAAACGCAAACGGTGATCTCGCCGTCGCTGCCGGTCAACGGCCGCACCGTGTATCAAGGCTATCTGTTTGTCGCCGACCAACTGCTGTCTGAATCCGGCATGCGCCACCATCCGGTAACGCCGATGACCGACAGCAATCTGGTGCGCCTGATGACGCGTCAGGCCAAAGGTCAGGCGGCGGTGATCAATGCAGCACTGCTTGATCAAGGTGCCGACGCGGTGCGTATGCAGCTGGAGAGCTTGAAAGCGCAGGGCATCAACTATGTGGTGCTGGACGCGCTGCACGAGCAGCATCTGCTGACGCAGGGCGAAGCGCTCAAAGCGATGCGTCTGGTGACTGGCGGTTCAGGACTGGCGATCGGGATTGCCCGCGCCTGGGCGACCCAGCAGCAGAACAGCGATGCCGAGCAGGCGGGACGTCCGCAGGGCAAACGCGCGGTGGTGATCTCTGGCTCTTGCTCGCAAATGACCAACCGCCAGGTGCAGGCGTACCGCCAGCAAGCGCCATCGCATGAAGTGTTGGTTGAACGCTGTTTGGAAGACGCCGAAGGTTATGCGCAAACGCTGTGCGATTGGGTGGCAGCACATCATCAGCCTGGGCTGGCACCGTTGCTGTTCGCCACCGCCGATGCGCAGCAGCTGCAGGCGATTCAGCAGCAGTACGGTGCCGCGCGCAGCAGCGAAGCGGTCGAGCAGTTGTTTGCGGCGGTGACACGTGAACTAAAAGCGCGCGGCTGGCAGCGTTTTATCGTCGCCGGCGGCGAAACCTCGGGCGTGGTAGCGCAAAGCCTGGGCGTTACCGCATTCCACATCGGACCGATGATTTCGCCGGGCGTGCCCTGGGTGCGTGACATCCATCAGCCGCTGTCGCTGGCGTTGAAATCCGGCAACTTTGGTGACGAACAGTTCTTTTCCCGCGCACAAACGGAGTTTTCACTATGACCGAACAACAAGCACGCAATGAGATGGTGCAGCTCGGCGCCTCCTTCTTTCAGCGCGGCTACGCCACCGGCTCGGCGGGCAATCTGTCGCTGCTGTTAGAGGACGGCAATCTGCTGGCCACGCCTACCGGTTCGTGTCTTGGCGAGCTGCAGGCCGATCGCCTGTCAAAAGTGACGCTGCAGGGCGAATGGCTTTCCGGCGACAAGCCATCGAAAGAAGTGGCGTTTCACCGCGCGCTTTACCTGAACAATGCGGAGTGCAAAGCGGTGGTGCATCTGCACAGCCACTATTTGACCGCGCTCTCTTGCCTCAACGATCTCGACAATGAAAATTGCATTCGCCCGTTCACGCCGTACGTGGTGATGCGCGTGGGAGATGTGCCGGTGGTGCCATATTACAAGCCGGGCGATGCGCGTTTAGCTGACGATCTGGCTAATCTGGCCTCGCGCTATAACGCCTTCCTGCTGGCGAATCATGGTCCGGTGGTGGTAGGCAAATCACTGCGCGAAGCCGCCAATAATACCGAAGAACTGGAAGAGACCGCGCGTCTGATGTTTACGCTCGGCGACCGCTCAATTCGTTATCTCACCGCTAACGAAGTGGCGGAATTGAGGAATGTCTAATGCCTAAGTTTGCAGCCAATTTATCTACGCAGTTTGGTGAACAGCCGTTTATCGCGCGTTTTGCCGCCGCGGCTAACGCCGGTTTTCGCGCCGTCGAGTTTTTGTTCCCGTATGATTTCCCAGCAGACGTCATCAAAGCGGAGCTGGAGAAACATCAGCTGGAGCTGGTGCTGTTCAACACCGCGGCGGGCAACGTGCAGGCGGGCGAATGGGGCGTTTCCGCCATTCCGGGCCGTGAAGAGCAAGCGCGTGGCGATATCGACCGTGCGCTAGAGTACGCGCTGGCTTTGAATTGCCAGCAGGTGCATGTGATGGCAGCCACGCTACCCAACGGCGCCGATCGCGCAGAGTATGAAGCGACTTTTGTGCAGAATATGCACTACGCTGCCGAGCGTTTTGCGCCGCACGGCATTCGCCTGTTGCTTGAGGCGCTCAATCCCGTGACCAAGCCGAATTACCTCTACTCCAGCCAGTATCAAACGCTATTGATGATGGAGCGTATCGATCGTCCTAACGTCTTTACCCAGCTCGATCTGTTTCATGCGCAGCTGGTGGACGGCAATCTGACCCATCTTATCCGTGAATACGCCGGGCGTTATCGTCATATCCAAATTGCCTCGGCGCCGCATCGCCACGAGCCTGACGAAGGCGAAATCAACTATTCGTATCTGTTCAACCTGCTGGATGAAGTGGGCTACGACGGTTGGGTGGGGTGTGAATATATCCCGCGCGGCCGCACCGAAGCCGGTCTTGGCTGGTTCGCGCCCTACGCAAAATAACCCGGGTTTTACCGCTCAACACAGGGCTTTTGTGCGCTGTGTTGGGCAAGTCATACCTTAATCCGTCAACACCAGAGAAATCTGTACCTAAAAAATACTTATAAGATAGAGGGTTACCATGTCTACCGCGTTGTTACTCGCCATTGCTACCGCCAGCATCGTGATCTTGCTGTTGCTGGTAATTAAAACCAAAGTGCACCCCTTCGTGGCGCTGATAATTGTCAGCCTGCTGGTCGCCATTGCCACCGGCATTCCGGCGGACAACATTATGGAAACCATCTTTAGCGGGATGGGCAATTTGCTGGGGCATATCACCATTATCATCGTGCTGGGTGCGATGCTCGGCGCGGTGATTGAAGCCTCGGGCGGGGCGGAATCGCTGGCGCAGCGCTTTAGTAAATCGCTGGGTATCAAACGCACCGTCGCGGCGCTGACCATGGCAGCCTTTATCCTCGGCATTCCGGTGTTTTTTGAGGTTGGTTTTATCATCGTGATTCCGCTGATTTATGGCTTCACCAAAGTGGCGCGCGTCTCGCCGCTCAAGTTTGGCTTGCCAATGGCGGGCGTGATGTTAACGGTGCACGTGGCGCTGCCGACGCATCCAGGCGCAGCGGCGGCCGCCGGTATTTTGCATACCGACATGGGCTGGCTGATGATGCTGGGGATTATGATCTCGATTCCGGTTGGTATTGTCGGCTACTTCGTCGCGAAAGCGATGAACATGCGTCAGTATCATCTTTCGGTTGATGTGCTGGAACAACTGCAGCTGGCGAAACCCGAAGGCACGGCGAAAAACGACGCGCCACCGCCGGGTGCGCTGACCATTACCGGGCTGATCATCGTGCCGATCCTGTTAATCGTCCTGGGAACGTTGGCTCACACCACGCTGGCAGAGGGCAGCGTGCTGCGCTCGGTAATGACGGTCATAGGTACGCCGGCGATTGCGTTACTGATTGCGCTTGGGCTAGCGGCGTGGCTGCTGGGCGTGCGTCGCGGCTGGAGCAAAGAGAAGCTGGAAGATCTGACTGGCCGCGCCATCCCCAGTTCTGCCAGCGTGATTCTGGTAGCGGGCGCAGGTGGGGCATTTGGTAAAGTGCTGGTGGAGTCCGGCGTGGGTAAAGCGCTGGCGCTGACGCTGGAAACACTGCATCTGCCGCTGGTGCCCGCAGCCTTTATTCTGTCGCTGGCGCTGCGTGCATCGCAGGGCTCGGCCACGGTAGCGATTCTCACCACCAGCGGCTTACTGAGTCAGGCGGTGGGCGATGTGACGGATATGCAGCGCGTACTGGTGACGCTGGCAGCCTGTTTCGGCGGATTAGGTTTGTCACACGTCAATGATGCGGGTTTCTGGGTGGTGACGCGCTATCTGGGCTTATCGGTCGCCGACGGTTTGAAGACCTGGACAGTGTTGACAACCGTGATGGGCCTGAGCGGTTTCGCGCTGACGTGGCTGGTGTGGGGAATGATTTAAGGGTTCCCTGGTCGCCATGAATGGCGACCCTACAAACGGGCATTGCGTACGGTCGCCATTCATGCAGTCATTGCGTAGGGTCGCCATTCATGGCGACCTGTCACCAGACCGCAGAGGACTAAGACACCAGCTCCTGCGCATACAAATACAGCGCCTTCAGCTGCGCCATCTTCTCTGCATTACCCTCATGCAAACTCGCCAGTGACTCCAGCTCCAGCAGGAACGCCTGCACACGCTCAGCATTGAGCGCTTCGCGGCGGTGCTGCAACCAGCGTTGCTGCTCGGCATCATCCAGCGTGCCGGGGAAATTACGCGCCCGATAGCGGAACAGCAGTTTGGCAATGCGCTTATCTTCAAAGGTTAAATCCAGCGCCGGTAAATTCTGCGGCGGCGTCTGGCGCACAATGTTCATACCCGCGCGATCGGCATCGCTAAAGAATCCGTCATACAGCTGCGCATCCACGTCATCTGTAGGTTTAAACGGCTCCGCTTCGGCAAACAGCGCCACCACTTTTTCCCGCACTTCCGCATGCTCGCGCAGCACCTTGAGGTTCGCGAGGCAGCGTTGGCGATCGATACCTAAGCGCGCAGCATCTTCCGGACGCAGCGTGCTCGCCGGCGCCAGCACCGGACATTTATTGATATGGACCAGCTTAATCGGCACGGCAGGAAGATCGCCTAACTCGCTGCTACGCGTATATAAACGCTCGCGCAGTTCGTCAGATTCCAGCTCAAGCAGCGGCGACATATCACCGGCCAAATCAGCGACAATCAGCGCATTGCGGTTATCCGGATGCCACGCCAGCGGCACAATCCAGCTGGTGTTGCCGCGCGCCGCGCCGAACATGCCGGAAACGTGCACCAGCGGCTTCATCTGCGGGATATCAATCAGCGTCATCAATTTCTGCTTGTTGCGATGGGTAAACAGAAACTCAAACAGCTTCGGCTGCTTCTCTTTCACCAGTTTCGCCATCGCCAGCGTGGCATACACGTCAGACATCGCATCGTGCGCCTGTTCGTGCGCCACGCCGTTGGCCTTAGTGAGATGCTCCAGCTTAAAGCTCGGGAAGCCGTCATCATTTTCCGGCCAGACAATGCCTTCCGGACGCAGCGCGTAGCAGGCGCGCATCACATCCAGCAGATCCCAGCGCGAATTGCCGTTTTGCCAGCTCCAGCCATAAGGATCAAAGAAGTTGCGATAGAAGATATTGCGCGTCACTTCATCGTCAAAACGCACATTGTTGTAACCAATCACACAGGTTTGCGGCTCGCTAAACAGGCCGTGAATGCGCTCGGCAAATGCCGCTTCTGTCACGCCACGCGCTTTGGCGGTTTGCGGCGTAATGCCGGTGATCATCACCGCTTCTGGCTGCGGCAAATAATCGTCCGCGGGCTGGCAGTAAAACACCTGCGGTTCACCTACCGCATTGAATTCTTTATCGGTACGCAGGCCAGCAAACTGCGCCGGGCGGTCCAGCGAAGGACTTTTACCGAAGGTCTCATAATCGTGAAATAAGAAGGTGAACTCAGAGGCGGGCACGGCATTATCCTGGCTGTGGAGAATCAACGCACAGGATAGTCGTCCCTGGGTGGCAGTACAACCTTGATCATCCTCGCTGCGAGCAGGCGCGCAGCATTTAGGCGCAGTTCATACTTTTTTTCAATTTATTCAGATCTGTAAGCGCTATTTGCCGTAAAACGTGCGGCGGTAAATTCATTTTTTTGATTTCGAGGAAGAAGTGTTGAAAAGGCGTCTGCTGGTAACTGTATCTGGAATGATTGTTTGGGCATCGTTGGCGCAGGCCGACGACAGCATGCCGTTTCCCCTGACGCCACCGCCGATTGATGCGGCTTCGTGGGTGCTAATGGACGCCACTACCGGCCAGATTCTGACCGCCGGTAATCCGGACGAAGAGCGCAACCCGGCAAGTTTGACAAAACTGATGACCGGCTATGTGGTCGATCGCGCTATCGATCAGAATAAAGTCAGCCGCGATGACAAAGTCACCATCGGTAAAGATGCGTGGGGCGCAGGCAATCCGGTGTTCAAAGGCTCTTCACTGATGTTCCTCAAACCAGGCGATCAGGTTACGGTACGCGATCTGATGCGTGGCGTGATTATCGATTCCGGTAATGATGCCTGTGTGGCGCTGGCGGATCATGTCGCCGGTAGCGAAGCCAGTTTCGTCACCATGATGAACAGCTACGTGCAGAAGCTTGGTTTAACGCACACCCACTTCGAAACCGTGCACGGCCTCGATGCGCCGGGTCAACACACTACCGCACGCGATTTAGCCGTGCTGTCACGTGCCATCATCAGCGGCGAGCCCGATTTCTACGCCATGTACGGCGAGAAAACCCTGACCTGGAATGGTATCACCCAAAACAACCGCAACGGCTTGCTGTGGGACCAGAATCTGCACGTCGATGGCCTGAAAACCGGTCATACCGAAAGCGCTGGCTTCAATATCATCGCGTCGAATGTGGTAGGGCGTCATCGCCTGATCGCGGTGATTATGGGCGGCAAGAGTCCGAAAGGGCGTGAAGATCAGGCTCGTAAACTGTTGGTGTGGGGCCAAAACAACTTTGATACCGTGCAGCTGTTCCACGCGGGCAAGAAAATCGGTACGGAAAACGTCTGGTACGGCAATCCGCACCAGGTGGATGTCGGCACCACCCAGGATATCTATCTGTCACTGCCGCGCACTGAAGTTTCCAATGTGATGGCCAAGTATGTGATTGATCGCAAAGACCTGGAAGCACCGTTAAAAGCGGGCGAGCAGATTGGTGAAATCCAGGTGATGGACAAAGATAAGCAGCTGGCAAGCTATCCGCTCTACACGCTGCAAGCGGTTGATCAGGCAGGCATCATCACGCGCATCAGCGATTACCTGAAAAAGAAACTGTAATCCATCGCGTATTTTAGCGTTGCCATCATCGCCGCTACACGGCGGTGATGGCACAATCGAGCTTTCTGCTGCTGATCTGAGGCAAAGTATGAAAGCATGGATTGTTGAACGTCATCCGCAAAGCTGGCTTGGCTATCACCTGCAAGGACCGTGGGAGGAGACCGTGCCGCGTGGCTTTGACCGACTGAAACGTTGGGTCAGTGAGCATGATGCGAAAGGTGAATGGCTGGCTATTTATTACGGTAATCCGCGAGAGCTGTCGCCGGAAGAGTTGCGGGTTGAAACGGTGATTACTGCAGCGGAAGCGGTTATTCCCGCCCCCGGTGACGATATCGAAAAAGGCCTGTTGCCCGGCGGACGCTATTTCCATGCCCGCGTCGAGGTACGTAATAACGAATTTTATGAGGCGTGGTGCAGTTTGTTCGATAAGTTAAACAAGCAGCGTGAATGGCAAGTCGATAATCGTCCCTGTTTCGAACAGTACCTTTCCGACGGATCCGACAGCGGCAACTGGCTGGTGGATATGTTCATTCCGGTGCGTGCGGCTGAATAAAATACGCGGTCACCATAAATGGCGACCCTACAAAACACGCCCGTAGGGTCGCCATTTATGGTGACCGATTCAATCACCGCACAAAACCCGATGCGTTACATCAATGTTTCTATTGAGAAAACCAGATGTAACATGCATGTTTTATTTCACGTAAAGACGAAAAAGATTGCGTTCAACCCTGATGGTTCGCGTCTTGCCAGGGTAACATAGCGCGCAAATCGTTACCGTTCCCGGACAACCATGTTACGCGCCGACAAGCCCATCTCGCCGATTGAGTTCTGGTTCTACCGCCACTATCGCATCATGCATGGTGTACGCATCGCTATCGCCTTTGTGCTGTGCTTCCTGTTTGTACGCCTCACCGATATTCCCGAAGGCACCTGGCCGCTGATTACGCTGGTGGTAGTGATGGGGCCAATTTCAACCTGGGGCAACGTGCTGCCGCGCGTAGTCCAGCGCATCAGCGGTACCTTCGCCGGTTTACTTTCCGGCTTGATTGCCCTGAAGCTGGAGCTGTTTTCCCTGCCGGTGATGCTGGTGTGGTGCGCCATCGTGATGGTGGTTTGTGGTTACCTGACGCTGGGAAAACATCCCTATATGGCGTTGCTGATCGGCATCACGCTTGGCGTGGTGGTGGGCGCACCGGCCGGCGATTTCACTATCGCCATGTGGCGCGGCGGGGATGTGATTCTGGGGTCGCTGATGGCGCTGCTGTTTAGTGCCATCTGGGCTCAACGCGCTTACACCCATTGGCGCATCCAGCTGTCAGATGCTTTCATCGCCATGGCGAAACTGCATCACACCGGTTTTTCTGCCAATTTGCTGGAAAAACCGCGCCTGAATAAACCTTTCCAGAAGCTGCTAAGTGCCGTCATCAAAATGCGTTCGCTGCTGGATCCGTCAAGCAAAGAGACGCGAATTCCGAAATCGGTGTTTGAAGCGATCCAAACTATCAATCGCAATATGGTAAACACCATGCAGATGCAAATTGATGCGTGGTGGTCGTCGCGTGAAAGTCATCTGATTATGCTCAATGCGCCAACGCTGCGCCGCACCCAGCAGATGACGGAAGACACGCTTAATGCGCTGGCCACGCTGGTGGTGAAAGGGGAAACCGAAGAGATCACCGCTAACAGCCTCGTACTGGAGGAGATCACCCAGGAGCTGGAGCAGCTCATCGCTAATCGCAGCGGACGTCCAGAAACGACGGCAATTTACGGTTACGTCTGGCTGAGCCTGGAGCAGGCGCGTCAGCTGGAGCGGATGACCGATTTAGTGCGCCTGGCGTTGCGCAAATAGTTTTCTCAGGCAATGACTTAATGTGAATCACGCTTTCTTTGCGCTAAGATAAGCGCCAGTCCGAATTTAGCTGTGAAAATTGCAACCCTTGCGGTCAAACCGCTAAGCTAAACGTTATGACTATTCCGCCTGCCGATGCAGGCCTTAAGAAAGGTGCCAACATGGAAAATGCCAAGCAATCATTTCAGGACGTACTGGAGTTTGTGCGTATGTTCCGTCGTAAAAACAAACTGCAGCGCGAAATCGTGGATAACGAGAAGAAAGTCCGTGATAACCAGAAACGTGTGTTGCTGCTGGACAACCTGAGCGAATACATCAAACCTGGCATGAGCATTGAGGCGGTGCAGGAAATTATCGCCAGCATGCGTGTGGATTATGAAGACCGCGTGGATGAGTACATCATTAAAAACGCTGATCTCTCCAAAGAGCGTCGCGAGCTGTCGAAAAAATTGAAAGCGATGGGCGAGCCTAAAGCGCAGTAATTCTCAGGGGCCGAAAGGCCCCAAATTTCAGGAAGCAACACCAACCTGTAGCGGCGCAATTGATTGCGCTATTTTTATACCCGTTTCAAAATCGCGCCGCTACCAAATGTGCAGTTATGTGCTGCTCAATCTGCGCGCCAGCGCCTGCAGCTGCTGTGCAATCTCCCTTACATTCACCTGACCTTGCTGCGGTGCCGCCGTGGTTTCACGCAATACCAGCTCGGTTTCCAGTCTCTCATCCGCCAACGTGCCGCCTTCCAGCTGTGCCACTAAGCGATCGGCGCTTATCGCGCCCAACTGCTGCAAATCCTGGCGCACGGTGGTTAATGGCGGCTGATACCAGGCGCTTTCTGCCGTGTCGTCGTAGCCAATCAGCGAAATCTCTGCGGGGATATTCACGCCGTGCTGATGCAGCGCCCGCATCGCGCCAAGCGCCATCTGATCGTTGGCCACCAGTAGCGCCTGCGGTAACTTATCCGGCAACTGCGCCAGCACGGCCTGATAGCCCGATGCCGCGCTCCAGTCACCGCTCAGCACGCAGAAAGGCGTGAGCCGATGTGCTGACAGCGCCTGCTGCCACGCGGTGAAACGCGCACGTGCCGATGCCGAGCGTTCAGGCCCATTCAACACGCCAATCTGCTGATGGCCGAGCGCCACCAGATGATCCACGGCCTGTTTCGCCCCCGATTCGCTCTGATATTGGCACTGCGCCACCATGGCGCTGCGCTCTACATCCAAAAACAGCGTCGGTTTATTACCGCACTGCAGCTGAATCTGTTCGGCTTGCTGCGCATCCAGCGGCAGATTGATCAGCAGCGCATCAACCCGTTGCGCCAGCAATTCATTTACCGTGTCCTGCGGCGCGCTGCTGGCATTCGCCATGGCAATCACCAGGTGATAACCCTGCGCCGCCGCACGTTGCTGAATTGCCGAGGCAATTTGTGCGGGCGCCATCAATGCGAGATCGCTGGTGGCGAGACCCAGCGTGCGGGTGTTTTTACCCGCCAGCTGCTGCGCGACCCGATTCGGCACATAGTTGAGCTGCTGCATCGCCGCTTCTACTTTGGCGCGGGTGCGCGGCGAAACCTGCTCGGAGTGGTTGAGAACGCGGGAGACGGTTTGGTAGGAAACCCCCGCCAGATGGGCAACATCATCAAGGGTTACGGAACGCGCAGTCATGGATCTCTCCTGAAGATTAAGCGGCGAGTGTAGCAAATTTTTCCCTGCCGACGCGCGCTTAAGCCGCTACACTGCCAAAGTGAAAATGAGGAGAAAGGCATGCAGCTTAACAACGATCACATTCAGGATATCAATACCCTGGCGACCTGGCTGGCACTGGATCACATGCCGCAAACGGGCACGCTCGACGTCGATTTAGCCATTCTGGCCGGCCACGCGGTGCTGCCAAACGTGGAGGCGGTCATCGCCCTGGCGAAAAAGTATCAGCTGCCGTTATTGGTAAGCGGCGGCATTGGCCACTCTACATCGTTATTAGCAGAGATGCTGAGCACACATCCGCTGTATCGCCAGATTGAGACCCAAGGCAAAAGCGAAGCAGAACTGCTGGGCGACGTAGCGCGCGTGTTTGCCGCGCTGCCGGACGATCAGCTGCTGCTGGAAACCGCCTCTCGCAACTGTGGCGAAAATGCCGCTTTCAGTCAGAAATTACTGGATGAGCACAGCTGGCAGCCGCAGCGCGTGCTGCTGGTACAGGACCCGCTGATGCAGCGGCGCACGTGGGAAACCTTCCGCTATCAGTGGCGCGACCGCGCCGATGCGCCGGAATTTATCAGCTGGCCGGTGTTTGTGCCGCAGGTGATGATGGATGCGGGCATGCTACGCATTATTGGTGCGCCGCCGCAGGGCTTGTGGTCGATGGAACGTTTTCTGTCGCTGCTGATGGGGGAAATCCAGCGCCTGCGCGACGACGAAAATGGCTACGGTCCACGCGGCAAAGGTTTCCTCGGTCATGTAGATATACCGGAAGAGGTGGAAGCGGGCTGGCAGCGGTTGAAGCAGCTGCCGGGCGTGCAGTCACGTCTGTAATAAACGCCGCAAAACCTGTAGCGGCGCAATTTATTGCGCAATCCCTGTGCCGCCATGGATATGCGCGATAAATCGCGCCGCTACGATAGGTGCCTTTTTACGTAACGGCGCTCACCATTAACGACTCTGCACATACACCTGCAAATTGACATACACCGCGTTCAGCAATGGTGTCACCACGCCACTGCGCGCACCACGCACCAGCAAATCACCAATCACCTGATCGGCCTCAATCTCGTATCCCTGGGTTAAATCCCGGTACATCGATGAGGTCATCGCCGCTTTAGGATTATTCAGCGTCTCATAAATCTTCGCCGTCACCGCCGGGCGCTGTTGATAACCTTCGGCGCTTAACACCGCCAGTACTTCACCAAAAATTGTTTGCAGCAGCGCTTCGCCACCTTGTGCGTTCAACACCTGTTGCGTATTGCCGCGCGCGATACAGCACACCGCACCGAGCGTGCTCAGCAGCAGCCATTTTTCCCACAGTTCGCTGATAATGTTGTCGGAGAAAAGGGTGTCAAACTGCGCCGCGCGCAGGGTTTCATCTATTCGCTGCAGGCGCGCATCGTTATTGCCATCCAGCGCGCCGTAATAGAGCATATGCAGCGGCGTCATCTGCACCACTTCGCCGTTTTCACCCAGCGTGGCGTTGATTTTACACAGGCCGCCAATCACCTTGTCACCAAAGCGCGCCCGCAGCGTGTCGATATGACGCATCCCGTTAAGAATGGGCATGATCAGCGTGTCAGGACCCACGGCGGGGGCGATATCGTTTATCGCCTGTTCCAGGGCGAAGCTTTTCACCGTCAAAATAATCAGATCAAAATGGCTGTTAAGCGAATCCGCCTGCGCCAGCTGAGGTTGCAAAACTTCTGTGCCATCAGGCGTTTTCAGCACCAGCCCGGTTTGCTGCAGCTGCTGAAAACGGCGCTCGCGCACCAGAAATGTTACATCACGTCCTGCTTGCGCCAGACGCGCACCGAAATAACCGCCGGTTGCACCGGCACCGACCACCAGAATGCGCATGATTCAAACCCTGTCAGAGTGAAAGCCTTACCTTAAAGTGCCGGGCGATGGCTTTCCAGCCCGTAAATGCTGAATCACATGCAAGTTTTTAACGATGAGTAAAAAAGGCTCAAACTGTTCGTATTTATTCGTACAATGGGTTTAGGCTGTTGCGCAGCGGCGGGCAATGGTGCGCGCCGCTCTTTCCAGTCGAGAAGACTAAGGACGCATCATGCCCCGAACCCTCCCCATCGAACGTTATCGCAACATCGGCATCTCCGCGCACATCGATGCCGGTAAAACCACCACCACTGAGCGCATCCTGTTTTACACCGGAATGAGCCACAAGTTAGGTGAAGTGCACGATGGCGCGGCAACCACCGACTGGATGGCGCAGGAGCAGGAGCGTGGCATCACCATCACGTCGGCGGCGGTAAGCTGCTTCTGGCCGGGTATGGACGGCAGCTTTACGCCGCACCGCATCAACATCATTGATACCCCCGGGCACGTTGACTTCACCATTGAAGTCGAGCGCTCAATGCGCGTGCTGGACGGCGCGGTGATGGTGTATGACGCGGTTGGCGGCGTGCAGCCGCAGTCGGAAACCGTGTGGCGCCAGGCCAACAAATACCGTGTGCCGCGCATCGCCTTCGTTAACAAGATGGATCGGCAGGGCGCAGATTTCTTCCGCGTGGTGCAGATGATGAAAGATCGCCTGCACGCCAATCCGGTGCCGATTGTGATTCCTATCGGCGCCGAAGAGCACTTTAGCGGCGTGGTCGATCTCAATAAAATGCGCGCGATTTACTGGGACGATGCCAGCCAGGGCATGAGCTTTAGCTATGCTCCGATCCCCGCTGAATTGCAGGCGCTGGCGGCCGAGTGGCGTGAGAACATGGTCGCGGCGGCGGCAGAAGCCAGCGACGCGCTAATGGATCGCTATCTTGAGCTGGGCGATCTTAGCGAAGACGACGTCATTGCCGGTTTGCGCCAGCGCACGCTGCAGGGTGAAGTTCAGCCAATGCTGTGCGGCAGCGCGTTCAAAAACAAGGGCGTGCAGCGCATGCTGGATGCGGTGATTGAGCTGATGCCATCGCCGCTCGACGTACCGGCGGTGAGCGGCGTCAATGAGCAGGGCGAACACGACGAACGTCATGCCGATGACAGCGAACCGTTCTCGGCGCTGGCATTCAAGCTGATGAGCGATCCCTACGTTGGCCAGTTAACCTTTGTGCGCGTCTACTCCGGCGTGCTGCGTAAGGGCGACAGCGTGTGGAACGCGGTGAAAGGGCGCAAAGAGCGCATCGGCCGTATCGTGCAGATGCAGGCTAACGATCGCATTGAAATTGAAGAGATTCGCGCCGGCGATATCGCCGCCTGCGTTGGCCTAAAAGAGGTCACCACCGGTGAAACGCTGTGCGATCCCAACGCGGTAATCACGCTGGAGCGCATGGAGTTCCCCGACCCGGTGATTTCGCTGTCGATAGAGCCGAAGACCAAGAGCGATCAGGAGAAAATGGGCCTGGCGCTGCAGCGGCTGGCGGCGGAAGATCCGTCGTTCCGCCTGCATACCGATGAGGAATCCGGCCAGACGATTATTTCTGGTATGGGCGAGTTGCATCTGGAGATTATCGTTGATCGCATGAAGCGCGAGTTCGGCGTGGAAGCCAACATTGGTCGGCCGCAGGTGACTTATCGCGAAACCATTCGTAAAACGGTGCGCGAGGTGGAAGGCAAGTTTGTGCGTCAGTCCGGCGGTAAAGGCCAGTATGGCCACGTGGTGCTGACGCTGGAGCCGCAAACGGCGGGTGCCGGTTTTGCCTTTGAAGATGCCACCAAAGGCGGCGTGGTACCGCGCGAGTTCATTCCTTCGGTAGAGAAGGGGATTCGTGAGGCGCTGAACAGCGGCGTGCTGGCCGGTTATCCGGTGGTGGACATCAAAGCCACGCTGACGTTTGGCTCGTATCACGACGTCGATTCGTCAGAAATGGCGTTTCGTATGGCGGCGATCTTTGGCTTTAAAGCCGCAGCGAAGCTGGCCGATCCGGTGATCCTCGAACCGCTGATGCAGGTGGAAGTGGAAACGCCGGAAGAGTATGCCGGTGGCGTGATGGGCGATCTCTCATCGCGGCGCGGGACCTTGCAAGGCATGGATGAGCGCTTTGGCGCCCGCATTATTCGCGCCGAAGTGCCGCTGTCCGAGATGTTTGGCTACGCCACGACGCTGCGTTCGATGTCACAAGGCCGCGCCACCTACAGCATGGAGTTTGCGCACTATGCCGAAGCGCCGCGTAATGTGGCTGAAAGCATCATCGCGGCTCGCACGTAATTATGTCGTAGGGTGCGCAGTAATGCGCACCGGGTAAAGAAAGGTCGCCAATAACGGCGTAATGCTCGTCAGTTAAGCATGAATCGGTCACCATGAATGGTGACCCTACGTGGATATCGCCGGGTTTTCGTAGGGTGCGCATTCATGCGCACCTGCATAAACAGGCATTTTATTGCTTAAGTGAGCGGCATTACGCCAATAACGGCGACCTTTCTCGTATTTAACAAATCCATTGTCACTATTGTCGTTTTACTTTTATTTGTCCGGATTTTAATAATTCAGCGGGAATTAAATACGGGCCAGATGACGGCCATCAATAATATTTACCTGCATTCACCAAGGACAATATGAAATTAACGTCAATAGCGTTGGCCTTAGGCTTTAGCCTGCTGGGAAACACCGTTAGCGCGCTGGCTGCCGATCAGCCCGTCAGCGGCGGCACGCTCACTGTCGGCGTGGAAACCGAACCGACCACCTTTAACCCGCAGCTCAACGGCCAGGACAAAGCGGAAATCACGCTGCGTAACTTCTGGGAATCGCTGCTGGCACGCCGTCCGGACGGCAGCTTTGTGCCGTGGCTGGCTGAGAGTTATCAAGCCAGCCAGGAGGGCAAAGTCATCCGCTTCAATCTGCGGCGCGACGTCACCTTCTCCAACGGCGAGAAGTTCGATGCCAACGCGGTGGCCGAGAACTTCCGCCAAACCCAGGTGGCGCAATACTGCGCGGGCACCAGCCTGTGCCTGATGGGTTCGCACATCGATAAGATTGAAACCCCAGACGATCACACCGTTGTGATCACCCTGAAAGCGGTCTATTCACCGTTTCTCTCCTTCGCCGCAGGGTTGCAAATTCTGGCCCCCGCCAGCTGGAAATCACCGCAGTTGAAATCGGGCGGCAAAGATTTGGCTGGCACCGGGCCGTTTATTCTCGAGAGCTATGAGAAAGGCCAGCAGGTGACTTACGTTAAAAACCCGAAATATAACTGGGCGCCAGCCACTGCTAAACATCAGGGTCCGGCGTATCTCGATCGCGTGACGTATCGTTTCCTGCCGGAATCATCGGTACGCACCGGCGCGCTGCTCTCCGGGCAGGTGGATGCGATCGAGGGCATTTCGGGCAACGATGCCGGCGAATTTAAAGACAATAGCGATTTTACCTACCAGCACGCGCTGAACACCGGTACGCCGTATTCACTGTTCCTCAACGTGGAATATGGTCCGACGCAGGATGTGAAGGTGCGCCAGGCCCTGCTGCAGGGATTGGATATCGATCCGCTGCTGAAGTCGGTCTATCGCGGTGAACGCACCCGGGCGTGGGGCATCACCTCGCCGATCGATCCGCTTTATAACAACCAGCTGGAAGGCAAGTACGGTAACAATCCGGCTGCCGCCAACAAGCTGCTGGATGAGGCGGGCTGGCAAACCCGTGATAGCGAAGGCTTCCGTACCAAAGCGGGCCAGCGTCTGCGTATCGAGCTAATTCAGGCGCAGGCCACGGTGCGCGATCAGCGAGACGTGCTGCTGCAGGCGATTCAGGCGCAGGCGCGTCAACGTCTTGGCGTCGATCTCAAGCTGAACTATGTTGATTCGGGAACCTATGCCGATGTACGTAAGAGCGGTAAGTTCGGCACCATTGCTAACTCCAACACGCCCACCGATGGCGTGGATATTGAAAACCACTATCGTCCAATAGCGCAAGGTGGGGCGATTAACTACAGCCGCGTCAACGATGCGAAGATCAATGGGCTGCTAGATAAAGCCGCCAGCACGCTGGATCTGCCGCAGCGCCGCGATGACTACAGCCAGCTGCAGCAGGTGGCATTGTCGCAGCTGGCGCTGGCCGTGCCGCTGTATGAACCGGAAGATCAGTTAGCCACTGCCCGTTATGTGCACGGCTACGGCTTCCGCAGCTATAAGCAGATGCCGGAAAGCGTTTACGATGTGTGGTTGAGTCAACATTAATCGTGCGAAAAGGCAAAGATTGCAGCGGGCAGTCATCACTCTGTCCGCTCGATTTTAATTGCCAGAGGCTATTTATTTCAGTTGTATGTCATCGTGAACGTCGCCGTGGTATTTGCCGTTCCGCTCTCAATGTTTGCTGCGGTTTGATAATAGCGAGCGGTGAGAGCAAGTTGTTTTAAACCGGCCGCATTAGCGGTACCAAAGTTAAGCTGCTTCCCTAATGCCACCACTTGGGTACCTTTGAGTATTTGAATACCGATGCCGGATGCCTGGTTTTTCCCGGCAGTGAGAGCAAGAACACCCGCTGGGCCTGCAGACGTACCTTCCAGCGACAGTTTAATCTTGGTTTTTGCATCGCAATTAAGATCAATCGTAAAGTCTTTCGGCTTAGCGGTTGTCCCTTTACCTTTAAAATCTGAGATGACCGCATTATCAAGTTTCACGTTAACGGTTTTAGTCATCAGCGTGCAGGCTACGGGGATAATAGTATTCGTACCTGTCAGCGCCAACGTAGTGCGATATTTTGGTTCGGGTTCAGCATAAAAATAGGCGAGCGTACCGGTGGTTAAATTGCCCGCACCGACACTCCCGGTGGATAATTTTATTAATGTAGCGCTTAACGGATCGGGCATTGAAAGAGAGGCATTTGCGGCCATAGGTTTGCTAAACGGAACATTGTTAAGTGACTGGTGAATTTCTATGCCTATTCCAGGAATATTGGTTTCATAAATCGTATTTCCAAAGCTGCTGGCGCGAGTAAATAGCACCGGTACGCCTCTATAATTCCAGGCTTGAGTGCAACGAAACAGCGTGGATCCGCCGCTAATTTGCCCCGTAAACGCTGAGGTGATAAAAGCGCCTGCTGGATAATCGCGTTGTACAATGACATTGCCAAAACTGATATTACTAATGATCTCTTTCCCTGCCACTCCCCATGCGCAAGCTGCGGATACCGTATGGGATACCCCGAAGAGTGAGCTGATGATTAACCCTAATAAGAATCTATTTTTATTGTTAGGGAGCATGGTTATTCCTTATTTACAGCGCGCAACAGCATGCTTAATTGCGCTGTTTTGCTGTTTATCTAAGGGCAAAGTAAAATCTGCCTGGCATTGTTGCGTGGCACCATTCCCCCATTTCACCTCCAGCACGCCACGTTGTGCTACGCCGCTCAGATACACCTGACCACCCTCGCCAACAATACTGCTGTTGTCGTTGTCACCAAGAATATGCGCCGAGGCACCAAATGGCACCAGGCCGTCATGGCGTGTCAGAGTGATTAACGCTCGGCTGCCGACGCGGGTTTTAAACTCTGCCAATACCAGCGCGCCTTTCGTCGGAACCACGGTTGCCGTGGCGCTATCAATATCGAGTTCTTCGCCATAGGTATTGGTATCAAGCGCTACGCGGTTATAGCGATACGGAGTGGCGTAGGGGATAACGGCGTAGCCGCGCCAGTCTGTTTTTACGCCGGTATTGTTTTGTACACTCACGCCACTGGCTCCCGGTGCGCGTACCACGATAGCGCTGTCGCCAATGGCTTGCCCTAACGTTACTCCGTACGGATGCGCGACGATTGAGCCCTGCGCACCGTAGTTCACCTGACGTGAGTTACGGCTGTAGTTGTAGCCTGCATCTATTTCGCCAACGCTCGCTTTGTAAGTCGCATTTACATCACCGCCATATCCCTGGCCGCGACGATCGTAATTCTGCTGTACCAGATAATTCAGGTTGTTATCTTGCAACGTCGTCCCGGCCAGGCCCACGCTGTGGGAGGTGCCGCTATTTTGGCTGTGGCTCATGCCATAACGTGCCCAGCTGCCGGAAAGGAGTTTATCCAGCGGGATCTGCAAATTAAAAGCGATCTGGCGATCGTCTTTCGCCACTCCCGGCGTCTGGCTATGGGTGTAGTTTAAACCGTAGTTGATCCCTCGATGGGTTGCGCTATAACCCACTGAAATATTGCGCTCTTTACCACTTTGCTGCCAGTAATCCTGCTGGGAAGCCGCAACATAGAAACTGCCGATGCCAAAAAAGGATTGGTTAATGTTCAGCATTGCCTGGCTGCGTTTGTTGTAGCGTAAACGCCAGACATCATTCTGGCTGGCATTCACCTCATTGGCTTCCTGCAAACTATAGAAACCCGACGTGGAATAACGGTAGCCTGCCAGCGTGAAGCTGGTGCCGGTTGCCGCAATCTCTTTGGCATACTGAAAACGATAAGACTGACCACGGTGCGCCGATCCATCACGCAGCTGGGTTTGGGCCTGGGTGACATCCACCGAAACCGATCCCCAATCACCAAAACTATGGCCTACCCCCAACGCTGCCGAGTGATAGTGGTTGGCACCTTGTACACCACCGTACAGCGTATTAGATCCCGGCAGGCCATAAAGTGCCGTTGCCTGAGCAAAACCCGGGGGACTGCCGCTTGCGTAAGTGGAACGATAATGGCCTGTCGTGGCTGAGTATTTCAACTGGCCTTCGCGCTGCATGATGGGAACAGCAGAGAAAGGCTGAACGGAGACCCGCTCTGAGCCATCTGCCTCGCGCACGACGACCTCCAAATCACCGCTGGAAGCGGTAGGGTATAAATCCCGGATAACAAAGGCGCCTGGCGCAACATAGGTTTGGTAAATAACGTAGCCATTTTGACGCACCGTAACCTGCGCATTCGACTGGGCAATACCGCGGATCACCGGGGCAAAACCGCGCAGGCTATCAGGCAGCATATTTTCATCTGAGGTGATTTGCGCACCACGAAATTGCACGCTCTCGAACACATCGCCTGGCGTGGCGCTGTCTCCCAGGGTGAGTTGGCCTTTGAGAAACTGGATATCGCGCTGGAGATAGGTGCTAATGCTCTGCCAGCTGGCTGGCTGCTGCGTGCTGCTTGAGAACGTTGAGTAATTACGCAGCCGCCAGGCACCAAGGTTTAGGCCACCGCGCAGATTGAGGAAATTGCTGTTGAGACGGGCGTTACCGTATTGGGTCTTTGCACCGCTGTAGCGGTAGTTCAACTGTGCCGATGTCATTCCCTGATCCCAAAGTGCCGAATCGGTTGTACTGCGGGCAGCAACGTTTAACGCGGCCTGCGGGATACTGACATCAAGGCGCTGCTGGTTAAAATCGAAGTGGCTCGCGGCATCTGGAATCACGCTGGCCAAATCACTGACGGGTTGATCCTGAGGAAGAGAGGCAAGACCGGGAAAGGCCTCTGTCTTCACACCCATCGCGCTGAGCTGAGCCGGCGTAAATTCCGGTAACAGGTGATCTTTACTGGCGATGAAATTGACATCCCGGGTTGCTAAATGTTGACCATTCACAGAGATATCTACCCGGTACTTGCCGGGTAGCTGATTGTCACCAGACAAAAACTGTGAAAGATCACTGGCAGCCTGGCCGCTGTCTGAAATTTCAAGGGCTGCAGGATTAAAATAGACTTCCGCTGCGGCTTCGCGACACTGCAGAGACACACCGACTGCAAGGGTCAGAGCAACACAATAAGCCGCTTTGGAATAAGTAAAATCATGGATATTACGTGGCGCGCCGGCGCGTTGAATGAGTGCATGTCGAGGCTGTTTTAGGGTGATTGTAGACTTCATGACTCATAGTTCCGCGTGTGAAGATGACATGCACCGAAAAGGGTGCTCAACAACGCCTCCTCTTCGTCACCAGCAGGAGACATTAAAATTGCTGCAAAGGGTTAGAATGAACGGGTTTCTGCGGCGGTAATCCCGCCAAAATCATTGATCATTTGCCAGGTGACCGAGCTGCTCTTAGGGTTATCCAGCGGCAGCGTCATGGACGATTTCGGGGCAATCATGCCAGGATCTTTGAGGGCAAAACCCCCCACCGTGAGGCTGTTAAAAGAGAGGAAATAGGGCGTTGGGTTGTTGATGGCAAGATGGTCGCCCTGCTTGCTAAAGGTCAGCTGTTTATACGCCAGCGCGGCACCCTCTTTTAAGGCGGCTGGGCGGTAAAATAACTTGATCTTGGTTTTGACTGAGATGAGCAGGCGGTTAGTGTCTGTACTTTCCGAACCCGGTATCGCTTTGATGTTGGCCCAAAATACCGATTCACGATCGTCGGGGAGATTGCCGCCGGTGCGAACGATACGCAGAATGTTTTCTTTACCTCCATCCAGGCGGAAAAGCGGTGGTGTAATAATAAAAGGCGGTTTCTCTTCATTAGCCTGCGGATAAGATTCAACCCACGACTGAACAAGGAATGGGGCTTTTTTATCGGTGTTCTTAACCGGAATTGAGGTTTCTTGCTTCCCGGCATCGTAAATAATACGCGTACCGCCAACCACAACGCTGGCTTGCGCTGAATGCAGTGAAATTACCCCTGAAAGCGTGACACAACAAAATGCAGCTAATAAACGAGTCATTTTATTTCCTCTGCTTGTGATTTTTAAATATCTCCTCATTAAAAATAACCCGCCGACCATGCGGATTATTTAAATTGAAGAGAGAAGATTAGTTATAAACAATGGTGAAGTCGGCTGCGGCTTCTGCTGTCCCGTCAGTCACGGTTGCCGCGGTGGACTGATATTTTGCAAAGTAAGTCAGGGTAGCGGTGGTGGTAAGATTTTGGGATTTTGATGTGCTCCCAATTGGGATTAACGTTACGCCATCATCTTCAAACAGGGCAATACCGAGGTTTTTCGCCGTGCTCGCTCCGCTTAACGCCAGCAGTTTACGGTTATCTGCGTGAGTCGGACCGGTGAAGTTAACGGCAGCCGCAGTGATTGCGGCCGGGCAGGCGGTCAGATCGATTGAAATTTGGCGACTACCGCTGGTGGCGCCGATTGCGCTGAAATCGCTGGTTGCGACTCGTCCGAGGTCAATATTCTGGGATTTTGTTGTCGCACTCACGGTGCAGGCATCCGCCGAGACAGTACCGGTAAAATTAAGGGTGCCACTGGCTGCATGCGCCGTAGAGACCAGGGCGGATCCCGCCAGAACCGCTAAAATAAGACTTTTTTTCATCATGGTGTTGCTCTCCATGCTCAACCATTTAATCATCTGAGCAATTAGTTAATAATTTTTTTAATGTAAGTACATCATTTGCAGAGCGTAGAAATTGTTCCGTAAATGATGTGGTCCCATTAAAATTTATTTATAAGAGGGCGGCAATGGAGTGAATTCTTAGTGGTTTGTAGGAAAATTCCGATCCCGTTAAATAATGACTTTAATCAATATTTGTCCGGCAAGGCGACACAATATGATGAATAATTAAATTTATTTTAAAAATAAATGGATATTATTTTATGCTGAGGCGCGGTGTGAAGCCTGACCGGCAGCCATCTGCGTAGTAAGGATGAACGGATTTATTATTCCCATATTCTACACATCGATTGCCACTATTCTCGTTTTACTTTAATCCGTCGGATTTTAATACTTTCCTCAACCATGATTACGGAAAGGGTCACTATGAGCCAGCTGATTGAAGTCGCTACCGCCGACGATGCCGAAGAAATTTTTGCTCTGTTGCAGCGCGCCTATGCGGCGCTGGTGGCGCTGGATGTGCATTTCACCATTTCGCAGGGCAACGTCGAGCAGGTTCGCCGCGTTATCGAACAGGAAACCGTGCTGGTGCTGCGCAAGTGGAAACGCGCGGTCGCCACCGTCACGGTGCGTTTTCCGTGGCAGCAGGATGAACATGCGCCCTCATCGTGGCCTTTCATCCACTGGTTCGCCGTCGATCCCGATTACAAAGGGCAGGGTTACGGCCGCGACATCATCACCTATGCCGAAGAGACACTGCTGAAGCAGACGCTAAAAGCACCGGGCGTCTATCTGGCCACTGCCACCAAACATCCGTGGCTGAGCGAGCTCTATTTGCGTCGTGGCTATCAACCTTTCCATCACCGCATTAATCCATTAGGCGAGGCGCTGGTGTTTCTGAAAAAGGAATTTACCCCGCCAGCCGAGCAACCCGTCGCCAAAATCGCCTGAATAACCAAAAAAGCACCTGCAACGTTGAGGGATCTTATGCAAGCGAATTCATTCACTCTCGCGCTGGGTGTGGTCTGCCTGCCGGAAGCGCGTCGTTATCTGGCTCAGCCCTCACTCATCAGGAGGCGAAGATGAGTCTGGAAAGCATTGTCACGCGCACGCCACGCGCACCTCGGCCATTGATGTGGCGCAGCGACCTAACGCGCCGTATCGTCAGCCGCCTGTTGGGCGGCGTACTGGTGCTGTGGGCAGCGGTTTCGCTGGCGTTTCTCGGCGTGCATCTGGCACCAGGCGATATCGTCAGCCTGCTGATTGGCGAACAGCTGCGCACGCCGGCGATTGAAGCAGCGATCCGCGCTGAATGGGGCTTGAACGAGCCGCTGTGGTGGCAATATCTGCACTATATGTGGCGTGTGCTGCACGGCGATTTTGGCCGCTCCTACATGCTCAATACTGAAGTCAGCCATCTGCTGGCGACGCAGCTGTGGCCCACCATCAAACTGACGCTGGCAGCGCTGCTGGTCAGCATCCTGTTTGCGGTGGCGATTGCCGTCGGCACCGCACATCGCCGCATCGGACGCCGCATCGCCAACGGTTTTGAACTGCTGTTGGCCTCCACGCCATCGTTCTGGATGGGCATTGTGCTGCTGTTTATTTTCAGCTTTACGCTGCGCTGGTTCCCGGTGGCGGGCGATCGCTCGCTGTCGTCGCTGGTGCTGCCGGCGCTGGCGCTTGGGCTGGCGCAGGGCGCCGTAATTGCCCAGCTGCTGCGCCGCGAACTGGAGCGCGCGCTGGATGCGCCGTTCACCCTGACGCTGCGTGCGTGGGGCGTGGGTGAAACCACCATTCGGCTGCGTCACGCGCTGCGGCATGCGGCGCTGCCAGCGGTGACCTTAACCGGCTGGCTGGTGGGCGGCTTGCTCAGCGGCGCGGTGATCACCGAGCAGGTGTTTGGTCGTCCCGGCCTCGGTAAATTAACGGTGGATGCGGTGCTGGCGCAGGATCTGCCGGTGGTGTTGGCGGTGGCGATTCTGTCGGCGCTGATTTACGTGGTGATGAGCACCGTAGTCGACATCCTGTCGCTGTGGATCGATCCGCGCCTGCGTGGGGAAACGAAATCATGATTGCCGCGCTGCAACGTCACCCTGTTTCACTGCCCGCCGCCGTGTGGGCTGCCATTCTGTTTCTTATTGTCTTAGCTATCGCGGTGATTGCGCCGCAGTGGCTGGCGCACAGCGATCCGCTGCTGGCCGATCCGGTCAATGCTCAATTGCCGCCTTCGGCGCAGCACTGGCTTGGCACCGATCAGCTGGGACGCGATCTGTTAACGCGAGTGATTTACGGCAGCCGCTATTCGCTGCTGATCAGCGTGGCGGCGATGGCGCTGGCGGTAGTGTTTGGCACCTTGCTTGGGCTGGTGGCTGCGCTGGCGCGTGGCGTGGTAGATGAGCTGCTCAGCCGTGCGGTGGATGTGATTTCCGCCTTTCCCGATCTGCTGCTGGCGCTGATGCTCATCGCCTTCACCGGGCCCGGCACCAATAACCTGATTATCGCGCTCGGTGTGGCTTCGGTGCCGCGTTTTGCCCGTGTGGTGCGCGCACAAACCTACAGCGTGATGACCTCTGGCTACGTTGAGCAGGCGCGTACTTTTGGCCTGTCGCGCTTCACGCTGATTACGCGCCACATTCTGCCGCACGCCATTGCGCAGGTCCCGGCACTGGCCACGCTCGGACTTGGCACCGCGATTATCGGCACCGCCGGATTAAGTTTCCTCGGCATGGGGCCGCAGCCGCCAACCGCGGAATGGGGCCTGATGCTGGCGGAAGGGCGCAACTATCTGCGTAATGCCTGGTGGATTGCGGTGTGGCCGGGCGTGTTTATCACGCTGACGGTGATTGCGGTTAACACGCTGGGCCGTTACTGGCAGGCACGTTTTGAAGGGCGTTCAACATGAGTCAGCCATTTATTGATATCCATAATCTCTCGATTCGCTTCGGTCCACAGCAAGTCGTGAAGAATCTCAGCCTGCAGGTGGCGGCGGGAGAATCAGTGGCGCTGGTCGGGGAATCTGGTTCCGGCAAAACCCTCACCGCGCGCAGCCTGCTCGGCCTGCTGCCGGAAGGGGCCATCGTCACTGCCGATCGTTTTACCATCGACGGACGCGATATGCGCCATGCCAGCCGCAGCGACTGGCGTGCGCTGCGCGGTCGCCGCATTGGCTACGTATTGCAAGACGCGCTGGTGTCGCTCGATCCGCTGCGCCGCATTGGTCAGCAGTTGGGCGATGCGTTAAGCGCCGCCGGCCATCGCGGCAATCTGCACGATAAAAGCATCGAGTTGTTACAGGCTGCGGGCATTCACGATGCGGAGAGCCGACTGGAACGTTATCCGCATCAGCTTTCGGGCGGCCAGCGTCAGCGTGCGCTGATTGCCACCGCGCTGGCGGGGACGCCGACGTTATTGATTGCCGATGAACCGACCACCGCGCTGGACATGACGGTGCAGCGCCAGATTCTGCAGCTGCTGGCGCAGAGGCGGCGTGACGGCCACGGCCTGCTGCTGATCAGTCACGATTTGGCGGTGGTGGCGGAGCTGGCCGATCGCGTGCTGGTGATGCGCGATGGCGAAGTGGTGGAGCAGGGCCACAGCGGCCCGCTGCTGCAACGTCCACAACACGCCTGGACGCAGCGCCTGCTGCGCGCGGTGCCGACGCCCGCCACGCGCGGTTTACGGCTCAGCGCCGCCGAGCCAACGCCGCTGCCGCCACGGCCGCAACGCAGCCACGCGCCGCTGCTGGAAGGCATCGGTCTGCACAAGGCCTATGGCGATCGTCTGGTGCTGAATGACATCAACTTCACGCTGCATGCCGGCGAAACGCTTGGCGTGGTCGGTGAATCCGGCTCGGGCAAAACCTCGCTGGTGAAAGTGGTGATGGGTTTAACCGAGCCGGACAGCGGCACGCTGCTGCTGGAAGGTGAGCGCTGGGATCGTCTGCCGGAGAAAGCGCGCCGCGCCCGGCGTGCGCGCCTACAGCTGATCGCGCAAGACCCGTTCAGCTCCTTCGATCCGCGTTACACGGTGGAAAAAATCATCGGCGAAAGTCTCGATAGCGCCGGTATTTACGGCGACGCGCGGCGTCAGCGCGTGCGCCAGCTGCTGGACGAAGTGCAGCTCGGCGATCGCTTTCTGCAGCGCTATCCACAGCAGCTGTCCGGCGGCCAGCGTCAGCGCGTGGCGATTGCGCGCGCCTTTGCCCCCAATCCAGCGCTGCTGGTGGCCGATGAGCCGGTGAGCGCGCTGGATGTATCCGTGCAGGCGCAGGTGCTGGATCTACTGGCCGATATGCAGGCCGAGCACGGCACCGCGCTACTGTTTATTTCGCACGATCTCGGCGTGATCCAGCATCTGGCGGATCGTGTGCTGGTGATGCAGAACGGACAAGTGGTGGAGAGCGGGGCGCTGCAGCAGGTGTTCGCCGCGCCGCAGCATCCGTGGACGCAAAAACTGTTACAGGCGCTGCCGGCGATCCCCGACTGGCAGCCGGCAAATGCATACTAAGGAGAGCAGAATGAGTCAGACACAACGCCAGCTGCGGCTGGGCGCGATTATTCAGGGCGTATCCGGCAACATGTCGGCCTGGCGCCATCCCGATGCGGTCGCGGATGCCAGTATTAATGTGGATTACGTGCTGGATCTGGCGCGCAAAGCGGAGCAGGCGAAGATCGATTTCTTGTTCGTGGCCGACGGCTTGTACATTACGCCGCAGTCGATTCCGCACTTCCTCAATCGCTTCGAACCCATCACCTTGCTGTCGGCGCTGTCGCTGGTGACGAAACACATCGGCCTGGTCGCCACGCTCTCAACGTCCTACAGCGAACCCTTTACCGTGGCGCGGCAGTTTGCCAGCCTCGATCATCTTAGCGGCGGCCGCGTCGGCTGGAACGTGGTGACCTCGCCGCTGGAAGGCTCGGCGAAAAACTTCTCACGCAGTAGCCATCCGGAACACGATGAGCGCTATCGCGTGGCAAGCGAATATCTGCAGGTGGTGAAAGGACTGTGGGATTCGTGGGAAGGCGATGCCTTTGTGCGTGACAAGCAGAGCGGAGAATTTTTTGCTGCCGACAAGCTGCACACGCTGAACCATAAAGGCCAATACTTCTCGGTACAGGGGCCGCTAAACGTGGGGCGCTCACCGCAGGGACGGCCGATTGTGTTCCAGGCGGGCGCCTCCGAAGCGGGGAAAGCCTTTGCCGCAGAAGCTGCCGATGCCATCTACACGCGACAGGAAACGCTGGAGCAGGCGCGCGAGTTCCGCGAAGATGTGCGACGTCGGCTAGTGGCGCGCGGCCGTGATGCCGACGAGATTCGCGTGTTTCAGGGCATCAGCGTAATTATCGGGGAAACGGAACAGGACGCCGAACGGCGCTATCAGCAAACCGCCGAGCTGGTGACCATCGATAAAGCGCTGGAGTATCTTGGCCGCTACTTTGAACATCACGATTTCAGCCAATATGCACTGGATGAACCCTTTCCGGAGATTGGCGAGCTGGGCAGCAACAGCTTCCGCAGCACCACCGATAAGATTAAACAGAACGCGCGTGAACGCGGTTTGACGCTGCGTCAGGCCGCGCTGGAGGAGGCCACGCCGCGCCCGAGTTTCCTTGGCACGGCACAGCAGGTGGCGGACGGGCTGGCAAACTGGTTCCTGGCCGGCGCCACCGACGGATTTATCGTGCGCGGCGGCACGCCAACGGCGTTTGATGATTTTGTGGCGCAGGTGATTCCGCTGTTGCAGGCGCGCGGTATCTATCGCCATGAGTACGAAGGCGAGACGCTGCGGGAAAATCTCGGGCTGGACGAGCCAGAGAACCAGTTCGCGGTGCAGCGCAGAAGTCAGCAGGTGGCGTGATGTTCGCCAGGTCGCCATAAATGGCGACCCTACTGTAGGGTGCGCATTCATGCGCACCTGGACATTACAAAGCCGTTACGCCCAGCGCCGCAGCAGCATCCTTCCACGCTTTAACTTCATCATAAAACGCCCGTTCGGTGACGCTGAAGCCGCCAATCAAATTCTCATGCAGCAGATCCTGATAACGCGGATCGCTGGTCAGTTCTTGCAACGCGCTGCGCAGTTTCACCAGCGTTGCCGCATCGGTTTTGGCTGAGGTGATCAGCGGCAGTGCGGCACACAGCGGCGTTTCGCCGATGATCTCCAGCCCTGCCAGCTCGTGAGGGAAATTGCAGCGCAGCAGCGCCCAGGTGATGCAGTCGATCGCCGCGATATCCGCGTGGCCGGCACGCAGCGCCGCCAGCGATTGGCGATGACTGCCGCTAAAATGCGTCTCGCTAAAGAATTTTCCATCCTGCGCCAGCGGCGCAATCACGTAGCGCAGCGCGTTAAAGCCGGAGTGCGAATCGTTGCTGTTGCACACTGCACGTCGACCACGAAAATCGCTGAGTGTCAGGTGCTCATCTTCGCTGCGCGCCACCAGCCAACTGCGATAGCGCGGGCCGTCGCAGCCCTGTGCACTTGACTGAAAGGTGCCAACCAGCTGCACATCCGGCAGCAGTTCTACCAGCGGATAGCCGCAGGTTTGGCTCAGCAGCAGTGCGTCATCGCGCCAGTGCGGCAGTAAATCCTGCGGCCACGTGACCTCAGCCTGCACGCCGCGTTGCTGCAGCAGCGTCGTTAGCGCTGAGGTCAGGCCGATCGTCGCTTGATGATTGATGTGGTACATCGGTAACGAAATGATGGGCATTCTGTGCATCCTTATGCGTGCCCGGATGGGCAGTAACATCAACTGATTTGCGCCAGAAGCGCGCTAACCATTCGCCATAACCGGCGACGCGAAAACCGTGATTACGCTGGTGGTAGCTATCGCGATACAGCAAATAGACTTTGCGCAGGCCATACCACGGCAAACCGGGCAGATCGTGATGTACAGAATGATAGTTGAGATTGAGGAACAACAGACGCCAGGGCAGGGCAGCTTCATTATTTACCGAGCGCGCCAGCGGCTCTTCTTCAGCACGATGCTCGTAGAAAGAGCGCACCTTCGTTAGCATCAGCGCCGGGTAGCTTACCGCCAGCACGAACCACAGCGGCGAAAAGCCTTGCTGCGTCATCCAGTAAAACAGTCCGCTCAGCAGCGTGAGATGGCTGATCCACATCGCCATGGCCGGTTTATCGCGCTGGATAAAAGACGTAATGAGGGTGTTGATGGTCGTCGCCATATCAAACAGCGGACCCAGCAGTAAGCGTCCCGGAAAGGTGTTGCGCAGATGAACGATCTGCTGCTGCCATGGCTTGAGCTGTGCCCAGCGTTGCGGTGAAAGATAATAGGTTTCAGGATCGTCGTCGGGATCGGTCAGCGTGTGATTGCGGTGATGCGCCAAATGCGAATCACGATACAAACCATAGGGATACCACACCGCCAGCGGCAGGGTACCGAAGAGCTGGTTGAGGCGCGGCAAACGCGTCGGATGACCGTGAATCAGCTCGTGCTGCAGCGAAAGATACCAGGTGGTAAAGAAGATCAGCAGCAGCGTGCTGAGGGCTAACCCCAGCGTTTGCCAGTAGATGACGCAGGCAAACCAGCCGCCATAAACGACCACCATTAATAGCCACGTCGGCAGCTCGCTGCGCCACAGCCAGCTGCGCGCCAGTTGATGTACCACCTCGCGCTGTTGCGCATTGAGATAAGCCGCTGTCCCTTTACTCATGAAGAAATTGCACCTGCCAAACGGGAATATGACAGCGAAGATGATTGATCTGCGTGACGATCACAAAGAATCTCTTTTTCTTAGTTATGCAAAAAAGTTGATGATGCGCGCGAAATCTATTGGCTATCAGTCACCTCGTCTGTGGCGTAACCTTGCTGTATCGAAAACGCTCGGGCCAATGCGGCCCACGGGGAGAATTTCAACATGAAAAAAATTGGCTTTTTATCTTTCGGTCACTGGACCCCATCACCACAATCGGCCACCCGCTCCGCGCAGGATGTACTGCTGCAATCGATTGATCTCGCAGTTGCTGCTGAAGAGTTAGGCGCGGATGGCGCTTATTTCCGCGTGCATCATTTTGCACGTCAGCTTAGCTCACCGTTTCCGCTGCTGGCGGCGGTGGGGGCGCGGACTAAAAAAATCGAGATTGGTACCGGCGTGATCGATATGCGCTACGAAAATCCGCTCTATATGGCGGAAGATGCCGGTGCGGCGGATCTGATCTCCAACGGTCGTCTGCAGCTGGGTCTGAGCCGGGGTTCACCGGAGCAGGTGATTGAAGGGTATCGCTACTTTGGATTTAATCCGCAGAACGGTGAGAGCGATGCTGATATGGGGCGTCGTCACACTGAAGCGCTGCTGGAAGTGCTGCGCGGTGAAGGTTTTGCCAAGCCCAATCCACAGCCGATGTTCCCGAACCCGCCGGGCCTGCTGCGTCTTGAGCCCTTCTCAGCCGGTTTACGTGAGCGCATCTGGTGGGGATCCGGTTCCAATGCCACGTCGATTTGGGCGGCACAGCAGGGCATGAACCTGCAAAGCTCCACCCTAAAAGATGATGAAACCGGCGAACCGTTCCACGTGCAGCAGGCGAAACAGATTCGTGCCTATCGTGCAGCCTGGGAAGCCGCCGGACATCAACGCACGCCGCGCGTTTCGGTAAGCCGCAGTATTTTCGCACTGACCAACGACACCGACCGCGCCTACTTTGGCCGCAGCGGACAGGATCAGGATTCGGTTGGTTTCCTCGATGAGAAAACCCGTGCGATCTTCGGGCGCAGCTACGCCGCCGAGCCGGATAAGCTGATCCAACAGCTGGCGCAGGATGAAGGGATTGCCGAAGCCGATACGCTGCTGCTCACCATCCCGAACCAGCTGGGCGTGGATTACTGTGCGCACGTGATTGAAAGCATCCTCATCCACGTCGCACCCGAGTTGGGCTGGCGTTAAGTCTCCAGGTGCGCAGCAGTGCGCACCTGACCTGAAACTGCGCGGTCTTTTGTAGGGGCGCCATTCATGGCGACCGATTCACGCTTAACTGACGAGCACTACGCCATTCATAGCGACCCATAAAATAACCCCAATAACTCCAAATCTTGCAATGCGGAGTTATTGGGGTTATTTTTATGTTTTCAGGATGCAGTAAGGCAAGTGCATGGATAGCAGATCATTGATGGCTGAGATTAAGGCCGATGGTTGGGAACTGATACGCATTAACGGTAGCCATCACCATTTCGTCCATCCCGTAAAAAAAGGATTGGTGACGATACCGCACCCAAAAAAGGATTTGCCGATAAAAACGGTGAAAAGTATCAGGAAACAAGCCGGACTGATTGTCCATTAATTGAAAGAGGTAAATATGTTTTATCCCATTGCGATTGAAGCTGGCGATCGATCGACAGCATTTGGCGTTACCGTACCGGATTTGCCGGGCTGTTTCTCGGCCGGTGATACCTTAGAAGAAGCAGTGAAAAACGCCAAAGAGGCGATTATCGGTCATTTAGAGTTGATGGTAGAACTCGAGCAGGATATTCCGGCGGTTTCCGATCTTAAAACGCTGATGAAAGATGCGGAATATGCCGGTTATGTTTGGGTGCTGATTGATGTGGATGTCACGCGAATTCTTGGTGGGTCTGAGAAAATCAACGTTACCTTACCGAAGTTGCTGATTGATCGTATTGACCGTTGCGTAGCGACACACCCCGAATTCAAAACCCGTTCAGGTTTTCTGGCGCAGGTGGCGCTGGAACGTATTGCGAAAACCCGCTGATTAACCGGTGCGCAGCAATGCGCACCTTATTTATCAATCCGCACTCAGCTCCCACCACAGCTTATCCAGCGCGTAATAACGGTCGCGCTCAGCTGCGGGCTGGTTCAAATCGCGCTTCCACGGTTTGGCCAGAATGAAATGCAGGTTCTTCACATCCTCTTCGCGCCACATCGCACTGTGCTGGAACGGCAGGGTTTTCAGCGCGTTGTAAATATACGGCAGCGGCAGCCAGCGATTCTCGAACACTTCATTGAGTAAATCCTGCTCGGAGAACGGATAACGGCGCAGATCGCTAATCGCCGCCACTTTCTCTTGTAACCACTTAAACACCGACAAATCAGGTTTTAGCACCAGGAAACCGCCGTTCAAATAGCGATCCAACGTGGCGGGAGCCGCCTCGCCGCGATCCTGCCAGGTGTAATGACAATTCTCCGGCTGCCAGCTGGCCGGATAGCTGGCGATGTTATTTGGATTGCAGCGACAGGCGTGACATGCTGCCAACGCATGTTTGCCGAGATCGAGCGTAAACAGCTCGTCCATATTGCGCAGCACCAGCATGTCGGCATCCAGAAACACCACGCGTTCGCAGTCGACCAGCTCCCACGCGCGCAGCTTGCTCCACACTTCGCCAAACTGCGCGGAAGCGTAATGCTGCTCTAGCTCGGCATTCGGCATCAGCGGCTCCACCGGATGGATCACGCAGCCCAGCGCCTGCAGCGCTTCTCGCGTTTCCAGATCGATAGCGTCTGTCACCATCACAATCAGCGGCCAGCGCGTTTCGCTGCGTTTCAACGAGCGGTGTAGCGCTTTCACACCAATAAAATAGTCAGGCTGCGTTAACAGCGTTACCCATGCAAACATGGCTTCTCCCCTTCAAACTTAATCAAACAAAGCAGTGACATAGTCATTGCTAAAACGGCGTTGCGGATCGAGCTGGTTACGCACTTCGCGGAAGGCGTCCCATTGCGGATAGATATCGCGCCACTGGTAGCGCTGCGGATCGTAATATTTGCCCCAGTGCGGACGTCCACCTTCGGCCGCCAGCAGCTTCTCCACTTCAGTAAGAAAGTGCAGGCCATCTTCCGACAGTGAGCCATCGTCGGCGTAATACACCACAAAGCCGAAGAAGCAGGTCGCGTGCTGATACGCCGGGCTGAGCCAGGCTTCAGACGCGCCAGTACAACGCAGGATAATTGGATAGTGCATATGCGGATGGTTCTCGGCATACCACGCTTTGATCTTGCTGATAATCTGCGGCGTTTTCTCCAGCGGCACGCCGATCTCAACGTTGATTTGCGGCACCGCAATGCCGCGGCAAAATAGCTGATAGATATCGCCGCTGATGTCGGTGAAATCGCGGAAGCGCGTCACGGTGCGGAACTGCTTGCCGCCTTTGCCGTGAATCTGCGTATCGCGATGCATCTGTGCCAGCGTCTGATCGATGGTCTCATTCAGGCTGCTGTCGGTATCATCGCCGTGCTCAATCACTTCACGCTGATTGGCGTACCAGGCTTGTGACTCCGCTTCACTGGCTTCATGCGCGTTCCACACATGCATCAGGTTGTCATCGACAAACCACCAGGCTTTGCTCATCTCATACTGCTGATTCCACGCCACCAAATCCTGCTCCAGCGTATCGGCGGAGACGGCAAACTTGTGGCAGGTAAACAGGCGGAAAGGACGCGTGCGCAGCGTCACCGCGGTCACAATACCCAGCGTGCCGAGCGACACCTGCGCCGCAGCGAAATCGGGCTCGCCGCGTACCAATTCACGCACGCTGCCGTCGGCCAGCACCATGCGAATGCGCAACGCTTCATCGGCCAGCGAGCTTTGTGCCAGGCCCTGGCCGTGCGTGCCGGTTGCCATAGCCCCGGCCAGCGTTTGAACCGCAATTACGCCCGGCGAGGAGGCCAGCATGCGATCCATCTCAGTAAGCTGGCTGTAAACCTGCTCCAGCGGCGTGCCGGCGGCAAAGGTCACGCTATCAGCGTCATGCGCAATTACGCCGTTAAAGGCGCTGAGATCCAGCAGCAGATCCTGCTCATGCACCCCTAGCATGCGGCCCGGTGACAGGCGGCTGCCGAGCACGCGCACTTTGCCGTTGGCGGCGCGCAGCAGCTGTTGGAGCTCCGCCTCATTTTGCGGCTGCTGTAACTGATTGCGCTGACCAACCACCGTGTTCTGCGCCCAGTTCCACAGTGCGCTGTCCTGGTCGGTATTGTGCGTATGACGTAAGGGATAAAGGTGGGGGTCTTTGTTCACTACGGCGTTCCTTAGTCTGAGGTCTGTGACGGTCCCAAGAGTTTAAGCGTAGACCATCACAGCGAAGCCGCAGACTACGGGGCTTTGCGCACATATCGTAGCGTGGCGGTGACCGCTAACTGCCGATTACGGCGGATGCTGTCCTCCTCACTATCGTTCGGGGTGAACAGCGTATGAAAGGTGTAGCGATTGGAGACGTGGTGCACACAAATACTGCTCAGCAGACGATGCACATCAACGGTGTCGAGCTGATCGATAAACAGCCCTTGCTGCTGGCCGCGCGTCAGGATGTCATCAAGCAGATCAAGCGCGCTTTTATTCAACGCTTTGATGCGTTCAGACTGAATGATGTAGCGCCCGCGCAGCAGGTTTTCGGTACATACCAGCCGCATAAAGTCAGGATGTGAGACGTGATAATCAAAGCTAGCCTCCACCAGTTTGGTCATTGCCAGCTCAGGCTCCATTTCGGCAAGATTCAGCCCGGTTTCATGCTGACGTATTGCCTGGTATACCTGTTCAAGTACTTCAATATAGAGCTGCTCTTTGTTGCCGAAGTGATAGACCACCATGCGTTTGGTGGTTTGCGCATGATCTGCAATCTGCTCCAGACGCGCGCCCTGCATGCCGAACTCCGCGAACATTTTCAGGGCACCGGCAAGGATGCGTTTCTTAAGCCCTTCAGGGTCATTTTTCCGTTTCGTTGTAGTGTCCGACATAGCGCTCAATAACAGGTTTTTCAAAAGGGGGATGGTAACACAGCCATTTTCTCGCTTGTGACGAGGTGAGCGGCGTGCAGCTTTATGCTTTTCAGGAATAGCATTCCCGAATAAATCATAATGCAGGAATAAGCAACTGCGTATACTGCGGTCATCTGTCATTACGACAGCTTATTTTGACTCGCGCAATTATAACGATTGGGAAATATTTTATGCACACACGTCTGGCATCCGTTAAAAATAAATTCTTGTTATCCGCTGGCGCGCTGCTACTGGCCAGCGCGGCGCTATCGCCATTGTCTCTGGCCCACGCTGCCGACAAAACCTCGATTAAAGTCGGCATTATCAGCGGCGAAGATGAAGATGTTTGGCGCGAAGTGATCAAACAGGCGGCAGCCAAAGGTCTGACGGTGAAAACCGTGATTTTCAACGATTACAACCAGCCGAACGAAGCGCTGCAAAATGGCGAAGTGGATGCCAACGCCTTCCAGCATCAGCCATTCCTCAATAACCAGATCAAGGTGAATCATTACGACATTGTGCGCGTGGGTGATACCGCGGTGTGGCCGATTGGTCTCTACTCGAAGAAAGTAAAAAAGGCGGCAGAGTTGAAAGAGGGCGCGGTGATTGGCGTGCCAAACGATCCCTCTAACGAAGCGCGCGGTCTGGTGCTGCTGGAGCAGCAGGGGCTAATCAAGCTGAAGCCAGGCGTGGGTATTGCGGCCACCACCGCCGATATCACCGCGAACCCGCATCATCTGCAAATCAAAGAGCTGGATTCCGGCATCATTGGCCGTTCCGTTCCTGACCTCGACGCTGCGGTAGTGAACACCGATTGGGCGTTAAAGAGTGGCCTGACAACCGCCGATCGTATTGCCCAGGAGCCGGTAAAAGATAACCCGTACAACAACTTCATCGCGGTGAAGAAAGAGAACGTGAGCGCGCCGTGGGTGAAAACGCTGGTGGCTTCTTATCAGAACGACGCCGTGAAGACCGTGTTTGACAAAGTCTACAAGGGCACGGGCGAAACGGCCTGGTAAGGAACGAAAAAGATGACGTTATTCTCAGGAGCCGAAACCCCCTTCAGCACGTTGCAACGCGGCGTGGTCGACAGCGCGCATGACGAAGCGCAGGTAACGTTTCGCGACAGCGGCAGCGTAGTGCGCTTGCAGGGAGTATCACGTCGCTTCGGGCAAACCCGGGCGCTGCACGCTATCTCGCTGACGGTGCAGAAAGGCGAAATTCTTGGCCTGATTGGGCGCAGCGGTGCCGGTAAATCGACGCTGATTCGCTGTCTTAACGGGCTGGAACAACCTGATGAAGGCGTTATTGAAATTGAAGGCCGGAACATCACCGGCCTGTCAGAAAAGCAGCTGCAAACGGTGCGCAGCCGCGTTGGCATGGTGTTTCAGCACTTCAATTTGCTTTCGGCCAAAACCGTGGCGCAGAACGTGGCGCTGCCGCTGAAAATCGCCGGCATGGATAAAGCGCAGCGCCAGCAGCGCGTGACGGAACTGCTGGATCTGGTGGGATTAGCGGACAAAGCGCAAAGCTATCCGGCGGCGTTATCCGGTGGTCAGAAACAGCGCGTCGGCATTGCGCGCGCGCTGGCGGCGAGTCCGGCGCTGCTGCTGTGTGATGAAGCCACTTCCGCGCTCGATCCGGAAACCACGCGCTCGATTCTGGCGCTGCTCAAATCGCTTAATCAAAAACTCGGCATCACCATTTTGCTGATCACCCATGAAATGGAGGTGATCAAATCCGTGGCGCATCGCGTGGCAGTCATCAATGCCGGAGAAATCATCGAACAAGGTCCGGTGTGGCAGGTGTTTGCCCATCCGCAATCGGATCTGACCCGCACGCTGCTGCGGGGATTGCTGCCACAGCTGCCAGAAAACCTGGCCGCACGCATCAGCGATCAGAAGCAGGGCGACGCCATCTACAGCGTGCATTTTGCCGGTGACGATGCGCAGGGCGATCTGTTAACCCGCTTTGCGGCCGCGCTGCCAGGTAAATTCCGCCTGCTGCAGGGCGGTGTTGATCACATCCAGCATTACGCGGTAGTGCGTTTCTTTATTGCGCTCCCGGCGGCAAACGCGGCCGATGAGCAGCAGATTCTCAGCTGGCTGCATGCGCAGCAGGCACACGTGGAGTTGGTGGGTTATGTCGCCAGTTATGATTGATCTTTTGCTGAATGCGCTGGGTGAGACGGTATTAATGACCGTGATCTCTGGCCTGTTTTCACTGGTGGCGGGTTTGCCGCTCGGCTTGATTCTGGTGATGACCAGCCCGGGCGGGATTGCCGAACATCGCGGCGTTAATCGCGTGCTGGGGCTCATCATCAACGGCTTCCGCTCGCTGCCGTTCATTATTTTGCTGGTGGCACTGATTCCCTTCACGCGCTTCCTGGTCGGCACGTCGCTCGGCACCTGGGCGGCGATTGTGCCGCTTTCGATTACCGCGACACCTTACTTCGCGCGCGTCGCCGAAGTTTCCTTGCGCGATGTCGATCGCGGGCTGATCGATGCGGTGCGCGCCATGGGCGCCAGCAAGCTGCGCATTGTCTGGGACGTGCTGATCCCAGAAGCGCTGCCCGGCATTCTTTCGGGTTTTGTGGTGACGCTGGTGGCACTGATTGGCGCTTCGGCGATGGCCGGTGCGATTGGCGCAGGCGGATTGGGGGATTTGGCTATTCGTTACGGTTATCAGCGTTTTGAAACCTCGGTGATGATTGCGGTGATCGCGGTGCTGATTGTGCTGGTCTGCGGCATTCAGTGGGTTGGTGACCGATTGGTGCAGCGTATTGATAAGCGTCATGCCTAATCGGTGGCCATGAATGGCCACCCTACGAAGGCCGGTGCAAATTTTTGTAGGGGCGCCATTTATGGCGACCGCCGCATAGCAAAAGGAGAGTATCTATGACGCTGAATGCCCTTCAGCTCACCCTGGAAAACAGCCTCGAACAGCACAGCGCCGCCTATCTCAAGGTCTCGCAGGCGATATTCCAAAACCCGGAAACCGGCAACAACGAGTATTTCGCCAGCGAACAGCTGACGCAGCTGCTGACGGCGCAGGGCTTTGACGTCACGCGTAACGTCGCCGGACACGAAACGGCTTTTTATGCGGTAAAGACCAGCAGCAAACCCGGTCCAACTATCGCTTTTCTGGCGGAGTATGACGCGCTGATCGGCATCGGACACGCTTGCGGCCACAATCTGATTGGCACCACCAGCGTGGCTGCGGCCATCACGCTTTCCCAGGCGCTGGAGGAAACCGGCGGCCGCGTGGTGGTGCTGGGTACGCCAGCCGAAGAGGGCGGCTTAGCCGGGCCGGGCGGCCCCAAGGGCAACGTGAAGAAACGTTTTGTCGAAGCCGGATTACTGAAAGATGTCGATGTGGCGCTGATGGTGCATCCCGCCGGTAAAACGCGCTTGACTGAATCGACACTGGCGAATAATCACCTCTACTTCCACTTTTACGGCAAGCCGTCACATGCCGCCAGCGCGCCACATGAAGGTATCAATGCGCTGGATGCGCTGGTGTTGCTCTACAACGGCATCAGCGTGCTGCGTCAGCAGCTGCCGGACGGCATGCGCGTGCACGGTATCATCACCAACGGTGGCCAGGCGCCGAACGTTATCCCGGAATACGCTTCGGCGCACTACTACATCCGTGCCGACAGCCGTGAAGTGGTCGAATCGCTCGAACCACGTCTGCGCGCCATAGCCGAAGGCGTGGCGCTGGCGACCGGCGCGCGCGTTGAAATTGATCATCAAATTGGCCCGCGCGATTTCAAACTCAATCCGGCACTCGATGCGCTGCTGCTGGATGAGTTCATCGCCGCAGGCGAACAGGTCGATTTGTCACCGCAGCAGAATAAAGTCTCTACCGATGCCGGCGACATCAGCCATGCGGTGCCAACGGCGCATCCGTGGCTGAAAATCGGCCCTGACGATCTGATTTTCCACACCGTGCCGTTCCGCGAAGCCGCTAACTCAGCGCGCGGTTATCAGGCGCTGTTGATAGGTGCTCGCGTGTTAGCGCGCACCGGATTGCGCCTGCTGACCGACGCGGACGCATTAAACCATGTCAAAGCGGATTTCGCGCGACAACCATAAAGGAGAGTGTTGTGTCGCAAACCTATCGCAGAAAATTGAAAACGCTGGTCGGTGCCAGCAGCGTGATCTCCGCCGCTAACGACAGCCAGCCGGGAGTGGGGATCGCGCGTGCTATCGAACTGGCGAAGATTGCCGAACGCGAAAAAATTACCGGGCTGTTCACCGCTGATTTGCTGCAGGCCGATCCGGCGGGCTTAGCGGGCACCACCGGCACGCAGGATCCGCTGATTGCGCTCGCCGCGTTGAGCCAGGTGACGTCACACATCGGTTTGATCGCCACCGTCAGCACCAGCTGGCTGCATCCGTACAATCTGGCGCGTCAGGTCGCCACGCTCGATCACATTAGCGGCGGGCGTGCGGGCTGGAATGCGGTGACCTCCTCCGTTGGCGAGGAAAACTTTGGCGAAAGCCCGCTGCCGCCACCGCAGGAGCGCTATGCGCGCGCCACCGAATTTATCGAAGTGATGAACGCGCTGTATGACGCCAACGAGCGCGCGGCGGTGCAGCGCACCGCCAGCGGCGGCATTCGTCTCGATCATACTAAACTGCATCCGATCAACTACCGCGGTGACTATTTTCAGGTTGCCGGACCGCTTAACGTGCCGCCACCGCCGCAGCGCCGTCCGGTACAATTCCAGGCGGGACAGTCCGAGGCGGGCGTGACGCTGGGCGCGCGCTATGCCGAAGTGATTTACACCTCGCAGCCGACCTTTGAGGCCGCGCAGACGTTTGTGGCTGAGGTGCAGCAACGCGCACGACGTTTTGGTCGTGAGCATAATCCTCCACTGATCATGAATTCCTTCCACGCCATCATTGGTGAGAGCGACGCTGATGTCGCGCGTCGCCTGCGCGAAAAACATGAACGCATCAACTATGAGCAAGGACGTTTACGCGTGGCGGATATGTTAGGAGGCGAAGTGGATCTGCACGATGTGCCGCTTGACCAGCCGCTACCGGCGGCGTTGATTCCTGAAGTGACGCAGGTGCATCGTCGTCAGGGCCGTGCCGCCATCTTCCGTGGCTATGCGCTGGAAGGATTAACGCTGCGCGAGCTGATCATCAAAGCCGAAGAGACCGGCCACTGGTTTGTCGCCGGCACGCCAGCAACGCTGGCGGATGCCATCGAACAACGTTACCGGGCTGGCGTACTGGATGTGATTTCACTGCATGGCCTCGGGCAGCCGGACCAACAGGATTTGCTGCTCAACGGCCTGCTGCCGGAACTGCGCCGCCGCCAGCTGATTGATACGGATTATGTGGGCAGTGATTTCCGTAGCAGCCTTGAGCTGGCGGCGTTACCTGTGATTAATTAAGCCGATTGCGGACTTACGAGAAGGCCAGTTTGTTCCCGGTGCAGCGCTTTGTTCAGGAAGTCCGCAATTTTCTCTTCAATGTGGCTATCTATGGTGCGCAAACGGAGAAGCGGGATATCACATTTATCGAGCACTGACTGCTTCAATTGATCACGTTCCGCTTGTAGCGTTTCGGCGTGCTGACCACCGTCAACTTCAATAACGCCAAGCGGCTGTTTACCCACGCGATAATAAAGTACAAAATCGCAGCTCGCGCCTTGATTCATAAACTGCTCTTCACGCGACGTGAAGAGGCTACTCGGCGCAATAATTAACTGTTTGAGTGGAATCTGGTTATGCAGCTGGAGCGAAGAAAATTGCGCGAGTTTTAGCGCATCTTTAATTAAACGTGCGGCAATCTGCTCAGATTTATAATTTGAATCCTCAGGATTAAGTCGTGCTTTTAACGTATCAAGAGACTGGTCATACTCTTCATAAAGAAGGTCGAAAGCAGAAACGACCGGGCTTTGATAAACGTTATCGTTATCTGCATAATATTGCATATAGCGAATCAGTGCGGCGATGTGTTGGTTTTTTTGGGTAAACACATTATCACCCGTCACCAAAGTAAAATGACGTTTAGCGCGCGATACTGCCACATTAATCAGTTGCGGGTCATCAACGAATGCCAGGGATTTTGAGCTGGCTTTTTTATCGAGTACCGTCGAAAATACTATTTCATCACACTCCCGCCCTTGAAACTTATGCACGGTTGCGCTGACAAAATCCTGACCTAAATAGCCTTCAGAGAGATCAACCTGCGCATTATAAGGGGCAATAAAGCCGCGCTGAGATTGTTCCTGCCAGTCCAGAGCATTCATTGACTCGATTTCACGTAGATTACTATTATCCCGATTATGATTACCCTTAGCGGTAATCACTAAAGATAAGGCTTTTTCACCCCGATCGCGTGTCATGGCAATTAATTGATTATCGTAGAACTGTTTATTACAAAATTGAATGATTTTAGGATGACATCGGTAATGCTCTTTCAATAACGTGACAGGGAGGTTCTTGCCGTATACGCTCAAAACTGAATCCAGCAGGCTATGACGTTGGCAGTCGTAAGCTGCCTCGGGCGCTGTAATATCAAACGGTAATTTCGCCGGTACGTGTGGAAGTTGCTTGCGGTCACCGACAATCACAACATTATGCGCACATGCCAATGCAAAGACGCCGGGTAAAATATCCTGCTGCGATGCTTCGTCAATAATCACGTAATCCAGCGGGTTATCAGAGCCAACGGAACTGATAATTGAGTAAGTTGTGCTACCAATAACAGGAAAACGCTGTAAAAACGCGCTGAAGTTTCTACGGTAATTGCCTTCGTTGATCTCTTCCACCGGGGTGAGATGTTGGCTCAGATGAGCCTGTAAACAGTCATGCGAATTCTGCGAAATGGCTTTAATCACCTGCGAAACATCGCGATGAACTAATTGCTTTTCAGCATGGGCAAGCTTCTCTTTTGCCAGCGTGAGGCGCTGGCGATAGTAGTGGCGCTGTAGAGCATAGAAACAGGCCAGACGTTTTTCCGGTGTCTTAAGTGGCCGGGTATCAATAATGCCGAAGCGGAAGAACAGTGTAAAACGCTGCGCTAAGCCTATTTTCTCACGCTTCATAGATTGCAATAATGCCATCAAATCCGTGCTTTTTTGCGGTGTCAGGCGATATTTCTCAACTGGCCATCCTGAGGAAATAGAGTGGTTGCTCATCCATTGCGAGAGGTATTTTTCCTCAATTTTTAATTCCTCAATCTCGGCCAGGTAGCGTGCTTTATCACACTGCGCATGCAGATGGGATTTAATCTCAGTAACCGCTTTAGCGATCTCTTCTTTTCGCGGTGCAATATTTTTCCAGCAATTTGGCAAAGTAGGGAGTTGGGCAAAAAAATTCGCCTTGTTATCGTTGCTACCGAGTTTCGCCACCACATGCCCTAATCCATACTCTTCGAGTTTCTGATAGACATTCTCTACAGCAGCATTGTTATTGGACACAACGGCAACGCTTTTATTCTCCATAAGAATATTAGCAATAATATTAAGAATGGTTTGGGTTTTTCCGGTGCCTGGAGGACCTTCAATGACGGAAAGTTGCGAACTAAATGCCTGCTCTACGGCCTGTATTTGGCTGTGATTCATGCCAAACGGGTAGATTAGCTGAGGTGAAAAATTGCGCCTGGCATTATTGCCCGCGAGGTAAGCATGTAAAGCAGTATCATTTATCGGAATGATTTTCGATAGTTGATTGGCCAGGTTTTCAGCAATCACCGTTTGATCGGTGGAAGCACTTTTGACGCGAGCCTGTGCCATTTCGACCAGATAGGAAAATAACGCTTTATCTTTATAGTCCGCAGGGTGATAAATTTCCGCCTTATCAGCCATCATGAGGTAGCGATAGCTATTACCGGGGTAGGTGTAAAGTACATATTTATTACCGACCATCACGGCATTTTCAATTTTCTGAAATGTAGTGGTGCCTTTCTTACGCAATAGCGTACCGCTAATAGGGCTAATTGGCTCAATTTGGCATTCAGTGAATGGCCACGAATACGATTTACCGGAGTGAAAAATCCCTTTAAGTTCCAATTGCTTATTATTATTGTATTTCAACTTCCAGTCTTTAAGTTGAGCGGTGCGGTCTTCACCGTTCACTATGATCGTCGTCATTTCCCCATCCATGAGTAGCGTTAATGATTGAAGGACTATAACCGCAGACGTGATGTGGGTGAAGTTTTCTCAGCCATTCTTTCTTATGACTCTTCTGGAACCCGTCTCCACACTTTGCTTCAAGCTTAATGCACCATTTTCCACATCTATGCACACTCCACTTATCGCTTTACACCTATATAGCATTTGACCTATATTGACAAGGAGGCATTGTGTGGAAGATAGAGACAACCGACAGATTTGATCGCTGGCTAATGTCGCTTGATGATGTTGACCGGGCTTGTGTACTGGCAAGCCTTATCGTTTTGCGAGAAAAAGGTCCCGCTGGCCGAGCGAGAATTTGCCAGGTATTTAGATAACAAGAGATGAAAAGGAGAGAGGCGATGGGCAGAACGCTAGAACAGATCCTCGCTGATGAAAAGCCTGAAGTGGTTGCCTGTGCCAAGGCTCTGGCGGAAGAGACCTTGCTCAACATTCATTTAGCGGAGCTGCGTGAGAAAGTGCAGAAAACCCAAGTGGAAATGGCGCAGGCGCTCAACATCAAACAACCTACCGTTGCGGGCATGGAAAAGCCGGGCCGCGACCTTAAGCTTTCTACGCTGAAGCGCTATATCGAAGCGGCGGGTGGAAAATTGCGGGTGGATATCGAATTACCAGACGGTTCGCATTACGAATTTGTGGTGTAACCATCAGCAAGTTATGTTCTGAAATCCCTTAAGGTGCGCATTTATGCGCACCATGAAGGTGGTCGCCATAAAGTTACGACCTTACTAAGTGCATAAAACACAAAAGCCCGCTCAGGTTTCCCTGAGCGGGCTTTTTAAATTTGGCTCCTCTGACTGGACTCGAACCAGTGACATACGGATTAACAGTCCGCCGTTCTACCGACTGAACTACAGAGGAATCGTGTGAACGAGGCGCATATTAGCGATGCCGATCCCCATTGTCAAAGCCCGACTGCACACTTCTGGTTTAAGTGCGCGTAAAAGCAGCGGAATGACGCTTTTTTGCCTTGAACGATCAGATTCTAAACTGCCAACAGGATCTCACTTTAAACGCAATTCCTTTGAGATGTTAGAGGCGTGTCAAAGTTTTGTTATTTGCCGATTTTAAAACAATCGTTTCAGTGCTTTTATGATGAAAGTTTCAAATGTGGAGTGGATGAAATAAATGAACTGCTCATCACCACCTGCGAAACGCGCGCAGGCAGCTAAAACAGAATTGAGAAAATAACACATTGATAATTATTAGGTTGTAATAAACAGATGCAGTAAGCCAATAGCGTTAGACCAGAAGCCTTACCTCTACAACCACAAAAAAAACGCCAGCGATGTTGAGTGAATGTAAAAGATATTTTTCATTCGTCGTCTCAGCCAACCTGAGCATGTTAACGAAAAAGAAGGGTTACCTATGAAATTCAAAAAAGCGTTAGTGACTTCCCTGTTAGCTTGCATGTTGCCTGCCGCAGTGATGGCAAAAGACCTTCAGGTGGGCGTCTCTATGGCGCTGTTTGATGACAACTTCCTCACCATTCTGCGCACCGCAATGCAGAAAGAGATGCAGAAAGACAACATCAAAGGTCAGGTCGAAGACGCGAAAGGCGACGTTTCACAGCAGCTGCAGCAGGTTCAGAACTTCATTGGTCAGGGCGTTGACGCCATCATCGTTAACCCGGTAGACACCAACGCGGTAAAACCACTGGTGGACGCGGCGGCGAAAGCGGGCGTGCCGCTGGTGTTTGTTAACCGCAAACCGGCGGGTGAACTGAAAGACAAAATGGCCTTTGTCGGTTCCGACTCTGAACTGGCCGGTCGTCTGCAAATGGAAGCGTTAGCGAAAAAAATGAACGGCAAAGGCAACGTGGCGATTCTGCTGGGTGACCTCGCCAACGAATCGACCCGCGAGCGCACCAAAGGTGTTGAAGCGGTCGTCGCGAAATATCCTGGCATCAAAGTGGTACAGAAGCAGACCGCTAAATTCATGCGTAACGATGCGGTAGACGTGGTGAGCAACTGGTTAACCGCCGGTGATGACATCCAGGCCATTGCGTCTAACAACGATGAAATGGCCATTGGTGCACTGCAGGCGCTGGGTAAAAACCCGAACCACATCCTGGTTGCCGGTGTTGATGGCACCCCCGATGCGCTGCAAATGATCAAGAACGACAAAATGGTCGCCACCGTGTTCCAGGATGCTAAAGGCCAGGGTGAAGGCGCGGTACAAACGGCGGTCAAACTGATTAATGGCGAGAAAGTGCAAAAAGTCGTCGATATCCCGTTCCAGCTGATCACCAAAGACAATTACGAAAAGTTCGCCAGTCAGAATCAAAAATAACCGTTCCCGACTTAGCCGTACGGAGGTGATGTATGACCGCTTTTGCGCTTGAAGCCGAAGGCATCAGCAAGTTCTTCCCCGGAGTGAAGGCACTCGACAATGTCTCACTGCGTATAAAACCGGGGTCGGTACATGCCCTGATGGGTGAAAATGGCGCGGGCAAATCCACTTTAATGAAATGCCTTATCGGGATGTATCGTCCCGATAAGGGCACCATTCGCATTAAAGGGGAGCCGGTGCAGTTTCAGGACACCATGGATGCCTTGCGTTCTGGCATCTCCATGATTCACCAGGAGCTCAATCTGGTGCCTTACATGACCGTGGCCGAAAACATCTGGCTCGGTCGCGAACCGATGAAGTACGGCTTTGTCGATCACGGCAAACTCAATAAGCAAACGCAGGAGTTGCTGAACCGGTTGAATATCCGTCTGAAAGCGGATCGTATGGTCGGTGAGCTTAGTATCGCCTCGCAGCAGATGGTTGAAATTGCTAAAGCGGTATCGTGGAATTCGGACATCGTGATCATGGATGAACCGACCTCGGCACTGACAGAAACCGAAGTGGCGCATCTGTTCACCATCATCCGTGACCTGCGCGAGCAGGGTAAAGCCATCATCTATATCAGCCACAAAATGGATGAAATCTTCGCCATTACCGATGAGATCAGTATCTTCCGCGACGGTTCCTGGGTGGGCAGTAATGACACCAGCCACTATACCCGCCAATCGTTGATTACCCAGATGGTGGGCCGCGAACTGACGCAGCTGTTCCCGAAATTTAATGGGGAAATCGGCGAAGATGTGCTGACGGTGCGTAATTTAACCTGCAAAGACCGTTTTACCGATATCAACTTTACGGTGCGCAAGGGTGAAATTCTTGGCGTTGCCGGCTTGGTAGGTGCAGGGCGCAGCGAAGTGATGGAAAGCCTGTTCGGCATGGAGAGCTTCGACAGCGGTGAAATCCTGATTGATGGCGTCCCGGTGAAGATTGATTCCCCCTCCACGGCGATTGAGAAGGGCATGGCGTTTCTCACCGAAGATCGCAAAAAGTCCGGGTTGTTCCTGGTGCTGTCGGTGATGGAGAACATGAGCATCGTCAACATGCCGGATTACATCCACAAAAGCGGTTTTGTCAGCCATATCAAAATGGCGCAGGACTGCATGGATCAGATTCGCAAACTCAACATCAAAACCCCCACCATGGATCAGATCATCAATAACCTCAGCGGCGGTAATCAGCAGAAGGTGCTGATTGCGCGCTGGCTGCTGGCGCAACCGAAGATCCTGATCCTCGATGAACCGACGCGCGGTATTGATGTTGGGGCCAAAGCAGAAATTTATCGTTTGATCAGTGAACTGGCAAACCGTGGCGTCGCCATCATCATGGTGTCGTCCGAACTGCCAGAAATTCTCGGCATGAGCGACCGCGTGATGGTAATGCACGGCGGACGTATAACCGGCATCCTCGATAAAGAAGAGGCCAATCAGGAAACCATTTTGTCGTTGGCATCCGAGTGAGGCGTGAGACACCTATGAGTAATGTAAAAATTTCGGCCCCGCAGGCCGCAGAACAACCCTCTTTCTTCAGCAACCTGCGTCATAAGCTGCCTAAAGATACGGGTATTTTTGTTGTGATGGTGGGCATTGCCCTGATCTTTGAAATCGCAGGCTGGTACGTTCGTGACCAATCCTTCCTGATGAACACCAACCGCCTGGTGCTGATTGTGTTGCAGGTGGCGATTATCGGGATTATCGCCGTGGGCGTGACGCAAGTTATTATCACCACCGGTATCGATCTATCGTCCGGTTCGGTTATCGCCTTAACTGCGGTCGTCGCGGCGAGCCTGGCGCAGACCTCCGATAGCCTTACGCCAATGTATCCCTCATTGGTCAACCTGCCCGCCGTGATTCCGATTGTCGCCGGCATCGGAGTAGGGCTGTTGTGCGGCGTGATGAACGGTGTACTGATTACCAAAACCGGGATTCCTCCGTTTATCGCGACCCTCGGCATGATGGTTTCCGCGCGCGGTCTGGCGCAGTACTACACGCAGGGTAATCCGATCAGCTTCCTGTCAGATGGCTTTACCTCCATCGGCCAGGGCGCAATGCCGGTGATTATTTTCCTGGTGGTGGCGTTCCTGTTCCACATTGCGCTGAAGCACACCCGCTACGGCAAATATGTCTACGCGATTGGCGGCAACATGACCTCCGCCAAAGTGTCCGGCATCAACGTTAACAAGTACCTGATCATCGTCTATACCATCGCCGGTGCGCTCTCAGGGCTGGCGGGTGTGGTGCTGGCGGCGCGCGTGAGTAGCGGCCAGTCAAGTATGGGCATGGCCTACGAACTGGACGCCATCGCCGCAGCGGTTATCGGCGGTAGCAGCCTGATGGGCGGCGTTGGACGCATCACCGGTACGCTGATTGGCGCGGTGATCCTCGGACTGATTAAGAGCGGCTTTACCTTTATTGGTGTCGATGCGTACGTGCAGGACATTATTAAAGGCATCATCATCGTTGCCGCGGTTTCAATAGATATGCACCGCAACCGCAAAAAACGCTGATACGCTTCATACTTCGCGCTGTAGCGGCGTTGGCTGCGCCCGTTTACCCTGGTCACATAGTTGTCTATGCTCCCAGGGCTAAACGGGCTTGCCGCCTTGCTATAGCGCGAAGTATTTTGCGTATCGACACCGTGCATTTAACACAAAAATTCTCTCGGTCGGTTCCCTCTCCCGCGAGCGGGAGAGGGCCAGGGTGAGGGACAGCGCGCACCCTCCCCACCACATAAGTTTTCCTGCTGGTTAATCCCCTTCTTTCCCGCTCGTTTGGTTTCATTAACGCTATTTCTGCCCTTTATTGGCTATTTCTGCACCATACCCACTCATCGCGTCATCACTTTTTTGCACGCCTGCCTCGCATTTTCCGCACCATCGCAGTGCAACCTGATGCGTTCTTAATCCTTTTGCGTCATCGCCCGCGCTTATTAACCCGTTCGAGGTAATCACAAACGCTTATTTTCCGTGCCTTTAGGAAAAATCCGGCCATGCTTTTTTACCGCTTGAATAAACCTGGCCTGCATATTGCAACTTCATCTACACAAGCCAGCAGGCTGAGACGCCCAACCTGGGTATTCGGGGATTGACGGAGGCAACATGAATTTAAGACGACTCAAGTACTTTGTAAAAATCGTCGATATCGGCAGCCTGACTCAGGCAGCAGAAGTGCTGCACATCGCGCAGCCTGCGCTTAGCCAGCAGGTCGCTACGCTGGAAAATGAACTCGATCAGCAATTGCTGATCCGCACCAAGCGCGGCGTGACGCCAACCGAGGCCGGTAAAATTCTCTATGCCCACGCCCGTACTATTTTGCGTCAGTGCGAACAAGCGCAGACGGCGGTGATCAATGCCGGGCAGGCATTAAATGGTCAGGTATCGATTGGCTTAGCGCCGGGTACCGCCGCATCGTCACTTACCATGCCGCTGCTGCACACGGTGCGCGAGCAATTCCCCGATGTGCTGGTGTATCTGCATGAAAACAGCGGCACATCGCTGAATGAAAAAGTGATGAACGGCCAGCTGGATATGGCCGTGCTGTACGATCGCGCGCCGACGGCGGGCATCAACAGCATTCCACTGATGAAAGAGGAGCTTTACCTGGTGGGCGCCACGGCGTGTCCGGGCACCACGGTCGATCTGGCAGACGTCGCGCAGATGAGCCTGTTCCTGCCGCGTGATTACAGTGCGGTGCGCAAACGTGTGGACGAAGCCTTCTCGCTGCGCCGCCTCAGCGCTCGCATTATTGGTGAGATTGAGTCAATCTCGACGTTGACCGCCGCCGTAGCGAGCGGCATGGGCGTCACAGTATTGCCTGAATCCGCCGCGCGGGCGCTGGTCAGTTCAACACATGCTTGGATGGCGCGGATTAACAGCCCGTCGCTGAATTTGCCGCTGTCACTGAATATCTCGGCGCGTTTGCCGCTGTCGCCATCGGCGCAGGCAGTGAAAAACATTCTGCTGTCACTGCTGAATAAGCCGATGGTGGAAGATCGTGAATTGATGTTGGTGGGCTAAAATCGCAGCCAGCCGTTAACGCTTAACCTGGTAACCTATCGTGACCTGGTTACTGAGCACCGTGAGCGGCGGCTGTAAGGGCCCACGACGTATCGAGAAGTATTCGAAGTGGAAGGGCCCAGCCGCCGGAAAACCGGCGGGCAGGGTAATCTCACCCTGTTGTGCGGGCAAAGGTACGCAACGGCTGACGCTGCAAAATTGCAGGCGCAGCCCTTGCGGCGCCGGGCCATCCATTTTGATCTGCCATTGCAACGTCTCCGCGCTGGCATGTTGGGGCAGCGCCCCGGTGCTCTGAACGGGACGGCTTTTCAGCCTCTGCTTGCCGTGCGTCAGCGTGCCGCCGTAGCTTGCGCTGCTCCACGACCCGCTCGCCGCACCGGCCAGCGGCGATGCCGCCAGTAGCAGCATCCCCATTCCCAGCATCAAACACTTCATGCTTTACTACCAATCATCCACGTCATGCGCACATTACGCTGCGTGTTGATCTCCTGGCTGGAGAGCACCGCCATCTGTGGGAACATGCGGCGCAGATAGCGTGACAGCATCAGACGCAGCGATGGGTTAACCAGCAGCACCGGCGGTGCGCCAAGTCCTTCCTGATGCATCAACGCTTTCTCCGTCTGTTTCATCAGGTTTTCCGCAATACCCGGCTCGATGGCGCTGCCGCTCTGAGTCGCCTGCACCAGCAGTTGCTCCAGAGACATATCCAGCCCAATCACCTGAATATCCTCTTCGCCTGGGAACCACTGCTGCGTGATGGCGCGAGCCAGTCGGGCGCGCACGCGGGCGGTCAGATCGTCGGTATCGCTGTTCGGGCCGGCAAACTCGGCCAGCGTATCAATAATGGTACGCATATCACGAATCGGTACGCGCTCAGACAGCAGGTTTTGCAAGACCTTATGCAACATGGTCAGGCTAATGACCGCTGGAATCAGATCTTCCACCAGTTTTGGCGCATGTTTCGTCAGCTGATCGAGCAGCTGCTGCGCTTCCTGACGGCCAAACAGCTCTTCCGTATGGGTAGAGATCAAGTGATTAAGATGCGTGGCCACCACGGAGCTCGGATCCACCACCGTATATCCCAGCGTCTGCGCCAGTTCGCGATGTACTTCATCAATCCAGCGAGCAGGCAGTCCAAAGGTTGGCTCGGTACAGGCGGTGCCGGGAACTTCACCCTCCGCGCAGCCGGGATCGATCGCCATCCAGCGATCGGGCTGAACTTCCCCGTGACCAATCTCCACGCCTTTCAGCAGGATGCGATAACGCGTCGGCGGCAGGTCGAGGTTGTCACGAATATGCACCGCCGGCGGCAGGAAGCCCATTTGCTGAGCAAACTTTTTACGAATGCCGCGTACGCGCGTCAGCAGCTGTCCGTTCTGCTCCTGATCCACCATGGGGATCAGGCGGTAGCCCACTTCCAGCCCTAGCTCATCTTCCATCTGTACGTCCGACCAGGTGGCTTCATTCACCTGCGCCGCTTCGGCTTCCGCCATCATCGGATCGTGTGAGACAGAACCTGATGCGCCAGATTTCTTCTGCTCAGCCTGACGGCCACGCAGCCACCATGCGGTGAGCAGCAGCACGGCAGTAAACAGCAGGAAGACAAAGTTTGGCATGCCCGGAATCAGACCGAGCAGGCCAATTACCGCGGCGGCCAGCAGCAGTACGCGCGGAGAGGTAAACAGCTGGCTCACCATCTGCTCGCCAACATCCTGGTCGTTAACCACGCGTGTCACCACCACACCCGCAGCGGTAGAGATCACCAGACCCGGAATCTGTGCCACCAGACCATCACCGATGGTCAGCAGGGTGTAGGTTTCGCCCGCCATTCCCGCGGACATATCGTGCTGCATCACGCCAATAATCAGTCCACCGATAATGTTGATGGCCATGATCATTAAACCAGCGATGGCGTCGCCGCGCACAAACTTACTGGCACCGTCCATCGACCCGTAGAAGTCGGCTTCCTGCGTCACCTCTTTACGGCGACGCTTGGCTTCATCTTCGCCAATCAGGCCGGCATTCAGATCCGCATCAATCGCCATCTGTTTGCCCGGCATCCCATCAAGGGTAAAGCGCGCACCCACTTCAGCGATACGGCCGGCACCTTTGGTGATGACCATAAAGTTGATGATGATCAGAATCACGAAGACGATAATACCGATGGCAAAGTTGCCGCCCACCAGGAAGTGGCCAAAGGCCTCCACCACTTGGCCAGCCGCGCCGGCACCCGTATGGCCGTGCATCAGGATCACACGCGTTGAGGCCACGTTCAGCGCCAGGCGGAGCAGGGTAGAGAACAGCAGCACCGTCGGGAAGGCCGAGAACTCCAGCGTATTCTGGGTGAACATCGCCACCAGCAGAATCATGATCGACAGCACGATGTTGAAGGTGAACAACAGGTCCAGCACGAAAGTTGGCAGCGGCAGGATCATCATCGCGAGGATGGTCATGATCAGCACTGGCCCCGCCAGCACCTGCCATTGGGTTTCCTTCATGTTGGGCAAACGTAATTTTGTGGCGAGGTTAGCCATCACTCTTTACTCTCTTGTGCGAAATCCAGCGCGGCCGGAACCGGAAGGTCTTTCGGCAGCTGCGGGCGTTGACCTAAGCCTTTTCGCCAGCGACGCAGGCTATAAACCCAGGCCAGCACTTCAGCTACGGCGTTATACAATTCAGTGGGAACCGGTTGTCCCGGTTCACAATGGCGATAAAGGGCACGCGCCAGCGGCGGCGCTTCCAGCATGGGTACGCGGTTTTCGTCCGCCAATTCACGGATGCGTAGCGCAATCAGACCGCTACCGCTGGCCACCACAATCGGTGCCCCCATACTGCCTTCTTGATATTTCAGCGCGACCGAATAGTGGGTGGGGTTGTTCACCACCACGTCTGCTGCGGGCACATCGCTCATCATGCGTGATTGCGCCATCTGGCGTTGAAGCTGCCTGACGCGACCTTTCAGCTGCGGATCACCTTCCTGATTTTTGAACTCGTCTTTAATCTCCTGACGACTCATACGCAGCTTTTTAAAGTGGCTCCACAGCTGGTAAATCACATCGAAGGCCACCATCGGGATTAGTGACAGGATGATCACCAGCATGCAGCCGAGCAGCAGGCGGCTAATGTCACCTAATGCCATGCCGAGCGGTTCAAACACCAGCCCAATAAACTTCATCTTGTTGAGCCAGAGAAACAGTCCGCCACCGATCCCCGCCAGCGATACTTTCAGAATCGCTTTAGTCATTTCAGACAGCATCTGCGAGGAGAACAGGCGCTTGATACCGCTGATCGGGTTCAGTTTCTTCGCGCTGAACTTGATCGCTTTCCCGCTCAGATTGAGGCCGCCAATGATGGAAGGCGCCACCAGGGCGGTAATAAACAGGCCGCCGACAAACGGCAGCATCGCCAGAAAGGCGCTGCCGAGTAGCGCACCGGCGTGATGCAGCATATGTTGAGGGTCGCTCACCAATAGCCGGTCAAACACCAAACCGTTATGCAGCATATGCATCAGTTTGCGCGCCAGATGATCGCCGCCGGAAACCATCAATCCCCAGCCAACCAGCAGCATCGCGAGCGTGGTTAACTCACGCGAGCGCGGAATCTGTCCCTCTTCCCTCGCCTTCTGTTTTCGGTGGGGTGTGGGGTCTTCCGTTTTGTCGTTTTCACTCTCTTCGGACATAGGTTTCGCCAGGCCGGGTTAGAAGCCGAGCGACTCCAGCAGGTCATCTACCTGATCCTGAGACGTGGCGATGCCTTCTGCCATGGCATCGATTTGCGGACCGTTTTTCAGATTTTCCATCTCAGGCGGCGCGACGGCTTCACGTTCACCCATGTTTTCAACCAGCACATTAATCAGCTCTTTCTCCACGGTCTCAATCACATGCATCAGGCTTTGTAGCACCTGGCCGGTGAGATCCTGGAAATCCTGCGCCATCATGATTTCGGTCAGCTGGCGATTGGTCAGCTGGGTTAATTCCGGTACCTGTTGCAGATAGCCGCGCGTCGCTTTAACCAGCTCGCGCGCATCGTCCAGCGGCTGTGGATTGGCGAACCAGGCATCCCAGCGTGCGCTCAGCTGCGTGGCATTTTCGCTCAGCGTATCCTGCAGCGGACGGGCCACTTCAACGCTGGTTAACGCACGATCGGCGGCCTGTGAGGTTTTACCCACCACATAGTTAAGGCGATCGCGGGTATTGGGAAAGGCATCGGCCACTTCCATAATCGCCTGCTCTAGCCCGAGATTGGCCATGCTATTACGCAGCAGGCGAGTCAGCTGACCAATGCGTAAAAAGAGATCTTTCGTGTTATCCGAAGCCATGCTCATTACCCAAGTTTTTCAAAAATTTTGCCGAGCTTCTCTTCCAGCGTGGCAGCGGTAAACGGCTTAACGATGTATCCATTGGCACCGGCCTGGGCGGCGGCAATAATATTTTCGCGTTTGGCTTCAGCGGTAACCATCAGCACCGGCATTTTCGCCATAGCGGGATCGAGGCGAATGGTTTTCAGCAGTTCCAGACCGTCGATATTCGGCATGTTCCAGTCGCTGACCACGAAATCGAATTCGCCAGCACGCAGCTTATTCAGCGCATCCTGTCCGTCTTCGGCTTCTTCAATGTTCTTGTAACCCAGGTCCTGCAGCAGGTTACGTACGATGCGTCGCATGGTGGCGAAGTCATCGACCACCAGAAAACGCAGGCTTTTATCCGTCATGTGAGTTGTCTCCTGAACGTCCGGCAGACGTTCTGTTTCGTTGTTTGTTATGGCTAAAACTGTCCAGCAGGTGCTGGCTGATATCATCGAGATCGACCACCGCTTTCACGCCGCCCAGCGCTATGGCTTCGCGCGGCATGCCAAACACCACGCAGGTGGCTTCGCTTTGCGCCAGGGTGTAAGCGCAAGCGTTGTATAACGCCAGCATGCCGCGCGCGCCGTCGTGGCCCATGCCGGTGAGAATGGCGGCGCTGGCGTGTCGACCGGCATGCAACGCCACCGAGTGAAACAGCACATCCACCGAAGGACGATGGCGATTCACTTCCAGCGCGTTGCTCAGGCGAACGGCATAACCTTTGCCCTGACGCACGATCTCCATGTGCAAATCGCCTGGCGCAATCAACGCGGTGCCCATCTGCACGCGCTCACCATCCTGCGCTTCACGCACGTTGATCGCGCAAAGCGAATCGAGGCGCTGTGCAAAGGAGCGGGTAAAGCCCGCGGGCATATGCTGGGCAATCACAATCCCCGGGCAATTGACCGGCATCTGCACCAGCACCCGGCGCAGTGCTTCGGTGCCGCCGGTGGAGGATCCGATGGCAATGAGACTTTCGTGACCCACGCGCGCGTCAAAAATGGGCTGACGCTGCTGCGGGCTGGCGTGACCCTGGCCCAACCGGGCTTTTGCCGAACTGCGAATCTTCTCCACCACGCGTTCGCCCCACTCTTGCCAGTCGCTGTTGGTGTGCGCATCGGGTTTGGCGATAAAATCCACCGCGCCCTGTTCCAGCGCACGCAGAGTGGTGTGTGAACCCTGCGTGGTCATGGATGAGATCATCACGACCGGCATTGGGCGCAGCCGCATCAGGCGGGAAAGAAACTCCAGCCCATCCATGCGCGGCATATCGATATCCAGCGTCAGCACATCCGGATTGAGTTTCTTGATCAGCTCGCGCGCCACCAGCGGATCCGGCGCGGTGGCCACCATTTCCATATCCGGCTGCTGATTGATGATGGCGCTGAGCATGTTGCGCATCAGTGCGGAATCATCCACGGCCATGACGCGAATCCGCTTCACGCGCGGCTCTCCAGCACTTCATATACCGACTGCCCGCGTAGACGCAGCGGGATATTCGGATAGTTGAAATGTTCGGAATGGCCGACAAACAGCAACCCACCGGGTTTCAGCATGCGGGCAAAGCGTTGCAGCAGACGCTCCTGGGTAGGTGCATCAAAGTAGATCATCACGTTACGGCAAAAAATCGCGTCGACAGACTCAGGCACGCTTGCCCAGTTGGCATCCAGCAGGTTGAGCTGCAGATAGTTGATGCTCGCCAGCAGTTCACGCTTCACCTTCACCATTTCACTGTTCTCACCCGAGCCGCGTAAAAAATAGTGGCGCTTCTGCATCAGCGACAGCGTGTCTAAATCGCTCAGACGGTAGACGCCCGCTTCGGCCCGGGCTAACACGTCGGTATCAATATCCGAGGCCCAGATACGCGGTCCGGAAAGGGAGGCGCCGAGCGTTTCATTTAGCGTCATGGCGATTGAGCAGGGCTCTTCACCGGTAGAGGCGGCGGTGCACCACACGCGGTAGCCGTTCCGGCGTTGATGCGCGTGCTGCGCCAGCACCGGAAAATGGTGGGCCTCACGGAAGAAGGAGGTCAGGTTAGTGGTCAGCGCATTAATGAATGTTTGCCACTCCGGATGTTCCGGATGGGATTCAAGAATCTGCGCGTACTCGCTGAAGTTATTCAGCGCCAATTCATGCACACGACGCGAAAGACGATTAAAAATCATCTCGCGTTTATGGGCATTAACCACAATACCGGCGCGGCGGTAAATTAATTTGCCAAAGCGCGCTAATTCGCCATCCGATAAAATCAGCTGATGACGTAATAAGCGCGCAGAGTTGCTAGTAATTAGGCTCATAGAATATTAACAAGCCTTAAACCGGCGTGTTCATTATTTCCTGATAGGCGCTAATCATCTTATTTCTCGCCTGCATACCGAAGCTAAATGAAATTGATGACTTCTGCATAGAGAGCATAACGTCATTCAGGCCAATATCACTGGCGCCAGACATCCATTGCTGCGTGGTATTCTTGGCATCGAGCTGAGTTTTGTTTATTTCATTGATACTGTTAAATAGCGCATCTGAAAAAGAGAAGCCTTTCTCGGGCGCGTCCAGTCTGGCTTTCGGTGCGCCTGAAAGCTGCTGCGCCTGGGTCTGGATCTGATCAAGCACGCCACGCATGAGTGTTGCTGACATTTTTTACGTCCTGAGTGAGTAAAATAAAACGCTATTTGTTAATACTGAGTTAATTGCACATCTTTTAAACGTCAGCAGCTTAACATGTATATAAAACCTGAAGAAAATCCGATAAGCGAACAGAACTTTGAGCTTATCCGGGATTAAATTTTCCCCTAATGCGTCGATAATGCCTGCCTGAAAATTCTCCCACGAATTTGAATTTGTCGTTATCGGTATACGCTCAGGCGTCAGCCGGCACGCATTATCGATACATGATATTTCTTACAGGATCAGGCATGAGTGCCACATTGAATGATTTAACCAACAACCCGGCTGAGCAATTTAAATCGGCAATATCATGGCTGCGTAGCAGCCCGAAATTGCTATTGGTGATTTGCGCCGCCGCGGCATTGTCAGTGATTATCGCGCTGATGTTCTGGGCGAAAGAGCCGGACTATAAAGTGTTGTTTAGCAACATCAGCGATGAGGATGGCGGTGCCATTGTCGCGCAGCTGTCTCAGCTCAACGTCCCGTATCGCATTGATACACCGGGCGGGGTGATTATGGTGCCGGAAGCCCAGGTGCATGAAGTGCGCATGAAGCTGGCGCAGCAGGGGCTGCCGAAAGGTGGCGAGGTAGGCTTTGAGCTGATGGACCAGGAGAAATTCGGCACCAGCCAGTTCAGCGAGCAGGTGAATTACCAGCGCGCGCTGGAAGGCGAACTGGCTCGCACCATCGAAAACCTCGGTCCTATCCAGCTGGCACGTGTACATCTTGCGGTACCGAAGCCCTCGATGTTTGTGCGCGACCAAAAGCTGCCAACGGCATCGGTGACCGTCAACCTGATTAAAGGCCGGACGCTGGATGAAGGGCAGGTGGTGGCGATCACCCATCTGATCTCCAGTGCGGTCACGGGTTTGACCGCAGAGAACGTCACCATCGTCGATCAGCGTGGCAATCTGCTGACGCAACGTGGCGTGGGTGGCTTACAAACTTCACAGCTGAAATACACCAGTGAACTGGAAAATGATTATCAGCAGCGCATCCAGCGCATCCTGGCGCCGCTGGTGGGCGACAGTAATGTGCGTGCACAGGTCACCGCGCAGCTTGATTTCACCCAGCAAGAGCAAACGCAGGAACAGTATCAGCCGAACGCCGATCCACAAAAAATGGCGATTCGTAGCCGTCAGGCCAGCCTTGCTGAGCAGGGCAATGGTCGCGCCACCGGCGGCGTGCCTGGTGCGCTGAGCAACTCGCCACCAACGCCAGCGTCGGCACCGATTACCCAACCGCTAAACACGGCGGCAGCGGAGGCGAAGAAAGGCACCAATGCGAATAGCACCACGACGTCAACGTCCACGCCTGCCAGCAGCGGACAGCCTTTTAACAACCGCAGTGACGAAACCACCAACTTCGAGCTGGATCGCACGCTGACGCACATCAAATCCAACATGGGCAGCATTCAACGTCTTTCGGTCGCGGTGGTGATTAACCATCTACCGCAGGGCGAAGAGGGCAAAGTGCAGCCGCTGAGTGAGGCGGAGCTGACGCGCATTAGCGCGCTAGTGAAAGAGGCGATCGGCTACAGCGAAAGCCGTGGCGACAGCGTCAATATCATGAACTCGCCGTTCAACGGCATTGTGGAAGAGCCGCTGCCGCCGATCTGGAAGCAAGAGCGATTCCAGTCACTGATGATGACGCTGGCCCGCTATCTGATGATTGCGCTTATTGCCTGGGTGATGTGGCGCAAGCTGGTTCAGCCAGCGTGGCTGCGCCACCACGAGATCACCTTGCGCCGTCTTGAGATTGAAAAAGAGACGCGTCAGGAAGAGATTGCGGCGAAAAAACGTGCCGCCGAGAAGGAAGCCAGCGATCGGGCGCAGCAGCGCGTCGATACCGAAATCAACAGCCAACAGCTGCGTGAACTGGCGGAGCAGGAGCCACGCGTCATTGCTCTGGTTATCCGTCAGTGGATGAATAAGGAACACACTAAATGAAGGCCTCAGATAAAAGCGCCATTGTCATGCTGACGCTGGGCGATGAACTGGCCGCTGAGGTGTTTAAGCATCTCAATGCCCATGAGGTAAAGCAGATCAGTAGCTCTATGGTCAACATGGCGGGATTCACCCATGACCAGATGGCTGCGGTACTGCGTGAGTTCAAGAAAGACTCAACCGAGTACGCTGCGCTCAGCCTCAACACCAACGATTATCTGCGCAGCGTGCTGGTTAAGGCGCTGGGCGAAGAGCGCGCGACCTCGCTGCTGGAAGATCTGCTGGATACCCATCAGGGCACCAACGGTATCGAAACGCTGAACTTTATGGAGCCGCAGTCGGTGTTTGACCTGATCCGCGAAGAGCATCCGCAGATCATCGCCACCATCCTCGTGCACCTTAAGCGCAACCAGGCGGCTGATGTACTGGGCAAATTCGAAGATCGCGAACGTAACGACATTATGTTGCGTATTGCCACCTTCGGCGGCGTTCAGCCAGCTGCGCTGCAGGAGCTGACCGAAGTGCTGAATAACCTGTTGCACGGTCAGAATCTCAAACGCAGCAAAATGGGCGGGGTACGACCTGCCGCAGAGATTCTCAACCTGATGAAATCGCAGCAGGAAGAGCTGGCCATTGAGGCCGTGCGTGAGTTCGATGGCGAACTGGCGCAGAAGATCATCGACGAGATGTTCCTGTTCGAAAACCTGGTCGAAGTGGAAGATCGCAGCATCCAGCGCCTGTTGCAGGAGATCGAGAACGAAACCCTGCTGATTGCGCTGAAAGGGGCCGACGAACCGCTGCGCGAGAAATTCTTCTTCAATATGTCGCGTCGTCAGGCGGATCTGATGAAAGAAGATTTACTGTCGCGCGGACCGGTACGCCTGTCGCAGGTGGAAGCGGAGCAGAAAACCATCCTCAACGTGGTGCGCCGCCTGGCCGAAACCGGCGAAATCATCATCGGAGGCAGCGACGATGCCTACGTTTGATAAAAAGTTTGAGCAGGCCAGCGGCACGGAATGGCGCAGCTGGCAGCCTGATAACCTGCTGAGTGATACCAGCGCCGTGGCCGCACCGCTGCCAACGCTGGATAGCCTTCAAAGCGAACAGGACATTCAGGCCGAACTGGCCCGCTTACGCAAGCAGGCCGAACAGCAGGGATATCAGCAGGGGCTAAGCAGTGGTCAGGAAGAGGGCCGCAAGCAGGGTTTTGACGCGGGCGTACGCGAAGGCCGCGAAGCCGGACTGGCACAGGGCAAAGCCGATGCCGTCGCCCAGCAGCAACAGCTGCTGCGTCAGGCCGAGGGCTGGGTCAGCAATTTTAAACTGGCGATGGACAGCCTGGAAAGCCTGGTGCCGGGGCGTCTGGTGCAGCTTTCATTAATGGCGGTGCAGCAGCTGTACGGATCGGCCAGCGTGGCGGACAACACGGCGCTGCTGAAGCAGATCCGCAACCTGATGAAACAGGACGCGCTGCTGCACGGCACCATGCAACTCTACGTGCATCCAGACGATCGGCAGAATGTCGCCGCCGCCATGGGTGACACCCTGGCGCAGCTGGGATGGGAGCTGCACAGCGATGCGCAGCTGGCCCCCGGCGGCTGCCGCATCATCTCGCCGGAAGTGGAGTTTGATGCCAGCCTGGAAACACGCTGGCAGGCGCTGTGCCAGCTGGCGCGCGAGGAGCTGTCACAATGAGTCAGCAGTTGAAAAACTGGCTGCAGGCGCTGGATCGTGTGGAAGAGAAGCTGGGCGACATGCCCTGTTTCCGCCAGTACGGCAAACTCACGCGCGCCACCGGTCTGGTGATGGAAGCCGTTGGGCTCAAACTGCCGATTGGCGCGCTGTGCGTTGTTGAGCGTCGCACCAGTCAGGGCATTAGCGCGGTAGAGAGCGAAGTGGTGGGCTTTAACGGCTCCACGCTCTACCTGATGCCGCTTGAGCAGGTAGATGGCATTCTGCCCGGCGCACGCGTGTACGCGCCCGAAGCCGATACCAGCCAGGGCAAACAGCTGCCGGTTGGGCCGCACCTGTTAGGCCGCGTGCTGGATGCGCAAGGGCGGCCGCTGGATGGTCGTCCACCGGCCGGTAAACCAGCCGCCAGCCTGTTCACGCCGGTACTCAATCCGCTCCATCGCGATCCTATTAAAACCGTGCTGGACGTGGGCGTACGCGCCATCAACGGCCTGCTGACGGTCGGTCGTGGCCAGCGTATGGGCCTGTTCGCCGGATCGGGCGTGGGTAAGAGTGTGCTGCTAGGCATGATGGCACGCTTCACCACCGCCGATGTGATCGTGGTGGGGCTGATTGGTGAACGTGGCCGTGAAGTGAAAGATTTTATCGAGAACATTCTCGGTGAAGAGGGACGTGAGCACGCGGTGGTGATTGCCGCGCCTGCCGATGTCTCGCCGATCCTGCGCATGCAGGGTGCCGTTTACGCGACGCGCATCGCCGAAGATTTCCGCGATCGGGGCATGAACGTGCTGCTGATTATGGATTCCCTGACGCGTTACGCCATGGCGCAGCGTGAAGTGGCGCTGGCCATTGGTGAGCCACCGGCGACCAAAGGGTATCCACCGTCGGTCTTTGCCCGTTTGCCCGCGCTGGTTGAGCGCACCGGTAACGGTATGCCTGGCGGCGGTTCCATCACCGCGTTTTACACCGTTCTGACCGAAGGCGACGACCAGCAAGATCCGATTGCCGATTCGGCGCGCGCCATTCTGGATGGCCATATCGTCCTGTCGCGCCGGCTGGCAGAGCAGGGGCATTATCCTGCGATTGATATTGAAGCGTCAATCAGTCGTGCCATGACCGAACTGATCCCGCACGCGCAGTACCGCAAAGTGCAGCGTTTTAAACAGCTGCTCTCTGCCTATCAACGTAACCGCGATTTGGTCAGCGTAGGTGCCTATGTAAAAGGCAGCGATCCCTTGCTCGACCAGGCGATTAGCCAATATCCGGACCTGGAGGCCTTTCTCCATCAGGCCATCCATGAACGCAGCGGCTATGACGACGCGATCGGCGCGCTGAACCACCTGTTTCCCACCCTAACGGAATAAGCTGATGAAGGTAAAAAACCCGATGACCCTGCTGCGGGATATGGCAGAAGAGAAGCTGACGGATACCACTCGCGCGTTGGGTGGCGTGCAGCAGCGCTTGCAGGATGCGGTTCAGCAGCATGAGCAGTTACAGCACTATGAGCGGGAGTATCAGCACTCGCTGCGCCAGGGAATGATGGAGCGCGGCATGTCGATGGCCGATCTGGTGAATCACCAATCCTTTGTTTTATCCCTTAACCAGGTGGTGAAGCAGCACGCTACCCACGTTAACCGCTGTGAAAAGGCGGTGGATCAAGCAAAGGCCAGCTGGGTGCATGACAAACAGCGCTTGAACGCGTTTGAAACCTTGATTGTGCGACGTGAAACCGCGCGTGCTCAGGTGGAAACACGGCAGGAACAGAAGTTGATGGATGAGTTCGCCCAACGGGCCGGACAGAAACGAGAGAGACTATGAATATTGACGTTACTGCACTGCTCAGCGGCGGTGCAGATCTGCTGCCAGCGAAAGGGAAATTTACCGGCGCGGACTTTGCTGTCGCCCTGGACGATAAGCTGCAGAACCTGGGCCTGGTGCACACCGCGTTGCCGACGGGGCCAGCGATGCTATTGCCTGGCGATGTGGCCCTTGCCGATCTGATGCCCGAGCTCGAAGCAGCCGTGTTGCCAGTAGAACTGAGTGACGCGTTGCCCAGCGATCTCGCCGCCGCGCTGGACAGCCTCGTACCGCAACAGGGCGAGACGCTGGTGGAGCAGGCTGAGCGGGAAGCAGACCCGCTGGCGCTGCTCGAAACGCTGGTGCCGGGCAATCCACAATGGCAGCTTCAGCAGCTGGTGAGCCACAACGTTGCCTCGGCAGCGGAAAATGGCATCACCGTGAAGGCCGCAAAAGACCCCGCGCCGTTAACCGAAGCGTTTGGCGCATTGGCAAAAGCCGCCGCTACCGAGACGAAGACACCCGGACCGGGCAAAGAGCCTTCTCTGGCTTCTATGATCGCCAGCAGCAGTGCCGCGCCACAGCACAGCGAGACGCTGCCTGGCAATGAAGCCAGCGTGGTAGCCGCAGTGGCGGCTCCCGTATCCGCGCCTGTCCGTAACAACGTTAGCATCAGCGCCGTCGCTACCGTGCCTTATGCGCCGCAAACACCCGAATGGAAGCAGGCAGTTAGCCAGCAGATTGTGATGTTCAGCCGTAACGGCGTGCACAACGCCGAAATTCGTCTTCATCCTGAAGAGCTGGGCTCGTTACAAATCAGCCTGCGTTTGCATCAGGAGCAGGCGCAGATTCATATCGTCAGTGAACATGCGCAGGTACGTCATGCTCTGGAGCAGGCGATGCCGCAGCTGCGTGCCGCCATGGCGGAATCAGGATTGCAGCTTTCGCAGGCGAGCGTCAGCGCTGATAACCCCTATGCCGGCGCAGGTGCGCAGGGCGAATCGTCAGAAAATCAGCATCCGGCACCGCAGCAGGGGGATGAAAACAGCGTAGAAGAAGAAACTTCGCCTGTTGTGATCAACCAAACCGCGGGAAATATCCACGGAATCAATACCTTTGCCTGAAGTGCTGAAATAGCTTCATGTATGAAATTTTATCGCCTGATTATTCAGCGGATAACCTGGACTACAATACCGGCCATGCGAATGACAGGGCTGTGAACCGTCTTTCTTTATTTTAGAGCTAACAATCAATGAGTAAGAAAAAGCAAAATGCCACGCAGGGTGGAAAATCACGCTCGCTGCTGGTTCCCCTGTTGTTGCTAATTTCCGTCGCCGCCTGTAGCGCGGCGGGATATTTATTCTGGCAAATGAAGTCAGCTAAACCGGTGACGGAAGAGGCTGAGCAGGCAGAAGTCGTCCAGCCGGCGGTAGAAATTAATCCGCTTTATTTATCGCTGAATACCTTTACCGTCAGCCTTAAGCCAACCAGCAATGAAGCCGATCGCGTGTTATTTATTGGCATATCGGTGCGCGTGGCCGATCAGCCATCGCTGCTGCTGCTGGAAAAATATTTGCCGGAATATCGCAGTCGTCTGTTTATGTTATTAACCCAGCAGACCTATGAAGCGTTATCCACCGATGAAGGCAAGACGCAGCTGATTGCAAGTTTGAAAGAAGAGATGGCAAAGCCCATCGGTAAAAACCTGGCGGTGAAACCTACCGATATTTTAATTAATGAATTTATTCTGCGGTAAATATTATGGTGGATAGCTTCTTATCACAGGATGAAATTGATCAGCTGCTTAATGCCGATAGCGGTAGCAGTAGCAGCAACGAAAATGCCGGTGGCGAAGTGGACGGGGGCATTAAACCCTACGATCCGCATACGCAACGCCGGGTAATTCGTGAACGACTTCATTCGCTAGAAATAATTAATGAACGCTTTGCCCGACAGTTCCGTATGGGACTGTTTAATTTACTGCGCCGTAGCCCGGATATCACTGCGGGCAATATTCAGATTCAGCCATACCATGAGTTTGCCCGTAACCTGCCGGTGCCAACCAACCTGAATCTGCTGCATCTGAATCCGCTGCGCGGCACCTCGCTGATGGCGTTTTCGCCAGGGCTGGTGTTTATGGCGGTGGACAATCTGTTTGGTGGCGATGGCCGTTTCCCCACCAAGGCCGACGGGCGGGAATTTACCCCGACCGAACAGCGCGTTATTCATCGCATGCTGTCAATGGCGCGTGAAGCTTATGAATTCGCCTGGAGCACCATCTATAAAATTAAAACGGAATACATTCGCTCTGAAATTCAGGTGAAGTTTACCAATATCACCTCGTCACCCAATGATGTGGTGGTGACCACACCGTTCTCGGTGGAAATTGGTTCACATCGTGGCGAATTTAATATCTGTATTCCTTTCAGTTCGATTGAGCCTTTACGTGAATTGCTGAGTAATCCGCCGATGGATAACTCACGTTATGAAGATGCTAACTGGCGCGGATTACTTGCCAGTCAGATGCGTGAAACCCAGCTGGAGCTTGTTGCCAGCTTTGCGGGTGTGGAAACGCGGCTTTCGAATGTGATGCAAATGAAGAAAGGTGATGTCATTGCCTTCGACAAACAAGAGCTTATTGAAGCCAGCGTCGGCAACGTGCCGGTGCTGAAAGCGAAATATGGCTCCGTAAATAATCAATATGCTCTAAAGGTCGAACAGATGGTTCAGCCAGCATTATCATCATTAACTAAGGACTAATTTCCCTATGAGTGATATGAACAACTCGTCAGGCGGTGAAGAGAGTATCGACAACCTTTGGGGTGACGCACTGAGCGAGCAACACTCGGCGGGAATAAGCGAACACATGGCGAGCTCTCCGTTTTCAGATGACATGAATCTGATCCTCGATATTCCGGTAAAAATGACCGTGGAATTGGGCCGTACCAAGATGACCATTAAAGAACTGCTGCGTTTAAGCCAGGGTTCGGTGGTCTCGCTGGATGGTCTGGCCGGTGAGCCGCTGGACATTCTGATTAATGGTTATTTAATTGCGCAGGGCGAAGTGGTGGTGGTCTCCGATAAATTCGGTATCCGTATCACCGATATTATTACGCCTTCTGAACGCATGCATCGTTTGAGCCGCTAATGAATACCGCTGCCCCGCTTGTCCAGGCTGCACCTGCCAGCGACGTATTGGCGACCGACTCTGTACTGATGACGGTGACCGGTGCGCTGGCGCTGATTATTCTCGCCATGGTGATCCTGGCCTGGATTGTGCGGCGCAGCGGTCTTTCCCGTCGCTTACACGACAGCCAAAATGTAATGACGCTGGTGGCGACCAAGTCGCTCGGCAACCGTGAACGCCTGGTGCTGGTAGATGTCGGCGATCAGCGTCTGGTGCTGGGCGTCACGGCCACGCAGATCGCCTGCCTGAACACGCAACCGCGTCCGGAAACCGAACCTGCTGCTACGCCGCCGGCCAGCAACTCCTTCCCGCACATGCTGGAATCTTTCCTGCAGAAATACCGCAAGGAAAACCGCTAATGAAACGTCGTCAATCCGGTCAGCTGCTGTTGCTGGCCGCCGGGCTACTATTGCCCGTCGTCAGCGCGCTGGCGGCCAACAGCGATATCACTCTCGCACGTCCAACGGGCGAAGAGGGCTGGTCACTGCCGGTGCAAACGCTGGTGCTGTTGAGTGGCTTTACCTTTATCCCCGGCGTGTTGCTGATGATGACCGGTTTCACCCGCATCGTTATCGTGTTTGGCCTGCTGCGTAATGCGCTCGGCACGCCCACGGCGCCGCCGAATCAGGTGATTGTCGGTCTGGCGCTGTTTCTCACTTTCTTTGTGATGTCGCCGGTGTTCAACCAAATCTATGACAAAGCCTGGCTGCCGCTGCAGAGCAATGCAATTTCCATGGAAGAGGCGCTGACTGAAGGGGTGAAACCGCTGCGCGGATTTATGCTGGATCAGACGCGTGAACGTGACCTGGCGATGTTTGCCACTATCGCCAAAAAAGAGAACATCGCCACGCCTGAAGAGGTGCCGCTCAGTATTCTGGTGCCCGCTTTTGTCACCAGCGAACTGAAAACTGCCTTCCAGATTGGCTTCACCATCTTTATTCCGTTCCTGATCATCGATTTAGTGGTGGCCAGTATTCTGATGGCGCTCGGTATGATGATGGTGCCGCCCACGACAATCGCGCTGCCGTTTAAGTTGATGCTGTTTGTGCTGGTTGACGGCTGGCAGCTGATCATCGGTTCACTGGCGCAAAGCTTCTTTAGCTAAGGACACGGAAATGACTCCCGAAAGCGTAATGGCGATGGGCATGCAGGCGATCAAAGTGGGATTAATGATCTCCGCGCCGCTGCTGCTGGCCGCCCTGGTAACCGGTTTGATCATCAGTATCCTGCAAGCCGCCACGCAGATTAATGAAATGACCATGACCTTCATCCCCAAAATCCTGATGATTGTTGGTATCGCGGTGGTATTAGGACCGTGGATGATGAAGATCTTTATTGAATATGCCCGTACGGTATTTACCAGCATTCCCTTTGTGATTGGCTAATGGCGTTTGGAATCCCGCTCGAGCAGCTCTACGCCTGGATGAGCCACTATTTCCTGATTATGGTGCGCATTGGCGCGGTGCTGCAGGTGGCGCCGGTCTTTGGCGAGCGCAGCGTGAGCGCGCGTTTGCGGCTCTGTTTAGCCTTATTGATTGCGCTGCTGCTGGGTTCCAGCATTCCGGATGCCGGCATTGGCATTTACTCGTGGAGCGGCGTTGGCGTGATGGCAAAGCAGCTGCTGATTGGCGCGGCGCTCGGGCTGACCATGCAGCTGCTGTTTGCCGCGGTACGTTTGGCAGGGGAGATCATCGGCATGCAGATGGGCCTCTCTTTCGCGACCTTTTTTGACCCCAGCAGCGGCAACAGCCCGGTCATTTCACGCTTCCTCAACGTTCTGGTTACGCTGCTGTTTCTCACCTTTAACGGCCATTTATGGCTGCTGGCCTTCGTGGCGGAAACCTTTCATGCGCTGCCGATAGATGCAACACCGCTGCACAGCGGCGGCCTGCTTTACGTGGTGAAAAGCGCCGGGATGGTTTTCAGCCAGGGATTAATGCTCGGCCTGCCGATCATCGCGCTGCTGCTGTGCATTAACTTTATTCTGGCGCTGCTGAATCGCCTGACGCCGCAGCTCTCCATTTTTGTTATCGGCTTCCCGCTCACGCTCAGCATCGGTATGGTGGCGCTGTTCCTGCTGGCGCAAACGCTGGCACCTTTCTTTGAACGTCTGATGGAGCGGGGATTCGATACGTTAGCAGAGTTAGTGCTCGCGCTGTTTTAATCGCCGTGCCAGCCTCAATTCATGCAGGCAATACGCGCCACCGTTTCGACGCCCGTCGCCATCACCTTGCCATCCAATAAATAGAGCGAAGTGGTACCACTTTCACCATTATGCAGCGCCGGGAAGACGTAGGTTGAGACATCGTCATCGCTGCTCTGGTCGCCAATACGGCGGTTATGGCCGGTAATGGTCATCTGCAGCAGGTTGTTGGTAATGCTGCCCTCAAAACGCACTTCACGATTCACCGTCACCGGCTGTCCTACGCGCTGCCCGTCGCTGAAACGCGACAGGCTACCGACAAAGGTGACATGCCCACGGCTAATGCTGTCGCGGTAGCTGCGGTAGCTGCCGCGCAGCAGCGCCACGTCTTTGCCTTGCTTGATGTCATAAAACGACACCGGCATTACGCACTGCGATTTCAGCGGTGAGGTGTACATCGTGTGGATGACAAAACCACCAATCGCCGCCGCGAAGCCGCCAATAAACAGCAGCATCATCGGCAGGTTAATAAATTTTAAAATAGAACGATTCACAGTCATTCTCTGCGTCCTGGAAGGGTTGCTGGCAGGCAATCAGGCCCTGATGATGCGTCGATGGGCTGGCCCCCAGCGTGATATACAGCACTTTCGCCGGTTTTTCTAACGGGCGTTTGCTAATGACATGATTCTCATAAGTGCTCAGGGTTGCCTCAATCAGCGCCTGCTGATCCTGACGATCCTGGGGCACGAATACCTGCGTATCGGCAGGCACGCCGGGACCACTCCAGGGCACGAACTGGATGTGATCCAGCCGGGCCATAAACTGACCGTACAGCGTATAGGCGACGATCAAACCGAGTATCACGCCGCAGCAGCCTGCCGCACTCCATCTGAGCCACCGCCGGTTGCGGGGTTTCGGCTGGACTGCGGCAAGTGGCAACGCTTCTGAAAGCGTGACCTGCGGTGCACGAGTGGGTTGCGGAGGAGCATCGGTAGCGTAAGGAGGCGCGGGTGTTGCCTGGGGTTCATGGATCAGCAGACGGTAACCGCTGCGGGTGACGGCTAACAGAGAAATCTCCTGCTGTGACGCCAGGGTGTGTAGGGCACGCCGTAGCTTGTTGATCATCACCCGCACACTGTTATCAGTGACTTCTACTCCCGAACTGCGCCAGCCGATATCCATCAGCTGCTCCTGAGATAACACTTCACCTTCCGCCTCAACCAGCGCCTGTAAACAGAGGCTGGCGCTGGCCGGTAGATTAACACTTTCCCCGTCGGACAGCCGTGTCAGCGTTCGCGTCTGTACATCCAGCGTCATTGACGATCCGATCGCAATGTGATTCAACATAGATAATTGATTCTTCTGTGTTTTTAGAGGGAACAATCTAATAATTGTTTTTATTAACGTTCACAACTTCGCCAGTTTCAGGGGCGTATGAAAAGGTGCCAGTTTTTTAAGCCCAAAGCCTGTTTTTTTCAACCAGCATAGGGGGTATGAATTGGCACAATTAATATTATTAATCACCTGCTAATCAAACATGACGCCCCTTTCATTAAGCGTCAGGGGCATTTAATAACATTAACGCGGGCGCTGATAGCAGCCAAAGACCACTCAGAATTGGCTGCGATAAAACTCACCCGGCTGCACCTACCTGCTACTAACTATAGACACTGGCTTCGCGCACTGTGGCATGAATATGCGCAAACTTCCCATCCACTACTGACTAACAAATCGGAAAAGTCCGAGTTGATTTGCGGCCGCGATTATATCAGTACTTACGCATTTTTTACCAGAAATGTCATTAATATTAATTAATGGTTTCTCATAACTCCCTTTCCGCTGAGGTCCGCTATTTGCCTGGACATTATCAATGCTAAAAACTCTTTCACCGCTAATGAGTTGGCAAAAATGGTGCGGAATTCTAATGGAGTTTTAACGGGGCCGATTATGATTTACGTTATTATTTATGGACGCTTTAGCGGATTAATACTTTGAAATGCTTGTTTCATCACATTATCCCTTCTGACGCATCAATATTGCGCGCTTATCAACCCTTTGAATCCGCTATTTAGCCGAGGCTTCCGCCACCAGCCGTAATAAAATAGGCTCAGGCTGGCGGCGTCCTGCTGCCGTGGTATTACAGGTATTGATTCCATGATCTTTGCACTTATCCTGGTTGTTATCCTTATTACGTTGCTGGTATTAGTTCAGGCGGGGATTATTCCGCGCTTTATTAAGTCTGAAGGTGAGCGGCTGCGCTCCCAGGTCGATGAGTTAGCCGAGCAACTGCGCGGCCAGCTCGATCGCGTTGAGGCCCAGCAGCGCTCAGTGACCGAGAGCGTGGTGACATTGAGAAGTTACACGCTGGATAAGCCGCTGGCGGGCAATGGCTTGCTGGATGATGTTTCCGGTAGCGAACGCCACTTCTTTAATGCGCTGGTGCGTGAGTTGAGCGATCGTCTCGGCGGTCGTATCTGGATTGTTGAAGATACCGGCCGCATTGTAGGCGATGCCGCAGGCGCCGCAGGTCAGCACTCACTCAGTGAAGGTGATTTGCCGATGGCGATTCCCTTACGTTCGCTGCTGGCGCAAAGCGGTGAGGCGCTGCGCCACACCACTTTTCGCAGTGCCAGCGGTGAGCACACGCTGATTGTGCAGCCGATCGTTGAAACGCCGTGGATGCTAGCCATCGATGTGCCGACGCGTCGCCTTGGCGAGCGGCCCGACATCCCGCTGCACAAGCCGTGGCCGCTGGCGGTGATGGTATTAGTCTCGACCTTAACGCTGCTGCGCAGCCTCAATTTGCATCTGGCGCGTATGAATGATGAGTTACCGACCCTGCTGCGCCATGAGGTGCCGGCGGTGCGCGATCAAAGCGCCCAGCTGCCACCGCTGATGCAGGAGATTGGCGAGCAAATGGCCGTTATGGCGCGCGCGGCGATCCGCGTCGGCCAGCAGAATGAAAGCCTGCTACAAACACCGGAGGCCAACGCCAATCGAGTGGCGATGCTGGCCGACAGCGTTGCCGGCATTGTGCAGACGCTGCAGGGGTTGCAGGAAGCCGCCTCGGTGATTGCAGACAGTTCCGGCGCGCTGGTGCAACTTGCCAGCCGGGCTTACAGTTACTCACTGCATCAGGAAGAGAGCATTTTTGCCGTGGAAGCACGCAATCTGGCGCAGCGCTGCGCCCGCTCTTCGAAAGAGCTGCGCGCACTGATTACCGATGCCATTATGCAGGCGCAGGGCGATACGCCGCTGCAGAATAACAGTGTGCTGATTGAGGAGGTTTATTCCTCGGCGAATACGCTGCTGCAGCGCACCAACGGCTAAAGACCATGGCCAGCGCTAAATAGGTTTGCGCGCGTGTTGCATTAAAAACCCTCCAGCGGAGGGTTTTTTTATGGGCGCAATTCGTTCAAGGCCCGCTTTCCGTTAATCAATGAAAGGTTTCGTGCGGGGGATGGGGGCGCTTATTTCCTGTTCGCCATCAATGGCGTAATGGCGCGCAGTTAGGCGCCGTTTTACATCACCGCACCTTCTGTAGCGGCGCGATTTATCGCGCAATGCATTGCGCCATCAGGTCGTGCTCCTGCAGTCATTATCGTTTTCGCAGGTTGCACCGCCGTATCAGGCATGGGTATTTCGTAGGGTGCGCAGTAATATCAGCCACGGTTGTTTCGTAGGGTGCGCATTAATGCGCACCAGGCAGCGCGCGGTAATATCAGGCACGGTTGTTTTGTAGGGTGCGCATTAATGCGCACCAGGCAGCGCGCAGTAATATCAGGCACGGTTGTTTCGTAGGGTGCGCATTAATGCGCACCAGCAAAATCCCATAATCAGCACGCAAAAAAAAGCCCTCCGCGACGGGAGGGCAAAAGATGCATGTAAGTGCAACTTAATGTGAGGTGTACAGCGTTATTTTATTATTAACGCAGCAGGCTCAGTACGTTCTGTGGAACCTGGTTAGCCTGGGACAGTACGGAAACACCGGCCTGCTGCAGGATGTTAGAACGGCTCATTGCTGAAACTTCAACAGAGAAGTCTGCATCCTGAATACGTGAACGTGCTTCAGTGGTGTTGATCACGGTGGTGTTCAGGTTAGCGATGATAGAGCTGAAACGGTTCTGAATCGCACCCAGATCCGCCTGGAAGTTGGTCACTTTAGTCAGTGCGCCGTCCAGGGTTTCCAGCAGAGAATCGTTCGCCGCAACTTGCACTGCCTGAGCATCAGCCGTACGCGCTAAGTTGGTGTCTACAGTCGCTGCACCGGTATCGTCCATGGTGAACTGATGCACGTCACCATCTTTATTAACTGCGTAGTAAGTACCCGGGTTTTTATCATCAGCAACGATTTTAATGCCGCTGGCTTTCGCGTCTGAGCCAAATGCATCATTGGAAATCTGGTTCAGCATCGCCGCATCCAGCTTGAATTTCTTGCCGCCTGCTTCAACCAGGTCGTCACCTTTTTTCACGTTGCTCAGGCTGGTCAGGGTGCTTGGGCCATTGACCAGCACGTCTGAATCCAGTTCATTCAGCTCACTAATTACTGACGCATCTGCTAATTCTACAGGATCGACAAGAGGATCCGTCCCTGGAGTAGTAGTAAGCTTCATCTCATACGCTTTACCGCTATCTTTATCTACCGCAAAGATGCGTGTAGTTGTACCTTCGGTAACCGTTCTGATTTCCCCTTTACCATTAGCAATACCCGCTTTACCAGCGATTGTATCAATATCACCTGCAACAATTTTATAAGGAGTTTTTGCACCGACATCGATTTCAGAGCCATTTGCGTTAAGATCGCCCGCCGCCTTGAACTGTGAACCTTTCACCGCAGAAGACTGCAGCTTAGCGAACTCAGCGTCAAAGTCGTCCAGGTTCAGGGTTTCCAGGTCCATTTTGGTCAGGTCGATGTTGATGGTCTGGCCATCTTTGTCGCCGATCTGAATGGTCAGTGCATCTTTAGAACCGTCCAGCACGTTAACGCCGTTGAAGTTGGTGGTTTCAGAGATACGCTTGATTTCGTCCAGACGGGCAGTGATCTCTTTCTGGATTGACGCGCGGTCATCAGAAGAGTTGGTGCCGTTTTTCGCCTGTACGGTCAGTTCACGGATACGCTGCAAGTTTTCGGTCACTTCGTTCAGCGCGCCTTCAGTGGTCTGCGCCAGTGAGATACCGTCGTTGGCGTTACGACCAGCCTGAGTCAGGCCACGGATAGAAGAGGTGAAGCGGTTAGAGATGGCAAGGCCAGCGGCATCGTCTTTCGCGCTGTTGATACGCATACCTGAAGAGAGACGCTCGATAGCAGTACCCAGAGAAGTCTGTGATTTGTTCAGGTTGTTTTGAGCCATCAAGCTCAGTGAGTTGGTATTAATGACCTGGGCCATGATCGAATTCCTTTATAAAGTTAATTTTAAGAACTGCTGCTGAGAAATATGCGTCTGTTGTTGCGCATACTCCATTCATCGGTGGGCAGGAAAATCACATAAATATTTTTTTGAATTTTTTATTAATGCCAATAAATAGCTACAAAATTGCCGCCAATTATATGATTAGCGCCGGCTAATTCCGCAATAAGCGGCAAGGTGTGTATTTTATCGACGATAGCGTTGTTGCCGCGAATGTAAAAAATTAAACTTATTCCCGGAAATTCCGATGGGAAAAGAAGAACACTTCTTATATTGCTTACAGGAACCTTATTATGGCGATTGCACCAATTTCTGGCTTGGGTGGATCCGGACTCGATATTCAACAACTGCTGGGCCAGCTTGAAGCCGCAGAAAGTAAAAAGCTTAACCCCTATTTACAGAAACAAAACAGTTATAGCGGCCAGCTCTCTGCCTGGAGCAAGATTTCCAGCTCGCTGGACGCATTAAAAACCAACCTGGGTAAACTGCAGGATGAAGGTTTTAACGGCGTCAGCATTGGCGATAACAAAGCCTTTAAAGCCACCGCAGGTAAAGGCGCCATTCCTAACAGCTACTCTGTGGCGGTGGCGCAGTTGGCTAAGTCGCACAAAATTGGTTCAGCCGCGCAGGACACCAACGATGCGCAGTTGGGCAACGGCAGCGACACGCGCACTTTAAAAATCACCGTCGGTGAAGGCCAGCCGATGGAAGTGACGCTCAAAAATGATGAGACATCGCTGGTGCAGATCGCGAAAAAGATCAACGCCCAGAACGGTGACGTCAACGCCACGGTGATGGCGGCGGAAGGCGGCAAGTTCAAACTGGTTGTCACCTCCAAGAAAACCGGTAGCGAAGGCGAGATTAAGATGGAGGTTAGCGGGGATGATACGCTGGCTGGCGTGCTGGATTATGGTCCAGGCAAAACCTCCGGCATGGAAGAAATGACCAAAGCGCTTAACGCCAAGATGTACATCGACGGAGAGCTTGTAGAGCGCAGCTCAAACACTATTACCGATGCCATTGAAGGCATTACGTTTGAACTGCGTGAAGTCTCCGAAATTACCAAAGATGAAGGCGATATTGAAAAGAACGAATATAAGCCTGAAACCCTCGCGGTAACCGCCGACACCTCCAAAGTCAAAAGCATGATTGAGGAGTTCGTCAAGCAGTACAACGCCTTCCTCAGTACTGCTTCCAGCGTTAGCGTTTATAAAGAGCCTATCAAGAACGCCGACGAACTGGCACAGCAAAACCCCAACAACGGCGCGCTGTTTGGGGATGGCACGCTGCGCCGTTTAAGCAGCCAGATAAAATCAGCGGCAGTGGGCAGCTATAGCGATATCAGCAAAGTTTTCCCTTCGCTGGGTAGCCTGGGCATTAGCGTTAAATTTGATGAATTTAAAGCGGGCCAGGAGAGCACCGGGACAATGGGCATGCTCACCATCGACAGCAAAAAGCTCGAAGAAGCGCTGAAAAACAATCCAAAAGAGGTGGAAGCGCTGTTCCTCGGCAAAGATGGCGCCGAAGGCCTGAAAGGCAAGATGGATGGACTGTTCAAAACCTATCTGGGCGATAACGAAGGTTACCCTAAAGTTGAGGGCGCTATCGCCACGGCGAAAAAAGGCATTGAGGCCCAGGATAAGCGTAATGAAAAGCAGATCAGCCGTATTGAAGATCTGATCAAGCAAAGCCTGGCGCGTAGCCAGAAAGAGTTCATCCGTCTCGATAAAGCGATGACAGAAATGAATAACATGAGTACCCAGCTGCAGTCTGCGCTGCTCGGTATGATGAACAGTTAATCCCTAATTCCCGGGCAGCGCGTCTGCCCGGCAGGACAAAATGATGTACAGCAAAACCGGCAAGAATGCCTACTCTGATGTTTCCCTCGACAGCCAGGTTTCTGGCGCCACGCCGCACCAGCTCATCACCATGCTGTTTGACGGTGCGATAAATGCGATGCGCCGCGCTGAAATCTATTTTCAAACCGGCAACGTGGCGCGCCGCGGAGAGATGATTTCACGCGCGATCAACATTATCGACAACGGCCTGCGTTCCGGGCTCGACCATGAAATCGGTGGCCAGATTTCCGCCGATCTTGAGCGTTTATATGAATACGTTTCACGCAGCCTGTTGGAAGCCAGCGTCAATAAATCAGGCGAGCAGTTGCCGCACCTGATCACGCTGATGGTTGATTTGTCTGAGACGTGGAAAGCCATCGAACCGCAAGCACGTCAGGTGAGCCATGCAAAATAAGATAATGGCGCAGATCATGCAGCTGCAGGAGGTAAACCAGCAGCTGCAAGCGTTGGCCAGTAAAGAAGAGTGGGCGGCATTCAGCGAGCAGATCGGTGCCTATTTAGCGCAGATGCAGGCGTTATGCCAGCGCGATTTTACGCAGGAGCCGGAGACGCTCACTGCGCAGCAGCTTGCGGCGCTGCTGACAGAAGATGCCCAGCTGCGCACCCTTATCAAATCCCGCCTCTCTATCCTCAGCCAGGATATGTCCGCAATGCGCAAATCGCGCAGCTCTTCCCAGGCGTATAACGCCGTTTAATTCTTGTCAATTACCGGCGTGCGGTCGCCGTTGATGGCGTAATGCCGATCGGTTAGCGCCGTATCAAATCACCGCACCTTCCGTAGCGGCGCGATTTATCGCGCAATGAATTGCGCCGCTACGGAAGGTGCTCTCGGTAATTTCATGGCTTATTATCAATGGCGACCCGAAGGTTTCGTAGGGTGCGCATTCATGCGCACCTGCATATACGCAATTTATTGCGCGCGTTGCCTACCGGGATAGTGATTATTCTTTTACGCCGGGCAAAAAAAACTCGCCGTGAAGGCGAGTAAATAAACATCCAGAGGTCAGGAAATCAGATACTAATATTGTATTTGCGTCCGCTCGGCAGATTATTGGATTCTCCTGCGGGGCCATAAAGTGTGCTGGTATTGTGGCCGACTTTCTCTACCACTTTTTGCATTTGCTGATTCTTCTTCATATGGCCTTGCAGCAGATGTTCCACTTGTAAATTAAGTGATTTGGTAATGCGCACGCGTTCGCTTACCAATTGCCAGCAGGCAAATAATTTGCTGTGTTGATGGTAGGGCGCTTCAAGCGCAGACTGCTGCTCCTGCTGGCGACGCAGTTCATCATAATATTGAATGGTCGACAGCAGCTGACTTTTATTATCGGTCAGGATTTGCAGTGAAACCGGGTTTATCTGCGTGCGATTTAGCTGATTGACTTCCTCAATCATAATCGCCTCTAGTTCGTCCAGAGACGTTTTCATCTGTGTCAAAATAGGAAAAAGCTTTTCCATAACTTAAAAAGGCCTGCAATTATTAAAACTGAAAGAGTTCCTGCACCAGCGATTGCGCTATTTTCTCGGGCTCAATCGGCATTTCGCCTGCGGCTAATGCGGCACGGATTTCAGCAACGCGCGCATAATTTACGTCGCGGCTGTCGTTGGTTTGAATCTGTTTGGTCAGCGCACTCAGGGTGACTTCGGTTTTATCCGCCTTTGCGCGGCCAGCAGATGACGGTTCATTATTCTGCGTCTGTGAGCGGGTGCGCATATCCTGCGTGGCGGCGATCGTGTTAATCGCTGCGGTTGCTTTGGTGCTTTCAATACTCATATTCATCCTCGCCAGTTTTAGGTGTGCCACTGCGTATAAACTAGTCATCGGTGATTGGCGAAAAAACTAAAATTATTGTTGTAAAAAAATCGTCACCTGGCCGTCTTCGTTCACTTTGCCATTGATTGTACGACCATTATTGAGCCGAACTTTTAACGTATCGTTGACCGCCGCGTTGTTCATCGCCTTGCCCTGGCTGCGAATACGCAGGCCCGCCGAGGTGGTGACCAGGTCAACGGTTTGTCCTGAGCGCAAGCGCCACTGCTGGCGCAACTGACTCTGTACTAACGGCTTTCCCAGCGCTAACCCCCGGGTCAAACGCTGACCCACAATCTCATTGGCTTCAAACACGAGTCCCAGCGGTTGTCCCTCCAGATTTCCCGTTACGCGCTTAATATCGCCTGGCTGGATGATGTCACCACCGGCCAGATCGTGGGCGGCCACCCACCAGCTGCCCTGGGCGCTGATGCGCACCGGTAGGTAGTGATTGCGCTTGCCGCAGTTGGCGATCACCGTGCGCTTGCCGGTCAGGCGTGTATCGTGTCCCGCCAGTCGCAGCTCCGGGTTTTCACATAACGCCGCCAGCTGCTGTGGCGTGGCCAGCAGCTCCACGGTGCGCACGATGTCAGTGTTCACTTCCACCTGAGGTGAAAGCAGCGCATCCAGGCGCGTTTGCAGCCGCTCAATGGCGGAGGGCGTATCCGGCACGCTGGCGATTAACGGCAGCGAACAGCAGGCCAACGCGGTAGCGAAGATTTTTACAAGAGGGATTTTCATCCGGGGTGCCTTAAATATAAAAAGAAAACGTGTGCTGTATTCAGCGTGATTAAATTATAACCGCTGATGCGTTGCTTTTAATGCGGTAAATGGCAACACCTTTGTCGCCATTTACTCGCTTCATTCCTCTCAACCCGCATTGCTTTATTTTATGAGTCTAAATGCGTTTATTTCTGTCGACTCTTCGCAGTGTGATAATTCACCGCTGCTGTCTACACTATCGCCGGTAAAATAATCTGTAGCAGGAGCCATCTTTAATGGTCAATAAACTGGACGACGCGTTTCGTTTTCAGCAGCAAGCGCTGGGTTTACTCTCGCGCCGCCAGGATATCCTGGCATCAAATATTGCCAATGCCGACACGCCGGGTTATCAGGCGCGTGACATTGATTTTACAAAGCAGTTAAAAAACGCCATGGATAATCAACAAATGGCGAAATCACCGGTCTCACTGGCATTAACGTCAGACCGGCATATTGCAGCCAAAGGAAAATTAATTGACGACGATCAATTAATGTATCGCATTCCGGATCAGCCGAGTGCCGATGGTAATACCGTGGATATGGACCGCGAGCGCGTTAATTTCGCGGATAACGGCGTGAAATATCAATCCGGGCTGACCTTCCTTGGCGCGGATATTAAGAAAATGATGACGGTATTAAACCAGGGGTAATGATCAGTGTCACTTTTCAGCATATTTGATATTTCCGGCTCAGCGATGGCGGCGCAGTCACAGCGCCTCAACGTTAGCGCCAGCAACATGGCGAACGCCGACAGCGTCGTCGGTCCAGACGGCCAGCCGTATCGCGCACGTCAGGTGGTGTTCTCGGTGGAGGCACAGGCCGGTCAGGATGTCGGCGGCGTGCGGGTGAGTGACGTTGTGGAGAGCAGCGCGCCGGATCGCATGGTGTATGAGCCGGGTAATCCGCTGGCCGACCAGCAGGGCTATGTGCGCATGCCCAACGTCAACGTGGTGGATGAGATGGTGAACACCATCTCCGCCTCACGCAGCTATCAAGCCAACGTAGAAGTGATGAACTCTGCTAAGAGCCTGATGCTGAAAACCTTAACCCTTGGCCAGTAAGGACTGAGCACATGGTTTCTGCAGTAAATAACAGCGTTAACTCAGCATCATCGGGCAACGGCAGCGCCGCCGCCGATTTATCCGACAGCTTTATGCAGCTGTTGGTGGCACAGATGCAAAATCAGGATCCCACCAATCCCATGGACAACAACCAGCTCACTTCACAGCTGGCACAGTTCAATACCGCAGCGGGCATCGAGAAGCTGAATACCGCAGCGCAAAATATGCAGCAGACGATGATTTCGCTGGGAAGCATGAATGCGGCGTCATGGGTTGGGCGTAGCGTGCTGATGGAAGGGGATCCTAAGGTGACCGTGGGCCGCAATAACGAAATTCTGCCGATCGCCGATACGAACGCGACGCCAGAGTCTCAAGACTTCAACTTCTACCTGAAGAACGATGCTGACACCGTCACCGTGACGCTGACCGATGCGGAAGGCAATGCCTACACCGCAGATCTGAAAAACGTTAAGGCGGGCACCAAGAAATTCAGCCTCGACGATCTGAAAGAATTCAAACCGGCTGAACCCGCGCCTGATACCGAGTACACCGTCACTTTCAGCGCCAAAAAAGGTGAGGACACCGTTGATGTCACTGGCCTGACGGCAGAAACGGTCGCGGGTGTGACCTTAACCGACGCAGGCCCGTACCTGCACCTGGTGGGTCGCGACGATATGGTTACGCTGGCCGATATTTTTGTCATCCAATAATAATCCCTCTTACTTTCTGGAATTTTATTATGAGTTTTTCTCAGGGCCTGAGCGGCCTTAATGCAGCATCTAAAGCGCTGGACGTGGTAGGCAACAACATCGCCAACTCCCAGACCGTTGGTTTTAAAGCCGGTTCGGTTTCATTTGCCGACATCTTCGCCGGTACCACCGGTTTGGGTGTGCAGGTTGCGGGCATCAACCAGGACTTCAACAGCGGCAGCCTCGCATCAACCGGACGCGATCTGGATATCGCGATCGATGGCAAAGGCTTTTTCCGTTTTGTGAACGAGGGCGGCAGCGTGTTCTACGGCCGTAACGGCCAGTTCAATACCGATGAAAAGGGCAACGTCATCAACAGTTCCGGCATGTACCTGACCGGCTACCAGGCCACGGGCACACCACCGAAAATTGAGCCAGGCGCGCCGATTGGCCCGATCCGCATTCCTACCGATGATATGCAGCCAGAAGCCTCAACCGCCGGCACGCTCACGGGCAATCTGAAAGCCGATGACGACAAGGTGATCACCAGCGCCTTTGATGCGGAAGATCCAAGCACCTATAACTTCGTCAGCCAGATCGAAGCCACCGACAGCCTGGGCAGCAAGCACACCGTCAAAGTCTATTTCGTCCAGACCTCGCCGGGTGAGTGGAAAGCCTATGCGGGTGATGAAACGTCACCCGTAATGACCGGTACCCCGCCAAAACCTAGCTATTCACAGATGCAGCTGAAGTTTGATGCCAGCGGCAACCTGATCCCTGGCACCACCGTCCCCGCTGGCGGCGTCATGACCGTTGCGGGTGCTGCGCTCAACGGCGCCAACCCACTTAATCTGCAGCTTGATTTAAAAGCGCTGACGAAAAATGCCAGCGACAGCCTGGTGAAACTCGGCGAAATCGATGGTCAGGCACCGGGTAAATACCAGAACTTTAAGATTGGCGATAACGGCGAAGTGGTTGCCACCTACAGCAACGGTAAACGTCAAACCGTGGCGCAGATCGTGCTGGCCGATTTCCCCAATACCAGCGGTTTGCAGTCGGAAGGTAACAACGTCTGGTCAGAATCATCGAGCTCAGGTCAGCCGTTCCTCGGCGCGTCCGGCACCGGCAGTTTTGGTGACGTCAACGGCAGCATGCTGGAGCAGTCGAATGTCGATATGGGCGCGGAGATGGTCAACATGATCGTTTATCAGCGTAACTACCAGTCGAACTCGCAAACCATTAAAACCCAGTCTGAGCTGTTGCAGACGCTGGTTAACCTGCGTTAAGGACGGCCTGAATGGATCGCGCAATATATACCGCCATGAGCGCCGCCAACGCCTCGCTCAATCGCCAGGCGGTTACCTCCAACAATCTGGCGAACAGCTCAACGGCCGGTTTCCGCGCGCAGCTGGCGGCGTTCCGCGCCGTTCCGGTGGCAGGCGAAAGCCTCAACACCCGTGCGCTGGTGGCGGAATCAACGCCGTTCCACGACGAGAGCATGGGTCCCATCACCCACACCGGACGCAACCTGGACGTGGCGCTGCCACAGAACGGTTGGCTGGCGGTGGAAATGCCGGACGGCAGCGAAGCCTATACCCGCAACGGCACCATTGAGGTGGATAACCAGGGCGCGCTGAGCGTCGGTGGTCGTCCACTGATGGGCGATGGCGCGGCGTTAACCGTGCCGCCGCAGTCGGAAGTGACCATTGGCGCGGACGGCACCATCTCCGCGCTGGGCGGCGGTGACGATGCCACCGCGCTGGTGCAGGTCGGCCGCCTGAAAATGGTCAATGCGGAAATGAGCAGCCTGCTGCACGGCGATGATGGCCTGTTCCGTTCCGCAGCGGCGGGCACCCTGGCGCAGGATGAGCAGCTGCGCCTCAGCCCCGAAGCACTGGAAGGCAGCAACGTCAGCCCGGTTAAGGCGATGGCAGAGATGATCGCTAACTCACGTGGCTTCGATATGAACATGAAAGTGATTCGTACCGCCGACGAAAATGCCCAAAAGGCTAACCAGTTACTGAGCGTCGGCTAAGCCGCGCCAAGGAGCATCAACATGATTCGTTCTTTATGGATCGCAAAAACCGGTCTGGAAGCACAGCAGACCAACATGGACGTTATCTCCAACAACCTGGCGAACGTGAATACCAACGGCTTTAAGCGTCAGCGTGCGGTATTTCAGGATCTGCTGTACCAAACCATGCGTCAGCCTGGCGCGCAGGCATCTGAAGGGAGTTCGCTGCCAAGCGGCCTGCAGCTTGGTACCGGCGTGCGTCCCGTCTCGACCCAGCGTGTTCACACGCAGGGCGGACTGAACCAGACCGGCAATGAGACCGATGTGGCGATCGAGGGTAAAGGTTTCTTCCAGGTGCAGTTGCCGGATGGCAGTACCGCTTACACCCGCGATGGCCATTTCGATAAAAATGAGAACGGCCAGCTGGTAAATGCCGAAGGCCACCCGGTGCAGCCGGGCATCACCGTACCGGCGGATGCCAAGAAACTGGAAATCAGCGCCGACGGTATTGTTAGCGCTACTGTGCCTGGCCAGGCGCAGCCACAGCAAATTGGTCAGCTGACGCTGGCGACCTTCGTCAATGACGCCGGTCTGGAGAGCATTGGCGGCAACCTGTATCGCGAAACCCAGTCATCCGGTGCGCCAAATGAGCTGAACCCGGGCCTGGAAGATGCCGGTACGTTGAAGCAGAGCTACATCGAAACCTCCAACGTCAACGTGGCCGAAGAGCTGGTGAACATGATTCAGGTTCAGCGCGCTTACGAGATCAACAGTAAAGCGGTATCCGCCTCGGATCAGATGCTGCAGCGTCTTTCTCAGCTGTAATTTCCCTCTCCGGGCGCGGCCTGCAACACCCGCCACGCCCGGACTATTACGACATTGAAATGAAAACTTCTTTCTATACCTTGCCGCCGGTTGCGGTCATCGCCTGTGCACTGCTGCTGAGCGGTTGCGCCCACATCATGCAGAAACCGCTGGTCACCGGCCCCACCTCGGCCGCGCCGACGCCGATGGCGACGACGGTCACCAGCGGTTCGCTGTTCCAGGCGGGCCAGTCGATGAATTATGGCTATCAGCCGATGTTTGAGGATCGCCGCCCGCGTAACGTCGGCGACACGCTGACGGTGCTGCTGCAGGAAAACGTCAGCGCCAGCAAAAGCTCTTCTGCCAGCGCCAATCGTGACGGCTCTGCCGGTGCGGGCCTCACCGCCTTGCCGGGTAAGCTCAAAGGCTGGCTGGGTAATGGCAAAGCAGATTTTGACGCCAGCGGCAGCAACGATTTCTCCGGTAAAGGCGGCGCGGCAGCGCGTAATACCTTCACCGGCACCATTACCGTTACGGTCAACCAGCTGTTGCCGAACGGCAATTTGCAAGTGGTGGGCGAAAAGCAGATCGCCATTAATCAGGGCACCGAGTTCATTCGTTTCTCTGGCGTGATTAACCCGCGCACCATCAGCGGCAATAACACCGTGCCATCGACCCAGGTGGCCGATGCGCGTATCGAATATGTCGGAAACGGCTATATCAACGAAGCGCAGAATATGGGCTGGCTGCAGCGCTTCTTCCTGAACCTTTCTCCATTCTGATACGGCAATGAAAAAAGAATCCCTGTTTGTATTTTTTAGCATCCTGCTCATCGCCTGTACGGTGATGCTGCCGGGTGCGGCGAAGGCAGAACGCGTGCGCGATCTGGCTACGGTGCAGGGCGTGCGTTCTAACGCCCTGATGGGCTACGGCCTGATTGTGGGTCTGGATGGCACGGGCGACCAGACCATGCAGGCGCCCTTTACCGGCCAAAGCCTGAATAACATGCTGTCGCAGCTCGGCATTACCGTGCCGCCGGGTACCAATATGCAGCTGAAAAACATCGCGGCGGTGATGGTGACGGCAGAGCTGCCACCGTTTGCTCGTTCCGGCGATAAGCTGGATATCGTGGTCTCTTCGCTGGGTAATGCGAAAAGTCTGCGCGGCGGAACGCTGCTGATGACGCCGCTGAAAGGCGCGGATAACCAAATCTACGCCATCGCACAGGGCAACGTGCTGATCTCCGGCGCGGGTGCTTCCGCAGGCGGCAGCCGCGTGCAGGTTAACCAGCTCAACGGCGGGCGCATCAGCTCGGGCGCCACGGTTGAGCGCGAAATACCCAATGATTTTGCCAGCCAGAACGTGGTGCGTTTGCAGCTGAATGAATCCGATTTCTCGCTGGCGCAACTGATCAGCGATGAGATCAACCGTCGCTATAACGGCGGCGCGGCCATTCCTGAAGATGCACGTACCATTCGCCTGTTTGCCCCGGCCACCGGCCCAGAGCGCGTACGCTTCCTTGCGGCGGTTCAGGATATTCCGGTACGCGTTAGCGTGCAGGATGCCAAAGTGATCGTAAATTCGCGCACCGGTTCGGTGGTGATGAACCGGCATGTTTCGCTGGATGCCTGCGCCGTGGCGCACGGTGCGCTGACGGTGGAAGTGACGCAAAACAATGTGGTCAGCCAGCCGGACACGCCGTTTGGCGGTGGGCAAACGGTGGTCACGCCGCAAACCGATATCTCGGTGCGTGATAACGGCGGTTCATTGCAAAGCGTACGCAGCAGCACCGATCTCAATACCGTGGTGCGCGCGCTGAACACGCTGGGTGCCACGCCGAATGAGCTGATGTCGATTCTTGAGGCGATGAAAAACGCCGGTTGCCTGCGGGCGAAACTGGAGATCAATTAATGGATGCGATGGATAAGTTTGATCGGCCAGCCTTTGATGTGCGCTCGCTGGATAAGCTGAAACGGGAGGCCGGGCGGCAGTCGCCCGGCGCCTTAAAAGCCGCGGCGCAGCAGATGGAGGGCATTTTCGTGCAGATGATGATGAAAAGCATGCGCGATGCCACGATCAAAGACGATCTGCTGCATAGCCAGTCGTCGGAGATGTTTACCGCCATGCACGATCAACAAGTTGCACAAAACATCGCCGAGGGAGGACAGCTCGGCTTTGCCGATCTTATCGTCCGCCAGCTCGGCGGTGAGAGTGAACAACATAACCTCAGCGCACCCGGCAGCGATCCGGTGTCACTGGCGGCAGGCAAGCCCACCGCCTTCGCGCGTGCCGCCACCGGACCGGTACGTTTACCGGCACCGGTATCATTTGGTAACCAGACCATCAGCGGCAACAACTTTATTGCCAAGCTGATGCGTCCGGCGCAGGCGGCCGCGCAGCAGAGTGGCGTGCATCCGCATCTGATTCTGGCGCAGGCCGCGCTGGAGTCGGGCTGGGGTCAGCGTGAAATTCCGGCCGCCGATGGCAGCCCAAGCCACAACCTGTTCGGCATTAAGGCGACCGGCGACTGGAAAGGTAAAACGGCTGAGATCACCACCACCGAATATATCAACGGCGTGAAGCAGAAAGTGAAAGCCGCCTTCCGCGTATATGACTCCTACGAACATGCGCTGGCAGATTACGCGAAGTTATTGACCAACAATCCACGCTACAGCCGTGTGGTGAATTCCACCACGGCGGAGCAGGGCGCGAAAGCGCTGCAGGCGGGCGGTTATGCCACCGATCCGGCCTACGCAACCAAACTCATCAATATTATTCAAAAGGTCAAAGGGGATATTCAGCAGGGCGTTTCAGCCTATAAAACTGACCTGGCGCAATTATTTTGAAGAAGGTGTTTTAGAGATTTTTACTATCACCGATGAGTTATATACCGACTGAATATTTTGGCCTGGCGGCAATTAGCAGGTCATCTTGATATCTACAGAGAACTTATGAATAACCTGTTTAATTTAGCGAAAAGTGGCTTGAATGTAGGTCAGTCCGCTTTAAATGTTGTGGGTAGCAACATGATTAATGCTACGTCGCAGAACTATAGTCGTCGTGAAATGATTATTGGGGAATCGGGTGGCCTCGCCACGGCGCAGGGTTTCTACGGCTACGGCGCCAGAGTGAACAATATTAGCCGTGTCTACGATGCGTTTACCAATACTCAGCTGCGGGATTCAGGCTCTAAACTTGGGGCGCTGGACGGACGTTATCAGCAGTTGGCCGATATCGATAACATGCTGGGCGATGTGTCGGACAACGTTTCGGTGTCACTGAACAACCTGTTTAAATCGATGGCAACGCTGAGCGGCGATGCCTCCGATGGCCCGGCACGCGCGGCGGTGTATAGCTCACTCGGCGTGTTAACACAGCGCTTTAACGAAAGCGGTAAGCGTCTGGATAATCTGGAAAAAAGCACCAACAGCCAGATCGATCTGAGCGTCAAAGATATTAATGCCTACACCCAACAGCTGGCGGAGATTAACAAGCAGCTGGAGCGCGTGCAGGCACAGAATGGCTCCGCGCCGGCCGATCTGCTGGATCAGCGTGATGCCCTGCTGGAATCGTTAGCTTTGCAGGTTGGCATTGATGTCACCGAGAATAAAATCACCGGCCGCGTTGACGTCACGCTGGCAGATGGTCGCCCGCTGGTGTTTGGTGAAGAGCAGTACAAACTCGCCACGTCCCCTTCGCCGAGCGATCCCAATAAAACCATTGTCTCTTACGTGAACAAAGAGGGTAAAAGCGAGGCGATTAACGAATCCAGCTTTACCAAAGGCCGCCTGTCGGGCTTGTTCAAGTTCCGTAATGAAGATCTGGAGCTGGCGCGCAACGAACTGGATCAAATTGCGTTCCAGATGGCCAGCCGCTTTAACGAACAGCATCGTCAGGGTTATACGCCAGCGGGCGACGCCGGTGGCGACCTGTTCAAGCTGCCCGATATGCAGGTCTTTGCCAATACGAAAAACACCGGCACGGGCAATCTCACCAATGGCAAAGTCACGGATTACACCAAAGTAAATGCTGAGGATTACAGTATCAGCTTTGACGGTAGCCAGTGGACAGTGACGGGTTCGGACGGACGCACCGTGCCAGCCACGCTCTCCGGCGATACCCTGGCCTTTGACGGCGTAGAGATTGATGTGCCGGCGGGTGCCGCTTCGGGCGACAGTTTTACGCTCAACCCGGTCGCCGGTGCCGCAACCGGCATTAGCCGTGCGCTGGCCAGCGCGCAAGACTTTGCCGCGTCCGACGCTAAGGATGGCGGCCCAAGCAATAACAACAACCTGGAAAAAATGCTGAAAATCCAGGACGAGAAACTGATTGGTAAAAGCACGCTGAGCGAAGCCTATTCCAGCCTGGTGGGCACCATCGGTTCCAACGCCCGCGCCGTGCAGTCGAATATGACGTCAGCCCAAATTGATGCCGACACCAAACTTGAAACCAAGCAGGCCTTCTCGGGTGTCGATCTGAATGAAGAAAACGTCAATATGACGATGTTCTTACAATATTACCAGGCGAGCGCGCAGATGTTGCAAACCGCAACGTCGTTACTCGACACCCTGTTAGCCATTAAATAAGGAAAATATAATGCGATTAAGTACGCTTTATATGTTTAAACAAAGCGCTGAAGGTATGTCGAAGCGCGTAAGTGATAATAATGATGTGCTGTTACGCCTTTCTAATATGAAATCATTATTGCGCGCCTCAGACGATCCGAGTGCTGCCACCAGCGCGGTAAAATCGCAGGATGCGCTGGCGAAGCAGGAGCTGTACAAAAATGTCCGTTCATCGACGCGTAATGCATTGCAGCATGAAGATAATATTTTAAGCGGCGTGGGCAATTTAATGACCACCAGCCTGACGGAAAAAATCGTTGCGGCGAAAAGCGATACTTACTCAGCAGAAGATCGCGCTGCGTTGGGGAAAGAGCTGCAGGGTATTCGTGCCAATCTGCTGGATCTGGCGAACAACCGCGACGGCAGCGGCCGCTACATCTTCTCCGGTTTTAAAACCGACAGTCCGGCTTTTGATAGCAGCGGCACCTATATCGGTGGTGGGGAAGCGCGCAAGCTGACGATTGCGGACGGCACCGAAATGACGGTGGGGCATTTGGGCAACGACGTGTTTGGCGATCTGTTCAAAGACCTGGATGGAGCAATCACCGAACTGTTGCGCGATCCCCTCGACCCGGATGCCATGCAGGCGGCGCTTAGCGTTGCGAGCAAAGCAGTCGATTCCGGCATTGATCGCCTGGGTAAAGCGCAGGCTGAGCTGGGGACTAATTTGCAGCAGATCGACGCATTAGATATGAATGGCGATACGATGATCAACGATCTAACCGTGCAGGTGCAGACGGCGATTGGTTCTGATTACGAAACCATGACCAGCCTGTTGATGGATTCCAAAATGTCGGAATTTTCCCTCACGGCTTCGATGATGGTATTCCAGTCAATGCAGAAGATGAATTTATTCAATAAATAATCGCTTCACTCCTTTATTCACTTTCCAGGACGTCTTACCGCCAGCCGTTTCTCTGCTGGCGGTAGAGAACACAAACTATGTTTAATAATTTGAAAATATATACCAGGTTGAGCCTGGTGATTGGCGTTTTCGCCATGACGCTAATGGGCGTGACGGCATTCACGACCTATAACACCTATATCAATAATCTTAACTTTAAACGTATTTTAGTGGCTGCAACTAATAGCGACCAGATGCGTGATGCCGCCTATAACATTAGCGCCGCGCAGGCGAATATTGGCGACATGATGATGATGGTGATGCGCGGTGAAACCGTTTCGCCGGAAACCGAAATGCTCACCAAAAATGTGCTGAAAATGTCTCTCGATGCCGTGGACGACTATATGGCTTCCCCGTTCAATAATGACCAGGAACAGCGGGCTGCCGCTGAAGTGAACAGCGCATTTAACGATCTTTATACGGCGGTGCAGGCGAATCTGGAAGCGGTGCATAGCTCGCGTGAATACCGTCATACGCCAGCGAACCTTCAGTCGCTGCGCAGCGCGCTGCGTGAAAAAATCAATCAGTTTAGCCTGATCGCTGACCAACACAGTGATGAAGCGGTGGCGACGGCAGAAGCGGACTATAACGCCATGATGGTGTTGGGCTGCACGGTGGTGGTGATTGCGCTGGTGATGTTGTTCATGGTGCGCTACTGGCTGCGCCGCGCGCTGGTGAAGCGCATGGATATGACGATTGATGTGCTGAAACGCGTGGGTTCTGGCGATCTCAGTAACGTCATTGAGCATGGCAATCGCGATGAAATTGGCGCCATGCTGGCCGAACTTGAAGCGATGCGCGCCTCTCTCAGCAGTACGATTTTCAGCATTCGTGAAGGCGTAGTGCGCATGCACACCAATTCACAAGAAATTGCCCAGGGCAATAACGATCTCTCTTCTCGCACCGAGGAGCAGGCCGCTGCGCTGCAGCAAACCGCCGCCAGCATGGAGCAGATCAAAACCACGGTACGGCAAAATGCCGACAACGCCTATGCCGCACGCCAGCTGGCGGAAAGCGCCAGCAGCAATGCGCAGCAGGGTGGTGAATCGATGCAAAACCTTGAGCAGATCATGGTGCAAATTACCGATAGCTCGCGTCAGATCGCCGACATCAACGGCGTCATCGACAGCATTGCCAACCAAACTAATATTCTGGCGCTGAACGCTGCGGTTGAAGCGGCACGCGCGGGTGAGCAGGGGCGTGGATTTGCCGTCGTGGCCGAAGAAGTGCGTAATCTGGCGAAACGCAGTGCCGAAGCGGCCAAAGAGATCAATACGCTGATCAATACCTGCGTAAGCAATATGGATAGCGGCTCACGTCAGGTGAATCAGGCGAGCGTAGTGATGCAGGATATCGTCACGTCCGTGGCGCAGGTGCGCCAGATTATGGGTGAAATTACCTCCGCATCCGATGAGCAGAGCGCCGGAATCAATCAGATTTCCCAGGCCGTCAACGAAATGGATCTGGTGACGCAGCAGAACGCCGCGATGGTGGAAGAAGCGGCGATGGCGGCAGGTGAGCTGGAAGCGCATTCTGACGAGCTGGAAAAACTGGTGGCGCAATTTGCGCTTGGTGAACGCGTTACCAGTCAGCACGATTTGCTGCCGATGAAAATGCACGCGCCACGTTTACACGCGAAGCCAGATAATAACCACGCCCAGTGGGAAACCTTTTAATTTATTCAAAGGCGATAAATAGCCGCACCTATTGGCGCTTTCTCAACGTAATTACGCAAACAGGCTAATTAAGTACCGGAAAGCGCCATGTTATAAAGCCTTATTGCACTATTTGAAAAGGCGTTTTCACCGGATAATTCTCACTGAGAATATGGGGTGGAAAAGTAACGTGAACGGTATTTATACAGCCGAAGGGCTGGAAGATAAAACAGCGCTGTGGTCGAAATACCACTATCTGGTACGGCAGGAAGCTTTACGCTTACAAAAGCGATTGCCGGCCAGTGTCGAGCTGGACGATCTTATTCAGGCTGGTGCCATCGGTTTTTTAGGTGCTGTTGAAACGTTCGACCCAAAGAAAGGCGTCACGCTCAGCGCCTGGATAATACAACGCGTGCGCTGGTCATTAATGGATGAATTACGTGAACGTGATTGGGTGCCGCGTCGCGTCAGAACCCATTCACGTGAAATGGTTGCCATTATTCGTGAAATAGAACAAGAGCAGGGGCGTGAAGCCAGCGAGCTGGATATTGCTGAGCGCATGGGCATTTCTCTCAACGAATTTCATCAAATGCTGGCCGATACCAATACCAGCCAAATGTATTCGATAGAAGAGTTGCAGGAAATGTCTCCGGATGCCTGGGAAACATCAACCGACGAACATGAATCGCTCAATCCGCTATATGAAACCATTCAGAATAAGCTGGTGGAGAGTATTGCTGAGCATATTCGTTTTTTTCCGGAGCGCGAGCAGCGTATCCTGCAGTTCTATTATCAACAAGATCTTAACATGAAAGAGATTGCCTTGATTCTTGGCGTGACGGAAACGCGCGTTAGTCAGTTGCATAGTCTGGCAATTAAACGCTTACGCAGCAGGATGGATGATACCTCGTTCGAGGTATGAAGCCAGGGTGTTAATAATGTTAACAGCGGTTAAAATAGAGGCTTAATATTAACGCATAAGGTTTAAGAACGTTTAACAGCTCAATAATCATAGTTTAATCATAAGGTTAGTGAATAACATCGGATTAGGCCTGTTTTCGGCTGATTGCCAGGAATAATCCTAGAAGTTATGCTTTTTCCACTTTCCGATGAGGTGGTTTTCATTAGTCTGGAATATGGGTTATCCACTCTACACATTGGTGTGAAATAAATGTGAACGAGCGGTGTTGCAGAGATGCGAATTTCCAGCTGATACCAATGATCACCTTTTTGATTTTACCTGTTTATGATTAATAAACTTTGAGGTGTTACTCAGTGTCTAATTTCGATGAATATCTTCAACACATCCATGATATCAATTTGTCATATCTACTGCTTGCTCAGCAGATAATCCGTCAGGATAAGTTTGCTGCTGGTTTCCGCCTGGGATTATCCGAGGGAACTATGGATAACTTAAAAGAGTTGTCCCTGCCGCAGTTAATGAAGTTGGCGGCAACCAATCAATTTATATGCCGACTTCGTGTTGATGATGAAGTGGTCATCGAAAACCTAACCAAGGATTCACGTATAGAAGCACTGCAGCAAATTCATACTGGCATCATTCTTTCAACCAATTTGCTTAATTCACTCAGTGAAGCACCGGCAGAAGTTGCAGAGCGAGGTGTCTGGAATGTGTGAGAAAAGCCTGCTGCAAGAAGTACACGAAGTAAATATTGCGATGGAGCTGATTACCCTCGGCGCGCGTATGCAGATTCTGGAAACGGAAACCTCATTAAGCCGTCGTCGCCTGTTGCGCTTATATAAAGAGTTACGCGGTTGCCCGCCACCGAAAGGGATGCTGCCGTTCTCAGAAGACTGGTTTATGTCCTGGGAACAAAATATACATTCGTCGATGTTTTATAACATCTACCTCTATTTAAAAAGTACCGAGAAGGCACCGTCCATCCAGACGCTGATGAAAACGTATCGTTTATATCTGGAACAGTGCCCATCACGAGAGGGTGATAAACCGGTACTGGGGCTGACGCGTGCCTGGACATTATTACGCTTTATTGATTGCGGCATTATTTCGCGTAAAGCCTGCAGCGTATGTCAGGGCGGTTTTATTGTGACCACGGAGTTTATCAAAAATCCGTTCACGTGCAGTTTGTGTAGTCCGCCATCGCGTGCATTTAAGAAGTCTCAGGTGAATTTTGCTAGCGAGTCGAGCCCGCTGGCTGCCAGCAACTTTATGTTGGTAAACGCCTGATCCCCTGACAGGTGCGGCTAACAAGATGGCAAGTAGCCGGCGTGGTTTTACCGCGCCGGAGATAAAATCAGAAAGGAGAAGTTGTGTTAGTTATCATTGGCTATCTTGTGGTTATCTTCACTGTCTTTGGTGGTTTTGTGCTCTCCGGCGGTGAACTTGCCGCCCTGTTCCAGCCGCTAGAACTGCTGATTATTGGTGGTGCTGGCGTTGGCGCCTTCATTGTTGGTAACAACGTTAAATCCCTCAAATCTACCGGTCGCGCGGTTGCCAGGCTCTTCGTAGGTCGACGTTATAACAAAGCGGTCTACATGGATCTGATGGCGATGCTGTTTTTGCTGCTGACCAAAAGCCGCGTGCATGGCCTGATGACGCTGGAGAAGGATATTGAAGATCCGCAGAACAGCGAGATTCTCAGCGCCTATCCACGTCTGATGAGCGATCCGATGCTCAGCAACTTCGTCATGGACTACTTCCGCCTGATGATTGGCGGCAGCATGAATTCGCATGAGATCGAAGCGTTGATGGACGAAGAGATCGAAACCTGTGAAGAGGAGCTGGAAGTCCCGGCGCAGAGCCTGAATAACGTCGGCGATGCGTTTCCGGCTTTTGGTATTGTCGCGGCGGTAATGGGCGTGGTGAACGCGCTGGCCGCAGCCGATCGTCCTGCTGCTGAGCTGGGCATGCTGATTGCCCACGCGCTGGTGGGGACCTTCCTCGGTATTCTGATTGCTTACGGCTTTGTTCTGCCGCTGGCCACGCTGCTGCGCCAGAAAAGTAGCGATCAGGTGAAGATTTTGCAGTGCATCAAAGTCACGCTGCTCTCCAGCCTGAACGGTTACGCGCCGCAGATTGCGGTGGAATTTGGCCGTAAGACCATTTACACCAGCGAACGTCCCTCTTTTGAAGAGCTGGAAGAGCACGTGCGCGAAGTGAAATCGAACGCCAGCCTGAAATCCAAACCCTCGGATGCAGCTGCCGCATGAAAAAAGATACGCCGATTATTGTCCGCAAGCGCAAGAAGCATAAACACGCGCACCATGGCGGCACCTGGAAGATCGCTTACGCCGACTTTATGACCGCCATGATGGCGTTCTTTTTAGTGATGTGGCTGCTGTCGCAATCCGATCCCACGCAGCGTGAGCAGATAGCCGATTACTTTCGCGTGCCGTTAAAACCCGCCCTGGCGCAAGGCAATAAAACCAGCCTGAGCGACAGCGTGATCCCCGGCGGCGGTGACGATCTGGTTAAAAAAGATGGCGAAGTCTTTAAAAAGCAAATGGATGCGGTGAGCCGCCAGCAGGCGCTGGAAAGTCTGCGACAGGCGAAGAAAAAGCTGCAGCAGATGATTCAAACCGATCCGCGGCTGAACAACTTCAAATCCAATATTTTGCTCACCCTTACCAACGATGGGCTACTGATCCAGATTACCGATTCGCAAAATCGACCGATGTTTAAGATTGGTAGCGAAATACCGGAATCCTATATGAACGGCATCCTGCAAGCGCTGGTGCCGTTGCTGAATGAGCTGCCTAACAAGATCAGTCTGACCGGTCACACCGATTCACTGCCGTATTCGGGCGGCGTCGGCGGCTATAGCAATTGGGAGCTCTCCACCGGCCGTGCCAATGCGGTTCGTCGTGTGCTGGTGAGCGCCGGATTGAGTGATGAACGCTTCCTGCGCGTCATCGGCAATGCCAGCCACTTGCCGTTAGAGGATGTGGCACCAGACGATCCGCGCAATCGCCGCATCAGTATTCTGGTGTTGAGCCGCAGTAAAGAGCAGGCGATCCGTAGCGAAACCCGCAGCGTGCAGCCGGTATCCGAGGTGCCGGAAATGGCAGAAATTAACGGCGCTCAGCTGAAAGAGGTTCAGGGTTACACCGATGGACGTGAATGATTTTTCGCAGATTTTCTTCAGTGAGGCGGAAGAGCTGCTGGCGGATATGGAGCAGCATCTGCTCCAGCTGGATCTGGCTTCGCCGGACAAAGAGCAGCTTAACGCGATTTTCCGCGCGGCCCACTCGCTGAAAGGCGGCGCGGGCACGTTTGGCTTCAGTGCGCTGCAGCAAACCACTCATCTACTGGAAAACCTGCTGGACGAGGCGCGCAGCGGCAAACTGATGCTCAACCGTAACCACATTAACCTGTTTCTGGAAAGTAAAGACATTATGCAAGCGCAGCTGGAAGCGTATCAGTCTTCGCAGGAGCCCGATGAGGCGAGTTTTCACTATATTTGTCAGGCGCTGCGTGAGATTGCCTTGCTGGAGCAGGGCGAGCCGGTAACGCCACCCGCAGCGGCGGTGGTCGCTGCCAGCCCCGTTCCGGCGCAGAGCGGTGATGAATCGCTTTTACGCGTTACCCTCAGCGCGGTTGAGCCGCGTGAACAGACACTGCTTCGTGAAGAGCTGCAGCATCTTGGCACAATCATGCAGGTGGAAAGCCTCGGCAACAGCATGACCGTGGATCTGCTCACCAGCGTCACCGCCGAGGAGATCTCTGCGGTGCTCTGCTTTGTGCTGGACGACACGCAGATCCTGATTGAATCGACAGCGGCAGCGGAAGTGAGCGCGCCAGCGCCCGTTATCGCACCGCCTCCGGTGGTGGCAGAAAAACCTGCGCCAGCAGTTGCTGCCGCTGCGCCGCGTGCGGCGAATCAGGAATCAAGCAGCATTCGCGTGGCGGTCAGTAAAGTTGACCAGATCATCAATCAGGTTGGCGAGCTGATCATCACCCAGGCGATGTTGTCACAGCTCACCAATTCGCTCGAGCCCGGCAGCTACGACAGGTTGCAAAACTGCGTGGCGCAGATGGAGCGGAATACGCGTGAGCTGCAGGAATCGGTGATGTCGATCCGCATGATGCCGATGGATTACGTGTTCAGTCGCTTCCCGCGCCTGGTGCACGATTTGGGCTCGCGCCTCAATAAGCAGGTGGAGTTGACGCTAAAAGGCGGATCGGCCGAACTGGATAAGAGCCTGATTGAACGCATTATCGATCCGCTGACGCATCTGGTGCGTAACAGTCTTGATCACGGTATCGAATCTCCCGAAGAACGTCTGGCGAAAGGCAAACCGGCGTGCGGCAATTTAACGCTTTCGGCGGAACATCACGGTGGCAACATCGTGATAAAAGTGACGGACGACGGTGCTGGCCTGAACCGTGAAAAAATCCTCGCTAAGGCGCGCTCGCAAGGGATGAACGTCAGCGAGACGATCAGTGATGACGACGTGTGGATGCTGATTTTTGCTGCCGGTTTCTCTACCGCCGAAAGCGTCACCGATGTCTCAGGACGCGGGGTGGGCATGGACGTGGTGCGGCGAAATATTCTGGCGATGGGCGGCCATGTGGATATTCACTCCCGCACCGGAGAAGGCAGCACGATCAGCATTTTCCTGCCGCTGACGCTGGCGATTCTCGACGGCATGCTGGTGAAAGTGGCCGATGAAATCTATGTGCTGCCGCTGGGCGCCGTCATGGAATCCCTGCAGCCGAAAGAAGAGATGATCTGCCGCTTTGTCGGTGAAGAGCGCCTATTGCAGGTGCGCGGTGAGTATCTGCCGCTGGTGCTGTTGCGTCAGCGCTTCGCGGTCAATGGCGACGCGCACAGCGACGATGGCATTGTGGTGATTGTGCAGAGCGCGGGCGTCCGCTATGCGCTGTGGGTCGATCAACTACTCGGCCAGCAACAGGTGGTGGTGAAAAACCTTGAGCAGAACTACCGCAAAGTGAAAGGCGTATCGGCCGCGACGATTCTTGGTGACGGCAGCGTGGCACTGATTCTGGATGTGGTTGAGCTTTCGACCCTTAACGATTAGCAGCAAACGCTCGCGCGCCAACGCGCGGGTGTGGAAGGAGTTTTAGCATGTCAGTTTCCCTGGCCAACAAAGACGCCGTGGCGCAAGAGTATTTAGTTTTCCGTCTCGGCGACGAAGAGTATGGCATTGATATTCTCAAGGTACAGGAGATACGCGGTTGCGATCGCGCCACGCGTATCCCCAACTCGCCAGATTTTATTACCGGCGTGACCAATCTGCGCGGCGTCATCGTGCCCATCATCGATTTACGTTTGCGTTTTCATTTGCCCGTTACGGAAGATGATAAAGACACGGTGGTGATTGTCCTGAACTTTGGCGATCGCATTGTGGGCATCGTGGTGGATGGCGTGGTGGACGTGCTATCACTGGAAGCCGATCAGATCAGACCTACACCCGACTTCACCTCGGTGCTTTCCAGTGATTATCTGCTGGGCCTTGGCGTGATCGACACCCGCATGATCATCCTGGTTAACATTGGTAAACTGCTGAGTCGCGAAGAGATGGAATTGATGGATTCCCTCGTCGACGGCCAGCCACGCTAAGTCACACGTTCATTACTTACGCTGTAGCGGCGCAATTTATGGCGCAATGCCGTGCGCCGCTACCCTGCGTAATGCCTGTCAGCTATTCAGCTCCCATCGCCTTCCCTTATTACTATTCCGCATAACACACCGTTTTTTATTATTTGTTGCAATCACACCAACTTCATAACATGGGCGAAACAGGGGCAGGAATCAGGAGAAAAGGGTGTGAATTTCCAGCAACTTAAAATTATACGTGAAGCGGCCCGTTGCGAGTTCAACCTGACTGAAGTGGCGAATACGCTGTTTACTTCCCAATCCGGGGTAAGCCGCCATATTCGCGATCTGGAAGATGAGCTGGGCGTGGAAATTTTTATTCGTCGTGGCAAGCGACTCCTCGGCATGACCGAGCCGGGCAAAGCGTTGTTGACCATTGCTGAACGCATCCTTGATGAAGCGGGCAAAGTACGCCGCTTAGCGGATGTGTTTACCAATGAAACCAGCGGCGTGCTGACTATCGCTACCACCCATACCCAGGCGCGTTACAGTTTGCCGCGCGTGATTAAAGCGTTTCGACAGCTCTATCCGAACGTGCGTCTCGAGCTGAATCAGGGGTCGCCGCAGGAGATTGTCGCTATGCTGCTGGCCGGTGAAGCCGATATCGGTATTGCCTCCGAGCAGTTGGTGAACAACAGCAGCCTTGCGGCGTTTCCCTGGTTCAGCTGGCATCACTCGCTGCTGGTGCCGCACGATCACGAGCTGCTGCAGCATCAGCCGGTGACGCTTGCCAGCCTTAGCCGCTATCCGCTGATCACCTATCGTCAGGGCATTACCGGCCGTTCGCGCGTCGATCGTGCCTTCCAGGCGGCAGGACTCAGGCCGGATATCGTGCTCAGCGCGCAGGATTCCGACGTGGTGAAAACCTACGTTGAGCTGGGCCTTGGCGTGGGTATTCTCGCCGATCAGGCGTGTGATATTTACGAAGGCGAAGATCTGGTAAAAATCGATACGCACCATCTTTTCGATGCTAATACCGTATGGCTGGGACTGAAGCGCGGACAACTACAGCGCAACTACGTGTGGCAGTTCCTCGAGCTGTGTAATGCTAATCTGTCGCTGGAGGAGATCAAACGTCAGGCGCTCTCTTACGAAACCGAGAACGAACCGGCCATCGATTTCCAGATCTGATTGTACTTTTCCCTCACCCTCTCCGGCTGGCTGGAGAGGGAACCAAGTCCTGCGGCCTGTTCATGGCGCACGCATCGCTAATCACCCTTGACCGGGTTTGCCATAGTTACTCTCTTTGCCCGGTGAGGTTTCATTGGGCCTATTCACATTGAAGGGGACGTTACTATGGCTTCAGCAACTACGCCAGTTTGGTTCATTTCAGGCTGTTCAACCGGTTTTGGTCGCGAACTGGCGCAGCAGACCATTGCGCGCGGCTTCAACACGGTTGTTACCGCACGTGATGTATCAAAAGTGCAGGATTTAGTGAGCGGACACGATAACGCGCTGGCTCTGGCGCTGGATGTCACCGATCAGGCCAGCATCGAACAGGCCGTGAACGCAGCGCTGGCGAAATTCGGTAGCGTTGATGTGCTGGTTAATAACGCCGGTTACGGGTATCAAAGTTCGGTGGAAGAGGGTGAAGAGAAAGAGATTCGCGCCCAGTTTGATGCCAACGTGTTTGGCCTGTTCGCGCTAACCCGCGCGGTGCTGCCTGCCATGCGCAAAGCGCGCAGCGGCCATATCATCAATATCACCTCGGTCGCTGGTTTTATTGGCTTCGCCAGCTCGGGCTACTATTCGGCGAGCAAACATGCGGTGGAAGGGTGGTCTGACTCGCTGGCGCTAGAAACCGCACCGCTGGGCATTCACGTTACCTGCGTCGAACCTGGCCCGTTCCGCACCGATTGGGCCGGACGCTCGCTGCATCAAACCCCCAGCAAGCTGCCGGAATATGCTGAAACCGCAGCAGCGCGCATGAAATCTACCTCGGAATACAGCGGCACCCAGGCGGGCGATCCGGCTCGTGCAGCCAGTGCGATGATCGCCATCACCGAACACGCCAATCCACCGCGCCATCTGGTGATGGGCGCATGGGGTTACGACGCGGTGACCAATAAATTGAAAGAGCGCCTGACGCAGATCGAAGCGTGGAAACAAACCTCGATTGAGACGGATTTTCCATCGTAAACAGATCTCTGTGTTGCTTGTAGGGTGCGCATTTATGCGCACCTGGTAATGTGGTCGCCATGAATGGCGACCTTACGGTTTTCCAGATACATACAACCTGTCCAGTTCCCATTTCATGGGATTCTCTTCAATATATCTGCGGATGTTCAGTAATTCGTGCTCATCCCGAATCACGCGATCATAAAAGCTGCGCTGTCATACCTTTATCCCAGTTTCACGCGTTATCTCCGCTTTAAACCAATTAACAATATTCAGCAGGGACCGATGTGTGCTTTCATTTAGCCAAATAATGCCATGCAGGTGATTCGGCATCAGGACAAAGGCATCAAGAGTTATCGCGGTATCGCGTTGTGATAAGGCCTGCCAGGCTTTAATGGCATAATCCCCAATCGGCGTGAGGCAGAATTCTGTTGCGATGAATAGGCCAAATAAAGGTGCGCGGCGATGGCAAACCAGGGTGATGAAATAGGCGCCGTTGGTGCGGTAATCATGATTTTTCAAGCGTGGATATTTACGGTTCTTCATCATGGCCTCCTTGCCGACATAATATTATTTTATTTGCGGCGAGAAGGCGATGAAGGTTGTTTAATTTTGAGGGACGTATTCAGAGTTAATTTATTGCGCGTGGCGCGGTTATTCAGGTCGCCATAAATGACGACCCTACACCGAGACCGTAGGGGCGCCATTTATGGCGACCTGGTATTCTGGCGATCACACCATTTTCTCTATCTCTTCGAACGGCACGGCGTGGCTGAACAAATACCCCTGCAGCTGGTTGCAGCCGGCATCAGCCAGCGCATTCTTTTGCCCTTCGGTTTCAACCCCTTCGGCGGTGACCGTTAAGCCCATCGCGTGGCCTAACCGCACCACCGATTCAACAATCGCGGTGGAGTTCTGCGCCACGCCGAGCGACTGCGTAAATGAACGATCGATTTTAATCTTATCCACCGGGAAGGTGCTGAGGTAGTTCAGGCTGGAATAACCGGTGCCAAAATCATCCAGCGCAATGCGGAAACCGGCTTCGCGCAGCGCGATAATGCTATTGCGCGCCTCATGTTCATCTTCAATCAGCACACCTTCAGTGATCTCCAGCTCCATATGTGTGGGATCGGCACCTTCTTCCCGCACAATTTCAACAATGCGCTCAACAAAACTGCTGGCGCGAAACTGTACCGGCGAAACATTCACCGCCACAACGATATCGGGCAGCCTGAGCGCGGTTTTACAGGCTTCACGTAGCACCCACTCGCCAAGAGGAATAATCATGCCGGTCTCTTCGGCAATGGCAATGAAATCACCCGGCGAGACATCGCCTCGTTCGGCGTGATGCCAGCGCAGCAGCGCCTCAAGGCCTACCACGCGCTGGCCGCTGATATCCATCAGCGGCTGATACCACACCGCCAGACCGTCACATTTCACCAACGCCTGACGTAAATCCGCCGCCATTTGCTGGCGCGTGCGCAGCGATTCATCCATCACTTTCTCAAACTGACGATACTGGCCGCGTCCGTGATTTTTCGCTTCATACAGCGCGATATCCGCTTTACGCATCAGCTCAAGCCGATCGATGCCATCCTTCGGTGCCAGCGCCAGACCGACGCTTACGCCGACCCATAATTCACTGCCCACCCATTGATATGGCTCGCTGAGGCGAGCAATGATGCGGTTCGCCAGCGATTGCACCTGGCCAATATTCTCAACATCCGGCATGACAATAATGAACTCGTCGCCGCCAATACGACCGACCGTATCGCTGGCGCGCACGATGTCGTTGAGACGGCGCGCCACCTCCATGATCATTTCGTCGCCCGCGTGATGACCGTAGGTATCATTGATGTTTTTAAAACGATCCAGATCCAGCAGCAGCAGCGCCACGCGCTGGTCGTGGCGTCCGGCCAGCGCCAGCGCCTGGGTTAAACGATCTTCCACCAGCGAACGATTCGGTAAACCGGTCAGCACATCATGAAACGCCAGATGCTGTGCCTGCGCTTCACTGGCGCCCAGTTGCAATAACGACTGCGACAGTTTCAGCGACGAGGTCCAGATACGCCGTACCATAAACAGGCACAGCAGCGTGATTAACATCACCGACAGCAGCGTTGAAGGACCGATGGTGCGCAGCATCTGAGCGCCAGGCTTGTCCGGTTGCCAGCTAAGATAGCCGACGGGATTGCCCTGCTGAGAATTGAGCAGGTAGCGCGCTTTGGTTTTTCCCGCCGGTTCAGTGTCGCTAAAGTGCAGCTGCCGCAGCTGGCTGCGATCGGAGAGATTACGCAAATAGCCATCATCAAGAAATTTAATGCTCACCAGGCGATAGCGTCCCGCCTGTTTCGTGCTGCTGATGTCACCCACCGCCAGCGCGGCGGCGCGTTGACCAATGCGCACAAAATCAGCGCGATCGGCAGGACCCGCCGCCACATCGCTGCTGAGCACCAGCGGACTCTGCAGCATCTCTTGCAAATAGGGACCCACGCGCTTATCGGGCACCGGTTGGCCGTTGCGCCAGACATTAACCAGCTGATTATCGCGATCCAGTAAGATCACCAGCTGGTGGTCAAACATGTCATACAGCCAGCCGCCGACATTTTGCGTCAGCCAGCTTTGGTCGGGATGCGCTAACGCCAGCTGATCGGCCAGCGGTGACCAGCGCGTCAGGCTGCGCAGCTGGCGCAGATGCTCACTGAGACTTTGCGCGAAGGAAGCCTCAATCATACGCTGCTGCTGATCGCGTGCTTCATTGTTGGTGAGCGAGGTCCCCCAGAACAGACCCATCCCCGCGCCGGCAAAGGTCAGGAGTAAAATAGCCATCAGCGGCAAAATAACTTCACGGACAAAGTTACCGCGAAAACCATCCGATAGTTTTAATGCGTTAATCATTTTGAGATTCGCCTGACAAGAAGGGTTCATCTTTTAACTTAGCAGAACTTACCCAGGCTGCACGGAGTAAGGGAAGCGATAAGTCAGTGAAAATGGACGCAAATTTTTTGAACATGGTCACAAAGGAAACAGTTAAAGATAGTTTATTGAATTAACCCGCTTTGCCCCACGTTCCTCCTGCCGTAAAGCAAATTCATCTTTGCGTCATTGAGCCGTCACGGCGCTGTCATCTACTGCCCGCAATGTAATCGCCATCCCGCAGCGAGCGTCGCTGCACTCCTCAACCACATGAGGTATTGAGCGTGATGGAGATATCCAGACATCCGACCACTGTGTACCAGGCCGTTGCCGCCCAGCTGGAGCAGGCGCTGCAGGAGCGCTATCGCTGCGGCGATTATTTGCCTTCCGAGCAGCAGTTGGCGGACCACTACGAAGTCAATCGCCACACCTTGCGCCGCGCGGTCGATGAGCTGGTCAATAAAGGCCTGCTGCAACGGCGTCACGGCGTGGGCATTTTGGTGCTGATGCGTCCTTACGATTATCCGCTGCATGCACAGGCGCGCTTTAGCCAAAACCTGATGGAGCAGGGCAGTCATCCCACCAGCGAGCGTTTGCTGGCGGTAATACGTCCGGCCAGCGGCGATGTGGCCAGCGCGCTGGGCATCAGTGAGGGTGACAACGTTATCCATCTGCGCACGCTGCGCCGGGTTAATGGTGTTGCGGTTTGCGTGATTAATCACTTCCTCGCCGATCTCAGCTGGTGGCCCGCGCTGCAGCAGTTTCACAGCGGTTCGCTGCATGACTTTATGCAGCAGCAGCTGGGCTTAAGCCTGACGCGCAGCCAAACCCGCATTAGCACTCGCCGCGCGCAGGCGAAAGAGTGCAAACAGCTGGAGATTGCCCTGCAGTCGCCGCTGCTGTGTGTGCGCACCCTGAATAAGCACCGCGACGGCAAGGTGGCGGAATACTCCGTTAGCCTGACGCGCGGCGACATGATTGAACTGACTCTGGAGCACGAATGAAACAGCAAACAGCCCGCCAGCACTGGCTTTCGGTGCTGGCCCACAGCGAAGCCAGCAGCCTGAATGCGCACTGGCAGCCGCTGCACTTAAACCCGGATTTTGAGCGCGTGCGTCCGGCGGAAACCGGATTAACCCGCCTGCAGGCGCGTATGGGCGGCAGCGGCAAGCGCTTCGTGATGGGCGATGCCACGGTAACGCGCGCGGTGGTGAAACTGCACGACGGCACGCTCGGTTTTAGCTACGTGCTGGGGCGCGATAAATCCCACGCCGAGCGCTGCGCGTTAATCGATGCACTGCTGCAACAGCCGGAAACCCAGGCGCTGTTACAGGAAAAAGTGATTGCCCCGCTGGCGGCGCTGCGTGAAGAGCAGCGTCAGCTGCGCGCGCGGGAAATCGCCAGCTCCAAAGTGGATTTCTTTACGCTGGTTCGCGGAGATAACTGATGACATTACTGGCAAGTTTTAACCATCCGGTTGCCGATGCACAGCGCGCCTTCCGCCGCATCCTCAAAGCGATGAGCGAGCCGGGCGTGCTGGTGTCGCTGCCGCTGCAACAGGGCTGGGGCGATCTGTCGCCGGCGGCCACGGCGGTGCTGTTGACGCTGGTCGATCAGGAGAGCGCACTGTGGCTCGATGGTCGTATCGATAACGAGGTGGTGCGCAGCAACCTGCGCTTTCATACCGGCGTGCCGATTGTCGCTGAGCGCGATGCACCGTTCGCCTTGACGCATGCGGCGGCCAATCCCGATCCGGCACTGTTTGCGTCTGGCGACAATATGTCGCCAGAGAAGAGCACCACGCTGATTGTTGAGGTGCCATCATTGAGCGGCGGTTTGACGCTGCGCCTCTCGGGCCCAGGTTTACGTGAACCGCGCGCCATTGCACCGCAGCTGCCGGAGGCGATTCTGCACTACCTGCGCGAGCGTCCGCATCCTTTCCCGCAGGGCGTGGATCTGATTTTCACCTGCGGTGAAGCGATGATGGCGCTGCCACGCACCACCGACGTGGAGGTGTGCTGATGTACGTTGCGGTTAAAGGGGGCGAGAAGGCGATTGCCAGCGCCCATGAGCTACAGGCCGATTTGCGGCGGGGCGACCGCGCGCTGCCGGAGTTGCAGTGCGACCAGCTGGCGCAACAGCTCGGTTTAGCGGTCGATCGCGTGATGACCGAAGGCGGCATCTATGATCCGCAGCTGGCGGCCTTAGCCATCAAACAGGCGAGCGGCGATTTAGTGGAAGCGATTTTCCTGCTGCGCGCCTATCGCACCACGCTGCCGCGCCTCGCCGATAGCCTGGCGCTGGCAACCGATGAGATGCGCCTTGAGCGCCGCATCTCCGCGGTCTACAAAGATCTGCCGGGCGGCCAGGTGCTGGGTCCCACCTACGATTACAGCCATCGCCTGCTCGATTTCACCCTGCTGGCCAATGGTGAAACGCCGGCGGCGCAGCGTGACGATCAGGCGCTACCCGAACGTTGCCCGCACGTGTTCAGCATGATGACCCATGAAGGATTGGCGGCGCGCGAAGAGGATGACGGCAGCGAGCCGTGCGACATCACCCGCGAGCCGCCCGGTTATCCCGCCACGCGCGCGGCGCGTCTGCAACAGCTGGTGCGCGGCGACGAAGGCTTCCTGCTGGCACTCGGCTACTCGACGCAGCGTGGCTACGGCCGTAACCATCCGTTCGCCGGCGAAATTCGTACCGGTTATCTCAGCGTCTCGATCTGCCCGGAAGAGCTGGATTTTGACATCGAGATCGGCGAAATCCTGCTGACCGAATGCGAAATGGTGAACGGCTTTACTACTGAAACCGCCAGCGCGCCGCACTTCACGCGCGGTTACGGCTTGGTGTTTGGTCGCTCCGAGCGCAAAGCGATGGCGATGGCGCTGGTGGATCGTGCGCTGCAGGCACCGGAGTATAACGAACGGATTGCCGGTCCAGCGCAGGACGAAGAGTTTGTGCTGTCGCATGCCGACAACGTGGAAGCGGCGGGCTTTGTCTCGCACTTGAAACTGCCGCACTACGTCGATTTCCAGGCGGAGCTTGAGCTGCTGAAACGGCTGCGCCAACAGCATCAGGAGCAGAATCATGAGTGAGTTAACCGGCTACAACAACGGTTATCTGGATGAACAAACCAAACGCACCATCCGCCGCGCAATATTAAAAGCAGTAGCGATTCCCGGTTATCAGGTGCCGTTTGCCGGACGCGAAATGCCGATGCCGTATGGCTGGGGCACCGGCGGCATTCAGATCACCGCCAGCATCATTGGCGATGCCGATGTGCTGAAGGTGATCGATCAGGGCGCCGATGACACCACCAACGCGGTATCGATTCGTCGCTTCTTTGAGCGCGTCAGCGGCGCGGCAACCACCGAACGTACGGTTGATGCCACGCTGATTCAGACGCGGCACCGCATTCCCGAAACGCCGCTGGAAGAGGATCAGATCCTGATTTTCCAGGTGCCAATCCCGGAACCGCTGCGTTTTATTGAGCCGCGCGAGACCGAAACCCGCACCATGCACGCGCTGGAGGAGTACGGCATCATGCAGGTGAAACTGTATGAAGATATTGCCCGCTACGGCCACATCGCCACCACCTATGCCTACCCGGTGAAGGTCAACGATCGCTACGTGATGGATCCGTCACCGATCCCCAAATTCGACAACCCGAAGATGCACATGATGCCGGCGCTGCAGCTGTTTGGTGCCGGACGTGAAAAACGCATCTATGCGCTGCCGCCGTTTACCAAAGTGGAAAGCCTCGACTTCGACGATCACCCGTTCAGCGTGCAGCAGTGGGATGAACCCTGCGCGCTGTGCGGTTCGCGCCACAGCTACCTCGACGAGGTGGTGATGGATGACGCCGGTACGCGCATGTTTGTCTGCTCCGATACCGATTTTTGCCACCAGCAGCAGGAACAACAGCATGCACAGTGAACAGCCGCTGCTTGCGGTCAACAATCTGACGCACCTTTATGCGCCAGGCAAAGGGTTTGAAGAGGTGAGTTTTGAGCTCTATCCTGGCGAAGTGTTAGGCATTGTCGGGGAATCCGGTTCGGGCAAAACCACGCTGCTGCGCAGCCTGTCGGCGCGGTTAGCCCCGCAGCAGGGCAATATTCTTTACCGTGCGCAGGATCTTTATCAGCTGAGCGAGAGCGATCGCCGCCGCCTGCTGCGCACCGAATGGGGCGTGGTGCATCAGCATCCGCTGGATGGTTTGCGTCCGCAGGTGACGGCGGGCGGCAACATCGGTGAACGCCTGATGGCGGTGGGCAATCGCCACTATGGCGATATCCGTAAAGAGGCGATGCGCTGGCTGCAGGATGTCGAAATCCCCGCCAACCGCATCGACGATCTGCCCACCACTTTCTCCGGCGGTATGCAGCAGCGCTTGCAGATTGCGCGCAACCTGGTGACGCAGCCGACGCTGGTGTTTATGGATGAGCCGACCGGTGGTTTAGATGTGTCGGTGCAGGCGCGCCTGCTGGATCTGCTGCGCACGCTGGTGCGCGAGCTGAATCTGGCGGTGGTGATTGTGACGCACGATCTCGGCGTGGCGCGTTTGCTGGCGCATCGTCTGCTGGTGATGAAGCAGGGCCGCGTGGTGGAGAGCGGGCTGACGGATCGCGTGCTGGACGATCCGCATCATCCGTATACCCAACTATTGGTTTCGTCGGTGTTGAGTTAACCACGACGCGGTCATGAATAAGGTCGCCATAAATGGCGACCCTACGACGTGCCATATGTTGGGTCGCCATTTATGGCGACCATCAGACAGCGACGTGCCAGAGGTAAGGGCGCCATTTATGGCGAACTCACGATATCCAAATGTAACCGTAACGCCTTGTAGGGTCGCCATTTATGGCGACCAACCAACATCAGGACATCAACATGCAACCTTTATTGCGCGTAGAGCAACTCAGCAAAACTTTTGTGCTGCACAACCAGAGCAGCGCCGCGCTGCCGGTGTTGCAGGATGCCAATCTGGAAGTCAGCGGCGGCGAATGCGTGGTGTTACATGGCCGTTCGGGCAGCGGAAAATCCACGCTGCTGCGCGCGCTATACGGCAACTATCAGGCCAACAGCGGGCATATCTGGCTGCAACATCAGGGCGAATGGATCGACATGGCTAATGCCCCCGCGCGCCAGATTCTGGCGATTCGCTGCCATACCATCGGCTGGGTCAGCCAGTTTCTGCGCGTTATTCCACGCGTGCCGACGCTGGAGATCGTCATGCAGCCGCTGCTGGAGCGCGGCACCGAGCGTGCCTTCTGCGAAAAGCGCGCCAAAGAGCTGCTGACGCGCCTCAACGTGCCGGAGCGTTTGTGGTCACTGGCGCCGTCCACTTTTTCCGGTGGCGAACAGCAGCGCGTCAACATCGCGCGCGGTTTTATCGCCGACTATCCGGTGCTGCTGCTGGATGAGCCGACCGCCTCGCTGGATAGCGCCAACAGCGCCGCGGTGGTGGAACTGATTGAACAGGCGCGCGCCCGCGGTGCCGCCATTGTCGGTATTTTCCATGACGAAGCGGTGCGTGCACGCGTCGCCGATCGCCTGCACGTCATGCAGCCAGTGAACACAGGAGCAGAAGCATGATTATTAACAACGTCCGGCTGGTGCTGGAGCAGGAAGTGGTGGCCGGATCGCTGGAGATCCGCGACGGGCGCATTGCCAGTTTCAGCGACAGTCGTAGCCAGCTGGCGGGCGCGCTGGATGGCGAAAACGCCTTTCTGCTGCCGGGCCTGGTAGAGTTGCACACGGACAATCTCGATAAATTCTTCACGCCGCGACCGAAAGTCGATTGGCCCGCGCACTCGGCAATGAGCAGCCACGATGCGCTGATGGTCGCCAGCGGCATTACCACGGTGCTGGATGCGATTGGCGTTGGCGACGTGCGCGATGGCGGCCATCGTCTGGATAATCTGACAAAGATGATCGACGCGATTCAGGACAGCAATCGCAAAGGGATTAACCGCGCCGATCACCATTTGCATCTGCGCTGCGAGCTGCCGCACAACACCACGCTGCCGCTGTTTGAGGCGCTGATGAACACGCCGGAGCTGTCGCTGGTGTCGCTGATGGATCACTCGCCGGGCCAGCGTCAGTACGCCTCGCTGGAGATGTATCGCACCTATTATCAGGGCAAATATCAGCTCAACGACGCGCAGATGGATCAGTTTGAACGCGAACAGCTGGCGCTGGCCGCTGAGTTCTCGACGCCGAACCGCAATGCCATCTCCAGTTTGTGTCGTTCGCGCGGCATTCCGCTGGCCAGCCACGATGACGCCACCGCGGCGCATGTGGCTGAGTCACACGATGTTGGCAGCGCCATCGCCGAATTTCCCACCACGCGGGAAGCAGCGCGCGCCTCGCGTGAATGTGGCATGCAGGTGTTGATGGGCGCACCGAATATCGTGCGCGGCGGATCGCACTCCGGCAATGTAGCGGCGGCGGAACTCGCCAGCCACGGCCTGCTGGATATTCTCTCCTCCGACTACTATCCCGCCAGTTTGCTCGACGCGGTGTTCCGTTTGGTCGCCGATGAACGCAATACGCTGACGCTGCCGCAGGCGGCGGCGCTGGTGACGTGTAATCCGGCGCAGGCGATTGGCCTGCACGATCGCGGGCGCATCGCCGAAGGGCTGCGCGCCGATTTAGTACTGGCGCATACCGATCATGGCCATTCACACATTCGCCACGTCTGGTCGCAAGGCAAGTTGGTGTTCTGATGGCGCGCCTCATCTGGCTGACCGGACCTTCGGGCGCGGGCAAAGATAGCCTGCTGAACGCGCTGCGTGAGGCACCGCCGGATAATCTGTTGATCGCCCATCGCTACATCACGCGCGCAGCCGATGCCGGCGGCGAGAATCATGTGGCGCTGAGCGAGGCGGAGTTCCGGCGACGTGAAGCGCTGGGGCTGTTTGCCGTGAGCTGGCAGGCGCACGGTCTGCATTATGGGCTGGGCGAGGAGATCGATCTGTGGCTGGCGCGCGGTCTTAACGTGCTGGTCAACGGTTCGCGCCTGCATCTGCCGATAGTGCAGCAGCACTATGGTACGCAGCTGCTGCCGCTGGTGTTGCAGGTGTCGCCGGAAGTGCTGGCGAAGCGGCTGCGGCAGCGCGGGCGGGAGTCAGACGTTGAGATCGCAAAACGTCTGGCGCGTGCGGCCGAACCGCTGCCGGCACACTGCTATGCGCTGAATAACGATGGTGAATTGCGCGATACGCTTGAGCATTTGCGGCAATTGTTGGCTGATTGACCGTAATACACACCGCCGCACCAGGTCGCCATAAATGGCGACCCTACGACACCGGGCACGTGATTTTGTAGGGGCGCCATTTATGGCGACCTAATACACACCGACGCGGCAGGTCGCCATAAATGGCGACCCTACGACGGGCCAATGTGCATTTTTCGCGTCCGTACCACGCTGTCACCGTTTAATCACTTTACTGTCATCAAGCTTTCATGCGATTTGCCCGTAATAGCGGGCAATCAACCACTCAGAAGAGATGGAGTGCATCATGGCACAGGCATTACTGAAAACCGTCGTCGACAATCCGTTCCCGCCCATCACCGGGCAGGGCAACAAGGTGCTGTCGGTGCAAGGATTGTGTAAAGCGTACGGCGCTAACAAGGTGCTGGATAACGTCAGCTTCGATCTGCATGCGGGCGAGCTGGTGGCCGTGATTGGTCGCTCAGGCGCAGGCAAATCGACGCTGCTGCATATGTTGAACGGCACCATCAGCGCCTCACAGGGCGCGATTCTCAGCAATCGTCAGGGCGAAGTGGATCGCGATGTGGTGACGCTGAACAGCCGCCAGATGCGTGAATGGCGCAGCGAATGCGGCATGATTTTCCAGGATTTCTGTCTGGTGCCGCGCCTTGATGTGATCACCAATGTGCTGCTCGGCCGTTTAAGCCAGACCTCAACGCTGAAATCGTTCTTCAAAGTCTTTTCCGAAACCGACCGCGCTCGCGCCATTGAACTGCTGCAGTGGATGAACATGCTGCCGCAGGCGCTACAGCGTGCAGAAAACCTCTCCGGCGGCCAGATGCAACGCGTGGCGATTTGCCGGGCGCTGATGCAGAACCCGCGCATCCTGCTGGCGGATGAGCCGGTAGCGTCACTCGATCCGAAAAATACCAAACGCATCATGGACGTGCTGCGCCAGGTGAGCGAGCAGGGCATCAGCGTGATGGTCAACCTGCACTCAATCGAACTGGTGCAAAGCTACTGCACGCGTGTTATCGGCATTCAGCGCGGCAAAGTGCTGTTTGATGGACATCCTTCCCAGTTGACCGACGGCCTGATGCATGAGCTGTACGGCGACGAAATTAACCAGCTCCACTAACTTCCACGGCAAGAGAACAACCACCAATGAAACTGACCTCTTTAGCTTTACTGACTATGGCGATGGCTTTTGGCGTTAACGCAGCGGATGCACCAAAAGAACTGAACCTCGGTATTCTCGGCGGCCAGAACGCCACACAGCAGATTGGCGATAACCAGTGTGTGAAAGATTTCTTCGACAAGGAGCTGCAGGTCGATACCAAACTGCGCAACTCCTCAGATTACTCCGGCGTGATTCAGGGCCTGCTGGGCAACAAGATTGATCTGGTGCTGAGCATGTCGCCTGCTTCTTACGCCTCGGTTTACCTGCAGAACCCGAAAGCGGTAGATATAGTCGGCATTGTGGTGGATGACAAAGACGGTTCACAGGGTTATCACTCGGTGGTGATCGTCAAAGCCGACAGCCCGTACAAAAAACTGGAAGACCTGAAGGGCAAATCGTTCGGCATGGCCGATCCCGATTCCACCTCAGGCTTCCTGATGCCGAATCAGGCATTCAAGAAAGAGTTTGGCGGCACGGTTGATGATAAGTACAACAACACCTTCTCCAGCGTCACCTTCTCCGGCGGCCACGAGCAGGACATTCTCGGCGTGCTCAACGGCCAGTTTGATGGCGCGGTAACCTGGACATCGCTGATTGGCGACCGTGAAAGCGGCTATACCTCCGGCGCGTTTGGTCGCCTGATTCGTATGGATCACCCGGACCTGATGAAGCAGATCCGCATTATCTGGCAGTCACCGCTGATCCCGAACGGCCCCATTCTGGTGAGCAACAACCTGCCCGCTGATTTCAAAGCGAAGGTGGTGGCCACCATCAAGAAACTGGATAAAGACGATCACGGCTGCTTTGTTAAAGCGGTGGGCGGAACCCAGCACATCGGCCCGGCAACCGTGGCGGATTATCAGAACATTATCGATATGAAGCGTGATTTGATGAAGGGTTCGCGCGGGTAAGCGATAAAACGGTGCGCATTAATGCGCACCCTACATTGTAGGGTCGCCATTCATGGCGACCGGGTTACACAGGAATCCCCTCTTGACCGATTTCGAACACTACTACCAACGCATCCGCCGTCAGCAAAAGCGCGACTCGCTGCTGTGGTCGCTGCTGTTGCTGGCGCTCTATCTGGCCGCGGGCAAGATGGCGGAATTCAATCTGCTCACCGTCTGGCAATCGTTGCCACACTTCTTTGATTACATCGGCGCAACCCTGCCGGTGCTGCACCTGCCGTTGCTGTTTGCCGATGGCAAAACCGAAGGTTCGCTGGCCTATTGGGGCTACCGTCTGCACTTCCAGCTGCCGCTGATCTGGGAAACCTTACAGCTGGCGCTGTCGTCCACCATCGTGGCGGTAGGCATTGCCGCCGTGCTGGCGTTTTTCGCCGCCGATAATACGCAAACGCCGCGCAGCCTGCGCATCGCGATCCGCGCCTTTGTCGCCTTCCTGCGCACCATGCCGGAGCTGGCGTGGGCGGTGATGTTTGTTATGGCATTCGGCATTGGCGCCATTCCCGGCTTCCTCGCGCTGGCGCTGCACACCGTCGGCAGTTTGACCAAACTGTTCTACGAAGCGATTGAGAGCGCCTCGGATAAACCGGTGCGCGGCCTCGCTGCCTGCGGGGCCAGCAAACTGCAGCGCATGCGCTTCGCCTTCTGGCCGCAGGTTAAACCGACGTTCCTCTCCTACAGCTTTATGCGTCTGGAAGTTAACTTCCGCTCCTCGACCATTCTTGGCCTGGTTGGCGCGGGCGGGATCGGCCAGGAGCTGATGACCAATATAAAACTCGATCGTTACGATCAGGTCAGCATCACGCTGCTGCTGATTATTGTGGTGGTTTCGCTGCTGGATACCTTGTCTGGCTGGCTGCGTCGCCGCGTGGTGGAAGGAGAGATGCAATGATTACGCTGGCACCGGATGTCGCCAAACTCAAACAGCAGCACGCCGCCCTGTTTGCCGCTCAGCAGCGCTATTTGCGTCGCGTGGCGCTGGTGGCGCTGGCTATCGTGCTTTACTACCTGTTCTTTTTTGCATTTTTTGGCATTGAATGGAGCCGCTTTCTCATCGGCTGCCAGCAGCTTAGCCGCTATTTCCTGCGCATGTTTGTCTGGCAGGATTTCCTCAACTGGCCGTTTGGCTACTACTTCACCCAGGTGGGGGTTACGCTGGCGATTGTGTTTTCCGGTACGCTAACAGCCTCACTGATTGCGCTGCCGGTTTCGTTCCTCGCGGCGCGTAACGTGATGCACGATCCCGTGACGCGGCCGATTTCACTGGTGGTGCGTCGCGTGCTTGATGTATTGCGGGGCATCGACATGGCGATCTGGGGGCTGATCTTCGTGCGCGCCGTGGGCATGGGGCCGCTGGCGGGCGTGTTGGCGATTGTGGTTCAGGATGTTGGCCTGCTCGGCAAACTGTATGCCGAAGGGCACGAAGCGGTGGAGCGTTCACCGAGCCGCGGCCTTAGCGCGGTGGGCGCTAACAGCCTGCAAAAACATCGCTACGGCATCTTCACCCAGTCGTTCCCGACCTTTCTCGCGCTCAGCCTGTATCAGATTGAGTCCAACACGCGGTCGGCGGCGGTGCTTGGTTTCGTCGGCGCCGGCGGTGTGGGGCTGGTTTATGCCGAGAACATGCGTCTATGGAACTGGGATGTCGTGATGTTCCTGACCATTATACTGGTGGCGGTGGTGATGATCATGGACGTGGTGTCCAGCAAGCTGCGCAAACGCTATATCACCGGGAAAGGGGTGCCGCTGTGGCAGCCTGCCGCGCGCGATTAAGCCGTGCACTGCGTTGCCAGGCGCGCTCCAGCACCTGCACCAGCTGCGCCTGCTGCCAGGGTTTCGCCAGCCGCTCACACAGCGGCAGCGTGACCTGCGTCTGACGCAGATCCTGACCGCTGATTAAGATTGTCGCCAGATGCGGCCACTGCGCCTGCGCCTGGCGAATCACGTCCGCACCGTTAAGCCCGCCCGGCAGCATCAAATCACTGATCAGCAGCTCAACATCTGGCGTCTGGCGCAGCAGTGCCAGCGCGCTTTCGCCGTCACCGCACTCCAGCGTCAGGTAACCGAGCTGATGCAGATGTTCACACAGCGTTTGCCGCACCGTGGGTTCATCATCCAGTACCAATACCAGCCGATCGCTGCTGATCTCCGGGGTAAAGGCCGACGGCAGCGCCACCGGCTGCGCGGTATCCGGCGCGCGTGGCAGCAGCAGGCGCATGGTGGTGCCTTGCCCCGGCGCGGTTTCCAGTTCTATCTGCCCGCCGGACTGACGCACAAAGCCATACACCATCGATAACCCCAAACCGCTGCCGCTGCCGATCGCTTTGGTGGTAAAGAATGGCTCAAACACCTGTTCACGCACCTCCGTCGACATGCCACAACCGTGATCGATAACCTCAATCGTGACGCGATCGCGTTTGCCGTCCGCTTCCTGCTTGCGCTGGTTCCAGATGCGCAGACGGATTTCTCCGCTTTGTTGCTCCATGGCATCGCGCGCATTCACCACCAGATTCATCAACGCATTTTCCAGCTGGCCGGCATCGATCCACGCCGGCCAGCCGGGACGCTGTGCATCCACCACCAGCTGCTGTCCCGGTAACAGCGCGTGCTGCAACAGCGAGTGCAGATTGTCTACCAGCTCCACCACCGATACCGCACGCGGGTAGAGCGCCTGTTTGCGCGAGAAGGCCAGCAGGCGCTGCGTTAATTGTGCGGCACGGTCGGCCGCCTGACGGGCACGATCGATGCGGTTGGCGAGTGTGCCGGGCGGCAGCTGATCGACGGTGAGCGCCAGGCTGCCAATGATCACCGCCAGCAGATTATTGAAATCATGCGCCAGTCCGCCGGTTAGCTGTCCAACCGCTTTCATCTTCTGGCTGTGCAGCAGCGCCTCTTCCAGCGCTTTGCGCGTGGTGCGCTCCAGCACGGTGTTCACCATGCCACGACGCGGCACCGGGCTGAAACGCAGCTCCAGCGTGCGGCCATCATCCAGCCGCACTTCCTGGGCATCCGCTAGCCCGTTGAGCTGGATATTGACGCGGGTTAGCAGCTGCTGATAGTGCAGGCCGCGATGCAGTTCGCGCGGCGCGATACCCAGCAGCTCGGCATATTGCGCATTCCACACCACCAGCTGGCCGCTGTTGTCAAACAGCGCAAAGCCGTCGCGCATCGCCAGAAAGGTGGATTCCAGCTGGTTGCTTTTCTCTTTCAGCAGGCGTGAGGTGTGCGCCAGCGAGGCGGTATTACGCGCAAACACGTTAAAGGCGCGCGCCAGATCGCCAAGCTCATCGCGCCGCGCCAGACCGGGTACGTTGACGCTCTTTTCACCCTGTGCCAGCCGCGTCATGGCGTGGGCGATCGCCGTCAGGCTGGAGCCGAGATTGCGGTAAATGTAGTAACCCGCGTAACCAGTGATCAGCAGCGCCAGCAGCATAAACAGGCCAATAAAGCCGATGATGGAATCCAGCTCCTCGTGAGTCACTGCGCTGCGCGCATCGCTCTGCTGCGCCACCAGCTGCACGTAATGGGTGATGTCTTCATTGAGCATCGCCACCAGCGCTTTAATGCGGTAGGTGGCGTAGGCGATAGCGATATCACTCTGCTCAAGCTGCTGCGCCACGGGTAGCAAACTGCTGCTGGTCGCGATCAGCCGTTGTGCCTGGGTATTTAACACGCCGCTCAGTGCTAACGCGTGCCACTGGCGCAGCACCGTTTGCAGCTGCTGCACCGCCGCTTGTGGCGCCGTGGATTGAATCGCCACGCTTAACAGGCTGTGGGTTTGCTGACGCAGCGCGTCAGAAGGGGAATTGGCGTGAGTCAGGAGATCAATACGATTAAGCAGCAGCTGCGCTTGCCACAGGCCGCTTAGCATCACGTTGCGCTGCAAGTGGCGTTGATGACCTTCTCGCAGCAGTTGATTAATGCTCAGTTCCAGCATCTGGCTGCGTTCACGAATCCGCGTGAGCAGCTGCGGTTGCTGAGCGGCCAGCGGCGCGTGGGCTAGCAGCGTCAGCGACTGCTGCAACGCCCGTTGGGTTTGCTGCAATCGAGCCGACTCGCTCTGATACTCCAGCGCGCCGACCACCTGCGACAGGCGCACTGAGGCAATCGCCACATTGGCGGTATCGCGCGCCAGCGCCAGGCTGCCATTCATATCGGCCAGGGTTTGTGCCTGTGCCTGTTCCTGAATGTGACCGGCGTGGCGAAATCCAAAAATCGCCACCAGGCCGACTGCCAGCGTGACCGACATCACCAGCAGGTTAAACAGCAGCAGGCGACTACGCGCGCCAGCGTGCCAGTGCAGACCGTGACTCATTTTCGCCACCTCTAACCGCTCAACTCCCGGCGAGTATAGAAGCGCGAGCGGGGCGAAATATGACAAATATGAACGGTCGCTGACATTTTCCATTTATCTGGGCAGGCTTTACTCGCTGCAACCTTTGCCAGCAGGAGCCTCTCAATGGACGGCACACCGATACTCTCGATGCGTGGTATCACCCGGCGCTTTGGCAGTTTCTATGCGCTCAAGGGCGTGGATCTCACGGTCTGGCCCGGTGAAGTGCATGCGCTGATGGGTGAAAATGGCGCAGGCAAAAGTACTTTGATGAAAATTCTGGCCGGTGCTTATACCGCCAGCAGTGGGGAAATTCTTATCGACGGCCAGCCTTATGCGATTAAAGGCCCTAAAGAGGCGCTGGCGGCGGGCATTACGCTGATTTATCAGGAGATCAACCTGGCACCCAATCTCACGGTGGCGGAGAACATCTTTCTCGGCAGTGAAATCACGCGCGGCGGGCTAGTGAAGCGTCGCCAGATGGCGGAGGAGGCGCAGCGGGTGATCGATCGGTTGGGCGCACAGTTCAACGCCACCGATCTGGTGAGCCGTCTCAGCATTGCCGAGCAGCAGCAGGTGGAGATCGCCCGCGCGCTGCACCGTAACAGCCGCATCCTGGTGATGGATGAACCTACCGCGGCGCTCTCCAATCGCGAAACCGAACAGCTGTTTGCGCTGATTAAACGTCTGCGCAGCGAAGGCATGGCCATCATCTATATCAGCCACCGCATGGCGGAAGTGTATGAGCTTTCAGACCGGGTGAGCGTCCTGCGCGACGGCGAATATGTGGGCAGCCTGACGCGCGAACAGCTCAACGCCAGCGAGCTGGTGCGCATGATGGTGGGCCGTCCGCTCAGCGACCTGTTCAACAAAGACCGCACGATTCCGCCTGGCGACATCCGCCTGGCCGTCAATCACCTGAGCGACAAACACAAAGTGCATCCCAGCAGCCTGGTGGTGCGCGCCGGCGAGATCGTCGGCCTGGCGGGATTGGTCGGTGCCGGGCGCAGCGAGCTGGCGCAGCTGATTTTTGGTGTGCGTAAACCCAGCAGCGGCGAGATCTGGATCGATGGCGAAAAGGTGCAGATTCACTCCCCGCGCGATGCGATTGCGCGCGGCATCGGTTTTCTCACCGAGAACCGTAAAGAGCAGGGCCTGTTTCTCGAGCTGGCGGCGCAGGACAACATTGTGATGGCGACGCTGGAGCGTGATGCCAGCTACGGCCTGCTGAATCGGCGCAAAGGGCAGAAGATCGCCAGCGAAGCGATCGATTCGCTCAACATTCGCGTGCCGCACGCTCAGGTGCGGGCCGGTGGTTTATCCGGCGGCAATCAACAGAAGCTGCTGATTTCACGCTGGGTGGCGATTGCGCCCCGCATCCTGATTCTTGACGAGCCGACGCGCGGCGTGGATGTCGGCGCTAAGAGCGAAATCTACCGCATGATGCAGCAGATGGCGCAGCAGGGCGTGGCGATTTTAATGATCTCCAGCGAGCTGCCGGAAGTGGTGGGCATGAGCGATCGGGTGTATGTGATGCGCGAAGGTTCTATCGCCGGTGAGCTGAGTGGGGCAGAGATTAGCCAGGAAAACATTATGACACTGGCCACCGGCGCACAGCCGGTTCAGGCCTGAGGAGACCGCAATGACCAGTGAAACCGCACGCGTAAAAAGCCCGACGCTCAAGCGCGCGTTAATGAGCGACCTGCTGCAAACCGTCGGCATCCTGCCGATTCTCATCCTGATCGTGGCGGTGTTTGGCTTTGTCACGCCGAACTTCTTCACCGAGGGCAATCTGCTCAACATCACACGTCAGGCTTCGATCAATATCGTGCTGGCGGCGGGCATGACTTTTGTGATCCTCACCGGCGGCATTGATTTGTCAGTGGGATCGATGCTCGGCACCACGGCAGTGGTGGCGATGGTGGTATCGCTCGATCCGGCATTTGCGTCGCTCACGATCCCGGCGGCACTGGGGGCCGGGCTGATTATGGGGTTGTTCAACGGCGTTCTGGTGGCGTGGGCAGGGCTACCGCCCTTTATTGTTACGCTGGGTACCTATACCGCGATGCGCGGCGCGGCCTATCTGCTGGCCAACGGCACCACGGTGATTAACTCCGACATCAATTTTGAGTGGATAGGCAACGGCTATCTCGGGCCGGTGCCGTGGCTGATCGTTATCGCCTTTGCGGTGATTGCGCTGTGCTGGTTCATTCTGCGTCGCACCACGTTGGGCGTACACATCTACGCGGTGGGCGGCAACGTGCAGGCGGCGCGCCTCACCGGTATCAAAGTTAGCGTGGTGCTGCTGTTTGTCTACGCCATGAGCGGCTTGCTGTCCGGACTCGGTGGGCTGATGAGCGCCTCGCGCTTGTATAGCGCCAACGGCAACCTCGGCGTCGGTTATGAGCTGGATGCGATTGCAGCGGTGATCCTTGGCGGCACCAGTTTTGTCGGCGGTATCGGCACCATCACCGGTACGCTGATTGGTGCGCTCATCATTGCCACGTTGAATAACGGTATGACGCTGATGGGCGTCTCCTATTTCTGGCAGTTAGTGATTAAGGGCGCGGTGATCATTATCGCGGTGCTGATCGATAAGTATCGGACACGGCATCACGTGGGTTGAGATTGTGCGTGCTGGCCCTCACCCCAGCCCTCTCCCGCAGGCGGGAGAGGGGGCCGCCCGAGCAAGCTGAAATTTCAAAGTCCGCTCCACCTAATCATTCCCTCTCCCGCTGGCGGGAGAGGGCTAGGGTGAGGGTAAAAAACCAAAAAAAGCAGGAGAACATCGACTATGCGTTTTAATCCGATTGTAACCGGGCTGCTGGCGGCGACGCTGTTCAGTGCTGGCGTGGCTCAGGCAAAAGAACTGAAATCTATCGGCGTGACGGTGGGCGATCTTGCCAACCCGTTCTTCGTGCAGATCACCAAAGGCGCAGAGCTCAAGGCGCGGGAGCTGGCGGGCGACAAGGTCAATGTGACGCTGGTGTCCAGCGGCTACGATCTTGGCCAGCAGGTGGGCCAGATTGATAACTTTATCGCCGCCAAAGTGGACATGATCATCCTTAACGCCGCCGATTCCAAAGGCATTGCGCCGGCGGTGAAACGTGCGCGTGACGCCGGCATTGTGGTGGTGGCGGTCGACGTGGCGGCTGACGGCGCCAACGCAACCATTACCTCCGATAACACCGCCGCCGGGGCGATGGCGTGTAAATACATCTCCGATCGCCTGAAAGCCAAAGGCAACGTGGTGATCATCAACGGGCCGCCGGTCTCTGCGGTGCAGAACCGTGTCGAAGGCTGCATGAACGAGCTGAAGACTCATCCTGATATCAAACTGCTCTCTTATAACCAGAACGCTAAAGGCAGCCGTGAAGGTGGCCTGGAAGTGATGACCGGCCTGCTATCTGCTAATCCGAAGATTGATGCGGTATTCGCCATTAACGATCCCACGGCGATTGGGGCTGATTTAGCCGCGAAACAGGCGCAGCGTAACGAGTTCTTTATTGTTGGCGTCGATGGATCGCCAGACGGTGAAGAAGCGCTGAAACGCAAAGGCTCACTGTTCGTCGCGACGCCGGCGCAAGACCCGCAGGTGATGGCAGCGAAAGCGGTCGAGATCGGTTACGACATTCTGCAGGGTAAACCAGCGCCGGATAAGCCGGTGTTGATCCCTGTGACGATGATCGATCGTAATAGCGTAAGCAGCTACAAGGGCTGGACGGTGAAATAATCCCGAGAGATGTAGGGTCGCCATTCATGGCGACCTGAACCCCGAAACGCGAGGAGCTTTCATGCAACGCTCTGAAGTGAATGCAATTTTACAACGTACCCGCGAATTTTTTATACGTCAGGATGTGCATCTGCCGCCGTGGGCCGATTTCGGCCTCGCGCAGTGGCGCGCGCTGGATAAACAGGCCGCCGATGAACTGCTGGCGCTGCACCTCGGCTGGGATGTCACCAGCTTCGGTGCCGACGATTTTACGCAAACCGGTTTAACCCTGTTCACCCTGCGCAACGGCTCGCGCGGCGGCCGGCCGTGGGGCAAGCCCTATGCCGAGAAGATCATGCATGTGCGCGAAGGGCAGATCACGCCCATGCATTACCACCCGCAAAAGATGGAAGACATCATCAATCGTGGCGGCGGCAATCTGATCGTCACGCTGCATAACCGGGCGGGCAATCAGCTGGCCGATACGGCGGTGAATGTCACGCTGGATGGCATCCGCCAAACCCATGCCGCCGGTTCGCAGTTACGCTTATCGCCCGGCGAAAGCGTCACCTTGCTGCCTGGCATCTGGCACAGCTTCTGGGGCGAAGAAGGTTACGGCGACGTGCTGGTGGGTGAAGTCTCAATGCCCAACGACGACGAACATGACAATGTTTTTCTCACGCCGCTGGCGCGCTTTAATCCGCTTGATGAAGATGAAGAACCGCGCTGGCTGTTGTGTAACGAATATCACCGCTGGCTGGCATAAAGGAGCCCATCATGGCACTGATTTCCCTGGCGCAGGGGTTAACTCATGCGCAGCAAAACAGTTACGCGCTCGGCGCGTTCAACGTCCTCGACACGCATTTCCTGCGGGCGCTCTTTCAGGCGGCAGAGCAGCAGCGCTCACCGTTTATCATCAGCATCGCCGAGGTGCATTTTAAATATGTCAGCCTTGAACATCTGGTGGCGGCGGTGCGCACCGAAGCGGCGCTGCACGACATTCCGGTGGTGCTGCATCTCGATCACGGCCTGCATTTTGAGGCGGTGATGCAGGCGATTCGTCTCGGCTTTACCTCGGTGATGTTTGATGGATCGACGCTCAGCTACGACGAAAACGTGCGCCAGACGCGCGAAGTGGTGAAGATGTGCCACGCGCTCGGCGTGTCGGTGGAAGCGGAGCTCGGTGCGGTGGGCGGCGATGAAGGCGGTGCGCTGTTTGGCGAAGCTGACAGCGATAAATTCACCGATCCGGCGCAGGCCGCTGACTTTGTCCGCTCAACCGGTATTGATTGCCTGGCGGTGGCGATTGGCAACGCACACGGCAAATACAAAGGTGAACCGAAGCTCGATTTCGACCGGCTGGCGGCGATTCGTACCTCGGCGGGCATTCCGCTGGTGCTGCACGGTGGTTCAGGGATCAGCGATGCTGACTTCCGTCGTGCCATCAGCCTTGGCATCAACAAAATTAACTTCTACACCGGCATGTCGCAGGCAGCGCTGGGCGCGATTGAAACGCAGATTAGCCAGCGTGATGCACGCTATGACGCCTTTGCCGAGCTGTTGATGGCGGTGGAACGTGATATCGCCAACGTGGTGGCGCAGCAGATGCAGGTGTTCGGCAGCGCCGGGAGGGCCTGAAAGATGGCGCGTAATGGCATCATCGGGGCGGGCAGCATGCTGGTGGACCACGTACAGCGTATCAGCCACTGGCCGGAGCAGGGCTGGCTGACGGAAATTCATCACAGCGAAAAATGCAGCGGTGGGGCGGCGCTCAATGTGCTGTTTACGCTGGCGCGCATGCAGGTGAATTTGCCGCTGGCGGCCGTGGGTATGGTCGGTGAAGACAGCGATGGCGAGTATATAGTGCAACGGCTGGACGAACATCACATCGATCGTCAGTTTGTGCAGCAAACGCGCCTTAGCAGTACCGCGATGACCCAGGTGATGACCGCGCCGGATGGCCAGCGCACTTTCTTTCACGCGCGCGGCGCGAATGCACAGCTCGACCTGGCACATTTTGCCGCCGTTGTGACGCCACACCGCATCTTCCATCTGGGATATTTGCTGTTGCTGGATAGTCTCGATGTGCCCGACGACGACTATGGCACGCGCAGCGCACGTTTATTGGCGCAAATGCAGCAGCGCGGCTACCTCACCTCACTCGATCTGGTCTCGCGCGCGGGGGAATATCGTCCGCTGGTGCTGCCCGCGCTGCGTTGGCTCGATTATCTGGTGATCAATGAGCTGGAAGCGCAATCGCTGACCGGCGTGCAATTACGGACAGCGCAAGGTCTTGCTGCGCCGGAAGCTTTCGCTGCCGCTGCGGCATGGCTGATGCAGCAGGGCGTGCGTCAGCGTGTGGTGATCCATGCACCGGAAGGCGCGTGGGGACAGCAAACCAATGGGGAAGGGCGCTGGCAGCCAGCGTGGTGCTTAACGCCAGAAGAGATTGTGGGCAGCGTGGGGGCGGGCGATGCGTTCTGCGCTGGCGTGTTGTATGCCAGCCATGAAGGCTGGTCGCTAACGGAAACGCTGAAGCTGGCGCATACCTGTGCCAGTTTTAATCTGCATGCCGCAAATGCGCTGGACGGCACCCGGCCACTGGCCGAGATGCAGCGCTGGATGGATCAGGCGATCTGCGTTTCGCGCGCCGAAGAGGCTGGTCGCATGACGTCGGCGGAAAAAACGTAGCCGAGTCCGCGGATGGTGCGGATAAGGCTGGGCTGATGCGGATTGGTTTCGATTTTACGCCGCAGCCGCATGATCAGCACATCAATGGTGCGATCGAAAACGTCGAGGCTTTCGCTGTGCGTTAGCTCCAGCAGTTGATCGCGGGTTAACACTTTACGCGCATGTGCCACCAGCGCGCGCAATAGCGTGTACTCGCCCTGGGTAAGCGGCACACTTTCACGTTGCGGATTAAAGAGCTGGCAGCGCGCATCATCCAGACGCCAGCCGTTAAATTGCCAGCCCTCATCCTGCAGAATTTCCGGCTGCGCCAGCCGCCCGCAGCGACGTAATGCGGCCCGCGCACGCGCCACGACCACGCGCGGATTAAACGGCTTGGCGATGTAATCGTCCGCCCCCATCTCCAGGCCTACCACCATATCTGCTTCCGAGCCCATGCCGGTTAACATGATCACCAGTACATCGGGACGCTGCCGCTGCATCTGTTGCAGCACCAGCAAACCATTGGTATCGGGCAGCATCATATCCAGCATCACCAGCGATATTTCCGGATGCAGTGCCAGCAGCGTGAGCGCATCTTTACCCTGATGGCAACTGTAAACAGTAAAAACATGTTCATTTAAGACATCATGCAGCAGTTCGCATATCGCACGATCGTCATCGACCACCAAAATCGCGGGCTTCATGGGGGCGCCTCTTTTGTTACGAAAGGGTTAAAAGCAGTGTAACCCGGCGTTTTTTGCTTGCTGAAACCAGCACCAGAAACGTGAGCGCCATCGCCTGTGATAGTACGAAAGCGTGCTGTGCAGCACCATTTTGCCGTCATCATCGCGGGGAGGGAAAACGATTGCGCGGCAGCGGTGCAATGCACCATAATCGCGCCTCGTTATGGTTCAGAATTATCTTAGCCCCACAGGTAATCAGAAACGTAATCGATTGCGTACGAGGCTGGCATAGCTATTGCTATTAGAGACAAGGGTAAGCGGACGATTTCACTCAACGCCGCCTAGCCTTCACTACAAAAATAAACATGTAAACCACATTGGCAAGTGAGAACGCGCATTGGTGCCGACTCCGCTCATGAGAGATGATGATGTTAGAAAAACTCTTCAAATTAAAAGCGCATAACACAACGGTCCGCACGGAAATCATTGCGGGTATCACGACCTTTCTGGCGATGGCCTACATTCTGTTTGTTAACCCGAGCATCCTCGGCGCAACCGGCATGGATAAAGGCGCGGTCTTCGTCGCAACCTGTCTGGCGGCGGCGATTGGCTGTGTGCTGATGGGCCTGATCGCTAACTACCCGATTGCCCTTGCACCGGGCATGGGCCTTAACGCCTTCTTCACTTATACCGTGGTTCTGCACATGGGATACACGTGGCAAGTCGCACTGGGCGCGGTGTTCTTGTCAGCGGTGATTTTCTTTGCCATGTCGCTTTTCAAAATTCGTGAGTGGATTATTAACAGCATTCCGCTGCCGCTGCGTGCAGGCATTGGTGCTGGCATCGGCCTGTTCCTGGCGATTATTGCCCTGGAAGGCGCGGGTATCGTGGTGGACAATCCGGCAACGCTGGTTGGCCTGGGCGATTTGACCAAACCTGGCCCGCTGTTAGCGCTGCTTGGCTTCTTTATCATTGTGGTGCTGGAAGCGCGTCGCGTAACCGGCGCGGTACTGATCGGCATTCTGGTGGTCACCTTCATTTCTATGGGTATTGGCCTGACGCCGTTTGGCGGTGTGTTCTCCGCGCCACCCTCCATTGCGCCGACCTTGATGCAGCTGGATATTGCTGGTGCGTTTAATGTGGGCCTGGTGAGCGTGATTTTCGCTTTCCTGTTTGTGGATGTGTTCGATAACACCGGCACTTTGCTGGGCGTGACCAAACGTGCAGGATTAGCGGATGAGCAGGGCAACGTGCCGAAAATGGGCCGTGCGCTGATTGCCGATAGCGCCGCTGCACTGTTCGGTTCGCTGCTCGGCACCTCAACCACCACCAGCTATGTGGAATCTGCTGCAGGCGTTAGTGCCGGTGGTCGCACCGGTTTGACGGCGATTGTGGTAGCTATCCTCTTCCTGCTCAGCCTGTTCTTCTCGCCGCTGGCGGGCAGCGTACCGGTGTATGCAACGGCACCTGCGCTGCTGTTTGTGGCGGTATTGATGGCCTCGGGTTTAGCGGATATTGACTGGAAAGACATCACCACTGCGGCGCCAGTGACCGTGACGGCGCTAACCATGCCGCTGACTTATTCCATCGCCAACGGTATTGCCTTTGGCTTCATCACCTGGACCGTGGTGAAACTGCTGAGTGGACGCACCAAAGAGGTGAATCCGGCGCTGATTATTCTGTCAATTCTGTTTGTCATCAAACTGGGTTGGCTGAGCGCATAATGGTTATTTAACGGAAGCCCGCTCGGGCTTCCGTGTCTGCTGTTGCAATCCTCTGCTTATTTTCTGCGTGACACCTCGCAATCCCCTTTGATGCTCTCTTCTCTTCCCTCTCGGGTCGGCCTAGGCTGTGCGTGTTGTTTAATCCTGCCCTGTAAAATAGTGCTGCGAATGGCGGGATCGTGGAATGTTAACGCTGCGCAAATCTGTTTCACTGGCTGGGTTGGTGGACGGATTGAAAGAAAGCGATGGAAAAGGATTCGGTGATGGATTACCCCATTAGCAATACAACTCGTGTGTTCCGACCGCTAATTTTTGACCTTGGTAACAAAGGAGATCACCAAATGGAACAATTAACCAAACGGGTTGAACAGCTGGAAAAAACTACCCAACAGATTCAGATGGATGTGGCTGTGCTAACCGCGCGTTCTGAACATTTTGCTACTAAAGCGGATATTGAAACGGTGCGAACCGAGCAGGGCGTAATGCGCTTCGAAATCATGGGAGAACTGGGAGAACTTGAAAAACGCATTGATATAAAGTTTGAAAGGATTGATAAAAAGTTCGACAAGATTGATAAAAAGTTCGACAAGGTTGATGAAAAATTCACTCAGTTGAACGATAAAATTTCTCAATTAAATAACAGCTTAACCTGGAAAATCATGTTACCGACTTGCCTTCTGGTGTTGGCGTGGTTTGTTCAGAATATTGTTTTGAAAATGTCATGACGCGCTTTACTGCACTGTTCCGGCCCCACAAGGGCCGGAACTCATCATGATTATCTAAACGGTGGCTCGTTGAAGGTTCTGAGCTTCCTTGAGTGCAGCTTATCGCCCTCGGCACGCAGCAGTTCCACCGCGCAGATGCCGATCTGCAGGTGCTCAGAAATCGCCCCTTCATAGAAGCGGTTTGCCTGGCCAGGCAGTTTGATCTCGCCGTGCAGTGGTTTATCTGATACGCACAGCAAGGTGCCATAAGGTACGCGGAAGCGGTAACCCTGCGCGGCGATGGTAGCGCTCTCCATATCGACCGCCACGGCGCGACTCAGGTTGAAGCGCAGCGCAGAAGCGGAGTAGCGCAGCTCCCAGTTGCGGTCATCGGTGGTGACGACCGTACCCGTACGCAGGCGCTGCTTAACCTCTTCGCCCGGCATGCCGCTCACCGCTTTGGTGGCGTCATACAGCGCGCGCTGCACTTCGGCGATGCTTGGGATCGGGATATCCGGCGGCAATACACTGTCGAGTACGTGATCGTCACGCAGGTAGGCGTGTGCGAGGACATAATCGCCAATGGTCTGGCTTTCACGCAGGCCGCCGCAGTGGCCAATCATCAGCCAGGCGTGAGGGCGAATCACTGCAAGATGATCGCAGATGGTTTTAGCATTGGATGGACCCACGCCGATGTTCACCAGCGTAATGCCGCGACGATTCGGTGACGTCAGATGCCAGGCGGGCATTTGGTGTTTTTTCCACGCCAGATCGGACATCATCGCCGTTGGGTCTGGTGTCTCGGCGGTGATCACCACCTCACCGGCACAGGCCAGGCTGTCATACGGCGTGCTGGGATCCTGCACTTGCTCAATGGCCCAGCGTACGAATTCATCTACGTAGCGTGTGTAGTTGGTAAACAGCACGAACGGCTGGAAATGCTCAACGCTGGTGCCGGTGTAGTGACGCAGACGTGCCAGCGAGAAATCGGTGCGCAGCGCATCGAAGTGCGACAGCGGGAAAATGGCATTGGCGTGGAACAGGCCGTCTGCCGTTTCATCGCCAATCTGCGACAATTCGGTGGTGGGGAAATGGCGCGCGATGCTGGCGCTCATGGAGCGATCGAGCGACAAACCGTCGATCACATACGGATAAGGAATTTCCTGCTGTGATGGCCCCACTTCAATCTGCACGTCGTACTCCTTCTCCAGCATTTGCAACTGCTCGTTAAGGTAGTGACGCAGCAGCGCCGGGCGCGTGATGGTGGTGCTGTAGCTGCCCGTATGGGTGAAGCGTCCCCAGGCGCGGGTGCGATTTTTCTGCGGGCCTTCGCCCAGCCAGGTGATACGCAGCTGCGGATAAACAAACAGGCCTTGTTGGCGTGCGGCTTCATCCGGCACTTGTCCGGTTGCCGTGAAATCGCGAATGGCGTTGCGCAGGGCGTCAACCGCCGCATCATAAAGACGCTCTAATTCGTCCAGCGCTTGCTGGCTGCTTAATCCGTTCCGTTGCGTGTTCATAGGTTCTCCTTCAGGAAACGTGGACCGTTTTCACCAGAGCATAGCGGATAAACCCCTCACGACGATGAAGAATCTGTGATCAACCGCATTCTGCACCATCGCGGTGCTGGTGTGTGGCGTAACCTTGGCTATGTTTATGATCAGCAGGGATGTTACATCGCGTGTCTCCAGTCCTGGCGCGATGCCAATGCAAAAACCGCCCGCGTTATAATAAGTTGGCGAGATTATTGCTTGATTTTCAACCGTAGCCTTAATGAACCTATGCTGTTGAGCTCAGGGCGCACATTGATGCGTGACTGAAAGCAGATCGCCATGAGTGGCGATCTCAGGGGATTTTATTGGCCGCACGCTGTTCCGCCGAAGTTTCAGAAATTGATTTCTCCCAGGCCGTGGTATGGCTCCGTTCCTGACCCGTTGAGGATTGAAAGCATGTCTTTGAAATTCATAAAACACCCAATGAAGGTGGCGATTGCAGGTTGTTTAAGCGTGGCTTTTTACGCTCAGGCAGATATTAAAATTGGCGTGGCCGGTCCTTTCTCGGGGCCCAATGCGACCTACGGCGCGCAATACTGGAAAGGCGCCAGCCAGGCGGCGGAGGACATCAATGCCGCCGGCGGCATTAACGGTGAGAAAATCGTGCTGGTGCAGGGGGACGACGCCTGCGAGCCAAAACAGGCGGTCTCTGTCGCTAACCGCTTAGTTGATCAAGACAAAGTGATGGCGGTAGTGGGCCACTTCTGCTCCTCCTCCACCATGCCGGCGTCGGAAGTCTATGATGAGGCTGGCGTGCTGGCGATTACGCCTGGATCTACCAACCCGCAAATCACCGAGCGTGGTATGAAAACCATGTTCCGCATGTGTGGTCGTGACGACCAGCAGGGCGCAATTGCCGCCGACTACATCATTGATAAGCTCAAAGCCAAAAAAGTCGCGATTATTCATGACAAGGACACCTACGGTCAGGGCTTAGCGGATGCCACGAAAGCCTCGCTGGAGAAGCGCGGCGTAAAAGAGGTGCTGTATGAAGGGCTTTCGCGGGGTGAGAAAGATTTCAATGCGCTGGTCACGAAAATTGGCGCGCTGAAACCTGACGTGGTCTATTTCGGCGGCTGTCATCCGGAAGCCGGTCCGTTGGTACGCCAGATGCGTGAGCAAGGCGTGAATGCTGCCTTCTTCTCCGGCGACTGCATCGTCACCGAGGAGATGGTGACGGCGGCAGGCGGCCCGCAATACACCAAAGGGGTGTACATGACCTTTGGCAACGATCCGCGCACCATTGCCGATGGTAAAGCGGTGATCGAGAAATTCCGCGCCGGCGGTTTTGAGCCCGAAGGTTACACCTTATATGCCTATGCTTCCGTGCAGACGCTGGCAGCCGCGTACAAAGCGGCCGGTAAAGATAACGCTAAAGCCAGCGACTGGCTGAAAGCTAACAGCGTGGATACCGTGATGGGCAAAAAAGCGTGGGATACAAAAGGCGACCTCAAAGTCTCGGATTACGTCGTTTATCAGTGGGATGACAAAGGCAAATACCACCAGCTGTAATCTGCCACGCGGCCCCGCACGTTGCGGGGCTATTCGCGATTGAGCGTGAGGTGTGCGCTCCCATTGATTACGAGACGAGATTATGGACGCCTTCTTCTTACAGCAACTGATTAACGGTTTAACGCTGGGTGCGGTTTATGGCTTGATCGCCATCGGCTACACCATGGTTTACGGCATCATCGGCATGATCAACTTCGCCCACGGCGAGGTGTATATGATCTCCGCCTATCTGTGCGCAATTGGCTTATCGCTCCTCAGTTTCTTTGGCATTCACTCCTTTCCGCTGCTGATTTTCGGCACCCTGATCTTCACCATCATTGTTACGTCGGCCTACGGCTGGGCGATTGAACGTATTGCCTATCGGCCGCTGCGTAACTCAACGCGGCTTGCACCGCTGATCTCGGCGATTGGCATGTCGCTGATTTTGCAAAACTATGTACAGCTTAGCCAGGGACCGAATCAGCAGGGGATTCCAACGCTGCTGACGGGCGTGCTGCGCATGGAGATTGATGGCGGCGTGGTGCAAATCACCTGGACTAAAATTTTCATTTTGATCGCGGCCTTGTGCGGCATGGCGCTGCTAACGTGGGTTATCCAATACACCAAGCTGGGGCGAATTTGCCGCGCGGTGCAGCAGGACCGGCGCATGGCATCGATTCTCGGGATTAATACCGATCGGGTGATCTCGCTGGTTTTTGTCATTGGCGCGGCGATGGCCGGATTAGCTGGCGTGCTGGTCACTATGAATTACGGCACTTTTGATTTCTACGCCGGATTCATCATTGGTATTAAAGCCTTTACCGCGGCGGTGCTCGGCGGCATCGGTTCGCTGCCGGGTGCGATGCTGGGCGGATTGCTGCTCGGCGTGGCGGAAGCGCAGTTCGCTGGCATGGTGAACTCGGATTACAAAGATGTGTTCTCGTTTTCGCTGCTGGTGGTGATTTTGATCTTCCGCCCGCAAGGATTGCTGGGACGGCCGCTGGTTGCGAAAGTGTGAGGACGTTTTGATGAAGGCAATGACGCAAAATCCGCTGCGCCAGGCACTGCTCGACACGCTGCTGGCAGGACTGGTGGCGCTGGTGGTCTTTGGGCCGATCGTTGGCGTAGTGCTTGATGGTTACAGTTTCACACTCTCACCGCAGCGCGTGGGGCTGCTGGTGGCCGTGGTGATGGCGGGACGCTTGCTGTTTAGCGTGTTTATCCTCGCCCCCTTTGGCCAGCGCGTTATGCGTAAGTTTGCCGTCGGGGATGATGGCGTTTACGTGCGCGATCCCGGCTACCGCTCGCGCCTGCGCTGGATTCTGCCGCTGCTGCTGATCGTGGCGCTGGCCTTTCCGTTTCTTTCCAGTAAATACCTGCTGACGGTGGCGATTCTTGGCCTGATCTACGTGCTGCTCGGGCTGGGTTTAAACATTGTGGTGGGGCTCGCCGGGTTGCTCGATTTGGGCTATGTCGCCTTCTACGCCATCGGCGCGTACGGCCTGGCGCTCGGCTATCAATACCTTGGATTGGGCTTCTGGAGCATGCTGCCACTCGCCGCGCTGCTGGCCGCTTTTGCCGGTGCGCTGCTGGGATTTCCGGTGCTGCGCATGCACGGTGATTATCTGGCGATTGTTACGCTCGGCTTCGGTGAAATTATCCGCTTAGTGCTGACTAACTGGCTCTCTTTTACCGGAGGGCCGAACGGCGTTTCTGTACCGTCGCCAACCTTCTTTGGCCTTGAGTTTGGTCGGCGCGCGCGCGAGGGGGGCGTGCCGTATCACGAGTTCTTTCATGTCACCTACAACCCAAATATGAAGTTTATTTTCATTTACGTGGTGTTGGTGCTGGTAGTGCTGCTGGTGCTGTGGATCAAACATCGCCTGACGCGCATGCCGATTGGCCGTGCCTGGGAAGCGCTGCGCGAAGATGAAATTGCCTGCCGCGCCATGGGGCTCAATCACGTATTGGTTAAGCTTTCCGCCTTCATGCTGGGTGCTTCCACCGCGGGCATTGCCGGAGTATTTTTTGCCAGCTATCAGGGCTTCGTTAATCCCACGTCATTCACCTTTTTTGAATCAGCGCTGATCCTCGCCATTGTGGTACTCGGCGGTATGGGCTCGACGCTCGGCGTGGTGTTGGCGGCGTTTGTCCTGACGGTGGCGCCCGAACTGTTGCGCAGCTTTGCCGAGTATCGCGTGCTGCTGTTCGGCATGCTAATGGTGCTAATGATGATCTGGCGGCCGCGCGGCCTGGTGCGCACCGCACGCGTCGGTGTGCCGTTACGCAAAGGAGTGCGCCATGAGTGATGCCATCCTGCAAGTGACCAACCTGATGATGCGCTTCGGCGGCATTAAGGCGTTGAATGATGTTAGCCTGGCGGTGGAGCGCGGATCGGTGACCTCACTGATTGGCCCGAACGGCGCAGGCAAAACCACGGTCTTCAACTGCCTGACCGGTTTTTATCGCGCGACGAGCGGGCGCATTGTGCTCAATGCCAACCAGCGCAGCACCGATGTGATTCAGGTGTTGGGACAAAAAATTCATGCAACAGACTTTATCCATCCGGCACGGCTCGGCTCGCGTCTTTGGTACAAGATGTTTGGCGGCGCGCATCTGGTGAACCGCGCCGGGTTGGCGCGCACCTTCCAAAATATTCGGCTATTTCGTGAGATGTCGGTGATTGAGAATTTGTTGGTGGCGCAGCATATGCAGGTCAATCGCCAGTTGCTGGCGGGAGTACTGAACACGCGCGCCTATCGCCAAGCGGAAAATCGTGCACTCGATCGCGCTTTCTACTGGCTGGAAAATGTTGATTTGGTCTCCAGTGCTAATCGGCTGGCGGGCACACTCTCTTATGGTCAGCAGCGCAGGCTGGAGATTGCGCGTGCCATGTGTACACGACCAGAATTGATTTGCCTGGACGAACCGGCGGCGGGGTTAAATCCAGTGGAGACTGAGGCGCTGAGCCAGATTTTGCATCGCTTGCGCGCCGACCATCGCATCAGCGTGCTGCTGATTGAGCACGACATGCCGATGGTGATGCGCATTTCTGACCACATCGTGGTGCTGGATCACGGTGACGTGATTGCGCAGGGCACACCGCAGCAAATTCGTCACGATGCCAAAGTGATTGCCGCTTATCTGGGTGCAGAAGAGGAGAGCGACCATGGCTGAACCGATGCTGGCGTTTGAGCAGGTGGATGTGTTTTACGGTCCGCTGCAGGCATTGAAACAGGTTTCATTAACCGTTAATCAGGGTGAAACCGTGGCGCTGATTGGCGCCAACGGGGCCGGTAAATCGACCCTGTTGATGTCAATTTTTGGCCAGCCGCGCATTGCCAGCGGTGAAATTCGTTTACGCGGTGAAGCGATTAGCCAGCGCTCAACTCATTTCATCGCCGCCAGCGGTATTGCGCAGGCGCCGGAAGGGCGGCGCATTTTTCCCGATATGACGGTAGAAGAGAATCTGCTGATGGGCACCATCGCCATTGGTGAGCGCTTTGTTAAGCAGGACAAAGAGCGGATGTACCAGCTTTTCCCGCGCCTGCTGGAGCGGCGCAAACAGCGCGCCATGACGCTTTCCGGTGGCGAGCAGCAGATGCTGGCGATCGCCCGCGCGTTGATGAGTCGCCCCAAATTATTGTTGCTGGATGAACCCAGTCTTGGGCTCGCGCCGATTGTGGTAAAGCAGATTTTTGCCATCCTGCGCGAGCTAACGCAGCAGGGAATGACGCTGTTTCTGGTGGAGCAGAATGCCAGGCATGCGCTGCAGCTGGCGGATCGCGGTTATGTGATGGTCAATGGCGAGATTCGCCTCAGCGGAAGCGGGGCCGAGTTGCTCAATAACGACGACGTGCGCAGCGCCTATCTGGGAGGTGCAGCCGATCCTGCGGTGCTGGCGACAAAAAGTTTGTAATAATGATTAAATGGTGATGGGAAACACTTTGCATATTTGTCAGTGGCCTATCATCATTATTACTCTTCTTCCTCTCCAAAGTGATTTGGAAATCCCTTGCAAAATCCTGGCGTAGTAATGATGCGGGCGGTTAGAAATACGGCGTGGTATCCCAAACGTCGCTCTTATCGCACGCTGTTCTGGCGTGAAATTACCCCCTTAGCCGTGCCGATCTTCATCGAAAACCTCTGTGTGATGCTCATGGGTGTCCTCAGTACCTTTTTGGTGAGTTGGTTAGGTAAAGAAGCCATGGCGGGCGTGGGTCTGGCCGACAGCTTCAATATGGTGGTGATCTCTTTCTTCGCGGCAATCGATCTCGGTACCACGGTGGTGGTGGCGTTTAGCCTGGCCAAGCGCAACGGTAAGCGTGCGCGCGCGGCAACGCGTCAGTCGCTGGGACTGATGACCGCGCTGGCTTTTGTGCTGGTTATCGCCATTGAGTTCTGGGGACACCTGATCATTGATGTGATTGCCGGCAGCGCGGATCCCAAAGTGAAAGAGCTGGCGCTGAGCTATCTGCAAACTTCGGCGTGGAGCTATCCAGCGGCGGCGATTGCGCTGATTGGCAGCGGTGCACTACGTGGTGCGGGCAACACTAAAATCCCGATGCTGATTAACGGCGGCATGAACATTCTCAACATCGTGATCAGTAGCGTACTGATATACGGCTGTATGGGTTGGGAAGGATTGGGCTTTGTCGGCGCCGGATTAGGGTTAACCATTTCACGCTATATTGGTGCGGCGGCGGCGATTTACGTGCTGTATCGCGGCATTGCTCCAGCACTGAAAATCTCCATCGCCAGCTATTTTCGTCGCTGGGATCGCAACATTCTGATGGAAGTGTTGGGCATTGGCGTTCCCGCCAGTATCGAATCGGTGCTGTTTAACGGCGGTAAATTGCTGACGCAGATTTTTGTCGCTGGTATGGGCACCAATGAAATCGCCGGGAACTTTATCGCCTTCTCGATTGCTACGTTGATCAACCTGCCGGGCAATGCCCTCGGATCGGCCTCAACCATCATTACGGGACGAAGGCTGGGGCTTAATCAGGTGATGCAGGCGGAACGGCAAATCAAACATGTGTTCTGGCTGGCGATGATCGGATTGTGTTCGCTGGCGTTAATCACCGTACCGCTCGCCGGAACCCTGGCGCAGTTTTATAGTCGCGATCCGGAAGTCATCTCGGTGACGAAACATCTGATTTGGCTGAATGCCGCTTTTATGCCGATTTGGACTGCTTCGTGGGTGCTGCCCGCCAGCCTGAAGGGCGCACGCGATGCGCGCTACACCATGTATGTGTCGATGTTCAGTATGTGGGGCGCACGCGTGGTGGCCGGGTATTTCCTCGGCATAGTGCTGGGCATGGGCGTGGTGGGCGTGTGGCTCGGTATGTTCCTCGATTGGACGGTGCGCGGCCTGTGCTTCTGGTGGCGTTTAAACAGCGGCAAATGGCTGAACAATTACCATAAGATGATGGCCAAAAGCAGGGAATAGGGGGATTTCCTCCGGTGGCGATGGATTTGTAGAGTGCGCATTGATGCGCACTTTTTTTTATATGCATCAGCTGGCAAAGAAGCGCACAACTAATCGTTTTGGTTATATGGCGGGATGAGGTTTACTGTCAGCGTCAATCAATTACGGAGATGCTGACCATGAAAAATTTCTTGCAGCAGTGGTTTAACCAGCTACTCAACGGCGCGACCAAACCCGCAGAAGAGCGCGAGTTCGATCTCAGTAACCACATCGATCTACTGATTCCGCTTAGCCAACTGTATGGCGTTGAATTCCATCCCTCGGTGTATCGCTACTATGAGAGATGAGCGCTTACATCATGTAATGCGCTACAGCTACTGGAATGAACTGTGCGCTGTTGAATAAAAAACCCGCTGTTAGGCCAGCGGGTTTTTTTATGTGCGGCATTAACTGAACGCGTTTTTTACAGCCTGATAATCCCAATAGTAGGTACCATCCTTCAGGAAGCACATAGCAACGTGAGTACCTGCATTCCGTATGGCATCAGGGCATTTGTCTTTATTCACTGAGGCCGCGTTGTAAAGCACGATGATTTCAAGATTGTCCTTTATTGCTTTCTCACACTCATACTCGATGTAGCTACGATGATCTACCGACCGCCCTTTTGAACAAGAGCTTGTCCAACTACGGTAACTCGCGCAATACTGACAACGACCACTGCGGGCCGTTTTAGTATTTTTTCCAACAATAAGCACAAATTTTTTTGATGAATTAAATCTTGTTGCCAGTGAGGATTTGATACTGCAGTTTAAACTGCTGTCGCGGGCTTGTGTTAAGTCATGTGCATCGGTAAAAGAAAGACCCCAATGTTTACTCTTATTCCAGTGATGTAACTGATCGATGGCGTCTTTATCGCCATCCCATTCGCCCGCAATATAGGTTCTGGTACGGTATACCATAAATAATCACTCCTTTGTTATTTTGCATACATATCGCTTAACCAGAGCGTTAAGCTCTGCGCTACAATCCATTTCTTGCTGACTGGAGGTCAAATAAGTTGATTTGGCTGATCTTGTCTTTATGAATCATGATGGTTAATTTTGCGGGGTGTTTAAATCGCATTTCACTCACTCGGAAAGTCCAGAGCATAATTTTCGATAGTTCTTCATCATTGATCCGCTTGTGTCCCTTTATTCTTGTGATGCCTGACCCAAAAATAGGCACCGTGACGCTTTTCTGGGCATACACACGATTAACGCTATCCCAAAAATTAATCAGAAACGCCAGGTATTCAGGCATTGATAAATGGGCTTCATTAAATTTATTAAACCGGGCAAAAGCCGTTAACAGATAATCGTCCCAGACGCAGATGGTTCCAAGCTTATAACTTTGATTTTTACCTGATAATCTAGTGGTATTAAGCGCGGCAACATCCTCCCTTGCATAGGCATAATTATCAATGTGTTCATCCAGTTTTTCTCGCGAACAGGAGAGATGCTCAGTAATAAACTTACCGTTGAGACTTTGACGTGCGATGACGATATCATCTACCTTCGTATCAAAGTACTCGTTAAAAGCAATCGCCTTGAGACCTTGCTCCGCAAAAATATCACCCGTTTTAATCGTTACCGTGCTGCCTTCAACGGTCAAATTAATTGCTCTAAGCTTATTCGCCCTGCGCCAGATGAAAAGATAAACCAGGATTAATAGGATAATGCATGTCACGCCTGCGATATCTTTATATTCTAGCGGGATATCCTTAAATAAAACTACCGCAGCGATGCAACCAGTAATAGCTGAAGCATAGTTACAAAAATCGCTTCTCACTTTTGCATCAAAAAATCTGACTTTTAACATATCCGACTTTCCTTTGTTATGAGTGGTATCCTTAATCCCTAAGGCTCATTCGCAATTGAAAGTAAACGTGAGACAGCCAAAAATCCACATAAAATATACGTGTTTAATTAAAAGTATGATCCAGCGACAGGTAATTTTGAAAACCTGGGATTTTTTTAAGTTGTTGATAACAGTTTTGTATCTTCACGCTGTCGGAAACCACAATGCAAAAAGCCCGCTTAGTTTCCTAAGCGGGCTTCTCTAAATATGGCTCCTCTGACTGGGATCGCCTTTGCCAGCAACTGGCTAATAAGTAAGCTAAACCTGAATCTTCATCCTGTCAAGACCACCAAAATGACCACCATTAGTTGTGGATTATATAAATCTGGTTATAAGCATTCAATATCCCCTAATTGTGTCGCTGGGAAGCCTACTTGTGCGGTCGTAGCTGCTATAAAAATAGTGCTGACTAAGGCCCAAATGACTCGTTAGCAAAAAGCGGTTTGTTCGCTTTTTGCTCGTAGAGGATTTGTTGCCTGGCTTGCCCACTGCGAGTCAAAACGGCTGGTATTGTAACCGATACATCATGACCGTTCAGAAAAATCGGTGGTCATGATAAGCCTAACTAAAAGGAGCTCTTAACTGAGTGCTTACATTGCAAAATCACAGCGTATGAGTAGAACGTCAATAGGTTGCGAAAGTAGTGTATACAATGATAGAGCAAGTTATAACATAATAAAATTAGTTAACTATATGATATGAAAGGATTTTATTGCATTAAAAATGTATTATTAGTCGTTTCATAGCATTTCGACGTCAATTGCTGAGTCAGGAAAAAAAGATCACGTCTATGAGATTATTCACATTCTGACACATAAAATTGTGTGATATTATTAGACAAAATTTAATCATCTCAAGAGTAGTAGAACTTGAAAACGTTAGATGGCGTCCAAATTTTGCTCAAAAGTGGCTATGGTTTATGTCACATATCGAATTTTTCTGATGAGCTCAAGCAAGCACTTAAGAATCATCTTACACGGATTTGCCATGGAGAAACTCACTCTAGGAGCGGATATGCAATGTATCGGTATAAACCAACAGTTGAAGCTTTTTTAGAGAGGTATGAAAAAAAACCTGCAAAAACTCAAAAGGGAATGATTGGTGAATTTCTTTCACATATCATTATCAATGAGCTTTTAGATAATTTCGAAACCGCTTCGCCTTTTTTTAATCTTGAAGAGAAAAGTATTAAGAAAGGATTTGATTTGCTTTTATATTCAACATCAGATCATAAAGTCTGGATTACTGAAGTTAAATCTGGTGAGTTACGGAAAGGGAAGGATGTTAATGAGACTTCTCAACTTCTTTTGAGTACAGCGTATAACGATCTAAAAACTAGATTAAATGAAAATGAAATCAATCATTGGGCTAATGCGATGAATGCGGCTAGCATTGCTATTTCTCAGCATAGAAATTATAAGGATGTAGTACTAGATCTTCTTGCCATTGAAGGTGAAAAAACATCTGAAAAGAAATCAACTAGCACTGATAATTATGTATTTTTTATTTCTAGTTTATTCCACGACATAAAATTTAAAACTATCGAAAAAACTGTTATGGATTTTCAAAAAAGTATGGTCGAAAAAGCTGAATTTGCAGATGTTTTTTGTTTTTCTATTCAAAAAAGTACTTTAAATAAGGTTGTCGATTTCTTGATAGAGGAAAGTAAAAAGTGAACAAAAAAAATTCTCAGCCTCTAACTTTACTTCAATTAAAGAAAACAGAAATTTATAACTATTATTCCAAGTTGTTTCTCAGAAAAGAATTAACTATGAGAGAGATACAAACATTACTGTCATTGACGATTGTTTTTGTAAATCAGGAGGATATTCACATAAGAAGGTTTGGTTATAGGATAGCTTTGCTTTATGCCAATAAGACAAAGGATTATATTCCGTTATATGAGATTGCCATAAACCAAGGTCTAATTCCTGTAGCTAAACATCTTAGTGATGATTATTTAACATCTGATAACGATACATTCATTAAAACTTTATCTGATAGTTTCGCTGATAACTTTTTTGAGAATGGAATCACATTGACTCAACAGCAAAGTGATATGAACTTTTTCCTTCAAGAAAGTCCAGATAATAATGTTGCTATTGTAGCGCCTACATCGTATGGGAAATCTAATATTATAATTGAAGAAATAAAGAAAACCCTTGGTGGAAATAGATGTGTTATCGTACCGTCTAAAGCATTAATCTCACAAACAAAAAATAACATTATAAAATCATATAATACAAAAGTGAAAGTAATAACTCATCCTGAGATGTACAAAAAAGGAGAGGATAATATTTTTGTTTTAACTCAGGAGCGAGCTTCTAAGTTATTATCAAAAAATAAAGATTTTTACTTCGATCTTCTATTAATAGATGAAGCTCATAATCTTCTGGAAAATACAAATAGAAGTAAATTATTAGCTAATGTAATCTGCCGAGCAATTTTTCGTAAAAAAAATCTTAAAATTAAATATTTCACGCCGTTTTTGAATGATGCTAATAATCTTGCATTAAAAAAGATAGACCAAAAAATTGCAGACTATAAAGTAAATGAATATGTTAAAAGTGAGATTATCTATCTTTATGATTACAGAACTCAACATGAAAATTTTCAACGATATGATCAATTCCTAGATAAGTGGAGCAGCATAAAGAAAACTTCAAATAATCATATTGAGCTCATTAAAAATAAGTCGTTAGATAAAAATATTATATACTTTAATAGCCCCAAAAAATTAGAAAATTTTTCTAGAGAACTTTCTCAATCCCTTCAGGATATTACCTGTGCTGTTGTAGATAAAGCTTGTATGGAGTTATCAGAAAACATTGATGAAAACTACCTTATTATAAAATGTCTGAAAAAGGGGATTGTGTATCATCACGGATCAATGACAGATAATGTGCGGCTATATATTGAAACGATATTTAAAAAATCTCGGCATGTTAAATATCTTGTAACTAACTCAACTCTTCTTGAAGGCGTTAATTTACCAGTAGAAAGGTTATTTATTTTAGAAAATAAAAAAGGCCGGACCTCATTAAACCATTCCCAATTCAATAATCTTGCGGGCAGAATCAACCGATTTGGTGATGTTTTTAATAATGATAAGCCAATCCAAATTAAAAAACTATTGCCAGCCATATTTATAATCGGAACTGAACAATATACTGGGAAAAAAACGAATTTAGCTGATTTTATTAAAAAGGTTTCTAAAGTTGATAGCAAAAGATTTGATCAGGTAAATAATGTTTTATTAAATGAAACCACAATAAATGAATATAATATAGATGAATTTAACAGATCTATTGATGATTTAGAAAATCTCGAGCAAGGAATAGTTCCGGATTATAAAGGTAAATATGTGGAAACGGAAATTGGGAAAATATTATACGAAAATAATATATCTGAACTAAATATACATGATTGTGAACATACTATTCAGGAAGAGATTGATCATTACCGTCAGAATCAGGATTTAATATCTGATGAGGAATCATTAATATCCTTGATTTCATCATTATTCATTAACAAGATAATTGATGATGGAAAATACAATGACTTAACCAGGTTGAAAAATTTGGATGCACAAAAATTTTACGCGATGTTTTTAACTTGGAAGGTAAAAAACACACCTTTCAAATTAATTATTAGAAACTTTTTAAGTTATTGGAATAGTATTCCAAAAGATACGCAGAAAGAATTCGTATTTGTTGGAAAATGGGGTGATGAAACATTCGGGAATGGATATCGTGAATACTGGGTTAACATTAATAAAAAAACAAATGCTGAAAAAATAAATCTAGCTATAGTGAGAATTAAAGAAGAAGATGATTTTTTAGATTATCAAATATTTAAATTTATTGAGGTGATTAATGAGGTTGGTCTTATTGAGGAAACCTTTTATCTCAAGATAAAGTATGGCACTAAAGATAAAAGAATAATTTCATTAATAAATGATGGGTTTAGCCGAGGCTTATCTGATCTACTTGTTAATAAATATGACAGGCATCTAATCATATCTAAAAATGGCGACGTCACTATCGATAAAGAAATGATGAAAGCAATGGTGAAAAATAAAGAGAGTGAAATGTTGTTGCTAGAGGCGAAGTTAAATATTGGAAATTAAAAATTATGATGTTTGGATGTCGTTTTAAAAATATTCCCAGTACTCAAAGAATAAAAAAACTGGGAATAGTATCCGAAGAGATGGTTAATTAGATTGTATTCTTTATAATAATGGTGGTGCTGAAAGTGTTGTGGAATATCTAACTCTGGAGGCTGAAAGTAGAAGATTTAATTGCATTAATTCATGGGGGGCGGCTATTTATTCCGCGATTTCTGAAAGTGAATGGTTCTGTAATGGTGGTTTTAAATATTAATTATTCGATAGCTTTGATTTTTCATTTGAAAATTTTTTAATTATAAGCTTAAGGTTAATTTTACGTCGTAATGTAGTTTGTAGTCAAAGGAATTATAATGGAAATGATCCAGTACAAAAACTACTGCTGAGTAGCGAGGGGCTACATATTGGCATTTGGATTTTTTACTCCCGCCGGATTTCTGTCGGTCTTTTCGTGAATTTTGTTTCCATAAAGACCTCTCCGTGCAAGGGCAAAGTACACGTATTCTTTACATTTACGAGACACTACGTATCCGTGAAACATGACTGTCAGGTGACCTGAAAAGAAATATTATGCCACTGATAAAATAGCTAGATGAAGACCTCTGATTTTACAGTGAACTTATTTTTGGCTAGGGTAAAAAATGGAAATCTCAAAAACGGCATGGAGATAAAATGGATATTCTTACAGTAGGGTCCCAAATCAGCATTAAAAGAGCTTCTTGATGACAACACCATTGTCTGAAACTTATATGCAGGTGTTCCAACATTTATTAACATGCTATAATAAGGTATGTTACATGTTAATCTACTCGAGAAAGATAGAAATTTGTTATCATAATACTATACTACCCTTCAAAAATAGATGTTTAAAATCAATGGATTATATAATGGGTCGCTAATGAACATAACAAAAATTGCAGAGTTTTCCTATGATTTACATAGCGCTTTAGGTGAGTATGAAACACCTGAATTTGATTATCTAAAGAAACTTGGAATGGCAGCAACTCTCGCGGTTCATATTAGAGGGCTTGGCACTATACCATACGATGTTTTAAAGCAGGTTTCGTACCATTATTTTAAAATTCCATCAATGGCTTTGGATCAAGTTTTAAAAATTCTAGATGATCTTGAGTTCATTGAGCTTATAGGTACACGTTCCAAAACAACTGCTGTAATTCCTAAGATTCCACATTTTAAAAGTGTTTATGATGTGATTGGTAATTATGCAGAGGAAAGTGACCTGAGCGAGACAGAATCTGTAATGCTCGCAATTCTGAGTGAGGTTTATAATAAACCTGAGAATAAACAGAAGCTTATAAATACGCTGGGCGCCGATAGTAATACATTCGATATGTGTATGAGGTATAGTGAGGAAGGGGGCTTGCTACGAACTCACAAAGCAAGAGGTAAAGATATTATCCTTAGTCCGTACTATTTTGCAGATAACCTTGATGGATTAGCTGATTTAACAGCGAAATCCGGCTCTTCGAATATAAGCCGCGTTTTGAATAAACTAAAAGCTAACCAAGGATGGCCTCTTTCAATGGTTGTCAATAACCAGGAAATTGGAGGGAATAAGATGGATCCCGTTGAACTTTCTCTTGTACAGGTAATGGCTTCTGAAGGTATATTAAAACCTCCGTCCATACGATTTGGTAATGGGGTGTTAGAGCAATTTGTTTTTACTCCAAATCCTGGGGCTATGCGCTTAAACTCGGCTAATAGAGAGATATATGAACGTGCAATGGCTTTAGTATCTTGTGTACGGAAAGGACAACTTATGCCCGCTCAGTATAGAATAAGATATCCTTTGGCAATTTTACGGGCTCTTCGGGATAAGGGATATCTTAATAGTAATTCTGAGGCAAGCGATCAATATAAAAATCTCGTTTTTATGAAGGTTGCATATCTCAAACCCATATCTGGGGACAGATGCGAATTAGTATTGATAAAAACCGAAGAGAATTTTAATGCTTTAGATATAGCAATTAAGCTACTGTCTACTGGAGAATTGGCTAATTTGGAAGTCAACGCTGAGGCGAGACTATCTTTTTCTAGAGATGAATCTTACATTCAGTCTATTATCTCATCTTCAGATATGAGAAAAAGAAAGCAAGTTCAAATAGTGGCTGAAGCTAAACATGAAATGGATCAGTTACTACTAAATTTGAATATTTAAGGGTTATTTATGGCTGCTTTGGATAAAGATACATCTCAAAAAGAGAAAGCTATACGTTATTGCATATCGAACGGAATTCTTCCTTATCTTGAGGTTGTTGTTAATAACGTCAGAGAGATTTCAGACATTCGTACAGTAATTACTGATCTTGACGTTTTAGGATTGGAGGTTTCTAGGCGGGGGGGAATCCAAAAAACCCTGTTTGATTGTAAAACCGTTGGTAAGATGAGTGCAATTAACAGAGCGTTCTGGGCCGCTGGTGTAATGGCATATATTGGTTGCAACGAGTCGTATGTCATTTTAGCAAAGAAAGCAACTGAAGCGCATCGTGTTAGTGCAAAGACATTAAATGTCCATCTTTTTCAGGAAAGTGATTTTGAAAAATATGCTGAATCTGCAAATATAAATTATTTGGATAGGAAAAATTACTCCACACATATTTCATCTTGGCATTCCTATTATTTGATTTTTGAAAAAAATGATCATCTTAAAAGTTTAGGAGAGTACGTTAATACTCGCATTCCACTCGAAGTTGATTTTGCAAAATCTCTTAGAGAGTTATTGGGTATTGTTAGGCTAAATAAAGGAGAGCTGAATCCTGAGAAAGATGAACACATGTCGGTTTACAGTTCTATCGTTCTAAGTTTTTTATTAGTTATGATTCCAATTACTTCTCAATTAGCTGATGTTTTTGATGTTCAAATGAATCAGTCTGAGTATGAGAAAGTTTTGCGCTATTATGTTTGGGGCGGCCGTGATAGTTATATTCAGCGCAGAGACCTTAAAAATGCAGTTCAGGAAGTTTCTGGAGGAAAAAAAGGGGAGCTTGAGTTACCAGGTTGGGAAAGATTTGTTGATGTTTCCAGAAGCTTGTTAGAGGCACCTGTAGACATAAAAGACGCACTAATACCATGCCGAGAGCTTTCATTAAGATATGTGTCTGAGCGTGACGGATATAAAGATTTTCAGCTATCCATCTTATTGAGAAGATCAAATAGGATTGTTCAATTTATGATAGCAGCGTCAGGATATTTATACTCATCTGCCGGTTTACCCAAAGACTTTCATGATAAATTTAAACAGGATGTATCCTTACTTTTGGACTTAAAAACCCCCAACACTCTTTAACGTAACGTATTGGGAGGGGTTCACCTCCCATTATCGCTATCTAATTTTTTCAAAATACCCTTGAGTCGGGTAACATTATGCGCAATAGTCTTAGACTACTTAACAAATACCTCAACAATTTGCCCATATATTCATTTCTCGTTGCGTAACGTTGCCCCCACATACTATGAGCCCAATGATCGCATCTTTGGGGAGGTTGGGGATTACAGCGAGAGCTGCGGGAATAAGCGTCCCGGCTGCTGGCTCAACCCACTGCCTGGCTTGCTCGCCGAATGAAATCATGCCTTGTATGGCGTCGCTATCCGATACGGTGATGACCTTTTGAATGTAGCGCTGCGCGTGTTCAAGCATAAGGCGGTCAATCACAGGGACGCCAAGGGTTGAAATGGAAGAAGTGATATCCACGTTGACGGGGTTTCCTGCCCTCAATGCCTGGTACATCGAACTGGCTCCCTCCGTTTCCACTCCCCATATCCGGATGTCTGGGTTACGGGATTTGAGTACCGTCGCAATGCCTGCCAGCATTGCACCGCCACCCACCGCAACAAATAAATCGGTCAGTGTAGGGCAATCTTCCATCAGTTCGAGTGCAAGGGTTCCGTATCCTTCCGCAACCAGTGTATCGATACAGTCATCAATTATGTGGTATCCCTGCTCTGCAAGCGTCCTTGCCCGTTCAAACGCGGAGCTGACATCTTTTTCAAGAATAACAGTGCTGCCGGAATGGCGTATTTTTTCAATGGATGAGGCCGGGGCGTTTTCTGGCATAATCACGGTCACGTTTATATCAAACGCTTTGGCCGCTTCTGCCACTGCGATACCAAAGTTACCGCCACTGACGGCAGCGAAACGGTAATCTCTCAGATTACCGGAAAAAGCGGAAAGCAGGTTCAGTACTCCCCTGGCTTTAAAAGAGCCACCCGTCTGCAAATTCTCCAGTTTGAGAAACACCTTTCTTCCCAGCATATCCGACAATCCCGGAGACAAAACCGTGGGGGTCCGAATGACCGATTTTTTAATCCTTTCAGCAGCGGTGATAATCGAAGACAGAGTAATGTAAGTGCTCATCAGTATGTCTCTTATTGAAAGCGAACGGGTAAAAAGACCATAAGAAAATGAGGAGGACAATGTCCCCCTGCATGCCATACGTGATAGTAGACTTTTTCTGTTTACGCCCCAAATGCTAACCGATTCGGATGACGATTTTCCCGAATGGTCCTTCTTCCAGATGTGTGAAGGCTGCCTGCGCGTCAGCGAAATTGTATATTTTATCAATCACGGGTTTAATCTGATGGCGGTCAACAGTCTGACATAAATCTTCAAGAGCCCGACGGTGGCCCACGGTAATCCCCTGAATAACTGCTCTTTTAAGCATCAGGGGGAAGGCAGGAAGAATCATCTCATTGCCTTTAAGGAAACCAATCTGAGCAATCCTGCCTCCCGGCGCAAGGGCATCCGCAGACTGGCGCAAATTATCCCCGCCGATAAGCTCCAGAATATGGTCAAATCCACATCCCCCGGTTAGTTCAGCAACCCGCAATGACCATTCCGGTGTCAGACTGGTGTTGATTAAACCTGATGCCCCAAGCGCCTTTGCACGCTGTAGCTTTTCTTCACTCCGGGAGAGAACGGTCACTTCCGCGCCCAGAGCCCGCGCCAGCTGGAGCCCTGCCAGTGCCACACCGCCGGTTCCCTGGACCAGCACCCGCTGCCCCTTTCTGAGATTTCCTGTTTCCACCAGCGCGAACCAGGCTGTCAGGGCCGCAACCGGCAGAGTGGAAACCTCCTCGTCACTCAGCGAGTCAGGAGAGGCGACAGCCACATCTTCGTGGAGTATGACATATTCAGCCAGCATTCCGGGCAGCGGACCGCCCAGTGAGCGGCCATGATGGACCATATCTTCCGGCGCATCGCCATCCAGCCACTGCGTCCAGAAATTTCCAGTGACCCGGTTTCCTGTAGTGAAACGGGACACACCCGGCCCCGTTGCGACAATAACACCCGCCATATCCGAAACGGGCGTGAAAGGCATTTCCGGGAGGTCAGGCAGCAGTTTCCCCTCCAGCACCAGTTTATCTCTGTAGTTAAGGGAGACCGCAGAGACTTTAACCAGCAACTCGTTATGTCCTGGTTCCGGCAAAGGTACTTCTGCCAGGTGGAGGTTTTCAGTGCCGAAAGACGACAACTGCCAGCGTTTCATCATTTGAGCCATAGTGATTTCTCCTGTAAGTCGGAAAAATCATCTTATTGACAACAATACGGCGTGTATCGCGATATAAAGGAAATACATTTCCTCCCTGATGGAGACAATTGAATGGCATTTATCCTGCATTCTCAGTTACTCAGCATGGCCGCTTTTGTGCATACCGTGGAGACAGGCAGCTTTACAGCCGCCGCCGTCCGGATGGGCGTATCAAAATCGGCTACCGGCAAACATGTCGCCCGCCTTGAACAACGGCTCGGTGTTAAACTGCTGAACCGTACCACCCGAAGCATCAACCTGACCGAAGAGGGAGAACTGTATTACCGGAGCTGCCTCAACGTTTTGGATGAGCTTGATGAAGCAGAATCTCTTCTGGCGTCCCGCAAAAAGGTGGTTTCAGGTACGCTGCGCATCAGCCTCCCCGTATCATATGGCAGGATTTGCGTCATGCCTGTCCTTGCAACGCTGTGTACTGAGTATCCGGAGCTCAGACTGGATATCACTTTCACCGATCGCCGGGTAGATCTTATCGAGGAAAATATCGATCTTGCTGTACGGCTCGGTGATACAGGAAACTCTGCCAGTCTTTCCGGGCGAAAAATCGCCACTCAGCGTTCTGTCATTTGCGCTTCTCCTGCATACATTAGTCGTCACGGCCTGCCTGGCAGCGCAGAAGAACTGCTTTTACATGCCTGCCTGGGCTTTTCCAGGGATGGCAGAGTATTACCCTGGAAAGTGCTGGATGAAAATGGCCGTCTAACCCTGATTGAACCCACTATTCGCCACATTGTCAGCCACGGTGAAGCACTGCGGGATGCGGCTGTCAGTGGTATGGGGATTGCCTTCCTGTCAACATGGCTGGCCGGAGACGAAATCGCTAAAGGGCAACTGAGGATTATACCTGTTACGACCCCCGAGTATGATGCCCCGGTTACGGCGCTGTGGCCTGTTTCAAGAAATCTCTCACCCCGGATCCGGGCGGTGGTGGACAGACTGTACGCTGCGTTCAATGAGGAGACTGCCCGGACCCGGTAGTGATGAATGCCGGAACGAGACAATTTAAGAACAAACCGCCCCCGGTTAGCAGGATCGTCTCGCCCGGCAGAAAAGCATGCTAACACCTACATGAAGTTCCTGTCAGTGCCGGTCTCAGACTCAACACCACCAATCTACTTTTCACCACTGCGGAGTAAGGGGCGCTAGGCCCGGCTATGCAGGGGCAGTTTTTTCTCCTGTGCGCTTTTCGTTCCTCTATCGGCTTCCGGTTAATCGTTTCCCAACACAACCCGTCCCGCAAGGATAAATGGCACGCATGCTGCGTCCTTGCGTGCCGGAACGATGTCGGGAAAGCGAACCGTCAGGCGATACGAAGACGAAAATCACACACTGACGGAGAAAAACCATGACGATATCCCTGCATACCACCCGGACAAGCGCCCCTAACACCGCAGCGGCGACCAGCGTATCCCCGCTGGAGCAGTCAGGCTCCTCAAAAACGAAATTTTCTAAAACCAGAACCGACATTTATCAGACCGTTACTGAGAACATCATTGTAGCACTTGAAGCCGGTGTAAAACCGTGGTCCTGTCCGTGGAAGCGAGTATCCGGCATGTCTGGAATGCCATCTAATTACGCCACTGGCACGGCTTACAGCGGCATTAATATTATGCTGTTGTGGTGCAGCGCATCAAAACAGGGTTTTAGCGATTCACGCTGGATGACTTACAAACAGGCACAGGCTGCAAGTGGGCAGGTTCGCAAGGGGGAACATGGCACTACAGCCATTTTCTATACGACCCTCGAAAAGGAAAACGATGCCGGAGACGTTGAACATATCCCGATGCTGAAAACCTTTACCGTGTTTAACGTTCAGCAAATCGACGGTTTGCCTCTGACAACTGAAACGGTCAGCCCGGAAGCAACCTTTGACCCGTTACCGCAGGCTGAAAATCTGTTCAGGAAGAGCGGCGCAAACATCATCGAGAAAGGAAAAAATGCTTTTTTCCGACCCTCAACTGATGAAGTCTGGCTACCGGAGCGCTATCTGTTTTCAGATGCAGCTAATTTCTACGCTACCGGCCTGCATGAGCTGGTTCACTGGGGTGGTGGCAAAAAACGCCTGAACCGTGAAATGAAAGGGAAGTTTGGCAGTGCAGATTATGCAGAGGAAGAACTGGTGGCGGAGCTGGGAAGTGCTTTTCTGATGGCGGACCTGGGGATTGATGGAGAGGTACAGCATGAAAGCTATATTGCTTCCTGGCTGAAAGCGCTGAAAAACGACAAGCGTTATATTTTCAAAGCGGCCAGCGCCGCCTCTAAAGCACATCGTTACCTGATGGATAAACTCTGAGACCGGAATGAGACAACCGCAAGGGAATGCGGTTACATGGTTTTTAACCGGCAACGCTGCAAGGCGCAAACTGAGGCGGAACGCAGCACAGCGAGTACCGAACAGTCTGCGCCTCGCAGTGGAATAAAAAAATTCCGGCCTGGCGATATCGCCGCCAGGCCGGTGAGGCCATCACGATGGCCTGAGTAAAAGCTTACGTATAGCTGCCTAATGACAGGTGTTTCAGTTCATCAAAGGTATAAATGCGAAACACCCGACGGTGGCGTTCTTCCAGCGGGACGTGCTGATGGTTGATGATGACATGCCTGATGCTGTCAAACAGCAGTTCAAGCGCACGCTTCTTCTGCGGATCGGGCACAACATAAAAAACGTAAATCCACTGCTTGCGGGTACGTGCCAGCAGGTGACTTGCCATGATCGACTGATAACGGGCTCGGGTTTTCAGGCGGCGCTCGGTTTCAATGGCAATAACGTTACCGTCAGGCAGGGTCAGTAACCCGTCCGGGCGATGTTTCACCTGATACTGGCTGATAAAAGTGGTCCGGTCGCAGTTAATCCATCCCGAAGCACCTTTTTTCTCCAGAATAAGCCTGGCGGCCTGATTATCAAGATGGTGCTCCAGCGTCCAGCCGGTGATTTTTGATGGTTCAAACCGCGCAGGAAAGATTTTATCATTCGGGGTTAATACCACCGCCAGCCCGTCGCTGGTGATCCCCCATAATGAAATCCTGATTGTCCGTGATTCAATCATATGCTTCTGGATTAACCCCATTCGCTCCGTTTTTGCCAGCAGCGAATAAAGCGACTTATGATCCCGGAAACCAAATAACTGCATCAGCGTTTTAAAATCACTGTAGGTTTCTTCTTTCAGGAAGTTCAGCAGTTGTTTTATTTTTTCGTTGTTACGCGTCTGGCGCTCGTGAAAGGACGAAATCAGCATAACCGCTCCTTAAAAATCCAGCGGGGACAGGTGTTCTTCATCATCAGGTTTCGGTTTTACCGGTTTTACTTCGCTTTCGTCGAAGAAAAGAGCCGGGTGCGTTGTCATCACATCCGGCATGGCTGGTTTATCATCCTCGCCAAAATCCAGCATTATCTTCACCGTGGCTGCCGCTGCGGCAATATCAGGGGAAACCGAAAAGATTTTTAGCTGACGCTTTCTGACCTTTATCGGTGAAATCAGTGAGGCAGAAGGTAGCGTTTTTGTCGTAAAGATAAAGCCGACAAAATCGGGCAGGTTCAGGATCATATTGCTGTCAATAAAGAAACGTTCGGCCTGGCGGATTGTGCGCTCACTGTCGATGGTTTCCGTCAGCATATTATCCGTCTTAGCCTTGCGGAGTTCGTCATCCACCAGAATAGTGCCTGACATTCTCGCCACCCATTCCGCCGTATCAGGGTCCATAACCCGGTAAACCAGTTTGAATTTGGCATTTTCAACGACCGCACCGACAACGGCGTCACCTTTCAAATCTGCCGGGCAGTCTTTTAAATCGGCGATGGACTGGTGGTCCATAATAATGTGTACGCCTTTATCCCGCGCCGCACCTAAACCTTCCAGCGCTGGCCTGGATAAATGGTATTTCAGCTCGGAAAGATAAACAGCAATAGGGCGGGGGACGTCCGTTACTCGATCGCGCTTTTCTGCTAACTGGTAAAGGCGAACCAACAGCATGCGCTGGGCGGTAATAATTTTGCTGTTTCGCATGGAGCCAATAACATAACAGCAGCCGCCTTCATCAAATATGTGCTTGAGCGAAAAGCCTTCCGGTGAATTAATGGCATTTAATAATGCCAGCTCTTCAATCTTACCGAAAAACGCTTTGATTTTTTCGGCAATGCTCTGAACGTAGTCACCGTTATAAACATCACGGAGAGTTGCCGATGGGTTATCACTGACAAATTGCGCGGCCATACGTGCGGCTTTTCGGTCATCAATGCGATAAAAATCCGATTCCTGTCCTTTTTCCGCCAGGCTGAAACCTGCAACAAACAATTCTTCCAGTTCATCGGGCGTGATATCTTCAATCAGGTTTAACTGGTATTGCTGTTTTCGCAGGTCAATTAAGGCAAAAGGCTTGCCTGCATCCCTACAGGCTTTGCGGTAAAGATGCGGTGCCCATTCATCATCCTTGGGGTCCATAACAAACACACCTTCACCGGCCAGAATGCTTTGATAAAGCAATATCCCGGCGGCCACCCCTTTACCGGCTCCGGTGGTACCGATAATATCTGCGTGCTGTTTCTGCCAGTCTTTTAACGGGAGATACATTGGTTCGTTCTCCCTGTCCATGCCAGTAAAAATGCCTTTCTTCAGGTCAATATAATCCAGTGGATCATAATGCAGTGTTTCCGGCAGCAGGGACTTTACAGTACGGACATCGGTGCGCAATTCCCGTTCAAGGGTGCTCTTTTTAACAAGGTGTTTCTTTATTCTGTCCAGTTCCGGCGTGAATATTCGGCGAAGCACAATATGAAGAATAACCCCGATTACAGTAAAAGCAATCCGTACTGACCAGGCCAGTACCGTATTATCACTGGAGAGTCTGATTTTATAAAGCCACTGAAAGGAGCCGATAACGACCGGAGCCATTGTGCCAGATATAAAACACAACAGGGAAAAAGCGATAATCAGCTTTTTCCAGAACGGAGCTTTCTGCCGTTCATCGGTTTTCATCGACGCAAAAAACGGCATCGTGAGCCCCGCTAATAACGCCAGTATCAGTTGTTGCTGTTGCATAAAAGCGAGCAGCGCCAGCATCCCGTTCACTATCGGCGACAGTGAAGCGGCCAGCTTATTTAAAATCATCGTGCCTCCTTCGTCAGCTATTCGCCCCATGACATCGCCCCATCAATCCGCCCCACGGTGTCGGGCGAAAAGACGGGGCGAACGTCAGGGACGAAGAAGATGGCCGCGTTGCGGCCATGTGCAGAGAAGCATGCTTCCCTGCACGAAACGGCGCGCGCCGGTACATGCGGGCTGGACGCCCTTATTGCCTGTCGCATGGGGGTAATGTTGTGGCTGGACGCCGCGCCAAAACCCCCAGGGTCAACAGCGGCACACCGTCGCCCGCTACGCGCGACCAACCCCTTTAAGACGGTCGCTTTCGCCTTTTTCTTCCCTTAGCTCGTTCCTCGCAGCGGGAATAAAAGGGAAGCTGACCTTTAAAGGGGTTGGTCGCGCCACGCTACCGGCTTTGGGCCGGAGACTTAGCCGCGACGGTGTGCGGGGCTTCGCCCCCCGGGTAAACCGCTGTCGTGGGCGACAGCTTTTCGCTCGCCGGGGCGGCGAAATTTATCCGGCTCCCCCCGGCCTGCAAAATCCGCGTGGGCGCGGCTGTTTGCAGGTGAGGCGCGGTGCCTGAATTATTTTCGCTCCTTAACCCGCGAAAATATTTCTGTCCGCTGCCTCATTTTTACGGCCCCTGTTTCTTCGCTCCTTAATCCGCGAAAAACAGAAGCCGTAAAAACCTGAAAAACGTCATGTTCTGTGCCCGTCTCGCCAGTATTAACCACGAACGCGGCCATATTTACTGATGATCTTACCGATAGCCGCAGGGTCTGCCGAATCACATTCACTTAAAAATGATTGTCTGGCATCGGCCGTATGGTCAGGAAGATAACCGTGCTTATTCTTTTTCACGATATTAAAGAATGCCCGTTCAGCGGAATGACATTCATTGCCGCCGCCATTCCCGGTTATTTTACCGTACATACATAACACCACTTCGCAAGCGTCAGCAGCGATTGCTGATGTTGAATATGATGCTATAACGCCGAGAAATAATACGGACAGTATGACTTTCTTCATTTCAGTCACCATTATGATTAATGAAAGGTTACGTATCCTGGGTAATGTTGTTTGCCAGAGTTATTGTCTGAATGTCTCTTTCATACTATTTAAATGAACTGGCTTAAAGTAAATATCACACATCCGGCGCACATCGCCGTGTATATCAATACTGATGATGACATCAATACTTTTAAGTACCTTGCGTAACAGTACATCAAAAGGAATGTTCCGGCAGTCCGGGTTTTCATAGCAGCGGTCAATGATCCCTTCAATGCATTCTTCCGGGTTGCCCGCATGCAGGGAGGTGATTAATCCCTCATGCCCGGAACCAATAATTTTCAGCGCGTCCCACGCTTCCCTCCCGCGAATTTCTGCCAGTAAAATCCGGTCAGGGTTCATACGATAATTAGCACGGATCAGCCTGCCGGGCGTGACAATGGCGTTATCCCCGGCATCCGCCGGGTAAAAAAGATGCACATAATTGGCATGGTGATAAAAGCGGATTTCGGGATTATCCTCAATCGTTACCAGCCGGAGATGCAGCGGAATATAATGCAGCAGCGTTTTCATATAGGTGGTTTTGCCGGAGCCGGTTTCACCCACAATAAAAATCGTTTTGCCGTATTCCACCGCCTTTTCCATAAAGCGGGGAATATCCCCGCTGTGATATAACCGGACCAGTGCATTATCCTGGCTTTCCGTTTTCTCCTGACCAGCCACACGCTGATAAAATCCCGTATCAATCCATGACTGATGTGTTTTTTGCCCGAATGACGGTTTGCGCAGGGTAATAGATACGGTATTTCGCTCACAGGCCGGGGGAATAATCGCCTGAATACGCTCGCCGGATTCGAGCGTGGCCGACAGTATCGGTGACGTATCGTCAATATTAGCGTCCTGCCAGGAAGCCAGTGCTCTGGCAAAGGCATGACACTGACGCAGCGTGACCGGGGATTCACGCTGCTGCCATGCCCCCTTTATTTTGGTGTGCAGTTCCCCCGGTCGGTTAATCGCGATTTCGGTCAGCCCTTCGACTGGCAGATAATCACCGAACAGCTGATTTTTCATAAAATCCAGTGACAGGTTTTCAGCGCTCATACCATTTCTTTTTCAGCCGTAGTTGATAAACAGAGGAAAAATCAATATCCGTGCCGGTCATGATGCCGATCACGTCTCCCTGGTTCAGGTACATCGTGGGCGGGATACTGATGCTGTTTTCCAGCGTCGTTTTCGCCATTTCCGCCGTGGCGGCGCGGGTGTTTTCGGTGTAGTCGGTATTGCGGTCTTTACCTGGCGCGGCATCTGATGCCGCTGCCGCCACGTCCTGCACGGTACTCAGCATCAGGGCGTTGCCGAAACGCTCCCAGAAATGGCTGTCGATCCAGCCTGCGATCCCCGCCTCACCGAGCGGGCCGGTGGCCTGCGTATCGGTGAGCGGGATTTGCAGGCTGCCGGGCTCCGGCGTGCGCAATTCCGTCCACAGCACAAACATCCGGCTGCGCCCGTGTTGCAGTGCGCCGGTGCGGTAGACGCCACGGGCGACCGTTCCTGCCGGGATCAGCTTCACATGGTTACTGGCGCTCCAGACATTCTCACCGATCAGGCAGGAGATATGACCGCCAACATCGGATACGAAGCGCCGCATCATCGAACACGGAATATAGCGGTCCACCGGGATATAGAGATCGGGATCAAGGCCCAGCCGTCTGACACCGGTGACGCGGGCAACGCCCGGATTGTCGTTGTTATTGCTGCCTGCCGGTGCTGTCGTATCCGGGCAGCGCAGGCGTCCATCTTCGCCACTGACCAGTACCGACTGACAGGATGTATACGCCGTGGAGGCTGACGGTCTGCCTGACGTTTCCGTGTTGCTGCGCACTCCGCTTCGGGACGTGCGTGTATTGTCGCCTGAGCCTGTACTGCCGCTGTTCAGCCCGTTTGCCAGTGCTGCCGCCTTGTTCAGGGCGGGCGGCCCTGGCGGCAGAGCTGGAGTGGCAGGGGCCCTCTGACTGGCAGGGCCCGTGCTTTCCTGCCTCCCTGGCCCGAACTGGCCAAACGGATTACTGTCCATGCCCAGATTTTTACGCTCCTGCTGCACCGCCCCGGAGGAGGGCGGCGGCGCGGTGTCAGATCCTTTCTCATCACCCCTTTTCAGGGCGCTGAGAAGACGATCGCCACCGGATGCCAGCGCGATGACCAGGACCAGACTCAGCAGGCTGACGATCAGCGTGCGGCGACCGGAAGCTTTACGGAAACGGGTCACTTCCGGCTGACCAGGCGATGTTTTCTGCTCCGGCTCCTGATATGCCATTGCCGCGCGGGCGCGGGCGCGGGCGCGTTCGCGGGCTTCTGCTTCCCGTTCTGCGGTGGTTTTTTCCGGTTCGTCCGGGAAAGATTTGTCGGTCATTTGGCCTCCAGCGTAACGGACGGCGAAACGGTGTCACTGCTGGTCAGCGGGATACGCCCGAATCCGTCGTTTTCGATCCCCACCACCGAGGTGCCGTAACGCAGAACCAGCTGCGGCGATGCCGGAACCACCATCACGGTGTAGTTGCCCCGTTTAACCGTTCCGGGCGTGACCGCCTGCTCCTGGCCGTTAACCACCCGGAAAACGGAAGGCAGGGTTTTCGTGGGGGAAAAACCGATATACGCGAAACGACCGTCATCCCAGGTAAAGTCCGGGGCGATGGCGGCGGAACCGGCGGCCACCCGTTTTGTATAGCGCCAGTTGCGCGGTGTGGTGGTCTGCCCGAATGCCGCTGCTATCCGCTGCCGGTCCAGTGCTTCCTGCTGATGTTGCTGACGGGTGGCGCTGGCGGCGGCAGACTTTTTCCGCAGTTCGTCGGGATAGCGGTAGCGGATAACAAAGGACTGGGCGGGCGAGTCTTTATCCAGCACGTTCAGCTCCAGGCTGTAATCGCGCTTTGATGTCACCACGAACAGATTGGTTTTCCAGTCTTTTGCCATCGGCAGAAACACCTGGCTGACGTTGTTGCCGCTGGCATCCGTGACCGGCTGGGTAATCGGGTTCGGGCTGACGCCCACCCGGTTATCGCTTTTCGTCACGGTCCAGCCTCTGGGAAAACCTGCCTGCGCATCGATAACGGTTTCATCATCGTCAAACACCAGCATGGTGACGTAGCCAGGACGGGTACTGACGACCGTGGCGTTCTGGCTGTTGTATGTGACGTTCTGCATCCGGCTGTCATACGCGCTGCCGCGCGGTGTCGCTGCGCTCCATGCCACGCATGACACCATTAAGCCAGAGAGGAGCAGGGTATGTTTCAGCATCATTCCCCCCTCAGCTCTTTATCGCGCTGGTAGCTGGTGACGATAAAGCCCAGCGGGTTCACTTCGCGCTGGCTGTCGGTCAGTTGCCGGTGTGGGACGTAGCGGTAAGTGAGACGGATATTCCACACATCCGTTTTCACGGAATTATCAGCAACACGACGAATTGTGCGCTTGATACGCAGGGTTGCCAGATTATCCGGCCCGGTGGCAGGCGCATGCACATTGGAAATAATGTCGATATAAACGACATATTCCGCCTTGTTAAAAATCATGTCCGGGGCCTGGTCGCCGTTAAACCCGTCCAGATAGTCCCGGTTTACGCTGTCGCTGTTAAATAACTGTACGTCGTCATAATCACGCTGGAGGGAGAAATAATTATATCCCTCGCGGAGTCTGACATAGTGTGCAGCCAGTGAATGCGCCAGTGCCTTTTCAGACGAAATATCCCGTTCCTTCACGCGGGTCATATATTCATAGCGCCCGGTCTGTTTATCCACTGACCATAATTCAGTGTCGGTGGTTTTCAGCGGCAGCAGAATAATAATGGCCGTAATCGCCATTGCGGCCAGAATCAGTCCGGCAGCGGCCACCCGCCAGGCGGTTCTTCGGGAACGCTCTTCTTTTTCCAGCAGGATGGATTCAAAAGAGCGGGAAAAATTAACAATGTTCTGAATATCAGACATGGTGAGTCAGCTCCTGAATGATGGCGGGGGAATTCACCGGCTCGGGTTCGCCGGATATAGGCGGAAGGTCGCCCTGATGCCGTGCGCAGCCCGTGAGCGCGCACAGTATCAGAAGGAAGATGCTGAATTTCATGGAAGCCCCTTATCGTATGGATGCGGGAATGCCGCACCGGTGGCGCAGGCCACGGCGTGACGGGGAAAGGAAATTAAGGGTCGGGAGGATTAACGGTGACGCTGCCGGTTCAGACGTTTCATGCTTTCGATGGCGGCGGCGCGTTTTTGCCAGGCGCTCACGGTTTTACCCGCGCCTGCGCTGGTGAGCCTGCCGGTCGACGCGGCGACGGCCATGCCGCCTTTCGCAGCCAGGCGGGCACCACCCTTTACACCCGGACCGGTGAGGTCGGCGGATTTATTCGCCAGTCCGCTCAGACCACTCATGGCTGCCCCCTGCAGCACCGCCTGTACGGCGGCCCCGCTGAGTGCGCTGGCGAGCTTCGCGGAGAACCAGACCACCACACCCGCCGCCACCCCGGCCAGCAGGCATTGCGCCGCCAGCGTGACCATATTGGTTTCAGCGGATGTTTTTGTTGCAGCATCCAGTATTTTATTCAGGTAATTAATGGCGATACGGATGGATAAGGCAGAAAACATGATCGTTAATATTGCCGCGAAAATCGTTTTCAGCCAGTTATCAAACATCGGTTTAAGAAAACCGTACAACAGGCAGAAAATAAAGAGCGGCGCGGTGGTCGTCATTAACAGGATGGTGATTTCGGCGAGCAGGTTCACAAAGGTGGCTGCCATCAGCAGGACAATAGAGCCGCCCCATACCAGGACTTCGGCAAGGCCGCCATTTAGTTTGACGTAAGTTGAGGTGTCCATATTAAATAACTTTTGCCCCAGCGCCTGTGCCTTTTCCCAGACAGTATCGAGCAGCGCCCAGACGTTATCATCACCGCTGATACCGTCTTTAAGTCCCTGGATAGCCGCTACTGCCATATCCAGCCAGCCATCCCGGTTTAACACAAAGGTGATGATAAGCAGCATTCGCCCCACATCCCAGACGACATCTTCAACCGGGGTCCGGAGTTTGCCAGCCAGCGTCTGATAACCGCGGAACAGTATAAATAAGGTAAAAGAGCTGACAATGATGACGCTGATCATCGTGCCGTAAGTGGAAGACTGGCCTTCCAGTACGGCATTCAGTCCATCCATGATGTTTTTGTCCATACCAACAAAAATACCACCGGACATGGTGTCTCACCTGATATATAAAGAAAGGAATTAAAAAACAGGGAGAATTCCCTGTTTTGCTGGAGGAAAAATTACTGCGTCACAGCATTTCGTTTTTCAGCTTCCTGCTGAAATATCGCCTCAAATTTCTCCTTAACCCCGGGCTGGCCTTCCTGTGCAAACATAAGTGCTGCCCGGTGGGCAAATTCGCAGTTATCGCTTGCCTCGCCATCCTTCAGGCATTGCGTATAAACCGCATAAGTTTCGTCAGGATGCTGCTTATACCAGGTTTCGGATTTGGTTTCCTTGCAGCCGGACAGTAATATCACGCCTGAGAGTGTGCATAAGGTGAAAAAGGATCTGAGCACAGATAACCTCCTTATAAATTATTAAAGTCACCAACAGGTGCCGTTAGCTGCTGCTGTTCAAAGGCTGTCTGTCTTTGCTGCTCCAGCAATGTCGTTCGCTGTTCAGCCTGTCTGACAGACATCTCCCACTGATTCGTCAGCGCATTTAACTGTACGCTTTTCGCCGCGATGGCGTTAGCCAGATCCTGAGACTCTTTCGAGTCCTGCGCATTCGATATACGGTCAGATAAGTCTGATATATCGCTGAGTGTGCTGTTGATCCTGTTTTCAACCTTAGTGGTATTCTCAATCGCCATTGCCTGGTTGAGGATTATCTGTTTACAACTGTCGGCTAGGGCCTGAGAATTTATTCCTTCCTGTTCCGGGCTGCATACGCTGAACGATTTGTATTTACTGTAAAGGTTTTGCAGTTCAGAAGAATATGAACTGTTCTGCGTGGTCAGCAGAACATCCAGTGAAATACCGTTCTTACGAAGATTATCAATGTCGGTTTTCAGGTTTCGGGCATCGCTGAGAAAACCCTGAATATCCCGCACGCCGGTTGCGGTAGCCAGTTGCTTCTTATATGCATCAAGTTCACTTTTATAATGGGTAACCGTATCCTCCCATTGCTGTAATTTCCGCATCCACTGGTTAATGGATTCGGTATTCTGCACGGCGTCGAAAACCGGTATTCCGGCGCTGAACGCCTGCGTCGAGAAAAATAACGATAATGCCAGAAAGGTATATCTGGTACGCATATCAATGACCTCCGTATGAATATTAGATTGCTCGCTCAAGGAAGGTTTCTTTCCATTGATCAGGTCGCATGCCGTACTGATAAATGGCATCGAATATTTTCAGGTTGTCCTCACTGCCGCTGAGAAGCCGGGTGAGTTTACCCAGTCCGGACAGATCCATTTTCGCCATTGCCACAAACGGGCGGGTTTCTCCGGCCTGCAACGGTGTTTTCAGGATGACCATATAATGCTCGCCCGGATCCAGGTTCCTGACCGTCTCATAAACGCTGTCCGGCACTTTCATTTTCTCCACGTAATCCGCATAGCTGGCTTTCGGATTGGCGAGGAAAATCTGGGTACCGCACTGCTCAATAATCGCCGGGGCGATGGGATGTCTGACGATTTCATCCGGTGACTGTGTTGCCGGAACGAAGATACCGTTCAGCTTTCGGATGACTTTCAGCATATTGAGGGAGAAGCGGGAAAATTCGACATCGGCCAGCCAGCGCCAGAACTCATCCATAAACATCACCAGGCGGCGACCGTCCAGAAGACTGGTCACACGGTACAGCAGGTAAAAGGTGATGGGGCCGCGAATATCGTCATCATCAAGAAATTCGGTGCCGTCGATACCAAAGTTATCGACATCGCTGATGGTGAAAGTATCAGCCTCGTTATCAAACACCCAGCCGAACTCGCCCCCCTGCGCCCACTGTTTCAGGCGAATACGCAGCCCGTTGGTGCGGGCGTCTGTGGTCGGCGGCTCCGGCAGCACTTCCAGCAGCCGGGTGATCCCGAACCGGCGGTACTCCGGTGGATAGTCCAGCATGATGGTGTCTACGGCGGCACTGATCCGTTCCTCATCGCGTGGATCGAGCGGCTTACCGTTACGGCGGAACAGCATGCGCACCAGCCGTTTGATGAAACTGATGTTCCGGCGGGTTGGCTCCAGCGCAAACGGGTTGAATCCGGTGGGCTCGCCGGTACGGATGCGGAAATAACGCCCGCCCGCCTGGCGGATCGCCATCTCCGCCGCCCGGTCCTTATCGAAATACACCGTGGTCAGCCGTTTGAGGGTGGCAGAAGGCGCAAATGTCGCCGGGTTACGGTACTTCTGCATCAGTTGTTGCATGACCGTCATCAGCAGGGTTTTGCCGGAGCCGGTTTTCCCGATAATCGCCGTATTCCCTGGCGTTTTCTCACCGGTGTCATCCCGCCCGGCCTGGCTGTCGTGAAGGTTCAGGTAATACCCGCCACCGCCGGGCGATGTGAGGATGGCGATGGCTTCCCCCCACGGATTGCCGCTGCGTTTGTGGGGATGGAAGTTATGCAGGCAGGCCATATCGGCAAAATTCTGGCTGCTGACGGCTACCAGTCGGGGACGCAGCGTATAGACGCCCGGCAGTTGCGCCAGATATGCGGCGGGCAGTGACAGGGTGGAGAGCGTCGTCATAATACCCAGATCGGCGAAGGGCTGGGCCAGAACGTTAGTGTCCTTCACCACCTGTCCGGCACTGTCTGAGGAGATCAGCAGGGAAAAGTGGAATTTACCGCACGACACATGCCCGGACTGGAGCAGGTCGCGCAGGACAATCAGCTCTTCGCGCTGGGAAGTCGCGTCGTCGTCCGTGGAGTTAAGTCGTTTTTCCGCCAGACGGATATGATCCTGCGCCTCATCCCGTGCCATACAGGTAAAGGACTGCGTCAGAACATACTCGCTTTCGGCGTACAACAGTGCGTCCAGCATACCGGTATGGGTTTCGGGGGAATAATCCTTAATCTCCAGGCTGCGGAAGAAGCGGGAACCGCTGACCGTCTGGCATTCACCGGTGTCGGTGGTTAAAAACACGTCCGGCGTGCTTAACGTTTCATAAAACGGCGAGCGCGTTACGGCCACTTTCTGCCACTGGCCGGTGATCAGGCGGTGGAAGAACGCCAGTTGCGAGGAATATACCCGCCCGTTTTCTTCATATATCCCCAGCGGCATTGCCATATAGCGGGATAATGAAGATTCCAGTGCTTCGCGGTATTCCAGCATGATTTTGAGCGCGTCATCCAGTGCTGCCTGGCGTTTACCGTGCGGTTGCGCTTTCATGGTTTTCTTCTCAATCTGAGAGAACGGTGCGTAGCAGACGGTGAAAAACAGCCGGTGCCGCCAGAACGGTTTTTCTTTTACCGGCTGGTAATACCGACGTGTTACCTCATCGGAAAAGGGAATACCCGAACAGGCTTCAAAAGCATCATGGTATTTTTCACGGAGCCGGTGAATATAGAATGTTAACGGCAGACCCTCATACGAACGAATAACGTTATTCAGGTGCGTAGCCATCAGGGTCAGGTGATGTTCGTCTTCACATTCAAAGACTGTGCCGCCCAGCTCCCAGGTGGCAACAAAATCACGGTGACGGTTTCTGATGACGTAAGGGTGAATATGGGAGGAGTACGGAATATATTTATCCAGCGTAATACGCTCGTTTAATTTCATTTTCTGATAAAACTCCGAGACATCAACGTTATCGTACTGGTTAGCCAGAAGGGCATTCGCGCCAAAATGGGTATTGGTGAAAAGTCGTCCACGGGTTTTAAACGCCAGCCAGAGCAGACTGAAATAATGCATGTCCTTTCGGGTTTTATTTTTCATTTCCGCCCAGGCAGGAATGAGCAGAACCGCCAGGTAATAGCTGACATAGACCGCCAGCAGGACGATGGCCCCGCTGACGAGAACGAACGGCACCAGAGGAATCCCCATAATGGCGGCAGGCCGCGTCAGTGCTTTATTCAGCGTAGCCATCGTTACCTCTCTTATGATGCCCAGTAGGCACCGAAGCCGGATGCGCCGACAATCAGGATCGCGCCGATGATTACGTTACGCATGTCGTGCAGGCTCTTGCCGTCGAACAGCACCTTGTAGCCCACCCACATGGTCGCCAGTGTGATGGTGACGGCGGCCAGTCCCAGCAGGCCAGTCGAAGTATTGCTCAGTGTCTCACTGGCCTTGTTAAATCCGCTGTCTGCCGCCAGCGCCGGGGCAGACAGCAGCACGGAACCAACAGCAGAGTAACGGCGTTTACGCATGATCATTTCTCCTCATCAGGGGTAACAGGGATAGCGTCGCGAATGACGGAACCGGGATAATGCAGGGAAGTCAGGATCGGCGCAGTGGCACCGGCAGGCTCGCCGCGCAGCACAACGGCGGGATAACGGATTGACGGTTGTGTGCTCGGGTCAGGGACACGCTGCCGGTCTTCCCGGGTGGACGGGACGACATAGCCAATGCGCTGTACGTAGCTGGTCTGGTTAAAGGCGGATTCCGGTCGCTGGCCGGTTTCAAAGTTGCCGGAGTAGTAACAACTGAGTGCTCTTTTCAGGGTGCCGCCGCGCCGGTAACAGTCGGCGAGAATGCGCTCAAATACCGACAGATTGATGCAAGGGTTAAGCATGTCGCTGGCCGTGACGCCGTAATGGCGGAAATTGGTGCTGGTGATTTGCATCAGGCCGACCGAATAGCGTCGCTCCTGTGTCGCCAGCTGTCTGGTGAGGCGGATCGCCTCCGGCAGACTTGTGGGGAAATGTGAAATCACGCCCCGGCTGTCTGGCAGAATTTCAGCAATGGCGTAAGGGTGGAAGCCGGATTCGACCCGTGCGACATCAAGTGACGTGGACGGGTGAATACTGGCGGCGCACTGCACCGCCAGTGCCAGAAAGGCAGAGGTGGAAATCATGCTGGCCTCGTAACAAAGAGACCGGCGGCTTATAGAAAAGTACGCCGCCGGGGGAGAAGAAGAGAAAATGGATTAAGCGGCAGCGGAATCCTGTGAAATGTCGCTTTCTTCTCTCGGTTCGAGCAGCACCACCCTGCCGGAAACCGCGATACCGGGAATCAGCACAATATTCAGGCCGGACTTGCCGTTATGCGCGAAGGCCACGCCAACTTTTGTCCAGTACGTGTTTGTTTCGCCCTGAGCATCGGGCTGACTTTCCTGGGTAACAAAGACGTGATAAGCCGGTTTTCTCATGTAATTTCCTTTAATCAAAAACAGTAAATAAAATAAATGAATCACATCCCGGTTCTGCATTCCGGTTTTAACGGGTCAGCGAGAACATTCAGCGGCACCCTGAATTGTAGTTATGTGACAGCCCGATCCATTTTGTTAAAGAGCAATGCCCGGCCCGGACGAATTAATGTCCATCGGGGCAACTATGCTGTAACGTCGTTTTCAGAATCGAATATCTGGCTCGGGATATAAATGAGAAACTCAAAACAAAAAGAAGAGAGAAAGATAGTGGAGTATTTAAGATGGAGTGAGGATAATGAGGATGTAAAAAACACGACAGAGTGGTATTCACATTCACCGTGAATAATAAAGACGTGCTGAGATATAACATCTCTACACGTCCTTTTTATCCTGTCAGCGGCTACTACGTTCAAGTTTTTCCTGACATTCCGTACAGGTGGTTACACCCCGCAGTGCTTGTCGTCTCTTTTCTGGAATGGGTTTACCACATAAACGACAGTGGAATAATGATGGCGCTGGCCCTGGTTTAAATCGATTCTGCTCAATCATCTCATCCAGTCGCTGTTCATTAAATTCCTGATCGCGGTCAATCACATCCGGCATGTGGCGTCCTCCTGTTGGCGATGATGTCCTGTTCGCACAGCACGATACGCTTCCAGACCGTGGTGAGTGATAGTCCTTCGGGCTTTGGCATCAGGGATTCCGTCACCTGCATCATGGCGATCAGTGCGGCGGGCGATTCAAGGTTTTCCACCCGGCGCTGTTGCCATTGCAGCCAGATAGCAGCATCCGTCTTTTCATCCGGTTCAGGTGTCCGGCCATACGGCACGCTGACACCCAGCAACCTACGGCGAAGGCAGACTTCATTTGATGTCAGGCCAAAATAGTGTTTGAGCAACGCTATAGAGCCACCCAGGTGGATAGCCCGGTTAATCACCTGTTGATGCCGGTATTCCTGGCGGGCCTGCGCCAGTAAATGATGCAGCACATCATGGCGGACAGTGATCGAAACAAAGGGTGCCGTCGCCCGGCTGACAATAAACAGTTCATCAAGGGATAACTGATCGAGAGCATTTATTTCGTCGAAAGTGAATCCGAGGGACTCGCAGTAACGAATATTGCCTTCTTTCAAAGCATGAAGGACGTCGGTTAATACGTCATAATTTAATGATGGGACCATAACTCTTTATCTCCATTAAAAATTTTCAGCGGTTGGTTAATTTAATGGTAATCCAGTCATCAATTTCAGACTCCAGCCACGCTACACTGGCAGGGCCAATTTTAATGGAGCGAGGAAAATCGCCATTTTTCATATACAGGTAAATTTGAGAACGTTTCAGGCCGGTTTTTTCTTCGACCTTTTTCAGACGTAATAACTGATGAGATGTCATCATTTTCTCCTGTGGTGAAATAACCCGGTATACCCATAGATGACAAAAAAGCACAGCGACAAACACAAGGAAAGCTGATAAGCCCGTATTAAGGGTGGGTAGACTCTTAATACGGGTTATTTATTGAGATGAATAAGGATGTTATTAATCGTGTAAGGATGTTGAGGAAGGAGAACCCCGCTTCAGTGCATTTTTCAGCGTGTCACCACTCAAATGGTCAGTAATGCCGTCATCAGACGCCCACTGCTCAAAAATAGACAGGAGTTTATAGGGTTGTCGGATTAAAGGACTGATGGTTTCATTATGCTTGCAAGCCAGCCATAACATGCGTGATAAAGGCGTGGAGATACGTGTTGAGGGGGATGTTATCGCCATATTTTTTGTATATGAATTGATAAGTCTTTCGAGTTCAGAATGTCGGATAACGAAGCAGGCATCTGCTGGTAATTCATGAAGAGGGAAGTAATCGTTCCGGCACAACGGATGTATTTTACTGGTTGATAATTCTGAAGCAACGTCCAGAACACGACTTTCCGGAAGTTTCGCCATCTGTTTTTTCATCCTGTCCTGCCATGTGGTTTTCTCAAATAACTGAAACACCCCTTCTGATATAGTGACTGTAAGTCCATAATTAATGGTTTCTGTGTCCGCAACCGGTAATGGGAGATTCAACGTGTTAGCAAGTAAGCGCTGAATCAGCACGTATTCATAACCAAGTAGTGTTGTGTCTATAATCCTTTGTCTCGGGTTAAAATATTTCCCCTCTGTACTTATAATTAGATTTCGATTTTTTAAAAAGCAGTTTTTTTCTAGCAGGCAGAATCGTCGAAATGGTGTGTCGGAAACTAGGTGTAGTTTAGGTTTATATCCAGAGACTCTTACTTTACCTAACAAAACTGAAGACTGAAAATAGATGGATAGGTTAATTTTGCCACAGAGTGCATTGCGATAAATGTCACTTTTGGTTATCTTTATACCTTCCGTTTTGTTTACTATTCTGACGGCTTCTTTTATAGTGAGCCAGTCAGGCATGTTATTTTTATTATTCAGGAGGAGAATGTTGGCTGTCATAGTTGGCCTCTTTTTTGTTACGAAATTCCCTGTGTCTCTCATCCCCCCAAGATTGTTTGTTTAACTGAATTGCTGTAAATTAATTTTATGTATGGTGTTGAGAATCGATATGTCATGATTTTTGATAAGAGATAGCATTAAAAACTTTGTTAATGCTGCTAGACAATTTTTGTTAGTTGAAAGTCGCTTAAATTCAGCGACTTTCTTTATATTATTTATCGCTAAAAGAAATATTTTACCCCTATACGAATCTGATTTTGTTCCCGATGGTAGGGTTCGACATTGCGATCTAACCAACGTAACTCAAAGTAGGGTAGCCAGTTTTGATTAACCCGATATTTAAAGGTATTGGTGATTTCCCAGTGATAGTCTTTGCCATTATTACTGTGAAAGTCATTTATCCGCATAAAGTAATGAGGTTCGAAGGTATAAGAAAATTTATCTGTAATAATGAAATTCCAGTAGTTGCCGATTTCATAAGTGTCATTATTATCCTGTTCACCATTCAAATCGGTTGAGCTGTAGTTATTATGGTTATATCGGTTACGTACGGTAAGATTAAACCAGGGCGTAAACTTATAATTGATGTCGAGATAAACGGCACCACTGGAACCCACGCTTTTATCGGTAATTAACCCTCCAGGTTGAATCGTTAATTTATCCGTCGGCTTGAATAACGGATACCAGCCTTCGATTTCGTTATAGCCATGCTTTAACTCGTCCTTACGTTGTAGAGTATAGGTATTGGTGAGCATAAGACCCGCACCCATATCAAAGTTATAGCCAACGCGCAGCATGATTTCTTGTTGATCGGATGCCAGATTATATGCCTCGCGGTTTTCCACATAAGCACCGGCAAAAACAGAGGTAGAGATACCAGAAGATAACAGAAGTATCGCGTTTATTTTTTTTCATGATAAATCCATTTTTTAACGTAGGGGAGCCCCTATCCATCAAAATGGATAGGGCGGTAATAATAAAAAAGAGGTCTTTTAGTTATTCACAATGCCGGGTTGTGTTGTTTTTTTCGTTGGCCAATTTCCTCGATAATAAAAGTGAAGCGGGTTTCATTGAGTTTATAAAAGATGCAGATAGATGGAGGTAGTACGTAAAACTACCTCCAGGGGAGATTAGCTAATATTTACTATGTTTTATTCGCCTCGTCCGCTGCACGGATAGCGGCGACCTTTTTACCGAACGCTAGGTGCAGAATCACCAGCAGGCCGAACACCGGGAGTAATGCACTTAGTGCTGAAATTCCGGTCGCGCCTTTAATCAGCATCGCCCCTGACGCTATCAGCAGTAAAAACACCATGATACGGAACGTTTTCACTGAGATGCGTTTATGCACGAACTGGCCGACGATAGAACCTAAGATCATGGTCGGGATGCAGAAAATGACCAGCTTAAAGGTCGATATCGTCAGAATACCGCTGGTGGCCAAGCCGCCAACAATCGCAATGTTGTTCGCGGTAAAAAACGCGTTCAACGTACCGCGGAATGCTGCCGGTCCTAGGTTACGCAGCATGCCGTACATCACGACCGGCGGACCATTGGTAGAGAAAGCTGCACCGAGTGCCCCTGCTATCGCTCCCATCGGCGCGGCAATCCAGCATTTGTCATATACCGGCAGACGCGGGATAAACAGGCTGTAGAACGAGTAGATAATGATAAAACCGCCAAGTCCTATCTTCATTATGTGGTCAGGAAGATAGGACAGTGCATACAGTCCAACCGGAATCCCGGCAAACGAGAACAGAATCAGCACCATTGCCGATTTCCAGTCTGTCTCTTTACGCGACAGCCAGGTGGCATATAGCGCGGTCGCCGTTCCGACCATTACCGACATTGGTGCTGCCATTTTTAACGGCAATACCATTGTGATAAGGGGCATGGAGGTCAGACCGCCACCAAACCCGGCACAGATTCCCACGAAGGTATACAGAAACATCACGGCGATAACGATAAGCATTGCGCTGGTATCCAGCGTTGCGCCGTCCGGAGTAAACAGGGTAAAGAAGTCCATAGCCGCACCTTAGTTGAGCGAAAGCCCTGCATCGACGATGAAATCCTGGCCTGTGCAGCCACTGGATTCATCGGATGCCAGGAACAGAGCGAGTCTTGCGCAGTGCGTACCGTCAAGACGGAATTTGAGCGCCTGCATTTCGATAAACTGGTTTACTGCCGCCGGATCGAGTTTCGCCCACATGGCGTCCTGTTTCGGTGTCCGGATCGCGCCAGGCACCAGGCTGTTCACGCGTATGCCACGAGCCCCTAGTTCCTGCGCCAGAGTACGGGTGAAGCCATGAATTGCCGCTTTGGACAGGGAATAGCAGACGCGACCCGGGCGGCCACGCATCCAGTTAATGGAACCCATATTGATAATGCTGCCGGTGCCTTTACGCGTCATCCCGGGAATAACAGCCTGAATGGCGAACAGATGATGGCGTAAATTCACATTGATGCGGTTGTTAAAATACTCTTCGGTTAAATCGTCAATAGTATGGTGGTCGTCACTGCCTGCATTATTAATAAGAATATCCACATCGCCTAGATTCTGAATAACGGCGGCGAAGCACTCTTTTAATTGTGGAATATTAGTGACATCGCAGGGTAAAAAGAAACATCCCATTTCCTGCGCCAGTTTTTCGCCAGCCTCTCTATTAAAGTCCAGGAAGGCAACGTGAGCACCCTGGTCAACAAAGGCGCGAACATAATCCTCACCAATGCCGCTGGCCCCACCGGAGATGACGACAACTTTATCTTTCAGACTTTTATAAATAACATTATCATACGTGTTCATTATTTACCTTCTGTATTATCTTTTGAATTTGTTTTGACGACTTTATAGGTGGCACTGAAATCTTCTTCACCGAGACCGTCTTCCAGTCCGCAGTCATATACCCCTTTGACGACATCCACGCCGGGCAGATTTAATCCAGATTCAACGAGCATGGCTTTCATGATATTGACGTCTTTCGCCATATTCTGCAGAGAGAACGCGGTGCGGTAATCTTCCTGCTTCAGGCTATTTATTTTGCTGTCCAGATACCAGTTCGTCGCGCCGCCATAGGAAATAGCCTTGTGGAAATCGGTTTTGTCGATACCGTAATGATCGGCAGTGGTCAGCATTTCGTTAACGCTATTCTGAATGCCCGCAACCATCAGGTTATGCAGGATTTTCATCACTAAACCGCGTCCATTCTCACCCATATGAATCTGGTTGTTACCCATCATCGCCAGCACAGGCTTCACTTTTTCCCATGCAGATTTGTCACCGCCAATATAAATCCCCAGTTCACCTTTTACTGCTGCGGGAACCGATTTGACGACGGGCGCGTCCAGCATAATGGCACCCGTTTTTTCAACCTGACGGGAAACCTCAATAGAAACGGAAGGATCAATAGTCGACATATCAATGGCGATTTGTCCTTTATGTAATCCGGGGAGTAGTGCTTTATAGACTTCCCGCACATGCTCGGAGCGTGGAACCATACTAATAATAACGTCAGCGGTGTCGGCTATTTCCCGAATGGAAGCCGCGGGTTTCGCCCCCGCAGTGACTAACCGGGAAACTGCATCCTGATTAATGTCATAGACCAAAACATCACCGGAAAATTTGCTGATGATATTTTTGGACATAGCTTCGCCCATCAGGCCAAGCCCGATAAATCCAATCTTTTTCATTTATTCGCTCTCTTTAAATTTAGCTTTTGCAACTCCAGAAACAGCAACATCCAGAGTAAATATTGCCCCGGACAGCGGGCGTTCCTGTATTTCTTCCACGGTCATATTTTCCCGCGTGGTGGTGATAAATAATGTTTTCATATTCTCACCGCCAAAACAGACCATGGTAGGACAGCGTACTGGCAGCGAATATTCCTGCAAAACGTCCCCTTGTGGAGAAAACCGCGCGATTCGCCAGCCGTCAAAGAGCGCGCTCCAGTAGCACCCTTCGCTATCCATCGCCGCGCCGTCTGGCCTGCCGTTGCCAGGCGGAAAGGTTTTCCATACCTGACGTGGACCGGATCTACCGTTTTCATCCAGCGGCGCGCGATAAATCACGTGATTTGGCGTGTCGCTGGTGTACATCCATTTTTGGTCAGCTGAAAACGCCAGTCCGTTTGCGCCCAGAATGTCGCACTGCAATACTGTTGTTTTCAGCATGGCATCAACCCGGCAGAGCAGGGCGCCGTTGTAATCACGCGGCCCCCAGTATGTTCCGGCGTAAAAGCGGCCAAGCCAGTCAGTACCCCCATCATTGAAACGTGCGAGCTGTGGATTATTCGGGTTATCACAGACCTTCTGTTGCAGGTTGCCATGTTCATCGGTCAGCCAGATACCGGTACGCATGGCGACAATAAAGCCGCCACGCTCGCGCAGCGCGAAACATCCCACCTCTTCCGGAAAATGAAAAACGGCCTGCTTACCCGTGCGTAGGGTGTAGCCGTGGATCTGTTTTTTCAGGATATCTGTCCAGTAGAGCGTTTGCGTGTCGGCATCCCAGGTTGGGCATTCCGGTAGCTCGCCCTGATAATCAAAAAGAAGCGTCGGGTTATTCATCGTCAGACATCCTTATGGTCATCTCCAGCGTCAGCGTGCTGCCGGGGAGAACGATATCCATCGCCTGCTCGCTGCTGTCGGGCGGAAAAATATTGATGGCATTGTTGATGTGGCTTACCGGCTCAATTGCGACGACATTGCGCTCAAGGCCGGGAATGAAGAATACGGCGTTTGGTGCGTCGCTGGTGAGCGTGGCGCTAATCCCTCGTGAAGGCCAGCGTACCGCGGCTTCTCCGTTCCAGCCGGTAAAACAGTTGTCCACCGATTCAGGTACCGGTTGACGAAATACCCGGTAGTCCCACAATTCCGGCGTAGCGATTTCACGACAGGGCAGGCTGTCGTCGCCATTCAGCCATACGCGTTGCGCCGCAAAATAGACTTCGCTGCGGTCCGCATAGGCGAAAAACGGATGAAACCCCAGCCCGGCAGGAACAGGAATGTCAGCCAGATTGCGGTAATTCAGTGTCATCGTCAGGCTGTTTTCTGTGAGCGCAAAAACCTGCTGCGCTTCCCACGGCCAGGGCCAGCCCTCTGATGCCGGACGCTGCAGTGTGAGGACAATAGATTCGCCGCTTTGTTGCGCTCGCCATTCCTGCTGCCAGCCGTTGCCGTGCAGGGCATGAGGATGGTTGCCAAAGTTACGTGCCACGACCCTGTCGCGCCCGGCGAAGTGAAAACGGCCATTGGCAATACGGTTTGACCAGGGAACGAGAGGGTAACTACCGCATAAATTCGCGCGCTGTTCGCCCTGCGGATTGAGTGGCCGCAGAATGTCATGCCCGCGCCAGCGCAACCAGGCGAGCCCGCCGCCTAGTGCTGGCGCAACGGCGATGTGAACATCGCCGCAGGTGCCTTCAATGAGCAGGGTCATTAATACACCTCACCGCCACGAATGCTTAACTGCTCACCACGGATGGCTGCCAGCTGTTCTTTCGCGCGTGCCAGCAGGAAGCTCATATCGGATGCCAGCGCCACAAAAGTAAAACCCATCTGTTGGTATTTATTGGCCAGGTCTGGATTGCCGCCAACAATGCCGCACGGTTTGCCCAAACGCTGGCAGACCTCAAGCCCACGCTTGATCATCGTCTGTACTTCCGGGTGGGACGGATTGCCCGGATGGCCCATCGCAGAGGAGAGGTCGCCGGGGCCGATAAAGAAGCCGGTAATGCCTTCCACTTCGTTGATGGCATTGATATTGCCAATGGCTTCCGGCGTTTCGAGTTGCAGGATAAGGCACAGTTCATCATGCGCCTCCTGCACAAAACGAGGGTTACCGCCCCAGCCGGATGCACGGTGCATCGCGGCAAAACCGCGTTTGCCATACGGTGGATAATAGGCAGATTCGACGGCTTTTTTCGCCTCTTCAACGGTGTTGATAAACGGGATCATTAGCGACATAGCGCCGCCATCCAATGCCCGTTTGATCAGCACAACATCGTTACCTGCCAGTCGGTAGAGCGGTGTTGTGGTGTGGTTAACGCTACGGATTGCACGATCAATACGGATGGCGTCCAGCGTATCGACAGCGACATGTTCCTGGTCCAGTACCAGGAAATCGAATCCCACCGTGGCCATGGCTTCGGCGACCGTATCACTACCGGTCATCATCCAGGTACCTAACATACGTTCTCCGGATAGAATGGCGTGCTTAAAGTTATTCATGACTGTTCCTTAAAAAATAGGGGGTTCCGGGACATCGCTGCCGGATTGCAGAAAGTCAAAATCGCAACCTTCATTTGCTTGGGTAACATGTTGCTGATAGAGCGCAGCCCAGGAACGACCAAAGACTTTGTGTTGTGGGATGAAGGCGGCGCGGCGGCGTTCGAGTTCTGCGTCATCGACCAGCATATTCAATGTGCCTGCTGCGATATCCAGCGCGACCAGGTCACCGGTTTTGACCAGCCCGAGTGGCCCGCCAATGGCGGCTTCGGGGGCGACATGCAGAATGCAGGTGCCGTAATGGGTACCTGACATACGGGCATCGGAGATGCGCACCATGTCGGTTACGCCCTGTTGCAGCAGTTTTTTGGGTATCGGCAGGTTGCCCCATTCGGGCATGCCCGGTGCGCCAACAGGACCGGCGTTACGCAGGATGATGACCGTATCTTTGGTGACATCCAGATCCGGGTTATCGAGGGTGTCAGACAAGGCCTGATGCGTATCGAAAACCAGTGCCGGGCCGATGTGTTTACGCAGATGTGGGCTGGCGGCGGAGGATTTCATCACCGCTCCGTCCGGGCAGAGGTTGCCGCGCAGTATGGTGAGCGCGCAGCCCTGCGACAGCGGGATGACCGGGTTATTCAGATCGCGAATCACGTCGTCGTCATAGCATTGCACCTGCTCGATCCACTGGCTGATGGGGATGTTCGTTACCCCGACGGTTTCGGTATGCAGGAAGCCGATCAGTTTTTTCATCAGCGCTTTCATGCCGCCAGCGAAGAAAAAGTCGTCCATCAGGCAGGTACCGGAAGGGAAAAGATTCGCCAGTACCGGGATTTTGCGCGCGATTGCTTCCATATCTGCCAGATTCAGCGGAATTGACGCACGATTCGCCATCGCAATCAGGTGGATGGCCGCATTCGTTGAGCCGCCCAGGGCCATATAGGCGACGATGCCGTTGAGGAAGTTCTCTTTTTTCAACCAACGAGACGGCTTATGGTCGTACCACACCATGTCGACAATTGTCTGACCGCACTGCGCTGCCATTTGCGGGTGGCGGCAATCCGCCGCAGGAATGGAACTGGCGCCTGGCAGAGTAAAACCCATAGCATCAGCGATAGAGGTCATGGTGGATGCGGTACCCATGGTGTTGCAGGTACCGATCGAACGAGTCATCGCCCCTTCCAGCTCTACCCAGTCGTGTTGGGTGATTGCCCCAAGGCGCAACTGATCCCAGTATTTTTTGGTGTGCGTGCCTGCTCCCGTTGCCTGACCGTGCCATTTCCCGGTGGTCATTGGCCCCGCCGGGCAGAAAATCAGTGGGATATCCATCGACAGTGCGCCCATCAGCAGTGCGGGTGTGGATTTATCACAGCCGCCAAGCAGGACGACGCCATCAATGGGGTGCTGGCGCAGCAGTTCTTCGGCTTCCATGGCGAGGAAGTTGCGATACAGCATGGTGGTGGGTTTTACCATCACCTCGCCCATCGAGAGTGCTGGAAGCTCTACCGGAAAGCCGCCAGCCGCCCATACGCCGCGCTTAACGGCTTCCGCCCGCTCACGCAAATGCGAGTGGCAGGCGCTCATGTCGCTCCAGGTATTGATAATGCCGATAACAGGTTTGCCGAGGAACTCTTCCCGGGCGAAGCCCATCTGTTGTGTGCGTTGCCGATGCGCAAAAGCTCTGATCGTTTCCGGCGCGTACCAGCGTTGGCTGCGCAGTTCCCCGATCTCACGGCGAGTTAAGCGATCCTTATTGAACATAGTCGTCATTGCCTTACGTTTGATTTGTTTTTACAGTAATATCGTAGCGCTACGATTAGCAATATGAATAAGACGTAATATGTGACAAGGGACACAATTTCCACGATCTATTTATGGTTTTTCTTAGTGGACTTCAAACTTTCGTAAAAAGGCCAATTACCTGCATTTTTCCCGTGTGATAGTACTCCGATATCCAGGCCAGGAAGGGGCACTTTTATGGAAATGTTATTTTCTGTCGGCACATTTCTGCTTTTTTTAATTTTCGTAGCGCTATGTTCATATCGTAAAACAAAAGGGATTTCTGAATCTGGCGTAGAAGGATTTTTTCTGGCGGGGCGTGGATTAACCGGCTACTTTATTGCCGGTTCTCTGCTGCTTTCTAACCTTTCAGCGGAACAGCTGGTGGGGCTGAACGGCAACGCTTACCGCTTTGATATTAGCGGCATGGCCTGGGAGAGCACCGCAGCGGTTGCAACGGTGGTGATGGCGATATTTTTTCTGCCGCGCTTTTTACGTCGCGGTATTGCCACCATGCCGCAGTTTCTGGAAACCCGCTTCGACTGCACTACCCGGCGCATAGTCAGCATCATGCTGCTGGTGGGATACGCGGTGATGGCCAATCCGTGCAGCCTGTATCTCGGTGCCATCACTATGAACGAAATGTTTGATTTTCAGCAGATTTTCCATCTTCCCTCCTGGGGCGCGATTGGCGTGCTGGCGTTTGCGATGGGTGCGGTTGGTGGGCTGTACGCCACGCTGGGCGGGCTTAAAGCTGTGGCGATTTCTGATACGATCAGCGGCATCATTTTACTTGTTGCCGCCTTGTTGATTCCGGTGCTCGGTCTGTTCGCCCTGGGGGAAGGCTCATTGCTAACGGGTAGCAAAATGCTGTTAAATCATCCCGATCAGCTCAATGCGATTGGTTCTGAAAGGTCGTCGGTGCCGTTCAGTACGATATTCACCGGGATGCTGTGCGCAAACATGTTCTATTGGTGTACTAACCAGATGATTATTCAACGCACGCTGGGGGCTAAATCATTGGCGGAAAGCCAGAAAGGGGTACTGCTGGCGGGTTCCATCAAACTGCTGGTACCGTTAGTCATGGTGCTGCCGGGGCTGATCGCATTTAACATGTTCGGCCCGGTTTTCGCCAATGCCGACTATGCTTACCCCGAGCTGGTGAAGGCGGTGCTGCCGTGGTGGTTGATTGGGATGTTTGCGGCGGCCATTTTCGGGACGGTAATAAGCCACTTCAATTCCATCATCAATTCCAGCGCCACGTTGTTTGTGCTTGATCTCTATGGACCATTAACCGGTTGTAAAAATGAGAAAAAGCTGGTAAGAGTGGGTAAGATGGCATCCGTGATGTTTTCTCTGATCTCAATCATTATCGCGCCGCTGTTGCTCCGCAGTCCGAATGGCATTTTTGATTTAATGCGTCGGTTTACCGGTTTTTACAACATCCCCATTATCACTATTGTGCTGGTGGGGTTTTTGACACGCCACGTGCCGGCACTGGCGGCGAAATGCGTACTCATTTTCCATATCATCGCGTATGGCCTGTATACCTTCACGTCGTTGAATTCACTTATCCCTCTGCACTTTATTCATATCATGGGTATTTTGTTCGTCGTTGAAGTGGCAATCATGCTGTTGATTGGCAAGGCGCGCCACATTGACTGGATTGAACCGCACGTACCGCCCGCTAAAATCCCCATGAAAAAATGGCGCTACGCGCTGCCTGTGAGTGTTATTATGATGACCGTTTTAGTCAGTATTTTTATTACCTTGTCCCCGCTGGGGCTGGCGGCGAAAACCGGGGTTCCGGACAGTTTCGTCTGGCTGTTGGCAATAGTGTGGACTACAGCATTAATACTGATTCTGGTATTAACACGACGTCATCGTGCCGGCGAACACACGCCAATGCCGCTGGCGTTGCAGGAAAGTGTGGGAGAGGAATGCGCCAGAGATCACGCCAAATAGTGAAACTTGATGATGTTGCTGAAAAGGCGGGCGTTTCGCCTTCCACGGTTTCTCTTTATATCCGCCAGCCTGACCGCGTATCTGATAAAACCGGAAAGAAAATTCAGGCTGCCATTGATAACCTGGGTTATGTGCATAACAAAATCGCCAGTCAGTTTACCGGCGGGCAGAGCAGCAATATGGCCGTGGTGCTGCCTTCGCTGGCGAACACCTTTTTTAGCCATGTGGTGCAGTGCATTGAATCCACCGTTAGCGCGCAGGGTTTCCAGCTGTCGATTGCTTCCCATGACCACAGTCTGGATAAAGAAGAAGAGCAAATTCGCTCTATTTTGCAATGGTCGCCCGCGGTGATTGCCATTGCCGGGGCCGATCACAAGTCGTCGACGTTGAAAATGCTGCGTAACAGTGGCGTTCCGGTGGTACAGATGTGGCAGGTTAACGGCGGTGCGTTCCCGGCTCAGGTCGGCAACAACCATGAGCAAATTGGCTACACTGCCGCGCGTTACTTGCTGGAAACCGGGTGCGACAAGCTCGCCTATTTCACCACGCGCTTTGATGATGATATCCGGGCACGCATTCGTTACATCGGTTTTTGCCGCGCGCTGGAAGAGCATAACAAAACGCCGTTGCTGGTTGATATTCCCCGGTCAGAAAACATCTGGCAGGCCAGTCGCGAAATTCTGACGAAAACCCTGGTCAAAGAGCGCGGGCTGGACGGTATTTTCTGTACCAGCGACGCCATTGGCACCGCGTTGCTTATGGAGGCGCAGGCCAGAGGTATAGCGATTCCGGAGAAGCTTAGCATTTTGGGTTACGGTGATTTCCCCTCCAGTGCATGGCTTTCCCCGACGACACTGAGCAGCGTAAATCTTAATGCGGATACTATGGCTGTATGCACGGCAGAGATGATGTTGAAAATGAGCGCTAACAGGAGTTATGAAGGCGAAATAGTCGATGTGGGGTTTGAGATTATGCCGCGAGGCAGTACGCGACTGCCGTTTTGAAACGGTGCCCGGTTTTCCGGGCACGCGCAATCATGTTGATCCGGTCAGGCGTCATCCTCAGCAATGACCAGTTCCACCTTGTCTTCTTCCAGCAGTTGCCGAAATGCCGCAGGCGGCTGTTTATCAGTAAAAAATGCTTTGACCTTGCGTGCATTGCCAATCGAAACGGCCGCAGATGCGTGGAATTTTGTATGATCGGCGACCAACAACGTGTGGCGGGCATGGGCCATCATAGTTTTGGCGACGATGGCTTCATTCACGTCAAACTCGAGTAACGTGCCGTCGTTCTCAATGGCACCTACGCTGGTGATAAGGTAGTCCGCCCGGAAGCCCTCAACGAAACTCACCGTTCCTGGCCCAACGATGCCGCCATTGTGCGAGCGCAACATGCCACCTGGTACCATGACTTCCAGATTCTGGTTTTTATACAGAATTTGCGCCACGCGCAGGCTATTAGTGATGATGCGCAGGTCCTCGCGGCCCAATAGCGCACGGGCGACGGCTTCAACGGTCGTCCCGATAGTAATAAACACGGTGCAGCGTTCAGGAATATAATCCGACACCGCATTGGCCATTTCCCGTTTTTCCTGGGTTAATGACAGTTCACGCTCTTCAAACGCGGTGTTCATGACGCTCGAAACGCGCCCGGCCCCGCCGTGGTGTCGGGTGATTAAACCCTGCTCACTCAACTTACGAATATCGCGGCGGATAGTTTGGGTCGAAACATCCAGTAATTGCGCGAGCTCTTCAATATTCATATAGCCACGTTCAGCGATGTAGTGAACAAGCTGATCGTGTCGCGGATTACCGGTCAGTTCGGTGATGCTCATGAACACTCCTGTTAGTTCCCCTGTAAAAACCTGTTATTTTATGCATAAAGTGACAAAAATGACGCGATTTTCTCACGTTCTGGTATACCCGCACGTCCTCCGGGACGCGTACATTTCATTGCGGCCACTGCGCTGGCGAACTGTACGGCGGTTTCTGTCGGCATGTTTTCCGCCAGCGCCAGAGCGAGCGCGCCGTGAAAAACATCGCCGGCACCGGTGGTGTCTACTGTTTTGACGACAAAGGCCGGTAGGTGACAAAAACGATCATACTCTTTCCATAATGCGCCTTCCGCGCCCTGAGTAACATAAACACGTCCATCCGTTTGCGCGGCAGCTTTGTTTAGACTCTCTTCTGTGTCCTCACATCCGGTCATCCGTTTCAGGCCGGGTGCAGAAAAAACGGCATGGTCAGCCAGGGCAACCAGCGGCGTGATGTCCTGCGGTGTGACATCGGCATCCAGCAATGTCGGGACACCCGCAGCCCGTGCCAGTTTAAAGGCTTTTGTAGTACCGTCATGCCAGCGAACATCGGCGAGCACCATATCATATTGCGAAAAATCAATAGATTCGAGCCAATCTGTGTCGACCGGAAGATCCGGGCTGGGATAGTTGATGATGATCCGCTCACCGTGCTCATCCACCAGAATGGCCGATTGTGAAGATCGTGCCTGCGGTACCTGAAGGCAATGCTGTGTATTCACGCCAAACTGCTGGAGTTCGGCAATTAATGTCTTACCGCAGCTGTCGTTCCCAACGCGGCCGATAAAATCGACCTCTGCGCCAAGACGCGCAATCGCTACTGCGGCCGTAGCTGCAGGCCCTCCGCCGGTTTCCTGGTACTGGTCCGACTGGTATTTACCGCCGCCTGTCGGTAACGCATTCATATAGTAAATACGATCCTGTACGGCAATCCCTACACACGCAATTCTGGTCATCGTTGTCTGTTCCTGTTTTATTTTGTCGTCTAACGCTCATTTTAATGACATAAATGATCAAATTAGTGACGAGTGTCTGGTTTTTGGGTATGGATTACAAATATGATCAAAAACAGACGAAAATTGCTTGTTTGTTGTAGTTTTTTGCTCATTCAGTTACAGGAGAGTGTTCATGTCCATCATCGCATTTTTAGGGCTTGGCCAGATGGGAAGCCCTATGGCCAGCAACTTGTTGCGTAAAGGCCATTCCTTACGTGTTTTCGACCTCAACCCACAGGCAGTCAACGCACTGGTGGGAAAGGGCGCGGTTGCTGCAACGACACCCGCAAATGCCACCCTGGATGCCGAGTTTATCATCACCATGCTGCCTAATGGTGACATTGTCCGCGATGTCCTGTTCGGTGAAACGGGCGTGTGCGAAACGCTGAGTTCAAGCGCGCTGGTGATCGACATGTCCACCATTCACCCCCTGCAAACCGATGCGCTGATTAGCGAAATGGCTGAAAAAGGCCACGCCATGATGGATGCGCCGGTTGGACGCACTTCTGATAACGCCAAAGACGGCACCTTGCTTATTCTCGCGGGTGGTACGCCTGAACAGGTTGAACGCGCCCGCCCGATCCTGATGTGCATGGGGTCGGAGCTGGTAGACGCGGGCGGGCCTGGAATGGGGATTCGCGTCAAACTGATTAACAACTATATGAGTATCGCGCTCAATGCGCTTTCCGCCGAAGCCGCGGTGCTGTGTGAATCCTTAGGCCTTGATCTCAATGTCGCTATCAAGGTGATGAGCGGCACGGCGGCAGGTAAAGGCCACTTCACCACCACCTGGGCGGGCAAGGTGCTGAAAGGCGATCTCTCTCCGGCCTTTATGGTCGACCTTGCGCTGAAAGATCTGCGTATTGCCGTTGACGTCGCCCGACAGACCGGCGCACCGCTGGGTATGGGGGAAGTCGCCGAAACCTATTACCAGTCAGCCAGCCACGACGGCCGGGGCCGCCAGGACTGGAGTGCCTTGTTATCTCAGGTTCGCCGCCTTGCTGGCCGACCAGACTCTCTTTAATTATCGATTACGACAGGAGTAATTATGTCTTCCCTGAACACCCCTTATACCCTGAAAGATATCTCGCGTCCGGGCGGTGGATTCGCCATGCTGGCCGTCGATCAGCGCGAGGCTATGCGTTTGATGTTTGCCGCTGCGGGTCAGCCAAAACCGGTTGCCGACAGCGTACTGACCGATTTTAAAGTGGCGGCGACGCGCATTCTTTCTCCTTATGCTTCCGCCGTGCTGGCTGATAAACAATTTTGTCTCGAGCAGATTATTGCACAGGGCGCGGTGGCTGATAGTTGCGGTCTGATTGTAGCCGCCGATCATTTCGTGCCGGGTAACGGTATTCCGGTTGATAGCGTGGAAATCGACCGGGCTATCGATCCGCACCGTGTACGTGAAATGGGCGGTAAGGCCATGAAGCTGCTGGTGCTGTGGCGTGAAGACGAACCGGCAGACGAGCGTCTTGCGATGATCGATGAGTTTGTTCAACGCTGCCGCAGTGCCGGTCTGGTGAGCATCATAGAGCCGGTTGTTCGTCCGCCGCGCCGCGGCAGGGAATTTGACCGCGAGAGCGCCATTGTAGCCGCTGCCGCCGAACTCGGTAGCACCGCGGCTGATCTTTACAAAGTGGAAATGCCGCTGGGCGGGAAGGGCAGTGAAGGTGAACTGCTGTCGGCCTGCCAGAAACTGAATGACCAGATGAATATGCCGTGGGTCATCCTTTCATCAGGCGTTGAGGCCGATGTCTTTGGCCGCGCTGTGCGTATTGCTATGAAAAGCGGGGCATCCGGTTTCTTGGCGGGCCGTGCGGTCTGGGCATCGGTTATTGGCGCGCAAGATCCGCAAACCATGCTGCGCGATGTGTCAGTCCCGCGTCTGCAGAGGCTGGCCGAGATTGTTGATGAAGGTATTTCTCAGCGTTAACACAAAACCATAAGCGCATCAGGAGAACAACCATGGACAAAATTACCCAAGTTTTATTTTCCGATATTGGAAAGGTCACGACGCAGTATGTCGAGCAGCCACACCAGGAACTTAAGCCTCACGAAGTCCGCATTGCCCCGGCATTTTTCGGGATTTGCGGTTCGGATTTGCATGTATTGAAAGGCGGACATCCGTTCGCCAAACCGCCCGTCGTGCCTGGGCATGAAATTGCGGCTCGCGTGACCGAAGTGGGCAGCGATGTGGTGAACGTGAAGTCAGGCGATCATGTGGTGGTCGATCCCATCATGGCCTGTATGGAGTGTCGTGCCTGTAAAACCGGGCGCTTTAACCTGTGCGAGCCGCCGCATGTGGCGGGTTTTCGTGCGCCGGGCTTTGCTCGTTCTCAGCATGTCGTGCCGGCGCGCAACTGCCATATTGCACCTGCCTCAATGCCGTTAAAAGTGCTCGCGTTTGCTGAACCTGCCGCCTGTGCGCGTCACTGCGTAACACGCATGCCGCAAGCCTCGCTGGAAAGCGTGCTGGTGATTGGCGCGGGCACCATTGGTCTGTCGATTGTGCAGGCGCTGCGCATCATGGGCGCGGGTGAGATTACCGTTATCGAACCCGATGCCGCTAAACGTGCTCTGTCAATCAAACTGGGTGCCGCACAAGCCTGTGCTCCCGGTGAGCTGGATGCGCAGGCCCGTTTTACTGGTGTGATTGATGTAGTTGCCGCGCAGGCGACGCTCAATGAGGCCTGCACCCGCGTGTATGCCGGTGGCACCGTGGTTTGCATGGGGGTACCGAGCGGCCCGCGTGAAATTCCGCTGCCCATGATGCAGCGTTTCGAACGCGACCTGCTCAACTCCGGCATGTACATCCCCGAGGATTTTGATGCGGTAATCGAATGGCTGGCTGACGGGCGCTTTGATACCAGCGAGCTGGTAACAGACATGTTCCCGGTGAGTGAAGCCGCCGCGGCGTTTGAACGCGCACAGCAAAATGATTCCATCAAAGTCATGCTGCAATTCGCCGACGCGTAATGGGCCACAACCTCTGACAGGCGCCGCACCAGGGCGGCGTCCCCTACAACAAAAGAAAAGGATATTGTGATGGTACAAATCACCAGTCCTGCACCTTACTCAATAAGTCGTCCACAGGACGTGATTGATATTGTTAATAAAAACTCGGCTGTTAACGCAAGTGCAGGCGTTATATTCATTGCGCTGGGCGGCATTTTGATTGATGCCTATCAGGCAGCGATGGTGGGTTTTGGTAATAAATATATTGCGGCCCAGTTTGGTATCTCCCCGGGTCTTGCGGCGACGGTAAACGCCTCAGTGCTGATTGCGGCACTTATCGGCGGCCTGCTGGCAAACCGTGTCATCAACCGTTTTGGCCAGCGTCGCGCATTTTTGATTGGTATGGCGTTGTGTACTTTAGGGGCTGCAGCCGTGGCCGTTGCGCCCAATATCTGGTGGGTACTGGTCTGCCGTGTGGTAATGGGCTTCGGACTGGGTATCGACTTCCCGTTGGCGACCAATGCCGTGGCAGAGCTTCGCGGCTCCACGTCGAAAAAAACCGGCACATCGGTCAACCTGTGGCAGATGGCGTGGTATGTGTCGACCACCGTGGTGTATCTGGTGCTGTTGCCGCTGCTGCTTTCCGGGATTGGGGAAGACCAGCTCTGGCGCTACGGCATTTTCATTGGCGCCGTGTTCGCCGTTATCATCATGATCCTGCGCTACGTCTTTATTGGTGAATCGGCCATGTGGGCGGCACGCGTCGGTCGCTATGATGAAGCTTGCGATATCTTGCGTAAACGCTATGGAGTACATGCCAGCGTGGCGCAGGAAAAATCCATCACTCAGGCCACGCAGAGTGAAAACAAAATCCACACCGGGTACGGCATTCTGTTCAACGGGCGTTATCGCAAACGCACCATCCTGGGATGCATTGTCGCCACGATGCAGGCATGGCAGTACAACGCGGTGGGCGTCTATTTACCGCTAACGCTCGCGGGTATTCTGAGCGGCGGTCTGACGGGGGCACTCTCCGGTTCGGCGGTGGTTAACGCCCTGTGCGGGATCTCCGGTGGCCTGATTGGTTCTCTGATCCTGCAGCGCTTAGGGACACGTCTGCAGTCAATGTATGGCTTCGCCGTCGTGACTCTGGCGCTGCTGGCACTGGGCGCGCTGGCCACGACCAATCCATGGCTCTCTCTGGGGCTGCTGGGTGCCATCATTTTCTTCCACTCAGCTGGACCTGGCGGGCTGGGGATGACGATCGCCACGCTCTCCTATCCACCGAGTATTCGCCCGACGGGTGTCGGTTTTGCCCGCGCGATTATGCGTACCGGTGCGATTGCTGGCCTTATATTCTGGCCTATGCTTTGGGGCGCGTTAAAGACGGATGCCTTCTTCTGGCTGGCGCTGGTGCCTTTCCTCGGTTTCATCACGTGCGCGCTGATTAAATGGGAACCGTTGGGAGCCAACGTGGATGCGGAAGACGCTCAGGTATTAGCTGAACTGGAAAAATAATAACGCGCCCGGCATGTATCGATGCGCGATGACCTGTACCTGCTGTGGGTGAATTTCACCCACAGTTTTCTCACCGCTACGGAGAGGAAACACAATGTCTGAAAGATTAAATGAACCCGCTGCCGGACTCTCCGGCAAAGCGATGCGCCGCGTCGTCATGGGAAGTTTCGCTGGCGCATTACTGGAATGGTATGACTTTTTTATTTTTGGCACCGCCGCCGGGCTGGTGTTTGCGCCGTTGTTTTTCCCCGATAGCGACCCCTTTATTGGCGTTATCGCGGCTTTTGCCACCTTTGGCGTCGGCTTCCTCACTCGCCCGCTGGGTGGCATTGTTTTCGGTCATTTTGGCGACAGAATTGGCCGTAAAATTACCCTTATCTGGACGCTGGGCATTGTCGGTACCTCCACATTTCTGATCGGGTTTATTCCCACTTATCACGATATTGGTATTTGGGCTCCGCTGCTGCTGATGGCGCTGCGCCTAATTCAGGGGTTTGGCTTGGGCGGTGAGTATGGTGGAGCAGCGCTGATGACCATTGAATCTGCGCCGCAGAAGAAACGGGGTTTTCTGGGCTCATTACCACAAACGGCCGCTTCCGTCGGCATCATGCTGGCGACCGGGATTTTTGCGCTCTGCAACCATCTGTTGTCCCAGGAGCAATTTCTTTCCTGGGGCTGGCGTATCCCGTTCTGGCTGTCGGCGCTAATGCTGGCGGTGGGGATGTTCATTCGCCTGCATACCGAAGAGACTCTGGATTTTAAACAACGGCAGGGAAAGGTGCATGAAACGAAAGCACCGCCGCCGCTGATTGAGCTATTCCGTAAACACCCGAAAAATATCTCGCTGGCGCTGGGTGCGCGTCTCGCTGAGAGCGTTTCCTCAAATATTATCAACGCCTTTGGCATCGTCTATATCTCCACGCAGCTGGCGCTTTCCCGAGAAATTCCGCTAACCGGCATGTTGATTGCCTCCGCCATCGGGATAGTAAGTTGCCCGTTGGTGGGCTGGATTTCCGACCGCGTGGGGCAACGCAAAATCTATCTTCTGGGAGCAGGATTTTGTGTGCTGTTTGCGTTTCCCTTCTTCCTGCTTCTGGGCACCAAAAGCGTGGCGATTATCTGGATAAGCATGATTCTGGGCTACAACTTTGGCCCGACGATGATGTTTGCCGTTCAGCCAACGCTGTTTACCCGTATGTTTGGCACTCAGGTGCGTTACACGGGACTCTCTTTTGCCTATCAGGTATCTGCCATTCTCGGTGGTATGAGTCCCCTTATTGCCTCAAGTTTGTTGGCATTAGGGGGCGGCGAGCCCTGGTATGTGGCCACCTTCTTATTCGTTGTTTCTGTGGCGTCGTTTGTATGCGTCTGGTTTATCGAACCGCTGCCGCTCAATACACCCCAGGGAAAGGCGCAAAAATTGACACAAGATTATCACTTTCTAAGGAACCAATCTCATGAACAATAAAGGGGAAAATGCACATTTTCAGGCACTGCAACAGGCGTTTGATGCGTCCTGGCCGGGGCCGATGGGTGATGCCATTACATTGAAATGTAGGCATGTTGAGGTGACGGTTTATCCTCAGGATGCCGCCCGGATGACGTCGCTACGGGTATTTGGCTATGAATTACTGCGCCAGTGGAACCCACAGCGTCGCGCGTTTCAGTATGGTTCATTTCCTATGGTGCCGTGGGTTGGGCGTCTGGGTAATGGCCAACTGGATGTGAACGGGAAAATCTGGCAATTGCCCGCCAATAAACCTCCTCATGCGCTGCATGGGATGGCGTGTTATTCCTTGTGGGAGGTTGTTGAACAAACTCATGAGAGTCTGACACTCCGTATGACACTGGCAGACCCGTGGCCGTGGAAAGGCTATGTTATACAGCGGATTGCGTTGCAGGGCGATGCGCTAATCATGCATCTGGAAATTCACAGTGATGCAGATACGTTTCCGGCCTCTGCAGGGTGGCACCCCTGGTTTTTGAAACATCTGTATTCCGATGGTGACCAGAGTGAACTGGGCGTTCAGTTTTCAGCGGACTGGCAAGAGGAGACTGGCGAGAATGAACTTCCCACCGGTAAGCGGATAACACCACAACCAGGCCCCTGGGATGATTGTTTTGGTTTTATCCGAGGGGTACACGCCAGTCTTGTTTGGCCCGGCCGGCTGACGCTGAAGATGACTTCTACTGCTCATAGTCTGGTTATCTTTGATAAGCAACCTGATGCGACTTGTGTCAACCCTTTAACTCAGGCACCTAATGATATTAATCGAATACCACAGTATGTGACTCAGAATCAACCGCTTATTATTTCATCTGAGTGGAAATTTACCAAACATATTAATTAGTAGATTGTCTGACCTGGAGAAAAATCATGTCCAAATTATGTTCGTTACATAACGGAGCAGGTGCATTTAATCGCTCACATCAGGCATGGTATTTTAATCAGCTTATTAATCTGGAAGATGCCAAATGGGAATTTGCTTTAGGTAATATCAGAAGTGATGCCGATCAAACTCTGAATGCGCTAATGTTGCAAAAAGGAGAATATGTACTTGATACGGTCACCCCGGAAGGTACCCATAACTTTGAAAAAATCGCCAGCATAACGAAAATAATCACAAGAGGAAATAAAAATGCTGCGCTAATAAATCAAGGTGCACTTAGTTATACTCGAGTTATTTCCTTTGCCGTTACTGTGGGTGGATATTTTTAAAAAAATGACTTTAGGCTTGACCAGTCGCATCCTGATATTGCCAATGACTTAAAATATGGAAATGAGCCTTGTACTATCTATGGTGTTTTAAGAGGCCTTCTGGCATACAGAAAAGAAAAAGGTGATAATAAAGTCACTTTGCTGTGTTGCGATAACCTTAGACATAATGGTTCACGTTTCTATCAAGGTTTGCTGGAGTTTATTTCTCTAACTGGAGATAATGCCCTACTAAACTGGGTAAAAGAGCATACTTCAGCGCCCAACTGTATGGTTGACAGAATCACCCCCAAGTCCAGATGCTGAGTTAACAAAAAGAGTAAAAAATTCCCTTGGTTTTAATGATGACTGCCCGGTCATGTCTGAATCTTTTATTCAGTGGATCATTGAAGATAATTTTGCAGCTGATCGTCCAGCACTGGAAAGAGTCGGTGTCATGTTTGTTAAAAATGTGGAGCCTTATGAAGAGGCAAAAGTTCGGATCCTTAATGCCACACATGCATTCTGTGCGTGGGCTGGGACCCTTATTGGGAAAACATATATCCATGAAGATATTGCTACTCACGTTATAAAAAAATGGCATGGGATTACATTACTAACGACGTGATCCCTTGTTTAAACTCTGGCACAATGGATCTTACAGAGTATCGTGATATTGTGTTATCAAGGTTTAGCAATGCATGGTTAAAAGAAACCAACGCAAGGGTATCCTGCGAAGGGTTTACAAAAAATTCCAGGATTTGTCGTCCCTTCAATTGTTGAAAATAGAGTTAATGGTAAAAATGCAATATCAACTATCAAAGTAGTCGCTATGTTTTTTTTGTTTTTGAAAGCATGGCATGAAAAGAAGATTCCTTATGAATATAAAGATACAATAATGGATGTTGCAGAAGCTCATGGTTTTTTTTGATAGTCAAGATCCTTTATGGGGGTATTGCTCATCAGAGAAACTATTTGCAAATATAATTGATTTAAATCTTTTCTATAAAAATCTCAAACAGGAAGTTGTTGAAATAGAAATCTGGATGCGAAATGTGCATTCTGAATCGTCGCCGGATTAACAAACCCTGCGGGCTGAAGGATCTTCAAAAAACGAAATTTTACATCAATAAGAAAACGGCAAATTTGCCGTTTTCTTATTAAAGCGTAAAAACAGACGCTCAATTTGAAGACTAGTCAGCCCGAAAGCAGACAAAGAAAAGCATGCATCAGGTTGTGATCCCTGGTTAATATTGAATCGCCACAGATAATTTAGACACTTCCGAACCGTCGTTGGTCTGACCCCACCCCGGTAGACAACGCTACCCTGTATGTCGAGATACAAAGAAAAGTCTATGGGCACACCACAATTCGCCCCTGAATTTTACATTATTCATCATCCCAACCAGTGATGGATGAGCAGATTTATCATCCCGCCACCAACGACTAACCAGATAAACAAAATTAACCCCAACAAAAAAGGACGCAATCCGGCGTTTTTAAGTTGACTGATTCTTGTCGATAATCCCAGCGCAGCCATCGCCATCGCCAGCAATACGTTATCCAGGACATTGATGCCTGATACCATGGCGGGCGGTAAAAAGTGGAATGAGTTAAACAGTGCGACCAAAATAAATATCAGCGCAAACCACGGAAAGGTGATGCGTTTCTGGCGAGTTCCGACTTCGCCCACGTACCGGTTCACCATCGCTCCCAGTACCAGCAGAAAGGGCGCCAGCATCATGACCCGCAGCATTTTCGCTATCACTGCGGCGTTTTCGGTGTCCACACTCACTGCATGACCGGCCGCGACCACTTGTGCTACTTCATGCATGGTTGAGCCGGTATAGATGCCAAACTGTGTCAGTGAAATGCCGGGCAGCGCATGGGCAAATTCGCGCCAGATAAAGGGATAAAGAAAAATACCCAGCGTGCCGAAAATTACCACCGTTGCCACAGCCACCGCGACTTTTGACGCTTCTGCTTTTACTACGGGCGCGGCTGCCAGGACTGCTGCAGCACCACAAATGCTGCTGCCAGCGCCGATTAACCAGGCGGTTTTTCTATCGATTCCTAACAAGCGATAGCCCAGAGTGCTGGCAATAATAAAAGTGCTGCACAGCATTATCACATCGATCATGACACCACTGACGCCTACATCCATCACCTGCTGAAAAGTCAGGCGGAACCCGTACAGAATGATGCCAAGACGCAGTAATTTCTGCTTGGAAAACTGCATTCCTTCATCACAATACGGATGAATCGACGGATACACAGTATTGCCCACCGCAATGCCGACGATGATGGCCAGTGTCAATGCACCCAAACCGAGGCCAGACATAATGGATTGATTGCCCAACCACGCGGTAGTAAAAGCGATAATCGCCGTTAGCAATAGGCCAGGGATGAAACGCTTGAAGCTTTGTGAATGTTTCGTCAGGGATAATTCGGCCATAACTTTCTCCTCATGTATAGGACTGAGCATGAGAGTAAATCGACCAAAAGAATAATTTATTATAACGTTATCGCTAATCTGAATATCAGATATAGACTCATCAGGAACAAGGCTTCTGTGTCAATGCCACTCAGTATTAAGTTAATACTGCAATACTATCAGATAATTAATTGAGTTCCCGGCCAGTGTAGCAAGATAAAAATCACGCTTCTCAGAGGAAAAACGTGAGCCGCGCTGAATAGTAACAATAAAAAACCAGCTGAATAGCGTGATTCAACGCGATCAGGATGCTCGGAATTCCTATATATGTCATAGTGTGAATAGTCAGCATTGCCCTATGTCGTTCTTAGTGAGGAAGACATCATGAGTCAGGACATTCCTTTATCGGCTGAAATGAAATCGGCCGTCTTTCAACCGCTTTATCTGCAAATCAGCCAGTTATTGCTGGAAAGAATAGCCTCCGGCGAATGGCCAGCAGGCACTTATATCCCCAGCGAGGCGAGTCTGGCAGATTCCTATAATGTCAGCATTGGTACCTTGCGTAAGGCCTTAAATGAGCTGGTGAGTAACAACGTGGTTATCCGCTACCAGGGTAAAGGCACGGTGGTTGCTGCACATGATTCCGATAGCGCATTATTTCGGTTTTTTAATATCCTGCGTGAAAATGGCGAGCGTTCACTGCCGCTGTCGCGAGTGTTGGCGCGTCATCTGCGCACCGCATCAGAAGAAGAAGCGCTGGCGCTGGATATTGAGCCTGGCAGTAAGGTCATCCATATCTGGCGCGTGCGTGACCTGGATGGTGCTCCCGCCATTCTTGAACACGTCTATATTGATGCAGCACGCTTCCCAGGGATGGATCGTGAACCTGACATCCTGCCGAACACGCTTTACCAACTGTACCAGCAGAAATATGCCTGTACCGTTGCCAATGCGCATGAGCAAATTAAAGCGATAAATGCAGGACCGGATGAAGTCCTGCATCTGGAGGCGGAAGAGGGGGAGGCACTGCTGCGCATTTACCGCATTGCGCGGGATTTCCAGGATAAAGCTGTGGAGTATCGTGTATCCACTGTGATGACGCGGCACCACGCCTACTTTAACCAGCTCTGATTCGCAGCTGCTCCAGCAAAGCAGCCGGCAGTGAAATCTGCGTGCTGTTTTGCTGCGCTACTGCCTGACGACGTTCTCCAGGCAAGCGCACGCCTGGTTGCTGCTGCATGGCTGCAAACAACTGCTCGCTGTGTTGCAAATATCCTGCGGAGAAAAACGCGGGGTTCAGCAATAACAGCAACTGTGCAATATGTGGCGGTCCTCCCTCGGTATTGAAAAATGAACTGGCCTGAAAACCATAATTGCTGCCAGTCAGACCAGCGGTGAGCAGTTCAACCATAAGTGCCAGGGCCGCCCCTTTTGTGCCGCCCGCCGGTGCCATGCTGCCCGCTAGTGCGGCGTCAGCATCTTGCGTGGGATGCCCACCTCTGTCCAGCGCCCAGCCCAGCGGAATAGCCTCTTGCTTCTGGCTGGCCAGCATAATTTTGCCGCGCGCCACTTCTGAGAGCGAAAGGTCAATGACCAGAGGATGCTGATTCTCACGCGGAGAAGCAAAAGCTATGGGGTTGGTGCCAAACAGCGGGGTGTTGCCTCCCCATGGCGCCATTGCAGCCGGGCCGTTGCTGAATGCGAGGCAGACCAATCCCTGACGCGCGGCCTGTTCAGCGTAATATCCGGCCATGCCGAAATGGTGCGAGCGGCTAATAGCCACCGCCACAATGCCGCAATGCTGCGCCAGGGCGATCCCGTGATCCAAACCTCGCTGCACGGCAGGAAACGCCAGGCCGGAATCGGCATCAACATTCACCGCGCTGCCATACTCTGCCAACACGGACTGCGCATCTGGCTTCAGTTTACCGATATCCAGCTGATCGAGATAGAATGGCAGTCTGGCAAAGCCGTGAGAGGCGATGCCAGCTTGCTCGGCTGCCATCAATGCGGCGCAGGTATCCGCCGCTGATACAGAACTGACGCCGGATTTTCGTAGTGCCTGTTGAGCAATAATGCTGAGTTCTTCTACCGCCAGCGTAATGTGACTCATTGCAATGTACTCCTCTCTTCTCGTGTGGCCGGCATTGGCGTGTCGACATTTTGCTGTTCTGGCAGAGTGATTACCCCCGGCCCCTGTCGTAGTTGTTCATGTAGCTGTGCCAGATCGAGTTTCTTTTCCCAACGGGCGATCACCAGCGTCGCCACCACATTACCGATCATGTTGGTGACGGCGCGCATCTCATTGAGGATGCGATCAATGCCCAGCACCAGCGTGATACCTGCCAGCGGAATAATGTTATGAGTTGCCAGTGTGGCAGTTAACGCTATCAGCGCCGCCCCCGCAACGCCTGCGCCACCTTTTGATGTGAGCAACAGAATCAATAGCAGGCCAATTTGTTGCCACAGTGTCAGGTCGGTATTGGTGGCCTGAGCAATAAATAGCGAAGTCATAGTGAGGTAAATCGCTGCACCATCAAGGTTAAATGAGTACCCTGTTGGCAACACCAGCCCGACAATGGCGCGGTCGCACCCCAACGTCTCCATTTTTACCATCAGGCGCGGTAGTACCGATTCGGTGGTTGAGGTGCCCAGCACAATTAATAACTCTTCCCGGAAATAGAGGATGAGCCGCCACAGGTTGACGCCGACCAGTTTACAAATCAGACCCAGTACGCCGCCAATAAACAGAAAACTGGTGATATAGAGACAGACAATCAACATGCCAAGGTGTTGCAGGGAGGTGAGACCATATTTACCCACGGTAAAGGCGATGGCACCGAAGGCACCCAACGGTGCCAGGCGCATGATGAGCTCGACAATCCGCATCAAGACTTCGCCGCACTGCTCGATCGTTTTGGTGATGAAGGCGCTGCGCTGCGAAACCAGCGAGAGCGCAACCCCAAACAGCACCGAAAATAACAGTACCTGTAGTAAGTTCCCTTGGGCAAAGGCGCCAATCACCGAGTCTGGAATTATCTGCTCCAGGAAGCCTTTACTGTGCTCACTGATGCTAACGTAATGATTTACGGTGCTGCCGTCCAGCTTACTGGCATCAATATTCATGCCTGCGCCTGGTTTGATCACATCGGCCACCACCATGCCGATAATCAGCGCCAGCGTGGTGACCACTTCAAAGTAGATTAGCGTCTTGCCGCCGACTTTGCCGACCTGCTTCAAGCTCTCCATCCTTGCAATACCAATCGCCACGGTACAGAAAATCACTAAGGTCACGATCATCTTTATCAGACGGATAAAGGTATCGCCGAGGGGTTTCATCTGAACGGCAAAATCAGGAAAGGCGTACCCCACAGCAACTCCGGCGACCAGGCCAATAAGAACCTGGACGTAAAGGTGCTTGAGCATTCGCATTGAGTTGTCCTCGCGAAGCCTGGCGGCTGCGAACCGTCGCTCGGGAAGCCGCCGCAGGCGAGTAAAGAGATGACGCCCGCCACTGATGGCGGGCAGGTATGTTACGCACTTTCAAAAATACGGGTCAGGACAAACTCACGATGGCCGAGCGCTTCAGCGGCGGTGAGTCGCCCGTTAGCGGTACGCAACAGTGACTCAAGCAGCGCATCCCCGGCCCCATCCATATTCATTTCGCGGCGCAGCACGGCTGAGACATCCACATCGATATGTTCTGACATGGTGCGCACCGTGCGTGGATTCGCACACACTTTGATGACCGGCAAAATCGGGTTGCCAATGACGTTCCCCTGGCCGGTCGGGAAGAAGTGCGCTACATAACCGGCCGCCGCGCACAGAGTGACCATTTCGGCTGCTGCAGATGAGGAGTCCATGAACCACAACCCGGGTCCGGTGGGGGTTTCTGCTTTATCCAGTACGCCATCGACCCGACATTTCTTACCGATCTTCTGAATATTGCCCAGCGCTTTCTCTTCGATGGTCGTGAGCCCGCCCTCAATGTTGCCTTTAGTGGGCTGCGATTCCGAAAGATCGCTGGTTTTCCAGCGGTCGATCATTGCGCTGTAGCGATCAAACATGAACTGGAACTTCTGGCGCACATCGTCATTGGCGCAGCGCGCAGCCACCAGATGTTCGCCGCCGGTCAGCTCGGAGGTTTCGCCAAAGACCAGGGTGTTACCGTTCTCATACAGGCGGTCAAACAGGTTGCCCACAGAAGGATTAGCACCGCATCCCGAAGTCGTATCAGACTCGCCGCATTTGGTCGATACCCAAAGCTCGCTGATGTCGCAAGTTTCCCGCTGCAGTTCAGATGCATATTGTGAAAACTCTCTCGCTTTGCGTGAGGCGGCGCAAATGGTGTTGTGATCTCCGTTCTGCTCGATCCAGAAACCGGCTACCGGTTTACCCGTGGCTTTAATGCCGTCAACCACGCGTTGAGTCCAGCCAGGCTCAATGCCAATCACAATTACTGCCGCCACGTTCGGGTTGCAACCCGTACCAATCAGGGTGCGGAAATGGAGCTCCAGGTCTTCACCGAACTGCAGGCGACCATAAGGATGGGGCAGCGCTATGGTCCCTTTGATATTGTTTGCCACCGCTTCTGCTGCTGCATTGGAGATATCATCTACCGGCAGTACAATCACGTGATTACGAATACCGACACGACCATTTTCACGACGATAGCCTGAGAACTGACGTCCTTTGATTTCCATCATTACCACCTTTTAGTTTTAACGTTGTGTACGTGTAGATGTTCGCCCTGCTGGATTGCCGCCACGACGCGGCCAATGTCTTCACCGTATTTGATCACGGTGTCATTTATCGCCAGATCGCGAATTGCCAGCTTATGGCCGATTGGAATGGCATCTTTCACTGCAAATTCAATGGTTTTGTTTTGATCCATTATCCAGCCTGTCAGGGTTTGACCAGCCTCGATCCCTTCCACCACCACGACTCCTACTGAGTCGCCATCATCGTGAACCACGAAATCAATACTCATTACAGCCTCCGATTGTCGAACAACAAATGAACTCATGTATATGACATATTATAGATGAGTTGAGATGGCAAAATTTATTTCGATTTTGCCGACTTTTTTGCGAGCGGCTTCACGAATGCAGGAACAGATGGAAACAGGAGATGAGAGGACAAATCTCTAACCAGTTAAGACGGTGATTTATAATAGTTTAATTTATAAGGCTTAAAGCCAGGAGGTTAAAATGTGATCGCCTTATGAGTTTTGCGGATTGAAGTCGATCGCGATCACTTTTTGTTCAATTCGATTTTGCACTATTTACGCATGCTCACTATAGATAAATGCAGTCATATATATGACACATGATTTCACCTTTAATTTTGTCTGGAGATGCGTATGTCAGTTACCTGGTTAAAGAAAGCAACTAAATCACCGGAATCCAACACGGCTGAAGCGCGGCAGGTGGTGGAAGAGATGCTCGCCACGATTAAGTCGCAGGGTGAAGATGCAGTGCGGCAATACGCCAGGAAACTTGATAACTGGAAAGGCGACATCATCCTGACACCGGAACAGATTGCGATGCAGGTCCGCGATGTGCCAGCGGAAGTCAGAAAGGATATCGACTACGCCATTGAACAGGTTTACACCTTCGCCTGTGCGCAGCGTGAATCCATCCAGGATTTTGAGGTGACACTGCCATCAGGTCTTGTGGCCGGACAAAAGGTGCTGCCGGTGACCACTGTCGGCTGTTACGCACCGGCTGGTCGCTATGCGCACATAGCTTCCGCTTACATGGGGGTGGCCACTGCGAAAGCGGCTGGGGTAAAGAATATTATAGCCTGTTCAGGCCCTTATCTGAGCCAAAGTATTCATCCTTGCGTGCTCTACGCTTTTCACCGTGCTGGCGCGGATACCATTATGACGCTGGGTGGTGTACAAGCCATTGCCAGTATGGCGTGGGGGTTGTTTAGCGGTAAGGCGGCGGATGTTGTGGTGGGACCGGGCAATAAATTCGTTGCTGAGGCGAAACGTACGCTGTTTGGTCAGGTGGGCATTGATGTCTTTGCCGGACCTTCAGAAGTGGCGGTGATTGCCGATGAAAGCGCTGATGCCGACATCGTTGCCAGCGATCTTGTTGGGCAGGCGGAGCATGGTCATGAATCCCCTGCGTGGCTGTTTACCACATCACGCGAACTGGCTGACGCGGTGATGCTCAAAGTCCCACTGCTGATTGCCGAACTGCCGCCGGTAGCTCGCGATGCAGCGAGCTGCGCCTGGCGCGATTATGGCGAAGTGATTGTTTGCGACAGTCGCGAAGAGGTGGTGGAAGTTTCCGATCGTTACGCTTCCGAACATCTTGAGGTGCATACCCGCGATTTGAACTGGTGGCGCGATGCGCTCAGCTGTTACGGCTCGCTGTTCCTCGGCGAAGAAACCACGGTGGCATTTGGGGATAAGTGCAGCGGACCGAATCATGTCCTGCCTACTAAGGGCGCAGCACGCTACTCCGGTGGACTCTCCGTTCACAAATTCCTCAAAACCCTGACATGGCAGCAGATGCCCCGTGATGCCATACCGCAGATTGCCGAAACCACCGCGCGTATTTCACGCATGGAGGGCATGGAGGCACATGCGCGCACGGCCGAGGTGCGTCTCGCGAAATACTTCGCGGGTCAATCATTCCAGCTCGGTTCACCTGTTACGCGCTAAGGAGGTTGCGATGCAAGCGGCAACATTATTCAACTTAACGGGCAAAACCGCGCTGATAACCGGCGGTGGCAGCGGCATCGGTTTTGCTATCGCGCAAACGCTGGCTGCAGCAGGCGCGCAGATCGTTCTTGCGGCGCGACGCGAGGGGCAGTTGGCTGAAGCCACACAGCACTTGATTCAGCAGGGTGCGCAGGCGCGTTATTGCTGTGCCGATGTGACGCAGATGGCGGCATTACAGGCTCTGGCGCGTGAAAGTGCTGATGCCGATATTCTGGTGAATGCTGCAGGCGTTAATCTGCGCCAGCCATTCGAAGAGGTAACAGAAGCAGATTGGGATCAGCAGCTGTCGCTCCACCTTAAAGCCCCGTTTTTTCTTACTCAGGCGCTGGCGCCCCGTATGGCACAGCGCGGTTGGGGGCGCATCATCAATATCGCGTCACTGCAATCACACCGCGCTTTTGATAACAGCGCACCCTACGGCGCGGGCAAAGGGGGCATTGTTCAGCTTACCCGCGCGATCGCACAGCGATGGGGACGTGACGGTATCACCTGTAATGCTATCGGTCCGGGCTTCTTTCCTACCGCACTGACCGGCCCCGTTTTTGCCGACCCCACCATTCGTGAGCGACATGCCGCGCGAACCTGTCTGGGGCGCAATGGCGAAATGAACGATTTACAGGGCGCGACGCTGCTGCTTGCCAGTGACGCCAGTGCCTATATCACCGGGCAAATATTGATGGTGGATGGCGGTTACAGCGCTATCTGAATCAACATTTATGTGGAGAGAAATACATCATGCAAACACCTGCTGCCGGCAATCTGCGACGCGTCACGTTGTCGAGCCTGTTTGGTTCGACTATAGAATGGTATGACTTTTTCCTTTACGGCACAGTCGCGGGAATGGTGTTCAACAAACTCTATTTTCCGGAAGGCGACCCCTTTATCACCACGCTGCTCTCTTACGGCGTATTTGCCATTGGCTTTTTAACCCGGCCATTAGGTGCCATCATTTTTGGGCATTTCGGCGATACGCTGGGCCGAAAAAAGATGCTGATCCTGACGTTGGTGATCATGGGTGGTGCTACCGTGGTGATCGGGCTTATTCCTGGCTATCACCAAATTGGTCTGTGGGCACCGTGCTTACTGATTCTGTGTCGATTAATTCAGGGTATCGGATTAGGCGGTGAGTGGGGGGGGGCGGTGCTCATGACATTTGAATCTGCACCGGAAAAACATCGCGCTTTCTTTGCCAGTATTCCACAAATTGGAATGTCCCTTGGCCTGCTGCTGGCGTCAGGTGCGATTGGTCTGGCTTCGTATTTGCTGCCCGATGAGGCCTTTATGTCGTGGGGTTGGCGCGTGCCGTTTATACTTAGCGGTGTCTTTGTCATCATCGGCACCTACATCCGTAAAAACGTCGCAGAAACCGAAGATTTTCTCAAAGCGCAGGAGGCGCGTAAGCATGCACCGAAACGCATCCCGCTGGTGGAGCTGTTCCGCAATAACACCAAACTGGTGTTTACCTGTATGGGGATGCGGCTGATTGACGGTGTGTTCTTCAATATTTTTGGCGTTTTTTCCCTGACTTATCTGACGCAAAACCTGAATATTCCGCGCGATCAAGCCATTGTCGCGATCCTCGCCAGCGCCTTTGTCATGAGCTTCTTTATCCCGTTCTGGGGCTACATGGCGGATCGCTGGGGGCGTGCGCGCATCTTTGCCATGGGGGCAACGCTTTCAGCACTGTCGGCGTTTCCTTCGTTCGCACTGATGCATAACCATCCCGACAACATCTGGCTGGTATGGGCCGCCATCGTGATCCCGTTTGGCATTTTCCATGCCGCCGTGTTTGGCACCCTGTCATCGGTCTATTCAGAGTGCTTTGATGCCTCGGTGCGCTATACCGGTATCTCATTTGCCTATCAAATTTCCGGAGTATTTGCGGGTGGTCTGACACCTGTGCTGGCTACGATCTTCTCTAACATGCTCGGTGGTCGTCCTTGGCTCATCTGCGCGTATGTATTGGTTATCGGCCTGACCAGCGCTGCATGTGCGCTCTATCTGTGGCGACAAACCCACGGTGCCGGTCGGGTGACGGTGACAAATTCTGTATTGATTAAGTGAGAGCTTATGAAAACGTTGATTTACAGCCGTCCTTATCAGATGGCCATTGAAGAACGCCCTTACCCGCAACTGGCAGCGGGGCAAGAGCAGGTGGTGATCCGCATTGGCGCGGCGGGCATTTGTGGTTCCGACATGCATGCCTTTCATGGCCAGGACCCACGCCGACAGCCAGGGTTGGTTCTCGGCCATGAACTGGCAGGAGAAATTGTGGAGAGTCAGTCGCCACGTTTTCTACCTGGCGATCGTGTCACCGCCAATCCGCTGATTACCTGTGGGGTGTGTGAATACTGCCGCCAGGGACGCGACAATTTATGCAGCGACCGTCATATGGTGGGAATGGATTGGCCAGGCGCGTTTGCTGAGTTTATGGCCATTCCTGCTCGTTCGGTGGTGCCACTGCCAACTGGTATTTCTATCCAGCATGCGGCGCTGACTGAACCGGCGGCCACGGTAGTTCATGCCATGCGTTTAACCCAGCGGACGTTAACGCAACCGTTGGCGGAAACGCGAACGCTGGTGATTGGTGGCGGTGCGATAGGTTTGTTAACGGTATTAGTGCTGCGGGCATGGGGTTGTCGTCACATCACGCTGGCTGAAACCAATGCGCTGCGTGCTGAGGCGGCTGAGCGCTATACCGGTTGCATCAGTATCAACCCAATGGAAACCAGCATCAGCGAGTCGAGTCATCAGTTGGTGGTTGATGCTGTGGGTGCGGCTGCAACACGTCAGATGGCTATTCAGGCAGTTAAACCAGGAGGGGTGATCATGCATATTGGCTTGCAAGCGTGGGCCAGCGAGATAGATATGCGCAAAATCACGCTTGGCGAGATCATGCTGCTGGGCACCTATACCTACACCATGGACGATTTCTGCCTCGCTCTGTCGATGCTGGAAGAGGGGGCACTTGGGGAGCTTGGCTGGGTGGAATCGCGGCCACTTAGTGAAGGTGAACAAGCCTTTGCCGATCTGGAATCACAGCAGGTTTCAGCTGCGAAGATTTTACTTATACCTTGAAAAAAAGCGGTGCCAGGGCGCCGCTTTCGCCGACTCATCACATCCATAATGGTTGATTTTTTGATATTCTTATATTCACAACTGGACAAGTGTTCCATTCAATTATGCATTTCCGGTCTTAGAATTTCTGAGATGTACAATCTTTTTGAGCTATACGATAGAGTACCGAAGGAAAGCCACTTTCTTCCTTACAACAGCCATGACAGACCTCTGCCACAATTCTTTTCAGTGCGTTGCGCCTGGACTAAAGCCGGAGGAACGTATCTCCGGCGAACATCGACATAGCTTTACGTCTATTTCCCGGACTGGGTTCTTTGCACAACAATCCATTCCACTTCATGCAAGCCAGAAGTAGATCTTGCTATGGCTTTACTATGTTGAGACTGTCGATTCAATAGTCAGGTCGTAGAATTACTCTATTTCCTACCTAAAATATACGGAGGTACATAAGATTTATGGCAAGTATCAAGATAATCCGACCACCACTGCATTATCGCCTTGCGGGCTTCCAGATGCTCAGCTTTATGAATGTAAGCCAGACGCACGGTGTTGCGCTCCTGATGGCTCATCTGGCGCTCCACCGCATCCTGCGACCATAACCCGGACTCCATCAGGGCACTGCATGCCATCGTCCGGAAGCCGTGGCCGCAGATATCCTGTTTCGTGTCGTATCCCATAAGGCGCAGTGCCTTGTTGACCGTGTTTTCGCACATCGGCTTGTACGGGTTATGGTCGCCGGGGAACACCAGTTCATAGCCACCGGATATTACCTTGATTCGTTTCAGAATGACTATGGCCTGTTCTGAGAGGGGGACAATATGAGGGGTACGCATTTTGGCTCCACGCCCGGAATAACGCACGTCTGCTATGGCTTCACGGATGGCGGGTATCGTCCAGATTCTGTGTCTGAAATCAATCTCTGACCAGCGGGCGAAACGTAGTTCACTGGAGCGAATAAACACATGCAGCGCCAGCAGGACAGCAAACCGGGTCAGTTCACGGCCCTGATGATATGCCTCAATGCGTTCAAGCAGTTCAGGCAGCCGCTCCAGCGGCAGGGCGGGATAATGCCGTCTGGCAGGAGGTGCCGTCACGCCGTCAAGGTTTGCCGCCGGGTTGTTATCGATTAATCCCTGGTGGACCGCATGGCGCATGATATTACTGACGTGCTGCCGCGTGCGGGACGCGACTTCCAGCAGGCCTTTTTCTTCAATCCCTTTCAGCAGATCAATGAAATGACGGGGTTTAAGTTCGGTAACTGACAGATGTCCGACAACCGGAAAGACATGATTGTTCAGGCTGGCAAGCAAACGGTCAGCGGTATTCTGCGACCATTTTTTATTGCTTTTATGCCAGGCCAGCGCCACGGTTTTAAACACCTTCTCAGTAGGGCAGGCATCGCGTTCTATGGCTCGCTGCTTTACAGGGTTGATTTTGAGCGCCAGCATCTTTCGGATACCTTCGCGCTGCTGGCGGGCATCAGACAGGGAGACGGCAGGATAGGCACCTAGTGCAATGCGGGATTCTTTGCCGTTTATACGGTATTTGAGATACCAGTGACGTGAGCCGCCGGGTTTGATAAGAAGGTACAGACCGTGAGAATCAGAAACTTTGAATGGTTTTGCGGATGGTTTTAAGTTGCGGATTTTTGAGTCGTTAAGAGACATTTGGGGGTCACTCCGTCATCGAACCAACTTGACCCCAAATCTGACCACCAAATTCTTCCGATGCAGAGGGAAAACTGAAAATGCATCGGGAAGACTTTTCAGGCCAACTTATTGAATTCGAATCATATAAGGATTCGCAAAGCGGCATGAAAACAGGAATTTGGCTCCTCTGACTGGACTCGAACCAGTGACATACGGATTAACAGTCCGCCGTTCTACCGACTGAACTACAGAGGAATCGTGTGAACGAGGCGAATATTAATGGCGCCTCAGTCAGGTGTCAACAGCTTAAAACGTATTTATATTCAATTGGCTAGCAATAGTACAAAGCGATCGCGATTTAAGCAGGTTCTGATGTCAATTGCGCCAGGCGTGCCAGCGGGTCCTGACGATAGAATTGCTGGAGATGCTGATACATCACTGGAAAACGGTTGGCCAATAAATCAGGCGCGCTGAAGAAGTATTCCGACAGCACCGCAAAGCATTCTGCGGCATCGCTGGCGGCGTACGGATCGATGGTGGCGGCCTGTTCACCCACCAGCTCCACTTCGGCTTCAATCTCAGCCATGGCGTGTTGCAGATCTTTTTCCCAGCTGGCGACATCGCGCAGTGCCATCACCGGAATGCCGCTGGTGTAGCCGCTGCCGCGCGCATCGAGCTTATGTGCCACTTCGTGAATCACCAGATTAAATCCGGAGAGATCAAAGGAATCCTGAATATCGAGCGCATTCAGCACCACAGGGCCTTGCGTCCAGCTTTGTCCGGCATGCACTGCGGGCGCGTGATGCACTAGGCCATTGTCATCTTCCCAGCGATCGTCAACATTAAACGGTTCGGGATAGATCAGCACTTCATGAAAGCCATCGAGCCACTCGACGCCCAGTTTCAATACCGGCAGGCAAAATAACAACGCCAGACGGGTGAGCAGCAGTTCATTGAGCTGCAGGCCTTGCAGTGGAGAAATTTTTTTCTGCTGCAGAAAGCGCTGCGCGAGGGCAACAAGAGCGTGCTGTTCCTGGTGATCGAGCAGGGAGAAGATCGGTTGCGCCAGCGCCTGCTGCCAGGGAAGCGCTACGACTGAAGTCTCTCTTTGCGCATGCCACGGCCATTTGAACATCGCATCACTCACTCTTCAGGGCGAAAACAGTATCCTGACGCGGCGAAGAGAAAATTGCCAGCGCGGAATCAAAGCCGACTATTCAACCAGTTAGTTAGCGATGTGTCTGTGATAAAGGTGGCAAACCGGGAAGTAAGATCGGAAGGGGAGAGGTCGCCACGCATGACGACCTTAAATGACGCAGTTGATGGCAAACGCTTTACCCTGCGCGTTCAATACGTTCAAAGGCAATGACCCATACCCAAGGATTAACTTCCCAGCTGGTGGCGCCATACTGTTTCTGCCACGCTTTGCGATAGGCTTCTTTCGGTGATTCCGCATTCATGTTCATGGTGAAGAAGTTATTCAGGAAGTGCGTATCGGTCTGGACGCCCTCCGCCATAATGTCGTCTTCACTGATATCCTGAATTTTCTCGGCCCGCACTGAGGTAATTCGCAAATCGATACGACTGGCCCAGCGCGGCATATGTATTGCTGTTTGCCAGCCAAACTGCTCGGCATTGTGCAAATGCTCATCCAGTTGCCCCAGCTCGTTGCTGTCGGCGCGATACTGGCAAAAGGCGGGATGGCGGAACGGCAGCGGATCGCGCTCGTATTCAGCCAGCTGCTCTTCAGGAACGATGGGGCCACGCCAGGTTTCACGTACCCACAATCCGTCACCCGCCTGGCCATACGGGCAGTGTGAGCTGACATCGGTCATCGACATTAATTTATAGCCGTGCAGGTGGTTAGCGCTGACGTCAAACGCATGTACGCCTTCATGGTGATCCTGGCCTGGACCAAAGGCCTGCGTTTTCATAATGCGTCGGGTCTGTGTCTGCTGGCCAACCAGCAGGGCGCGCACCCGCTGTTCGGAAAAAAGAATCGGCCGTTCTTTCATTGCATACCTCATATTGTTTCACCAACCCGGAAAGTGCGAAGCATCCTCCGCATCCGTAGATGAGAGGAGTAGCATAATGGGTTTGAATCAGTTTGCTTAATAATTTGTCGCCTCAGTATCAGGCAATTCTTGCAATTTTAGGTTTTAAAAATGGTTCATAAGCAAAATGTGTGCTGAAAAAGACTTCGACAGAATCGGAAGCCAGAATTTTTCCAGATACAGTACGTTATAAAGGCCAGAATGGGAACCTTTTCAGATTATGTCGCGTTGAATAACCCGTTTTAACGGCAAAAAGACAGCATATTTAACTGGAATAAAACCCTGCCGCGAAATTTGTTGATGACCTAAATAGATTACCGCCATTAAACAGAGTTAGTTAACTAAAACGACGCTAAGGAAATGCCGAAAGCGTAATGGGTGCTGGGCAAGCGGCGTTAACAGCGCTATAACATGATCGGGATCGCATTTTTTTGCTTAGCACATCCAGGAATGATGTAAAAAAAGTGTCATTACCCAGCCGCTATGATGTCCGCAGGAGCAGCACCCTGTACAGGCAGTGCTAAATAACAGCAATAAAAGGAGAAGCACGATGTCACTCACCCGCTGGCAACAACGCTATGAGAACTGGCTGCAGCTGAACTGGTTGCACGATGACAAAGCCCACGATATCGCGCATCTGCGCCGCGTGTGGATGAGCGCGAAACGCATCATGCAGCACAGCGATGCCGATCCGATGGTGGTCCTCACCGCCTGCTATTTCCACGATGTGGTTAACCTGCCTAAAAACCACCCTGAACGCCATTTGGCCTCAACCTATGCCGCGCAAGAGACACGCCGAATCCTGCAGCAGGATTTCCCCGATTTCCCGTTTGAGCGTCTGGATGCCGTGGCCCATGCAGTTCAGGCGCACAGCTTCAGCGCCCGCATTGCGCCACAAACGCTGGAAGCGAAAATCGTCCAGGACGCCGATCGTCTGGAGTCTTTAGGTGCTATCGGCCTGGCGCGCGTTTTCTACACGGCAGGAGCGCTTGGACGGCCGCTGTTTGATAGCGAAGACCCGCTGGGAAAAGAGCGTGAGCTGGATGATGTAAAGTGGACGCTGGACCATTTTCAGAAAAAGCTGCTCGGTTTACCGCAAACCATGCAGACGGAAGCAGGGCGTCTTCTGGCGGAGCATAACGCGGAATTTCTGGTGCACTACATGGGGAAACTTTGCGCAGAACTACAAGGCAACCTGACCTCAATTGACGAGTCAGTATTAAGAGATTTTAGCCCCATACACTCTTAATATTAAATTTTTATGACAGTCTGTTAACTTTCACCTGCTTCCGCTACGTTGTTGTAAATCAAAAGGGAGTATGAAAATGACCGAGACCGTTAACTTAACCATTAAAATTGACCCGGCGCTGAAAGATCACATCAAGCAGTTAGCCGCAGATAACCAAATCTCCATGAGTCAGGAGATCGTTAACCGCCTGCAGGCCAGTTTAGATGCGGTTGAGCACCCGGCCATTGACAGCCTGGATACGCAAGAAGCCTGTACCGAACAGCTTTCAGCCGCCGAATTGAAACAGGTTCGGGCGCTGCTGAAGAAAAGCAAGAAGAAGAAATAAGCAGAAAACCCGTCGATTGACGGGTTTTTTATTACGCGGCGTTAAATGTCGTGAATACGGAACTGCTGCGCGCGCTGCGCCAGACGGTCAGATAGCGCACGCAACTGCACGGCAGATTGCACCTGTTGCGCATTCAGGGCTTCGTTTTGCTGCAGCTGGTCGCTCATCTCGACCACTTCTCGGGCTATTTTTTTCACCCGATGGCTCTGTGCCGAACTGTTTTGCTGCAGCTCGTTCAGCTGCGTCACAATGCCGGAAACCGCACCGCCGATCTGTGCAAAAAGCACTTCCAACGCCTTAACCTTATCGAAACCATCATTGACGTGCTGCTGTGTGTGCTGAATCAGTCCATCGATCTGTCGCGTTGATGCGCCGCTTTGCTGAGACAGTAAGCCCATCTCTTTGGCGACCACCGAGAAACTGCGCCCATAAGCACCTGCATGCGCGGACTCAATCGCGGCATTCAGTGATAGCAGGCGTGTTTGCATCGAAAGGCTATCCAGCATGCCGACAATACCGGCGATATCCCCTGACGCGGCGACAATCTGCTGCATCTGATTTTCCATTTTATCGACTTCTACGGCGCAATTGCGCATCAGATCATCCGCCGATTGTGCTTCCTGGGTAGCCTGCAGCGAAAACTGGGTCCCAATCTCCACCTCTTCAGAGACGCGATCTAAACGCTGCGACAGATGATGGAAGCTGGCGTTTTGCTTCTGATGTTGCTGCATCACCTTCTCATTGTGTTGCTGCATCTCTTCGGCACCGGCGGCGACGCTCACCGCCACGGTGTTGATGTCGCTAACAATCTGTTGCAGGCCGCTGCGCATGGTATCAATCGACTGGAACAGTTGGCGCGTCTCGAGCGATTGACGACGCGGCGTGTCATGACAGGCGATCAGGTCGCCAGTGGCAATCTGTGCCAGCTGTCCGTTGGCACGCCGCAGCGGCAACAGGACCCCGCGCATCAGCAAGCCGGAGGCCAGCACTAACAAGAGCATCAGTACCGCGCTAACAATGAGCGACAGATTACGGCTCTGCTTCAGCGTGCTTAGCGTATTGTGATTCACGCTGCCGAGTTGCTGATTGGCCTGTTCAATCTCATTAAACCAGGCATCATTGAACTGTTGCTGGAACGCCTGCATCGGCACCATAAAGAAGGCATTGATGTCGTTGGCAGCCAGACCTTTCAGCTGCTCCTGTAAACCTGCCGCCAGCATGGCAAACCCTTGTGCCAGCGGGCTGTCAGCCCTGGCATGATAAGCGGTAAATTGCCGCTCGGCCTGGTTAAGCGAATCACTGGCGGCGGCGGCCAGACTTTTCCAGCTATCCACCGAGCCACTTTGCTGATCCTGCATTAAATAAATCCCGGCGCGGTGGCTATTGTCGCTGGCGGTGAGCAGTTCGATGCGGGCTTTATCCAACAGCGCCAGGCGTTCGCGCAGCTGATTAGCCTGCTGCAGCGATGTCTGCGTCTGGTTTACATGCCCGTTGAGTAGCAGGACGCCGGCAAACTGCAGCAAACAGAACAGCACAATGAACAACAGGAACTGACTCCGCAAACTGGTGAGCCATAGCGGGATGCGCAGAGAGAAGCGCGAGCGCAGCCGCAGCGGCAGCGCGATAACGGAAAGGAGTGACATCGAACGCCTCCAAAAAATAAAAAAGGAGTATTGGCAGCGTGCGTGACAGTTTGGTGACAGCGGGCGCGATTCTGCTGAAAACAGCATAAAGCGCGGCCCTAAATGAAATTGTGGTCCTGAAGCGCTAACTGTTTTGGCGCGCGTGTTGTTCAATCAGCGGCAATAGCAGCTGTGCGACCGCAGCAAATACCGGCACCACCACCGAGTTGCCAAACTGCTTGTAGGCCTGAGTGTCTGAGACGGGAATACGAAAATGTGTTTCGCCTGGCGCTTCAAATCCCATCAGACGGGCACATTCGCGCGGCGTCAAGCGGCGTGGGCGACGCGCCATGTTTGCGGGGTGCTGGAAGTCCGCTTCGCCTTGTGCCTGATCCCAGCCACGATCGATGAGGATTTCCGAGCCATCTTTGTAATAACGCGCCGATAGGGTTCGCACGCAGATATTGGCTTTACGCGGATCGTTGAGGCCAAAGCCGAATCCATTGCCTTTGGCTTTATGCTTTTTCGCATACTGGTACAGATAATTCCACAGGGTTGGCGACAAGGTGTATTTTGCCTCCGGCTGCGGCTCCAGCAGGCTCTGTAATGAAGGAACCTGTTGCGGGTAGAGCGCGGGCAGGGCGCGCAGGGAAAACCCCTTGCTGAGCCCGCTATCACGGCGAATCCCTACCAGCACAATACGTTCACGATGCTGCGGCAGAAAGTGACGCGCATCGACAATTTTCGCATCCGGCAAGCCGCTGTCGTTGGCGTCCGCCACGTCATAGCCCAGCTCATCCAGGGTTGACATGATGATGGCGAAGGTGCGTCCTTTATCGTGGCTTTTAAGGTTTTTGACGTTTTCCAGCACAAAGAACGGCGGCTTCTTGGCCGCAAGAATGCGCGCGACATCGAAAAACAGCGTACCCTGCGCTTCACACTCAAACCCGTGCGCGCGACCAAGCGCATTCTTTTTGCTGACGCCCGCCAGCGAGAAGGGCTGACAAGGAAAGCCCGCCAGCAATACCTGATGATCGGGAATAGCGCGATCGATAGAGTGATAAATCGCCTGCTCATCATCGATGCCAGCCGGTTGTGTCACCAGACGAATATCACTGTTGAACTGATGCTGAAGCGGATCGCTATATAAATTGGCTTTGTAAGTGCGCACGGCTTCTTTATTCCACTCGCTGGTGAACACGCACTGCCCGCCAATCTGCTCAAAGCCACGGCGAATACCGCCAATACCGGCAAACAGATCGATAAACTGGAATGTAGCGTGATCATAGTGGGCCGGACGTGCCGGGAGCAAGGCTTGCAGGCTGGCCACTTCACGGCTTGAGAGCACCGGTGCCACACTTTTGCCCGTACGGATGCGATTCAAACGCGGCACGCTCCAGTCGAGGCCACCGGCTTCGCTAAGCGTTGTCACCACATCACGCGCGGCATAGATATCGAGCACCTGCAGTAACAGCGACGTCGCGTCATCCTGAGAAGAGGTGGAAGGGACGGGCGCGGCGGGGTCGAGAGCTAGCATGCGTATTTCCTTAACAGTGAGGCGGCTATGCTAACACTCATCACGCAACGAGGAAATTGGCGCGGTGCTTGCTTTCGCTTTTGAGCTAAACCGCTAAAGTTGAAGGAGCGCCAAAACAAGGAGACGCCATGGCAGACGTCCACTCGCAAGCTATACGCAGCAAAAACATGCGCGCCATTCGTAATAAGGATACGGCGATAGAGCAGCGCATTGCGTTGATTTTGAAAGATCGCGGCTTTACCTATCGCGTGCAGGATAAGGCGCTGCCCGGCAGGCCTGATTTTGTCTTGCCCGCGGAGAGAGCAATTATCTTTGTGCATGGCTGTTTCTGGCATCGCCATCACTGCTATCTCTTCAAAATGCCGGCCACGCGCTCTGAATTCTGGAGTGGCAAAATCAATAGTAACGTCGAACGCGATCGACGTTACATTCAACAACTGCGAGAAGGAGGCTGGAAAGTACTGATTGTTTGGGAGTGCGCGCTGCGTGGCAAACTGCAGCTGGAGGACGGCGCGCTGATAGAACGCCTGGAAGAGTGGCTGTTGGCGGTTGACGACAGCAGCGAAATCGATCATCAGGGTTTGCATCACTATCACGTTGATTAACGCGTGATTGTTGCTTTTAGCGGTTATAACAGTTTAGATCTCCCTTTTCTCTGGAGCGCGGAATCGAGCCATGAGCAGCATCAAACTTACCGTTAAGCGCCTGTATCAACTCCGCGATGAGCGGATGGTGAATACCCACGCCACGGCGCGCATTTATCTTGGCGACCGGCTGGTAGCCACCGAAGAGATCAGCGGCATGACGGAAAGTCCGGTAAGCAAGTATCTGCATGCCGACGATCTGAGCGGGCCGTTACGCGTGGAATGGGACTGTGTGGGCATTGCCGATATGTCGGTCACGGCAGTTGAGCGTTGCCCCTGTTGTCAGGATCACGAACCGAAATAAATAAGGAATACCACTTTGGCAGGATCCAGTTTACTCACGCTTCTGGACGATATTGCGACCTTGCTCGACGATATCTCAGTAATGGGCAAAGTAGCGGCAAAGAAGACCGCCGGCGTATTGGGCGACGATTTATCACTCAATGCGCAACAAGTTAGCGGCGTAAAAGCCAATCGGGAACTGCCCGTTGTATGGGGTGTGGCGAAGGGCTCTTTTCTTAACAAATTGATCCTCGTGCCGCTGGCGCTGCTTATTTCAGCGTTTGCGCCGTGGCTGATTACCCCGCTGTTAATGATTGGCGGTGCCTATCTCTGTTATGAAGGGGTGGAGAAGGTGCTGCACAGCCTCAACCACGATAAGGCGGAACAAAGCCCGGAGGCGCGGCAGCAGCGGCTGGACAAGCTGGCGCAGCAGGACGCGCGGGCCTTTGAAAAGGATAAAGTTAAGGGCGCGGTGCGCACGGACTTTATCCTCTCGGCGGAAATTGTGGCGATAACCCTGGGGATTGTCTCCGAAGCGCCGCTGCTCAATCAGGTGCTGATCCTGGCCGGCGTGGCGATTTTAGTCACTATCGGCGTTTACGGTATCGTGGCGATGATTGTGAAAATTGACGATCTCGGTTTCTGGCTCAAGGAGAAATCCTCCACGGTCGCGCAGGCAATAGGTGGCGTGTTACTGGCGCTGGCCCCCTGGCTGATGAAAATCCTGACGCTGGTGGGCACCCTTGCGATGTTCCTGGTCGGTGGCGGCATTGTGGTACACGGCATTACGCCGTTACATCATGCCATCAGCGAATACAGCGCCGGGTTCAACGGTTTTATCTCCGCTCTGCTCAGCAACGGTGCTAATTTGGTGATTGGCTTTATCATTGGGTCGATCGTGCTGCTGGGCGTAAATCTGATTGCTAAGCTGCGCAGCTAGCGGTTATAAAGCGCTGTAAATTTCTAATCACGGTCAGGAGAACGATGATGAACGACGATATGTTTGAATTTGATATCGATGCACAGCTGGAACAGGCTGAGGCCAAAGCAGCAGAAAAAGCCAATGAAGTCCCTGTAGATCTCAGCGATGAAGCGGATTGCGAAGGCTGCAAAATCTAATTTTCCTGTCCAGGACGTGCGCTAAAAGCCGACAATAAAAATTGTCGGCTTTTTTTATTATCAGCATTTTTAACTGCTTATTCTGATTTAGTAGAAGTAATAGATTTATCGTATAGGAAAAAAACGTGCACAGCTGCTATACCTAAAATCGTTCATTCAACGGTTAAAGGAGGGTGCGGTATGATCTTTGCAATCAGTGACGAAGTTCAGCACAAACAGGGCGGACCCACGATGGTGGTGACCGGCTATGCCAGCGGAATGGTCGAGTGTCGTTGGTATGACGGCTATAGCGTGCGCCGTGAAGCATTTCACAGTGACGAACTCAGCCACTCTTCTTCTGGCGCGCAACAGCTGGCCAGTTAAATACATTCGGGACGGTAACAGCGCCGTCCCGAATGTAGTTCTCCCTCACAAGCTACACCTTGCCGTCATTATCCTCTTCTACTGCCTGATAGATGCGTTGCAGGATGTCGGGAAACGCCGACTGCACGCGGCTCCAGCTCGGAATAAAAGGCTTCTCGTTAGGACGTTCAATAAAGGCCTGTCCGGCATCGAGAATCGCCTGAGTAAACATTTCTACCGCCGCTTCTTCGATGTGTTGATCAAACTTGAGGCCGTTCATGGTGGCTTCGTGGTTATAGATCTCCATCATATCCAGCGCATTACGATAGTACGTTGCCTTCAGCACGCGGAACGAATCGCTGGTGAGCGGTACGCCCATGGTCGCCAATTTACGTAATAACGACTGCACAATATCATTGCTCATGCGCTTTAATCCGCCGGTGCCATCATCTTCAGCCAGCGGCTGATGTTTGTGGTCGTAATTATCGGCGATTTCAACCTGGCAGGTTTGGCGGGTGGTGTAATTACGATAGATCTCTGAAAGCACGCCAATTTCCAATCCCCAGTCGCCGGGAATTTTAATGCCGTTAAGCACGTGAGTACGCATGGCAAATTCACCAGACAGCGGATAGCGGAAGCTGGTGAGGTAGTCGAGATACTCCGAATGGCCATAAACCTTTTGCAGCGAGCGCAACAGCGGTCCCACCAGCAAACGCCCCACGCGGCCATTTAGCTTGCCGTCGGCCACGCGTGCATAAAAACCTTTGCAGAACTCATACTGAAAAGCCGGATTGGCGAGCGGATAGAGCAGACGCGCCAGCATACCGCGCTCATAGGTGACGATATCGCAGTCGTGCAGTGCCACGCACTGGGTGCGATCGGAGGCCAACGTGTAGCCGGTACAGAACCACACGTTGCGACCTTTGCCGGGCTGGCTCGGCGATAATCCCTCTTTATCCAACTCGGCATCCAGCGCTTTCAGCCGCGGTCCATCATTCCACAAAATGCGATGCCGCTGCGGCAGGCGCGAGAAAAATTCACGTGCGAACAGAAACTGGTCGCGATCGGCGCGATCCAGACCAATCACAATCTCGTCGAGATAGGGGACTTTCGCCAGTTCGTTGACGATGTTGTCCAGCGCAGGGCCTTCCAGCTCGGAGAACAGCGACGGTAAAATGAGCCCCATTTTGCGTTTGCGCGCAAAGCGCACCATCTCTTTTTCCAGCGATTCAACGCTGCGGTGGGTGAGATTATGAAAATTAGTAATGACACCATTCTGGTAAAAATCACTCATCGTCTCATCCTGTATGGGTTAGGTCGTTACTCAGTCGGCGCCAGAAAATAATCCAATCCTTCACGCCAGCCGTGTGGACCGACGTGCGCGGTGTGGTAAACATTTTGCGTATCGCTACGTTGCAAATTCACCGGCGTTTTACTGAAGCCTTTTATCACCACGGCATAATCTGCGCGCTCCAGCATCGGTATATCATTCGGGCCATCACCTAAGCCTAAGGTTATACGTGCTTTGCCTTCCTGCTGGGCGACATGCTGCTGAATCTGCTCCAACGCCATCCCTTTACCCGAGCCTGCTGGCATCACATGCCAGAAACGCCCGCCCTGGGTTAGCGCGAGATTATGCTTGGCCAGCGCGCTGCGAAATGCCGCTAAGCGGTGTTCGTCATCACGCCACAACACCACTTCGGAGGCTTCACGCAGCCGGCTTTGGCTGGCCTCGGCCAACGTTAACCCGGTGAAACGCGCGACCTCAGCATCGCTAAATTCATGAAAACCGTTGAAGCGGAAGTGGGATTGCAGAGCCTTGAGCGTTTGGCACAGCGCGCGATAGGCGGCGCTGGGTTCGGTGTGCGCGGTGTGCGCGCCGCTTAGCACCACGCGCGCGCCGTTTTCGGCAATAAAGGGCGCGCCGGTAATGCCCAGTCGCTTCTGCAGCGGTATGATTTCGGCCGCGGTTTTACTGGAACAAATTACCAGCGGAACCTGATGTTGTTTCAGGCGTGTCAGCCATTCACTGGCGGCATCCCAGTTGTAGTCATGATGGTCTAGCAACGAACCATCAAGGTCGGTAACGATCATTAGGGAGTCAAGACTCAGCACCATCACACTCCTTACGCCAGTGGCATCCGTAAAGCGAAGAGTAATCAGTATAATAGCGGAATCGCGATCACACTTTTTCCCGGGCTATTGGCCGCGATAACCAGGATAATTCTTAAATGACAGAGGAAGCCGCATCATCTATGCGCACTTCGTGCATGGAAAATAGTGAGCAGTGACGCGGCGTGCAGGGTTTTACCGCTGAAAGGTTATGCAAAAATGTTCGATTTACGTGCAGGGTTAAGACTTGTCTTAAGTAAGCTAAAGCGTAATCTGACAGGGTGTTAAGAATTCCCTGGTGTAACGAATTTACTGAATTATTTTACCCGGCCTTCCCGCCGGGTATTTTTTTGAAATCGATTTCAACGGTTCACTTCGCTGATGGCGAAATCACGAATATCCAGTTCAAAGGCTTCGGCTAGCTCAGTGTAAGAATCATAGGCCTCTCCGTTTACCCTGACGCGATGGGCTTGCTCAGCTTCCATGAACTCTTTTACCTCGCCCGAGGTTCTCTTCTGTATCGCGTCAAGTAAAGCATCAACATCAATATTCACTTCGCGCTGCACATTCTCGCTGTACTCTTTTGCCGTAGTCATGGTGGCCTCCCAGAGGCGATCCGCTGTCATTTCAGTATAGACGCTGATGCAAAGAGGGCGGCGGGGGGAATTTAGGCAAAAAAAAGCCCGCGCTGCGCGGGCAAAAATCCTTGTTACTTTTAGGTTGACTGCGCCTTTGGGGTTGGTGCAGTGCGAATAAGTGTACGAGCAGCCCGCGTCAAAAGTCTCTCTGCGAAACGTAAAGAAAACGAAAAGCCGCATCTTGACAGAGTTTTACCTCGTTTGAAGTGCATTGTGCGCAGCAGCGTCTATGCTTAGCGCTTATTGATAAGTGATATCAGGGAGTTAGTATGGATTTTCTTCGTATTGTGATTGCGATTTTACTGCCGCCGCTGGGCGTGTTTCTGCAGGTCGGTTTTGGTGGCGCCTTCTGGCTTAATATTCTGCTGACGCTGTGCGGTTACATTCCGGGCATCGTGCATGCGGTGTGGGTTATTGCACGACGCTGATCGCGATCAGGCGCTGTTGATTATCTTCCGTTACACTGTGTCGCAGGACAATTTGTGGAGAGTAATCAATGAAGGTGAATGACCGCGTTACGGTAAAAACCGACGGTGGCCCGCGTCGTGTAGGTACGGTGCTGGCCGTTGAGGCATTTAACGAAGGCATCATGTACTTGGTGGCGCTGGAAGATTATCCGCTGGGCATCTGGTTCTTTAATGAAAGTGAGCATGCGGAAGGGGTGTTTGTTGAGCCGTATGAAGGGGCTTGATGGCTTTTGCCCTTACCTACTTATTCCCTCTCCCACCTGTGGGAGAGGGGCAGGGTGAGGGGCAACCCGCACCTAGATCTCAAACTGCGCCCCCATCCAAATTAAAACGTCTCCCAATTATCATTTCCCGACGTCGCCAAAGCGGCGCGCGGCGCTAAGTTCGGCGTGCGCAACGTGGGCTGCGCGGCTTTAGCAGCCTGGGCCACCGGGCTATCACTCAAACGGAAGACCGCTACCGCCTGCGTCAAGCGCCCTGCCTGATCTTCCAGTGAAGCCGCCGCGGATGAGGCTTCCTCCACCAGCGAGGCGTTCTGCTGCGTCACGTTATCCATTTCGGTAACCGCCAGGCTCACCTGCTGAATGCCACGGCTCTGCTCGTCCGATGCGGCGGCGATTTCGGCCATAATATCGGTGACGCGGCGTACTGCTTCAACAATTTCACCCATGGTGTTACCGGCTTCACCTACCTGACGTGAACCATTGGTAATTAAACCCACCGATTCAGCGATCAGCGTTTCAATCTCTTTCGCCGCCTGCGCACTACGCTGTGCCAGATTACGCACTTCGCTGGCTACCACTGCAAAGCCACGGCCTTGTTCACCGGCTCGCGCCGCTTCAACCGCGGCATTCAGCGCCAGAATATTGGTCTGGAAAGCGATGCTATTAATGACGTTGGTGATCTCAGCAATTTTCTTCGAACTGCCGGAGATATTGTTCATGGTTTGCACCACGCCATTGACCAGATCGCCGCCGCTGCGTGCTTTGCCTGAGGCATCTGCGGCCAGCTGGCTGGCATGATGGGCATTTTCGGCGTTCTGTTTCACCGTGGCAGTTAGCTGCTCCATGCTGGCTGCGGTTTGCTCAAGCGCCGACGCCTGCTCTTCAGTCCGCGACGATAAATCGGTGTTGCCGGCAGAGATCTCGCTGGAGCCCTGATAGATCGCCACCGCGCCTTCACGCACCGTACCTACCGTGCGTACCAGCGATGCCTGCATCAATTGCAGATTATGCAGCAGGCTGCCAATCTCGCTGCGGCCATAGGCTTGCTCGGGCGCAGTCAAATCGCCCTGAGCGATGCGTTCGATACGGTCGACGGATTGACGCAGCGGCGAGATCACCACGCGACGCAGGAAAACAAAGGTAAGCAGTACCAGCACTAAAGCCGCGGCAAAAGCGGCCGCCATGGCAATAAATCCTACGCGTGATTGATGGGCGGCTTCAGCGTTAATCGTTTCCGCCCGGTCGGTGCGGATTTTAATCGCTTTCAACAGCACATCGTTATACGCATCATCCAGCTTGCGCGTGACGTCCGTTTCCTGCGCCACGATGCCTTCAAAGCTGCCTTGCTTAGCCGATTCAATCATCGGCTTGAGGCCTTTATCGATGTAGGCGTTGAAGCTGGTGGTCAGCGGTTCATCAAGCGCAATGTCAGCCGGGGTTTTCGCCTTGCGATCCATATAAATCTTGAAGCCTTCACGCGCCTGCTTAATCCGCATTTCGGTGCGGGCTAAATCGGCACGATAACCGTCCATTTCACCAATACGCGCGGCCGCACCCGATTGCAGTACATTGAGACGCGCGGTGCGCAGGTGGTTTGAGCTATTAGAGATGCCCATACGGATTTGAATCTCTTCCGTGGCATCGTTCAGGGAGTTGTTACTTTGAATTAAAAAGTAGCTGGCGAGTCCAATGCACAGGGCAAAAAGCAGCAGAATGCCACCAAAGATCATACTGAACAGAGGCATCAGGCGCAGGTTCTGCCAGACGCTGAGCTTATATTGCTCATCAATCGATGCTGTTTTCATATCCTTGCTCTCATGTAGGTAGGTGTTATGAGAGTAAGCATCGGCAGGGCTGGAGAAAGGATTAGACAGGAAAGTGGGATCAAACTCGCAAAACGTAAAAGGGCCAATCACGCGATTAGCCCTTTTACTCTGCATACTTCAAGCTGCAGGCAGCGATGGCTGCAGGTGTTTACCCCAGCCACTTACTTGAGTAAGTCCCTGGAATTCATCCCGCTACCGCCTTCCTGCCGCTTGAATTATTTTGGGAAATTAACTTCAGGTAATTATCGCACGTTAACATAAATCCCTGAGGTGACATTATCAGTCAAGCGGACAACATGATAAATAACCTGCTTATTATGGGTTTTAATTTTGCGCTTAATATTACCTTTGTGTGACGAAACGGTTTTAGCTTTAATTTGCATCTTGTCTGAAATTTGAATGGTGTCATGGCCTGACATCCACATTTTCAACATATTAGATTCAGTCTGACTTAATGTCAGCGGATGCACGTCGAGCCCAGCAGAAATACGCGGCGAAGCGTTGAGTTTCTTTTGCAAGTAGGTTCCTAACAAGGAATCCAACGTCGAGGTTTTTATCGATTTTGATGTAATAATCAGGTTCTTACGAACGTAGAGGTATTCCTCAAAATGGATATTCGAGATCGCCATGAAAATAAAGAATAAGGTATCAGGATGCTGCATAATAATGGCACGAATACGATCGCTAGAATCGGATTCGTGAATAAAGCACTCTTCGTTGATAAACACGACGCCCGGCTTTATTTGTTCACATCTTTGCTGCAATTGTTCAATGTCAGACACAGGAGTAATATTTTTCTTTTTAACTCCCTTGGCAGACATATAGTCAGACAATCCGAGGCGTGTGTAATTACATGAATCCATAATAATCGTTGGCATTATAGCGACCCTCACCAATTTGTTATCCGTTTAAATCAACGATGAATACGCGTTTGCGGTACGAGAGAAATTTCCAAAGACACTTTTTTATTCTGCTCGGCAGATTGGCGATAGTTATCCATGCGCCATCATGACTCTTCCCTGAACCGTGCTGCGAAGTTATTTTTTTTAGTACATCCACGTCACTCTTCACCCAGCCATAGCGGGAATAGCTGAGAATTTGCATTAAGTGTTTAATTCGCTCTGTTTTGAGAGCCCTGTCACTATCGCGCAGATCACAGACAAATCTGATAGGACAATTCTTAAAAACATTTGAATCGCGAAAGTGTGACGCTTTAGCGAGCGTTGACAATGCCGGAAAAAAGGGATTTAGACAAGAAAAATCGCTGTGAATTTTTTTTTGTTTAAAAACAGCCCTTTGAGCATTTCAACACCCAATCCCCAAGGTTTGTCACCTTAAGAATCGTCTGACTAAAATACGCGAAGCGCGGTTTAATAAGAATAATTTTCACCTAAAATGCGCATTTATCAGAATATCCTCAGTTGATTTCTGAGAAATATGGTTTGAAAAATGCACAGACTGATTTTGATTGCTTAACTATTACTTAAGGGCGTCTACAGAATAGTTAATCAACTTGCGCGGGAAAGTTCTGACATAAACTGGGCGAGTAAATCAAAGACTTCGCTAAACAGATGTTCGCAAAAGGGAGCAAGCAGCGGCATCATCATCCCTACGCTGAGTATGCCCACCGTTAAGGTAATCGGGAAGCCAATGGCAAAAATGGAGAGTTGTGGTGAAACACGGTTTAACAAACCTAGTGCCATGTTTAGCGTGAGGAGCAGAACTATTAAGGGCAGCGCTAACATCATGCCATTAAGGAAAATTAATCCGGCGGACTTCACTAATGCCATAAAGGCATTGGCGTTGAGTGGCTGATCGTTAATCGGCAAAGTATGAAAACTGTCCACCAGCAGTGAAATCAGCCAAAGGTGGCCGTTGAAGGTCAGAAACAGCAGCATGGCCAGCATGTCGAGAAAACGCGCTAACACCGGCATGTTTAATCGACTACCGGGGTCAAAAAAGGTGGCGAAGGACAACCCCATCTGCAAGCCAATCACTTCACCCGCCATACGCACCGCGGCAAACGCGAACTGCATGGTCAGCCCAATGCTGATGCCAATCAGCAACTGTTGCAGCAGCAACCAGAATCCAGCTGGGGTAAATAAGGTGACCTCCACCGGCGGCAATACCGGAATGATGATCCAGGTAGTGAGCACCGCCAGGCCAATCTTTACGCGTTTCGGGATCGATTTTTCGCTCAGCATTGGCGCGCTGGCAAACAGCGCCAGTAAACGCACCATCGGCCAGAAAAATTGTGCGACCCAATGGATCAGCTGGCTGCTATCGAGGTTGATCATCAGCCAATGATGTAAGGCAGGTTGCTAAACAGCGTGCGGATATAGTCGAGCATCAGGTTGAGCATCCACGGACCGGCAATTACCGCCGTTGCCGCCACGGCCATGATTTTGGGAATAAAGGAGAGCGTCTGTTCGTTAATCTGCGTGGCGGCCTGCAGCACGCTGATAATCAAACCGCTTACCATGGCCACCAGCAACATCGGTGCCGCCATTAACAGGGCGACGCGCATTGCTTCCTGGCCCATAACCATTACTGATTCAGGTGTCATGCTGCACTCCTCGAGAAAGAAAGGTGAGGGCGAACGCCACTCAAGAGTAGAAACTTTGCGCCAGTGATCCCACCAGCAGCTGCCAGCCATCAACCAGCACGAACAGCATCAGCTTGAACGGCAGGGAAATCGTGGCGGGCGGTACCATCATCATCCCTAAGGCCATCAGTACGCTGGCCACCACCAGATCGATAATCAGGAAAGGGATAAACACGGTGAAGCCAATCTGGAAAGCGGTTTTCAGTTCGCTGGTAACGTAGGCGGGCAGCAGAATTCGCATCGGCACCGCTTCCGGTCCCTGAATCGGCGCGGTATTGGCCAGGCGCGCAAACAGTGCTAAATCCGCTTCCCGCGTTTGACGCAGCATAAATTCACGCAGCGGCTGCGCCCCTTTATCAATGGCGTCCGCCATGCTGATTTTGTCCTGGCTGAACGGCACATAGGCGTCGGAGTAAATCTTGTCGAAGGTGGGCGCCATGATAAAGAAGGTCAGAAACAGCGCCAGGCCCAGCAGCACCTGGTTCGGCGGCGCGGAAGGCGTACCGAGGGCGTTACGCAGCAGACCAAACACAATGATGATGCGGGTGAAGCTGGTCATCATCAGCAACACCGCCGGTATAAAGGTCAGCGAGGTGATGAACACCAGGGTTTGCACCGGCAGTGACCAGCTCTGGCCACCGTTTGCCAGCGGCTGGCTGATTAAACCCGGCAGCTGCGCATGGGCAACCGGTGCCAGCAACAGCAGCGGCAGAAGAGGAAGTAATCGACGCATCATTAAGGTTTTCCGGGACGTTTAACCAGATTCTGGAATAGCTGACGAAAATCCTGCGGTGCCGCACTGTTCCCGGTCTGTTCTTCCGGGGGCAGCGGCGGTAAAGAGTGCAGATGCGTGATTTGCTGAGCTGTCACGCCCAACACTAAACGCGCATCGGCGGTATCCACAATCACCACACGCTCACGCTGACCCACCTGCACGGTGGCGCTGACTTTCAACGCCTGGCCCGTCACCGTTTTCGGGGCAAAACCCAGGCGCTTTGCCAGCCAGCCGCAGGCCAGAATCAGCAGCACAATTACCGCCAGTACGCTGCTGACTTGTCCAATCACCGAGCCGGTAGAGACCACCGGCTGGCTGTGAACCGGCTGTGCGGTTTGCGTGTTTTTTAACATGCTTAACGGCTCAGGCGACGCATACGTTCAGACGGCGTAATGATGTCGGTGATGCGCACGCCGTACTTATCGTTCACCACCACCACTTCACCTTGCGCAATCAAATAGCCGTTGATGAGAATATCCAGCGGCTCGCCGGCCAGCCCATCCAGCGCTACTACGGAACCCTGCGTCAGACGCAGCAGCTCTTTGATAGTCATCTTGGTGCGGCCCAGTTCCACGGTCAGTTTGACCGGGATATCCATAATCAGATCGATATCCTGCAGCGAACCGCTGATGCCAGGATTCTCGAGGGATTTGAAGACATTCTCGGTGGGATCGGGCGCGCTGGTGGTGGTTTGTTCATTCATAGCTGCAGCCCACAGATCGTCCGCGGAGATGTCGTCGTCGGACGGTTTCTTGCTGTCACTCATCGGGCTGTTCCTCGTTCAGCGAATTCAAAATCGGGTTAATCAAATGTTCTACACGCAGGGCATACTGACCATTGATGGTGCCGTATTGGCTGGTGAGCACCGGTACGCCATCGACGTGGGCAATGATGCGGTCCGGCTTCTCAATGGGCAGGACGTCACCGGGTTTCAGCTGCAAAATGCGCGACAGGCGCAGCGATGTTTCCGCGAAGTGGGCAATCAGCTCCAGCTCCGAGTGCTGCACCTGTTTCACCAGATTGTCGCGCCAGTGATTATCTTCCCGACGCGAGTTTTCCAGCGGTGGATTGACCAGCAGCTCGCGCAGCGGCTCAATCATCGAAAACGGAATACAGATGTTGAATTCACCCACCAGGTTACCAATCTCCACCTGGAACGGCGTGTTAACCACGATGTCGTTTGGTGAGGTGGTGATGTTGGTGAATTTCACCTGCATCTCTGAACGCACGTACTCCACGTCCAGCGGGTAAATCGCCTTCCAGGCATCGCTGTAGCCATCCAACGCCAGCTTCAGCATGCGGCGAATCACGCGCTGCTCGGTATGGGTGAACTCACGGCCTTCCACTTTGGTCGGAAAACGACCGTCGCCGCCAAACAGGTTGTCGACAGCAATAAACACCAGGCTCGGTGAAAACACCACCAGCGCCGTACCGCGCAGCGGCTTCAGGTGGATCAGGTTCAGGTTGGTTGGCACCGGCAGGTTGCGGGCAAACTCGTGATACGGCTGAATCTTGATCGCACCCACACTAATATCTGGGCTACGGCGCAGCAGGTTAAACAGCGCCATACGGAAATGACGGGCAAATCGCTCGTTGATGATCTCCAGCGCCTGCAGACGCTCACGCACCACGCGACGCTGGGTATTGGGATCATAGGGACGGATATCGCCATCTGCCCCTTTGGAACTGTTCTCTACTTCCGCACTGTCACTGTCGCCATTAAGCAGCGCGTCAATCTCAGCCTGGGAGAGAATGCTATCGCCCATTAAATCACCTCAAAATGAAGGCGGTAAACAGCACGTCACTGACTACCTGAGTCGGTTGATTTTTTACCAGCGGCGGCGCCAGCACCTGTTTGATCTGCTCAACCAGGGCCTGCTTGCCTTGCTCGGTCGCCAGCACGGTTGCGCTTTGACGCGAAAGCAGCAACAGCAGACGGCTGCGCACTTCAGGCAGGTAATCATTCAACCGACGACGGGTGTCCTCATCGGGCAGACGCAGGGTGAAGCCCACGTACAGCACACGGTCGGGATCGTTGTCAGGATTGACCAGGTTTACTGTAAACGTATCCATTGCAAAAAATACTGGAGCAGGCGGTGGCTCGACTTTCGTCGCTTCCGTTTGACTGCCCTCGTGTTTATTCATCATTCGCCAGACTGCATAGCCTGCCACGCTGCAAGCGGCCAGCGTTACAATCAGTAACACCGGAATTAGTAGTGAACGTTTGCGGCCTTTTGCTTTCGCGTTATCAGACATGTTTGCAGTTACTTCCTGTGAATTATGGGCAAGCCTCTCGGCTTACCTGGACAGATTATCCCGCGTCTTAAGTCAAACAATGGGAAGAAAAGACGCGGGTTTTACGCTTACCTTCAGCGTTTAGCGGCTGTCAGGCAAAGATATCGACAGCGCCGTTACCGGCCACGCGCGCTTGAAGGGCTGCCGGGACGGCAATAGGCGTTATCTCGTTGTCATTGTCCTGGGAGAGGGTAAAGCTGCCGTGCTGTCCGTCACGACGTCCTTCCTGCTGGCCTTGATAACTCTGGCCCTGTGCGAAGGCGTCGCTGCTGACGTTACTCTGTCCCAGGTTTATACCGCTCTCCGCCAGCGCTGTACGCAGCTGAGGAAGAGCCGCTTCCAGCGCGGCCCTCACTTGGCTGTGGCTGGAAACCATTGTTAACTGTGCCTGATCCTTATCGAGACTCAGGTTGATCTGGATAGCGCCCAGATCCTGCGGATGTAAGCGCAATTCGGCGTTCTGCTGCCCATTGCGACTGAACATCACAATCTGCTGACTCAGCGCCTGCTGCCACTCGTTACTGCCGAGCTGCGCATTCAGCATCGGCGTCGACGGGGTGGTGCTGGTCGAGGCGGTGCTGGTCATGAGCGAACTGGTGCTGCTTAGCGGTGCGCTGGTTAACGGCGTTACCGGATCATTGCTGCTTTGTGCCGCGCTGCGCTCTTCCGGTTTGCTTAGCGTATTCAGCACCTGTTTGAAACTTTCATCCAGCGTTAGCCCGCCGGTGTTGCTTGCCGTGGTGCTCGCGCTGCTGGTCTGCGTGTTGGCGGCCGTTTGCGTTAAGAGGTTTACAGCATCGCTGGACTTCTTCTGGCCACTCTGCGGCTGCGCCTGTTCTTCTTTTACTGCACCCTGCAGCGAACTGCTTAACAATGCCGAATTAAGCGAAGCGCGCGTATCGGCATGGCCGTCGTTCACGCTGTTACTTACCGTTGACTGACTGGTGCGGTTCTCGAGTGCCACCGGCAACATGGCAAATAATGCCTGCACATTCTGTAAGTCGCTGGCACTTAACGAACTTGCCTCACTCTTGTCTTTATCATCGGCTGAATTCAGCGTGGCTTTAGGGTTAACCGGCTGTAAAAGTGTGTTTAACGCCTCGGGTTTCTCCAGCGCCTGCAATAACGCGCTTAATGACGCTTTTGTGACGTCTTTTTCATCAGCTTTTGCTGTCAGATCAGACGATTGCGTGTTAACACCTTGTTGCTTCGCCAGGGTTAGCAAGCGGTTACCCAGCTCAGTAATAAATCCCTGCGGCAGCGTATCCACGCTTTGCACAAGATCGCTGGAAACTGAACTGTCTGCGTCTCCTAAACCCGAGGTTTGCGTTGCAACTGTTGGCAGCGTAATCATTCGCCTTTCCTCAATGCGGCCCGTTGGGCAAATTCATCCATCCGTTTCTGATCGAGACGGTTTTCCTGTCGTAATGCATTTTCCTCAGCGCGCGTAATCAGCGTTTGATAGGCATTGAGTCGCTTGTGCTTTTCGCGCCAGTTGCTCAGCGCGGTTTCCAGACGCTGATTCCACTGCGAAAGCTGTTGGCGATGCTGATCGATGGCTTTTTCCAGCGTCTGAATAAACTGGTGATAATTGGTCCAGCGGGTGCTGGCGATGCCGCCGGACATATCCTGATTGAGCTTATTGCGGTACTCATCCTGATAATCCAGCAGCATGGTGAGCTGCTCATCGGCTTGCTGTACGCCGCGACGCATATCGCCGAGATGAATCACGGCGCTCTCCAGCTCTTGCTCTGCCAGATCGCGCAGCTTATTGATAGCACTGGCCGTTTTCATGGCTTAACCTCGCTTCTAAGCGCTAACCGAACATCGCCTGCAGATGCAAACAGGCATCGTCGTAGTCGCTGCGTTCGAATATGCCCTGATGCAGGAAGGCTTCCATTTCCGGATAGAGCTTGATGGCTCGGTCCAGCATCGGATCGCTACCTGCGGCATACGCACCCACACTCACCAGATCGCGGTTACGCTGGAAGCTGGAGAGCAACTGTTTGAACTGACGCACGCGTGCATAGTGCGACTCATCAATTAATGAGGTCATGGCACGGCTGATTGACGCTTCAATATCAATCGCCGGATAGTGACCGGCTTCCGCCAGACGACGAGACAGCACAATGTGACCGTCGAGAATCGCGCGTGCCGAGTCGGCAATCGGGTCTTGCTGATCGTCGCCTTCGGTCAACACGGTATAAAAAGCGGTAATCGACCCGCCGCCGTGGGTGCCGTTACCGGCACGCTCTACCAGCGCTGGCAGTTTGGCAAACACCGAAGGTGGATAACCTTTGGTTGCCGGTGGCTCACCGATGGCCAGCGCAATTTCACGTTGCGCCATGGCGTAGCGGGTGAGGGAATCCATAATCAGCAGCACGTGCTGGCCGCGATCGCGAAAATCTTCAGCGATACGCGTGGCGTACGCGGCACCCTGCATACGCAGCAGCGGTGAAACATCCGCTGGCGCGGCGATCACCACCGAACGCGCGCGGCCTTCTGCGCCCAGGATGTTCTCAATGAACTCTTTGACTTCACGGCCACGTTCACCAATCAAGCCCACCACGATCACATCGGCTTTGGTATAACGCGCCATCATGCCCAGCAGTACGCTTTTACCTACGCCAGAACCGGCAAACAGGCCCATACGCTGGCCGCGACCTACGGTAAGCAGCGCATTGATGGCGCGCACGCCGGTATCCAGCACATCTTCAATGGGCGTACGCTGCAGCGGGTTGAATGGCGCAGTAATCAGCGGCGCACGATAGCCGGTTTCCGGCGCGGGCAGACCATCCAGCGGTTTGCCGCTGCCGTCCAGCACGCGGCCCAGCAGCTCCGGACCCAGCAGCATCTGCTTGCCGCTTTGACCGTTATCACCGCTCACGCGCGCATACACGCGGGCGCCGGGTAAAATGCCGTCCACCTCTTCTAACGGCATCATCAGCAGTTTCTGCCCATTAAAGCCGACCACTTCACTCTCAACCTCGGTGATCTTGCTGCCATCGCTACGTTCAATGATGCAGGTGGCGCCGAGCGGCAGTTGTAAACCCGTTGCTTCCAGCACCAGGCCGGTCGCGCGCGTCAGGCGACCGTAACGGCGCACCGTTTGCACCTGTGAAATGCGGTCTTCGAAGGCATCGAGTGCGCCGAGCCAGCGCGAGAGACGCGAGGTCATTACAGTGTCCCCGGAGCGGCCAGGCGGCACAGCTCCTGCCAGCGCGTGGCCACGCTAGCGTCAAGGTCGCCATCTTCGGCGCTGAGTTTGCAGCCGCCGGGATGCAGCGTGCTATCGGCCAGCAAGCGCCAGCCGTGCAGATCCAGCGTTGGACCGAGCGTCTGCTCGATGCGCTGCAAATCATCCGGATGGACGCGCAGCTGCGGTTTGCCGCTGAACATGGGTTCCTGCTGAATCAGCTGTTGAATTTGACGCAGCAGGGCGCTGCCATCCACCTGCGTGGCCTGGCCAATCACGGTACGCGCCGCTTCCAGCGCCAGCTGCATCAGGCGTGAGGCGATGACGCTGTCCAGCGCTTCAAGCGTGTGATGGAACTCGGTGACCAGCTGCTGCATGCGCGCCTGTAACGGCGCCTGTTGCTGCTGCGCATCGGCTAAGCCCTGCTGAAAACCGGCGTCGTAGCCGTTCTGCTGCGCTTCGGCAAAGCCTTTTTGGTAGCCTTCGCTGTAGCCCTGCGTCTGCGCATCTTTTCGCATCTGCTGCTGCATGCGCTCCAGCTGCTGTTGCTGTTCAGCTTCAGCGCTCAGCTCAACATCCTCTTCCGGCTCCGCGGGCTGCGGCTCCGGTTCGGCGCTGAAGGGGCTGCCTAAATCATCAGGCTGCCAGCGCTGCCAGGCGCGGGCGGAAAAGGCATCAGACATAAGTTTCCTCGCCTCCGCCAATCACCATTTCGCCAGATTCCGCTAAACGACGCACCACCAGCAGGATGGCTTTCTGTTCGTTCTCCACCGCAGACATTCGTACCGGACCACGGTTGGCCAGATCGTCGCGCAGAATATCGGCGGCACGCGCCGACATGTTCTTGAGGAACTTCTCGCGCAGCGGCTGTTCGGCGCCTTTCAGGGCGATCAGCAACTGCTCGGATTCCACTTCCTGCAGCAGGCGCTGGATGCTGCGATCGTCCACTTCCACCAGGTTTTCGAACAGGAACATCTCGTCGATGATCTTCTGTGCCAGCTCGCCATCGAAATCGCGTACCGCTTCGATAACCGCTTCTTCCTGCTGAGTTTTCATCAGGTTGATAATTTCTGCTGCGGTCCTTACACCGCCCATCTTCGCGCGCTTGAGGTTGGTACCATCCAGCAGGCCATTGAGCACTTCGGTCAGTTCGGCCAGCGCGGCTGGCTGGACACCACCGAAGGTGGCGATACGCAGCATCACATCGTGGCGCAGACGCTCGTCGAACAGCGCCAGAATATCGGCCGCCTGACCACGTTTGAGGTGGACAAGAATGGTGGCGATAATCTGCGGATGCTCGTCGCGGATAAGGTCGGCCGCTGCCTGAGGCTCCATGAAGTTGAGCGTTTCCATCCCGCTGGTGGTCTCGTTCTTCTCGAGAATATCTTCCAGCAGGCTTGAGGCGCGCTCCTCGCCCAGCGCCTTGATCAGCACCGAACGCAGGTATTCATTCGAGTTGAGGCTCAGCGCGGCAAACTGTTCCGCATCCACTTCAAATTCGCGCAGCACTTCGGTTAGCTGCTTATGCGACACCTGCCGCATGCTGGCCATCGCCGAACTGAGGTGCTGCACTTCACGCTGATTGAGGTGTTTGAACACTTCCGCTGCGCGCTCTTCGCCAATGGTCATCATCAGAATGGCGCTTTTCTCTGTACCGGTCAGACTCATAGTTCTTTACTCATCCATTCACGGATAACCAGCGCCACAACGCGCGGATCGTTTTCAGACATGTCGCGGATGCGCTGGCTCATCACCTCGGCGCTCATGCGATTGGTGGATTTGCGCTCCTGATCCAGCTCGTCTTTGCTGAGCTGCACGCTATAGGCTTCCTCTTCTTCCATCGCCGCGGCGCGGGCTGCTGCGGCTTCGGCCGCCGCTTTCTCTTCTTCTTTCTTACGCATCAGCTGAGGACGTACCAGCTTGCGATAGAGGATGAAGCCCACCAGCGCGACCAGCAGCCAGCGACCTGCGGTCATCAGCTGATCGAAGAACGCTTGTTGCTGCCAGAATGGCAGGTCGCCGCCGCTTGGCTCGGTCATGTTGAACTGCGAGTTCACCACATTGACGCTGTCGCCACGCGTTTGCGAATAGCCCATGGCTTCGCGGGTTAAATCTTCAATTTGTTTGATCTGCTGATCGTTCAGCGCCACCGCTTTGCCTTTACCGTCATCGCGGTAGTTCACCACCACGGCAACGGAGAGGCGCTGCACGTCACCGACGTTCAGCTTGGTATGACGAATGGTGCGATCCAGCTCGTAGTTAACCGTGTCGTTACGGGTGGAGCTGCTTGGGCCACTCGCTTGTGCGGTGCTGGTGGTGCTGCCGTTGTTCTGCGCATTGGCGTTGGCGTTTTGCCCATTCGCATTCTGACCGTTGGCATTATTGTTATTGTTGTTCTGCGGATTGGTCACCGGCGCGGTGTTTGCAGGCGCAGGCTGATTGGACAGGGCGCCAGGCACGCCGCCCGGATAGGGGCTGCCATTCTGTTCGGAATTGCTGGTCTGGCGCGAACGCACCGCCGTGCTGTTCGGATTGGCGTTCGGCTGGTATTTTTCGTCGGTCTGTTCGCTGCGGTCAAAGTTGATCTGCGCCGTCACCTGCGCATGTACGTTGCCCTGGCCAACAATTGGATTCAGGATCGCTTCAATGCGCTGCTGGAAGCGCGCTTCAACTTCCGAAGCATATTTCAGCTGGGCATCGTTCAGATCGCGACCTTCGCTGTCAGAACGCGTCAGCAGGCGACCTGACTGATCGACCACCGTCACGTTACCCGGCGGTAAACCTGCCACGCTGCTGGAGACCATATGCTGAATGGCCTGAATCTGGCCTTCATCTAATGCACGTCCCGGCTGCAGGTTCAGCGTTACCGAAGCGGATGGCGCTTTCTGTTCACGCACGAACAGCGTCGGTTTTGGCATCGCCAAGTGTACGCGTACGCTTTTTACCGGGCCAAGCGTCTCGATAGTGCGTGAAAGTTCACCTTCTAGCGCGCGCTGGTAGTTGACCTGCTCACTGAACTGGCTGATGCCGAACTTCTCTTTATCCATCAGCTCGAAGCCAACATTGCCGCCCTTCGGCAGACCCTGTTGCGCGAGGCGCAGGCGCAGCTCATGCACCTTATCGGCGGGCACCATCAGCGCGCCACCGTTCTCGGCGAATTGGTAAGGGATATTCATCTGCGTTAGCTGGGTGACAATCGCGCCGCCATCCTCATCAGAGAGGTTGTTATAAAGGACGCGATAATCAGGCGCTTTAGCCCACAGCACCAACGCAAAAACCACCGCGATAACCGCAGCGGCAGCAACAATTAAGGGAATACGCGGATTGGCGCGCAGGCGGGCGAGAAGGTCACTGAAGCCTTTCTTTGCTGTATCCTGTGTAGCGGCTGCACTCGCATTCATGACCGTTTCCTGCCTGACATAATTGACCGGGTGTGGTGTTGTGGTGACAAAACGTACTCCCTAATATTTCCCCCCTAAAATCGGCAGGGGCAAAGAATAAATTCCACTTCAATGCGGGCATTATTTGATGAATCGTGTCACTTCGATGGTTGGATAAGCCGGGTTTTTTGCGTTCATTTAGCGCCTTTGTCCTATTGACACTGTGTTAACTTTCTCATCGTGAAAATTTAATCCCTTCTTTAATGAGGAACAGGCAATGTCAATTCAGGCGATTGATGGCGTGTTGCAGCAGCTGCAAATGACGTCTTTACAGGCCAGCGGCAAGCAGGCTGAGTCAACCAATCAGGTAGATTTCAGCGCCACCATGAAAGCGGCACTGGACAAAATTAGCGACACCCAAACGACAGCCCGCACCCAGGCGCAGGATTTCGAAATGGGCAAACCGGGCATTCAGCTCAATGATGTGATGGTCGATCTGCAAAAATCCTCAATATCTATGCAGATGGGCGTGCAGGTGCGTAACAAACTGGTGTCGGCGTATACCGATATCATGAACATGCAGGTGTAGTTTCAGGTATAGTTCCGCGCGGTGATTGTTGTCGTGTCAGGCGGGCAGGGCGGGCTGTTACAGTGTGCAACCGGGGTCCCGGCCTTACGTGCGGCATTATTTAGAGAAGAGGATTCTCACGTGAAGAATGGCCTGCTGTTGTTAATCGCTGTTGTCCTGCTGTCGGGATGCGACAAGGATGAAGCGACGTATTACCCGCAAATGAAAAACTACGCCTATCTCTATCAATTCGAAGCCCTGCCGGGCAAGGTAAAAAATACCCATCAAACGTTGTTCACTGCCGATGGCCAGCAAATCTTTGACGTGAATGTCGATTTTGATCGCGACGGCTGCCTTGCGCATGTTAAATCCGTCGGCAAAGAGGGCGAGGTGATTGAAGTTTCGCGCGAAGGCGATCGGTTAATCGGCAGCGAGAATGGTCAGGACGTTGTGGTGACGCTGGATAAAAACTGCGCCATGGTGAAGAAGGTTACGCCGGCGCTTAGCGTGGATATTGCCTATAACAAACAGGGTTTGGTTGAGCAACTCTCATCGCCAGCCTCCGACGTGGCTTTTCATCTGGCTTATAATAATGCCGGTGACATGGCGGTGTTAAGTATTACCCAAGCTGGAAAAGAAATGTCGCGTGCCACCGCAGTCCGGGACGCGGATAAGAAAAAAATCTCGGATGTGGTCACCACGGTAAAGCGTAACGATCAAATAAAAACCGTCAGCAACCTGTGCAAATATAAAAATAATGTCCCTTATTATTGCGACATTATTACTGCGGACGCGGCAGGTAAGGTGATGGACAAGCAGTACGGCAATATCGAAGTGGCTTATTATTAGTGCGGTTATTTTGGTGCGCATCAATGCGCACCTTATACAGGAATGCGGCGGTTTTGCTTAGGTCGCCATTCAGGTACAAACCGGGCACATAGGTAACACTTTAGACCGGGCACATGGGTAACAGTTATAAATGGCATAGCAGAGGAGACTCACTATGCCCTGGACTGAGACCGTTACCATGCAACGCCTTGATTTCATCCGTGCCTGCGAAGCAGGCACGCATTCCATTTCTGAACTCTGTCGTCTCCACGGTATCAGCCGCAAAACCGGCTATAAGTGGCTCTCCCGCTTTGAGCCTGCGGCGCTGTCCTCTCTCGAAAATCACTCCCGCGCGCGCCTCACTCAGCCGGAAAAAATCCCGCCGGACATCGCCGATCGGCTGGTGCTGTTCCGCATGCAGCACCCCGACTGGGGACCTAAAAAAATCCGTCACTGGTTCCTCAACCACAACGCCGACTTCATCGTGCCCGCTGCAAGCACCATTGGTGACCTGCTGAAAAATGAGGGCCTCGTACCGGACCGCCTGAAGCGCAAACGCACTCCCGGCAACGTGCAGAAGCTCACCGTCGCAGAAAAAAATAATCAGGTCTGGAGCGCCGACTTCAGGGGGCGGTTCCGCCTGAAAGACGCGCGCTACTGCCGTCCGTTCACGCTGACGGATAACCACAGCCGCTACCTGCTGGCCTGCGAGGCCAGTTACGTGGAGACCACCGCGTTCGTGCGCACATGCATGGAGAGGGTGTTCCGGGAGTGCGGGCTGCCTGACGTCATACTCACCGATAACGGCTCCCCTTTTGCCGGGCCCGGTATTGCCGCGCTGACAAAGCTAAACGTGTGGCTGATAAAGCTGGGTATCCTGCCGGAGCGCATAGCGCCGGGTTGCCCCGGACAGAACGCACGCCATGAAAGAATGCACCGCTCGCTAAAGGCCTCAATGAGCCATGGCAATATCTTCACCACGCTGGCGGAACAGCAGGCCTGGTTCAGCAGCTGGCAGGAGGAGTTTAATCATGAAAGGCCACACGAGGCCCATGAAAATAAGCCGCCGGCAAGCTGCTGGACGCCATCAGCCCGGCAGTGGGATGGGCGGGTGCCGGAGGTTAATTATCCGGAGGGTGCGAAGCTCTTCAAAGTGGGAGAAAAAGGTGACCTGAGACTGAACGGAAGAACGTTCCTGAGCGCATCGCTGTGCGGAGAATACGTACGGTTCCTGGAGGTAGATGACGGAATCGACGTCATCCTCTTCGACAGGCTGATACTGGCGTATTATGACCAGTCAGAAAAACGTATTATCCGGATAGACTGAGCACAAATGTGTTACCTATGTGCCCGGTCTGATCTGTTACCCATGTGCCCGGTCGTACCTTCACGGCGACCGCAAGGTTATTTAATTTCCGGCCACGCCACGGACGGGAATCCATTCAACAGCGGATAGGCAAACAGGAAACCCTGGAACTGGCTAATGCCCGCGGCTTCCAGCCACATCCACTCTTCTGCTTGCTCAACGCCTTCGGCTATCACCGCAATCTCCAGTGACGCGCAGCACTTAATGATCGCGTGCATAATGGCCTGTTTGGGGCCGCTTTTATGGACATCACGAATAATTTCCCGATCGATTTTAATCTTGTCCGGCTGGAATTTTGATAACAGCGACAAGCCGGCAAAGCCCGCACCAAAATCATCCAGCGCCAGACTGATACCCGCCGCCTTAAGCTTTCTGACTTCAGCAGCGAATTCATCGGAGCGTGAAATGATCTCGTTTTCGGTCACTTCCACAATAATCTGCTGGGGAATTAATCCACTCGCTTCAATCTCTTGCAGCAGGAAATCCACCGCATTGGGCACCGCCACCAGCGACATCGGTAAGAGATTTACCGACAAACGGTGATCGCCGATACCCAATTGATAGGCCAGCTTAAACGCCAGGCTTTTGGACTGAATATCCGCATGGTAAATGGCCTCGCCCCCGAAGGCGGAGAAATACTCCTGCGGAGAGCCGCCGGTCGGGGTGCGGATCAGTGCTTCGTAAGAGGTTACGCGCCGGGCAAAGGGATCGATAATTGGTTGAAACGCAAAACGACAATCCTGCAAGGTATCAGCAAAATCGATGAGCTCCGTTGCATCGGCTTCATCGGCAATAAATTCCCAGGTATTGGCCGGGGGAATTTCAAAATAGTTCTCTTTATCGCGCGCCACTACGAAGGTTCGCAAGAACTGCAGCGCGCGATCTTTGTAGGTCAGCTGATAACGGGAGGTACCTTTATCCAGCACCGCTTGCAACACGGTATCTTTGTCATGTTCGCGCAGATCAAACAACTCCATCCCTACCTTGCCAAAACGGCGCTCTGGGGCGAAGTCATGCATCAACTCGACAAGATTATGATGGCGCGCATCCTGGCAAATACGCTGATAAATGCCCTGCACGGCGTCACGTGGCCCCTCCAGCAGCTGGAAAAAATGCAGGCCATCAAATAACAAGATGCCGGTGACATCGAAGTTTTTGTTTTTACTGTTGGCTTTAGCAACCATATCTTCGAGCGTTTTGATCGGCACGTGATCGTGCAAATGGCTGCGATAAATTATCGTGGTAAGCATGGCGATTGTCCGGCTAATTTCTAATTTTGTGGCTACATTAACAGGCAATCGCCCGGGTCTGTCCAGAGCTTGTCGCGCCTGGCGTAAACTTTTTTTAAAATAATAGGTTAACCGAAGCGGTTAACGGCTGCGATATCGCCGCAATTCCATTAGCGTGCCAATAATTTCCAGCCTGGATGTTGCAGTATGCAGGTGCGGGAAATCGTCATTAGCCGGGCGCAGCGCGAACGTTTTCTCGTCATGCTGCTGGGTTTGCAGGCGATAAAAACGCACCATTGCCGCGCCATCCACTAACGCCAGCACCGTATCTCCGGGCTGTGGCGCAACCTGTGGATCAAAGATTAAGGCGTCCCCGGGCCGGTAGTCGGGCAGCATCGACTGATCTTCCACCGTTACCGCCAGCGCCGCATCGCTCAGCGTTGCTTCCCGATAGAGAAAATGTGTGGCCTGCTGCTGTAACAGCAGGCGCGCTTCACTCAACCATTCCGACGCTTGCGCAAGACTTATCAATGGCACCGCAGTCACCGGCGCGCGCCTGGGCGCAGCGGTAAACACCTCGCCATCGCCATCAATGATCCACGCTGCCGTGCATTGCAGCCATTCCGCCAGGCGCAGCAAATTTTCACCGCGCGGCACGGTTTCCTCCTTTTCCCACTGCGATACCGCGACATGCGACACCCCGATCCCTTTCGCCAGGGTTTGCTGTGTCAGTTGCAGTGCTTTACGTCGTGCCCGGATGCGTTCACCGGAAGATTCTTTTTTCATCATCTTGACATCTCCTGAAGAATTAACTTAAGTATACTTAAATTCATAGATTAAAGTAAACTTAAATTCAGGCGTTGACCGCAAAGCTGGCAAGGGTGGTCAGCGTGCTTTTGGGGCGCAACCCTTGCCAGGGTTGAGAGGTGAAGCATGGAAAGTAGTTTGGTCACCAGCGTAGGTGCGTTGCTTCTCGGCGGCGGCGCTGCAGCTGTGTTCTGGAAACCATTAATGGCGGGTATCGCCGCCATTGTGACCAGCAATCGCGCTGGCGGCGAGATCATCACCAGCTACAAAGAGCAGGTGATGCTGCTCAAAGAGGGCCATGCACTGATGCGTCAGGAAAATGACGAGCTGCGCATTCGACATGACAAAAATCTGCGGCGTATCTCTTCGCTGGAAACCGATCTGCGGCTGATAAAAAACGCGCTGAGTATTTTGCTGGCCACCACAGAAGCCGAACACAGTGAGAAGTTCCGCCATCAGGTCAACCAACTTATCACCACTCTGGAGGAGAGTCGCGATGATGCAGATAAACAGTGAGTACGTAGTGAAAAACCATCGGCGCCAACTGTTCCTCGGCGGCTTTCTGCTGATGTTATCGCTGATGTGCGTCGCGATGACGGTGCTGTTTTTGTTCGTTAGCAACAGTGCCAATCAGCGGGTGGAGGAGATTCGCCAACAATATCGGACGATATCAGAACGCCGTGAAGCCCGCGTGGCAGAGCTCACCAACCAGCTGGTGACGCTGCAAAACAAGCTCGACGATTTATCTAATCATCCCGTTAGCACGCGCGCTGATGAGGGTAAACCGGCTGAAGGAGACTCGTCGCCGCCTCAACCCAAGCGTTAAGGAGGGCATTATGCGCATTATCCAGCGGATCGCAGCCAGCCTTGGCCGACTGTGGTCTTTATTAAGTCAGAAGGAGAAAACGATGAGCGATCAAACTGTAATCGATCCAACCAGCACCACTATAGCCAGCGCCTCGGCGGCAAGCGCGCAAACGTCGTCGCCCGCCGAGGACTTCGCCAATGAAATTGCCACGGCGGCACCGGCGTCAGTTGCTGCGGCGCCAGCGGCCACTGAGGCGGCACCCGCCGCCGCAGCGGCTCCTGTTACCCCGGTAGCTGCCGAGGCGGCTCCTGCCGCTGCACCGGAGGCCGTTCCCGCCACCCCCACGGCGGTCTCTCCTCCCGCTGCAGCCGAAGCCGTACCGGCCGCCGCCGCGCAGGAGGTCAGTCAGGCGCGGCAGGACGTCTCGGAGGGCGTGAAGGATTTTGCCCAGGCCTTCAGCTTTGTAGAGCAGGGGGTGATCAAATTGGGGGATGCCGCGAAAGATGAGTTGATAGATCTGGCGAGGAAGTATCTGTAATGCACAACTACTCGCCCGGGGGGACAGGGATGTCCCCTGTTTATTAACAGGTTTAGAGAGTTCCGATTATTCCTAAGGCGACTTCGATATTTTGCACTACCTTTAATCATTCAAGCGTTATTTAAACCGGCTTATTAAGCGAGAAGGAAGATAGCATGAGTGATACAGAAACTGTAAAAACCAAAACTGACTACTTACGTGATGTCACCTCCCAGCTTAAAGAGATGCGCCACTATGCGCAGACCAACACGGAGACGCTTTCTGCCCACTGGCTGGCCTTTGATGCAGGTGAGTATAAAGACAGCGAATATGCGGGACGTTTCGATACGTTGCTGAACAAGCAAGGCAAGCTGCTGGATGATATTGATGAGGCGATTCAGGACCTGGAAATCGCCGTTAACCATGCCGAGCAGGAAAGCTAAGTTCGCATCGCTCTGGTGGCCTAATCGGCCACCAGCCACATCTCCGCTTCATCGAACATCTCTTCAACAATCCGCGCAATCGTTGCTTTGTCGTTCTTACTCATATCGGTATCAATCGCATTACGCTCCATTGGTTTGACGCGTACCTCAATATCCGGAAAGACGCGCTGTACACGCTTTTCCAACTCCTGCAAAATCATCTCGCGTGCACCCGGTAAACCGGCCACATTGCGCTTATCGTAAATCAGCTCCACAAACATCAGGGCGTTCCATTTAGCGGATCGGGTGCGTCATAATACTGTAAATAAAAACAGGGGCAAGCGGTGACGCCACGACCATGACATTTTTTGTTGCGTCATGCAGACGGTGGCGAATTTGTACCAGCACATCAGGTTGTTCGTCGATTGAGATTTTTAACGGGGGTTAAGATGCGCCAACTGGTTATCGATATCTTGCTGAAAATGGCAAAAATGGATGTGGAAGCAAAAGAGCTGGTGGCGCAGGTTGAGGCGCAGTCACTGCTGATTGCCGCACTGCTGATTCAGGCAAAAGAGGATAATTCACTCACCATTTCCGAGACAGTGCAGGATGCAATTGTTACGGCATCACGCGCGTCGCAGGAGTTTTTACAGTCGGATGTTGATCTGCTGCTCACGCACGTCAATCGTCTTTTGGCAGTGGCGAGTTATATTGAAGTCAAAGGGATAGAGCGAGAAGGGTAAAAAATATAACCTCTGGAAGTGGAAATCCAGCAACACTTCCAGAGGCGGTGCAACCGCACCATTCGTTCAAGGACAATCTACGACTGATGTCGTAGGCAGTAACTTATACAAGTTTTAGTGACTTGTACAATTATTTCCTGATCGATTTGTGTGGTTGGAGATATCTACCTAATGCATTTTCATCACGTTGGGGTTAAAGCTCGTTTTTAATGCAGAACGCTTCCCACGTCATGCCTAACGCTTCCGCGTGAGATTTTAGATACTTTTCAATGGCATCCGCCGCCACTGCTTTGTCTGGCTCAGCCAGCTGAATAGAAAAAAGCATGCCGTCCAGCTTCTTCTGACGTAAAAACGCCGCGTAAATGCGTTCAGCATGCCACGCGCGTAAATCGGCTAATGACAGGCTCGCCTGCTGCGCATCACTCTCGGTAAGTTCATCCAGGGCGGCCTGGAAATCGGGATGGGCGGCGAAAAACATGGTGCGTGCCTGAGCGTAATACTCTTCTGGGGTTTTCATTCGCGGTTCCTGCATATCAACTTGCGCGCTAGTGTAACGTGCATGGGCGATGTTGTCAGGCTGGTCGGTGCGCATGAATGCGCACCCTACAACATCCCCGCCGGTCGGCCGTAGGGTCGCCATTTATGGCGTAATGCTCGTCAGTTAAGACATGAAAAACCCTCATTACCAAGAGCACACCTTGTAGCGGCGCAATTCATTGCGCGATAAATCGCGCCGCTACGGAAGGTGCGGTGATTTGATACGGCGCTTAACCGAACGACATTACGCCATTTATGGCGACCACAACCCTCTCAATGCCGCTGTTGATAAAGGCGCGTAACGTCCTGCTGATTCTTCTCGAGCGTCTCATCCAGCGTCAACTTGCCGCTCAGCATATCCGCCATGTTCTGCCCAACCGCATTGCCCATCTGGTCAAACCCTGGAATGCTCACGTACTGCACGCCCTGATACGGCACCGGATTGAGCGTGGGTTGCTCCACGGTAGCCGAATCAATGGCTGCACGCACCTGCGCGGCGTAGGGCGCCAAACGCTGATAGCGGGCTTGCTGATAGGTTGAATTGCGACTGCCCGGCGGCACCGCGCCCCAGCCAACGGTATCAGCCACCTGCTGGATGTACTGTTTTGAGGTTGCCCAACTAATAAAGGCGATGGCCGCGTCACGATTCGGGGTATTGGCCGGTACTGCCAGCGCCCACGACCACAACCAGTTCGAGCCGTTACGCGTAATACCGCCAGGCGCAGGCGCAAAGGCCAGCTTATCCGCCACCAGTGAGATCTGCGGATTGACCAGCAAACCTGCGGCCACCGTACTGTCGATCCACATCGCGCACTTACCCTGCGCCGTCAGACGCAGTATCTGACCGAAACTGTTCTTTACCGTGTCTGGCGGCCCATCCTGCTTCACCATTTGCAGATAATCACCCAGCACTTCACGCCACTCCGGGGAATTCAGCGTGGGTTGCCAGTTCTCATCGAACCACTGCGCGCCGTAGGCGTTGGCCATGGTGGTGAGCAGCGCCACGTTGTCTCCCCATCCCGGCTGACCACGCAGACACAGGCCATAAATGCCTTTCTGCGCATCGGTGAGTTTGGCGGCGAAGCGTTTAATATCGGTCCAGTCGGGATTGTCAGGCATGGCTAAACCTTTCTCCGCAAACAGGTCTTTGCGGTAGTAGGTCATGCTGCTTTCACCGTAAAACGGCAGGGCATACAGCGTCTGCTGCCATGACAGGGCTTTGCGTACCGGGGCAATCAGATCATCGCTGTCATAGTCTGCCGGCAACGTATTCAGCGGCGCCAGCCAGCCTTTTTCACCCCAGAGCGGCGCTTCATAGGTGCCAACGGTGATGACATCAAACTGCGCCTGGCCGCTGTTCATCGCCGACAGCACCGCCTGACGCAGCGCGCCATCGTCCATGACGTGCCACTGCAGTTTGATATCAGGATGTTCCTGTTCGTAACGTGATGATAGCTGCTGCATTATCGTCATATCGCCGTTAGCGATGGTGGCGATGTTCAGCGTGGTGGCCGCGTGGCTCAGCAGCGGCAACGCCAGCAGCGTGGCGAGAAGTTTACGCATAGTGCGGCTCCTTAGCGCTGTTGTAGGCGGAAGAACGACATCTTCTCCACCAGTAATCCAGCATGTTCGCTGACGGTTTGGCTGGCGGCACTGGCTTCCTGCACCAGCGAGGCGTTTTGCTGGGTGGCGCCATCCATCTGGATCACGGCGGTATTCACCTGTTCGATACCGCTGGATTGCTGGCGGCTGGCGACGGCGATTTCACCGACGATATCCACCACCCGCGCCACGCCGAGATTGATATCATTCAACATCGCGCCAGAGCGCTGTACCAGCGCGCTCCCCGCTTCAACTTTCCCCACGCTGGCATCGATCAGGGCTTTGATCTCATGCGCTGCTCCCGCCGATCGCTGCGCCAGCTGACGCACTTCGGCGGCCACCACGGCAAATCCACGGCCCTGTTCGCCCGCGCGCGCGGCTTCCACGGCGGCATTCAGCGCCAGCAGGTTGGTCTGGAAGGCGATCTCATCGATCACGCGGTTAATATCTGCGATACGCTTGCTGGAGGATTCAATCTCCGCCATTGCGCTCACCGCATCTTGCAGCACGCTGCTGCCGCGTTCCGCCTGATGGCGCACGTCGGTCGCCAGCTCGTTGGCCTGCGCCGCGTTATCGGCGTTATGCTTCACCGTGGCGGTCATCTGCTCCATGCTGGCGGCGGTCTGCTCCAGCGAACTGGCCTGGGAATGGGTACGTTCGGAGAGATCGTCATTGCCGTCGGCCATCTGGCGCGCCGCATCGCTGAGCGCCGTGGCGCTTTCACCCACTTCACGCACAATCTCTGCCAGCCGCACATCCATGCGCAGTAACGATTGCATCAGTTCGCCCATCTCATCGCGCGAAACGGTGCCAATATCATGGTTCAGTTCCCCAGCGGCTATTGATTCGGCCAGCTCACGCGCCTGGCCAATCGAACGGTTGATGGAGCGAATCAGCAGCCAGCCCGCGACCAACGCCACGCTAAGCCCGCCGAGCAGGATAACTATTAGGCTGTTACGCGCCAGCTGGTAATCGCTGTTGCTCTGCTGGTAGGTGAGTTCCGCATGCTGGCGCATCAGCGCATCCAGCCGATCAATATCCTGCTGGAGCAGCTGGCTACCACTGCGCAGGCGGGTTTCAATCACCACTAAGGCCGCCGAAGGGTTACCGCTTTTCAGCAGTTCGCCGGCGTCTTTCAGCGCCGATTGCCAGCCGTCGAGGTGGGTGATGAACTGCTGACTCAGCGGCCTGGTTTGCGCATCAAACGCCAGCTGTTGCCAAGTGTGGCGATCTTTGCCGATCTGCTCGCCGTATTGCGCGATGCGCGCCAGGCGTTTTTCCACTTCGCTGCTGTCGGTCCAGTAGCGCAGCGCATCAAATAGCGTAGAGGATTGCTCCTGCACCATGCGGTACAGGCGCGAGGAGTATTGCAGCGGTAATAATTCGTTCTGGTAGGCGTTTTGCGCCCGTTGGTCGGCGGCGCGCAGGCCAATGATTCCCCAGATGGCGGCCACAATCAGTAAAATGCACAGCAGGCCGACAATGGCGGTTAAGCGCGCACGAAGGGTCAGTCGCATAACGGTATTCTCCGTAATGAAGATAAGTATGTAGTAGGTAATTATTATTTTTTGCAGATCCATTAACTCCAGGATGAGTTATCGGCGCATTAATAAGCGGCTTGAGTTTTTTATGTCGGCCTGAGTGGGGAAAAACGCGTGTGGGGCGGTAGATATCTTGCGTAACTCACTGGAAAAATTATAACGTAGCCGCCATTGAAGCGAGTCTGGGGACTGAGAATGAAAAAGTGGACGATACTGGCTGCGCTGGCGCTGAGTGGCTGTGCGCAAATCAGCAACTATGAAGAGGCCGTGAAAACCCCGGCACCGCTGGAACTGCAGGGCAACTGGCAAACCGCAGGCCCGCAGAGCAAGCTGATTAGCAAGCAGGCGATGGGTAGCCTGATTATTGGTGCGCAGGGCGATACGCTGGATTGCCGACAGTGGCAGCGCGTGATTGCCAAGCCGGGTAAATTGACGCGTCTGGACGACGAGTGGGTCAACGTGACGCGTCAGGTGCGCGTGATGCCGCTGGTGCTGGAGAACGGTGAGCTGCGTTACGATGGCTTGCGCCTGCGTAAGGTGGATCGCCCAACCGTTGAGTGCCAGCAGGCGCTGGAAGAAGTGGCAAAGCGGCCGCAAGACGCGGTGATTCAGGATATCGAGCCAGAGATTATGCGCCCGGTTTCGGTGTCTTCTAAGCCGGCACAATAATCCTCAGGTCACCATTTAGGATGACCTGGAAATCAGAAAAAAGGGTGAGAAGATAACCTTCTCACCCTTTTTCATGTAGGACATCGCAACCAATCAACCTTGCGGCAAATACACGCTGCCTTGCTTGCCATACGCGCTCATCACCGATTTCTGCATCGACGATTGCCCCACTAGCTGTGTCAACTCGTCCATACGCAGTTGCAGCAGACGTTTAACTTCGCTCTCATTATCAAGGATGTGGCGTAATACCGGACGCAGCTGCTCTTGCAGCTGACGCGACGGTGCGGCGGCTTCGGTTGTTTGCGCCAGTCTTTGCACCGCACTGACATAATCCACTTCCTTGCTAATCAAATCATCCCATTCGCCTTCTGCTGCCAAACGCAGCATTCCATGGCTGAGATCGAGTAACTGTTGGTAAACGGTGATCAGTGGCGGTGCAATATTCATTAAACGGCGTCCTGAAGGTTTTGAGGTTGTACGACTTCTTTCCAGGCATCAGCGATATTCCGCAAAAGGCCTTCAACTTCTTCGAGGGCTTCCACATCGTTACGCAGATTGGCCTGTACCAGACGGCGAACCATATAGGCGTAAAGGCCTAACAGGTTATCGGTCAGGTCATCGCCTGATTGCTCATCGAGGCCCTGTTTCAGTCCGCCTTCGATGATGTTAATGGCCTTGGAAATCGAGTTGCCTTTTCCCTGGATATTGTTGTCCTGCATAAACAGGCGCGCGCGCACTAAGGCGCTGATCGCACCGTCGAACAGCAGCGTAATCAGTTGCTGCTGGTTGGCGCTCATCACTGAGCTTTCGACACCAATTTTTGCGTAGGCTTGTGTGCCTGTAGCGCTGTACATGGTCACTCCTTACTATTTAGAACTGCTGCTCGACGTCATGTTGTCGAACTGCTGTGTCAGGTAATCGCTGGTGCTGTTCAGCGAGCTCATGGTGACGTCGAGTTGCGTAAACTGCGTTTTGTAACGCGCAATCAGGGCGTTGATGCGCGTGTTCATGTTGTTGTACTGCTCTGTCAGGTTGTTCAGCGTCTTACTGACACCGTCTTTCGCCGACTGAATGCTACCGGTGGACGACAGCCAGCCGGTCAGGTTAGTCGCCAGTTTGGTGGTGATGCCGGTGGTTTTACCGTCACCCACAATCATCTCTTTTACCCCGGCAGGATCTTTAGCCAACTCGGTTTTCAGTTTGTCTGAATCCAGCGTCAGCTCACCGCTAGTGGGATCGCTGGTGATGCCGATTTGCGCCAGGGTTTTGTAGGTGGAAGAGCTGGCGGTATTGGTCAGCAGGCTTTTGATCTGCGTTTGAATGGTGCGCAGGGTGCTATCGCCAACCAGTGCGCCATTACTTGAGTCCTGCGTATCTGAACCGACATCAACGGCGGTGTATTTGGTCAGACTGGTGAACTGGTCCAGCAGATTGTTGTAAGCATCCACAAAGTTGGAGATCGCGGTGGAGGCTTTAGACGTGTCCTGGGTGATGGTGAGCGTTTGGTTGCCGCTGGTGACATCATTCAGGTTCAGGGTAATGCCTTCTAACGCGTCGCTAATGGTGTTGGTGCTGCTGGTGATCGCGACATTGTTGACCGTTAATTCAGCGTCTTGCGCTTTTACGCTGACGGTGAGCGGATTCTCCGCATCGGTTTTCGTGGCATCAAAGCCGACAATGCCTTGCAGCGTGTCATCGCCGGTCACGGTAACGGAAGAAACCGCATTGGCTTCACCGGTTTTTGACGCGGTCAGTGACAGACGATAAGCGCCATCACCGGTTTTAATGATACTGGCGCTGACGCCGGCGTTCGCGCTGTTAATGGCATCGCGCATTCCGGTCAGCGAGGTTTGGTCGCTGGTCAGCGTGATGTCTTTGCTGGTGCCATCTGAAAGTTTGATGGATAGCGTACGGCTGGCATCGGAGCTGCCGAGCGCGGTGGTGTTGCTGCTTTGCACACCGGAAGTCAGGGTTTGCGCCTGCGCCAGCTGCGTCACGCTGATGCTGTATTTGCCGGCGATGGTGCTGCCCGATGTAGTCGCACTGAACGCCGAACTGCTGCTGGTGGCGCTGGTGGCGGTAAATAAGTCTGCGCTGTTTAATGCGGTATTGGCGCTCTGAAAGGTGGTCAGGGCGCTGGATAACGTGCCATAGGCGCTCAGCTTCGCGGTATAAGCGCTCTGCTGATTAGAAATAGGAGTAAGAGAGGCTTTTTCTGCCGTACTTAAGTTATCCAGGATGGTACTTAAATCGAGGCCTGAACCGATACCGAGGGTAGAAATTGTGGTCATGTTGTTTCCTTTCTATGTCGACACGGAGAATCAATACCGCGGTTATCGGCTCGTTATGGGCAAAGTTTAGAATTATTTACCAGCGGGTAATAAAGCGAATAGCGTATATAGAGAAGGGTATTTCGGGCGCTAGAAAAATGATCGGGTTAGCCTAAAGAAGTAGTCGGGTAGGGCGATAAAGATAAGCGTGACAGGTTGAAGGGAAAATTTTTCACCTGGTACTAAAAAAAATCTAAAGGTTGTTTAAGGGCAGACGATAACAACTTTGACGGCGCTGAAGCCGGCGGGTTGAAGCCCACACCTTAACCGAAAGACTTGATTAACAGGAATATTTATCATGGCCCAAGTCATTAATACCAACAGCCTCTCGCTGATCACACAGAACAACATCAACAAAAACCAGTCTGCGCTCTCTACCTCTATCGAGCGTCTGTCATCTGGTCTGCGTATTAACAGCGCAAAAGACGATGCAGCAGGTCAGGCGATTGCCAACCGCTTCCAGTCTAACATCACCGGCCTGACTCAGGCGGCGCGTAACGCCAACGACGGTATCTCTGCAGCGCAGACCACTGAAGGCGCACTGTCAGAAATCAACAACAACTTACAGCGTGTTCGTGAACTGACCGTACAGTCTCAGAACGGCACCAACAGCCAGTCTGACCTGGACTCAATTCAGGACGAAATCAAATCACGTCTGGACGAAATTGACCGCGTATCAGGTCAGACTCAGTTCAACGGCGTGAACGTACTGTCTAAAGACGGCACCCTGAAAATTCAGGTTGGCGCAAATGATGGCCAGACCATCAACATCGACCTGAAGCAGATTGACTCTAAGACTCTGGGCCTGAACGGTTTCAACGTGAATGGTACGGGTTCAATTGCTAACAAAGCGGCAACTGTAAGCGACCTGACCGCAGCAAACGGCACCTTGGCTGCTGGTGAATACACCGTTACTACTGATTTCGACAAATTAACTGCTGATTCTGCCTTCGCTAAACTGAAAGACGGCGACACAGTGACTTTGGCTACTGGTGCTAACGCAGGTACTTATACTTACGATGCTGCCAACAAAAACTTCTCTACCACTGTAACTGTTGCTACTGGTGCCGATACCACTGCACTTGGTGCAAGCTTGAAAGCTGACGCAGGTCAAACTAAATCAGGCACTTACACCTCTTCAACCGGCAAAGTTAACTTCGATACTGATGCATCAGGCAATATCACCATCGGCGGCGCAGCAGCATACATCACTACCGATGGCGCACTGACCACCAACAACGTTACTGGTGCAACTGCGGCGACCATGTCTGATTTGTTCTCTAAAGCGGATACAGGTGCTACTGCAGCAACCGTTAGCTTTGATAACAAAACTTACAACTTCGCAAGCGGCGGCAATGGCGTAACTTACAAAGATTCTGTTTCATCTGATGCGCTGCTGGCTGACGTTAAAGCTGATGCAACAGCAACCGATGTGACTATCAAGTTCAATTCAGAAGCCTTGAACTACACTGCGACCTTCACTGCAGGTACTTCTACTGATACTTACACAGATAACGACGGTGCATTGACTACCACTGCATCTTTCAATACCAAGTATAAGGTTGATGCAGATACAGGTTCAGTAACTGTTTCTGGCGGTACTGGTACTGGTAAATATGCAGCTAACGTAGGTGCAACTGCATACGTAAGCTCTACCGGCAAACTGACCACTGACACCAACAGCGCAGGTACAGCAACTTCAGACCCACTGGCCGCTCTGGACTCAGCTATCAGCAGCATCGATAAGTTCCGTTCAAGCCTGGGTGCGATTCAGAACCGTCTGGATTCAGCGGTAACTAACCTGAACAACACCACCACTAACCTGTCTGAAGCCCAGTCTCGTATTCAGGATGCTGACTACGCAACTGAAGTTTCAAACATGTCTAAAGCACAGATCATCCAGCAGGCGGGTAACTCAGTGTTGGCTAAAGCTAACCAGGTTCCACAGCAGGTTCTGTCTCTGCTGCAGGGCTAATCGCTCTAAGTTCCTTGCTTATCAAACCCCGCTTCGGCGGGGTTTTTTTATACCTGCATATTATGAACATGCAGGTAATTGCTCATAATTCGCCGGTAAATACTGCAAGTGATACAAGTCGGTCACCATAAATGGCGCCCCTACAGAACCGCGTAGGGGCGCCATTTATGGCGACCGATACGTCATTGCACAAACTTAACCCCGCCACGCAATCCGCTTGAAGCTTCCCCGGCTTATCGCTAAGGTAAGCGCGTTTTTTCGCCGCCAGGAAACCCCATGACCACCATTGCGCTCATCGACGACCACATGATTGTCCGTTCTGGTTTTGCTCAGTTGCTCGGGCTGGAGCCAGATTTTCAGGTTGTCGCCGAATGCGGTTCCGGGCGCGAAGCCCTCAATCAGCTGCCGGGGCGCGGCGTGCAGGTGTGCATCTGCGATATCTCGATGCCGGATATCTCCGGGCTGGAGCTGTTAAGCCAGCTGCCAAAAGGCATGGCGACCATCATGCTGTCGGTGCATGACAGTCCGGCGCTGGTGGAGCAGGCGCTCAATGCCGGCGCGCGCGGCTTTCTCTCTAAGCGCTGCAGCCCCGATGAGCTGATCGCCGCGGTGCATACCGTGGCTAAAGGGGGCTGCTATTTAACGCCCGATATCGCCCTGAAACTTGCCTCCGCCCGTCAGGATCCGCTCACTAAGCGTGAGCGTCAGGTGGCCGAGAAACTGGCGCAAGGGTTGGCGGTGAAAGAGATCGCCGCCGAACTGGGCCTGTCGCCAAAAACTGTTCACGTTCACCGCGCCAATTTGCTGGAAAAACTTGACGTCAGTAATGATGTTGAGCTGGCGCGCCGCATGTTTGATGGCTGGTAATGCAGCCACTTTTTTCGCGGCTGATTGCCGTCATCGCCAGTTTTTGTATCTTCTCCGCCGCTTGGTTTTGCCTGTGGAGTATCAGCCTGCACCTGGCCGATCGTCCCGAACTGGCGGTATTGTTGTTTCCGTTTGGTTTGCGTCTGGGGTTGATGTTGCAGTGCCCACGCGCCTACTGGCCGGTGCTGCTGGCTGCGGAGTGGTTGCAGCTGTATTGGCTCTCCCGCGAAGTGGCGCTGGCGCATCTTCCACTACTGATGCTCGGTAGCCTATTGATGCTACTGCCGGTGGCGTTGATCTCCCGCTATCGCCATCAGCGCGACTGGCACACGCTGCTGTGGCAGGGCGGTGCGATGGTGTGCGCAGCGCTGCTGCAGGCATTGCCGTGGATCGCGCAGCCAGCGGCGCTGAACGTCGTGCTGCTCACGCTGACTGGCGCGCTGACTATTGCGCCGACCTGTTTGGTTATCTGGCACTATCTCACCAGCACGCGCTGGCAGCCGCTCGGCCCTTCGCTGGTCGGACAGCCGGTTAACTGGCGCGTGCGTCATCTGTTTGGTTATGTGCTGCTGTTTATCGTCAGCTTGTGGTTGCAGTTGGGGCTTCCCGATGAATTATCACGCTTCACGCCGTTCTGCCTGGCGCTGCCGATTATTGCGCTGGCGTGGCATTATGGCTGGCAGGGCGCACTGATCGCTACGTTGATGAATGCGATTGCGCTGATCGCCAGCCAAACCTGGCACGATCACGCGGTTGATCTGCTGCTCTCTCTGCTGGCGCAAAGCCTCACCGGGCTGCTACTGGGCGCGGGGATCCAGCGGCTGCGTGAACTCAATCAGTCGCTGCAAACCGAGTTGGCACGCAATCGCCGCCTGACGGAACGCTTACTCGAGACCGAAGAGAGCGTACGTCGCGAAGTGGCGCGCGAGCTGCACGATGATATCGGTCAAACCATCACCGCCATTCGCACTCAGGCCGGGATCATGCAGCGTATCAGCCCGGAAAGTGGCGTAAAGCAGAGCGGCATGCTGATCGAACAGCTGTCGCTGGGCATTTATGATTCGGTGCGTCGCCTGCTAGGACGCTTGCGTCCACGCCAGTTGGACGACCTCTCGCTGGAGCAGGCTATCCGCTCGCTGATGCGGGAAATGGAGCTGGACGGGCACGGCATTATTAGTCATCTGGACTGGCATATTGACGAACGGCGACTGAGCGAAGCGCAACGCGTCACGCTGTTTCGTGTCTGCCAGGAAGGGCTCAATAACGTGGTTAAACATGCCAGCGCCCGCGCGGTGACGCTGCAGGGCGCGTTGCTGGACGAAGGGCTCATGCTGGTGATCGAAGACGATGGCTGCGGATTGCCTCAGGGATCGCCGCAGCAAGGCTTTGGCCTCGCCGGGATGCGCGAACGGGTTTCGGCCTTGGGCGGCACGCTGAGGATTTCCTGCACCCACGGTACGCGCGTCAGCGTCACGTTACCGCTGCGCAATGGATGACAACAAAAGATGATATTCAGATTTCTCAACGCGCCGGCCAGCGCTGCACCGCTGCAGGATAAGGCGGCGATTGATGCGCGTTATCGCTACTGGCGTCGCCATATCATGATCACTATCTGGCTCGGCTACGCGCTGTTCTATTTCACTCGTAAAAGTTTTAACGCGGCATCGCCGGAAATTCTGGCAGCGGGTGTGATGACGCGCACCGATATCGGCCTGTTAGCGACGCTGTTTTACATCACCTATGGTCTCTCGAAGTTTTTCTCCGGCATCGTCAGCGACCGCTCCAATGCGCGCTACTTCATGGGAATGGGGCTGATCGCCACCGGCGTGGTGAACATCTTGTTTGGCTTCTCCACTTCGCTGTGGGCGTTCGCGCTGCTATGGGTGCTGAATGCCTTTTTTCAGGGGTGGGGATCGCCGGTTTGTGCGCGCCTGCTCACCAGCTGGTTTTCTCGCACCGAGCGCGGCGGCTGGTGGGCGCTGTGGAATACGGCGCAAAACGTCGGTGGGGCGCTAATCCCGATGATTGTCGGTGCCGCCGCACTGCACTATGGCTGGCGTGCGGGCATGATGATTGCCGGCGGATTGGCGATCGTGGCCGGGATTTTTCTCTGCTGGCGTCTGCGTGACCGTCCGCAAACGGTGGGTTTGCCTGCGGTAGGCGACTGGCGCCACGATGCGCTGGAGATCGCGCAGCAACAGGAGGGCGCAGGGCTGAGCCACAAAGCGATCCTCACCAAATATGTATTGCTGAATCCCTACATCTGGCTGCTATCGCTGTGCTACGTGCTGGTTTACGTGGTGCGTGCCGCTATCAACGACTGGGGCAATCTCTACATGTCTGAGACGCTGGGCGTTAATTTGGTGACGGCCAACTCGGCGGTTACCATGTTTGAGCTGGGTGGCTTCGGCGGTGCGTTAGTGGCGGGATGGGGATCGGACAAATTATTTAACGGCAATCGTGGGCCAATGAACCTGATCTTTGCCGCCGGGATTTTATTGTCAGTGGGATCGCTCTGGCTGATGCCGTTTGCCAGCTATGTGATGCAGGCGGCGTGCTTCTTTACCATCGGCTTTTTTGTGTTTGGTCCACAGATGTTAATTGGCATGGCGGCGGCGGAGTGCTCGCACAAAGACGCTGCGGGTGCGGCGACCGGCTTTGTGGGCCTGTTTGCCTATCTGGGCGCGTCGCTCTCCGGGTGGCCGCTGGCGCGCGTGATTGATGTGTGGCACTGGAGCGGTTTCTTCGCGGTTATCGCCTGTGCGGCGGGCATTTCGGCCTTGCTGCTGCTGCCTTTTTTGCATGCTCAAACCCCACGCCATCGCGAAGAAGTGTGATGTATCCCCGCTTTTTGCGTTCACATCGCCAAAACTAAGAAATTTTCCCGGTTCTGCCGGGCGGTTGTCGCAGGCCGAAACCGCTGCTGATTTTTACAATGCCTGCCATTACGCAGGTCATTAATCAGGAGCACTCCATGCTGGCTTTCTTAAATCAGGTGCGCAAGCCGACCCTGAATCTGTCGCTCGAAGAGCGGCGCAAGATGTGGTTCAAACCCTTTATGCAGTCCTATCTGGTGGTCTTTATCGGCTACCTGACCATGTATCTGATCCGCAAAAACTTCAACATTGCGCAAAACGATATGATCACCACCTACGGACTCAGCATGACGCAGCTGGGGATGATTGGGCTGGGTTTCTCCATCACCTACGGCGTGGGTAAAACGCTGGTTTCCTACTACGCCGATGGGAAAAATACCAAGCAGTTTCTGCCATTTATGCTGATCCTTTCGGCAATCTGCATGCTGGGTTTCAGCGCCAGCATGGGCGCGGGTTCGGTCAGCCTTTTCCTGATGATTGCGTTTTATGCCCTTAGCGGCTTTTTCCAAAGTACCGGCGGCTCGTGTAGCTACTCCACCATCACCAAATGGACGCCACGCCGTAAGCGCGGCAGTTATCTGGGAATGTGGAATATTTCGCATAATCTGGGCGGTGCGGGGGCTGCAGGCGTGACGCTGTTTGGTGCTAACTACCTGTTTAATGGCCACGTTGTCGGCATGTTCGTTTTCCCCTCTATCATCGCTTTGGTGGTGGGTTTTATCGGTCTGCGCTACGGCAGCGATTCACCTGAATCTTACGGTTTGGGCAAAGCCGAAGAGCTGTTTGGTGAGGAGATCAGCGAAGAGGATAAGGAAACCGAAGATCAGGCCATGACCAAATGGCAGATTTTTGTCGAGTACGTGCTGAAGAACAAAGTGATTTGGCTGCTGTGTTTCGCCAACATCTTCCTGTATGTGGTACGTATTGGTATCGATCAGTGGTCAACGGTGTATGCCTACCAGGAATTAAAGCTGTCGAAAGAGGTGGCGATTCAGGGCTTCACGCTGTTTGAAGTCGGCGCGTTAGTCGGCACGCTGCTGTGGGGCTGGTTATCGGATCTGGCGAATGGCCGTCGTGCGCTGGTGGCGTGCGTGGCGCTGGCATTGATAATCGCCACGCTCGGTATTTATCAACATGCCAGCAATCAGTACGTCTATCTGGCTTCGCTGTTTGCCCTTGGTTTCCTGGTGTTTGGTCCGCAGCTGCTTATTGGCGTTGCCGCCGTCGGCTTCGTGCCGAAAAAAGCCATTGGCGCTGCCGATGGCATCAAAGGCACCTTTGCTTACCTGATTGGTGATAGCTTCGCAAAGCTAGGCTTAGGGATGATCGCCGATGGCACGCCAATTTTTGGTTTGACCGGTTGGGCCGGAACCTTTGCCGCGCTTGATGCGGCCGCAATCGGCTGTATCGCCCTGATGGCGCTGGTAGCCGTATTCGAAGAGCGTAAAATTCGCCGTGAAAAGCGCCTGCAACAGTTAAAGGCGGCATAACGAACGACGTGAAAAACAGTGCAAACCGCTGTTCTGTGTGAAACCCCGCTTTGGCGGGGTTTTTTATTGTCAGGATAGCCAATAGCCTTGTCAGCTTTTGACAAAATTGAATACGCCTGAATATTGCTATGCTAGCCGCCATTTTAATTTTCAGATTGTCTGAATTTCAGCAGGATTGGTTATGAAAGAGATTTCCATCGTCGAACCCGTTTTTTTTACGCAGTTTAAATGCTCGGGTGGAGCGTGCCGCGACCACTGCTGCAAAGGATGGAATATCGATCTGGATAAACCTACCGTTAATCGCTATTTGAAAACCCGGGATGCCACGATTCGTGCTATTGCGGCAGAAAATATTATCACCACCAAAAAAAGTTATAAAAAGTGGGGCTTGATTAACGTCAGTGATAATAAAAGCTGCGCGTTTATGGATGAAAATCGCCTGTGTAGCATCCACAGTAGCATGGGGGCAGCAGCATTAAGCCCTACCTGCGCCATCTATCCGCGCGCCGAGAACATCTTCAAATACCATATTCAGAAGAGCCTGACCTTATCCTGTCCGGAAGCCGTACGTCAGCTGCTTTCGGGACCAGAAGCCATGCTCTTTAATGAAAGTAAAATCGTGAAGCCTCATGGCTATAATACGGATAGCCTGGATCAGGGCGCGCAGCTGATTAATTTGATGTGCTCCACTATCATCAATAGCAGTGGAACAGAAGTTGAAGAGGGATTATATGGCATTGCGCTACTGTTCCTTTATCTGGAAAAACTCGATGATGACGCAGAGAAATATGAAAAATTAGAAGCGTATTATTACGATATCATTGCCTCTCTTCAGCGTGGTGATATTAAAAATAGCATCAATGAAATTGAGCCTGACCATCAGCTACAGTGGTCATTACTGGTGCGCTTACAGGGCTATCTGGGCGCGCGACCCACTTCTCGCGGTTGGGGCGCGCTGAATCATTATGCTCATCGGCTGGCTTATATTCAGAGTGAAGGCTTGAAACAAAACGATATGCTGCAGCCGATGCAGAGATTACGTTGCGCGTGGCATGAGAAGGTAATGCCATGGCTCTCCGCGCATCCGCATATCATGAGTAATTATTTAAAGTACCGCATCTACACCGATGGTTTTCCCGCCGATCGCACCATCACGCCGCTGGCGAATCTTTACCTGCTGGTGGCGGAATGGTTCCTGATTAAGTCGCTGATGGCAGCCAGTGCAGATTTGACCGGCAAGATTGATGAAAACGACATGATCAATATCCTCTACAGCTTCCATGCGGTAACCAAGCACGATCAAATCTCAACCGCAGCATTCCTGCAAGAGATCGAACATACCAAAGTGAATGATGATCTTTCGCTGGTTTATTTATTGAAGTAATGCTTGAACCAGGGGCGTTAAACATCGCGCTTTTATTCCAGGTGCGCATGAATGCGCACCCTACGAAAACCCGGCGATATCCACGTAGGGTCACCATTCATGGTGACCGATTCACGCTTAACTGACGAGCATTACGCCATTTATGGCGAGCGGCACGATGGAGCCGCTGGTGCTTTAACGCTTGCAACCTTAGAAAAGTAACCATTGTGTTACAGTCCGCCTCACTTCTGCCGATAATCCCCCTCAGAATCATTTCCATTTTTTCGCCACATTTTTTCCGTTTCTGGGGTGTCTATGCGCTTCAATTATGACTTGTTACCGGGTGAGCTACTGACCTTCGAAGAGATTGCCCTGCGCTATACGCAGCAGCATCCAGACGAGAAAGAACTTACCGCGCGCGGCTTGCTGAGCCCGTCGACCAGTTTTCGCAATTTGGTGATCCGCGCGGTGTTCGCGCAGGAAGAGATTAACAGTCCGATGGAGGATCTGCTGTTCGTCTCAGACGATAACGAGCGCAAAAATTATCTGCGTCGCTTCGAACACTATTTGAAAAGTCAGCAGGCGTTTCTCTACTTCCGGCGTAACGAGGAAAGCCGTAAGGAGGGGCGCTGGAAGGTGGTGGGCGAAACCCATGTGTTTGCCATGCTCGATCCCAGCTCCGCAGCGGCGCAAAACCTGCTCAATAGCCGCGGCTATAAGCTGGTGCTAATGCGCCAAACCGAAGAAGAGGAGTATTGGCAACTGTTTGATGCGCAAGCACACCCGTGTTTTCCGCTGTCGCGCAAAATTCAGTTCGTGGTGGTGCTGAGTACGCCACAGCAGAAAGTGCCGAGCGGCGTGATGCCCGGCACCGAAGTGGGGCGACGCGTGAAGGCTAAAGTGTTCCAGCGCGCCAGCCAGGCGGAGTTCACCTCGGCGGTCAAAGCGCGTTACGGCGCCTGCATCATTACCGGTACGCGCCTGACTGAGCGGCACAGCTGGCCGTGGGTGGAAGCCTGCCATATTGATACGCAAGAGAATGAAGAGGGTTTTCTCGCGGACAACAGCGCCGACAACGGATTGTTCCTGCGCAGTGACCTGCAGCGGCTATTTATCAACAAAATGATAAGCATCAACGCGGAAACCGGGCAGGTGTTGTTTAATCCAGCGCTGGAAACTGAAGCGTTCATTACCCCTTTTTATCAGGCACTTGAGGGCAAGGTTTGCGCATTATGGGACGCGGTACCGCCGGGCACGCGGCAGCGGCTGCGTAACATGCGCTAAGGCTTGCGCGGATGGCGGAGCGATTCACCGCCATCCATAACAAATTTGAAATAACCTCGCTTTTGCCCGCCTATTCTGCCAATCAAAACCCCTACAGAATTGGATAATCATGCCGATAACTTTATTAACGCAGGGTAGTCAACGTGAACGATCTCTATACCGCCGATGGCGTGATGGATAAGCATTCGCTCTGGCAGCGCTACGTTCCTCTGGTGCGGCATGAAGCGTTGCGCTTGCAGGTACGTTTGCCAGCCAGCGTTGAGCTTGACGATCTGCTGCAGGCCGGTGGCATTGGCTTATTGAATGCCGTGGAGCGCTACGACGCGCTACAGGGCACCGCCTTTACCACCTACGCCGTGCAGCGTATCCGGGGTGCAATGCTGGATGAGCTGCGCAGTCGCGACTGGGCGCCACGCAGCGTGCGCAGAAATGCGCGCGAAGTAGCCGGTGCCATGCATCAGGTAGAACAAGCGTTGGGGCGCTCGGCTACCGAGCAGGAAGTGGCTGAGCGACTGAATGTTTCGCTGGAGGAGTATCGGCAGATTCTGCTCGATACCAACAACAGCCAACTCTTCTCCTACGACGAGTATCGGGAAGAACACGGCGACAGTGCGGAGCTGGTGACGGAGGGGCACGAGGAAGCCAACCCGCTTCATCAGTTAATGGAAGGAAACCTACGTGACCGCGTAATTGAAGCGATTGAGGCGTTGCCTGAACGTGAAAAACTCGTGCTCACACTGTACTACCAGGAAGAACTGAACCTGAAGGAGATTGGCGCGGTGCTGGAAGTGGGAGAATCCCGCGTCAGTCAACTGCACAGTCAGGCGATCAAACGCCTGCGTGCCCGATTATCGGGGGCGCGCTAACAGACTCAGTTCCTGGCGTTCGAAAAAAACAATAAAACCGGGGACTCAGCAATGGGAGCCAAAGTTAAAGCCAGACCTTTAAGTCGCTATCTTAAAGACTATAAGCACAGCCAAAGCAATTGTTCACACTGTGGCAAAGTTTTAGACCGTATGGCGTTAGTCTTTCGCGGCCAGATCATCAATAAAGAGGCCATCGCACGCATGGACCAAATGATTGACGATCAGGTGTGGATGAAACTCCAGCCAGAATTGACCGCCTTGTGTCGTTTCTGTAGCGATATTTTTTGTAACACCCATCCGAATTACTTCGACATTATGGCGTTTAAGCAATACCTGTTCGAGCAGACCGAGATGAGCCACAGTACCATACGTGAGTATGTGGTCCGTTTGCGTCGGCTTGATGACATGCTGAAGGCGAAAAACTTCCCGGCAGATCGTTTGCGCGGTAATAGCTGGCATGAATGTCTGGAGAACGATCTGCCCGATGCGGGTAACAACAATTACCGCATTGCACTGCGTAAATATGACCAGTTTTTAGGCTGGCAGCAGGGCTGATGGCGATCCGCCCCTTGTTGTTGTCGAGCATGACAGCAACAAGGGCACGCACGATGATTTCCGGGTGCGACTTTTCTCATCTTCTGCAACACTGTATGGATAATTGCACATTGCCTGGAGGCTGCATTGTCCTTACATCTTCTGCACCAGTTCCCCCGTCTTGAATTACTCGGTGCGCCTACGCCGCTTGAGCATTTGCCCCGGCTTTCTGATTATCTGGGTCGCGATATCTTCATCAAGCGCGATGACTTTACGCCGGTGGCGCTGGGCGGCAACAAGCTGCGTAAGCTCGAATTCCTGGCGGCCGATGCGCTGCGCGAAGGCGCCGATGTGCTGCTGACGGCGGGGGCCATTCAATCCAATCATGTGCGGCAAACGGCGGCCGTCGCCGCTAAGCTCGGCCTCAAGTGCGTGGCGCTGCTGGAGAATCCAATTGGTACCACTGCCGAAAACTATCTCAGTAACGGCAACCGCCTGCTGCTCGATTTGATGGATGTGGAAATTGTTTTGGTCGACGCGCTGCACAATCCTCATCAACAGCTGGCAGAACAGGCTGAACGCCTCGAGGCACAGGGATTCCGCCCTTATATTGTGCCGGTTGGCGGCTCCAATGCGCTCGGCGCGCTTGGCTATGTGGAATGCGCGCAAGAGATCGCCCATCAGAGCGAAGGCGTGGTGGATTTCGCCGCGGTAATAGTCGCATCCGGCAGCGCCGGAACGCATGCCGGGCTGGCCATTGGTTTGGAGCAGCTGTTACCCGATACCGAACTGGTGGGCGTGACCGTATCGCGCAGCGTTGAGGCGCAGCTGCCGGTGGTTGAGCGCATACGTAGCGCACTGGCCGAGCAGTTAGCCGTGCAGGCGAAAGCGCCGATTACCCTGTGGGATGACTACTTCGCGCCGCGTTACGGCGAGCCGAACGAAGAGGGGATGGCGGCGGTTAAGCTGCTGGCGCGCCTCGAAGGCATCATGCTCGATCCGGTTTACACCGGCAAAGCGATGGCAGGATTAATCGATGGCATTGCACAAAACCGCTTCCGCCGCGAAGGCCCGTTGCTGTTTGTGCATACCGGCGGATCGCCAGCGTTATTTGCTTATCACCCTTCGGTCTGAGAAAGATTTTAAAAACGGTTTATAATCCGGCGGTTATTAAGAAACGGTCGCCATGAATGGCGACCCTACAATGGATTGGCTCGGTTTTCGTAGGGTCGCCATTCATGGTGACCGATTCACCAACAAAGCACACAACACATCACAATAAATGGGGTAAACATGACTTTCTCTCCAATTCGTCGCCAGATGGTGATGGGCATGATGGCGGTCGCGCTGGTGGCGGGCGTTAACGTCAAATCCTTCGCCGCAGAAGATCTGCTGGCAAAAGTAAAGAGTAAAGGCGAGCTGCGCGTCGGTCTGGAAGGCACCTATCCGCCGTTCAGCTTCCAGGATGAAAAAGGCCAGCTGACCGGCTTTGAAGTTGAGTTCGCGCAGGCGCTGGCACAGCACCTCGGCGTGAAAGCCGATCTGCGTCCGACCAAATGGGACGGCATGCTGGCGTCGCTGGACTCTAAGCGCATCGACGTGGTGATCAATCAGGTAACCATTTCTCCAGAGCGCAAGAAGAAGTATGACTTCTCTACGCCGTACACCATTTCTGGCGTGCAGGCGCTGACGCTGAAGCAAAACGCGGCGGGCATCACCAAGCCGGACGATCTGTCAGGCAAGAAAGTCGGTGTCGGTCTGGGTTCTAACTACGAACAGTGGCTGCGTGACAACGTGAAAGGCGTGGATATCCGCACCTATGATGATGACCCAACCAAATATCAGGACCTGCGTTCAAAACGTATTGATGCCATTCTGGTGGATCGCTTAGCGGCGCTGGATTTGGTGAAGAAAACCGGCGATACCATGGCGGTAGCGGGGCCAGCCTTCTCCCGTCTGGAATCCGGCGTGGCGCTGCGCAAAGGCAACGACGATCTGCTGAAGGCAATCGACGCGGCCATCGCCGATATGCAGAAAGATGGCTCACTGAGCAAACTGTCTGAAAAATGGTTCGGCGCGGACGTCACTAAATAATGCAGGAAAGCTTACAACTGGTGCTGGATTCAGCACCATTTCTCTTAAAAGGCGCGCTGTTTACGCTGCAGCTGAGTATCGGCGGGATGTTCTTCGGCCTGATACTCGGCTTTGTGCTGGCGCTGATGCGTCTGTCGCACTTCTGGCCGATTAACTGGCTGGCGCGTATTTACGTGTCGATATTCCGTGGCACGCCGCTCATCGCCCAGCTGTTTATGATCTATTACGGTCTGCCGCAATTTGGTATCGAGCTGGACCCAATCCCCTCGGCGATGATTGGTTTGTCGCTGAATACCGCCGCCTATGCTTCTGAATCATTGCGTGGCGCAATTGCTGCGATTGAACGCGGGCAGTGGGAAGCCGCCGCCAGTATTGGTATGACGCCGTGGCAAACGCTGCGCCGCGTGATTCTGCCGCAGGCCGCGCGCACCGCGCTGCCGCCGTTGGGCAACAGCTTCATCAGCCTGGTGAAAGATACCTCGCTGGCCGCCACCATTCAGGTGCCGGAGCTGTTCCGTCAGGCGCAGCTGATCACCTCTCGTACGCTGGAAGTGTTCACCATGTATCTGGCGGCCTCGCTGATTTACTGGGTGATGGCAACCGTGCTGTCGGCATTGCAAAATCGCCTGGAAGCGCATGTGAATCGTCAGGATCGGGAGGGTAAATGAGTGCAATTGAAGTTCGTCAGCTGGTGAAACAGTTTCACGGCCAGACGGTGCTGCACGGTATCGATCTCGATGTGGCACCTGGTGAAGTGGTGGCGATTATTGGCCCGAGCGGTTCGGGTAAAACTACGCTGCTGCGCTGTATCAATCTGCTGGAAGTGCCGGAAAGCGGGCATATTAAAGTGGGTGATATCGCCATTGATGCGGCGCTCGGCCTCAACAAGCAGAAGCAGCTGGTGCGCCAGTTGCGGCAGCAGGTGGGATTTGTGTTCCAGAACTTCAATCTGTTCCCGCATCGCTCGGTGCTGGAGAACATCATTGAGGGGCCGGTGATCGTCAAAGGCGAGCCGAAAGCCGAAGCCGTTGCACGAGCACGTGGTTTGCTGGAGAAAGTGGGATTGCACGGTAAGGAACAGAGCTTCCCGCGTCGTCTTTCCGGCGGACAGCAGCAGCGTGTGGCAATTGCCCGCGCGCTGGCGATGCGTCCGGAGGTGATTCTGTTTGATGAACCTACTTCGGCGCTCGATCCGGAACTGGTGGGGGAAGTGCTTAGCACCATCCGCGCGCTGGCGCAGGAGAAACGCACCATGGTGATCGTTACCCATGAGATGAGCTTCGCGCGTGACGTGGCGGATCGCGCCATCTTTATGGATCAGGGACGAATTGTAGAGCAGGGCGCAGCTAAAGCGCTGTTCAGCAATCCACAGCAGGCGCGTACCCGGCAATTTCTCGACAAATTTCTTAACCAATAATCTTAAGCGTCGTCAGCAATGGCGGCGCTTATCTGCATTTCGCTCGCCATAATTCCTCTCAGTTTTTTCCTAAAATAGCTGCATGCTAATTTTATAACGTCATGATTTTTATGACGATATGGTTATTGACGGGTTTTAAGTGTGCCTCTGTTTCCTGATTAGGAAAGTCCCGATTGAGACATCTTTGTAATTATAAATAATTCTTTACAAATTCATGGCGCAATTAGGACAAATTAATGAGTACTGCCAGGAAAGAGGTCCTCTGGATCAACACGCTCAAAGGAGGCTGTATTTTGATGGTGGTGCTGCATCACTCCATCATCACCACCTTCGCTCCCTCACTTCACCACCTGACAGCCGGACTGCTGCCTGCGCATTGGTGGGTGGCGTTCAATACCTATCTCTCACCGCTGCGCATGCCCGCTTTCTTCTTCGTTTCCGGTTTGCTTGCGGCCAGTTCCATTACTAAAAAAAGCTGGAAAGAGGTCTTCACCAAGAAGTTCAGCAACATCGTTTATCTCTATCTGCTGTGGGGCGTGATTCAGTGGCTCAGCATTCATTATATCTCCACCCATTTGGGGGAGCGGCTTTCCAGCACCAAAAACGCCGCCTACGCCGATACGCCGTTTGAGTTCATTAAGCTGCTGATGACCTCGATGACCAGCCTGTGGTATCTCTACGCGCTGGCCGGTTTCTTCCTATTCACCAAGCTGTTCCACAAGCAGAAGATCGCGCTGCTGGCGTTAGGAGTGGTTGCCACTTATGCGGCGCAGTTCAGCCTGATTCCCGGCTGGGGCCCAGCCAGCGTGGCGCAGAACTACCTCTACTTCCTGATCGGGGTGTTCTTCAGCCAGGCATTAATTGAGATAAGCGAACTGAAGCGCCAGCACTGGCTGCTGCTGGGTGGCATTGCGCTGATTGGCATGCTGCATCATGTCGGCGGCATCTACAAAAACCCGTTCTACAGCGTGCTGACCATCGTGTTTGGCATCGTGCTGTGCCGCTTCCTGAACGAACGTTTCAATATGGCGTGGCTCAACTGGATTGGCCGCAACACGCTGCAAATTTACGTGCTGCATCGCATCTTTATTGAGCTATTAGGGCTGAGCGCGATTGCTCTGGCGTTGCACTACGGCTGGTTTGGCAATGCCACCTTCAGCTGGGCATGGGCGCTGCTGATGCCAATTACCGGCGTTGCACTTTGTACCAGCATTTCGCTGCTGGTGTGGACGCTGCTCAACCGTGGTCCGGGCCGCATGCTGTTCCTTTATCCCCGCCTGCTGCGCAAACCGGTATTAGCAACGAAAAGTGAACCGCAGTAAAAATAATCCTGCCGGGCCAGTTCGCTGGTCCTCAATATGTTTTATCCCAGGTCGCCATGAATGGCGACCCTACAAGCACACGGCTAATATTCCTGCTTATCCATTTGCCACATTAAATATTCTTTTTTCCGGAATTTGATAATAATTTGGTATGCGATAGGGCGGATTGTTCTTAATTTCTTCTCATAATGTTTTCTATACCTCTTCTGGTTAATATTCTTTTAGTGACTCTAATTAAGGCAAATTTCCTTAGTGTGTTCAGGGTTCTATTTTTGTCTGGATCTGTAAAGTATTGTTATATCAGGACCACAAAAAAATATTTAAGACTTTCGCTACATCATGCCCGCTCGGCCTGTTGAATAATCGTCTAATAATCATAAATGCTTCATGACTTATTAGAACCTATTTCCCCTTAAGACCTACACAGCAACAGCAGCGGGAGTCAATGATATGAATAACACCCAAAAAGAAGATATTGCATGGATAAATACGCTTAAAGGAGCATGCATATTGCTGGTGGTGTTGTATCACACCGTATTACCTGGCTTCGAAGGTACCGTTAAATTATTGTCAGCCGGCTGGATCCCGGCAGAAATATGGGTGCAGTTTAATACGGTGTTATCGCCGCTGCGTATGCCCGCCTTCTTTTTTGTCTCAGGCTTACTGGCCACCAACGGTATTTTAAATCGGCAGTGGAAACAGGTGTTTACCAGCCGCATCACCAATCTGTTTTATCTCTATATTTTATGGGGGTTTATTCAATGGTGGTCGATTGTGGGAATTTCGACGGAAATCACCGGGCAACGTATTTCGCAGAACCTTAACGCGGCGTATGCCGGTTCGCTGCTGGAGTTCCTCAAGCTGACGTTCATGGCGATGAGCACCTCGTGGTATCTGTACGGCCTGGCGCTCTATTTCCTGTGCGCAAAAATATTTAAGCAGCAGAAAGTGGCGCTGCTGGTGGTGGCGATTGCACTTAACTACCTGGCGGTGGAGAAGATTATCCCCTTCTGGGGACCCCAAAGCGTGGCGCAGTACTTCCTGTTCTTCCTGTTGGGCGCTTTCTGGAGTCCAATGATGCTGCGTATGAGCGAATGGCGTCGTGAAAACATCGTGCCGTGGGCTCTGCTGGCGGCATTGTCCGGTATTCACATGATCTTTGGCCTGGATAAGAGCCTGTTCATGTGTATTCTCGCGGTACTGGGTAGCGTAGCGGCGTGCCGCTGGTTGAATGCGCATTTCAAGATGAGCTACTTAAACTGGGTTGGGCGCAACACGCTGCAAATCTACGTGATACACCGCATCTTCATTGAGTTTTTCGGCATGTCAGCGATTCTGTTTGCCCAGCGTCATCACCTGTTCGAGCAGGCATGGTTCTCCATCCTGTGGGCCTGTTTCTATCCGCTGGCGATCGTTGGGATTTGTTCGCTGTGTTCAGTCGCGGTATGGCAGGTCACCAATCGTGGGTTGGGGCAGTCGCTGTTTGTGTTCCCAACGCTGATTGGCTTAAAGCGGAATAAGTCGGCGGCGTAAAAATGGGTCGCCATGAATGGCGACCCTACACGTAGGGTGCGCATTGATGCGCACCTGGCTGTTATCGTCAACCGATGGTCATCAAACTCGCATTACCGCCCGCTGCGGCGGTATTGACGCTCAATGAACGCTCAATCAACAAACGCTCCAGCAGCAGATTGGTTTCACCACGAGCAAAGCCCTGCACCGAAATAATCGCGCCCTCGCGTGCCGCCACCTGCTCACACAGGCTGCGCAGTTGATCGGCATCACCGTGATAAATCACGGCATCAAACTCGGCCGCCAGCACCTCCTTCACCAGCTTGATGTGCGCTTGTACCTCGGTGGGCAATGATTTACGCCACGCACGATGCAGTTCATCATCCTGCCACAGCGCGTGACTGCCAACGCTGGTGACCGCCGCTAACTGCGTCAGCGCATCTTGCTCGTTATCGGCGATGCACAGCACATGTTCGCGCGGCAGCAGAGTGAAGGTATTGCGTTCACCGGTTGGACCCGGCAGCAGACGCACGGTACCCGCTTGCGCCAGTTCGTCGTAACGCTGGCACAGCGCCAGCAGTTCAGGTTTGTCTTTTGCCCACTGTTGCAGCGCCTGATGCGCGCGCATCAGTTGCGCGCGCACCGAACTGTCGACCGGACGTTCAGCATCCTGACGATCAAAGGTGATGCGTAGCGCACCGTCTGGACGGTTGGCCAGTAGACGATAGAGATAGAGCGGGCCGCCGGCTTTCGGACCGGTGCCGGATAACCCTTCGCCGCCGAACGGCTGCACGCCCACGACCGCGCCCACCATATTGCGGTTCACGTAGAGGTTGCCGACCTTCGCGTTGGCCGTGACCTGGGCGATAGTTTCATCGATACGGGTGTGCACGCCGAGCGTCAGGCCGTAACCCGAGGCGTTAATCTGTTCGACCAACTGCGGCAAGGCGTTTCGCGTGAAACGCACCACGTGCAGCACCGGACCAAACACTTCTTTATCCAGGTCGCCTACCTGATCCAGCTCAATCAGCGTGGGCTTAATAAAGGTGCCGCTGTTCCACTCTTTAGTGTCCTGCGGATTTTCCTGCGCCGCCTGATAAACCTTGAAGCCTTTACTGCGCAGCGCCTGAATATGGCGTTCGATATTGGCTTTCGCTTCGGCATCAATGACCGGACCAATATCGGTTGATAAGCGCTCCGGGTTGCCCATGCGGCACTCGGCCATCGCGCCACGCAGCATTTTCAGCGTGTGGTCGGCCACATCATCCTGGATGCACAACAGGCGCAGCGCTGAGCAACGTTGACCGGCGCTATCAAATGCCGAGGCAACGATATCTACCACTACCTGTTCGGTCAGCGCCGACGAATCGACGATCATGGCGTTCATGCCGCCGGTTTCAGCAATCAGCGGGGTTGGACGGCCTTGCGGATCGAGACGGCCTGCCAGATTGCGCTGCAGCAGCGTGGCGACGGCGGTTGAGCCGGTAAACATCACGCCGCGCACGCGCTCGTCGCCGGTGAGTTGCGCGCCAACGGTTTCGCCCTGGCCCGGCAGCAGTTGCAGCACGCCAGCAGGCACGCCGGCATCCAGCAGGATTTGCACCGCCTGTGCGGCAATCAACGGTGTTTGTTCGGCCGGTTTTGCCAGCACGCTGTTACCGGCGGCGAGCGCGGCGGCAATTTGTCCGGTGAAGATGGCCAGCGGGAAGTTCCACGGGCTGATGCACACTACCGGGCCGAGCGGTCGATGGGTTTCATTATCGAAATCGTCACGCACCATGCCGGCGTAGTAGTAGAGGAAATCGACCGCTTCACGCACTTCGGCGATGGCGTTGTTGTAGGTTTTACCGGCTTCACGCACCAGCAAACCAATCAGCTGCTGCATCTGGCCCTCCATCGCTTCGGCGGCACGCTCAAGAATGGCGGCGCGCTCCTGCGGTGGCGTGGCGAACCAGATCGGACCGGCATTCACCGCCGCATCCAGCGCGTCCGACACTTCGGCTTCGCTGGCTTCTCGCACGCTGCCGACCACGTCCGCCGGTGCGGCAGGATTAAGCACCGGACGGCTAACGCCTGCACCTAATTCACCTGCCACCAGCGGCTGCGCGATCCACGGCTGGCTGGCGCTGTTGAGCAGGGCGCTGGACAGCGATGCCAGGCGATGTTCGTTAGCCAGATCGAGACCCGCTGAGTTAACACGCTTCGCGCCATACAGATCGCGCGGCAGCGGAATTTTCGGATGCGGCAGACCGATCGCGCCTTCGGCAACGCCCATCTTCTCTACGGCGGCAACCGGATCGGCCACCAGCTCATCCAGCGGCAAGGTGTTATCGGCGATGCGGTTAACGAATGAGGTATTGGCCCCGTTCTCCAGCAGACGACGCACCAGATAGGCCAGCAGCGTTTCATGCGTACCCACCGGCGCGTAAATGCGGCACGGACGATTCAGTTTGCCGTCCGCCACTTTCCCCACTACCTGCTCATACAGCGGTTCACCCATGCCGTGCAGGCACTGGAATTCGTATTGGCCTGGATAGTAGTTATTACCTGCCAGCTGATAAATCGCCGCCAGCGTATGCGCGTTGTGAGTAGCAAACTGCGGATAGATCAGGTTTGGCACCGCCAGCAGTTTACGTGCGCACGCCAGATAGGAAATATCGGTGTAAACCTTGCGGGTGTAGACCGGATAGCCTTCCAGCCCATCAACCTGCGCGCGTTTAATTTCGCTATCCCAGTACGCGCCCTTCACCAGGCGGATCATCAGGCGGCGACGACTGCGCTGTGCCAGGTCGATCAGCGCATCAATCACAAACGGGCAGCGTTTTTGATACGCCTGAATCACGAAGCCGATACCGTTCCAGCCTTCCAGTTCCGGCTCAAAACAGAGTTTCTCCAGCAGATCGAGCGACAGTTCCAGACGATCCGCCTCTTCGGCATCGATGTTGATACCGATGTCATAGGAGCGCGCCAGCAAGGTTAACGATTTGAGGATCGGATAGAGTTCGTCCATCACGCGCTCATACTGTGCGCGGCTGTAGCGCGGATGCAGTGCCGACAGCTTAATTGAGATGCCTGGACCTTCATAAATACCGCGCCCGTTGGAGGCTTTGCCTATGGCGTGAATCGCCTGCTGGTACGACACCAGATAGGCTTTGGCATCGCTGGCAGTCAGCGCCGCTTCACCCAGCATGTCGTAGGAGTAGCGGAAGCCTTTCTCTTCCAGCTTGCGCGCATTGGCCAGCGCTTCAGCGATGGTTTCGCCGGTCACAAACTGCTCGCCCATCAGGCGCATCGCCATATCCACGCCTTTACGGATCAGCGGCTCGCCGCTCTTGCCGATGATGCGGTTGAGGGAGCGCGACAAGTTGGCTTCGTTATGGGTGGACACCAGACGCCCGGTAAACAGCAGACCCCAGGTTGCCGCGTTGACAAACATCGACGGGCTGCGGCCAAGGTGTGATTGCCAGTTTCCGTTGCTGATTTTGTCGCGGATTAACGCATCGCGCGTCGGCTTGTCAGGGATGCGCAACAGCGCTTCTGCCAGGCACATCAGCGCCACGCCTTCCTGTGAGGAGAGGGAAAACTCCTGCAGCAGGCTTTGTACCATGCCCGCGCGACCGGTTGCCCCTTTCTGATGGCGCAGCTTATCGGCGAGGCTGTAAGCCAGCTGATGCGTTTTCTCCGCCAGCGGCGCAGGGAGGCGCGCCTGTTCCAACAGCATCGGCACCGCATCGGTTTCCGGACGGCGCCATGCGGCGGTGATCGCGGAGCGGCTCACCGACTGCGGTAAAATATGTTCAGCGAAATCGAGGAAAGGCTGCAGCGCCTCTTCTGGCACGCCTTCATCAGCGGCGGCATCGATCAGCAGCTGGGGAATTTCTGGCACCGATTCACCAGCTTCCAACTGCTCCAGATAGTTAAAAATCGCCTGCTTGATCAGCCAGTGTGATGTGCGGTCAAGCTTCTGTGCTGCCAGTTTAATGCGGTCGCGGGTGGCTTCATCCAGCTTCACGCCCATGGTGGTGGTTGCCATGCTTTCCTCGTCCTCGAATAGTGATTCAACGCTTGCGTGGCAGCAATATCACTCATGTTGCAACTTTGTGCAACCTATGTTGCCAGCAGGCCGTCATGAATGACGACCCTACATACAACGTCTGGCTTCGTAGGGTCGCCATTCATGGCGACCAGGGTGCAACCAGAGTGTGATCCGGTGCAACCTCCCATCAGAAAAAACGCAGCATTAGTGTCATCATTGTGACGGCTGTGTTAAATGCATTGTGCCTACTGGCCCTTTGCGGCAGGATACCGCGCCTTAAGAGGAATCGCTTTCTCTGGATGCGGTGAAATCATGCTGCTGTCCCGTTCCGACAGCGCTGATTAACAAGATTTCTCTTGATGGATCAAATAATAAGTGGAGAGACAGATGAGTGTAAGTACACCGATGTTGGTGACCTTTGTAGTATATATCCTTGGGATGGTGTTAATCGGTTTCATCGCCTGGCGATCAACCAAAAGCTTCGATGATTATATTCTCGGTGGCCGCAGTTTAGGCAGCGTGGTAACCGCACTTTCGGCGGGCGCTTCCGATATGAGCGGCTGGTTATTGATGGGGCTGCCTGGCGCCATTTTCCTTTCCGGCATCTCGGAAAGCTGGATCGCCATCGGCTTGATCATTGGCGCCTGGCTGAACTGGCGCATCGTTGCCGGCCGCCTGCGCGTGCAGACCGAGCATCACGATAACGCCTTAACCTTGCCAGATTTCTTCTCCAGCCGTTTCGAGGATAACAGCAAGCTACTGCGCGTTATCTCGGCGGTGGTTATTCTGATCTTCTTCACGATTTATTGTGCTTCCGGCGTGGTGGCCGGTGCGCGTCTGTTCGAAAGTACCTTTGGGATGGATTACCAAACCGCACTGTGGGCCGGTGCGGCGGCTACCATTCTGTATACGCTGGTGGGCGGTTTCCTCGCGGTGAGCTGGACCGATACCGTGCAGGCGAGTCTGATGATTTTCGCCCTGATTTTGACGCCGGTGATTGTGATTTTGGCGGTGGGCGGCCTGGATGATTCGCTGGCGGTGATCAGAGCAAAAAGCCTTGAAAACCTCGATATGCTGAAAGGCCTGAACGTTGTGGCGGTGATTTCCCTGCTCGGTTGGGGCCTCGGCTACTTTGGCCAGCCGCATATTCTGGCGCGCTTTATGGCGGCGGATTCGCACCATACGATTCGGACGGCACGTCGCATTGGCATGATTTGGATGATTCTGTGCCTTGCCGGAGCCGTTGCCGTTGGCTTCTTCGGCATTGCCTACTTCCAGAACCATCCCGAGCATGCGGCGGGCGTAAGCCAAAACGGCGAGCGCGTGTTTATCGAGCTGGCGCGCATTCTGTTTAACCCGTGGATCGCGGGCATTCTGCTGTCGGCGATTCTGGCAGCCGTTATGTCCACGCTGAGCTGCCAGCTGCTGGTGTGCTCCAGCGCCTTGACCGAAGATTTGTATAAAGGCTTCCTGCGCAAAAACGCCAGCCAGAAAGAGCTGGTGTGGGTAGGGCGTTTGATGGTGCTGGTGATTGCGTTGATCGCTATCGCGCTGGCGGCGAATCCAGAGAACCGCGTGCTTGGCCTGGTGAGCTACGCCTGGGCTGGCTTTGGGGCGGCGTTTGGGCCAGTGGTGCTGTTTGGCGTGTGCTGGAAGCGCATGACGCGCAACGGTGCGCTGGCTGGAATGGTGGTGGGTGCGCTGACCGTGCTGCTATGGAAAGATTATGGCTACACCGAGCTGTATGAAATCATCCCGGGCTTTGCCTTCGCCAGTATTGCGATTGTGGTGTTCAGCCTGTTGGGGCGAGCTCCATCTGAGGCCGCTCAGCAGCGCTTCGCCGCCGCAGAAGCGCAGTATCAAAGCAAATAATCTGTAGGGGCGCCATTGATGTCGACCCGGTGCGCATCAATGCGCACCCTACGAACACCGCATCGTTTCGTTGTAGGGTCGCCATTCATGGCGACCAGTCCAAATATTCCCCCTCTGCAAACCGCAAAAGCAAAATTAATTTCTCGCGGTGACTTGTATTTTCCCCTTCGATAATGATAATCGATATCGTTCGCACTTTACGTATTTTTACCTAAGGTTTACCCTCCTTAACATTCAAGAGGTTGATGATGTTCGTCCCGTTTCTCATCATGCTGCGCGAAGGTCTGGAAGCAGCGCTCATCGTCAGCCTGATTGCCAGCTATCTCAAACGCACCCAGCGCACACAATGGTTCCCGGCGATGTGGGCTGGCGTATTTATTGCTGCCGCGCTGTGTCTGGCACTCGGCATCTTTATCAATCAAACCACCGGCGAGTTTCCGCAGAAGCAGCAGGAGCTGTTCGAAGGCATTGTTGCGGTGGTTGCAGTAGTGATCCTGACATCGATGGTGTTCTGGATGCGCAAAGTGTCGCGCAATATCAAAGCCACGCTGGAAAAATCGGTTGATAACGCGCTGCAAAAACAGGGCGGCAGTGGCTTTCCGCTGGTGCTGATGGTGTTTCTGGCGGTGGCGCGTGAAGGGCTGGAATCCGTGTTCTTCCTGCTTGCCGCGTTCACGCAGGACGTAGGCTATGCGCCACCGATTGGCGCAGTACTCGGCCTCGCTACTGCGGTAGTGCTGGGCATGCTGCTTTACTATGGCGGCATTCGCCTCAATCTGGCGCACTTTTTCCGCTGGACCAGCCTGTTCATTCTGTTTGTTGCCGCAGGGCTTGCCGCGGGCGCTATCCGCGCTTTCCACGAAGCCGGTTTATGGAATCACTTCCAGGATGTGGCGTTTGATCTGAGCAATACGCTTTCGACGCACTCGGTATTCGGCACGTTATTGGAAGGTATTTTGGGCTATCAGGAAACGCCAAGCGTCAGCGAAGTGGCGGTGTGGCTTATCTATCTGATTCCGGCGCTGCTGCTGTTTGCCTTCCCAGCTCGCCCATCAATCACCACGGCTCGAACTACGCGCTGAATTTAAAATCAGGCGCGATTGCGCGCCTGTTCTTCCATGTAACAGGGATATCACTATGACGATTCGCTTCCGCCGCAAGGCGCTGTTGGTTGCTATGCTGGCGCTTTCCGGCGCCGCTTCTGCTGCTGCCGTCCCGCAAGTCACGGTTACCGTGACCGACAAGCAATGTGAGCCGATGTCGCTCAATGTGCAGGCGGGAAAAACCCAGTTCATCATCAAAAACAACAGCCAGAAAGCGCTGGAGTGGGAGATCCTGAAAGGAGTGATGGTGGTGGAAGAGCGTGAAAATATCGCGCCAGGCTTCAGCCAGAAACTCACCGCCAATCTGGAAGCGGGCGAATATGATATGACCTGCGGCCTACTCAGCAACCCGAAAGGCAAGCTGGTGGTCAGCGGTGATGCGAAGAAAGCAGCGACCGGCAAGCCAGACGTACTGGAGCTGGTGGGGCCTATCGCCGACTACAAAGTTTATGTAATGAATGAAGTGAAAGAGCTGGTGGCGGGCACCAAAGCGTTTACCGACGCGGTGAAAGCCGGCGATATCGAAAAAGCCAAAGCGCTGTTTGCGCCAACGCGCGTGCATTATGAGCGTATTGAACCCATCGCTGAGCTGTTCTCCGACCTGGATAGCAGCATCGATGCACGTGAAGACGACTTCGAGAAGAAAAACGAAGATCCAAAATTCACCGGCTTCCATCGCCTGGAAAAAATCCTCTTCGCGGATAACACCACCAAAGGGGCTGAACCCTTTGCCACTAAGCTGAACCAGGACGTGCTGGATCTGCAAACGCGCATCAGCGAACTGGCGTTCCCACCAGCGAAAGTGGTGGGCGGGGCGGCAGGCCTGATTGAAGAAGTGGCCTCCAGCAAGATCTCAGGCGAAGAAGACCGTTATAGCCGCACCGATCTCTCTGACTTCCAGGCCAACATTGATGGCGCGCAGAAAATTGTTGATCTGCTGCGTCCGCTGCTGCAGAAAAACAACCCGCAGCTGCTGGCAAAAGTGGATGCCAACTTCAAGAAAGTGGACGGCATTCTCAGCAAATACCGCAGCAAAGACGGTTTTGAATCGTACGAGAAACTGACCACCGCCGATCGTAATGCGCTGAAAGGCCCGATTACCACTCTGGCAGAAGATCTCTCCCTGCTGCGCGGAACCTTAGGTCTCGACTAATCATGACGCATAAAAATGACGCGGCGCAGCCGTCGCGTCGTCGCTTATTGCAGGGATTAGGCATGTTGGGCGGCGCGGCCGCCCTCGGCGGCGGCTGTCCGTTTCATACGGCAGCCGCCGACAGCTTTTCTCCCGGCACGGTTGCACCCAACGCGCGTCAGCAGGCGCAACCTTTTTACGGCGCGCATCAGGCGGGAATTGTGACGCCGCAGCAGGCGTCAATGATGCTGGTGGCGTTTGATGTGCTGGCCAGTGATAAGGCCGATCTTGAGCGGCTGTTTCGCTTACTCACCGAGCGCTTTGCGTTCCTGACGCAGGGCGGACCGGCACCGGTGGTGACCAACCCGCAGCTGCCGCCGATGGATTCAGGAATTCTCGGTGCCGATATCGCGCCTGACAATCTCACCATGACCTTGTCGGTTGGCGCGTCGCTGTTTGACGAGCGCTTCGGCTTGAGCGCGCATAAGCCCGCACAGCTGCAAACGATGACGCGCTTCCCTAATGATTCACTGGATGCAGAGCAGTGCCACGGCGATCTGTTGCTGCAAATCTGCGCTAACACGCAGGACACGGTGATCCATGCGCTGCGTGACATCATTAAGCGCACGCCCGATTTGCTGGCGGTGCGCTGGCGACGTGATGGGTTCATCGCCGATCATGCGGCACGCAGCAACGGCAAGGAGACGCCGATCAACCTGCTGGGATTCAAAGACGGCACCGCTAATCCCGATACCCATAATCCGGCGTTGATGAATCAGCTGTTGTGGGTGACTGACGAGCAGCAGGAACCGGCATGGACGCACGGCGGCAGCTATCAGGCGGTGCGCATCATTCGTTTCCACGTCGAGATGTGGGATCGCACGCCGCTTGGCGAGCAGCAAACCATTTTTGGTCGGGAGAAGTTATCCGGCGCGCCGCTTGGCATGAAAAACGAGCATGACGTACCGGATTACAGTAAAGATCCCGATGGCGATTTGATTGCGCTGGATGCGCATATCCGTCTCGCCAATCCGCGTACGCCGCAAACCGACAGCAGTTTAATGCTGCGGCGCGGTTACAGTTATTCCAGCGGCATAACCGGTTCGGGTCAGCTGGATATGGGCCTATTGTTTGTTTGCTATCAGCATGATTTAGCAAAAGGGTTCATTACCGTACAGCAGCGGCTTAATGGCGAAGCGCTGGAAGAATATATTCGCCCAATTGGCGGCGGCTACTTTTTCGCGCTGCCAGGCGTAGCGGATGAAAATCATTATCTGGCACAATCTTTACTGCAAGCCTGATTAATAAATGCACAATGCCTGCACGTCAGAATGCGCTGCAGGCTTTTTGTTACGCATTCCTTAAACTTTCCTCTGGTCGTAGCCGCTTCCGAATGTTCCTAAAAAGTTAGACTTATCCCCAATTAACCATCCCTTTGATAATTTTGAGAAATTTAATTTAAGATAAACGCGCTCAGGCTTCGCTTATCATTTTTTCTTTGCTGGGAAGTAAAATTACTGTTGCAAACTACCGCAAATATGATGCACTTTATTCATAAGCGTTGTCAGTTGTGTGGCTAAGCCACTGGAGTTCGCGCATGATTCGTCTCTCTCTGGGACAGTTAAATAGTTTCAATACACGCAGTACACTGCGGGGGATTTCTTCCCTCAAAAGCAACCTCTCTTCAATTAACACTTCGTTCTCGTTCAATCTCAGTTTTTTTACCGGTGCGCGCCTGCGTTTCGGCGCTGTTGCACACCATTCTCACTGGCTCAAAACGGCTTACAAGGAAGCCAAATAAACCTCTAAAGCGTTCAAGTCATCGCCGCGGGTGATCCGCCGTGATAAATGAAACCAACTGTAAGGTGCCACTATGGGAAGACAGAAAGCAGTGATCAAAGCACGTCGTGAAGCCAGACGCGTTATTCGTAGCGACTCTCGCAGTCACCGTCAGCGTGAAGAAGAATCGGTCACTTCGCTGGTGCAGATGGGTGGGTTGGATTCGATTGGTATGGCACGTGATGCACGTGACCGCGGGCCGATTGAAGCCAGAAATGAAGCTCAGGCACACTATCTCCATGCCATAGAAACGAAACAGCTTATTTTCGCCACCGGTGAAGCCGGCTGCGGAAAAACCTGGATTAGCGCAGCCAAAGCGGCTGAGGCCCTGATCAATAAGGACATCGAAAGGATTATTGTGACGCGCCCGGTTCTGCAGGCGGATGAAGATCTCGGTTTCCTCCCAGGAGATATTTCCGAGAAATTCGCGCCTTATTTCCGACCGGTATATGACGTTCTGGTTAAACGTCTCGGCGCTTCCTTTATGCAATACTGCCTGCGACCCGAAATCGCCAAGGTAGAGATCGCGCCCTTCGCATATATGCGCGGACGTACCTTTGAAAATGCTGTGGTGATCCTTGATGAGGCACAAAACGTCACCGCCGCACAGATGAAGATGTTCCTGACGCGCCTGGGTGAGAACGTGACGGTTATCGTCAACGGCGATATTACCCAGTGCGACCTGCCGTCCCATGCCAAATCTGGCCTCGCCGATGCGCTAGCGCGCTTCGAAGAGGATGAGATGATTGGCGTGGTACGTTTCGGCAAAGAGGATTGCGTCCGTTCAGCGCTGTGTCAACGCACGCTGCACGCTTACAGTTAACCGTTTGATTGAGAATGTAGTAGCAAAGTAAAACCCGGCGAAAGCCGGGTTTTTTTGTTTAACCTTCTGCGCTTTATCCGTTTCTTCAGCCATTGACAATAATTCTACCAACTAGTAGGTTGATTGTCATTAAGGCAGCCTTTCGCTCCTTTTTTAACAATCCATAATCGTCTGGAGTCACAATGCTTAAAGAACAGGCTGTTAATTCCGCTGTTGGCAATGAGCAATGGCTAAAACGCTATTACTTTATCCGCGCACTGTTTTCAATTATTTGGGTTGCGGCTGCATTTTCGCTGGGTCAGCACTCAGCAAAGGTGGGGGCAGTATTATTGGTTATCTATCCCCTTTGGGACGCCATTGCTAACGTTGTTGATGCGCAGCGCAGCGGCGGAATAAGTCATAACCCGATCCACATGACAAATATTATTGTCAGCGGGCTGACAACCATTGCGGTTTACCTTGCGTTGTCCCACAGCATGAACTGGGTTATTGGCGTATTTGGCATCTGGGCTATTTTGTCAGGATTGCTGCAGCTGGGTGTCGCAGTAGGCCGCTGGAAAAATTATGGCGCACAGTGGACGATGATCCTTAGCGGCGCTCAATCAGCCCTGGCAGGCGTTTTTTTTATTGTGCAGGCACAAATGATCGTACCGCCATCGATAGTGAATATTGCCGGTTATTCCGCAGTGGGGGCCGCTTATTTTCTGATTTCCGCAGTGTGGTTAACGGTGAGTGATATTCGGCGAAAAAAAGCCTAAGCGATAATTTATTATTTATTGAGCAGCGTGAGAAAAACATGAAAACAGCTCCACTTTCTACTAACCAGAAAATGTTTCGTCTGGCTATCGTTGGTCTTATTCCACTTGTACTGGTACTGCTATTTTTATGGGCGGGCGGATGGCTGGCACCCAATCGACTGAGCGCAGATAAAATTATTGACGTGTTACAGAAATCTGGCGGAGAACATCCTGGATATCGCCGTAATCATGCCAGAGGGATTTGTGTTATTGGTCAATTTACATCTAATGGTAACGCCAGTGCATTTTCGCGTGCCCTGGTATTTACCGCTGGTAGCACGCCAGTTATCGGGCGATTTGCTATCGCAGGGGGCGTTCCTACTGTGCCGGATTATGCTGTTCCGGTGCGGAGTATGGCTTTACAGTTTCGACAGAAGAATGGCGAGGAGTGGCGCACGGGAATGAACGCCATGCCTTTCTTTCCGGTGGGGACCACTGAAGCATTCTATGAATTGCAAACGGCAACGCTGCCTGTTCCGGCCACCGGTAAACCCGATCCGGAAAAATTAAAGGCATTCGTTGGCAAGCACCCGGAAATAACGGCATTTTTCGGTTGGTTGAAGAAATATGTGCCTTCGTCCAGTTGGGCAAGCGATAGTTTTAATAGTCTGAATGCCTTCTTCCTGATTGATAAAGCGGGCAATAAGCATCTGGTTCGCTGGAGCATGGTGCCAGAAACCGCTTTTCAACCGATGAGCGATGAGAATAAAAAAGATAAGGATTTTCTGCAAAACGATATTGTTCAGCGACTGAAACAAGGCACGATAAAGTGGAATTTAATGATTACCCTGGCAAACCCTGAAGATAAGGGTAATGACTCAAGTAAAGTATGGCCATCCGATCGAAAAGTGATTAATGCAGGGACGCTGATATTGACGCAAGCCATTCCACAGGCGCAGGGACCCTGTAACGATATTAATTATGATCCGCTTATTTTACCGGACGGAATAGCCGCATCGGATGACCCAATACTGAATGCACGCTCATCCGCGTATGCCAAATCTTATAATTTGCGTACGCGTGAACAGTCACACCAGGCAGGAGCTCAATGATGAAACAAGTTGATTATTTCCATCCCGCTTTACGTGCGCTGCACTGGTTAATGGCTGCGGCGATTCTTGCCATGCTTTTTATTGGTGTTGCAATGGTCTCCACCGTTTCCTCGCTGCACAGCTTTCTGGTATCAATCCATAAACCCCTTGGCGTGATGATATTGTTATTAGTCGTAGTGCGCCTGTGGTTGCGATACGCTACCGCCAAACCAAACTTACCGGATACCTTGCCAGGCTGGCAGCGTCTTATGGCCCATATTTCACATGGGGTGCTCTATGTATTGATGCTGGCTCAACCGCTGATTGGCTGGGCCATGTTGTCCGCTGCGGGATATCCTGTGACTCTCGGTGCAGGAATCGTTTTACCGCCCATCCTGCCGATGAATAATGATGGGTATGCGCTGCTGCGTCCTCTTCATTCGATCGTCGCCTTGCTCTTATTCATTACCGTGATGCTGCACCTGGCCGCGGCGTTATTCCATGCGCTGATATTACGAGACGGTGTCTTCCGCAGCATGACAGGTAGCCGGAAGCGTTGAGGCATTTTGCCCATGGAGTTGAGATAAGGAGGTTATGTGAATATTTATCCATTCGCGAGGGATAGAAAAGTTATTCCCTCAGACTGCAGTGGTGAAATGCGACCAAATATTGAAATTCAGCCTGAAGAGAGAATGAGAATAACACGTGAATTTGCGTTGGCATTTTCGAAGAAACTGCTTGAAGATAACGAGCTCAACGCCATTGCTCCCTTTGTTATCGATAAAATTGTGGTGATGCTGATAAACGAGTCCCGCCGCTTTTAAAATGTAATGCAGTGTATTCGTTATAAAATCGGTAAAAACGCCAGGCGTTGTTCTGCTCTATAAGATCTCATTGAACATCAGCCTGGCGCATTCCTTTACTTATGCAATACCAATGAAGAAGCCAGCAATGGTGGCGCTCATTAAGTTAGAGAGTGTGGCTGCGGCCAATGCTCGCATGCCAAGCTGAGCAATTTCTGCCGTCCGCTGTGGCGCGATGGCCGAGAATGCGCCAACCACAACGCCAATAGAACCAAAGTTGGCAAAGCCACACAGTGCGAAAGAAACAATTGCAATCGTTTTACTGTTTAATGCGCCAGGCGCGTGCAGATAGGGCGAAAAGCTGAGATAAGCCACAAACTCATTAATCGCAAGCTTTTGGCCAATCAGACTGCCAGCAAGCGATGCGTCATGCCAGTCAACCCCCATAACCCAGGCAAGCGGGGCCAGTAAATAGCCAAATATCCCTTCCAGACTTGCGTGCCCCTGGCCAAACAGCCCAGCAATGCCACCAATAATGCCATTGATAAGGGCGATAATCGCAACAAAAGCCATCACAACTGTAGCAACGCCTGCTGCAATCTTTAGTCCGGTTATTGCCCCGGTCGCCGCTGCTTCAATCACGCTTTTAGGCGGTGTTTCGCTGAAGGAGAGATTATCAAAAACAACCTGAGTCTCTTCCGTTGCTGGACTCAGAATGCGGGCAAAAAGAATGCCGCCGGGGATGGCCATCAACGATGCCGCAAGTAAATAATCAATTGGTACACCGAGCCCGGCATAGCCAATCATGGTTGATCCCGCAATTGAGGCCATGCCGCTACAAATAGCGGTAAACAGTTCATTGCGGTTCAGACGATTAATGAAGGGTTTAACGATCGCCGGAATCTCATTTTGACCAAGGAAAATGGTGGTAACGGCGACAAAAGACTCAATTTTACTGATATTGAGTGCTTTTTGGAAAATAGCACCCAGTACCCGGATCAATAACTTCATCACGCCTATGTAATACAGCAGGCTCACTAATGCAGTCATAAAGATAATGGCGGGTAATACATGAAAGGCGAACACAAAACCGGCACCATTAAATACTCTGTCCATATCTGGTCCCGCTAATGCCCCAAATATGAATGTGCTGCCAGCATCACTGTAATTCATTATTTTATGTACGCCGGTGGCGACTTTCTCAGCCAGCCATTTGCCCGGAGGTAAATAAAGAATCGCTCCGCCAATGGCTATTTGTAAAAGGATTGCAGCACCTACCGTTCTTATACTGATTTTTCTTTTATTTACTGACAGCAAGTATGCGATGGCCAGTAATACCACCATACCCAAAAAACTTCTCATTATATTCATAATGATTATCTCGTCATAGTCGATTTCGGTATGTCTGATATCTCTATGGGCGACGGCAAACTGCCCATCGGGAGTAATTGGCATGCAATAAATTTCCCCTCTTTTGCATGCCATAACGGAAATGGAATTGGTCGTTACGATCGGGGGTACATCTGTACACACTCTTCCACCAAATCCCAAAACCATTGGGTATCAATAGTGATCCCAACTTTGGCATTGGCGGGTATTCCCATTACACCCAGCTCATCGCATACCGTACGGCCATAGCATGGGCCGCTATTCACATCGACTTCGACATACATGTCCTGAGTTTTAATGCCTTCCGGGTTAATCAAATAGCCAATACAGGTTGCGTCATGAACCGGTCCGCCCGCTAAGCCATAATTCTCAAACTGCGTTTTGAGGGTGAAATTCATGATGTCACTGAACAGTTGCCCAGCTGGACCGCCAACTTTCTCCATACGGGCGATGACCTCTTTTGTGCAGACGGTTTGGTTGGTTAAATCGAGCCCCATCATTACCAGCGGTGCACCTGAAGTGAATACGACACGTGCCGCCTCCGGATCGGCGTAAATATTGAATTCGGCAGAGGGAGTAAAGTTTCCCGTACCGTAGGCGCCCCCCATTAGTACGATCTCTTTGATTTTTGGGATGATGGCTGGCTGCATGCGCATGGCGACCGCAATATTGGTCAAGGGCGCTACCGGAACGAGCGTGATATCTCCGTCGCTGGCCATCAGCGTGTCAATCAGATACTGAACCGCATGCTTGCTTTCTGCCTGACGCGTTAAGGGGCCAAATACCGGACCATCCAGCCCCGTTTCGCCGTGAATATTATCTGCCACGATCTGCTGGCGCATAATCGGCTGCGGCATTCCAGCATAAACCGGAACATCAATGTTTAAATGTTGGCAAACATTCAATCCGTTGATCAGCGTTTTCTCGAGGGTCTGATTACCCGCAACGATAGTAATACCGAGTAAATTAATCGCCGGATGTTTTGCTGCCATCATAATTGCAATAGCATCATCATGACCCGGATCACAATCCAGAATAATTTTTCTCTGCGCCATTTCTCATTTCCTCTATTAGGGTTGGAATAACATGCATTTTTTAACTGTGTGATAAAAATGCTGTGTCAACGCTTTAACCCTAACAGCTAAAATTGTATGTTAAATATGAGAAATCTCACATCGGGAAACGATTATGAAAGAAATCCATAATGAAGATCTGAAGAGGAAATTAATTGAAAATTCAGACTATACAGCGAAATTTTCTGTTGAGGTGATGGCGGAAACCCGACTGCTTCATATCATGGCCGGTGATTATATCGTGAAAGAAGGTGAGCAACCGGCATACCTGTTTTATCTTGCAAGAGGCAGGGCGAAACTGTATGCGACATTAGCCAATGGACGAATATCATTAATTGATTTCTTTGCAGCGCATTGTTTTATCGGGGAGCTTGAACTTATCGATCAGCAGCATGAACCGCGTGCCGTTCAGGCGATAGAGGAGTGCTGGTGTCTGGCGTTACCCGTTAAACCTTTCCGGAAAAGACTGTTAAGTGATGCTATTTTTTTACGTCATATTTGTATTAGCTTAACGCATAAAAATTATCGGAATATTGTGTCGCTCATCAGAAATCAATCCTTCTCGTTGGTTAACCGGCTGGCGGCTTTTATCCTATTGACGCAGAATGGTGATGTTTATCACGAAAAGCATACGCAGGTTGCAGAATATATGGGGGTGTCATATCGCCATCTCTTATATGTCATTGCGCAACTGACGCAGGAGGGGTTATTAACTAAAGCCAGGTCTGGTTATATTATCAAAAATAAAGGTGCGCTTATTGAATTAGCGCGTGAGATGGAAGCAGAGGGCGCGCTGCCTTGAGGATTTATTTTTTATAATATTATTTTTAGCGGTAAATGATTTAGTGTTTTTCTTAACTAAATTGCATTCGATCTTCAACCTACCAACTAGTAGGTTTCCCTTGACTTTAAGGCTCTATCTCTTTAGTTTTACGATAAGAGTTATGCGTGTTGAATAAGTACATTGTTTAGGAAATTTATGCTGATAGAACGCTCACCCAAAGCCAGAGAAATCATCCTCCACACCAGGCAGTTGCTGACCTCGGGTGGCTATAACAGCTTTAGCTATGCTGATATTGCTGAATTGGTTCAGATTCAAAAAGCCAGTATTCATCATCATTTCCCCAGTAAAGTTGAACTGGTGCAAGCTGTCGTTGCGGAATATCGTGAGGAGGCCAGAATGGGAATGGCGGCGTTGGAGCAGAACCTCAACGATCCTCTGCTGGAACTGCAGGCTTATATCGATTACTGGTCAGCCTGTATTAGTGAGGGAACGTCTCCTTTCTGTATTTGCGTCATGCTTTCGGTGGAACTGCCTAAGTTGCCGCGAGAAATATCTTCTGAAGTGAGCGGGCATTTCTCCGATCTGGCCGATTGGCTCACAGCGCTACTGCGTAAAGGGGAAATCAGCGGCATTTTTCAGCTTGATGAGGCGCCAGAGACCCAGGCCAAATCTGTGATGGCAACCGTTCATGGGGCGATGTTGGCCGCCAGAGCGCTCGAAAACACAGCGTTATTCCAGGAGATTGTGCATCCAGTCATCAACAGACTTATTCATAAATAGCGATAAATCGCGCTGCTGGAGATAAGATTTATGACTGAAATAACTACCCAAAAATTAGAACAGCGACTGCAAATCATTGAGGATAAATTAGCAATATATGAGCTGATTGCTTCCCATCCGCCCAGCGCAGATACCGGTCTTGCCGAATATACCGCTGCTGTTTATATGGAGGAGGGCACTTTTAATCGTGGTGAGGAACTGGATGGGGCAAAAGGGGTCGATGCGATCGCTGCATTTATTCTCCGACCGGCACACGAGGAAGCGATTAAAAGTGGGCTTGCGCATTTTACTGGATTACCGCTGATTGATTTGCGCGGCAACAAAGCCATAGTGACCTCCTATTTACAGCTGTTGCAGCTGGATAAACAGGGTGAGCCGCGTGAAATGGCCAATCATGGTTACTCAACCGGCTATCGCATTCATCGGGTAGTGGTTAATCGCTGGGAGTTAGAACGTCATGAAGGGCGCTGGAAAATTCATAGCAGAACCCTTCTTCCAGTAGACGGCACAGATGCCCCTCGCGAGTTATTGGCGCGCGGTCTTTCCGATGTGCTTAAGGCGACACGTTAGTCTACTCGGCTGAAATTTCGTCGCTGTGCTGGGTGCAAAAAAAAAGTCTGAACGTGAGTTCAGACTCTTCTTCGGAATGTGGCGGTGAGAGGGGGATTGATTCGCTGCGCTCACCCTGCGGGCAGCGTCGCAGGCTCCGCTGTCCAACTGGCTGCGCCAGTTGTCAAACCCCGTCGGGGCTTCTCACCCCCTCTCTCTGCAGAATAGGCAAAAAAAAAGTCTGAACGTGAGTTCAGACTCTTCTTCGGAATGTGGCGGTGAGAGGGGGATTCGAACCCCCGATACGTTGCCGTATACACACTTTCCAGGCGTGCTCCTTCAGCCACTCGGACACCTCACCACATTTTTTTGCCAACCGCGCTGGGTCAACGGGGCGCTACTATAGGGAGATCGCTGAAAAGGGTCAAGCGCTATTTTCTCCTTTTGTTCTATCCGCTTAAGCTCTGAGCGTATTGCCTTCGGCTTGCTCACCCTGCCTGTTCTGTCATCAAATTATCCTCTCTGTGTCACAAAAGCGTCACCGCACTGTCGCAGACTTGTCCGCGGAAACATTTGGTTATATTTACAGCTAAGGATGCTTATTAATGAAATCCATACTTCTCTTTACGGTTACGCTGCTGACTTCTCTGATCGCGACGTTAGCAGTGGCAGATGATGCAAATTATTCACGCGCCGCCACCGGCGATATTACCGAGCACGGCGGCGCGCGTCGTCTGACCGGCGACCAGACCGAGGCGTTAAAAGCCTCATTAATCAATAGCACCGCGAAAAACGTGATTCTGCTGATTGGTGATGGCATGGGCGATTCGGAAATCACCGCCGCCCGCAACCAGGCGCGCGGCGCCGGCGGTTTCTTCCCCGGCCTGGATGCGTTGCCGCTCACCGGTCAATACACCCATTACTCGCTGGACAAGAAAACCCATAAACCCAATTACGTAACGGATTCTGCCGCGTCGGCTACTGCGTGGGCCACCGGCACCAAATCCTACAACGGCGCGATTGGCGTCGATGTTAATGGCAAAGATCAGGTGACGATTCTTGAGCTGGCGAAAGCCGCGGGTAAAGCCACCGGCAACGTCTCGACCGCTGAACTGCAGGATGCCACGCCAGCCGCCTTAATGGCACACGTCACCTCGCGCAAATGCTACGGCCCGGAGAAAACCAGCGAGCTGTGCCCGGGCAACGCGCTGGAGCAGGGCGGTAAAGGATCGATTACTGAACAGCTGCTGAAAACCCGCCCAGATGTCACGTTGGGCGGCGGTGCGAAGTCCTTTAATGAAACCGCCAAAGCCGGCGAGTATCAGGGCAAAACCCTGCGTGAACAGGCGCAGGCGCTGGGCTATCAGTGGATTGATAATCTGCAGGGCATGAATGCCATTCAGCAGGCCGATCAGAGCAAACCGCTTCTGGGCCTGTTTGCCGATGGCAATATGCCGGTGCGTTGGCAGGGACCGAAAGCCAGCTATCACGGCAACATTGATAAGCCGGTAGTGACCTGTGAAGTCAATAAAGATCGTCCGGCTTCAGTACCGACGCTGGCGCAGATGACTAAAAAGGCCATTACTCTGCTGAGCACTAACGACAAAGGTTTCTTCCTGCAGGTGGAAGGCGCATCGATTGATAAGCAGGATCACGCGGCGAACCCGTGCGGTCAGATTGGTGAAACCGTGGATCTGGATGAAGCGGTACAGGAAGCGCTAGCGTTTGCGCGCGAGCATGGCGATACGCTGGTGGTGGTGACCGCCGATCACGCCCACAGCAGCCAGATCGTTGAAAACGGCACCAAAGCACCGGGCCTGACGCAAGCGGTGAATACCAAAGATGGCGCGGTGATGACCATCAGCTACGGTAATTCAGAAGAGGATTCGCAGGAGCATACCGGCACGCAGGTGCGCATCGCGGCGTACGGTCCGCATGCGGCGAATGTGGTGGGATTAACCGACCAGACCGATCTGTTCTTTACCCTGAAGGACGCGATGGGACTCAAGTAAGGTGTTAAAACGGTCGCCATAAATGGCGACCCTACGATTTTCGTATGGTGCGCATTGATGCGCACCAAAATCACAATCCGCGTTTTGCCATTAAGCGTGCCAAATCTACCAGACGATTTGAGAAGCCCCATTCGTTGTCGTACCAGGCAAGAATCTTCACCAGATTGCCGCCAATCACCAGCGTTGAGAGTCCGTCGATAATCGATGAACGGGCATCGCCCTGATAATCGCTAGAGACTAATGGTTCGTCGCTGTAGCCCAAAATACCTTTCAGCGGGCCTTCTGCGGCCGCGGCTTTAAAGGCGGCATTCACCTCTTCAGCGGTGACATCGCGTTGCAGCGTTACGGTTAAATCGACGATCGATACCACCGGCACCGGCACGCGCAGTGAATAGCCGGTCAAACGCCCCTCCAGCTCAGGGATCACGCGGCCCAGCGCCTTTGCCGCGCCGCTGGAATAAGGCACAATCGACAGCGCTGCCGCACGCGCACCGCGCAGATCTTTCTCGGGCTGATCGTGCAGCACCTGGCTGTTGGTATAAGCATGCGTGGTATTCATTAACCCGTGCTCGATACCAAATGCCTGATGCAATACCGCCGCTGCCGGCGCTAAGCCGTTGGTGGTACAGCTGCCGTTACTCACCACAAAATGCTGTTGCGGATCGTAACGTTGATCGTTAACGCCGAGCACAATTGTCAGGTCATCATTTTTGCCGGGTGCGGAAATAATCACACGTTTGGCACCGCCGCTGGTGATATGCACGGCGGCTTTGTCGCGCTCGGTAAAGAAGCCGGTAGCTTCAATTACGATATCGACGCCGACATCGCGCCAGCGAATATTGGCCGGATCGCGCTCGCTGAATACGCGCACCGCTTTGCCATCGATGCGTAATTCGCCTTCACCGGCTTCCACTTCAGCGGGCAGTCTGCCGAGCAGAGAATCGTGTTTTAGCAGATGCGCGAGGGTCTTACTGTCGGTGAGGTCGTTAATGGCGACGATCTCAATATCATCGCTGCCAAGTGCTGCACGAAAAACGTTGCGTCCGATACGGCCAAAGCCGTTAATGCCGATCTTAGTCATGATTGACTCCTTTTCCGAAGATGCTGGAGTCACTGTAGGCTGATGCGCATCTGGCGTAAACGCCAAAAAAGGATCACTTTACGCCAATTTTCTGCAGTGAAAGCGCTGGCGATATTCTCCGGGTGTGAGATGCAGCTGGCGCTCAAAGCTACGGCGCAGATTAATGCTGCTGCCAAAGCCGGTGGCGAGGGCAATGCGCTCCAGCGTGTCGTGGCTCTGCTCTAAACGCTCGCGCGCAGCGGCGAGTCGCGCTTCGGCGACGTAACGCGCGGGAGGTACGCCGGTTTCACGGGTGAAGACGCGGGTGAAATTGCGCGGACTCATGGCGACACGTTCTGCCAGCTTTTCCACCGCCAGCTCGTCGGCCAGGTTTTCACGGATCCAGCGCTGCAGTTCACCGATTACGCCCAGTCCGCCCGGCGCTTGCAGGTGGAAGCGGCTGAACTGCATCTGCCCGCCAGGACGGCGTAAATACATCACCATATCCTGGGCAATATCGCGCGCCACGCTGAAGCCGAAATCCTCTTCCACCAGCGCCAGCGTCAGGTCAAAGCCTGAACTGACGCCGCCGGAGGTCCACATGCAACCGTCCTGAATATACAGCGGACCGCCTTCAACGTGGACGAGCGGATAGCGAGACTGCAGGGTATCGAGCAGGCGCCAGTGTGTTGTCGCCCGGCGGCCATCAAGCAAACCCGCCTCAGCCAATAACATCGCGCCGCCACAGACCGAAACCACACGACGCGCCTGCGGTGCCGCCAGCTTGATAAAATCGACCACCATGTTGCCCTCTTCGGCGGTGTCGCCGCGTCCGGTGATCATAATGGTGTCCCAGGCGTTACGCGGATCAACGTCCGCCAGTTTCAGATCGGCCAGTAAATTGAGGCCAGATTGGCCGTGAATCACCTGATGCGATTGGGTGGTAGCAAGGCTAACGCGATAGCGTTGTTGATCAACGCCCCCCGGTAAATGTTGATTGGCGCGCATCAGGATATCGGCGATGCCTGCGGCTTCGAACAACATGCCGCCGTCAGGCACAATAATCAGAAAGGTTTTCATGGCATAAAAAAGACACTTAAACGAAATAGGCCAAAGTGTCTCATGGGTTAAGCAGCTAGCACAACCTGTAGGGTGCGCATTTATGCGCACCTGGATGTCAGGTCGCCATAAATGGCGCCCCTACAACAGATCGGTGCCAATCCCGTAGGGTGCGCATTTATGCGCACCTGGATGTCAGGTCGCCATAAATGGCGCCCCTACAACAGATCGGTGCCAATCCCGTAGGGTGCGCATTTATGCGCACCTGGATGCCAGGTCGCCATAAATGGCGCCCCTACAACAGATCGGTGCCAATCCCGTAGGGTGCGCATTTATGCGCACCTGGATGTCAGGTCGCCATAAATGGCGGCCCTACGCTTAGGTAGCCGATTTATCCGCCACACCGATCCGCCACTGCTCCGGCGGTAAGGTGCCATTCACCGCAAAATCACCGACGATACGATCTTTATAGATACGGGGATTGTGTGAGGAGAGGGTGCGCGCATTGCGCCAGAAGCGATCCAGCGCCAGCGGTTTCAGCGTGGCCGATGCACCCAGCGCATCGAAGAGCGTCGAGCTGGCATTAAGCAGCAGATCGCTCACCACATTGAGCGACTGCGATACTTCCAGCTCGGCAATCGCCACCGCCTGGTTTTCCCGTTCCTGATCGCCACTCAGATGCGCATCAAACGCGCGTTGTATCGCGCTGGCGGCGTGCAGCACTATCGCACCGCTGCTGTAGGCCGCGCCGCGCAGGCGTCCAACCACCTGCAAAATCTGCGCATCCTGGGCGGCACGCGGCGCATTGCCGTTGCTGTAGGTACGCGTACGAGACGCCACCTGCTGTGCCACTTCGCCGCTTTGGGCGCGGCCAATACCCGCCAGCGTCGCCAGATGGATCAGCTGATAGAAAGCTGGTGAATAGCGGAAATGCACCTCTTCTTTGATGTCATCCGCGCCGATGAGCACATTGTCAAAAAGCGCCGTACCGCTGGCGGTGAGCGTTTGGCCAAAGCCATTCCAGTCATCCAGCACCGTCACGCCCGGTGCGGAACGTGCCAGTGTCACCGAAACGCCTTTGCCATTTTCATCAGTGATGCCAACATCAATCCAGTCGGCATAGAGCGAACCGGTGGTGTAAAACTTCCTGCCGTTGAGCCGCCAACCGTCGCCGTGGCGCTCAATGCGCGTGGAGAATTCTGACTGACGCGCATCGCCGGTTTCGCTCCACGCCGGGCCGACAATTTCACCTTGCCCCAGCCGCGCCAGCCACTTCGCGCGATAGCTGCTGCTACCGCTGTTCAGCACGTTCTCGACGAAACCGAGATGTCCGCGAATCGATTGCACAAGGTTGGAATCCGCTTCGCCCAGTTCGATCAGCAAATTGAACAGCTCGGGCAGCGTGGCACCGAGTCCACCGGCGCTTTCCGGAACGCGCAGGGCGGTGAATCCGCTCTGCTTCAGCCAGGCAATTTGCTCGATTGGCAGCTGGCGTGTTAACTCTCGCTCAATCGCACCTGCGCGTATTTTCTGAAATACCGGGCGAAAGCGTTCCGCCAGCTGTTCATACCGAGGCGACGGATCGGCACCCCAACCTAATTCGATTTGCGACATAGCGTTCTCTCCGGCAAAGACATTATCCCATTACTATGTCATCGCCACCGAACACCAAATAATGCTTTTTCTCACTAAGCTATTTCGCTGCATTGATATAAAAATGATATTTCACTATGTGGAACAAAAAATCCCATTTCGCATATTCACTGCCGATATTGTTATTTGCCGGGATTTATATCTGTGCTCTATTCAAACGCTATTCCAAAAATATTCATTAAATTTCCAGATAACACCTTTTCACGTGGAGTAGGTCCGCGCGGAAATAAGTTATTGGCTTGCATTAGGGAAACGGTAGCAAAATGAGAGTAAAGCCCATTCAGCGATTAATCATTCCGATAATGGCGGCATTGAGCTGTGCGGCGCTGCCAATTAACGTCAGCGCCGCAGCGTCTTCACCCACCTCCAGCGATGGCACGCTGGTCTATTTGCATGAGCAGGAGCCGCCTTGCTTATGGGGCGGTTGGGTGCAGCAAGCGTATTTATCACGTCAGGTGTTTGATTATTTAGTCAGTTACGATAAAGGACAAATCCGTCCCTGGCTGGCATCCAGCTGGAGTGAATCTGCCGATCGTAAAACCATTACGTTTCATTTGCGCCATGACGTGAAATTTACCGATGGCGATATTTTTAATGCCGACGCGGTGATTGCTAATTATCCCGCATGGCAGAAGGGAATTGGTTGGCACGGATTTACCTATATGACCGGATTTACCAAAGTCGATGATTATACCGTGGCGCTGCATTTATCCGAGCCCAATCCGGAAATCTATAACGTATTAGCGAATGGGCATTACGGTTTTCAATCGCCAGATTCGCTGGCGCATAACAGTAGCGAGCAGAAGTGTTTGCGCCCGGTGGGCACCGGACCGTGGAAAGTCGCGCGTTGGGTACGCGGCGATGGCATCAGTTTTGTGCGCAACGACGATTATCGTTGGGCACCGCCGAATGCGCACCATAACGGGCCGGCTTATATCAAACACCTGGAGTGGAAATTCGTGCCCGATGCCACCACGCGCTGGGGCGCGCTGGTCAGCGGCGGCGCGGATGTGATCTACCAGCCGCCGTCGGCGCAGTGGCAGGCGCTGCAACAGCATTATCAAACCTTGTCGTACGTCGCGACCGGTCGTCCACAGGCGTTCTCCTTTAATGTGCAGCGCGGTCCATTCACCGATCGGCGCGTGCGCCAGGCGTTTGCTTATGCGCTGGACCGCAAGCAGATCGTCAAAACGGTGTTCAAAGGCGCAGTGCCGTATGAGGGCAACGGCTCGCTGAGCAAAAGTACGCCGCTCTACCTGAACGTTGACGACCGCTACTCGCTGAATATCGCCAAAGCCAATCAGCTGCTGGATCAAGCGGGCTGGACCGGACGTGATGCCGCCGGTTATCGCACCAAAGACGGCCAAACGCTCGATGCCCGCTTGCCGTTTATCCAGGCGATTATCGACCAGGAAGGCGCGCTGATGCTGCAGGCGGTGCAGGATCAGGTCAAACGCGTTGGTATCAAGCTGGATCTGATTCCGCTGACGCAAACCGAAGGCTTTGCCGGTGCGCGTTCGCGTCCGGCGGATAAGGAAATCAGCTTTGGTTACTGGGTATGGCCCTCGCCCAATATCCTCGACATCGTTTACAACCACGCGCTGAACGGCGCATTCAACGGCAACAACACCAGCTTTTTCAATAATCCCGAAGTGGAAGCGCAAATCCTCGATGCGCAGCGCGAGCCCAATCCCCAGCTGCGCCAGCAGAAGTTTGCGGTGCTGCAAAAGTGGTTTGACGATCAGGCGATTGCCATCGGTGGCTACAACTTCACCTACAACGTCGCCATCGCCCACCACATCCGCGGGCTTTGGCAGGATGAGGGCAACGGATTGCTGAACTTTAACGATGCGTACTTCGTGCAGGAGAAGCCATGAGTGAATTAACTTCCGCGCCGCAGACCAGCGCCACCCGGGTTGAGGAGCGGGCCGTACCACGCCGCCGCCGCGTGGCGCTGTTGCGCACCCTGAGTGTGCGCATTGCCTCGGCGCTATTTGTGCTGTGGGGCACCATCACCGTGACCTTTTTAGTGCTATCGGTGCTGCCGGGCGATCGCGCCACCATTTTGCTGAATATCACCTCCGGGCAGGTGATTGAGCGCACGCCGGCCGAGCTGGCGCCAATCAATGCGCAATACGGGTTCGATAAGCCGATCGTTGAACAGTATCTGCACTATTTCTGGCAGCTGCTGCACGCCGATTTTGGTTTCTCCTTCGAGTTGCAGCGTCCGGTGGTGCATATCATCGCTGAGCAGCTGCTGCCGACCTTTACGCTGGCGATAGCCGCACTGCTGCTGGCGTGGATTATCGCCATTCCCTGGACGCTGTTAACCGCCGGGCGCAATCGTCGGCTGGCGGCGTTTGGCTCCGCAGTGGAAACCATCATGGCCGGCTTGCCGCAGTACTGGATTGGCATCCTGCTGCTGATTGTCTTTGCCATCGCTCTGCGCTGGTTCCCCGTCGTCGGCGGCACCAGCCTGCTGGGCACGGTGCTTCCGGCGATCACGCTGGCAATTCCGTTGGCGGGCTTTATTGGCCACGCAATACGCGGCGAGTTTGAGCGCAGCATGCAGCAGCCGTTTGTGCTGTCGGCGCGGGCGCGCGGCATGAGCCTGGCGGGCGTGCGATGGCGCCACGTGTTGCGCCACGCGCTGATCCCCGCCATCACCTTAAGCGGCTGGGCGATTGGCAACCTGCTGTCGGGCGCGGTGCTGGTGGAAGCGGTATTTGCCCGCCCGGGACTCGGCAACGTGCTGGTCAATGCGGTCAGCAACAAGGATTTCGCCCTGGTCTCTGGCATCGTGATTCTGATCAGTTTCCTCTACATCGTCATTAACCTGGTGGTTGACCTGATTTACCTGATCGTCGATCCCCGCCTGCGAGGTCGCGCATGACAACTCATCTCACTGATTATGCTGGCCCGCAGACGCAACGTGCCGGCTGGCAGCTGCCGGTTTCGGTACTGCTTTCCGGCATCGTAGCGCTGTTCTTTATTGTCGCAGCGCTAACGCCTGGCGCGTTGGCCACCCACGATCCCTTCGCCACCGATCTCTATCGCGCGCTGCAAGCTCCTTCGTGGGCTAACTGGCTCGGCACCGATGACATTGGCCGCGATCTGTATAGCCGCATTATCTGGGGCACGCGCCAGTCGTTGCTGATTGGTATCGGCGCCATGGCCATCGCGCTGTTCGGCGCCATTGTGCTGGGCTTCAGCGCCGCGCTCGGTCCGCGCTGGTTGGCCGAACCGGTGAATCGCCTGCTGGAGATTCTGCTGGCGTTTCCCACCTTGCTGCTGGCGCTGCTGTTTGTCGCCTTGCTGGGTCCGTCCGCCAGCAGTTTACTGATCTCGGTGGGCATCGGCACCGCGCCGGGCTACGCGCGACTGGTGCGCGCGCAGGCGCTGCAGGTGAAGCAGTCCGGCTATGTCGAGGCGGCACGTGCGCTTGGCCATCCGTGGCATCGGTTGTTTATCCAGCACATCGCGCCCAACGTGTTCCGACCGCTGTTCTCACTGGTGGCGTTGGGCATCGGACAATCGGTGGTGTGGGCATCCGGCTTGTCGTTTCTGGGTTTAGGCGTGGTACCGCCGTCGCCGGAGTGGGGCGCGCTGCTCGAAGCCGGAAAAATTAACGTCACCGTGGCGTGGTGGCTGGAAGTGTTGCCGGGCATTGCGATTGTGCTGGTGGCGCTGTCGTTTACGCAAATCGGCCGCTACATCCAGCAGCGGGCCGAAGGAGAGAAGCGCTGATGAGCAATAACGTGATAGAAGTCCGTGACCTGAACATTTGGGCCCGCGCTGAGAATGCCGCGCCGCGCCATATTGTGAAGAACGTTAGCTTTGCGCTGCAACGCGGTCAATGTCTGGCGCTGGTCGGTGAATCAGGCTCGGGAAAAAGTGTTACCGCACGCGCGCTGGTGGGATTGGCGGGCGAGCAACTGCAGGTGCAGGCCAACACGCTCAGTCTGCACGGTGAAGCGCTGCTCGGGCGCAGCGAAAGTTGGTGGCGTCGGGTGCGCGGCAGCAAAGTCGGTTTTATTTTGCAGGATGCGCTGGTGTCACTCGATCCGCTGCGGCCGGTAGGCAAAGAGATTGCCGAAGCGCTGACGCTGCACGGCTGGGGCAATGCCGCCAGCCGCCAGCAGAAAGTGCAGGCGCTGCTGGAAGAGGTGGGCGTGCCGCAGGCAGCCTATCGCGCCAGCCAGCGACCGGGCGAACTCTCTGGTGGTCTGCGCCAGCGCGCGCTGATTGCCTCGGCGATTGCGCTGCATCCGGATGTACTGATCGCCGATGAGCCGACTACCGCGCTGGATGTCACGGTGCAGGCGCAAGTGCTGGAGGTGCTGCGGCAGATGCTGGATCGCGGCACCAGCGTGATTCTAATCAGTCACGATTTGGCCGTGGTGGCCAAAATCGCCGATCAGATTCTGGTGATGCAGGGCGGCGCGATTGTCGAAGCGGGAACGGCGCAGCAGGTGTTGCAGCAGCCGCAACATCCCTATACCCAAGGGTTGATCAACGCCATTCCCAGCGAACACACCAAAGGACAGCGCCTTTCCGGCAGCGCGCCCGGCGCGCCCGCGCCAGCGGGGGTTAAATCAGCGGACGTGCTGCTGGAAGCGCGCCATATCGTGAAGCGTTTTCGGGGGCACAGCGCGGTTGCCGATGTTTCCTTTACGCTGCGACGCGGTGAAACGCTGGGTATTGTGGGTGAATCGGGTTCTGGCAAAACCACCTTGTCACGCATTGCGCTGGCGCTGGAAGCGCCGGACAGCGGCGAGGTGCTGTTTGCCGGCCAGCCGTGGAGCCACGCGTCCGCTGCCGCTCAGCGTGCCATTCGCCGCCAGATTGCCGTGGTGTATCAGGATCCGCTTTCATCTTTCGACCCGCGCTGGCGGGTGGCCGACATCCTGCTGGATGCGATTGCCTTAGATCAGCATCCGGCAACGCACACCCCGCGTGACCGCGCCATCAGCCTGCTGCAATCGGTTGGACTCGGCGCGGAACATCTTAACCAATGGCCGGCGCGCATGTCGGGCGGCCAGCGTCAACGCGTGGCCATTGCCCGTGCCATCGCCACCCATCCGCAGGTGATCGTGCTGGATGAGGCGGTCTCCGCGCTGGACGTCACTATCCAGGCGCAGATTCTCGATCTGCTTAGCGATCTGCAGGCGCAGCTTGGCGTCAGCTATCTGTTTATCTCGCACGACCTCGGCGTTATCCATCACATGAGCGATCGCGTGTTGGTGATGCAAAACGGTGAGGCAGTCGAGCAGGGCGCCGCCGATGAGGTGTTCTATCGTCCGCGCCATCCCTATACCCAGAAGTTACTTGCCTCGCTGCCACGTCTGGCTGCGCTGGAAATCGCCTAACTTTGCTACCGGAGCGAACATGTCACGCGAACTGATTTATAACGGATTTTTGCACCTCACGCCCAACCACCACAGCCACGGCTACTGGCGCACGCCGGAAGGCCAGGTGCAGTATGGCTACAACCAGCTGGATGCCTACGTAAAGACGGTGAAAACCCTGGAGAAAGGGCTGTTTGATACCTTGTTCATTGCCGATGTGGTGGGGGTTTACGACATCGAATATGGCGATGGCAAAACCACCATCAGCGCCGGCACGCAGTTCCCCGAACCCGATCCGATCACCATCCTCTCGGCGCTGGGGCTGGCCACGGAGAATCTGGGATTGGTGGTGACCAGCAACGTGATTCAGGCGCACCCGTTCTCGTTTGCACGCCAGATCTCCTCGCTGGATGAGTTTACCCGCGGTCGCATTGGCTGGAATATCGTCACTTCGTATCTCTCCAACGGCTTCCGTAACTACGGTTATCAGGACATCGTGCCGCACGACGAGCGCTACGAATGGGCGCAAGAGTATCTGGATGTGGCGTACAAACTGTGGGAGCTGTCGTGGGAAGAGGGCGCGGTGCTGCACGATCCCGCCACCAATCGCTTTTTCGATGCCGATAAAATTCACAAAATTAACCATGTGGGCAAGCGCTATCGCGTGGAGGGGCCGCACATTGTTGAGCCGTCGCCGCAGCGTAGCCCGGTGTTCTTCCAGGCCGGCAACTCCGACGCCGGACGTCGCTTTGCCGCCCGTAATGCCGAGGTCACATTCCTGCCATCACAAACGCCGGATACCGCGCGCAAAGATATCGCCATCCTGAATCAGGATGTGGTGGATTACGGTCGTCAGCCTGAGGATTTGAAAAAACTGGTGATGCTTTCTACCGTGATCGGATCCACCGAGGAGGAGGCAAAGCGCAAGCAGCAATATCTGTTCGACAACATTGATATCAACGCGCTGCAGGGGTTCTACAGCGGCGGCTCTGGCATCGATCTGGCGAATATCGATCCTGATACGCCGTTAACCGAGCTCAGCCGCCGCGAGGAGTTTAGCCAGCATATGCGCTCGAAATTTCGCATTGCGGTAGATGCGGATTACGGGCAGGGGCGCGTGCTGACGTGGCGTGAGTACCTGATCCAGCACGCGTTGCTGCCGGGTCGTTTTGCCGGTACGCCAGAGCAGATCGCCGATCGCGTGCAGCAGTTTGCGGATGCGGGTGTGGATGGCTTTAACGTGGTGCCTGTCACCACGCTCGGCTGGTGGGATGAGTGGGTTGAGCATGTGGTGCCGGTACTGCAGAAGCGCGGTCTGGCGCAGAAGGCGTATAAGCCCGGCACGCTGCGCGAGAAGATTTTTGGCAAAGAGAGCAGGCTGCCAGCGTCGCATCCGCAAAGGAAATTAACGTTGGGTTAAATGTTACCCGGTGCGCATTAATGCGCACTCTACAAAATCGTGCGGTCGCCAATCATGGCGATCGCTCTTCCCGCCTGATAAGCATTTGCGCGACGCAGCATGGCTTTTTTATTATGCTGATAAAAATGGATGTTTTACTTTATAGGGAATTCGTTATGCATAATCGCCTCGATCAGTTTCTAATCCATCCCCCCGCACTGCGCTTAACCGGCATCCGGCGTTTTGCCGTGGAGTTTATCTGGTTTGGCATTAAAGAAGCACGCGCTTGCTTATTTGCCGGCTTATTCTTTCTGGCGATATTCACGTTACCGCGCGCCGGTATGTTCGGTCTTGCACGCTATGATCTGTTGCTGATTATCGCCGTCGCTATTCAGTTATTGATGGTCACGACGAAACTCGAAAGCTGGGATGAACTGAAATCCATCACGCTGTTTCATTTGCTCGGTTTCGGTTTAGAGCTGTTTAAAACCTCATCGGCGATTGGTTCATGGCATTATCCTGAGGCAGGCTGGAGCAAAATTGGTGGCGTACCTTTATTCAGTGGCTTTATGTATGCGGCGGTAGGCAGTTACATAATCCAATGCTGGCGATTGATGGATCTGAAAATTCGCCATCATCCTCCCATTCTGTATGCGGTACTGCTCTCATTGGCGCTGTATGCCAATTTCTTTACCCATCATTTTATCGGCGACTATCGCTGGTATATCGCAGCAGTGGCGTTGGGTTTGTATGCGCGCTCAGTGGTGGTTTTTACGCCTTACGATCGTCCTTTCCGTATGCCGCTGCTGGTGGCGTTTATCCTGATAGGCTTTTTCATCTGGCTAGCGGAGAATCTGGGGACATTATTGGGCGTATGGCAATATCCTAATCAAATAGGGGCGTGGGCAACGGTACATGTCGGCAAATGGGGCGCCTGGTCGCTACTGGTGATGATGACGTTTACCATTACGCTGTTTCTCAAGGATATTAAAAAACGCGTACACATTGCGCAGTGAGTCATGGAAAATTAGTGCGCCTATTGATGAATTTCCCTCATAGGCGCAATCCTCTTTCAGGCCATTATCTTCACCATCCCATCCGCTACTATAGGCGAATTCGATCTCTCTGGAATTCAATATGGATCTCGCCTCCACGCGTTCTCAATCCTTTATCGTCAAATCGAGCGGTTTGCCCTTTATCCTCATTTTGAGTGCGTTGATGGCGATCACCTCGTTATCCACGGATATCTATCTGCCTGCCATGCCGCTGATGGCGCAAGAGCTGCACGGCGACGCCGAACTGACCATTACCGGATTTCTTATCGGCTTCTGTATTGCCCAGCTCATCTGGGGGCCGCTCAGCGACCATTTTGGCCGCAAAGTGCCGCTGTTTATCGGATTGGTGCTGTTTGTGATCGGTTCTGTGGGCTGTGCGCTCTCCAGCGATATTACGCAGATTGTGTTCTGGCGCGTGTTTCAGGCGTTAGGGGCCTGTACCGGACCAATGCTGGCGCGCGCAATGATCCGCGATCTCTTTGCGCGCACCCGCGCTGCGCAGATGCTCTCCACGCTAATGGTTGTCATGGCGATTGCACCGATTGCCGGGCCGCTGCTGGGTGGGCAGATGATCAAAGTCACCTCATGGCACACGATTTTTTGGCTGCTGGCGGCCATCGGCTGCGTCATGCTGATACTCATGTGCTGGTTGCCCGAAACCTTACCGGCGGACAAGCGGGTAAAAGCGTCGCTCACCGGAGCGTTTAGCAACTATTTTGCCCTATTGAAAAACCGCCATTTCATGCGCTTTACGCTGTGCGTGGCGTTCTACTACGTGGCGGCTTACGCCTTTATTACCGGCTCGCCGTTTGTTTACATCACCTATTTCGGCATTGATGCGCAGCATTATGGCTGGCTGTTCGCGCTGAATGTGGTGGGGTTAATGGCGGTAAGCATGGTGAACCGACGTTTGGTGCACCGCTATCCGCTGGAGTCGTTGCTAAAAATAGCGGTGACCACCGCTACCCTCGCTGCGTTAATTTTGGCGCTGAGCGCCAAACTGGCCTTCGGCGGCATCCTGATGATTATTCTGCCGGTGTTTGTGTTCTTCTCGATGAACGGCATTATCGCGGCAACCTCCACGGCGGCCGCCATGGATACCGTGCCAACTATGGCGGGTTCCGCCTCGGCGCTCATCGGCTCGCTGCAATACGGCAGCGGCATTATCTCGTCGTTGCTGCTGGCGCTACTCAGCGATGGTACGCCCTGGACCATGGCGTGGATTATCGCGCTGTTTACCGTGGCAAGCGCGGTGATGGCGCTCAGCGCCGCCACGGTCAAATCCGCTTAATGTTTTGATTAAGAGGAGGTTGAGTGGGCATCACCAGAAGGGGCAACTCATGGATGCAGTTAATAAACCCTGGCTGATTACCGTGTCCAATTAAAACAATCCTCAGGCGTTAGACACCATCAAAGTCATTGGTGAACGCTATACCGCAGCGTTGCAGGCGCGTGTTGGCGGCTAATCGCGATAAAGCTTGTGGCACTTATTGAAAATGCCACAAGCGTTTCTATTGATTGAATGTTGATTAAACCTCCTCTTTTTAGCATTTGACGTTTTTTGCTCAATCGGTATGCTCTGCAAAGTCAGGATCCTCCGGCCAGGATTGGTCAAGACGGTTACAGAGAACTCCATGAAAAATAGTGATGATAAAAAGTTGTGCGACATCTTAATCGGCGAAGCTGTTATTGAATTATTTAATGAGGATGCGCCGGTTTCGCGCGCCACGCTCATCGGACAATTAGAGAAAATGCTGCATGCCGCTGACACGCCAGAAAAAAAACGCGTTGCCAGGCTAGCGCTTGAGACGATTAAGACCGGCAGTGAAATGAACAACAATGAGAAATCTGGCGAGGGTGTAATGAGCTTCTTTGCTAAAAACATCGCGGCAGATGATTCCACCAAACACTGACTTCGACAGTGCAGTTCCCCGCTTAATGATTACGTAACTCTCGGTTATATAATGAATTAACAGCAAACAGGTGTACATTCTCTTCTCTATTGCGATAAAGTTAGCGCTGCAAAGAACCAGCCGACCACTTTTGGAAACCAGCCATACGTCATGCGTCAACTATGCCTAAAACGTTAACCACTGAAGCGAAAAGCCGAGAACGGGGCCGCCCGAGAGAGTTTGATATCGACCAGGCCCTGGATAAAGCGATGATCGTTTTTCGGCAAAAAGGTTTTCATGCTGCCTCCATGCATGACCTGGGCGACGCCATGGGATTAACGGCCGGTAGCATTTATAAAGCCTTTAAAGATAAACGCAGTCTGTTTCTTAACGTGTTTGAACGCTACCTTTCGGTGCGCAACGCGGACCTGCGTCAACGGCTGGCGCGGGTTACAACCGGTCGCGAAAAACTTGCTGAGCTGCTGCAGTTTTACCTCGATTCTGCTCGGGCCGTGGAGGGACGAACCGGGTGCCTGGTGGTTGGCAGCGCGATTGAACTGCAGGTGTTAGATGACGACTTGTCGCAGCTGGTGAGTGAGGCGGTGATGCGTAATAAAAACTTTCTCGCTTCTTTACTGCGACTCGGGCAGGAAGATGGATCGGTCTCGCAAAAACTGGATACCGATACCGCGGCAGGATTGATTCTGTGCATCGCCTTCGGTATGCGGGTAGTAGGCAAGATCGCCGATGTAAAAGATGAACCAGAGACCATCAAGTTAGTCATGAAGTTGCTGGATTAACATTTGTCTAATTAGGAGGTGGGCACTTCCTAAATAAGCGAAGCGTGAGGCAGGAGGGCAAGTGAAAGACGAAGATACAGACATTACGGATGATATTCGTGCACTGGTAGGGCGCGTGGTTTCACATATTCTCCGGCCCGATGAGGCGCTTAGCGTACAGGAACTGATTGGTGCCCTGTACCGTTTGAGCTTACGCTCGTCAGACAGCAAGACGAAAAGCGCCTGTGAGAAAGCGATTCGTATTCTGGCCAAAAAACTGCATTAATCCACTCGATGGTGCGGAACATTCTGCTCTCCTGGGCTGAAAGTTGGCACTCCCTCGCCAAACTCAATAAGCGAATTACAGCGGTCGGTGCGCTGTCTCTTTCGCTTTCCACAGCGCAAAAAGCGTAATCAGTAACGCCAGGCTGACATACAGCGACACCCACAGCGTGCTACCCATCTCCTTATACAGAGAGGTAATAATCAGCGGCGCAAAGCCACCTCCGATAATACCCGCTAGCGTATAGGCCAGCGAAGAACCCGCGTAACGCACATGGCTGGGGAACTGCTCGGTCACAAATGCTGCCTGCGGGCCATACATCACCGCATGAATCAATAGGCCAACGATCACCGCCAGCACGATCAGCACCGGTTGCGAGCTGTCGAGCAGGACGAAGAAGACAAATGACCAGACAATCGCTAGCAAAGCACCGACAATGTAGACTGGTCGGCGGCCTAACTTATCTGAAAGCGCGCCAAACATCGGTACGGTAATCGCATTGCCTATCGCGCCCAGCATGGTGGCCATCAGGGCCAGCGGACGCGGCAATTGCAGCACCGTGGTGACGTAGGTCAGCGTAAACACCACCACCAGCGCGTACAACACATCCGAGCCAATGCGCGATCCCCCCGCGATCAGCAACTCACGCGGATAGCGAAGGAACACCTCTTTCAGCGGCGTATGGGTGGTTTTCTCGGCTTGTTGCATCGCGACAAAGGTTGGCGTCTCTTCAACGCCGCGACGCAGCCACAAGCCAAAGGTTACCAGCAGCAGGCTCAACAGGAAGGGAATACGCCATCCCCACTGCTGGAACTGTTCACCGCTTAACGCCACCGTGACCAGCGTGATAAATCCGGTACCAATTAACGTGCCGCAGGAAGGCCCAACCTGTGCGAACGAAGCATTACGCCCGCGTTTACTGGCATCGCCATGTTCCATGGAAAGTAGCACCGCACCAGCCCATTCACCGCCCAGCGCGATACCCTGAATAAAACGCAATGCCACCAACAGCAACGGACTCCAGATCCCCCACACCGCATAGCCGGGCAGCAGGCCCATGAGCGCGGTAGTGACGCCCATAATGACCAGCGTGGTGATCAGCACCGCTTTGCGGCCAGCTACGTCACCCAGATGGCCAAAAATCATCCCGCCTACCGGACGTGAGACGTAACCCACCGCATAGGTGGAAAACGCCAGGATGGTGCCGACGAGTGGATCGAAGTCAGGGAAAAATACGTGGTTAAACACCAACGCGGCCATGATGTTATAAACCGTAAAGTCATACCACTCGAGTGCCGTGCCAATCGAGCTGGCCGCCGCAAGGCGACCGGTTTTGGCGTGGCCAGTGCGCTCGCGTGCAGGGTGCTGCAGTGTCGAATCGGTATTAGCCATGTGCCATCTCCTGTTTGGTTAACTGCCAGCTGAGGGAGTAAAGCTGAGCATCTGCATTCAGCGCCTGTGCGGCGCTGGCGGCGAGGGTTTTACATATCTGCACGTCGCGGCAGGTCACTAGCAGCATGGGATGCATGGGGCGATTTCCCCTATTTTCCCGGGGAAGAGGGGAGCTCAACGTGGTATCTGGCGTTAACAAACGCGAAGCGATATAGCCCGGCGTTTGCTGCACGCTTTTTTGCCAGCCGTCCAGTAATGCAACATCTGTTCCTGACGTAAGCGTCAGCACCGCCAGATGGCTGCCAGTGCCCTGACCATGCTGGTGGGTGATGGCGCACACCCGGCGCATGGGATTGATCATGTTGTTGAGATTCTTCACCGACCATTCCGTCTGACGCGTGAAGGCTGCGTGATAATCCGCGCTGGTGAAGGCCTCAAGCGATTCTGTTTCATACAGACCGAGATACTTCCGCTCCGCCTCTAAGGACTGATAGCGTGTGCCAGAAAGGAAGCCTTTGATGGCAACGCGCTCTTCCACGTGCTCGTGGTCATACCATTGGTTGAAATCCGCTTCATCTGCAGCCTCGATATGGGTGGCGACATACAGCATGCCATGGGGTTGAGTCATGATCAGATACTCCGTTTCAGGGTGGTTTCAATCGCGGCAGCCCAGCTGAGTAATGCAGCATCGTTGCCATGGGTTGAGGACAGCATCAGGCCAACCGGCGCAGCGCCAGGTTGATGACAGGGGAGAGAGATCGAACAGCCATCCAGCATGTTGATCACGCTGGTATTGCGCAGCATCAGCATGTTGACCTGCATGTAGCGCGCAGGATCGTTAAGTTCGTGAAGAGTGGGGGCGATAAGCGGCACCGTGGGCATTAACATGCCATCGAAGGGCGCAATCGCGTTCTCAACGCGCTGTTTCCAGTCAGCTCGCTGCTGGTACAGCGCGCTGGCCTCTTCGTGGGTTAGCAAGCTACCGCGTTTAATGCGCGTCAGGACCTGCGGATCGTAGGCATCGGGCTGAGAATGAACGTAATGCTGATGCCATTGCCAGGCTTCCCAGGCCGTGATACCGCCGCGCGAGTTGATCGTTTCAAGCTCTGCCAGTTCGTGCAGGGGCAGCTCAGTCAGCGTTACGCCCTGCGCACGAAGCTGCCCGAGTGCGTGCAGCCATGCCGCACTGACATGTTGATCAAGGCCTTCCAGCACGCGCGTTTGCGGGATAACGAAATGTGCGTCAGAAAGGCGGCGTTCATCAATGGACAGCGGTTCGTCGGCAATCACGCTATCGAGCAGCCAGCAACTGCGCACGTCATGGGCAATCACACCAATGCTGTCGAGCGACGCGGCCAGCGGCAAGGTTCCGGTTTGATCAATACGACTGGCGCTGGGTTTGAAACCGGTTAAGCCGCACAGCGCAGCGGGAATACGCACGGAGCCGCCGGTATCGGTACCGACCGCCGCCAGACACATGCCATCGGCCACGGCCACGGCGGCCCCGGAAGAAGAGCCGCCGGGGATTCGCTGTTCAGTGCGCTGCCACGGATTGGCGGGCGTGCCGTAATGCGGGTTAATACCAAGACCGGTAAAAGCGAATTCGGTCATATTGGTTTTGCCGACGATGGCTGCTCCCGCCTGGCGCAGCCGTTCTACCATGCTGGCGTTAGACGTTGCCTTTGCAGCATTGCTGAGTAAACGCGAGCCGGCGAGCGTCACTTCGCCGGCGACATCAAACAGATCTTTGATGCTGATCGGCAGGCCATCGATCGCGCTATTTGGCTGGTGCTGTTGCCAGCGCGCGTTCGCCTGCCGAGCTTGCTGCTGCGCCTCGGCCAGATAGGTTTGGGTAAAGACGCGTTTACCTTCGCCGGACTCCGCCGCGATGGCGTGCAGAGCATCAGACACTAACGTTTCGGGCGTGATGTGCCCGGCGAGCAGTTGCTGGCTCGCTTGCCATAACGTTGTCATAGAGGTTCCTCTTAGGCGATGACCGGCAGCGAGCCAGTAATATAGGTATGTTCCAGCGTGCGGTTGAGCAGCGGGTCGTGCAGCGCCATGCGAAACTCGCTCGAAGGGCGAATGCCACCGATCGCGCTAAGCGTGCCGCATGACATAGCAAAACCTTCTTCAACCTGACGATCAGTAAAATAGCGGTTTAATAAATCCATCGGCGTGAGAAGAGCGGATAGGGCGCCTTGCTGATAGGTAATCCAATCACCGTTTGTTTTGATCCAGGCGCGGAGCTCGAGCCGATCCCAATGCGCTTTCACTTCTGACAGGCGCCAGGCGTGTCCGGCGACAGGTTTAATGCAGGCCTGCTTTGATAGCGCCACGCTAAAGGTTTCCAGATGGCGATCGGTGTGGTCTGAGATCAGTGAAACCCAATACTCGCCGCGATGGAAAAACACGAAGGGCTCGGCTTCGCCGGAGGTTTCCTCGCCCACCACTTCCAGGCGTATTTGCTGGCTGAGCTGATTCGTCGCAACGCGATAAAACAGCGGGACCGCACCAGGAGCGGGCACGCCAAGTGCTTCCAGCTCCCTGATATGGTGCAACACGGCTGCCCGATCGCGGCCCACCCAGCCGGCGATAACCAGCTCTTTGACCTCAACGTCCAGTACTGCTGCGTCTGCGTTATCAGTTGTAAAACGTAATTGCATGGTTTGATCTCCATTTGAGAAATTCGTGTGAAATTTCACAGTGATTTCAATCTAGCCATTTTCATGCCAGGTTTTTGTGTAATATGTCTCAGTTACCTAATAAGGATTTGCGCGATGAGTAATGTGATTGCTGAAAATGTGAGCTCGCCAGCCAGCCCAAAGAGTATTTCTCTTAATGAACGAGCCTATCTGGCTTTTAAACACCGCTTGATCACCCTGCGGTACAAGCCCGGGGACTATCTCAACATCGCGCAGGTAATGGATGATCTTGAGATGGGCAGAACACCTATCAATCAGGCCGTGCACAGGCTGGAAACCGAAGGTTTATTGCAGATCATTCCGCGTAAGGGTGTGATGGTGTCGCCGCTGTCAATGGATGATGCGCTGGAGTTAATAGAAGTGCGGCTGGTTAATGAAGCGCTGTGCCTACGTCTGGCGACGCAGCGCGTCAACGCTGCGCAGATTACCTATTTACGGGAAATTAACCAGCGCATTGCCCGCGCCAGTGAATTACACGATCGGGAACAGATGATGCTGCTTGACCGCGAGTTCCATCAGGTGCTGGCGGATATTGCAGCCAATAGCCGTCTGGCCGATATCCTGAGCATCATTCATGCTCAGGCACAACGCTTCTGGGCGACGACACTGTCGAGCGCCGCACATATGAATGAAGTTATTGCTGAACATGAGGCAATTATTGCGGCGCTGGAGAAGGGCGATGCCGAGCAGGCGGAAGACGCGGCACGCATTCATATCTACTCTTTCAAACAGGCTCTGCTGAATAACTGAACGGCCTATTATAATGATTGTGTGCCGGCGACAGTGCTTAACCGAGGGCTGGGCGGGTGAGTGAAAATGCCTACCCAGCAAATAATTAGAAAAATTGTATTATTTCCCTCAGAAAAATCCCTTCTTGTGTCGTATTGATCAAAAAAATAGATTTTTATTTAGGAGAATTCCTAATCGATTTTCTAAAAACCCTCAATGACTTAAGTGAAATTCCAAGAAATTTCCTATAAAAAACAGGAATAAAGCGACAGCGCTGTGCGTTGCTTTACTGATGCGACCTCATATATATTCCCGGCGAAACACACAGGGAAAGTGTGCCTATGCGTGCTTTCCGCGCCATTTTTACAAGGAGTAAATATGAGCAACTCTTATCAGAATGAAATCCCTAAAGCACGTATCAACCTCAAACTTGACCTGCACACCGGCGGCAGTGCGAAAAAAACCGAGCTGCCGCTCAAATTGCTGGTCACCGGTGATTTCAGCAACGGCCAGGAAGATCGTCCGCTGTCTGAGCGCGAAAAAATCAACGTCAATAAGAACAACTTCAACAGCGTGCTGGCCGACATCGCACCTTCCGTTAACCTCATCGTGCCTAACACCCTGGCCGGCGATGGCAGCGAAGAGAACGTGGCGCTTAACTTCCGCGACATGAAGGACTTTGAGCCGGAGCAGGTCGCCCGTCAAATCCCGCAGCTGCGCGCCATGCTGGCAATGCGTAATCTGCTGCGCGACCTCAAATCGAACCTGCTGGATAACGTCACCTTCCGCAAAGAGCTTGAAGCCATCCTGAAAGATCCCGCACTGAGCGACGAACTGCGTAGCGAGCTGTCTGCGCTGGCCACCGATCAAGCCTGATCATCCCCGTAACGGACTATAGAGAGAGAATGCTGATGTCAGTTCAGAATGAAACCCATGCTAATGGCGCAACCACCGTGCTGGAACGCCCGGCGGCAGGCGGCGTATACGCTTCGCTATTTGAAAAAATCAACCTTAATCCGGTCTCCGAGCTGAGCGATCTGAACGTCTGGCAGGACAGCCAAGCGATGTCAGATGCCACCGCTGACGAGCGCGTCACCGCTGCGATGCAGGTGTTTCTGACGCGCTTAAAAATCAGCGGCGCAAAAGTCGAGAAGCTGGATAAAAACCTGCTGGATCATCATATCGCCGAGCTTGATCGCCAGATCAGCCGCCAGCTGGATGCGGTGATGCATCACGACGAATTCCAGAAGGTAGAATCGGCGTGGCGCGGCCTGAAATCGCTGGTGGATAAAACCGACTTCCGGCAGAACGTGAAAATTGAAGTGCTCGACGTGTCGAAAGATGACCTGCGTCAGGACTTTGAAGATGCGCCGGAAATCATCCAGAGCGGCCTTTATCTGCAAACCTATGTGGCTGAATACGACACGCCGGGCGGCGAGCCGATTGGCGCGGTGATTTCTGCCTATGAGTTTGATGCCTCCGCGCAGGACGTGGCGCTGCTGCGTAACCTGTCGAAAGTCGCCGCTTCGGCGCACATGCCGTTTATCGGTTCCGTTGGCCCGCAGTTCTTCCTGAAAGATTCGATGGAAGAGGTGGCGGCCATAAAAGATATCGGCAACTACTTTGACCGCGCCGAATACATCAAGTGGAAATCATTCCGTGACACCGACGACGCGCGCTACATCGGGCTGACCATGCCGCGTGTGCTCGGTCGCCTGCCGTACGGCCCGGACACCGTGCCGGTGCGCAGCTTCAACTATGTGGAAGAGGTGAAAGGCCCGGACCACGACAAATACCTGTGGACCAACGCTTCGTTCGCTTTCGCTGCCAATATGGTGCAGAGCTTCATCAGTAACGGCTGGTGCGTACAAATCCGCGGTCCGCAGGCGGGTGGGGCAGTCCAGGATCTGCCGATCCATCTGTACGATCTCGGCACCGGCAACCAGGTGAAAATCCCGTCTGAAGTCATGATCCCGGAAACGCGCGAGTTTGAGTTCGCCAATCTCGGCTTTATCCCACTCTCTTACTACAAGAACCGCGACTACGCCTGCTTCTTCTCGGCCAATTCGACGCAGAAACCGGCGATCTACGATACCGCCGATGCCACCGCCAACAGCCGCATCAACGCGCGTTTGCCTTATATCTTCCTGCTGTCGCGCATCGCGCACTATCTGAAGCTGATCCAGCGTGAAAACATCGGCACTACCAAAGATCGCCGCTTGCTGGAACTGGAGCTGAACACCTGGGTGCGCACGCTGGTCACCGAGATGACCGATCCGGGCGACGAGTTGCAGTCTTCACATCCGCTGCGCGATGCGAAAGTGCTGGTGGAAGATATCGAAGACAACCCGGGCTTCTTCCGCGTCAAGCTGTTCGCCATCCCGCACTTCCAGGTGGAAGGCATGGACGTGAACCTGTCGCTGGTGTCGCAGATGCCGAAAGCGAAAGCGTAAGGGCGGAGATCAGGGATGAAAACAGAGCAACCACTTTGGGGCCGGGGCACCATGATCTCGCCTCAGCACTTTCAGCAGCAGTCTGCCTGGCAGGCCTGGCAGGGCGAATGCATCGCGCGTATGGGCCTTAATCAACCCTGGGGCGTGCTGCAGGCGGAGTTTGAGCCAGAGGCGCTGAAACTCGGGCGTTTGCAGCCGCGCCATCTGCACCTGCGATTCAGCGATGGCACGTTGGTGGATACACAAAACGCCGATCCGCTTCCCCCCACGCTAACGCTTGAGGCGGAGCAGAAGGAAGTGACGGTTGTGCTGGCGCTGCCGCAGCTCTACGCCAGCGGCGGCAATTGCCTGCAGGAAAGCGACGTGGCTGAACGCCCGGTGCGTTTTCGCCAGCGTTGGCGTGATGTTCGCAATCTGTTCGGGGATGACACCCGGCAGGTGGCGGTATTGCAACCCGAGTTGACGCTGCGTTATGCGCATCAGGACAACAGCGACTGGCTGACCTGCCCGGTGGCTCGCCTGCAGCAAGATGCGCAGGGTGACTGGATGCTGGACGATAAATTCCTACCGCCGCTGCTGATGATGAAGTCGAGTCCATGGCTTATCACCGCGTTGGATCTACTCATAACACAACTAGATGCACGGCTGGCACGCTTGATGGCGATGCGCCGCGAAAGCAATCAACGTATGGCCGATTTTGCCGTTGCTGATGTGTCATTGTTTTGGCTGTTGAATGCGCTTAACAGCGCTGAACCGGTGCTGGCCGATTTTGTGCGTCATCCGCAAAGTCCGCCGGAGCGGCTCTATCCTGAGCTGGCAAGACTGGCGGGCAGCCTGCTGACATTTTCGCTGGAGCATCAGGTCAGTGCCATTCCCGCTTACCGGCATGACAGCCTGAACGACGTTTTTCCGCCGTTGTTCAGTTTGCTAGGTACGCTGCTTGAAGCCAGCCTGCCGTCGCGCATGGTGGCGATTGAAATGACCCACGATCGTCGGCTGCGTCAGTGGCATGCGCGCCTGAATGATCCCCGCCTGCGCGAAGAAGCCGATTTCTATCTTTCCGTACGTTCTCCACTGCCGGTGGTCCAGCTGCAAGAGCAATTCCCGCGCCAGTGTAAAGCGGGTAGCCCTGATGACGTCATCGCGCTGGTCAATAGCTCGCAGCTGGGTATCCCTCTAAAACCGCTCAGCCACGTTCCGGCTGCTATTCCGCTGCGTATGGAGAATCAGTATTTCTCACTGGATCTGTCTCACCCGGCGGCACGAGCAATGCTGGAGAGCGGTAGCTGCATGTTTTACGTCCCCGGCACGCTGGGTGACCCGGAACTGGAACTCTTTGCGGTGCTGAGATCATGAGTACACCCTCACAAACCATCGACATTGATGCGCTGCTGCAAAATACCTGGCTGCAGGTAATCAGCCTGCGGCACGGGCCAGAATTTACTGAAGACGGAGGACTGACCCTTTGGCAACGCTGCGTCGCAGATGCCGAGCATGTGCAGCGTGTGCTACGGGAAGCGGGTGTGAGTCGCGAGGGTTGTCATGACATTCTTCTGGCTCAGTGCGCGCTGCTGGATGAAGCGGTAAAAGGGCGCGGGGTGCAGGATGATGCTTGCTTACAGTGGTATCACATGCCGCTGCAGGGGCACTTTCTACAGACCATGGACGCGGGCGAAACCCTGTGCGATCGCATGCAGCAGGTGCTGGCCCAGCCCGAAGCGGATCCGCTAGTGCTGACCTGCTTTCATCGCGTGATGCTGCTGGGCTTTCTGGGTGGTTATGCCTCTGCAGATGCGCCCGCCCGTCAGCACTTGATGATAGCGCTGGCTAAACGCGTGCCTCCCTTCACGCGCCCAGCAGATGCGCCTTTGCTGTCGTTGGCACACGGTGGGCTGAGCATGGGCTGGTTAAGCCTTTGGCCAGTGCGAATTGGACTGACAGCACTGCTGCTGGCGGCACTGTGGTGGGGCCTAAACCACTGGCTGGATCACCTGATCACAACGCTGTTGCCTGGAGTGAAAGGATGACGCCGTTGCTTCAGCGCTTACTGGCGCTCTGGATATGGCTGCTCGCCGCCGTGTTGTGCCTGCTGTTTCTACCGGTGGCACGCAGCTCCGCCATTCTGCTTTTGCTGACCATTACGCTGATTATCGGCACAGTGATGTTAAAGCTTTCAAGACGCCGCATAAAAGCAACCGGCCAGTTATGGAGTGATTTACCCGCTGCGACTTACCGGCATCCGGTGGTGCTGTGCTGCGGCGATCATGGTCTGTCTGAAGCGGAGCCAGTACGTCTTTTGCCGCAGGGTTGCTTTATTCGCGTAGTAGATAGCAGCGAACTGCAGCACAACGTGCGTCAATTATTGCAGATGCGTCCCGGCTGGGGCTGCCAGATTTCCATCTGTATGAGCATCATTCCGCAGCAGCAGCATGACAACGCAGTGCTGGAAAATGAACTCTTTGCCCTCCGCTGGCAAATTGCGCTACTGCGCCGTGAAACCTGCCAGGCACTACCGCTGCTGATTAATGTGGCGGTTGCTGGCGCGATGACCTTGTGTACGGCTCCACTCTGGCAGGTGCAGCTGGCGGAAAGGCGTCCACAAATCTGGCTGGATGATGCCTCACCGCGCGGCTTAGATGAATGGATGCAGGCGGGCGGCGCAACAGCGATGCAGCAGTATATCCTGCTCAACTCACTGGATGCGTGGTTACGCCAGCATGTGCTGCGTGTACTGACAGATTCGCATACCGACGTCGCCTCAGTGAAACCCGGCGCTATCATGATGCAACTGCAACCCGGCACACTGGATGCGGAGCACGATTCGCTGTGGCGTGCATGGCTGCTGCTGCACACCACGATCGCCAGCGCCGGTTCTGCTACTGACGCTGCAACCATTCTTCCGGAGTTTGTCCTTCCGTTGCTGCCGCAAGGCCGTGGCCTGACGCCACGCATGCGTGCACTGCGCATGGCGCTTAATGCATTCGCAGTTTCTACAGCTATCGCCCTATGTGCGGTTGCCATGAACAATCAATCGTTGATCCAGCGCATCGCGTTTGACCTCGGACATTATTACCGCATCGCCATGACGGACTACGCGCCAAAACTGGCGGCGGTTGAGGTCCTGCGTGATGACGCGAAGCAGCTAGATAAGTATGCACGGCAGGGTGCGCCATTACGGTTTGGGCTAGGCCTTTACCAGGGCAGTTATCTTCACCTGCCCGTATTGCGTGCCATCGGCACCTGGCTGCCAGAACCCAAACCCATACCTGCGCCCAAACCTCAACCCACGCTGGTAAGACTGAATGCCATGTCGCTGTTTGATTCGGGCAAATCCGTCCTGAAAACGGGCTCAACCAAAGTGTTAGTTAACGCACTGGTTAACGTTAAGGCGAAGCCAGGTTGGTTGATTGTGGTAGCGGGCCATACCGACGACACCGGCAATGTGTTGCTGAACCAAAAACTCTCACTGAAGCGTGCTGACGCAGTCCGCGAATGGATACGTGATACCGGTGATGTGGATGAGAGTTGTTTTGCGGTACAGGGGTTTGGCCAGAGTCGCCCGATGGCGAGCAACGCAACCGCCGAGGGGCGCGCAGCAAACCGGCGCGTTGAGATCAGTCTCGTGCCTCAAGCTGACGCTTGTCAGGCACCGGGCGCTTTCCCTCCGTCATCACAGGATGGTGACGGTAATCATGAAGAAAAGGAGTAACACATGGCAATTCCCGTTTATCTGTGGCTGAAGGACGATGGCGGTGCGGACATTAAAGGATCGGTGGATGTACAGGACCGTGAAGGCAGCATCGAAGTGGTGGCGCAGGAACACAACCTGTACATCCCGACCGACAATAACACCGGCAAGCTGACCGGCACGCGTATTCATACGCCGTTCCTGCTTACCAAGGAGATCGACTCGTCCAGTCCGTATCTCTATAAAGCGGTAACCACCGGGCAGACGCTTAAATCGGCCGAGTTCAAATGGTATCGCATTAGTGACGCAGGCCAGGAGGTCGAGTACTTCAACACCAAGTTGGAAAACGTAAAGGTGGTGAAGGTCAATCCGTTGATGCACGACGTTAAAGACCCGTCAAAAGAGAAGCACAACCATCTTGAGCAGATTGAGTTGCGCTACGAAAAAATCACCTGGACCTACAAAGACGGCAACATTATTCATTCCGATTCATGGAATGAGAGAGCGACAGCATAACGGCTGTAGGGGCGGTCCCAGCGGACCGTCCATCTCGTAGGGTCGCCATTCATGGCGACCAAAACGCGTACCGCTCTAGATGCCTGATGATTCCATCTTCGACGGGTGAAATCACTAGTCATTTCCACATCAGACCTACTGACCTTATGCGCTTTGGTACATAGCGACGGGCGGTAGCGTGCCCCAATCAGGAGAACTTTGCTATGGATAGTCAGTCAGCCGCACTGCTGCGTCGCCTTAACCCGTTTTGCGCGCAGGCGCTGGAAGCCGCTGCCTCGCTGTGTCAGACCCGCGCGCATGCGGAAATTCAGCCGGAACACTGGCTGCTCAAGCTGCTGGAACAGGGCGAAGGCGACATCACCGTGATTGCGCGCCGCTATGAGTGGGATATGGATGCCATCTGGCAGGATTTGCTGGCATTTCTCGATCGTCAGCCGCGTGCGGTACGTGGTCGCCCGCAGCTTTCCTCGGCACTGGAAGCTTTATTGAAACAGGCGTGGCTGATGGCCTCGACTTCAGATAACGCCCCACAAATCCGCAGCGTGCATCTGTTGATGGCGCTGGCCGAACAGCCGTCGCTGGTGCGCTGTGAAGGGCTGTGGCCGCTGCTGAGTCTGCGCATAAGCCAGCTGGAGCGCCTACAGCCGATGCTGGACGCGCAGTCCGATGAGCGTGCAGAAGCGGAGCAGCCGGAAATGCCGGTCAGCACGTTCGAACAACCCTCCGCAGCAGGCCCGAACAAAACCCCATCTGCCGAAGCGCTTGCGCGCTTCACCCGCGACGTCACCGCTGATGCGCGTAATGGCAAAATCGACCCCGTATTTGGCCGCGACAACGAAGTTCGCCAGATGATTGATATCCTGTCGCGCCGCCGCAAGAACAACCCGATTCTGGTCGGCGAGCCGGGCGTGGGTAAAACCGCGTTGGTGGAAGGGCTGGCGCTGCGCATCGCTGAAGGTAACGTGCCGGACAGCCTTAAACTTGTGAGTGTGCATACATTGGATCTCGGCATGCTGCAGGCGGGTGCGGGGGTGAAGGGCGAGTTTGAGCAGCGCCTGAAAAACATCATCACCGAGGTGCAGGCTGCGCCTCATCCGGTGCTGCTGTTTATCGACGAAGCGCACACCATTATCGGCGCGGGCAACCAGGCGGGCGGCGCCGATGCGGCCAACCTGCTGAAACCAGCGCTGGCGCGCGGCGAATTGCGCACCATTGCGGCCACCACGTGGAGTGAATACAAGCAGTACTTCGAGAAGGACGCCGCGCTGGAGCGCCGCTTCCAGATGGTCAAGGTTGACGAGCCAGACGACGACACTGCGTGCCTGATGCTGCGCGGCCTTAAGTCACGCTACGCTGAGCACCACGGCGTGCATATCACCGACGCGGCGGTGCGCGCCGCCGTCACGCTGTCGCGCCGCTACCTAACCGGTCGCCAGCTGCCCGACAAGGCGGTTGACCTGCTTGATACTGCCGCTGCGCGCGTGCGCATGAATCAGGACACGGTGCCGGAGGTGATTACTCGTTTGAGAGCGAAGCTTGACGGGCTGAACCTTGAGCAGCGCGCCATTCTTGACGATGAAGCGCTCGGCAGCGCTATCCCGCACGAGCGTCTGGCCGAAATTGAAAGCCAGATAGCAATAATTGATGAAGAACTTGAGACGCTTGAGCAGCGCTATGCAAAGGTGCAGTCGCTGATGCAGCAGCTGCTGGCTGGCCGCAAAGCTGGGACACAGCATGGCAATATCGCCAAACTCCAGACTGAACTTGATGCTTTGCAGCCCGGCGAGCCACTGCTCACCGCCGACGTTGATGCGCGCATCGTCGCGAGCGTAATTGCCGACTGGACCGGCGTGCCGCTCTCTTCGCTGATGAAGGATGAGCAGGCCGAACTCTTGGCGCTGGAAAGTCAGCTCGCTACCCGCGTGGTCGGTCAGGATGCCGCGCTAAACGCCATCGCCCAACGCCTGCGCGCTGCTAAAACCGGGCTTACCTCAGAAAATGGCCCGCAGGGCGTGTTTCTGCTGGTGGGCAGCAGCGGCACCGGCAAAACCGAAACCGCGCTGGCGCTGGCGGATTTGCTGTACGGCGGCGAGAAGTCGTTAATCACCATCAACCTCAGCGAATACCAGGAAGCGCACACCGTTTCCCAGCTCAAAGGTTCACCGCCGGGCTACGTTGGCTACGGCCAGGGCGGCATCCTCACCGAAGCGGTGCGTAAGCGTCCGTACAGCGTTGTGCTGCTCGACGAAGTGGAAAAAGCGCACCGCGACGTGATCAATCTGTTCTATCAGGTATTTGATCGCGGATTTATGCGCGACGGCGAAGGACGTGAGATCGATTTCCGCAATACCGTAATCCTGATGACCTCAAACCTCGGCAGCGACTCGCTAATGCAGCTGCTGGACGAAAACCCGCAAGCCACCGAATCCGAACTTCAGGAGTGCCTGCGCCCACTCCTGCGCGACCATTTCCAGCCCGCGCTACTGGCCCGCTTCCAGACGGTGATTTATCGCCCGCTGGCACGCGAAGCCATGCGCGTCATCGTGGAAATGAAGCTGAAGCAGGTGAGCCAGCGTTTGCAACGTCATTACGGCATGCGTACCACCATCGGCGAAGATCTGTTCGACATGCTCACCGATGCGTGCCTGTTGCCGGACACCGGCGCGCGCAACATCGACAGCCTGCTCAATCAGCAGATTTTGCCGGTTATGAGCCAGATGATCCTGCAGCATCGCGCCAGCGGCACCTTAAGAGACAGACTGACGCTGGATACCAGTGAAGAAGGCGATGTGATCTTTACGTTCTGAGTGAACGAAGGTTTTCTGTACGCGGCAATAAAAGGATTTCACCATGACAGATAAGGCCATTATCACCTTCAGCCACAGTCATCACCAGCTGAAGGTCAAAGACGCCTCATTCCCGCTGGACGTGCTCAGCTTTGAAGGCACGGAGACGCTGAGCGCGCCGTTCAGCTGGAACATCATCTTCACCAGCACTGACAAGCACATCAGCCGCGAAGCAATGCTGCTGAAACCGGCGTCGCTGACGTTGTTGCCATCCCCGCAGAGCCTTAGCGAGCTGCTGCACAAAGCCGGGCCGCTGCGCGTGGTGCAGGGCGTGGTCACCGGCTTTGATGCGCACGGTGTCTCGGCGGACGAAGCGCGCTACGCCATCACGCTGCAGCCGCGCCTGGCGCTGCTGGCGCGTACCCGGCAGAACGCCATCTGGCAGGACATGTCGGTGCCGCAGATTGTCGAAGCCATCCTGCGCGAGCGCCACGGCATGCGCGGGCAGGATTTTGTATTTAACCTCGGCCGCGACTACCCAAAGCGCGAGCAGGTGATGCAGTTTGACGAGGATGACCTGCGCTTCGTCTCGCGCCTGCTGGCGGAGGTCGGCATCTGGTTCCGCTTCACCACCGACACGCGTCTCAACATCGACGTGGTGGAATTCTATGACGGCCCGCAGGGCTACGTGACCGGTCTGACGCTGCCCGCCGTGCCGCCATCCGGTCTGCACGACAGCGGCGTGGAGTCGGTTTGGGCGATGGAAAGCCGCTTTCGCGTGGTGGAGAAAACCGTCAGCACCCGCGATTACAACTATCGCGACGCCACCGCCGACATGAATGCGCAGGCCGATGTCACCGGCGGCGACGACACCACCTACGGTGAAGCCTATCACTGGGCGGATAACTATCTGCAGGCGGGCGAGGTTTACAGCGCAACGCCTGCAACCGAAAGCGGCGCGTTCTACTCCCGGTTGCGCCACGAGCGCTACCTCAACCGGCAGACGCAGCTGAGCGCCAAATCCAGCAGCGCGACGCTGATGCCCGGCGTGGTGGTGCGCGCCAGCGGCAGCAACGCGGCGGAGGTGTTTCGCAGCGGCGTGGTTATCACCTCGCTGGTCTGCCGCGCGGCGCGCGACAGCAGCATGGAAACCGCGTTTAACGGCATCCCGGCGGAAGGCCGCTACAGCTACCGTCCGGAACCCGCGCCGCGCCCGGTGATGGCCGGTACCTTACCGGCGCGCATCACCAGCACCACCACCAACGATACCTACGGGCACATTGACCGCGACGGACGCTATCGCGTCAATATGCTGTTTGACCGCGCGGGCTGGGAAAGCGGTTTCGAAAGTTTATGGGTGCGCCAGGCGCGCCCGTTCGCCGGCGACACCTACGGGCTGCACCTGCCGCTGCTGGCGGGTACCGAGGTGGCGATAGGCTTCGAGCACGGCAACCCTGATCGTCCATACATTGCCGGCGTGCTGCATGATTCGTCACGCGCGGACCACGTCACCATCCGCAATTACAAACGCAATGTGCTGCGCACGCCCGCCAACAACAAGCTGCGCCTCGACGACACGCGTGGGCAGGAGCACATCAAGCTCAGCACCGAGTATGGCGGTAAAAGCCAGCTGAATCTCGGACATCTGGTCGACAGTGAGAAGCAAAAGCGCGGCGAAGGTTTTGAGCTGCGCACTGACAGCTGGGGAGCCATCCGCGCCAGCAAAGGGCTGTTTATCAGTGCGGACGGGCAGACGGCGGCGCAGGGAAATGCGCTGGAGATGAAGCAACCAATCAGCCTGATGAAAGGGGCGGTCAATCAGCTCACTGAGTGGGGAAGTGTTACTCAGACACACCGGAGTTTTTCGCCGGACATAGAGACACTGAAGTCCCTACATAAAAATGCAGATGAACTGAAAGGATCAGCGATGCTGATCAGCGCGCCAGAAGGGATCGGTGCAGTAACGCCGGAAGGGATGTTGCTTAACAGCGGTAAAGGCCTGTATTTACAGAGTCTTGGCGAAGTGAATCTCGTCAGTGCACAGCGACTGTCAGCGAATGCATCGAAGGCAATATCGCTGCTTGCCCAGCAGGAGGGCATGCGTCTGGTCTCTGCAAAAGGCCCGCTTCAGGTGGAGTCACATGCCGACACGCTATCTTTGACATCCCTTAAAGATGTCACGGTGCAATCCACGCAAGGTCACCTGCAGCTCACGGCCAAAAATGGCATTACTATTGGCTGCGGTGGTGCGTATATCAAGCTAACGCCTGCGGGAGATATCGAAATTCATGGACCGGGTTTAATTAGCCTGAAAGGCCAGCATGACTGGCAAGGGCCGGCCAGCGAGGATTTCCCTGCACCTGATTTGCCTTCATCAGTTTGTAAAGAGTGTCTCAAATTAGCTCAGCAGCGGGCGCAAGGCTTTGTGCCGAGGGAGACGTAATTATGGATAACATTAGCCACTGGTTGAATAAAGTCGAGCTGACTTGCCAAAAAATAGAACATGAGCACATTGATATTATTATTGATCAATGCGGTGCTGGGTTTTCTGTTATTCCGGCGCTTAAAACTTTTGGTTCCGAGATTAGATGGTATTCGCTTTTTGAAGGATTGCCTGAGAACATTTATTTAGAAGATGCTCCACTATTAGTACGCATTAATCTGAAAAAAGAGCAGCAAATTATCTGGTTGTATGAGCTTGCTCGTGAAGTCACAAGCAATGCGCCTTTAATGGTAATAGGCTCCTCCTGGTCATTTGAAGACTTATCTGAATGGCTTGGGCAGTGTACAGATGCTAATCACGAGGAAAGACCAGGAATTTTTCGGTTTTGGGATTGTCGCTTATTTCCATTTTTATTTAGCCATATACTCAATGACGATCAGCAACAGGCTCTTAACAACCCTGCACTGTTCTGGAGTTGGTTAGATAGAGATGGACAACCTGTTTTAAAACAGGGGGGCGGTTCTATTCGAGAGAGTTATGAACCTTGCCAGCCTTTCACCTTAACCGACCCTCAATTTGAAAGCCTAATGTGTTTATCCGATGCGAAACAATATCTTCGATATCAACCGTTTCCTGAAAATTACTTCAATTCAAAAGAAGCTGAATTTTTTTATTGTTTTAATGGCATGTTAGATGCGACAAAAAATCATGTTCTCTTTGAAGAAAAAAGATATGAATGGGTTATGAAAGGTATTGCTGAAGGTCGATTTATAAACGATTCACTGCCAAATAATATGAATCCATTATGAAAGCCTACTTATTAATTCTTGCTGGTGCTTTATTGTTACTTAAAGGATGCGATGATACTGACAGTTCTCGTGATGGAGGAGGTTCGATTAAAGGCATCAATCACACTCACTGGGCAATCAATCATTTCAGTGTAAATAATCAATCTGCTATCGATATTATTGTTCCCTGGCAAGGCGGAGGTGGCGGTTGCTGTTTTGGTGTTTCAGAAAAATGGAAGCCAGGAATGACAGTGAAAGTCGATTGGCAAACAGGTGAGGCTTCCACTAAAGATTTTCCTGGTTTTGAAAATACCGAAAAATATCTCGCTTGGGAGAATATGATAAGAAGCAGTCATAGAAACATCACAAAAAATGTACCTTTACCAGATTACAATGGAGAAAAAACTTGTGGCATTACGGTACATTTTTTTCCTTGCGATCAAATAAAGGTGACAACCAGTTGTGATGGTTATGGGAGCCCAAGCTATCCAATTAAAGAACCTATTGAAATGGAGGGGCCTACAGAGTGCAAATAATGAAAAATTTAAAGGTTGTTACATTATTTTTTATTTTCCTAAGCATTCTTTTCATCACGGGGTGTGATCGTGGTGATGATGCTCGTGGCGGAGGTGGTACAATTAAAGGAATAAATCATACACATTGGGCAATCAATCATTTTAGCGTAAATAATCAATCAGCAATTGATATCATTGGTCCCTGGCAGGGTGGTGGTGGGGGGTGCTGTTTTGGTGTTTCAGAAAAATGGAAGCCAGGAATGACAGTGAAAGTCGATTGGCAAACAGGTGAGGCTTCTACTAAAGATTTTCCTGGCTTTGAAAATACTGAGAAATACCGTGCATGGGAAAAGATGATAATAAATAGTCATAGAAACATCACGAAAACTGTACCTGTCCCAGATTACAATGGAGAAAAAACATGTGGCATTACTGTCCATTTTTTTCCTTGCGATCAAATAAAGGTGACAACCAGTTGTGATGGATATGGTAACCCTAGATATCCAATTAAAGAACCCATTGAAATGGAGGAGCCAAAGTCATGTCCAAAGTGAATTTAGATATTTCCTGGTACCCACCATTATTCCCAAGAAAAGGACGGCTGCCTACCAGATCTGTTTTGGTGGGCTATAATTGTAAGCAACAGGATAGCCTGGAATTGGCTTATCGGAATGAGCTTTGTAAAGTAGCTGAACGTAGAGTTGAGCCGCCTTGCTGCAAAACATTGCACATTAGTATTTTTTTCGATGGTACGGGAAATAATATCAATAATGATGTTTTTTTATCTAAAATAAAACATCCAACCAATATAGCTCGATTATTTCGTGCCACTATTGGCCAAGGATACGCAGGTGGGGTTCCAGGTAATGGTGAAACACTGGTTGATCCTAAGGATACATCTGGGAATAAATACTATAAATATTATATTCCTGGTGTCGGAACTCCGTTTCCTGAAGTGATGGACCTTGATTACAGTACACCAGGACTTGCAGCGGCGACTTATGGTGAAGAAAGAATTAACTGGGCATTGATTCGAATTATCGATGCACTACGACGCACGCTGGGATTGCCTGAACTCTCCGATGCTGAGAGTTGGAAATCTGTAAAAGCGATGACGAGCAAAATCGTATCTAGTTCCGTGCCCGGGTATTTCTCAAGATTGAGAGAGTTCAGAAAATTATTAAAAGATATCGAACCCAGTCTTAAGCTGGCACTACAACAACCTGAACCTGGAAAACCTAAGCTGTTAGGCATTAAGCTTTATGTCTATGGTTTTTCTCGTGGTGCTGCATCCGCTAGGGCTTTTATTAATTGGTTAGTCAGGCTCTTGCCGGGAGGATTGAACCAAAATGCAAAGCCGGAACTTTGTCTGACACTAGATGGAGCTGATTGGAAACTCCCTCTGAGTGTTGAGTTTCTTGGTTTACTTGATACGGTAGCCTCTGTTGGTGTGGCTCATATTTCTCCGTTTGCGGAAGGGCATATGGGATGGGCAGATGGTGCAATGGAGTTGCCAGATAATGGGTTGATTAAAAACTGCGTACATTTTGCTTCTGCCCATGAGCAGCGACTCTGTTTTCCATTGGATTCAATCTGTCGCCATGATGGAACCTATCCTTCGTATGCTAAAGAAGTTGTCTATCCAGGAATGCACTCGGATATCGGCGGCGGTTATCCACCGGGAGACCAGGGAAAAGCTAGTGTTAGTAATGGTGATGACCTATTATCTCAAATAGCCCTTAATGATTTGTATGCTGCTGCATTCTCATCCGGGGCCCCTTTGAAAGTAATTAAAGAATCACTACCCGATGATTTAGTCAATGATAAATGGAGAGCGCTATCAGCTGAGCAGGTCATTGAGTTTTCTACAACCGAGTCTCTTGCTGCTAAATTTAACAGCTGGCGGCAATTAACATTGAATATTTACAGTGATTACGAAGTTTCAGATGAGGACACCTATCAATATAAACCTATTCGTTGCCCTGTTAATATTATAGAAGCTATAAATGATCAACTTGCTTGGATCACTGCATGGCGTATTGGTCGCTATGCAAATGGAAGTTATAAAACAATACGCTTTTACATCGATTCCGCCGCAGATGGAATGGACAAAGATAGCGACCCCGATGTTAGGGAGAAATCTGAATCAGAACGCGATAAAGCTCAAGCTAAAACTGAAGGTAAAAGAACAAAGCTAAGAATGTCACGCTGGGACAGTGAATATATTCCACTACCCCCCGGAATAAAGGATTTTGATCCTGCATTGGGTCAAACACAATTACGCGAAGCCGCGGAAGAGTTCCGTGCCGATTATCAAAAAAAACCTCGACCACGCACTGGTAATTATATTTTTCGTCTTGCCGATAGCCTAAGTGGCTTTGTTTACATATTCAGTGACGATGATAAATCTGCTGAATATGAACGCATAAAAAAATCGGCTACCGATAAAGTTAAGATATTATTCTCATCACAACACGATGACTCTGCTGCTAAAAACTTGGTTGTTGCATTGTTCGATGATCAGATACACGACTCCAGAGCCTGGTTTCTGCATGGAACCTTTGGTGACAGAGAACCTTGGGGAAGTTATTTCCTTTACCGCATGATCTACTTTGGTGAGGTGATGAGTAAGAACGTCACACCGATAATTAAATATGGTCGTTTCCTTGAGTGGCGAATGAAAAAAGCTGTTCCATGGCTTGGCGTAGTGGTTGAACGTTATGAGAAAATGCCAACAGCTTCAGCCGAAGCTTCTGGTACATGCATCAACCAGAAAATCTCCCTGATAAATACGTCGGAAAATATTCAAGTAGAAAATACATCCAAATTACGCGTTCAGTTAGCGTTGACAAATACAGTTAAAGGAAGTAGTGCCATCCAGCATTCTATTAACGAGGAACAGTTTGTCAGCACCAAATCGGCGATAGCAGAGTTGTGGTCATAGCAGGCTTTAAACAGATAAGTAGTTAATAAATCCCTATCGAGATATCTGGTGTTAAGAAAAGGAATTCCAATGAAACAAGTCATTCGAGAAGGCGATGCCTTACGGGAATTCGGCGGTAAAGTTCTGGCAGGACATTATCTCTGTTTTGGTAAAGGTATCGCCGTGGTCGGCGATCCGGTTCAGTGCAACTTTCACGGAATGAATTCGATTGCTGAAGGTAGTTCATTGGCAAAAATCGATGGTCAGCCCGTCGCACTTCACGGCCATAAATGCGCCTGTGGCTGCACGCTGGTCAGTTCGTTCCCGGATTGTGGTATTGCATCGTGAGGCTGCCACCTTCTTTTCCGCCGCATCCTGAATCTGCATCACCTAATAATAAGCTGGCTGCTTATCAGTGCCGCATTATTGTCCTTCAGCTCTGCGGTAATCGCTTTACTCATGCCGGAGGAAAAGCGTGGACTGAACACCATAGCTGTGGCGGCTGTAATTATGATGCTACTGTTGATAGCCTGGCTCACGCGCATATTGTGGTATCGCTGCAACCGGCATAACAATAATCTGGCCAATGGATTTACTGGCCAAATGGTTGCAGAATTGTGCCGATGGCCGACATGAAGGGCGCTTAGGAATTCTTCGCTTTTATGATCCACGATTATTTCCTCTTCTAACAGCTGATTTATTAAATGAAGAACAGAAATCACAAATTCATAGACCCGTTGTGTTTTGGAGCTGGATAGACAGAGATGGTGTTGCACAGTTGATAGCGGGTAATGGTGCCGCACCTTTAAGTGGTGAAAAAATGTCACATATTGATCTCAGCGATCGTCAGCTGGATTATCTAATGTGCGTTTGTGATGTAAATATTATGCTGAACTATCAACAAAGCGTCATTCCCGAACATCTGTCACAGGAAACGTTGTTTCAGATTTGTTATAAAGCGATGTGCGAGGCCTCAGATAAAGATTTAATTATGGATGAAGATCGCGAGCGTTGGGTTGAAGGAAAGTTGGCAGAAGTAATCGTCGGCTAACTAATCGCAAGGAAGGAATGAAACAAATGATACTATTTTTCTTTAATTTAATTGCGATAACTATATCAGTCTTCATTTTGCTACCAAACGCTCAAGCTGTAGGTGGCGTGATTAAAGCTATTAATCATACTCACTGGGCAATTAATCATTTCAGTGTTGATGGCCAGTCAGGAATAGATACTATCGGTCCATATCAGAGCGGCGGCGGTGGTTGTTGCTTTGGGGTGCCAGCTAAATGGCAATCGGGAATGACAGTTAAAATTGAATGGGAAAGTGGTGAAGCATCTACTAAAGGATTTCCTGGATTTGCAGATTATGATAAATACATTGCTTGGGAAAATAAAATGAAGGCTAATAATCGTCAGCATAATAAAATAGTTTTGGTCCCTGATTATAGTGGACAGGATGTTTGTGGCATTACCGTGCATTTTCTTCCCTGTGATGAAGTTAAAGTAACCACCAGTTGCTGGTCACCACGCAACGAAAATTATCCAATTAAAGAGCCTTTACGGATGAAGGAGCCAGCCGTATGTCCAAAATAATGAAAAATTTTCGCTTCTGTATATTACTCTCTCTCACTTGTTTATTGTCCGCCTGTGCTCAGGAAAATGCTAATGCGGCCAGCGGTGGTTCCGGGGTGATTAAAGCTATCAACCATACACATTGGGCAATTAATCATTTCAGTGTTAATGGCCAGTCAGGAATAGATAATGTCGGTCCATATCAGGGCGGCGGCGGCGGTTGTTGCTTTGGGGTGCCAGCTAAATGGCAACCGGGAATGACAGTTAAAATTGAATGGGAAAGTGGTGAAGCATCTACTAAAGGATTTCCTGGATTTTCTGACCGAGAAAAATACAATGCGTGGCTAAAAAAAATGAAAGCTAATGACCGAGAGCACACGAAAATCGTTCTATTACCAGATTACAACGGGCAGGATACCTGTGGAATTACTGTTCATTTTCTTCCCTGTGATGAAGTTAAAGTAACCACCAGCTGTTGGTCACCACGTAATTCAAACTATCCGATTAAAGAGCCTTTACGGATGAAGGAGCCAGCTGTATGTCCAAAGTGATGAAAAATTTTCGCTTCTGTATATTACTTTCTCTCACTTTTTTATTTTCCGCCTGTGCTCAGGAAAATGCTAATGCGGTTAGCGGTGGTTCCGGGGTGATTAAAGCTATCAACCATACACACTGGGCAATCAATCAATTCAATGTTGATGGCCAGTCCGGAATAGACTCAATTGGCCCTTATCAAGGGGGCGGTGGTGGTGGTTGCTTTGGTGTGCCAGCTAAATGGCGGCCGGGAATGAGGGTTAAAATTGAATGGGAAACAGGTGTTGGCTCATCAGATGATTTTCCAGGTTTTGCCGATTGGGAAAAGTATTTAGCCTGGACTAAGAAAAACCACGAGCAGAAGAGACAGCACAGTAAGATAGTATTACTTCCGGATTATAACGGACAGGATACTTGTGGGATTACTGTTCATTTTCTTCCTTGTGATGAAATTAAGGTCACCACCAGCTGTTGGTCTCCGCGTAATGCTAACTATCCAATTAAAGAGCCTTTACGGATGAAGGAGCCAGCCATATGTCAAAAGTGATGAAAAATTTTCGTTTCTGTATATTACTCTCTCTCACTTTTATATTGTCCGCCTGTGCTCAGGAAAATGCTAATGCGGCCAGTGGTGGTTCCGGAGTGATTAAAGCTATCAACCATACACACTGGGCAATTAATCATTTCAGTGTTAATGGCCAGTCAGGAATAGACTCTATCGGCCCTTATCAAGGCGGTGGTGGTGGTTGTTGCTTTGGAGTGCCAGCTAAATGGCAACCGGGAATGAATGTGGAAATTGAATGGGAAACAGGAGTTGGAGAAATGGATGGTTTTCCAGGATATGAAAATGAATTGAAATTTCTCGAATGGACAAGGAAAATAAAATCTCAAATACGCTCTCATAACCAATTGGTTACAGTTTCGGATTACAATGGACAGGATACTTGCGGCATTACTGTTCACTTTCTGCCTTGTGACAAAGTTAAAGTCACTACCAGCTGCTGGTCTCCGCGTAATGCTAATTATCCTATCAAAGAACCTTTAAGGATGAAGGAGCCAGTCGTATGTCCAAAATAATGAAAAATTTTCGATTCTGTATATTACTCTCTCTCACTTGTTTATTGTCTTCCTGTGCTCAGGAAAATGCTAATGCGGCCAGTGGTGGTTCCGGGGTGATTAAAGCTATCAACCATACACACTGGGCAATTAATCAATTCAGTGTTGATGGCAAGTCCGGAATAGACTCAATTGGCCCTTATCAAGGGGGCGGTGGTGGTTGTTGTTTTGGTGTGCCAGCTAAATGGCAACCGGGAATGAAGGTCGAAATTGAATGGGAAACAGGAGTTGGAGAAATGGATGGTTTTCCGGGATTTGAAAATTGGGAAAAATACCAGATTTGGAAAAAGAAAATGCAGGCACTAAATCGCCAGCATAAGAAGACAGTTTCTCTCCAAGATTATAATAATGAGGATACTTGCGGAATTACTGTTCATTTTCTTCCCTGTGATGAAATTAAAGTCACCACCAGCTGTTGGTCACCACGCAATCCCAACTATCCGATTAAAGAGCCTTTGAGGATGAAGGAGCCTGCCGTATGTCCAAAGTAATTGAAAGAGATTTAGTCTGGTATCCGCCATCTTTCCCTCCTCAAGGGCGTTTACCGGATTCCGCGGCGTTAGTTGGATTAAATTGCAAAAAACAAGACAGTGAGGAACTTGAATACCGCCAGGCGCTGTGTGTGGCTGCTGGGCAGCGAGTAGAACCGCCATGCTGCAAAACGTTACATATCAGCATATTTTTTGATGGAACGGGTAATAATCTGAATAACGATTTATATTTGTCTAATCCAAAACACCCAACAAATATTGCACGTTTATTTCGCGCTACCATTGGCAGTGGCTATGCAGGTGGCGTTGGACGGGATAACGGCGAACTATTTGATATTAACGAAACCGGAGCTGATAAGTATTTCAAATTTTATCTACCCGGCGTCGGTACGCCATTTCCGGAAATAAACGATCTTGATTACAGTATTATAGGGCTGGCACTAGCGCATATGGGTGAAGAACGTATCAACTGGGCGCTGTTACGCATTATTGATGTGCTGAATTATGTTCTGAAAGAAAAGTGGATGAGCAATGCTGAAGTTCGCAAGGCTGTTAAGAACATGGGAACAACCTGGGCGCGGCTTGGATATGGCGGCAGTCATAATCGCTATGAAGAATTCACGAGGCAGCTGAGCTCACTCAAGTCTCTGTTGAAACCCGCGCTTGATCAACCCGAGCCAGGAAAACCAAAACTGCTGGGTATCAAGCTGTATGTTTATGGCTTCTCGCGTGGTGCGGCAACTGCTCGTGCTTTTGTTCGTTGGCTCTGTGAACTGCTCCCACCGCCAGAAGTGGAAAATACGAAACCGGAGCAATGCTTAACTATTGATGAACTGAAAATTCCGATCAGTGTTGAATTCCTGGGATTGCTTGATACAGTCGCTTCAGTGGGAGTCGCCCATATTGCTCCATTAGCGGAAGGCCATATGGCGTGGGCCGATGACACCATGGAATTGCCTGACGAAGTCACTTATGGTGGTTTGATTAAACGTTGCGCTCATTTGGTTTCATCCCATGAACAACGGCTATGCTTTCCTCTGGATTCTATTCGTAGGTGTAATGGAAAATATCCAGAGAACAGTATTGAGGTGGTTTATCCTGGCATGCATTCGGATGTTGGTGGGGGATATCCTCCAGGGGATCAAGGGAAAGCTAATGGTCCTAATGATAGTCTCCTTCTATCACAGATTATTTTGAACGACATATATTGTGAAGCGTTTAATGCAGGGGCTCCTTTGAAAGTTCCTGAAGATTCGTTATCTAATCAACATGCGAATGATAACTGGAGAAAATTGCCACTGGAAGTTATGGGAGAATTTCTTATACATAGAAACTTGATTAAGCGATTCAACGCTTGGCGAGAATTCACCCTCAACCAATCCACCCCAAAAGAGTTCAGCTCTCAAGAAGCAGCAGATTACAAACCTGTACGAGCAACAGCGTCGTTAGAAGCGGTGATTGAAGATCAAATGGCATGGATCACCGGCTGGCGTATTGGGCGATATGCGCATGAAACACTGATTAATGCACGTTTTTATGAGGAAGCGACTAATAGTGACAATGATCCTAAACAGTATCAGATTTCAAAGAAAAACAGAGAGGACAAGCAGGGAGAAATAGAATCCAAAAGAGTCGCCGAAAAATGTAAGTATTCAAAAGAAGAGCTGAAAGATATCGTTATGCCCGCCGGCGTTAAGGATTTCGACCCAGATATTGCAAAGCGACAACTGTGGGAAGCCGCACGTGAATTTCGTGAAGACTATCAAGGTAAGTTTCGTTCGCAGAAGGGTGTTGTTCAGGTCGTTATAGATAATCTGGTTGGTCGAACGATTTTTCGCATCAATACCGATGATGAAGTAGCAGAGTTTAAAAAAATGAGAACGGAAGGCGATGTAATGTATAAGTTGCTCTTTCCATTCTCAGATGAATCCCGTAATGCTACTAACCCGTCCGGATTGGTTAGATCGCTATTCGATAATCAGGTACATGATTCTCGCGCCTGGTTTTTGTATTCCGCATTAGGTACACGTGAACCCTGGGGCGGATATTTCCGTTACCGAATGATCTATTTCGGCAATAAAAGTAATAAGTCATTATCACCATTGGTCATTGCCGGTGATGTTGTTGGCGCGGTATCACCTGTGGCGGGTGTTATTATCAGTTTAAAGCAGAAACAAGATTTCAAAAAAGTCTTTGGGCTTGCAGCAACAGCTGGCCTTGAAGCATTCGATATCGAAATGCGCGACGTGCAGACCAATGAGCTTATCCCCATGCTGCCGGATGCTGCACAACAACAGCAATTCACAGATGAACCTGGAGCAGTGGTTGCAAACTATAAAGCTGTCGCTGATGAGCACAACTTAATGATGGCTAAGAATTCGATTCTTTCGGATTGGTCGAATAAAGAAAAAACTCTATCTGCATAATTTATTTTTCGAAAAAATAGCTGGAAATAAAATAAATGGCAGGAGCCCTATTATGACGTTATATGACATCAAACCTAAGTTTCAAAACTTACTCAGACCAATTGTAATTATGCTGCATGCGAAAAGAGTTACCGCAAACCAAATAACATTACTAGCAATGCTGGGGTCAATAATATTGGGCGGGTTGCTAATATTCTTTTCACAACCGTCACTATTCATTTTACTCCCGCTGTTTTTATTCTTTCGTATGGCGCTAAATGCTATTGATGGCATGTTAGCTAGAGAGTTCAATCAGCAATCAACGCTTGGCGCAATTCTCAATGAAGTTGGCGATATTATTTCAGATGCTGCACTCTACCTCTCATTCGCTTTTTTAACCGGCGTATCTGCATGGTTAGTCGTGCTGATGGTGTTGCTTTCATGGCTTACTGAATTCTGTGGCGTTATTGCTCAGACTTTGACGCACATCAGGAATTATCGAGGACCATTAGGAAAAAGCGATCGCGCTTTTCTATTAGGAGCATTAGGTCTGTTTATTGCTTGCTGGCCACAATATATTGACGTCGCCAATAAGGTTTTCACTGCCATGTCGTTGTTACTGGTATGGACCTGCATCAATCGTTGCCGAAGTGCGATGGAGGTGAATAATGCCTGACGCCTCGAAGATACTATATTATTGCTTTGGTGGGATATTTAGTGTTTTATTACTCGCTACCCTGACTCTCTTCATTCTGAAACAAACTCGTCCACAACGTGACTGGCTAGAGTTACAGCAGCGAATTAATAGTTGGTGGGTAATCATCAGCCTGTTTTCTCTGGCAATGTTGTCACCCAAGTGGTTGGCACTGACCTTCTTTGGTTTACTCAGTTTTCTTTCGTTAAAGGAATATCTGACGTTAGCGCCGACACGACGTTCAGACAGCGTGCCTTTGCTGTGGATGTATGCTGCCATTCCGCTGCAATACATCTGGGTGGGAATGTCGTGGTATGGGATGTTCATTATTTTCATCCCCATTTATGTATTTCTATTCTTGCCTGCGCGCATGGTTATTGTCGGTGATACCAAGGGGTTTTTGAACTCTGCATCGATTATACATTGGGGCATGATGACCACGGTATTTTCATTAAGTCATGTTGCTTATTTGATGATGCTGCCGGGCACGTATACTATAGCAGGGGCGTTACTGGTTATTTTCCTTGTCGGCTGCACTGAGCTCAATGATATTTCGCAATATCTTTGGGGTAAGTCGTTAGGGAAAATAAAAGTCATACCTAAGGTTAGCCCAAATAAAACCCTGGCCGGGTTATTGGGTGGTGTATTCACCACAACGCTGCTGGCGGGCATTTTTGGCCCGCTGCTGACACAGATGGATTTGATTCATTCTATTGGCGCTGGTGTGATCATTGGTTTAAGCGGATTTTGCGGTGACGTGGTGATGTCAGCCATTAAACGTGATTTTGGCGTTAAGGACTCTGGAAAACTGCTACTAGGACACGGCGGTATTCTCGATCGTCTCGATTCACTGATTTATACCGCGCCGCTATTCTTCCATTTCTATTATTACTTCTACATGTAGAGGCGCTGATGAATCGGTTTTTACGCTGGATATTTACGCTATGTATCGCTTATCCCGTCGTCTGGATTTGGTTGGGTGTACGTGTTAGCGATCGCAAGAAATTACCGGTAGAGGGGCCGGCGATTATTGTGACAAACCATAATAGCCATCTGGATGTATTGACACTGTTTACCTTGTTCCCACTAAAGACATTGGTAAACGTTCAGCCAGTTGCCGCGGCTGATTATTTTCTAAAGAACAAAGTCATTGGCTGGTTCGCGCTGAAAGTCATTGGCATTATTCCGGTTTATCGCGGCGCCCATTTAGCTAATCCGTTGCAAGCCTGTATTGATGCATTAGCAAAGAATAGAATCGTCATTATTTTCCCAGAAGGCACGCGCGGAGAGCCTGGAAAAATTTCGGAGATTAAATCGGGTATCTGGCATTTAAGTCAGCAGTGCCCCGATGTACCTATTATTCCTGTTTACATGCACGGTCTGGATCGTGCGATGGGTAAAGGTCAGAAAATCCCCGTCCCTTTTTTTATCGACATCTTTATTGATAGTCCAATCGATTATGACGCGGATAAAATCATTTTTAAAACATCACTCTTAAATCGCTTTGTCGCTTTAGAGCAACTAGCCACAAGGAAAGCATCATGAGTAAGGAAGCGCGTTTATTTCAGGAAGGTACATTCTTAGCCAGCGATGAAACATCGTTATTTTTTCGCCACTGGCCAGCCACGGAAGTGAATAGCAATAAAGTCATTGTGCTGTTTCACCGTGGGCATGAACACTCTGGACGCCTGCAACATATTGTGGATGAACTGATGATGCCCGATACGCGATTTTATGCCTGGGACGCACGCGGTCACGGCAAGTCACCCGGCGAACGCGGTTATAGCCCAAGCCTGGCTCGTTCAGTATTAGATGTTGATGAGTTTGTACGTTTTGTCGCACAGGATGCGCAGATTAAGCTTGAGGATATTGTCGTGATTGCACAAAGCGTTGGTGCGGTGCTGGTATCAACCTGGGTTCATGATTACGCGCCAAAAATTCGTGGCATGGTACTGGCATCTCCGGCATTTAAGGTCAAATTATATGTGCCGTTTGCTCGTGTCGGTCTGAGAGTAATGCAGCGTATGCGTGGCTTGTTCTACGTTAACTCTTACGTGAAAGGTAAGTTTCTGACCCACGATCCTGAACGTATCGCGAGTTTTGAGCAGGACAAATTAATCACGCGACAAATAGCCGTTAATATCTTGCTAGATCTCTACAAAACGGCGGAGCGCATTGTTGCTGATTCTTCAGCTATCACTCTGCCTACGCAATTACTTATTTCAGGTGATGATTTTGTGGTGCATGCGAAACCGCAAAAACAGTTTTATGCCGGTATCCGTAGCGCAATAAAAGAGCAGCATATTTTACCCGGTTTTTATCACGATACGTTGGGTGAGAAAAATCGTTCTCTCGCGTTCGATAAAATGAAAAGTTTTATTGACCGACTTTATGAAGCTCCGCCTTATGCATTCGACTACAGCAATGAAGATCGCTGGAGTCCAAGTGCAGATGCATATCGTGAATTGCAGGCGCCACTGAAATCCCGATCGCTGGAAGGGATGTGTTATTCGGCTTTGAGTTTTGGCATGAAAACCATTGGCAGGCAATCTAAAGGCATGCGTCTGGGTTATGAAACCGGCTTCGATTCAGGTAGTACGCTGGATTACGTTTACCGCAATCAGGCTGAAGGTTTTGGCATTCTTGGTCGCATCATTGACCGTAACTATCTCAACAGTGTTGGCTGGCGTGGCATCCGCGTGCGGAAAGTGAACATCCAGCAGATGATTGTGCAGGCTGTTGCGCAACTTCAGGCCAACAATATGCCAGTGCGAGTAGTGGATATCGCTGCCGGACACGGTCGCTACGTGTTGGATGCGCTAGAACAACAGCAGGGCATTGAAAGCATTTTGCTGCGGGATTACAGCGATTTGAATGTGGAAAAAGGCCGATCAATGATTGAGCAGCGTGGGTTGAGCCACATTGCTCAGTTCAAAAAAGGCAACGCATTTGACTATGATTCTCTTGCCTCTATCAATCCAGCGCCAACATTGGGCATTGTTTCTGGCTTGTATGAACTGTTCACAGATAACGACTTAATAAAAACCTCGCTAGCGGGTCTTGCTGCTGCCATACCTCCGGGAGGTGCTTTGGTTTACACCGGGCAACCCTGGCACCCGCAGTTAAAAACCATCGCTTATACCTTAACCAGCCACCAGAATGGCATCCCGTGGATGATGCGTGTACGTAGCCAGAAAGAGATGGATGCGTTGGTGGAGCAGGCCGGTTTCGAGAAATGCCATCAGGTAATTGATGAATTTGGCATCTTTACCGTATCGCTGGCAGTGAGAAAGCAGCATGTCTGAGTTAACTCTCATGCAGAAAAAATATAGCCTCTGGAAACAGGGGCTATGTTGGTTGCTGTTATTAGGACCGTTTTTCTTTCTCAGCTACGGGCAGGTGAATCTGTACACGGCGACGAGGAGTGATATTGGCAGCATTGTGTTCAATTGGGAACGCGCCATTCCCTTTATGCCGTGGACCATAGTGCCTTACTGGAGCATTGACCTGCTGTATGGCATTTCGCTCTTCATCTGCACATCAAAACAAGAGCTGACCCGTCACGGCTGTCGGTTGCTTGCTGGATCCTTTATTGCTTGTGTTGGGTTTCTACTTTTCCCACTAAAATTTACCTTTATTCGACCAGACATACAGGGGATGTTTGGTTGGTTATTTTATCAGCTTGAACTGTTTGATTTGCCTTTTAATCAGGCTCCTTCGTTGCATATTATCCTCACCTGGCTGCTGTGGTTACGTTTTCGTCAGCATTTAACCCGTAGTGCCAGACTGGTTAATGGCGCATGGTTTTTGCTTATTGCGCTTTCAGTGTTGACAACCTGGCAGCATCATTTTATTGATGTGTTCAGTGGCTTTATTGTGGCAGTGGCAATTAGCTATGTAATTCCAATAAAAGATCGATGGCGATGGAAGGTGCCCTCGTCACACGAATTGTGTCTGGCTGCCAAATATTTCCTTAGTAGCTTAATCTGTTTAATGGCAGGGGTATTGATTCCATATGGCTATTTTCTATTTTGGCCTGCCGTTGCTTTATTTATTGTCGCGTCTGGCTACGCAGGCCTTGGCATAAGTGTATTCCAGAAAAGTAGTGGAGGATATTTGTCTCTCTCAGCGCGATTCATACTTAACCCTTATTTAATCGGAGCCTGGTTTTCAAAACAGTGGTTCTCTCATTCACTAGCCAAAACATCATTGATTTATGATGGTATATCTCTGGGTGGTTTTCCTGATAAAACGCCGAAGCAAGAAGCGGTGCTTGATCTTACGGCTGAGTTTCATCGTAGTTCTGGTATGCGGCGTGCATGGTGCGCACATCCATTGATGGACTTAACAGTGCCTGATATTGGCAATATCAGCCATGCTGTCGCCAAACTCACTGAGCTAAAGAAAAAACACCGCACAGTTCTCGTTTGCTGCGCATTGGGTTTATCGCGGAGTGCAACGGTTATGGCTGCCTGGTTAGTAGCAGAACGACATGTTAGTTCCGTTGCTCAAGCCATCGATCATATAAAAAAACAGCGTCCGCAGGTGGTATTGACATCTGATCATATTCAACTGCTGGAACATTTTCAGGAAATTCAATGCAAAACATCGGGCTAACTAATCGAATTGTGCAAATTCATTTATCTAGTTGGCGTTATTTTGCACTGTTAACTCTCCCTCCACTGGTATTGGCTTTTAACCTATTATATTCGTTGCAAAGTTTATTGTTGTTAATCCTGTTTTTAACAACGCATTACTTTTGCTGGCGTTTATGGCTGGACGAGCGGCTTTTTACATTGCTGGATAGCGAAAGCGATCTTGTTTTATTTGATGCGGGAATGTCGAACTTATGGGCAGGAAAAGATTTAACGACCCGCAGCCTGAATGAGCGTTGGGCAGGGGCGCGAGGATTATTTTATCGGGCGATATACGCGCTTATTGCTCTTTGGTTGGTTTCTCTTTTTTCAGTTATTTATCTTTTTTGGACATTAGCAGAGTAAGTTTATTAATGATGTAGATTACGTCATTCCAACTCTGAATTGCCCTGCTAATTAAATTTGCCTTAATGTTAAGGAAAACATCATGACAAATGTTATTCGTGAAGGCGATACCTTACGCGAGTATGGCGGCAAGGTATTGGCCGGGCATTACAACTGCTTCGGCAAAGGTTTTGCTGTTAAAGGCGATCCGGTGAAGTGCAATAAACACGGTATGACGACCATCGCGGAAGGCAGTTCGTTAACCCGATTCGATGGTCAACCCGCCGCATTACACGGGCATAAATGTGCCTGCGGCTGCACGCTGGTCAGCTCATTTCCTGATTGCGGTATCGCATCGTGAGGATGCCGCCCAGTTTTCCGCCATGCTCGCCAGCCAGTTCCCCCAATAATAAGCGCTGGTTAATTGTTGGGGTGGCGTTGATATCGTTCAGCTCTGCCTTTATGGCTTTACTCACGCCCGTTGAACAGCGTGGTGTTAATACCTTGGCAGTATCGACGGTGATCGCAGCGTTGCTTTTTCTGATGTGGCTAGCACGTATTTTGTATTACCGCTGTGCCGTGCATAACGGTCGTTTTTACCAGCAATTGGTCGAGTATGAGCAACAGCTCTGGTGGCAGCAGCATCAGCAAGTAATTGGGCTACACGATATTGTGTTGCTCGGCCCTTCAGGGACTGAGCCGCAGCATTGGTCCCGGCTGCTGCTGCGTGAACATCGTTCACCGCAACCAGTGACGGAATCGACTGGTCGAGCACTGCGATTGCCGCAGATCGTTACTAAAGACTCAGGCACACGTGAAGCCCAGTTAGCGAGTTTATTGGTGCTGCAGTGGCGAAAACAGCGGCCTGATGCACTGGCATTACCTCCCAGACTTTTTTACTGGCTGGGATCGCCTGGAGCCTGGCAAGCATTTACGCAGCAAGCATCTGTTACGTTTCCTGAGCTATTACTGCCCGAACAGCCAGAGAACTGGTTGGGGGAAGCCTCGTTAGCAACGGTCATCGAGAAGATAAACAATGCAACGGTGGATCAAACCATTCTTATTGCGGGTTGTGCATCACAACCCGCAATAAGCAAAGATCTGCCCGCCGGAGAAGCGGCTGTGCTGTGGTTGGTGGGGCGGGAGGGCGTGGTGCAGTTAAATCGTGGTGAAATTTGCGATTCATCCACGCTGGCCAATGCCTGTCAACGCGCGCTTGAACAGAGCGAGATAAGCGAGCCACCTGACGCCTGTCTGCTTTTCACGCTTCCTGAGGATGAGCTTCCTTACCTCAATGGCTGGAATCTGACACATCATGTGCAGGACGCTAACTGGGGAATAACGGGAAATATGGCAGCGTTAATTCTCATGTCACTCGCCGCACTCAATACGCAACAACAAGGAAAGCCCAGCGCCTGGATTGCACGCGATCTGACCGCTGGTTACACCACGGGAATTGTTAAAACTTATGGATAAGGATCAAAAGCCTTCAGTCACCTCGCCGTTGGCAACCGCAGCCCTTTTTTTTATTTTCGTAACTTTATTCGACATTGTCGGTAGCGGACTCTGGTGGTGGCTCTCTTTACAACTGACCACCGAGTGGGAACGGCTGCGCCCAATGCTATTGATCAGTTTTCTTGTCTGGATAATCACAGGCAGCCTGGCCGTCATCGTGGTGATGTGCTGGCGGTTATGGATAAAACGATCTGTTACGTTGCAACCCTTTGCATCCCCAAAAAGCACAACCGATAGCAGCACGCAGAGCACGCTGTTGGAACTGTGTCAGCATCTTAAGGCACGTTACGGCTGGTTATGGCGGCGGAAAGTACGCATGTTACTAATCACCGGCGATGAGGCCGCTGTTGAAGCCCTCATTCCGGGACTCATTCATCAGCAGTGGCTGGAAGGCGCTGGCGTAGTACTGATTTATGGCGCCAGCCTTGGTGCTGAACTGAACACAACCACGGTTCAACTCCTGCGCAAGCTGCGCCGCAGTCGCCCATTGGACGGCATTGTTCTGGTGCACGGTTCCGATACTGCTCTCACACCACAAAAAAGCGATGCAGCGATGCGCTCGCTGGAGAAGATTGCCACCGCGCTGCGCTGGCGTGCGCCGGTGTGGATCTGGCAGCTCGGTCATAGTGACTGGCCGCAGCCAGAGCGTGAAAACAACGCAGTAGGCGCAGTGTTTCCGGCGAAAGCGCAGCCGGAAGATATAGCTCAACAGCTGGAAAGCCTGGTCACTCCGTTACGTGAACGCGGTCTGGCGCAGGTCGCTCACAACATCAGCCACGACTGGCTGCTGCGTCTGTCGCATCAGCTTGCCAGCGGTGAAAGTCAGGCCTGGCAGCAGCGCTTAGCGCCGTGGCTGGACCCGGCGCGTCGCAGTTTACTGCGTGGTCTGGTGTTCAGCCTGCCGGAAGCAAAGCCTGCGCTGGACAGCGTGCATCCTCAGGCATTATCCGACAGTGCGCTCTGGCAGGGAATCGCGTCAGACCGCGCCAGAGGCTGTCGCACCGGGCTGCCTTGGCAGCAGACGCTGGCCTGGTCGTTGATGAGCCTGATGCTGCTCGGCGGTGCAGGCATGCTGGCGTCTGCGCTGTTCAACCGCCATGAGATTGTCAGCGCGGCGGATAAAGCTGAGGTACTGGTGAATTCAACCAAGGTTGATGATGCGCAGCTGATTGCGCTGCATGGCCTGCGTAACGATCTCGGGCAGCAGCAGCACTGGCTACAGCACGGCGCGCCCTGGTATCAGCGCTTCGGCATTAACCATACGCAGCAGTTGCATGATGCGATGTTGCCGTGGTACGGCGTCGCAGCGCAGCGGCTGATCCATGAACCGGCGCGCATCGCACTTGAAGAGAGGCTGACTTATCTGGCCGGCCTGCCTGCCGCCAGCCCGCAGCGCGCCACGCTGGCGCAGCCGGGTTATAAGCAGTTAAAGGCCTGGCTGATGATGGCGCGCCCGGAGCGCGCTGAACCGGCATTTTATGCGCAGACCATGGCGACCGTTCAGTCGGAATATCCCGGCATTTCAACGTCGTTGTGGCAGACGCTGGCCCCGGATTTGTGGGCATTCTATGCCGCGTCGTTGCCGTCGCAGCCGGGTTGGCGCATCAAACCCAATGCGTCGCTGCTGAGTCAGGTACGCCAGGTGCTGCTGCTGCAGACCGGCCAGCGCAACGCCGAGATGACGCTATATCAAAACGTCCTGCGCGACGTGCGCCGCAACTACACCGATCTGACGCTGGAAGATATGACGCCGGGCACCGATATGCACCGGCTGTTCAGCAGTGACGACAAAATTCCGGGCGTGTTTACGCGCAAGGCGTGGGAAGGCGGCGTGCGCCAGGAGATTGAGAAAGCGGCCAACACCCGGCGCGATGAAATCGACTGGGTGCTCAGCGACACTCGCAGCGCCGTGCCGCAGGAGATTTCCCCGGAAGCACTGAAGGCCCGGTTAACCCAACGCTATTTCAGTGACTTTGCCGCCAGCTGGCTCAACTTCCTCAATGGCATCCGGCTTAACCCTGCGCAGAATATTGCCGACGTCACGGACCAGCTGACGCTAATGAGCGACGTGCGTCAGTCACCGCTGATTGCGTTAATGAACACGCTGGCGTGGCAGGGCCAGACCGGCCAGCAGCGCGAGGCGCTGTCAGACACGCTAATCAATTCAGCCAAAGACCTGATCGGTCAGAAAGACAAGCCAGTGATCAGCCAGAAAGCCACCGGCCCCGAAGGTCCGCTGGATGTGACCTTCGGCCCGCTGCTGGCGCTGACCGGCAAAAACAGCGGCTCTCAGCTGATGGCCGCCGACAGCAGCCTGACGCTGCAAACCTATCTAACCCGTATCACCCGCGTGCGCCTGCGCCTGCAGCAGGTTGCCGCCGCACCGGATCCGCAGGAGATGCTACAAACCCTGGCGCAGACGGTTTTCCAGGGCAAGAGCGTTGACCTTACTGATACGCAGCAATACGGCAGCCTGATGGCGGCCAGCCTCGGCGAAGAGTGGAGCGGCTTTGGCCAGACGATGTTCGTCCAGCCGCTGACGCAGGCGTGGGAAACCATCCTGCAGCCATCGGCGGTGAGCCTGAATGCGCAGTGGCAGCGCTCCATCGTGGAAAACTGGCGCACTGCGTTCGACGGGCGCTATCCATTTGCCGCCGGGCAAAGCGACGCGTCGCTGCCGATGCTGGCGGAGTTTATCCGCCGCGATGCCGGACGTATCGACAGCTTTCTCAGCAGCCGTCTCGGTGGCGTGTTGCAAAAAGAGGGCAGCAGCTGGGTGCCGGATGCGGCTCACAGCCAGGGATTAACCTTCAATCCTGTCTTCCTCAAGGCGGTTAACCAGCTGCGCGAGCTCTCCGATATTCTGTTTACCGACGGCACGCAGGGCATCAGCTTTGAATTGCAGGGCCGCGCCGCGCCAGAGGTGATTGAAACCCAGCTGATGCTTGATGGTCAGCCGCTGCGGTATTTCAATCAGATGGCGACCTGGCAGGCGATGCGCTGGCCGGGCGACAGCCTGAAGCCGGGCACGCTACTGACCTGGAGCGGCGTGAAAAGCAGCGCGCAGATATACGGCGATTATCCCGGCACCTGGGGCTTTATCCGCTGGCTGGAGGAGGGGAAACGTGAGCGCCTCGATCGCAGCCGCTGGCTGCTGAGTTTCACCACGCCGGATAAGCGCACGCTGACGTGGGTGCTACGCACCCAGATGCGCGACGGTCCGCTGGCGCTGCTGCGCCTGCGGGGTTTTACGCTGCCGACGGAAATTTTCAGCGTGGATGCGGCCAGTGCCTCCGAGGCAATGGCCCCGCGTGAAACAAGCACGGATGACTTCATCACCAATATGGACGGAGCAGAATAATGACCGCGATGATAGAACTTGTTCGCGCCTGCAGCGTGGATGAATCCACATTGAGAAGCCAGGCGCGGCAACACTGCAGCGACTGGGCGCGCTGGCTGGAACCGATCAGTCAAGCGTTGCCCGCCGGAGACGATCCGGCTTACGACGATCAGTTTATGCAGATCCGCGAAGAGGTGAATAAGCTTTCCGGGTTTGATACTGACGCCATCGCCCGCCTGTCGGAATCGCTGCTGACAACCGTGAGCAAGGATATCCGGGTGATCACTTTTTACGCGTGGGCGCGCCTGCATCAGGACGGCGAGCAGGGGCTGGCGGAAGGACTGGAACTGCTGGCAGCCGCGCTGCATCAGTTTGGTGGAAAGCTGCATCCGCAGCGCAGCCGCAGTCGCCAGGGCGCGCTGGCCTGGCTCGGCAGCGCCAGAATGCTCGACAGCCTGACGCTGTGGCCGGAAGCCGATATCGCGCGGGTTTGTCGTATCAGCGGCGCACTGCTGCTGATTGAAGATGCGCTCAGTGAAGATGAGCGTAACGGACTTCAGCCGCTGTTGCGTGCGCTGGAGCTGCGACTGGCGCAGAACGGCGGAGCCAGCGCCATGGTGCCACTTAACAGCCCGACGCATGCGGACGTAGATGATTCAGCCCTTGCCGCACTCGCGCCGGTCAACTCCGGCGAAACGCTGAAGGCGCAGGCAAAAGTGCTGGCAAACTACCTGCGCGAGCAGCCCGGCGGCTGGCTTTCCGCGCACCATCTGATGAAAAGCGTGCGCTGGGATACCATCCTCAATCTTCCCGCGCTCGGACCCGGCGGCAATACGCGTTTGCCACCGCCGAAACCCGATCATCGTGCACACCTCAAGCGCCTGTATCTGCAGCAAAGCTGGACGGAGCTGCTGGAACTGACCGACTCGCTGTTTGCGCAGGCCATCAATCACGTGTGGTTCGATCTGCAGTGGTACGCCTGTGAAGCGCTGAATCGTCAGGACAAGGGCGCGGCGCTGGCGAACATTGTGCAGCAGGATTTGCATGGGCTACTGTCAAGGTTGCCGGGACTGGAAACGCTCTGCTATTCAGACGGCACGCCGTTTGCCGATGAGGTGACCCGCAGCTGGATCGCGCAGAAAGTGATGGGCGATATACGCTTAACGGACAGTGATACGCCGTTTGCCGGGCCGGACAACGACATTCTGTCACTGGAAAGTGAAGCGGTGGAAAAAGCGGAAACAGAGAGCGTCGAAGCTGCGCTTGCCTGGCTGCAGATGCGTCCAGGCTCCAGCAATACGAAAGATCAGTGGCTGCTGCGCCTGCTGATGGCGCGAGTATGCGAGCAGTTTGGTAAGAGCGAAATGGCACTGCATCTGCTGGATGAACTTAACCAGCATGCCGGCACACTGACGCTTGCGCAGTGGGAACCAACCTTATTATTCGAAGTGCGCGCCCGGCGGCTGAAGCTGCTGCGTGCCAGGGCTGCGCGTAGTGAAAGTGAACGCACGCGCATTCAGCCGGAAATGGACGCGCTGTTGTCCGGCCTTATCACGCTTGACCCGCTCAGGGCCGCAATCCTCTGCAGCTGACTTCTGCTTTTCAACTTCCTGTCGCCTGATTCTCTCCGGCGGCACATTACTTAGTGAATACCATGGACGATTTAACCCTGCGTTATTACGACGCTGAAATGCGCTACCTGCAGGAAGCGGGCGAAGAGTTCGCCCGCGCCCACCCTGAACAGGCGGCGATGCTCAATCTCGACAAAGCCGGTGCCCGCGATCCCTACGTTGAACGATTGTTCGAAGGCTTTGCCTTTATGGTCGGCCGGCTGCGGGAAAAGCTCGACGATGACCTGCCGGAACTCACCGAAGGGCTGGTGAGCCTGCTGTGGCCGCACTATCTGCGCACTATCCCGTCGATGTCGGTGGTGGAGTTCACGCCCGACTGGCGCGAGATGAAGGAGCCGATGCGCCTCGCGCGTGGCTTTGAAGTGATCTCTCGGCCGGTCGGTGAAAAAGGCACACGCTGCCGTTACACCACCACGCGCGCCGTGCAGGTGCTGCCGCTGGCGCTGGAATCGGCAAAGCTGTCAACCGATGCCGCCGGACGCTCGGTGATCCGCCTGCGCTTTAACGGTGGGGCACTGGCCGACTGGAGTCGCATTGATGTCAGCCACATTCCGCTCTATCTCAATGCCGATGCGCCGCTGGCCTGCGCGCTGCACGAAGCATTAACGCTTAACGCCGCCAGCATTACACTGCGTTTGCCAGGCGAAACCGACAGCCGCCGCTTTGACGGCCACTTCAGCGCGCAGGGTTTCAGCGAGAAAGATCGGCTGTGGCCGGGCGATGAGGGCAGCTTCAGTGGTTATCAGCTATTGCTGGAATACTTTACCTTCCGCGAAAAATTCATGGCGGTGAATCTGCGCGGGCTGGAGCAGGTGGCGCTGCCCGCATCGCTGCCGTGGTTTGAACTCGACGTGGTGCTGGCCCAGCGCTGGGAGCATGATTTCCAGTTCAGCGAAAAGCATCTGCGCCTCAACGCCGTGCCGGTCATCAACCTGTTCGCGATGGAGTCCGATCCTTTGATGATCAACGGATTACAGACCGAATATATGCTGCGACCGATGCGCGTGCAGGACGGACATACCGAAATTTATTCGGTAGATTCAGTAATTTCATCGAAAGGTCTGCCGTATGTGCCATTCAGCAGCTTCCGCCACAAAGGTGGGATGCTGCGTCATGAAGCGCCGGAACATTACTATCACACGCGCGTGCGGCGCGGGCCTTCCGGGCTGCACGAAACCTGGATGATCCTCGGCGGCGAAGCCTTTGATAATCACAGCCTGCCGGAGAACGAAAGCCTGTCGGTAAGCGTCACCGGCACCAACGGCCAGCTGCCGCGTCGCGCGCTGCAGAGCACGCTGCTGGATACCGCGGTGAGCAGCACCGACGTGGCGATGCAGGTGCACAACCTGTGCGCGCCGACGCTGCCATGCTATCCGCCCAATCGTGACCGCTTTCACTGGCGTGTGCTGAGCCATCTCGGTTCCAGCTTCCTGTGGATGATGGATAACGCCGAGGTGCTGCGCGGCACGCTGGCGCTGTATGACTGGACGCACAGCGAAATGAACCGCCGTCGTCTGGAGGCGATTCTGCACGTTTGCCACAAAGAGACCGAACGCTTTGAGCAGGGCTATCTGTTGCGCGGCGTGCAGATTGAAATCACCCTCGACAGCAGCGGCTTTGCTGGCCGTGGTGATATCTGTTTGTTTGGCGAGATGCTTAGCCGCTTCTTCGCGCTGTATACCGATATCCACCTGTTTAACCGTCTGATTTTAATCCTGCAGCCAACCGGAGAGCGCCTCGAATGGGAAGAGAAGCACAACCGCCGCATCTCCGGCTGACGCCACGGCTGGAGCAGGAGCTGACGCGGCTGAACTTTTACCGCTTCTGCCAGTTGATAGAGCATCAACACAAAGATAAGCCGCCACTGGGCAGCACTAACAAACCGGAAAACGACGCGGTGCGGCTGCTGCCACATCCCGGCATGGGGTTTCCGGCTGGCGAGCTGAAAGCGGTCGAGTACAGCGACAGCGATGATGCTGCGCCGCCGGTAGTGCGCACCACTTTTCTCGGATTGTACGGCGTCGATTCACCGCTGCCGGGCGCATATGTCGATGACATCACGCAGCGCGATGAAGGTCATGAAGCGCTGCAGGGATTTCTGGATATTTTTAACCATCGTATTCTGACGCAGTTTTATCGTATCTGGCGCAAATACTCGTATCCGGCAACCTTCGAAGCGGGCGGCAGCGATAAAACCTCGCAGTCGCTACTTGGGCTGGTGGGGCTGGGTATTCCGGGAACCGGCAGGCATATCGCCACCCCGGTTTCGCGCTTTCTGGCGCTGCTGGGCGTCATGCGCCAGCCGGGCAGAACGGAAGAGGGCATTCGCGCGCTGGTGCGTTTACTGGCGCCCGGCACTTCGGTTCGCGTGCAGCCGCACTGTCTGCGCCCGGTGCGAGTCAACCATCCGCTGGAATGCGAGTTCGTACTCGACGGCAATGCGCCGCTGGGCGATGAAGCAATGGATGCCAACAGCCAGTTGCTGATTGAACTGCAAACTTCCTGCGCGGATGAAGCACGACGCTGGCTTCCAGACGGCCAGCTTTATCAGGATTTTTTGGCTTTGCTGCGAGTTTATCTTGGCTGGCGTTACCGGGCACGCATCCGGCTACGGCTGGATACGCATTTATTAGCAGCGCCGGCGCTAGGAGAGACACCTTTCTGGCTCGGCATGATTGGCGTGCTGGGTGCTGAAGAAGCGAATTGCCCTCCCGATATCCCCCAAACGTTTACCACTGAGCTAGGCAGTTATTCAGGTTTGAGCTCGGCCGAAATTTACAAGGAAAAACAACGTGTTATTTACTACTTTGATTAAAACTCGTTACGCGATGGTGTGTAGTGCAGTACTACTGATCTCTGGCTGTGGTTTGCAGCAGAAGGTGAGTGACGGAAGCGCGGCAGCATTTGATGCAATTTTTTACAAGCAGATTAAAACGCTGCATCTTGATTTTGCCGCCCGCGAAAGTCTCAACAGCGACAGGCGCGAGCATAATCCGCTGTCCCAGCCGGTAATGGTGCGCGTATTTCAGTTGAGCGAACGTAAAGCTTTTGACGGTGCGGTGTATCAACAGCTAACCGGAGATGTGAAGAACGTACTTAACGGTGAGGTTCTGGCCGATCGTGATGTGGTGATAACCCCCGGTGGGGATGTGGCGCTGAATATGCCGATGGAAAAAGAGAGTCGCTTTATTGCGGTGGTTGCGCTGTTTCAGCAGCCGGATATGGCCAAAAATAACTGGCGGCTGGTGCTGGAACGTAATGATTTAGATCCGGACAGGGCGCGCGTCATTGAATTAAGCAGCAACAGCTTGAGCCTTGTAGAGAAGAAATCATGAGTGCTGGTCACCATCAGCCTTCGCTGTATGAGTTGCTAAAAGGGGGCTTTGCTGGAGGACTAGAGTTGCATCAGGTGAATGAGCGGGATCAGGTGATTATGTCCGTGCTCGACAACATGCAGCGCATCCTCAATACCCGCGCTGGATCGCTATCGCATATTCCTGATTACGGGCTGCCGGACATGACACGTATCCTGCAGGGGATGCCCGGCACCGCACATCAGTTGCTGTTTACACTCTCAGCAGTGCTGCTGAAATACGAACCTCGTCTGAAACGTATTGATGTAGTTTTACTTGAACAAAAGATCCCCGGCGAACTGCGCTATGCTATTGACGCTGAACTGAAAGACGTTGGCCTGGTGCGCTTCGGAACAGAGTTTATGCCCGAAGGCCGGGTGATGATTCGCCATATGAAACAACAGCAGTATCTGGATATTCGCACTCCCCTCTGAAATCATTTTTTCGCCTGCCATTCAGGCGTAACGGAACTCAGCAATGAACACATCTCAATCACGCCAACTGAAGACGGGCGGCGACCCTCGCTGTTTCAAAGAATACGCCGCGCTTCGCCACGAAATGCAGAAGTTATCTCATCCAGCACGACCTGACGTTAACTGGCGGCTTGCCTCTGATTTATGTTTGACACTGTTCGAACAAAACGGCGTGGAGTTGCAGACCGCCACCTGGTATACCGTCTCCCGCGCTCACCTCGCGGGCATTGATGGCATGCGCGAAGGACTGGCGGTGCTGGTGGCATTGCTGACCCGGCAGTGGCCAATACTTTGGCCGCAGCCAGTTCAAACGCGGATTAAGTTACTGGCGTCGTTGAGTCGGCGCTTGCAGCAATATTTGCGCAGCCAGACGCTAACGCAGAATGATTTAACCGCGCTGAATCAGGTTGCCAGTTTGCTTAATACAGCCGGTGATCATCTGCAGCGTCTGGATCTACGGCAGAGCAGCCAGCTGGATAGGCTATTGGATCGTATCCGCAACGCGGTAGCTGCTCTGGAGCGTGGTGATGTGGTGCAACAGAATGGCGCCGCAGCAAATCAACATGAACATTCGGCGTTGGCTGTGCCAATGGGGGGCTGGGTTTATGTGGCAACGGCCGAGAGCACGGTATCGGAAAGGCGTCGATTGTGGCGTCGGGCTTTTTTCGCCGGTATCGGCTCAGCGCTGCTGGTTGTCGCAACGCTGTCTGCCGCATGTTATTTCGTTCGCGATCCCGCTTTTAAGCGTGAGCTTTTGGCATCAGTGGCGCCACTATCTCCGTTGCTGGATGCTGCATCTGTACAGAAATTGAAGGAACGTGCGCCCGGCTGGCTCAACGACGATGACTGGCTGAATCTTACACAGCAGCAGTTGGATGAGCTTTTAGCAGCATCCCCTGCATGGCAGCTAGAGCGCGGCAGTGCGCTGGTTCTGCAGGCGAACCAACTGCTGCCAAATGGCGTTGATGCGGCGGCCATGAGAACGCGCTGGAATCAGCAACTGCTCGCAGCCTCGTTGCCAGCGGAAAACATGGTTGGCTGGCAGCAGGGTATGGATCAGCTTAAAGCCCTGGCGCAGCGGTTAGATGAGGTGGACGAAAAAGGCGGCAGATATCTGACCGTCAGCGAGCTGAAAACCGCTGTCTACGGTATCTCGCAGGCACTGAGTCACACCGTGCCAGTAGAGGAGCAGTTACGTCAGCTAAAACAGTTGATTGACCAGAATGATGATGCCGCGCAGGGTAATGTGAAACCGGTGGAGATGCACCTGAATCAGCTGATTGCCTCTTATCATTTACTGACCCTGCCGCAACATCAGTAATGCTTTCTGAACATGCGACATTTACGTCGAGTAATATTTTAGCTTGGATTGAATAACAGTAGCGCGCATGCAACGGTCATGCTGTGCGCAATTTTTGCTTCGCGCTATGAAATAAAAATCCACGCAAGCGCGTGGATTTAATGTTTTCCTGTCGTTGCCATGAGGTTTAATAAAACCTCATGAGACAACACATTTTATTTAGACGTTAAATAAGAAGTTCATCACGTCGCCATCTTTGACGATGTACTCTTTACCTTCGGAACGCATCTTGCCGGCCTCTTTCGCGCCTTGTTCACCTTTATAAGCCACAAAGTCTTCAAAGGCGATAGTCTGTGCGCGGATAAAGCCTTTCTCAAAATCGGTGTGGATTTTACCGGCCGCCTGTGGCGCTGTAGCGCCTACCGGAATGGTCCATGCACGCACTTCTTTCACGCCAGCGGTGAAATAGGTTTGCAGGTTCAGCAGCGCATAACCGGCGCGGATCACGCGGTTCAGACCCGGTTCTTCCAGACCCAACTCCGCCATGAACTCGTCACGTTCATCATCTTCCAACTCGGCGATGTCAGACTCAACGGCAGCACACACCGGAACGACGACAGAACCTTCGGCTTCGGCAATGGCACGTACCTGATCGAGGTACGGATTGTTTTCGAAACCGTCTTCGTTGACGTTAGCGATATACATGGTCGGTTTCAGCGTCAGGAAACTGAGGTAGCGGATGGCCGCTTTCTCGTCTGCATCCAGCTTCAGCGCACGCAGCATGCCAGCTTCAGACAGATGCGGCAGGCATTTTTCCAACGCAGCCAGTTCAGCTTTGGCATCTTTGTCGCCGCCTTTGGCTTTCTTCTGGCAACGCTGAATGGCACGTTCGCAGGTGTCGAGATCCGACAGCGCTAGCTCGGTGTTGATCACGTCAATATCTTCCGCCGGGTTAACTTTGCCCGCAACGTGGATGATGTTGTCGTTCTCGAAGCAGCGCACCACGTGGCCAATGGCTTCAGTTTCACGGATATTAGTCAGGAACTGGTTACCCAGGCCTTCACCTTTGGATGCGCCCTTTACCAGACCGGCGATATCAACAAATTCCATGGTGGTTGGCACCACACGCTGTGGTTTAACGATTTCGCTCAGCTGATCGAGGCGCAGATCGGGCATTGGTACTACACCAGTGTTTGGCTCGATGGTGCAGAACGGAAAGTTGGCTGCTTCGATACCCGCTTTGGTCAGCGCGTTGAACAGGGTGGATTTACCGACGTTCGGCAGGCCCACAATACCGCATTTAAATCCCATGGTCTGATTACCTTTATCACTGAGTGCGCAGCGCTGCTCATTAGCGCCGACAGATTCAAAAAATTTCGCGCATTATACACAGAATTGCCCTCTGCGGCGCGGGAATTGGCCTTAGCCAGCCTTGAAGGCATGCAGGCGGTTCATCGCCTTAATCTTGTCTTCTTTTAGCCACAGTTCGGTGCAGCGCACCGCTTCGTCTACCGCATCGTCAATCAACTTTTGTTCGCTGGCGGGCGGCTTGCCTAGCACGAAACCGGTGACTTTATTGCGATCGCCAGGATGGCCGATGCCGACGCGCAAACGGTGAAAATTATTGTTATTGCCTAGTTTGCTGATGATGTCTTTGAGGCCGTTGTGACCGCCGTGGCCGCCGCCTTGTTTGAACTTTGCCACGCCCGGAGGTAAATCCAGTTCATCGTGCGCCACCAGAATCTCTTCCGGCGCTATGCGATAAAAGGTCGCCATCGCTGCCACCGCTTTACCGCTGAGGTTCATAAAGGTGGTCGGCACCAGCAGGCGCACATCTTCACCCGCTAAAGATAAGCGTGCGGTGTAGCCATAGAATTTAGGCTCATCCTTTAATGACTGATTGTTACGACTCGCTAGCAAATCTACATACCAGGCACCCGCATTATGGCGCGTTGCGGCGTATTCAACGCCGGGATTGGCCAGCCCCACAATCAGTTTAATGCTGCTCACGTTGTTTATCCTGTCTTGCTGCGGAAAGGGCGATAGTTTACTGCCTGTCGGTGCGAATCACAAAGTGCACCAATAACCGGTAATGACGCCCAGTGACTAATCAATTTCTATCGAAATCAAGGTGCTGGCAGTAAAGTTTCGTCAAAGGTTGTGAAGGAACTGTGATCCTGTACGCAACTTAAGCGGCAGCTATTGCCTAAGCTTATGGCTAATTAACCATACGTGCTGTTTTGCTTTTATAAGGATGGAGGTGAATCATGAAACGTCAACAATGCCGCGTAGTAGGTAATAGCTTGATGTGTTTGGGTTTACTGACGATGGTTCTTGGCGTCGGGTATTCCATTATTAACCAGCTTCCTTCACTCAATCTGCCGCAATTTCTGGCACATGGTGCCATGTTCAGCATCTTTGTCGGCGCCTTACTTTGGCTGGTGGGTGCGCGCGTCAGCGGACGTGAAAGAGTAGAAGATCGTTACTTTTGGTTGCGTCATTACGGCGACAAACGCTGCCGTCGCAATCACTCTTCACATTAAGTCATTACTGATTCTCTAAGCGGCCGTTCCTGAACGCGATATCGTTCAATGCAATTACGGCCGCTGGCTTTAGCGCGATATAACGCTTCATCAGCCAGCGCCAGTAAAGCGGGAAAAGGCTGACCAGGCTGAAGAGCGGTAGCAAAACCGATACTCACGGTATAACGGACGTCGTTAGGCTGTGATATCTGTGTCGCTAACCGGATACGCTCACAAATCAGCTGTGCTTGATCTTCATTACCAGGCAATATCGCTGCAAACTCCTCACCGCCCAGACGGGCAAAATGACCACCCTCCGGCAACACAGACTGCACCACCTGACAAAAATCTATCAGGACCTGGTCACCTTGTTGATGGCCATAGCGGTCATTAATAGTTTTAAAATGGTCCAAATCGAACAGTATTGCGCTGTAAATAAACGGTTGTGATGGGCGTGAGCTGCGCAGCACCACTTTATCCGCTTGTTCAAATAAGGCGCGACGGTTCCACACGCTGGTGAGAGGATCGTGCATTGAAGCCAGTTTGTGTGCCACCTGAGCGCGCTCGTTGACCATCGCCAGAATCGTAAAGGTCAGGCCGATGACAAACAAAATCGATTCCAGAATGACGTAAACCGAGAAACTTGACCCCCCAATGGCACCATGTACCGGCGAAGCCACTGCATCATCAAGGAAGATGCGCGTCACGTGAAACAGTAAATGAACCCACAGTAGAAACTGCGCTGGCCAGAAGGTGACGGTGAGGGATGCGCGTACGCGCCACAGCAAGCGAATCAGCGCGCCAGTAAAGATAATGCACAGCAGGCAAACCACCAGAACACGCTTTGGTTGGCTGTCATAGAATTCGGGGAATAAACATAAAGTGGCCCATAGTAAACCGCCGCCCATCCAACTCATTCCGATAGGTTTTCCGCAGAAAATGCGAAAAGCGTTAAGCAGATTGCCATAGGCAAAGAGCAGCATTACATTGCCGATGACCACCGGTAGAAAATGGAATCCGGCACTGCGCATGCTGCTGAGAAATACCGCCGCTAACGTTAAAACCAAGGCCAGCGTGGTGCAACCCAATACGCGATCATATTGCCCGCCAACCCAGGCAAAGATCAAAATGATACTTAAAAACCCCAGCACATAGAGCTCACAAACAAACAGCGTGTAGATGTCGAGAGGCATAGTGGTCGGAGCTCTTAGTAAAAGTGTCGAGAAAAATACCATTAATCATTGGACCACTAAAGTGCGGCAATAGGTGTGGGATAAAAAGAGTGGATGGCAGCGAGAATAGCGGGTTTTAACGGAATTTATCGCGGAAATATCAGCAGGGAAAGCGGCTTAATCGGTGAGTAACAACATATGGACTGACAAAGAAAAACCGGGCACGAAGCCCGGTTACATGCGATGAATTAATGCTCAAACATCGCAGAGATAGATTCTTCGTTACTGATGCGACGAATCGCTTCGGCCAACATGCCAGACAACGTTAAAGTACGCACGTTTGGCAGAGATTTCATCTCTTCGGACAACGGAATGGTATCGCAGACAATCACTTGATCAATGACAGACTTACGCAGATTTTCCACCGCATTGCCTGAGAAGATTGGGTGAGTGGCGTAAGCAAACACACGTTTAGCGCCGCGCTCTTTCAATGCTTCAGCCGCTTTGCACAGCGTACCGCCGGTGTCGATCATATCGTCGACCAGTACGCAGTCACGACCTGCAACGTCGCCAATGATGTGCATCACCTGGGAAACGTTCGCACGCGGGCGGCGTTTGTCGATGATAGCCATATCGGTATCGTTGAGCAGTTTGGCGATAGCGCGCGCACGCACTACGCCACCAATGTCTGGGGAAACAACGATTGGGTTTTCCAAACCAATCTGCAGCATATCTTCCAGCAGAATTGGGCTACCAAATACGTTATCGACCGGGACATCAAAGAAGCCCTGAATCTGTTCAGCATGCAGGTCAACGGTGAGAACACGGTCAACGCCCACGCTAGAGAGGAAATCGGCAACCACTTTGGCGGTGATAGGAACACGAGCAGAACGCACACGGCGATCCTGACGCGCATAGCCAAAGTAAGGAATAACAGCAGTAATACGACCAGCAGAAGCCCGACGCAATGCGTCGACCATCACAACCAGCTCCATCAGATTATCGTTGGTGGGGGCACAGGTGGACTGGATGATGAAAATATCACCACCGCGTACATTTTCGTTGATCTGTACACTTACTTCACCATCACTGAAACGGCCAACAGCGGCGTCTCCGAGGCTAGTGTAAAGGCGGTTGGCAATGCGTTGTGCTAGTTCCGGGGTGGCGTTACCAGCAAATAGCTTCATATCAGGCACGAGAAGAACCTCAGGCTTGGCGTCCAGAGAATGAACGGCTCTAGAGTAACCGGCGAATACCAAAGAGCATGTTCATACGGGTGTGTTAATGCGCAACGTGCAGTATCTGGAACGTGTGACACCGTCACGTAAACGCTTATAGCCCAGAAAGTGTGCGCTGCAACGGCGAGATATTAAGCCCGCGCGCCACAAATCCGCAAATCCATTTCGGGGCAAGCTCCAGCACCTGACGTGCGGCGGACTCGGTGTCAAATTCAGCAAACACACAAGCTCCGGTCCCAGTCAGGCGCGACGGCGCGTATTCTAGCAGCCAGGAAAGCAGCTCATCAACCTTACGAAAACGTTTTCTTGCCACAGTCTCACAATCATTGTGAAAAGGCCGCTGTAATAGTTCATCTAATGTGCGGATTGGCGAATCGCGCGTCAAATCGGGATCGCGGAACAGATCGGGGGTAGCGATACTGACGCCTGGATGCGCCACCAGATACCATTTTTCTGCAGGGGCGGCTGGCTGCAACTGTTCGCCGACGCCTTCAGCAAAGGCCGCGTGACCGCGCACAAACACCGGCACATCGGCACCCAACTTGATGCCAATCGTTGCGAGTTCATCATCGCTGAGAGCGGTTTGCCATAGATGATTGAGAGCGACGAGCACCGTAGCGGCATCCGATGAGCCGCCGCCAAGACCGCCACCCATCGGCAACACTTTCTTCAGCGCAATCGTTGCACCGGCCAACGCGGGTAATGTGCCCCGCGCGGCGGCACATTGCTTTAACGCCAGCGCGGCCCGCACAATCAGGTTTTCTTCATCCGGCACGCCGTCCAGCGGCGTCAGGAGCGTAATCTTATCGCTGCTATCAGGGATGATCTCCAGCGTGTCGCCGTAATCAAGAAACTGAAACAGGGTTTGCAGATTGTGGTAGCCGTCAGGGCGACGGCCGGTAATGTACAGAAACAGATTCAGTTTTGCTGGCGCCGGCCACGTGGTGATCATTTTGTGGTCCAGCTATCCATGCGCAGTTTGATACGCTGACCGCCTTCGGTTAGCTCCAGATTCGCCGGCAGCGGCGGGTTAATTTTGCTGTCGTAATCGGAGATATTCACTTTCCACTGCTGTCCATTGCGGCTGTAATTCAGGCTTTGCAGCTGATAGTTACTATTCAGCTGATAATCGCTCGCATCGCCCGGGAGGCCCATCATCCACTGACGCAGGTTGGCGAGCGGGATATCCATACCGGTAAGCTGTGAAATCATCTTCTCAGCATCGTTGCTCACGTAGCGCTTGCCTTTGTTATCCACGATCTGTACCACCGATCCTTGCGCATCAAGCTGCAATTCAGTGCTGCCCAGCGGGTTGGTCAGCAACAAGCGATAGCGATCGGCGGCGGTTTGCTGCCAGTTAAAGCGCGCATAAACTTTTTGCTTGTCGGAGAGGTAAGCGAACGCGCCGCGCGTCTGATACTGACTAATTTTTGCGACGGCCTGCTGGTGCTGTTGCCATTGCGGTGACGTGGTGCTTGGGCCCGGACCTTGTGGTTTGTTAATGGTACATGCAGCCAGTAACACGCTGGCAAGGGGTAAAAGGCGCAGTAACTTGCGCGGGGGCAAATGCATCACGTGGTCATCTCCTCAGACACGTTTTTACTTCGTAACCGATAACGCTAACCATCCACGGGTAAGCCGTCAATGCTGTTGTAGCGATAATTGCGCACGTTCAGTTTAATCTTATTACAGTCATAGGCTTTGTATGGCTTTTCTTGACCTGTGGCATCTTGTAGAATGCGCTGCACAAAACCCTGACAATTATTGGGATATCCCAACCCGAATCACATGACGCTGCTTGCACTCGGAATCAACCACAAAACTGCACCTGTTGCGCTGCGCGAACGCGTTGCGTTTACACCTGACTCGCTGGAACTGGCGCTGAATAGCCTGCTGTCCCAGCCGATGGTGCAGAGCGGTGTGGTCCTTTCGACCTGCAACCGTACCGAACTCTACCTCAGCGTAGAGCAACAAGCGGATCTGCAAGAAAAACTGGTGCAGTGGCTGTGTGATTATCACGATTTGCGCGAAGAGGATGTGCGTAACAGCCTTTACTGGCATCAGGATAACGCGGCGGTCAGCCACCTGATGCGCGTTGCCAGCGGACTGGACTCACTGGTGTTGGGTGAACCACAAATTCTCGGTCAGGTGAAAAAAGCCTTTGTGGATTCATCACGCGACCACGCGCTGAGCAGTGAACTGGAGCGGATGTTCCAGAAAACCTTCTCGGTGGCTAAGCGTGTCCGCACTGAAACCGAAATCGGTGCCAGCGCGGTGTCCGTTGCCTTTGCTGCTTGTTCACTGGCACGGCAAATCTTTGAATCCCTGAGCACCGTCAACGTGCTATTGGTGGGTGCCGGCGAAACAATTGAGCTGGTGGCGCGTCATCTGCGCGAACATAGCGTTAAAAAGCTGATGATTGCCAACCGCACCCGCGAGCGCGCTCAGCTGCTGGCCGATGAAGTCGGCGCGGAAGTGATTGGCCTGGGCGATATCGAAACCCGCCTGGCCGACGCCGACATTATTATCTCTTCCACCTCCAGCCCGCTGCCGATTATTGGTAAAGGGATGGTGGAACGCGCGCTGAAAGCGCGTCGCAATCAGCCGATGCTGCTGGTTGATATCGCCGTCCCGCGCGATGTCGAGCCGGAGGTGGGCAAGTTGGCCAATGCCTACTTATATAGCGTTGACGATCTGCAAGCCATCATCGAGCAGAACATGGCGCAGCGCAAAGCGGCCGCCGTGCAGGCTGAAAGCATTGTGGTGCAGGAGAGCGGCGAATTCATGGCTTGGCTGCGCGCGCAAAGTGCGGTTGAGACTATTCGTGAATACCGCACCCAGGCTGACGAAGTGCGTGCTGAACTGCATGAACGCGCGTTAATGGCGTTGCGTCAGGGCGCCGATGCCGAAAAAGTCCTGCAAGAACTGGCCCACAAGTTGACCAACCGTTTAATCCATGCACCAACCAAATCACTGCAGCAGGCCGCGCGCGACGGCGACAGCGAACGCCTGCAGATCTTACGTGACAGCCTCGGTTTAGAGTAATCTGGTCAGTCACGACCTATCACTGGGATACCCGCTATTACATGAAGAGCTCTATTGTTGCCAAGCTGGAAGCGCTCCAGGAACGCCATGAGGAAGTGGAAGCGTTACTGGGCGATGCCGGCGTGATTGCCGATCAGGATCGTTTCCGTGCGTTATCACGCGAATATGCCCAGCTTAGCGACGTCACCCGTTGTTTCCGTGAATGGCAGCAGGTGCAGGAAGATGTTGAAACTGCCGAAATGCTGTTGGAAGACCCGGAAATGCGCGAGATGGCGCAGGAAGAATTGAAAGCGTCGCGTGAGAAGCGCGAGGAATTAGAACAACAGCTGCAAGTGCTGCTGCTGCCGAAAGATCCCGACGATGAACGCTCGTGCTTTGTCGAAGTGCGTGCCGGCACCGGCGGTGATGAAGCGGCCATTTTCGCTGGCGATCTATTCCGCATGTACAGCCGTTACGCGGAAGCGCGTCGCTGGCAGGTGGAGATCATCAGCGCCAACGAAGGCGAACACGGCGGCTATAAAGAAGTCATCGCCCGCATCAGCGGCGACGGCGCTTATGGCCGCTTTAAGTTTGAATCGGGTGGCCACCGCGTGCAGCGTGTGCCGGAAACCGAATCGCAGGGCCGCATTCACACCTCGGCGTGTACCGTCGCGGTGATGCCGGAGCTGCCAGAAGCTGAGATGCCGGAGATTAACGCGGGCGATTTGAAAATCGACACCTTCCGTTCTTCCGGTGCGGGTGGTCAGCACGTTAACACCACCGATTCCGCCATCCGTATCACCCACTTGCCAACCGGCATTGTGGTGGAGTGCCAGGATGAGCGCTCACAGCACAAAAATAAAGCCAAAGCGTTGGCGGTGCTGGGCGCACGTATTCATGCCGCCGAAACCGCCAAGCGTAATGCCGCTGAGGCCTCCACGCGCCGTAACCTGCTCGGCAGCGGCGACCGTTCCGATCGCAACCGCACCTATAATTTCCCGCAGGGGCGTGTCACCGATCACCGCATCAACCTGACTGTTTATCGTCTCGACGAGGTGATGGAAGGCAAACTTGATGCTTTGATCGAGCCGATTGTGCAGGAGTATCAAGCCGATCAGCTCGCTGCCTTGGCTGGACAGGATTGATGAATGTCCGTCGCTGGCTACAGCAAGCGGTGGTAGCGCTCTGCGGCGGTGATAGCCCAAAGCGCGATGCCGAAATTTTGCTGGGCTTCGTGACGGGCAAATCCCGCAGCTGGCTGGTGGCATTTGATGATGCGGAACTTGATGAACGGCAGCAGCAACAGCTCAAGGCGTTGCTGGCAAGGCGCGTTAACGGTGAACCGATTGCGCATCTGGTGGGCGAGCGTGAGTTCTGGTCGCTGCCGTTACGCGTCAGTGATGCCACGCTGATTCCACGTCCGGATACCGAAGTGTTGGTGGAGCAGGCGCTGGCGCATCTGCCAGCAACGGCAACGTCACTGCTGGATTTGGGCACCGGAACCGGAGCCATCGCGCTGGCCTTAGCCAGCGAGCGACCACAGTGCCAGGTTATCGGCTGCGATCGTATTCCTGCCGCGGTGGAACTGGCGCAAGACAACGCGCAGCGTCTGCATATCAACAACGCGCACTTCATGCTTAGCCACTGGTTTAGCGATCTTCCTGCCCAACGCTTTGACCTGATTGTCAGCAATCCTCCGTATATTGATGCCGCCGATGAACATCTGCAGCAGGGCGATGTGCGCTTTGAGCCGCTCAGCGCGCTGGTGGCGGACGATCAGGGCCTGGCCGATTTACGCTTCATTATTCACACCGCGCCGCAATGGTTGCAGCCTGGTGGCTGGCTGTTGTTGGAACACGGTTGGCAGCAGGGCGCGGCCGTACGCGCGATGATGATGCAGCACAATTACCAGATGGTAAGCACCGTTGACGATTACGGCGGGAATCCGCGCGTCACTTTGGGACAATTTTTCAATTAAGGAACGACGATGGCGAGCTGGTATCCCCTGATCAAACATTTCCATTTACTGACTGTAGCCTTAACGATCAGCCTGTTTCTGCTCCGTTTCTATTGGCAGTGCACCGGTTCAGGCATGCTGCAGCGCCGCTGGGTGCGCATTGCGCCGCATATTAACGACACCTTTTTACTGATAAGCGGCGCGCTGTTAGTGATGATTACTCACTTTTATCCGTTCACACCGCAAGGAAGCTGGCTGACGGAGAAGCTGTTAGCGGTTATTATCTACATCGCCTTAGGTTCCGTGGCATTGAGCCGTCGCCCACGTAAAATGGGGACACGTTGGATCGCCTGTCTGGTTGCAATCGTTGCCTTGTTGATTGTGATTAAGCTGGCGATGACCAAAATGCCGTTATTGGGGATTGTATGACCTCGCCAGAGCAACTTGATTACAGTAAAACGCCGTTAAGTGAAGCGGTGATTGGTGCCACATGCGCCATACGCAATGATTTTTCCGCGCCATCCGTGCAGCAGCAGCTGGCCGCGCTGGTCGAGGAAGCCCGAGCGTTTATCAGCAGTGAAAAAGATGCCGATCTGCAGCTCGAGAAGCTGTTAGAACTGTTTTATCGTCAGTGGGGATTTGGTGGTGCCAGCGGCGTCTACAACCTTTCGGATGCGCTGTGGATCGACAAAGTGCTTTCGAGCCGCCAGGGTACTGCGGTTTCGCTCGGCGTGATTCTGCTGCATATCGCCGATGAGCTAGAGTTACCGCTCATGCCGGTCATTTTCCCTACGCAGCTGATTTTGCGTGCGGACTGGTTAGACGGCGAGATGTGGCTAATTAATCCGTTCAATGGCGAAACGCTGGATACGCATACGTTAGAAGTATGGCTTAAGGGCAATATTAGCCCAACCGCTAAGCTGTACAATGATGATCTCGACGAAGCGAAAACGATCAACGTCATGCGCAAAATGCTTGATACGTTGAAATCGGCGCTGATGGAAGAGAAGCAGATGGAACTGGCGTTGAACGTAAGCCAGGTGCTGCTGCAGATCGATCCCGACGATCCCTATGAGATCCGCGATCGCGGCTTGATATACGCGCAGTTAGAGTGTGAACACATCGCGCTGACCGATTTGACCTATTTTGTTGAACAGTGTCCTGAAGACCCGGTTAGCGAAATGATTAAAGTGCAGATTCACGCCATCGAACAGAAGCAGGTGACGCTGCACTAAGCCTCAGAAGATATAAGGAAAGGTCATGACACAGAAAGTAGTGAGTATTGGCGATATCAAGGTCGCAAACGATCTGCCATTCGTTCTCTTCGGCGGCATGAACGTGCTGGAATCGCGCGATCTCGCCATGCGCATCTGCGAACATTACGTTAAGGTCACCGACAAACTCGGCATCCCTTACGTATTCAAAGCCTCTTTTGATAAAGCTAACCGTTCATCCATCAAATCCTATCGCGGTCCGGGTTTGGAAGAGGGGATGAAAATTTTTCAGGAGCTGAAGCAGGCTTTCGGCGTGAAAATTATCACCGACGTACATGAAGCTTCCCAGGCGCAGCCTGTAGCGGACGTGGTTGATGTGATTCAACTGCCCGCCTTCCTCGCCCGTCAGACCGATCTGGTGGAAGCCATGGCGAAAACGGGCGCCGTGATTAACGTGAAGAAGCCGCAGTTTGTCAGCCCAGGCCAGATGGGTAATATCTATGACAAGTTTGTGGAAGGCGGCAACGATCAGGTCATTCTTTGCGATCGCGGCAGCAACTTCGGTTACGACAATCTGGTGGTCGACATGCTCGGCTTCAACGTAATGAAGAATGTCACCAAAAATAGCCCGGTGATCTTCGACGTTACCCACGCGCTGCAAACGCGCGATCCGTTCGGTGCTGCATCTGGCGGTCGTCGTGCGCAGGTGGCTGAACTGGCGCGTGCCGGTATGGCGGTTGGCATTGCTGGCCTGTTTATCGAAGCGCACCCGGAACCGAACAGCGCCAAGTGTGATGGTCCTTCCGCGCTGCCGCTGGACAAGCTGGAGCCATTCCTGGTGCAGATGAAAGCGATTGACGATCTGGTGAAGGGCTTCCCAGAGCTGGACACCAGCAACTGATTGTTTCAGATGTAAAAAAGGCGCCGATGGCGCCTTTTTTATTGCCTGGTTGCCATGAATGGCAACCCTACGGTTTACAGCATAATCGTCAACAAATAGCCGGCAAACAGCGCCAGATGTGCAGCACCATTCAGTACGTTGGTACGGCCAGTTGAGAACGAAATATGGCACAGAATCAGCACGGCACTCATGATCACCATCTGCGGCGGCTCAAGACCAAACACCAATTGCTGATCGGTCAAGGTTGCGATGATGGTGACGGCGGGCACGGTTAATGAAATCGTTGCCAGCACTGAACCAAAGAACAGATTCATCGCGCGCTGTACCTGATTCATCAACACCGCTTTAATTGCACCTAATCCTTCTGGCGACAGAATCAACAGCGCCACCAGGAAACCGGTGAACTGCTTCGGCGCGTTCAGCTCTGTCAGCAGGCTTTCCAGTGGATTGGCATTCATCTTGGTGACGCTAATTACCGCGATCAGATGCACGACAAGCCACGCGGTGTGCCATAGCGAACTGTGCGCGGAGGGTTTGCCATGATGCGGATCGTCGCCATCATCTTCATGCTCATAAACGAAGAGACTCTGATGCGTTTTGGTCTGAATCAACAGGAACACGCCATACATGGCGGCCGATATTGCGGCAATAATCAGCGCTTGTGCGGTGGAGAAGTTGCCACCCGGTAATGCATTGGGAAATACCAGCACCAGAATCGCCAGCGGGAAAATGGCGATCATGTACTGCTTAACCCCCGCCAGATTGACGTACTGGGTGGCAAATTTACGGCCACCCAGCAGCAGGGCAAAACCAACTAAACCGGCGGTGACGATCATGATGATGGAGTAGAGCGTATCGCGCATCAACGCGGGGGCGGCATCGCCTGTCGCCATTAGCGCGGAGATAAGGCTTACCTCCAGAATGACCACGGAAAGGCTGAGAATCAGCGAGCCATAAGGTTCACCTAAACGGTGGGCCAATACATCCGCATGACGTACAACGCTAAAGGCGCTGCTCAGAATGGCGACTAGCGCCAGTAGGTTGATGCCGATAACCGGCAGTAGCGCTGTCTGGTTGCCAAAAAAACTCAGCACAGCCAGCGCAGCAACGGGGAAAATCAGTGAGTACTCGGTGTGGCGGGTTTTCTCATGTCCAGGCATTTACCATCCTCTCCGGGAAAAAGTACAAAGCAGGCAATCATTGCCTGATAAATATAATGAGTTTTCTGACGCAACGCAGTGTAACTTTTCATCAGCCAGGCTGCTGCGATTTTACGCGACTTTACCAAAGGCGTTTCTTATACATAACAGGGAGAAAAGTCAGATTATCACCGGATTAATGCATATATTCATTACGTTGGAATAGTATTTTGCTAAGTTTCAATGGTGGTTAAAGCCATTAATAAGTACTTATGATGTACTTTATAGCGGTTTAAATCTTTTTTTACGCTCCTGCCAGCAAAAGTAACGATTTGCGTTTTATCACAGATGTTCCAGGCTTAGGTTTTAGTGTGAAACAGGAGGAAATATGCCTTATTCATCTAACCGTGAGTTGCCCGACAGTGTGCGCCATGTGTTGCCGAGTCACGCACAAACCATCTATCAGAAAGCCTTCAACAGCGCCTGGGATCAATATAAAGATCCTGACGACAGACGTGGCGACGAATCTCGCGAAGAGGTTGCCCACAAAGTTGCCTGGTCAGCCGTTAAACAAGAGTATGCCAAAGGTGATGATGATAAGTGGCACCCTAAAAACTAGTCTGTGAAGCGGGTCATTTTGGCCCGCATTCCTGCTTTTCCCCGCGCTATTCAAGTTTCTCGCCAGGCAGCCGATGCTATTTACAGAGAATTTCCCCTTTGTGATCGGGGTCAATGTTGAATTTTTTGTTAAAAATGAATTAATGTCTTCTCTTAAGCCGACGTAATAGGCGTCGACGTTAAGACATCAGTTTTAAGATGCTGCACCGGCGAGATGTTTGCATAGTAGAGGAGACCGTAGTGTTAACCCGGGAATTTTTATTAAAAGCAGATTGCAAAACATCATTTGGTGATATTGACGAGGCGCTACTGTGGAGCTGTGAACAGCGTGCGGCATCGCTGGCGGCAACGCTTGCGTGTCGTCCTGACCAGAGTCCAGTGTGGATCTTTGGCTATGGCTCGCTGATGTGGAACCCCATTTTTGAAGCGGAAGAAGTGGCGTCTGGCCGGCTGGAAGGTTGGCACCGCGCCTTTTGTCTACGTCTGATTGCGGGTCGCGGTACGGTCACGGCGCCGGGACGCATGCTGGCACTGAAAGAGGGCGGGATGACCAGCGGTCTGGCGTTTCGTTTGCCAGAATCGCGATTGCATGATGAGCTCGAACTGCTGTGGAAGCGTGAAATGATTACCGGCTGCTATCTGCCAACCTGGTGCGAACTGGCGCTGGAGGATGGACGTAACGTCACCGCGCTGGTCTTCATTATGGATCCTCGCCATCCACTGTACGAGACCGATTCATGTCGTCGCACTATTGCGCCACTGATCGCGCAGGCCAGCGGCCCGTTGGGCACCAACGCACAGTATCTCTATGCACTGGAGCAGGAGCTGGGCAAGCGTGGCATGCAAGAAGAGGCACTGACGCGGCTGGCGGCTGAAGTTAGGGCGCTGCAGAACCAGAATACAGCAGCGCGCTAACCTCGTTACTGCGCAGGATTGATCAGCCAGGTTCCCGGCTTGTCGATGGTCAAGGATTGACTGTGCACCTGGCTACCATTATGCACTTCAATGCGATAACTCCCGGCGGCCAGATTCAGCGAGGCAAAACCGCTACTGGATGGTTTCACATCCTTCGCCTCACCATTTAGCATCACGTTTTCACCCGCCTGTAAACGCAGATAAACCGTCGCCATGGTTGGCGCGCTGCTCGCCACCGCTTTATTTTCGGCGACAGCAGGCGTGGCAGGTGAGGTTGTGGCAGCCACTGGCGGCGTTTCGCTGTGATGATTGGTTTTCCACACCACGCCGATAACGGCTAACACGGCAATGACCGCGGCAGCGACTAAACCTGGGGACAAACGGCGTACGTTGCGCGGCGTTAAGGGTTCAACGGCGGCAGCGCCGTGATTCACCGCCAGCACCTGAGGCTCTGGTGGGGCGGCTAATGGCTCAACGGGCGGGATCGGCTCAGCAGCGACCGGAAGCGTTGTCGACAGAGACTCAACATCGCTGACCGGTAAATCAATCAGGTTGGCAAACGCATCAATGCTTTGTGGACGATCTTTCGGCTTCATCGCCAATGCGCAGTCAATCGCATGCAGCAGCGGCAGAGAATAGCCTTCTGGTTTGCGTTCAACCAGGGGCTGATAGTTGTCCTCAATGCAGCGCACCACGCTGACCGGCGGCGCATGACCGGTGATCAGGTTGTGCAATACCGCACCCAGCGCATAAATATCCGTCCAGGGACCTTGCTCGATTTCACCCTCTTCGCTGTACTGCTCAATCGGGGCAAAGCCTGGCTTCAGCATGATCTCGGTTTCGTCAGAAAGGTTACCAATCTCTTTGCGCGCTGATCCGAAATCAAGCAATACCGGCAGCTGGTTCTCCTGAATCTGGATGTTATCCAGTGAGATATCGCGATGCAGATAACCGCCAGCATGAATGGTGTCAATAGCGCCAAATAGCGGCGGCAACAGGCGACGGATCCAGCCTTCATCAATGCTGTCCGGGCTGGTGATTTGCCACTCTTTTAACGTCATCCCGCTGTAATACAGCGTCCCCATATAGGCGGTGCCGTTCTGTTCCCAGAAACGGAGTACGTGAAGCAAACCGGGATGATTGAAGCGTGCCAGCAGCCGCGCCTCCTGAATAAAGCTGTTACGCCCGGCCGTAAATAATTTGTGGAATCGCTCCCCGCGAAGTTCCAGCGACATGTCTGCCGCGCGCACCGCCAGTGATACCGGCATGTACTCTTTAATGGCGATGGTGCGCTCCAGCTGATGATCCCAGGCACGGTAAACAATGCCAAAGCCGCCGCCGCCAATCACTTCCTTGATTTCAAATTCATTAAACCGGTAGCCCGCAGGAAGGGCGTTGGGTGTATGGTTTTCGTTTGCCGACATAGTGAACTCTCTGAACACGTCCTGTAGCGCCCCGTCAGGTGACTGACGGCAGGCAACGACCGCTAATTAATTAATGTTACGCCAGGCACCAATCGCCGGATCGGCGAGATCCGCATGCAGGGTGTCAATCAGTAACACAGTCACTTTTTGCTGTGGCATAAATTGCGGCAACCAAACGCCGCGTAACGTTTCAACCCGCTTTTTCAGCACATCGCTATCCTGATCGGCGGTTTTATCCATTTTCACTAACAGCGTGCCGGTGAAGCGCCATACGTGTTGTTGCGCATCAAAGGGCAGCACGAGCCAGCTATCATCGGCATCCGGACGCGTAACAATCATGCGTTGGTTATTTACCGAAACAACTTCCAGCGGCGGGCCGCTTAATTTCAGGTCAGCAATCGGATAGCCTTGAGTGAAGTTCAACGCCACCGTGCGCGCTTTACCTCCGCTCATTAAGGTCATTTCACTCGGACCTTCCAGCCACCCTTCCGTCGAGCAGTGTTGTTGTGGATTATCGGGAATAAAGAGCGACTCGCCTTTGTCATCCCACCAGGTGCGGAAGTGGCAACCGCCTGGCAACGCAAAGTGCTGCAGCGGCGTGCTATCGGCCGGACGCGACAGATCGAGCGGTGCAGCGTTGCTGCTGGTTGCGCTGGCTGTGGCATCGTTTATTACAATTGGACGCCAGTTCTGTAATTTGGCTGCGCTGCCATTCGCTAGTACGCTGCCGTCTTTATTGGTCATTTGCCAGGGAAGCTCATCCAGCAGGCCGCATTGATTTGCCAGCAGCGTACCGACGCGCGGCAAGAAGCTGGTCAGAATGCTGGAGTCGGTGCTTTTGCCCGAGACAATTCGCAGCGGCAGCGTCTCTTTACACCAGTCGTTCGGTGCCTTACTTGCCACGTCATCAATGTAGACTTCCAATGACAGGCTTGGTGAATACACCACGCGATAATCTTCTGCCTGCGCATTAAAGGCCAGCAACAGCGTTGCGAAGCCCGTCAACCACACTTTCATAAGAATCCTTGCATCAATAACGTGACGGCAGAAAACGTGCCGCATCAGCCTGGGAGTAAAGCAGCGTCGCTTCCTGCGGTTCGCCAATCCAGACTGCCAAAGCACTGAGATTGTCGCTTTTTACACTGCGGTTAACGGCTTGTTCCATCAAAGTCAGCCACTCTTCGCAAGCATTTACCATGCGCAGTGCAAGTTCCATTTCGTGGGTGGTGAGATTGAGCCAGAATCCGTCGCTGCAGACGAGAAACGCGTCGCCATCGGTGAGCGAAATCACTTCGCTAAACGTGGCCGGACGCGCCGGTTCAACACCGAGCGCATTATAGAGTAAATTACTGTTAATGCCGGTATTTTCATAGCCTGCTTCACGTAACTGCTGGGCCAGGCTGTGGTCACGCGTCACTTGATTTAGCACCCCATGACGGAAGTGATAAACCCGGCTATCACCCGCGTGCGCCCACCATGCGAGCTGTTTTTCGCGGTCGATAAACAGGGCGGCGAGGGTGGTGCTCATGCGTGAAAAATTCGGATTGTTTCCCTGTGCCTCAATCAACACCTGCTGGCAGTGTTCTATCGCCGCGCGCGTGCTGTCTGGCGTGAAGCTCGCGCTGCGCTGCAGCTGCTTCAGCAGGGTATCGCGCACCAGCTGCGCCGCCATATCACCGCCAGGCAAGCCGGCAACACCGTCACACACCAGAAAACAGGCTCTGCTATCGTCCAGCTCGACGCCGGTACGATCCTGATTCTCGTCGCGCATGCCTTGCTGGCAACGACTGGCAAACATCATCTTCATGCGTCTTCGGTCCGCGTTTGGGAATCTTTATATTGATTCACTTCCATATCGTAGGCATGCAAGAAGGCTTCCCCGAATAGCGTGTGGAAGTCATCTTCGATCTCGCCTGCGGTACGCTGGTAGTGGCGTGAGAAATAGTCCCACAACGCTGCTTTACGCCCGCCGCTTAACGCCAGCTTCGGCAACACACCATCTTTGCGCGCTTCTTCTTCCAGACGCTGAGGATTAAACGATTGCAGCATCGCGGCGATAATGGCCCTGATACCGGCAATCATGCCGAGCTGATGCGCCTGTAAATCCACCAACGCATCGCGCACCGCCGGTTCTGGCGGCATAAAGCCAGGCATCTGGCTTTGATACATCTGCATCAGAACGGTTTTGCCCGAAGGCAGGATTTTGAAAGGATTATTGGCTTCGTTAAGGATCATCGTCATATCTGCTTTCACCCCGCGCTTCAGAATCGAGCGCGAGGAGAGCAGGGCAACGGTACCTTGCGAAAACAGGCTCAGCATGCGGCCGGTAACCCGCATTTGCTCCTCGGTAATCGTGGTCTGGTGACCGTTGTTCAGCCCCATACCTTCCAGCAGCGCAGCAATCAGCTTGTCCTGGCTGGCACCGGGCAACACATTGGGTAACGTGGGGACATCGCTTTGCGGATCGATAGCCAGGCGGGGATCGTTACGGCGCTCGCTACGTGCTGCCGGTTCGGGAATGACTTCCGGCTGCTGCAACATGCCGAGCGGGTCGTCAGCGTTATCGGTAAAGAAAGCCAGCGGGTCGTCCTGCTTACTCGCATTAAGCGTGTTGGGATCGCGAACTTCAAGCTGGTACTCACCAATTTGCAGCGTATCACCATCCTGCAACGCGACTTGTGTACCGCGTTGCAGCGCGACGCCATTCAGCACCACCGACGTGACGCTTCCCTGGTTGGTTAAACGGCATTCCCCCTCAGGAGAAAGGTGCACCAGTGCCTGCAGACGTGATATCGCCCGCGATTCGTCTGGCAGCACCAGGTCGTTATCCTGGCTACGGCCGATGGTGCCGCCGGGCGGTTTGAACGCAACCGTTTTTGCCGGCACATCCGTATTGCACTGCACAATGGTAAATTGCATGAGTCATCCCGTTAATAAGGCAAACGCGGCGGCCTATTCAAACATGGGTGGATAGAGGCCGTTGCGGCCCGGCTGTGCACCAGACGCCGGGTTAAACAATAACGAAAACAGTTGCGCAGTCAGCGGACCACTATGCTTGTGTGTGGCATGACTAAAACCGTCACTGCGATTACTCCACCAGTAGCTCATGTGCTGCTGCGGATCAAATTTGTCGGCCACTTCACGCCAGCTTAACGTGCAGGGCAGATCGGCAAAACCAATCACATCCATGATGTCGCTGCGCTGCGTATCCGGCACCATCAGCGGCGACAGCTGCTGCATTTTCTGCTCTAAAGCATCGGGATTGAGCCGATCGCGCACTGCGCTCATCAGCAGCGCTCCCAATTCCTGAAACCAGTCGCCGGACATCGCCAGCTGCGAGCTGTGCCAGTGACTGAGAGGGAAGCTGCGCAGAGCTAACAGCGGCCATGCGCGTCCTACACGATCGCTGGAGGGCAACAAACAGCCCATCTGTACCTGCTGACGCAGAGGGGAAAGCGGCAGAACAAAGTTCCATACCGGCGCGCGTAGAAATTGTGCCGTGCTGGCCTCAGGTTGTTGATGCCAGTGCACCAAACCCTGCTGAAACCAGTGGCTCCAGGGCGTCACGGTATTTTCACTGAGACGTTGGCGCAAAAAATCGCCGGTTGCCGGTAGTTTGCCATACCAGCCTGGCGCAGTGTGTTTCGGCATCGTTACCTCACCATTACTCACTGTGTCTGGTCAATCGCTGCGAAACGACGCGCGGCGTGATCGCCAGCGTATTGCTGCTTTCACCGGCATTTTTCAGATTCTCCGCAAGTTTGCGCATCATTAGAGCGTTATCACGCGCATAAGGCGAAGACTGTATTTGCTGATCCAGCAGCTGACTGAGATGCCAGTCGAGCTGCTGCAGATCGCGCGCGCTCACCTCGTTAGGCAATGACCGCTGCAGATTTTGCATCAGCCAGCCACGCAGAAATTCACCGTCATAATTACGTGGCTGATACAACATCTGATAGGCACGCAGCGCATTACGACTGTATTCGTTATCGTTACCCGGGTCGTCACGCAGCAGATTGGTGATTTGCTGTGCTACGCGGGGCAACAGTAAAGACTTAAGTGCATTTTGATAAAGCACCCAGGCCGCATCGCTCACCTGGGTGCCGCGATAAAGGCCAACGCGCATGGTAAGCGGTGGATTGTCGAGGGAAAAGCGCTCAGACAACGGCAGTTTTACCAGGTTATTTAAGAAGGGTAGCAGATCAAAAATATTATCGGCGGGCTGATGAATCACCTGCTGGCTTTGAACCGTAATCGGACCGATGCGCTCAGCCACCTGATCTAAATAATGCTGATTCTGAATGTAACTGGTCAGCCACAAACAGGAGAGCAATAGCAGAGCGCCCGTCAGCACACCATAGCCAATCCAGTGGAACAGGCGATTACGATATTCCCAACGGCGATTGCTGCCGGCAAGGCCACTTTCACGAAATACCAGATCGCTGAGTAAATCGCGAATAAAGAAACTTTGTCCTTTATTGCCGGGAATCGGGCTGCTGCGATTGACGCTATCCCAGGCCGCCAGGCTGCTCTCACCGGTATGGGGCAGCTGTAACTTGCGATTCAGCTCACCCATGATGCGATCAAAGGGTAAACCCTCCTGCGTCCCGCTGGTAAAGAAGAGGCCGCGCGGTGACCAGGCTATCGGCTCCTGATGGCTGGAAAAAACCACGTCGAGATACTCATTCAGCAGGGGACGCAGCGAACTGAACTCTTGCGGGAACAGGAAGCTGTCGGCACGCTGCGTGAGATCGCGTTCACTGGCCATCACGTCTGCCAGCTGGTGCTGCAAACGCTGCTCTAAATGCTGATATTGCTGGCCGAAGCTGCGATGCCAATCCTCTTTATGCGGCTTACCGGGTTCCCAGGGAAAGGTAAAACCCCAGATAGCATCGCGCTGCGGCTTGCTCTGATTGCCATAGAAACTCATAAACCCTTTCAGCAGATCGGTTTTGGTCACCATCACGTAAACGGGAAAATGAATGCCGGTATGCTGATGTAACTCCGCCATGCGCTCACGCAGTGCGCTGGCCTGGGCATGACGTGCTTCAGCCGAGTCGGTGAGCAGGTCAGAGACGCTGATGGTCATGATCACGCCGTTGATCGGCTGACGGGTACGATAGCGCTTCAGTAGATTGATAAAGCTCTGCCACTCAGCGCCATCGCGGGCACGCTGGCTCTCCTGTAAGGCGTAACGCCCTGCGGTATCGATCAGCACTGCGCTATCGGTAAACCACCAGTCACAATGGCGCGTGCCGCCAACGCCGCGAATGGCGGCCTTGCCGAGACTGTCGGTGAGCGGGAATTCAAGCCCGGCGTTCAGTAAAGCAGTGGTTTTACCGGCACCCGGTGCGCCAATCATGACGTACCAGGGGAGCTGATACAGGTAATGGCTTTGAAAGCGTGCCAGCCAGCTCTGCTGATGACGGCGACCAAACTGGGTGCGTTTCAAACGCAGTGCAGCTTCACTAAAGCGCTGGGCCAGCAGCGTGTCCGTCGCCTGACGATCGGACAACTCTTCATGGCTCATCTGCTGCAGGCGATTAAGCAATTTACTATTGAACCAGCCGCGCCACAGCGCAGGAATAAACTGGAAGAGCAGCCAGAGCAAGAACAGCATTCCTACCGCCAGCTGGCGCGGAAGTACCGGCTCAAGCGGGCGCGTATCGCCCCAGCTCCACAGCGGTCCAAGCATCCACAGCACGCAACTCAGCGCCGTGACGCCAATCAGGCTCCACAGCAGGCGATGGGTTAACAGATGTTGCAGTGACGCGCGCATCATTGGCCTCCCTGATGATTGCCGAGTGTTTCCGGAGTGGCAAACAGGGTAATTTCAACCCGACGATTACGGGCACGATTTTCATTACTGTCGTTGGGCAGCAGCGGATTGCTGTCACCACGTCCTTCCGCTTTCACGCTGTGACCTTCGGCTAATTGTGGATTAAGCAGCTGTGTGATCGCGCGCGCGCGGGCAAAAGAGAATTCATAGCTTGAGGCGAAGCGGCCATCCACCGGACTATTATCGGTGTACACCGACACCAGCACCGTGCCCTTGACGGTTTTCATGGCGCTGGCAACGTGTGCTAGCAGGGCACGACCGACCTGATTCACGACGGTGCCATCGCTGGCGAACAGCTTGTCAGCGGGGATGATCACTTTGCTGCCAAAAGCACCGTCGCTGACTTCCAGTTGGCCCGCGGCAATGACATCATTCAGACGTTGATGCAAATCGAGCAGGGCTTGGGGTGAGGTGGGACGTCGTCCCGGCGTGATTTGCGGCAGTGGCGTTTGATAAATGTTACGTAGCAAGGGTTCAGCCGCATTACCCAGCCGCCAGTTAAGCCCGCTATAAATCAGGCTGGCAATCAGCGCGGCTAAGGTAATGCAGGCCCAGAGCGGCACCATCGGGCGGGTTAATGTACTCACCAGTGGATGCACTTCCACTAAGGGCACGGCGGGCTCGGCACTGGATGGGCGATTTTCAGCAATTAATTGCGCCAACCGTTTGCGGATGGCTTCACACTGTGCCCGGCCACTTTCACTGCCGCGATAACGGCCTTCATAACCAAGTAGCAGGCAATAGTGGATCACTTCCAGCAGCCACACATGCTGCTGCGGACTTTGTGACACGCGCGATAGCAGCTGGAACACCTTTTCTCCGCCCCAGCTTTCATTATGAAAGGTCACTAACATGCCATTGCCAGACCATACGCCGCGCGTGCCCCAGGGCGTTTGCGCTGCTGCTTCGTCCAGCACGCTGCACAAACAGTAACGCGCGCCAATAATCATCTCAAACGGCAAGCCTGCTTGCTTACAGCGTTGTTCAAATTGACGGATCTCTTCAATCAGCAACTGACGCAGACCAGCAGGATCGTCATGCGTGGCGGCCTGCCGTATACGGACGACGGCATTCAGGATCGGTGCTGCGGCATTAAGCAAAAGGTTATCATTGCCCGCGACAATGCCATCGCGAGCAAAAGAATCCTGAGTCATTAAATCTCGGTTATCCAGGCAAGGGCGAAAATCACAGCCCGCAGAATGTAAACATCTGCGGGCATTGTGCGCCGGATTGCATTATCAGTCTAAAATCCAGGTCGCAGTATCGTTAGTGCGACAAGCTTTGCTCGCGCCTCCAACGGCCACACAGACCTGTTTACTATTACGGCGAGGACGCGGGCGGTCGCTACGGATGGTCGCGTCATAACGGCTGCTTTCCACGCCTGCTTTCGGTGGAATATAGCCAATCAACTGGCCGTTTGGCTCATCGGCCACGGCCAGCCAGCTGTGTTCAACACGGCCAAGCACTTCAAATGGTTTAGCGTTATCGAGATAGCGCACCACCTTGCCGCCAAAATCAGGCGTGGTCATCACCGATGCGGCATACAGCGCGCGATAACTCTCATTAACCGGCGTGAATTCGTTAGGTGCTGCCACCGCATGACGATGAACCAGTTTGACACCATTTACTTCACTGGTTACCAGCGTGTCATCAGTAACGGGTGGCGGCGGCGCTTTACATGCAGCCAAACTTAACACCGCCAGCAACACAAGCACGAGACTCTTATTCACCATGATCCTCAAATTTCATCAGATTAGCTGCAGAGTAATCTGCGGCACGAGCCTTTAAGGCAGGCAGATTAGGCAGCGAGAAAGCCATCAAAAAAACAGACAGATTACAGAAAGATAGTGCTGAACTAAGTCTACCTAAGACTTTTGAGAATTCAAACCATTGCACCAAGAGAAATCCCGTGCTACCGGGCGAAAAAGCAGCGCAGGCCGATGATATAAAACACTTAGTCCTGGCGAAAGATAAGCTGAGTTAATTTATTTGTTGGGGTTAGCAAAAGGCGGTGCTGATGTTGCTTTTGCCTGGTGTTAGTACCAATTAAAAATGGTAAATAAGATTAATCTATTTAACGGAATTAAAAAAGATTGCCCGGCGAAACAATTTTCAAAATTTCGGAATTTCCGGGCGTTTTCTGCACGCCATTCAGCGTAGCACGGCATGGCTTTTGCTTAAGGATAGTGGACGCAGATCGCCGCGCTGCACAACGCCTGTGCAGCTGGCGCGCCCAGATAGTGCAGATTTCTGTCAATCATTTCATTTCTTCCTGCGTGAGCGGCCTGCATCACGCATTTAGCCTTTGGCACACACTTTGCAATACCTTTACTGACATTGTGCATTTGTTTCTCGTTAAGCGTGAAACGAGTGCTTTGGATAAAGGCGTCCTGCCCATGTTGCGCGCATGTGGCTGGACGCCTTTTTTTATTCCGCTTAGCGGTTATAACCGTCCGCAATTTCACTTATGGCTAAATAAACTCACATTTCTCCCCTTTAATCCGCGCTTTAGCCGCGTGGGCTTTTGGCATTCTATGCTCAGAATTCCTGCCCGCTGAGGTGCGTTGTGGCTGAAGAGAGTAACGAGGACAAAACAGAATCGCCCACCCCCCACCGACTTGAGAAGGCGCGTGAGGAAGGGCAGATTCCGCGTTCGCGCGAGTTGACTTCAGTGATGATGCTGTTGATTGGACTGCTGATTTTATGGGTAGGCGGCAACAGCATGGCAGAGCGGCTGGCGAGCATGGTCGCCACGGGTTTCCGTTTCGATCACGGCATGGTGAGCGATGACAAGGTCATTATCGGGCACATTGGCAGCCTGATTAAGCAGGCCATGATTGCGCTACTGCCGCTGATGGGCGGCCTTGTGGTGGTGGCGATTGCCGGACCGATGGCGCTGGGCGGCCTCAACATTAGCGGTAAATCCATCAAGCTTGACCTCAAGAAGCTCAATCCGTTGAGCGGTATTGGCCGCATGTTCTCCGGCCAAACCGCTGCGGAGTTAGTAAAGTCGATTATGAAAGCGGTGCTGGTTGGGCTGGTTGCCGGTTGGTACATCTGGAGCCACTGGGAAGAGATGCTGCGGCTGATGAGTGAACCGCCGATTAACGCCCTGCATCACGGCTTATCAATGATGGCCGCCAGCTGCGGGTTGGTCATGCTGGGATTATTCCCGATGGTTGGCTTTGACGTGTTCTGGCAGCTGTATAGCTACTTCAAAAAGCTGCGCATGACGCGTCAGGAAATTCGCGACGAGCATAAACAAAACGAAGGCGATCCGCACGTTAAAGGGCGTATTCGTCAGGCGATGCGCGCTGCCGCAAGGCGCCGCATGATGGCCGACGTGCCAAAAGCGGACGTTATCGTCACCAACCCCACTCACTATTCGGTGGCCCTAAAATATCAGGAAGGGAAGATGAGTGCTCCCAAAGTGGTTGCCAAAGGGGCAGGTGATATTGCGCTGAAAATCCGCGAGTTAGCCAAAGAGCATCGTATTCCCATTCTTGAGGCGCCGCCGCTTGCGCGCGCGCTGTATCGACACACGGAAATCGGCCAGTTTATTCCCGGCGCACTCTATGCCGCCGTGGCTGAAGTGCTGGCCTGGGTCTGGCAGCTGCGACGCTGGAAGCGCGAAGGCGGCCTGATTCCAAATAAACCTAAAAACCTGCCGGTGCCGGCAGACATGGACTTTGCAGGAGAGAACAGAAACGATGGCTAACTTAGCCGAGAAGCTGCGTTTACCGAGCAACTTTAAAGACACGCAGTGGCAGGTACTGGCCGGTCCGGTACTGATCATGCTAATCCTCTCGATGATGGTGCTGCCGTTGCCTGCATTCATTCTCGACCTGCTGTTCACCTTTAACATCGCGCTGTCGATCATGGTGCTGCTGGTGGCGATGTTCACCCAGCGCACGCTGGAGTTTGCAGCATTCCCAACCATTCTGCTTTTCTCCACCTTGCTGCGTCTGGCGCTTAACGTTGCTTCTACCCGAATCATTTTGCTGGACGGTCATACCGGCGCCGATGCGGCCGGACGCGTGGTAGAAGCCTTTGGCCACTTCCTGGTTGGCGGTAACTTTGCCATCGGTATTGTGGTGTTTATCATCCTGGTCATCATCAACTTTATGGTGATCACCAAGGGTGCGGGGCGTATCGCCGAAGTGGGCGCGCGTTTTGTGCTTGATGGTATGCCTGGTAAGCAGATGGCCATTGATGCTGACTTAAACGCCGGTTTAATTGGTGAAGATGAAGCCAAGCGCCGCCGTAGTGAGGTAACACAGGAAGCGGATTTCTACGGCTCGATGGACGGTGCGAGTAAATTCGTGCGCGGTGATGCCATCGCCGGCATTCTGATTATGGTGATCAACGTTATCGGCGGTTTGTTGGTCGGCGTGGTGCAGCACGGCATGGATCTCGGTCACGCCGGTGAAACTTATACGCTATTGACCATCGGTGACGGCCTGGTGGCGCAGATCCCCGCGCTGGTGATCTCAACGGCTGCGGGTGTAATTGTGACGCGCGTCAGCACCGATCAGGATGTTGGCGAACAGATGGTGAGCCAGCTGTTTAGAAATCCACGCGTACTGATGTTGAGCGGCGGCGTTATCGGTTTACTCGGTCTGGTTCCGGGCATGCCGAACTTTGTCTTTCTGCTGTTTACCGCTGGCTTACTGGGCCTGGCCTGGTGGCTGCGCGGGCGCGAAATGCAGCCGAAGAAACCGGCGGAATCTGCCAGTCTGGTAAAAACCCAGGAGACGCCAGCCACCGTCGAGGCCTCCTGGACCGACGTACAGCTGGAAGATTCGCTGGGCATGGAAGTGGGCTATCGTCTGATTCCGATGGTCGATCACCTGCAAAATGGCGAACTGCTGGGGCGTATCCGCAGTATTCGTAAGAAGGTGGCACAGGAGGTCGGTTTCCTGCCGCCGGTGGTGCATATCCGTGACAACATGGAGCTGCCGCCTGCGCGCTACCGCATTCTGATGAAAGGTGTGGAAATTGGCAGCGGCGATGCCTACCCGGGCCGCTGGATGGCGATCAACCCGGGCACCGCCGCGGGGTCGTTGCCGGGTGAGCCGACTGTCGATCCAGCCTTTGGACTGGCGGCGATTTGGATTGATAGCGCGTTGAAAGAGCAGGCGCAAATTCAGGGCTTTACCGTGGTAGAAGCCAGCACCGTGGTGGCTACTCATCTTAATCATCTGATTGGCCAGTACGCCAGCGAGCTGTTTGGCCGTCAGGAAGCGCAACAGCTGTTGGATCGCGTCACGCAGGAGATGCCGAAACTGACGGAAGATCTGGTGCCGGGTGTCATCACCTTAACCACGCTGCATAAAGTGCTGCAAAATCTATTGACCGAGCGCGTGTCGATTCGTGATATGCGCACCATTATCGAAACGCTGGCGGAACATGCGCCGGTACAGAACGATCCTCAGGAGCTAACCAGCGTGGTGCGCGTGGCGTTGGGACGCGCGATTACCCAGCAGTGGTTCCCTGGAAATGGCGAGGTGCAGGTGATTGGCCTTGATGCCACGCTGGAACGCTTGCTGCTGCAGGCGCTGCAGGGCGGCGGTGGACTGGAACCGGGCCTGGCGGATCGCTTACTGGTGCAGACGCAAGGTGCGCTGCAGCAGCAAGAGATGGTCGGCGCTCCGCCGGTGCTGCTGGTGAACCATCCGCTGCGTGCGCTGCTGGCGCGCTTCCTGCGTCGCAATCTGCCACAGCTGATCGTGCTGTCGAACATGGAGTTGACCGACAACCGGCAGATCCGCATGACAGCCACCATTGGAGGCAAGTAATGCGCCGTTGGTGCTGGGCATTAATGATGTTACCGATAATAGCGTTGCCGCTCGCTGCCAATGCGGCCACCGGTGCCTGGACCGCCAACGCCAGCGGCCCGAGCCTCGGCGTGCGCGGTAACTGGATGAAATCGCCGGCGCTGCGTGCGCCGTCATCCGCACCGGGCACTATTTCCGTAGTGAACTGGCGCTATCAGCTTAGCCGTCCTGCGCCGTCGGGTTTGGTGGTGCGCTTATGTGCCGCCGATCGCTGTGTCGAAATCGAAGGGGCCAGCGGCAGTACGCGTGGTTTAGCCAACGTTGCCGCGGAAGAGACGCTGCATCTGGCCTTTGGTTTTCAGGGCCAGGGCGCATTGCCGCCGGGCTTGCGCGTGGTGAGCAGTGAAGTGACGGTAAATTATCATTAGCCCTTAAACTATCGGCGACGCTTGTCGTGCCGCCGATAGCCACGCTTAAGGTTTATCCCCCTGACTAAAGATGGGGGGCGAAGCCAGCTTTGCATCCTGCCTCAATGCCTTAACCTGTTTTGCACTCACCTTAGCCGCGGCCGGATTGCCAAACTGCTGGCTGACAAAATTACTGACGTCAGCCACCTGCTGATCGCTCAGCTCCGGCGCAAAGGCGGGCATAAACACTTCACCTGCGCGCATATGGCGGCGCACGCCGTTGAGGATCACGGATACCACATTGCGCCCATCTGCCGCGCCGGTGCTGGTGTGATGGAACAGCGATGGATAAGCATGGAAGCCCGTGCCCGATCCCGCACCTTCCGCGCCGTGACAGCTGGCGCAGTTACCGGCAAACAGCACCGCGCCGGGCTGCGCGTTGCGCGTGCCGTCGTCTGCGCCGCGCAGAGCAATCAGCGCCGTTGAGGGCTGTCCCCAACTGTCGCGCGGCTGGCTTTGCTGCTTATCCGGCTGTGGCTTAACGGTGCGCAAATAGGTAGCGATATCCTGCAGGTCACTGTCCGGCAGATATTGCAGACTGTGCTCAATCGCTTCTGCCATCGAGCCAGAGGCGCTGGCTTTATTGGCAACAAAGCCGGTTTTTAGGTAGGTCACCAGCTGCTGCTGGCTCCAGCTGCCAATGCCTGCCTGTTTGTCCGGGGTAATGTTGTACGCCATCCAGCCGCCGAGATCGCCACCGGCCAGCGCTTTATCGCTGTCCATGCCCATGGTCAGATTACGCGGCGTATGACAGGTGCCGCAGTGCGCCAATGCCTCGACCAAATAGCGACCATTATTCCACTGCGCGCTCTGCTGCGCATCGTTCTGTAATTCGCCCTTCTCGAAATTAAACCACTTCCAGAAGCGCATGCCCCAACGCTGGTTGAACGGGAACGGCAGGTCGGTTTGCGGTGACGCCTGATGAACCGGTGGCATCGACAGCAGATACGCTTTGATCGCCAACACATCATCGCGCTTCATTTTGGTGAAAGAGTCATACGGCATCGCTGGATAGAGCTGTTCGCCGTTTTTGCCAATGCCATCGCGCACTGCAGCAACGAACTGATCGTCACTCCAGCTACCAATACCGAACTGCTTATCGGATGAGATATTGCTGCCCCAAATCTGACCGAAAGGGGTACTGACGGCAAAGCCGCCGCCAAAGAGTGGACCGTTGGTGGCGGTATGGCAGGCGGTACAATCGCTGGCGCGTGCCAGATATTCACCGCGTTTAATCTGCGCGTCGTTGTCTGCCGCCTGCGCTACTGCACACTGCATCAGGAGCAGCGCGATAGCGGCCTGAAGAACTACAGGTTTCATCGGATGCTCCTTACAAGCTTGCCAGCACGCTATCGGCCATGCGCAGCGCTAGCGCGGTACCGGTCAGGGTGGAATTGACCGTCGACGCCGAGGGCATGATGCCGGTGCCGGCGATAAACAGGTTCGGGTGGTCGTGAGTTCGGCAGTGGCCATCTACCACCGAATCCTGTGGATTACTGCCCATAATCATGGTGCCGGTAATATGCTGGTTGTTATCGTAAACGCCGCGCGGACTGTAAATCGCCTCCGTTCCGCCCATCTGTTTAACCATACGTTGGAAGTCGACCATCGACTGGTCATAACCGCGATGCACGTACTCCGGGAAGCGGTAATGAACCTCCAGGCGTGGAATGCCCCAGGCATCCTTTTCCGTTTTGCTCAGCGTGACGCGGTTTTGCGGTTCCGGCAGCATCTCCAGCAGGCACTTCAGCTGGACAAAACGCTCGGCCTGGAAGGCCAGCTTGTCGTTGAGCGCCTGGCCGTAGTAACCCTGACGCACCAGACGTTCGGTGAGATAGCGCACCGGTGAGGTGTTGGACAGATCGATGCGCAGCGCCGAGCGTTCAGCACGGAAATCGCCATCCCGTAGGTTGTTAATGCTGCCTGGCCGCATCGGCCCACGACCAAACCACACCGGTTCATCAGCGTAAAACTCCACCGACGATCCCGGATGATCCATCAGATTACGGCCCACCATACCGGAACGGTTGGCGATGCCGTGTGGATATCGTTCGCTGGTGGAAAGCAGCAGGATTTTCGGGCTCTCGATGCCATTCGCCGTCAGGACAAACTGTTTGCCGGTGACGCGATGGCGCGCTTTGTTTTGATCGAGGTAATGTACCGCCTGAATCGTCCCTTTATCGTCAGCTTCAATGCGAAACACCACCGCGTTGGTGACAATTTTCACGCCGGCATCCAGCGCCTTACGGGCGGCAATACCACCGTGATATTGCGCATCAATCGGACACACCGGCATGCAATTATTGTTGCCACAGCAGGCCGGGCGACCATCATAAGCGATGCTGTTGCGCGCCTGTGGACCAATGCCAACCTCATAACCCAGCGGACCGAGACGCTGCTTCAGGCGATCAAAACCGTACGGCAGCGGAATGCCTGGTAGCGGGTAAGGACGTGAGCGCGGCGAAGCCAAATCGCTGTCGCCAGAAACGCCCATCTGATACTCGGCGTCGCAGTAGTAGGGTTCCAGCTCGGCATAGCTGATCGGCCAGTCGCGGCCAATGCCGTACAGTGATTGAATACGCATATCGTTAGGCAACAGACGGAAAGCCTGCCCCGCCCAGTGCCAAGTGGTGCCGCCGGTGCCGCGCAGATATTGGGCGCGATAGGGATCCGGGCCTTTCTGGATCAGGTAATTGTTATCGCTGGGGATGAATTTCGGCTGCGGCGCCCACGGTTGCGGCGGGTAAGGTTCAGTGAAATCGCCTTTAAACGGCGAGTTGCGGAAATATTCTACTGCCCGATCGCGCTTAATCTCCGGGCCGGATTCCAACATGAGTACCGAGGCGCCGGCGTTGGCCATCTTCAGTGCCGCCAGTGAACCGGCAATACCGGCTCCGATCACCACCACATCGGCGCTTAATGAATCAGACATGTGCTCTCCTTGCTGGCGGCTGCGTCCAGAAGTTAGGTTGTCCCGGCGCATAGCTCGGGGGTAACAGCGAATCGCGTACCAGTTGATAGCTGACAATATTTTCAAAGGCGATGCACTGCGGCCTTGGCAGCGGGCCGACGACACCCAGATACCAACCGGAAACCAGCGCCTGATAAAGATCGTTCAGGGCTTTGGGTTGGGTACTCAACAGCGTCAGAAGCGTGCCGCCGTTGGCGACGGGTTGCTGTTGCAGTAGCGTGCTGAGCGTATCAAGTTGGCTATCCAACTGCGGGACATGGTCGTGCAGCCAGCTGTACAGGCGCTGTGCCAGTAGCGTATCCGGCTGTTCCAGCCCGGTGAGGGTGACGGAAATTGCGCGAAAACTGGCGGAGGGTGCAACCGCGGCGGCCAGCGGGGGTGCCGCGAAAGCGAGGTTGCCGGGCAGCACCTGCCTCAGGACGCCAGCCACCAGCAGGCCCGCCGTGCCGGTCAATAGCCGGCGGCGTGAAAGAGTCATCATGGAAATCCCCGAAAGTTATTTCAGCGCCTGAGCGGCAGCCTCTGAAGCCTGATTATCCAGTTCCTGTTTGGGGGTGCTGACGCCAACGGCACCGACCACTTCACTCTGTAGCTGGAGCGGGAACCCCCCGCCGAGTGCGACGGCATGCGGGATGGCGAGAACGGTGGTTTCGCCACTCTGTAAGCGCTGCATAAATTTCAGCGAGGGGGTGTGATACAACGCCGAGGTGCGGGCTTTACCTATCGCGGCATCGACACAACCCGGCGAGGCGCCGTCAAGGCGCTGGAAGGCCAGCAGCGTGCCGCTGGCATCAACCACGGCCACGCAGCCGGTGCTGTGCTGCGCGCTGATGCTATTTTTTACACGGGTCATAACCTGATTGGTGAGGCTGGCGTCCAGCGCGGCGGCGCTGGCCTGGCCAGCGCCCGCTGCCAGTAGCAGGGAAAGGGCGACAGATGCTCTACTCTTCATTTTTTGCTTCCGATATTTATTGTTTTAAACGTGCTTCTCGTCTCGCTTACGCTACGCTGTTGCAAAAATGTAAACAATTGCCGATAAACAAAACGCATACCGCTTTCCGTATAACTCATTGAGGTGGATAGATCTTATCCAGCGTCTCTTGCCAGATAAACGGTGTCAGTTGTTGATAGCGCAGGGAGCGGGCGTTTAACGCATCTATCAGCCCTTGCTGTGTCGCAACAATTGCTGCGCTCATCGCGGCCGGCACCTTGACGTCTTGCAGTGTTTTCACCACTTCCTGCATCTCTTCCGCACGTCGCTGGCCGTGCTCCGCCACGCGGCTAATCAGGTAGTGCGGCAGCCGATCGTTCCAGCCCAGCGAAGGAAAACTGGCGTGCAGCGAGTCAAGTACCGCTTGCTCGACGCCGTACTGTCGTGCTGCGCTCAGGCATTCAGTGGTCAGCGCTTCCAATCCTTTAATCATCACGCTACGGCACATCTTGATCGCCGAAGCTTCACCCACTTCGCTACCCAGCATGCGGCTGTTGCAACCGAGCTGTTGTAGCAGCAGCTGTACTTGAGCTGCCTGAACGCCGCCGATCAGCAGCGGCGTGTCCAGCCGCTTGGGCGGTACCGGCGCCATTACCGCCACGTCAATATAGCTGGCACCGGCGGCATTAATCGCTTCAGCCGCGGCACGTTTGGTATGCGGCGCCACTGAGTTAAGATCGAGAAAATGCTGCCCGGCCCGCAATAGCGGTGCGGCCTGCTGCGCCACGTTTAGCGCCTGCGATGCGGTCACCGTGGAGAGCACCAGCGCGGCATCCTGCAACGCTTCAGCCAGCGAGTCGGCCAGCCGCACGCCGCTGTGCTGCGCTTTTTGCCGTAGCGCGGGCAGGTTCTCCGCCTCAAGCGCTTTACGATCCCATACCGTTATCGCATTGCCCTGCGCCTGTAAGTCATGGGCCAGAATGCCGCCCGCTTCGCCAAAACCGATAAAAGTGATGTTCATCAATTACTCCTTGCTGAAAGGCCAGATCGCCGCTGGAATCAACACTTCACCGGCAAAAATCGCGCGTGCGGTGCGCAGCAAACCGCAGCTCGCCAGTGGGTTATCACCGCTGCGCTGTAGCAGTACGCTGAACTCACCGCTCGGGTGTTCCACGCTTAGGCGCTGCTGAGGCGCATCGCTGGTGCGCGCCAAGCCGTCGGCGACGCTACCCGGGATCAGACAGGCGCTGGCGACGCTCACCGCGCCGAGCACGCCAATCGAGGCGTGGCAGCGGTGGGGAATAAAGGTGCGTGAGCTGATCGCACCGCCGTGACGTGCCTCAGCCAGCAGGGTCACTTTCGGCACCGTGCGCTGGCTGACATCACCCAGATTCATGCGTGGCCCAGCCTGCAGCCGAATCGACTCCAGCCGCTGTTTCAGCTCGCTGTCGTTATCTAATTCGTCGCGGCTTTCATAGCCGCTGCGATTAACATCCGCAGCTCGCACCAGGATCACCGGCATACCGTTGTCGATACAGGTGACGTCGATGCCGTCAAAGCGATCGCGCGGTTGACCGGTCGGCAGCAGGGCGCCACAGCTCGATCCCGCAATATCTTTGAAGGTGAGGGCGATCTCGCCCGCCGTGCCCGGTACGCCGTCAATGCGCAGTTCGCCGTCATAGTCGACTTCCCCGCCGGGCGTGGCGAACGTTGCTTCGGCGATTTGCCCGGTGTTCTGCATAAAGATGCGCACCGTGGTGCGTTCACGGCCCGGCGCAACCAGCCCGCGTTCGACCGCGAAGGGCCCAACGGCAGCGAGAATATTGCCGCAGTTTTGCCCGTAATCGACGCGGGGTTGATCGACGTTGACCTGGGCAAACAGGTAGTCGACATCGGCATCGTCGCGGCTGGACGCGCTGACGATCGCCACTTTGCTGGTCAGCGGATCGGCGCCACCCAGGCCATCTATCTGGCGAATATCAGGCGATCCCATTACCGCCAGCAGCACCCGGTCACGCGCTGCGGGATCGGCTGGCAGATCCTGCGCCAGAAAGCAGGCGGCTTTTGAGGTGCCGCCGCGCATCAATAAACAGGGAATGCGACGCTGGCGCATGGCTTACTCCTCCGGTTGATCAAGCGTGTCGAGATAGCGCAGGCCTTTTTCCGCCAGGCGCGGGCGCATCTGGTAAATATCCAGCCCCAGCTCACCGTCTGCCAGGCGGGCGCGTTTACTCTCCTCTAGCGCTTCACGCTGACGCGCTTTTTCTGCCACGCTGGCGGCGTTACTGCGTGGCACCACTACCACGCCGTCGTCGTCGGCCACGATCACGTCACCGGGCCAGACCAGCTGTCCGGCGCACACTAGCGGGACATTGACCGAACCGAGCGTCTCTTTCACGGTGCCTTGCGCATACACCGCACGCGACCAGACCGCGAAACCCATTGCGCGCAGCGTGCGGCTATCGCGCACACCCACATCCGCCACCAGTCCGCGTACGCCGCGTGACTGAAGCGAGGTTGCCAGCAGATCGCCAAAAAAGCCGTCACTGCACGGTGAAGTGGGCGCTACCACCAGCACATCGCCCGGCTGACACAATTCCACCGCCACGTGGAACATCCAGTTATCGCCTGGTGCCACCAGCACGGTGATTGCACTGCCAGCAATGCCACAATCCTGCTGAATGGGGCGAATGGCGGGATTGAGCAAGCCTGTGCGCCCCTGCGCTTCGTGTACGGTGGCGACACCTGAGCGGGCCAGGGCGTCGATATCTGCAGCAGCAGCACGTTGAATAGTGCGCACCGCCACGCCTTTTTTACCGATGAGGCTCATGCCAAATCCTCCGTTACGCGTGGGAAGATGCTTTGATAGCCTTCGCCATAAACGATATCGCGCTGGCTGGTGATCCCGACGTTGCGCTTGGCCTGCACGCCGCGCTGCTGTGCGACGCGCGTGTAGTATTCCCACAGATGTTCCTGCCCGGCCATGCACTGAATCGCCTGATATTTTTTATCCCACACTGAGGTGATATCCAGCAGCACATCCGGTTTCCAGTTGCACTGCTCTGGCTGATGCGGTTCGAAGCAGTAAACCGGCGGTGCGCCAACGATTTTTTCGCCCGGACGATAACCTTCAGCCTGGGCGATGATGCGCGCTTCCTGCGCAAGGTGCGTGGCCATCGGGTGATCGTAGTTGTAGGGATCCTGCAATGAGTGGGTCAGGACAAAGTGCGGCTGCACCCGACGATAAACATCGGCCAGGCGGAACAGGGTTTCTTTGTCGGCACGCAGCGGGTAATCGCCAAGGTCAAAAAACTCGATGCTGGCCCCCAGAATGTCGGCCGCCGCCTGCGCCTCGCTGCGCCGGGCAGTTTTCACTTTCTCTTCGCTCATCTCCCCTTTACGCCACAGCTTGGCCGATTCACCGCGTTCGCCAAATGAGAGACAGACAACGTGCACCGCGTAGCCCTGTGCATGATGAAGCGCGATGGCGCCACCCGCGCGCCAGACGAAATCTGCTGAGTGCGCGCTGACCACCAGCGCGGTTTTTTTAGCTGTATTTTCGGTCATGCTTAGTCCTCCGCTGTTTTTTCCATGCTGTCACTGCGGGCGCGGTGCGGATAATTCATTTGATTGCAGCGGGTATGCGTTTTATTTATATTGCGACATCGATCGGTGGAGAAAGTGGGCAGGGAAAGATGGCGAAAAATGCGAATCAGGAACTGACAAACTTGATGCAAATCAGAGCCTTTTGTCAGGTAGTTGCGCAGGGCAGTGTCTCTCGTGCGGCAGATGAATTATTTCGCACCCAGTCGGCGATTACGCGCGCCATTCGCGACCTTGAAGTCACGTTAGGCGTCACGCTGTTTGAGCGCCATGCTGGCGGCATGATGCTGACTGACTTCGGCAAATGTGTATTGCCGCGCGCCTTACGCGCGATTGAGGAGTTGCATCAGGTACCGCAGCGCCTGGCTAAACTGCAGGGGCGTGGCGCACAGCGTAGCGATGCCGAACCGCTGTGGTTGTTCAACGTGCGGCGCCTGCAAATTTTTATCACCTTATGTCAGACACGACATATGCAGACGGTGGCGACGCGTCTCGAACTCAGCCAACCTGCAGTGAGTGCCGCACTGCGCGTGCTGGAAAATGGAGCAGGTATCGCGCTGCTGGAACGCACGCCACAAGGCATGATGCCTTCACTCGCTGGACGCGAAATCGAGCCTAACGTGCGACGTGCGCTGAATGAACTGCGCCATATTCCGGCTGATATTGCCGCTCGCAGTGGGATTCTGGAGGGGACAGTGCGCGTCGGTGCCTTGCCGCTGGGTCGCACGCGGATATTGCCGCAGGCGATCGTGATGCTGACGGCGCGTTATCCGGGGGTTCGCGTGGTGACCAGTGAAAGCGCCTTTGGCGTGCTGGCCGCGGAAATGCGCTCCGGCGATGTTGATTTTATCTTTGGTGCGCTGCGTCGCGATGAAGAGGCGCTAGACGTTACGCGAGAAACGCTGTTCTCAGAGCGTATGGTGTTGCTGGCGCGCCACGATCATCCGCTGGTGGGACGTGAGATTGCTACCGACGATTTGCGCGCTGCGCGTTGGGTATTGCCGCGTTCGGCAACGCCAGCGCGCTATCTGCTGAATAACAGTTTCCAGGCGATGGGCATTCCGGCGCCGGATCCGGTGGTGGAAACCGGCGATCTGGCACTGGTGCGTGGCTTGCTGCTGCAGTCGGATATGCTGGCAGCTGTTTCTGCCCATCAGCTGGAAGTTGAGCTGGCATCCGGCGCGCTGGTGGCGCTGCCGGTGCCTTTACCGGATACCGCGCGCGCCATCGGGCTGACGGTGCGCGCGGGCTGCCTGCACTCTCCAGCAGCGGATGCGTTGATCCACTGCCTGCGTGAAGTGTGCGGGCCGGGAGAATAGTCAGCCTGCGCGTGCCGCTTCCATCAATGCATAACGGTAGCCGCGAATGCCGTAGCCGCAGATCACGCCCTGCGCGACGTCCGAAAGATAGGAGTGGTGACGGAAGGGCTCACGTTTATGCACGTTAGTGATGTGCACTTCCCATAGCGGTAATGCCACGCCGGTGACCGCATCACGGATCGCCACCGAAGTGTGCGTCCATGCCGCGGGGTTGATCACCAGCGCCTGAGCCTGCAGGCGAGCCTGCTGTATCCACTCGATCATTTCACCTTCGTGGTTAGTCTGGCGAAACTCAATGGCAACGCCCAACTCTTCGGCCGTCGCCCGGCACAGCGCTTCCACGCTTTGCAGCGTGTCGGAGCCATAGGTTGCCGGCTCGCGGGTGCCCAGCAGATTAAGGTTCGGGCCGTTCAGTACATAGATGGTTCTCATCGTGACTCCTGTGATTCAGTAAAACCAAACAGCCGCTTTGGCGTGTGCCACAGCACCTGGCGGCGGCTCTTTTCGTCGGGGATCAGCTGTTCGATAAGCAGCAGTTGGGTACCCATATCCATGCGTTCGCTGGCGCGCAGGAAGGGCCAGTCGGATCCCCACATGCAGTTTTCCGCACCGAAAGCATTCAGGAGTGCGAGCAGATAAGGATGACCATCTGCATAGGGATAGGGCTGCTGGGAAAACTTCGCCAGCCCGGACAGTTTCACGCTGGTGCGCTGCTGATCGGCCAGCGACAGCAGCGCCTGAAACGCCGGTTGCTTCAGGCCCGCGCTAACGTCCGGTCGACCTGAGTGATCGATCAGCAGGCGCGTGCGGGTACGCGACAGCAGCGGCATCAGTGCCAGCAGCTGGTCGTTCTGCACCTGGATTTGGGCAAACAGATCCAGCTCCGCCAGCCTGCCCATCAGGGCATCCAGCTGGATAAACGGTTCGGTGCCCAGCATCGCCACGTTAAGCGCGATCCCGACGATGCCCTGCGCTTTCAGGCTGGCGAGCGTATCGCTATCGACATCACGCGGCGTGACCGCAATCCCCTTGAAACGGCCTTCACCGCGCTGGATGGTATCCAGCAGGCAGCGGTTGTCGGTGTTGTAACCCGAGGTTGGACCGACAATCAGCGAATGGCGGATGTTGTAGGCCTGCATCACGGCGCGATAGTAATCCGGCGTTGCCAGCTCGTGCCCGTCTGGGTTATAGGCGCTTTCGGGCGCCCAGGGAAAGTTTTTAGGGTCAAAAACGTGGTGATGGCAGTCGATGACCGGTTGCGTAAACATCAGTCTGCTTTCCCCGCCACCGAATAGAGCACCTGTTGATTGCGCGTCTGCTGGAACTGCTCCAGCGTTTCGCCACGCATCGCCGAGTAGATATGCAGGTTAGAGACGCCAACCACCGCGCCGAGTTTTTCCAGCAGGAAGAAACTGACGCCATAATGGATCATGCCGCGCCAGTCGAGCTGGGTGATGAGTGCTTGCTCTTCAGCGGTTAACCCCGCTTCCTGATACAGCGCCTGCGGGGCTTCGCGGAACCGCTTACGCCATTCAGGTTGAATCATGCGGTGCAGGAAGCGGTTGATTCGCAGCGCTTTCAGGCTGCGCGCCTGGGTAAAGGGATAGGTGCCTGGCAGTTTTTCCACACCGCTCAGCTGCAGATTAATCTTGTCGCGCTGGCGCTGATGTACATCTACCGGTGCCTCACGCGCCTGGTTTTCGAGGATTAGCGTGGCGATGCCGGTCATCGAAGGCAGATAATAGTCCTGATGCAACTTCTCGACGTTAGCCGACAGCGCACCGCGCATGATCAGCCACATAATCACTTCCGCACCTTCCAGACCGCCGAGCGTGGCGTATTCCGCCAGAGTGATTTCGGTCAGGCGTTCAGGATCGTTGATCAGCAGATCGATAAACTGCGCATCCCATTCTGGATTATTGAAGCCGCAGCGCTCGCCGTGCACCTGATGAGAAACGCCACCGGTCGCCACCACCGCAACCTTCAGATCCTCCGGGAAACTCTCCACTGCGCGTTTCAGCGCCTGACCCAATTTATAGCAACGGCGCGCCGTTGGAATCGGGAACTGTAAAACGCCCACCGCCAGCGGAACCACCTGCATTGGCCAGCCGCCTTGCCACGGTGCCAGCGCCGAAAGCGGAGAAAATAGCCCGTGATCCAGTGCTTTGTCCTGGAAGAATGACATATCGAACTCATCGGCCATCAGGCTGGCACCAATATGCTGCGACAGCGCCGCATGGCCTTTTACCGGCGGCAAATCGCGCGGTCCGCCACCTTCATCTGCGACGGCATATTCATCATCAATGCCCAGTACAAAGGCCGAGTAGTGATCGAAAAAGAACGAGGTAACGTGATCGTTAAACACATACAGCAGCACATCCGGTTTCTTCTCTTCCAGCCAGCGCTGCATCGGCGCAAAGCCATCGAATATTGGCGCCCATGCGCCTTCCTGCTGTTTGTTGTGATCGACCGCGAAGCCAATGGTGGGGGTATGAGAAACTGCCAGACCGCCTATGATTTTAGCCATGAGTTGTGACCTCTATTTCATCGATTATTCAGGGTACGCGACAGGGACGGCAGGTCATTAAGGTCAATGCCTTTGACCTGACGCGTCACCTGCGCAGGGTGATGTCGGGTGATGGAGAGTGCCGCCAAAACTGCCGGGAGCGACAAAACGATAAAAATAGCGGTTTGCCCAGGAAAAACGCCGAGCAGCACGCCGCCCAGAGAAGAGCTGATAATGGCACCGCTACGGCCAATACCGTGCATCCAGCACACGCCAGTGGCACGCATTTCGGTAGGGTAGAATGCGGGAGAAAATGCCTGCAATCCGGTTTGCGCCCCGTTGATGCAAATACCCGCCATGAATACCAGCAGTGCCAGCACCGTAGGACCAAAGCCCCAGATTCCCTGCGATACTAGGCAGAAACTGCCCAGCAGATAGAACAGAGCAATCACGTATTTAGCTTTAAAACGATCCATCAACCCGCCTACCAGCAGGCCGCCAACCGTTCCGCCCAGCTGGAATAAGCCGGCAACAATCGCTGCGCGCTCCAGCGTCACGCCGCCGGACCGCATAATGGTCGGCAACCAGCCGTTGAGCAGGTAGATGACAAACAGTCCCATAAAATAGGTCAGCCACAACACCAGCGTACCGCCGGCATAACCACGGCTGAACAGTTGTAGCACCTGGGCTTTCTTCGGGATCACCGGGGCATTAAGAACGAAGGCGGTCCCTACCGCGAACTCACCACCGAGGCGTTTAAGCACGGCGGCAATTTTGTCCCGACTGACTTTGCGTACCACCATATACATGGCCGATTCGGGTAATAGCCACAGCAGGAGGGGCAACATCAGCAGTGGCAGCAGGCCGCCAAAGCCCAATACCGCTTGCCAGCCATAGTGCGGCAACATGCCGGCAGCAATAAAACCACCCAGGCCGGAACCAATATTAAAGCCGCTGTACATTACGGTGATCATCAGGCTGCGGCGGCGTTCCGGCATGTATTCCGACACGAGGGTGACGCAGTTTGGCATGACCGCCCCGAGACCGAGGCCGGTGAGAAAACGTAACGCGCCCATTTCCAGCGGCGTACGAGCGAAAGCGCTCATCAGGCTAAAGCAGGCAAAGACAGCGATTGACAGCAGCAGCACCCTTTTACGGCCGAATTTGTCGGACCACGGGCCGGCGATCAGCGCACCGATTGCCACGCCAAACATGGCGGCGCCAAGAATCGGCCCCATTTCCGCATGACTAATGCCCCAATCCTCAATCAGGGCTGGTGCAATGAAGCCCATTGCTGCCGCGTCATAGCCATCAAACATGATGATGATGAAACACAGGGCAAGGGTCAGCCACTGGTATCCGGTGATCGGGCGGGCGTCGATCCAGCCTTTTACATCGATAATGTCGTGATTGCTCATAGGATACGCTCTGATTTTTTTATTAATAACATCGCTGGGTTAAACCTTTTCTCTGCGCTAATTGACATTAACGGCATCACTTTAACCCGACGGCAGGGAGAGTTATTATTATTTTTTGCTGTTAAAACAGCTTGTTAAATGTATTTTTGTTTCGGGTTCGATTACCAAATTAGGGGGGCTGAGTAGGTTTGTCTGCCATAAAATGGTTATCAAGGTATGAGTTTTGTTTATTTGGTGAGCTGCGTCGTAAATTTTCAAATCCGCGGATTCAGGAAAAAAAGCCGTAAGAGGATGGAGAGAACGCAGACGAAAAAGCGTGGTGAGATCGGTGGACTATGGGTGAAAAAGGGCGGCCATCAGCGTAGGAGACAGGCGACGAGAATGAAAACGAAAGGGGATGGATAGACGTGTAAGTAAGCGGAGAATGCCGCGAGGCATGCTCCGCCTGAAGATATTACATACGTTCGACGGTTTTAATGCCCAGCGTATCGAGGCCTTGTTTCAGCGTCTTTGCGGTTAACGCGGCGAGCTGCAATCGGCTGTGACGGATATTCTCATCTTCAGCCGAAAGAATCGGGCAGTGTTCATAGAAGCCGGAGAATTGACCCGCCAGTTCATACAGGTAAGCACACATCACGTGTGGTGTACCGTCGCGCGCGACCTGAGTAATCACTTCTTCAAACTGCAGCAGACGCGTTGCCAGCTGCGCTTCACGCTCTTCGGTCAGCACGATGTCGCCGCTCAGGCTATCTGCATCAATACCCGCTTTGCGGAATACTGACAGCACGCGCGTATAGGCATACTGCATATAGGGCGCGGTATTACCCTCAAAGGCCAGCATGTTGTCCCAATCGAAAATGTAATCGGTGGTGCGGCTTTTCGACAAATCGGCATATTTTACTGCGCCGATACCGACCACTTCTGACAGATCTTTCAGCTCTTGCGCTGACATCTCCGGATTTTTCTCACTCACCAGCGCATGCGCACGTTCCACTGCTTCGTCCAGCAGATCGGCCAGGCGAATGGTGCCACCGCTGCGGGTTTTGAACGGACGGCCATCTTTGCCCAGCATCATGCCAAACGCATGGTGTTCAAGCGGGACGGATTCCGGCACGTAGCCAGCTTTGCGTACGATGGTCCATGCTTGCTGCAAATGCTGATGCTGGCGCGAATCAATGTAGTAAAGCACGCGATCGGCATGCAGTGTTTCGTAACGGTATTTAGCACAGGCGATATCGGTGGTGGTATAGAGATAGCCGCCATCTTTCTTCTGGATGATCACGCCCATCGGTTCACCTTCCTTGTTTTTGAACTCATCAAGGAAAACCACGGTGGCGCCTTCGCTGGTCACTGCCAGACCTTTTTCACGCAGGTCGGCGACAATACCCGGCAACATATCGTTGTACAGGCTTTCACCCATCACATCATTACGTGACAGGGTCACATTAAGGCGGTCATAAACCAATTGGTTCTGGCTCATGGTGATATCAACCAGTTTCTTCCACATACTGCGGCAATATTCATCACCGCCTTGCAGTTTCACTACGTAGTTGCGTGCGCGCTCGGCAAAGGCTTCGTCCGCGTCGTAAGTCACTTTAGCTTCACGATAAAAGGCTTCTAAATCGGCCAGCGCGATCGCTTCATGATTCTCGTTCTGCTGCTTTTCCAGATAGGCAATCAGCATGCCAAACTGCGTGCCCCAGTCACCTACGTGGTTGGCACGGATAACGTGATGTCCGAGAAACTCCAGCGTGCGCACGGCAGCATCACCAATGATGGTGGAGCGCACGTGGCCCACGTGCATCTGTTTCGCCACATTGGGCGCGGAGTAGTCAATCACGATAGTTTGTGGTTTAACGGTGCTCACACCCAAACGTGGCAACTGCAACGCCTGGGCGGTTTGCCCGGCTAACCACTGACGATCAAGGAAGATATTGATAAAACCGGGGCCGGCAATTTCAACTTTGCTGGCGATACCGGTGAGATCCAGATGCTGAATCACCTGCTCAGCCAGTTGTCGCGGTGCCTGACCAAGCTTTTTCGCCACGGCCATGATACCGTTTGCCTGATAATCACCGAACTGCACCTTCGCAGACTGACGAACCTGAGGTTCGCAATCGGCAGGCGCACCCGCCGCTACCATTGCCTGACTGACTTTGTCGGAAAGAAGAGCCTGAATATTCACCGCGTTACCTTCATATGCTGAAAAGGCCCGCCAGCAGGCGGCGAGCCGATGTCGTCATCCCACAACTGTACGGCGGGACGGAAAAATAAGAGGGGAAGTATACGTGAAATGTTAAGTTGCGTCAGCTTTTCGGTATGCTATGAGTGGCCACGTCGGGCCTCCAGCGCCGATTAACGGCGCCGTGAGTGACGACGAGGATTTTTAACAGTTTTGTCTTCACGGGCCTTCCAGTGGCGGGAAATTGCAAATCCCATTAGTGCAATCAGGACCGCGACAACAATGAGCATAGACATAAGGCCGTTCCTTGTAGTGGTGAAACACAAATTTATAAGAAAGGGTAGCAAGCTGCAATTGTTTGGAACTTAAATAAGACTTATCTCATTGTATTAACTATTATTAATAATAACAGTAGGTTAGGTCAATTTCATAAAGTAACTACTGGACCTGTTTTAACGATAAATCTGAAATGAATGGGCTATTTATGCTGTTTTAGGGCATTTCTTCACTGAAATCGGATGAATCCGACAATTTTGTCAAGTGGAATCAACACTTATCAAATTTCATATTGATTAATAAACGTGAACTGATATTGAGGTAATGGCGTGATGCAGACCCACTTTCCGCAGGAACTGGATGACTTAGAACAAGACCTGATGCGTTTTGCACAATCTCTTGAACATTTTGCTGAACGTTTAGGCATTAATCTGGCGGACCATGAAGCCGATCATGTGGCGGTGCGCTGCCACCAATTTGCGACAGCGGAACGCTGGAAAGCCGGATTTTTGAAAATGGGGCACCAGTTTTCACAGGCAATTATTAATGGGCGTCCAATCTGCCTGTTTAAACTGCATCAGCCGCTAAACCTGGCCGGCTGGCAAGTCGATGTGATTGAACTGCCGTGGCCGGGCGAGAAACTCTATCGCCATGAAGGGTGGGAGCATGTGGAGATTGTGCTGCGCGGCGATCCGGAATCGCTGGGTAAGCGTGCGATGGCCTTGCTTTCCGATGAGGCTTTGACGCAGCCTGGCATCTCTTTCAAGACCAGTGCGCCAAAAGGGGAGAACGAGCGCTTGCCCAACCCGACGCTGGCCGTTACGGACGGGCAAACCACCATTAAGTTTCATCCCTGGCGATTAGAGGAGATCGTTGCCAGCGAACAGGATTAACCGCGCGCAGCGACCGCATGCTGCAAACGTGTTACCGCCTGCTCAAGCGTGACGCGGGTGCAGCCAAAGTTAAAACGCACAAAGCGATCATCACCAAAATCGCCGCCAGGTGAAAAGCCCAGCCCATGCTGTTCAAAGTAAAGCGCGGGAGTGTCGACAGCGAGTCGACTGGCATCGATCCAGCCGAGATAGGTTGCTTCCGGCGCAGTCATGCGCAGTGCTGGCAGGGCATTGACCTGTGCCACCAACCGATCGCGATTAGCGCGTAAATAATCGAGCTGGGCAGTCAGCCACTCCTCGCCATCCCGCCACGCAGCCTCTGCCGCTACGAGCGCCAGGATATCAACGCCTGGCACGATCCCTTCACGGACCTGCTTAAAGCGTTGTCTTAATTCGCGGTTGGGAATGATCGCCAGTGATGCGCCTAATCCTGCGATATTGAAGCTTTTTGACGGGGAAATCAGGGTAATACTGCGCTGTGCCGCATCCTCACTCAGCGTCGCGAATGGAATATGGTGCACGTCCGGTGATAACAATAAATCGCAATGAATTTCATCGGAGCAAACAATCAAATCATGCTGCTGTGCAAACGCCAGCTGCGCCTCAAGCTCATCCCGACGATAAACCGTGCCACATGGATTATGTGGATTGCATAACATCAGCAGGCGTTCATTTCCCTGCATGGTGCTGGTGTTGAGATCCATGACCCATCGATCGCCCTGCAGACGCATGGGTAGGTTCACCTGCGTGCGCTCGGCCAATTGTGCAGCGGTACGAAAAGGGGGATAAATCGGCGTGGGAGCAACGGTAGACTGGCCAGACTCTGTGAACGCGCGGACCGAAAGATTTAAACCGCATACGACGCCCGGCAGCAACACCAGCCAGTCGGGCTGAATATGCCAGTTGTAGCGCTGCGCTAAGCGGGAAATAGTGATATCAATCAATCCGTCTGGCGCTGCGCCGTAGCCAAATACGCCATGATCCGCACGCTTTTTAATCGCCTCAATCACGGCAGGCGGAGACCTGAAATCCGTGTCAGCCACCCATAACGGCAACACATCACGATCGCCATATTTGTGCCATTTCAAACTATCGCTGTGACGACGGTCTATCCATTGATCAAAATCGAATGCCATTGTGCGAGTTCCACGTAAACTATCCAATTAAGCAGATTAACTGAAGCATTCCTCCCGAGCCAGAAGTCATGAAAGGAGCATGGTATGACGAAACTGGAAATTTGTTGCTACGGCATCGATTGTGCAATGACTGCGCAGCAATCCGGTGCCGATCGCGTGGAGCTGTGCAGTGCGCCACGCGAAGGTGGGTTGACGCCTTCAGCTGGCGTGTTGGAAGCGGCACGCCGTGAAATTTCGATCCCGGTTCATCCTATTGTCCGTCCGCGCGGTGGCGATTTTTGTTACACCCCGCGAGAGTTTGAGACGATGAAATCTGATGTCTCACTAATGCGTGAATTGGGCTTTCCGGGATTGGTTATAGGCATGCTGGATGAAGATGCGCATGTCGATATTGCCCGTATGCAGCAGATTATGGCGCTGTGTGATGGCATGGCAGTGACGTTTCATCGCGCCTTTGATTTATGCCACAGCCCTAAACGTTCGCTAGAAGTGCTGGCTGATTTAGGCATCGCGCGTATTCTGACTTCTGGCCAGCAACAGAGTGCCGAAGCAGGAATTGCATTATTACGGGAACTAAATGAGCACAGCACAGGTCCGATTATTATGGCCGGTGCGGGCGTACGCTTGAGCAATATTCAGAAGTTTATCGACAGTGGATTGCAGGAAGTCCACAGCTCCGCCAGCCGCTTAGTCGCTTCGCCGATGCGCTACCGTAAAGCCGGTGTTTCAATGTGCTCCGAAGCGGAAACCGATGAATTCAGCCGCTACTGCGTTGATGGTGATGTCGTTGAAGCCATGAAAAGCATGACGCAGTTAACCGACGCCCGGGTAGCCTGAATCCGCACCAGTTTTGCCGCGCAGCACGCCAGTTCACATGACGTGATGTTTGCAAGTACCAACCCCAGCATTTTTGCTGGGGTTCTTTTTGTCTATCCCCTTCATACTTCAGGCTACAGATAGGTTGGCGGCGTGCGTTCCTGTCGTTCGAATTTTTTGGGAAAGATTTCAAGTCGTAATAGCGTGTTCCAGCAAATGATGCTTTGATTACTTATGGCTTCGTACGGATAACCTTCATGAAATCCTTCCCTTGTGCCGTTTTAGTGCTGCTTATTCCTTACTGTGGTATCGCGCTGGCGGCAAGTTCCGCGTGTCCGCCGCTGAGTAAAAATATCACCAGCAGTAACAATTGGATTATGCTGGGTGGCGATGCCAAAGGTGCGGTGCGTCAAGTGGTGGCCGGCGAGTTTGGCAAAGATGTTAATTCGCAAAAGCGCGTGCTCGGTCAGTTTAATCAGTGCGGCGATTTGATGGTGGCCGATATCTCCTATGACAAAAATGAAGGCAACGTTTTACTGACCATGGAACAGCATATCGCCCGCGTGCAGCGAGGCTGGGTGGCGGAATATGCTTATCTGGTCAAAGTCATCAAGGCTGGTCAGGAAGAAGTTGTAGATAACCGGCAGGGCACCATTAGCTGGCAAATCGGACAGCACGGCAACATTGTCAGCTCCTCCGATAAATTTACCAGCATGGGCAAAGAGGGCTTTACCGACACGACATATCGCTATGACAAACAGCTCCGCGTTGAAAAAAGCGTGGCGCGCGGTAGCGACAGCATGAGCAACGGCGAAAACAGCTGGCGCTGGAATCCGCAGGGATTGGTCATTTCATCCACCAGCGCACGCAGCAAAGATATCTACAGTTATGACAACCAGTGGCGGGAACTGCGCCTGAATGGCACCTCGACAACGCCGGTTAGCACGCTGCGCTCGGTGGATGAATGCCAGCTGTGGGATGAGGTGGGCAACTGTACATTGAGCTATCTGCATGAAACCGAAGTATTTGCCAAAGGCACCATTGAGCGCCATCTTAGCTCAGCCTATAAATATCAATACTGGAACTCGCCAGGCGAATCAGCCGCCCAGGATTAACGCCAATCCCGCATAAAGGCTGGAAATCAGGGCCGCGGAGTAAAGCTTCCGCCGCATGGATGCGGCGGCAGAGGCCACAAGGATGCGTCCACGACGCCTTTACGCAGCGGCCCTGATTTCTAGCCTGAAACGCACCGGAGTAATAGAGAACATCCTATGACCCTAATCCTTTCATTCCTCTTCGCCATTACCATTTTGACACTCACTCCCGGCTTTGATACTGCGCTGGTACTGCGTTCCGCCGCCGTGCAAGGCTGGAAACGCGCCTCGGTAACGGCGCTGGGCGTCACGCTCGGCTGTTTGGTGTGGGGCGTTGCGGTGGGACTGGGTTTGGGCGCGCTGCTGCTGGCCTCGGAAATGGCTTATAACCTGCTGAAATGGATCGGTGCGGCGTATCTGCTTTATCTTGGCGTCAAACTGTTGATCAATCCGCGCACGCAGGCGGAAGAAGGGCAGCGCGCGCAGAGTAAAGAACAACGTTATTTCGCCTGCTTCACGCGCGGTTTATTTGGCAACCTGCTTAACCCCAAGGTCGGCGTATTCTATGTCACCTTCCTGCCGCAGTTCATTCCGGCAGGCGCATCGGTGCCGCTGTGGTGCACGCTAATGGCGTTGACGCACATGGTGATTGGTCTGGTGTGGAATGCCGTGCTGATTGGTGGCAGCCAGTACTGCGCGGCGCATCTGCGTCGTCCTGCGGTACTGAAAGTGATGGATCGCCTGACTGGCTGCGTATTTATTGGCTTTGCCGCGAAGCTGGCGCTATCGCGGCGTTAAGCTTTACGGTTTGCGGGCCACGAGTACGGCGCGCAGCGGCGCGGGATAACCTTCGACCGTTTTGCTGCTGTCGTTAGGATCAAGGAATTCGGCCAGCGATTCGCTGGTCATCCAGCTGGTGCGTCGCTGCTCTTCCACCGAGGTCACCGCATAATCGGCAATGCGCACATCCACAAATCCGCATTTTTCCAGCCAGCTCTTCAGCGCGGCGGCAGAAGGAATAAAGTAAACATTACGCATCTGCGCATAACGTTCACCCGGTACCAGCACCGCGTTCTCGTCGCCTTCAATCACCAGCGTTTCCAGCACCAGCTCGCCGTCACTGACCAACTGATTTTTCAACTGCATAAGGTGATCGAGTGGCGAACGACGATGATAAAGTACGCCCATCGAAAATACGGTATCAAACGCCTGTAACGCTGGCAGTTGTTCAATGCCCAGCGGCAGCAAATGCGCACGACGATCGTCGCCCAGCAGCTTACGTACCGCCTCGAACTGACACAAAAACAGCTGCATGGGGTCGATACCCACCACCAGTTTCGCCCCAGCACCGATCATGCGCCACATGTGATAGCCGCTGCCACACCCGACATCGAGTATCGTGCGATGCGTTAGGGGGGAGATGTGCGGCAACACGCGATCCCATTTCCAGTCAGAACGCCATTCGGTATCGATCTCGGTACCGTACAGCGAATAGGGACCTTTGCGCCATGGCATCAAATTGCGCAGCAAATTTTCAATACCCAGACGTTGACGATCGGTCAGATCGTTGGCATCCGCGCTCACGCTGTGCAGTAAATCCAGCTTGTGCGGTGCAAGCAGGGGGAGATAATCAACCGACTTCTCCCAATCGCGGAATTTACCGTGCAGGTTTTCACGCTGCCATGCGGCAACTTGCGCAGGTAAGACTTCCAGCCAGCTGGCGAGCGGGCCGGTGGCAATTTGCTGATAAAAACGGCCAAACTCAATCATTTCAACGCCACCAACGAACCAAAATTAAAACACTGGAACCATAACTCTACATGTTTGAAACCGGCGGTTTTCAGGCGCGCTTTATGCGCCTCCACGCTGTCGGTCAGCATCACGTTTTCCAGCATGCTGCGTTTCTGGCTGATCTCCAGCTCGCTGTAGCCGTTCGCGCGCTTAAAATCGTGATGCATGTTGAACAGCAGTTCACCTACGTCAGCATCTTCAAAACTGAACTTCTCAGACAGCACCAGTGCGCCACCCGGATTCAGACCGTTAACGATTTTCTTTAATAATTCGAGACGGGCGGGCGGCTCAAGAAACTGCAGGGTAAAATTCAGTACCACCAGCGAAGCATTCTCGATATGAATATCCTGAATATCCGCTTCGATCACCTGAACCGGCGTGTCGGCACGGAAGGCGTCGATATGACGGCGGCAGCGTTCCACCATCGCCGGAGAATTATCCACGGCAATAATTTGGCAGCCTGGCACATGAATATTGCGGCGCACCGACAGCGTGGCTGCGCCCAGCGAACAGCCGAGATCGTAAACCTGGCTATTCGGCTGTACAAAGCGTTCTGCCAGCATGCCAATCATCGAAATGATGTTGGAATAACCCGGCACCGAGCGCTGAATCATATCGGGAAAAACTTCAGCTACGCGCTCGTCAAAGGTCCAGTCGCCCAGCTTATCAATGGGCGCGGAAAATAGCGTATCGCGATCAGACATAATGAAAAGTCCGGAGAGAAATCGGAAAGGGCGCTATTTTGGCAGAAACTGCCGCACGCTGCACGTTGTAGTGTTGAGTTTAGAATAGCGTCGATTGTTGCAGCCACTCAGGTAGATTGCGCAGTGTCGGCTCCAGCTGCTGCAATTGCGGCCACAGCGCCTGAACCAGCGGAAACACGTCGCCCATGTCTGGTGTATGAATAAACAGCATGGGATCGCTCTCTTTTTGCCATGCTTGCAGCTTACTGCGCCACGGCTGAAACAGGGGCACGCTCTCCGCCACGCTATCACTGCCAATGAAGCGCACCATAGGTTGCGATCCGGTACGCACAGCATGTGGCGGCACGCGCGGTTTTTGCGATCGCGCCTGCACCGCTGCGACAGACTGCGAGTTTGAGGCATGCACCGGGCGACTATCGAGCATCACCCGATTAATTCTACGATCCAGCAAACCGCGATTCAGCGCGCGTTCGGCTTCACCTTTGGCAAAAAACGCATGATGACGCACTTCCACGCCATAGTGAAAATTGCGCGGCAAGCTATCCAAAAAGAACCATAAATCACCAAGCTGTGCGGGAGAGAATGCCGCGGGCAGTTGCAACCAATATTGACCGATACGGTTACTCAGCGGATCGAGCAGACGGAAAAACGCCGTCAGCAATTCATCACAGTTACGCAGGCCAGATTGGTGACTGATGCTCTCGGGAAATTTGAAGCAGAAGCGGAAGTCATCGTGGGTCATATCCCGCCAGCGCATCACCACTTCCGGCTTCGGCAAAGCATAAAGTGTGGTGTTGCCTTCCACGCAGCCAAACAGCTGTGCGTAATCGGCCAGCGTCTCTAAACCGAACTGTTTCCAGCGCGCGTGCTGCCATTGTGGTAAGCCAATGCGAAGTGTCAAACGCGAACTCCTTAATCCTTTAGGGGCGGGAAAGGGCGGCATAATGTACCCTGTTTTGATGTCGGCAGGAAAAACAGCGCGATAAAGCCTATTGTTTTGTCCGCTTTGATCTGGCTCCACTTATCCTGCCTGGGTTTTTCCATTATAATAGCCGCCTTTTTTGCGACAGCATCTCATAAGGTTACGCGGCCTGATGTTGTCTGGCAGCAGCGGCGAAGTTAAAAGGATACGTTATGCGTACAGAATATTGCGGACAGCTCAATCTGTCTCATGTGGGTCAGCAAGTCACTCTCTGCGGCTGGGTAAATCGCCGTCGCGATCTGGGTAGCCTGATTTTTATCGATATGCGCGACCGTGAAGGTATCGCACAGGTGTTCTTCGATTCCGATCGTCAGGACGCTTTCCAGCTGGCATCTGAACTGCGTAACGAATTCTGTATCCAGATCACCGGCACCGTGCGTGCACGTGATGAAAAAAACAAAAACAGCGACATGGCCACCGGTGAAGTGGAGGTGTTTGCGCATGAACTGAACATCATCAACCGTGCTGAACCTCTGCCACTGGATTCGAACCAGATCAATAGCGAAGAAGCGCGTCTGACTTATCGCTATCTGGATTTGCGTCGTCCGGAAATGGCTCAGCGTTTAAAAACCCGCGCTAAAATTACCAGCTTCGTGCGTCGCTTTATGGATGACCAGGGCTTCCTCGATATCGAAACGCCAATGCTGACCAAAGCAACACCGGAAGGCGCGCGTGACTATCTGGTGCCGAGCCGCGTACACAAAGGTAAGTTTTACGCGCTGCCGCAGTCACCTCAGCTGTTCAAACAGCTGCTGATGATGTCGGGTTTTGATCGCTATTATCAAATCGTTAAGTGCTTCCGCGACGAAGATCTGCGTGCCGACCGTCAGCCTGAATTCACCCAGATCGACGTTGAAACCTCGTTCATGACGGCTGAGCAGGTACGTGAAAAGATGGAGCGTCTGATTCGTGAGCTGTGGATCGACATCAAGGGCGTCGATCTCGGTGACTTCCCGCAGATGACCTTTGCGGAAGCGATGCACCGTTACGGTTCCGATAAGCCAGACCTACGTAATCCCATGGAGCTGGTGGACGTTGGCGATCTGCTGAAAAATGTCGAGTTCCAGGTGTTCGCGGGCCCCGCTAATGATGCCAAAGGCCGTGTAGCGGCGCTGCGCGTTCCAGGCGGTGCTGCATTAACGCGTAAGCAAATTGATGAATACGGCAAGTTTGTTGAAATCTATGGCGCCAAAGGCCTGGCGTGGATGAAGATTAACGAACGTGCTAAAGGCTTCGAGGGCGTACAGAGCCCGGTAGCGAAATTCCTCTCTGCAGAGATCGTCGAAGCGATCCTGAATCGCACATCAGCACAAGATGGTGACCTGATCTTCTTCGGTGCCGACCGCGCTAAAGTGGTGGCGGATGCGCTGGGTGCGTTGCGTCTGAAGGTGGGCCGCGATCTGCAGATCACCGATGAAAAAGCCTGGGCGCCGCTGTGGGTTATCGACTTCCCAATGTTTGAGGAAGATGAAGAGGGCGGCCTGGCAGCGATGCACCATCCGTTCACCTCGCCGAAAGCGATGAGCGCCGAAGCGTTGGCGACCGATCCGGTACAGGCAGTAGCCAATGCCTACGATATGGTAATTAACGGCTACGAAGTGGGCGGCGGTTCGGTACGTATCCACAGCGGCAAAATGCAGCAGACGGTGTTCAGCATCCTGGGAATCACCGAAGAAGAGCAGCGCGAGAAGTTTGGCTTCCTGCTCGACGCCCTGAAATACGGCACACCGCCGCACGCGGGCCTGGCCTTTGGTCTGGATCGACTGACCATGCTGTTAACGGGTACCGATAACATCCGTGATGTGATCGCGTTCCCGAAAACTACCGCAGCAGCATGTCTGATGACTGAAGCGCCAAGCGAAGCCAATCCAGCCGCCTTGTTGGATCTGGGTATTTTGGTGGCACCGAAGAAAGAAAAGTCAGAGAACAAGTAATGGGCTATAAACATCCGGTATCGGTGCTGGTAGTGATTTTTGCGCGAGATACCGGCCGGGTGTTAATGCTGCAGCGACGTGATGACGACAGCTTTTGGCAATCGGTTACTGGCAGCCTGGAAGCGGGTGAAAGCCCACATCAGGCGGCTCAGCGCGAAGTGTTAGAAGAGCTCGCCATCGACATAGCGGATGAAAAGTTAGTGCTGGACGATTGTCACAAAGAGATCGAGTTTGAAATCTTCCCGCACTATCGCCATCGTTACGCGCCGGGCACCACGCACAATCGCGAACACTGGTTCAGGTTGGCGTTACCCGCAGAGCGTGAGCTTCTGCTCACCGAGCATCTCGCCGCGCGCTGGCTCGACCCCGCCGCTGCCGCAGCCCTCACCAAGTCCTGGAGTAACCGCCAGGCAATTGAAGAATTTATCTGAATGCTCGCCGCCGCGCGTTATTCCGGTGGCGAATGCATTAAGTTTTATGAATCTGGTGAGTTTTCAATGAACGCACCGAACAATATCGAACAGTCAGGCGTAATCGGCGCCGCGAGGTTGTTCACCGCCAGCGCACAGCAACCGGAGCGTACTTATGTACGTGAGGATTGCGAGCACTGCCGGGGGACAAGATCGCAAGTAAGATAGCCTGCACCCAGTAAAAGATCGGAGAATATGTAAGATGGCTGGACACAGTAAATGGGCGAATACTAAGCACCGTAAAGCTGCTCAGGACGCTAAACGCGGTAAAATCTTCACCAAAATCATTCGCGAGCTGGTTACCGCTGCGAAGCTCGGTGGCGGCGATGCCGGTTCCAACCCGCGCCTGCGCGCAGCGATGGACAAAGCCCTGTCCAATAACATGACCCGCGATACCATGAACCGCGCAATTGCACGCGGCGTGGGCGGCGAAGATGATTCCAACATGGAAACCATCATCTATGAAGGTTACGGTCCGGGCGGCTCTGCTGTGATGATCGAGTGCCTGAGCGACAACCGCAACCGTACCGTTGGCGAAGTGCGTCATGCCTTCACCAAAACCGGCGGTAACCTCGGAACTGACGGTTCAGTTTCTTACCTGTTTAGCAAGAAGGGTGTTATCTCCTTCGCGCCAGGCCAGGACGAAGATGCGGTAATGGAAGCGGCGCTGGAAGCCGGTGCCGAAGACGTCGTCGCCTATGATGATGGCGCAATTGACGTGTTCACCGCGTGGGAAGAGCTGGGTGCGGTGCGTGATGCGCTGGAAGCTGGCGGCTTGAAAGCGGACACCGCTGAAGTCTCAATGATCCCTTCAACCAAAGCCGAAATGGATGCCGAAACTGCGCCGAAACTGCTGCGCCTGATCGACATGCTGGAAGACTGCGATGATGTGCAGGAAGTGTACCATAACGGTGAAATCTCTGATGAGATCGCAGAAACGCTGTAATGGCGTTGCTTAAAACCCCACTTACCGGAGACGCGCTGTGGCGATAATTCTCGGGATCGATCCCGGCTCGCGCGTCACCGGTTACGGTGTTATCCGCCAAACCGGCCGCCAGCTCACCTATCTGGGCAGCGGCTGTATCCGCACCAGCGTCACCGATTTGCCGTCGCGCCTCAAACTGATTTACGCCGGCGTCTGCGAAATCATCACGCAGTTTTCACCTGATTACTTCGCCATTGAGCAGGTGTTTATGGCGAAGAATGCTGACTCAGCGCTCAAGCTGGGCCAGGCGCGCGGTGCGGCGATTGTGGCTGCGGTGAATCACGATTTGCCGGTATTTGAATATGCAGCGCGGCAGGTGAAGCAAACGGTAACCGGCACCGGTGGTGCAGAGAAAAGTCAGGTACAGCACATGGTGCGGACCTTGCTGAAACTGCCGGCGAACCCGCAAGCTGACGCCGCCGATGCGCTGGCGATTGCCATCACCCACTGCCATATGAGTCAAAATGCCGGACGTATAAGTGACACAAAACTGGTGATGACGCGCGGTCGAATGCGATCGGGTTAGCGGAAACGAAACGCTATACGAGGCTGGATATTCATCCAGCTTTTTTTATGCTATAAACGCAGGCTTACTTACAGATTAAGGAATCGCTCAGGTGATTGGTCGTTTACGAGGCAACATTCTGGAAAAACAGCCGCCGCTGGTGTTAATTGAAGCGCACGGCGTCGGTTATGAAGTGCACATGCCAATGACCTGCTTTTACGAGCTGCCGGAAATTAATCAGGAAGCGATCATCTTTACCCAGTTCGTGGTGCGTGAAGATGCGCAGCTGCTGTTCGGTTTCAATAACAAGCAGGAGCGCACGCTGTTCCGCGAGCTGGTGAAAGTGAATGGCGTGGGGCCAAAGCTGGCGCTAGCGATCTTGTCGGGCATGTCAGCGCAGCAGTTCGTTACTGCGGTTGAGCGACAAGAGATTGCGTCTTTGATTAAACTGCCAGGCGTAGGCAAAAAAACCGCCGAGCGCTTGATCGTGGAAATGAAAGACCGCTTCATTGGTATGCACGGCGATCTGTTTGGCGGTGACTCAACCTTTACATTGACGACGCCATCAGCCGCGCAGGATAACAACGATGCTGAAGCAGAAGCCGTATCGGCACTGGTTGCCCTCGGTTATAAACCACAGGAAGCCAGCCGCATGATCAGCAAAGTGGGAAAACCGGACGCGGATTGCGAAACCCTGATTCGCGAAGCGCTGCGCGCAGCTATTTGAGGTAAAGCATGATTGAAGCCGATCGCCTGGTCTCGGGCAGTTCCTTTAACGAAGAAGAAACGCTCGATCGTGCCATTCGACCTAAGCTGCTGACGGAATATGTGGGTCAGCCGCAGGTGCGCGAGCAAATGGAGATTTTCATCCAGGCTGCGAAACTGCGCGGCGACGCACTCGATCATCTGCTGATCTTTGGTCCGCCGGGATTGGGTAAAACCACGCTGGCCAACATCGTAGCCAATGAAATGGGCGTTAATCTGCGCACGACGTCGGGGCCGGTGCTGGAGAAAGCGGGCGATCTCGCAGCGATGCTGACCAACCTCGAACCGCATGACGTGCTGTTCATCGATGAAATCCATCGCCTTTCACCGGTAGTGGAAGAGGTGCTGTATCCAGCAATGGAAGATTATCAGCTGGATATTATGATTGGTGAGGGCCCGGCGGCGCGTTCCATTAAGCTCGACCTGCCACCGTTTACCCTGATTGGCGCCACCACACGTGCGGGTTCATTAACTTCGCCGTTGCGCGATCGCTTTGGCATCGTCCAGCGTCTTGAATTCTATAATGTCCCTGACTTACAGCACATCGTTGGGCGAAGCGCAGCCTGTCTTGGCTTGGCGTTGAGCGAAGAGGGTGCGTTAGAAATCGCGCGTCGTGCGCGCGGTACGCCACGCATCGCCAACCGGTTGCTGCGTCGTGTACGGGACTTTGCGGAAGTGCGCGCCAACGGTAATTTGAGCGGCGAAGTATCGGCTAGCGCGCTGGATATGCTTAACGTCGACAGTCAGGGGTTTGATTATATGGACCGCAAACTGCTGCTGGCGATCATCGACAAATTCTCGGGTGGTCCGGTTGGGTTAGATAATCTGGCTGCGGCGATTGGCGAGGAGCGGGAAACGATCGAGGATGTGATTGAACCCTTCCTGATTCAACAGGGATTCATTCAGCGCACGCCGCGTGGCCGTATGGCAACGCAGCATGCCTATAAACATTTTGGTATCAGTCGCGAAGAGTAAACCGGCGTTAAGCCGCCGGTTTTTTTGCCATGCTGATAATGAACAGCACTGCGGCACATAATACAACTGAAGGACCGGCTGGCGTATCGTAAGTGGCGGAGAAGGTTAGCCCGCCGGTTACCGCAACAATACCGACAATCACGGCAAAACCCGCCATCTGCTCTGGCGAGCGCGAGAAACGACGCGCCGTCGCCGCCGGGATAATCAGCAGCGATGTAATGATCAACGCGCCGACAAATTTCATTGCCACACCGATGGTTAAAGCGGTCACCAGCATCAGCATCAAACGCGTACGCTGAATGTTCACGCCATCCACCTGTGCCAGCTCAGGGCTGATGGTCATCGACAGCAGAGCGTTCCACTGCCACGCCATCACGGCTAACACAATCGCTACGCCTCCGCCCATCATCCACAGGTCATCTGGCGTGACCGCCAGCAGGTCACCAAACAGATACGCCATCAGATCGACACGCACACCTTGCATCAGGCTTACCACCACTAAACCCAGCGACAGCGCACTGTGCGCCATAATGCCGAGCAGTGTGTCGATAGCGAGATGTGGGCGACGCTCCAGCCATACCAATCCCAGTGCCAGACAGACGGTAACCAGAATCACTGCATAGTAAGGATTAACGTTGAGCAGTAAACCAAACGCCACACCTAGCAGCGATGCATGGGCAAGGGTGTCACCAAAGTAGGACATACGGCGCCAAACCACAAACGAGCCAAGCGGACCGGCGGCCAGCGCCAGCAAGACGCCACCCAGCCAGCCAGGTAATAACAGTTCAATCATGACGGGCCATTTCCTTTGCGCAGAACAATGCGTCCCTGTAAATCGTGACGGTGATTATGATGATGACGATAGATTGCCAGCTGCTGCGCACCGCGCGGCCCAAACATGGCGATAAATTCAGGATGCTGCGAAACGGCTTCGGGTGTCCCGGAACAGCAGATGTGATGATTAAGACACAGCACTTCATCGGTTTTCGCCATCACCAAATGTAAATCATGCGAGACCATTAGCACGCCACAGTTTAGCTCGCGACGCAGCTGATCGATCAAATCATACAGCGCAACCTGGCCGTTCACGTCAACACCCTGGGTTGGCTCATCCAGCACCAGCAGTTGAGGATCATTCAGCAGCGCTCGCGCCAGTAAAACACGCTGGGTTTCCCCGCCAGAGAGTTTTTGCAGCGGCGCATTAAGCAGATGTCCACCCTGTACGCGTTTTAACGCGGGCAAAATCGCATCACGTCGGGTACCGCGCGAAAGACGCATGAAACGCTCAACGGTGATTGGCAATGTGGGATCAATGTGCAGTTTCTGCGGCACGTAGCCGATGCGCAAATCAGCAGCGCGCTTGACGGTGCCGCCGGTTGGTTTAAGCAGCCCGAGCACCGTGCGAACCAACGTCGATTTGCCAGCGCCATTCGGGCCCAGCAGAGTGAGAATTTTCCCGCGTTCGAGCGTAAGGCTAATGCCTGCTAGCACCGGGCGCTGGGAGAACTTCACTGAAATGTTTTCAAGAGTAACAAGTGGCAGCATGATATTTACGGGTTGCATAGAATTTCGAATGTTATAATATCACATTCCATCACCTGGTCACGATGGAATGTCGTATTATGTTACACAATAAAAAACGTCTTATTTTCACCCTCACTGCTGCGGCAATCGCTACCTCAGCCGCACTGCCTGCGCACTCAGCGGTGGTGGCTTCAATTAAACCCATCGGATTTATCGCAGCCGCAATCGCCGATGGCATTACACCGGTTGAAGTGTTGCTGCCTGACGGTGCTTCTGAACATGATTATGCTCTGCGTCCTTCCGATGTAAAACGTATAAAAAACGCAGACTTAGTGGTGTGGACCGGCCCGGAAATGGAAGCCTTCCTGACCAAGTCAGCGGCAGAATTACCTGCCAATAAAAACCTCGAGATCGCCGCTTTGCCGGAAGTAAAACCGTTATTGATTAGCGGCGATGATGATGATGAGGAACATGAGCACGATCACGATCATGACCTTGCCTCAGAAAAGTCTGAGCAACAAGACCTGTCTCATGCTCACCACCACCATGGGCAATTTAATATGCATCTGTGGATGTCCCCTGAGATCGCAAGGCAATCTGCGGTTGCAATCCATGGGAAATTATTGGAACTTATGCCGCAAAGCAAAGCCAAACTTGACGCTAACCTGCAGCAGTTTGAGGCAGAATTAGCCAACGCGGATACACACATTGGCGCGCAACTTGCGCCTGTGCGGAATAAGGGTTATTTCGTTTTTCACGATGCGTATAGCTACTTTGAAAAACATTACGGTTTGTCACCATTAGGGCATTTTACCGTCAATCCTGAAATCCAACCGGGCGCCCAGCGTTTACATCAAATACGAACACAGTTGGTTGAGCAGAAAGCCGTATGCGTTTTTGCTGAACCACAATTCAGGCCGGCCGTCATCGATGCCGTGTCTCGTGGAACTGAGGTGCGTAAAGGCACGCTCGATCCATTGGGCATGGGGATCAGCTTAACAAAAGATAGCTACGTGAAATTCCTTTCACAGCTGTCGAGCCAGTATGCGAGCTGCCTGAATGGAGCATGAGGAATAAGTAAAAGTGCAGCAGATAGCCCGCTCTGTCGCCCTCGCATTTAATAATTTGCCGCGCCCCCACCGCGTTATGCTGGGTTCATTAACCGTAGTGACTTTGGCCGTCGCCGTTTGGCGGCCATACGTTTATCATCCCCATGATGTTGCACCCATCGTGAAAACTATCGCGCTGGATAAAGACGAACTGCGGACCTTGCTGCCCGAAGCCAGCGAGCCGATTGACCAAACCACCGAAGAGCCGGAAGAAGATATTCCTGCCGACGACATTGATAAAGACGTCCCGGACAATTCAAACGTCCATGATTACACCGTCTCTTCAGGCGATACGCTGAGCAGTGCGCTGAATCAGTACGGTATTGAGCTGGGCGATATCAATGCGCTGGTTAGCAGTGATAAAGACCTGCGCAATATGCGCGTCGGCCAGCAACTTAGCTGGACGCTGGACGCGGATGGCCAACTGCAAACCTTCAGCTGGGAAATCGATCGCCGTGAAACCCGTACTTATCAGCGCGCCGATAACGGTAGCTTTACGATGCAGCAGGCGCTGCAAAAGGGTGAATGGCAGAACAACGTGCTGAAAGGCGAAGTGCGAGGCAGTTTTGCTGCCAGTGCTCAGCGGGCGGGATTGACCAGCGCAGAAACCAGTAACGTCATCAAAGCAATGCAGTGGCAGATGGATTTCCGCAAGCTGCGCGCAGGCGATGATTTTAGCGTACTGATGTCGCGCGAAATGCTCGATGGCAAAAGTGCACAAAGCCAACTGCTTGGCGTACGTCTGCGCACCGGGGGCAAAGATTACTACGCCTTCCGCGCGGAAGATGGCAAGTTCTACGACCGTAACGCATCTGGCCTGGCACGTGGTTTCATGCGTTTCCCAACGGTTAAGCAGTATCGCGTCTCCTCTAACTTCAATCCTCGCCGTCTTAATCCGGTGACTGGGCGTATCGCACCGCATAAAGGTGTCGATTTCGCCCTGCCTATCGGCACGCCGGTATTGGCGGTGGGTGATGGGGAAGTGGTGATGGCGAAGAACGGCGGCGCGGCGGGCAATTACGTGGCCATTCGCCACGGCCGTCAGTATATGACGCGTTACATGCATTTGAGCAAGGCGCTGGTGAAGCCTGGACAAAAAGTGAAACGAGGCGATCGCATTGCGCTCTCGGGTAACACTGGACGCTCTACTGGCCCACATCTGCACTATGAAGTGTGGATCAATAACCAGGCTGTCAATCCATTAACGGCGAAACTACCACGCATGGAAGGGCTGACCGGCAAAGATCGCAGCACTTATATGGCGCAAGTGAAAACCTGGCTGCCGCAATTAACGCTGAAATAGCGCACATTTTCGCGTAACACCGGAAAAACCGACGGATTCTTCGTCGGTTTTTTGCTATCTGGCGCATGAAGATTGCAAAATAAACCATCGTCACTATTATTGACCGGTCATTGTCAGAGGCGAGTGCATGGAAACCCGAAAGAAAAATAACAGTGAGTTTATTCCCGTTTTTCAACGTTCTTTTTTGAAGCCGAAATACTGGGGCAGTTGGTTGGCGGTTGGCGCGCTGGCTGGCATGGCGTTGCTTCCCGCCAAAGTGCGCGATCCTATTCTGGGTGGATTGGGCAAGTTCGCTGGCAAGCTGGCGAAAAGTGCGCGTCGTCGTGCGCTGATCAATCTCTATTATTGCCTGCCAGAATTGAGTGAGGCGCAGCGCGAAGAGATTGCTGATCGTATGTTTGCTACTGCACCGCAGGCGATGGCAATGATGGCGGAGCTCGGCTTACGCAATCCTGCACACGTGCGAAAGCGTGTTGAGTGGCACGGCAAGGAAATCATTGAGCAGCTGCAGACGAATAAAGAAAATGTCATTTTCCTGGTGCCGCACGGTTGGGCGGTTGATATCCCGGCCATGCTGTTGGCGTCTGAAGGCCAGATGATGGCGGCGATGTTCCACAATCAGAGCGATCCGTTAATGGATTATCTGTGGAATACCGTGCGTCGCCGTTTCGGCGGGCGTATGCATGCGCGTAACGATGGCATCAAACCGTTTATCGCTTCGGTGCGTCAGGGCTACTACGGCTATTATCTGCCCGATCAGGATCATGGCGCAGAGCACAGTGAGTTTGTGGATTTCTTTGCCACTTACAAAGCCACGCTACCGGCCGTGGGTCGTCTGATGAAAGTGTGTCGCGCCCGCGTGGTACCGCTTTTTCCGGTATATAACAGCGAAACGCACCGGCTGGAAATCTATGTGCGTCCGCCAATGGACGATTTGCTGGAAGCGGATGACAACACGCTGGCTCGTCGCATGAATGAAGAAGTTGAAGTATTTGTGCGTCCGCATCCTGAGCAGTACACCTGGATTTTGAAGCTGCTAAAGACGCGCAAAGAAGGGGATATCGAACCTTATGCGCGCAAAGAACTTTATCCGCGCAAGAAATAATTCGTTGAGTCGCCATTGATGGCGACCAGGTGCGCATCAATGCGCACCTTCCAACATGCCAGGCTCTAATCTGTCAATCACGCTGCTTTTACATGACTGCGACGTTTCCGTTCACGCAGGAAGAGCGTCACCAGACCAAACCACAATACGCCAGCCGCAAAGTTGATGCCGCTAAACCACGGCGTACCGCCGCTGAAATAGCCACTTTTTGCCAGCTCAATACCTACGGCTAAGGTCAGAATACTGATCATGCCGAGCATTGCCGCGACGCTGCCTTTGCCTTCGTCACTGGAGTAGAGCGTTAAGCGATAAAGTCCAGCGTTCACCATGCCTGCGCCAAATGCGTACAAGCTCAAACCTGCTGTCAGCAGCAGATAGGTGTGGCTATTAAGCAAATTCGCCAACAGCGCAATACTCAACCCAATCAGGATTGGCCATGCGGCAAATTTTACCGGCTGCTCAATCGGAACGCGGCCCGCCAATTTGCCCAACGTGATATTCCCGGCAATCATTGCTAAAAATACCGGCAGCAGCAGTAGAGCATATTGCATCCGCGACAGCCCTTCATCGTGCATCAGAATCACCGGCGACAGGGCTACCCATGTAAGGATGGGAATAAACACTAAACCAATCGCAAATGATCCATACATGACCTGGCGATCGCGCGCTAAACGCGCATAGCCACGTGCCAGCGTGGGCAAGGCGATGGAGTGGCTGCGATCGCCAGCGGTTTCTGGCATTACGCGCCAAAGCAGGGCAAAAGCGATGACGCTGCAGATGGCAAACAGCCAGAACATGCTGCGCCACTCGCCAACCGTGAGCCACGCGGCGCCGGCCAAGGGTCCAGCTAACGGCGCCAGCAGCGCAACGTTGGCCATCAGCGCCATCATGCGCACTGCCAGTGCTTCAGCAAAGGCTTCCTGCACTGCCGCATAGCTGACTGCGCCAATGAAACACAGGCTGATGCCCTGAATGAACCGCAGCGCGACAAACTCTTCAATGCTGCTGACCCAGGTGGTGAGAATACAAGCGGCAGCAAAGAACAGAATGCCAAACAGCAATACGGGGCGACGGCCATATTTATCGGAAAGCGGGCCAAGCAGCCACTGCAATACAACGCCGCCCATCAAATAAGCGGTCAGCGATGTTGATACCCATTCAGGACCCACGCCGAATTCTGAGGTCACCAGCAACATGCCGGGCTGAATCATGTCGTGCGCGATATAGGTCGCAAATTCGAATAACACCAATGCGAGCGGAAACAGCAGTACGCGCCCGGTAAGTTGGGTAATAGGTTGATAGCGGGCCATCTGGCCTCCTTGTCAAAAAAATAAAAACGCGACTGCCAGGCAGTCGCGTTTGTCCATGTTGTTACAGCCGCTGTCGGTAGTGCGTATTAATCTACGCGCAGCACACGGCTGGTATTGGTGGTACCGGTGGTCGCCATCACGTCGCCCTGGGTGACAATCACCAGGTCGCCTGACACGAGGAAACCTTTGTCGCGCAACAGATTCACTGCATCGTGCGCGGCGGCAACACCGTCATTATTACTGTCGAAAAATACTGGCGTAACGCCACGATAGAGCGCCGTGAGATTCAGCGTACGTTCGTGACGTGACATGGCGAAGATCGGCAAACCAGAGGTGATACGTGACGTCATCAGCGCAGTACGGCCTGATTCAGTCATGGTGATGATGGCTGAAACCCCTTGCAGATGGTTGGCAGCATACATCGCAGACATCGCAATGGCTTCCTCAACGTTATCGAATTGCACCTCAAGGCGGTGCTTGGAGACGTTAACGCTAGGGATTTTTTCTGCGCCGAGGCACACCTTAGCCATTGCGGATACGGTCTCTGCCGGATATTGGCCCGCCGCGGTTTCGGCCGAGAGCATAACGGCATCGGTACCATCGAGCACGGCATTCGCCACGTCCATCACTTCCGCACGCGTTGGCATCGGATTGGTGATCATTGATTCCATCATCTGCGTAGCGGTGATGATGGTGCGGTTTAGCTGACGTGCGCGACGAATCAGCGCCTTCTGAATACCGACCAGTTCCGGATCGCCAATCTCAACACCCAGATCACCACGCGCCACCATTACCACATCTGATGCCAGAATGATGTCATCCATCGCTTCCTGTGAAGCAACGGCTTCTGCACGTTCAACTTTCGCCACGAGCTTAGCGTCGCAACCGGCATCGCGCGCCAGGCGGCGAGCATAGTTCATATCTTCGCCGTTACGCGGGAAAGAAACAGCGAGATAATCCACGCCGATTTTGGCGGCTGTGATGATATCGACTTTGTCTTTCTCTGTCAGCGCGTCAGCAGATAAGCCACCACCCAGTTTGTTGATACCTTTGTTGTTGGAAAGCGGGCCGCCGACGGTTACTTCGGTGAATACTTTGGCGCCCTGGACTTCCAGCACTTTCAACTGCACGCGACCATCATCCAGCAGCAGAATATCGCCCGGCACCACATCTTCTGGCAGGCCTTTATAGTCAATACCGACTTTCTCTTTATCGCCTTCGCCTTTGCTCAAATCGGCATCCAGCAGGAAGCGGTCGCCAACATTAAGGAAAACTTTGCCTTCTTTGAAGGTTGATACGCGAATTTTCGGCCCCTGCAGGTCGCCAAGAATCGCCACGTGGCGACCTAATTTCGCGGCAATCTCACGCACCTTGTTGGCGCGCTGCTGATGATCTTCTGGTGTGCCGTGGGAGAAGTTGAGTCGTACAACGTTAGCACCTGCCGCGATGATTTTTTCGAGGTTATTGTCGCGATCGGTGGCTGGACCGAGGGTTGTAACGATCTTGGTTCTTCTGAGACGTCTGGACATGAAGGACTCCGTTAGCAAAGTAGCGTGTCGCTCTCAAGTGACACGTAGTGTTCATCTATTCTATATGATTGATGGGCTGTGATTCGACTCACATTGTGAATGTGATGTTAATTATTTTCCTGCGGCTGTTTCTCCAGGCGCGAATCTTTTAGCGCTTCTTTCACCCGTTTCAGATTCTCACGGAAAGAGGCGCCGCGCTCAAGGGTAAACCCCGTCGCCAGTACATCAACCACGGTTAATTGTGCCAGGCGGGAAACCATCGGCAGGTAGATATCGGTATCTTCCGGCACATCCAGCGTCAATGCCAGCGTCGCTTCTGCTGCCAGCGGTGAACCCGGAGAAGTGATAGCCAGCACAGTGGAAGCGTTTACACGCGCCAGGCGAGCCAGTTCTATCATATTTTTGGTGCGGCCAGTATGCGAGATGAGAACAAATACATCATTTGGTCCACTATTTATGCAACTCATGCGCTGGATCACAATATCCTCTGACCAGATGACCGGCAGATTAAAACGCAGAAATTTGTTGGTGGCATCGTGTGCGACCACGGCGGAGGCGCCCAGACCGAAAAAGGCAATTTTATGCGCTTTTGTAAGGGCCAAAACTGCCTGATGAATCACCTCTACATCGAGCTGCTGACGCACGCGACTCAAACCGGCTAGTGCAGAATCAAAAATCTTATGGCTAAAGCTTTCGACGCTGTCATTTTCTTCCACATCACGGCTGACCCAGGTTGGGCCTTTTGCCAGACTCTGCGCGAGCTGCAACTTGAAATCAGGAAAGCCGCGTGTGCCCATGCGATGACAAAAGCGATTCACCGTGGGTTCGCTGACGTCAGCGGCACGTGCAAGCGTGGCGATGCTGGAGTGCATCGCCTGTTGAGGAGCAGCAAGAATCTGTTCTGCTACTTTACGTTCCGATTTGCTCAGCGCCGCTAAATGCGCCTGAATCTGTTCCAGCATGGTTTAACCTAATGACCGTCAATCACTTTTCCGCGTTCACCGATGGATGAAATCGCTGCCAATTCTCAAGAATATACCGTGTAATAGAGGCACGCACGCAGCGAAGGACAAATGTAAGCGCGAATTTTTTGCGATACTTTGATCGCTGACGTGTTTTGCCGCGACAAACATCGAAACAGAAAAAGTGCTCAAATGGCACGCTACAACACACTTAACACCTTTAATTCGTTCACAGTTAACGCCAGCAAAGGCTGCGTTCGGGTTGTCCTGAACCAGCGAAAAACGTACATTGTGCTGTAAGAAAATTACAATAAGGACCTGGCGTGATGAGAACGCTCAAGCCGGGTATATCCTGCAACGAGGAGAGGAAAATGGCGGTTACACAAACAGCCCAGGCATGCGATCTGGTGATTTTCGGTGCCAAAGGCGATCTTGCTCGCCGTAAACTGTTGCCATCACTGTATCAGCTGGAAAAAGCCGGTCAGATTCATGAAACCACTCGCATTATTGGCGTAGGCCGCGCGGATTGGGACAAGGATGCGTACACCAAAGTGGTTCGTGAAGCGCTGGAAACCTTCATGAAAGAGAAAATCGACGAAGCGCTGTGGGACACACTCAGCAGCCGTCTCGATTTTTGTAACCTCGACGTTAATGACACCTCGCATTTCACCAAACTGGGCAAAATGCTTGACCAGAAAAATCGTGTCACCATCAACTATTTCGCCATGCCGCCAAGCACCTTCGGCGCAATTTGTGACGGTTTGGGCGCCGCGAAGCTGAACGCCAAACCGGCACGCGTGGTGATGGAAAAGCCGCTTGGCACCTCACTGGAAACCTCGCAAGAGATCAATGACAGCGTCGGCAAATACTTTGAAGAGAGCCAGGTCTTCCGTATTGACCACTATCTCGGTAAAGAGACGGTGCTTAATCTGCTGGCGCTGCGTTTCGCTAACTCGATTTTCGTTAACAACTGGGACAATCGCACTATCGATCATGTGCAGATTACCGTGGCAGAAGAAGTGGGCATTGAAGGCCGCTGGGGTTATTTCGACAAAGCCGGTCAGATGCGCGACATGATTCAGAACCACCTGTTGCAGATTCTGACGATGATCGCCATGTCGCCGCCGTCGGATCTCAGCGCGGATGCCATCCGTGATGAGAAAGTGAAAGTGCTGCGTTCCCTGCGTCGTATTGATCAGACTAACGTGCGCGAGAAAACCGTACGTGGCCAATACACCGCGGGCTTTGTGCAGGGTAAAAAAGTGCCGGGCTACCTGGAAGAAGAGGGCGCCAATAAGCAGAGCGCCACGGAGAGCTTTGTCGCCATCCGCGTCGATATCGATAACTGGCGTTGGGCTGGCGTGCCGTTCTATCTGCGTACCGGCAAGCGTTTGCCGACCAAATGCTCTGAAGTGGTGGTCTACTTCAAGAACCCAGAGATGAACCTGTTCAAAGACTCTTATGCCGAACTGCCACAGAACAAATTAACCATTCGTCTGCAGCCGGACGAAGGTGTGGATATCGAAATCCTGAATAAAGTGCCGGGACTCGATCACAAACATAAGCTGCAAACCACCAAGCTGGATCTGAGCTATTCAGAAACTTTCAACCAGTCGCATCTGGCCGATGCTTACGAGCGTCTGCTGCTGGAAACCATGCGCGGCATTCAGGCGCTGTTTGTGCGTCGTGACGAAGTAGAGGCCGCCTGGGGCTGGGTGGATTCCATCATTGATGCCTGGAATGCCGATGCCGAAGCGCCGAAGCCGTATCAGGCTGGCACTTGGGGGCCGGTGGCTTCTGTCGCGATGATTACGCGCGATGGCCGTTCCTGGAACGAGTTCGAATAATCACGCGTTGCTAAGCCCGCCGAATGTGCGGGCTTTTTTTTGCCGAAAATTCCTTTATCTGAAAAGTGAACCCGGGTTTCAAAAAAAATTGATATCCGATAGACGTCGCTCCAGCCAATCTTGTATGGTAGGTCCCAATTATTGACAGCGTGGCTGCGCGCCGGGCTGATGCAACTAAGGAAACGTGATGAAGAACTGGAAAACAAGTGCAGAACAGATCCTGAAAACTGGCCCGGTAGTGCCGGTCATCGTGGTGAACAAACTGGAACATGCAGTGCCGATGGCGAAAGCGCTGGTTGCGGGCGGTGTGCGCGTGCTGGAAGTGACGCTGCGTACGCCGGTAGCAATGGATGCACTGCGCGCCATGATTAAAGAAGTGCCGGAAGCGATTGTTGGGGCAGGTACGGTGATTAATACACAGCAGTTGAAAGAAGTCACAGATGCCGGTGCACAATTTGTTATCAGCCCAGGATTAACAGAGTCCCTGCTGAAAGCGGCGGTTGAAGGTCCGGTACCTTTGATTCCGGGGATCAGTACCGTATCTGAACTGATGACCGGTATGGATTATGGTCTGCGCGAGTTCAAATTTTTCCCGGCTGAAGCCAACGGCGGCGTAAAAGCGCTGTCAGCGATTGGTGGACCCTTCCCACAGGTGCGTTTCTGCCCGACGGGCGGCATCTCTCCGGCAAATTATCGTGAATACCTGGCCCTGAAAAGTGTGCTATGCATTGGGGGCTCATGGTTGGTACCCAATGATGCGCTGGAAACCGGCGACTGGGATTGCATTACGCGTCTGGCGCGTGAAGCGGTTGAAGGGGCACGCGCGTAACGGATTTGTAGGGTCCTATACATGGCGTAGTGCCCATCAGTTAGCGTGAAACGGTCACCATGAATGGTGACTCTACGTGGATATAGCCGGGTTTTCGTAGGGTGCGCATTTATGCGCACCTGCACAAAGAGGCATTTTTTTGCTTAAGAGAGCGGCATTACGCCATTCATGGCGACCTCTTGAACTCACTTACCCTTCAACTTTCACCGCAGCTGCACTGGCTACAGCACGCGCAATCGCCTCATCGGTGGTTTCACCGGTTGCTAACGCAACGCCCAAACGACGCTGACCTGCAATTTCCGGCTTACCAAACAGACGCAGCTGCAAGCCCGCACCCAGCGCGGCTTCGATATTGACGAACTGCACGTCGTGGCTGTTGAGCTCAGGCAAGATCACCGCTGAAGCGGCTGGGCCATATTGACGAATACCGCCAATCGGCAAGCCAAGGAAGGCGCGGACATGCAGTGCGAACTCCGACAGATCTTGTGAAATCAGCGTCACCATGCCGGTGTCATGCGGACGCGGTGATACTTCGCTGAACACCACTTCATCACCACACACAAACAGCTCTACGCCAAACAGACCATAGCCACCGAGCGCTTTCACCACATTAGCAGCAATATCCTGCGCGCGTTGAAGCGCCAGCTCGCTCATCTGCTGCGGCTGCCAGGATTCACGGTAATCGCCATCTTCCTGGCGGTGACCAATCGGGGCGCAGAAATGGATGCCGTCAACCGCGCTAATGGTAAGCAGGGTGATTTCAAAATCAAACTTCACCACACCTTCAACGATTACGCGACCGGCACCGGCACGTCCGCCTTGCTGCGCATAATCCCAGGCTTTGTCCAGCTGACTGGCTTCACGGATGAAACTCTGGCCTTTACCGGAGGAACTCATCACCGGTTTTACGATGCACGGGAATCCAATCGCGTGGGCGGCGGCGACAAAGTTCTCTTTACTGTCGGCAAACTGATACGACGAGGTTGGCAGAGACAGCTCTTCCGCTGCCAAACGGCGAATACCTTCGCGGTTCATGGTCAGGCGTGCGGCGCGGGCTGTCGGCACCACTTTCTGGCCCTGCGCTTCCAGTTCCAGCAATTTTTCGGTAGCGATCGCCTCAATTTCAGGCACCACAAAATGCGGCTTTTCCTGGGCGATTAACGCGGCAAGCGCCTCGCCATCCAGCATATTGATCACGTGGCTACGATGCGCAACGTGCATGGCGGGCGCATCGGCATAACGATCCACTGCGATCACTTCTACACCGAGACGTTGGCACTCCAGCGCCACCTCTTTGCCTAATTCACCTGAACCTAACAGCATGACACGCGTGGCGGCAGGGCGCAGCGCGGTTCCGAGAGTTGTCATAATTTCACCTTAGCAGTCAAAATGCGCGCGCAGTATAAACGAAAACGTTTGCGTACTCACGCTTTCGCCATCATCAGGTTTGCCATACTTTTCCCGCTCTGACGTTATCTGACACAAGCTGCGGCAGCATGGAGAGCGAAAACTTAAACAGGAGTTAAACGATGAGCAATTGGCTGCAGCAAATTCAATCGGTGTTGGCGAAAAAGGGTGGAGACGGAAAATCCGGCGGCTTAAGCGATATGCTGGCACCCGGCGCTTTGGGCGGATTGGCGGGATTGCTGGTCGGCAGCAAATCGACGCGCAAGCTACTGACTAAATATGGTGGCAAAGCATTACTGGTGGGCGGCGGCGCGGCGGCCGGGGCTCTGCTGTGGAACAAATATAAGCAGCGCGTGCGTGAAACGCATCAGGACGACGCGGGATTTGGCCAGCTACAAACGCCAATGGATCAGCGTGCAGAGCGCTTAGTGACGGCGCTGGTCTTCGCGGCGAAGAGTGATGGACACATCGACGATCGTGAACGCGCGGCGATTGAGCAGAACATTCATCAAGCGGGGTATGGCGCACAGGCTGAGGCGCTGATTCAGCAGGCGATGAATCGTCCACTCGATCCCAATTGGTTGGCGGCAGATGTGAAAAATGAAGAAGAAGCGCTGGAACTCTATTTCCTTAGCTGTGCGGCAATAGATGTTGACCACTTTATGGAGCGCAGCTATCTCTCCGCGCTGGGCGATGCGTTAAAAATCCCTCAGGATGTCCGCGATGGCATTCAACGCGATATTGAGGCTGAAAAAGCAGCGTAATTCTGCGCGAAGGCTGCATGCGCGGCTTTCGCTTCTTCCTGGGTGGCAAAATCTGCAAGCAGCTTGGCATCGTGCGTGATTAGTGCCACGCTTGCTGGATATTGTCCTTCAGGGAGAAGAGTTTTATGAAGCAGCCATACGCGAAAAAAATCCCTCACGTAATGAATCTGCATGGCGACACGCGTACCGATAATTATCATTGGTTGCGCGATGACGAACGCGAAAATCCGGAGGTGCTGGCCCACCTGCATGCTGAAAATGATTACGGACGGGCGATGATGGCGTCGCAGAGTCCATTACAAGATCGGGTATTGAAAGAGATCGTTGACCGCATTCCGCCGCAGGATCACTCAGTACCCTATGTGAAAAATGGTTATCGCTATCAAAGCCGTTATGAAGTCGGCAACGAATATCCGGCTTATTTCCGTCAGCCGATTGAGGCGCCCGCTGATGAGCCGTGGCAGCTGCTGCTTGATGGCAACCAGCGTGCCGCCCACAGCGATTTCTACACCATGGGCGCGCTGGCCATCACGCCGGACAATCAAGTGATGGCATTGGCAGAAGATTTCCTTTCACGTCGCCAATACGGCATTCGTTTCCGCAATCTTGCCAGCGGTAGCTGGTATCCGGAAGTGTTGAACAACGCGTCATCCAGCGTTGCCTGGGCCAATGATTCCCGCACGCTTTATTACGTGCGCAAACATCCTAAAACGCTGCTGGCCTATCAGGTATGGCGCCACGAGCTGGGACACCCGCAGTCTGACGATCAGCTGGTGTATGAGGAGAAGGACGATACCTTCCATCTCAGCGTGCACAAAACCACCTCTGAACATTTCATCCTGATTGCTCTGTACAGCACCACAACCAGTGAGATTCTGCTGATCGACGCGGAATATCCAGATGCGCAGCCGCAGACGTTCTGTCCGCGTCGACGCGACCACGAATACAGCATCGATCACTACAACCACCAGTTTTATATCCGTTCAAATCGCGACGGCAAAAACTTCGGTCTCTATCGCAGCGCCTGGCTGGCGGAAGCACGCTGGCAATCGTTAATTCCCGCACGGGACCACGTGGTGTTGGAAGATTTCCAGTTATTCCGCCATTGGCTGGTCGTGGAAGAGCGGCAGCACGGCGTTAACACCTTGCGCCAGATCAACTGGGAAAGCGGGGAGAGCTTTGGGATCGCTTTTGACGATCCAGCCTATGTTACCTGGCTTGCCTATAACCCTTCCCCGGAAAGTGACACGCTGCGCTACGGCTATTCCTCGATGACGATGCCGACCACACTTTTTGAGCTCAATATGGAAACGGGCGATCGCCGCGTGCTGAAGAGGACGCCGGTGCCGGGCTTCAAATCTGAGGATTATAAAAGCGAACATTTGTGGATTACGGTACGCGATGGTACGGAAGTTCCGGTTTCACTGGTCTATCACCGTAAATATTTTCAGCGTGGCAACAATCCGCTGCTGGTTTACGGTTACGGTGCCTATGGCAGCAGTATGGATGCCAGTTTTGGCACCAGCCGTATTAGCCTGCTGGAGCGCGGCTTCGTTTACGCCATCATTCATGTGCGCGGCGGCGGTGAACTCGGTCAACAGTGGTATGACGGCGGCCGGCTGAAGAACAAGCTGAACAGCTTCACCGATTTTATTGATGTTACCGAAGCGCTGGTGGCGAAAGGCTATGGTAATCCACAGCGGCTCTATGCGATGGGCGGCAGCGCGGGTGGATTATTGATGGGCGGGGTGGTGAATATGGCACCCGATCTGTTCCATGGCGTGGTGGCGCAGGTGCCGTTTGTGGATGTGGTCACCACAATGCTTGATCCTTCGATTCCCCTCACCACCGGTGAATACGACGAGTGGGGCAATCCCGAGCAGGCGGAATTTTACCATTACATCCTTCAATACAGCCCGTATGACAATATTGAGGCTAAAGCTTATCCGCATCTGCTGGTTACCACCGGCCTGCACGATTCGCAGGTACAGTATTGGGAACCCGCCAAGTGGGTAGCGAAGATGCGTGAGCTTAAAACCAATGACTCACTGCTGCTGCTGTGTACCGAGATGGATTCGGGTCACGGCGGGAAATCGGGCCGTTTCAAAGCTTATGAAGGTGTGGCGCAGGAGTTTACTTTCCTGATTGGCCTGGCACAGAGTAGCTTGCCAGACCGCGCCGATTACTGATCGCTTTTCACGTACTTGCGCAGCGCCTGCCGTAATGGTGGGCGCAAATCGCGTACATTTTCCAGCACCCAGCGCAGATAGCCCGGATCTTTGCGCGCGATGCTGCCGATACTCTGCCCGCGATATTTCCCGAACGGGAACACATCACCACTTACGGCTGCCGGCTGGCACAAGTTCGCCATCTGCTCGGCATTCCAGCCAGACGTTTCCATAATGCGGATCAGTAGCGCGGCGGTGACGTAGCAGTCATACAACGCGCGGTGCGCATGCAGATTGGCGGGTGGCGTCACGTCAAGCTTCAGGCTATGACGCAATGCCTGATTACCGTATTTTATCCCCGGCCACAGCTGACGTGCCAGCGTCATGGTGCAGATCCATTCGCCTGGCATGGTTGGCAGCATGCGGCGATCAAAACTGGCATTGTGCGCCACGTAATGTGCAGCGCCGTGATAGCGGCCAATCGCTTCTTCAATGGTAGGCTTGCCAACCACCATCGCTTCAGTGATGCGATGCACCGCCATGGCCTGGCGACCGATCGGGCGATCCGGACAGATCAAATCACTCATTGGATTAACGATTTGGCCGTTAATGACATCAACCGATGCCACTTCAACCACGCCACCCTGTAAGCCACAGGTTTCGGTATCAATAACACGTAACATAGATTACTTCTGCTTAGGTTCGTAGGGCAGGCGTGACAAGCTGAGCGAGGCCTGGCGATAGTTCATTAGACGTTGACGAAACCATTCACGCAGCGCTTCGGGTTGCTCGCGCTCCACCATTTCGGCTACCACCGGCATATTGTAGCGCTCTTTAAAGGCGACGCCTGCGGCAGCCAGATCGACATTCACTTTATCTTTCTCTTCCTGCGAGAGCAGGGCAAGGTTTTGGCTCATGTATTTCTCCTGATAAACAGGGGCAAAAGTAATGGTTTCGCCGCGCTGGATCAAGGAGATTGGATCGCACCGCAAGTCTCGACACCTGCAGATCGGCGGCGTATCCTGCTGCCACGTTTGCGGTGTGTTGCCGCACTTAAAAGGGAAGAAGTGATGAAGAAAACCGCGTTAAGCCGTGTTATGGCGCTGTTGCTGGCGTCATCAACGCTCACCATTAGTCAGTTTGCGCTGGCTCATGCTCATCTTAAAACCCCGGTGCCAGCGGATAAAGCCGTGGTTAATAGCTCCCCACAGAATCTGACGCTGACCTTTACCGAAGATGTTGAAGTGGCCTTTAGCGGCGTGGAAGTGCTTAACGCGCAGCATCAGCCGGTTGCAGTGGAAAAAGCCAAACTCAATGGTAAGCAGCATGATCAGCTGATTGTACCGATCGCCCAACCGCTGCCGTCAGGTAGCTATCAGGTTAACTGGCATGTGCTGTCTGTCGATGGCCATAAAACCAAAGGCAGCTATAGCTTCAGCGTGAAGTAATTGATGAGTTTGACCACGCTGTGGATAAGCTTGCGGGCGCTGCATTTTATGGCGCTCTTGTTGCTTGCCGGCAGCGCGTTTTATACCGCTCTGCTGGCACCGCTACGCTATCGCTCTTTGCTGGCGCAGCATTTAGGGTTGATATTAGCGAGCAGTGCGGTACTGAGTTTGCTTAGCAGCGTGCTGATGCTGGCGACGCAAACCGGCTTGATGAGCGGCGATTGGCGTAACATCAGCGATCCTGACACATGGCAAGCAGTGCTACAAACGCGCTTTGGCGTGGTTTGGCGTTGGGAAATTGGCTTCGCACTGCTCAGCGCACTGTCATTACTGCTAAAAGGCACGCTTCGCCAGAAGATGCTATTGCTCAGTAGCCTATTGCAGCTTATCGCTTTAGCCGGTGTGGGCCATGCGGCAATGCGCGATAGTTGGGCTGGTGTGCTACAGCAGGCTAACCACGCGCTACATCTGATTGCCGCCGCATTCTGGGCTGGGGGTTTAGTGCCTTTGTTACTGCTGATGCGAGACGCTCGGCACACTGCATTTCGCCGCGATGCAATCCGCTGCATGATGCGTTTTTCGCGCTACGGGCACCTTGCGGTGGCGCTGGCGCTGCTCACCGGCATTATGAATAGTTTGTTGATTGCAGGTTCACCGCTGAATTGGCAAGCCACGCTATGGAGCAAGCTATTGATAGTGAAGGTCTTGCTGGTGATGCTGATGGTTTTGATCGCGCTGGTTAACCGTTATCTTTTGGTTCCGCGTTTTCGCCTCGCAACCAGTGATGCATCACCGCTGTTTATCCGCCTGACGCAGCTTGAGCTGCTGCTGGCAATGGGCGTTATCGGGTTAGTGAGCGTGTTCGCCACGCTGCCACCGGCCTGAATGTGTAATTAAAGAAGATGAAACGAGGTTGATATTTTGCTGAAGAAATTGATTCCAGCTGGCGTATTGATGGCGCTGTGTGGCCAGGCAATGGCTGCACAGATTATTACCGTCAGCCGCTTTGAGATTGGTAAAGATAAATGGCCGTTTACCCGCGAAGAAGTGATGCTCACGTGTGAAAAAGATGGTGCACTATTCGCTATTAACCCCAGCACGCTGTTGCAGTATCCGCTTAACGATATTGCCTATGCGCGCAAAACTGCTGGACAAGGTACGCTGCAATCCATTGATACCATTGTTGCTGACGATAAAGCGCACCCGGGGCAGAAAATGAGCCTGCAGCCGATTGTCGATCGTGCTCAGCAGCTGTGCGGTAAGTAATCCTTTCTTTATCAGGCGTAGCGCACAGTTTTGTCGCTGCGCTTGTTCTCCCGTTCTGTCAGCACGATCACAGAGTTGACAGCTTTCCTTACCAATCGTGACGATTGGCTGGAAATTAATCACTCGTGGTCTACCTTTAAATGGCAAGGCGTCCTCGCCTGCAAAAATGCCAACTTTTAGCGCACGGCTCTCAAAGAGCCATTTCCCTGGACCGAATATAGGAATCGTATTCGGTCTTTTTTTGTGCATTTGATTTATAACGATAAAAACAAAATGTCCGAATATCTGATATCCGGTCTAAACCCTCACGTAACCTAGGCCACATGAGGGTTTACACACTCACTTCTTCGCTAATTTTTTATTTCATCTCCCCACAAGATCCGACAGATGATCAGTGCTTATGGTTTTGACTTTTGTTAACCATTTGCCTGATGCGCTAGGCTTACCTTCAAACAGCCTTCTACACTTAAATCTCAGAGCAACATAAGGAGGGGATATGTCTGACCGACCGATTGAAGCTGATGAGCTTGACGATGATTCTAAGGCTAAACCAGATGAGCACGACAAGGACGACGAGAGCTTAGCCCCTGAGTCAGGAGATAAGCAGCCTGACTGACAATAAAACCCACCTCTCGGTGGGTTTTATCACTTGAAGGTGCCGTCAATCCACGCAGAGTAAGCCGTAACCGGTATCCGTTTTAGTAAACTTATTTAATATCGTGGATAGCTAGCGGGCTCAATGAACGAATATTTTGCTAGATGTATTCGCCTGTTGAGCGGGGAAGCATTTGAATTCATTTTTCCGCACAAAATTTGCATGCAAAACGTAGCCGCTTTTTTGCTCTAAGCAAAAATATAAAATATTTCCGCTTGCTTGTGCTGAGGATACATGCGTTAATGCTTCGTCGGTCTGAATAGCAGACAGTTAGAAGGTTAGTTCCCATTGTATTTCTCATCCCAGTTAGTGCCGCTTCAAGCCCTTTCTCTTGAGTCTTATCCTAAGTTCTGATTCGTATCTGCAACTCGGCCCTTAACGCCAATAGGCTCATTTAAAAGGTAAAAATTATGTCTAATAAAATTCTTGGAACGGTAAAATGGTTCAACTCTGAAAAAGGCTTCGGCTTTATTTCTCCTGAAAATGGCAGCAAGGACGTTTTCGTCCACTTCTCAGCCATCCAGGGTACTGATTATCGCTCACTTGATGAAGGTCAGCGTGTTGAGTTTTCAGTTGAAGATGGTCCAAAAGGCCCTTCAGCAACAAACGTATTAGGTCTGTAATTATTCGCATTTATCATCGTTTAAGATGTCCGCATTGCCAGGGTTCACAATATCGCACCTCAGCGTTCGATATTACTAAAATGAATCCCCATGGTGCTAAATGCATTTTCTGCAAATCATCAATGATTGTGTTGAAAGCTGCATAATAACGGATATTCTCCCCTGACTTTTAGTAGGGGTTATCAGGCGATTGCCTGATACCAGCATCACTAGCACTGCTTAGGCAGTGCTTTTTTTATGTAAAAAATTCCCGTTTATGAACCAATCCCCGCGTCGTCTTTGGCATGATTGCGCACTGTTTAGCTGACCATTACGGTTAGCAGCGAAAGTTGGATGCTAGCGCATGGTCACACAATTATCGACATTAGTGATATTGGCAGCATGAACAGTGCGGGCAAATAGCTGCAGTCAACAGGTGTGAAAAATGGTATAACGTTGGCGCATCCGTTTTATGGTCGGCTAATAAGGATCTTTCATGGCAAACACACAATATCTTCTCTGGGTAATGATTGGCACATTAACTTTGCTTTGCATCTTTATTGGTGTCGTTGTTGGTCGGGCAAAAACGCCGCGTATCGGGGTAATGACATTCTCAGGTTTATTAGCCTTCTTCCTGCTGGCTATTTTCTTTATCACCCGTTAACGCGGTAGCCGCTATTTGCCACACTTAGCGTGTGGCAATTGACCTCAGTTATGAGGTGGAAGGGTGCAGAGTGGCGCGGTGTTGCGCAATAAGTTGGTCTGCCAGATAACGGTCAGATTCATGCTGCGATATATAATATTCATACGGATCCTTTACACCTAAACTTTCGATATAATCAAGGTGCGCTTGTTTTATTTCCCGATTAATATATTGAACAACTTCCAGACCTAACTCATCGGCGTAAACAGGGGCTTTACTTTTTATCGTGCGGATCAAATCCGCGTTATTTTGCATAAAGGCTTCCAGGTCGATCTTATAATAATCTTTCATTGGCTCACTCCTTAAGAAATTACCGTCCTGAAAGTCTAGCAAAGGCCATAAAAATGATGTGGCTGAAGATGCCTGTTAGTGCATCTAACAAAACACAAAGATGATAATGATAGTTAATATCATTTAACTTGTTTGAATGCGTTTGAACACCTAAAGTAGTTGCCGTCCCTCACAGAGCTAACGCCTTTAATGAGCGCCGGAGATAAGCGCCGGAAGGGATTTCAACGGGGCTGCAGGATGCAGCCACGGTTGAAGTTTAGCGAGGTTTTCGTGCTGCCAGTAAAAACATCATTGGACGATCGCGCTCTTCTGCCAGTGCGGGATTCTGTTGTAACTGCTCGTCGCTCGGCCCCCATTCATCAAGGTGAACGATTTCAAATCCTGCGCCAATCAGCGCATTAACCCAGGTCGCCAGTTTGCGGTGCTGTTTTTTTACGCCATCGGCAAACCAGTTGCTAATGCGTTCTCCTTCCTGCTGATAGTGGTTTACCGGCCAGCTGCGCTGCTGCTTGTCATCCAAAATCCATTGCTGTTGCGTTGGCGCGGTATAAATCGGGTGCTCACATGAAAACACCAACATTCCGTCCGGCGCTAATGCATTAAAAAGCGTGGCGAAAAGCGCATCAATGTTGATGAGGTAATGCAGGGCAAGAGAGCTATAGGCGAGATCGAAGGTTTCACTGAGCTGCAGCTTTTCCAGATCGGCGCGCTGATAGCGAATGCCGGCTCCCTGCGTCATCTTCGCGGCTTTTTCCAGCATTTTCTCTGAAACATCCAGCCCCAGCACGTCACGCGCGCCTTGCTGTTGTGCATAGCGGCAAAACCAACCATAGCCGCAGCCTAAATCAAGAATGTGCTTATCAAGTAAATCGGGAAGCAAAGCGCGTAAGGCTGGCCATTCTGGCGCGCCGTCTAATCCGTGAACGGAACGGGGCAGAGTGGCATAACCGGCAAAAAAATCAGGATCGTCGTAAATATTCTGGCTCATAAAAGCTCCTTTATATGATGCGCAAAGGAGTTTAGGCGTTTGGGGATGAATGTAAAGTCAGGTAACTATCCCACCAGTAACAAATGCACCAAACGAGCGAGTGACTCCAGCAGCAGCAGGCTACCGATAAAGATGACAACTAATACACCAATGAATTGTTTACGGCCGCTCATGCTGTTCCCTCCGCTGGCAAACCTCACCGGACTATACTTTATTCCGGGTTCACTAAACTTCCATTCAACCGGGGAAGATTACATGCTTTATCAAACGATACGTGCCCAAATGTGGCGAAAAATTTGGGTGGTAGGCGATTTACACGGTTGCCGCGCCCAACTTGATGCACAGCTTCTGCAGCGCGATTTTGATAAGCAGCAGGATCTCTTACTTTCGGTTGGCGATTTGATCGATCGTGGGCCAGATAGCCCGGGCTGTTTACAGCTGCTGCAGGAGCCGTGGTTTCGCTGCGTGCGCGGTAACCATGAGCAGATGGCGCTCGCGGCCCTGGAAGGAAAAGATCAGACGTTATGGATGATGAACGGCGGTGACTGGTTTTGGCAGTTGAAGGGAGCCAGCTTAATTGCGGCGAGACATGCATTGAAGCGCTGCGCCGAATTACCCCTCATTCTGCATCTGGATTTGGGGCATCGCGTTGTAGTGATTGCGCATGCTGATTATCCTGCCAGTCACTATGCGCTAGGGCAGGATGTTGATTGGCAACAGGTGGTGTGGAGCCGGGAACGGCTGGGGCACCATCAGCGCGGACGTTCTGCCAACATTGATGGTGCCAGCGACTTTTATTTCGGCCACACGCCACTGGAACAGCCGCTAAACATCGCAAATCAGCACTATATCGATACCGGCGCGGTATTTGGTAATCACCTCACGCTAGTACAGCTGCAATAACGCTTAGCGGAAAAGACGCCCGTCGCGCACCAGCTCACGCGGATAGCTATTTTTAATCCGATTGCCGACCTTTTTCGCCAATCCCAACGGTTGCTGCTGATAGGTGACGATCACTTCATCGCGATTTGGCAACGTATCGGGATGGATATCCTGACCACGATACCAGGTCTCCGCTTCTGCATCTGTGAGTGCAAATTCCAGTTCACTACCGGGCTGTGATAACGCGACGACAGCTTCATGTTGCCACCGATAACCTTTCGGGAAGGTCTCCGCCAGCTTGAGGCCGATGCGCGAGAAGCGTACTTTACCCAGCCAGCTTTCCAGAGCCGAGGGGAACAGCCACAGCTCTTTGTCACGTTGCCACAACGTGTGGTTCTCATCCCAATGCAAGCCCACTTTTGCTGCAGCCTGTTGCACTTCCGCGCTTAGCTTACGGCTACAGGGCGAGAAAGGCAGTTTGCCAACCTTATAAGTGGGGGCAGGCAACGCGGGAAGGCGGGCGGTTTTACGCAGGCGCGCAACAAAGAAACCTTCGCTATCGAAGATCTGCGGGAAAACGTGCAGGAATCCTTCCGGTGTCGATGCCTGTTCCGCGCCGGCAAACAGACCATTAAGTGGTACGATTTCTACTGCGTCGGGATAACGCTGTTGCAACCAGTGAATGACCTGTTGGTTTTCGATCTGATTCAGCGTGCAGGTGGAGTAGATCAGCGTACCGCCAGGCTGCAACGCGTGGAAAGCGCTATCGATGAGATCGCGCTGGGTATCAGCGATCGCTTCGGTACTGGCCAGCGACCAGTTGCGCAAGGCGTCAGCATCTTTGCGCACCACGCCTTCGCCGGAGCAGGGCGCATCCAGCAGAATGGCATCGAAGCGTTCCGGTAGCGCCGCACCAAATACGCGCCCATCGAAATGGGTAAGCGCCACGTTGCTCACGCCGCAGCGGCTAATGTTGGCGTGCAATACCTTAACGCGACTGGCGGAATATTCATTAGCCAGAATGGCACCCTCATTGCGCATCAGCGCGGCCATCTGCGTGGTTTTGGATCCTGGCGCTGCAGCCACATCCATCACCTGACGCGCGTCCGGCGCGGCATCAAACAGCGCGGTGACCGGCAGCATCGAACTGGCTTCCTGAATGTAGAAAAGTCCGCTGAGGTGTTCCGCGACGCTACCCAGCGGCAGCGATTCATCGTCACGCTCAATCCAGAAGCCTTCGGCACACCATGGAATGGGCGATAAGCGCCAGCCATAATCGGCAGTGCGTGCCAGAAAATCGGCGACGCTAATTTTTAAGGTATTAACACGTAAGCTGCGGCGCAGCGGTTGCTGGCTGATGGCGAGAAAACGTTGCAGTTCGGCTTCGTCAGCAAGGCTTACACGCATAAGCGTGAGGAAATCTTCAGGAAAGCGATCGGACACGAGCATCTACCGGGAAACAAAATGAGCGCGAAGTGTAACACGCTAAAAAGAATCGGGCAGCCAGGCTGCCCGATTTGCTTAAGGTTGATTAGGATCCGGAATTGCCGTGCCCCAATTGCGCCACTCTTTTGGCGCTTCATCCTGCAGCAGGAAGTGCTTGTTGGCGCCGGCCTGTGGTGCTAACGGCACCGTTGGCGGCGTCGCAAACTGCACGCCGCCACGAATGAACTGTTGGAAAGTACCGGTTTTCAGTACGCCGCCAATCAGGCCGAAATCAAAGTTATAACCGGACGCCAGCCAGAACACCGAGTTGTTACGCACCAGATGTTGGTATTTCTTGCTGATGCGCAGGGCGATTTGCACACGATCCGCCATGTTACCCAGCGAGGTACCGGTAACGGTGCCAACCTCGACGCCACGGAACAGCACAGGTGTACCTACCGATAGCGAGCCGGCTTCGGCGGCATCAACGTATATGGTCAGGCCGTTGAGGTAGCGTGAATCGGTGATGGTGCTTTCCTGCAGTTCAAACGTACGTGCGGGTGCACCTTTGCCCGGGTCGACGTTAACGTAAGGCTGCAGCAGCGTTTCCAGATGATTAACACCTGCCGGAGAAATCTCAGGTGACACCACCGAGAAACGACTGCCGATACGCGCGAAATCCTGCACGTACTCCGGATAAAGTACCGCTTTTGCCACTACCTGATTGTTATCCGCACTCAGCGCCAGCGATTCAACCTGACCGATGTTAATACCGAGATAACGAATCGGCATCCCGGCCGCCAGTTTGCTGGCATCAAAAGTATGTAAGGTGATCTGGCTGCCGACAGCACGCGCCGCGGTTTCTGATGGATAAAGCACACGTTTCACGCCTTTCGCTGCCTGCGCGCCGGTGAGATTATCGAAGCTGATGGCCCCTTTCAGCGCCCGGTTGAGCGGCGAAGCCTGCACGGTTAAGCCGCTACCGTTGAGTTGGACTTTTGCACCGCCTTCGGCCCAGAACACGCTCTCACTGGTCAGTAACTTGCGATACTGCGGTTGGATGTGAATTGAGATTTCAAAGGCATCTGTGCGCGGTACGACATCAACCACTTCGCCGACCTGGAATTTACGATAAAGCAGCACCGATCCCGCCTGCACGTCCGGCAAACTGTTAGCAGTGAGTTTCAGCGTAGTCGGTGGCTGCTCTCCGACAATGCCTTCTTCCGCACGTTCTGCGTCGGCATATAAAGGGTAACGGTTTGATGGGTTACCTTTCGCGCCCGGGATCAGGCGAATTCCGCCATCGACCCATTCGCGCGCGCTCGCGCCCAGCACCTGCATCCCATCGAGGCCAAACTTCACGTCGAGGCGGCTATTCACCACAAATTTACTGTCAGCGTGGACCAGCTGACGGTGTTCCGGATTGATAGCCGCCACAAAACTGATGCCGTCTTCGTCCAGAGAGCGTGAGATGACCTGGCCAATCTTCATGCCGTACAGCATGACTGGCTGACCAGCATCAATACCATAGGTTTCCGGTGCACTCAGTTTAACCGTGAGCACATCCGGTTTCTGCAGCAGGGTTTCGCTGGCGGGCAGCACGGTGAAATGATCCTGTGGCTCACCTTCGCCGGGCACCAGTTCAAAGGTGTTGCCCGTCAACAGACTACTCAAATTGGTGTCAGTCAGGCTGATTTTAGGGGTGCGCATCTCGATACGCGTCCCGCTGCGCATCAGGCCGGTTACCGAAGGATCCACCGTCAGTTCGCCCGTGACTTTGCCGCCATCCAGCAGATTAAGTTTGGTTAAGGTGCCGACTTCCAATCCCTGATACATCAGCGGCGTACTGTCTGCTTTAAGGTTGTTGCCGCTCGGCAGATCCAGCTGGACCTGCACGCCTCGCTGGCTTCGAGCCAGATCGGGATAGAGTTGATAGGTTTCATCAACCTTGGCCTGCTGGCCGTCATTCGGCGAATCGAAGGCAATCGCGCCATTGACTAACGCGGCTAAACTCTCCAGCTTCACTTTGGCACCGCTCAGGCTGACGTCCGCATCTACGCCCGAGACATTCCAGAAGCGGCTCTGCTTCTTCACCAGATTGATAAAGCGACGCTCAATCAGCACATCGATAGTTACCCCATCGGTGCTGTTATTCAGGCTGTAATCATAAACACGGCCTACCGGAATTTTGCGGTAATAGACCAAAGAACCGGTGTTGAGCGAACCCAGATCCGGCGCGCGCAAGTGGATCAGGAGTTCACCGGTATTGACGCGATATTTCGGTTGGGTATCAAGCGCAGTGAAGTGATCGCTCTCTTTACCTTTGCCCGGCATCATACCGATGTAGTTACCGCCGACCAGAGCATCAAGCCCGGACACGCCTGCCAGCGATGCCTTTGGCGTGACGAGCCAGAACTGGGTGTCTTCACGCAGCGCATCACGCATATCGCTTTTGATACTGGCCTTAATCTGGATGCTGCGATAATCATCGCTCAGCACGATGCCTTGCACCGTGCCCACTTCCACACCTTGATAACGGATCGGCGTACGACCCGGCACAATCCCATCGGCGGTCTGGAAGTTTATGGTGATCGTCGTACCGCGCTCCTGATAATTGGTCCATAGCAGCCAGCCAGCAATCAGCAGGGCGATAATAGGCAATAACCAGAACGGCGAAATCTTGCGCTTATTGCGCAGATTGGCGCTAGTCGGTGTAGTCGGCGTTTCCTGTTGCATGTGCATCCCAGATCAGGCGGCTATCAAGCCACTCTACAGCCATAATGGTCAGGATCACGGCGGAGCCAAAATAGAAGGCGGCCGGTCCCATGGTAAAAGCCAGAAGCTGATCGCGATTGACCAGCGACATGGTTAACGCAATGACAAACAGATCCAGCATCGACCAGCGGCCCACCCAGGTTACGGCGCGCAGCAGACGAATGCGGGTTTTTATGCCCTGTTCGCATTTGAAATGGATGCTGAGTAGCAAGGTCAACATCACTAACACTTTGGTAAACGGCACCAGAATACTGGCGATAAACACCACTGCAGCAACGGGCACATTTCCGGATGCCAAACCAAGAATACCGGAGAAGATGGTATCTTCGCGACGCGCCCCGTTAACGTAAACCACTGAGATCGGTAACAGGTTGGCGGGGATCAGCAGCACAATCGAGGCAATCAACGCGGCCCAGGATTTCTGCAGACTGTGGCGGCGGCGATAATCAAGTGGCGTGTGACAACGAGTGCAGCGGCCTCGCTCATCGGGTGTGCCAGTTTGATGGCAATTAAGGCATACCTGCCACTCTTCCGGCGGCGAGGTCGGCATGGATTGGGGATAATAGTGTTCCCATAGCTGCTCAACGTTAAGATGAATCAGCGTCAGCAGGCTCAGCACCGTCAGTGCGATATAGGCCACTAAACCATAACCGACTTCCAGCGCGGCATAATCCTGCACCTTTATCGACGCCACCGCCACGCCGACCAGATAGATATCCAGCATCACCCACTCTTTCAGCTTATCCAGCATCAAGAGCACCGGGCGAAGATTCATGCCGAGGGCGTTGCCGATCCACAAATAAATAATGCCAGCTACCAGCGTGACCGGCGCGCCAATGGTACAAAACGCCACCATTGAGGCGGTGAGGGTATTGCCCTGCTGCGCCATCTGAATCACGCCTTCCAGCAGGCTGGCATTAATTCGCATGCCGAGCAGGCGGATATCCACCAACGGCAAGCTGAAGGCGAAAGGCATTAACACGATCATCACCACCGCCATGGCGGTGAGGCGCGTCATTGACCAATCACGACCACTTTGGATTTGAGCATGACAGCGGGGGCAGTAGGCTGTCTGATGCGATTTCACATCCGGTAAGGAAAAAAGGGTATCGCATTGCGGACAACGCTGATAACGTGCGTGGGGCAACGTCTGGCTGATAGCGTGAATTTTCATAGGTGACGCAAGTGCCCATCGTTCGTTACGGTTACCGGCATGCTGAGCAGAGCAAATCTGCCTGCAACATTCAGTGGTACAAGAATAGTCTTATCCACCGAATGCTAAGGGTATAGTAACTAACAGAATGATTCACCTGATGCGCCTGGATTATTAGTGCTTATTTTAACAACTGAGTGACAGTAAGGTCACCCCAGTGATGAGTTATGGTTAAACAATGAACAAAAAAGCTTTTTACGAGGATTTGAATCGCGATGTCCGCGCCTTGTTGGCGGGTGAAACCTCGTTCCTGGCCGCGCTCGGCAACTGCAGTGCGCTGCTATTTGAACGCCTCGAGGGCGTGAATTGGGCAGGATTCTATTTGCTTACTGAGCCGAATACGCTGGTACTGGGGCCATTTCAGGGCAAAATTGCCTGTGTGCGTATTCCGGTGGGCAAAGGCGTGTGCGGTACGGCGGTGGCCGAAGACAAAGTGCAGCTTGTTGAAGACGTGCATGCATTTCCTGGACACATTGCCTGTGACGCAGCCAGCAATGCAGAAATCGTGATTCCTCTGAAAGTAAATGGCACCCTCGTAGGTGTTTTAGACATTGATAGTACGGTTTATTCTCGCTTCGATAGCGAGGATGAAGCGGGGCTGGTGGCCCTTACCGACGGGCTTTGTGAAGTGCTGGCGGGCAGCGACATCGTAAAATTTATTCAGCTGACGCACAGCTAATCGACTGGATCACATAGCATTTGGCGATGTTGTCATTATAATGTCGCCTGTTCATGCCTGCTCTGGTCGGCAAATCCGTTGTAATCAGGAAATTTCATGGAAAATCAACCTAAGTTGAATAGCAGTAAAGAAGTCATCGCCTTTTTGGCGGAGCGTTTTCCGCAATGCTTTAGCGCCGAAGGCGAGGCGCGTCCGCTCAAAATCGGCATTTTTCAAGATCTGGTCGAGCGTGTTCAAGGCGAACTGAGCCTGAGCAAGACGCAACTGCGTTCTGCCTTACGTCTATATACCTCTAGCTGGCGTTATCTTTATGGCATCAAAGCCGGTGCCATTCGTGTTGATCTCGACGGTAACGCCTGTGGCGTGCTGGATGAGCAACATGTAGAACATGCGCGCAAGCAACTGGAAGAAGCCAAAGCTCGCGTGCAGGCGCAGCGCGATCAGCAGAAAGCGAAAAAGCGTGAAGCCGGTGAAGAGACCGCTGAACGTCGTCCGCGTAAACCTGCTCCGCGTAAAGCTGCCGCAGGCGATGCGCCGCGTCAGCCACGTCCTCAGGCGCCGCGTGCGGCCACTGCCGAACGTAAGCCTGCGCAGCAGCCACGTGCTAAACCTGTCACTGATACCTCAACATTGCAACCCGGCCAGAATATCAAGGTGACTGCAGGCAAAGGTGCAATGGACGCTACCATTCTTGAAATCACCAAAGATGGCGTTCGGGTTCAGCTCGCTTCCGGCATGGCAATGATTGTGCGCGCAGAACATTTGCAGTTCTGAAACGGAGGCTGACCCTGGCATGAACAATATTTTCAAGATCGGTATGATCGCGGGCCTGCTATTGGCAGGCCCCACCTTTGGCGCAGATAACATTACGCGTGCCGACCAGATTCCACAGCTACATGAAGACCCGCAGCATCCAACCGTCAGTGAACGCGTTACCTCGCGCTTTACCCGTTCCCACTATCGCCAATTCGATTTGAATCAGGACTTTTCAGCGAAAATTTTTGATCGCTACCTGAATCTGCTCGATTACAGCCACAACGTGCTGCTGGCCTCGGATATCGCGCAATACGCTGATAAGAAAACCACCGTGGGCGATGAGTTCCGCAGCGGTAAGCTGGATGTGTTTTACGATCTCTACAATCTGGCGCAGAAACGTCGCTTCGAGCGCTATCAATATGCGCTGAGTGTTCTGAATCGCCCCATGAATTTCACCGGCAATGACACCATTGACATTGACCGAGCAAAATCGCCCTGGCCGAAAAGCGTTGATGAGCTGAACGCGCTGTGGGATGCCAAAGTAAAATACGATGAACTGAGCCTGAAACTGGCCGGTAAAGATGAAAAGGATATCCGTGAAACGCTGACCAAGCGTTACAACTTTGCCATCCGTCGTTTGGCGCAAAGCAATAGTGAAGATGTGTTCCAACTGGCGATGACCGCGTTTGCGCATGAAATCGATCCGCACACGAACTATCTTTCACCGCGCAATACCGAGCAATTCAATACTGAGATGAGCCTGTCTCTGGAGGGGATTGGTGCGGTACTGCAGATGGATGACGATTACACCGTAATCAACTCGATGGTGGCGGGTGGACCTGCTGCGAAGAGTAAATCGATCACCGTTGGCGATCGTATCGTTGGCGTTGGTCAGCCGGGCAAACCGATGGAAGATGTTATCGGCTGGCGTTTGGACGATGTGGTTTCCAAAATTAAAGGGCCGAAGGGCAGCAAAGTGCGTCTTGAAGTCCTGCCTGCGGGTAAAGGGACCAAAACCCGAACGGTCACGTTGACGCGTGAGAAAATCCGTCTGGAAGATCGTGCCGTAAAAGGGACCGTGCATAACGTCGGTAAAGAGAAAGTCGGCGTGCTGGATATTCCAGGCTTCTACGTTGGTCTGACTGACGACGTAAAAGTACAGCTGCAGAAACTGCAAAAGCAGAACGTCGACAGCATCGTGATTGATCTCCGTACTAACGGTGGCGGCGCGTTGACCGAAGCGGTTTCCCTGTCGGGTCTGTTTATTCCGAGTGGTCCGGTGGTGCAGGTGCGTGATAACAATGGCCGTGTGCGTCAGGACAGCGATAACGACGGGATTGTGTATTACAAAGGTCCGCTGGTCGTACTGGTGGACCGCTTCAGCGCCTCCGCTTCTGAAATCTTTGCCGCGGCGATGCAGGATTATGGCCGAGCACTGATTGTCGGCGAACCGACTTTCGGTAAAGGTACCGTGCAGCAATACCGTTCACTGAACCGAATTTACGATCAGATGTTGCGTCCAGAGTGGCCAGCGTTAGGTTCCGTGCAGTACACCATTCAAAAGTTCTATCGCATCAACGGTGGCAGTACACAGCGCAAGGGCGTTACGCCTGATCTGCTGATGCCCACCGGCGTAGAGGCTGCAGAAACAGGTGAGAAGTTTGAGGACAATGCACTTCCATGGGACAGCGTAAATGCGGCCAGTTATACCAAAACCGGCGATATCGCGCCGCTGGTACCGCAGCTGACCAAAGAGCATGCAGACCGCATCGCGAAAGATCGTGAATTCCAATACATCATGAAAGATATTGCACGCTTTGATGCCATGAAGGACAAGCGTAATATCGTGTCGCTCAATCTTGCCCAGCGTGAGAAAGAGAACCACGAAGATGATGCATTACGTCTGGAGCGTATTAACGCGCGTTATCAGGCGGAAGGCAAAGCACCGCTTAAGAGCATTGAAGATCTGCCGAAAGACTACAAAGAACCCGATCCGTATTTAGATGAAACGGTGAAAATCGCTAACGATATGGCGCAGCTGGAAAAAAATCAGCCGGCAGCCGAAGCAGCGAAATAATCCTTTGGCTTGAAATCAGCACCGCTCCGGCGGTGCTTTTTTTTGCGTGAGAATTATTTTCTACTGGATGGCACGCACTGAATTGCGCAGGCTGCCATCTAATGTAAAGTTATGTCTTTTTAGGCACTTAAAGATTAAGGTTGCTTGAAATGCGTGGCAATGACCATAGGATAGGTATCCGCGCATGAGCGCGTGAACAACTGAGGAAGAATAACGTTTATGATGCGTATTGCTCTTTTCCTGCTCACCAACCTGGCGGTGATGTTGGTATTCGGACTGATATTAAGTCTGACAGGAATCCAGTCAAGCAGTGTTCAGGGCCTGATGATTATGGCAGGTCTGTTTGGCTTTGGCGGTGCGTTTGTTTCACTGCTGATGTCCAAATGGATGGCGTTACGATCCGTTGGCGGTGAAGTCATTGAACAACCCCGTAATGAGACGGAACGCTGGCTGATGAATACCGTTGGCCGCCAGGCTCAGCAGGCCGGCATTGCGATGCCGCAGGTGGCAATTTATCACGCGCCGGATATCAATGCTTTTGCTACTGGTGCGCGCCGCGATGCTTCGCTGGTTGCCGTTTCTACCGGACTGCTGCAAAACATGAGTCGTGATGAAGCGGAAGCGGTCTTGGCGCATGAAATTGCCCATATCGCCAACGGTGACATGATTACCATGACACTAATTCAGGGTGTGGTGAACACCTTTGTTATCTTCATCTCGCGCATTCTTGCGCAAATCGCTTCGGGCTTCCTGTCCGGTAATCGCGATGGTGAAGAGAGCGGGAACGGTAATCCAATGGTTTATTTCGCCGTCTCGATGGTGCTAGAGCTGCTGTTCGGTTTCCTCGCCAGCCTGATTACCATGTGGTTCTCACGTCACCGTGAATTCCACGCTGATGCAGGTTCTGCGAAGCTCGTGGGGCGTGAGAAGATGATTGCGGCGCTGCAGCGTCTGAAAACCAGCTACGAGCCGCAGGAACCGAGTAGCATGATGGCGTTTTGCATTAACGGCAAAAACAAATCGTTGAGTGAGTTATTCATGTCACATCCGCCGCTTGATAAGCGTATCGAAGCGTTGCGTACGGGTGAATACCTCAAGTAATTGCGATTTATTGCAGAACAAGGGCGCTTAACGGCGCCCTTGTTATTTCTATGATTCGACGGTCGCGCGTGATTGCGTCATACGTGCCAAACTCACTACCGCAGCGACGGTGGCAAAGCTGCCAGCCAGCACCAGCGACGCATGAGTACCGCTATCATTGAAGAGATTAAACATCAGTGCCACCAGCGCTGCGCCGCTACTTTGTCCCACTAAACGTGCGGTGCCCAGCATTCCACTGGCACCACCGCTACGATTACGCGGTGCAGCTGAGATGATGGTGTGGTTGTTCGGTGACTGGAACAAACCAAAGCCGGCACCGCACAGCATCATACGCCAGATAATATCCGCATCGGTTGGCTGCGTGGGCAGCAGCGCCAGCAGGAAAAGCCCAGCGGCGAACATCGCTAATCCCAATCCGCCTAATAATCCCGCATGGAATTTCTCAATCAGCCGACCCGCAATCGGCGCCATTACCATCGTCGCGAGCGGCCACGGCGTTAATAGCAGGCCCGTTGCGACTTCATTGCGCCCCAGCACGTTTTGCAGGAAAAACGGCAGCGCCACCATCGCCAGCATCTGTGCGCAGAACGAGCAAATTGAGGTGCCAATCGATAGTGAAAAAATGGGGATACGCAGTAAGTCCACAGGTAGCAGCGGAACGGGCATGGCCAGTTGCCGACGAACAAATATCACACCCACCAGCACCAACGCCACCAGTTCGGCCACAATCAGCCAGCCGTTCTGTCCCTGAGAAAAGCCGCTGAGCGCGGAAATCAGCAGGCCAAAGAACAGTGCATTCATAATGGCACTTGGCACATCAAATTTTTGTTGTTTTGCTTTCTGAGTGTTATCAGGCAGGAAACGCAACGCTAGCCACAGCGCGATAATCCCTAAAGGAACATTAATCAGGAATAACCACTTCCAACTGGCGACTGAAAGAATGGCCGCTGCAACGGTGGGTCCTGCTGCGCTGGATACGGCAACAATCAGCGAGTTAATCGCCATCCCACGCCCAAGAAAGCGCTGCGGGTAGATGATGCGAATCAGTGCCGTATTCACGCTCATCAGCGCTGCACCGCCAAAGCCTTGCAGCACACGAGCAACCGTCAGCATATTCAGCGAGGAGGAGAGGGCGCAAAACAGCGACGTGGCGATGAACAGGGCCAGCCCGACCTGATAAATGCGCCGATAACCGAGCATATCTCCGAGAAACGACAGCGACAGCAGCGAGATAACGATCGCGATTTGATAGGCGTTAACAATCCAGATTGACTCTGCTGGGCTAGCATTGAGTTCGCGTGCAATGGTGGGCAAGGCTACATTAGCGATGGCGCCATCAAGTACCGCCATCATGATGCCAAGCGCAATGGTGATTATCGCGCCATAGCGCTGGGGAACGGGTAAACCATCCTGAGAAACGGTTAAAGACATAAGTTAGATAAATGAAGGGGGTGAATATCATCATGCTAATCAATTCGCTGGCGAAAAGCACCGCATTCATTGACATAAAATTACGTGTGAATGTGTCACTGAGTCTGGGTCGTTGCCGCCAGCGATGGGAAACGCATATACTGACGATTCTGTTCCGTTTTTTTTGAAACACTTTCAAAAAAGGATACGCGCCATGGCGAGTAGCGAAAATGACAAACAGCCGGACTCCGTTTCATCAGTAATGAAGGTGTTTGGCATTTTACAGGCGCTGGGGGAAGAGCGCGATCACGGTATTACTGAATTATCCCAACGCGTTATGATGTCGAAGAGCACCGTTTATCGCTTTCTGCAGACCATGAAGTCGCTCGGCTACGTGGCGCAGGAAGGGGAGAGTGAGAAATATTCGCTGACTCTCAAACTGTTTGAACTCGGTGCCAAAGCCTTACAGAACGTTGATCTGATTCGTAGTGCAGATATTGAGATGCGCGAACTCTCGCGCTTAACGAAAGAAACCATTCATCTTGGTGCGCTGGAAGAAGACAGCATCGTCTACATCCACAAAATCGATTCGCTGTATAATTTGCGAATGTATTCCCGCATAGGTCGCCGTAATCCATTGCATACCACGGCAATTGGGAAAGTGCTGCTTGCCTGGCGTGAGCGCGCTGAAGTGCAGGAAATTCTAAACGAAGTGGAGTTTCGTCGCAGCACAGCGAAAACCATTGTCACGGCCGAGGCGCTATTGGCCGTTTTGGATCAGGTCAAAGATCAAGGTTTTGGCGAAGATAATGAAGAGCAGGAAGAGGGATTACGCTGCATCGCAGTACCGGTATTTGACCGTTTTGGCGTGGTGATCGCCGGGCTCAGTATCTCATTTCCAACTATCCGCTTCTCTGAAGAGGCGAAAAATGAATATGTTGCGATGCTGCATCGTGCAGCACGAAATTTGTCCGAACAGATGGGCTACCACACTTATCCTTTTTAACGATTAAAAACGGGCTGTTGCCAGCCCGTTTCATCATTAGTTATCGACGACTTCGCCACTTTTCTTCAGCAGTGGACAATCCGTTACGCCAACGATTCCGCTATCTGTGTGCAGGTACTGTGCCGTGATCATGCCGCGCGCCGTTAAGTAGCTACACTGCAGTCCTAATCCTGCCGCATTCTTGTTGCTACCGGTGAGGACACCATAACCCGTAAGCAGCATGGCCAGCCAAATCAGCGCTACTAACCCAATCGTGCGAATAAGTAATTTCATGCTTTCTGTTCTCCTTGTGATACATAACGCAGCTGTCCTGACGTTGCTGCCAAACCTACTGTAGTAGCATGCCTCGCTTTAGCCAACGGATCGATCAGAGATAACTGAAAGACGTAACGCTGCGGGATAATCTGCTTTCAGCCGCTACCCATTATCTTTTCTGCCGCCAGCGAGTAGAATCAGCGGCGGAGTAGAGATTTGATTTTTGACTATAGAGGCAGTTATGAATGAATTAGCCGCAAATACCAGTCCGCTGTTAACCTATGGCGTCCTGTCCCTGATCATTATTGTGGCCTTTATCGCCTGGTTCTTCGTCAATCGGGCCAGCGTGCGAGCCAGCGAGCAAATTCAGCTGCTGGAAGCGCTAATAGAAGAGCAAAAGAAACAGAATGTACTGCTGCGTCGTCTGGTCGATGCACAGCCCACCACAGCAAAACCAGTTGTCGATGAAGACGCGAATGAACAACGCGATTTTATTCGGATGATCCCTGAACGCTAAGCATGTCATAAGCCATCGTAAGCGATGTGATAAATCCTCTGCCGCGCACTATAATGGTGCGCAGCAGTTTTTCTACCAGATGTTCATTGTATGAGAAGTACCACTATGAATAGCCATGAAAGATGGCCGGGTGAATATCATCTAAGATTAATCCTAAGGCGCTATCATTAAATCAGGCCTTGTGCTGTTTTTTATAACATTTAATTGTCAGGTGCTTAGAAAAAAATGAGATAAATGCCACATCATTATGAATGCTTTTATATGGGGCGCATATTATTTGCTTCTCCTGCTTTTGGTGCAGAACAATTACTAACTTATACCGAATAAAGCTATTTGTACAAGATTTGTACTGCGCACAATTGTTGCGTGGCAGGCTAACTTTTTGGTGGAATATTTTATTCGTGCCATATTAATGCAATATTTTTCCCGTATTGTTAATGGCTTAAAATGTGTCGTTGAATGCTTCACCGCTACGCTTGACTAATAGGGGTATTAACGCTAACTATACTGAGTGATAACCTTTTTTTGCCCAGTTTATTCTTCCGCTGTCAATACACAGTAGGATGAAGAAAGAGGCGTTAGCAGGTGAATTAGCTAATTATGTGCGTCACGTCGATCACCGTTTAAAAATGGCTTGCCATTAATTTGCGAATATGTGATAACAAATCGTGGGTCAAACGAGGTACAGTTCTGTTTATGTATGGCATCTTCAGTAAAGAAGTTACGAGTAAAGACGTTGACGTTGAATACCGCTTCCTTGCCGAACCTTAAATTAGTGCCTCATTCAGTAATGTCTCTGGTTTATCTGTAAGTCTGCCCTTAGGGCAATATAAACATCGAAAGGAAATTTGCGAAATGGCAAAGATTAAAGGTCAGGTTAAGTGGTTCAACGAGTCTAAAGGTTTTGGTTTTATTACTCCTGCTGACGGTAGCAAAGATGTGTTCGTACACTTCTCTGCAATCCAGGGCAATGGTTTTAAAACTCTGGCTGAAGGCCAAAGCGTTGAGTTCGAAATCCAGGACGGCCAGAAAGGTCCAGCTGCGGTCAACGTTACCCCAATCTGATTTCGATCTCAGGCTCGGTGCCATGCACCACTGATAAGAATCTTAAAGCCCTGCTCTCTGAGCAGGGCTTTTTCTTTATTCTTTCTGTTACCAATTGTCCAGGGTAAACTGCGCCGCGAAACGCTAACCCGGAGTTATCTATGTCGTTGATTTGCCCACTTTGTCATCAGCCTCTTCTCCAGCAGTCCAACAGCTTCCGCTGCGATGCGGGACATCAGTTTGATCAGGCTAAAGAGGGGTACGTCAATCTTCTGCCGGTGCAATATAAGGGCTCGCGAGAACCCGGTGACAGTGTTGAAATGCTGCAGGCGCGTCGAGCGTTTCTTGATGCCGGACACTATCAACCTTTACGTCAGAGCGTTGCAGGGCTCCTTGCGCAACAGCTGGGGTCGCACTCATCGCAGGTATTGGATATCGGCTGTGGCGAAGGTTATTACACGGCGGCGATGGCTGAAGCACTGCCTCAGGCAAAACTATTTGGTCTTGATGTGGCTAAGGCAGCGATACGCATGGCGGCTAAGCGCTATCGCAAGGTGAAATTTTGTGTGGCATCAAGCCAGCGTTTACCGTTTGCGGATGCAGCGCTGGATGGGGTCGTGCGTATTTATGCGCCCTGCAGCGAAGATGAGTTGGCGCGCGTCATTAAGCCGGGCGGCATCGTATTGACGGTGACGCCAGGGCCACACCATTTGCGGCAGTTTAAAGCGCTTATCTATCGCGAAGTGCAGCTTCATGCGGCTGAGGAGAAAGCGTATGCAGGTTTTAAGTTGGCCGATCGGCAGAACCTGCATTACAACATGAAATTAAGTGGGGCTGACGCTGTTAGCTTATTACAAATGACGCCATTTGCCTGGCGCGCACGTGAAGAAGTCTGGCAAAACCTCGCAGCGTCCAGCGAGTTTAGCTGTGATGCCGATTTCACGCTCACACTGTGGCGGCGCGATTAACGCGCTTCCACGAGCGTAGTGTAAATCCGCTCCAGATCGTCAAGCTGCTTTACGGCAATCAGCAGGCGACGTTGTTCCAGCTGCATCACCAGAATGCCGTCTTCAGACAGATTCATGCTTTGGATGCGCCGATAATCAATCCATACAACACCATAAAACAGGCCACTCTCCTTCATCAGCAGTTTTGGACTGCGAATCCAGAATAACCACACCGACATGAAACACAGCGCCATCAGCAAATTGGTAGTGAGCTGGGTTCCATGATTATCGATGTTGTTCCATAACAGAATCAGCAGTAACACAATGAAAATAGCGCTATCTATCTTGTGGCGGCGGCGCAGCGCGACACGCAGTTTAGTCGGTCCATTACGGCGCGGTAGGATCGCTTCGTCATAGATGGCATACAGCGCGAAACCTGCAATAAGCAGGGCGATTAGGGCGTCAGTCAGTGACATTAGGTGTTCTTCCTCAACCGAATTTACCTCAACGTGGGCGCTCAGGTAATGCCGTTCGAAAATAGCCGGGAGCCGAGCTCCCGGCCAGATTGTTACAGACCGAGCAGGCCAATCCAATAGCCGAAGATACCAATGGCGAAGAAGCCAACGATAATCCACAGCGCATTGACTTTACGACGCAGCAGCCACATACAACCAAAGGTCAGCAGCAGCGGAATCAGGCCAGGCATCAGCTGATCGAGGATCGACTGAACCGTCGTAACGGTGGTTTTCCCTGTCTGGTCGGTGATGCGTGACACCACCAGCGGCACATTCACATGCGTCCACTTGTTGACCAGCGCCCCCATGACAAAGAGGCCGAGAATCGACGCGCCCTCCGTCAGTTTCTGCAGGAAACCGCCGCCCATATCGCTGACGATATCGACACCTTTCCGATAGCCGTAAGCCACACCGTAATAACGGGTCAACATACGCACCACGTTGAACAGGATGAAGAACAGCAGCGGGCCTAACAGGCTACCGCTCATCGCGATACCGGCGCCCAACGCCGCAAACACCGGGCGAACGGTACCCCAGAAGATCGGGTCGCCAACACCCGCGAGCGGGCCCATTAAACCAACTTTGATACCGTTGATTGCGGCATCATCGATAGCCGCACCGTTAGCGCGTTGCTCTTCCATCGCCATTGTTACGCCGAGCACAGGTGCAGCAACGTATGGATGGGTGTTGAAGAACTCCAGGTGACGTTTAATCGCCTGTTTACGATCGTCGTTGTTTTCCGGGTAAAGGCGACGGATCACCGGCACCATTGAGTAGCAAAAACCCAGCGCCTGCATACGTTCAAAGTTCCACGAACCCTGAAACAGGTTGGAGCGCAGGAACACACCGCGGACATCGCCAGGGGTGAGTTTCTTTGGAGTGTTAGTTGTATCAACCATGATTTCACCTGTTCCTAGTCGAGTTCGTTATCGAGGTCATTGTTTGCAGGACCGGCCGTTGCAGCACCTGCAACGCGGTTATATTTCGGTGCCAGCTGGATATACAGCACCGCCATCACCACGCCAATCACGCCCAGCGCAACCAGGTTGAAGTTGGTGAAGGCTGCAGTGACGAAGCCAAGGTAGAAGAACGGCATCAGGTAGCCCGCACGCATCATGTTAATGACCATGGCGTAACCAACTACCACGATCATACCACCGGCGATGTTCAGGCCATTGGTAACAACTTCAGGAATGGAGTTCAGCAACTCCTGAACGATGCTGGTACCCACAGAAATCGCCACGATCAGCGCAGGAATCGCAATACGCATTGCCTGCAAGACCAGAGCGGAAACGTGAATCCAGCTGATTGCGCTCAGGTTGCCTTTCTCCGCTGCCTTATCGGCGGCATGCTGGAAGGCGACGGTGATGGTGCGCACAATGATGGTCAGAACCTGGCCAGCCGCGGCCAGTGGAATAGCCAGCGCGATACCCGCACCCACGCTTTGCCCACCCGCGATAACCAGAATGGTTGAGATGATGGAAGCCAGCGCAGCATCAGGTGCAACCGCAGCACCGATGTTCATCCAGCCCAGCGCGATCATCTCCAGCGTACCGCCGATGATGATACCGGTTTTCATATCGCCAAGAACCGCACCAATTAAGGTACAAGCCACCAGCGGGCGGTGGAATTGAAACTCATCAAGAATCGATCCCATCCCGGCGATACAGGCCACAATAAATATCAAAATGATTTGTAGCGTGGTTATCTCCATTGCATTTCTCCTCTGCAAGGTCTCTAAAATTCGCCCGCATTCGCAGGCAAAGGGCGAACTACGGATTGACCTTGGCGATCAGGTCCATCATTTTCAGTCGCTGATCGCTGGAAACTTTACGCACTTCCAGTTCGATACCGCGCTCGTTAAGTTTGCGGAACGCGGCGATATCTTTCTCATCGACAGATACCGCATTGTTCACCTGCGTTTTGCCCTGACGGAATGCCATGCCGCCGATATTGACGGATTTGATATCCACGCCTTGCTCAACAATCCTTAAGACATCCGTTGGATTGGTAAACAACAGCATCACCTTGTCCTGACCATATTTTGGGTTATTCCAAACGCGGACCATTTTGTCGACATCCACTACGTGCGCGGTTACGCCCGGCGGTGCAACTTGAGTCAGCAAGGTCTTGCGCACATGATCGTTAGCCACTTCATCACTGACGACGATAATGCGCGTGACGTTGGTTTCTTTCGTCCAGCGCGTTGCCACTTGCCCGTGAATCAAGCGGTCATCAATACGCGCAAGGCCAATTTTCATATGATCGCCCGGACCCATCGGTTTTTGCGGCTGGGCAGGGGCTTTTGCCACCACCGGTGCCGCAGCCGCTGGAGCAGGCGTTTCGGTTTTGAGCGCTTTAACGCCTTCACGACCGGCCTCAACTGCGATATGAATCAGTTCCTGCAACGATGGATTGTCATCACGTCCCATCAGCGTTTCCACCAACATCGGAATGTTGACGCCGGCGATGACATCATAGTCAGGTTTGTCTACCACAATACGGCTGGCCGCGTTAAACGGACTGCCACCCCAAGTATCGACCAGGAACAACACGCCCTTTGACGTGTCGAGATCGGCTAGTCGTGCCTGATACTTTTCGATTAGCGTTTCTGCATTTTCGCCGGGAACGAAATCAATCCATCCGACATTTTCCTGCTCACCCAACAGCATTTCTGCTGTTTTAAGCAACTGTTCTGCCGCCCAGCCATGTGTACCAATTACAATAGCAATGGTCACTTGCTACCTCCGTTCGCGTGAGAGATTCTCGGGCAGTGCCGGGAATCATTGAAAATTACCGTTAGTGTTTCAGGTGGATCGTTAGGTCTAAGATGAAGAAAGGCATCAATAAAAAAAACGAAACTATCCGCTGCACAGCGATAAGGTCGCGATTTATTTTAGTGATCGAAAAAATAAATTATGTGATGTTTGTCAGCTATTCAGAGCGTAACGGCGCTAATGTACGCTTTTGTGCGTTATTCAGGCGTTTGCGTAGATATTTGTAAATGTAATAAATTTTTTTGACGCCGTTGATGTAACTGATACATTACTCCTCTGTTTATTACTCAGGAGTACCGGGCTTCAGCTCACCTTTATGGACCGTCACCGACGTCGCTCAACATCTTCTCTGCGCGTTACCGCGCACGCCTTTACGCACTTTAGCGTTATCACCGCCTTTAACGATCCCGCGTCTCACCTTCCGGTGCAGGCTCAAATACGTGCATCTTCACGTTCAGTAAGGAGTCATTGATGGAATTTCTCTTTGATCCCTCAATCTGGGCCGGATTGCTCACGCTCATCGTGCTCGAAATCGTTCTTGGCATTGATAACCTGGTCTTTATCGCCATCCTCGCGGACAAGTTGCCGCCGAAGCAGCGTGATAAAGCCCGTCTGATCGGCCTGTCGCTTGCTCTGGTCATGCGTTTGGGCCTGCTGTCACTGATCTCCTGGATAGTGACACTGACGCGACCCCTATTCAGCGTAGGCGATTTCAGCTTTTCCGGACGAGATTTAATTCTGTTGTTCGGAGGTTTGTTCCTGTTATTCAAGGGAACCATGGAGCTGCATGAGCGACTCGAGAACCGCGGGCTGGAACATCAGGGCAATAAAGGCTACGCCAGCTTCTGGGCGGTGGTGATTCAAATTGTTGTGCTGGATGCCGTATTTTCACTTGATGCAGTGATCACTGCGGTGGGTATGGTAAACCATCTGCCTATTATGATGACGGCAGTTGTTATCGCCATGGGCGTGATGTTGCTGGCTTCAAAACCGCTGACTAACTTCGTCAACGCTCACCCAACTGTGGTGGTGCTGTGTCTGAGCTTCCTGCTCATGATTGGTTTGTCCCTGGTGGCGGAAGGCTTTGGGTTCCACATTCCTAAAGGTTATCTGTACGCCGCGATTGGCTTCTCAATTATCATCGAGTTGTTCAACCAAATTGCGCGCCGTAACTTTATTCGTCATCAGGAACATCGGCCGATGCGCGAACGTACCGCAGAAGCGATTCTGCGTTTGATGGGCGGACGCCAGCGCAAACAGGCAACCACCGCGGAAGAAACCTCATTGACTGAAGCGATGCCGCAGGAAGCCTTTAAGGACGAAGAGCGCTACATGATCAACGGCGTGTTAACGCTCTCTCAGCGCTCTATCCGCAGCATTATGACACCGCGCGGTAATATCTCCTGGGTTGATGTTTCGCGTCCGCTGGATGAAATCCGTATTCAGCTGCTGGATACGCCGCACAGTTTGTTCCCGGTATGTCGCGGTGAACTGGATGAAATCATTGGCGTGGTGCGGGCTAAAGAGCTGCTGGTGGCGCTGGAACATGGAATGGATGTGGCCACCTTCGCCGCCAATACGCCGGCGATTGTGGTACCCGAAACCCTGGATCCGATAAACCTGCTGGGCGTACTGCGTCGCGCGAAAGGCAGCTTTGTTATCGTTACCAACGAATTTGGTGTGGTACAGGGTTTAATCACGCCGCTCGATGTACTGGAAGCGATTGCCGGTGAGTTCCCGGATGAAGATGAAACGCCGGATATCATTGCGGATGGTGACGGTTGGTTAGTGAAGGGCGGCACCGATCTGCACTCGCTGCAACAGCTGCTGGATCATCACGAATTGGTGAAGGCCGATGAAGATCACGCCTCGTTAGCCGGTTTGCTGATTGCGCAAAAAGGCCAGCTGCCGCTCCCGGGAGAAGTGATTGATCTGCCACCGCTGCATTTCCAGGTCATTGAGGCGACGGAGTACCGCATCGACCTGGTTCGAGTAACGAAAGATAAGCCCTATGACCACGAAGAACATGAAGAGTAAATCATTGTGCGGGGATAAATAAAAAACGGCCACTCCATAGCGAGTGGCCGTTTTTTTATGCGCTTAACTCGCCCTGATGCCGTTCCAGCCAAAGCGGGAAGTCTTCAATCGGCATTGGGCGCGCGTAGAAATAGCCTTGTAGATGATCAACACCCCGTTCACGCAGATAGTGCGCCTGCTCCGCAGTCTCAACGCCTTCTGCCACCAGAGAAATATTAAGGCGCTGCGCCAGCGAAATCACCATGTCCGTGACGGTAGCATTAATCGCATCAGTACCAATCGCCGCGGTAAAAATCTTGTCGATTTTCAACACGTCGGGTTTGAGATCCTTCAGGTAAGCCAGCGAACTGTGGCCGGTACCAAAATCATCAATCGCCAGGCGAACACCAATCTCATGTAACTGCGCTACCACTGATTGATCAATCACCGGCAAGGCATCTCGTTCAGTCAACTCTACCACCAGCTTCGGAAGCGGGTTGGCCGGCCACCAGATAGTTTGAAGATCATCGACGATTGCACGGTCACGGAAATGGCTGGCGGCCACGTTGATGGCAATATGGAATGAGGGACACTGCGGCAGATTCGGCAATTCATGCACGACTTTAGCCAGGACAAAGCGCGTCAAAGGCGCAATCAAATTTTGTCGCTCGGCAAGTGGAATAAACACGTCCGGCGCAATCCACCCCTGGCGCTGGTTATGCCAGCGCAGCAGCAGCTCCATGCCGTCACACTCTCCGTTTTGGGCATTGATCAGCGGTTGGCAATAGACCATGAATTCGTTGGCGGCGATGCCATAACTGATTTGCCAGCTAAGGCTCATCCGGTTTGCCGTCGCCAGCCAGACCATATACCCCATCAACAGGCTCAGCATCAACGCCAGCGGCAGTTGCGAAGGCAGCGTATTCAGTGCCAGACGCGCGGGTGAGGGGCCATAAAGGGTGATACTAAACGGATAGCGCAACGACGCTTGATCGTAAGCGACTTCATCATCAGCGGGCACGGTATGTTCAATCAGCGGGTTGCCGTACTCAAGGCTTTGGCCGCCTACATTGAAAATGGCACGCTCTACCCATGGCAGTTGGGGTTCTAGCAAATAATTGGTCATCAATTCAATATTAATGACTTGCAGCAGGCCTTCATGATTATTGAGTGATTTAGGTGTCCAGAGCAGCAGCACCGGCGAACCTTTCAACAAGTCATTATCGGTAACCAGCATCATGCGCTGATTGTTAAGTGCCAGCTCAGGATAAGTTTGACTAAAGGAGAGGTTTAACGGGCCAAAAATACTGGAGCAGTATAGCGTATCATCCTGCACCAGTAGCACGGTACGCACGGTTTGCAGTGAGGCGATTTTTTCTATCAGCGGGTAGCGTACCTGAGCGCAAGGTACGCCCACTAATCCGAGCGTGTTGTTGGCGGAAACGTCCAGCGGCGAGAACATACGATCAAATCGTTCGATCGCGCGGGTAGCGAAATTCAGTGACTGCTGCTCAATGCGCGACTTCTCTTCGACATAGCGAAAAGTCAGCGTCAGAACCAGAACCAGCGAGGCGATCGCTAACGCAATAAGCAGACGCTTACGGCGAAATTGACCCACAAATTGCTGGGGAACGAGCATCAGTAACCACCTTGCAAAATCAAAGATTGAAGCCAAATTAACGTGTAGGTTATCGGCATTGAGGCGGCCAGGTTTAGCGCCGCTGAATAAAAAAAACAGCACTAAAAAAAGCGCGGCCACTCAGGGCCGCGCGCGAAATTAATGTATCTGGTTTACTCACAGGGAGGTAGCAACAGATGCAGAAAAATAATCAACTGTTGCTTTAATCATCACCAACGCGGTGAGTTCAGGTTAGTCACACTGAACTTTAATCGCCAGACCACCGCGCGAGGTTTCACGGTATTTTGCGTTCATATCTTTGCCGGTTTCGTACATCGTCTCAATGACTTTATCTAACGAAACACGCGGTTCCGTGGTGCGGCGCAGCGCCATGCGCGCAGAGTTGATGGCTTTTACTGAAGCAATGGCATTACGTTCAATACACGGCACCTGAACCTGGCCGGCGACGGGATCGCAGGTCAAACCAAGATTGTGCTCCATGCCGATTTCGGCGGCGACACAAACCTGTTCCGGGCTGCCACCCAAAAGTTCCGCCAGCCCGGCGGCGGCCATCGAGCAGGCCACGCCCACTTCGCCCTGACAACCGACTTCAGCACCGGAAATAGAAGCGTTCATTTTATACAGCACGCCAATCGCCCCGGAGGCGAGGAAGTAACGAATGAAAATGTCAGGTGTGACGGTTTCAATAAAATGATCGTAGTAGGCCAGCACCGCCGGAACGATACCGCAGGCGCCGTTAGTTGGCGCAGTGACTACACGTCCACCGGCAGCGTTCTCTTCATTCACCGCCAACGCAAACATATTCACCCAGTCGATGACGTCCATAGGATCGTTTGAGTGTTTATTGGAGGAAACCAATAAACGGCGCAGGGAAGCTGCCCGGCGTGGCACACGCAGTGGACCCGGCAGTACGCCTTCGGTATTGAGACCGCGATCGATACATGCCTGCATGGTTTGCCACACGTGACCAAAATAGGCGTGAATCTCATCGCGGCTATGCAGTGCCAGCTCGTTTTTCATCACCAAACCCGACAGCGACAAACCGCTTTCACGGCAGTGGCTCAGCAACTCTTTGGCGGAATTAAACGGCCAGGGAACAGAAACCTCATCCAGCACCGGCTGACCAAAGTGCTCTTCATCGACGATGAAACCGCCGCCGATGGAATAGTACGTTTTGCTCAGGATCAGTAGATCACCCGCGAAGGCGTACACCGTCATGCCGTTTTCATGCAGCGATAAATTCTCGCTGCGGAACACCATACCGCCTTCGCGAGGGAAATCCACTTCGCGCGCGCCGTTGGCTAACAGCAAGCGTTCGCGCTGCTCAACGTCTTTGATGAAGGCGGGAATGCCATCGATATCAACGGTGGCCGGTTCGAAACCCGCCAGCCCCATGATAATGGCGATATCGGTGTGGTGTCCTTTGCCCGTCAGCGACAGCGAACCGTAGACATCAACCGATATGCGCGTGACGTCTTGCAATTTGCCTTGTTCGGCCAGCAGGTCAACAAACTGTTTGCCCGCTTTCATTGGGCCAACGGTATGCGAACTGGATGGACCGATGCCAACTTTAAACATGTCAAAAACACTAATCACAGGTGACACTCCTCACAAATCTTATTCTGCACGGCACCAGCCGTTTATGCGGCTAATAGTAATCGCCCATGCCGCACAACGAGCAGCTTTTCGCATGAAATAAACTAATTATAAACCACAGAAATAGTTATCCATTTGCACAGTTGTGAGGCGGATCGATTATTTTGCGGGAAGGTTGGTGAAATCGAGGGATCAGGGCAGCGCGATCTGCTGACTCAGCGCGCGAATGATGCCCGCTGTCATTCCCCAAATAAAGTAATCCTCATACCATGACAACCACACCTGATGCTGGCGATGACCACGGCGAAGCGTCAGTCCACTATAACGGCTAAGGCGCAGCGCTTCGGAGAGCGGCATGGCAAAGGCGCTTTCAACTTCGTCGGGATTGAGGCGCAAAGCGAGATCGGCAGGAATAATGCCCACCACTGGCGTAACGGCAAAACCGGTACTGCTGGTGACGGGTGGCAGCACGCCAATAATTTGCACCTGCTGTGGCAAAATACCCACTTCCTCCTGCGCTTCACGCAGCGCCGTGTGGATAAGTGAAGAGTCCGTGGCATCCTGCATACCGCCAGGAAAGGCGACCTGGCCCGCATGTTTCCGCAAATGAGAGGAGCGACGTGTGAGCAACAACCCAGGCTCCGCGCCATCAATCACCGGCACCAGCACCGCCGCGCGTCGACCACTAATGACACTTTTTGGAGTATGCAGCGGTGGCTGCAATACAAAGCGGCTGACGAACTGTTCCAGCGTCAAATTCATCTCATTCCTCATGTCGCAAGCTGGGCAAGATACGGTTCACCTTATGGAAGGTTTCCTGATATTCAGCGTCGAGGTTACTGTCCGCCACTAATCCGCCACCGGCTGAGCAGTAAAGCTGTTGATTTTCTGCAATGAGTGTACGAATGGTGATGCTGGTGTCCATACGACCGCACAGGCTGATATACCCGATACTGCCACACCATGCGTTACGGCGATGTGGTTCTAACTCTTCGATAATCTCCATCGCGCGGATTTTTGGTGCGCCAGTAATTGAACCGCCGGGGAAGCAGGCGCGAAGCAGATCGGTAGCTGTCAGCGTTTCCGGCAAGTGCGCCCGAATGGTGCTGACAAGATGATGCACTGCTGGAAAAGGTTCAACCACAAAGAGTTCGGGAACGCTGACGCTGCCGGGTGTGGCAACGCGACCAATATCATTGCGTAACAGATCGACGATCATGAGGTTCTCGGCGCGATCCTTCTCGGAGTGAGCCAGTTTTTCCGCCTGCAGGCGGTCGGCTTCTGCGTCATCGAGGCGCGGTAATGTCCCTTTAATTGGGCGTGTTTCTATCTCCTGCCGTTGCAGAGAAAGGAAGCGCTCCGGTGATAGGCTGAGCAACGCACTGTGTGGCAAACGCAGAAATGCGCTAAACGGCGCGCGATTCGCCTGGTTAAGGCGTAAAAAGGCCTGCCATTCACCGCCGCGATAGCTAGCCCTGAAACGCTGCGCGAGATTAACCTGATAGCAATCACCGGCCTGAATGTAGGCCTGCACCGCCTGAAAGCGTTGTGCATAATCGTCAAAACTGAGGTTTGATTGCCACTCGCTGGTCAACGTAAAGGGATCCGTTTCCACAGCCGTTTGCGCTTGTAGCCATTGCCAGCGTTTTTCTGCGCTATTCAGGGAAACTAGCGTCAGTTTCTGTTGATGATGGTCGGCGATCAGCGCCCAATCATAAATACCTATCGCCATGTCTGGCGTTGAGAGATCTTGCTGCGCATGGTGCGGCAGCGTTTCGAAGCGCCGCCCCAGATCATAGCCAAAGAGCCCCATGGCGCCGCCCTGGAAGGGAAGATCAGGATTGAAATCGGGCGTGGTACCTAAAGCCACGCAGTGCTGTTGCACCAGCGTAAGCGGATCGGCTGTAGAGTGAGTCACCGCATCTCCGCAGATAATTTCGGTGCTTTCGCCGCGCGTGGTCAGCGTTGCAAGCGGATCGGCGGTGAGGATATCAAAGCGGTTATCCGCGTGATTCGCCTGGCCAGAACTCAGTAACATCGCCCAGGGTTGATGGGCAAGGGGAGAGAAAAGGTGTACCAGCGTTTCAGGCGTATACTTCAGTACGAGACTATTTACCATTGTGGGACAAATCACTTCAGCAAGCAGGTCGCTAGCCTGGCATATTTTTTTGTTGCTGGCACCCGTTTGTTCCTCGTGGTAATAATGCGTCCCCCTTGTACCAGGAGAGAATTATGTTTACAGGTCTTCCAGCGTTATCTCACGAGCAGCAGCAGCAGGCGGTTGAACGTATTCAGGAGTTAATGGCGGGTGGTATGTCGAGCGGGCAGGCGATTGCACAAGTTGCGCAGGAAATTCGCCAAACCTATAAAGGCGAAGCTATTCGGGCGATGTTCGAAGACGATGAGGATGAAGAAGACGACAACGAATAACGCCCAAACAGCTTTACAGCGCGGCGATGATTTTAATTTCGACTTTATACTTCGGATTCATCAAGCCTGCTTGCACGGTGCAGCGCACCGGGGCATTGCCAGGCGAGACCCACGCATCCCAGGCGCGGTTCATTGCCGGGAAATCAGCCTTGTCGACCAGAAAAATGGTGGCATCAAGGATCTTACTTTTATCCGATCCCACGCGTGTAAGAATGGCGTCAATCACGGCTAACGCATTGGCCGTTTGCGCTTCTGCATCTTCATCCAGATTTTCCGGTACGCTGGTGTAATACACGGTTTGGTTATGCACTACGGCTTCGGACATCCGGTGTTCCGGATCAATACGCGTAATAGTCATGTGGTTCTCCTTTAGTTTTGCCGCGCTAGCCTGCCATATCCCAGGGGCGAATGTCATCTGTTGTGGTCGCCCAGGTGGAATCCTGACATAATTACAGTGGTTTTTAACGATGATGTGAGGAAGTGTGGCAGACGATTTTGCAGCTGATGGCGCGCTGGCGCAGGCGATTCCGGGGTTTAAACCGCGTGAAGCGCAGCGGGAAATGGCGAAAGCGGTAACCGAAGCGGTCAAAACAGGCGGCGAGCTGGTGGTTGAAGCGGGTACCGGTACCGGTAAAACCTATGCTTATCTGGCACCGGCGCTGCGTGCGAAAAAAAAGGTCATTGTCTCCACCGGTTCCAAAGCGTTGCAGGATCAACTGTACAACCGCGATCTGCCCACCATCGCGCGCGCCTTGAAGTTCAGCGGAAAAACGGCGCTGCTTAAAGGGCGATCCAACTATTTATGCCTCGAACGTCTTGAGCAGCAAAATCAAACCGGTGGCGATCTTAGCGTGCAGGCGCTGGGTGATTTGATCAGCGTGCGCGGCTGGTCGTCAGAAACCACAGATGGCGATGTCAGCAACTGCAGCGGCGTGGCAGAAGACAGCCCAATCTGGCCGTTTGTCACCAGCACCAACGATAACTGCCTCGGTAGCGATTGCCCGCTGTATAAAGATTGCTTTGTGGTGAAAGCACGCAAAAAAGCCATGGATGCCGACGTGGTGGTGGTGAATCACCATCTGTTTCTCGCCGATTTGGTGGTGAAAGAGGGCGGCTTTGGTGAACTCATTCCCGAAGCCGATGTGATGATCTTCGATGAAGCGCACCAATTACCGGATATCGCCAGCCAGTATTTCGGCCAGCAATTATCGAGTCGGCAGCTACAGGATCTCGCCAAAGACATCATCATTGCCTATCGCACCGAAGTGCGCGATGTGCAGCAACTGCAAAAATCCGCCGACCGCCTGGCACAGTGCGCGCAAGACTTTCGTTTGACGCTGGGAGAGCCCGGCTTCCGCGGCAATTTGCGCGATTTGCTTAGCGATAACAACATCATGCGCATGTTTACGTTATTGGATGATGCGCTAGAGCTCTGCTACGACGTCATCAAACTTTCGCTAGGACGTTCAGCCCTGTTGGATGCTGCATTTGAACGTGCCGCGTTGTATCGCACGCGCCTGAAGCGTTTGCGAGCGATTGATGAGCCGGGCTTCAGCTATTGGTATGAGTGTAACAGCCGTCATTTTACGCTGGCGCTGACGCCGCTTTCCGTGGCGGAACGTTTTCGCGAGGTGATGGATAACCGCAAAGCGGCGTGGATATTCACCTCTGCGACGCTGGCCGTGAATGAGCAAATGAGCCATTTCTCCAGCCGCCTCGGTGTCGATAATGCGACTACCATGATTCTCGACAGCCCATTCGACTACACCCAACAAGCGCTACTCTGCGTCCCGCGTAATATGCCCGAGCCAAATCATCCCGGCGGTGCGCGGCAGCTGGCACGCATGATGAAACCGCTTATCGATGCCAATAAGGGCCGCTGTTTCTTCCTTTGTACCTCGCACAAGATGATGCGCGAGTTAGCGATAGAGTTTCGCGCCTCAATGACCTTGCCGGTGCTGCTGCAGGGCGAAACCAGTAAAGGACAGTTGCTGAAACAATTTCTTGAAGCCGGTAACGCCTTGCTGGTGGCGACCAGCAGCTTCTGGGAAGGCGTTGATGTGCGCGGTGAAGCGCTGTCACTGGTGATCATCGACAAGCTACCGTTTACGTCGCCGGAAGATCCGCTGCTGAAAGCACGCATGGAAGATTGTCGTCTGCGCGGCGGCGATCCTTTCAATGATGTGCAACTGCCCGATGCGGTGATCACCTTGAAACAGGGCGTGGGTCGATTGATCCGTGATACTGACGATCGTGGCGTGTTGGTGATTTGCGATCAACGTCTGGTTTCGCGTCCTTACGGCGGCCTGTTTCTTAACAGCCTGCCGCCCACGCCGCGCACCCGCGATATCGCTCGCGCCATTGAATTTGTTCGTCAGCCGCTGGATCGGTAATTTCTGCCAGGCTGTGATAAGATGCGCGCCATTTTGACTCTCTGAGGTTGTTATGTCCGTCCGAATTTTAGCCCTGGACACGGCGACAGAAGCCTGTTCTGCCGCGCTGCAAAACCTGCAGCAGATTGATGCCCGCTTTGAAATCGCCCCGCGCGATCACACCCAACGTATTCTCCCGCTGGTTCAGGAGCTGTTGCAGGCGCAGCAGCTGGATCTGACCGCGCTCGACGTGCTGGCATTCGGCCGCGGTCCGGGCAGCTTCACAGGTGTACGCATTGGCATCGGTATTGCGCAAGGGCTGGCGCTGGGCGCGAATTTGCCAATGATTGGTGTTTCCTCGTTAGCCACGATGGCGCAGGGCGCGTGGCGTCTGACGGGTGCGACACGTGTGCTGGCAGCAATTGATGCGCGTATGGGTGAACTCTATTGGGCTGAATATCAACGCGATGAACACGGCGAATGGCAAGGTGCGGAAACAGAAGCGGTGCTGAAACCCGAAGCCGCACAGGAACGCATCGCCACGTTAGCGGGTGAATGGACCACGGTGGGAACCGGCTGGCAGGCATATCCACATCTGCTGTCATCGCCTGGTGCCGTCCTTAAGGCTTCTGCAGTGTTATTGCCTGCGGCTGAAGATATGCTGCCGCTGGCGCTCAGCGCCTGGCAACGTCATGAAGCGGTAGCGGTTGAGAACGCCGAACCGGTTTATCTGCGTAATGAAGTGGCATGGAAAAAGTTGCCGGGACGCTAAACGGCGCGCAACTAATTTCTACGCGCCCAGTCTAAACAGAGAAATACAGGAGAAGTACTATGCCAATGAGTCGTAAAGGGATGTCTGGCGCTCTGTTAGCCTGCGCACTGCTGATAAGCGGCTGTGTTTCGGTGCCAGATTCAATTAAAGGAAGCTCGCAACTTCCACAGCAAGATTTGTTACGCGTGATGAATGCGCCGGAACTGTATGTCGGTCAGGAATCTCGTTTTGGCGGTAAAGTGGTTAAAGTGACGAATCTGAACGGGTCAACGCGTCTGGAAATTGCCACTCAACCACTGGATGAAAGTGCGCGACCGCGTTTAGGATCGGCATCCGTTGGCCGTATTTATGCGGATATACGCGGGTTTGTTGACCCGATTGATTTGAATAACCAATACATTACCGTGCTGGGCAACATTAAAGGGACGGAAAAAGGGGAAATCGGTAAGGCGAGCTACAACTTTGTCGTTGTTGATGTGCGCGGTTATCAGCGCTGGCATTTGACGCAGCAGGTGATGACGCCGCCACAACCTATCGATCCTTACATTTGGTACGGACCCACGCGTCATCATCCGGGCTACTGGGGACCAAATCCTTATTGGGGGATGAATTTCGGCGGGCCGGCTCAGGTGCAAACTATCCTCACCGAATAACGTTGTCTGTATTTTTATGGCCCGGTCGCGGTGCTTGCGACCGGGCCTTTTTATTGGGCGCGCAACCGATGCGCGAAATTTAGTGATGCGCTTCGCAACCTGAAAATGCCAAAACAGGCAAACTGGTACAATCAGTTAAAATATTGTTAACAACACTGATTGTCGAGGCGGCGATGGCTATACAACAAGAATATCGGGGTGATTCTTTGAATAAGGTTTGGCTCAAACGCTATCCGCCAGATGTCCCAGCGGAAATTAGTGCCGATCGCTACACTTCGCTGGTCGATCTTTTCGAGCACGCAACACAGCACTATGCCGATCAGGTGGCATTCATCAATATGGGGCAGCCGATGACCTATCGGCAGCTGGAGAAGCAGAGCCGCGCGTTTGCTGCCTGGCTGCAGCAGGGGCTGGGGCTCAAGCAGGGCGATCGTGTGGCGTTAATGATGCCAAATCTGCTGCAGTATCCTGTCGCGCTATTTGGCGTGCTGCGTGCTGGTATGGTGGTGGTGAATGTCAATCCGCTCTATACGCCGCGCGAACTTAAGCATCAGCTAATTGATAGCGGTGCCAGCGCTATCGTGATTGTCTCTAACTTTGCCCATACGCTGGAAAAAGTGGTCGCTGAAACGCCCATCAAGCATGTGATGCTTACCCGCATGGGCGATCAGCTGGCACCGGTAAAGGCGACGCTGGTGAACTTCGTCGTTAAATACGTGAAAAAGCTGGTACCGAAATATCATCTGCCCGGTGCGGTTCCGTTCCGCAGTGCTCTACAGCAGGGCGAACAGATGACCTATCAGCGTCCGGCCATCACCAACGACGATCTGGCATTCCTGCAATATACCGGCGGTACCACCGGCGTTGCCAAAGGCGCGATGCTGACGCACCGTAATATGCAGGCCAATCTGGAACAGACCAAAGCCACTTACGGCAAACTATTGCGTCCGGGTAAAGAGCAGGTGGTTACCGCGCTCCCGCTGTATCATATTTTTGCGCTGACGGTGAATGGGTTGCTCTTCCTCGATCTCGGCGGGACTAACCTGCTGATTACTAATCCGCGCGATATTCCAGGCTTTGTCAAAGAGCTCAGCAAATTTCCGTTTACCGCCATCACCGGCGTGAATACGTTATTCAATGCGCTGCTGAATGATGCCAATTTCAACAAACTGGATTTCTCCACGCTGCGGCTGTCCGCAGGCGGCGGTATGGCGGTGCAAAAAGCGGTGGCCGAACGTTGGGAAAAACTCACGGGCCACTATTTGCTGGAAGGCTATGGCCTCACTGAATGTTCGCCGTTGGTGTCTGTCAATCCCTATGACATTACCTGTCATACCGGCAGTATTGGTTTGCCGGTGCCTTCAACAGATGTGCGCATCGTGGACGATGAAGATAAAGATGTTCCGCCAGGTGAACCGGGTGAACTGTGCATTCGTGGTCCGCAGGTGATGACAGGCTACTGGCAGCGCGCCGATGCCACCGATGAAGTGCTGAAAAATGGCTGGCTGCATACCGGCGATGTTGTTACCGTTGATAGCGAAGGCTTTATTCGCATCGTCGATCGTAAGAAAGACATGATTCTGGTGTCGGGCTTTAACGTGTATCCTAACGAGATTGAAGATGTGCTTATGCAGCACGAGAAAGTGCGTGAAGCGGCGGCGATTGGCGTACCGAGCGATCTTTCGGGTGAAGCCGTCAAAGTGTGTATTGTGAAGAAAGATCCTTCCTTAACGAAAGAAGAGGTGCTGGATCATTGCCGTCGTCAGCTCACCGGCTACAAAGTGCCGAAGATTATTGAGTTTCGTGACGAGCTGCCGAAGACCAATGTGGGCAAAATTTTGCGCCGTGAATTGCGTGATGAGGCGAAGCGAGAAGGGCAGTAACGTACCCTTCTCCCCAGGTTAACGCCGGCACAGTCCGGCGTTTTTATTGCTTTTAACATGGAGCGCTGCGCGTAGTTTGCCGCAGCGAGAAAGACAACGTGAATTACACCCTGATCGACCAAAATGACCAACTGGCCGCCGTTTGCGAGAAAGCTCGCCAGCATACAGCCGTGGCGCTGGATACTGAATTTGTGCGTACGCGCACTTACTATCCGCAGCTCGGCCTGATTCAGCTGTTTGATGGTGATCAGCTGATCCTGATCGATCCGCTTAACATTAGTGACTGGACGCCGTTTGTCGCTCTGCTGCAGGATAAGCAGATCACTAAATTCCTGCACGCCGGTGGCGAAGATCTTGAAGTTTTCCTGCACCGTTTTAAATGCCTGCCCAATCCGATGGTTGATACACAAATCCTGGCGGCATTTATCGGCCAGCCGCTATCGTGGGGCTTTGCTTCAATGGTGATGCATTTCAATCAAATCGAATTGGATAAAAGCGAATCGCGTACCGACTGGCTCGCGCGTCCGCTGACCGAGCGTCAGTGTGAATACGCAGCGGCCGATGTGGCCTATCTGCTTCCTATCGCCCATCAGCTGGTGGCGCAAACCGAAGCTGCGGGCAATATGGCGGCGGCGCTAAGCGAATGCGATACGTTGTGCCAGCGCCGTCTTGATGTGCTGCAACCGGAAGAAGCGTGGCGTGATATCACTAACGCATGGCAGTTACGTCCGCGTCAGCTGGCCGCCTTACAGCGTCTCGCAGCATGGCGTTTAAACATCGCACGTCAGAAAGATATGGCGGTGAATTTTGTGGTGCGTGAAGAGAATTTGTGGAAAGTGGCGCGCTTTATGCCGGGCAGTCTTGGCGAGTTGGACCATTTAGGTCTTAATGGCCATGAGATCCGCTTCCACGGTAAAGCGATGGTGGCATTAGTCGCCGAAGCGCTGGCACAGGATGAAACTACCTTGCCGCAGCCGCTGCCAAATCTGATCGATCATCCGCACTACAAGCAGGCGTTCAAAGCCATTAAGGCGCTGGTACAGCAGGTGAGTGAAGAAAGCGGATTTAGTCAGGAGTTGCTGGCATCACGTCGCCAGATCAATCAGGTGCTGAGTGTTCATTGGGGATTGAAGAGCGCTTCGCGTACACCGGAACTGCTTTCTGGTTGGCGCGGCGATCTGCTTAAAGCCGGTATCGACGAGATTCTGCAGGCGCTTTAAGACAGCATTTTCCCCTGCGCAACAACGCAGGGGAAAATCAGGAAACCGCTTTAATCATTTAGGAACGTCTTCCGGCTCCGGCAGTGTTACGTTGAGCTCAAGGATAGAGATATCATCCCCTTTCTGATCCAGCTGAACGGTCACCATATCCGGGTCAATTTTTACGTATTTACAGATCACTTCCAAAATATCGCGCTTCAGCTGCGGCAGGTAATGGGGCTCACTGTCACCCCTTCTGCGTTCGGCTACGATAATCTGTAGCCTTTCCTTGGCTATATTGGCTGTGTTCTTCTTACGGGATAAAAAGAAATCAAGTAATGCCATTGGTTATCCCCCGAACAGGCGTTTAAGGAAACCCTTCTTCTCTTCTTCAATAAAGCGGAAGGGGCGTTCTTCGCCAAGCAGGCGATCTACGGTATCAGCATAGGCTTTACCGGCGTCAGCGTTTGCGTCGAGGATCACCGGCTCACCCTGGTTAGAAGCACGCAGCACAGATTGATCTTCCGGAATCACACCAACCAGCGGAATGCGCAGAATTTCCAGCACATCTTCCATGCTCAGCATATCGCCACGCGTCACGCGGCCAGGATTATAACGGGTCAACAGCAGATGCTCTTTTACCGGATCCTGGCTGTTCTCGGCACGACGTGATTTAGAGGAGATAATGCCAAGAATACGGTCGGAGTCACGTACTGAAGAGACTTCTGGGTTGGTGGTGATGATCGCTTCATCCGCGAAGTACAACGCCATCAGTGCGCCAGTTTCAATACCCGCCGGTGAGTCGCACACAATAAAGTCGAACTCCATCGCCGCCAAATCGTTTAGTACCTTCTCAACGCCTTCACGGGTCAGCGCATCTTTATCACGCGTTTGCGAGGCGGGCAGAATGTAGAGCTGCTCGGTGCGCTTGTCGCGGATCAGCGCCTGATTCAGGGTGGCATCGCCCTGGATAACGTTTACAAAGTCATAAACCACGCGGCGTTCACAGCCCATGATTAAATCAAGGTTACGCAGACCGATATCGAAATCGATAACGACGGTTTTTTTGCCTTTCTGCGCTAACCCGGTAGCGATGGCCGCGCTTGACGTGGTCTTGCCAACGCCCCCTTTACCCGATGTAACTACAATAATGCGTGCCATAAATGTTGATTTCCTTAACGAAAGAAAAGGGGCTTAATTAAGTGTCTGAATGGTGAGTGCGCCTTCCTGGAGGCTCAGGCGCGCAGCTTTACCAAAAAATTCCGCCGGAATCTGATCAATCATCCAATATTCCCCGGCAATTGAGACCAACTCTGCGGCGAGGTTGGTGCAAAAAATCTGGCTATCGCTTTGGCCGCCCACGCCGGCGAGTGCACGCCCACGCATCATGCCGTAAATGTGGATATTGCCGTCTGCGACCAATTCCGCGCCGGCGCTGACGCTGCTGGTGACAATGAGATCGGCATTGCGCGCATAAATTTGTTGTCCCGAACGCACCGGTGTATTGATGATGCGCGTTTTACTGGTGCCTTCCATTACCGCAGGGGCAATCGGCGCGGCCTCAGTAACAGGGGCACTTGTCTGTTTGCGATTCTCTTTACCTTCAGAAAGAACCGGCAAACCTGCGCGGGCAATCATTTTTTTCAGGGCTTCATCTTTGCAACCGCTAACGCCAACAATACGCAGCCCGGTAGCCATTACCGCTTGTTGCATCTGCTTCCAGTTAATGTCGCCGGTTAACGCTGACACATTGAGCACCACAGGTGCATTCTGCAAAAAGGCGGGAGCCTGATCGATTTTGTCCTGTAGCGCCTGACGAATCACCTCGGGTTGCGAATGATGCAGATGAACGACTGATAGGGTAAAACTGCTTCCCTTAAATTCGATTGGCGTTTGCGACATCTGTGCTGACTCAGTCCTGTTTTACGACCCTTAAATGTACGTCGATAAAATCGGCAATAACATCAAACGGTCAATATTCGAAGTTCTGCAAGCATGTTATAGTTACTGCTATATTCAGGCAAGTGACGCCACCGGTTAATTCGAGTAAAAAATATGTTTTGTGTGATCTACAGAAGCCCGCAACGTGAACAGACTTATCTGTATGTTGAAAAAAAAGACGATTTCTCACGTGTCCCTGAAGAACTGCTGCGTGGCTTCGGCAAACCCCAGCTGGCAATGGTGCTGTCACTGGATAAGCGCGACAAGCTAGCCAACGCTGATATCAATAAAGTTAAGCAAGGATTAAGCGATCATGGCTATTATTTGCAAATTCCGCCGCCGGTTGAAAGTCTGCTCAACATTCATCTCGATCAGGGTAAAAAAGATTAATTCAGATTCATCTGTAAATATATCCTGTAAAAATAATCAGTGCTATTTGCGTTAATTAACTGCCCGCGTAAAACTTTTATTGCGGGCAATTATCAAAACGCTTAGTCGATTTTGTCGCAAAGAATTAACGACTTTTGACAATTTCCGCCACGCCAGCCGTGATAAACCCGCTAATATATTCCTCCTCAGCCTGCCGCGTTCCGGCGCTGAAACAGACAGCGTCGCCAGCATCACTGGCGGCATACACAACTAAAGCAGGGGAATAGCATGTATCAGCATCGTAACTGGCAAGGCGCTCTGTTGGATTATCCCGTCAGCAAAGTGGTTTGCGTTGGCAGCAACTATGCGAAGCACATCAAGGAGATGGGCAGCGCCACGCCCACTGAACCGGTGGTGTTTATCAAACCAGAAACCGCGGTATGCGATCTGCGCCAGCCGCTGTCGATTCCGACAAATTTTGGTGAAGTGCATCATGAAGTTGAGCTGGCGGTACTGATTGGCTCGACGCTGAAGCAGGCGAACGAAGAACACGTGGCGAAGGCCATTGCCGGCTATGGCGTCGCGCTGGATTTGACCTTACGTGATGTGCAGGCCAGTTTGAAGAAAGCGGGCCAACCCTGGGAAAAATCCAAAGGTTTCGATAACTCGTGTCCATTGTCGGGTTTTATTCCCGTTGCTGAGTTTAGCGGCGATCCACAGAACACCGAACTGAAGCTGGTTGTTAACGGCGAAGTGCGCCAGCATGGCACTACTGCGGATATGATCCACAAAATCTTGCCGCTGATTGCCTACATGAGCCAATATTTCACCCTGCGCGCGGGCGATGTGGTGCTGACCGGTACACCCGAAGGCGTTGGCCCAATGCGCTCTGGTGATAAGCTGGAAGTCTCGCTTGCCGGCCATGGTATCGCGACTCGCGTACTGTAAAACTTGCATCACCGCACCTGAACCTTTATAAGGTGCGGTCTTATTATTAACCCGGACCGCCATCATGACTGAACAACCTTTCTGGCAGACAAAACGCCTTGACCAAATGAACGACGCAGAGTGGGAATCTCTATGCGACGGCTGTGGCCAATGTTGCTTGAATAAGTTGCAGGATGCGGACACGGATGAAATCTACTTTACCAACGTGGCCTGCAATCAGCTGAACATCAAGACCTGCCAGTGTCGCAGCTACGAGCGTCGTTTTGAGTTAGAAGAGAATTGCATAAAGCTGACGCGTGAAAATCTCACCAGTTTTGAATGGTTGCCACGTACCTGCGCGTATCGCGTGTTAGGGGAAGGGAAAACCTTGCCAGCCTGGCATCCGCTGATTGCCGGTTCGAAAAAGGCGATGCATGCTCAGCGCATTTCAGTGCGTTTTATTGCGGTGCGCGAGAGTGAAGTGCGCGATTGGGAAGAGCATATCATTGATCGACCCGATCGCAACGGGTAAGCGAGAAACAGGCAGCCTTGGCTGCCTGTTTTGTTACTGCTTAACGCCCGAACAGATCGCGGCGTTTTGGTTTGAACGGTTGCGCAATCAGTACCAGCAGCGCGACTAACAGATATGCCGCGAAAATGACGATCATCCACTGCGGCATGCTCCAGGTGAGGAACGTCCAGCCACGCTCGGCGCAGTCGCCACTCGCCACAAACACCGCTGGCAGCCATTTATCCAGCGGTAACCAGGTAGGGAAGCGGGCGGCAAAGTCGCAGGTCACAAACGGATTAGGATGCAGCTGAATCATGGTGTGTTCGTAAGAGAGACGAGCCCCTTCATAGGCGCTATAGATCCAGATGAGGATCGCCGCCCAGCGCAGTGGCGTTTTCGGTGCAATCGCTCCGACGATACCCGCACCTATCACGCCGAATAGCGCGCAGCGTTCATAAATACACATTACACAAGGCTGTAATCCCATAACGTGCTGGAAATACAACGCAGTCAACTCAAAGGCCAGTGCTGTTAGGGCCAGCAGTAGCCAGGCACCTCTTCCATACGAGCATTGATTCAAATATCGCAACATAGTGCTTTTCCTGTAACCGTTAATGTGTCGCAGTGTAAACCAAAAGCGTAACCGTGCCAGCCAGGCAATAGGAAAAAATCTTAAACAAAAATGACTTAAGTCGAGTTCCGTTGAAAAAAGAGGGCATGGAGTGAAAGAGGAGAAGCCGGCATAGCGCAACCCTGTGCTTCTGCTTGAAGGGGGCCTGAGATCGCGACTGAATTTTGCGCCAGCGCGCGCTTTTAATCGGTTGGCAGGCTATTTCCGCTATAGCCGCTCTGGTATGATGAGTCGCATTACGATAAAGAAAGTAACGAGAAATAAATGCTATGGTGATTAAGGCGCAGAGCCCTGCGGGATTTGCTGAAGAGTATATTATTGAGAGCATCTGGAATAGTCGTTTTCCACCGGGATCTATTCTGCCTGCCGAACGTGAGCTTTCTGAACTGATTGGCGTAACTCGCACCACGTTGCGCGAAGTGCTGCAGCGACTAGCTCGCGATGGCTGGTTGACCATTCAGCACGGCAAACCGACGCGCGTTAACGATTTCTGGGAAACCTCCGGTTTAAACATTCTCGAAACTCTGGCTCGTCTCGACCACGATAGCGTGCCGCAGTTGATTGATAATCTGCTGTCGGTGCGCACGAATATTGCTTCCATTTTTATCAGCCGTGCGCTGCGTCATCATCCAGATAAAGCGCGTGAAGTACTGGAAAATGCGTTGAGTGAGGAAGACAAAGCAGAGGCTTATACCGAGCTGGATTACCGTGTGTTCCGCGGATTGGCTTTTGCTTCTGGAAATCCTATTTATGGTCTGATTTTAAATGGCCTTAAAGGACTTTATACCCGCGTTGGTCGTCACTATTTCTCCAACCTGGAAGCGCGTGAGCTGGCGCGTAACTTCTATCGTCAGCTGGCGGATTTGTGCGTTGCCAACCCTTCACAGGAGCAGATCGTTGATAGCGTGCGCGACTATGGTCGTCGCAGCGGCGAGATTTGGCACAAAATGCAGAAAAGCATGCCGGATGATTTAGCCAGCAAACGATAAAGAAAAACCGGACTTCACAGTCCGGTTTTTTTGTTATAGCGATGGACCGCGCGCGGGCGAACGATCCAGCAACTCTACGCTGCCATCCTCATTCTGCTGCTCAAGAATGACATCAAAGCCCCATAAGCGATGTACATGCTTCAGAACTTCTTTACGGCTCTTATCAAGCGGCGCCCGCTGTTGCGGCACGTAACGCAACGTTAAAGAACGATCGCCGCGTAAGTCGACGTTATAAACCTGAATGTTAGGTTCCAGATTGCTCAGATTATATTGCGCCGACAGCTGCTGCCGAATCGCGCGATAACCCGCTTCGTCATGAATAGCCGCAATTTCGAGGAAATTGTTGCGGTCATCGTCCATCACCGTAAACAACCGGAAATCACGCATTACTTTTGGCGACAGGAACTGGCTGATGAAGCTTTCATCCTTAAACTCGCGCATCGCAAAATGCAGGGTCTTCAGCCAATCTGAACCGGCAATATCAGGGAACCAGTAGCGATCTTCTTCGGTAGGTGTCTGACAGATGCGCTTGATATCCTGGAACATTGCGAAGCCCAGTGCATAGGGGTTGATGCCGTTATACCACTGGCTGTTATACGGCGGCTGATACACGACATTGGTGTGGCTGTGCAGGAATTCCATCATAAAGCGTTCCGACACTTTGCCCTCGTCATACAGATGATTCAGGATGGTGTAGTGCCAGAAGGTGGCCCAACCTTCATTCATCACCTGCGTCTGTTTCTGCGGATAAAAGTATTGACTGACTTTGCGGACAATACGCAGCACCTCACGTTGCCAGGATTCCAGCAGCGGTGCATTTTTCTCCATGAAGTAGAGCAGATTTTCCTGCGGCTCAGAAGGGTAGCGTGAAGCCTCAACGTGCACCGACTCCTTCTCTTTGCGCGGTAGCGTGCGCCACAGCGTATTCACCTGGCTCTGCAAATACTCTTCACGACTCTGCTGCCGTGCTTTCTCTTCCTGCAGTGAAATCTTTTGCGGGCGCTTGTAACGATCAACACCGTAATTCATCAGCGCATGGCAGGAATCCAGTAGACGTTCCACTTCTTCCACACCGTAGCGCTCTTCGCAATCGGTAATGTAATTTCGCGCAAACAGCAGGTAATCGACGATTGAACTGGCATCGGTCCAGCTACGGAACAGATAGTTATTTTTGAAGAAAGAGTTGTGACCATAACAGGCGTGCGCCATCACCAGCGCCTGCATGGTCATGGTGTTCTCTTCCATCAAATAGGCGATACACGGATTGGAATTAATGACGATCTCATAAGCCAGGCCTTGCTGACCGTGCTTATAGCGTTGTTCGGTTTCGATGAATTTCTTGCCAAACGACCAGTGTGCATAGTTGATCGGCATACCCACGCTGGAGTACGCATCCATCATCTGTTCGGAGGTGATCACTTCGATTTGGTGCGGGTAGGTTTCCAGCCCGTAGCTTTTCGCTACCCGGTCAATTTCCGCCAGATAATCATCCAGCAGTTCGAAGGTCCAGTCTGGGCCATCACTGAGTCGTTTACTGCTGCGGGTTGGCTCGTCAAAGATTGTCGTCATAGCGCACCTCTGTTTTGCAAGCGGCAGGGATTACCTGTCACGATCGTTTAAGGCCTCATCCTGAGTAAAGATGGCCCAATAAAACTGAGCGAACACTTCAATGATAGTCCACTGTCGCTTATCCGAAACTGGATCTCAATCGAATTCTTTTGGCAGAAAATCATTCAAAAAGCGCCAGTTAAGACGCCGCATGTGATAAATATTGGTTTTATTATGGATTGCAGAGTAATGCTCTGTTTATAAGTTAAATGTATGACTGCGGCGCTTTCTCCTGAAAAAAGAGTAAACCACTCCCTGACGCATAATAAATGGCTGAATAACGGTTTTAAGGCATAAAAAATCCTGATTTTTGATGTGCTGCATGATTTCAGTGTGCAGGCAGGTGAAAAACATGTGAAATATGTCGATCGAATGTAAGATTTGATTGGCGGTGAAATTATGCTGCCTTGGGCTTGGTTAGTAGTTAATTGTTCTTTTGCTGCGACGAGGGGCTTATGCGCGTAGTGATTCTTGGTAGTGGTGTGGTTGGGGTTGCAAGCGCCTGGTATCTGGCTCAGGCCGGACATGACGTCACGGTGATCGATCGTCAGCCCGCAGCGGCGTTAGAAACTAGCGCCGGTAACGCCGGACAGATATCGCCAGGCTATGCCGCGCCCTGGGCGGCGCCGGGCGTGCCGCTCAAAGCGGTAAAATGGATGTTCCAGCGTCACGCCCCGTTGGCGGTTCGTCTCGATGGCAGCAAGTTCCAGCTGGAATGGATGTGGAATATGTTGCGTAACTGCGACATGCAGCACTATCAAGAGAACAAAAGCCGTATGGTGCGCATTGCGGAATACAGCCGCGACTGCTTGAAAACGCTGCGTGCCAGCACCGGTATCGCTTACGAAGGTCGCCAGGGCGGGACGCTGCAACTTTTCCGTACTCAGCAGCAGTTTGAAAGCGCCAGCAAAGATATTGCTGTGCTGCGCGATGCCGGCGTGCCGTATGAGTTGCTGGAAGCGCATCAACTGAAAAATGTCGAACCGGCGCTAGCGGCCACGGCACACAAACTTACCGGCGGTCTGCGTTTACCTAACGATGAAACTGGCGATTGCCAATTGTTTACCCAGCGTCTGGCTGAGATGGCCGCAGCGGCGGGCGTCACCTTCCGCTATAACACGTCGGTGGATCAACTGCTGCGCGAAGGTAACCGCATTTATGGCGTGAAGTGTGGCGATGAAGTGATTAAAGCCGATGCGTATGTGGTGGCGTTTGGTTCCTATTCGACGGCGCTGTTGAAAGATATCCTTTCAATCCCGGTGTATCCGCTGAAAGGGTATTCGCTGACGATTCCAATTAAAGATGCCGATGCTGCGCCAGTTTCCACCATCCTTGATGAGACCTACAAAGTGGCGGTGACGCGCTTCGACGATCGCATCCGCGTGGGCGGCATGGCGGAAATTGTTGGTTTTAACACCAAACTGTTGCCAGCACGACGTGAAACGCTGGAGATGGTGGTCCGCGATCTCTATCCTGAGGGCGGATATGTTGAACAGGCCACGTTCTGGACCGGATTGCGTCCTATGACCCCGGACGGAACGCCAATTGTTGGACGCACGCCGCTCTCCAATCTCTATCTCAATACCGGCCACGGCACGTTGGGATGGACGATGGCGTGTGGTTCCGGTCAGCTTCTGGCTGATTTAATTTCCGGTCAGAAACCGGCGATCGCCGCAGATGATTTGTCCGTGCTGCGCTACCTGCCGGGTTTTGAGCCCCATTCGTCGCCACTGCGTAACGCCAGCGCGACGCGTTAAAACCTCAGGGAGAGTTAAAGCATGTCACGTCCAACCGGTGCCACCATCAATCAACAGGCGCTGCGTCACAATCTTGCTACTGTGCGTCAGGCTGCTCCACACTCGCACGTCTGGTCGGTAGTAAAGGCTAATGCGTATGGTCACGGTGTTGCACGCGTGTGGCAAAGTCTCGCCGAAACTGATGGGTTTGCCCTGTTAAATATGGAAGAGGCCATCCTGCTGCGTGAGCAGGGATGGAAAAAACCGATTCTGCTGCTGGAGGGGTTTTTCCATGCGGAAGATTTAACGCTGATCGATCGTTATCGCCTTACAACCAGCGTGCACAGTAACTGGCAAATTCAGGCGCTGGCGAAAGCGCGGCTGTCGGCGCCGGTTGATGTTTATCTGAAAATTAACAGCGGCATGAATCGGCTGGGTTTCCGACCGGAACTGGCGCAGGCGGCATGGCAAAAACTGCGGGCTTTGCCGACTGTAGGTGAGATGACGCTGATGGCGCACTTTGCCGATGCGGAAAATCCGGATGGCTTAATTGAGCCGATGAAGCGTGTGGAGCTGGCGGCAGAAGGGTTGCATTGTCCTCGTTCCTTGTCGAACTCTGCGGCCACGTTGTGGCACCCGGAAGCACATTTCGATTGGGTACGTCCCGGCATTATTCTCTATGGCGCGTCACCCAGCGGTGACTGGCAGGATATCGCCAGCACCGGATTGCAGCCGGTGATGACGCTTAACAGCGAGATCATTGGCGTACAGCAATTAAATGCCGGTGATGGTGTTGGTTATGGGTATCGCTATCATGCTCGTGCCGCACAACGTATTGGTATTGTCGCCTGCGGTTACGCCGATGGTTATCCACGCCACGCACCAACGGGCACACCCGTTTGCGTTGATGGTGTGCGCACGCAAACCTTGGGCGCGATCTCCATGGACATGATGATGGTCGATTTGGAACCTTGCCCGCAGGCCGGAATTGGCTCGAAGGTTGAGCTGTGGGGTAATCAGGTTAAGATCGATGAGGTGGCAAAAGCCGCCGGAACAGTGGGTTACGAGCTGATGTGCGCGCTCGCGCCACGCGTTCCGGTTGAGGTTATTTAAGCGCGGTCACGCTGCCGCGCATATTTTTGCTGCAGCGCCAGGCGATGAGGGCCAGCGCTGCACCCGTCAGCATCATCAATGCCAGAGACGATTTCTCCGCCACCGGTAGGGCCACGATGGCCATACTTCCACCGGCACCGCACGCCATCTGTATAAATCCTTGTAAGGCTGCAGCGACACCGGCCTGCTGTTGATACGGCTCCAGCGCATAGCTGGTGGCCGGTCCGACGGTAAACGCTAATCCTGCCACAGAAACGGCCACCGGGATCATGTATAGCGCCCAATGGTTTTGCCATGCGGCCGGAAACAGTGCGGTGCCCATCATCAGCAGAATGGCGCCAATCAACATCGTCGCAAAACCCATCGCCAGACAGAACGGGCGTCCCGCTTTGCGAATGGTTTTATTCACGAAGGCGCTTACCAGCATGATCCAAAAACCATTGGCGCCAAAGGCGAAGGAGAATTGGAGTGGCGTGAGGCCGCCTTCGGTCATCAACACATGCGGCGCCAGTGAAACATACGTTAGCACCATGCCCAACGCACCGGCATTAGCAAATGCGAAGGCAAGGAAGCGTGGTTCACGCGCAATTGCGCCATACTGCGCCAGCGGCAACCCTTTTACCCGCAGCGTGTCTGCAGGGCGCGTTTCTGGCAGCCAGATGACGACAATCAATCCGATAACTACCGCATAACCGCACAGGAACCAGAATGGTGCGCGCCAGCCATAGGCTTCCGCCAGAATACCACCCAGCAGGGGAGCCAGTGCCGGAACAATATTCAGTGCGCCATTGAGAAAACCGTAAGCGCGAGCCGCATCTTCACCACTCAGGCGATCGCGCACGCCACTAAAGGCCACTACTGCGCTGCAGCACACGCCGCAACCCTGGATGATGCGCGCCAGGAAGAACACCGGCCATTGCGTGGCGGTGGCCGCAACGATGCTGCCAATGATGTACAAGCCCAGGCCAATCAGCGCGATTGGCTTACGGCCAAAATTATCAACCAGTGGTCCGGTTACCAGCTGACCGATACCCATCACCAGCAAAAACAGAGGAATGGTGAGCTGGATGAGGCTCACCGGGCTGTTCAGGCCATCGGCGATTTGCGGCAAAGTGGGGAGGTAAAGATCAATGCCAAGCGGTGCCAGCAGCACGAGGCTTAGAAGTATCAGGGTGAATTTTTGCATTACGTACCGAAACGACCTGTTAAACAAGCGGGAAGGGTAATGACTCTGTGAGGAAAAAGAAAGGGATAAAAAGAAAAGGCGATGCCTGCCAAACTGCGCAGGCATCGCGTCGAGGGTATTAGTAAGCGCCGTCGCGACGCACCACGACACCCGCGGTTTTAAACAGAATGGCGATGTCCGTCCACAGCGCCCAGTTTTTAACATACCAGGAATCGAAGTAAACGCGCGTATCGTAATCGATATCGTTACGGCCGCTGACCTGCCACAAACCTGTCATGCCGGGTTTGGCCATCAGGTAATAATCCACATCACCCGCATAGCGTTCCAGCTCTGCCTCGATGACGGGGCGTGGGCCCACCAGGCTCATTTCACCGCGAATCACATTCCACAATTGCGGCAGCTCATCAAGGCTGGTTTTACGCAGGAAGTTACCAATTTTGGTCACGCGCGGATCGTTTTTCAGTTTAAAGTCACGATCCCATTCCGCACGCGCCTCTTCGCTGGTTGCCAGAAGGTTCTGCAGCACTTCTTGCGAGTTGGTTACCATTGAGCGGAACTTAAGGCATTTGAATTTCACGCCATCCTGACCGACGCGCTCATGACCATAAATCGCATTACCGCCGTCACGCTTCACCATTGCACATAGCAATCCAAATACCGGACCAAGGAACACCAGCAGCATAGAAGCGACAACAATATCGAAGGTACGCTTCAGGAAACGAGAAGAGCGTTTCGCCAGGTTGTTGCTCACGCGCAAAATCATCACTTCATGGCTGAAGATGAATGACATATCGGTACCATACAGCGGTACACCGCGCAGCGTTGGGATCACGGAGATCGACCGACACTTCATTTTAGACAGGAACTTCAGCCATTTATCGCGCACCACTTGCTGCTCATATTCTGTGGCGACGATAAATTGCGTGTTGTCGCGGTCCATGGTTTGCCAGTTGATATCTTTCCAGGTGATAACCGGTACGCCGTTAACTTTTTCATGCTGCTGGTCATCATCGAGGGAGATAAAGGCCTGCACGTTGTAGCCCAGGATCTCCTCGCTTTGTAACGCGGCATAGGCTTCCATGGCGTTTTTACCAGAACCAATGATGATGGTTTCCTTCTGCCATTGACCTGCGCGGTTAATGGCCCGCTTAACCACGGCTCGCATCAGCGGCAGCAGCAGCAGGGCATAGGTCCAGCTGAACACCCATACCATGCGGGAGAAGTCCCATTTTGAAAAGGCAATCAGCGCCAGATCAAGCAGAGAGAAAACAAACAGCGTTTTAATCACCTCTTTTAATTCAAACCAAAACGGTTTGCGGTAGGTGTAATGGCGCATCCGTACCCAGAACCAGGCGGTACAAAGTACGGACAAACCTAACTGCGCAATAAAACGATATTCAATCTGTTGAGGCGGAATAAACGTATCCAGTTCACCCCAAATACCTTGCACGGTGGCGGCAGATAAAAACAATGCCAGATTTAATGCTATTAAATCGGAGACACTCAGTGCGACTTTTGCGATGAGGTTTTTGCGCAGTCCGCTCCACGAGCGGGTTGCATTGTTCATTATTAAAGTACTTGCCATAAAACCTGCTCTCTTTTCTTAAGTAAAAGATGGCCTGACCAGAATCAAGTACGCGCTCAGGAGTGGTCCGCTGAAAATCAGGAAAAATAATATTTTCAGCGAGATATAAGTCAGTGCTGCCATAAGCGCTGCATGGAAAGGACCGTTTGAGACGTGATACACGTCACGAAAAGCTGCAGCAACGGTTAAGAGTATGCAGGAGTTATTTGACAGAGTTAATATGGAAATAGTCTGAAAAGGAAATAAATGACTAAAGAAATAATGGGGTAATCTGATGAAAAATAAGGCTAAAATCTCAATGTTCGACAATATAATGCTTGTTTTTAAGACTGCTTTTCGGAATCACCGCCATTTTAATAAATGGCGGTAACGACAATCAGGCAGGTTTTTTTAGTACCCACAGGTCCTGCTCCTTGTCATAGTGCCCAATTTGCAAATCGACAGCCTTACCATCAATTGACGCTGGCACACTGGTTTCACTGTCCCAGCCGTCGAGTTGGTCCACCAGGCCGGGATTGGTTTTGCCAGGAATACTCACAGTCTCCATATTGTCATTATTGAACGTTGCATCAACAATTTCATAGCGACCGATTTTTACCACGTGTTCCATTATATTCTCCCGTGTTTGCTGGGTTGAATAGTGAGCATAGTCGTTAACACGCAGTTTACGAGCGTTAAGAGCTCGGATTATTCCTTCTCTTCCATTACGCGCACGCCAATTTTGACGATCTGATTATCTTCTTTTTCGGCCACGGTCCAGGTGAGTTGGTTCCACTCGACCTGATCGCCAACCACCGGTGTGCTGCCCAGCAGGCTCATCACCAGCTGACCCAGCGACTGTTGATCGTTCGTCTGCTCATCCAACTCGAGCCCGTATATTTGCGCCACATCGCGCAGGCGAGCGTCTGCATCCAGAATAAAATCACCAAAGAAGCGCTGATCCAGCGCCACCGGCGGCGATTGGCTGAACATTTTGCCAAGGGCAGGTAAATCACGTTCACGACCAATAACGCAGAGTACATCACCCTCTTTTAGCCGCGTATTACCATTCGGGTGCATCAGTGCGTTATCGCGGAACAGGGCAGCAATTCGTGTTTCTCGCGGCATCTGCAAATCACGCAGCGCTGCTCCCACACACCATTTGTCCGCGCTCAATTGATAAATGAATTGCTCCCAGGGATTCTCAGGATGGATATCCAGCCCAACCCGGCTGATTGGCGATGCGGTTGGCGGTACCACAACTTTTGCACGTTTAGCGGCATAGCCCAGTGACGTACCTTGCAGCATCAGCGACACCAGCACGACAAAGAAGGCGATGTTGAAGTAGAGTTTGGCATTTTCTAATCCAGCCATCATCGGGAATACCGCGAGGATAATCGGTACGGCGCCGCGTAGGCCAACCCAACTGATAAAGATGCGTTCGCGTCCGGTGAAGCCTTTGAAGGGCAGAAGACCAACCAGAATGGAAAGGGGGCGCGCGACTAAAATTAGCCACAAGGAGAGAATCATCGCCGGCACAGCGATGTGCCATAAGTCGGACGGCGTCACCAGCAAGCCCAGCACAATGAACATGCCAATTTGGCTCAGCCAGGCCATGCCATCAAAGGTTTGCAAAATACCGTGGCGGTTGCGAATGGGGCTGTTACCCAGCAGGAAACCGCACAAATAAACCGCCAGAATGCCGCTGCCTTCCATGACGGTGGTTAGCGCAAAGACGATGATGCCACCGCTTACCGCCAGCAGTGGATACAAACCTTGCGCGAGATTAATACGATTAATTAACTGCTGCAGCGCCCAGCCGCCACCAAGGCCTAATACGATGCCTAAACCGAATTGCTGTACCAGATGCACCACGAACATCCAGCTCAGACCGGATTGGCCCTGCTGAATCATGTCGATCAGCGTGATAGTAAGAAACACCGCCATCGGGTCGTTGCTGCCGGATTCGATTTCCAGCGTAGAGCTCACGCGCTCGTTGAGACCTTTATCGCCTAAAAGCGAAAACACCGCGGCGGCATCAGTGGAACCGATAATCGCCCCGATCAGGAAGCCCTGCATTAAATCAAGTTTGAATAACCACGCGGCAGCGACGCCGGTTAAACCGGCGGTGATCATCACGCCGACGGTCGCCAGCGATAGCGCCGGTCCAAGAGCCACCTTCAACGAGGAGGCTTTGGTACGCATACCGCCGTCCAGCAGGATGATAGCTAACGCAAGGTTAGAAACCAGATAGGCAACCGGGTAGTTGTCGAAGGCAATACCACCAATGCCATCAATTCCGGCCAGCATGCCGAGCGCAAGGAAGATGACCAGAATGGGAATGCCAAGGCGTGACGAGAATGAACTCAGCAAAATACTTGCTGCAACCAGCACGGAACCAATAATGAACAAACTGTAAATCATGCTGGTATTCAACGGCGTTCTCCTGCGGCGGGACCAAAAAAACAAACTGCGGGGGGATTCACACAGATAAGCTGAAAAGATAATGCCTTATCAATAGCTTGTCAGCGCTTAATTGCACTTTTTTTCATTCTGCGGGTCGGCATCCCATATAAGGTTAAATTCGTATGAAAAAAGCACAGTTTTCAGGGGGAGTGAGCGTAGCCGCGGAAAAGAAAAAGCCGGTCGGTGACCGGCTTATAAATTTAGGCTTCAGCAGCCTGTTTGTGGAAAAGTTCTCTAAATACAGGGTAGATGTCCTCTGGCTCGCGAATATGTTGTATCGCAAAGTTATCGAACATCGCCTGCAGGTGCTCGTACTCGCGCCATAAGGTCTGATGAGCTCGGCGCGTAATCTCGATGTAGCTGTAATAACGTACTACTGGCAGAATATGTTTGGCTAAAATCTCGTGACAGAGTGGAGAATCATCAGCCCAGTTATCGCCATCCGAAGCTTGCGCCGCGTAGATGTTCCATTGTGCCGGGTCATAACGCTCTTTCACCACCTCATCCATCAGTTTAAGTGCGCTTGAAACGATGGTGCCGCCGGTTTCCTGCGAGTAGAAGAACTCCTGTTCATCCACTTCTTTCGCTTGCGTGTGGTGGCGAATGTATACCACGTCAACGTTCTTATAGGTTCGGCTCAGGAACAGATACAGCAGGATATAAAAGCGCTTCGCCATATCTTTAGTCGCTTGATCCATCGAACCTGACACGTCCATCAAGCAGAACATGACTGCCTGGCTGGAGGGTTCCGGCCGCTTTTCAAAATTTTTGTAACGCAGATCAAAGGTATCAATAAACGGCACCCGATCAATGCGCGCACGCAGTTCAGCGATCTCTTTGCGTAACCGCTCTTCTTCCAGCAATTGAGCCGGCTCGCTGTTCTCCACCTCTTTCAGTGTGTCTTCCAGCTCATGCAGCATGCGACGTTTACCCGCAGTCATCGCCGTCCGACGAGCGAGCGAATTCTGCAGCGAACGCACCACGCTGATGTTGGCAGGCACACCGTTTGAGGTGAATCCGGCACGGTGCGTTTTGTACTCGTTTAGCTGACGATGCTGATTCTTGCGCAGATTCGGCAGCGCAAGATCCTCAAATAACAGATCGAGATATTCGTCTTTAGAAATCTGGAAAACGAATTCATCCTGGCCTTCACCATCCTGACTGGCGTTGCCCTGGCCGCTTCCACCGCCACCGCCGCCTTGTGGACGCTCGATACGGTCGTTCTGCACGAAGTGATCGTTCCCTGGGTGGACGCGATGGCGACTGCCGCCGCGACCCTGATGGAAACTCGGTTCATTAATATCGTCAATTGGAATCGAGACCGATTCGCCGCTCTCGACATCGGTCACCGAACGCTTATTGATGGCCTCGGAGATCGATTGCTTGATTTGCGACTTATAACGGCGCAGAAAGCGCTGCCGATTGACGGCGCTTTTATTCTTACCGTTCAGACGCCGATCGATAAAATAGGCCATAAAACTCCCCCAAACTGCATTGCAAGCTCAGGCCGGGATACCCGGCCTCATGTTACGGCACCATGATGCCGCATCGCTTACAGGTAACGATTATGACGATTTACGCACGCGCAGATACCACTCGCACAGCAGGCGTACTTGCTTGCGGGTATAGCCTTTTTCCATCATGCGATCGACAAAATCATCGTGTTTTTTCTGTTCGTCCGTCGAGGTCTTGGTATTAAACGAAATCACCGGCAGCAACTCTTCGGTATTCGAGAACATTTTCTTCTCGATAACCGTGCGCAGTTTTTCATAGCTGGTCCAGTTTGGATTGCGGCCGCTGTTCTGCGCGCGGGCACGCAAAACAAAGTTAACAATCTCATTACGGAAATCTTTCGGGTTGCTGATCCCAGCAGGTTTCTCGATCTTTTCCAGCTCTGCATTGAGTGACTCGCGGTCGAAGAGCTGTCCGGTATCAGGGTCGCGATATTCCTGGTCCTGAATCCAGAAGTCAGCGTACGTTACGTAGCGGTCAAAAATGTTCTGGCCGTATTCAGAGTAGGATTCCAGATAGGCGGTTTGAATCTCTTTGCCAATAAACTCGGCATATTTCGGAATCAGGTAGCCTTTCAGATGCTCAAGGTATTTCTCCGCCAGATCCTGCGGGAACTGTTCGCGCTCAATTTGCTGTTCCAGCACATAAAACAGGTGCACCGGGTTAGCCGCCACTTCGGCATGGTCAAAGTTGAACACGCGTGACAAAATTTTAAACGCGAAGCGCGTAGAGAGCCCGTTCATGCCTTCATCTACGCCCGCGTAATCATGATACTCCTGCCAGGATTTCGCTTTTGGATCGGTATCTTTCAGGCTTTCACCATCATATACGCGCATTTTTGAGTAGATGCTGGAGTTTTCCGGCTCTTTCAAGCGCGACAGAATTGAGAAGCGGGCCAGCGTTTCCAGCGTTCCCGGTGCGCAAGGAGCAGTGGTTAACTCACTGTGATCCAACAGCTTATTGTAAATCTTAATCTCTTCAGAAACGCGTAAGCAGTAAGGCACTTTGACAATGTAAACACGGTCAAGGAACGCCTCATTGTTTTTGTTATTACGGAAAGTGACCCATTCTGATTCATTGGAGTGCGCCAGAATGATGCCATTAAACGGCAGAGCAGAGATGCCCTCAGTCCCGTTATAGTTACCTTCCTGCGTGGCGGTCAGCAGCGGATGTAGCACTTTGATTGGCGCTTTAAACATCTCAACGAATTCCATCACACCCTGGTTCGCGCGGCACAATGCACCTGAGTAGCCGTAGGCATCAGGATCGTTCTGCGCGTGATTTTCCAGTTTGCGGATATCCACTTTACCAACCAGCGCAGAGATGTCCTGATTGTTCTCGTCACCCGGCTCGGTTTTAGCTATAGCAATCTGTTCCAAAATTGACGGCCAGACTTTTACCACTTTAAAGCGAGTGATATCACCGCCGTATTCATGCAGACGCTTCGCTGCCCAAGGCGACATGATGGTGCCGAGATAACGCCGCGGTACGCCATACTCTTTTTCCAGGATATTGGCATCTTCCTGCGGGTTGAACAGGCACAGCGGATGATCATTTACCGGGCTGCGTTCGCCATCCGCGCTTAACACGTAAATCGGCACTCGCTGCATCAGCGCTTTCAGTCGTTCAGCCAGCGACGATTTACCGCCGCCCACTGGGCCCAATAAGTAGAGAATCTGTTTCTTCTCTTCCAGACCTTGCGCAGCGTGCTTCAGGTAGGAGACGATTTGCTCAATCGCTTCTTCCATACCGTAAAACTCTTCAAAGGCAGGGTAGCGTCCCATGACGCGGTTGGAGAAGATTCTGGAAAGGCGTGGCTCTTGCGCAGTGTCAACCATCACCGGCTCACCGATGGCCATTAAGAGTCGTTCGGCAGCGTTGGCGTATGCACTACGATCCTGTTTACAGATGGCGAGGAATTCCTGTAGTGAGAATTCTTCATCCTTGGCAGCTTCATAACGCTGACGATAGTGATCGAATATATTCATAGCGATGCCCGTCCTTTCGTTTTTAGCACAGGTAAAGGAGCGTAATTAAAGGTTATAGCAGCTCCCGGAAGATATTCTTTAATGAGTACAGCAACCCTTATGCCAACCTGACGTTTTTTTATCGGGATACACAATTATTTCGGTTACTCTGCTCGTACAAAAAGTCTCGTCTTACATTTAACTGTAGAAGGCAATCAGAAAACCTGCTGCCACTTTTAACCTTAATCAGCGATATATCAATAACAAAGTCTCATAAGCACTGAGACAATCAACCTAAGCATGGATAGCAAGGAGGCGGCTCAGATAATTCCTCCGCGCCGCCTCCAGAGCATCATTAAACGTTAACCGATAGCAAAAATTTGGTTAGACTCTACGTGTGATTGTTATATTAATGGACTGAATAAATTGTGAACCAATTCAAACTTAAAGCGCTTGCTCTTGTTGTTCCTTGTTATTTTGTGGCGTTCGCCACTCATGCAGAAACCTTAACTCTTGGGGCTTCGGTCATTTATGCCCAGTCTCCTTATAAGGGGGGACAAGACCGCTATCTGCCGATTCCTGTGATTAATTATGAAGGTGAAAACTTCTGGTTCCACAGTCTGCAAGGCGGCTATTACTTGTGGAAAGACCCACAGAATCAGCTCTCGCTAACCGTACTGGGTTCGCCTCAGGAGTATGATCCTAAAGATAACGATTTAGGCGATATGAAAGCGCTCGATAAGCGTCGCATGACGCTGATGGCAGGTGCTACTTATCGTCACGTCGCCGATTGGGGGATTGTGCGTACTGCGCTGCTCGGCGATGTACTCAATGACAGCAATGGTATGCTGTGGGATCTTACCTATCTTTATCGTTTCGATTTTGGCGCATTAAGTCTGACGCCGGGTATCGGTGCGATATGGAACAGTGCCAATCAGAACCGCTATTACTATGGTGTTTCATCACACGAAAGTACCCGTACTGGCATCGCTGAATATCACCCAGATGACAGTTGGTCGCCTTATGTGGAAATGAACGCCAGCTATCAAATTACTGATAGCTGGAATGCCAGCTTATCTGGTCGCTATACGCGCTTTGACAGCGAAATTAAAGACAGTCCAATGGTCAATAAAGAGGGGCAGTTCACCCTCTGGACCGGCATTAGTTATACCTTCTGATAAGCAAAGTGGACGCCTCATAATGAGGCGTTTTTCTTACATTGCACCAATAATGAGCCCCGTAATGGAGCGGAGGAGGAGTGATGAAAACCATAACGTTTCCCGGCGAAGCCGCCATTCCTGCAATTGGGCAGGGAACGTGGTACATGGGCGAGAATGTTGCTCAGCGCCGTCAGGAAATTGCCGCGCTACAGGCGGGGCTGGAACTCGGATTAAAGGTTATTGATACCGCCGAGATGTATGCCGAAGGGGGTGCGGAGGAGGTAGTTGGTGAAGCGCTGCGCGGGCGTCGCAATCAAGCCTGGCTGGTGTCAAAAGTTTATCCATGGAATGCCGGGGAAGTTGATGCCATTGAGGCTTGCGAGCGCAGTCTTCGCCGTCTGCAAACCGATTACCTCGATCTCTACCTATTACACTGGCGCGGTAATGTGCCTTTAGAAGAAACCCTGCGTGCGATGGAATCATTGCAGCAGCAAGGTAAGATTCGTCATTGGGGCGTATCCAATTTCGACAGTGCCGACATGCTGGAACTGTGGAATGAGCCAGGCGGCAAAGCCTGCTTAACTAATCAGGTGCTTTATCATTTAGCCTCCCGGGGCATTGAGTATGATTTGCTGCCTGAATGCCAACGCCGTGGCATGCCAATCATGGCGTATTGTCCGTTAGCGCAGGCGGGACGCTTAAGAAAGGCGCTGTTCGAGAATGCGCATCTGCAGCAAATTGCACAACAGAAGAGCATTAGCGTGGCACAATTAATGCTGGCGTGGGTCATTCGCATGGAGGGTGTTTTAGCGATCCCTAAAGCCAGCAGTGAAGATCATGTGCGACAGAATGCTGCCGCGCTAAGTATTCATCTCAGTCAGGAAGAACTCACGATTATTGATGGGGTGTTTCCAGCGCCGCAGAGTAAAACAGCGCTGGATATCGTATAGCCCTGCAGAAGTTTATTTGTTGACGACCCGAAGGGTGGCGCTCAGGCGAGCAGGAGATTCACCTGCACTTTTTAATGGCTTACTAATCCGTGCCGTTTCAACACATACCATGGTTTTATATCCCTCATTGGCCATGTCGCCCATGCTGCAGGATAGTTCAGGACCGGGATTCCACGTGACAACGTCACTTTGATAATGGTGATAAACTTCAATCTGACGTTTACCCGCTCTATCATGGATTACACTACAATCATCTGCGGCAGTATGGACACGATCCACTCGATTGGGATAGGTCTGTTTGCCATCGGATTCCCCAATCGAATTATCGTTAACTTTATCGATAAAGCTCTTTCCTAAGCCACTGACTTCCACTTGCGCAATATCGGCAACCTGAAAATAGCTGTGCAGCGCGGCTGTCGCTTCATAGTCACCATATGCTTCCAGCTCAATTTCACAGTGCTCTGCGATGCGGAAGCGAGCGAGCAGAGTAAAGTCATGCGGCCACAGTTTTTTGGTCTGTGCGTTGCTTTCCAGCGTAAAAGTCAGCATGACGGCATCATCGTTTTCGTCATGCGCAGTCAACGTCCACGGCATATTGCGCGCGAAGCCATGCGCCGGTTCGCCTGCTGGACCAAACCATGGCCAGCAGATCGGCACGCCACCACGAATCGCTTTACCGGCAGTAAATGGTGTCTTTTCACTGAGCCAAATTACCGGTTGTTGTCCACTCGGCTGCCATGAAAGGAGATGTGCGCCCTGCAGCGCAATGGCCGCGCGGACTTTTGGATGGCTTACCACCAGAATCGGTAAATCACCTTGCTGACGCTGTGACAGATAGGGGGTGATTTGATTCACTACCGGAAGGGTATATAGCGTATCTTGCATTGTCAGACCTTCTCTTCATCCAGTCGAAAAAAAGGGGTGACCGAAGTCACCCCTTGTCTGTTTCACCGCTTTGCTTACTTAGAAGCAACCAGTGCAATCAGGTCCAGAACTTTGTGTGAGTAACCTGTTTCGTTATCGTACCAGGAAACCAGTTTCACAAAGTTGTCGTTCAGAGCGATACCCGCTTTAGCATCGAATACTGAAGTCAGAGTTTCGCCGTTGAAATCGGTAGAAACGACGTCATCTTCGATGTAGCCCAACACGCCTTTCATTTTGCCTTCTGACTCAGCTTTGATCACTGCACAAATTTCTTTGTAGGTCGCTGGTTTTTCCAGGCGAACAGTCAGGTCAACAACAGACACGTTTGGCGTTGGAACGCGGAATGCCATACCGGTCAGTTTGCCGTTCAGTTCTGGCAGAACTACGCCTACTGCTTTAGCCGCACCGGTAGAAGATGGGATGATGTTCTGTGCTGCGCCGCGGCCGCCGCGCCAGTCTTTATGAGACGGGCCATCAACAGTTTTCTGCGTAGCGGTGGTTGCATGAACGGTGGTCATCAGACCTTCAACGATGCCGAAGTTATCGTTGATAACTTTAGCCAGCGGTGCCAGGCAGTTGGTGGTGCAAGATGCGTTAGAAACGATGTCCTGGCCGGCATATTTGTCAAAGTTAGCGCCACGCACGAACATTGGGGTGCTGTCTTTAGATGGACCCGTCAGAACTACTTTCTTCGCACCAGCGGTGATGTGTTTACGTGCAGTTTCGTCGGTCAGGAAGATACCGGTCGCTTCAGCAACAACGTCAACACCCACTTCGTCCCACTTCAGGTTAGCCGGGTCTTTCTCAGCAGTAACACGGATTTTCTTACCGTTAACAATCAGCGCACCGTCTTTAACTTCTACAGTGCCGTCAAAACGACCGTGAGTAGAGTCGTACTTCAGCATATAAGCCATGTAATCGGCGTCGAGCAGATCGTTGATCGCGACGATTTCGATGTCAGAACGCTGCTGTGCAGCACGGAAAACGATGCGACCGATACGGCCAAAACCGTTGATACCTACTTTGATAGTCATATATTCCACCAGCTATTTGTTAGTGAATAAAAGGTTGGCTGTAAAATTACAAAAACCTTACCAGGCGTCAAGCGGAATCGTGTCAATTGTTGCGACAGGTCAATTCCGACACCAGGAATAATTCGTTGCGCAATCGCTTACGCAGCACCCTTATTGCGCGCCTATGTTACGCCGAATGCAGGCTGAAAAGGGATGAGTTTTGCAAAGGGTGATCCCCATCACAAAATCGTGCTCTTGCCGAGATGTCAGAAGCGTTAGCACGAAAAAAGACCCGATAGATGTTGTACGTTTGTTAGAATACTAGTCGATTTTTTCAGAATGACACTCCGGAAGATAAAATGGCTAAAGACACCGCACCCGAGGCAAAAATCGCGCAGCTATCCGAAATGCAGCGCTATGTTACTCAGCATCGTGGAACGGAGCCCCCTTTTTCGGGCGCGTTGCTGCACAACAAGCAGGAAGGAATTTACCACTGCTTAGTTTGTAATTCGCCGCTGTTCCTCTCCGAAACGAAGTACGATTCAGGCTGTGGCTGGCCAAGCTTCTATCAACCTTATAGTGATGAAGCTATTCGCTATCTGGAAGACGATACGCATGCTATGCACCGCGTCGAAATTCGCTGTGGTAACTGCGATGCTCATCTTGGGCATGTATTCCCGGACGGCCCTCAACCAAGCGGCGAGCGCTATTGCGTAAACTCCGCCTCGTTGAATTTCACTGATGAGCAGGGCAATCAGCAAGAGGGTTAAGCATGAAACAGGAACTGGAAACGATGCTGGCGGCAATGACGCCGGAAGTGTATGCGCGTTTATCTACGGCAGTTGAAACGGGCAAATGGCCGGACGGCGTCGCGCTGACGCAAGAGCAGAAAGATAACTGCCTGCAGCTGGTCATGCTGTGGCAGGCACGCCACAATGACGATCCGCAACATATGACCATCAGTAAAGGTGGGGATATGGTGATGAAGTCGAAGAAACAGCTTAAAGAAGATTTCGGTATCGAGCCCGATGTCACGCGCATCAACTTGCACTAAAAATAAAAAAGGGCTGGTTGCTCCAGCCCATATTTTCAGATTAATACCGCACCTTGCGCTTCCATCTGCGCGAACGCAATATCGCTATCATCCGGATTCAGGTTCACACCGCGGCAGCCTTCTTTAACGACCTCGACGTTGTAGCCCAGTTCTAACGCATCCAGCACGCTGTATTTGACGCAGTAATCGGTAGCAAGACCTAACATCACTAAATCGCTGATGCCTCGCTCACGCAGCCAGTTGTCGAGTTCTGTTTTGCGTCGATGTCCGTTATCGAAAAAAGCGCTGTAGCTATCGACTTCGACATCACCACCTTTGTGGAATACCGCATCAATCAGTGCGCGATCAAGTTGAGGATGGAAATCCGCGCCTGGAGTGTTTTCAATGCCGTGATCCGGCCACCAGATTTGCGCTAATCCGTTTAACTCACCTAGCGTGTAAACGGGTTCACCTGAAATGGAGGCAAAACTGCCATGATTGGCAGGATGCCAATCCTGCAATGCCACGACACACTCGCCCCGGTCATGAAACTCTCGCGCAAAGCGATTTGCTACCGCCACGGTTTGATCACCATCACGAACCGCCATTGGGCCGCCGGGGCAAAAATCGTTTTGAATATCGATAATTATCAATGCCCGTTTCATCAGTTTCGCTCCGTATTAATCTTCGGTCAGTTCGCCGCGTAAATTCTGCTGCATTTTGGCACGAATTTCCGAACTGGTAAGATTCTGGCTCAACAAAAAATGCAGTTTGGTTAATGTCGCTTCAACCGTGAGATCAAAACCACTGATGACGCCGGCATGCTCTAACGCATTACCCGTAGCATAACCACCCATATTCACTTTGCCAGACATGCATTGCGTGAGGTTCACGACGACAATGCCACGATCGCTGGCCTGTTGCAGTTCTGCGAGGAATTCAGCGTTCTGTGGTGCGTTACCCACGCCATAAGAACGCAAAATCAGCGCTTTCACCGGTTGACGCAGGAAATTACGTACCACATCCGCAGAAATGCCGGGATAGATCGTGACAACACCAATCGGCTGCGGCGTGATCGGGTGCACCATCAATTCACCATGGCCTTGCGGTGCTGCGGGCGTATTCAGGCGTTTTATATGAATCCCTGCTTCCAGTAAGGGGGGCAGATTCGGTGAAGCAAAGGCATTGAAGCCATCGGCGTGCGCTTTGGTGGTTCGGTTGCCACGAAACAGCGTGTTATTGAAGAACAGGGCCACTTCGTTGATAGGATAATTTGCTGCAACGTAGAGTGAATTGAGCAAATTTTGTTGCCCGTCAGAACGCAATTCGGCCAATGGAATTTGTGAACCTGTCACAATGACCGGTTTGGCGAGGTTCTCCAGCATGAATGAGAGGGCTGACGCGGTGAAGGCCATTGTGTCAGTACCATGCAGGATGACAAAACCATCATAGCGATCGTAGTTTTGCTTAATATCATTAGCAATCGATTGCCAATCCTGCGGCGTCATATCCGAGGAGTCCATCAGCGGCTGATATTCGTGGATAGTAAAATCGGGCATTTCAGGTCGATGGAACTCCGGCATCGTAGTTAGCTGCTGCTGGAGATGACCGGATACCGGAATATAGCCCTGCGCCGAACGCTGCATCCCGATGGTGCCGCCCGTGTAGGCCACATAGATATTTTTCTTTTGCATGAAGAAGCTCAGACTTGCCGTAAAACGCGCAGTATAAGGGGATTGCCAACGAAAAGCAGCCCGACCAGCGGCCGGGCTGTAAAGATTAGCGTACGTTGCCGCAGTTTAGGCAGAAAGCGTAGCGGTTTTGCGGATCGTTAAGATTATTAAGCAATCCCGGTTGTTCTTTCACAGCGCTCATCACATCGAGCATTGGAGCAGGGAGCCAAACCTTAAGGGCGGCGGGTAAAACGGCTTGTACCGAGGCGTTCATCTGATTTAACAGCAGATCAATCATACCCGGATCATCCTGATACCAGCTCAGCTGTGGTTTGCCGACCTTAGCCAACTCAGCGGCTTTTGCCACGGCATCATCAAAGTCGCCCAACGCATCAACCAGCCCATTGGCTTTGGCATCACTTCCGGTCCATACGTGGCCCTGTGCAATGGCGTTAATTTGCTCGGGTGTTTTATGGCGTGATGCCGCCACTAATCCAACGAAATTACGATAGCCATTCTCAATCGTCAGCTGCATCAACTGTTGTACTTCAGTCGGCAGCGCTTTAGTCGTGGCCATATCTGCCAGCGGTGAGGTGGCAACACCATCTGTATGCACGCCAATGGCGCTAAGGCTGTTTTCAACGGTGTTAATCACCCCGAAGATACCGATGGAACCGGTCAGGGTGCTCGGTGCCGCCACAATGTAATCCGCCGGTGTTGAAATCCAGTAGCCGCCAGATGCCGCCATACCGCCCATCGAAACGACCACCGGTTTACCGGCGTCGTGCGCCGCAGCCAGCTCTTCACGTATTGCCTCGGAGGCGGTAACGCTGCCGCCAGGACTATTGACGCGCAGTACGATGGCTTTGATTTTTGGATCGAGTCGCGCATCACGAATCTGAGATGCAGTGGTATCACCACCGACATTTCCGGCACTCTCTTCACCGTCCATAATGGCGCCGCTGGCGAGGATAACCGCAATGTTGCCATCCTGATTCTGAGGCGGTTGTTTAACGGTATAGTCGTAAATGCTCACGCTGCGATAATCGTTATTCGCTTTATCCCAGCCAAAGGTTTTGACCAGCTCCTGATCGGCGGCTGCGCGCGTATCAAGTACATCCACTAACTTATTATTCAGCGCATATTTCGCTGAATCGCCCTGAACGGCTTGCAGGCCGCTAATAATGCCCGCTGCGCCTGGGAACAATTGGTCGGTTGTGATCTGGCGGTTAGCCGCCACCGTATTCAGGTAGTTCCGCCAAAGCTGACCAACCCAGCGACCGTCGGCATCGCGCGCTTCGGGTGACATATCGTCGCGCAGGAATGGCTCAACGGCAGATTTATAGGTTCCGACGCGGAAAACATGTGAACTGACTTTTAATTTATCCAGCAGCGTTTTGTAATAAAGGCCATTGGTGGCAAAACCGTGCAGATCCACCGTACCTTGCGGCGAGAGATAAACTTTGTTGGCGAAGCTGGCAATATAATATTGTGCCTGGCTATAGCTATCGCCCACAGCATAAATCGGTTTGCCAGCATCGCGGAATTCACGCAGCGCTTTACCAACATATTGCAGGGAAGGCTGATCGCCGCCGGCAAAGTCACGCAGTTCAAGCACGATGCCAGTGATGTTTTTATCCGTCTTCGCCTGGCGGATCGCATCAACCACATCAAACAGAGAGTTTTCCTGCAAACGATCGCTATTCGCGCCCAACAGCTGGCGGCTGATGCGGCTTAGACGATTACTGACGGAAGGTTTGTCGACCAGAACACCGCTCAGATCGATTTTCAGTGCACCTTGCTGGACCGGTTCATTACTGCTTGAACTGGAAACTTGCATCCAAATCCCGACGCCCGCCAGAATCAATACAATAAGAAATAAATTAAGAATAAATTCCCGAATAAAATTCAGTACCCGCCAGCTCCAGCGGAACAGACCGGAAATAATTCGCCACAGTGTGCGCATAAACTCTCCATATTCACGTAACAGGGCAGCCAGCACGCGGTCAGCCCCGATGTCGCGTTCATCCTAAAGAGCGGCGTGCGAAAAGTCAGCAGGAAATCGCGCCAGACTGTTACAAAAGATCGTGCTGTGCCAGGATTAGGCCACGCTTTTTATTCATGGGAGAAGAATAATGGATGCATTGGATTTATTAGTGAATCGTCGCTCGGCCTCACGCCTGGCAGAACCGGCTCCAACGGGTGAAGCCCTGCAAAATATTCTGCACGCCGCCATGCGCGCGCCGGATCACGGCACGCTGCAGCCATGGCGCTTCATTATTGTTGAAAATGAAGGGCGCGATCGCTTTAGCAACGTGCTGGAACAAGCCGCACGCGATAGCAACTTGGAGCAAAAAGCCATCGACAAAGCGGCTTCGGCGCCATTCCGCGCGCCGATGATCATCACTGTAGTGGCGCATTGTGAAGAGAATGCCAAAGTACCGCATTGGGAACAGTTGGCCTCTGCCAGTTGCGCGGTAATGGCGATGCAGATGGCTGCTGTCGCGCAAGGCTTTAACGGCATCTGGCGTAGCGGGCCATGGACCGATCATCCACTCGTTCGTGAAGCGTTTAGCTGCCGTAAGCAGGATGCGATTGTTGGTTTTCTCTATCTGGGTACGCCGCAGTTGAAAGCCAACACCACGGTTGTGGCGCCTGACACTGCACGGTTTGTCAGTTATTTCTGACAGACAGCGGCGAGCTTATGCGGCACGTTATGCGCTTTGACAGAGATTGCACACAGCCTGTGCGAAAGATCGAGGTTAGGCCGCGCAGCACTTACCACCAGCTTGCAGCCAGGCTAACATAGCGCCTTCTGTTTAGCGCATAAGGACCTCGCCATGAGTGAATCACTCCGTTTAACGCAGTACAGCCATGGTGCTGGATGCGGCTGCAAAATTTCGCCGCAGGTATTGGAAACCATTCTCCACAGTGAGCTGAGTCCATTTCACGATCCGCAACTGCTGGTCGGTAATGAAACGCGTGATGATGCCGCAGTGTACGATCTTGGCAACGGTACAGCGGTGGTCAGCACCACGGATTTCTTTATGCCGATCGTCGACGATCCCTTTACCTTTGGCCGTATCGCCGCCACCAATGCCATCAGCGATATCTATGCCATGGGCGGGAAACCCATCATGGCGATCGCCATTCTAGGCTGGCCCGTGAATGTGCTGAGTCCGGAGGTGGCGCAACAGGTGGTCGAAGGCGGCCGCGCCGCTTGTCAGGCCGCGGGAATCGCGCTGGCTGGTGGTCATTCGATTGATGCGCCAGAACCTATCTTTGGTCTGGCCGTTACCGGCATTGTTGATGTGGCAAGAGTGAAAAAGAACAGTGCAGCACAGGCAGGATGTCAGCTATTCCTTACCAAGCCGTTAGGGATTGGCATTCTGACTACCGCTGAGAAAAAAGGCCTGCTGCGTTCAGAACATCAATCCTTAGCGGCTGAGGTGATGTGCCAGCTCAACAACGCCGGCGCAGACTTTGCCAAACTTGATGGCGTCAGTGCCATGACCGATGTGACGGGTTTTGGCTTGCTGGGGCATTTGAGTGAAATCTGCCAGGGTTCAGGGCTGCGTGCTGAGCTGATGGCAAAGAATGTGCCGCGACTGGCGGGCGTAGATGACTACATCGCTGCGGGTGCGGTACCGGGTGGCACCAGCCGTAATTTTGCCAGCTACGGTGCATCTATTTCTCCTCTTGATGATGCAACACGCGCACTGCTTTGCGATCCGCAAACTTCCGGCGGTCTGTTAGTCGCGGTTCAACCTGACGCCGTAGAAGAGTTTCAGCGTTGCGCGACAGAAGCAGGTGTCACTGCCGCGCTAATAGGCGAGTTGTTTGCCGCCAACGTAGATCATCCTCTGATTACCGTAATTACCTGATGTTAAGGAACGACGCCATCCATGCGTTTGTTTATTGCTGAAAAACCTAGCTTAGCGCGTGCGATTGCCGACGTGTTGCCGAAACCGCATCGTCGTGGTGATGGTTATATTGCCTGCGGGAATGACCAGGTTGTGACCTGGTGTGTTGGGCACCTGTTGGAGCAGGCGCAGCCCGATAGTTACGACAGCCGCTATGCGCGCTGGAATCTGGCCGATCTGCCGATCATTCCTGATAAGTGGCGCTTACAGCCGCGTCCTTCGGTAGCGAAGCAGCTGAAAGTGATCGAAGGATTGCTGCAGCAAGCCAGCGTTGTGGTGCATGCGGGAGACCCCGACCGTGAAGGCCAACTGCTGGTGGATGAGGTGCTGGATTACCTGCAACTCGCGCCAGAAAAACGCCAAACGGTACAGCGTTGCCTGATTAACGACCTCAATCCTTCGGCAGTAGAACGTGCCGTCGGGCGCTTGCGTGAGAACCGTGAATTTATTCCGTTGTGCGTGTCGGCATTGGCGCGCGCACGTGCCGACTGGTTGTATGGCATCAATATGACCCGCGCATGGACCTTGCTGGGGCGTAATGCCGGTTACGATGGCGTGCTGTCAGTCGGGCGTGTACAAACGCCGGTGCTGGGCCTGGTGGTGCGTCGCGATGAAGAGATTGAGAACTTTATCCCGAAGGATTACTTCGAAGTCAAAGCACACATCGTCACGCCAAAAGACGAACGCTTTGTTGCCAGCTGGGTGCCGAGTGATGCCTGTGAGCCCTGGCAGGATGAAGAGGGGCGATTGTTACATCGACCGCTGGCGGATCACGTGCTGGAGCGTATTAACGGCAAACCTGCGCTGGTCACCGGCTATAACGATAAGCGCGAATCGGATACTGCGCCGCTGCCGTTTTCACTTTCAGGCCTGCAAATTGAAGCAGGTAAGCGTTTTGGGCTCAGCGCGCAGACCGTATTAGATTGCTGCCAGCGGCTGTATGAGACTCACAAGCTGATCACTTATCCGCGATCTGACAGCCGCTATCTGCCTGACGAGCACTTTGCCGGGCGTCATGCGGTATTGAACGCCATACAGGCACATCAGCCCAATTTAACGCCACCCGCTGATTTTAATCCTGACCAGAAGAATCGCTGCTGGGACGATAAAAAAGTGGATGCTCACCACGCGATTATCCCCACCGCTCGCGCCAGCAAAGTGAATCTTACGGAAAATGAAGCCAGCATTTATGGGTTAATCGCGCGTCAGTATCTTATGCAGTTTTGTCCGGATGCGATCTTTCGCAAATGCGTTATCGATCTCGACATCGGCGGAGGAAAATTTATTGCCAAAGCACGCTTTCTGGCTGAGGCAGGTTGGCGTGCACTGTTGGGCAGCAAAGAGCGTGATGAAGAGAACGATGGCACGCCGCTGCCGGTAGTCAGCAAAGGCGATGAACTGCTGTGTGAGCGTGGTGAAGTGCTGGCAAAGCAAACGCAGCCGCCGCGTCCGTTCACCGATGCGACCTTGTTATCGGCAATGACAGGCATAGCGCGTTTTGTTCAGGATAAAGAATTAAAGAAAGTTCTGCGTGCGACCGATGGTTTAGGTACGGAAGCTACGCGTGCAGGCATTATAGAATTACTGTTCCGCCGCACTTTCCTGGTAAAAAAGGGACGCTATATTCATTCAACGGAGGCTGGTAGGGCGCTGATTCATGCGTTGCCTGAAATGGCTGCTCGTCCGGATATGACGGCGCAATGGGAGTCCACACTGACACGCATCAGTGAAAAAGCCTGCCGATATGATGAGTTTATGCAGCCGCTGGTCAGCACCTTGATTGGGCTGATTGGTGAAGCGCGCCAGCGTCCCTCGTTACAGGCCTTTCGCGGATTGACAGCGCCTGGCCCAAAAAAGAAAGCCAAACCTAAAACGGCTCGTCGCAAAACCAAGGAGACAGAGTGATGCGGAATGTAATGATATTGCTCAGTGGACTGCTGTTATGCAGCACTGCCGCGCTGGCTAATCGCCAGCCGGAAAATAATCGAATGGGAAATACCGATGTCGTGGTAGATATGCCGCCAGAAGTCTGGACACAGGGACAAAATAATCGGCAAAGCAACTGCATGCAATGCTGTACCTATGAGAACCGCAGCTATTCAGAAGGGGCGGTAGTAAAGGCGGAAGGTGTATTACTCCAGTGCGGACGTGATGAGAAAGCGATAGGCACCAATCCGCTTATCTGGAAGATCATCAAATAAAAGCGCGTGGCGTAAAAACGCCACGCTGCTGTATCACAGCTTGAATGTTGACCAAACCGGTGCGTGATCCGACGGCTTTTCCATACTGCGAATGTCGTAATCAATGCCACTATCAACACAGCGCGAGGCCAACGGTTGGCTCGCTAACAGCAAGTCAATGCGCAGTCCACGGTTATCATCGAAGCCTTTTGAACGGTAATCAAACCATGAGAAACGGTCGTTGGTTGCTGGGAATTTATCGCGCCAGGTATCAACCAGCCCCCACTGCAGTAAGCGATCCATCCATTCCCGCTCTTCTGGCAGGAACGAACACTTCCCGGTACGCAGCCAACGTTTGCGATTATCCTCACCAATGCCGATGTCAAAATCAGTGCTGCTGATATTCATGTCACCCATGATTAACACCGGTTTATCAACGGCCAGCTGCTGCTCAAGATAGTTCTGCAAATCGCGGTAGAACTTCTCTTTGGCCGGGAATTTGGTCGGATGGTCGCGACTTTCACCCTGAGGGAAATAACCATTGATTACGGTAATATTACCGATAGAACTCGGTATTTCCGCCATGATCAAACGACGCTGTGCTTCTTCGTCATCACCTGGGAAACCACGACTCACGGTAATTGGTTCAGCTTTAGTCAGCAGCGCGACACCATAATGTCCTTTTTGCCCATGATAGAACACGTGATAGCCCAGTTTGCTAACGTCTTCGAGCGGGAACATATCGTCATGCACTTTGGTTTCCTGCAAGCCGATGACATCTGGCTGATGCTGTTCAACTAATGCTTCTAATTGGTGCGGGCGTGCGCGCAAACCGTTGATGTTGAAGGAGACAAATTTCATTTCGCTGCCATTTTTATCCGCAAAAGAGTGTCGGGATGGTAACGAGTTTTTCGGCAAAAGTCATGGTGCGTAGCGGGAGAAATCAACAAGTAAAGCGAAAGGGAGGGAAGACATTGGATGGTGGTGGGAGAAGGATTCGAACCTTCGAAGTCTGTGACGGCAGATTTACAGTCTGCTCCCTTTGGCCGCTCGGGAATCCCACCAGGGATGTTACATATTGTGGCTTCAGGGAGACGATTCAGATGGTGGTGGGAGAAGGATTCGAACCTTCGAAGTCTGTGACGGCAGATTTACAGTCTGCTCCCTTTGGCCGCTCGGGAATCCCACCACTGGCCTGAATCATTGCCTCTTAAAGCGGGGCGCATCATACCAAATGCGCTCAGCCTGTAAAGCACCGTCACTGAAAATAAAAATCGTTTGCCCACTTTTTATGCGTGGCGCTGAAGAGTTGTGCAGTTCAGCGCCAAAGCGGTTAAAGAATGATCGTGCGGTTGCCGTAAACGAACACACGCTGACCCAGCACTTTATACAGTGCGCGGCTCAATACATTCTTCTCTACATCACGTCCAGCACGCATCATCTCTTCTGCGGTATAGCTGTGATCGACGTTTATAACGTCCTGCATGATGATTGGACCTTCATCAAGGTTATCGTTCACATAGTGCGCGGTTGCGCCGATGATTTTCACGCCGCGCTCATACGCCTGATGATACGGACGTGCGCCGATGAAAGCCGGCAAGAAGGAGTGGTGAATATTGATGATCTGATTAGGGTAGCGCTGCACGAAGGCCGGTGTTAATACGCGCATGTATTTGGCCAGCACCACGTAATCCGGCTGATAGCGGTCAATTTCGTCTGCCATACGGTTATCGTGTTCTTCGCGCGTGTGGCCTTCATGACTCACCATCACAAACGGAATGTCGAAGCGTTCGACCAACGAGCGCAGCGTTTCATGGTTACCAATGACCGCCGCAATCTCCATATCAAGACCGCCAAAAGCGCTTTTCATCAGCAAATCGCCCAGGCAATGTGCCTCTTTGGTGACCAGAATGACAACACGACGACGGCCTGCGCTCTGTAATTCACGCACTGATCCTGCTGGCAGTGCGCCATCAAGATCGGCCAGCAAGGTGTTGTCGTTAAAAATACCTTCCAGCTCAGTGCGCATGAAAAAGCGCCCGGTACGGTGATCGACGAACTCATTATTTTGCACAATATTGAGCTCGTGCTTGTAGCAAATATTAGTAATTTTGGCGATCAGACCTTTCGCATCTGGGCAAATGGTACGTAATACTTTTCGTTGGATGGTTTGCGCTTGCATCTCGATCAGAGTCCTGTCAAAGCGATGAATGGTAAAGCCGTTGTGTATCTGTCCAGATTAGCCACAACATTTTTTGTATTTTTTATCGGAGCCACAAGGACAGCGATCGTTACGTCCCAACTCAGGTGTTGTTCCGTCTACATAGTACCAGCGTTGATCCTCGCGAAGAAAGCGTGAACATTCATAGATCGCCGAAGTACGGCCTTTTTCGAGGTATCGCGCAAAAAACGTTACGAAGGCTTCATTCTCATGGCTTCCTTGATTACAACAAGTTACATTCAAGCCCAGCCATTCAGTACCGGAAAAACTTTCGGATAATAACGTCTCGAGATCCGCCACCCGTTTACTGGAGTGCCAGGTTGCAGCCAGCCAGGCAGCATTTTTGACAACATAGGCGGTGTAGCGTGAGCGCATTAATTGCTCAGCACTTAATGGGTTCGCTTGTCCAATCAGAAAGGGCTGACAACATAAGCTATACTCCTTTCCGCTGCAGCAAGGGCACTTTTCAGACACGTCATCTCCTGGAAGTGATTAAAGTAAATTAAAGCGTGCGCTATGGTAGCCGACTGTCAGGCGTGATGCTACGCAACAAGCCAATCACGAGGTGAGATGAGAAAAGTAAGGATCGGGCTGGCACTGGGTTCAGGTGCCGCTAAAGGTTGGGCACACATTGGTGTTATTAATGCGTTAGAACGAGCAGGCATTGAAATCGATGTCGTGGCGGGTTGTTCAGTCGGCGCGTTGGTTGGCTCAGCCTATGTGAATGGCCGGCTGGGTGTGATGGAAAAATGGGTGAGCGCATTCCGCTATTGGGATGTCATCCGTCTAATGGATCTCTCGTGGCAGCGCGGTGGTTTGCTGCGGGGGGATCGGGTTTTTAGCCATATCCGGCAACTCATCCCAAACGAGTTAATTGATGGATGCGATAAACCTTTTGGGGTTGTGGCAACCAATCTCAGTACGGGAAGAGAGGTGTGGTTAACGGAGGGAGATTTACATCAAGCTGTGCGTGCGTCCTGTAGTATGCCAGGCTTACTACCACCTATCGCTTACAATGGATATTGGTTGGTGGATGGTGCAGTAGTGAATCCCGTACCCATCTCATTAACCCGCGCGCTAGGTGCCGACATCGTTATTGCTGTGGATCTCCAGCATGACGCACACCTGATGCAGCAAGATTTACTTTCAGTGACACCGCAAAGCGGTGAAGAAGCGGCGGCAGTTGAAGCGCTGAGTTGGGGAAAAAAATTGCGTCAGCGCATTGTGGGTTTGACGCAACGCCGAGCTACTCAAACGCCGGGTGCGATGGAGATTATGTCTACGTCCATCCAGGTACTGGAAAATCGCCTGAAACGTAACCGCATGGCGGGCGACCCGCCGGATGTGCTGATTCAGCCGTTTTGTCCTCAAATTTCCACATTGGACTTTCATCGTGCAGAAGAAGCCATCGCGGCTGGCAAGGCCGCCGTTGAGAAAAAAATGGATGAACTATTACCGCTGGTCCGTAGCAGATAGTCAGGTTGTTCATTCACAGGTGTTGCTACTTCAGCCAATTCTGAAAGGCGCAACTGCATTTTATGAACCACTATTGAATTATCTGGTACGCAGGGGGAGAGAATGGAGAAACCGCTAATCGGCAAAAAGATTCTCATTGTCGAAGATGAGGTCGTTTTCCGTTCATTAATTGACAACTTATTGACCAACTTGGGCGCCAGCACATTAGCAGCCGGTGATGGTCTCGATGGCTTAACACTATTATCCGCTCAGTCGGTGGATTTGGTTGTCTGCGATCTTGAAATGCCGCGTATGGGCGGCATTCCGTTTGTTGAGCGTATTCGCAGCCGCGGCAATAACGTCCCCATACTGATTATCTCGGCAACGCAAAATATGGCCGACATTGCCCATGTGCTGCGACTGGGGGTACAAGATGTGCTCCTTAAGCCGCTAAAAAACCTTGAGCGCTTCAGAGAGGCGGTTTTTGAGTGCCTTTATCCCTCGATGTTCACGTCGAAAGTCGAGGAGGACGAGCAGCTTTTCCAGGATTGGGATGCGTTAGTCAGCGATCCCCTTGCCGCCTCCAAGCTGCTAAAACAGTTGCAACCACCCGTGCAGCAAACGATCGCCAATTGCCGCATTAACTACCGTCAGTTGACGATGGCAGAACAGCCGGGTTTAGTGCTGGATATTGCGGCACTGTCTGATAACGATCTTGCTTTCTACTGTCTTGATGTTACCAGGGCAGGTGACAACGGGGTTCTGGCCGCACTTTTATTGCGGGCGTTATTTAATGGCTTGCTACAGGAACAATTATCCGGTCAGAAACAGCGATTGCCAGAGCTTAATGGATTATTACGTCAGGTTAACATGTTGTTGCGGCAGGCCAATTTGAGCGGACAATTCCCGCTATTAGTTGGCTATTACCATCGTCAGCTCAAGAATCTGATTCTGGTTTCAGCTGGGCTTAATGCGACGTTGCATATTAATACTCATCAAATTCAACTCAGTAATGGTGTGCCGCTTGGTACTATGGGTAGCACACATCTCAACCAAATCAGCCAACGTGCCGATGCCTGGCAGTGTCATATCTGGGGCGCCGGTGGGAGGCTTCGCCTGATGCTATCAGCGGAAGAATAACCCATCGGATTAAAATTTTTCGCGGGTTGAAGACAGGACCAGGGGCAGGCTTTACACTTGGGTAATAGTCTTAAATTCCGCGGATTAACTCCATCCAGGATAAATCCGTCTGATAGTAACTGGTATACTCATTTCGTTTTTAAACCGACATATCAAGTATTAACTTGAACGGCCTATTAAGAGAGGTATTTAGATGTCTGCCTATAAGACTAAAGTAAAAAAAGCGGTAATCCCTGTTGCAGGTCTTGGTACGCGTATGCTGCCTGCGACGAAAGCTATTCCAAAAGAGATGTTACCGCTTGTCGATAAGCCGTTGATCCAGTATGTCGTGAATGAGTGCATTGCAGCAGGCATTAATGAGATTGTGCTGGTTACACACTCTTCTAAAAACGCCATTGAAAACCACTTTGACACCAGTTTTGAATTGGAATCAATGCTGGAAAAACGTGTTAAGCGCCAACTGTTGGATGAAATCCAATCTATCTGCCCACCGCATGTCACCATCATGCAGGTTCGTCAGGGCATTGCTAAAGGTTTAGGCCATGCGGTGATGTGTGCACATCCACTGATTGGTGATGAACCTTTCGCCGTTATCCTGCCAGACGTAATCATTGATGAATACGAATCTGATCCAACCAAAGACAACCTGGCAGAGATGCTGACCCGTTATGAAGAGAGTGGTCGTAGCCAGATCATGGTTGAGCCGGTTGCTGATGTCACCGCTTATGGTGTGGTTGACTGCCAGGGTGCCGATCTTGCCCCAGGCCAGAGCGCACCAATGGTTGGCGTCGTTGAGAAGCCAAAAGCTTCTGAAGCCCCGTCAAACCTGGCTGTGGTTGGACGCTATGTGTTATCTGCTGATATCTGGCCGCTGCTGGCGAAAACACCTCCAGGTGCGGGTGGCGAAGTTCAGTTGACCGACTCCATTGCTATGCTGATGGAAAAAGAGACGGTAGAAGCCTATCACCTGAACGGTGTAAGCCATGACTGCGGTAACAAACTGGGTTACATGCAGGCTTTTGTTGAGTACGGCGTTCGTCATCCAGTGTTGGGTAAAGATTTCACCCAATGGCTTGAAGGCGCAGTAGGCAATAAAAAGTAACTCAATAAACACAGGATAATTCAATGAAAGTCACTGTATTTGGTATCGGCTATGTCGGTCTGGTTCAGGCTGCGGTGTTAGCCGAAGTCGGACATGACGTTCTCTGTATTGATGTCGACGAAAAGAAAGTCGAAAACTTGAAGAAAGGTCATATTCCGATCTTTGAACCGGGCCTGACGCCGCTCGTAATGTCAAACTATGAGTCTGGTCGCCTGAAGTTCAGCACCAATGCGGAAGAGGGCGTAAATCATGGTGTAATGCAATTCATCGCTGTGGGTACGCCTCCCGATGAAGATGGCTCTGCCGATCTGAAATATGTGACCGCAGTTGCGCGCACCATTGCACAGCACATGAACGATCATAAAGTCGTTATCGACAAATCCACTGTACCCGTTGGTACTGCGGATCGGGTTCGTGCGGTAATGACTGAAACCCTGCAGAAACGCGATGTAAATATTGCTTTTGACGTGGTTTCTAACCCGGAATTCCTCAAAGAAGGTGCTGCAGTTAATGACTGTATGCGTCCGGAGCGCATCGTGGTTGGTACTGACAACGATGAAGTTGTTGAATTGCTGCGTGAACTTTACGAGCCGTTCAATCGTAACCACGATCGTATGATCTTGATGGATATTCGCAGTGCAGAGCTGACGAAGTACGCGGCGAACTGTATGTTGGCCACCAAAATCAGCTTTATGAATGAGATCTCAAACCTGGCTGAGCGTCTGGGAGCCGACGTTGAGAAAGTGCGTCAGGGGATTGGTTCTGATTCACGTATCGGCTATCACTTCATCTATCCTGGCTGTGGCTATGGCGGTTCGTGTTTCCCGAAAGACGTACAGGCGCTGATTCGCACTGCTGAATCAATCGGTTACACTCCACGCCTGCTGCAGGCCGTTGAGGACGTTAACGACTCGCAGAAGAACAAACTGCCGACTTTCATTAAGCGCCATTTTGGCGACGATCTACGCGGCAAAACGTTTGCTCTGTGGGGACTGGCGTTCAAACCTAATACGGACGACATGCGTGAAGCATCCAGCCGTGTGCTGATGGAAACGTTATGGGAAGCTGGCGCAACAGTTCAGGCATTTGACCCGGAAGCGATGGATGAAGCTCAGCGCGTTTACGGCCATCGTGATGACCTGAAATTGATGGGCACTAAGGAAGCTGCGCTACAGGGAGCAGATGGCTTAGTGATTTGCACAGAATGGCAAAACTTCCGTGCACCAGATTTCGATGTCATCATGACCGCGTTAAAACAACCCGTGATTTTTGATGGTCGTAACCTGTATGATCCAGAGCGTATCAGCAAGCGCGGCTTTACGTATTATGCAATCGGCCGCGGAGCGTCTATTCAAATCGTAGAATAAATAATGAGGGATGTATGAAGTTTCTGGTCACCGGCGCGGCAGGTTTTATTGGATTTCACGTCAGCCAGCGCTTGCTGGCAGCGGGTCACCAGGTTGTCGGTATCGATAATCTGAATGACTACTATGATGTCAGCCTTAAGCAGGCCCGTTTAGATCAGAATGCTAAACATCCCAATTTTATATTTGTAAAAATGGACCTGGCGGATCGCCAGGCCATTTCTTCTTTGTTCGCAGAACACAAATATGAGCGTGTAATTCACTTAGGCGCGCAGGCTGGCGTACGTTATTCAATTGAAAATCCCCACGCTTATGCCGATGCTAATTTAATCGGTCACCTCAATATTCTTGAGGGCTGTCGCCATCATAAAATTGGCCACTTGCTATATGCCTCATCCAGTTCAGTTTATGGTCTGAACCGCAAAATGCCTTTTTCAACGGATGACTCCGTTGACCATCCTGTTTCACTGTATGCGGCCACAAAAAAAGCTAACGAGTTGATGTCGCATACTTATTCGCATCTCTATCAACTGCCAACCACTGGATTACGTTTTTTCACTGTTTATGGTCCATGGGGACGCCCAGATATGGCGCTTTTCAAATTTACGCGTGCGATGTTAGCAGGTGAGAAAATTGATGTTTATAACAATGGGCAAATGACCCGCGACTTTACCTATATTGATGATATAGCCGAAGCGATTGTTAGATTGCAGGATGTTATCCCGCAGCCAGATGAAGCCTGGACTGTAGAAGCAGGCTCACCGGCAAGCAGTTCTGCGCCTTATCGTGTTTACAACATTGGTAATAGCCAGCCAGTCAGTTTAATGACATATATTGAATCGCTGGAAAAAGCGCTGGGAATTGAGGCAAAGAAAAATATGCTGCCAATGCAACCTGGCGATGTGTTGAGTACCAGTGCTGATACGCAACCGCTTTATGAGGCGATTAATTTCCGTCCGCAAACCGGCGTAGAGCAGGGTGTCAAAAATTTTGTTGATTGGTACCGAAGCTTCTATCAACAATAAATCTCTATGAAAAAAGGAAGCCTTTGGCTTCCTTTTTCTTATCTGGTGTAAAGTGAACGCGCTCTTCACTAATCACAATTCGAAGCACTGGAGAGATTACAGCAGGAAATCGTCCAGTTTTTTACCTTGTTCTTCAATAGCTTTTTTAATCACAGCAGGCGTACGTCCCTGGCCGGTCCACGTGCGGTTGTCACCGTTCTCATCAACATAGGAATATTTAGCTGGACGAGCAGCACGCTTGGTTTTACCCGGTGCTTTCGTTTCAGATAAAGCCTGCAATAGCTCATTTGGATCGATGCCATCCGCAATCAACATCTCACGATATTGTTCCAGTTTGCGATTACGTTCTGCATTTTCCGCTTGTGCATGGGAATCTTCTTCACGACGCTCGTTGACCACAACTTCGAGCTTTTCCAGCATCTCTTCTAATGTTTCCAGAGAGCATTCACGAGCTTGTGCGCGCAATGTACGGATATTATTAAGAATTTTAAGTGCTTCGCTCATTGTCCTGATCTCAAAATATAATAAATGGGAGTGGTTCTGCCAACTCATAATAGTGGTGCAAAAAAATAACTGCAATAGCCAGATTTAAAAGCAAAACGTAAATTAAAAATTAGAGGTGGGTTTTGAACGCTGCGCAAAATATATTTAGGCGTTTTGTAACTTTCTTTGGCAGTGATTTTGTACGGTATGCTTGGCATTCCGTGAATTCCTTCACTTCAGTGGTAATAGTAATGAATCAAATATTAGCGCATGAACTACTTTATCAAATTGTGCTATGTTCGTAATGTAGACATCTAAAGAGCGTGGTGCTGTTGTTAAATTGAGCAGATGATAAAAATAATGCATCGCTACAGCTTTACAACTTTATGGTAAACTGCGGCGCAACGAATATAGGTTGCGATGAGATTCTTCTGATGGCCCAACTTTATTTTTATTACTCTGCGATGAATGCAGGTAAATCAACGGCTCTACTACAATCTTCCTATAATTACCATGAGCGCGGTATGCGTTCACTGGTTTATACCGCAGAAATTGATGATCGCTTTGGTGCCGGCAAGGTCAGTTCACGCATCGGACTATCGTCTCCGGCTTTTTTATATAACGCTAACACGCAACTGGATCAGGAAATAGCCAACGAGCATGCTAAGCAACCCGTGCATTGCGTGCTGGTCGATGAAAGCCAGTTCCTCACGCGAGAACAGGTTAGGGCATTGTCTAATGTAGTAGATAATCTGGATATTCCCGTATTGTGCTACGGCTTACGTACGGACTTCCGCGGTGAGCTATTTATTGGCAGCCAATATTTACTGGCTTGGGCTGATAAACTTGTCGAGCTAAAAACCATCTGTCACTGTGGCCGTAAAGCTAGCATGGTGTTGCGCCTCGATGCCAACGGAAAGCCTTTCAGTGAGGGGGAGCAGGTCGTAATTGGTGGCAATGAACGTTATATCTCTGTGTGCCGCAAACATTATAAACAAGCTATTGATGAAGGCTCATTAAGGGCGATATATGGGACACAACAACCGCAGGCTTAGTTTTTAGGCAGATGAAAAAACCCGCCGAAGCGGGTTTTTTAAGTTAAAACTATTTAGGCTTTTTTGGTTTTCTTCTCGATTTTCACTCCTGCTTTTGTCTCAGCAGCTTTTTCACTGTAAGACTCAGAGAATTCACGACCGTAGAAGGTATCCAGCATAATTTGTTTCAGTTCAGCAATCAGCGGATACCGAGGGTTGGCGCCAGTACATTGGTCATCGAATGCATCTTCTGCCAGTTTGTCTACTTTCGCGAGGAAATCAGCTTCCTGTACACCCGCTTCGCGGATAGAGGTTGGAATTCCCAGCTGTGTTTTCATCTCTTCCAGCCAGGCCAGCAGTTTTTCAATTTTCTGCGCGGTACGGTCGCCTACAGCTGAAAGTCCCAGATGATCTGCCACTTCAGCATAACGACGGCGTGCTTGAGGGCGGTCATACTGGCTGAAAGCCGTCTGCTTAGTTGGATTGTCATTCGCGTTATAACGAATCACGTTTGAGATAAGCAGCGCATTAGCAAGGCCATGCGGGATGTGGAACTCAGAACCCAGTTTATGCGCCATAGAGTGACATACTCCAAGGAATGCGTTAGCAAACGCAATACCCGCGATAGTCGCTGCATTGTGAACACGCTCACGTGCAACCGGATTTTTAGCGCCGTCACGATAGCTGGCAGGCAGGTTCTCTTTCAACAATTTCAGCGCCTGAAGTGCCTGACCATCTGAATATTCATTGGCTAATACTGACACATAAGCTTCAAGTGAGTGTGTCACCGCATCAAGGCCGCCAAATGCGCAGAGAGAACGCGGCATATCCATCACCAGATTAGCATCAACAATTGCCATGTCTGGGGTTAGTGCATAGTCCGCAAGCGGATATTTCTGGCCTGTTGCATCATCAGTAACTACCGCAAATGGAGTCACTTCAGAACCTGTACCAGAGGTGGTGGTGATGGCAACCATACGTGCTTTCACCCCCATTTTTGGGAACTTATAGATACGTTTACGGATGTCCATAAAGCGCAGCGCCAGCTCTTCAAAATGCGTTTCAGGGTGTTCGTACATGACCCACATGATTTTTGCAGCGTCCATCGGTGAACCACCGCCGAGGGCAATGATCACGTCAGGTTTGAAACTGTTCATCTGTTCCGCGCCTTTACGCACAATGCTCAGCGTTGGATCTGCCTCAACTTCAAAGAACACTTCAGTTTCAATGCCGTGTGATTTCAGTACGCGAGTAACTTGATCGGCATAACCGTTATTGAACAGGAAGCGGTCAGTAACGATGAAGGCGCGTTTAGCCCCGTCAGTTGCCACTTCTTCAAGGGCAATCGGCAGTGAGCCGCGACGGAAGTAGATAGACTTCGGAAGTTTATGCCACAACATATTTTCAGCTCGCTTGGCCACGGTTTTCTTGTTGATGAGATGTTTAGGTCCCACGTTTTCAGAAATGGAGTTACCCCCCCATGAACCGCAGCCCAGTGTCAGTGACGGAGCCAGCTTGAAGTTATACAGGTCACCGATACCGCCTTGTGACGCTGGGGTATTGATAAGAATACGAGCGGTTTTCATTTTATCGCCGAAGTAGTGTACGCGCTCAATCTGATTATCCTGGTCGGTATACAGACATGAGGTATGTCCAATACCACCCATGGTTACCAGTTTTTCCGCTTTATCAACGGCGTCGTGGTAATCCTTAGCGCGATACATGGCTAATGTCGGTGATAATTTTTCATGCGCAAACGGTTCAGACTCGTCTACCAGCTTCACTTCACCAATAAGAATTTTGGTGTTTGCCGGTACGGTAATCCCCGCCAGTTCGGCAATTTTCGCTGCCGGCTGTCCTACAATGGCGGCATTCAATGCACCATTTTTCAGGATAATGTCCTGAACGGCCTTCAGCTCCTGGCCCTGCAACAGGTAACCACCGTGGCTCTCAAAGCGTGCGCGTACAGCGTCATATGCTGAATCAACCACAATTACAGATTGTTCAGAAGCACAAATCACGCCGTTATCAAAGGTTTTCGACATCAGAATTGATGCAACTGCACGTTTAATGTCGGCTGTTTCATCAATCACGACTGGGGTATTGCCCGCGCCAACGCCAATGGCAGGTTTGCCAGAGCTATACGCCGCCTTCACCATGCCTGGACCACCGGTGGCAAGGATTAAATTGATATCTGGGTGATGCATTAATTGATTCGACAGTTCAACCGATGGGGCATCAATCCAGCCAATGATGTCTTTCGGTGCACCTGCAGCGATTGCAGCTTGCAGAACAATATCAGCCGCTTTATTCGTGGCATCTTTTGCGCGCGGATGTGGGGAAAAAATGATGCCATTACGGGTTTTCAGGCTGATCAACGCCTTGAAAATAGCAGTAGAAGTTGGGTTAGTGGTAGGTACAATACCGCAGATTAAGCCAATGGGTTCGGCAATGGTGATGGTGCCAAAAGTGTCGTCGGTTGCAAGGATACCGCAGGTCTTTTCATCTTTATAGGCATTGTAAATGTACTCTGAAGCGAAGTGGTTTTTGATCACTTTATCTTCAACAATACCCATGCCAGATTCGGCGACGGCCATTTTGGCCAGTGGAATACGGGCATCTGCAGCGGCGAGGGCGGCAGCGCGGAAAATTGCATCCACTTGTTCCTGACTAAAATTAGCGAATTCACGCTGTGCCTTTTTAACACGCTCTACCAGTGCATTAAGTTCGGCAACATTAGTAACGGCCATAGTGCTCTCCTGAAGGAAGTTAAACTCTTTTAGTAAACAAGCCTGATCCAGAAGTATAGTCACGCTAAGCTTATAAATTGCTCAAGTTAACAACTGTATTGTCTTTGCTTACTAAAAGGGTTTCCTGGTCAAGATGCCTAAACGCTCCGGAAGTGGTTTCAATGGGGTAAGATTACCCCTGTTGAGGTAGGTAAATAATGATTTGGATCAATTCGAACCCAAGCTGACACCTTTCAGCACTAACTTTCGCAAGTAAAGTTAGTGTGCTTTGCCACATTCTCTGAACGCTCAAGCTGCATCGTTATAACTTTTGAGTAACAGTAGTCAGATAAACTGGTTATGACCGGGACAGGTAGCATAATTTTCTGCCTTTACCTCTGGTTTTACGCCCGGCTTTTGCACTACATTAAGCGCGATTTTCAATTCAGACCTTACCGGAGCCCACTTTGAATCCCGTACTACTCGATCTTTCCGGCTACATTAAGTTTTTTGTCGGGTTGTTTGCCTTAGTGAATCCGGTGGGCATCATCCCGGTTTTTATCAGTATGACCAGCTACCAGGGTGTAGCGGAGCGCAACAAAACCAATCTTACGGCAAATTTGGCCGTCGCCATCATTCTCTGGACTTCCCTTTTTCTCGGGGATGGCATTTTACATGTCTTTGGTATCTCAATTGATTCGTTCCGTATTGCGGGGGGAATCCTGGTTGTCACCATAGCGATGTCGATGATCAGCGGGAAGCTCGGGGAAGATAAGCAAAATAAGCAGGAGAAGTCTGAGAGCGCCATTCGTGAAAGTATTGGCGTGGTGCCACTGGCCTTACCATTAATGGCGGGGCCCGGTGCGATAAGTTCAACCATCGTCTGGAGCACGCGCTATGACAGTTGGCAAAATTTACTTGGCTTAAGTATTGCGATTGCCATTTTTGCTTTTAGCTGTTGGCTTCTTTTTCGTGCTGCACCTTTAATGGTTCGGTTACTTGGTCAAACGGGGATTAACGTCATTACGCGTATCATGGGCTTATTATTAATGGCTTTAGGTATCGAGTTTATCGTAACTGGCATGAAATCGATTTTTCCTGGACTCCTTAACTGACCCCACAGTTATTTTTTTGTAACGCCGCATGTTTGACCCAAAATGGTGCGCGCAAGTGATTAATTGCACCATTTTGGTTATTTTATTCTTGTTGCTAAAGTCATCGCAGCCATCATCACTTTTACTACTAACTTTTTAGCCCGCATCTAAAAGCGCTTCAATATTGTGATAATTATCACAGATAAATCTTCTGCCTAATTCGTACTAATTAGCATGTTTAAAAGGTTATTCGCCAATTCAATAACGAATAGTAGGGCTGATGAAGAGTTATATGGTTATATTGGAATAACTTATTAAAAAATAGCTAAGATGGATAGATCACATGCAAAATCATCAAAAATTATTTTAAAATCAAAAAATTAGATGATAATTCTGGATAAAAATTAACTCTTTCACTGCATGTCCGATCGTGATAAAAGAGAATCTGCTAACATTTTTGCAGTTTAGCTTTGGCGCGCGGGCAACGGTTCTGATAATTTCGGCTCATCCACAAATTTTTTTCTGATAGCGACAAATGTGTACGCTTTTTGCTTACACCCTATCAGGCTTATGAGTAAGGTTGATATTTGTTGATGAAATGCATGGTAGCGAAAATGGCTGCACCTTCGGTGCTAGCCTTATGCCTTGCGGGAATACTGGCACAGAGCCAGGCAGCACAAATCCCGGCTGGTACCCCATTATCAGATGTGCAACGGATTGTTATTAATAATGGCAGTGAAGTAGCAACATTAGATCCGCAAAAGGCAGAAGGCGTGCCTGAATCGAATGTCATGCGTAATTTACTGGAAGGGCTCGTTGAAACCGACAATAACGGACAACTGGTGCCAGGCGTCGCCAGTTCGTGGCAAAGTGACAACGGCCGTATTTGGACTTTTACGCTGCGCAACGATGCGCGATGGAGTAATGGCGAACCGGTAACCGCGCATGACTTCGTTTATAGCTGGCAGCGTCTGGCCGATCCTAAAACCGCGTCGCCCTACGCCAGCTATTTGCAAACTGCACACCTTGAAAATATTGACGCTGTTCTATCTGGCAAAGCTGCGCCTGGTGAACTCGGCGTTAAAGCTCTCGACGACCATCACCTTCAGGTTACCCTTTCTGAACCCGTTCCCTATTTTGTTGCCATGCTGGCGCACAGTGCCATGAAACCGGTTTATCGTCCGGCCATTGAGCAGTGGGGTGAGCAGTGGACACAGCCGAATCACTATGTAGGCAATGGCGCTTTTACATTAAGTGAATGGGTGGTGAATGAAAAAATCGTGGTTAAACGCAATCCTGACTATTGGGATAATGCACATACCGTAATCGAGGAGGGTGTGTTTTTACCGCTCTCCTCGGAAAATAGTGATATTAATCGCTATCGCAGCGGGGGGACCGATATGACTAACAGCGCGGTCCCGCCAGAGATGTTTAAAAAACTGCAGCAGGATCTCGGCGACGAGGTCAAAGTCAGCCCTCTTTTATGCACGTTTTACTATGAAATTAATAATAAAAAAGCGCCTTTCAATGATGGGCGCGTGCGTGCCGCTATAAAGTTAACACTTGACCGCGACATTATTGCGCAAAAGATTATGGGGCAAGGACAAATTCCTGCCTATGGCTTAACACCGCCGTTCACCCATGGCATTACACTTTCTCCTCCTGCCTGGGCACAACAAACCCAGGCAGAGCGAAATGCCACGGCGAAAGAATTATTAGCGCAGGCGGGTTTTAACCCACAAAATCCGCTGCGTTTTACGCTGCTGTATAACACATCTGAGCAGAATAAGAGGCAGGCGATCGCTGCAGCATCAATGTGGCAAAAGAATCTCGGTGCTGTGGTCACATTACAGAATCAGGAGTGGAAAACGCTACTTGAAACGCGGCATCAGGCGCAGTACGACGTGGTCCGTGCAACCTGGTGCGCCGATTATAACGAACCGTCAACTTTCCTGAATATGTTATTAAGCGGTTCGTCGATTAATACGGCCTTTTATAACAGCCCAGAATTTGATCAATTAATGAAGCAAACACTCATGCATTCGGATGAAGCAGGCCGTGCCTCGCTTTATCAGCAGGCGGAAGCGCAACTCGATAAAGACTCGCCCATTGTGCCAGTCTATTACCGCGTTAGCGTGAGACTGGTTAAGCCTTGGGTTGGCGGCTTCACCGGTAAAGACCCGCAGGATATGCTGGCGTTGAAATACTATTACATAAAGAAACATTGAGTAATGTATCGATCCGACGCTACAGTCGGACGGCACTTTACCGTGGTAAACCCTAAAGGGTGATTCGGGTCTTCGTTCAGACAGGCGAAGACCACCCGAAAAGGGGACGCCAGGCGATGAATCGACCTGGTAAAGATAATAAAACTGGAGCGTAATAATGAACAACATCACGAAAAAAAGCCTGATTGCTGCAGGCGTATTAGCAGCAATCGGCGCGCTGGCAGGGAATGCCGCGCTGGCAGCAACAGTGCCAGCAGGCGTTGAATTGGCAGCAAAACAGGAGTTGGTCCGCGGTAACGGCGATGAGGTACAGTCGCTGGATCCACACAAAATTGAAGGTGTGCCTGAAGACAACATCGCGCGTGACCTATATGAAGGCCTGATCACCAGCGATAGCGATGGCAAGCCGGTACCGGGCGTGGCTGAAAGCTGGGAAAATAAAGATTATAAAGTCTGGACCTTCCATCTGCGCAAGAACGCTAAGTGGTCTAATGGTGAGCCGGTAACCGCACAAGATTTCGTTTACAGCTGGCAGCGTCTGGTCGATCCAAAAACCGCATCCCCGTATGCTAGCTATCCGCAATATGGCCACATCGTGAATGTTGATGACATCATCGCTGGCAAAAAGCCAACCTCCGATCTTGGTGTCAAAGCAATTGATGATCATACGTTGGAAGTGACGCTGAGCGAGCCGGTGCCGTACTTCTACAAGTTGCTGATTAACTCCGTCATGTCTCCGGTATATAAACCCGCCATCGACAAATTTGGCGATCAGTGGACCCAACCGCAAAACTGGGTGGGCAATGGCGCCTTTAAACTTGAATCACACGTAATTAACGAGCGTGTGACGCTGGTGCGCAATCCGCAATATTGGGATAACGAGCACACCGTATTGAACAAAGTGACGTTCCTGCCTATCAACTCTGAAGTCAGTGATGTTAACCGTTACTTCTCTGAAAACGGCAGCGATATTACTTATAACAACATGCCCATCGAGCTGTTCAAAAAGCTGCAGCGTGATAATGGCAAAGAGTTGATGGTGAAGCCGTATCTCTGCACCTACTACTACGAAATTAACAACCAGAAAGCGCCATTCACCGATCCACGCGTACGTACCGCACTGAAGCTTGGTCTGGATCGTGACATCATGGTGAACAAAGTGCTGGCTCAAGGCCAGCAGCCGGCTTACAGCTTTACTCCGCCAGCCACCGATGGTATGGAACTGTTGCCACCAGATTGGTTCAAGTGGGATCAGAACAAGCGTAATGAAGAAGCGAAAAAACTGCTGGCTGAAGCGGGTTATACCGCAGATAAACCGCTGACCTTCAATCTGCTGTACAACACCTCCGATCTGCATAAAAAACTGGCGATCGCCGCTTCTTCTATCTGGAAGAAAAATATCGGTGTGAACATCAAGCTGGAGAACCAGGAGTGGAAAACCTTCCTGGATACGCGCCATCAGGGCAACTTTGATGTTTCCCGTGCCGCATGGTGTGCCGATTACAACGAACCCACATCGTTCCTGAACATCATGCTGTCTGACAGCAGCAGTAACACCTCACATTATAAGAGCGCTGACTTCGATAAAGTTATCCACGATGCCGTTAAAGCCACAGACGATAAGGCGCGTGTAGCGGATTATCAGAAGGCAGAGCAGATTTTGGATAAAGACAGCACCATCGTGCCAGTTTACTACTACGTCAACGCACGTCTGGTGAAGCCTTACGTGGGTGGTTATACCGGTAACGATCCGCTGGATAAAACCGTCGATAAAAACCTGTATATCATTAAACATTAATAGCACTCAGGCTATCGACAGTGGCGGTGCTGCGGCACCGCCTTTTTAATTTGTGAAGCAACAGCCTGGTAGGTACGGCAATGTTAAAATTCATCCTGCGTCGGCTCCTCGAAGCCATCCCGACGCTATTTATTCTCATCACCATCTCTTTCTTCATGATGCGACTGGCACCCGGCAGTCCATTTACCGGCGAGCGTGTGCTGTCGCCAGAGGTGATGGCAAATATCGAAGCGAAATACCATCTCAACGATCCGATAGGCAAACAATACCTGAGCTATCTGGTGCAGTTAGCACACGGTGATTTTGGGCCATCGTTCAAATACAAAGATTACTCGGTGAATTATCTGGTAGGCCATGCCTTCCCGGTTTCAGCCAAACTCGGCCTGGCGGCATTTTTCCTCGCCGTGGTGCTGGGCGTGACGGCCGGCGTCATCGCGGCCTTGAAGCAAAACAGTCTGTGGGATTATGCCGTGATGGGGGTCGCGATGACCGGCGTGGTGATCCCCAGCTTTGTCGTGGCACCATTACTGGTGCTGGTCTTTGCGATAACCCTGCGCTGGCTTCCTGGCGGCGGCTGGAACGGCGGCCAATGGAATTACATGCTGCTGCCGATGGTGGCGCTCTCATTGGCCTATATTGCCAGCATCGCGCGTATTACCCGCGGTTCGATGATTGAAGTGATGCACTCAAACTTCATCCGTACAGCACGCGCTAAAGGCTTGCCGCTGCGTCGTATCGTGCTGCGCCATGCGCTGAAGCCCGCTATGCTGCCAGTCTTATCCTACATGGGGCCAGCATTTGTCGGCATTATCACCGGTTCAATGGTGATTGAATCTATCTATGGTTTGCCTGGCATCGGTCAGCTGTTCGTTAACGGGGCACTGAACCGTGACTATTCGCTGGTGATGAGTCTAACCATTCTGGTTGGCGTGCTGACCATTCTGTTTAACGCGATCGTTGATGTGCTCTATGCCGTTATCGATCCAAAAATCCGTTACTGATTGTGGAGCTCGCCCATGATGTTAAGTAAGAAAAACAGCGAAGCTCTGGATGCCTTCAGTGAAAAACTGGAAGTCGAAGGGCGCAGCCTCTGGCAGGATGCGCGTCGCCGCTTTATTCACAACCGTGCTGCGTTCATCAGTCTGTTGGTGTTACTGGTAATCACGCTGTTCGTAGTGTTTGCACCTATGTTGTCGCAGTTCAAATATGACGATACCGACTGGGCGATGATGTCTGCCGCGCCGGATACGGTTTCTGGCCACTGGTTTGGTACCGACTCATCGGGACGCGATCTGCTGGTGCGCGTCGCGATTGGTGGCCGTATTTCGCTGATGGTCGGCATCGCTTCCGCCTTGATCGCGGTACTGGTGGGCACGCTCTATGGCTCATTAGCCGGTTATCTGGGCGGTAAAATTGATTCAGTCATGATGCGTATCCTCGAGATCCTTAACTCCTTCCCGTTTATGTTCTTCGTCATCCTGCTGGTAACCTTTTTTGGTCGCAACATTCTGCTGATCTTTGTGGCAATTGGCATGGTGTCGTGGCTGGATATGGCGCGTATCGTGCGCGGTCAGACACTGGGCCTGAAACGTAAAGAGTTTATCGAAGCGGCGCAGGTAGGGGGCGTGAGTACTTTCAATATCGTACTGCGTCACATCGTGCCTAATGTGCTGGGTGTGGTGGTGGTGTACGCCTCGCTGCTGGTTCCGAGCATGATTCTGTTTGAATCTTTCCTCAGTTTCCTCGGACTCGGTACGCAAGAGCCCCTGAGTAGTTGGGGCGCGCTGCTCAGCGACGGTGCTAACTCAATGGAAGTGTCGCCGTGGTTGCTAATGTTCCCTGCAGGCTTCCTTGTGGTCACGCTGTTCTGTTTTAACTTTATCGGCGATGGCTTGCGTGATGCCCTCGACCCGAAAGATCGTTAAGGAGTTTCCCGATGACTATCCATGAATTTCAGCCAGCAATAGCTGCGCGTGCGGGAAACGGTAACCTGCTACTGGATGTAAAAGATTTGCGTGTCACCTTTAGTACTCATGATGGCGATGTAACAGCTGTGAACGATCTCAACTTTTCACTGCATGCAGGTGAAACGCTTGGAATTGTGGGGGAATCTGGCTCAGGTAAATCGCAAACTGCGTTTGCCCTGATGGGGCTGCTGGCGAAAAATGGACGTATAGGCGGTTCGGCGAAGTTTAACGGCGAAGAGATCCTTAATCTGCCGGAAAACAAGCTCAACAAGCTGCGTGCTGAGCAGATTTCGATGATCTTCCAGGATCCGATGACGTCGCTCAATCCCTATATGCGCGTGGGTGAGCAGTTAATGGAAGTGCTGAAGTTACATAAGGGCATGAACAGCGCACAGGCGTTTGAAGAGTCAGTGCGTATGCTGGACGCAGTGAAAATGCCGGAAGCACGTAAACGCATGAAGATGTTCCCGCACGAGTTCTCTGGCGGTATGCGCCAGCGTGTAATGATTGCGATGGCGCTACTGTGTCGGCCAAAACTGCTGATTGCTGATGAGCCCACCACCGCGCTCGACGTGACTGTTCAGGCACAGATCATGACGTTGCTGAATGAGCTCAAGCGCGAATTCAACACCGCGATCGTGATGATTACCCACGATCTCGGTGTCGTAGCGGGAATCTGTGACAAAGTGCTGGTGATGTACGCCGGTCGAACGATGGAATATGGTCGCGCGCGCGATGTGTTCTATCAGCCTGCGCATCCGTATTCAATTGGCCTGCTGAGTGCAGTGCCACGTCTGGATGCCGAAGAAGGTGAGTCGCTGACCACTATTCCTGGCAACCCGCCAAACCTGCTGCGCTTACCACAAGGCTGTCCATTCCAGCCTCGTTGCGCCTACGCCATGGACATTTGCGCCAAGGCACCGCCGCTGGAACCTTTTGCTGAAGGTCGTCTGCGTGCCTGCTTCAAGCCGGTGGAGGAGTTAGTATGAGTGCCGTAGTTGAAGAGAAAAAAGTCCTCCTCGAGATCGCCGATCTTAAGGTGCACTTCGAAATTAAGGATGGCAAACAGTGGTTCTGGCAGCCGCCTCACACGTTAAAAGCAGTTGATGGTGTCAGCTTGCGTCTCTACGAAGGTGAAACGCTCGGCGTTGTGGGTGAGTCGGGCTGCGGAAAATCGACGCTGGCTCGCGCAATTATCGGGCTGGTAAAAGCCACTGAGGGACGCGTAGCGTGGCTCGGTCGCGATCTGCTGGGGCAAAGCCAGGAAGAGTGGCGCCAGGCACGCAGCGATATCCAGATGATCTTCCAGGATCCGCTGGCGTCGCTTAACCCGCGTATGACCATCGGCGATATCATTGCTGAACCGCTACGCACCTATTACCCGAAAATGCCGCGCCAGGAAGTAAAGGATAAGGTAAAAAGCATGATGATGAAGGTCGGTTTACTGCCGAACCTTATCAACCGCTATCCGCATGAGTTCTCTGGCGGTCAGTGTCAGCGTATTGGCATAGCGCGCGCTTTAATCCTTGAACCGAAACTGATCATCTGCGATGAACCTGTGTCGGCGCTGGACGTATCGATCCAGGCGCAGGTCGTTAACTTGTTGCAAAAGTTGCAGCGCGAAATGGGGCTGTCGCTGATCTTTATCGCGCACGATCTGGCGGTGGTCAAACACATCTCCGACCGCGTACTGGTGATGTATCTTGGCCATGCCGTGGAGCTGGGCACCTACGATGCGGTGTATAACAATCCGCAGCATCCTTATACGCGTGCGCTGATGTCGGCGGTGCCGATTCCTGACCCTGATCTGGAGAAGAATAAGCAGATCCAGCTGCTGGAAGGGGAACTACCGTCGCCAATTAATCCGCCATCAGGTTGCGTATTCCGTACGCGTTGCCCGATTGCTGGCCCAGAGTGTGCAAAAACGCGGCCGCTGCTGGAAGGCAGCTTCCGCCATGCGGTTTCGTGTTTAAAAGTCGATCCGCTATAAATAAAAACGCCGGGTGGATGCCCGGCGTTTTTTTATAGGATACTTACTCGCGCCATAGAATGTGGCAGAGCTTGTGATCTTTTTCACGGCACAGCAGGACGCGCGCGAACACATCAGTAATCGGCTCGCCATCGGCTTCGCCCAATCCAATCACCACTTCAGCGAAGAAGTCGGGGTTCAGATCGAAATCCACATGTTCCTGCCAATCTTCAGAAGGATCGAAAAGCTCTGCGCCCCCGCGCTCTTCAAACTGCAGATTGAAAAGAATGATGTCTGCGGGATCAAGGTTGTCGCCTGCCAGCTCAAGAAAAATATCGTAAGCCTGCTCCAGCGTTTCATCTTCAGTAAGGCGATTATTTAAATCCATGGTCATTCCTGCTTGCCGTGAGGCGGTAATATTTTCGCTCGTTTTACAGTAAAGGACTAAAGAAGTAAAACAGTCGTTCAACGATGCGCTGCCACCAGGCACGTTTCGCCCAGCGCGCACCATCCAGTAAGCGTGAGCGGGCGATATAATCATCTTGTACCGTGGCGAGATCGCTGCCGAAGCCATCATCATCTACCACCAATGTGATCTCAAAATTAAGCCAAAGGCTGCGCATATCCAGGTTAACAGTGCCCACTAAACTCAGTTGCCCATCCACCAGAACGCTTTTGGTATGCAGTAAGCCATCTTCAAACTGATAAATTTTTACGCCGGCTTCGAGCAGTTCGGTGAAGAAGGCGCGGCTAGCCCAACCAACCAGCAACGAATCATTGTGGCGCGGTACAATAATGCTGACTTCAACCCCACGTAATGCAGCGGTGCAGATGGCGTGCAGCAAGTCATCGCTGGGTACGAAGTAGGGCGTTGTCATGATCAACTGCTCACGTGCTGAGTAAACCGCGGTGAGCAGTGCCTGATGAATCATATCTTCCGGAAAGCCGGGACCGGAGGCGATCACCTGAATGGTATGGCCACTTTCCTGCTCGAATGGCATGACATTCGCATCAGGTGCCGGCGGCAGAATACGTTTACCCGTTTCAATTTCCCAGTCGCAGGCATACACAATGCCCATTGTGGTGGCCACGGGACCTTCCATGCGTGCCATCAGATCGATCCACTGTCCGACACCGGCATCCTGCTTAAAGAAACGTGGATCGACCAGATTCATGCTGCCGGTGTAGGCGATGTAGTTATCGATTAGCACCACTTTCCGATGCTGGCGTAAATCCATACGACGCAGGAACACACGTAGCAGGCTTACCTGAAGCGCTTCAACCACATCGATGCCCGCATTGCGCATCATATTGACCCACGGGCTGCGGAAGAAGGTGACGCTCCCGGCTGAATCCAGCATTAAGCGGCAATGTACGCCGCGCCGCGATGCAGCCATCAGTGATTCTGCTACTTCATCGGCTAACCCGCCGGGATGCCAGATATAGAACACCATCTCGATATTATGGCGCGCCAGCTGGATGTCGCGAATCAGCGCATGCATGACATCATCGGAGCTGGTCAGCAACTGCAACTGATTGCCTTTAACGCCAGCAATCCCCTGGCGATGACGACACAGCTCAAACAACGAGCGCGCGACTTCGCTATGTTCTGTGGCGAAAATGTGGCGGCACTGCGTAAGATCGTTAAGCCATTTAGCGGTTGAAGGCCACATGGTGCGGGCACGTTCAGCACGCCGTTTGCCCAAATGCAGTTCACCAAATGAGAGATAAGCGATTATACCCACCAGCGGCAATATATAGATGATCAGCAGCCAGGCCATTGCCGAGGTCACCGCGCGCCGTTTCATCAGAATGCGTAGCGTGACACCCGCAATCAGCAACCAGTAGCCAAAGAGCAGCAACCAACTGATAAGGGTATAAAATGTGGTCATTAAGTGGACATCCTGTTCGCGCTTTGAAGTGCAAAGTTTACGTGCTGATCACAGGTAGTGAAACCTTTAATCGTGAATGACACTTCGATGAAGGTTTCGATTTGGCATTTTGGAGCAGATCTTTATAATCCCTGCCGAGTTTAGCCTGTCTGAGAGGATGTGATGAGACGCAGCAAAAATGAAGTGGCGCGCTGGAGAATGTTACGTCAGGTACATCGTCGCCGTGCTCGCTGGCTGGAAGGGCAATCGCGTCGATACAAACGTATCCACACCATTCGTCATCAGGTGGCGCAACAACATCGGCGCTCTATTCTATTTATTTCACAAATGGTCTGATTGGCATACGCGGCTTTATGCGCCGCGTAGCACCACGATCACGTTGACCATCTGTAATGCTGCTGCTAGTACAATTAGCATGACGATGTGCTGTCGTGCGTTGCGCCAGCCTTGCTGACGCCATACTAGGAGTGCCCTGCCAATGAGTACAAACACCGCCAAAAGCAGTAAAACAGGCTGCCACATAAATCAGAAAACGCGTTTAAACGGCTTAACCGCGACTTTCTCATAGACGCCTGCTGCGATATAGGGATCATCTTTGGCCCAGGATTCCGCGACTTCCAGTGAGGAGAACTCAGCGATAATCACGGAGCCGGTGAAACCCGCCGGACCTGGATCATTACTATCAACCGCTGGTAGCGGGCCTGCAGCAATCAGACGGCCTTCATCCTGCAGCAGCTTCAAACGAGCAAGATGCGCGGGACGTACCGAATTGCGTTTTTCCAGTGAATCAGCGGTATCTTCCGCATAAATGACGTAAAGCACGATGGGATACTCCCGTTAGACTTGCCGAAATTGCGTGACACGTTAAGTGATCGTTAATCAGAGTGCAAACGAAAGATATTTACACTGTCATTCAGCGCAAAGAGGGTTAAAAAAGCCTTAAAATGGGTGCCTTACACATCGCTTATTGAAACTGATTGCTATTTGCATTTAAAATCTGCGCTTCACTCAATGAACATGAATGATATGACCACGTTGACTACGCCTTTTCCTACACGTACTCCTGTTGCTGTAATTTTATCCGTGGTACTTCACGGTTCGTTGATTGCTGGCATTCTCTATGCATCCTTTCATCAGGTCATTGAAGTTCCAAAAGCGTCACAGCCAATTAGCGTGTCCCTTGTGGCACCGGAAGTGCAGCCAGAGCCTGCACCCGCAGAGGTGACACCGCCTCCGCCAGAGCCCGAACCAGAGCCAGAAGTGGCGCCTGAACCGCCCAAGGTTGAGCCAGTGCCCATTCCTAAACCGGAACCTAAGCCGAAGCCTAAACCTAAACCGAAGCCTAAGGTTGAGAAAAAGCCTGAGCCGAAACCACGGCAGGAAGTGAAGCCACAGGAAAATTTGGTCAAACAAGAGGCGCCAACTACGCAGACACGCCCAACGACAGCACCTAAAGCAAATCCGACTGCGACCCCAAGCGTTTCAGATGGCCCGAAAGCGATGAATGTGAGTAAGCCCGCCTATCCCGCGCGTGCATTTGCGCTGCGCGTAGAAGGACGCGTACGCGTGCAGTTTGATGTGGATAGTGATGGTCGCGTAGACAACGTGGAGATTTTATCTGCTGAACCGCGCAATATGTTTGAGCGAGAAGTGAAACAGGCTATGAAGAAATGGCGCTATCAACCCGGTCGTCCAGGTAAAAATCTGACCATGAATATCGTTTTCCGTATTAATGGCGGCGCGAATATCGAGTAAAACCATGTGATTGATGAGCAAAAAGAAAGCGGTCAGATGACCGCTTTCTGCGTTTTAAACATCGCTTAGATGACTTCTGCCGGGCGGCAGGGGGCGAGATTGCCCGGTGTTATCAACGGCCACGTAGACAAATACCGCTTCAGTGGCACAGTAAGTCTGACCGATAGGTTCAGACGAGACTTTCTTAATCCACACTTCAACATTGATGGTCATCGAACTATTGCCGGTGCGGATGCAGCGAGCATAGCAACTCACCACATCGCCCACCGCTACCGGTTTGAGGAATGTCATCCCATCAACGCGCACGGTGACAACGCGACCTTCGGCAATCTCTTTCGCCTTAATGGCGCCGCCCATGTCCATCTGCGACATCAACCAGCCACCAAAAATATCGCCATTGGCATTGGTATCTGCGGGCATTGCCAGAGTGCGCAATACCATTTCGCCTTGCGGCGACTTATGTTTTTCTTCCATTGCTCAGTTCTTTTGCAGGTGAAGAGAAGCCCGACAATATCGGGCGGAGTTGCTTTATTTTTGTTCTTGTTGCGGCATCTGTCGCCAGATATATACGCCGCTTAGCAGGGTGAAGAGTAGGGTCAGGCCGGTCAGACCGAACACTTTAAAGTTAACCCAAAACTCCTGCGATAACCAAAACGCAACATAAATATTTGCCAGACCGCAAGCGAGGAAAAAAATCGCCCAGGCAATATTGAGATGACGCCAAACGCCTGAAGGTAGCTGTAGCTCTTTACCTAGCATGCTTTGGATCAACGGTTGTTTCATGAACCACTGGCTATAAAGCAGCGCCAGTGCGAACAAGGAGTAGATCACGGTGACTTTCCATTTGATGAACTCATCGTTATGGAACACCAGCGTTAGCGTGCCAAAAACGGCTACCAGCACGAAGGTAAAAATGGTCATCTTTTCCAGCTTACGATACAGCACCCAGCTGACGACCAGCGCCAGGCCAGTCGCAACAATGAGTGCGCCAGATGCCACAAAAATGTCGTACAGCTTGTAAAAGATGAAGAAAACTACCAGGGGAAGAAAATCGAGTAACTGCTTCATAGCGTTTCCAATTAGGGCAGGAGCGTTCAGTTAAGGGCGCCCAATTGAGCGCCTTAACGATTAACGTAACAGCATATAGAGCCGGTACAGATAGATAATTAATACAGCGGAGACCAGATTGCCCAGCGCGTTTAACACCACGGAAGCGATGTTCGCAGGAAGTACGGTCAGCGATGAAAAGAAGAACATTAAAACGATCTTTGCCAGCAGCCACAGCACGATCGCTGGCGCAATGACCTTAATGTTTTTCCACGCGAGACGCATACTGGCACGCATGGCAGCGAAGACCCCTTGCTTTTCACTGGCCAGAATCACTGGCGCCAGCGAAAACAGTATCGCCAGAATCACGCCCGGTACCATCAGTACCATAAAGCCCAGTTGCACCAGCAGCGTGATCAGGAAAGTTTGCAACAGTAGCTTTGGTAGCATGGGCGCAGAAGCGCCAATCGCACGCAGCGCACTGACGCGTTGTCCACCAGAAACCATGGGGATCAGGCATAGCATGCCACCCAGCAGCAGCGTGTTGCCAATCAGGGCCGCGAAGGTTCCCGCCGCAGATGCACGCAGGAGAATTCGTTGCTGATCGGGTGACATATTCTGCACGAGCTCAAACAGCGACGATGCACTGTCATCTGACTGACTTAACAACGATAGCTGCTCTTCATCAGGCGTTAACGCATGGCCGACAATCACAGTAATGAACGAGGTCAGCAGTGCCATCAGTAAAATAGTAACCAACTGATGGCGCAAAAAATTTCCTGTGTCACGGTATAACGAGCTTGCCGTGATAGACATGTAAACTCCTTGAAAGAACCGGATTAATTAACCCGGCGATTGTACATGTTCTATTGGCGTGCTGGCACCCGCATTGCGATAACTTTATGTCATCTCAGGTAAAGAAGGGTGAAAAAGGGCGGGAAGGCCATAGCGCGCACGGGCGCGATCGCAGGCTTCGTTCACCTCCCCGTTCTCTCCAGACATCGAAAATTCACGGCAAGGCGACGGACGTTGCTGATAAATACCGCAGGATACGCAGCCGCCAACGTCCCCTTGCAGCGCAATACAGTGCGGCTGACGATCGTTGGTACCGCGCATATTGCGCATCAGTAGGCCTAACGGTTCGGTTAACTCAACGGGGACGGTACCGGCGCCATCATCGGCTTCGGCCCAGTAAAAGGAGACACGGAAGTACGCGCAACATGCGCCACACGTCATACAGGGGTTAAGTAAATCGCTCATCTGATCGCCCGCTACTCCTCATGCATCGAATCAAAATCACTCAGGAAAAAGTAAAATAATCACCCGCAAAAATTTTCGCAAGCAGACAATTATTGCGTCGTGTAAAGCCAAAATTGATCTGAATCAATTCATTGTTTTTTAAGTGATTAATTTATATTGAGGAAGATGATCTTTTACCAAAAAAGGGGTAAATGTTGTGCCGCGAACACGATTAAGACCCTACTTTATTTGGCAAAGGAGTGATTATGAAACTGGCAAAATGCGCGCTGCTAATGGCACTGGCCATCCCGCAACTGGCACTGGCTCATGAAGCAGGTGATTTCTTTATGCGCGCAGGTAGCGCGACCGTACGTCCGACCGAAGGCTCTGACAATGTGCTGGGAATGGGCGGCTTCAATGTAAGTAACGATACCCAACTTGGTTTAACCTTTACCTATATGGCGACGGACAACATTGGCGTTGAATTGTTAGCAGCAACCCCCTTCCGTCATAAAGTTGGCCTCGGCGCCACCGGCAACCTCGCCACCGTGCGCCAGCTGCCACCGACATTAATGGCGCAATACTATTTCTTTGATAGCAATAGCAAAGTGCGTCCTTATGTCGGCGCGGGTATCAACTACACCACTTTTTATGATGCAAAATTCAATCAGACAGGCAAAGACGCCGGTTTAAGCGATCTCAGTGTGAAAGATTCGTGGGGCCTGGCGGGGCAGGTTGGTTTAGATTATCAAATCAACCGCGACTGGATGATGAATGCATCGCTGTGGTACATGGACATTGATACAGAGGTGAAATTCAAAGCCAACGGTGAGCAGCAAAATATTAATACTCGCATCGATCCCTGGGTATTCTTCTTCGGCGTGGGTTACCGTTTCTAACGGGGATGCCGTAAAGGAAACGGGCGACCAGATGGTCGCCCGTTGTGTTATTTAATCTGCATATTGTTAACCACAGATTTAACACCCGCTACGCTGCGCGTTACTGCAACGGCACGGTTAGCCATCTGTGGTGAGCTAACAAAACCACTCAGCTGGACTTTGCCCTTGAAGGTTTCAACGTTGATCTCAGTAGATTTCAGCGATTCATCATTTAACAACTGTGCCTTAACTTTGGTGGTGACAACCGTATCGTCGATGTATCCACCCGTGCCTTCTTTTGTTGCTGTTGGTGCACAAGCGCTCAGCGTCAGTGCCACTACTGCAGCCATCAAAAATCCTGCAACGACTTTGAAAAAATTCATTGGTTATCTCCCTGTCTTAGATGATGTTTCGCCGCAATGGGGCGGCGCAGTTAATTGTGGTCTGAGCTTGCGCAATCGGCAAACCCCTCGATGCGAAAAAGTTAGAAATGCGTGATTTTTGCCACTTATTGATCCAATTACACGTTTATCAACCAGGTTAGGCTGGTGGTGCAGGTTAAAAGTGATTTTGATTGATTAAAACGAGCAGATCTGAGCGGCAGCACAGACGTTGCAGGGAAACAAAATGTAGAAACGAGACCTTATCCGCGTGCGCGAATAAGGCCTCGTGATTTTAGAGGGTGGCTGCTTTCAGGTTGCTAACGAAGGTTTTCAGTTCGCTGAGCAGGCTGGCGGGATCGTTTTGGTTACGTTCAATGATTTTCACAATCGCTGAGCCGGAAATTGCACCTGCAGCGCCTGCTGCAATGGCGTCCTTTACCTGACCTGGCTCGGAAATACCAAACCCCTGCAGCGGCGGAGCCGCATTGAATTCACGCAGCTTCTCAACCAGATGATGCAGCGGCTGGCTTGCACGATTCTCTGAGCCGGTAACACCAGCACGGGACAGCAAATAGGTGTAACCGCGACCGTGCTGAGCAATTTCGTGCAGTAGCGCATCGTCCGCATTCGGCGGACAGATAAAGATCGGTGCCACGTTGTGGCGCATTGCTGCCTGACGGAATGGCGCCGACTCCTCTACCGGAACATCCGCTACCAGCACCGAATCCACACCCACGGCGGCGCACTGCGCATAAAAATTATCGATACCTTTACTGAACACCAGATTAGCGTACATCAGCAGACCAATCGGCAGGTCAGGATATTTCTGGCGTACGGTTGCCAGAATTTCAAAACACTGAGCCACGGTGGTACCGGAGGCAAAGGCACGGAGCGTAGCGCCCTGGATGGTTGGACCATCTGCCAGCGGATCGGAAAACGGAATACCGAGTTCTAAAGCATCTGCGCCGCCAGCGACTAACGTATCAATGATCTTCAGCGACAGTTCAGGCGTGGGATCGCCGAGGGTGACGAAGGGCACAAAAGCGCCTTCTTTTTTCGCCGACAGACGTTGAAACAGCTGATTATAACGTTCCATCAGATCTCTCCCTTGGCTTTCAAAATATCGTGAACGGTGAAGATGTCTTTGTCGCCGCGGCCGGAGAGGTTAACCACCAGCAGCTGCTCTTTATCCGGATTCTCGTGAATCATTTTCAACGCGTGAGCCAGCGCATGCGATGACTCTAACGCAGGGATAATCCCTTCTGAGCGACATAGCTCTTTAAAGGCGCTGAGCGCTTCGTCATCAGTAATCGAGACATATTCCGCACGGCCAATACTGTTCAAATGTGCATGTTGCGGGCCAACTGACGGGAAGTCCAGACCGGCGGAAATCGAGTAGGACTCTTCAATCTGGCCTTCTTCTGTCTGCATCATGGGCGCTTTCATGCCGAAATAGATCCCCACGCGACCATGTTTTAGCGGTGCGCCGTGTTCACCGGTTTCGATACCGTGACCAGCAGGCTCAACGCCGATCAGACCCACGCTGGTTTCGTCGATAAAGTCAGCAAACATGCCGATCGCATTCGAACCGCCGCCAACACAGGCTAACACCGCATCTGGCAGGCGGCCTTCGCGTTCCAGAATCTGGGCTTTTGTCTCTTCACCAATCATGCGCTGGAATTCACGTACGATGGTCGGGAACGGGTGCGGACCCGCCGCGGTGCCGAGCATATAGTGCGCGGTTTCGTAGCTGCCAGACCAGTCACGCAATGCCTCATTACAGGCATCTTTCAATGTTGCGCTGCCGCTGTGTACCGGAATGACCTCCGCACCCATCAAACGCATACGAAATACGTTTGGCGACTGGCGTTCAACATCTTTAGCACCCATATAAATGCGGCACTTCATGCCGAGCAGGGCGCAGGCTAACGCCGAGGCCACGCCGTGTTGACCCGCGCCGGTTTCAGCGATGATCTCATTTTTACCCATGCGCTTCGCCAGCAATGCCTGACCCAGCACCTGGTTGGTTTTGTGTGCGCCGCCGTGCAGCAGGTCTTCACGTTTCAAATAAAGGCGCGTTTTTGTGCCTTTGGTGAGATTACTACACAGCGTCAAAGCCGTTGGACGCCCGGCATAGTTTTTCAGCAGGTCAGTAAACTCGGCCTGAAACTCCGGATCGCGCTGTGCTTCGACGAAGGCATTTTCCAGCTGGCGCAGCGCTGGCATCAGGATTTGCGGCACATATTGGCCGCCAAACTCGCCAAAATAGGGATTCAATAACGTGGTCATTTTTTCATCTTCCTTATTCGGTCCGCACGATGGCGGGCAAGCGAAATTAATAGGCGCGCAGCGTGCGGAATACCGCTGCGACTTTACCGGCATCTTTAATGCCCGGGGCAGACTCTACGCCAGAGTTGAAGTCGAGGCCGGCACAGCCGAGTTGAGCGGCTTCGACGCAGTTATCAGCGCTTAAGCCACCGGCCAGCAGTACATTGCCGAGATCCTGACCTTGCAGCAGTGACCAATCGAAACGCTGACCGCTACCGCCCTGGCCGTTATCGAACACGTAGCGATCAACATGTTGCCAATCACGTGCCGGCAAATGCTCCTTGATGCTGAGCGCTTTCCAAATCTGCGTCTCAGCGGGGATGGCGGCACGCAGCTCTGCGACAAATGCTCGGTCTTCATCACCGTGCAGCTGTACGGCTGCAAGCTTCAAGGTTAACGCTGAGGTGACAATGTCACTTATTGCGTTATTGCGGAATACGCCTACGTATTTCAATGGAGCAGCAGACTGAACCACTTGCGCTTGTTCAATACTGATTTGACGCGGCGAACCTTCAGCGAAAATCAGTCCACCGTAGATGGCTCCGGCTTCTTGTGCCACTCGTGCATCTTCGGCGCGAGTCAGACCGCAAACTTTGTTATCACCGAGTAACACGCGACGCACGCCAGCGGTGAGATTAGCTTCTTCCATCAGCGCGGAACCAATCAGGAAGCCATTCGCGAAATGGCTTAACTCACGCACTTGCGCATAGTTATGAATTCCCGATTCGCTAATGACCGTTACACCATGCCCAAGGCGCGGCGCCAGCTGACGCGTGCGGTTGAGGTCGATGGATAAATCACGCAGGTCGCGGTTATTAATCCCAACCACTTTGGCTTCCAGTGCAATTGCGCGCTCCAGCTCTGCTTCATTGCTCACTTCCGTCAGCACGCCCATTTTCAGGCTGTGCGCTACGGCGGCGAGTTGGCGATATTGTTCATCATCCAACACCGAGAGCATCAGCAGAATGGCGTCGGCTTGGTAGTGGCGGGCCAGATAGATCTGATAAGGATCGATGATGAAGTCTTTACACAACACCGGTTGCGTAATGGCCGCGCTGACAATAGGCAGGAACGAAAAATCGCCCTGGAAGTATTTTTCATCGGTTAACACCGATACCGCAGAAGCGTAGTGACGATAAACGCCAGCAATAGCCGCAGGATCGAAATCCTCGCGGATCAGCCCCTTAGAAGGCGATGCTTTTTTGCATTCCAGGATGAATACCGTGCGCGAACCACGCAGCGCATCGTAAAAATGACGTGCGGCAGGCTGTAAATCGTTCTGGAACGTGGCGAGCGGCTGCTGTGCCTGGCGCGCCTCAACCCACACGGCTTTGTCTTGTACGATTTTCTCTAAAACAGTGCCCTTAATACTCATCTCATCCTCTCGCTGCCAGAGCGACAACGCGCTCATAAGCCTGTCCGCTGCGAATGGCAGCGATGGCGCGCTGTGCGTTGTCGCGCAAATCTTCATTTCCGAATACTTTCAGTAACATTGCGACGTTCACCGCAACGGCCTGCTCATGGGCCGACTGGCCTTTACCCTGGAGTAAACGGGTAAGAATGTCACGGTTTTCTTCCGGCGTCCCGCCAGCCAGCGCGTCTTTATCATGGAAGCCAAAACCGAAGTCCTCTGGCGTCAGCTGATAACCGGTAATCTCACCATCGCGCAACTCGGCCACTTGCGTTGGACTATGCAGCGCGACTTCATCCATGCCGCCACCGTGTACCACCGCTGCACGCTGATAACCCAATACTTTTAGCGTTTGCGCAATCGGCAACACCAGTTCTGGGCTATACACGCCAATCACCGCGAGTGGAGGACGCGCCGGATTAATCAGCGGGCCCAGCACATTGAAGATGGTACGTGTTTTCAGCTGTTGACGTACCGGCATCGCGTGACGGAAACCGCTGTGGTACTGCGGCGCAAACAGAAAGCAGACGTTCAGGTCATCCAGCGCCTTGCGGGCTTTTTCCGCCGGCATGTCGAGATTAATGCCAAATGCCGCCAGTAGATCGGATGAGCCTGATTTACTGGAGACGCTGCGGTTACCATGCTTGGCAACTTTCAAACCGCAGGTAGCCGCCACAAAGGCGCTAGCGGTGGAAATGTTGATACTGTTGCTGCCATCACCGCCGGTACCGACGATATCGGCAAAGGTGTAATCCGGACGCGGAAACGGTTTAGCATCTTCCAGCAGCGCTGAGGCCGCGCCGGCGATCTCCTCCGGACGTTCACCACGGACTTTCATGGCAACCAGCGCGGCGGCCAACTGCGTTGGTTCCAGCTGACCAGTAATAATGGCGCTAAATAGCTGATGACTTTCGCCCTGGCTCAGCGTTTCAGACTGATAAAGTTTTTCCAGAATAGTTTGCATCATAATCTCCCTATTACTTCGCCAGCGCCCAGGCCAACGTCTGTTCTAACAAGCGTGCGCCCTGAGTGGTGAGAATGGATTCGGGGTGGAACTGGAAGCCGCATACACGGTCAGCATCGTGGCGCACAGCCATCACCATGCCGTTGTAGCTGGCGTTTACAGTCAACTCCGCAGGCGTATTGCTGCCCACCAGCGAGTGATAACGCGCTACCGGCAGCGGGTTACTCAGGCCGGCAAACATGCCTTCTCCGTCATGGGTAATAGAAGAGGCTTTACCATGCAGTATCTCGCCAGCCTGGCCGACATGGCCGCCGTAAGCTTCGACAATCGCCTGATGGCCGAGACAGATACCGATAATTGGCAGACGGCCGCGCAGGGCTTGCAACAGATGCGGCATACAGCCGGCATCCTTTGGCGCGCCGGGACCCGGTGACAGCATCAGGATCGGATTCTCCATGTGCTGCAGGCGTTCAATCAGCACGTCAGCCGGTACGTTGTTGCGATAAATCACCACGTTGTGGCCGAAGGTGCGCAGCTGATCAACGAGGTTGTAAGTAAAGGAGTCGATATTATCGAGCAGCAGGATATCGGCCATCAGAAAATCTCCTTGCAGTGATGGGCAGTTGCGATGGCACGTAATACCGCACGCGCTTTATTGCGGCTCTCGTCCGCTTCTGCCTGCGGTTGAGAATCCAGTACCACGCCGGCACCGGCTTGCACGGTGGCAACGCCGTCTTCTACCCAGGCCGAACGGATGACAATACACGTATCGAGGTCACCGTTAGCGGTGAAATAACCCACGGCGCCGCCGTAGCTGCCGCGACGGGTGCCTTCTTTTTCAGCAATCAGCTGCATGGCGCGAACTTTCGGCGCACCGCTCAGCGTGCCCATATTCATGCAGGCGCGATAGGCATGCAGCACGTCGAGGTCTTCACGCAGCGTGCCAACCACGCGTGACACCAGATGCATCACAAACGAGTAGCGGTCTACTTTGGTTAAATCAGCAACGTAGCGGCTGCCCGGTACGCAGATGCGTGCCAGATCGTTGCGCGCTAAATCAACCAGCATCAGGTGCTCCGCCATCTCTTTATGGTCGGTGCGCATTTCCAGTTCGATACGGCTATCAAGATCGCGATCCAGCGAGCCATCAGCGTGACGACCGCGCGGGCGCGTACCGGCAATCGGGTAGATCTCAATCTGCCGTGATGTGGCGTCATACTTCAGCGAGCTTTCCGGAGAGGCACCAAACAGCGCGAAGTCCTGATCCTGCATAAAGAACATGTAAGGACTTGGATTACTGTTTTTCAGCGTGTCGTAAGCGGCGAGTGGTGAAGGGCACGGCAGCGAGAAGCGACGAGAAGGGACCACCTGGAAGATTTCGCCGATACGAATCGCTTCCTGCATCTCACGTACTACGCTGCAATACTCTTCATCGCTTTGGCTGGTGCTTAACGTCATCTGCTCAACGCGTTGCACGGGTAAGGCAGGTGCGGCTTGCGTCATCTGACCGCGTAGTTGCTCAATGCGGCCTTGCAGACGCTGAAACTCGCTGGTGGACGGGCTAAACAAGCTGGCCTGAAGGCGCGCACTGCGCTGTTGGTGGTCGATCACCAGCAGGGTTTCAGCCAGATAGAAGCAGTAATCCGGGCAGCGCTGTTCGTTGCGCAGTTGAGGTAAATCTTCAAAGCCTGCGACTAAGTCATAGGCGAAAAGACCCCCTAGCAACATCGCTTCGCGCTCCTCTTCCGGGCTGTTAACCAGCTGGGGGATCAGGCGCAGGGCATCGAACACCGAAAGCGCTTTCAGGCGGGAATCTTCATCCTGTAAACCCTGCGGCTGGGAAAAATGGAGTTCACGACCGTCGGGACGCACTTCAATACGCACGTCAGAGGGCAGCGCCTCATCCAGCAGTGGCAAGATAGCGCGACCATTTTCAGACAGTGCTTTAATCGTAACGATATTGCCAAGTGCACTGACGCGCAGCGCACTATCAACAATCAGCAGGCTTTTCAGGTTCTGTTTGCTGTCGATATCCGCGGATTCAAGTAGCAAAGTTGCTGGACGTGCGCCGCATAGCTGATGGAACACTGCGGCCGGATCTTCGCGGTAGGGCGCGGTACCGGTTATCAACTTCAATGTAGGTTTCGCAATAGCCATAATGGATTCTCTGAATTTCGCTCAAAAAAAAGCCCGCTCGGTGGCGGGCTTAGGTATCTGCACAGCGGTTACGCAAGTTGTGCACGACGACGTCGCCCGTTCAAGGGATCATCGTGCCACCAACCATTTAAATGCGTACCCAAAATAGCCATGATTAAATACCCGTTACGTGTGAACTTGTGTACTAGTTAACTGGTTCGGGCGAAAAAAGTCAATACCCTTTTTCAGCCAGGGGCAAAATCGTTATCATGCCTGCCGGTTTACGCTGTTGCTGGAGTTATCTTGTCGGACATTGCTCGCTTTCCCCTTTACGATTTACATAGCCATACGCTGGCTTCTGACGGACTGTTGTCGCCTACCGCACTGGTACAGCGCGCGGTTGAAATGAAAGTTGGCGTGTTAGCGATCACCGATCACGATACCGTTGCGGGCGTCGCGGAGGCGAGGGCTGCCGTGCAGCAGCAGGACCTTCCGATCCGCGTGCTGGCCGGTTTAGAAGCCTCAACGTTATGGGAAAATCATGAAATCCATATTGTGGGGCTGAATGTGGATTGCCAGCATCGCGCGCTGACAGAATTCCTTGCGCATCAGCATCAGTGTCGCCTCGACCGTGCACAGCAGATGGCTGAACGGCTTGAGCGTGCACGTATTCCCGATGCGTTAGCCGGCGCTCAGCGTCTGGCGCAAGGCGGTATGATCACGCGCGGTCATTTTGCGCGCTATCTGGTGGAGATTGGCAAAGCCGATAATATGGCGCAGGTATTCAAAAATTATCTGGCGCGAGGGAAAACCGGCTACGTGCCTCCGCAATGGTGTACAATTAAACAAGCCATTGATGCTATTCATCATTCTGGCGGCTATGCCGTTTTAGCGCATCCGGGGCGTTACGGCCTTTCCGCAAAATGGCTTAAGCGATTGATTGCGCATTTTGCCGACGTGGGCGGGGACGCGATGGAAGTCGCGCAGTGTCAGCAGGCACCAAACGAGCGTACGCAGTTGGCAACTTATGCGCGTGATAATCAGCTAGCAGGGTCGCAAGGATCAGATTTTCACCAACCTTGTCCGTGGATAGAACTGGGCCGCAAATTATGGCTTCCTGGTGGCGTCGAGCCCATTTGGGAGCGCTTCCCCGATTTGGCACCCAGCATTGCTGTTGCAGACAGGTGATATGAGGTTTCTATGAGTCAATATTTTCACATTCATCCCGACAATCCGCAGCCACGCCTGGTGAATCAGGCCGTCGACTATCTGAATAAAGGCAGCGTGATTGTCTATCCTACCGATTCGGGTTATGCGCTGGGCTGCAGGCTGGAAGAGAAGAATGCCATGGAGCGGATATGCCGTATCCGTCAACTGGATGGCAACCATAACTTTACGCTGATGTGTCGCGACTTGTCGGAACTGTCGACATATGCGCAGGTCGATAACTCGGCGTTCCGTATTCTGAAAAATAATACGCCGGGCAATTACACTTTCATTTTGAAGGCGACTAAAGAAGTGCCGCGCCGTTTGATGAATGATAAACGTAAAACTATAGGTTTACGCGTGCCATCAAATCCCGTCGCGCTGGCGTTGCTGGAACGTCTTAACGAGCCAATGATGTCGACCTCGCTGATGTTGCCCGGCAACGATTTTACCGAATCCGATCCTGAAGAGATTCAATACAGCATTGGCAAGCTGGTGGATCTGATCATCGACGGTGGCACGCTGGGACAGCAGCCCACTACGGTTATCGATCTCACCAGCGATGCGCCAGTGGTGGTGCGGGAAGGTGTCGGCGACATCCGTCCCTTCCAGTGATTACACATGGTCAGGCGTGATGCTCTGCGTCTGACCAATATTTGCCTCCAGCCATTTGCTGAAATCGCTATACGGAATATAAAGAGAGACATCTTTTAAGATGACTTTCTTACTGCGTACATTCGCAATTTCATGACTGTAACCCACAATGACGCCACCAATGGTTTGGTCAGCATTATATACCGCGCCGCCCGACATTCCTTGCACTACGCCAGCATTAGATGCCATCGCCATGCAGGGCTTTTTATTCCATTTGTTAGTGATAGCGGTGCGCGCTAAATTAACGCCGCTTGATTCAACCGGCATAGCGGAAATAAAGCTATAGCCATACATTTTAATGGGTTCGCCAACGGCGCTATTACGGAATTTAGCCAGAGTTTCCGGGCTGTTTTTATGGTAAATAATCGCGACATCGCAATAGGGATGATACGCCTTCACCCGCTGAACGGCGGTTTTCGCGACGTGAGCCGCCGTCAGGCTATATTCTGGCGTTAAAGGAATGGTTGTGCCGAGGATGCCCAAACCCAGCACAGTCGGGATGCCCGTCACGCTCATATCAACGTGCTGCATCGCGGTACGACTGTACTCAGTGTGGCCCACGGAACAACCGCTCAGTGCCAGCGCCGCAAGCGCTGGCCAAAGCAGAGAGGTTTTCATGGCAATAATCTTCATAAAAGCATGTCAGTAAAATCCCTGGTGAAGACTTTCGACATGCGAATTAAATTCATTCCGTAAATGAATAAACGCATCAAATCCCGCGTGCGCCCGTTTGTTTATATATCAGTGAAATTACACAGTGAACGTTAATGGGTTGTTAACTGAACGAATGTAAATTGTAATAATAAAAATGGTTATAATTACGACACACTGGATTTCAGGCTCAAATTTTACACAGTTTTCTCATCATAACAATTCATCAAATTTAATCTGAATCAAAAAATACAAAAATACAGACTTAATCCAACCTGTAGTGCCAATTAACTATTAATTTAAATTTATTGGATTTTAAAGGCTCACTTAAGGTTGTTGATTAGATTTTTATGCTGTTTTATCGTTTTTACTTAGATTTAATGTTGGTGCTAGCCTTTTCATGTGGCGCGCTCTGCTGCCTGAGGAGTGATGAAAAAGGTTAATCTATCACGTCGCTTAAGTGGGTTTGATTTTCTTAAGAGCAGGCGATGTTCTAACTGATAATATTTCAGTCACTTGGCATTGAGTGTGTGTTCAGCAACCGGGATGATCTATCAGTGGGATCAATGTTTAATTTCTTCGCCCCTATTTGGCGATGTTTATCTGGCCCTCTGTTATCGGCAGCAAAGGAAAAGGTGTTAACAAAACTTGCGTTAGTGTAAAATCTCGGGCCGTCTGAGATTGCGGAAGCGATGCGCAGCGGTAACAGATTCTGATATGGGAATTGGTAATCCCTGTATCGTACCTCTTCTTACCACGACGCCTGGGAAGGCGACAACGAGGCTCCATGAGCGAAAAATTACAGAAAGTATTAGCGCGCGCCGGTCACGGTTCGCGTCGCGAAATCGAAACCATGATTTCAGCCGGACGCGTCAGCGTTGACGGCAAACTGGCGACGCTTGGCGATCGTATCGAAAGTGATAAGTCCCTGAAAATCCGTATTGATGGTCATCTGGTTTCAATCGCTGAATCAGCAACCGAAGTGTGCCGCGTGCTGGCGTACTACAAGCCGGAAGGTGAACTCTGTACGCGTAACGATCCCGAAGGGCGTCCAACGGTCTTTGATCGTTTGCCGCGTCTGCGTGGTTCACGCTGGATTGCCGTTGGCCGTCTGGATGTGAATACCTGCGGCTTGATGCTGTTCACTACTGATGGTGAACTGGCTAACCGCCTGATGCACCCAAGCCGTGAAGTTGAGCGCGAATATGCCGTACGCGTGTTTGGCGAAGTGGATGACGATAAAATTCGTCAGCTGAGCAAAGGCGTGCAGCTTGAGGACGGTCCGGCATCATTCAAAACCATTAAGTTTGCCGGTGGTGAAGGTATCAACCAGTGGTACAACGTAACGCTGACCGAAGGACGTAACCGTGAAGTGCGTCGTCTCTGGGAAGCCGTTGGTGTGCAGGTGAGTCGTCTGATGCGCGTACGTTATGGTGATATTCAACTGCCCAAAGGGTTGCCTCGCGGCGGCTGGATGGAGTTAGAGTTACCGGCGGTAAACTATCTGCGTACCTTAGTTAGCATGCCGGAAGAGACGGTGACCAAAGTGGCGGTGGAAAAAGATCGTCGTCGCACTAAAGCCAACCAAATCCGTCGCGCGGTAAAACGTCACGGCGTGGTCAGCAATACTCCGCGTCGTAATAATACAAAACGCGGTTCCTGATACGAAAAGTGACGCCGCATGGTGTGGCGTCACTGATTTACCAGTCTATGCCTTGCTGTGCCTGAATGCCGGCATCAAATGCATGTTTAACCGGACGCATTTCCGTCACGGTATCCGCCATATCCAATAGCGTGCGATGGCAGCCGCGGCCCGTAATAATTACGCTTTGCTGCGATGGTCGTTGTTGTAGCGCCTGAATTAACTCATCCAGCTCCAGATAATCCATGCTTACCATGTAGGTGATTTCATCGAGGATCACCAGATCCAGGCTCTCATCCGCTAACAGTCGGCGTGCCTGCTGCCACACCACACGACAGGCGGCAGTATCGGTATCGCGGTTTTGTGTCTCCCAGGTAAATCCGGTGGACATGACCTGAAACTCAACGCCGTGCTGTTCCAGCAAATTGCGCTCGCCGTTTGGCCATGCGCCTTTGATGAACTGCACGGCGGCGACCTTTTTGCCGTGACCGCAGGCACGCAGCGCAGTGCCAAATGCAGCGGTGGTTTTACCTTTGCCGTTACCGGTGAATACCATCAAGATGCCGCGCGTTTCGGTGGCGGCGGAAATACGTGCATCTACCTGTTCTTTCAGGCGCTGCTGTCGCTGCTGGTGGCGATCGCTCATGCGGTAGCGGGCCCCGCTTTACGTCCAGGCTGCGCATCAAAGCTGATGCCCGTTTTACGGCGGCTGTCATCGCCCATTAAATAGAGATAGAGCGGCATCAAGTCGGCGGGTGTTTTGAGCAAATTCGCATCCTCTTCCGGGAATGCGCTGGCGCGCATTTTGGTGCGCGTACCGCCAGGATTGATGCAGTTTACGCGCAGATGACGATTTTTATACTCATCAGCCAGCACCTGCATCATACCTTCAGTAGCAAACTTTGATACCGCATAAGCGCCCCAGCCAGCACGTCCGGTCCTGCCGACACTGGATGTGGTAAATACCAGCGAGCCAGCATCTGATTTCAATAGCAGCGGCAGCAAGGCCTGGGTTAAATAGAAGGTGGCATCAAGGTTAATCTGCATGACATTGCGCCAGATGGCGGGATCAAGTTCTTCCAGCGGCACGATTTCGCCGAGGATGCCGGCATTATGCAGCACGCCATCAAGACGAGGCACCAGGGCAGCGATCTGCAGCGCTAATTGCTGGCAACTTTCCGGCGTGGCGTCGGCGAGATCCAGTAAAAATGACGCGGCAGGCTGCTTATTCAGTTGGTTGATAGTGTGTTCCGTGCGCTGCAGCGTCTCCGCATTGCGCCCTAACAGAATGACGCGTGCGCCATAGCGCGCATAGGTAAGGGCGGCTTCACGGCCAATACCGTCTGAAGCACCGGTGACAAGAATGATACGATTTTCCAACAGGTCGCTTTTCGGTTGATAATGCACAGCGATGTCCTTTATAGGGGATCAGCAGGTTTTTGGCTTTATGCCTTAAATCGCCGTCAGGTGCAATCGATCTGCCTCGCATTCTGTGCCGCCTGGCGGCATTTCAGGCGACGGCAAGGTGTAAAGCGGGTAAACTTGAGCCCGTTGTAATTTACTGTTTAATAAGGCGGCAGAATGGATTTTTTCTCCAGTTACGGATTATTTCTGGCTAAAGCCGTCACCGTGGTGGTGGCGATTGCAGCTATTGTTTTGATTGTGCTCAATGCCGCGCTGCGTAAACGTCATAGCGGCGGTCAACTGCGCCTGACGCATCTCGACGACGATTATCGCGAGATGAAGGAAGATCTTCAGCTCGCTAAAATGAAGCCACAGGCACAAAAAGTATGGCTGAAGCAGCATAAGAAAGAAGAGAAGCACAAAGCCAAAACCGAAAAGCGCAATGCCAAAGCAGGCATCAGCGAAGCGGCAAAACCTACGCTTTATGTACTTGAGTTTAAAGGCAGCATGGATGCCAGCGAAGTGACCTCGTTGCGTGAAGAAATTTCTGCCGTGCTGGCAGTGGCAACGGCGGGCGATGAAGTTCTGCTACGGTTGGAAAGCCCCGGCGGCGTGGTGCACGGCTACGGTTTGGCTGCTTCCCAGCTTCAACGCCTGCGCGATGCGGGACTGCAGCTTACCGCTGTGGTAGATAAAGTGGCCGCGAGCGGGGGGTATATGATGGCTTGCGTTGCAGATCGTATCGTTGCGGCGCCTTTCTCTATTATTGGCTCCATTGGCGTGGTTGCGCAGATACCTAACTTCAATCGTCTGCTGAAACGCAACGATATTGATGTCGAATTGCACACCGCCGGCCAGTATAAGCGCACTCTGACGCTATTTGGTGAGAACACTGATGAAGGGCGTGAGAAGTTCCAGGAAGATCTCAACGAAACCCATCAGCTGTTCAAAGATTTTGTACAGCAGATGCGCCCATCACTTGATCTGAACAAAGTGGCGACGGGAGAACATTGGTATGGCCGTCAGGCGCTGGATTTAGGGCTGATTGACGAAATTGGCACCAGCGATGCGCTGATCATTAATCATATGGAGCGCTTCACCGTGCTGGGCGTGCATTATGCCCGTAAGCGTAAAATGATGGATCGCTTTACCAACAGCGCCAGTTTGGCCGTTGAACGGTTGATTCTGAAAATGTGGCAGCGCGGCGACAAGCCACTGTTGTAATCGAGCCCGGCAAATGCCGGGCTTTTTTATGCCAGACGATAGTGAGCGGAGAGCTCAACGGCGAGGTGTTTAAACACATTAAACACCTTGGTGGTTTTGGCGGTGGGCAAGCCTTCATCATCAAGAAAATAGGGGCCGCGAAACACCAGTACGTCACCTTGTTGAATCACATCATTCGCTTCTAATCCGATAAAATAATCGTCGTGCTCTTTGGTTAACTGATTCGCTATTTCCAGTAACGCCTGGCGTGAAATAGATTCCATTGGTTCTGACATTTTCCACTCCTTTTTTTGACAGCCAATTTTCTCCTTCTATATTACTTGCGAGTCATCGCGTTCAGCAAATCAGCATTGCGTTATAAAACTGGCGCAAAATTAAGCAGAATGCTAATTAAGTTGCGTAACGGATTTTATCAGGTAGAGTGTGGGCGATTCAGCTTTCAGGGAGATCACACCCGGATGTGTGATACTGTCAGATGGAAAACTCGCTCCTAATCATAAAGTTGCAGAAGTCGACGCAATCTGGCCTGAGATTATCCCTGCTGCCTTGAAATGAGAAATGTTGGCAGCAATATTGAACCCATTGGGTTTTGGGACCTCCAATTCTCTCCCGTTTATCAGGACGTTTCATTTAGGTAAAGGTACATATGGGTAAAGCACTCGTAATCGTTGAGTCCCCGGCAAAGGCCAAAACAATCAATAAATACCTCGGTAATGACTACGTGGTGAAATCCAGCGTCGGTCATATCCGTGATTTGCCGACCAGCGGTTCAACTGCCCGTAAAAGTGCCGACGGGGAAAAGGCGAAAACTGGCAAAAAGGTTAAGAAGGATGAGAAAGCCGCATTAGTCAACCGTATGGGTGTTGATCCCTGGCATGGCTGGGAAGCGGATTATCAAATTCTGCCTGGCAAAGAGAAAGTGGTTGCTGAGCTGAAAAACCTTGCTGCTGATGCCGACCACATCTATCTCGCAACCGACCTTGACCGCGAAGGGGAAGCCATTGCCTGGCACCTGCGGGAAGTGATTGGTGGCGATGACAAGCGTTTCAGCCGCGTGGTGTTTAACGAAATCACCAAGAATGCAATTCGTCAGGCGTTTGAGAAGCCGGGCGAGCTTAATATCGAACGTGTTAATGCCCAGCAGGCTCGCCGTTTCATGGACCGCGTCGTTGGTTACATGGTGTCGCCGCTACTGTGGAAAAAAATAGCCCGCGGTTTGTCAGCCGGCCGCGTACAGTCTGTTGCTGTTCGTCTGGTGGTGGAACGCGAGCACGAGATCAAAGCCTTCGTGCCGGAAGAGTATTGGGAAATCAATGCTGATTTTGCCACGCCAAAAGGTGCCGATCTGGCGATGCAGGTTACGCATCAAAATGATAAGGCGTTCCGCCCGGTCAATCGTGAGCAAACTCACGCTGCGGTCGCTATTCTGCAGAAAGCGCGTTATGAAGTGCTGGATCGTGAAGATAAACCGACCAGCAGCAAACCCTCTGCACCTTTCATTACCTCTACGTTGCAACAGGCAGCCAGCACGCGTCTTGGCTTCGGTGTGAAGAAGACCATGATGATGGCACAGCGTCTGTATGAAGCCGGCCACATTACTTATATGCGTACCGACTCCACCAACCTGAGCCAGGATGCGGTGGCGATGGCGCGTGGCTACGTTGAAAGCAGCTTTGGTAAGAAATATCTGCCAGAAGCGCCGAACACCTATGCCAGCAAAGAGAACTCGCAGGAAGCGCATGAAGCGATTCGTCCTTCAGATGTGAATGTCGTGGCAGAACAGCTGAAAGATATGGAAGCTGACGCACAAAAACTGTATCAGCTGATATGGCGTCAGTTTGTTGCCTGCCAGATGGTACCGGCGCAGTACGATTCCACCACGCTGACCGTGGGCGCGGCTGAATTCAAATTGAAAGCCAAAGGGCGCACGCTGCGTTTTGATGGCTGGACGCGCGTGATGCCTGCGCTGCGCAAGAATGATGAAGATCTGACGCTGCCACCGGTTGATGTCGGCGACACGCTGGATTTGAAAGAGCTGATGCCAAGCCAGCACTTTACCAAGCCGCCGGCGCGCTTCAGCGAGGCTTCGCTAGTGCGCGAGCTTGAAAAGCGCGGAATTGGCCGTCCATCGACTTATGCATCAATTATTTCGACCATCCAGGATCGCGGTTACGTTCGCGTAGAGAACCGCCGCTTCTATGCTGAAAAAATGGGTGAGATCGTCACCGATCGTCTGGAAGCGAACTTCCGCGAGTTGATGAACTATGACTTCACCGCACGCATGGAAAACAGCCTCGACCAGGTTGCCAATAACGAAGCCGAGTGGAAAGCCGTGCTCGACTCTTTCTTCAGTGATTTCAGCCAGCAGTTAGACCATGCTGAAAAAGATCCGGAAGAGGGCGGCATGCAGCCGAACCAGATGGTATTAACGTCGATTGATTGCCCGACGTGCAGCCGTCCTATGGGGATCCGCACTGCCAGCACCGGTGTTTTCCTGGGTTGTTCTGGCTATGCTTTGCCGCCTAAAGAACGCTGTAAGCAGACCATTAACCTGATTCCGGAAAATGAAGTTCTCAACGTGCTGGAAGGCGATGATGCCGAAACCAACGCGCTGCGCGCACGTCGCCGCTGCCAGAAGTGTGGTACGGCGATGGATAGCTACCTGATCGATAATCAGCGTAAACTGCACGTCTGCGGTAACAACCCAGAGTGTGATGGCTACGAAATCGAGCAGGGCGAGTTCCGTATCAAGGGCTATGACGGTCCTGTTGTTGAGTGTGAGAAATGTGGTTCTGAAATGCACCTGAAAATGGGGCGTTTTGGCAAGTACATGGCTTGTACCAATGATGATTGTAAAAATACCCGCAAAATTTTGCGCAACGGTGATGTCGCCCCGCCAAAAGAAGATCCGGTGCCGCTGCCAGAGTTGCCGTGTGAAAAGTCAGATGCTTATTTTGTATTGCGTGATGGCGCAGCTGGCGTGTTCCTTGCTGCCAATACCTTCCCTAAATCGCGTGAAACACGTGCGCCTTTAGTGGAAGAGCTGCAACGCTTTGCCGATCGTCTCCCTGAAAAGCTGAAATATCTGTCGGAAGCGCCCGCCGCCGATCCGGAAGGTAATAAGACGATGGTACGTTTTAGTCGCAAAACAAAGCAGCAATACGTTTCATCAGAAAAAGACGGCAAAGCTACAGGCTGGTCAATGTTCTATATTGACGGCAAGTGGCAGGAAGCTAAGAAGTAATCCTCCAAGGCCAGCGTCAGCTGGCCTTTCTCTTATCCTTATAGCTAATCGTTCTACATTCTTCCCTTAACTGATATAGTAGTTATAGAACTCTTTTCGTTTCGCTGACTCGCTTTCCCTCCCTCTGCTGTCATCAAGGCGGAAACACGCCTGCAGGGAATGCACCTCTGTCGCTACCAGGAAGATATAACTATGAAATTGCAGCAGTTGCGTTACATCGTCGAAGTGGTCAATCACAATCTCAATGTCTCATCGACCGCCGAAGGCTTATACACTTCGCAACCCGGCATCAGCAAGCAGGTACGCATGCTGGAAGATGAGCTCGGCGTGCAGATTTTTGCTCGCAGTGGTAAACATCTGACTCAGGTCACGCCAGCGGGTGAAGAGATTATTCGTATTGCGCGTGAAGTCTTATCGAAGGTGGATGCGATTAAATCTGTCGCCGGTGAACATACCTGGCCAGATAAGGGATCGCTCTATGTCGCGACGACGCACACACAAGCACGCTATGCGCTTCCTGGCGTGATTAAGGGTTTCATTGAACGCTATCCACGCGTCTCGCTGCATATGCACCAAGGCTCGCCGACACAAATTGCTGAAGCGGTTTCCAAGGGGAATGCGGATTTTGCTATTGCCACTGAAGCACTGCATCTGTATGACGATTTGATTATGCTGCCTTGCTATCACTGGAATCGCGCCATCGTTGTGACGCCCGATCATCCGCTTGCGGGCAAATCAAATGTGACGATTGAAGAGTTGGCAGATTTTCCTTTAGTCACTTACACCTTCGGTTTTACCGGGCGTTCAGAGCTGGACACTGCATTCAACCGAGCAGGATTGACGCCACGCATCGTATTTACCGCTACCGATGCGGATGTGATTAAGACCTACGTGCGTTTAGGCTTAGGTGTGGGGGTTATCGCCAGCATGGCAGTAGACCCCATTGCCGATCCGGATTTGGTGCGTATAGAAGCTTCAGAGATCTTTACCAATAGCACGACTAAAATTGGCTTCAGACGCAGCACTTTTCTGCGTAGCTATATGTATGATTTTATTCAACGTTTCGCACCTCATCTTACGCGTGATGTGGTGGATGCTGCGGTAGCACTGCGTTCTAATGAAGATATTGAAGCGATGTTCCGCGATATCAAATTACCTTTCAAATAATTACCTAACTCATTATTTTGCCAAGGTGTCCAGTGGGCACCTTCGGAATCCCATAGCGCTTAGCGCCACGAGTAGATCAAAAAAATTCCATTATTTTTATGTAAATGAAACATGGGTCACATGTTTTTCTATTGTTAGTTATTAAATGCGAATCAGTACACAATTTTTACCTTGCTACTTTGCAGCACGCCAGGAATATTCCCATACTCCAGTTAAGAGTTGATGGAGAAGGGCTTTTTTACTGGGTTAGCGAATTAAACTCAAATTTAAAGTGGATCTAATTTGGTGCTAACTCAAATTTACAATGTAACTATTTAATTAATAGTTATCGTGGCAATTAAATTTATCTCATCAATTTTTTGTGTTTTGATAAATAGCGTTAATCGTTGTGCTCAATAAAAATAACTGGATTTTCGGTCTTAACAAGTTTAGGATTCGTCCTAAATCTTAATCGTTGTCATCAATCGTTTTATTGAGAGTGATTATCAAAAACTATGAACACGAGAATAACTGTACAGCCGGATTTCCGGACTAAAAGCACCAAAGTTGAGCGTTCTGGTAACACTCGTCGCAAGGCTTGGTTGACTGTCTTCGCTGCTTCAGCACTGTTCTGGGTAGTGGTGGCATTAATGATTTGGCGTATGTGGGGTTAAGCCATGTGGGCAAATACTCTTAGTCGTAAACACCCGGTTGCTGCGCGTCAGTCGCAAACGCCAGCATGTAAAGCGAAAGACGTTGTTTCGAAAGAACCGCAAGTCACCATTCCTGCATCGTGGGAATTGAGTGAGAATCAACGTAATTTTATCGAATCATTCATGGATCCGAAGTCCAAATAACGCAGTGTGCATTCCGCTCTTTATAGCGCTATTTAGTCCCTCATTTTGCCGGATTATCCGGTGGGCAAGTTAAAAGCCCGTCCTTTAACACTCAGCATTAAAAAAACGGTGTCATCAGTACAACGCTGACGACGGTGGACTTTTTTTGCCCGGAATCCGGGAGGGAGTGAATCATGAACCTCAATACAACAACCTTATCCTGGTTTGGCGTATATACCTTTTCGTTTGCTTTTTGGGCAGCAGCCTTTTGGGCAATGATGTAATCCCTAACGCAAATTAAAAATGAATTACTTGAAATGCCCTGACAAATGTCGGGGCATTTTTTATTACGTTAAAATGTGTCAATTCGTGTTGTTATCAAAACGTTAACGAAAATGTGGTCTATCTTTAAGCTAAACCTTGCAGTCACTGAGGTTTAAAAAGAGATCTACTTACATGGAGGCGCTATGTCGTTAACGTTACGCGAGCACAGTCAGGACACGCTGAATGTTCGGGCAAAAAAATATCACTATTACAGCCTGCCGAAAGCAGCTCAGCAATTGGGCAACATCGATCGCTTGCCCAAGTCAATGAAAGTCCTGCTTGAAAACCTGTTGCGCTGGCAAGATGGAGAGTCGGTTACGGCCGAAGATATTGAGGCACTGGTAGCATGGCAAAAAGAAGCGCATGCCGATCGTGAGATTGCTTATCGGCCAGCCCGTGTTCTAATGCAAGACTTCACCGGCGTTCCCGCCGTGGTGGATTTAGCCGCTATGCGTGAGGCGGTAAAACGTCTTGGCGGTGATGTCGCCAAAGTGAATCCGCTCTCGCCCGTTGATTTGGTGATTGACCACTCCGTTACCGTTGACCATTTCGGCGATAACAAAGCCTTCGACGAAAACGTACGTTTAGAAATGGAACGCAACCATGAACGCTATGTTTTCCTGCGTTGGGGCCAGAAAGCCTTTAACCGCTTTCGCGTTGTACCACCGGGCACCGGCATTTGTCATCAGGTGAACCTGGAGTATCTCGGCAAATCTGTGTGGCATGAAACGCAAAATGGGCAAGAGGTTGCTTACCCCGATACGCTGGTTGGGACCGATTCGCACACAACGATGATCAATGCGCTGGGCGTATTGGGTTGGGGGGTGGGCGGCATCGAGGCCGAAGCGGCGATGCTGGGCCAACCGGTCTCTATGCTCATTCCTGATGTGGTCGGTTTTAAACTCACCGGCAAATTGCGTCCCGGTATTACCGCGACCGATCTGGTGCTAACCGTCACTCAAATGCTACGTAAGCATGGCGTAGTCGGTAAATTCGTTGAGTTTTACGGCGATGGCTTAGCAGATCTGCCGCTTGCTGACCGCGCCACTATAGCCAACATGGCGCCCGAATATGGCGCGACCTGTGGCTTCTTCCCCGTTGATGAAGTGACGCTTAGTTACATGACGCTCACCGGTCGTGACCAGGAGCAGGTAGAGTTGGTCGAAGCCTATGCTAAACAGCAGGGAATGTGGCGTAACGCTGGGGACGAGCCTGTGTTTACCAGTTCCTTAGCGCTGGATATGGGCGAAGTCGAATCCAGCCTGGCTGGACCAAAACGTCCACAGGATCGTGTATCGCTTGGTGATGTTCCTGATGCTTTTGCTGCCAGTAATGAACTTGAAATCAATCAGGCGCAAAAGCCGCATAAAACCGTGAGCTATCGCGACAGTGAAACCGGTAAAAGTTATCAGTTAGATGATGGCGCCGTGGTGATTTCTGCTATTACGTCCTGTACCAATACTTCTAACCCAAGCGTGTTGATGGCTGCGGGGTTGCTAGCGAAGAATGCAGTTGAGCGCGGACTGATGCGTAAACCCTGGGTTAAAGCTTCGCTGGCGCCTGGTTCGAAGGTGGTTTCTGATTATCTGGACGTCGCGCAATTAACGCCTTACCTGAACGATCTGGGCTTCAATCTGGTCGGCTATGGCTGTACCACCTGTATCGGTAACTCAGGCCCATTGCCTGATGCTATAGAAAGCGCCATCAAAGAGGGTGATCTTACGGTTGCTGCCGTGCTCTCTGGTAACCGTAATTTTGAAGGTCGTATTCATCCCTTGATCAAAACCAACTGGCTGGCATCTCCGCCGCTGGTGGTGGCGTATGCATTAGCGGGCAATATGAAGCTCAACCTGCAATCCGATCCGCTTGGAAAAGATCGGCAGGGCAATGATGTATTCCTGAAAGATATCTGGCCGTCGCCTGAAGAAATTGCAGCGGCGGTGCAAAAAGTGACCAGCGATATGTTCCACAAGGAGTACGCTGAGGTCTTTAACGGCACGCCTGAATGGCAACAGATCAAGGTCAGCGAAGCGGCAACCTATGATTGGGACGGCGATTCCACCTATATTCGTTTATCACCCTTCTTTGATGATATGGAGAAAACACCGCAGCCAGTACAAGATATCAAGGGCGCACGCATTCTGGCGATGCTCGGTGACTCCGTAACAACTGACCACATTTCGCCTGCGGGCAGCATCAAAGCGGAAAGTCCTGCCGGACGCTATTTACTCTCGCACGGCGTTGAACGCACCGATTTCAACTCATACGGCTCGCGTCGTGGTAACCACGAAGTGATGATGCGCGGTACATTCGCCAACATCCGCATACGCAATGAGATGGTGCCGGGGGTGGAGGGAGGTTACACCAAACACTTCCCCAGTAACGAGCAGCTAGCGATTTATGACGCGGCGATGAAGTATCAGCAGGAAGGCGTACCGTTAGCGGTGATCGCCGGCAAGGAGTATGGCTCAGGTTCCAGCCGTGACTGGGCTGCAAAGGGTCCACGCTTGCAAGGCGTGCGCGTGGTTATTTCCGAATCGTTCGAACGTATTCACCGTTCCAATTTGATTGGCATGGGCATTTTACCGCTAGAGTTTCCCGCAGGTGTCACTCGCAAAACGTTAGGATTAACCGGTGAAGAGTACATTGATGTGGCGAATCTGGCGCAACTTAAGCCAGGTGGAACCGTGACGGTAACGCTGACACGCGTGGATGGGAGTAAAGAGACGCTGGAAACGCGCTGCCGAATCGATACCGGCAATGAGCTAACCTACTACCAGAACGATGGCATTTTGCACTATGTGATACGCAACATGCTCAATTAAAAAAAAGCCGGGATTTCCCGGCTTTTTTATCTGCTCAAGACTTCGGTAGCAGATGACCCATCTTTTCGGCTTTGGTATCAAGATAGTGGGCATTTTTTGGATTACGCCCCACAACCAGCGGTACACGCTCTACGATGTTAATACCGGCTTCACTCAGGATCTCAACCTTGCGTGGGTTATTCGTTAGCAAGCGCACTTCATTGACGCCCAACAGTTTGAACATATCTGCACACAAGGTGAAATCGCGCTCATCCGCGGCGAAACCGAGTTGATGATTCGCTTCAACCGTATCGTAGCCCTTATCCTGTAAGGCATAAGCACGAATTTTATTCAACAAACCAATGTTGCGGCCTTCCTGGCGATGGTACATCAAGATACCGCGCCCCTCTTCAGCGATAGCCGTTAACGCGGCCTCCAGCTGAAAGCCGCAGTCGCAGCGTAAGCTGAACAGGGCATCGCCAGTCAGGCATTCGGAATGGACGCGTGCCAGTACCGGATTGTGATCGCTAATATCTCCATAAACCAGCGCGACATGGTCGTGCCCGGTTGCCAGTTCTTCAAAACCAACCATAAGGAAATCTCCCCATGGCGTGGGCAGTTTGGCTTCTGCTACCCGTTTAAGCTGCATGTGACTCTCCAGAACCTTCAGAGGATGCGCTATCATCATGATAACGCACGGGCCCAGGTGGCCCGATGAAACTTACGCTATTGTGCCACAACCCGAACTCTCGCCGTTAATCGGTCAGAGTGATTGTAGTGATAAAGCACAATTATCCAAGCCGCAATGGGTATGTTATTCTTTTTTCAGCTAAAGTTATGCATGCCGCGCGTGTTGCAGCAGATCTTAAAGGAAGCGAATGTTAAACATCATCAAGCGGACCACCTTCGGGGCGTTTTTATTATTGCTGATGCCCGTGGGCGTGTGGATATCGGGTTGGCAGTGGCAGCCAGGAGAAAGCAGTAAGATACTGCGCCTGTTGTTTTGGATGACGGAAACCGTAACCAGCCCATGGGGGATTATCACCAGCATTATTCTCAGTGCCTGGATGCTATGGTGCTTACGTTTTCGTCTCAAACCCGCGATTTTGCTTATTCTCATAATGAATGGGGCAATTCTTGCCGGCCAGTACACCAAAACCTCCATTAAAGAGCATGTCCAGGAACCTCGACCCTATGTGATTTGGCTGGAAAAAAGCCATGGCATTAGCGGCGATGAGTTCTATCAGCTGCATCGTACCGAGCGCAGTGAGATGGTTTCCACCTTATTGGCCAATGATACGCAGCTGCCTCAATGGTTAAAAAATCATTGGGCCTTTGAAACCGGCTATGCATTTCCTTCCGGGCATACTATGTTTGCAGCCAGCTGGGCGTTATTGGCGATCGGCCTGTTATGGCCACGCAGGCATATTAAGACGGTCGCAGTGTTGTTTATTTGGGCAACAATGGTGATGGGAAGCCGCCTATTACTGGGTATGCACTGGCCGCGTGATGTAGTTATGGCAACAATCATTTCCTGGGTATTGGTGACGCTAGCAACCCTGTTGGCCCAGCGTTTTTGCGGCCCTCTAACGGTTCCCCCCGCAGAGCAGAAGGAGATTGCGCAGCGCGATGATGGATTGTAATTACGCTATTTGTCCCCATATGATTGATTGCGCTTGCAGAAAAATGCGCTAACTGATGCGGGGATAAGCAGCATCAATGGCGCTTTTTTGGCATACTTCTCTTGGATAACCTCTCGACAGGATGCATTGTGAAATATTTGCTAATTTTTCTCGTGGTTTTGGTCATTTTTATTATCTCCGTTACGCTCGGAGCGCATAACGACCAGGTCATCACTTTTAATTATCTGCTTGCGCAGGGCGAATTTCGTATTTCTACTTTACTCGCCAGTCTGTTTGGCGCCGGGTTCCTGCTTGGCTGGGCGATTTGTGGTCTGTTCTGGCTACGCATACGCGTATCACTGGCCAACGCGCAGCGAAAACTAAAGCGTATTCAGGCGCAAAATGAGCAAGCTACTGCTGTGACAACGTCACCTACTGTTAGCCGTCGGGATTAATTTTCGATGCTTGAACTGCTGTTTTTGCTTCTTCCTGTTGCGGCGGCGTATGGCTGGTATATGGGCCGCCGCAGTGCGCATCAGGATAAGCAACAAGAAGCGAATCGCCTGTCACGTGAATATGTGGCGGGGGTTAACTTCTTACTCTCCAATCAACAGGACAAAGCGGTTGATCTCTTTCTCGATATGTTGAAAGAGGACAGCGGCACAGTTGAGGCGCATTTGACGCTGGGCAATCTGTTCCGTTCGCGAGGCGAAGTTGATCGCGCTATTCGTATTCACCAGGCATTGATGGAAAGCGCTTCGCTCAGCTACGAACAGCGTTTGCTGGCGATCCAGCAACTTGGACGTGATTATATGGCAGCGGGGCTTTACGACCGCGCCGAAGACATGTTTGGTCAGCTGGTGGAAGAAACGGATTTTCGCATTGGTGCGCTCCAGCAACTGTTACTGATTCATCAGGCGACCAGCGACTGGCAAAAGGCCATCGAAGTGGCCGAAAAACTGGTTAAACTCGGTAAAGACAAACAAAAAGGTGAAATCGCCCATTTCTATTGCGAGCTGGCATTACAGGCGCTAAGCAGTGATGACCTTGATCGTGCAATGACGCTATTGAAAAAGGGTGAATCAGCCGATCATCAGAGTGCGCGTGTTTCGATCATGATGGGCCGTATTCTGATGGAGCAGGGCGAGTACGCCAAAGCTGCCAGCCGATTGCAGCGCGTGCTGGAGCAGGATAAAGAACTGGTAAGCGAAACCTTGCCTATGCTGGAAACCTGCTATCAGCGACTGAATCAAGCCGAAAACTGGGCCCAATTTTTACAACGCTGCGTTGATGAGAACACGGGCGCAGCGGCAGAACTCTATCTCTCCGACATCCTTGAGCAGCAGCAAGGCCCAGAAGCCGCGCAGTTATACATCAATCGTCAGCTGCAGCGGCATCCGACAATGCGCGTATTCCATCGCCTGATGGATTTCCACTTACATGAAGCTGAAGATGGACGGGCGAAAGAGAGTTTGATGGTCCTGCGTGACATGGTAGGTGAACAGATCCGCACCAAACCGCGCTATCGCTGCCAGAAGTGTGGATTTACGGCGCATGCACTGTACTGGCATTGTCCATCCTGTCGTGCGTGGTCTTCCGTTAAACCCATTCGTGGACTCGACGGCCAATAGTGGCCGTGATGTTCTTTTTATAGCACGATATAGTTACAACATACAGTAGGGTTTACGCTTTTGCGACTCCTCAACATCGTGCATAGGCTCGTCGGTCAGGTTCGTTAGATTTGGTAGCGTGATTGTGGTCACCGTTCTGCGCAGGTAGAATGCTTGCCGTTTGTCCATCGCGCCTGCGGGTGCCTGTCACTGAGGAAACGTTATGCCTGTAACCACTTCACCCATTCTGGTGGCTCTCGACTATCATGATCTCAACAGCGCGCTGCAGTTTGTTGACCGCATTGATCCAAGCCAGTGTCGGCTGAAAGTGGGCAAAGAGATGTTCACGTTATTTGGTCCTGCACTGGTGAAGCTGCTGCAGGAGCGCGGTTTTGAAGTGTTCCTCGACCTCAAGTTTCACGATATCCCAAACACGACGGCACATGCTGTGGCAGCCGCTGCCGATTTAGGCGTGTGGATGGTAAATGTTCATGCAAGCGGTGGCGCGCGCATGATGAATGCGGCGCGTGAAGCGTTAGTACCCTTTGGGAAAGATGCACCATTGCTGATTGCCGTCACCGTGTTAACCAGCATGGATGAGAGCGATTTGAAAGGTCTGGGTATTACACTTTCCCCGGCTGAGCAGGCAGAGCGCCTGGCGCGTTTAACCCATGATTGCGGTCTGCACGGCGTGGTTTGCTCTGCACAAGAAGCCGCGCACTTTAAGCAGGTAATTGGCAAGGATTTTGCGCTGGTAACGCCTGGCATTCGGCCCGCAGGCAGTGATGCAGGCGATCAGCGACGCATCATGACGCCGCAGCAGGCTAAACTGGCGGGTGTGGATTATATGGTTATTGGTCGTCCAATTACCCAATCCGCCGATCCGGCAGCAACCCTGCAGCAAATCCTGCATAGCTTACAGGAGGCATAATGGCTCAGGACAATCGACTGGTATATTCGACGGATAGCGGTCGCATTACGCACGAAGAAGAGAAAGCGCCGCGACCAAAAGGCGATGGCATTGTACGAATTCAGCGTCAGACTAGTGGTCGCAAAGGAAAGGGCGTTTGCCTGATCAGCGGTATCGATCTTGATGATGCAGCACTTGAAAAGCTCGCCGCTGAATTGAAGAAAAAATGTGGTTGTGGCGGTGCGGTAAAAGAGGGCGTGATCGAAATCCAGGGCGACAAGCGCGATGTGATTAAGACGCTGCTGGAAGCCAAGGGTATGAAAGTAAAACTCGCCGGCGGTTGAAACAGTTCGGGCCACGTTATCGGTGGCCCGTTGATCGGTAGATGCGCTGCGTAGCCTGCGTATTATTGTTTTATTACTTACTCACCTGATGGCCGATGATACCGCCGACGGCCGCGCCGCCAATAGTACCGAGCCCGCTGCCGTTGGTTAGCACGGAACCACCAATGGCACCCGCACCCGCACCAATTGCGGTATTGCGATCGCGTTTCGACCAGTTGGAGCAACCGCTCAAGGCAACAACTAAAGTGGTAGCCAGTAAGGCTGCGGTTAAACGTTTCATTGTTGTAGTCATTCACTTCTCCTTGATTGTTAACACAGAGGTAACACTGTAAGTATAGATGTTGTCCTCCAAAATTCTCCTTCGTCACATCCTATGCCGTCGATAATCACCGTAAAATGCGTTGCCCTATTCATCCTGCAACAGCATTCAAACTGGGAGAGATCAGGTCCGCATCAATGCTTAGATAAGTCTAAACTTTGCGCATTGTTTCCGAAGATAGAAAAGTCTTAATTTACACCGCATTTTTGGTGCCTCAGCCACTTTTCGCTGCTTTTATAGCGATTCCTTCCATAACGGTTTCCTGGCCTGCTCCTCACAATTGAGGTATCACAGTTCTCAGGAGAAAAATCATGCTGGAAGCGTTAAAGCAGCAGGTACTGGAAGCGAATCTCGATTTACCACGCTATAACCTGGTGACCTTTACCTGGGGCAATGTCAGTGCCGTGGATCGCGAACGCGGTCTACTTGTGATCAAGCCTTCTGGCGTGAAATACGAGGATATGCGGCGCGACGATATGGTGGTGGTGGAATTAGCCAGCGGCAATATTATAGAAGGCAAAATGCGCCCGTCATCTGACACGGCGACGCATCGCGCACTCTATCTGGCGTGGCCGGACGTTGGCGGTATTGTTCACACGCACTCGCGCCACGCGACTATCTGGGCTCAGGCTGGGCGTGAGATTATTGCATTAGGTACCACGCATGCGGATGATTTCTACGGCACCATCCCTTGCACGCGCCAGATGAAGCGTGAAGAAATAGAGCGAGATTATGAGTGGAATACCGGGCAGGTGATTATTGAAACCTTCGCACAACGAGGGATTCATCCCAATGCCGTTCCGGCTGCGTTGGTTAATTCACACGGTCCTTTTGCCTGGGGTAAAGATGCGCACGCTGCGGTGCATAGCGCCGTGGTGTTGGAGGAAGTTGCCTATATGGCGTTGCACACTGCCAGGCTTCAAGCTGAGTTAACGCCCATTTCTCAAACATTGCTCGATCTACACTACCTGCGCAAACATGGTCAAAACGCATGGTATGGACAGAATTAAGGGTATGCAAAATGAGACAGGCGCCTGAGGGCGCCTTTCTTTTTCCCGCCATTTCAACTGGTATGGCGATGCACATCATAAATTCAAAATGATCAACCAATAAAAATAAAACACTGTTTCATGAATAAAGGTGCGATCACTTTTTTCCTTGTCACCCGCCGTTATCTTGCTCCCCATGCCTTCCGGCAATTGAAACGCACCTCCCTTTGGCTCAGTTAAGGTGACAGACCTATGCATATTAAACGGGCAATCGATAAAATTCCTGGCGGTATGATGTTGATTCCGCTGTTTTTAGGCGCGCTATGCCATACTTTTTCCCCCGGCGCGGGTAAATATTTCGGTTCTTTTACTAATGGCTTGATGAGCGGTACGGTACCGATCCTGGCGGTGTGGTTCTTCTGCATGGGGGCGTCAATCAAACTGAGCGCCACCGGCACGGTGTTGCGTAAATCCGGTACGCTAGTCCTCACTAAAATTGCCGTCGCCTGGGTTGTCGCGGCGATTGCCTCACGCGTGATGCCGGAAAATGGTATTGAAGTGGGGATGTTTGCTGGTCTTTCTACGCTAGCCCTGGTAGCCGCCATGGATATGACCAACGGCGGTTTATATGCCTCAATCATGCAGCAATATGGATCGAAAGAGGAGGCGGGAGCCTTTGTGTTGATGTCGCTGGAATCGGGACCGCTGATGACCATGGTGATCCTCGGTACCGCAGGCATCGCTTCATTTGAACCCCACGTTTTTGTTGGCGCAGTACTGCCGTTTATTGTCGGATTTGCGCTTGGCAATCTCGATCCGGAACTGCGCGATTTCTTTGGTAAAGCGGTTCACACCTTGATTCCCTTCTTCGCTTTCGCGCTGGGTAATACCATCGATTTGGCGGTGATTGCTCAAACGGGGATGTTGGGCATTTTGCTGGGTGTTGCGGTCATCATTATTACCGGCATTCCTCTGATTATTGCCGACCGCTTCATCGGTGGCGGCGACGGCACGGCGGGAATCGCGGCTTCCAGCACTGCCGGAGCCGCGGTCGCCACGCCGGTCCTGATTGCAGAAATGCTGCCGCAGTTTAAACCGGTTGCTCCTGCTGCCACGGCATTAGTCGCCACGTCGGTGATAGTGACGTCTGTAATCGTGCCTATCATCACCGCTGTTTATTCAAGACGCGTTAAGCGTTCTCATGTTGCCGTAGGGCAACGCGCTGCCATCAAGTAAGCCCGCTAATGCTTCCCCGGCCGATGGTCGGGGATATCTCTGGATTTTGCTTTATAAATCAATCTCTCATTTGGTCTGGCCTCACTCTGGATTACGCTGATGTGGCGTTTAACGCACCACATAAACATAAACAGAGGATGAGACAATGACAGTAATTAACCAACCCACATGCAGACTGTTCACCGAAGTTGGACAAACCACACAGCTCGCGGCCTACTATGAAGAGGGCCGCCACACCATGTGGATGATGCTGCGTGCGCAACCACGCCCGAGTTTTAACCACGAATTAATCGAGGAGATCATGAACCTGAGCTATTCCGCCCAGCGTTCCGGTCTGCCAATTGATTTTTGGGTCACGGGTTCGTTAGTACCGCAGATGTTTAACGCCGGCGGCGATCTGCGTTTCTTCGTAGAGTGCATTCGCAATAATCGTCGTGAAGCGCTGCGCGCTTATGCACGTGCCTGTGTCGACTGCATCCATTCCGCAGCGCGGGGGTTTGATACCGGAGCGGTGACCCTGGCAATGATTGAAGGCAGTGCGCTCGGTGGCGGTTTTGAAGCGGCGCTGGCACACCACTTCATTCTGGCGCAGAACAGTGCGCGCATGGGGTTCCCCGAGATCGCCTTCAACCTGTTCCCCGGCATGGGCGGTTACTCCCTGGTGGCGCGTCGGTCTGGCATGAAGCTGGCCGAAGAGCTGATTATGGAAGGGGAGTCACACAGCGCGGAGTGGTATGAGACGCGTGGCCTGGTCGATAAAGTGTTCCAGCCGGGCGATGGTTATCGCACTACGCGGACCTTTATCGACACGCTACGTCCAAAGTTGAATGGCGTACGTGCCATGCTCAAAGCACGTCAACGTGTGCTGCAGCTGTCACGGGCAGAACTGATGGATATAACGGAGGATTGGGTAGATTATGCCTTCACGCTGGAACCGAAAGACATTGCCTATATGGAACGTCTGGTACAACTGCAGAACCGGCATAGCGCTTCCATGCGCAAAGCCGGTTAATCTCGCTAACCGGCATTAGACGCGGGCAGGATGCTTAGCCAGCCAATGCCCGAGCTCTTCTGCGGGCATTGGTTTTGCATAATAATAACCTTGCCGCCCATCGACACCGTTGGCCATCACAAACTTCTCTTCAGCTTCGGTTTCAATGCCCTCAGCAATCACCTGCAGCTTAAGGGCTTTAGCAACGGCAACAATCGCACGGACCAGCGATTGTGCAACAGGTTGCATATTGATATTACGCACAAAACTCTGATCCAGCTTAATGGCATCAATAGGGATACGCGCCAGCTGGGAAAGAGAAGAGTAGCCGGTACCAAAATCGTCAAGATGAATCTCTGCGCCAAGTTCCTGAAACTGCTTCATCAACATCAGGGCGCCCGCTTCATTCTCAATTAAACAGCTTTCCGTCAGTTCGATATCAATCGGACAATCCGTCAGGCCCGCTTCACTTAAGGCATGTTTTAGATCGGTATAAACACTTTGATCGATCAGCTGCTTAGCTGAAACATTCACGGCGACACGCAGGTAGATGCCTTCACTACGCCACTTAATGATTTGCTGCAGAACATTGAGCATGACCCAGCGACCCAGCGGCACAATCAATCCTGACTCCTCCGCATAGGAAATGAAGTCGCCCGGCGGCACCAAACCGCGTTCGGGAGAATTCCAGCGTACCAGCGCCTCTGCGCTAACCACGTCGCCTTTAGCATTGAGTTTCGGTTGGTAATGCACCACCAGATGATCCAGCTCCAGCGCTTTACGCAGGTTGGTATCCAGCCAAAGATACTCGAACACGCGCTGGTTCATCTCATTGGCGAACACGCAGAATTTACCGCGACCATTCTCTTTCGCGTGGTACATCGCCGTGTCGGCGTTACGAATCAGGCTTTCGCGGTCTTCGCCATGCAGCGGGGCGAGGGCGATGCCAATCGAGCAGCCGCTATAGACCTCAATCAGGCCAATGCGGAACGGTTGGCGCAGGCGCTCAAGAATGCGCGACGCCATCGCTTCTAACGCGGCCTGGCTGGTGTGTTCCGCCAGCACCACGAATTCATCGCCACCAAGACGCGCCAGGGTTTGATCTTTACCCAGACAGCTGAGGATGGCTAACGATACCGCCTGCAGCAGCTGGTCGCCGAACATGTGGCCATAGGCGTCGTTAACCTTCTTAAAATTATCTAAATCAAGATAAACCACGCCGGTTTGACTGCCCTTTGCCAGCTCCAGTGCCAGGCTGATCTGCTGATGGATGGCGTTGCGATTAGGTAATCCGGTCACCGTATCGGTATTGGCCAGAACACGCAGCCGTTCCTGCGCTCGACGCTCTTCTGTGATGTCGGTTCCAGAACAGATGAGGAAAATTTCATTTTTCCCGCTACCGCTGTGTACGAACTTATTACGAAACAGAAACAGTCGCTGACCTTTGCGGGTTTTAATCCAGCGCTCAACTTCATATGAACTGCCTTCACGGAAGAAGCCGGTGATGTTGCGCCGTGATGCCTGGGCTTCCTGTTTAGTCATAAACAGCTGAAACACGTTGCGGCCAATCACTTCCTGCTCTTTCAGCCCGGTATACTCTTCGCTCAAGCGATTAAATCGTTGAATATTACCGCGTTGATCGAGGATCACAATCACCGAGTTTGCTTCAGAAACCACCTGCTCGGCAAAAGATAAGCCCAGCGTCAAATCTCGCGCGACGGCGGAGGTATCGCCCCAGGCTGAGGAGGTTCCTGCCCAGGTTGATTGGTTAACTTTACGGCCGACGAAATGCATCGGCACCGGCTCGCCGTGCAGCGACAGCGTAAGGTTGATACTGGAGGTAATGACCGTCATCGCGCGAAGTAAACTGGCCTGCGCGGGGGTAAGCGGAACCGCCATATTGGTGTTAGCGTTCTCATCTTCGGCAAAATGCAAAGCATCACTATCTGAAGTTAAACGCCAATGAGGGCTGGTGGTGCCAAACAAGGTATATAGCAACGTTTGCCCTTGTTCATCGGTCATGGAAACTTCCTCCGGGGGAATGCTCAGCGGGCGGTATCTCATTATTTTAGCAACAGTATTCAACCTCCTGCGTCAGCACAAGGTGCAAATTAAATATATTTTTGTTTTTACTAAAGAATGGCACGAAAAAGCCCCGATAAACGGGGCTGAAGTCTTTAGCAAGGGCACTTACCCAGCTTGCCTGGCTGGCTGGGAAAGCGCGCATCGAGGCAGTGACGGTGAAAAGCGCGCTCATCCATTGGAGCGTGCGTTGGATGATGTTCGCGCATATGCTTCAGATAAGTTTCATAGTCATGAACGCCGACCATTAAACGAAAACTTTGCTGCAAACCCCGCCAGAGTCGCTGCCAGCGCGTAAGATTTTGCCCACCCGCTGCAGGTGTGATTGGTAAGCAGTGCTGAATTTGCCACGCACCGGTGGGCTTTCTCCACTGAAAAATGGACTCAGACATTTCGCACCTCTTTGCGCAGGGAGATTTCGGATTCATGGGTAGTCGGCACTGTGCTGTTGAGTGCGCGACGGATCACGAAGAAGGCTGCCACTAGCATGGTGACCGCCACCAGCATGAAGAAGGCGCACAGGGCCGCGTTAATTTGATTGCTAAACACGATGGTTTGCATATCGGCAACGGTCTTGGCCGGAGCGATAACGATGCCGTCATCGATACCTTTGCTGAATTTGTTCGCCTGCGCGAGGAAACCAATGGAGGGCTTCTCGTGGAAGATCTTCTGCCATCCGGCCGTCATTGAGGTGATGAACAGCCAGGCGGTAGGTAAAATAGTGACCCACGCGTAGCGCTGCTTCTTCATCTTGAACAAGACAACGGTGCCGAGAATCAGCGCCATCGACGCCAGCATCTGGTTACCGATGCCAAACAGTGGCCACAGCGTGTTAATCCCGCCAAGTGGATCGACCACGCCCTGATAAACGAAGAAGCCCCATCCTGCTACCGCCACGGTGGTGCCGGCCATATTACCCAGCCATGAACGGTTATTGGCCATCGACGGTACCACGGTGCCCACCAGGTCCTGCACCATAAAGCGACAGGCGCGGGTACCGGCATCAACCGCAGTAAGAATAAACAGTGCCTCAAAGAGAATCGCGAAGTGATACCAGAACGCCATCATGGCCCGGCTGTTAAATACCTCGGTAATAATATGCGCCATGCCTACGGCAAAGGTCGGCGCACCACCGGCACGTGACAGAATCGTGCTTTCGCCGACGTCGCGGGCAATGCCGCTCAACATTTCCGGCGTCACGACAAAGCCCCAGCCGTTGATGGCCTGCGAGGCACTTTCCACCGTAGTCCCAATCAGTGCGGCAGGAGAGTTCATGGCAAAGTAAACGCCCGGGTCGAGCACCGAAGCGCAAATCAGCGCCATAATCGCCACGAACGATTCCATCAACATCGCGCCATAGCCGATAAAGCGAATATGACTTTCGCGCTCCACCAGCTTCGGTGTGGTTCCGCTCGAGACCAATGCGTGGAAGCCGGAAATCGCACCACAGGCAATAGTAATAAACAGAAACGGGAACAGCGCGCCGGAGAATACCGGGCCGCTGCCATCGATAAATTTGGTGACGGCGGGCATCTTCATTTCCGGCATAGCAAACAGAATGCCAATCGCCAGACCAATGATGACGCCGATTTTCAGGAAAGTAGAGAGATAATCGCGTGGTGCCAGCAGCAGCCACACCGGCAGCGAAGAGGCAATAAAACCGTAGATCACCAGCACCCACGTCAACTCAGTGCCTTTGAGCGTAAAGAGCGGCCCCCAATAAGGATCGGCTGCCACGTTGCCGCCGTAGATGATCGCCGCCATCATCAGTACGAAGCCAATAATCGACACCTCGGCAATTTTTCCCGGCCGCAGGAAGCGCATATACACGCCCATAAACAGCGCAATCGGAATGGTGGCAGCGATGGTAAACAAGCCCCACGGACTGTTTGCTAACGCTTTTACCACCACCAGCGCCAGCGCTGAGAGGATGATAATCATCACGCCCAACGCACCGAGCATGGTAACCACGCCCGCGAACGAACCGAGCTCCTGACGCGCCATCTCACCGAGCGAACGGCCATCACGACGCGTAGAGATGAACAGAATCAGAAAGTCCTGCACCGCACCGGCAAACATTACGCCAACCAGAATCCAGATAGTGCCGGGCAGAAAACCCATTTGCGCCGCGAGAATTGGGCCAACCAGCGGACCTGCACCAGCAATCGCCGCAAAGTGGTGGCCGAACAGCACCCATTTATTAGTGGGGACGTAATCGAGGCCGTCACTTAAGCGTTCCGCGGGTGTGCGACGACGATCGTCCAGTTCAAAGATGCGTTTAGAGATAAACAGGCTGTAAAAGCGGTAGGCAATGCTGTAGCAGGCGACCGAGGCAATCACTAGCCAGACGGCGTTGACGTGTTCGCCGCGACTGAGCGCCAGCATGGCAAATGCGCCTGCGCCAATTAACGCCACCGCTAACCAGATGACTCCGGTTTTGACGTTGTTCATGAGTTAACTCCTTGTAGAGACCGGGAAAAGAGGCGATCGAATACAACAAGTTAAAAGTAATGTAATGAATTGTTAACGACAGGGGTTAGCAGCAGAAGTGTGAAGCAGAAAGCAAATTTAACCTTTGCGAAGGTGATTGCAATGAAATGCGGGATAACGGCTGTTATCCCGCGAGTTTTCATGCTCAGGCGGCTGGACGGGCAACCACGCTGCGGGTTTCCATGCGCACTTCCGCAATGGTCACATCAATGATGTCGGTGACGCGATAAGCGACTTCACCTTTAATCTGCACGGTGCCGCTCTCCTGAGAGCACACCAGCTCATCACGCACCGCGTGGATGAACGGAGCAGGAATAAAGGCGACCGCGCCATTTTCCTGCAGGCGGACGCGCATACCGCCACGTGACACGTCGATGATCTCGGCGCTGAACTTGCGATCGGTACCAGCAAACGGCGCCAGGAAGCGCGCATAGAGCCAATCACCGACATCGCGTTCAGCCATACGGTTCAGGCGACGACGCTCGCTCATGATCGTCGTCAGCTCGTCCTGCGGACGGGCAATGCTGTCACCGCGCACAATCGCTTTCAGCAAACGATGGTTTATCATGTCGCCAAACTTACGAATCGGCGACGTCCAGGTGGCGTAGGCTTCAAGACCGAGACCAAAGTGCGGGCCTGGCTCGGTGCTGACTTCCGCAAAAGACTGGAAGCGACGGATGCGGCTGTCGAGATACTGCGTAGGCTGCGCATCAAGTTCACGACGTAGCTGGCGGAAGCCTTCCAGCGTGGTAATCGCCTGTGGATCAACGGTGATGCCGTGACCTGCCAGCACGCCTGCGGCCTGCTCTGCATTGGCGAGGTCGAAACCGGTATGCAGGTTGTAGATACCAAAGCCCAGCTTCTCCTGCAGCACTTTTGCGGCACAGACGTTAGCGAGGATCATGGATTCTTCAACGATGCGGTTAGCGATGCGACGCGGCTCGGAAATGATATCCAACACTTCGCCTTTCTCGCCCAACACAAAGCGGTAGTCCGGACGATCTTTGAACACCAGCGCATGGGTTTGACGCCACTCGCTGCGCGCCAGGCACAGCTGATGCAGCAGGCGAATTTGCTGAGCAATCGCCTCGCTTTCGGGCTGCCAGCTGCCGCTGTTTTCCAGCCAATCGGAGACGTTGTCATAAACCAGTTTGGCTTTGGACTCGATCCACGCGGCAAAGAAGTGCACATCGTCAGCCAGGCTGCCATCTTTCAACACGGTTACGCGGCACGCCAGCGCCGGGCGACGTTCGTTCGGACGCAGTGAACACACGTTGTCAGACAACTCGCGCGGTAACATCGGAATGTTGAAGCCCGGCAGATAGTTAGTAAAGGCGCGTTTAGCGGCCAGCTTATCCAGCTCGCTGCCTTCCGCGACATAAGCGGTAGGGTCGGCGATAGCGATAGTCAGTGACAGATTGCCGTCGGCATTCTCTTCCACATACAGCGCATCATCCATATCCTGGGTGCTGGCGCTGTCGATGGTGACAAAATGCAACGCGGTTAAATCTTCACGCTGGAGATTTTCGTCGAGCATCTCACCAAAGCCGACGTCAGGCGCCTGGCGTTCGAGGTTATGACGTGACAGCGTGACCCACCACGGGGCGAGATGATCGTCCGCCGTGACAATGAATTCGGTCAGTTCAGCATAGAAGCCACGGTCGCCTTTCAGCGGGTGACGGCGCATTTCTGCCACTGCCCAATCCCCGTTCTGGAAATCGTGGCTCACGCTACGCTCGGCGCGACACGGAATCGCGTCTTTCAGCAGCGGATGGTCCGGCACAATCGACAGGCGATCGTCCTTCCTTTGTACGCGGCCGACAAAGCGGGTCAGGAACGGCTCAACCAGGGTTTCCGGCTCGGCACTCTCGCGGTCTTTATCGGTGTGGATCACGGCCTGAATGCGGTCGCCGTGCATCACTTTCTTCATCTGCGGTGGCGGAATGAAGTAGCTTTTTTGAGCATCAACTTCAAGGAAGCCAAAGCCTTTTTCCGTACCTTTAACAACACCTTCAACACGCGGAGTCTGCGCATGAAGCTTCTCTTTAAGCTGCGCGAGCAGCGGATTATCCTGGAACATAATTTATATAGTTTCGTGGCCTAAGAGCGGCTGACAGTTTTACGCGAATCGCGTGCGCGCGGCAAGGTCAAAACAGGCTAAAAAGCCGCTTTACGCGGCTTTTTACCTTCTGATAACGCTTTGGTTAGGCGATGCGTTGTGAGGGCAAGGCGGCAGTTAATGCCAGCTTGACCGGCACCGATTTTGAGGTCGGCGTACCGCTGCCGTCGCCAAAGCTGGAGAGCGGTACTAGCGGGTTGGTTTCCGGATAATAGGCGGCGAGATTGCCGCGCGGAATATTGTACGGCACCAGCTTGAAACCACTAACGCGCCGCGTTAATCCGTCATTCCACAGCGTTTCAATATCCACCAGCTGGCCCTCGCTGAAACCTAACGACGCCATATCATCCGGATGGATAAATACCACTTCGCGCTGGCCATACACGCCTCGATAACGGTCATCGAGGCCATAAATGGTGGTGTTGTACTGATCGTGTGAACGTAGAGTTTGCAGCGTAAACGGCACGGCCACATCACCCAACTGCGGGAACAGGGAAGTCGGCAGGGCGGCGGCGCTGAATTCTGCCCGTTTACTCGGTGTGTTGAAGCGCAATTCTGCGGCGGCATTGCCGAGATAGAAACCGCCGGGGATGTCGCACTTGTTATTAAAATCGTCAAAGCCCGGAATGGTCGCAGCGATGTGATCGCGAATCAGATCATAATTACCCGCCATTGCCAGCCAGTCGATTTTCTCGCTGCCTAAGGTGGCATGCGCAATACCCGCAACGATCGCGGTTTCGGAACGCTGCGTCTCCGCCAGCGGAATCCCCACGCCTTCTGAGGCATGTACCATGCTGAAAGAGTCTTCCACAGTGATGTACTGATTACCGCTGGCCTGACGATCGCGTTCGGTGCGGCCCAGGGTTGGCAGAATCAGTCCTTCATGGCCCGGCACCAGATGGCTGCGGTTCAGTTTGGTACTGATGTGCACGGTCAAACCGCAATGCTGCAACGCCTCTTCGGTGACGGGGGAGTCGGGTGCTGCCGCCGCGAGATTTCCGCCTAACGCAATCAGCACTTTCACTTCATCACGCAACATCGCATTCAGCGCTTCAACGGTGTTATGACCGTGCTCGCGCGGCGGTTCAAAACCAAAGTGGGTACCCAGTGCATCAAGGAACGGCTTGCTCGGCTTTTCATCGATACCCATGGTGCGGTTGCCCTGCACATTACTGTGGCCGCGTACCGGACACAGGCCCGCGCCTTTTTTGCCCAACTGGCCAAACAGCAATTGCAGGTTGGTGATTTCGCGTACGGTGTCCACTGAATGTTTATGCTGGGTGATACCCATCGCCCAGGTCACGATGACGCGCTCAGCGCTTTGATAAATTGCCGCGGCTTCACGTATCTGCGCTTCGCTCAGACCGGATTGACGCACGATATCGTCCCAGCGGGTGTTATCTACGGCGGCTAGATATTCCTCAACGCCTTGGGTATTTGCGCTAATAAACGTCTGGTCAAAAATGCCCGTTTCGCCAGCCGCCAAACGTTCACGCTGCATTTCCAGCAACGTTTTCACCATGCCGCGAATCGCCGCCATATCGCCACCGAGATTGGGCTGGTAATAGGCAGAACTAATCGTACCGGCCATCGATGTGACGATTTCCAGCGGCTTTTGCGGATCGGCAAAACGCTCCAGCCCGCGCTCGCGCAGGGTATTGAAGGTGACGATTTTCGCGCCATGATCGGCAGCGTGACGCAGGCTGTGCAGCATGCGCGGGTGGTTGGTGCCTGGATTCTGACCGAAGACGAAAATCGCGTCCGCATGATCAAAATCGTCGAGACGAATGGTGCCTTTACCCACGCCGATGCTGCGTTTCAGGCCGGTGCCGCTGGCTTCGTGGCACATATTGGAGCAGTCGGGGAAGTTGTTGGTGCCCATCACACGGCCAAACAGTTGATAAAGCCATGACGCTTCATTGCTGGCACGACCCGATGTATACAACTCCATCTGGTTTGGATGATCCATCGCCTGCAGGTGCTGAGCAATCAGCGCAAAGGCGTCATTCCAGCTAATCGGTTCGTAATGGTCGGTGGCACTGTTGTAGCGCATTGGGTGGGTTAAGCGGCCCTGATATTCGAGAAAATAATCACTTTGCTGATAGAGGGTGCTCACGCTGTGCTGGGCAAAAAAATCTGGAGCAACGACGCGTCGCGTCGCTTCCCAGGTCACGGCTTTTGCGCCGTTTTCACAGAAACTAAAGGTACTTTTGTTGTCATCGCCCCATGCACAACCCGGGCAGTCAAAACCGCGCGCTTTGTTCATGCGCATTAAGTTACGCATGTTTTTCAGCGCTGCTTTGCTATCAAGGACAAAACGGGTAGTCGCTTCCAATGAACCCCAGCCGCCCGCCGCGGCGCGATAAGGTTGAATCTTACGTTTAAATTTCATAGTTGCAGGCTTATTTGTTTATGAGTTGTTATCAGAATATGTCTTCTGTTAGCGGGAAGTGTGCGACTCTCCTTAAAAGTTGTCTAATTGATTGGTTTAATGGAGCGATAGGCGGCGTTTATCGCAAAAAGGTAGCAAAGCGTGACTTATATCAAATTTTTCCCGCTGGTCAGGTGCGTGAGTTACGTGCTGCAGGAATAACTGACTAATAATTGCTCTTTCAATGATGAGAAGGGCACGCAGCATGAAGAATCTGGCCAGCCAAATTCACGCTTTCGGTAAAGCTTTGATGATGCCGATCTCGGTGATCGCCGCCGCAGGGATCTTTCTTGGGTTAGCCGCCGCAATGCAAAACCCGGCAATTACCGGAGATGCTTTCGCCAATCTGCAGGTGCCACAACTGATCATTGGTTTTATTCGTAAAGTGGCGGGAGCGCTGTTTGCCAATCTGCCGCTGTTCTTTGCCGTGGCCAGCGCCATTGGACTGGCAAAAGCCGAGAAGCCCACCGCCGCATTCGCCGCAGTGATTGGTTATATCGCCATGAACGTCGGCATCAGCTCCACGCTGGCGTCGAAGGGCTTGACGGCGGCGACCACCACGCCAGAAGCATTGCAAAAGGCTGGCATGGACCAAACCGCCGCGATGATGACCTCCGCCGAATACATCGACATGCTCGGTATTTTTACTTACAACATGAGCGTGCTGGGCGGCGTGATCGCAGGTTTGATTACCGTGGTGTTGCACAACCGGTTTTATACGCAGCAGCTGCCCACGGCCATCAGCTTCTTCGGTGGACGTCGTTTTGTGCCGATCGTCACGGTGGTGGTGTTGCCGCTGGTGGGCGTGCTGCTGGCATTGATTTGGCCGACCATCGGCGAAGGCATCGCGTGGGTTGGCCTGATGATTGGTAAAAGTGGGCAATATGGTGCTTTTTTGCTTGGCACCAGCGAACGCCTGCTGATTCCCACCGGCTTGCACCATATTCTCAATGAAACCGTACGGTTTACGCCGATTGGTGGCATGGCGACGGTGGAGGGGCAAAGCGTTGTGGGCGCGCTGAATATCTTTAATACTTCGCTGACGCATCCCGGCGCGATCCCGGATGATACGGTGCGCGGTGCCACGCAATTCCTTGCCCAAGGCAAGATCCCGGTAATGATGTTTGGTTTACCGGCCGCCGCACTCGCGATTTATCACACCGCACGGCCCGAGCATAAACAGCGCGTTAAAGCACTGGTGCTGGCGGGTGCATTAACGTCCTTTACTACCGGTATCACCGAGCCGCTGGAGTTCTGCTTCATCTTCGTTTCGCCCGTGCTCTATATCCTGCATGCGGTGCTCACCGGCTTGTCCTTTATGCTGATGTCGATGCTGCACCTGATGATCGGTAACGTGCAGGGCGGCGCCATCGATTTGGTGGTATTTGGTATTCTCGGCGGCACGAAAACCCACTGGTGGTGGACGATTGTGCTGGGGGTGATGTATGTGCCGATTTACTATTACGCCTTCCGGTTTGTGATTACGCGCATGCGTGTGGAAACGCCGGGGCGCGAATCTGATGAGGAGCAAAAACCGGAGCAGGTGGCGGCTGATGAGCGCACCAAAGTGATCATTAGCGGGCTCGGCGGTGAAGCCAATATAGAAGATGTCGATTGTTGTTTTACCCGGCTGCGGGTACGGGTCAAAGAGATGAAGCAAGTGGTCGATCAAACCTTGCTCACGACCGGTGCCAATGGGGTTAATCGCGTCAGCGAACATGATGTGCAGGTGATTTACGGCCCGCAGGTTGAGAAGATTGCTAACGAGGTGAAAAGCGCTCTGGGCGTGGCGTAAAGCGTTGCTTGATAACAGCAACGCTGATGCCAATCCCTGGCAGACAACATCCTAAGGCGCCTTACTCAGACTTCGTTGGAGGACGACGGCTTATTTTGCCTCCTTTCCGACCCGCTTCGACGGCTCTTTCAGGATCGTTTCTGAAGTTACCACCGCTGGCCTGGCCTCCCGCCTTGCCAGCTTCTCTGGCACGTTCCGGATTGTTGGCAAAATTCCCTGCGCCGCCTCTGTAGCTCTGTTTGTTCATAGGAAGACCTCTTATCAATGTTCCATTAGATTTAAGGACTAGCTAGTCACGCTGACAATTTTAGACGCTGGTTGCAGTAAGGCCAGTGAGCGAGGTGTAAATAATTGAAGTTGGAGAAAGAATTCAATGGGTAAGGCATACCCGGGAATAAAATGAAGGGGTTACATTGACATCACTGGCGGGCTGGTTGAACATCCCCCGGTTTTTCCCGGCACGATTATTTGGCGCTCGCCTGCTGGGTAACACGGCATTTTTAGGTAGCCGACGTCATCTTTCATCACTTATTGCTGGACAAATAAAATAGACATCAAACAGTTAATTTATCTGTGTAACCTGGAACGCGAACGCCACTTTGGACGTGCGGCTGAGGCCAGCTTTGTTAGCCAGCCAACGCTTTCAATGCGGCTGAAAAACCTTGAGCGCGAGTTAGGGTTATCGCTGATCAATCGCAGCAACAATTTCGATGGTTTCACGCCGGAAGGCGAGCGCGTACTGACGTGGGCGCGGGAAATTGTCTCGGTTTATCAGGGTTTAAAGCTGGAAGTGGAATCGCTCAAGCATGGCGTGAATGGCACCTTGCGGCTGGGCGTGATGCCGCAGTGCAGCGTGGCGCTGCCGGCATTATTAAAGGCGGTTGAAATACGCTACCCGCAGCTTGATTATCGCGTTTCAGCGATGAGCGCCGATCAGCTTTTAGAGGCGCTCAACAGCCACACGGTAGATGGCGGGATTGGCTTCTTTGAGCTGACCTCCTTACGCGAGCTGCATTTTCAAACCGCTCTGTTAAAAGATCCCGGCGTGGAAGCACTTTTCAATCCTCACTATTTTCCGGCACTGCTTGAGCATGAAACGCTGTCGCTATCGATGCTCGCCAGCCACCCGCTGTGTCTGGCCGAGCCAACGCGCTATTTTCGCCGTTATCTCGACGGCCAGCTGCGTGAAACTGGCCTCATTCCGCGCGTTATCGTTGAAAGCGCGTCAATTATGCAACTGTTGCAAAGTACGCAGGTGGGATTGGGCGTAATGGTGTCGCCATGCGGCCATCTGCTGCCGGAGCTGTTACAGAATCTGGCGCGTCGGCCAATTGAGATTGCCCCAATGGGGCGCCAGGCAGCGTTGGTGATTGCCGAGCCAGGCAGAGCTTCACCGCTGGCTCAGCACTTCTTTGATGAAGCGCGTCGGCATCTGCCCGACTAACGGGTTTCTCCTAACGCCATCAGCACGCGGTCCTGCCAGTTAGCAAACGCCACGGCTTGTAACAGCGTAAAGATGCGTTCGGTGCCCCAGCCCGCATTGAGCAGGGGTTGCAGATGTGCCGCGCTAAAGCGATCGGGCTGGCGGGTTAACTGGGCGCCAATCGCTATCACCGGCGATGCAGTACCCGCGTTCTCCACATCCTGTAGCAGCGCCGCGCGCCATTCGCCCGTCAGTTGCCCGAACTGGCGGCGACAACCCAGCACGCGTGCGCAGACCGCTTGTGCCAGCGCCTCTTCCGCAGCGAAATGTGTGCTCAGTCGCTGCTTCAGAGTGGCGAAACCGTACAGCGCTTGTGCATCGTGTACCAATAACCAGATCGCGTCATCTACCCCGTCAATTCCCTGACAGAAAGTCACCGCTGCCAGCTGTTCGGCGCTGGCATAGCGCAATTCCACCGGTTTTAGCGCAGGCTGCCAGCCAGCGCTGCTGGCAAACAACGCTGCGCTGGCATCGGGTGGCGGAGAAACACCAGGGATCCAGCGTACCGGCAAGCCCATCATCGCGTGCAGCGAGGCCACAACGCGCGACTGATAGCTGACAAACCCGATAAGTTGGTTCAGCGTGACGATATCGGGCTCCGACAATCCCACTGCATCCAGCGCGCTGATGCTGTTAGTGGTGATCAATTCAGGCTGCATCGCCAGCTGGCGAGCATATTGGGTAATTTGCGTCAGGCGATTGTTACTTTCACGTGAGGAATCCGGGCCTGGCAAAGGATTAAGCCGCGCAGAATAGTGATTACACAGGCGCTGAACGCCGGCCACCTGCGCTACCGTCAGCGCGGTACTAAGACGATCGTACAGCGTCAAGGTGTGGGTCAAACTGGTCGCGAGCGTATCGGGAAACAGGATCTGGCTCAGGTCGCGTGCGGCCAGCAGTGTGGGCTGAAAACGCGTCAACAGCGGCTGGAGTGCGGTGGCTTCCTGTTGCAAACCGAGCAGAAAACGGTCTTCGATATAGGCGGCTTCGGGCACCAGCGGTGCGGTGGCGGTAGTATTAGGGCGAGTCTGGCTTTCATAAAACCAGTGGTCATGGCCGGGAGAACGGCGTTGTTCCATGGTCATTCCTTTCGCTAAAAACGGACTTGCTGCACGGCGTGCGAATCTGAAAAGCAGGCGTGCAACAAAGGGCTAGCTTATCGTCGCTGAACGGCTGTCCACGGCAAAAGAATGATGGGGAATAATTAATAGCTTACGAGTATAAGGAGGGATGTTTTTGTATAAAGAGGTCGCCATAAATGGCGACCCGATGATAACGCTTACTTTAATTCCAGCTCGTTCATGGCGGCAATGCTGAAGCCGCCATCAACGTGTACCACTTCACCGGTGATACCACCCGCGAGGTCAGAACACAGGAAAGCCGCAGAGTTACCCACGTCTTCGATGGTCACGGTACGACGAATCGGGGTCACCGCTTCGCAATGTGCCAGCATCTTACGGAAATCTTTGATGCCTGACGCGGCCAGGGTACGGATTGGACCAGCAGAAACGGCGTTAACACGCGTGCCTTCAGGACCCATCGCGTTCGCCATGTAGCGAACGTTGGCTTCCAGAGACGCTTTAGCCAGACCCATCACGTTGTAGTTCGGGATCGCGCGCTCTGCGCCGAGGTATGAGAGGGTCAGCAGGGCAGAATTCGGGTTCAGCATTGCGCGGCACTCTTTTGCCATCGCCACAAAGCTGTAGGCGCTGATGTCGTGCGCAATTTTGAAGCCTTCACGCGTAACGGCGTTCACGTAGTCACCATCCAGCTGATCGCCAGGCGCGAAACCGATGGAGTGAACGAAACCGTCAAATTTCGGCCAGGTTTTTGCCAGTTCGGTGAACAGCGCAGTAATGCTCTCGTCTTCTGCGACATCGCAAGGCAGAACAATGTCTGAACCCAGATCTTTGGCAAACTCTTCCACACGACTTTTCAGTTTGTCGTTCTGGTAGGTGAAAGCCAGTTCTGCGCCCTGTTTGTGCATCGCCTGCGCAATACCGTAGGCGATTGAGAGTTTACTGGCAACGCCAGTAATCAGAATGCGCTTACCGGAAAGAAAACCCATAGCTGTAATCCTTTTGGTCATTGTTGTTGGCGGTCGCGATGGTTAAAAAGCAGGCGACCGACGTTAATCTCGTGCGAAGTCTAGCACGTCTCTATAAATGCGGTAAATCGCACCGCGTTTTCCACGCTGCGGTGCGGCATCAGCGCTCACGTCGCCAGGCTTCGGCGGTTAAGGCTTCACCAAAATGGCTGGCGATCAGGCGTTTGGTTAGATCATGTAACGGCGAGGCCAGCACATCGGCGGTGCCGCCGCGCTCCACGACTTCGCCCTGATGCATTACTAATACCTGATCGCTGATGTGCTTCATCATGCCAAGGTGCTGCGTGACATAGATATAGGCGATGCCGTGCTGCTCCTGCAGTTCCAGCATCAGATTCACCAGCTGCGAGCGCATGGTCATATCCAGTGAGGCAAGGGCTTCATCGGCAACGATCACTTTTGGCTGCAAAATCAATGCGCGTGCCAGCGCCAGGCGCTGTTTTTGTCCGGGCGCCAACATATGTGGATAGTAGCCAGCATGATCGCGCAGCAAGCCGACCTGGCGCAGCGTGGCGATAATGCGTTTCTCGCGCGCTTCATCGTCGAGTTCTGTATTCAGACGCAGCGGAAAATCAAGAATCTGGCTGACGCGCTGCCGCGGATTGAGCGAGGTGGAGGGATCCTGAAAAATCATGCGGATGCGCTGGCTCCGGTAGCCATAGTCGCCGTACTCCAGCGGATGATCGTCAATCAGCATTTCACCCGCGGTGGGTTCCACCATGCCGCTCAGCATTTTCGCCAGCGTGGATTTCCCCGAACCGTTTTCACCGATCACCGCCAGCGTCTGCTTTTCACGCAGGGTAAAACTGACGCCTTTCACCGCCTCAACGTGCTGGCGACGAAACAGGCCGGTACGATAGCGATAGGTTTTGCTCAGGTTGCGTACTTCCAGCAAGGTGTCCATGACTACTGGCCCTCCATATTTAGCGGGAAGTGGCAGGCGAACAGGTGGGCTTTGTTACCGGTCAGACGCGGAGTCTCAATGCATTTTCGCTGCGCATACGGGCAGCGTGGACCAAGACGGCAGCCAATCGGCAAATGTTCCAGCGACGGGATCGCGCCAGACAGCGTATTTAATCGGCTTTTGTGCGGCAGCGCGCTGCCGAAATCGGGCATCGCGCGGATCAGCGCCTGAGTATAAGGATGGTGCGGCGTATCCATAAGATCTTCGCTTTGCGCCGTTTCCACCGTCTGGCCGCAATACATCACGTTGATGCGGTCAGCCCATTGGCTCATCGTGCGCAGGTCGTGGCTGATCAGCAAAATCGTGGTGTTGTTATTCTGATTGAGGCGGCTCAGCAGGCGGAAAATCTGCGCCTGCGTGGTTGGCTCCATGGCGTTGGTCGGTTCATCGGCGATCAACAGGCGCGGCTGATTGGCCAGGGCGATAGCGATCATCACTTTCTGGCATTCACCGTCGGTTAATTCGTACGGGAAGCTGCGCATGATGTCTTTATGATCTTTGATGCCAACGCGGTGCAATAGCTCAATCGCGCGCACTTTACGCCAGAACCACAGGCGCTGATACCAGCGACCTTTATGGGTCCAGCGCGGAATGGCCTGCATCAGTTGGCGGCCAATGCTTTCTGAAGGATCGAGACAGGATTGCGGCTCCTGGAAAATCATCGAGACATTGTGGCCGACAATACGTCGGCGTTCGCGCGGCGACAGACGCAGCAGGTCGACGTCGTCAAATACCATGCGATCGGCGGTGACGCGCCAGTTATCTTTCGTTACGCCACAAATGGCTTTGGCGATCAGGCTCTTGCCCGATCCTGATTCACCGACCAGCCCGCGCACTTCACCTTCGGTAAGCGTCAGATTGATGCGGTCGACCGCTTTGACCGGACCGTCAGCGGTCATAAATTCGATGGTCAGATTTCGGATATCCAGTAGCGGCATTATTCAACTCCCGCTTCTACTGCGCGACGGATACCATCGCCCAGCAGGTTAACGATCAACACGCTCACCATCAGTGCCACGCCTGGCAGCATCACCGTCCAGGGCGCCACGTAGATCAGCTCCAGCGCGTCACCGAGCATTGCGCCCCATTCGGGTGAGGGCAGCTGCGCGCCAAGATCGAGGAAACCGAGCGCCGCGATATCCAGAATCGCCATTGACAGCGAGCGGGTAATTTCGCTCACCAGCAGCGGCAGCACATTCGGCAGCACGGCGTTCCACAGAATATTCAGATTGCGCGCACCATCGAGGCGCAGCGCCACCACATACTCTTTCTCCATCTCATCATGTACAGCAGTATAGATTTCGCGCACTAAACGTGGGATCAGCGCCAGAAACACGGCCAGCATCGCATGTTCCAGACGCGGCCCGAGAAAGGCCACCACGATAATCGCCAGTAATAGCGAAGGAATCGACAGCAGCGTGTCCAGCACGTGGTTCATTACCGCCGAACGCACGCCGCGCGTTATGCCAGCGAAGATACCGAGCACCAGCGCGCAGATCGTCGCTAACACCGTAACCAGAATGGCGGACCCCACGGTGGGCGCCACGCCGCTTAACAGGCGGCTCAGTACATCGCGCCCAAGATCGTCGGTACCAAGAAAGAAAGAGACATCGCCATAGCGCGACCACGAAGGCGGCAGCAGTTGATAACCCAGGAATTGCTGGTCAATGCCATAAGGTGACAGCAAACCACCGAACAGACAGAGGAAGAGCAGGATGCCAAAGCCGTACAAACCGACCATGCCGCTGGTGTCGCGGTATAAGCGCTGCCAGCTGCGACGCAGCGTGCTGGGCAACCGCTTCTCGTCATAGACATTATCGTAGGGCATACCATTCCTTATGTTTCAGCGGATTGAGTGCCGCACCGAGAATATCGGATAACACGCTAACCAGAATGACCAATCCACCGACCACCATCACGCCAGCAGAAATTGCTGCGTAGTCCTGCTGGCGAATCGCATTAATCAACCAGCGACCAAGGCCTGGCCAGTTGAACACCACTTCGGTAATCATTGCTAATGTCAGCATGGTGGAGAATTGCAGCCCAAGACGAGGAATCACCGGCGGCAGCGCATTATGTAATACGTGACGGCGAATCACCGTGAAGCGCGACAACCCGCGCGTTGCGGCAGCTTTGACGTAATTTTTGTCCATCACGTCGCTGGTGCTGCTGCGCAGTAGGCGGATCATCTCGGTAGCCGGCGCAACGGCCAGCACTATCACCGGCAGAATCATATGCGTCAACGCGCTCACCATCATTTCATGGCGCCAGGGCGAATGGCTCAGCCAGGCATCAATCAGCGCGAAGCCGGTGACATTTTGCACCGGATAAAGCAGATCGAAGCGTCCGGAAACCGGCAGCCAGCCGAGGGTCAAGGAGAAGAAAAGGGTAAAGAGCAGCGCCAGCCAGAACACCGGCATTGAGAAACCCAGCAGCGCCAGGGCGCTAATCGCTTTATCCTGCCACTTTTTCCGCATCACGCCGGCGCAGATCCCCAATGGAATGCCAACCAGCAGCGCCAGAATAAACGCCATTACGCACAGCTCTAGCGTGGCGGGAAATACTTCGCGCAGTTGAATATCGATTGGCTGACCGTTGGTACTGGATACGCCGAAATCGAACTGCAACAGGCCTTTAAACCAGAACCACCAGGCATCAAACAGCGATGCACCTTCCAGCGGCGCGTTGGGTGTGAAGTAACTGAGACTGAAGCTCACCAGCGAAAGCAAGAATAGGGTGATCAGCAGCAGTAGCAGACGACGCAAAATATAGATGATCATGCTTATTCCTCGCTGCTCTCATCACGATAAACGCCGGCAAAAGAGGCGTTACCAAACGGGCTCAGTACTAAGCCTTTAATGTCATGTCGATAGGCTTGCAAACGCAGCGAAGAGGCCAGCGGCAATACCGGCAGCTCCTGCGCCAAAATCTGCTGCGCTTTGTCGTAGCTATCGATGCGCGCCGAAAGCTGTTGCGACAACAGCGCATGTTGCAGCGCTTCGTCAAACGCCGGCGAACACCAGTGCGCATAGTTGGTCTGCGAGCGGATAGCGGCACAACTCAGAAGCGGACGGAAGAAACTGTCGGGATCGTTACTGTCGGTGGCCCAACCGGTTAGCGTGAGATCGTGATTCATCTCCATCAGCTGCGCTTCCTGGAATCGGCCTTCCACCGGCGCGATGGTCACCCGCACGCCAACCTGAGCCAAATCGGCCTGTAACAGCTCAGCGGTTTTCAGCGGGCTAGGATTCCATGACTGTGAAGAAGAGGGCACCACTAAGCGTAAATGCAGGTCTTCCAGACCGAGCGCCTTCAGTGCTTCTCGTGCTTTCGCCGGATTATATTCGGTAACGTGTGCATCGTTGTCATAAGCCCATGACGCGCGCGGCAGAATCGAAGCCGCCGTTTCTGCGGTGCCGTAATAAATCGACTCCATCAAGCGTTCGTTATTGATCGCCAGTGCCAGTGCATGACGCACTTCCGGGCGATCGAGCGGGGGTTTACGGGTGTTAAACGCCAGATAAGCGATATTCATGCCGGGTCGCAACGTCATACGCAGACGCGGATCGTCGCGCAAAATGCTCAGCTGGCTGGCGGCAGGATAGGCCAGCACATCACATTCACCGGTCAGCAGTTTAGATAAACGTCCGGTCCCGCCGACGCCCAAATCAATCACCACTTGCTGCAGCCGCGGTACGCCTTTCCAATACTGCGGATTACGTGCCAGCCGCAGATATTGCCCGGTACGGTATTCACTCAGCTGGAACGGGCCAGTACCTACTGGCTCGCGATCCAGCTGCTCTTGTTGGCCTTTAGCGCTGAGATTGTTGGCGTACTCCTGCGACAAAATTGGCGCGTAATGGGTGGCGATGTGCCAGAGGAAGGAGGCGTCTGGGCTGTTGAGGCGGATTTCAACCGTATCGCTATCCAACTTTTTAACGCTCTGCACTGAATCGGCGAACTGCAGGCTGTCGAAATAGGGATAGCTGCCACCGTTGACGTTATGCCACGGATGCTTACGGTCAAACATGCGCGCAAAACTGAACACCACATCGTCGGCATTCATTTTGCGCGTCGGTTTAAACCCGTTGGTGTGCTGGAAGGCCACGTCTTTGCGCAGGTGGAAACGGTAGGTTGCACCGTTATCTCGCACTTCCCAGCTCTCAGCCAGATCGGGAATCAACCGATAGGTATAAGGATCGACGTCCAGCAGCCGATCGTACAGCTGTGCCGCGAGCGTATCGACCACCAGGCCGCTGCTTACCATTTGCGGATTGAACGTATTAACCGTGCCGTTCACACAATAGACAAAGCCGCTGTGACGGATATTGTCGGTTGGCGCGGCCCACGCTGACGCACTCATGATGCTGAGACCAAGCAGCAGAGAAGGGAATAGTTTTGGCATAGAACTCAACGATTCTGAGGCAATAGCGTGAGTGTATCCCAAACCGCTCGGAGTCCCAAAATTCGCGACGCTTCTGCTGTGTTTTTCGCCAAAGTGGCGATGAGGTAATCACAATCTTAGTGTGGAAATGAGAAAAATTCTCAATTAGGGCTTTACAGATGATAATAAGAATGATTATTATTCATCTGCGCTTCGACGGTGGCTCTACCGAAGAAGAGCACGACATTGCTCACATTGCTTCCAGTATTAGTTGCCCGCACGCTGTGCGGGCTTTTTTTTGTCCAGGTTCGAGCCAGCGTTAATAACGCAGGCGTCCACTGAAGCCATTCGAGAGCATCACGCCTGATTTTACGCTCAAATCGGCCTCTTGTTCGCGCGGTTGCAAGGCGTTGATGAAGGCTTCCGCCCACGTATAGCAGTTATGCAGGTGAAGATTTTTCATCAGGCTCGCGTGACGTTCGCGGCGCACGGAAAGTGGCATGATGAGCGCGGTATGAATGGCATCTGCAATCGCATCGGGATCGTAAGGATTGACCACCAGCGCCCCCTGCATCTGCTCGGCGGCACCGGCAAACTGTGACAAAATTAAAACGCCGGGATTAGTATGATCCTGCACGGCGACATAGGTTTTAGCCATCAGGCTCATCCCGGCTATCAGCGGTGTTACCAGCGCCACGCGCGCCGCACGGTAGAATCCGCACAGCTCTTCTCGCGAATAATGATTGCTCAGATAACTCACGGGATACCAGTTCAGCTCACCATGAATACCGTTCATTTCGCCGCAGCGCGTCTCAAGATCGCGCGACAATTCTTTAATGCGATGAGAATAGCCGGACGCCATAGAAGCGAGCTGCACCAATGTAAATTTGTGGTGGTACTCTTCATGTTGACGAAGTAATACCTCAATCGCGCTGATACGGTAGGGCGTGCCGGTGCTATCGTCGAAGTGTCCGCTGCTAAGAATGATATTCTCCGGTAAGGTTTCACGGCACTGCTGTTCCATAAAAAGGCAGCTGTTGCTTTCAGCCAGCGCGCTGGTTTCCGCCGTATCAATGCCCACTGGAAATACACCAACGCTTAACTGGCGGCCATGAATCCGCAGCGTATAAGGCGAGAGGTGTTCACAGCGGAAACGCGATCCTACCCATGCAGTGAAATTGTTCATATCCTGGGTGGTCTGGAAACCAATCAGATCGGCACACAATAATGAATCGGCCAAATAGCGCCAGTTGGGTATCGATTCAAAAGATTGCCCGGCGGGAAAAGGTTGATGGAAAAAGAAACCAATACGATTGATTAGCCCCGCATCGCGCAGCATTTTAATACTGGGAATCAAATGATAATCCTGCAACCAGATATCATCATCGGGCATGGCATAATCACTAATAGCACGCGCATAGGTTTCATTAAGCCGCATATAGCCAATCTGGCTACTGGTTGAAAATCGAGCCATGTCAGGTCGCTGATGAAAGACCGGCCACAATCCCTGATGAATATATTGATGGTAACCCTCTTCATATTCAGCTTTGGTTAAGCGAAATGTCAGCGTGTCATATTCATTGCCTTTATTAAAATTCAGCTCACGGTGCAGCTCTGAAGAGAGAGTCTCGAACTCACCGCTCCATTTCACCCACATTCCACCGCGGCGCGCTAATATGCTTTCATAAATAGTGGCGAGAGTTGAGTGACTATTCTGACTGTGCGAAACCAATATTAAGCCTGACATAGTTTTTACCTGTTGCTTAACCTGCCTGTTCTCGATTTCTGGCAGAGCGTTAAAAAAAGGTTGATGTAAAAGGAATTGAAGAAAGCCGCTCATTATTTAACGTTCGCGCGTATTAATGAACGGCCGAGTCCTGCCAGTTAACTCGATATTTTCCATTTATTGCTATTCCTGCGCATCTTTCAGGGTTGTCGATAGAATTAATCTAGCCGACTCACCCGTAAAAAAGCCGTAAAAATAGCGGTGAAATTTATAAATATTTAATAATCGATATTATTCAATTTACCTTCATCTCTATGCCGTGCTTTTTCATCATTGCGCGTAATTGATGGTAAGTCACACGTAACAGTTCGGCGGCGCGGCGCTGGTTGTATTTGGCCTGCTGCAAACTCACTTCCACTAACTCACGTTCCTGCTGGTTTTGCCATTGGCGTAAATCAAGCGGCAGAGAAGGCAGGGGAGCTGCTGTCGGTTCGGAGTGAATTGGCAGCGGCGTGCGCGGAGCAAACGGGTTAATAATGATATTATCCAGCGGCTCTTCAGCGCTGTGATGGCGATACACGGAACGTTCTACCACGTTTTTTAATTCGCGTACGTTACCGGGCCAGCTGTGCTTCAGCAGCGTCAGCTGGGCGCGCTCGCTAAAACCGGGGAAGAGAGGCAAACCTAATTCGCGGCACATCTGAATCGCAAAATGTTCAGCCATCACCAAGATATCGCTGCGACGTTCGCGCAACGGCGGCAGTTGAACCACATCGAAGGCCAGGCGATCGAGCAGGTCCGCGCGAAATTTTCCGGCGCTGGCCAGCGCGGGCAGATCTTCATTCGTTGCGCAGACCAGGCGCACATTGACCTGCAGTGATTGATTGCCGCCAACGCGCTCCAGCTGGCCATATTCAATCACGCGCAGCAGTTTCTCCTGCACCAGCATCGGCGCGGTGGCGAGCTCATCAAGAAAAAGTGTGCCGCCGTCGGCGCGCTCAAAGCGGCCCAGATGACGTTTTTGCGCCCCGGTAAATGCACCGGCTTCATGGCCGAACAGTTCGGAGTCGAGCAGGTTTTCATTCAGCGCAGCACAGTTGAGGGAAACAAAAGGGCCTTCCCAACGGTTTGACAGATAATGTAAGCGGCTAGCGATAAGCTCTTTGCCGGTGCCGCGTTCGCCGACCACCAGTACAGGTTTTTCTAACGGCGCCAGACGCGAGACCTGCTCCAACACCTCCAGAAAGTTATTCGACTCACCCAAGAGATTGTCACTACCGTTTGCCATGATGAAATTCGCCACTGATTAATCAATTTCACTACCTTAAGTGATGTCGTGGCGGATGTAAAATAAACAAAGTCATTAAAATCAAGCAACTAAAAGTTGGCACGCGAATTGTATTAGTGAATAGCGCCTTGCGCACCTACCTACAAAATTAGAGGAACATCATTATGGGTATTTTTTCTCGTTTCGCCGACATCGTGAACGCTAACATCAACTCTCTGCTGGAGCGCGCCGAAGATCCGCAGAAACTGGTACGCCTGATGATTCAGGAAATGGAAGACACGCTGGTTGAAGTGCGTTCTACCTCCGCTCGCGCGCTGGCGGAAAAGAAACAGTTATCGCGCCGCATTGAGCAAGCTGAGATTCAGCAGACTGAATGGCAGGACAAAGCCGAACTGGCGATTAATAAAGGTAAAGAGGATTTAGCGCGTGCTGCATTAATCGAAAAGCAGAAACTGACCGATTTGATGGCGGCCCTGCAGCAGGAATCGGCGCAAGTGGAAGAGACGCTGGAACGCATGAAAGGCGAGATTGGTGAGCTGGAGAATAAACTGACCGAAACCCGTGCGCGTCAGCAGGCATTAACACTGCGTCACCAGGCTGCGTCCTCTTCACGTGATGTACGTCGTCAGCTCGACAGCGGCAAACTGAACGATGCAATGGCGCGTTTTGAATCCTTTGAGCGCCGTATCGATCACATGGAAGCCGAAGCGGAAAGCCAGCGTTTTGGTAAACCGAAAGGTTTGGATCAGGAGTTTGCTGAACTGAAAGCCGATGATGAAATCAGCCAGCAGCTGGCCGCACTGAAAGCCAAAATGAATCGCAGTGAGTGATCGCCACGGGCCTGGCCGCAGGCCCGAGTTAAAAGGGTGTAAATGATTAAGGAGAGTCGAATTAATGAGCGCACTTTTTCTCGCCATACCGTTAACGATCTTTGTGCTATTTGTCGCACCAATCTGGTTATGGCTGCATTACAGCAACAAACGCAACGGCGGTGCAGATTTGTCATCGAATGATTTGCAGCGTTTGCAACAGATCACCCAGGATGCACGTCGTATGCGTGAGCGTGTGGAAGCATTGGAAGCCATTTTGGATGCCGAACATCCAAACTGGAGGCAGCCATGATGAACGGTCGTAAACTGTGGCGCATACCCCAGCAGGGTAAAGTGCGCGGCGTCTGTGCCGGTATCGCCGAATACCTGGATATTCCGGTGCGTCTGTTGCGCGTCATTGTGGTGCTGTCGCTGTTCCTTGGGTTGTTTATGTTCACCATCGTTGCCTATTTTATTCTCGGTTTTGTGCTGGATGAGAAGCCCGCCGATGCCGCGGGTGAACGCACTCCGAGCGCACGGGAACTGCTCGACGAGCTGGAAGCCACGCTACACAGCGACGAACGTAACGTGCGTGAGATTGAACGCTATGTCACCTCGGAAACATTTAGCGTGCGTAGCCGCTTCCGCCAAATCTGATTTTACCCGTCATACTTCAAGCGGCAGATGCGTTGGCTGCGTGACCTCACCCCGGTCACTTACTAGAGTAAGCTCCCGGGGATTCAGGCACTTGCCGCCTTTCTGCCGCTCGAATTATTTTGGTTAAAAAGTGAAATAGGAAACTGTATGCAAACTCAACGTTTTACTGCTCTGCGCCGTCGCGCGACACCTGCGTTGATGTCGGCGGGGAAATTTATCATCATTAGCGCAGTAACTTACGGGCCCGGCGGGATTGCTGGCTGGGCGGTGAAATCGGTGGCGCGCCGTCCGCTGCGCCTGTTGCTGGCGGCCGCCCTGGAACCGTTGCTGAGCAAAGTGTTCAAACGCTTGTCGGCACGATTCATCAGGGAGAACGATGAAAAGACTGCAAAATGAATTGATGGCGCTGATGAACCGCGGTGTTGACCGCCATCTGCGCCTGGCGGTTACTGGCTTAAGCCGCAGTGGCAAAACCGCGTTTATCACCTCGCTGGTTAACCAGCTTCTCAATGTACACAGTGGCGCGCGTTTGCCGCTGTTTTCCGTGGTGCGCGAAGATCGGCTGCTGGGCGTGAAGCGCGTACCGCAGCGTGAACTGGGTACGCCGCGTTTCACCTACGATGAAGGTCTGGCCCAGCTGTATGGCACGCCGCCCATGTGGCCAACGCCCACGCGGGGCGTGAGCGAAATGCGCCTGGCGCTGCGCTATCGGCCCGATGAATCGCTGCTGCGCCATTTCAAAGACACTGCCACGTTGTACCTTGAAATTGTCGATTATCCCGGCGAATGGCTGTTGGATCTGCCGATGCTGGCGCAGGATTACCTTAGCTGGTCACGCCAAATGGTCGGGCTGTTGCAGGGCGATCGTGCTGCGTGGTCAGCGCACTGGCGCAGCCTGTGTGCCGATCTCGATCCTTTCGCGCCAGCCGATGAGAATCGCCTCGCCGCGATTGCTGCTGCCTGGACTGATTACCTGCATCACTGCAAAACCGAAGGCTTGCACTTTATCCAGCCGGGACGCTTTGTGCTGCCGGGCGATATGGCGGGTGCGCCGGCGCTGCAGTTTTTCCCCTGGCCGCAGGTTGAAGAGATGCAGGTCAGCAAACTGGCGCAAGCCCCCGCGGGCAGCAACTTTGCCATGCTGCAGCAGCGCTTCAACTACTATTGCCAGCACGTGGTGAAAGGTTTCTATAAGAATCACTTTCTGCGCTTCGATCGCCAAATTGTGCTGGTCGATTGCCTGCAGCCGCTCAACAGCGGACCGCAGGCGTTCAACGATATGCGCCTGGCGCTGACCCAGCTGATGCAGAGCTTCCATTACGGCCAGCGCACGCTGTTCCGCCGCCTGTTTTCCCCGGTCATCGACAAGCTGCTGTTTGCTGCCACCAAAGCCGATCATGTGACTGCCGATCAACATGCCAACATGGTCTCTCTGCTGCAGCAGCTGGTGCAGGATGCGTGGCAGAACGCGGCGTTTGAAGGGATCAACATGGATTGCCTTGGTTTGGCGTCGGTGCAGGCCACCGAAAGCGGCTTGGTTGATCATCGTGGCGAGAAGCTGCCTGCGTTGCGTGGCCATCGTCTGGCCGATAACGAAGCGCTCACGTTTTATCCCGGCGAAGTGCCGCCGCGTTTGCCTGGCCACGGTTTTTGGCAGCAGCAGGGATTTCAGTTTGAGCAGTTCAGACCGCAGCAGCTGGATGTCGACCGTCCGCTACCGCACATTCGCATGGATGCTGCGCTGGAATTTTTACTGGGAGATAAATTGCGATGAGCGATGAAACACCTTTAAAAGGGCGCATTGATTTTGCCCGCCCGCTGACGGTAGAAGCAGAAAAACCGCTGCGCGCCGCGCAAACCTTCACCCCCGAAAGTGAGAGCGTGTTTCTTGCCACGGCAGAAGCCGAGCCGCTGGAAGAGGGTCAAGGCGAAAAAGCGGTGGAGGCGGCACTGCGTCCTAAACGGAGCCTGTGGCGCAAAATGGTTGGCGTTGGGCTCGGTATTTTTGGCGTCAGCGTGGTGGCGCAGGGCGCACAGTGGCTGCACGATTCATGGATCACGCGCGACTGGTTTGCGCTCGGCACGGGCATTGCCGGTGGATTGATTGTTGCGGCGGGCGCTGGCGCGCTGATAGGTGAATGGCGTCGCCTGTATCGTCTGCGCCAACGTGCCGAGGAACGCGATATTGGCCGCGAATTGTTGCACAGCCACGGCGTCGGTAAAGGGCGGGCGTTTTGCGAAAAACTGGCCCAGCAGGCGCAGCTGGACCAGGCGCATCCCGCGCTGCAACGCTGGCATGCGGCATTGCATGAAACCCATAACGATCGGGAAATTGTCACTTTATATGCCCAGCTGGTGCAGCCGGTGCTGGATCGCCAGGCGCGACGTGAAATTAGCCGTCATGCCGCGGAATCCACCTTGATGATCGCCGTTAGCCCACTGGCGCTGGTGGATATGGCGTTTATCGCCTGGCGCAACCTGCGGCTGGTGAATCGCATCGCGGCCATTTATGGTATCGAGCTGGGTTACTTCAGTCGTATCCGCCTATTCCGGCTGGTACTGCTCAATATGGCGTTCGCCGGTGCCTCGGAACTGGTGCGTGAAGTGGGGATGGACTGGATGTCGCAGGATCTCGCCGCGCGCCTCTCCACCCGCGCTGCGCAAGGGATTGGCGCCGGTTTACTCACTGCGCGTCTTGGCATCAAAGCCATGGAGCTGTGTCGTCCACTGCCATGGCTGGAAGAGGACAAACCGCGTCTGGGTGATTTCCGCCGTGAGCTGATCGGCCAGCTTAAAGAAACGCTGGTAAAAAGTGGGGATAAACCAGGGAAGGCTGCTAAATAATCAGCTGTTGCTTACCTTTCACGCTAGCCGTGGCGTGAAAGGTGAAATTATCTGTGTTAACGCCTGGATTTGGCGGGATTTTTGTTGGTCGCTCCGCTACACTTCCCTCTATCACCTGCCTCTGGCTGTCAACTTTTCATGACAGGCCTCTTCTGAGGCGCTGCAAGTTAGCGTATTATCACTAAAATCAAAACCTGACTAAGGCTCATCGCAATGCGTTTGGAAGTTTTCTGCCAGGACCGAATCGGTCTGGCGCGCGAGTTGCTCGACCTGTTAGTTGCCCGCAATATTGACCTGCGCGGCATCGAAATTGCGCCACTCGGCCGCATTTACCTCAATTTTACCGCGCTGGAGTTTGAACCCTTCAGCAATCTGATGGCGGAAATTCGTCGTACACCTGGCGTGACAGATGTGCGCACCGTCTCGTTTATGCCATCTGAACGCGAACATCGTGCATTGAGCGCGCTGCTGGTGGCGATGCCGGAGCCGGTGTTGTCGATCGATCTAAAAGGCAAGGTCGAGCTGGCGAATCCCGCGGCACAAAACCTTTTCACGCTTGATGAACAGAAGCTGCGTAATCAAAACGTTGGCACGCTAATCACCGGCTTCAACTTCCAGCGCTGGCTGGAGAATGAGCGGGTTGATGCTCAGGCGCAGCATGTGGTGATACAGGGACGCGATTTCCTGATGGAAGCGCGGCCAATTTATCTGGCAGAAGAAGAGGGCCAGAGCGATCTGCCGGTCGGCGCGATGATTACGCTGAAATCAACGGCGCGCATGGGGCGACAGCTGCAAAACCTCACCGTCACTGACGAATCAGAATTCGATCATATTGTGGCGGTAACGCCAAAAATGCGTCAGGTGATCGATCAAGCACGCAAACTGGCGATGCACGATGCTCCGCTGCTGATCGTGGGCGATACCGGCACCGGCAAAGATATGCTGGCGCGCGCCTGCCACTTGCGTAGCGCGCGGGGTAAAAAACCTTTCCTCGCGCTTAACTGCGCCTCGTTGCCGGATGATGTGGCTGAAAGCGAACTGTTTGGCCACGCAGCGGGCGCGTATCCTAATGCACTGGAAGGCAAAAAAGGGTTCTTTGAGCAGGCCAACGGCGGCTCGGTATTGCTGGATGAGATTGGCGAAATGTCGCCACGCATGCAGACCAAACTGCTGCGCTTTCTCAATGATGGGACGTTCCGCCGCGTGGGTGAAGAGCATGAAGTGCATGTTGATGTGCGCGTGATCTGCGCCACGCAGAAGAACCTGATTGAGTTGGTACAACGCGGCGAATTTCGTGAAGATCTGTTCTATCGTTTGAATGTGCTGACGCTGAATCTACCGCCGCTGCGTGAACGTCCGCTGGATATCCTGCCGCTAACGGAAATGTTTGTGGCGCGCTTTGCCGATGAGCAGGGATTACCGCGTCCACGCCTGTCATCGCAGCTGGCACCGTTTCTAACTCGCTACAACTGGCCGGGTAACGTGCGGCAGCTAAAAAATGCGCTGTATCGCGCGCTGACGCAGCTGGAAGGTTACGAACTGGGACCGCAGGATATTGTGTTACCGGAGCAGGCGCTGGATGTGTCGCTGGGCGAAGAGGCGATGGAAGGATCGCTGGATGACATTACCAGTCGCTTTGAACGTTCGGTGCTCACGCGTCTGTATCTCTCCTATCCCAGCACACGCAAACTGGCCAAACGCCTGGGCGTATCGCATACCGCAATCGCTAATAAGTTGCGTGAGTATGGATTGGGGCAGAAGCGCACCGAGAGCGAGTAGCCGCTGGCCGCGATGATGTGGCAGCAAGGCGCGCATTGATAGGCGCGCACACTAAAAACGCCGCCTCAATAGGGCGGCGTTTTTAATACAAAAAATTACTTCAACGCAGCCAGCGCCGCATCATAGTTTGGCTCTTCGGTGATTTCGTTCACCAATTCGCTGTAAATCACTTTATCGTTTTCATCCAGCACCACCACAGCACGCGCGGTCAGGCCTTTTAACGGGCCATCAGCAATCGCCACGCCATAGTTTTCTTTGAACTCAGCACCACGCAGTGAAGAGAGCGTGATTACATTGCTGACGTTCTCCGCACCGCAGAAGCGTGACTGCGCAAAAGGCAGATCTGCCGAAATGCAGAGTACAACGGTATTGTCCGCTTCACCCGAGCGTTGGTTAAACTTACGCACCGATGCGGCGCACACGCCAGTATCGATGCTTGGGAAAATGTTCAGAACTTTACGTTTGCCTGCATACTTAGCAAGGGAGACATCACTGAGATCTTTGGCGACCAGGTTGAAAGGCTTTGCTTGCTCGCCAGCCTGCGGGAAGTGACCTGCAACAGGTACCGGACTACCCTGGAAGTGAACAGTCTGAGACATACGATTTCCTTTTTTAACAAGTGAATATCTGACTTTAGCCGCGTCAGAACAGATATAGCGTTTGTTTATGACATAATTTTTAAGGGTTTACGAGCGCCTTTCCGGGCGATAATCGAGCCGGCTCGCAATTAACATGCGGATTTAAGGAGAAAGAATGAGAACAGTGAAGAGTTATCCGGAAGCCTGGCCGCTCCATTCGCCGTTTGTTATTTCGCGCGGCAGCCGCACCGAGGCGCATGTGGTGGTGGTGGAAATTGAGCAGAACGGCATCAAAGGGGTGGGTGAAGCCACGCCTTATCTGCGTTACGGCGAAAGCGAAGCCTCGGTATTGAAACAGATTGCCTCGCAGTTGAGTGCGCTGCAGAGCGGCATGACGCGTGAAGCCTTGCAGCAGGCGTTACCTGCGGGTGCAGCGCGTAATGCTATCGACTGCGCCTTGTGGGACTTAGAGCGGCAGCAGCAGAGCAAAAGCCTGGAGGAATTGTGTGACGTTGCACTGGCTAAGGAAATCACCACCGCGCATACCATCAGCATTGATACCCCGGATGCGATGGCCAGCAGCGCGCAGGCGCTCTGGCAACATGGTGCGCGTCTGCTAAAGATCAAAATGGATGACCATCTCATCAGCGAACGTCTGGTGGCGATTCGCTCCGCGGTACCGGATGCCACGCTGATTGTTGATGCGAATGAATCCTGGCATGCCGAGGGATTGGCGGCTCGCTGCCAATTGCTGGCCGATTTGAACATCGCCATGCTTGAGCAGCCGCTATCTGCGGCACAGGACGACGCACTCGGTAACTTTATCCATCCCTTGCCGATCTGTGCTGATGAAAGCTGCCATACCCGTGAGAGTTTGCCCCAGCTAAAAGGGCGCTATGAGATGGTGAACATCAAGCTGGACAAAACCGGCGGTTTAACCGAGGCGCTGGCGCTGGTCGATGCCGCTCGTGAGCAGGGATTTGCCATTATGCTCGGCTGTATGCTGTGCACATCACGGGCAATTCGTGCGGCATTACCGCTGACGTCACGGGCGACATTTGCGGATTTGGACGGCCCAACCTGGCTGGCTGCCGATGTTGAACCGTCGCTGCATTTCACGCACGGCGTACTTAAGCCGCTGGCTGCCAGCGCAGCAGATTAATCATCGCTTCGAGGTAAACTTCGGTGGCTTCGTCCACCGAAATCGGCGGCATTTCGGCGGTGATGCACAGCAGACCGAGATCGTCGCACCAGCTGCCAAACGAGCCCTGCGTGGCATACCCAACGCTGCTGACAACCGGCAACGCCGTTTGCTGCGCCAGCCACTGCGCTAACTCGCTGTGATGAGGATCGTCAATGCAGGCGAGCGGTTCATGCCAGGAAACCACCCAGCTTGGTTTGATCTGATGGATCAGCTGACACAGCGCGCGGGTTTCAGGCTCGGATGACGGCCCCGATCCCGTTGAGAGCACGACATCACGCTCATCCGCTTCGCTGTTCCAGCGATACACCGTGTCGCCGCTCTGCCAGTTAGCGGCAGGGAAGTTACGGTTGAGATCGACGCCATTAGCGTTGGCGCGCAGCCCCAGCTGACAGCCGTCAGGATTCACCGCCAGAATCACGTGATGGCGGCGCAGCGAGTCCGGCAGGGTACGCATCGCGCCGGATAACGTGGCGATGGCGGCATTCTCGTCGCCGTGTGTACCGGCGATAATGAGCCCACTTTCTGCATCAGCGGCCGGGGCGGGAAACCACAGCAGCGGCGTGCCCAGCACCGATTGCCCGTATTGTTGCCAGACGGCGTCCAGCTTGCCGCGCAGCGGACGCGGATGGTATGACGACATAAGGTTCCTCATTGAAATGCTTCCAACTCCGCCAAAAGCGTTCTGGCGCGCAAGAAAAATGTGACCGGCAATCCAGCCTCAACATAACGGTAAACAGCACGCAGGGAAATAGCTATATATCAATCAGCGATTTGCGATAAAGTGCCGAAAGTTGCTGGCGACATAATCCTGTTTGCTGTCGCCGTTTTTACGGGTTAAGGAGTGGTAATGAAATTAACGTTCCGCAAGACGCTGGCTGCCTTAGTCGTCACCAGCGCAGTTTCACCCGCATTTGCCGCCAACATTCCGCCGGGTGCACAGTTGGCTAGCTCGCAGGAAATCGTCCGCCATATTAAAGATGAGCCCGCTTCACTGGATCCGATGAAGGCGGTAGGCCTGCCGGAAATTCAGGTCATGCGCGACTTGTTCGAAGGACTGACGAATCAGGATGCCCATGGCAAAATCGTGCCGGGGGTGGCACAAAGCTGGAGCAGCAACGATAACAAAACGTGGATCTTCACCTTGCGTAAAGAGGCGCGCTGGTCAAATGGCGAGCCGGTCACCGCGCAGGATTTTGTGTATAGCTGGCAGCGTTTAGTTGAGCCAAAGAACAGTTCACCTTTTGCCTGGTTTGCTGCGCTAAGCGGTATTGAGAATGCGGAAGCCATCACCAAAGGGCAGATGAGCGCCGATAAACTTGGCGTGACCGCTACCGATGCAACACATCTCAAGGTGACATTGTCACGTCCCGTGCCGTGGTTCCCGAGCATGGTCGCCAACGCCGCGACGTACCCGGTCTCGCAAAAAGTGTTAGAAAAAGAGGGCGATAGTTGGACTTCGCCGGGCAAGCTGGTGGGAAATGGGGCTTATCAGCTGCAGGAACGCGTGGTGAATGAAAAAATCGTACTGGTACGTAACAGCCATTACTGGGATGACAAAGAGTCGGTACTGACCAAGGTCACGTTCCTGCCGATTAACGAAGAGTCGAGCGCCACCAAGCGTTATCGCGCCAATGATATCGATATCACTGAATCCTTCCCCAAAAATATGTACGCGCTGCTGAGGAAAGAGTTACCTGGCCAGGTTTACACGCCGGATCAGCTCGGTACCTATTATTACGCATTTAATACTGAGAAAGGGCCGACCGCGGATGTGCGCGTACGTAAGGCGCTGTCGTGGAGCATCGATCGCCGTATTATCGCCGAGAAAGTACTGGGCACCGGTGAGAAACCGGCCTGGCATTTTACGCCGGATGTCACCGCTGGCTTCACGCCACAGCAAAGTTATTTGCAACAGCACAGTCAGCAGGAGCTCAATGCCCAGGCCAAAGCGTTATTGACGGCGGCGGGTTATGGGCCGGGTAAACCGCTGCATTTGACGCTGCTGTACAACACTTCTGAAAGCCATCAGAAAATCGCGATTGCCGTGGCGTCGATGTGGAAGAAGAATCTTGGCGTGGACGTCACCTTGCAAAATCAGGAGTGGAAGACCTATATCGATAGCCGTAATAGCGGCAGTTTCGATGTGATTCGCGCGTCGTGGGTGGGCGATTACAACGAGCCATCGACCTTCCTCAGTTTGCTGACTTCCACTCATAGCGGCAATATCGCGCGCTTCCACAGCGGCGATTATGACGCGGTGCTCACGAAAGCGAGTAGGGAAACCAGTGTGGCGGCACGCAACGCTGACTACAACAAAGCCGAACAGATCATTGCCGATCAGGCACCCATTGCTCCGATCTATCAATACACCAATGGACGTTTGATAAAGCCGTGGGTGAAAGGTTATCCGATCACCAATCCAGAAGACGTGGCGTATAGCCGCGAACTGTGGATTGAAAAGCACTGATATCGCTAAGCCGCCGAGAACCTTTGACGGCAGATAAGTCATCATTTTTAAAAAGTTAGATAAGTGTTAAACGTTACTGTTTATCTTTACTAATATTTCACAGGTGGTGGCACGTTGTTGCAATAAAGCGAACCGCGTACGCCATCTGATGATAATACGGTAAAAGGGAGAGAGTAATGTTCTATACCTCAGGAAGATCGGTGTTCGGCGTGACGCTCTACACATTGCTAGAACCGCTGCCGCTGGGCTTTTTCGTTGCGGCCTGGTTTTTCGATATCCTCTATCTGCAAACCTTCGTCATCATGTGGACCAAATCCGCCAGCTGGCTGATTGCTATCGGTCTGGTGTTGGCCATCCTGCCACGTTTAATTAGCCTGGTTTATTTATTTCGCGGGGCCAGGTCGAATGAAAAGACCCATTTCTGGCTGTCGCTGCTGGCTATCGTGCTGGCGGTGGTGAACGCCTTTATTCATAGCCGTGATGCGTATGCTGTGGTGCCCATGGGCGTCACGCTCTCGACGCTGGTGGTCGCGCTGTTGCTGATCGCTAACGTGCAGCTGGTGCTGCGAGATCGCCGTACACAAGGAGGTCGCGCATGAAATACGTACTTAGCGCGATAACGCTCGCGATGTTGCTCAGTGCCTGTGATGACGGGGCACTGATCGATCCGCAAAAGCAAATTGGTGCTAACCCTGAACTGCCGCAGGCGCAGAACTTCTTTATGCCGCCAATGCAGGTGCCGGAAGGCACGCCGTGGAAAGCCGGCGAAATGCCGAAAGTGGCGGATGGGCTGAAGATCGAGAAGATCGCCGATCGGCTGCAACACCCGCGTCAGGTACTGGTTCTGCCTAATAATGATGTACTGGTGGCGGAATCGAATGGTACGCCAAAGCCTACCACCGCGCCTAAGCAGCTGATCATGGGCCTTGTGCAGAAAGCCTCAGGCAAAGGCGGTGAGGGTGGCAATCGCATAACGCTGCTGCGCAACGTGAACGGAAAATGGGAGCAGCATCGCTTTATTGAAAACCTCACGGCGCCGTTTGGTATGCAGCTGGTTGGTAACACGTTGTATGTGGCGAACGCCGATAGTCTGGTGAAGTTCCCTTACGAAACCGGGCAAACCGAGATACGCACGCCGCCCGTAGAGGTCACAGAACTGCCGGGCGGACCGATTAATCATCACTGGACGAAATCGCTGCTTGCCAGCCCTGACGGCAGCAAGCTGTATGTCGGGGTAGGTTCAAACAGCAACGTGACGGAAAATGGTATCGGCGAGGAGTATCGCCGCGCGGCGGTGCTGGAGGTGGATGCGGCGAGCGGTGCCAGTCGTATCTACGCCAGCGGCCTGCGCAACCCAACCGGCTTACAATGGGAACCGCAGAGCGGCAAGCTGTGGGCGGTGGTGAATGAGCGTGATGAGATTGGCTCGGATCTGGTGCCGGATTATATGACGTCGGTGCAGGATAAAGGCTTCTACGGCTGGCCGTACAGCTATTATGGTCAACACGTCGATGAGCGCGCGCAGCCGCAAAGGCCGGATCTGGTTGAGAAAGCGATTAAACCGGATTATGCACTCAGCTCGCATGTCGCACCGCTCGGCCTGTTGTTCTATGGCGCAGATAACATGCCGCAGTATCGTGGCGGAGCGTTTATCAGCGAACACGGCAGCTGGAACCGCACGCCGCTTAACGGCTATCAGGTGGTGTGGGTCAAGTTCGAAGACGGGAAGCCGGTAGGGCAGCCACAGCCGGTGGTGACAGGCTTCCTCACCGACGATCAAAAGCAGGTGCGAGGCTTACCGGTTGGCTTAGCCACCGATCAGCAAGGCGGCGTGTTGATTGCGGATGATGCGGGCAACGCTATCTGGCGTATCAGTTCCGCGCGGTAATGCATCGCAGATAATAAAAAAGGATTTGGCTTAAACGCCAAATCCTTTTTTTTATGTTCGCAAACCGGCTGGTAACCGCGCTGCGAACGGGGTGCTCAGCACTCCTCACACAGGCGATAATAAAATGTGCGGCGAGATATTTCAAGTTTTGCAATAATACTGTATGGTTATACAGGTGTTGAGTGACGAGCGAAGCCTCATTGTTTTTCTGATGACTCCAGGGGCGCGGATAGTCAAATCCCGGCAGGTTTCAGGTGGTGCTGGCCTGTGGCTTTCACAATGAGAGCCGCTCAGCACTCCTCACACAATGTGCTTAGGCCGTCGGCGGGTGGAGTCAAAGCCCCGGCGGCTGAAAGGCGCGCTCCTGTCAGAGGAGAAGGAAAGTGATGGAAATTGTTCGATTGCTACTGGACTTAGTCCGGGTCATCTTGCAAATCATCGTTGCCCTTTTGCAACTGACCGGTCAGGCGCACTGACCGGAACTTGAAACAAGGCGGAGCTCACCCCTCCGCCTTTTTTCGTTTGCATCAAAATCCTGCCCGGCAAAAGACGCTACTATCTCAGGCAACTATTTGCACTGCGAGGAAACGCATCATGGCAATCAAATTTGGCCCCCTCACCGCGCCGGTGAAGTTTAGTGACGTTGAGCCGGTCTCTCTCTCCGATGACACCCTGCTAAAACGAAAAAATACGCTTCTGGCAGGCATGAAACGGCAGGGTTTTGATAGCCTGGTGATTTACGCGGACAAGGAACATGGGAGTAATTTCGAGTATCTCACCGGATTTATTCCGCGTTTCGAAGAGGGGCTGTTACTGCTGGACCAGTCCGGACGCTGCACGCTGGTATTAGGCAACGAAAACCTCAAGCTGGCACGTTTCTCACGCGTAGCGGCTTCGCTGGTGCACACGCCTTTCTTCTCACTGCCCAATCAGCCGATGGAGAATGAAGTTCCGCTGGAACAGCTTTTCGCTGATGCGGGCTTAAATAACAGCAACAAGGTTGGGCTGGTGGGATGGAAGATGTTCACGCCCGCAGCGGGAAATGGTCACACACTCTTTGATTTGCCATATTTCATCGTTGATGCCATAAAACGGACGATGAAAGATGACGCGGTGCTGGAAAATGCCGTCCACCTTTTTATTGGCGATCACGGTGCCAGAACCACCTGTAATGCGAACGAAATAGCCCATTACGAATATGGTGCCAACCTCGCGTCGAACTGTATGCTGGATGCGCTCAATGCCATTGAGGTTGGCGTACGTGAAACCGAGCTGGGCGCACTACTGAGTGGCGAAGGGCAATCCCACTCGGTGGTAACTATTGCGGCGACCGGCAGTCGTTTCGCTAACGCGAATCTCTATCCAACCTATAAAAAAATACAGCGCGGCGATCCGCTTTCACTTACCACCGGTTTCAAAGGTGGCCTCTCAAGTCGCAGCGGTTTTGTCATCGCTGAAGCGGGTGAACTGCCGCAAAGCCAGTCCGATTATCTGGATCGCATCGCAAAACCCTACTTTGGCGCCGTGGTTGCCTGGCTGGAAAATATTCGCGTCGGAACCCGCGGTGGCATGCTTTACGATCTTATTGAGCAGGTTTTGCCGAAGCAGCATTTCGGCTGGCATCTTAATCCCGGACATCTGGTGGCGGATGAAGAGTGGATGTCATCGCCGATTTATCCGCGTTCGGTTGAAGTGCTGAAAAGCGGCATGATGCTCCAGATTGATATTATCCCCGCGGTTGCGGGTTACAGCGGCGCGAGCGCGGAAGAGTGCGTAGCGCTGGCTGATACGGCGTTACAAGTGGAGATTCGTCATGCCTATCCGGCACTGTGGCAGCGTATTGAGACCCGCCGTCGTTATTTGCGAGAGGTGATTGGCATTCAGCTCAGCGCAGATGTATTACCGCTGTCGAATAGCGTGGCCTATTTGAGGCCGTTCTTTTTGGCGAAGCATCAGGCGCTGAGCGTGGAGAGATAAAACCTTAACCTTTGTATTTTATGGCTTCGATTAATTTCTCAAATGCGGCGGTGTGCTGTTTGCGGCTGGGGTAATAAAGATAATATCCGCTAAACGGTTCGCACCAGTCATCCAGGACCGTTTGCAATTCGCCGCTGGCGATGTGTTTGCTAACGGTATCTTCTGGCACAAAGGCAATGCCCATGCCAGCAAGCACGGCATCAATACGCGACGCCAGATGATTAAAAATAAGTTGTCCATCCACTTTCACGCGAATCGCTTTGCCCGCTTTGCTGAATTCCCAGCTGTATAAACCGCCCAGCGTGGGAAGGCGCATGTTGATACAGTTGTGGTTCTGCAATTCGTAAGGTGTGGCGGGGATTCCGTTTTTTTGCAGATATTCCGGTGCAGCCACGGCAACCATTTTCCAGTCTGGGCCGATCCTCACCGCCACCATATCTTTTTCAATGCTTTCACCCAGCCGTACTCCCGCATCGAAACGGCCACTTACGATATCCGTTAACGTATTGTCAACCGAAAGTTCAACGTTAACCTCTGGATAAGCCTGCACAAACGGTTTAAGCAGCGGCCATAAGGTTGAGGACAACGCATGCTCCCCGGCGGTAATGCGAATATTCCCCGAGGGCCTGTTTTGATTGTCGGTCAGTTGCAGCAGGGCCTTTTCAATGTCAGCCATCATCGGTGCAACGCTTTTTATTAAGTTATCACCGGCTTCGGTAGGCGCCACGCTGCGGGTAGTGCGCGTTAAGAGTCGCGTGTTTAAACGCTCTTCCAGACCGCGAATTGAATGGCTCAATGCAGATTGTGAAACGCCTAATTTTGCTGCGGCACGGGTAAAGCTACATTCGCGCGCCACCATGATTAAATAGATGAGGTCGTTAAAGTTTTCCCGAAGCATGTGGTTGACCTTTTCGATTACGCTCTTAATTAGGATTTCGGGTGACGTACAAAGGCCAGGATTCAAACAGGTAGCCATCGAAATCGATATCGTCGACGTCCGAAAACTCCAGCAGCCGCTGCTTCACGTTCTCAAGATGTTCCCACATTGCCTGTTTAGCGGCGCGTGCATCTTTTTTGACCAGCGTAGCGAGGATCTTCTTGTGATCGTCGAGCCACTGCTTACGGTAATCGTTGTTAATCAGATGGCGATGCAGCTGGCTCCACATCACATTATCTTCGCGCCACTGCCAGGATTGCTTAAACAGCTCAACCAGCATGCTGTTGTGCGTGGCTTCAGCAATCGCCAAATGGAAATTGCGATCGCCATTTTCACTTTGGTTAACCGCGCCAGAGGCCAGCTCTTTTTCTTCCAGTTCCAGCGCCTGGCGCATTTTCATGATGTCTTCACGCGTCGCCTGCAGCGCAGCAAATTCGGCAATATTACTCTCCAGCAGCTGACGCGCCTGCAGCATCTCAAACGGCCCCGCATCGTTACTGGCTTTTTGTGATGATGCCGGGTGTGGCGGGGTGTCGTGAATCACATAAATACCAGCACCCCGACGCACCTCAATTAACCCTTCCAGCTCCAGCATGATCAGAGCTTCACGCACTAACGTGCGCGTCACGTCGAGCAGTGCTGCAAGTTCACGTTCCGGCGGCAACCGTTGACCAACGGCGTACTGCTTTTGCGTAATCATATTACGTAGCATTTCGCCCACTTCCTGATACGGACGCTGAGCTGAAGTTGGAGTTTTCATTGTGCTCTTTTCTTTGCGTTAAGGGATTCACAACCTCTGAGGCTGGCGAGCTCAGAGGCGCGCACTATAACATAGTGAATAAGAATCGGCCTGGACCACGTATCACAGGCTGCTCTCACGCCGTGTTCAGGGAAAAATAGCGCCTGGCATTGTTGAAACAGATATCGCGGATCATGCCACCCAGCATTGGCTCATCCGCAGGTACTATCCCGTCCTTAACCCACTGCGCCAGCAAATTACACATAATGCGGCGAAAATATTCGTGTCGCGTGTAGGAGAGGAAACTACGCGAATCGGTCAACATACCGACAAACTGGCTAAGTAAGCCAATTTGTGACAGCTGTTCCAACTGACGCAGCATGCCATCGCGCTGATCGTTGAACCACCAACCAGAACCAAACTGCACTTTGCCAGCCATGCCTGCGCCCTGGAAGTTACCGGCCATGGTCGCCAGCACTTCGTTATCACGCGGATTGAGGCAGTACAGAATGGTTTTTGGTAAGCAATCGTCGATGTCCATCGCATCCAGCAGGCGCGCCAGCGGCCAGGCAATATTATTATCGCCAATTGAATCAAAACCGCTATCTGGCCCCAGCAGGCGGAACATGCGCGTACTGTTATTACGGATGGCGCCAATGTGCAGCTGCATCACCCAGCCGCGGCGGGCATATTCACTGCCGAGCCACACCAATATCGCCGTGCTAAATTGTGCGATTTCCAGTTCATCCAGCTGATTACCGCAGCGACGTTTCTCCAGGATTGCGTCGAGTACGTTATCTGCTGGCACCGGCGCAAAGCGCAGGGTTTCGATGCCGTGATCCGATGCGCGGCAGCCGTGGGCAGAGAAGTGATCGAGGCGGCGCAACAGGGCACGGCGCAACGCCTCGACGCTATCGATGGCGATATCCGCTGCCGCTTCCAGCTGCCCCAGATAGGCGACGAAGCCGTCCAGCTCAATTTTAAACACCTTGTCCGGACGCCAGCTCGGCGCGACCTCAATATCAATGCTGGCGTCATCGGCGATCTGGCGATGGTAGCGTAGTGAATCGACCGGATCGTCGGTGGTGCCGACCATACGCACCTTCATCTGGCGCATAATACCGCGCGCGGAAAATTCAGGCAGCGCCAGCTTTTCGGCACAGCGGTGCCAGATGTCAGGCGCGGTGTCCGGGCCGAACAGCGTATCAGTGATGCCAAACGGCCGGCGCAGTTCAAGGTGGGTCCAGTGATAGAGCGGATTTCCCAGCGTCTTCGGCACGGTATGCGCCCAGGCGAGATACTTATCGTAATCGCTGGTGTGCTTGCCGGTGATCAAGGATTCATCTATGCCCGCCGCACGCAGCGCGCGCCATTTATAGTGATCGCCTTCCAGCCAAATCTGGCCGAGATTGGCGAAGCGCCGATCTTCCGCAATCTCCTGCGGATTCAGGTGGCAGTGGTAATCGTAGATTGGCATGTCAGCCGCGAAATCATGATATAAACGCCGCGCGGTGTCACTTTGCAGCAGAAAATCCTCATCCATAAAGCGCATTACCGGGCTCCCTGATTCGCCGCTGTGTCAAAATAGGCGCGATGAATCGCCAGCTCAACGCCGCGAATCTCAGCCAGCCCTTTCAATCGACCAATCGCCGAATAGCCGGGATTGGTTTTCTTCTTTAGGTCATCCAGCATCTGGTGACCGTGATCGGGGCGCATCGGGATAACATCTTCCTGACCGGCTGCTTTGCGACGATGCTCCTCTTCGGCAATCGCTTTAATCACGGCAAACATATCGACATCGCCACCCAGATGCGCCGCCTCATGGAAGCTCTTTGGATTCTCTTCACGCTTTGTCGAACGCAGATGCGCAAAGTAGATGCGTGGGCCAAAGCGTTTCACCATACCGGCTAAATCATTTTCTGCCAGCACGCCATACGAACCGGTACACAGGGTGAAACCATTGGCCGGACTGCTAACGATATCAATCATCCACTGCAAATCGTCGGCATTGGATACGATGCGCGGCAAGCCGAGAATCGGGCGGGGCGGATCGTCCGGATGTACCGCCATGCGCACGCCCACTTCCTCGGCAACGGCAATAATCGCCCGCAGGAACCTGGCAAAATTCTCACGTAGTTCAGCTTTACCGATGCCGTCATAGCGTGCCAGCTGCGCGCGAAATTGGTCCAGCGTATAACCTTCTTCAGCACCGGGTAATCCGGCGATAATGTTGCGCGTCAGGCGTTCGCGGTGTTGTTCGCTCATCTGCCCAAAGCGCTCGGCGGCCTCGGCAATCTCTTGTGCACTGTAATCCCGCTCCGCACCGGGGCGCTGCAAGATATGCAGTTCAAACACCGCAAACTCAATCTGATCAAAGCGCAGCGCTTTGGCACCATCCGGCAGCAGGTATTCGAGATCGGTGCGCGTCCAGTCAAGAATCGGCATGAAGTTGTAGCACACGGTGGTAATGCCGCACTGCGCCAGATTGCGCAGCGACTGCTGATAGTTGCTGATCCAGTGCTGACAGCGGCCGCTGCCGGTTTTGATCTCTTCGTGAATCGGCACGCTTTCAACTACCGACCACACCAGGCCTGCGGCTTCAACCAGCGCTTTACGCTGCTGGATTTCTGCCACTGACCACACTTCGCCATTGGGGATGTGATGCAGCGCCGTGACGATGCCGGTTGCGCCAGCCTGGCGCGCATCGGCAAGAGAGACTGGATCGTTTGGGCCATACCAGCGCCAGGTCTGCTTCATGTTGTTACCTCACTAAATGTGGTTGACCAATATAGTCATTTAGCGTGTTTCACTCATCATTAATCACGCCGTTAGCGGTTAAAACTCTGCTCTTTGTGGAATTAAGTCAACCTAGTGAGTGATTTTGGTTAACCAGATCACAAATGCGACATCACGCTGGCGACCACTTTCCACAACTGTGTTTCACTCATGGCGAATGATGAGAAATGACTCAATATGGAGAGGCCGATGAACCGCAGTTTAAATCCAGGCATAACCGCTGCAGGCACCAAACGCACCTGGCGCAATCTGCGCTGGTGGGTGCTGGTGCTGTTCTTAGCAGGCGTTACGGTCAACTACATCACCCGTAACTCGTTAGGCATTCTGGCGCCCGAACTCAAAACCAGTCTCGGCATCACCACCGAACAATATTCGTGGATTGTCGGCGCATTCCAGCTGGCGTACACCTTCTTTCAGCCCCTTTGTGGCTGGCTGATCGATGTCATTGGCCTCAAGCTCGGCTTTCTCATTTGTGCCTCCATTTGGGCACTGGCCTGCTTGTTTCACGCGGGGGCGGCCAGCTGGGTGCATTTAGCGATTCTGCGGTTTGTGATGGGGGGCGCAGAAGCGGCAGCCACGCCGGCTAACGCGAAAGTTATAGGCGAGTGGTTTCCAAAAAAAGAGCGCCCAATTGCCGCCGGTTGGGCGGGGGTAGGTTTCTCCATCGGCGCGATGCTGGCACCGCCGATTATCTACTTCGCTCACGCTTCCTTTGGCTGGCAGGGGGCGTTCTTATTCACGGGCTGTCTGGCGCTGGGCTGGGTGGTGCTGTGGTGGCTGTTCTATCGCGACCCTGAGCAGCATCCCAATCTGCAGGCGTCCGAACTGGCATTTATTCGTCAGGACAACGAGCCACCGGCGGTAAAACTGCCTTTCTTTACCGCGTTGAAAACCGTGTCGAAAAACAAACGCTTCTACGGGATCGCCATTCCCGCCTTTATGGCGGAACCCGCCTGGGGCGTGCTGAGTTTCTGGGTGCCGCTTTATCTGGCGAAAGAGTTGGGCATGGACCTGAAGCAGATCGCCATGTTCGCCTGGCTGCCGTTCCTCGCCGCTGATTTAGGCAGCGCGGCCAGCGGTTATTTGACCCGCCTTTACACCAAAATTTTTGGTTTTACTCAGGTTAACTCCGTGGTGGCAAGCTCGGTGACCGGTGCATTTCTGATGCTGTCGCTGGCGATGGTGGCGGTCACCAAAGATCCCTATGTTGCTATCGCGCTGATCTCAATTGGCGGTTTCGGTCATCAAATCATCTCCTGCATGCTGAGCGCGCTGGTGGTAGAGAAGTTTGATAAAGGGCAGATGGCAACCGTCAACGGTATGCGCGGTTCGTTTGCCTGGATCTCCAGTTTCCTGTTCTCGCTGCTGATCGGCGTCACTGCTGACACCATCGGTTTTAATCCACTGTTTGTCGCCATGGGCTTTTTTGACCTGATCGGTGCGGTATTCCTGATTGCTTTTATTGCTGAACGTCGCGCACAGCGCGCCTGAATAAGTAGGTAACGATGAAAACGTTAAAAAATTGGTCTTTAGCTGGCTCTGATGCGCATCATGTGGCGCTGACCGTCGACGGTAAACACACGCTCTGCCTGTATGTGCTGGAATCGGGGATGTTTCGCGTGGCGATTAAACGTCAGGGCGCCTATACCCTCGACAGAACATGGAGCATTGCGCCGCAGAGTGATGTGCCGTGGGAAGGGCGTCAGCGTGACAGTCTGGCGGGCTTCTCACTGCCGGGCTTTACGCTTGAGGAGGAGGGCAGCACGCTGGTGATCGCCACCGATAAGCTACGCGTAATCGTGCATCAGCCGCTGGCGCTGGAGTGGCAATATTGCGACGGCGCCGGCGCGTGGCAGCTGCTGACCTGCGATCGCCCGACCAGCGCCTATCAACTCAATGCACACGGCGATGGCGTGGCGCACTATCAGCGCCGCATGCCTGATGACCGTTACTATGGGCTGGGTGAGAAAAGCGGCGACTTGCAGCGCAACGGTCAGCGTTATGAAATGCGCAACCTGGATGCTATGGGCTATAACGCTTCTTCGACCGATCCGCTCTACAAACACGTGCCCTTTACCATTACGCGCCGCGACAACGTCAGCTTTGGTCTCTACTACGATAATCTCAGCAGCAGCTGGTTTGATCTGGGGAACGAGCTCGATAATTATCATCAGCCGTATCGCCGCTGGCAGGCGGAGAGTGGCGACATCGATTACTACCTGTTTGTTGCTGATAAGGTACTGGATGTCACCAAGGCTTTTGTGCGTCTAACCGGGAAAACGCTGTTCGGCCCGAAATGGAGCCTCGGTTACAGCGGTTCAACCATGCATTATACGGATGCGCCAGACGCGCAAAATCAGTTGATGAACTTCATTCATCTGTGTGAAGAGCATGATATTCCGTGTGATTCATTCCAGCTTTCATCGGGTTATACCTCCATTAACAACAAGCGCTACGTGTTCAACTGGAACTACGACAAAGTGCCACAGCCGGAAGTGATGAGTCAGGCGTTTCACGATGCCGGCTTGCGCCTCGCCGCTAATATCAAACCGTGCTTGTTGCAGGATCATCCGCGTTACAACGAAGTGGCAGAGCAAGGGTTGTTTATTCGCGATTCTGAAGCCGATGCGCCTGAGCGCTCGGTGTTTTGGGATGACGAGGGGTCGCATCTTGATTTTACCCATCCTGGTGCCGTGGCATGGTGGCAGGAAAATGTCACCAAACAGCTGCTGGAAAAAGGTATTGATTCCACCTGGAATGATAACAATGAATATGAGGTGTGGGATGGCGAGGCGCGTTGCCACGGCTTTGGCACACCCATTGCCATCAAACACATTCGTCCGGTGATGCCGCTGCTGATGATGCGCGCCTCTATGGAAGCGCAGCAGCGTTTCGCCCCGGAAAAACGTCCTTTCCTGATTTCACGCTCCGGCTGCGCCGGGATGCAGCGCTACGTGCAAACCTGGAGCGGTGATAACCGCACCAACTGGACCACGTTACGCTACAACATTCGCATGGGATTAGGCATGAGCCTGTCTGGTTTGTACAACGTGGGACATGACGTGGGCGGTTTCTCTGGCGATAAGCCCGATGCCGAACTGTTTGTGCGCTGGGTACAAAACGGCGTGATGCACCCGCGTTTTACTATTCATTCCTGGAATGACGATCGCACCGTAAATGAGCCCTGGATGTACCCGGCCGCCACACCTGCGATTCGCGCCGCGATTGCGCTGCGTTATCGTCTGCTGCCGTATCTCTATACGCTGCTGTGGCAGGCTCATGCTGATGATGAGCCGATGTTGCGTCCAACTTTCCTCGATCACGAGCAGGACGCGCAGACGTTTGCCGAATGCGATGAGTTTATGCTGGGGCGCGATCTACTGGTGGCCAGCGTGGTCGAACCCGGCCAGCGCACGCGTCGTCTGTGGCTGCCCGATAACCAAACCGGCTGGTATGATTTTGCCAGTCAGCGATGGTATAGCGCCGGTCAGTGGGTCACGCTGGGCGCGCCGTTAGAAACGCAGCCGATGCTGGTGCGAGCCGGTGCGGGATTACCGCTCAGCGAGCGCCTGCGGCATGTGGATGCCAACGCTGACGATTGCCGCACCCTGCAGCTGTTCCCACTACAGGGCAAAGGCGTGACGAACGGCATGCTGTTTGAGGATGATGGCGAATCATGGGGCTACCAGCAGGGCAATGCGCTATGGCTGAACTGGGAAATGCGCAGCGATGCTCAGAGCATTCATCTCACCTTTACCCGCAAGGGCACTTTCCAGCCGGCATGGCAGAGGTTGAAAGTGACATTGCCAGTAGGTGAACAGCGTAAGCTGTTGATTGACGGTGTAGAGGTGAATAGCGCGCAGGCTGAGGTCGTATTGGCGCAGATAGCGTCTGCGTAATGCGTTATTTATCGATCGCCAGGCGTGGCGATCGATAATGACCCGCGCGGTTTCCTAAGGTGCGCAGCGATGCGCAACAGAATCATCAAATGCCAGGCCACAACGGCGGTGGCGGCGTTAATCGATAAGCTTTTTCGCCCGGGCCAACAGAAATGCCGTCACCGATGTCGCATCGGTAATTTTTCCCGCCAGGATCAACGCCAGAAAGTCGGCAGTTTTCATTCTACTCGCCGTCAAACCCACTTCTTCCGCATCGAGATTTTGTCCCTGATACGTCAGATCCCGCGCCAGATAAATGTGATAGCCCTGGGCGGAGTAGCCCTGAGCTAGCTTCTGATAACCCACATAACTTAACTCCCCGGCGACCAGGCCCGTTTCTTCTAAGAGTTCACCCGCGGCAAGATCTTCTGGCGCGGCATTGGGCGTCAGTTCCCAGCTACCTTGAGGTAACTCAATGGTGCGTTCACCAATGGGATAACGGTACTGTTCAACCACATAAATGCTGTCATCTTCGATGGGCAGAACGACCACAAAGTCATCTTTTTCGATTACCGAATAGATACCTTCGCTGCCATCCGCCCGCTGAATTTTATCTTCTTTCAACGTTAACCAGCGATTGCGGTAAATCTCTTTAGATACAAGCGTATGGATTTCGGCTTTCACATCATCCTCCAACGTAATAATAGAAAAGGCGGAAAGATCCTCCGCCTGAAGAGAGATTACTGCGCAAAGGCCCACGTCAATTTGCCGTTATCAGAAACCAGCTTATCCAGCTTCTTCTCATTCACTTTCTTACGCGCGCCCAGCTTTTCAGCGGTCAGCGGTCCGCTATCGCTGTGCGCAATCACCGTTTCTTTCGGGATGCTGATCATTTTCTCAGCGATTGTTTTCAATGCATTGGCGTAACCACTGCGATCTTTCAGATCAAACGTTTTAAGCGGCAGCTGGGTTTCAAGCCACTTTCCCCAGTAAAACTCAAGGAAAGGCGGCGGATTTTGTTCTTTATCGAAGCCGATATCACGCACGAAATAGACCAGCGAGCGATATTCATCATTTTGCATATGCTTGTGTCCTAGCTCTTTGGGTAACGCATCGGGTTGGACCTTACCAGAGGGCGTATCCAGCCACACCAGATGTGCCGTCTCCATCTTTTGCCAGAATGCCGACATGGTCGGCAAGCTACGGAAGTCATCAGTGATGCGCACCTGAACCGGCGTGTTGAGACCGGCGATATCGGCAAAATTACTGAAGGTATGGTGGCCATCGGTGAGATAAAGCGTGTTATCGGGTGCAATTACGGCGGTTTTCATCGGGCCTGGTTCGCTACCGACCGGCAGCTTGCAGCTGAAGCTACTGGGTTGAGTGAGGCGGGATTGACGATCAAACTTATCGACCCCCTTTTGCCCCATGCTTTCGCAGTAATCATCAAAGAGTTTTTTGGGTTCGGCTTCATAACGATGTTGCTTGTAATCCAACTGGCGATAGCCAATGGCCGCCTGCGTAGGATGAAGCTGCGCCAACTGAACTTGCACAATGTCACCGGCTTTAATGTCGGCGGGCAGTGCGGCAGAAGCCTGTCCGGCTGACCACAATAACGCCAGAATTGACCAGGGTGTTCTCATTCCATTTCCTCAAATCGCCAGTCACAGAGGCGCACAATAGCATTACTGTCATCTTTGCGCTGTAGCGTTGTGGCTGGCGGTTGCCCCGCGGCAACCGGTTATCCAGACATCTGACCACAACGGAGCATGTATTATGGCACTTGCTGCTGTGCAACCGGCAAAACTGCAACAGACCTTTATCGATCCAAGCGTGCGCATGCGCGAAACCAGCATTGGTCAGCAATGTGAAGTGCTGGCGCAAAGCTATCTCGAATATAGCGAATTAGGCGATTTCTCCTACCTCGGCGAACATTGCTGCGTGGCTGATGCACAGATTGGGCGCTTTACGGCGATAGCTAATCAGGTACGTATTGGTGCGCCTAATCACCCGATGGATCGTGCCTCTCAACACCGTTTCACCTACTGTCCGGAATATTACGATACACAATCACAGCGCGATGCGGGCTTCTTTGCCGATCGTCGTGCCGACCGCGTTATTATTGGCAACGACGTGTGGATTGGCCACGGTGTGATTGTCTTGCCGGGCGTAATGGTGGGCGATGGTGCCGTATTGGCGGCGGGGGCGGTGGTGACCAAAGATGTGGCGCCGTACACCATTGTCGGCGGCGTTCCGGCTAAAGTCATTCGTGCGCGCTTCGCCGCTGACATTGCCGCACAGCTACAGGCGATAGCCTGGTGGCACTGGCCGCTGGAGAAAATCATGGCCAACCTGGCAGACTTTCAGTCTTCCGATCTCACCCTTTTTTGCCAGCGACATGCAAACTGAAGGCAGAAAACGGCAGCGTGTTTTCGTCTGCCATCACACGCCAGCGCAAAATGGATGTCGTTGCGATGGCGTGTGACGTGCATCAGACCATCGGGGGATGGATGGTCATCGCTGACAACACGGCATCCTGTGGCAGCCCGACATGCAGCAAAATTTGCTGGCGATAGTGTTCGTCAGCGTCGCGCGACGTATCGCTCAGCAACATGCCCACCTCATTAACGTTCTTACCGGCCACTTGCACTTTGTCACGTGCCGCACTGCGCATCCATTCGTACTCAATATCGATATGACCCGTATCAATACAGCGAATACCGTGCTGGCTGAGATCGTAAGCCAGTACGGTGGCAGTAGGTCCGAGCGACATCAGCACCATATCGTAGTCGCGCGCATGCGCCAGCACCGAGCTGTAAAGATCGTTGTAAACCGAGAAGGCATTACGATTAAGCGTGGTAATGCGCTTAATGTCTCGGGCACCGGCTAACAAATCGTTGCCGATACCGAGGCGCGTACCGCTGCCTTCTACTATCAATATCTTTTTGTCGTGAAATAGCTGCTTAAATTTAGTGAAAATACGCGTCGCTTGCTGCTTATCTTTATAATCATGATATGGACGCGTCACGGAAGTATTGCCGTAGAGATAATTCTTTTTTAATAACGCTTCATAATGACGAAAATAAAAGGCCTTATGAAAAAACCAGAATAGGGCTGAACCAAAACGCATATTGCCGGTGCCGCGAAAAGCATCGGGCAGACATAATAAGCACGGATTATTTAGCTGACTTCCGCGACGCAGAATCTCTTTTAGACGAATTGAGAGACGTTCATCGAAGGCCTGGAAGCCAATATTTTTAAATAGCGTCATCTCCAGTTCTCCATCGCCATAGCGACTAATGGACAGCTTGTCGTTGCTGAGCAGCAGGTCAACGGTTTGCTCGGGTGACAACACCTGATATTGACGAGCGTGTGCGTTAGCAACGGGAAACCTAAAAGCAGCATGTGTGAATTTAAAAGGAAAACGTAATTTACGATAAAGGGAGTCTGCGCTGATCATAATAACCTTCTTTTTTTAAGCGGCTTAGCCGCACAGCAGTAAGGTGATGTATATCACGCTTACCCGAACAGCGCAGGCTGAGGAAACTCCCAAAATAATATTTCAAGCCGAAGGCTAATCAATGACAATAAACACAGGGCAAGTTTAAAAAAACAGAAAATGAATAATAATGGGGTTGTGGATACTACCGCGTTTATTATTGCCAGGAATAATCGCAATGACTGTAACCTGATTAATAAAACAATTTCATCTGATGTTTAAGCATACAAACTCCGATCGCAATGGTTTCGCCCAAACGATCGCGCTGCGTACGTCTGGCGGGTTTTGTACCTGTTCATCGCTTTTGCATGATAAGGAAAGCGAGAAAATAATGAGCGGGCTAATCAAGTGATTTCCATAACGTTTCCCTGGTATGCATAACCGCATGAGTTTATCGCTTCAGCGCGCGATACAACTCAGTTTCGCAGCGCAATCAATGGTGAGGAAATGCGTCAGTACCGTGCATTTACGCGCAGTTTCGTTATCAAAAAATGCGGTTTATTTGCATCAATGATTAATTCTCTCAACGAAAATGAAACGTGATTTCAGTCACATTATGAGCGGAACGGCGGCTGGCAGCGATAAGCCAAACTACATTCATAAGCGGAGCTAACGACACACTTGGCAACGGGTTTTTACTTAACAGTAACGTACGTTAAAATTTTGTTGATTCTATGTGGGTTAATTTTTGAGGTTTTTTGATGAAAAAGGTTGAGGGATTAGCATGGTTAACAAACTAACCAGCATCGTGCTCGCGATCCTCGCGATTGCCTTGTTGTATATGGGCGGCAAGCTACTGATGCTGGGCGGCAGTGCATTTTATGCACTGATGGCGGTGGGATTACTGATCACCGCCATTTTACTGTTCCGCAACCAGCGCAGTGCGCTGGCGCTATATGCAGTACTGATGTGGATTACGCTGGCCTGGATTATCTGGGAAGTGGGCTTTGACAAGTGGCAGTGGATCCCGCGCGGCGATCTGTTCGGCGTGATCGGGCTGTGGCTGGCAATGCCGTGGGTAGTGAAACCGCTCTATCGCGGTGAGCGCCGTTTCCATAGCTTCCTGGGCGGCACGGTGATGATCATGATTGTGGTGGTGATTGGTCTGTGCTTCTACGATCCGGTTCCGCAGGAAGGCACCATCAGCAATGCGCGCGAGCAAAATAGCGAGCAGGGCGCGGCTAACGACTGGACCGCTTACGGTGGATCCTCTGATGGCCTGCGTTTCTCCGCGCTGAACCAGATCAGCAAAGAGAACGTTAAAAACCTCGAAGTCGCATGGACTTATCACACCGGCGATCTGCGTCAGGATGCGGATGCGACCGAATACACCTTCGAAGCGACGCCGCTGAAAGCCAATGGCATGCTCTACTTCTGTACGCCGCATAATGAAGTCCACGCGCTCGATCCCGAAACGGGCGCTGTGAAGTGGAAGTTCACGCCAAATAAAGATCGCTCTTACCTGCAGCAGCATCAAACCTGTCGCGGCGTGAGCTATTACGAAGACGCACCGGTTGCCGCGCAGGAGAATGCCGCCAACCCGGCGATCTGCCGTAAGCGTGTCTTTAATGCCACCACTGACGCGCAGCTGATCGCGCTGGATGCCGATACCGGCAAACCGTGCGCCGATTTCGGTGAGAACGGTGTGGTTGATCTGCATGCCAATATGGGTGAAGTGCGTCCCCATGCGCTGATGCAAACCGCGGCACCGCTGGTGGCGGGCAAGCTGGTGATCGTTGGCGGTTCGGTGATGGACAACGGCTTCAACAGCGGTAACCCGTCAGGCGTGATTCGCGCGTATGACGTGCAAACTGGCCGTCTGGTGTGGAACTTCGATCCGGCTAACCCGGAAAACACCGCACCGATCGCCGCAGGCCAGAACTATCCGCAGGACACGCCAGTGGCGTGGGGCACGCTGAGTGCTGACCTGAAAAATGGTGTGGTCTACGTGCCGTTTGGTAACGCTTCACCGGATGAAGTGGGTATTGAACGCGATCCAAACAGCAACACCGAGAAGTTCCGCGATGCGCTGGTGGCGCTGGATCTGCAAACCGGTGCCTTCAAATGGCGCTATCAGAGCTCCAACCACGATCTGTGGGACCGCGATAATCCGTCACAGCCTTCGCTGGTGGACATCGATTATCAGGGCCAGAAGCAGCCTGTGGTGATTTTGCCAACCAAAACCGGCAACCTGTTTGTGCTGAATCGTCTTACTGGCCAGCCGGTTTATCCGGTGAATCAGGTGAAGGTTTCAACCGAAGGTGGCGTAGCGGGCGAGAAATTTGCCGCGACGCAGCCGGTATCCAGCCTGAACTTTATCCCGCAGCCGTTGACCGAGAAATCAATGTGGGGTATCACGCCGTTTGACCAAATGTCATGCCGTATGGATTTTCGTAGCCTGCGCTACGACGGTAACCCGTGGACGCCAGCAACCGAAGCGGGGGCGCTGATCTTCCCGGGTAACATTGGCGTGTTCAACTGGGGTTCTGTCGCCGTCGATCCGCAGCGTCAAATGCTGATTGCCGCGCCAGTGCGTCTGGCTTACAAATACAATCTGATCAAACGTAGCGAGCAGACCGCCACCGAGCGCCTGTTCACCAAAGATGGTCAGCCGTACTGGAATGAAAACTTCCACGGTGATTATGCCATTCACATTCAGCAGCTGGCGTCTGGTCTTGGCATTCCTTGTGTTGCTCCACCCTGGGGCCGTATGGTGGGTGTGGATCTTAAGACCGGTAAAACCGAATGGCTGCGCCGCGTCGGCGTCACCAAAAACCTGAAAACCAGCTTCCTGCCTGGCCGCTTCCCAATCGGTTTCCCGATGGGCATGGTGGCGCACGGTGGTCCGTTGCTGACGGCGGGTGATTTGGTGTTCCATGGGGCAACGGCGGATAACTTCTTCCGTGCTTACGACAGCACCACCGGTGAACTGCTGTGGCAGACTGAACTGAGTGCCGGTGCGCAGGCCACGCCATCTACCTTTATGGGTAAAGACGGCAAGCAGTACGTGGTGATTGCCGCTGGCGGCCACGGTTCGCTTGGCACCCAGGCGGGTGACAGCGTGGTGGCATTCCGTTTGAAATAACCCCGACTACATCGAGTTAAGGCGCCCATTGTGGCGCCTTTTTTTATCTGCTTCGCGTTAAATAAAAGCTATCGCGCGGTTTACTCATCATCACTGACAATTTCAATCAGATTGCCGTCAGGATCCCGAATAAGGGCTTCATAGAAACCATCTCCGGTTATCCGCGCCGGACTGACTAAAATCTTCTGCTCCGATGCCCGTTTGACCATCGCATCCACATCTTGCCTGGCGCCAACGTTAATCGCGATATGTGCCCATCCGGTCAGTTCTGTGCCATTCGCTCCTTGTGCTAACGCTTCCAGAGCCATAAGTTCGATGGTGGCGCCTTCATGTAAACGAATGAAGTGAGAACGAAAACCAGGGCGATTTTTGCTGATATAAAGTTCATTCGATGTTCCGCCAAAAAAATCCTGCCAAAAATGTTGCTGGGCAGTCAAATTGTTGGTCCATAACGCCACGTGCGCAATTTTCATGCGTTCTCTCCTGCAGGGGTTTTATTGCCTAAATTGAGCGTGAGTGACAGTGCAGCGACGACAAGCATCAGCACCATGATGAGTGAGAATGAAAGCGCGAGAGAGCTGTAGTGGGCAATGTAACCAATTATCGCCGGACCACTTAAAACCCCGAGGTAGCCTAATGTTGTCATTGCGGGTACCGCCACTGCCTGTGGCATTACTTTCTGTTGTCCCACCGCGGAGAACATAACCGGTACGATATTGGCGCAACCGGCACCCACAAAAACGTATCCCAGCAGCGAGAGAGACCATGAGGGAATAAAAGTCACCAGCGCCAGTCCGGCTGCCGCAGTGAGCGCGCCCACCAGAACCACCGGCAGCCGTCCTAGCAGAGAAATAATGCGGTCTCCGGTAAGTCTCGCCAGCGTCATCGCCACAGCAAAACAGGTATAACCCAGCCCACCCAAGGTTTCAGGAATATCCCGCACCTGCGTCAGATAAACGGCACTCCAGTCCAGCACCGTTCCTTCCGTCAGGAATACGGCAAAACAGATGAGGCCCAGCAGTAATACGTGCCCGCGCGGCACGGCGAATGCCGGCCCCTCTTTAGGATTGGCATAGGTTAGAAGTCCCGGAAAACTGAGTATGGCCAACACCATCACCGTGAACGTCACCAGCAGCGTTGCGGCCAACACGCTCATGCCCAATGACAGCAGCACAGTCATAACCCCTGCGCCCGCGATGCCGCCGAAGCTGTACATGCCATGAAATCCGGACATCAGTGGCGCAGCCGATTGCTTCTCAACGAGAATGGCCTGAATGTTCATTGCGCAATCCGTCACGCCAACACCCACACCAAAAATCAGGAGAACCAGGCCAAGTAGCAGAGGATCGGCAATAACCGCCAGTAGCGGCGTGCTCAGGATAATCAATGCGATGGCGACAACGATGACGCGGCGACAGCCAAAACGGCTGGTCAGTAGACCCGTTACCGGCATAGCGATCAGCGCACCAAAGCCAAGACAGAGCAGCAAGGTGCCAAGCATCGCTTCGTTGACTCCTGTGTTATTGCGCGCGAACGGCACAATGACGGCCCAGGTGGCGGTGACAAACCCGGCAATAAAAAAAGTCAGACGCGTAGCGCGGCTGGGAGTCATGCTGCTGAGATGCTGAATCATTTCATTCCTCTTTTTAGATGGATAATAATCCCTGGGAGCAACGGGGTGGTTCATTGCGCCTGCATGCAAGATTGACAATCTGCAAACATTTGCGCGATCATGCTCATTGTAGATCGATTTTGATGGATTAAGGAATATTTATGCTCGATTATGCTGCCTTTCCGGATCAGCGACAAGCGCTGATCAAACAGATCCTGCAAGAGCAGGGACGGGTCGTCTGTGTTGACCTCGCCAGACAATTGGGCGTTTCAGAACACACTATCCGGCGTGATCTGCACGAACTGAGTAAGGAAGGTATTTGCAAGAAAGTATACGGTGGCGCTGTAATACAGTTACCTGAAGCGGGCACTTTTCTGCTGCGAAAAGAGCAGAATCACGCAGCAAAGGAGATGATCGCGACGGCCTGTGCCAGCCTTATTAAAAACGATAGCTGTGTATTTATCGATGCGGGAACAACCAATTTGGCGATGGCCCTGGCTTTGCCAGAGGCGTTGTCATTAACGGTGGCAACAAACGCGCCGGATATCGCCGCCGTGCTTTTAAAACACCCCAATATAGATGTCATCATGCTGGGTGGGCATATTGATAAAAAAAGCGGAGGCTGCGTAAGTCACACAGCAATAGAGCAACTGCGCAACATCCATTTTGACCAGGCCTTTATTGGCGGATGCGCCATGAGCCCTGAATCAGGTCTGACAGGATTTGATTTTGCCGATTGCGAATTTAAAAATGTGGCTATTAAACAGAGTAACCAAACGATTGTTGGTCTTACGGCGGATAAAATCCCCGGCGTTGCAAGATTCGCGGTGGCTGGCTGTGACGAAATCCATGTTTTAGTAGTGGAGGAGCAGCTTAACAAGGCGTTTTACAATGCATTTCGTGCAGAAAATATAACGTTAATAACGGTTTAGAAGGAGATATTCCGATGCGCGAGTTTTTTATCCAATATTATAAAAATACCAGCAAGGTGGAGTCTTCACGAATGAGAAGGATATCGATCTCGCTAAGAATGAAACTCTTGCATGAAATTATGCAATGGGACTTGTTCGATGACGGTAAAAATGAAATGTAGTGCTGACATGGTATTATCCTCCCGTCAATGATAGGAGGAGGGTAATCTAATGAAAAAGAAAGAGTTCGTTACCCAGGATTTGCTGAGCAAAATTTATCAGGAAGACACATCCGCGCCCCGCAAATTGCCACCTGAGCGTCAGCTGGCGGAAGAGTATGGCGTTTCACGTTTTACCATTCGGCAAGCGCTGGAAAAACTGGTCAGTATTGGAGCCGTGCGTATCGTGCAGGGTTCAGGCATCTGGATAAACGAGACGGTACGTAATAACCCGCTCGTCTATAATTCAATCACTGAAAAACGTTTTGATCAGATACATTACCGCTCTCTTAGCCTGCGTAAGCGACGTCCTGATAGCGACGAGCAACAAATATTTGCCATCAACGATGAGGCATTTATCTGGGAATTTTCCCGCCTGCGCTATGTTGATAATATCGCGGTGCAGATTGAAACCTCGCGCATGCCCGCGCAATTATTTTCCGATCTTACGGGGGAAATAATCGAGCGTTCTATTCAGCAATATGTTTTAGCCAGGGGCTATCACATTTCACATTTGCTAACCAGCTACCGGGCTATTAGCGTCAATCGCGATCAGGCTACGCTTCTTGGCTGTAAAAAAGGCAGCCCGGCGATGCATATCATTAACCGCGGCATTCTTCAGGGAGGACAGGTATACGAAATCAGCGACATTGTCGATATTGATTACACCTGCACCTACCTGATTCCTCATAATCCTGACAATCTGCGCTTTCGTCAGAAACAGCGTTAAATTATGGCGTATGAATAGTGCCGTCCGGCAGGCGACTTTGTGTCCACTCATGCGGACGGTAGACCACCGGATATTTCTCCGCCAGCGCTTGATCAAAGGTTACGCCGATACCCGCCGCTTGTGGCGGATAAATATATCCCTTGTTAACGTTAGGTGCGCCCGGGAACATCGCATCCGTCAGCGATGAGCGTGGGATAAATTCCTGAATGGCAGCATTGTGTAAATGAATATTTAGATGCGTATTCACGGCGACACCGATAGGCGTCATATCACCTGGGCCGTGCCATGCTAACCGTATTCCGAATGCCTGACACAGCGCCGCCAGTTTAAGCGCTGGCGTGATGCCACCAATTTGCGAAATGTGGCAGCGAATGAAGTCGATTCGGCGATGAATGATCAACTCATGCCATTCGGCTGGATTATTAAATAATTCACCTAATGCCAGCGGCACGGCACTCTGCTGGCGTAACTGTGCCAGCCAACCGGTTTGCGCCGGAGGAAGAACATCCTCGAGAAAATAGGGCATATAAGGTTCCAGTTGTTTAACCAACTGAATCGCTTGCTGCGGAAATAACCGTTCGTGAACATCATGCAGAATTTCAAATTGATGACCATATTTGGTTCTCAATGCACGAAACATCTCAACCGTATTTGCCATGTACTGTTGCTGAGAATAATAAGCGCCGGCGGTACCCTTTTCTGGAGCATGGAGATCCTGGGCGGTACCGCCGTAAAACCCCAACTGACAGCGAATATGACGGTAGCCAATTTCTAGCGCTTGATCTACTGAGGCATAAAGTTCTTCCAGCGTTTCACCACTGGCATGGGTATAAGCTGCAATCGCATCGCGTGATTTCCCCCCCCATAATTGATACAAAGGCATACCCGCCAGCTGCGCCTTAATATCCCACAATGCCATATCAATACCGGAAATAGCATTATTGGTTACCGGACCGTTTCGCCAATAGGCATTAACGTTCATCATTTGCCACAGATCTTCAATATTATTGGCATCTCGCCCGACCAAAAGGGGAACCAGATACTCATCGACCATCGTTTTTACAGCCAATGGACGCTGTTGAAAAGTGGCACAGCCGTGTCCCGTAATGCCTTTATTGGTCGTAACGCGTACGGTAATGAGATTATGGCGATCGGGACGAGTAATAAAGCAGTGAATACTTTCGATAATAGTTGGGGTCACAAAGAAAACTCCTCTGGCACACTCACCGCGTTTAACAGTAAGGCAGAATGATATGAAATTTTTACCCTATGATTGCTGGGTTTTTATTAAGACGCAAACCCTTTTTATGTAATAAATATTGGTTAAAAAAATGCGTGATTTCTCTTTAAAAAACAGACCAATTTTCGATTTTTCGTGTCATAAAGCCTGTTGAGTGTGGTTTTGTGATCCTCATCATGATTTATTGGTTTGTTTTGCCTGGGTTCATTTATTACCATCCAGAGCAGATTTCATCAGGGCAGTTTTTTCCCTTAGGAGCAAGTATGGGAACGCAGGAAGTCATAGGAAATATCATTCAGTTAGTGGGCGGAAAAAATAATATCAATAAAGTCTGGCACTGTATGACTCGGCTGCGCTTTGATCTTGTTGATGACAATAAAGTTAATCAGAGTGGAATTAAAGCGCTGCCCGGTGTTCTGGGGGCGCAAATGCAAAGCGAACAGTTTCAAATCATTATTGGGCCGAAGGTAAATAGTTGGTATGAGCAACTCGTGCCCGTGCTGAATAACGATAATCAGCCGCAGATACAGCGGGAAAAAACGCGTAAAAGCGTCGTTTCCCTGTTTATGGATACCGTTTCCGGTGTATTTGGACCCATTGTTCCCGCCATTGCTGGCGCAGGGATGATCAAAGGATTACTAGCCGGTTTGGTGGCATTACAGCTGATCTCGGCAAAGAGTGATACGGTAATGGTGATTGATTTAATCGCCAGCGGCGTGTTCTATTTTTTACCGTTTTTCCTGGCGGTCTCTGCGGCTAAAATCTTTAAGACCAATGAATATCTGGCCGCAGCCGTTGCCGCGTGTTTGATGTATCCGTCATTAATCGATGCAGCTAAAGCGCTGGCCGCACATCAGGAAGGTGCCGTAAACGCATTCTGGTTTATGGGCCTGATTCCGGTTTCGGTATTCAACTATGCCTCCAGTGTTATTCCGGTCATCTTTTCAATTCTGGCACTGAGTTATATCCACCGCTGGGTTGATCGTATTATGCCGGAAGTGTTGAAAACGGTCTTTACGCCAACGTTAACGCTGTTTCTCGCCGCGCTCACTGCGCTAGTGGTGATTGGCCCGATGGGTATTTGGCTAGGAAAGGGATTAGCGTTATTTATTGAAGGCTTGTTCAGTATTTCATCCAGCTTTGCCGGTTTGATTGTGGGTGCCATTCGGCCGCTGGCGGTACTTACCGGTATGCACCATGCAATGACACCCATCGCGCTGCAGAATTTCAGCGATCGCGGTTATGACATGTTGATGCCGATGATGTTTATGGCAAATATGTCAATCGCAGGAGCGACCTTTGCCATATGGAAATTGAGTAAAAATCGGCAGGATAAGGTCGTAACGCTTTCAGCTGCGATCTCAGCGTTATTAGGCATCACAGAACCTGCGCTGTTTGGGGTATTAACGCGCTATAAAAAAGCGTTTATCGCCGCCACCATATCCAGCGCGCTCGCTTCCGCGTTTATTGGTTTCTTTGGCGTACGTTTATATGGCTATATCCTTTCCAGCATATTTAGTCTGCCGGCTTACATCGGACCGTACTTTATCTGGGCCGTATCGGGCGTGGTGATTGCGCTGGTCTTGTCCTTTAGCCTGACGATAATACTGGTAGGCAAAGAAACTGATTAAGCTGTGCAGTCTGAGCAGGGGTAAATAAGCAAACGGCATATCGAACGTTGGTCGCCACACGTGGCGACCGAAGCTATTTAGCTTACGTTGCTCACCAGCCAGGTTTCCAGCTGGCTCAATTCATTAATCTGACCCGGATAGTCTGTTTTCAACTGCTGCAATTGCGCCAATATCGTGTCCGGCCGGTACATTGTCCCTTGCAGACGCATCGCCAGCGCTTCTAAAGGGGAGGGATTAAGGCTGTCAGTGAATATCTGGCAGCGAGAAATCACACCACGCTCAACATCAAAGTGGATCTCCACGCCGCCCCAGACAAAGCGTTCATTAAGCAGATGCGAGAAATCGGGTGCGCTGCCGAAATTCCACTCCCAGCTACTTTGTCGGGCAAATTGCTCCTTGAAACCGGGCAATTTCGGTAGCACGGCGGGGGAGATGTGCTCCGGTTCGCAGGCTTCCTGATAATAATTAAAGTAAGCAGCAACGACCTCACGACAAATCGTATCAAAGCGAATATCCGGCACTAATTCAGCAATGTTGGCCACGCGTGAGCGCACAGAACTGATGCCTTTCGCCTGTAATTTTTTGATGTCGGGGTTGAGGTACTCGGCAAGACGCGACAAATCCGCATTCATCAGAAATGTACCGTGATGAAAACCGCGATCCGGCGTTTCACGATAGGCGGAGCCCGATATTTTGCGCATTTCGCCCGCCACGTTGACCACAATATCGTTGCGGCCGGAGGCTTCGGCGGGAATACCGAGCCGTTCTAATGCACGCAGGATGATGGCCGTAGAAACCGTTTTATCGTATTGCGGTTTTCCGGCCATAAAGGTGAAGCAGCAGTTACCCAAATCGTGAAACACCGCGCCACCGCCGCTGCTGCGGCGCGCCAGCTTGATACCGTCCTCGGCCATACGCCGAGTGTTGCACTCTTTCCACGGATTCTGGGCTCGCCCAATTACCACGGTTTCGGCATTCTGCCAAAGAAAAAGCACGCGCTGCGTTGTCGGCATTTGCCGAAAAATGCACTCCTCCACAGCAAGGTTAAACCAGGGATCGTGCGAGTCTGAGATAAGCAAACGTAAGGTGGACATCATTCCTCCAGTTCCATGAGAAAGGGCAAGCGGAAGATAGGTTACGCTTAAGTGGATTGAAAGGTAAGAAACGAGGGCGCATGACATTTTACTAAAATTGCCTCAGGCTCTAGACGACTGGTCTATTAGATGTTAACGTGAATTTAAGCGCTAGACGACTGGTCTAGTTTGAATATTTAATCCTGGCAACTGGAGATTGACGATGAAAATTCTTATGGTTCTCACCTCGCACGATCAATTAGGCGATACCGGACGTAAAACCGGCTTTTGGCTGGAAGAGCTGGCTGCGCCTTACTACGCGTTCAAAGATGCCGGGGCCGACATCACGCTGGCTTCACCGAAAGGCGGCAAGCCGCCGTTAGATCCTAAAAGCAACGAACCTGATTTCCAGACCGAACAAACCCATCGCTTCGAAGCCGATGCCGCAGCAACTCAGCAACTTGCGGCCACCGTACGTCTGGATAGCGTAACGCCAGCCGATTACGACGCCGTGTTTTACCCTGGCGGTCACGGCCCGTTGTGGGATTTGGCCGAGGATAAGCATTCCATCGCGCTGATTGAAGGCTTCCTCGCGGCAAACAAACACGTCGCGTTGGTATGTCATGCGCCGGGCGTGTTGCGCCATGTCAAAACGCCAGAAGGGAAGCCGCTGGTGCAGGGGCGCAATGTTACCGGCTTTACCAATAGCGAAGAGGAGGCCGTTGGCCTGACAAAGGTGGTGCCATTCCTGGTGGAAGACGAACTGATTGCCAAGGGCGGTCTGTATTCTAAAGGTGCCGACTGGAGTTCTTACGTGGTTAGCGATGGCCTGCTGATCACTGGACAAAATCCAACATCCTCAGCCGAGACCGCACAACAGCTGATAAAGCAATTAGCTCAGTAAAGGCCGATTAACGGGAGGCGAACGTGTCGTCCGCCTTCCATTTTCCTGAGCATAGACGACTGGTCTAGTATTTGATAATCTTGGGCTATGACTACTGCATCCCAATTACATAGCCACGAAATCCGCGATCACATCCTTGCTACCGGCCAACGTATCATGGCAGGCAAGGGGTTTTCGGCTGTCGGATTGAATGAAATCCTCACCGATGCTGGCGTGCCGAAGGGTTCGTTCTATCACTATTTCAGTTCGAAAGAGGCGTTTGGCGTAGCGATGTTGGCGCGCTATTTTGATGATTATCTCACCGATCTCGATAGTACCTTGGCCCAGCCGGATCTCACCATGGCACAACGTTTGATGAACTACTGGCAGCTGTGGCGTGAGACACAATCGTTCTCCGATTGTCAGGGCAAGTGCCTGGCGGTGAAGCTGGGCGCGGAAGTCGCCGATCTTTCGGACAGTATGCGCGTTACGCTGCAGAACGGCACTTCAGGGATCATCGCACGTCTGGCGGAGGCGTTAGAAGCGGGCGTGAAAGAGGGATCCCTGGTGATTGATGATAAACCGTCCCTCGTGGCAGAAAGCCTTTATCAGCTGTGGGTGGGGGCCAGCATCATGGTGAAAATCGTGCGTCATACTGGCCCGTTTGATTCAGCCATGAGCATGACGCAGAAAATTATTCGTATTACCGCGCAATAACACGGTCCTTCCGCCTCAGCCACCCTTATGCGGGTTTTCGCCAGGGAAACCCTATGCGCTTTGTTTTGATCGCCATTCTTGGTGCTGCAAAAGTACGCAGCAGGGCGCGAGCGCGGCGCTTATTTAGCGTGGGAAACTTGCTCGTAGTAACCGATTTTCTCAACTTTAGCGGTAGAGCCGCCCCCTTCGAACTCTGATGCCAGCCAGGCATTGACAATATTCTTAGCCAGCTCAGGGCCAATAACGCGCGCGCCCATGGTCATGATCTGAGCGTTGTTGCTCTTACGGGCACGCTCGGCGGAGAAGGTATCGTGGCACTGCGCGGCGCGCACGCCTTCCACCTTGTTTGCGACAATAGCCACGCCGATGCCGGTACCGCACAGCAGGATACCGCGCTCAAACTCTTTTTTCTGAATGGCGGTAGCCAATGCAAATGCCACATCCGGATACATCGGACGATCGTTTTGCGCATCATTGGTGTAATCCGTTACCACAAACTCTTTCTCTTCCAGCAGTTTTTTAATCACGTTTTTCAATTCGATAGCCGCATCATCGGCGCCAATAGCGATTGTTTTCATCGTCGTTCTCCAGCAGGGTTGGCATGGTCGCCTGCACTTTTGTTCAGCAGGCGAGAAGATGTTCATAAGCAGCCTGCCATATAATTAATCATATGTTCAAGTGTTGTTCATATGGAAGATGCCAGATATCGCCCGTTAATGCGCTTGAAATCACCATACCAGTGTGATTTTGGCCGCTGCATTGAGCAAAAGTCCGATAATAACTGCAAAATCGAATCTCATGAGCGCGCTCACACTTTCGTGTATTGCGCTTGAGGTGTGCGCAATTATCCGTGTACTGTTCATTTGTTCGCATAGCTTTACTAATGTACAAGAAGACCCATTAAGGACTCGAACATGCTGCATTTACACCTTACCTCTCAGTTCGCCTGCCGCCAGCGCGCCCTTAGCGCTGGGCCAACACCGCTTAACGAAATGAATAACTCCGCATGTCCTGGAGGTGCGTTATGAACCAGCCAACCGTCACGGCGGTGGAAAAGTCCACCATCAGAAAAATCTCCTGGCGTTTAGTGCCGTTCGTGGCGCTGATGTTCTTTATTAACTTTCTCGATCGCACCGCGATTTCGTTTGCTGGCCCCAACGGCATGACGCAAGACCTCGGCCTGACGGCGCTGCAGTTTGGTTTAGCATCAGGCATCTTCTTTATTGGTTACATCCTGCTGGAGGTGCCCAGCAACCTGGCACTGCATAAGTTTGGCGCGCGTCGCTGGCTGGCGCGCATCATGATCAGCTGGGGGATTGTCTCGCTGTTGTTCACATGGGTAAGCAGTGTGGAAGGTTTGTATACGCTGCGTCTGCTGCTCGGCATCGCTGAGGCTGGCTTCTTCCCGGGCGCGATCCTCTACCTCAGCATGTGGGTACCTGGCCGGCATCGCAGCAAAATTCTATCGCTGTTCTATCTTGCGCAACCGCTAACCGTGGTATTTGGCGCACCGTTAGCCGCTTCATTAATTGAGCAGCATGGTCTGTTCGGCATGGCCGGCTGGCGCGTGATGTTTATGGGCGTCTCAATTCCCGCAATTCTGATTGGGTTTGCTGCACTTTTCTGGCTGGTGGATTCGCCGCGCCAGGCTAAATGGCTGACCTCCGAAGAGAAAACCTGGCTTACCGCTGAGCTGGAAGCCGAGCATCAGCAGAAGCAGGGCCATCAGAAACACAGCCTGCGCTCGGTAATGGGTAACGGCCGCGTATGGATGCTGTGCCTGATTTACTTCGGATTCATATATGGTCTGTATGCGCTGGCGTTCTTCCTGCCAACCATTATTGCTGGCTTCCAGCAGCAGTTCGGCACCACCTTTAATGTCATGCAGAAAGGATTGATTACCGGCGTGCCGTACCTGATCGCGGCGGTGGTGATGTTCTTCTGGTCGAAAGACGCTGCGCGTCGTGGCTGCAAAACCTGGCACATCGCCATTCCGGCGCTGGCAGGCGGCATCAGCGTGCCGCTGGCGCTGTATATGGATTCGCCGTTCACCACCATCATGGTGATTGCGATTACCGCCAGCGCCATCTTCGCCGCGTTACCTAACTTCTGGACATTACCGACGCAATTCCTGACCGGTGCATCTGCGGCGGCCGCGATTGCACTAATTAATACCTTAGGAAACGTAGCGGGCTTCTCTGCGGGCTACATCACCGGCGCGCTGCATGACGCGACTAACAGCTATGCCTTGCCGATGTTTGTGGTTGGTGGATTCATGCTGCTGTCAGCCTTCCTCATGCTGTTACTTAACCGCCGTCGCTCGCCGTCTCAGCCGATCTCTTTTGCTCAGGAGCATTAATATGACGTACCTGTTTAACCAACCCTCAGCCTTCGCCGCTGAGCTGATTGAAGGCTTTGTCGCCGCCAATGCCGATAAAGTGCGTCAGGTTACTGGCGGCGTGGTGCGCAGTACCCGCAGCGAGCCGAACACCGTGGCGGTAATTGTCGGCGGCGGATCGGGCCACTATCCGGCGTTTGCTGGATTGGTTGGACAAGGCCTGGCACACGGCGCGGCGATGGGCAATTTATTCGCTTCGCCCTCGGCGCAGCAAATCTACAACGTTGCACGTGCGGCGCATAACGGTGCTGGCGTGCTGCTGATGTTTGGCAACTATGCGGGTGATGTTTTGCACTTTGCCCAGGCCTGCGAACGTTTACGGGCGGAAGGCATCGCCTGTGACGTGCTGGCGGTCACCGACGATATCTCCAGCGCGGGCAAAGAAGAGCTGGAAAAGCGTCGTGGCGTGGCAGGCGATCTTTGCGTCTTTAAAGCCGCCTGCGCCGCTGCTGAAGCGGGGCACGATTTGGCCGCCGTGGTAAAACTGGCACAGCACGCGAATCAACGCACCCGCACCTTTGGCGTGGCGTTTGCCGGTTGTACTCTGCCAGGCGCATCGCATCCGCTGTTTGAAGTGGAAAAAGGGCGCATGGCGCTGGGATTAGGCATTCACGGCGAGCCGGGCATTAAAGAGACCGACATGCCGAGCGCAGATGAGTTGGCGGAGATCTTCGTTGAGCGCCTGCTCAATGAATTACCCGTTGATATAAAGCAAGCTGAAGGTCAGCGCGTGGCAGTGATCCTCAACGGTTTGGGCTCGGTGAAATATGAAGAGCTGTTTGTGGTTTATCGCCGCGTCGCGCAGCTGCTGGACGCAGCAAAAGTGCAGATTGTCGAACCTGACGTCGGCGAATTTGTCACCAGTTTTAATATGGCTGGCGCGTCACTGACGCTGATGTGGCTGGATGAAACGCTGGAAACCCTGTGGCGTGCGCCAACCAATACGCCAGCCTATCGCAAAGGTAGCGTGCTGGTTGCAGAACCCCTGAGCGCCACGGAGCGAGAGGAAAGCCGTGAAGAAGCCTTGCCTGCCGCGACCGCTGAATCGCAGGAAAGCGCCAAACGCGTTCTGCAACTGCTGGAATCAGTGGCCGATATGTTACAACGTAACGCAAAGCGGCTTGGCGACATTGATGCGGTCGCTGGTGATGGCGACCACGGTATTGGTATGGAGCGTGGCGTGCTGGGCGCAGTAGCAAAGGCGCGTGACGTTGCCGCGCGCGGTGCGGGTGCTGGCAGTTTACTGTGCCGGGCGGCAGATGCGTGGGCTGATAACGCCGGCGGCACGTCTGGCGCATTGTGGGGCGTGGCGCTCACCGCGTTGGGCACTGCGCTGGGCGATCGTTTCACACCCGATGCGCAGCGCGTGGCAGCGGGTGTGCGTGCAGCCAAAGAAGGCATCATGCACTTTGGTAAAGCGCGCGTGGGTGACAAAACCATGGTTGATGTACTGGTGCCGTTTAGCGACAGCTTAAATGCGGCTGTTGCAGAAGGCGCATCGTTAACCGATGCCTGGCTGGGGGCGGCGCAGGTGGCAGACAAAGCCGCGCAGGATACCGCGCAGCTGGTACCAAAAATGGGCCGCGCACGTCCGCTGGCAGAAAAAAGCCTGGGCACACCCGACGCAGGCGCAATTTCACTCGCTTTAATCGTGAATACCGTGGGCGATCTGCTAAAAGAACAGAGTACGTCTGAACAAGGAGTTTGAAGCATGTCTCAGCCAAAAGTCTGGCTTGGCGTCAGTTTAAAAATGTACTTCGGTTATCAACAAACGCTGCAGTGGTGTCGCGATGTGGCAGCCATTGCCGGGCATCCGGCCGTAAAAAGCGGTGAAGTGGGTTTATTTGTCTTACCGGCTTATCCCGCCATTCCGGCAGTGGCGGAGATCTTTGCTAATACGACGGTGCGTTTCGGCGGTCAGGATGTTTGCCAGGCGGAGAACGGTGCATGGACCGGTGAAGTCAGCGCCAGCATGCTGCAAGAGCTGGGCTGTTCGCTAGCCGAAATTGGTCATGCGGAACGCCGTCGTCACTTCCATGAAGATAAAGCGCAAATCGCTGCCAAGGTCGCGATGTCGCTGCGCCACGGCATCACGCCCGTGCTGTGCATCGGTGAAGAACAGCAGGCGGATCCGCAGCAGGCGATCGCGCTGTGCGAGCAGCAGCTGGCCGAAGCCTTATCTGACGCCGCGCAGCAGGGATTAGAAGGTGAAGTGTTCTTTGCCTACGAACCACAATGGGCAATCGGCGCGCCGCAGCCCGCGCCGGACAGCTACATCCGCGCGGTGTGCGCCGGCCTGCAGCAGCTCTCTACGCCGCCGGGTATCACGCTGAAAGTCATTTATGGCGGCAGCGCCGGTCCGGGGCTGATTCAACGCCTTGGTACAGACGTGAATGGCCTGTTCCTGGGACGTTTTGCTCACGATCCGCAAGCGTTGGCCCAAATTATTGAGGAAGCCAGCGTGTTGGCTCAGGAGCGCCGTTAATGAGCCGGATAGGACTCAGCACTTACGCTTTTTTCTGGCGCATGTCGTCAAACGTACCCAACCCGCTGACGTTGGAGCAGATGCTGCAGCAGACCGCGGACCTCGATATCTCGGTGTTTCAAATTTGCGACTATCCGGCGATTGAAAGCTGGTCCGACGCGCAGCTGCTTACGCTGCGTCAGCAGGCCGATACGCTGGGTATTACGCTGGAATTAGGTACGCGTGGTCTGGCTACCGCCCATTTGCAGCGTTATCTGCATATGGCGGAAATTCTCGATGCTCACGTGGTGCGCTCGATGTTTTATACCGCCGATCATCGCCCGTCGCTGGATGAAGCCACCAATCTGATTGCTGCCGTGTTACCCGATTTCGCCCGCCAGCAGGTGCGTCTCTGCCTGGAGACGTACGAGCAGGTCAATAGCGGCGTGATGATGTCGGTCATCAATAAGTTTCTGTCGCCGTGGCTGGGCGTGTGTCTTGATCCCGCCAACTGTGTCGCTGGGCTGGAGCTGCCGGAGCAGGTGATCGCCAACACCGCCGCGCGCGTCGGCAATCTGCACATTAAAGACTTTGCCTTCACGCGTCGTGATGGCTGGGTTGGCTTTACCTTTGCCGGCTGCCCGATGGGCGAAGGTTTGCTGGATTACGATCGGATGATCGCCAGCGTGCGCCCGGTGGATAAAGGCATTAACCAAATCGTCGAACACTGGTTGCCGTGGCAAGAGGATGCTGCCGTGACCTGCGAGCGAGAAGCCGAATGGACTCGCCGCACCGTTGAATTCTTACGCAGTAAACAAAATCAGGAGTAACAACATGAGCGTGCAACTGAAAACCATCACCGTGATAGGTGCCGGCGGTAAAATGGGTATGCGTATTTCTGCCAACTTGCAGAAAAGTGATTACCAGGTGTTTTACTGTGAGAACTCACCAAAAGCGCAAGAACAGGTTAGCGCGCAGGGCCGCGAACTCTCTGATGCCGCCTCCGTGGTGCCTTTAAGTGACGTGGTGATTCTGGCGGTACCGGATATTGTATTGGGAAAAGTCTCTGAAGGCGTGGTGCCACAGATGAAACCGGGCGCGATCCTGCTGACGCTGGATCCGGCTGCCGCGTACGCGAATTTGATCGCCCATCGTGATGGCATTGAATACGCGGTGGCGCATCCTTGCCATCCGTCGGTATTCCTTGAGCGTTATACCCAAGAAGAGCATGCGGATGCTTTCGGCGGCATCGCAGCGGTTCAGCACGTGGCGGCCTCGTACGAAAGCGGTTCTGATGCGCAGAAAGCCGAGCTGAGCAAGGTGATAAGCGTGATGTACGGTCCGGTTGAGCACGTCCATTGGGTAACCGTGACGCAGCTGGCGTATCTGGAACCGACGCTGGTGGAAACCGTCGCCTGCATGGTCGGTGCCTTCATGAAAGAAGCGTTGGACGAAACCGTGAAACACAGCGGCGTGCCGGAAGAAGCGGCCAAGGCGATGTTGTATGGTCATATTCAGATTGCGCTGGCCGTCGCCTTCCGTGCCACCAACCCGTTCTCCGATGCCTGCATGATCGCCATGGAATATGGGCGTGAGAAGATCGTTAAACCTGACTGGAAACAAATTTTCGATCAGAAAGAGCTGGATATCGTGATTGCCCGCATGCTGAAAATCGACGCTATCAAGCGCTAAGCGTGATGCCCGATCGACTCGCGGCGCGGTTATCTGGCGAAGCGAGTCGTATCAATGATATAACTCCCTGCCTAAGTCACATCAAGCCGGTATTTTGTAGGGGCGCCATTCATGGCGACCAGGTGCGCATAAATGCGCACCCTACGTGGCGCGCTTGCAGCATCTTCGCATAACACCCAAACAAGACAGGTTACGGATGGAAAAAAACACGCTCTCTCAGGACTCCGAACTGCTGACGGAAATTGCCGTCGCCTATTATCAGGACGAAATCACCCAGGAGGAGATTGCGCGTAAGTTTGGGATTTCCCGTATCAAGGTTGGCCGCTTACTCAAACGCGCACGTGAAGAGGGCATCGTCGAAATCAATGTGCGTTATCACCCGGTGTTCAGCACCCGTCTCGAACAACAGCTTCAAAATCGCTTCCCGCAACTGCAACGGGCGCTGATTGCCCTGGATCAGCCGGACCAGGAAGAGCAGCGTCGTCAGGTTGCCGCGCTGGTGTCGTCACATTTAGCGCAGTCGCTGAAAGACGACGCCATTGTCGCCGTTGGGCAAGGGCGCAATGTGGCTGCGGTTGCCGATCATCCCGGCCAGGTGCCGACACGCAATTGCCTGTTCATCAGCGGCATTGGCGGCACCCATCGTCCGGGGGATGCCATCAACGCAGATCACATCAGCCGTCGCATGGCGAAGAAATTTGGCGGCATCAGCGAAACGCTTTATGCGCCCGCCTATGTTGAGAATCGGGCGCTGCGTGATGCCTTTATGCAAAACGGCACCATCAAGGAAACGCTGGATCGTGCACGCAAAGCGGATGTGGCGCTGGTGGGCATCGGCGACATGAACGAAAACAGCTATATGGTCAAACTTGGCTGGTTTACGCCGCACGAAATCATTGATGCCAGCGTCAATCAGGGGGTAACCGGTGATGTGGCGGGCTATGACTTCTTCAATTCGCAGGGCCAGCACGTTGATACGGTGATGAACGACCGGGTTATTGGCCTCAGCATTGAAGAGTTACGCAAAATTCCCTGTGTGATTGCCATTGCCGCAGAGAATACCAAAGCGATGGCCATTCTTGGCGCACTGCGCACGGGGGCGATTGATATTATTGCGACAACGGCGCAGAACATCCGCACGATTTTGAGTTTGTCGCAATAATGTTCAGGATTAACAGCTGGAACTTTTTCTAAAGTCTCAGCTGTTAAACGATTTGCAAAACGCTCTCCAATTTTCTTAACGCAGCAGCATGTTTAGCCGCTGACATAGTCGATAAATTTTTCAGTTTCCAACGTACGGCGGGAAGTTGATCAACGCGGTCCAGATCGAGCAGCCCCCAGTTAGGTTGCAGATTTTTAAAAGAGAGCAAAAAGTTGCGTTCCTCAATAGTCAATGATGTATTAATTATGTTAATTAATTGAACTCTTGTTTCCTCGAGTTCCTTCAATGACACGTCTCTCTCGGCCATATGACGAAATTCACCATCATAGATACTTGAGATATCTTTTAACTGTGGTTGTAGTAGTTCAGCAAGCGGTCGCGGGTGACTAATTAAATAGATCAACAGTGCTTTTCTCAATTCTTGAGTAATTCCTTCATTCTCTAAAAGAAACTTCACATCAAATAGATCACGGGGATGCTGTCGGTCAAGCGCCGCACATATTTTTCCAGCATATAGGTCGGCAAAGGAAACGACTTTCATTTCAGTAAATCCGAACTCATCTTCCACAGACTCAGAGACTTGCAGTATCTCGGATTCATATACGGTTCCACGTAACACTGGAGATAACTCAATTTTAATCTGCACGCCTGAGCGCGTAACCGTTAGTCGCAATGCATCATTCTTATCCTCATAAGAACGAACCACACTACAGCCCACCAGCTTAATGCCTATCTCAGCGGCTATATCATCAAGTGTCTTCTTTATTGTTGTTAACGCTTCAGTACGTTCTAATGAAGGTAGAAATACGAGATCGATATCGATAGATAAGCGAGGTAATTCACGGATAAAAAGATTGATGGCCGTTCCACCTTTTAACGCAAAACAGCTATGTTGGGATATCAATGGCAGTATTTTCAGAAGTAACTGCACTTGCCGATAATAGAGACTCGTTCTGTCCATAGATCACATTTCCCTTGGAATCGTAATGTTCCATTTATTATCCAGCTTGCCACCTCGAGATAGCTCACGTTTGCCCGAACCGAAATCATACTTGTCAGGTTTAAGATATTTGAACCAGGCATGATTATGTCGTTCAGCTAGCCACATAAATAATCGCTTTGCTTTAATACTGAAGCAGGCTCGCAGAAGCTCATCCATTTTTCGAGGTGATAGCGTTGAGAGACCCTGCATGAGTTGGTCTGCATGTTCAAAGCTGATCGTTTTGGGAACCTCGGTTAACACTTCCAATATGGCTTTTTCAGGTGTGGAATAGCGTAAGGAGGGTAATGATTCATTCCAGTGCTCTTCACGAAGATATTTAATCTCATACATAAGTGATTCGGGCCAGATTCTTTGGGTGCTATGGCATACGAACTGTGCATTCACATTGATTTTGCTCGGCCAGATAGGCATTGGCGCTATAGAGTAGAGTTGAACACTGGCTGATTTGCATCGCAATTGATAGTGCGCCAGACCTTCAAGGTTCAAGGCCGTTAAACCACCGACATGTATGGGGTGTTGCATCATCCGTTGTAAGGAGGTGATGATGCCTTTCCATAGTAGAGGGGCTGGATCACGCACATAAACCCCAGGTGTGAGCGATATTAGCGTACCGCTCTTCACCGCATTATCGATGAAATGTGGATTTAAACCTTGAACCTCTAGCCATGACTTTGTCGCGACTAATCCGGAGGGCACCAGTTTCTGGAGCATATTTCTGCTCTCAACATTCAACATGTATCACCCGTTGCTAAAACTAAATATTAGCGGCAGTTATTGCCGTTGATAAAGTGAATAGTAAACCAAACTGACCCGAGAGTTTACTTTTTATAAAATCTACGGCGATAATCGCCGTAGATTTGGGGTGCTACAAACCACTCAATAGGCTTATTCCGTCACGCGCAGTACCATAACCTAATGGTCTTGTTCCCCCTATCTTCAGGATATATCCTGTATTTTTCCCTATTGAGAATCCCTGCCAGATGAATAGCGCCCGCTTGCTGTCGGTTGAAAATCTTTCACTACAAACTCACGATCGGCGGCAGCTGGTGCAGAACGTCTCGTTTCATCTTGACCAGCGGGAAATACTGGCTCTGGTTGGCGAGTCGGGTTCTGGCAAAACCTTAACCTCCCTGGCGCTGATGAACTTGCTGCCTGCCGGTGTGCAGCAAAGTGGCGGTCGCGTGGTTTTCAATGGGGATCCGCTGGATGCTCGCAAAACCCAATTACTGCGCGGATGCCGCATTGCCACGGTGTTTCAGGAGCCAATGACCAGCATGAATCCCACGCTGCGCATCGGTGAACAGATCGCCGAAGTGCTGGTGCGGCATCAACAATTTAGCTGGAAGCGGGCCCAGCAGGAAGCGATTGCGCTGCTGGATCGCGTCGGTATCGTTAATCCGGCACAGCGAGCGCGCCAGTATATTCATCAATTATCGGGCGGTATGCGCCAACGCGTGATGATCGCCAGCGCCATCAGCGGACAGCCGGAATTGCTGATTGCGGATGAGCCGACCACCGCCCTGGATGTCACCATTCAGGCGCAGATTCTGGCGCTGCTGCAAGAGCTGCAGCAAGAAATGGGGATGGGGATCTTATTGATCACCCACGATCTGTCCGTGGTGGCACGTTACGCCGATCGCGTGTGCGTAATGCAGCACGGGCAGCTGGTTGAGCAGGGAGCAGTACTCAACACGCTCGGCGCGCCACAACATCCTTACACGCGCAAATTGATTGCCGCCTCGGCGGTGCAGATGCCGGAAGCCCTAACAATGGCCGATCAGCCGCCGCTGCTGATGCTACGTGATATCAGCAAAAGCTATCCGCTGCCGCGTCGCATGCCGCTGTGGCCAGCCAAACGCCAAACCGTTTTACACCCGGCTAATCTAACGATTGCGCAGGGCGAAATCGTCGGCTTGATTGGTGAATCCGGCTCCGGAAAAACCACGCTGGGCAGCGCGGCGATTGGTTTGATTGCCGCAGATGCCGGCGAAGTGCATTTCCAGGGCCAGCATCTGCAAGGTCGCCAGCTAAATACGTTACGCCGTCACGCCCAGATTATCTTCCAGGATCCTTACGCGAGTCTTAACCCCAAAATTTCGGTGGGTGAACAGATTGCCGAGCCGCTGCGCGTGTGGCACTTGCGACAAGGCGCTGCGGTGGATGAGCGGGTAAAAGAGTTGCTGACGTTAGTGGGGTTGAAAGCAGAACATGCGCATCGTTTACCAGGGGCATTTTCCGGCGGTCAGCGCCAGCGGATTGCGATTGCACGCGCGCTGGCAATGGAGCCGAAGCTGCTGGTGGCGGATGAAGCGGTTGCTGCGCTGGATTTATCGGTACGCGGGCAGATTCTGGCGCTGTTTAATACGCTACGGCACAAGCTGGGATTATCGGTGCTGTTTATCAGCCACGATCTCAGCGCGGTACGGCAGCTGTGCGATCGGGTCGTGGTGATGTATCACGGTGAAATCGTGGAGTCGGGCATAACGGCGAGCGTGATCAACCATCCGCAGAACCGCTACACGCAGCAATTGCTGGCGGCAGCGCCGGATGTCCAGCAGGCGCTGGCGCAACGATCAGCTGCCGTGTAGTAGCGGCAGTTCAGGGTGTTCAGCCCACTCGTGCCAGGATCCGACATACACTGCGACATGCGCAAACCCCGCCAGCTTTAATGCCGCCCATACCGTGGCAGCTCGCGCGCCGCGGTGGCAATAAACCTGTAATTTCGCGCTTTTATTCAGCCCTGCGGCCGTAGCGCGAGCCTCAATGTCATCAGCCGTGCGGAAATGACCGTCGCTGACCACGTCTTCCCAAAACAGCAGCTGAGAATGAGGAATACGTCCCGCGCGCTGACAGCAGGCGTGGGCAAAGCTACCGTCAAATTCGCTGGGACGACGGGCATCTACATTGATTACCGTCACGCCATCCGCCGTTAACACCTGCTCACGGATGCACACCACATCGCGATTCCACGCGCGGGCGTTTGCGGCGGGTGGATGCGCCACCGTTCGACTTAAACCTAATCCTGGCGTGAGGTCAAAACCCGCCGCCTGCCAGGCCTCCACGCCGCCATCCAGAATTAGCGCATCATCGCGCTGTAGCAGCCACGCAAACCACGCGCCGCGCGGCGAACGCATTCCCACCTGCTGCTCAAAAAAAACCGGCGTGGCGCCAGGATAGCTAGTAAACATTGGTTGCAGCGCGGTGGCCGCTTCTGCCGCCATCACCGCTAAACCTGGCTCGCTGCTGTCGTCGATAAAATAGTCATAGACGTTACAGTGCTGCGCGTCGGGCAAGGTGGCGCGTTGCCAGTCGGCAAATTCGCGCACGTCGATCAGCAAAAAAGCTTCGCCCTGCGCCTGACGCTGGTGGAGGGTTTGCACATCAATGATCATGCTGAACTCCCGAAAACAGCGACTGCAGGGTGCCGAGTGCGTTGTGCTCTGCGGCCTGTAACACGCGAGCGGCGAGGGCGATATCAAACACGTTGAGGCCAAACGAGGAGAAATAGACGCTATCATCCGCTGCCGGGCGCCAGCCATCGACGAGCAGCGCGCAGAGATCGGCAGCGACATCTTGCTCTCGAAACTCACCGGCGCGGAACATCTGAAACAGGCTTTTTGCGCTACGCTGGGCGAAATCACCCCAGGCATCAACCACCACTTTGCTGCTGGCATGGATGGCGGCAAAACTCACTTCGTGGTAGCCCACCTGTACAATAATCCGGCCAGGACGCACCGCCGCTGCATCAACAATCGGCTGCGCTGCGCTGGTGCAGGTCAGCACGGCGTCGTAGGGTTGCGCCAGCGCCAACTGCAGATTGGATTCAATCTGCACATCGTGCAACGCCATGAGTTTTTCGCCAGAGCGATTCCAGACGCCAATCTGTTCCAGCTGTGGAAACAGCTGATGTAGCATGTGCAGATGCGTCTGCGCATGCAGGCCTGCTCCTAGCAACAGCACGCGTTTCACGGGTTGTGGCGCAGCCAGCTGCAGCGCCAGCGCGCTCACGGCGGCGGTGCGGGCGGCAGTTAACGCACCGCTGGCCAGCAGACCACGGGGAAGACCGCTTTGCGCATCGTTGATCAACGTTAAGGCTAACGCGGCGGGCAGGGTGTCCGGACGCTGAGGACGATGAGCCGTCCACTTCACGCCCGCTACGTTATAACTGCCGCCGACGCGCGCCGGTAACGCATAAGCTTTACCCAACGGCGTGCCGAGATCGATGTGATTTTCGGCGGGCATCTGCGCCTCACCGAGGCGCATCAGACGGATTACGGCTTTGACATCCTCAAGCGCCAGGGCGATATCGTTACCCCCCAATTGCGCGACGGTGGCTTCATCCAGCACCCGCAATAACGCGTCCATCACGGCTCCAAAAGACGGTCGGCGAACGGATAGAGCGCCGGAGAACCGCCGCAGTGCACGAAAGTAACGCGCGAACCCTGCGGAATACGCCCCAGCTCCACCAGCGAAAACAGGCCGTGCATCGCTTTTCCGGTGTATACCGGATCCAGCAGCACGCCTTCCAGCTGGGCGAGTTTGTAGATGGCATCAATACCGCCATCGGATGGCACGCCATAAGCCTGGCCAACATAGCCATCTTCAATCCAGATATCGTCCGGTTGCCACCGCTGCGGCCATTGCAGCAGGTCGGCACAATCCTGCGCCATGCCGGCAATGCGTGGCTGAAACCAATCGGCTTTGGCGCTGACGCTGATGCCAATCACCTTGGTCTGCGGCCAATAGCGCCGCGTTCCCACATGCAATCCAGCCAGCGTGCCGCCAGAGCCGGTAGGCGCAACGATAAAATCTGGCGCGGGCGTGTGATGGGGAGCCAGCTGCGCCGCCATCTCTTCCACGGCGCGCACATAACCCAACGCGCCGAGTGGCGTCGCGCCACCCAGCGGAATAATCATTGGCGTTTCACCTTGGGCGATCGCCGCATCAGCGTGCGCCTGCATCGCACCTTCAATCTGCGTGAAGTAGCCGTCGGGATCGAGGAACTGCACCTCGGCCCCGAACAGCTTGTCCAGCAGCAGATTCCCTTGCCAGCTCGCGGGCGGATTGCCCCGCAGCACCAGCACTGGACGCATGCCAAACTTGCGCGCCGCGGCGGCCACCATGCGGGCGTGGTTCGATTGATGCCCGCCGGTGGTGATCACCACATTGACGCCGGTTTTGCAGGCCTCCGCCATCAGATACTCCAGCTTGCGGACTTTGTTGCCGCCGCCGCCGAAGCCACTGTAGTCATCGCGTTTGATCGTCAGCGTAATCCCAAGTGCCTCACTGAGCCGCGGCAGCGGCTCGTGAGGCGTGGGGAAGAAGCCGAGCGGAACGCGTTCAAACTCTTCAACTGATTTCATTTTATAGCCTTGTATTTTTATGTACTGCGGTGTTTCCCTGGTGTGGCGCGACCCGGCCAATGGCCGAATCATTGAATGCGGTGAGCCACAGGCTCATGGATTGCTGGAAGCGTTCGAGTCCTGCCAGCGTAACAAACTCGTTGACGGCATGGGCGTTGCCGCCGTGGCCTAATCCGCCAATCAGAAAGGCGGGCGCGACGGCGGCAAAGGCATAGGCGGGCGCGCAGCCCGGTGCCCACGGCCAGATTTGCGGAGCGGCGCCCAGCGTTTGATAGCTGGCGATCAGTGCATCTACGCCGGGGGCGTGGCGGCTAAAGCGTACGCCGGGATAGCGATCGAACAGCTGCAGTTCGCAGCCGGCTAAATCCGGCTGCGCCAGGCGCTGCTGGGCGGCGGCAATCATCGTGTCCTGATCGAAGCCTGGCGGAATGCGGAACGCCAACTCGGCACTGGCGCGGAAAGGAATCACGCCGCGTCCGCCCGGCGGATCGCTGTGCAGCTCGGCCAGCGTCAATACCGCACTGCCGAGCAACGTTTGCAGACTGCTCAAGGTGTCGCCTGCAATCATCAGGCGCTGGCTGCGACGAAAACGCAGTTCGTCATGAATGCTGAACTGCTCGGCTAAGCTCGCCAGCAGCTGATTCGCCTCATCATCGGGCATGCTGCGCGCCAGCACGCCGCTGTGTTCGGCGGGCGCAATGGCATGCAAGGCCTGCACCAGGCGCCACGCGGGATTGGCGATCCAGCCGGCATTGCTGGCATGAATTGCTGAAGACGGTCCGCCCCAGTCGCCGCCGGTCACGTTCAGACGCCCGGATGCCAGTCCGGTAAAGCCGAGGTAAACCCGCGGTGCGCCACCGCCGTATTCGCACAGTGAGGGAAACAACACCGCTTCGGCGGGAGCGATCGGGCAAGGCTGCTGCGCCAGATAACGCCGCAGCGCGCCGCTGCCGACTTCCTCTTCACCTTCTAACAGAATTTCGATATTAAAATTGAGCTGTTGGCTGTGCTGCATTTCGCGCAGCAGAATCAGCAGGGCAGCCACCGGTCCTTTATTGTTCTCGGCACCGCGCCCGACAAATACCTGGCCCAGTTCAGGCCACTCAACGATGCCGCCGATAAACGGCGCTACGTCCCAACCGGCGTCATCCGCAGGCATCACGTCATACATGTTGTACAACACCACGCTTCTGTCGCTGCCGTTATCAATGCGCACATGCACCAGCGGCGGGGACTCGTCGTGTTGCGTCGCCACCGGATGGATAATGGCAGCATTGAGCTGCTCCACCATCCAGCGTTCCAGCCAGGCTGCCAATCCACGCTGCGCAGATAACTGGCCGGCCACGCTCGGCCAGCGCGTCAGTTCACTCAGCAGTTCTAAGGTGGCAGCAAGGCGACTCATAAACGAATCCTCGGGTTTAGCACCAGATAGAGCAGGTCGATCAGCAAATTGATCGCCACAAACACCACCGCGGCGAGTAGCACAATCGCCTGCACCAGCGGGAAGTCGCGGTTTTGAATCGCCTGAATCGCCAGACGACCAATGCCCGGCCAGGCAAAAATAATCTCGGTGACCAGCGCGCCGCCCAGCAGCGAGGCGAAATACATGCCCTGCACGGTGATCACCGGAATCAGCGCGTTGCGTAAACCGTGGCGCACCACGATGCGCCAGGCGCTCAGCCCTTTAGCGCGCGCGGTGCGAATGTAATCCTGTTGCAATACGTCCAGCAGGCTGGCGCGCGTCAGGCGGGCCACGGCGCTCATGTAAAACGCGCCGAGGCTCAGTGCGGGCATCACCAGCGCGGCGAAGGTGCCGTAACCGCTGGATGGCAGCCACTGTAATTTCAAACTAAACAGTAGAATCAGCAGTAATCCCAGCCAGAACACCGGAATCGCCTGGCCGGAAAAGGCCAGCAGACGGCAGGTTAAATCCCACAGGCTGTGCGGGCGCAGGGCGCTGATAATGCCGAGTAGCAGGCCCAGCAGTGAACTCCATGCCAGCGCACTGACCGCCAATAGCGCGGTCGCGGGCAGACGCTCAGCTATCAGCGCCAGCACCGGCTGACTGTAACGCAGCGATTCACCCAAATCGCCGTGCAGCACGCCGCTGAGATAGTGACCGTATTGCCAAATCAGCGGACGATCAAAGCCCATGCTGTGGCGAAAGGTATCCATCTCCTGCTGGCTGGAGCCCGGCGGCATCATCAGCGCCGCCGGATCGCCCGTCATATGCAGGCTAAAGAAAATCAGCAGCGACACCCCGAGCAGCACTAACATAGATTGACCAAGGCGATTGAGCAGAATGTTCAGCATCTTAATCCAGCCTTGTATGCGTGCGACGTAACAGCGCATCGCCCAGCAGGTTGCAGCCAATCACGAGCGCCGCAATCACCAGGCCGGGATAGAGCACCAGCCACTGCGACAACAGCATATATGAGCGTCCTTCGCCGATCAGATTACCCAGCGTTGGCGTCGGCGGCTGGATCCCCATGCCGAGAAAACCTACCGATGCTTCCAGCACGATCAAACGCGGAATATCCAGCGTCAGCAACACCACCAGCGGCGTCAGCAGATTGGGCAGGATATGGCGCAGCAGCACGCGCAGCGGCGAGAAGCCCATCGCGCGCACCGCCTGAATATATTCCAGCTCGCGAATTTCTAAGGTTTTGGCGCGCGCCACGCGGGCATAAATCGCCCAGCTGGTGCAGCCCATAATCACAATGATGTTGGTGAGCGACGCGCCCATCAGCGCAATCACCAACAGAATTAACAGAATAAACGGCACCGCCAGCTGGATGTCGATCAAGCGCATGATCAGCGCATCCACCCAACCACCGGCATAGCCAGCCATCATCCCCAGCGCCACACCAATCACCGCGCCAATCACGGCGGCGACCAGCACCACCAGCAGCGACAAACGGGTGCCCGCCAGAATCCGCGAGAGCAAATCACGGCCGAGTTGGTCGGTACCCAGCCAATGTGTTGCCTGCGCGCCGGGCGTACCCGGCGGCAGGAACATCTCATTCAGGTTATTACTTAATGCATCGGGCAACGGCAGCCACGGGGAAAGCAGCGCCGCGGCAATCACCACGATCAGCAAAGTCGAGCCGATCAGCGCATCGCCGTATATCAGGCGACGCGGACGGCGCTGCAGCACGGTGCCCGGAGAGATCATTTCAGCCTCAGATCAAACAGCGGGATGCGGGCATCGACGCGGCCTGTAAAGTTGAGCGAGGTGCTGTGCGCGTACAGCGTGTCTTCCCGATACAGCGGCAGCAGTGGCTGTTGTTCCGCCACACGCTGCTGAATCTGCGCTAACACTTTTTTGCGTTCAGCGGGATCGACAATCTGACGGCTGCGATCGAGCAACTTATCCAGCTCCGCATCATGCACGGTGGAGTAGGGTTCGCCGCTGCGCAGGATGGGGAACAGGGCGGCATCGGCATCCAGCGTTTGGGTTGAGCCCCACGCCAGCATGTACATCGGTGCCTGTTTTTGTGAGGCAACCTGTTGGGTATACACCGACCACTCCGGCACTTCCAGTTCGGCCTTCACGCCGATCGCCGCTAAATCCTGCACGATGGCTTGCGCTACATCGGCGCTGGCGATGTAGCGACGCGGTGCCTGAAAGCGCAGGGTAAAGCCCTTGGCGTAACCGGCTTCTGCCAGCAGCGATTTGGCTTTAGCCACATCCTGCACGGTGGCCGGAACCGCCAGATAACCAAAGTCATTAGCACCAGCCATGGTGCCGGTTGGTGTGCCGAACCCGTGCAGCAACTGCTGGGTATAAGCCTGACGGTTCAGCGCTAACGACAGCGCCTGACGCACGCGCACATCGTTCAGCGGTTTCTCATCATCTTTCAGGCCGAGATAAATGGTTAACCCGCCACCTTTAACCTGCTCAAGCGCAACATTCGGGCGATTTTTCAGCGCTGGTACCATGTCGGCCGGCACGCTTTCAATCAGCTGCACTTCGCCGGTCAGCAGCGCGGTAAGGCGCGCGGTGGCTTCAGGAATCGGGCGCCAGGTCACACGATCGATAGCAGGCTTGCCGCGCCAGTAGCTTTCATTGGCGACCATCACCACTTTTTCGTCGGGGATGAAGCTATCGAGCTTATACGCGCCGCTGCCGACCGGTTTCCGCGCGAATTCGCTGGCACCCACTTTTTTCACATAGGCTGGCGGCACAATATAGGCCGGATAGCGACTCATGCGCGTCGGCAGCAGCGGATCCGGGCCGTTAGTGTGGATCTGCACCTGATAATCGTTGATCACATCAACCGATTTGATGGTGCGAATATAAGAAATCGTCGGTGCGTGATTTGCCGGATCTAAAATACGATCGAGGGAGAATTTCACCGCTTCGGCATTTACTGGCTCACCATCGGTGAAGTTTACGCCCTGACGCAGGGTAAATTGCCAGGTTGTGTCGTTAATCGCTTTCCACTCGGTGGCTAAACCCAGCTGCAGTGACATGTCATCCGCGCGGCGCACTAAGGTATCGAAAATATTGTCTACCAGAGTGGCAGACTCTTTCAGGAAGCCGGGATCCATCGCCGTGGCAGACGTGGGCTGGCCAATGGTGAGTTCCGCTGCCTGGACAGATGGCAACAGAGCAAATAGCAACGCGGTGGTGGCAAACTTCACTGCAGGTAGTCTCATAACGTTTCCCAAAATTGCCAACGGCAAGGTAGTGAAAAGAGTGGATACTGCCAGAATCAAGACTGTGCTTATTTGTAATACATGATATATCCTATAATTCGTGATGTTGCCAATAAAACATTAAAAATAACTTACCATTTGCGAATTCCAGTAAAGGGCCTGCAACCTATGATCGAAATGGACAAAGCGCAGCGACTGAGTTTAACCGCTCAGGTGGAATCATCGCTGCGTAACGCGCTGATTGTTGGCAAGTTGAAACCCGGCGCGCGCCTAGTGACGCGCGATCTGGCCGCACAGCTCGGCACCAGCATTACGCCGGTGCGTGAAGCATTATTGCGTCTGGTTTCTGCCGGAGCTCTGGATGCCACGCCCGCAGCGGCCTTTCTGGTGCCGGAAATGTCGCGTCAGCGTTTTGAGGAGATCACCCTAATTCGTAAGCAGCTTGAAGGTTTAGCGGTGAAGGCAGCCACGCCGTTTGTGGGGAAAAAACAAATTGCTGAGCTAAAAAAACTCTGCGCGCGCTTCATGCAAGCGAAGCAGAGTGGCGTTGCGGAGGCCGCGCTGGAAGCTAACCGCGCGTTTCGTTTTACGCTGTATGGCTATGCGCAAATGCCGACGCTGGAAGCCTTGATTGAGCAGCTGTGGGTGCAGATTGGTCCATGCTTTAACTATCTCTACCCGCAGCCCACTGAGGTGGTGAACGGGCATCATAACTATGATCGTCTGCTGGATGCGTTACAGGCAGGCGACGCTATCAATAGCGAAAAGATTCTGCTGAAAGCCATTGATGATGGTGCCGAAATCCTCGTGCGCCACTACTTCAGCGGCGAAACGCAGGATTGATAGCCGGGTGATCTGCCGCCGGTTCTGCCGACGCTGTGCCAAAGAGCCGCTGACGTAGCGTGCTGTTCTGCGGCTGCGGCGTCAGCCGCCCGCGCTGCTGCAGCACCGGAACCACCCAACGCGCGAAATCGGCCAGGCTGCGCGGACTCAGCCATTGCGCCAGATTAATCCCGTCCGTTTCGCTGGCGCTCAGCCACGCTTCAATCTGATCGGCGACCTGTTCGCCACTGCCAACAAAGGTCTTTTGTCGGCCGAAGCCGATCTCCGGTTTGAACACTTCCCGCAGGGTCTTACGCGGTTCGCCCGGCGCACCGGTAATCATTTTTAGCAAGGATTGGTTGGCGTTGGTGTGCTGCCAGTCGAGTGGCGAATCAATATCATGTTTGGCAAGATCCACGCCGGTGCTGGCGGAGTAGTGCACCAGCGCGCCTTGCAGATCGTAGAGTTCGCGTAATTGCTGATAGTGAGCTTCGGCTTCCGCGGCATTTTCGCCGGTGATCACCGTTACCGCGCTGATAAATTTGATGGCATCAGGCGCACGGCCAGCCCGTTTAGCCTGTTGCTTAATCGCCTGAACCTGTTTTTTTACCCCTGCGGCATCCAGTCCGGCGACAAACACCACTTCCGCATGCTGTGCCGCGAAGTGAATACCTCGCGGCGATCCTCCCGCCTGAAACAGCACCGGCGTACGCTGCGGGCTTGGCTCACTTAAGTGGGCATCGGGCACGGTGAAGAAGCGGCCATGATGCTTTATCGCTTTCACCTGTGCCGGGTCGGTATAGATGCCGCGCAGCTTATCGCGCTGCAGCGCATGGCGTTGCCAGGAGTGCTGCCACAGCTGATAACACACCGCCAAAAACTCGTCGGCGCGTTCGTAACGCTGGTCATGTTCCATTTGTTGATCCAGTCCCAGATTGCGCGCTGCGCTATCAAGCTGTGAAGTGACGACATTCCAGGCAATACGACCGTCAGTGAGATGATCCAACGTGGTGAATTTGCGCGCCAGCAAATAGGGCTGCTCGTAGGTGGTGGAGACGGTGACGCCAAATCCTAAACGCTTGGTCACGCCAGCCATCGCTGACACCAGCAGTAAGGGATCAATCAGCGGGGACTGAATACCGTTTTTTAGCGATGCCGCGGGCGATCCATTCCAGGTATCTAATAAGCCCAACGCATCGGCAATAAATAAACAATCAAAATGATTCTCTTCCAGCAGCGTGGCAAGCGCCGTCCAGTATTCAATATCGGTATAGCGCCAGCCTTGTTCATCGGGATGACGCCACATACCGTAATTAATGTGAGAAACAGCGGCCATGGTAAAAGCACTTAAAATAATACGATTCGACGTGGACATTGTTTTTTCCTGCCGGAAGAGAGAGTGAGGAGAGTAATAAAAATAAACACGTTAGCAATGACAATATTCACACATCAACATGCACAAAACGGGATTAAATAATCCGCTAAAGCGGATAATGATTTGCTTAAAAGGCATTTAAATAATCTAAATCTGCGTGCTACCGTAATTTTACTATAAGAGATAATCAATCAATGCATTGATTATTAATGATTTATTGTTTAATTGCCTGCAACCAGTGGAAAACACCATGTCAAAAAATCAATCCGATCAGACGGTTAATCACGCGCGCCGTTTGCTGCTTAAGCTTTCTGCATTATCCTCCGCCGTTTTTATTGGCATGGGAACCTCGCTCCCGTTGCTGGCGGCTGATGAAGAGAGTCAACGCTATGGTAAAACCCTGGTAGTGGGGCAGGCTTTAGAACCCACTATTTATGACCCGAATCGCCAATATTCGTATGAAACCTACCGCGTAGATAAACATATTTATGAATCGTTGGTTGCCGAAGATTTATCGGTTCCTGCCGCTAAAGGTACGCCACCGATTATTCCTGCGCTGGCAACGCATTGGGAAGTGAATGAAAACGCCACTATTTACACGTTTCATCTGCGCAGCGACGTAGTATTTCATGATGGCACGGCGTTTGACGCTGAAGCAGTAAGATTTAATGTGCGCCGTTTTACCGATCCGCAATTTGAATATTTTGATCGTCAATCGCAGGCCACTATGGCACAGGTCTATAGCGACCTGAAAACTGTCGAAGTCATTGATGCCCACACGGTGGCCTATCATTTCAATCAACCCTTCCCGGATTTCCTGCGCTTCCTGCCGCAAGGTAACTGGGTTTCAGGCATCTTCAGCCCGGCCGCCCTGCAGAAATGGGGACAAGATGGCTTAGCTGAACATCCCACTGGCACCGGGCCGTATCAGTTTGTCTCTCGCGTACGTAACGATCATACCGAATTGCTGCGCAATGAACGCTGGTGGGGTAAAAAGCCCTATATGCAGCGCATTATCTTCCGGCCGATTCTGGATGGCAGCACCGGTATCAGCGCCTTGCAGTCTGGCCAGGTTGATATCTTGTCGCGTACCCCAACGGACGCGGTCGATCTGCTGGAACAGAGTGGATACACCGTGCATGACAGCGTGGAAGCCAATCAACTGTTCCTCGGCTGGAATTTTGCCAACAAATTTACCCGCCAGCTGGCCGTGCGCCAGGCCGTGATAAAAGCCATCGATCGCGAAGGCCTGGTAAAGAGCCTGCTTAACGGCCATGCCGTGGCGAGCTACAACATTCTTAATCGCTCCAATGAGGCGTTTCTCGCCAGCCAGAAAGATTATCCCTACGACCCCGACGGGGCAAAAAAGCTCCTGACAGACGCCGGTTTCCAGCCTGGCGAGGTCAGCTTCACCATCATTACCTACGATCAGAATCAGGCGGTGATCGAGTGGATCCAGCGCGATCTCAGCAAAGTGGGCATCAATGTGAAGGTTATCTCGCAGGAGTGGATCACTTACAGCTCGCACCTCGCCAACCTGGCTGATGAGACCGGCTTATTTACCATGGAGTGGGGCCTGATCTCACCGCAATGGCTGCGCGTGGCGTGGAAAAACTATGTGGTGAGCCGCGGCAAAGGCGAGGCGGTGATTACCGGGGTAGCACCACTCATCGATCGGGCTGCGGTAACGGTTGATCGCCAACAGGCGCTGGTGCTGTGGCAGCAGATTAACCAAAAGTTTCAGGAGCAGGCGGCTTTTGTTCCGTTGCTGGAGCTTAATCGCGTCTTCAGCAGTTCGCCGGCGGTACAAGGCTTCAACGTGCCGGCGCAGAACTTTTATGATTTAACCCGCGTGTGGTTAAAAGCATGATGCGATTGATCGCCATGCGCCTGTTGCAGGCGATACCGCTGGTGTTTTTGATCTCGCTGCTGGTCTTTCTGATTGCCAAGCTGGCGCCTGGTGATCCGATTACCAACGCCTTAGCGGGGCAGCTTTCGCAGGAATCGATCGAGCAAATCCGCCAGCTTTATGGCCTGGATAAACCGGCCGCGCTGCAATATCTGCTGTGGCTTAAAAATCTGTTTACCGGTAATTGGGGCATCTCGCTCACCATGCGTACGCCAGTGATTGAGGTGCTGAGCGGTGCCTTTGCCAATACAGCGATTCTGACCGGCGCAGCGGTGCTGCTGTGCCTGATCCCAGGTGTGATTATTGGTGTGCTGTGCGGTTTGTGGCACGGCACGCGACGCGATCGCGTGGTGATGCTGGTGGTCCAACTCGGCCACAATATCCCCATTTTCTGGTTAGGTGTGTTCGTTATCTGGCTGTTTGCCGTCAAATTGCGCTGGTTCCCGGTTTCCGGCATGTATGACATGCGTGGCGACCGGGGCCTGCTGGATCTGCTGCATCACCTTTGGCTACCGGCACTCTCCACCGCGCTGATCTCCATGCTGATCCTCGCCCGTCAGGTGCGTAACAGCGTCATCACCATTCTCAATGAAGATTATTTGCGCACCTATCGCGCGCTGGGTTATTCGCCAGCGGTGCTGCTGTGGCGCCACGTAGGCCGCAATCTGCTGGCGCCCATTGTTGGTATTACCGGCTTACAGATTGGCTATCTGCTGAGCGGGGTAATTTTTATCGAAAAAATTTTCGCCTGGCCCGGCATTGGCTCACAGCTCTATAACGCGGCGGCTGGCCAGGATTATCCCACCATTCAAACCGGCGTGATGCTGGTCGCCATCTGCTTTCTCACCGTCAATTTGCTGAGCGATCTGCTGCAGGATTGGCTCAATCCGCGTCAGCGAGGTCACCAATGAAGGCATTTTTCAAGCAACGCCTGGCGGCGGGCAGTTTACTCATTCTGCTGCTGATCGTGATGATTTCCGCGCTGGCACCGTGGCTGGCGCCTTACGATCCCCTGCAGTCGTTTACCGGTTTACGACTTGCACCGCCCGGCACCCCGGGGCATTGGCTTGGTGTTGACAATCAGGGACGCGACATGTTGAGTCGCCTGATCTGGGGCGGCCGCAGCGCGCTAGGCGCATCGATCTTACCGGTTATTGTTGCTGCGCTGCTCAGCCTGGCGTTTGGCATGCTGGCCGGTTATCGCGACTCGGCGTTCTCTGCTTTCATCATGCGCATCACCGATATGCTGTTTGCTTTTCCCATGGTGCTGCTGGCGATTGGTCTCTCCGCCGTGTTGGGCAGCGGCTATCTCACGGTGACGATCACTCTGATTTGTAGCGTGGTGCCATACCTGACGCGGGTGGTGTACAGCGACACGCGTGCAGAAGTGAGGAAGGAGTATGTCGAGGCGCTGCATGCCCAGGGCGCGAGCCATAGCGACATCCTGTTTCGTGAGCTGCTGCTCAATGTGGCCACGCCGCTGCTGGTGTACACCACCTCGCTGCTGGGCGGCATGGTGGTATTCCTGGCGGGATTGAGCTTTCTTGGCCTTGGCGTTCAGCCGCCGCAGGCGGATTGGGGGCGCATGGTGGGCGAAGGGACGCAATGGATGATCCTCGGCGCTCCGCACATCGCCACGCTTCCTGCGTGCGCCATTGTGGTGGTATCGCTGGCCTTTAACTGGCTCGGCGACGGTCTGCGCGACATGCTCGATCCACATCGTAAGGGGCTGTGATGAACCTATTAACCGTCTCGCAGCTCAAGGTGCAATTTGGCGATCAGGTTGCGGTCAAGGAGGTTTCGTTGACGCTGGCGCCGGGTGAAGTGCTGGCGCTGGCGGGGGAATCAGGATCGGGAAAAAGCCTGACCGCAGCGGCGATTCTGGGATTGCTGCCCGCGACGGCGCAGGCCAGCGGCGCGATCCACTTTAGCGGGCGTTCACTGCTCAATCAGCCTGAAAGCCTATTAAATCGGTTACGCGGCCACGACATCGCGATGGTGTTTCAGAATTCGCTATCCACGCTCGATCCCTCCTGGCGCGTGGGCAAACAGTTGCAACACAACCTGCGTCGGCTCAATCCCTCGCTGCGCGGTGCGGCTTTACGCGCGGAAGCGCTGCGCTGGCTGGAGCGCATGCATATTCGCGAAGCGCAGCACGTGTTTGATCTCTTTCCGCATGAGCTGAGCGGCGGCATGCGCCAGCGCGTGCTGATTGCGCTGGCAGTAATGTGCCAACCGTCGCTGTTAATCGCCGATGAACCGACCACCGCGCTGGATGCCAGCGTGCAATTTGAGGTGCTGTCGCTGCTACGCGAACTGCGCGGCCAGCACAATATGGCGATGCTGCTGATCACCCATGATTTTGGCGTCGTCGCCGCGCTGGCCGATCGGGTTGCCGTGATGCGTCAGGGCGTCATCGTTGAAACCGGCGTTACCCGCGACATCATTGCGCGCCCGCAGCATCCCTACACGCAAACGTTACTGGCGGCCGTGCCGCGCCCGGATTTGCAGCCGGTTAGCCCATCCGATAGCGCCATATTGTTGCAGGCCAGCGGTATCGGTCGCGACTACTGGCGACGGCAGCCCGCGCGCTGGTGGCCCCAGAAAAGCGCCTTTAGCGCGGTGGATGCCGTTGATGTGCAGATCGGGCAGGGCGAAGTGGTGGGCGTAATTGGCGAATCCGGCTCGGGAAAATCGACGCTGCTGCGCCTGCTTGCCCAGTTAATCGCCCCCACGCGTGGTTCGGTGCGCTTTGCCGGTCAGCCGCTCACGCTAGCCGATGCCGACGCACAGCGGGCGTTTCGCCGTCAGGTGCAGTGTGTTTTTCAGGATAGCCTGGCTTCCTTTAATCCCCGCCTAACGCTACGCGAGCAGCTGATCCGTCCGCAGCTACGGCTCAGCAGCGCCAGCAACCGAACGGAAGCCTTGCTGCGCGCGCAGCAGGTCTTTAGTGAAGTGGGGCTGAATCCGGCGCTGCTGGCACGCTATCCGCACCAGCTCTCCGGTGGTCAGCGTCAGCGCGCCAATATTGCGCGCGCGTTGGTGGTGAATCCGAGCTGCCTGCTGCTGGATGAGCCGACCTCTGCGCTCGATCTCTCCATTCAGGCGCAGGTAATGCGGCTGCTGACGCAGCTGCATCAGCAGCGTCAGCTCAGCTGTCTGTTTGTCAGCCATAACCTCGCGTTAGTCACCCAGTTTTGCCAGCGCATTGTGGTGATGGAGGGCGGCAAGGTGGTGGATGATTTTCCGCGTCATGCGCTGTATGCCCCGCAGCGGCACGCTGTCACGCAGCGTTTGCTGGCGGCCAATTTGTTACCGGATGCGGTTATCGATCGCGACCGGCAACGTGCTTAACCCTGATAAGGACCGATGATGAGTAACGTCAGCGCGAAAAAAACTCTGCTGTTTAACGGCTTCATAATGAATGTTGTGGGCCACGTCTCGGCCGGACTGTGGCGCCATCCTGATGACCGCGCCAGTGAATACACGTCGCTAGGCTACTGGACCCACATTGCCCGCGTGCTGGATGATGCCGGTTTTGATGCGATGTTCATTGCTGACGCGCTCGGGCAGATCGATGTCTATCAAGGCAAACCGGATGCTGCGCTGCGCACCGCCGCCCAGTCGCCGGTTAACGATCCGCTGCTGTTGGTCTCGGCGATGGCTGCGGTCACCACCCAGCTGGGGTTCGGCATTACCGTTTCCACTACTTATGAACACCCCTATCTGCTGGCGCGCAAGTTCACCACCCTCGATCATCTCACCAAAGGGCGCGTGGCATGGAATATCGTCACCTCGGTACTGGAATCAGCCGCCCGCAATCTTGGACTCGAACGCCAGATGGATCATGACGAACGTTATGAGCGCGCGCAGGAGTTTCTTGAGGTGACCTACAAGCTGTGGGAAGGATCGTGGGAAGAGGATGCGGTGCGGCGCGACAAACAAGCCCGTGTTTATACCGATCCGGCCAAAGTCCATCCTATCCGGCATAAAGGCCGCTGGTTCAGCGTGCCGGATGCGCATCTCAGTGAACCGAGCCCGCAGCGCACGCCGGTGTTATTTCAGGCGGGCACCTCCGATCGCGGCCGTCAGTTCGCCGCGCAAAATGCCGAAGTGGTGTTTCTCGGCGGCACCACGGCGCAGTCGATTCGTAACAATATCGATCGCATCCGCGCGGCGGCACGAGAAGAAGGGCGCGCCGATGAGGCCATCCGCTTTATCACGGCGGTTAGCGTCGTGGTCGATGAAACCGATGAGAAGGCGCACGCCAAATTCCAGGATTATCTCAGTTACACCAGCCAGGAAGCCGCGCTGGCGCTGTTCTCTGCCTGGACCGGCGTGGATTGGTCCGCCTGGCCGCTGGATGCCCCGTTGCAATATATCGAAACCAATGCGGGCCGTTCGGCATTGGCGGGATTAACGCGTATTGATGCTGAGCGGGTGTGGACGGTAGGCGACATCAGTGACTACATCGGCATTGGCGGCATTCATCCTACGCTGGTCGGGAGTGCGCAAACCGTGGCGGATGCGCTTGAGAAACTGGCGGATGAATCCGGCATTGATGGTTTCAATCTGGCCTATGCCATCAGCCCCGGTAGCTTTGAAGATTTTGCGCGCTGGGTTGCGCCGGAGCTGCAGGCACGCGGGCGCATGCGTCGTCCCGATGGGCGCGCACTGACGCTGCGCGAAAGATTGCAGGGCGAAGGTCAGCGCCGCCTGCGCGCCGACCACCCCGGTTTGCGTTTTAGTGATTTGCGTGCGCACCGCTACCCGGAGAGCGAGGCATGAGCCTTCATCTGCACTGGTATTTACCCACCAACGGCGACAGCCGCGAAATTGTCGGTGCCGGTGATGACTCGCAGCACATTGCCGGTATTGGTCAGGATTATCGCGCCGCCACGCTCGACTATCTGATTGATATCGCGCGCAGCGCTGAACGTCTGGGCTTCGAAGGTGTGCTAACGCCGACCGGCAGCTGGTGCGAAGATGCCTGGCTGAGCACCATGGCGATTAGCCAGCACACCGAGCGTCTTAAATTTATTGTTGCCTTCCGCCCTGGTTTTATCTCGCCGACGCTGGCAGCGCATCAGGCGGCCACGTTCCAGCGGCTCACACAGGGTCGGTTACTGATCAACGTGGTGACCGGCGGCGATCCGGTTGAACAGCGGCGCTATGGCGATCGCCTCAATCACGATCAGCGCTACGCGCGCAGCGGCGAATTTATTGCGGCGTTTAAGGGCGTCAGCGCCGCGCGCGCCAACGGGCAACCCTTCGATTTTCACGGTGAACATTATCAGCTGGATCAGGCGACGCTGCTGCCGTCACCCTGGGCGGTGCCGCCGGTCTTTTTTGGCGGCGCCAGTGCTGCGGCGCAGCAGGTTGCGGCCACCCATGCCGATACCTGGCTGACATGGGGAGAACCGTTGGATCAGGTCGCACCGCGGCTGGCCGAGGTCCGCGCGGCGGCGGCGGTACAGGGCCGCACGTTGTCACTGGGTATTCGTTTTCATGTCATCAGTCGCGACAGCGAAGAGGACGCCTGGCGTGAAGCCGCGCGCCTGCTGCAAAACGTCACGCCGCAGCGCATTCATAGCGCGCAAACGCTGCTCAGCCGCACGGAATCGGTGGGGCAGCAGCGCATGATTGCGTTGCTCAACACTATTCAGGCCGAACAGGTCACGCCGGAGAACGTGCGGGCGCTGGAAATCGCGCCGCATATCTGGAGCGGTTACGGGCTGGTACGCGGCGGCGTTGGCACCGCGCTGGTGGGCAGCCATCAGCAGGTTGCCGACCAGATTAAAGCCTATCACGCGTTAGGTATCGACCACTTTATTTTGTCCGGCCAGCCGCACCTGGAAGAAGCCTGGTGGTTTGGCGAGGGCGCCGGCGCAATTTTACGTCGCGAAGGTTTCGTTGTTTCTTCCACTTCATAACATCACCAGAGGCATATTATGAGTCACGCCAACGACATTTATCAGGGCGTCAGCGAGCAAGAATTCGCGCACTGGAAGCAGGTAGCACAGCAGGTGGCCGATCGTCTGGCCAGCACCTTACAGACGCGCGACCGGGCTAATCAGCATCCGTTTGAAGAGATCGACTGGCTGCGCCAAAGCGGGCTGTTAAAACTGGCGGTGCCGAAATCGCTGGGTGGCGGCGGCGTCGATCTGGTGCAGGCGCTGGAGATCAGCCGCATTATCTCGGCCGCCGACGGTTCGCTGGGGCAGCTCATCGCCTATCACTATTCGAACGGCGTCTGGAGCTACATCCTGGGCAATCGTACGCAGTGGGAATTCATTGCGCGCGGCATTGTTGAGCACGGCTGGTTCCAGTCCAGCATTAGTAATCCGCGCGATCCACGCCTGAAGCTGGAGTGGGATGGCGACGATGTCTTAGTCAGCGGCCGCCGCACCTTTGCCACCGGCGCGGCGGTGTCGCAAGTGATGACGATCGCCGTCTGGATTGATGACCAGCTGGTGCAGTATCAGGTGACGGCCGATCAACCCGGCATCCGCTTTAATGATGACTGGGATAACCTGGGACAACGCCTCACCGCCAGCGGCACGCTGGATTTTGACCGTGTTCGTCTACGTCCACAGGATCGTCTCACCGGGCTGGAACAGAACCCCGCCAGCGCGGTACTGCGTAATGCGTTACGTAATCAGTTCAGCCAGCTAATTTTCGTGCACTTCTATTTGGGCATCGCTGAAGGCGCGCTGAAGCACGCCGCCCACTATTTCCGTACCAGCGTAAGACCGTGGCCAGAGTCGGGCGTAGAACAGGCGCTGGATGATCCTTATCACCGCCTGAAGGCCGGTGAACTCGCCTCGGAACTTGCGGCGGGTATTGCGCTGGCGGAGAAGACGGCGCGCACCTACCAGGCCGCTTTCCATGCTGGCGATGCGTTAACGGAAGCACAGTGGGGCGAACTGGCGCTGTTAACCGATCAGGCCAAAGTGATTGCGAATAACGTGGCGCTGAAAATCAGTCATGAACTGTTTGAACTCACCGGTGGCCGCTCAACCGACAATCGCTACGGACTGGATGTTTACTGGCGTAACGTGCGCACGCACACGCTGCACGATCCGGTGAGCTACCGCATTCGTGAGGTGGGGGATTATGTGCTGACGGGCAAACTGCCCACCCCGCGCGTCTACGCGCCACCGAAAAAAGCGTAGAGCGTCGATCATGCCGCAAGTCCGTTTAATTGATGACGCGCCCACCTTATTGGCCGCCGCGCAGACGTTTCGTCATGCGATGTTTGGCCTGCCGGGCGGTGTCACGCCGCAGGAGCAGTGGGTTGAACGCTATCTGGAACCCCAGCGCGTATGGGGCGCCTGGCTGGAGGGTGAACTGGTGGGCACCACCAACAGTTTTAGCGGTGAACTGACGCTGCCGGGCGGCCAGCGCGTTTCACACAGCGCCGTCACTCATGTTGGCGTGCTGCCGCATTTTACCCGGCGCGGCGTGATGCGTGCGCTGCTGAGCGCTCAGCTGCACGAATTTCACCGGCGCGGCGTGGCGGTGGCGACGCTGCGCGCCTCGCAGGGCACGCTGTATCGTCGTCTGGGCTACGGCATCGCCAGTTGGTTAAGCAGCTATCAACTGGATAAGCGGGAGCTGCTGCAGCTGCCCGCCGTGCCGGGGCAGATACAGCTGCGACCGGCGGCGGATGCCTGGGCGCAGCAAATCGCCGTGGTGCAACGTTTTCCGTCATGGCGAGCAGGGACCTTAAGCCGCTGGCCGCAGTGGTGGGCGATGCAGCAGCATCGTCTGACGCACAGCAATCTTAACCATTATGTGGCGTTCGACGTGCAACACGGTGAAGCGCAAGCGTTTGTCCGCTATCACGCGCAACCGGATGACAACTGGCTTTACAGCCGCGATCGCACGTTGGTGGTAGACGATCTGCATGCGCCGGATGGCGACAGCTATCGCCGCTTAATCGCTTTTCTGTTGCAGCTGGATATCACCCGGCACCTGCATTTTCCTTCACGTCCTGTCGATGATCCGTTGCCGCTGCTGGTGGATAACCCGCGCGCCGTCACCGTCAGTGCGCAGCGCGATGAAAGCTGGCTGCGCATTGTTGATGTGCAGGCCGTATTACAGGCACGTACTTTTGCCACGGATGACGCGGTGATCCTCGACATTCGCGATCCGCTGCTGCCGCACAATCAGGGGCGCTGGCGCATCGCAGCGCAGGGCATCACGCGCAGTGAAGCGCAACCCGATGCCACCTTAAGCGTTGATGCGCTGGCCAGCTTAATACTGGGCGGCAGTCGCGTGTGGCAGTTGATTTATAGCCAAAACATTCACATTCATCGTCCGCACGTTGCGGAACACCTTGAACGGCTGTTTGCCGTGGCTGAGCAGCCATGGTCCGGGCTGTTTTTTTGATTGATACCAGGAGAAATGTCATGCGTAAAGCACGTTGGCCCCTCGCGGGCCAGAGTATGCTGTTGGCGTTGATGGCGACGGCCGCACTGAATGCCACGGCGGCAGAGGTGCCGCAGTCGGGTGGGACGCTGCGGATTGCCTCGCTGCAGTCCGATATCGATGCCTTTGATCCGCAAACCGGCTACTCGGTGGATTCATGGGAAATCATGCGCGCGGTAACCCGCCAGCTGGTGACCTATGCGGGATCGCCGCAAAGCCTGAAAGACGATACGGCGCTGGTGCCGGATTTAGCCAAATCCTGGGACGTCAGCGCCGATGGCAAAACCTATACCTTCCATCTGCGCGACGGCATTCACTTCGCGGGACCGACCACCCGGCCGATTGTGGCGAAGGACTTTGTCTACACCATCAAACGCTTCTGCGATCCCAATAAGCCGGTGGCCGCCGTGAACTATTTTAACCTCGCCTTCTCCGGTTTTGCTGCCTACTGCAAAGATTTTTCCAGGGTGCCGACCGGCGATTTAGCGGCCACCCAGGCCTTTATTGATTCCCATGAGATCGCCGGCGTCAGCGCGCCGGATGATAAAACGCTGGTGCTGCGCTCCGACAGCAAAAACTACGATTTCCTCAATATCCTGTCGATGAACTTCGTCACGCCGCTGCCGGAAGAGATTGTGGCGAAATACTATCCAGACTCGCCGGAGCTGCGTAAGCATTTCCCCTCCAGCGGACCTTATAGCGTGGCGGAGTATCAAAGTGGGCAGAAGCTATTGCTGAAAAAAGTGGCAGATTACAACCATGCGCAGGATCCGGCGCGCAAGGCCTATGTCGATAACATTGAGATTAGCTTCACCGGTAACAATGAAGACAGCGTCACGCAACGCATTCAGGCCGGTGATGCCGATTTGTCGCTCTATCTGGATGTGCCACCGCAGGCGGTGATCCGCCAGTACGCGATCAAAAACAGCCCTTATCTGCACGCTGCCAACAGCGGGGCCGCCAACTTCATCGCCATTAACGCCCAGCCGGAAGCGAAAAGCGCAGGCGCTACCGCACTGCGAAATCTGAAAGTGCGTCAGGCGCTGACCTATGCGGTGAATCGTGCACACCTGGTGCAGGCGCAGGGCGGGAAAATTGCGGCGCTACCGCTGGGGCAGATTATTACCAGCACGCTGTTAGGGCATGAGAACCTCGATCTCTATCCCACCGCCGATAACAAAGGCGACCCGGCGAAAGCCAAAGCGCTGTTGCAGGAGGCGGGCTTCCCCAATGGGCTGAGTTTTGATCTGGTGTATCGCGCCAACAATCAGTTCAGCACCCTGGCGGTTATTTTGAAGGAAGACCTGGCGAAAGCGGGGATCACCCTCAACCTCAATCCGGTTCCGCCACCGCAGTTTATGGCCTATCTGCAAAGTCCCGCTAATCGCTGGGATCTGGCACTGGCGCAGACCTCGCCTGATTGGCAAGGTCCGGCGACGCGCATGTTGCTGGGCGGCTGGCTGAACTCTGATGCCGCGCCGTGCGGCCGTGGCAATGTCTATGCCATTTGCTACAGCAATCCGCAGCTAAACGCGTTAGCGAAGCAGGCCTACGGCTCAGATAACCCAGGGCCAATTTGGGCGCAGGCCGATCGTTTAGTGTCCGCCGATCTGCCGTGGATTCCGCTGTTTGAGAAACGCCGCGTTGCTATCACCTCCGATCGCGTCACCCATTGGACGTGGTCATCACTGGCAACGCAGGCCGATATCACCAACATCGCCGTGAAGCCATAAGGGGAATCTATGCCGCTGCTGTGCGTTGACCAGTTAACGATTGGCTTTCATCAGCAATCACCACGTGTTCAACAGGTGAGCTTTGCCGTGGCGCCAGGGGAAACGCTGGCGATCGTCGGGGAATCAGGCTCAGGCAAGAGCCTGAGCCTGCTGGCAGTGTTGGGCCTGTTGCCGGCCAGTGCTGAGGTGAAGGGTGAACGGCTGTTTGATGGGATACGGCTTAACGATCTCAGCGCGGCGCACTACCGGCGGCTACGTGGGGCGCAGATTGGCTACATTTCGCAAGATCCGCTGAGTAATCTGCATCCGTTGAAAAGCATCGGCCAACAAATTGAAGAGGCGATTAGCGCGCATCAGCGGCTGCGTCGTAAAGCATTGCGCACGCGCGTGCTGGCGCTGCTGGAGGAGGTGGGCATACGTGATGCTGCTCAGCGCTATCACGATCGTCCTGCGCAGTTTTCTGGCGGGATGCGGCAACGCGTGATGATCGCCATGGCCATTGCGCTGAACCCTAAGCTGATCGTGGCCGATGAGCCGACCACGGCGCTGGACGTCACGGTACAGGCCAGCATCCTGCGGCTGTTAAAACGTCTGCAGCAGCAGCACGGCTGTGCCCTGATCTTTATCAGCCACGATTTACGCGTGGTGGCGGATATCGCCGATCGCGTGGTAGTGATGCAGCAAGGCCGCATCGTCGAGTCAGCGGAGAAAAACGTCCTGTTCGCCGCGCCGCAGCATTCGTATACCCGCGCGCTGCTGGCGGCGGGTTGGCATCAGTTTCCACCTCAGCCCGCGCATGTACCGGGTGAAGTGCTGTTGCAGGTTAAGGCGTTAGCCCGATCGTTTGTCCGACGCTCGCTGTGGGTGACACGGCAGCAGCAGGTGCTGCAAAACATCGCTTTTACCCTGCGCAAAGGTGAAATTCTTGGTCTGGTTGGCGAATCCGGCTCCGGTAAAACCACGCTGGGACGGATTATCGTGGGGCTCGATCGGCCGGATCAGGGCGAGATAGTGTTGAACGGTGAGATCTGGCAGCGGGCAGGGGACGCGCGCGGGCTGCATCAGCATCCTCTGCGTTACGCGGTGCAGATGGTGTTTCAGGATCCCTACAACAGTCTTAATGCCCGGCGACGCGTAGCGGATATCCTGCGCGATCCGCTGCAGCTTACCGCGCGGCGTGAAACCGGCCAGCCCCTGACGGCAAGCGCACTCCATACGGCAGTGAATCAGCTGCTGCACACCGTTGAGTTAGCCGCTGAACTGGCCACGCGCTATCCCGCGCAGCTTTCGGGTGGACAGCGTCAACGCGTGGCCATCGCCCGGGCGCTGGCGATGAAGCCGCAGCTGATTGTGGCTGATGAAGCGGTGTCGGCGCTGGATGTCACCACCCAGCATCGCATTATTCAACTGCTGATGCGTTTGCGCCGCGAGCAATCGCTGTCGCTGCTGTTTATCTCACACGATCTCTCCGCCGTGGCCGCGTTGTGCGACCGCGTGTTGGTACTCAGGGACGGTGAGATTATTGAGCAGGGCAGCAGTGAACAGATCTTCTCACGTCCACAGCAGCCGTGGACGCAACAGTTACTGGCGGCTATTCCGGGACAAGCGCGTGGAATAGCGATGGCAGAGGAGCAGTGACATGACGGAGCAATCACTTATCGATAGCCCGAGCGCGCCCGCCGCGCATCCGGCGAGGATATGGCGGCGGATCGTACAAGAAGGCAGTGCCCGCCGTGGCCTGATTATCGTGGTGCTGGTGGTGCTTGCCGCGCTGAGTGCGCCCTGGGTGGCGCACGAATTGGGGCATGGCGAAACTGAACAGTTTCGTGATACGGCGCTAAACGACATGGGGATTCCGCTTGGCCCCACGCGCGCGTTTCCGCTGGGGGCGGATGATAATGGCCGCGATGTGTTGGTCCGTACGCTATACGGCACGCGGGTGTCGCTGCTGGTGGCGATTCCTGCCACCACGTTAGCGATGATCATCGGCTTGCTGGTGGGACTGATTGGCGGCTATCGCGGTGGACGTATTGATCTGCTGTGCCAGCAGGTGATTAATCTGGTGCTGTCGTTTCCGTTTGTCGTCACTGCGTTAAGTTTGCTGGCGCTCAATCACAGTAGCGACGGCGGGGCCAAGGTCGATCCTGGCTGGGTGGTGGTGGCGGTGATTACCTTTTTCTCATGGGGCTATTTCGCGCGTCTTACGCGCGGACTGGTGCTGCATCTGCGTCATCAGGAGTTTGTTGCCGCCGCGCAGCTGATGGGTATGACGCGCTGGCACATTTTGTGGCGTGAAATTTTGCCAGCGGTATTGCCGACCGTGGGCGTCTACTGGGCGATTCAGCTGCCGACCAATATTATTGCCGAAGCCACGCTGTCATTTCTTGGCGTCGGTGTACCGGCACCGGCCGCCAGTCTGGGCAATATGATTGCCGATGTGCAACGTTCGGCGATGTATCAGGTACAACCGTGGTTTTTGGCGGCACCTGCGCTGGCGCTATTTTTTACCGTACTCGGCTTTAATTCGTTAAGCAGTGGCTTACGCAACGTGTTTGATCCTCATCTGGACCGCGCTCATGGCTAAATTTTTCGCTATTGTCTCACCAATTTTGCGTGCGGCTCTGACGTTGCTGCTGGTGCTGATTGCCGCCTTTATGCTGACACGCATTGCCTATCAGGATCCGGCGGTGATGCTGGCACCGCGTAACGCCACGCCTGAAACCATTGCGGCGGTGGCGCGCGCGCTGCATCTGAACGATCCCTGGTATCAGCAGCTTGGCTATTTCCTGTGGCGTGGCCCGGAAATTCAGGGGACAGCCGTGGGATTAATGCACTGGCCACCGGCGCTGGGCTACTCATTTCGATTCCAGATGCCGGTAACCGAGCTGATTCTGTCTAAAGCTCCGGTGACGTTGTCACTGGCATGCGGTGCGTTAGTGATATGGATGGCCATTTCTATGGTAACGGGCGTGCTCGCGGCACGCTATCGCGAGGGTTTTATCGATCGCGTCTTAGCGCTGTTTTCCTATGCGGCGCTGTCGCTGCCGACCTTTCTGAGCGGTATGCTGATTATCTTTTTTCTCTTCTATCAGCTCTCACTGCACGGGATCGACCTCTTTCCGGCGGGCGGCTATGTCGCGTTTAGCGAGGATGTCTGGCAATGGTTACGGCATTTGCTGTTGCCGTGGCTGACGCTGGCGCTGGCCGAGATCGGTATTTTTCAGCGCGTTATTCGTGCCAGCATGCTCGAAGTGCTGAATCACGATTATATTCGTACCGCGCGCGCCAAAGGCGTTAGCGAATGGCGCGTCTATTTTGATCACGCACTTAAGCCGGCGATGAGTCCGGTGCTGGTATTAACCGGCATGGAACTGGCGGCGATCATGGGCGGCGCGATCGTCACGGAGAAGATGTTCGGGCTGGATGGCGTAGGCCGGTTGGCGATTGATGCGGCGCTGGACGGGGATTTTCCGGTGGTGATTGGCACCACCATTTTCGCCGCCTGCGCCTTTATTCTGTGCAATACCCTGGTGGATATTATCCAAAAGGCGGTGTTCAGTAGCCATGTGCGTGAAGGGTGATGTCAGGGGGCATCACCGTAGCGTCATCTCAACGACATAAATCCTTCATTTCCTTCCGCTAGCTTACCGCCATTCTGATTTTTGGATTGCCGATGCATGAGCCACCTGTCGCTTCATCATATTACCAAGGCCTGGGGCGAGAAAATCGCCCTGAATGACATCAGCTTTGACGCCGCAGAAGGGAGCTTTGTCGCGCTGCTTGGCCCATCGGGCTGTGGCAAATCCACGCTGCTGCGCACCATTGCCGGACTGGAAACGGCGGAAGGCGGCACGATCCACTTCAAACATAGCGATATCACCCATCTGCCGCCGTCGCAGCGCAAGCTTTCAATGGTGTTTCAATCCTACGCGCTGTTCCCGCACCTTAACGTGCGCGAGAACCTACTGTTTGGCCTGAAAGCGCGCGGCGAAGATAAGCACACCTATGCCGCCCGGCTCGATAACGTCAGTCAATTGCTGGAGCTCGATACACTGCTCGCCCGTTTGCCTTCGCAGCTCTCTGGCGGACAGCAGCAGCGCGTGGCGCTGGGCAGAGCGGTCATCGCCAATAACACGCTGTGCTTGATGGATGAGCCATTGTCGAATCTGGATGCCAAACTGCGGCAAAGCATGCGCCGTGAAATCCGCGCCCTGCAGAAAAAGCTGGCGTTGACGCTGCTTTACGTGACGCACGATCAGACCGAGGCGATGAGCATGGCCGACAGCATTATTCTGCTCAACGATGGCCGCATTGAACAGCACGGCACGCCGGACGACCTCTATAACAATCCTGCCAGCATCTTCGCCGCGCAGTTTATTGGGGCGCCGCCAATGAACATTCTGCCGCTGCAGCAGCGGGATAATCATCACTACCTAAGTCATCTCTCGACGCCGGTGGTGGAATATCGCGCGGCGGCGCTCAGTCTGGGATTACGGGCTGAAGATATCCAACTGATTGCGCCGGAACACGCTGCACTGACCGCAACAGCGGTCGGCGCGGAATATATGGGCGCCGACACGCTGTTGGTGTGCATGCTTGCGGGAATAGCAGAACCGCTGACGGTCAAAGTACCGGGGATGCACCATTTCGCCGACGGCTGTGAAGTGGGATTGCAGTGGTCTGCCGCGCGCCAGTATCTGTTTTATAGCGCGAGCGGCAAGCGCTGCGCCCATGCAGAACCCAACATGTTTGCCTCACAGAAAAAATACGCCGTTTAACCGTTGTCATTTGCTTAAGGGAATATCATGTCTGCGATTCGTTATTCACGTTTGGCCTCTGTTTTCATGCTCTGTAGTGCGGCTTCTGCCTTCGCCGCCGATCCGGTCAAGCTGCAAATGTATTATCCGATCGCGGTAGGGGGCAAAGTGAGCCACACCGTGGATGCGCTGGTCGCTGATTTCCAAAAACAGCACCCGGAAGTGAGCATTCAGCCGGTGTATACCGGTGACTATGCCACCACCGTCACCAAAGCCTTGACGGCGTTTCGCGGTGGCAATGCGCCACAGCTGGCGGTTATCGGGGATATCGAAGCCTATTCGCTGATCGATGCCGGGGCCATCGTGGCGGCCAGCGATCTGGCAACCGGTGACGAAGGTAAAAAGTGGATCGACGGTTTCTATCCGGCGTTTCTGCGTCACATTGACGGCAAAGTGTGGGGCGTGCCGTTCCAGCGTTCTACCGTGGTGATGTACTGGAACAAACAGGCGTTTGAGAAAGCCGGCTTGAACGCCGATACGCCGCCGGCTAACTGGCAGCAGGTGGTGGCGTTCAGTAAGAAACTGACGATTAACGATGCCAACGGCGTCAGCCAGTGGGGCATCGAAATTCCCTCCACGCCAAACGGCTACTGGAACTTCCAGGGCTTGTCCGCCACCAACGGCGGTCGTCTGGATAACGGCGCAGGCACCGCCGTTAACTTCAACACGCCGGGCAACGTAGAAACCCTGCAGTGGTTGACCGATCTGGGGCAAAAAGAGCAGGTGTCGCCGAAGGGGGCGATTGCATGGGGCACCACGCCGCAGGATTTTATCAGCGGTAAAACCGCGATGATGATCACCACCACCGGTAATCTGACTAACGTACGCGACAACGCGACATTCCCGTTCGGCGTGGCGATGCTGCCAGAGAAGACCCAGCGCGGCAGCCCAACCGGCGGCGGCAACCTGTATGTATTCAAAAATGCCTCGCCAGAACAGCAGAAAGCCGCGATGGAATTTATCCGCTGGGTAACGTCGCCCGAGCAGGCGGCGCGCTGGAGTATCGCGACCGGTTATGTCGCCACTTCTCCAGCGGCCTGGGAAACCCCGGTGATGAAGGATTACGTGAAACAGGTGCCGCAGGCATTGGTGGCGCGTGAGCAGTTGAAGTACGCGCAGCCGGAACTCTCCACCTACAACAGCGTGCAGATTCAGGATGCACTGAACCACGCGGTTGAAGCAGCGGTGACTCAGGCGAAAACCCCCGCCGAGGCGCTGGAAGATGCGCAGCAGCAGGCCGATCGTCTGTTAAAGGCGTATCAATAACCATGAGTACGCCTCTCGCCGTCGCGCCGATTCGTCGTCCCCGCTTAGGGGTCAATGCAGCTGTATGGCTATCTGCTGATTTTACCGGCGCTGTGCTTTTTACTGCTGTTTACGCACTATCCGGCAGTGGCGACGGTGTGGCAGAGCCTGTTCAGTGCGGCACGTAATGGCCATCCCGCCCGTTTTGTTGGGGTGGATAACTATGTTGCGCTACTGGATGACGATATCTTCATTCAGTCGCTGTGGAATAATCTGCTGTATGCGGCGATCACCATTCCGCTGGCGGTGACGCTGGCGCTGTTGATGGCGCTGGCGGTCAATCGTCATATGCGCGCCAATGCGCTGGTGCGCACCGCGTTCTTTATCCCTTCGCTGTTGCCGATGATCGCCATCGCTAACCTTTGGCTGTTCTTCTATACGCCGCAGCTCGGTTTGCTGAATAAGCTGCTGGCGCTGTTTTCCCTGCCGGCGATTAACTGGCTTGGCGAACCAGGGAGCGCGCTCTATTGCCTGATGGCGGTATCCGTGTGGCGCGAAGCGGGCTTTTTTATGATCTTCTATCTTGCCGCGCTGCAGCAGATCGACCCACGACTCAGCGAGGCCGCTGCGATAGAGGGCGCGTCGCGCCGCTATTTCTTCCGTCGCGTGCAGTGGCCGCTGCTGATGCCGACCACGCTATTTGTGCTGATCAATGCGTCGATGAACGCGTTTCGTATTGTCGATCAGGTGATTGCCATGACCAATGGCGGGCCGAATAACAGCAGTAGCCTGCTGCTGTTTTATATTTATCGCACCGCCTTCAGCTTTTGGAATATGCCGGCTGCGGCTGCCATGACGGTGGTGCTGCTGGCGATCCTCGCCGCGCTTGCGCTGTTCAAATTTAACCTGCTGGATAAGCGAGCCCATTACCAATGAAGCCAAAGATGACGTTTGGCCGCCTGTGTTTGAATAGCGCCATTGGTTTGGCGGCGCTGCTGTGGTTTCTGCCTATTCTGGTGGCGCTGTGGGTGGCAATTCACCCAGCATCGGATCAGGCCAGCTTCGCGCTCTGGTCGCCGCTTACGCTGCAAAACTTCATTCATGCCTGGCACGCCGCGCCGTTTGCTCGCTACTTTCTCAATACCAGCCTGCTGGTGCTGATGATTGTGGTGGTACAGCTGATTCTGGCAACGATGGCCGCCTATGCGCTGGTGCGTTTCCAGCTGAAATTCTCAGGAGTGATCTTTGCGCTGATTCTGCTGCAGCTGATGATTAGCCCCGACGTACTGATTCTGAATAACTACCAGACCATCGGCGCCTTAGGGCTTCGCGATACGCTGATCGGCATTGCGCTGCCGTATTTCTCCTCGGCGTTTGCTATCTTTCTGCTGCGGCAAACCTTTAAAAGTATTCCACTGGTGCTGGAAGAGGCGGCGATTGTCGAAGGGGCCAGTCGATTCTACATTCTGCGCAAAATTTATATCCCGCTGGCGAAGCCGATTTATGTCGCGTTTGCGCTGGTGTCGATCAGTTTCCATTGGAATGATTTCCTTTGGCCGCTGGTGATTACCGATTCCGTTAACGTGCGGCCGCTCACCGTCGGCCTGCAGCTTTTTTCTGCGCCAGAGCAGGGCGTGCAGTGGGCGCTGATTGGCGCAGCGACGTTGATGACCACATTGCCGCTGCTGGTGCTGTTCCTGATTTTCCAGCGTCAGTTTATTCAATCATTTATGCGTGCCGGTATTCGCTAAGGAGTGCTTTCCGTGTCTTATCCGCATCCGCTAACCGCACTACAGCGTGAATTACTGGGTGATGTCGCTGAGCTGTATGCATTGCCAAACGTACGTTCAGCGCCGCTGAGCGACACGCTGCGTTTTGGACTGATTGCCGATCCGCAATATGCGGATATCGACCCCGACCGCGATAAACATCTCTACTATCGTCATGCGTTGCACAAGCTGCCGCAGGCGATTGATGCACTCAACCAGCAGCCGCTGGATTTTGTCGTAACGCTCGGCGATTTGGTGGATCGTCATTGGGAAAGTTATGCAGCGGTGCTGCCGCTTTATCAGCGTCTGGAACATCCGCATGCGGTGGTGTTGGGCAATCACGATGCCCAGACCATTACGCAGCATCTTAATGACGCCGCCGCGCTGCCAAAAAGCTATTACGCCTTCTCGCTGAAAGGGTGGCGCTTTATTGTCTATGACGGTAACGATATCAGTCTGTACTGTAACGCGATGAACGGCGACGATCGTGCAACAGCAGAAGCGATGCTGGTGGCATTGGCGGAGCAGCAGCAACCGCAGGCCAGGCCGTGGAATGGCGCGGTTGGAACCGCGCAAAGGGTATGGATCGAACAACAGCTACAACAGGCGCAGCAGCAGGGGGAGAACGTGGTGGTGTTTGGGCACTATCCGCTGGCACCGCATAACAGCCACAACTTATTAAACGGTAGTGAATTGGCAGAACTGCTTTCTAGTTACAACATACATGGGTGTTTTACCGGACACGATCATCGCGGCAGCTATGCGCGCATCGGTCAAACAGGCTTTTATACCCTAAAAGGGATGCTGGATGGAGCGGAATCAATCCCCTTTGCGGTGGTGGAAATCACCGGCGAGGAAGTGCGCGTCTTGGGTTATGGCGGTGAAATCAGCCATCATCATTCCCGCTGCACATAAATTGCAGGTTGTGGTGCCTGGCGTTAATTGACCAGCAATCAACACTCCCCATAACGCCCCAGGTTGCTGTATAGTCCGTTTTTTTTCGGAGGAACCATGCTGCCTACTTCATCCACACGCCTGAATAAATACATCAGCGAGAGCGGAATCTGCTCGCGCCGGGATGCCGATCGTTATATCGAACAAGGCAACGTTTTCATTAACGGCAAACGTGCCGCCGTCGGTGCACAGGTGTTTGTTGGGGATGAAGTCAAAGTTAATGGCCAGTTGATTGAGCCGCGTGATGAAGAGGATCTGGTGCTGATTGCGCTGAACAAGCCGGTAGGCATCATCACCACCATGGAAGAAGGCGAGCGCGATAACATCGGTGATTTTGTTAATCACAGTAAACGCGTGTTCCCGATTGGTCGCCTGGATAAAGATTCTCAGGGGCTGATCTTCCTCACCAACCATGGCGATTTGGTGAATAAGATCCTGCGCGCCGGTAACAATCACGAAAAAGAGTACGTGGTTACCGTTGATAAACCGATCACCGACGAATTTATTGCTGGAATGGCGGCGGGCGTGCCAATGCTGGGCACCGTCACGAAGAAATGCAAAGTTAAGAAAGAATCGACCTTTGTGTTCCGCATCATCCTCGTTCAGGGGCTAAACCGGCAGATTCGCCGCATGACCAAGCACTTCGGTTTTGAAGTCACCAGGCTTGAGCGTACGCGTATTATGAACGTCAGCCTGAAAGGCATTCCGCTGGGCGAGTGGCGTGATTTGACCGATGACGAACTGATCGATCTATTCAAACTGATTGAAGATTCATCTTCAGAAGATCAGAAAACGCAAAAAACGCAGGCGAAGAAGAAGCCGGTCACTGGCGCGAAAAAACCTGTGGCAGGTGGAGCGAAGACGGGCGAAAAAGCGGGTGCAAAGCCGGCCAATCGTCAGCGTTTTTCCCAGCCGGGCCGGAAGAAGAAAGGGCGCTGATGTTTTTGCCAAGCCGTGTGCTGAAAACACAAAGTAGAAATGGCCGGTGCTGAACGCACCGGCTAGGCAACCCGAGCCTCAGTAACAGCATGATGTACCGAGCGATCCGGTCCACTCAGCATGACAGCTTTACCGGCACGCAACCCGCGCTGGAACTGTGCCATCCGCTCTTCACTGATCCCCGCACCGCACCATAATAGATGGTGATCGTGACGGCTTTCCGAGCCATACCGCATCGGCTGTGATGTGCGATCAATTTCAACGCAAAATCCCTGACCGGAAAGACGAATCGCCTCGAGCCAAATCTCCGTTTCATCGCTCACGCTGACCACTTCGAGCAACAGCGGCATGCTTTTTTGGCGCGTTGATGCGCGTGTTACGCAATTGCTGTGGTGAGTAATGGCCTGGTGAAAACGTGCCAGGCGACGCGCTGCGCCGCGACGAGTATCGTCTCTCAGCCAGCGATTGAGAGGTTTCATCAGGATATTAATAAAGTCATCGCTACTGTAATCGCCCGCCAGATTACGTACGGTACGCGCCAGTTCGCGATCGGAACCCAATTCCAGCTGGCGCAACATATCACCACGTCGGGCAAGCCAGCCGGACGATGAACAATCCGCTTCGCCCTTTTTTTCCTGATGGATTTGCCACAGCGTCGCGCCACCGGCGGTTAATGACATCATGGCCAGCACTTCATCAACCTGATGCCTGCTCCAATCCTTGCTGATACTGTTTTCTGATATCAATCCACCGCGCAACCAGCGACGCAGATTTGCGCGGTTGGCACCGGTTAAGGCGCAGACGGTTTCAGTTGAGTAAAAATTCATAAAGAGCCCTCAGATAGAGGGTGAATTGCCGTGGACGTTAGTCCAGGATGAGCAACCATCCTGAACCTTATCTGTATGGATTACCAGTAATGAATGCGATTTCGCTAAAATAGATTGATAAGCGAAGCGCTAAATTTGCATGCTGCTCCCTCTATTCGCTTCCCGACTATTATCAATTGCGACTAGCTTAAGTTGAAAATAGCATTATGGATAAAAAATGGCTGTGATAATTTTTATTTCACGCGCCAGCAAACAGGTGCAACACAACATTTTATTATTTTTTCAGGGATATTAAGAATGAAAAAGCACCGTCTGGCTGGCCTGCTGTTGGCTTCGGCATCATTGTTATTAGGCGTCGCGCACGCCGAAGATAAGCCAATCCCATCACTCGCCGGAAAACGCATTGGTATCACCGTAGCCGGTACCGACCACTACTGGGATCTTAAAGCGTATCAGGGACAAATTGACGAGGTTAAACGCCTTGGCGGTACGCCGATTGCCTTAGACGGCGGTCGCAAGGAGTCGCAGCAAATTGCTCAAATTCAGACGCTTATTGCACAAAAGCCCGATGCAATCATTGAAACGCTTGGTACCGCCTCAGTACTTGAACCCTGGCTGAAAAAAATCCGCGATGCGGGTATTCCGTTATTTACCGTGGATACCGCCAGCCCATCCAGTATTAACGTCACCACCTCAGATAACTTTTATATTGGCGAGCAGCTAGCCTTAAAGCTGGTTAATGATTTGCGCGGCGAAGGCAATATTTTGGTATTTAACGGTTTCTATGGCGTACCGGTGGTTGCGATGCGTTATGACCAGTTAAAGGCCGTGCTGAAATGGTACCCAAAAATTAAAATTATTCAGCCGGAACTGCGCGATGTTATCCCGAATACGGTCCAGGATGCCTATGCGCAAATCAGCCAGTTACTGAATAAATATCCAAAAGGTTCGGTGCAGGCGATTTGGGCGGCATGGGATGTACCGCAAATTGGCGCCACTCAGGCTGTCGATGCCGCCGGACGTAACGAAATCAAAACCTATGCCGTTGACGGTAGCCCGGATGTGGTATCGCTGGTTAAAGATGCAAAATCCAGTGCGGCGGCGGTTGTCGCGCAGCAGCCGTACGTGATTGGTCAAACGGCAGTGCAAAATGTGGCGAAATATCTGGCGGGCGATCGCTCGCTGCCGCCAGCCACCTATGTTCCAGCGATTCTGGTGACCAAAGAGAACGCCGCCGACGCGCAGAAAACGCTGGGCCAAACGGATGGCAAATAACGCGCCGCTATTACACCTGCACGGCATCAGCAAAGCATTTGATGGCGTGCCCGCGCTGCAATCGGTGTCGCTCAGCGTACATGCCGGTGAAGTGCATGGCTTGATTGGTCACAACGGTGCCGGCAAATCGACATTAATCAAGGTGTTAGGCGGTATTCATGCCGCCGATCGCGGCAGCATTACGCTGGATGGTCAGCCGCTCACGTTGGCCTCACCCGCACAGGCGCAGCGGCAGGGGATTGCCATCGTGCATCAGGAGCGGTTACTGCCCGGTTCGTTGACGGTGGCGGAGGCGCTATGGCTCGGCAACGAACCGCGTTTGCTCGCCACGCCGTTTATCCAGCGGCGCCGTATGCGCCAGCAGGCACAGCAGCAGCTACAGCAGCACTTTGGTTTGCAGCTCGATCCCAATGCCTTGATTGCCACGTTAAGTGTGGCAGAGCAGCAGTTAGTCCAAATCTGCCGCGTATTGCAACATCAGCCACGCGTGGTGGTGCTGGATGAGCCTACCGCCGCGCTGGCACGACACGAAGTGCACGCGCTGTTTCGCGTGATTGAACGTATGCGGCAGCAGGGCATCGCGCTGATCTATGTGTCGCACTATCTCGATGAAATACAGACGTTGTGCCAGCGCGTTACCGTACTGCGCGATGGCAAAGATGTGGCGCATTTCACGGCTGAGCAGATATCGCCCAGCGCGCTAATCGGTGCAATGGTAGGGGATACGCAGCATGAACTTACGCCGCGTCAGACACGTCGTGCCGGACAGGAGGTGCTGCAGGTTGCCGCGCTTAGTGCGCCTGGTCGTTTCCATAATGTCTCCTTTACCGGCCGACAGGGCGAGATCATTGGCATTACCGGCCTGTTAGGATCGGGCGGTAAGGCGCTGATCCGAGCACTCTTTGGCCTGGAAACCGCAGTGAGCGGCTCGGTAAAACTGGCTAATGTGGCTGGCATTCCCTCATCACCCTATGCGGCCGTGAAGCGCGGTATCGCTTTTGTGCCGGAAGATCGCCGAGCCAACGGTATCGCACTGGATCTTAGCTTGCGTGACAATGTCACCTTAACCACGGTACAGCGTTTGCTGCGCTGGGGTGGTGTATCGCGTCGGGCCGAAAGCGAACTGGTGGCAAAGAATATTCAGCAGCTGGCGATTCGCACGCCTGGGCAGCTGGCGTCGTTACGCCAGCTCTCGGGCGGCAATCAGCAGAAAGCGGTGCTGGCCAAATGGCTTAACACTGGCGCGCGATTATATCTGCTGGATGAACCGACGGTGGGCGTCGACATTGCCGCGAAGGCCGCGATTTATCATACGCTGCAGCAGCTGGCCAATGATGGCGCACTCATTCTGGTGTTTTCCACCGATCTGCTGGAACTGCAAACGCTTGCTGACCGCATTATGGTACTGGCGCGCGGCGAACATGTCGCTAGCCTGGCGGCACAGCATACCAGCCATCAGGAGATTCTCTCCTGGGCTTCTGGCACTGGCGCGTTAACGGAGCATGCTTCATGAGCGATGTTACCCAATCTGGTCCTCTTGAATCCCCGCAACGTGCAAACGGTCAGCAGTGGCTGCAGCACGTTTCTTTACTGATTATTGTGCTGGTTTTGGCGGTGTTTGCCTGGCTGTCACCGATATTCCTGACGGTGATGAATCTGGGCAATGTGCTGCAACAAACCGCGGTGGTCGGTACTCTGGCGCTGGGGTTAACCCTGGTGTTAAGCGGCGGTGGTTTACAAGGCATCACCGGCGGCATCGATTTGTCGATCGCCGCCAATCTTGGCCTGAGCGCGGCGGTATTCGCCAGCCAGCTCAATGCCGGGCAGCCCATCGCTATTGCGCTGCTGTTGACGCTTTTCACTGGCGCTGCGGTGGGCCTGTTTAATGCGTTGGCGATTGTCTGGCTGGGGATCTTACCGCTGCTGGCAACGCTCACCAGTATGAATATCGCCATTGGGCTGGAAATGGTGCTAACCGGCAATGCATCGGTGCCGGCCAGCAGCAACCTGCAAAATCTGTTGCTGAGTAACGGGCCCTTAGCGGTGTCGTGGCTCGGCTGGTCATTTCTCATTCTGGCCTTTATCGCCATTGCCTTGAGCCGATTGACCTCATTTGGCCTGCGTTTGCAGGCCGTGGGCAGCCATCCACAGGCGGCTAATGCGGCGGGGATTGGCGTCAAACGCTATCAGGGGCTGAGCTATGTGTTGTGCGGTGTGAGTGCGGCCATTGCCGCGATTGCATCGGTGTCGCTGCTCAGCGGTAGCTCACCCGGCGCAAACGACAACCTGCTAATGGTGATCGCCGCTGCATTATTAGGCGTGGTGTTTTCCCGTCGTCTGGTGCCGACACTGGGCGGTGCGTTGATCAGCGCGCTGTTCCTGAGTTTAATCGCCAACGGCTTCCAGCTTATCAACGTCTCAAGTTACTGGATCAACGGCGTCGAAGGCGTATTGATTCTATTAGTAGTGGCGTTAACCGCGCTAATGCGTCGTCGCCAATCCCGGAGAACACAAGGTGTCTGACTCTCTCATATCGCCTGTCACTCAACGCCCGCGTCAGGCCGCTTTGCTGCGCGTCGCTATCGTGCTGCCCTTTATAGCGCTGCTGCTGTTCTTTGTTATTGCCGCGCCCGCTTTCGCCACGGCCTCTAACCTGCGCAGCGTGTTGCTGAATAACGTCGCGCCGCTCGCGATTGTCGCGCTGGCGATGACGCTGGTCACACGTATTGGCGCGATTGATCTGTCGGTTGGCACGGCCATCGATATTGCTTGTCTGGTATTGGTGACACTGATGCTGCATCAGGTCAGTTTGCCCGTGGCGCTGATTGCCGCGTTGGTTGCCGCGCTGTTGGTTGGTGTGTTTAACGCCTTTTTAGTCACGCAGCTGGGCGTGGAGCCGTTTCTCGCCACGCTGGGCACGCTGTTTATTGGACAAAGCGTGCAGCAGCTGTCATCAAACGGCGGGCAACCGATCTATCTGCTGAGCCAAAAGCTGCCCGAGGGCTTTTCCGCGATGGGACACGGTGCATTCCTCGCCATTCCGTTGCCGCTTTGGCTGTTATTTCTGGTTGCGCTGGCGCTTTATCAACTGCTACACCGCAGCGCTACCGGCCGATCGCTGCGGGTGATGGGTGAACAATACAGCGTGGCGCAGCACTCTGGCGTCGCGGTGAAACGGCTGACGGCAATGGCCTTTATTTTAGCCGCGTTGGTTGCGGGGATCGTCGGCTTGATTCTGGCGGCCAATGTCAAAGCCTGGGTGCCGCTGTCGGGTAATGCGTACCTGCTCAACGCCATCGGCGCCAGTTTTATTGGTGCCACGTTCGCGCCATCCCGTCGGCCCAATGTTGTAGGGACGCTGCTTGGCGTCGTGCTGCTGAGCTTTATTGCCAATGGATTACTGCTGGTCGGCTGGAATTTTTACTGGCAGCAGGTTGCCACCGGTGGATTGATTTTTATTGTGTTGGCGGTCGGCGCGTTACGCGCGCGACGTCATGCGTGATAGCGGCAAACAGGAACAGCCGGAATTTCGGCTGATCCTGTTGCTACCTTTAGCTCCAGGCATGCCGCGGCGGCGGGGTGCCGTTAAGGTAATAATTTCCTACATGGTAATACTTCCAACGCACCGGATCGTGTAGCGTGTGCGTGCGCGCGTTGCGCCAGTGCCGGTCAAGGTTGAACTCCTGCAACGTAGAACGGGTTCCCGCCAGTTCAAACAGCTTGTTGCCGGCCAAAATGGCGATTTCGGTGGTCAGCACTTTGGCTTCTGCGGTGGCGACTGTCGCCTCCGCGACCGTGGATTCGTCGGGCTGCTGCAGTGCCAGATCAATCGCTTGACCGGCGCGCCACAGTAGAGCTTCAGCTGCGTGAAGGCGGATTTTTAAATCACCCACCGCAGCCAGCGTAAAGTGATCATCGGATGCGCGCTCTTGACCACTATCAATCCAGGGCCGTGAACGCTCGCGGATAAAATGCAGCGTGTCTTCAATGGTGCCGCGCGCAATGCCGACATCAACGGCTGCCTGAATAATCTGCGAAATCGGACCGGCTGCAGTTGGGCGCTCAAAGGCTTGAAACACGGGGATCACGCGTGAAAGCGGGGCACGCACATTATGCAACAATACCGTGCCGGATGCCGTGGTGCGCTGGCCAAAGCTCGACCAGTTATTGATGATGGTGATGCCGGGCGAGCTGCGGTCGAGGACGATAAGATGGGCGCGATCCTGTTCATCAAGCGCTACCGCGTGAATGCGATGCGCGAGTAGCGCGCCGGTGGCGTAGAATTTTTCACCGTTGATCACCACTTCATCGCCATCCTGCTTAAAGCGCGTCTGAAAATCGGCAACGGTACGCGAGTTTTTCTCAGAGAAAGCATTACCCCAGCGCAACCCGGCCAGCACTTCGCTCAGTAGCTCGTGTTTCTGCGCTTCCGTGCCATCGGCAATGAGGTGCGCGACACCCGCCAGATGGTTTTGTGGCAGCTGCCCCAGCGCAGAATCCGCCGCCGAAATGATGGCGATCACTTTCGCTACCGTTACCCAGGATACACCTGCGCCGCCCAGGTTTTTCGGGATCGCCATCGCCCACAAACCACTTTGAGAGAATGCGTCTAACTCTTTAAGCGGCAGAATACCTTCGCGGTCACGCCGCGCGGCTTCACGGGCAAACTCGCTGGCCAGCCGCTGAGCAATCTCAATCGCCTCGGCATCATCACGAATGCGGTGAGCCGGCTCGGTAGGTAAGGGGACGGGCGCTTCGGCCTGTTGAGAATTAACCTTGAGGTTAGGGGTGGGACTGAGCGACATGAGAACTCCCGGTAATTACGCTATAGGGAAAAATATCATCTCATGCGCTCAGTTCACGCCATATCTCAATTGCAGCTATGCAAAGTGAAAAATGGCGTTAACACAACGGGTTACTGCGCTACTTTAACCACGGTTTTGCCGAAATTTTTGCCCTTCAGCATATCGAAAAAGGCCTGCGGCGCATTTTCTAAACCTTCAATCATGTGCTCGCGGTAGTGAATTTTTTGCTGCTCTACCAGCGGCGTCATCGCTTTGAGGAATTCAGGATAACGATCGCCGTAATCCTGGAAGATGATAAAGCCCTGCATACGAATGCGGCGCTTGAGGATGCCGCCCATGATCTGTGGTGTGCGATCCGGCCCTGGCGGTAATTCACGGCTGCTGTAACCGGAAACCAACCCGCATACCGGCACGCGTGCTGCGGTGTTTAGCAGGGGGAATACCGCATCAAAGACCTTGCCTCCGACATTCTCGAAATAGATATCGATGCCATCCGGGCAGGCCGCTGCCAATTGCTCAGCAAAGTCGTCGCGGTGATGATCGATGCAGGCGGAGAAACCCAGTTTCTCAATGGCGTAGCGACATTTCTCCTCGCCACCAGCCACACCCACCACGTGACAGCCCTTCAGTTTACCAAGTTGACCAACCGTAGCCCCAACCGGGCCGGTTGCCGCTGCAACCACCAGCGTTTCACCCGCTTTGGGCTGGCCGATATCCATCAATCCCATATAGGCAGTAAATCCTGGCATACCGAGAATACCCAGTGCCCAGGAAGGATGGGGCAAATCGCCCAGCTTCGCCACGCCGCTGCCGTCTGAAACCGCATAGCTTTGCCAGCCGCTTTGCGCCAGCACCACGTCACCTTGCTTAAAATCGGCATGTTTAGACTCAGCGACTTCGCTCACGGTGCCGCCGACCATAGGCTGATCGATCTGCGCCGGTGCGGCATAAGATTTGCTGTCATCCATGCGCCCGCGCATGTAGGGATCGAGCGATAAGTACAGAGTGCGCAGCAGGATCTCACCGTCCTTCAGTTCAGGAATGGGCTGTTCAACCAGGCGAAAATTCTCTTTTACCGGTTCGCCTTCAGGACGTGAAGCGAGCAGCCAAGCCTGGTTGCGTTGATTGGATTGCGACATTGATTTACCTCTATCAGCGTTTTTCACGTCAGGCAAGTGTAGACGAGGATACCTTTCGTAGGTTGTGTATTGATGCCGCGCTAACAGCCGCGCAGAGGATTTATCGAGTGAGCCAGCGCACAAACCTGCGCTAAAATTTTGTGCGGCGAGTTAACGTAACAACATGATTTTTATAACGTGCAGGGCATTTGCCCAATCGGTATCAGGCAATCTCCTATACCGGAGACGCTATTCAACTACCTATACCTATAGCGGTGCTTTTATCCCTACAGGTGACGCTATGACACGATATCAAGAAAAACCCACCCCCGATCAAGAGGCGCAGCGAGCAGCATGAAAAACCTATTCCGCGCGGCGACGCTCTTAGCCACCATGACCGCAAGTGTGCCCTTGCTGGCGCACACTTTCGTTTATGTTTCAGAAGCCGATGATGGCACCATTGCGCGCTACGCCCTCAACGAGCAAACCGGCGCGCTGCAACTGCTGGGCCACACCCACGCCGGTGGCAAAGTGATGCCGATGACGCTGAGCGCCGACCATAAACATCTGTATGCGGCAATTCGCAGTAAACCGCTGCAACTGGTGAGCTGGGACATTGACCGCAATAGCGGCGATCTACATCAATCTACCTCGGTGACGGCTGCGGCCAGTTATCCCTATATTAGTACTGACCGACAGGGGCGCTTTCTGCTTGGGGCATCCTATGATGGTGACGTAGTGCACGTTTATCGTCTGACAAGCGATGGCAAACTCACTGCGCCGCCGGTCGGCAGCTATAAAACCGGGCACGCGGCGCATTCGGTGATTGTGGATGCAAGCGGCGAAAACGCGTATGTCGGCAATCTCGGCACCGATCGCGTGTTACAGCTGAAACTGAGCAAAGAGGGTGACCTGACGGCGCTCGGCAACGGCTACGTCAAAACGGCTGCTGATAACGGGCCACGCCATTCAGTGCTATCACCGGATAATCGCTATCTCTATAACATTGGCGAAATGGGCGGCATCATCACGCAATTCCGCCGTGAGCCAGGCGGTGAGCTGGTTAAGGTGGCAGAAATGCCTAACGCCGTTGCCGCGCAATACAGACTTGCGCATGGACGCGAGCGTCCACCGGGCTATAGCGATACCACGCCACGCATCTGGTCTGCCGATATTCGTCTTACGCCAGATGGACGTTTTCTGTATGTCAGCGAACGCACCAGCAGCACCATTAGCGGTTATCGGGTGAGTAAAGCCGATGGGAAATTGTCGCTGATTGATAGCTGGCAGGTAGAGAAACAGCCGCGCGGGATAGCGATTACATCCGATGGTCGCTGGCTAATCGCCAGTGGTGAGAAGAGTGCGGTTATCGGCAGCTATGCCATTGAAGCAGGAAGCGGGGAGCTTAAGCGAGTGAGTGAAGCAGCCGCTGGCGGCGATGCTAATTGGGTGACGACGGTAACGTATAACTAGCCTCGTGAACGCTGCAGGTGCGCAGAAATGCGCACCCGACAGCCACTTCAGGACAACTGTTGATATTCATCATCCGTAACGGGCTCCAGCCATTCGTTGGAGGCGCCCTCGGCCGGAACAGCGATAGCAATGTGAGCAAACCAGCTATCTGCCGCCGCACCATGCCAATGCTTTAATCCTGCAGGAATGTTAACCACATCGCCCGCAACCAGCTGACGGGCTGGCTGATTCCACGCCTGATACCACCCGCGTCCCCCCGTGACCAATAAGATCTGGCCACCACCGTGATGAATATGCCAGTTATTACGGCAGGCGGGTTCAAATACCACATTACCAATGGTAACGCCTTCCGTTGTCAGCATGTTCAGGTAGCTTGTGCCGGTAAAATATTGCGCAAGCGCTTCATTTTTAGGCCCTTTTGGGAATATGCCATTGCCATCAAATTGTTCGTTCATCTTTATCTCCATTTGTGCAGCGTGGATAAAGTGTAGAGGTTGGCTGATTAAATGATAATGCGCTCAAAGCCGAATACACTTGTGAGCGCGATTCATTAATTCCTCAATGTGACAACGTCACGCAATGGGATAAATTGATTGTTTTAGGGTGCCACGACGATCAAACTTTTTCGCGCTTAGCCACAGCAGGGCTGTCACAAACCAACCGATAATCCAGGACACGTCATTACCCGCAAAAATCCAGGTTAATGAGCCATGATGTAGCGGGCTATCAATGAACGGCAACTGCACCAGCACGCCACAGAAGTAGACAATAATGCCTGCCCAATTCCAGCGAGCGTAACGGCCATGCGGTTGCGACAGCGCCGGTACATCCACTTTGCCTTTGGTAATAAGATAGAAATCGGTCAGGCTTATAGCACTCCACGGCACGAAAAAGGCCAGTAAAAACAGCAGAAAATGCGTGAAGGATTTGAGGAACGCCGGTTCGCTGATGAGGGCAATAACGCAGGAAACCGCTACCATCAGCACCACAAAGAGTATACGGCCGCCACGACTGAGCGATGTCTTCTGACGGAACCCCGAAACGATAGTCGTCAACGACATAAAACTGCCGTAAGCATTCAGCGTGGTGAAGGTAATTTTGCCGAAGCAGATGGCAAAATAGATCACCATCGCCATCGTCGCGCTACTGCCTAAACTCACGATATAGCCGACCTCATTCCCTGGAAACGCTTTGCCGGCAATGGCCGCGACGATGACGCCCAATGTCATGGATGCCTGAGTGCCCAATACGGTACCAAAGAACACCGAGCTGAAGAGTTTTTTCGCCGAGACATTGGTGGGTAAATAGCGAGAATAGTCAGAGACATAAGGACAGAACGCAATTTGCCACGATGATGATAGCGAAACGGCAAGCAGGAAATTAGCAATCGTGAAGTGCTGGTTTTGCCACACGGCGCTAAGGTCATGTGTGGAAAGCAGGGTGATAAACAGATATACAAAGGCCAGCACGCCGATAACGCTGGCCACTTTTCCCAGCTTGTGAATCACACGATAACCCAGCACCGCAATGACAACGATGATCGCGCTGAACAAGATCATACCGGTCGCATTGCTGGTATTGATGAGTTTGGCGAGTGCCTGACCCGCTAACACCGTGCCGCTGGCTGAAAAGCCGACGTACATAATACAAACCAGCACCAGGGGAATGACCGCGCCATATACCCCAAACTGCATGCGGCTGGTGATCATCTGCGGCAATCCCAGGCGCGGTCCCTGAATGGCATGCAATGACATGATCGCGGCGCCGACAACCTGGCCAACCAGTAAGCCAATAATCGACCACACAACATCGCCCCCCAAAACCACCGCCAGCGCACCCGTCACGATAGCGGTGATTTGCAAGTTGCCGCCGAACCATAACGTGAACTGGCTAAACGGATGTCCGTGGCGTTCGCTCGCGGGAATGTAATCGATAGAGCGTGTTTCTGACAGGCGCTGTTTGTCCGCGCCGCGGTAATCTGCTGCAGGTGATTCGGCTGACATAGTTTCCTCGCTGAAGCGTCAAAATGGGGTCATTTATTGTTGGTATGGTGTGAGTTATCCTGGCACTACATGTATATACATGTAGCGATATTGTCATGAGGATTGGAAACATACAACACCATCAACCATTGGAAAATGTGATGACGCGGGCAAGGTTAATAAGTTGTTAAGCGGGCAAGGTTGTGCGGAATAAGAGGGCGGAAATGTCCATGTTGAGATGACGTCGCTACGTGAATTCTGTGAAAAAAGCAGGGGGATTGTGACTGAGATTTCACGTAGCGCTGCCGACTACATCGGCAAAAATTAGCTGTTACGACCTGTTGTCCAGGGATTGGGGGCGACGTCACCTTCATTCTCCGATCTGAAATCATCCAATGAGTCCAGATAAAGCGCTTCAACTTCCGCGCGCGCCCAGGGCGTCCGTCGTAAAAATTTCAGGCTTGATTTGACGCTAGGATCGCTTTTGAAACAGTTGATATTGATAAGCTTGCCCAGCTTATCCCAGCCATAATGTGCGACCAGCGCGTTAATTTGCATCTCAAGCGTTACGCCGTGCAAGGGATCTTTGGAGCGATGATCGTTCATGGAAAATCCTTAAAAAGTTGACGGGGAAGGTTACAAGAAAGCCGGGCAAGCGGCAATCCTACGATCTTCATTACCGGTAAATCCACTTCAATGCTGTACACTTGTCGCTGTGATTTTACTAATGGACGATACGCTATGAACGACAAGAAAATGATTTCCATCGATCAGTTCACTCTTTCTGAACGTGTGGCGGTAGAAGAAGCCTATAAAGGTTTGCTTGAGAAGTATCGCCAGCGCACGGGCAAAGAGCCGGACGCGAAGAAAGAAAAAGAGTTCACGGCGGAAGCCAGACAACAGATCATGACGGCAAAGTTAGCAAAAGAGAAAGCACTGGCTGATAAAGCAAAGAAAACGCCAACGCGCAGGAAGAAACCTGAATCGCTCAAAGAGAGCGAAGTCAGTGATTTCAACTGGAAGGCATCCGTCATAAAAGGGCGCAGATAGCGCTATTGCTGCTGCACCGTTAACTGAGCAATCCGGCACCCACGTTAACCGATAATCCCAAAATCGCCAGATTGAAGATAAACGAGATGACAGATTGCAGCAGCGTAATCTTGCGCATTTCAGTGGTTCCCGTTGCAACATCAGCCGTTTGTGACGCGACGGCGATGGTGAAGGCGAAATAGAGAAAGTCCCAATAATCAGGATCGTCGGGCTTTTCCGGGAAGATCATCGGTGTGACATCTTTGCTGCGATGCAGATAGTGATGATGCGCATAATGCATCGCGAAGGAGCTGGGCAGCAGTGCCCATGAAACGACGAGCGTCATTGCTGTCAGTAATAAATGAAGCACGCGCGGCGTTCCAGTGAGATGGTGCAACGATGAGAGCTCACTCAGAATCGCCACAATGCTGACCATACAGGCAATGATAACCATGCCCAGCACTAGCGCAGCGCTTTGATCCTGCATTTTGGCGATATGCTGAATATCCTTCACTTCAGTACGCAACATGCGAAACCAGATAAAAATCAGGTACAACCACGCCAAAACATTCCAGCCAATCAACAGGCGTTGCAAAGTGCCAAGCTGAGCGGGAAGAACGTAATAGCAAATAACGCCGGCAATAATTGAGATCAGTAATCGCAGCCGAGCGAAGAGGTGAGTCGTTAGCGAAGAGCCCATGAGATAAGTTGTTCTGCGTGAGGTAGATGGGTTTAAATGTAGACGAAGGCGCTGCTAAGGTCTTGTTGTTAGCGCCAGGCTTAGCAATTATTCCGCCCGTTTGAGGCCGTTCATAGCGGGCGTTATTGAACCAATTCATGTAACTGTTATTGATGCATGAAATGCAGCGTGTTATATATCATCAAAAGATCTCTCATCGCCTGGGAGCATTCCTGTCGTGACATCCAACATCTGATCCAGCGAGGTTTCGCCTTGAATGACGATAAGATAACCATCGGCCTGAATGCCAATATCACACCGTTTATGCAATCAAGTACCGTTGCGGCTTATGTTCAGGACACGCCGAAAAAGGTACCCGGACTGTCCGATCTCCATCGGATGACAACCATTCTGCTGGGTGAAGGTGCGACAGAAGCAGCGCATATCCTTGTTGTGGGTGCCGGTGGCGGTTTGGAGCTGCTGGCCATGGCACAGGCACAGCCCGACTGGCGGTTTACCGGCGTAGATCCGTCGCCGGCTATGCTTGATATTGCACGTCAGACAACCGCATCTTATGCCGATCGAATTGAGCTCGTGACCGGCAAAGTAGACAACGCGCCACACATTCTTTTTGACGGCGCAACATGTTTACTCACGCTACATTTTCTTGATAGAAGCGAACGGCTGCACACACTGAGGCAGATTCGTCGCCGCATGAAGCAGGGCAGTCAAATCGTCATCGCTCACCATGCGGCACCAGACTCCAACTCGCTCCAGTGGTTGACGCGTTCTACCAGCTTTGCTGCCAACCCGGTAAAGGCTGCCTCGTCAGCTAAAACGATGGCTGAGCGTCTTGTGCTTTTATCTGCATCCGAGGAAGAAGCGCTTTTGCGGGAAGCTGGTTTTCTCGAACCATCGCTTTTTTATGCCGCTTTCTCATTTCGCGGTTGGGTAGCTATAGCCGGCTAGTTTCTCGTGAGAGTAGCGTGACGCACTTTATAGCGCGATAACTTGCGTCGCTACGAAACGGGCAGTGAAAGAATATAGGGCTTGTTGGCCAGCACCTGGGCGTGTGAGATAAAGATTGAGTCATTAGATTTAACATAATATACATTATGTGCACTTTGATGTAAGTGCTATTTGATAATGTCACCCAGATACGGCGCGTTTGCCACCTTTTCTGGGAGATCTCTGCTGATGCTGGTGACCATGTCGAACAAAGAACTTCACCGTCTTCCCGTCATTCAGGCTGTTATCGAAAAACGCCTGCGTCGTTGTGATGCTGCTTCACAGTTACAGCTTACTGAACGTCAGGTTCAGCGGCTTATGAACCGCTATCGCGAGTTTGGCGCTGCCGGGCTGACGAACGCGCGTCGTGGTAAACCCGGAACTCACAGGATTGATGATGCGCTGCGTTGCCAGATACTGGCGCTGCTACGTGAAAATTACGTCGGTTTCGGCCCCACACTTGCCGCAGAAAAGCTCCAGCAGCGTCACGGGATTGCGATCTCAGTTGAAACACTACGATGCTGGATGACTGCTGACGGACTCTGGATCCCGCACGCTCGCCGTCAGCCCCGAGTTTATCAGCCTCGTCACCGGCGTGACTGTCTCGGCGAACTTATTCAGATCGACGGCTCTCACCATGACTGGTTCGAAGGCCGCGCACCAAAATGCTGTCTGCTGGTTTACATCGATGACGCGACCGGTCGTCTGATGCACCTGCGCTTCTGCCAGAGTGAATCAGCCTTTGATTACATGATGGCCACGCGCGATTACATCGATAAACACGGCAAGCCGGTGGCGTTTTACAGCGATAAGCACGCAGTATTTCGCGTCAGCCAGGCCGAAACACGACGTACTGGCATGACGCAGTTCGGACGCGCGCTGCACGATCTGAACATTGATCTCATCTGTGCCAACAGCTCGCAGGCCAAGGGCCGCGTCGAGCGCGCCAACCTGACGCTGCAGGATCGGCTGGTTAAGGAAATGCGGCTGGAGAATATTACCGGCATTGATAACGCCAACGCCTGGATTGAAACGTTCATCAGCGACTTCAACCGCCGCTTTGCCAGGCCCGCCAAATACCCGAAAAACCTGCACCGCACCGTCTCGGAGAGTGGTCCGGAGCTGGACGATATCTTCGCCTGGCAGACACTGCGCACGCTCTCAAAATCACTGACTTTTCAGTACGATAAAATTATATATCTTGTTGAACCTACGGAGGAAAACTCACGCATTGCCGGAGAGAAAATCCTTGCTTTTGATTATCCGGACGGCACGCTCGCATTCCGCCACGACAACAGAATCCTGGAATATCAGATGTTCGACAAGCTGGAGTGCATCAGCCACGGGCGCATCGTTGAAAACAAAAGGCTGGGCGCAGTGCTGAAGCTCGCGCAGGAAAAGCAGGATGAGCTGGAGGCCGCAGGAAAAAGAAAGCGAAGCCAGAGTATGCCTAAGAGGCGGGCGCAGGTTCAGGCACAACTCAGAGCAATCAATCCTGTACTGGCTGAGCCGTCACTCTTTAAATCAAGCCTGAAAAAATGAGCTCACTGCCCTTTTCTCTTCATCTGAAAACAGCAAAAGTGACATTAACAAATGGGAAATGAGGGTGACATTATCAATAGGGATAGACATTGATGTTTAACGGCTAAATTCAGATGTCCGCCTCTGGATACATTGAGAAATCCGTTTAATCGTTATTTTTCCAGAGTACCCCGTCTGAGGACGCAACTAATGATGGCTTACCGTGAGCTGAAACCCGGACATTTAAAACTGATGCTCGTGAGTCAATAAGTGAATCGGTCACTATGAATGGTGACCCTACGTCGATATAGCCGGGTTTTTGTAGGGTGCGCATTCATGCGCACCTGCGTAAAAAAGCATTTTTGCTTAAGTGAGCGTCATTAGGACATTTTAGCACTGGCCTCAACGCGAATTATTAGTGCGAAGCGATAATGTTACTTTGAGACTGAGCACCTAAATCTTACCCATCAGGCTCATTAACTCCATAATTTCGTGGTTTATCCCCTACTTTTTCCCTTAACACCTGGAATGATGGATTTAAAAAAATTTACCCGCATTGTTTTTAATTCTATAATATTGGGTATTAACCGCATATTTGGATAATAAGACACAATATGATGGATTTAGCTCTTAGAAAACCCAGCGAAATTGTCAAGCTACTGTGTGAGCGACTGCGTAAAGAGCGCCTGACGCAGCAGATGACGCAGGCTGATATCGCCGCGCGGGCGGGAATTGGCGTCAATACCGTGTCAAATCTCGAATCCGGACGTAACGTGGGATTTGAAAATCTGGTGCGGGTGGCGATGGTGCTGGGACGCGGTAAAGAACTGGAGGCGCTGTTTATGCCGCAGATCGACAGTCTCGACGATCTGCTGCGCTACGAGAAGAACACCGATCGTCAGCGCGTAAAAAGGAGTGCTAACGATGGTCAGTAAAGTCGATGTTTACTACGAAGGCTGGGGTGAACGATGGCTTTGGGGAACGCTGGTCTCTTCTACCGCGCTCACCGGTCGTCCGCTGATCATGTTTGAATACAGCGCAGAAGCAGCGCGGCGCGGGCTAGAACTCTCGTCGCTTAGCCTGCCGCTAAAAGGACCGCGGCTGCGCAGGGATTTCCCCGCGCATCAGCTTGCTCTACCCGGCCCGGTTTACGATGCGTTACCCGATGGTTGGGGCATGCTGCTGATGGATCGCCTATTCCGCCAGCGCGGTCTGAATGCAGCGCGAATCGGACCGTTGGAACGTCTCACCTATATCGGCAGCAATGCGATGGGCGCAATGTCGTTTGTACCCTCCCAGCCTGAAGCGACTTCGCTGGCGGAAGATATTTCGCTGACAAAACTGGCGGCAGAAGTTCAGGAAGTGCTGGATGGCGAAGGCGGTGAATTCCTGCAGCGGCTGTTACAGATGGGCGGCTCACCTCAGGGAGCAAGGCCAAAAGCGCTGCTGTACCGCGATCCGCTTAGCGGTCATTTTACCACTGCCGCCGCCGCTGAAATGGATGCGTGGCTGATTAAATTCCCCGCCAGCAAGGAACATCCCGAAGTCTGCGCGATTGAAGCGGTGTATGCAGAGTGCCTGCGCGAATGCCAGATCGCAACGCCTGATACCGCCTACTTCTCTCTGCCAAATGGACAGGCGGCGTTCGCCTCTAAGCGGTTTGATCATCACAACGGAGTGCGGATACCGATGCAGAGTCTTGCGGCCTTTACCGGCGCAAACTATCAGATACCGGGTGCGCTGGATTACACCAGTTTCCTGCGCGCAACGCAGATCTGTACCAATGATGTCCGCCAGAAAGCATTGGCGTTTGAGCGCGTGGTGTTCAATGTCGTGTTCAACAACCGCGACGATCACCCGAAAAACTTTGCTTACATCATGACGCAAAATGGACAATGGCAGCTGGCTCCTTTCTACGATGTGACCTGGTGCGAAGGACCCGGTGGCTATCATCAAATGGATGTGATGGGCGAAGCGTTGCAAATTGGTCGTGAACATCTTTTCGCGTTGGCCGAGAAGGAAGCCGAGCTGAGTTCAGAACAGGCCAATAATGTTATCGCGAAGTGCTGTGACGTGGCGGCTCGCTTTGCGGCTAAGGCTGCCGATATGTTCCCCGGGCAAATCACCGCAGAAACATTGCGTATCATTCAGACGCGCATGGATGACAATATCAAGCGGTTACGTTATTAGCCCGCCGCTGATAAACCATCGCCGCCCTACTTGCTTCATTAATAAAAACGCGATGAATAAATCTGCCCCTTAAGGTGTTTACTCTCTATCTGCCACACTGGAGTAAAACCCATGATTCGCACCGCCTGTCTCGCTGCCGTTATATTACTGATATCTCCGGTCGCGCACGCCGAGACAAAAACGTATGCCATCAACACGCAGCAATCATCCATTGGGCTCTCCTGGCGCGCTTTTGGCCACAATTTTTCGCAGGCGCACCTGAATGGTGTGACGGGTTATATCACCCTCAATCCCAGCCAAGAGTGGCAGGATCATATAGAAGTGAAGATTCCCGTGAAAACGCTTGTGGCTTCGAATGCCTTATTAACCTATCAACTCAAGAGCGATCTTTTTTTTGACGCCCCGCACTACCCCAATATTGCTTTCAGCAGCAGTCGTGTTTCGTCACTGGGTGAAGGAAAATTTCAAATTATCGGCACGTTGTCTGTGAAAGATGTTAGCCGCCCTGTGATTCTCATCGCTAAGCTGGATAACGGCGAAATAGTAGCGCCAACCTCAAACACCATGGCTTTGCACGCCTCCACGGCGATCTCCCGCACCGCTTTTCGTGTTGATCGCTTGGTAGGTATTGTTGATGACCGGGTAGATATTGAACTCAGTATTCGTGCCCAGCGCAATTAACCAAGCCTGCCACCGCTAATGGGTGGCAGGCGCAAAGTCACTACGGTGTTATCGCCTCGCCCGTGGCAACCTGGGCTTGCTGTTTACTTTCTTCTTCCTCACGGAATTTGAGCCGATCCCATACGCGGAAGAATGGATAATAGATAACCAGTGAAAGCGTTAAATTAACCACTTGCAGCACGGTGCCGGAGATGTGCCCGCCCGTTGCCAGATAGCCGCTCACGAAAATCGGTGTGGTGAACGGCAGTGCAATCCCAGCCGGTGGCGCCACTAAACCGGTGCTCATCGCGGCCCACGACACAATCACCAATACCACGGGTGTCAGGATAAAAGGCAGGAAAAGATACGGATTCATCACCAGTGGAATACCAAACACTAACGGTTCGCTGATATTGAACAGCGCAGCAGGCGCGGCAATCTTGCCAAGCTGCTTCATCTGACGGCTGCGCGAACGAATCAGCATAAAGATCACCAGCCCCAGTAACGCACCGGTGCCACCGGGCGCAATCCACAAATCATAAAACTGCTGGGTGAAGATGTGGGGAATGGGTTGGTTATGCTGGAATGCCTCGAGATTTTCACTCATGTTCGATAGCCAAACGGGCTGAATAAACACCAACACAATCGCATCGCCATGCAGCCCGAGCGTCCACAAAATGCCAATCAACAACACCGAGAAGATCATGCCGGGTAATGTGCCGCCGACGTGGTGCATCGGTAAGCCAATCACGGTGGCGATCAGGTTGTTGATATCCCCGAACGGCGAGGCTTCTACCGCGAGGCGAATGACCAGGACCACCGCCAGCACGCAAAAGCCCGGCACCAACGCGAGGAAGGACTTTGCCACCGCTGGCGGTACGCCTTCAGGCATTTTGATCACCAGATTACGGTTATGAACAAAGCGGTAAATCTCCGTTGAGAGCAGCGCAATCACAATCGCCACGAACAATCCCTGGCTCCCGATCAGCGAAATCGGCAGTACGCCAGTGACCAGCTGCGTCGGCGCGCCTTCCACCGGGGCAAATAGCGTCTGCTGCGGAATCGTCATCACAAACGCCACTAAGGCCATGGCGCCGCTGGTCAGCGGATCGAGCGTGCGATACTTCTCTGCCAGTCGATAAGCGATGCCGAAACTGGAGATCAACGCCATGATGTCGTAGGTAGCGCGTACCGGATAAAGCAATTTGTTGCGCCACGTATCGCCAAACAGGTCCGCCATCAAATGGCCCCATGCCGGAATCGGCAGATAGGCAAAGATCAGGAAGAAACTGCCAATCAGCATAAACGGCATGTTGAGTATGATGCCGTCACGCACTGAGAGCACGTGCTTCTGACCGGCGACTTTCAGTGCAGCGGGCAAGACATAACGATCAATAAAAGTACGGTTGGACATAGGGCCTCCTCAGGCTCAATGGCGCAACAGATTAAGGAGTGGCAAACTGCGGCAGCCACGGCTGATTCAGAGTGAGGACTTCGTCAAGCAGCGCTTCAGCAGTGGTAACGTCACCAACCAACGGATTGCCAACCAGCGCCAGCAGCGCCTGCTGCCGATCGCCATGCACCGCGGCTTCGATAGTCAGGCGTTCAAAGGCTTTGATCTGCTGCGTCAGCCCATTCATCAGCGGCGGCAACGCACCAAACACCAGCGGATGCGCGCCTTGCGCGTCAACGAGGCAGTTCACTTCCACCACCGCATCATCCGGCAGGCCGTGGATTGCGCCTTGATTACGGCAGTTCACCACCAAATTTTTGCCGCTATTGTTATGGATAGCGCTGATCAGCTCGACGGCCACTTCCGAGTAGTACGCACCGCCGCGGAAGCTAAGCTGCTCCGGCTTGTGTGCCAGATGCGGATCGGCATATAACGCAAAGAGCTCAGCCTCGACTTTCATCACCTGCTCGGCGCGCGTCCCTTCATGGCCGCTCTGCGCTTTTTCCTGCTCTTCCGCCAGCATTTGTGGCGTTTGCCAGTAATAACGGTGGTACGGGCATGGAATGGCCTTCAGCGCGCGCAGGAACGACGGCGACCAGGGCATATCCTTGATGTTATTCATGGTCAGTGATTGCCCATCGCACAGCTGCTCAATCACCTGCTCAGTAACGTCTTTGCCGCGACATGTCACCTGATGTACCCACACCAGATGATTCAGCCCGGCGAAGCGCAGCTGCACATCATCCCACGGCGCATCAAGCATGCCGGCAATCATGTGATGCATGTTAACCGGCACGTTGCATAGCCCAATGATTTTCGCTTTGCTATAGCGCGACACGGCTTCAGTGACAATTCCGGCCGGGTTGGTGAAATTGATGATGAAGGCGTCCGGCGCCACCTCTTCCACTTTGCGCGCGATATTCAGCATCACCGGGATGGTGCGCAGCGCTTTGGCGAACCCGCCGACGCCGGTGGTTTCCTGGCCGAGACGTCCATACTTCAACCCGAGACGTTCATCTGCCGCTCGCGCGGCTAATTGTCCCACGCGTAGCTGCGTCAGTACGAAACGGGCACCGCGAATCGCCTCATCCAGCGCAAAATGTACGCTCACTTTGACCTGCTCTAATCCATTCTGCTGCAGCATACGCCGGGTCAGATCGGCGATAACGTTTACCTTTTCACGGCCCTGTTCAACATCTACCAGCGCCAGTTCAGTGACCGGCAGCTGTGCATAGCGGTTGATGATCCCTTCTACCAGTTCGGGTGAATAGCTGCTGCCACCACCAATAATCGCCATTTTAAGCATCGGTTGCTCCTGCCGCAGTGCGGCGATAGAGTTCAATAATTTCGCCTGCCAGATCCTGAATCAGCATGGCGTTCATCAGGTGATCCTGGGCATGCACCAGGATCAGCGTGACCGGCAGCTTGCCGCTGCCCTCATCGAGGCTGATCAATGCCGTTTGCTGCTGATGTGCCGCACTGATGCACTCTTTAGCCGCGGCCAGCTGCTGCTGCGCTTCGGTAAACTGCCCGTCACGCGCCAGACGTAACGCATCGATCGCTGCGCTGCGTGCTGCTCCGGCTTGCACCAGCAGCAGCATAATTTGCTCTTCAAACTCGAGAACCACGTTTTCAGGCATGCAGAATCCCCCACAGCATCGGGCTGTGTCATGTCGGTTAAATGAGGGTGTTCGGAGTATTACGCGGTGTGTAACGCCATCGCTTTTTCAAGCACCCGATCGCCACGCATCATGCCGTAATCCATCATGTCGATAACGGCGACGGTTTTGCCCTGCGGAGCGGCAATGGCGGTAAGCCGAGCGGCTTCAAACTGAACTTGCGGTCCAAGCAGTACCACGTCGGCATCCGGCAGTATGCGTTCGAACTCCGCCACCGGAACCGCTTTGATGTCGATCTTCAGTCCGCGCCCCAGCGCAGCACTCTGCATTCTTTCAACCAGCATGCTGGTTGACATCCCCGCAGCACAACAAAGTACGATGCGCATGATTTTTCCTCGTGTGATTTGACTTGGGCATTTAAGACCTGTCTCAGGGAAGCTGTAAAGTGGCTATGGGCAGACGATTTTCTGATGAATAATTATTTATTTGTTAATAATCAGATAATTATGTGAATATTTTGTATGAAAATATTTTTCATCAGTGTGATCTTACGCGTAATTATTTTGTCTTAATCATCACTTATCGCAAAAAACGCATAAAAAACGCTGAAAAAAAACTCAACATGAAAATTAATTTCATGCATGATGTACCTTCGCTATTGAGGATGTGATGAGCTAATGGATATTGTCTGGCAATTGCGACAGCAGAGTGAGCGCGCAGATGCGCAAGAGTCGAGGCTGGCGCGCTTTATTCTGGCGAACCTGGACGCCAATGTGCACACCACCATGGAAGGACTGGCCGCGCAGGCGGGCGTAAGCCAGGAGGTGCTACGCCGCTTTGCCGCTTCGGCAGGTTGCCGCGATCTTGATGACTTTTTGCATCAGGTGCGGAAAGCCGGCCAGCAGCAGGACGTGGCCTTTATCGATGTTATCCGCCAGCGGCAGGCATCACTGAGTCAGCAGGAAAAGCGCGTCGCGGAGGCTATTTTGAGTGACACAACGTTTGCTGCTTCCGCCACCATCGAGCAACTTGCCGGACGTGCTGAAGTCAGTGCGGCGACCATCACCCGCTTCGCTCGTTCAATGGGCTGCGAAGATATTCGCGATTTGCGCATGCGTTTAGCGCGCGCGCCACAGGTACGTCATCCCCCTGCTATTGCGCCCTTAGAGGCAATCAGCCAGGCGTTGACGCAGCAATTCGCGCTGGCAGAACGCGCAACCTGGACGCGAGCAGCAGAGACGTTACGCAAGGCAAGAAGCGTGCTGCTGATTGGCGCATCAGGCCCACAAACGCCAATGGTTGCTGAGGTCCACCAGCGTGTGCATCGTCTCGGATTAGCTATCGCCTGGATTCAGGATGACAATCTATTAAGCATGACGCTGAGTCGTTTGCAGCCAGATGATGTGTTGTTTATTCTCGCGCCGGATGCCGTAAACAGCCACGTCCTCAGCGCCGTACATCACGCAACTATCCAAAAAACCCCGGTGATTGCGCTCTGCCCAAGCACGCTGGACCTCGCCAGCCAGGCCGATATTTGGCTGCCGCTGCCGGTGGCGAAAAATACGCGGCGTTACGGTATTTTATTCGCACTCGATCAGCTGGAAACCACGCTGTTGGGTCAGCCTAACCCCTGATGCAACCAAGACTTTTCTGAGGCTAATTGCAGTATTTACTTAATTTAGCTGCCGTATTCGCTTAAGTTTTTCCCCTGCGTGCCCGATAATTCTCTTAGGCAACCCAGGGGATTTCGAATGCGCAACCTATTAGTTTTATTGTCAGGTCTGATTATGCTACCCACAGCGATAGCGGCAGATGGCACCATCACCTTTAATGGCTCAGTGGTTGAATCCGTTTGCGACACCAGCACACAGCTGCAGCAGGCTTCAATCAACTGCTACCGCAACGGTGTCAATCAGGTACAAACGATTGCTATGTCCCAGCACAAGCAGGCCATGCCCTATCAGCTGGGCACGGTCAGCATTGAAACAGTAAAAAATCACGCTAATCTGAAAATCGTAGAAGTGACTTATAAGTAAACCGTTGCTGACTCTACTGATGAGCAAAAGGCCTTAGTCGCAAGACTAAGGCCTTTCATCAATTGGAAGGAGGTGCTGATGAAAGTGTGTTTAAAGCGCGCCGAATCTCCGCCAGCAACGCCCGCCCCGCTTCCGCAATCTCTTTGCGCAGTGGCGAAGGTGCATGACAGCTAATTTCCAGTTCGACGCACCGTGCAACCAGCTCAGCGGAACCCGTCAACCGCGCGCTACCCTTCACTTTATGAGCCAGCTCCAGCAATGCGTCACGATCGTCGTCAGCTAACGCCGCGGTCAAGGCCAGCATATCTTGCTGATAACTCGCCAACATCTCCTGCATCAGCTCGCTCACCAGCGTGGCATCGCCCCCCGCGAGTTTACGCATCGCATCCGAAACGTCATCGTTTCCCGGTAACGCTTCGGGCACAGGCTGACGTGTCACCGGATCCAGCCAGCGCTGGAGATCCTCTAGCGTACTCGGCTTGAACATGCAGCCATCCATGCCCGCCTCGCGACAACGGATAATTTCTTCCGGCAACGCGTTCGCAGTAAACCCTAAAATGGTACAGGCAGAACCGTTGCGCAACGCCTCTTCCGCACGAATCGCCTGCGCCAGCGCATAGCCATCCATCTCCGGCATACGGCAATCCGTAATGACCACATCAAGCGGCTGCTGACGCCAGAGGTGCAGCGCCTGGCGACCATCGCTGGCTTCAAGTACCTGATGGCCCAGAAACTGGAGCTGTCGCGTGAGGAGTAAACGGTTAGCCCTGAAATCATCCGCAATAAGAATGCGCAAGCTCGAATGGCGCTGCGCGCTGGCGACAGAAACCGGCTCCTGCTGCGGCTCTCCCTGTGGCAGCCTGTCAGCAAACAGCTGCACGTCAATACGCGTACCGATTCCCGGCTGGCTCTCCAGCGAAATAGAACCGTCCATTTTCTCGCACAAGGTTTTACAGATAATCAGCCCCAGCCCGGTGCCACGCTGCGTTTGCTCACCGTGAGATCCCACCTGGCTAAACGGTGCGAAGAGCCTGGCCTGATCTTCTCGTGAAATGCCTTTACCGCTATCACTCACGCTGAGCGCGATGTGCCAGCGCGCCTGCTGCTCAATGCGCACGGCAACACTGACGCCGCCCTGAGCGGTAAATTTAAGGGCATTACCGATCAGATTAGAGAGGATCTGCTTAAAGCGGAGCGGGTCAATCAAAACATCCTCGCTGCAATCGGGTTGCATCTCCAGCGTTAAGCTCAGGGATTTTTGTTCCGCCATTCCCTGGAAAATACGCACCACGGATTTGCACAGCTGCTGCAGGTTGGCGCGCTCGGGCTGAAGCGTCAGCTTACCGGCTTCGATGCGTGCCACATCAAGAATATCCCCCAGCAGCTCTACCAGTTCGTTAGCCGCATCCGAGGCAACGTCCAGCGCCTGATGATCGACACGATTCTTATCGGCCGATTTGCGCGCCAGCTCCAGCATGCCGAGTACGGCATTGAGAGGCGTACGAATCTCGTGGCTCATGGTGGAGAGGAACTGGGTTTTGGCACGACTGGCGGCTTCGGCTTCCTCTTTCGCCAGATTTAACGCCTCCAGTAACTGCCGCCGTTCGCTGATATCAAGCCAGCCGCCAATCACGCCCTTTACCCGACCTTCCGCATCACGGTAAGGCAGAATCCAGTGGAAAATAGTTTTCAGTTGGCCTGAACCCAGATGCTGAAACGTGCGGTCCTTGAATAGCGGCTGTCCGCTACTCAACACCTGGTAGAAATCGTGGATATAACGCTGCGTCTGCTGTTCATCGGCGAAAAGATTGCTCGACAGCAGCGATTGATTGATCACCTGTTCGCGCGTGGCGCCCAGGTCCTGTAAAAAGCTGTCGTTACACTGGGTTAACCGCCCGCTGGCATCACGAATGTAAGTCGCATTCGGTGTGCCGTTGATCATGTCATGCATGAACTCGAGCTGATCGTTGAGCTCACGCTGAATGCGCGATTTGATGCGAATCTGGCGACGCAGCCAGATGGCCCAAAGCAATGAAACCATGATCAGTGCCGCCGCAAATGCACTGCCGGTGAGAATGGCGACGCGGTTCTCGCGCCAGAAATTTTCCGACGCCACCATGTTGTTGGGGCGCCAGAGATTGCCAATTACATCCATCTCATCGGGTGGAATGCTCAGCATGACCTTGTCGATAATCTGCTGCAGCTCATGTGACTGGGGCGGAATACCAAATGAAATAAACGCCGGAGATTCACCGAGCGTGGCGCTAATACGCATGCGATTACGGTAATAACGGGCTATTTGATATTCGGTATTGGCCAGCGTATTGATTGCGGCATCTACCTGACCACGACTCAGCATGGCTAATGCATCGTTGGCGTTACTGGCATTGACGATCTGAATGTCGGGATATTGGCTGCGCAGGGTATCAGCCATGCGCGTTCCGTTAATTACCGCCAGTTTTTTTCGCCCCAAATCGCTGAGATTGCGCGGTGCATTCGCCTGTTGTCGCACCACCATTACAAAGGCGCTGGTAAAGTAGGCGCGGCTGAAGTTAAGACCGTTTTTGCGCTGCGGGCTGGGTGTTAACGCGCCAATCATATCAACATCGCCCTGCTGGAGCAGGCTTTGCATTTCATCCACGCTGCCCGCGCTTTTGATTTCAAAATCCAGACCGGTGCGCAAGCGAATTTGCGACAGCACATCGATGGTGATGCCACGATAATTGCCGTCATCATCGGTAAACGTCAGCGGGGCAAAGCCGTCAATGGCTGCAACCCTGACCTTGCGGTGCTGCCGGATCCACTGCCTTTCGCTCTCGGTGAGTTCGAAAATCTGTTGATTAAGCACGCTAGCGCTTCGGCCAACATGCCAGCGCTGCAGAATGTTGAGGCGCTCTTCATTGCTAACCTCGGCCAGTGCAATATCCAGAATCTGTTTGAGCAGCACATTATCCGGGCGTGTGGCAAACGCCAGCGTTTTTGCCGGGAAGTCGGCTAAACCCACGACGCGGATATTGTTGAGGAAATTGCGGCTAATCGGATAAAGGTCGCCGAGAAAGACATCCGCATCACCGAAGGCCACGGCGCCAATCGCCTGTTGGTAGCTGGGATACGTTTGGATGCTGGCATGGGGAAACTGCTGCTGCACCCATGCCAACGGCAGATAGCCTGCCGCCATCGCAATATTTTCCCCGGCCAGATCGCTGCTCAGGGTGCGGCTGGCGTTACTGCGCATCGCCATAATGGCCTGTTCGGTAGCATAAGGCTGCGTAAGGGTAAAATGTTCATTCGGCTTTTCGAACTGCGTCATGCCGCCCAGCAAATCAACGTTACCGTTTTCTAACGCTTCATAGGCCGCATTTTGATTGGCATACACTTTAACCTTGATCGGCTTACCGATGAGGGTGGCCATCAAACCAATATAGTCAGCGGTGATACCCTCAAATTCAGATTTGTTATTGATGACGGTAAATGGCGGATATTGCGGCAACGCGATGCCTACTACCAGCTGCGTTTTGCTGGCCAGCCACTGTTGCTGTACGGCGTTCAAACTTTGCGTGGGCGGATGCTTCAGCTGAGGTGAGCGGCTGAGTAAGGTCAGATCCATGGGGCGTTCAGCAGCAGGTATCGCCTCATCATGCAGAATTAAAAGCGCCAGAAATACCATGACGGGCAGAGCCACTTTATACAGCAGAGACTTCACGGATATTCCTTAGTCGGTAAGATGATTGCGATGGGCAATACCGATTAAATCCACCAGCGTTTTGACACCCAGCTTTTGCAGCAAGCGCGTCTTATAGGTGCTAATGGTTTTGTTACTGAGGGTCAGCACCTCGGCAATTTCGATGTTGCTGTAGCCCTTAGCAAGATAAATCAGCACCATCATCTCCCGGTCAGAGAGCTGCGCGAGTTTGGCCGACTCTTCACCCGTGGCTGAACCCGCAGGATAGTCCGCAGGCATCTTTTCCGCCGGAAAAAACGTATAGCCTGACCGGATGGCGCGGATAGCATCCAGTAAATCATCCATCTCTTCCGTTTTCTCGACGAAACCGGAAGCACCGCCGAGACGGCAGCGTGAAACAAATGATGCCGCCGTTTGTGAGGTGAAAACGAGGATTTTTACGGGATACCCCATCGCGTGAACGCGTGAAATAACTTCCAGCCCGTTAAGCACCGGAATCGCAATATCCAGAATCATTAAATTCGGCGTCAGATTTTTCACCAACTGCAGCGCTTCGGCGCCATCGTGAGCTTTACCGGTCACGGCAATGTTTTCCCGCAGTAGCAGCATTTCAATTGCCATGCGAACCACCGGATGATCGTCGACGATAATTGCGCTGTAGGGTGAAGAGTTGTGCATATCCGTCCTGTGATTGAAATGAGCAATCAATAACTGATTTTTTTAAGCATAGCGCTATTTTGTTATGCCCATCAATGAGCTGTAAAAATGCCGGGCTAAACGGCCCGGCATCGCTAAACGTGGACAATGGTGATCAGAAGCTGACTTTTACCCCGAGCATTGCGCTGGTGTCGCGGTAATCATTGCTACCCATTTGCTGACCGACGCTGCCCCACAGGTTAACCCTTGAAGGAAGTTTGCTCTCCACGCCGACGCGCACTTCCGCGATGTTTTTTTGCCCTTCGCTGGTCATGCTGACACCATTCAGGGTGCTACCAAAGTCCTTACTGTTATTAATCCAGTTGGCTTCGAGGAACGGCTGATAAACCGCCTGATTCGGTTCACCCGCCGTTTTCAGTGAAGCACGCAAACCGACACGTGATTGCAGGTTGCCATCGCCCTGGCTGCTGACGCGAGTGCCATTGGCTTCGGTATGATCGTCTGCTTTCACATCCATCCAGATGAACTGCGCGTTAGGCTCAATGAAGTAGCTGTTTTTCGCCCGATCTTCGCCCACTTTCCAGCTGTATCCACTCTCCAGCGAGTAAGTAAAGCCGTTTGATTTATAGCGCTCGGCGGCGAGATGATCGCCATTCACGCTGTTGTTAAACCAGCTATATTGCAACCAGCTGTCCACATAGGCGCCAGTGTGCTGTTCAGGCTGCTGATACCAGGTGCCGTATACGCCCACGTTATAACCGTTGGTATGGCCCTGCGAACGATAACCGGTAACCGATGAATCGCTATTGCTGCGAGCGTTGCCGTAACCGGCCATCGCACCAAAATGCAGGCGATCGCTGCCGGTGAAACTCCCGGTTGCAAGGTCGCCGCCCAACTGCAGCACGTAGCGATTGGTTTCTGTCTTGATCTGTCCGCTGCTGTCACGCATCTGCTGATGGCCGCCGAGGTTGCGCATCCACAGACTGGTTGTTTTCTTTTCGCCGGTCAGCGCGTCCACATAGTGTGTTTCGCCGCCACGATCGCTCAGGCGCAAAGTGAATAAAGTGTTAGCCGCTGCGATATTGGCGTTATAGTTGCCCACCTCAGGACGCACAATCATCTGCGCAGGCTTGCCGGCACCCGGCTGCACCACTGGCTTTTCGATGGGATCTACGCCAGGGTCAACGACCGGATCCACCACCGGATCGATAACAGGGTCCACGGCATTGACATCGCTGGTCAGATACCAGTTTTTAGTGTCCGCGCCCCGCGACAAGGTATAGTCATAAGCACCTGCTGCAATACGCCCTTGCTGGCTAAACTCACCGGCAGACGTGCCGTCTACGGTAATTAACTCAATCCCATTCAACGTCTGCGCCCCGCTACCGCCGGCATTATTGATCACGACATGCGTGGTGCCGCTGGTGTTGCCCGTTACATGCAATTTATCGGTGTCTGAATCATCGCCAGCCAGCACCGTGTTCATGATCAGCGTGCCGCCCGTGCCGGTAAAGTCACCCTTCACCGTCAAGGTTGTTGAACGTCCATTGCTGTGATCGAAATTCAGCGTGCTGTCATTCAGCGCCAGCGTATGCAGAGTTGAGTTGTCGGTCATATTCCACAGGCTGCCGTTTTCCAGCGTCAGCGCCTGCAGGTTCGCCGCACTGCCGCTCCACTGTGAAGCATTCAGCGCCAGGCTGCTCGCAGCGGTAGCAGCAGGATCAACGGTGATATTACCCGCCATCACCGAGCCATTGCTGGCGGTGATCTGCGCGCGGGTATCGCTGGCCAATGCATCAAGCAGTGTTGCTCCGCCTAATGTGGATCCCTCCAACGAGAGAGTGAGCGAAGAGCCATTCTGCAGTGTGATGGCACTGCCCTCAGCCGCGCTCAGTTGTGTATTGGTCAGCGCAAGCTGATTGTTGCCGTTGATGCTGTTGATACCCATTGCGCTATTTCCCGTTACGCTGAGGGCAGAATTCGTCAGCGTAACGCTGTTGGCGGCACCGACAGCGCCATCAAAGGTGACCAGATTACCCGCATCGCCCACCTGCCCCTGAATGGCGGTTCCGGTAATTGTCGCACCGGCAGCGGCAGCGATCGCTGACGATCCTGCTGCGGTGTTTAGGGTAATATTGCTGGCATCCAGTGTTGCGCCGCTGGCCGAAAGAGCCACACCGCTGCTGTTAATGAAGAGATTATCTGCGTTAACAAGCGCACCGCCGCTCGAAAGAACGCCAGCAGCGCCTGCACCGGTGGTACTAAGCGAGCCGCCTGTGACATTCAGATTAGCCATTGAGCCAGTGGCATAGATCGCGTGAGCATTGATACCTGAGGTCGCTACATCGTTCTGTTCTGCAGTAAAAGTGCCATTGACCGTATACAAGCCGTTGGCATAATCGCCTAAAGTATTCACCCGACTGTTCTTCAGGCTGATAATGCCCGATGTGCCATTGGCAAACACGCCGTAACCGTTACGAGCGCTGGTATTGACGATTAAACGTTCGCCGTTAATAGTTGCGCCGTTCGCATACAGGCCCTGATTTACCGAATTAATCGTGGCATCGCTGGCGGTCAATGTTGACAGTCCACCCGCTACCAGCCCACGGTTGTTGCTGGTGACACTGCTATTGAGAAAATTCACCGTGCTGGTGCCGACCACATACACGCCATCGCCGCTGCTGGTTATGCTGCCGTTAAGGAAATCCATAGCGCTGTTGGTTGTCACATACGCACCATAGCCGTTGCTATTCACGGTTAAACCATCAGCATTTATTGTGCCGTTGCGTGTGGCATACAGGGCCTGAACGTCAGCACGGGTGGTGGTCACTTGGGTGCCGCTGATATTAACCATGCCTTGATCTGAAGCAACCACACCGTAGCCCGAAATGCCACTGGTGTTGATCGTGCCGCCGGTGAAATTCATCTCACCGCCGGCTAAAACAGCCTGAATGCCATAGTCATTACTGGCGCTGGTCACGATATCCTGGTCGGAATAGCTCTGGCTTACGCCACTCGCCACCAAACCGGCATGTGCCGTGCTCATACCGCTTGCAAATAATAAGGCCGCCGAAACGCCGTTAATTAAGGCACTATTGCGGGAACGGCTTGATTTACATTTTCCCCTCGCGAATTCGGAGGCGACAACAAACTGCCCGGTAACTTTATTCCAGATAATGCGGTAAACAATATTCATCAGACTCTCACTCAGCAACATATGCGATTTATATGCCGCAAGAGTAAGGATGCGTGTCTCAGGGTTAAATCATACCGTTCCCACAGGCGTGTAGGACGTTTCCGATCGCGTAGGAAAAGAGCCCTAACTTAGGCTCTTTTCACTCTGCAGCCTGGAATACGCTTTTATAGACCCATCAAATCTGCCAGCATTTTTTTATCGAATTCCGGAAACGCATCAAAAACAGCTTCGCCTTTCATCGCATATATTTGCTGGAAATAAGCTATCGCGCCGTCAATTGCCCCCATTCCATAGAGCGCACGTGCGAGGGTCATTCTTGCAAGTACCTGGCCTTTCGTTGCTTCCCATTCAAGCGCTTCATTAGCGGCTTCAATGGCCTCCTGATAGCGTTGACACTTAACTAATGAAGAACCATACCCGCTTAAGATCCAGTAATAAATTTCTTTATCCCGCAGATGTGTCTTTGCTAATTCCGCCGCAGCAGCCCATGAGAATGTCGCCGCGACGTTTTGGTCATCACTTTCAAGGGAGATACCTTGATTGGCTAAGTCGAATGCTTTTTCTTCCCAATTTTTATGATGAAACTCCATATATTGACTCTTATCCATGTTGATTAACTTATGAAAATTACGCTATTTCTTAGATGCCAGAGCGACCCTCCTTAGTATCGAAACGGGTGCGGGAATCACGTATTAACGCTGCATTATCGATGACCCAATGCCACAGTGGTAACATGTTGGTTAACATCCCCTTACCTAATTCCGTCAGGCTGTAATCAACCCGCGGATGAGGCTGTTTACGCTGATGATCGTAGCGGCTAATTAATCCCTCTCGTTCAAGCGATCGCAGCGTGCGCGTTAACATTCTTTGCGTAACGCCGGGCATCGCCTTGGCCAGTTCAGCATGTCGCAAGGTGCCGTTTACCCCCAGCGTATAAATAACATTTAGCGACCAGCGATTTCCTGCGTGCGTGAGAATTTCGCGTTTAAGCATATCGTCCTCATCGTTAAGGGCCGCGCAAATGGTGGCAAACACCGTTATTTGCTCATCGCTTAATTTCATGCTCTTCCCCGGTATCATTAATGTGCCTGATTGCAGCGCCACGTTCTTCTGGGCAACCTTAGCAGCAACCTAAGGAGAAAAGTATGAACCATTACGTGAATAATCATTGGCGCAATATATTGATCATTGGTGCCGGAGAATTGGGAATGGCGGTAATTAAGGGGTTTTATGCGCAGCGGGAATCCCATCCTGAAATCCGGTTAACCGTATTATTACGGCCACAAAGTGCCTCACAAAGCGCCCAACAACGCGCAGAACAACTTGCTCGGTGGGATATTGGCATCCTAACGGCTGATTTTAATGCAGTATCCATCGGGGAATTGGCCCAGCTGTTTACGCCCTATGATGCCATTATTAACTGCAGCGGCTTCGTGGGCGGTATGGGTACACAGATAAAAATAACCGAGGCAGTGCTGTTGGCCAAGGTGGCGCGTTATTTCCCCTGGCAGTTTGGTGTCGATTACGATCGAATTGGCGAAAATAGCGGGCAACCAGTATGGGATGAACAGCTCGCGGTGAGATCGCTATTACGTGCCCAGCAGCAAACGCAATGGGTCATTGTTTCGACGGGTATGTTTACCAGCTTTTTGTTTGAAGCCGATTTTGGCGTGGTTAATCTTGCATCACGCACGGTGCATGCACTGGGCGATGCTGAATTTGCGTTAACCCTGACCACGCCAGAAGATATTGGCCGATTAACGGCGAGCCTGTTTTTCCATACGCCGGCGATAAGTAATGAGGTTATTTATATTGCCGGCGACACCCTCACCTATACGCAGCTCACGGCATTACTTGGCCAGCATTTCGCCACAGATTTTACCTGTCAGGTGGAGCGTATTGCCACGCTAAAGGCCGCGAACATTAACGCACCCCACGATCGGTATGCTGCATATCGTTTGGCGTTTGCGCGGGAAGATGGCGTTTCATGGCAAATGGTAAATACCTATAATTACCGTGAAGGTATTGAGGTAACCAGTGTGAAACAATGGTTAGTTCAGGAGAAGATGAAATAAACGGGATGTCAGAAAAGAGTTGATTGCTGCTGGTCTGATTCGCTGCCGCTGAACGAGGCAGCGAATCAAATTGCAAACAGTTAACGGCTCACTTCGTGTCCGATCAAGCCGCCAATTGCTGCACCACCCAGCGTGCCGAACGTACTACCGCCGGTTAATACCGCACCACCTACGGCACCCACACCGGCACCAATGGCGGTATTTCTCCCGCGATGCGACATGCCGCAGGCGGTAACAGAAAACATAACCAACATAACAATAGCAATCTTACAGCTGCGTTTTAAAAGCATACAAAGCCTCACTGCCATTATTTTATGGCATGCAATAGTGTTTATTTGATTGTTGTTAAAATACCCAATCTGTTGCGACTGGCACTGCTCGTCGGCGTGAATTTAAGGGGTTTTACGCTTTTGTGAAAGGTAAAAATTCCTATTTGAGGATGGTACTAGCAAAGCGGTTAAAATGTGGTCGCTTTGCCAGCCGTCACCTCCGTTTATGCCGCCGTACGCTTCGCGCGTATTAATGTTCTGACCATCGCCAGCGTGGCCACCAGCACTAAAATGGCGCCTACCATTGCCATGGCTTTAAAACCCAGGTGTTTAAACATCATTAAACCGACAATCCCGCCGATCAGGAAAGAGAAAATCGTGGTCAGATGCGTCCACAACTGCCGCTTTTGCCCCGAAACATTTTTCGACGGATCGCGACGAAACAGTGCCGCCAGCACCGACGCCAGTGAGATCCCGGCATCCGTCAGCGTACCGGTGATATGGGTGGAACGTACCCGACCATTCGATAACTGTGTTGAGGTGGAATTATGCACGCCCATCAGAAAGCCCAGAATGACAATAACTTCCCGGTTATTAGCGGATGAAAAGAAGAACAACTCAAACAGCGATAACGCTATTAACGCCAATCCTTCAACCCACAGAATTTGGCAAAAGATAATGCGATTGCCATTCGCTAATCCGCCAATCACCACCATTCTGGCGGTAACCGCGCCGCAAACAAATGCAACGAGAATGGTGGCCAGAAAGGTGATATCGCGAAAATTAACGTTCGACACTTCACTGGATAATTGTGAGGTATTACCTGACATATGCGAGGGAAAAAAACCAAATGCGCCCAGGGCAATAGCATTGAGCACGCCGGCTGCCGTGGCTAACCACATTGCCAGATTTCTGTCCTCATCATGCGTACGCGTACGTTTAAGTTTTATCAGCATCAGATACCCCATTATTCTGAAATTTGGCCGAGTAGTAAACGTAGAGCAATTTGGACATTTAATTGCCAGGAAATCCCTGAATAATTAACGCCTGGGTTAAAGAAACTAAAAAAAGCAATGAAGTCTCAATATATTTAAATATACGTAAAGCGTTGGGCGCAATAACGCGCGTCTTATGATGACACGCTGCTGGATATTTTCATCGGAGCAACGACCACATTCACGCCCAGATCCTGCATGCGACGTAAAATAGGGATCGGTGTTCCCTGATTGACTATCACCACATCAAATTCACGCAGATGGGCAAAACGGTGCAGTGCACGCCGCTCAAATTTGGTGTTGTCCATCATCAGGATGCGTTTCTGTGCCGCATCAAACATCGCGCGTTTGGTCTCTACCGTTTCGGCCGATTGATGAAAGACGGCATCGTCGATAATCGCCGACATGCTGACGAAAAACACGTCGGCGCGCAGACTGGCAATCTCTTCGCGCGTCATGCGTCCCATAAAGGCATTGCACCAGTGATAAAACTGGCCGCCTAACCCCATCAAGGTGATATCCCGGCCGTTGCGCAGCTCGTTCATTAACGTGAGTGAATTGGTGATCACCGTCAGCGGCGCACGCGCTGATAATAGCCGCGCCATCTGCAACACCGTGGTGGAGTCATCGAGGAAAATGGCTTGTCCCGGCTCCAGATAGGTGGCGGCGACGTCAGCAATCGCCTGCTTCTCTTCCAGCTGGCGCGTGGCGCGGTAGATATCGCTGGATTCAACCAGGCTGGTTGGCGTAGCTGAGACCACACCGCGCGATTTATGCAGCAACCCCCGCTCTACCATCTCATCAATATCACGGTGTGCGGTCATCAAACTGATCCCGAAGCGATCGGTGATATCTTCAATGCGGATTGCCCCTTCTGCCATCACGGCTTCGGCAATCAGCTGCCGACGTGCCAGCTGGCGTGCCTGGCGGCTATCGCTGGGTAAGGTTTCGGCCATGAATACGCCAAGGGAAGAGTCCTGCGGGTTGTGCGCCATATTTCATCCGGGAAAAGAAGCAAAAGCGGGTTCGGCACTCATTACAGCGTTTAAACACGGTTTTGGCAAATTGTCCTGGTGCGCCAAAATCCGCACAGGTCCGTTGTAGGGTCGCCATTATGGCGACCCGATTTTACTTACTGCTTCAACACAAACGGCGAGGCGAAATTGCCGGCGTTCTCTTTGGTGATCAGAATGCAGTCAAACAGCTGTTTCTCAGAGGCTGCGCCCGTTTTACCGGTTTTCAGGAAGCTGTCCGCCTGCTCTACCGCTTTTTGCGCGAACTGCGCTACCGGCTGCATCACGGTATACGCCAGGGTACCGGCTTTTACCGCGTCAACCGCATCCGGCGAACCATCAAAACCGCCCACTTTAATCTGGTTCAGCTTGCCCGCCTCTTTCAGCGCCGCAATCGCGCCCAGCGCCATTTCATCGTTGCCGCTGATCACGCCTTTGATGTTGGGATTGGCCTGCAGCAGCGACTGCATCTTATTGAAGCCCTGGGTGCGATCCCAGTTAGCCACTTCCTGACCCACTTTCTTCAGCGTGGGATATTGCGTCAACACGGTATCGAAGCCGTTCGCGCGCGTTGCGGCGTTGTTATCGGACGGCGGGCCAACCAGCTCAACATAGTTGGCAGTATCACCCACCTGCTTCACCCACTCCATTGCGCCGACAGCCGCGCCCTGCGCGTTGTTTGAAACCAGCTGCGCTTTGGCGAGCCCGCTCTGGTTGAGCTCAGCATTGATGATAAACACCGGAATATTGGCGGCAATGGCCTTTTTCACCGACCCAACCGAGCCGTCGGCATTGGCTGGGTCAAGAATGATTGCTTTGGATTTATTGGTAATCGCCGTATCAATCAGCTGGCTTTCGGTATTCGTGTCGCCTTTGTGGGCGCTGACTTTAGCGCTATAGCCCAGCTTCTCGGCGGCTTTTTGCGCGACCTGGCCTTCCGTCAGCCAGTAAGGGTTGGAAGGATCGTTAACGATGATGGTCATTAGCCCGTTATCCGCCCAGGTTGGCGCAGCAAAGGTGGTGATGGCCATGGCCGCGGCCGCGATGAAGAGACGTTTGGTGAACATAGTAGGTGCTCCGTTATTATAGGGGTACAGGTTTTACGGATATCCGCGCGCTGCTCATACAGCACGCGCGGGTTAGCGAGCGCGCCGCCCGTATTGCAGGGTGTTAAGCAATACCGCCAGCACGATCACGGCACCAGTGAACACCGTCTGCCAGTAAGCAGAGACGCCGATAATCACCAGGCCATCAGAGAGAAATCCAATCACGAACGCGCCGAGCAGCGTACCGCGCACGTTACCGCGTCCTCCGGTCAGGGCCGCGCCACCAATCACCACCGCAGCAATTGCCGTCAGCTCGTAAGTGGTACCCGCCGTTGGGCCTGCCGAGGTGAGCTGTGAAGAGAGCACCAGCCCCGCCAGCGCGGCGCAGATACCCGACAACACATAAACGCTGATTTTGATGCGTTTCACCGGCACGCCAGAGAGATCGGCCGCGCGTTCGTTACCGCCCGAAGCATAAAGCCAGCGACCAAAGGCCGAGCGGCTAAGCAGAAAACCACAGGCCAGCGCCACAACGCCAAGCACCAGCACGCCAACCGGTATGTTGAAGAGGCGATTAAAGCCGAGCCAGTCGAACCCGCTGTTGCCCAGCGCTTCGCTACCCGAGAGCTTGTTGTAGGTCAGACCGTTAGTGATCAGCAGCGCAATACCGCGCGCCACATACATCGTGCCGAGGGTGGCAACGAACGCCGGTACGCGGAACCAGGCGATGAGGATACCGTTGACTAAGCCCACCAGCGCGCCGACCACCAGCGTCAAAATCGCTACCGCCCAAACCGGCAGATACAGCACCACGCCGAACGCTTCTAGATTGATCCCCTGCATCATAAAGCCGGCCATCACGCCCGCCAGACCGAGCGTTGAGCCCACCGACAAATCAATGCCACCGTTGAGGATCACCAGCAGCATGCCGATCGCCGGTAATCCGAAGATCGCCACATGCGACGCCATGGTGAGAAAATTGGCGCCGGTAAAGTAGTTAGGCGACAGGAAAGAGAAGGTGGCGATAATCACCAATAGCGCGATGAATGCGCGCCCTTCCAGCAGCAAACGCGCCAGATGGAGCTGTTTATCGCTGTTTTTTTTGGTGGCGATCGGCGGCGTGGCCAGCGTTTGTGTTCTGTCAGTCATCTGTTTTGCTCCGTTTTTCATGTCATGCCACCAGAGACTCGCCTGAAGCGGCCATAATGCGTTCTTTACTCACGTTTGCGTCGAAGATGGCGGAAATGCGCCCTTTGCTCATCACCACGATCCGATGCGCAATACTCAAACACTCACCCACTTCCGACGTGGTATACACCACCGCCAGCCCCTTTTTGGCACTCTCGGCCAGCAGGCGAAACACCTCGGCTTTGGCGCCGATATCGATGCCGCGACTCGGTTCATCCAGCAAAATCACTTTGGGACGCGTGGCGAGCATTTTGCCAATCACCACTTTTTGTTGATTGCCGCCAGAGAGCGAGCCAATCGCCGCTTCGCCACCGGATGTTTTCACCGTCACGTTACGAATACTGTCGTTAACCAGCTGTTTTTCACGGCTTCTGGAGAGCATCAGGCCGCGTACAAACTCACTGATACTGGCGAGTGACAGGTTTTCGCCCACCGACATGGTTTGCACCAGGCCATCGCGCTGCCGGTCTTCCGGCACCAGCGCCAGCCCAATTTGAATGCGTTGTGAAATGGTCAGCGCAGAGACATCGGTGTCCTGCAGCAGAATGTGGCCGCTGTTTTGGTGCAGTCGCCCGGCGATACACTCCAGCAGCTCGGTGCGTCCGGCGCCCATCAGGCCGTAAATACAGACGATCTCCCCGGCTTTCACCGCCAGCGACAGGTTATCCACCAGCCGAATGCCGGTTTTGCTTTTCAGCGTGAGATCGTTAACGGTTAATGCTGGCAGACCGAACTCATAGCCTGTGGGCGGCGATCCCAGATCAAAGTGATCGCCCACCATATTGCGCACGATCCATTCGAGATCGATCTCATCGCGTTTGGCGTAGGCCGTCATTACGCCGTCACGCAATACCACCGCGCGATCGGTAATCTCCAGCGCCTCTTCCAGATGATGGGAGATATAAACAATCGCCACGCCCTGACTGGTTAAATCGCGTATCACCTGAAATAACACGGCGACTTCTGCCGCGCTGAGCGCTGAGGTGGGCTCATCCATGATTAGAATCTGTGAATTTACCGATAGAGCACGAGCGATTTCGACGATCTGCTGCTGGCCGAGACGCAGGTTCTCTACCGGCGTCAGGGGATCAATCTCCTCTTCCAGCGCGGCCATCAGGTGCGCCGTGACGCGCGCCTCTTCGGCGTAATCCACGCCGCCCGGCTTCATGATTTCGCGCCCCATAAAGATGTTGTCGCGCACGTTCATATTCGGTGCGAGATTCAGTTCCTGATGGATAATTGAGATGCCGCAGTCTCGCGCTTCCGTAGCGGATCGAAATACTTTCTCCTCGCCGTTTAACAGAATTTCCCCGGTAGTTGGCGTCACTACGCCCGACAAAATTTTCATCAGCGTCGATTTACCCGCGCCGTTTTCACCAAATAGCGTGGTCACTTCGCCACGACGAATTTCGAAATTGACGCCCTTCAGCGCGTGCGTTGATCCGTAGACTTTGCTGATATTGCGCGCCTGTAGGATCACTTCACCTTTCAGCAAGGCAGGATTAACGTTGAACGGTTTCATTTCACCTCCATGCTAACCGGCGTCACCATCCAGTTCTTCGCGTTCAGCAGGCGGAATACGCCGACCACCTGCACGGTTTTGCCCGGTAGCGCATCGCGATCCAGCTTGTCGAGGACCGCCGTTTTCATCGCGCGATTGATCGCCGAACCGGCGTTTTGGTACTCAATCTGGTTGATAAAATCGCCGAACTGAATTTTGCCGTTGGCGTCACGCAGATCGGTGCCGGTTATCGCCGGGCCGGTTTGCAGTCGCACCTGCGTTCCTTCCGGCAATCCGGCAACCTGTAGCGGGAAGATGCCCATCTGACCCGCTTGCACCACGCCTTCCAGTTTCACCGCGAACACCGGCAGCGGCGTGCCCACGCCATATTTCCGCACCGCGTCCTGCTGATTCGCCTGCAGCGCGTCCGCCAGCGTTTTGGCCTCAACCGCACGAGATTCGACGTCGTGCTGGATGGTCGGGAAGGTTTTCTGGCCGTAGCTATCCGCTGCGAACCCTTGTTCCTGCGCATCATCCGCGGAGCCGATTTTGACCACTTTAGTATCCAGCGCCATCGCGGCGATGACGGCGACGACCACCAGCGCAATCGCCGCATAGCGCCTGGTACGCTTACGGGAGATCTGTTTCGCAAGTATTGAGACATCGGACATAACGTGACCTCTCACGGTTATCAGCTGCGATAATCGCGCCGATAATGTTATAAATGTGATAACTTGTGTGATGAGAATTGAGCTGATGTGACTAAATTGTCAACAGGTACGCCGCAATTTTTTCAGGAGAGCGATCTGGATCGCTTAATTGATGTCGGACGCGTCACAAACCGCATTAACAGCGCAATACAAGCATTTATCCCAAGGTTGCTCATCGCTTTGCCAGCGGTTTTAGCATCATTTTCGTGATCGACTTCGCTATCCCTACTGAAATTTATTTGTTTTAAAGAAAAATAATACAGAAGATATGTTATCTCAGTGAGAAGTGGTGTAAGACATTATTTAGCAAAATCATCACAGGCTGTTAACACAGCGGGCGACTGTAATGCGTCGGGTGATCACTCTTCTTCTCTCGGAGGTGTACGTGGATAGTGGCGATATCATTCTGGGTCTGGATTCCGGCACCTCGGTGGTTAAAGCGGTGGCATTTGATCTGGAAGGCACGCAGCTGGCATGCGCATCAGTGCGTAACAGTTATTACCGCAGTGAAGGCGGCGCGGCGCAGCAATCGATGACGCAAACCTGGCAAGATGCGGTGACGGCGATACGTAAATTAGGCGAGCGCGTCGACAATCTGGCCGCGCGCGTAGTGGCAGTGGCCGTCACTGCCCAGGGAGACGGTAGCTGGCTGGTGGGGGCGAATAATCAGCCGGTCGGCGATGCGTGGATCTGGCTGGATGCCCGTGCGGCTCCCACAGTAGAAAAACTCAATCAGCATCCCTTAGCGGCTCAGCGCTTCAACGCCACGGGCACCGGACTCAACACCTGCCAGCAGGGCGCGCAGCTCGCGCACATGGACCAGTTCTATCCCGAACTGCTGGCGCAAAGCGAAGTCGTGCTGCACTGCAAAGATTGGCTCTACCTGAACCTCACCGGCATACGCGCCACCGACCCCTCAGAAGCGAGTTTTACCTTCGGCAACTTCCGCCATCAGCGCTACGACGATCGGGTCATTGCCGCACTGGGCCTTGAGCATCGTCGCCATCTGCTGCCCGAGATCATTGAGGGTACGCAAACGACTCATCCTCTCACCGCCGACGCCGCGCAGGCTACCGGTTTGCGCGCTGGCACGCCTATCTGCCTCGGCTATGTCGATATGGCGATGACCGCGCTGGGTGCTGGCGTGCATACCGGAGAAGCTAATACCGCCTGCTCGATTGTTGGCTCAACCGGCGTGCACCTGCGCAGCGTGACCATTGATGAGGTGTGGCTGAATCCGGCGCAAACCGGTTACGTTATTCCGCTGCCGTGGCCGGGCTATGTCACGCAGGTGCAAACCAATATGGCATCCACGCTCAATCTCGACTGGCTGTTAAACCTCGCCAGTGACCTGCTCAGCAGCTTTGGTTGTGAAATCGATCATGCCCGTTTGGTCGGCCATATCGATCGCTGGCTCAACGACGCGAAGCCCGGCACCCTGCTCTATCACCCTTACATCTCCATCGCCGGTGAACGCGGGCCGTTTGTCAATGCCGAGGCGCGCGCCAGCTTTACCGGCCTGAGCTACACCCACAATTTTGGCGATTTGGTGCGTGCGGTGATCGAAGGCATCGGCATGGCGGCGCGCGATTGCTATCTGGCGATGGGCAGCCTGCCGGGCGAAATTCGTTTAACCGGCGGGGCCGTGCGCTCGCAGCCGTTACGCCAGATTCTCTCAGCCTGCCTTGGTGCGCCAGTGCGTATCAGCCAGCGCGATGAAGCCGGTGCGGCCGGTGCCGCGATGATGGCGGCGGTCGCGATTGGTGCTTATCCATCAATGGAGAGCTGCGTTAAAACCTGGGTCATGCCGCTGCTGGATGCACCCGAAGCGCCATCTACCGATCTGATGCAGCGCTATCACCCGCTTTTCGCCACCTATCAACAGATGCGTAACGATCTTCCTGCCGCCTGGCATGCGCTTAAACAGTTTTAAGGAGTAAATCATGAGTGAACACATGCTGGATCTGTTTGTGATTGGCGGCGGCATTAACGGCGCAGGCATTGCGCGCGACGCCGCCGGGCGCGGGTTATCGGTGATGATGTGTGAAAAAGATGACCTCGCCCAGGGCACGTCATCGCGCTCCGGCAAGCTGGTGCACGGCGGTTTGCGCTATCTGGAATATTATGAGTTTCGTCTGGTGCGTGAAGCGCTTATCGAGCGTGAAGTGTTGCTTAATGCGGCACCGCACATTATTTGGCCGATGCGTTTTGTTCTGCCCCACAGCCCGAGCGATCGCCCGGCGTGGCTGGTGCGATTGGGGCTGTTTCTCTATGACCACCTTGGGGGCCGCAAAAAATTACCGGGCACCCGTTCACTGGATTTAAGCCGCGATCCTGAGGGCGCGGCGCTGCTGGATAGCTATCACAAAGGATTCGAATACTCCGATTGCTGGGTCGATGACGCGCGACTGGTGACGCTGAATGCGCTGGATGCCGCCGAACGGGGAGCCACCATTCTGCCGCGCACCCGCTGCGTGGCAGCCACGCGCCATAGCGGCAAATGGGAAATCACCTTGCAGGATGCCAGCGGTGCGTCACGCACTGTGTTTGCCAAAGTGCTGGTAAATGCGGCAGGCCCGTGGGTGCTGGATATCGTCAATCAGGTGACGCACACCAAAAGCAATCGCAACGTGCGCCTGGTAAAAGGCTCGCACATTATTGTGCCGAAATTCTGGGAAGGTCAGCAGGCTTATCTGGTGCAAAACACGGATAAGCGCGTGATCTTTATTAACCCGTATGAAGGCGATAACGCGCTGATCGGCACCACCGATATTGCGTGGGAAGGCAAAGCGGAAGCGGTCACGGTCGATGATAGCGAGCAGCAATACTTGATCGATGTGGTTAATCGCTATTTTAAGGTGAAACTGCGCGCCAACGACGTGATAACGCGCTTTTCCGGCGTGCGTCCGCTGTTTGATGACGGCAAAGGCAATCCCTCTGCCGTCACGCGAGACTATGTTTTCGACCTCGACGATCGGCAAAACGCCCCGCTGCTGCACGTATTTGGCGGTAAAATCACCACCTTCCGTAAGCTCGCTGAGCACGCCATGCAAAAACTGGCGCCCTACTTCCCGAACATGGGTGCCGACTGGACGCGCGCCGCCACCTTACCGGGCGGCGATATGCCGCACGCCGATTTCGAGACGTTTTTAGAGCAGGTTAAATCACGCTGGCCGTGGCTGCCTCAGCCGCTGCGGAAACACTACGCGCGTCTGTACGGCACACGTATGGACAAGCTTATCGATCACGCCAATGCGTTGGGCGATCTGGGACGTCATTTCGGTGGGCAGCTGTATGAAGCTGAGGTGCGCTATCTGGTGGAATACGAATGGGCGCAGCAGGCAGACGATGTGCTCTGGCGCCGCACCAAGCATAAGCTGCATCTCGATGAGGCGCAGCAGCAGGCTTTCACGCAGTGGTTCAACGCCACCTATGCTGCCCCCGCACCGCTGCGTGCGCACGCCGGATAAGAGGTGAACCATGCCGTTAACGCTGTCACTCAATACCAACCCGCTGGTGAACCGCTTTGCCGATCCCCAGGATTTGATTCACACCGTGGCGCAGCAGATCCGCATTCGTGACGTGCAGCTGACCCACGAATTTATCAATCCCAGCTGGCCCGCTGCCACCATAAACCGCATGACGCGGCGCATGCAGCAGGCGCTGCGCGCAACCGGCGTGCGCATCACGTCGGGTATGACCGGACCTTATGGCCGCCTCAACCATTTTGGCCATCCTGACGTTGCGGTACGCCGTTACTACGTAGACTGGTTCAAAACCTTTGCCGACATTACCGCGGAACTGGGCGGTGCTGCAGTGGGTTCGCAGTTTGCCATTTTTACCCAGCAAGATTTCAACGATACGACGCGCCGCGCCGCGTTAATCGACATTGCCATTGATTGCTGGGCTGAGGTGGCCGAACACGCAAAATCCGCCGGGTTAACATACCTGTTCTGGGAACCGATGAGCGTGGGCCGCGAATTCGGTGAAACCATCCCGGCCTGTTTAGACCTGCAGCAGCGGCTGAGCCAGGCAGCAATGGCCGTACCGATGTGGATGATGGCGGATATCGATCACGGTGATGTTACCTCTGCCGATCCGCGCGACTTCGATCCTTACGCGTGGGCGGAAGCGGTGCCGCGCTACTCGCCGATTATCCACATCAAGCAGAGCATGCTGGATAAAGGCGGCCACAGACCGTTTACATTGCAGTACAATGCCGGCGGCCGCATTCAGCCCCAGCCGCTGCTGGACGCGCTGGCGCGTGGGGGAGCGCAGGATAATGAGATCTGTCTGGAGCTGAGCTTTAAAGAACGCGAGCCGACAGATAGCAACGTGGTCAATGAGATTGCCGAGAGCGTCGCCTTCTGGGCCGGGCATATCGATACCGGCGTGCAGGATCTGCATTTGTCTAACTAACAGGACGTAAACCATGAAACCGGCTCCAACCTCTACTGAACGCGACGAATCTCTGGCGCTGCGCGCCGCCTGGCTGCACTACGTTGGCGGTTTGACGCAGGCCGAAGTCGCGAAACGGCTTGGGCTGCCGTCGGTTAAAACGCACCGCATGATTGCGCGCGTGGTGGCGGAAGGCGCGGTAAAGGTATCCATTGATGGCGATATCGTGGCCTGCGTGGCGTTAGAAGATCGACTGCGCGCAAAGTTCGGCTTGAACTTTTGCCAGGTCGCGCCCGATCTCGGTGAAGAGGGATTGCCGGTGCGCGCATTGGGTATGGCGGGCGCGGACTATCTGCGCAATCTCCTGGCTTCATCGCCCTCCACCACGCTAGGTCTTGGGCATGGTCGCACCCTTTCCGCTGCCATCCACCAGCTGCCACGCATCGATGCGCCACACATGCGTTTTGTCTCGCTGCTTGGCTGTTTGACGCGTAACTACGCGCTGAATCCGCACGATGTTATGCATCGCATCGCGGAGAAAACCGGTGCACAAGCCTACATGATGCCGGTACCGTTTTTTGCTAATACCCAGGAAGATCGTGACGTCCTGCTGGCGCAGCGTGGCGTGAGTGAGGTGTTTGCCATGGCGGCGCAGAGCGAAGTCAAACTGGTGGGGATTGGCACGGTGGAACCGGCGGCGCAGCTGGTTGAGGCCGGTATGATTGATGAAGCAGAGATCAACGACATCTCCTCATCTGGCGCGGTTGGTGAATTACTCGGGCATTTCTTTGACGCTAACGGGCAGATGATTAACACCAATCTGACGTCGCGCACCTTGTCGGTGGAACTGGATCTGGCACATCGCGCAGAGATTGTGGCACTGGCAGGCGGCGTCAGCAAAGTGGAAGCGATCCGCGCGGTGCTGGCCAGCGGGCTGGTAACCGGTTTGATTACCGATGAAGTAACGGCGCAGGCGTTGGTAGGTTAACGGGATGGGGCGACATGGATGGCGTAGTGACGATCAGTTAAGCGCCGAATCAAATCACCGCACCTTCCGTAGCGGCGCGATTTATCGCGCAATGAATTGCGCCGCTACAATGTGTGCTCGCGGTCATCAGGGTTAACTGACAACCATTACGCCATCAATGGCGCCCTTACGTTTATTTTGCGAGGTTTCGTAGGGTACGCATTCATGCGTACCTGCTTCTACTACGAGACTAAATTCAGATCAACACCCTGCGCACGCAGCGTCTTTTGATAGGCGGCATCCAGTCCGTCATCGGTGATAAGCGTTTGAAACGGCTGTGTGGGGGCCAGCGCAAACGAATGAATCTGGCCAAACTTCGATGAATCGGTCAGCGCGATGGTGTGGGTGGGTTTTTCCATAATGGCATTCACCACGTCACAGCGCAGCATGTCGCGACTGGTAAAACCGGTCACCGCATCCCAGCCATCAATGCCGATAAAGGCTTTATGAAAATTAAGATGCTGAATGCATAAGCGCGTCAGCGGCCCCACCACCGATTCGCTGCTTTTTTGAAAAAGACCGCCGAGGATAATCACATCGCCGCCCTTTTCGCGCAGCAATCCGGCGATGTAATGACTCACGGTAATGATCGTGATATCGCTGCGATCGCTCAGTTCGCGTGCCAGCAACGCATTGGTGCTACCCCCTTCGATAAACACCGTTTCCCCGCTGTTCACCAACGACGCCGCATATTCCGCCAGCCGTTTTTTCACGGCAAAGCGGGTTTGCATGCGCGCACCAATGTCATCGCTCTCTGGCGCCACGGCAGAGCCGTGCACGCGGCGCAAAAAGCCGCCTTTCTCCAATAGATTGAGATCCTGACGCACGGTCACTTCCGAAACGCCGGTGGTTTGCGCCAGTTCAGTTACGCTGACGCTACCGCGCTCGCTAACCAATTGAATAATTTGCTGATGACGTGCGTTCATAACACCCGCTGCCGAAAGATTTTTGCCAAGCTTACCAGAAATTCAGTCCAATCCCAGACTGCGGCGACCGTTGGCATTCAGCGCCTCAGGCGTGAAACGGTTGCGCCAGTGTGTTTCGTAATCTTCTGGCGGGAAATCGCCCGGCGACGCACCGCTGGACAGCGCCTGCGCGACGTTGCTGGCATAAGCCGCATTTTTCTCACACAGCGGCGCGGCAGGAATGTACATCACATTGCCCCAACCTTGCTGATTTTCAACCGGTGCGACCGAATGGATCACATCACAGTGCCACCACACCGAATCGCCCGCCTGCAGCGCCGGAATCGAACATAAACCCTCAATCAGCTCGGGATGCCACTGCGCAGATACCGGCAGCACCTTGCCCGGCGCGACGCCGCACAGCTCATCTTCTGGTACATCATTCAGCAGCGGACGCAACAGCAAATAGGCCATCGCTTCCGGCACCGGCACCACATGCAGCAAACCTTGCCCAAGTTGCATATCCGATAGTGCCGTCCAGCCCTGGAAGGTACGGAATGCCGAGCACTTGGTGGTGGTGCCAGATTGATATTCATTCACTTCCGTGCGGTGCGCCGCATCCCACGGATCGTATTGATCAAACTGGTTGGTGAAGATTTTGCTGAACACCTGCTGATAAGCCGGCAGCAACCACCGCTCCAGCGCGCCGGAATCGGTATGCGCGCCGAGCCCTTTTGAGGTGGTGCCCGGTAAACGGCGGCGAATGCGGTCGGGATAGATAATGCTGACGTCCGGCTCAAACCAGCGCATACCGCGCGACTCAAACTTCCATAGGCGATTGAGGAAGGACTGCGTCTGCGCCATGGCTTCACTTTGGCGCGCAGACATTTGCGCATCGCTCCAGTAAATCGGATAGATTTCCGGGCGTGAGGCCTCAAGATTTCCGAAGAAGTTATCGCCTGGCCCTGTATAGACATTATCGAAATCATTGTCGTCGAGGTACTTGAGCATTGATTCATCCCACGCCAATGCCTGATCGCGCGCGAAAGTTTGTTTCACCACCACGCAGCCGCGCCGACGAATATGATCCTTCACTGCCTCGCTGATGCGTCCGGCAGCGATGTCCTGCTGAGTGACTTGTGGCCATGCCGATCCGTTTTGGGCTTCTTCGGCGCGGGCGGCGGCAATTTCGTTAACGATTTTGCTTCTGACTTGTTCAAACAGCCCTTCCACATCGCCAATCTGCTCTCTCAGCGCTTTTTTCATCAGGCGGACGTTCTGTTTGAAATCATCAGGTTGCTGTAAAGACGTGAAGGTTGTGTTCATGAGGTGCTCCGATTTGATTGCCTAAAATCTTCATTCGAAATAAATTACACTTCATTCATAACTAATGAAGAACAATTAACAATCACGCAACCTTATAATTGGGATATTTGTCACACATAAAGCTGATGACAGGTTTCATATGAAAGCATGAGCACACCAACGACGATCAACGCCGCTTGCACCCAGCCTAAGAGTGCAATTAGTGAACGCACTCACAACTACGAAACAATTCGTTAACCATAAATTGATCTTTTTCGCGCCAGCTTTTATACCTTGTGAAAATTATTTCATGCATGAGAAATAATTTTCACGATTAACCCCGGCTCGTTTTTCCGCGTTTTGTTGTCACGGCTGAGCCATACACATTCAGCGTCAGTTCCGGGGAAAAAACATGAAAAAAATCACCGCACTTCTCGCGAGTTTATTGCTGGCGGGCAGTTTCACCAGCACCGTAAGCGCCGCCGATGACGCGCCGCAATTTCGCTGTAAGCCCGGCGAAACCTATTATATGAACGTGATGGTAACCGGCGTGGAATACTGGTTCCCGGTCTATGAAATGTTCAAACAGGCGGCGCACCAGCTGGGCTGCAAAACCGTTTACGGCGGCACGCCAGCCTATGATGTTAACCAACAGCTCTCCAGCTTTGAGCAAATCCTGGCGCAAAAACCCGCCGGTATCTTTCTTCATCCGATGAATCCCGATCCGTTTATTGAACCAATTAATCGCGCCGCTGAAATGGGCATTCCGGTAGTGACCTTCGCCGCCGATTCTCCCAACAGCAAACGCGTCGCTTACATCACCTCGGACAACTTCCGTGAAGGCAAAGCCGCTGCCGATGAGCTTGGCAAAGCGATGGGTAAAGGCGCAGAGTTTGCCGTACTGGAAAACCCGGGGCAGGATAATCACGATCGTCGCGTCACCGCTTTTATCAACGAAATGAAAGCCGCCTTCCCGGATAGCAAACTGGTGGCGCGCGCCGCCACCAATCAGGATCCTTCAAAGGCGTATAACGCAGTGCTCTCAATGCTGCAGGCCAACCCTAACCTCAAAGGCATCTTCATGCCGGAAGCCAGCTCGGCGATCGGTGCCGCGCAGGCGGTGGCAGAAAATGGCGGCAAAGTAAAAGTGATGACCGTCGATGTTAACGCCAAGGTGCTGGATATGATTAAAAGCGGCCAGGTGTTTGGCGCCATCAATCCGAATCAGGGCATTCAGGGTTATATGGGCTTTATGACCTTATTCCTCGCCGCTCATCCGGAACTGATCGATCCCATGAACGATGCCAAACGCAACGGCACCAATCCTTTCGCCTTCCCCATCCTCGATAACGGCTATGCGGTGGTGACAAAAGACAATGCCGACGATTTCCGCTGGGATGCCTATCTGAAACGCCGTGGTACCAAAGGCATCAACGAGTAAGGTGACGATCATGACGGCACTTCTTGAATTGCGAGGCATCAGTAAAAGCTTTGGCGCGGTGCGGGCGTTACAGGGCGTAGATCTCACTCTGCGCGCCGGTGAAATCCATGCGCTGGCAGGCGAAAACGGCGCAGGCAAATCGACGTTGATGAATATTATCGATGGCATTCTGCGCCCGGATAGCGGTGAGGTGTTACTTGATGGCAAGCCTATCACCCTGCGCTCGCCGCGCGAGGCACAGCAGCTCGGTATAGGTTTAGTGCATCAGGAAATTGCGCTGTGCCCGGATATCAGCGTGTATGAAAACATCTGGATGGCGCACGCCGCCAGCCAGCGTGGCGTGCTGATGCCACATAAAGCGCTGCGTGAGAAAGCACAGACGGTGATGAACCGCTTGGCGCCGATCGCCGTGACCCGCAAGGTGGGCGAACTCTCACTGTCGCAGCAGCAGCTGGTGGAGATTGCCAAGGCGCTGACGCTGGATTGTCGCCTGCTGATTCTGGATGAACCGACTGCCGCACTGACCGAACCGGAAGCCCAGACGTTGTTTACCATTGTGCGTCAGCTACAGGCGCAAGGGATTGCGGTGGTGTATATCAGCCATCGCATGGCGGAAATTTTTGCGCTGTGTCAGCACATCACTATTTTGCGTGATGGCCGCACCGTGCACAGCGCGCCGCTGCGCAGCATGACGCCCGATGAAGTGATTACGCGCCTGGTAGGACGTGAGCTTTCACAGCTTTACCCCAATAAACGCCCGGTTAGCGCCGTGTCGCCGCTGTTGCAGGTGCGCGATCTCGGTGATGGCAAACACTTCCACGCTATTCATTTTGATCTGCGACCCGGTGAAATCCTCGGTATCGGCGGTTTAATGGGCGCGGGACGCAGTGAAATCGCGCAAGGGATTTGCGGTTTATTGCCGATTAAACGCGGCGCGATCCGCATTAAAGGCGAGGCGGTGACGCTGCGCAATTACGCGGCCAGCATTGCACAGCGCATGGTTTATTTATCTGAGGATCGCAAAGACGCCGGGTTGTTTCTATCGATGCCAATCGACTGGAATATTTCGGCACTGGATCTCCACGCCGTGAGTCATCATCGCCTGCTGCTGAGCCCGGGCCGCGAGCGCCAGCAAGCAGAAGCGCTGGCACAGCAGGTGAAACTGAAGCATGGCAAATTGAGCGATCCGGTGTCATCGCTGTCGGGCGGCAATCAGCAAAAAGTCGCGCTAGCCCGCGTGCTGTCGGTACAGCCGGAAATTGTCTTTCTTGACGAACCCACGCGCGGCGTGGACGTCAGCGCCAAGGCGGAAATCTACAGCATTCTCGCCAAACTGGCGGCAAACGGCGTGGGTTTAGTGGTGATTTCGTCGGAGTTGCCCGAGTTAATTGGCCTGTGCGATCGCATCATTGTGATTCATGAAGGGCGTATTAGCGGTGAAGTCACCGGTGATGCCATGACAGAAGAAAATCTGATGCGGCTCGCCGCCGGCATCAATCCTGAAGCGGAGGCCGTATGACCATGAATACCACCCTGCCCACCTTGCAAAAATCGCGCTGGTCGCTGTTCGGCGGCATACACAAGCAGCGCGAAGTGGGGCTGATCGTGATCATCGCGCTGATCTTCGTGGTGATGAGCTTTACCTCGCCCTACTTCCTCACCTGGGCCAACATGAAGGCGATGCTGCTGTCGTTTTCGATTGAAGGCATCGTGGTGATCGGCATGACCATTTTACTGATTGTCGGCGGTATCGATCTTTCAGTTGGCGCGGTGGTTTGTCTTTCCATGGTGGTGGCCGGGCAGCTGTTCCTGAGCGGCATGGATCCCTGGCTGGCGAGTTTGGCAGGCATTGGCGCGGCGGCGTTGGTGGGCTTACTCATGGGACTAACGGTAACCAAAATCGGCCTCAGCCATTTTATCGCCTCGCTGGCAGCGATGGTGATTGTGCGCGGCCTGTGCATGATCGTCACCCAGGGCACACCGCTGTCGCTGTTTACTCTGCCGGTGAATTTCAAGTTTATCGGCCAGGGCGCTATCTGGGGCATTCCCTTTGTCATCGTGCTGTTTTTTGTCCTGGTGGCGCTGTTCGACGTGCTGCTGCGTAAAGCAACCCTTTTCCGCAAAGTGTTTTATACCGGCAGCAACGAACGTGCCGCCGCCTACTCCGGCCTTAACATCAATCGCATCAAACTGTGGGTCACGGTGCTGACCTCAACGCTGGCTGGGCTGGCGGGCATTATCTACATGGCGCGTCTCGGCTCTGCTACCCCGACGTTTGGCGTGGGTATGGAGCTGAATGTGATTGCGGCGGCGGTGATTGGCGGTGCGAGTCTGAAAGGCGGCACCGGTTCGATTCTTGGCGCGGTGCTCGGTGTGGCGCTGTTGTCGATTGTTACCAGCTCGCTGATTTTGATTAACGTCTCCGTTTACTGGCAGGAGTTGATTAAAGGCTTGATCCTGCTGACCGCGGTGTCTATTGACCATTTGCTGAATAAATACCGAGCTGCATAAGGAATTATCGCCCATGGAATTCACTAGCGAACATCCCGCGTTTCACAGCGCACGTCAGATTTACCAGGTACTGGTGATGTATTACCTCGACGGCAAAAAGCAGTCGGATATTGCGGTTGAGACTGGTCTGTCTGTGGCTAGCGTCAATCGGCTGATTCGCCAGGGCAAAGAGAGCGGCATGGTGGAGATCACCATCAAATCGCCGTGGCTTTCAGCGCACCAGCTGGAGAGCGATCTGGCCGCTCTCGGCCAGCTGCAACAGGTGGTGGTCGCACCGAATGTGGCGCGCAGCGAGGATCAGAGCCTGCAAATGGTTGGCGCTGCGGCGGCAGAATATCTGCTCTCGCGCCTCAAAGATGGCGATGTGATTGCTATTACCGGCGGGAAAGGCGTTAGCGCGTTGGTTGATGCCTTACAGCCCACGCGTAAATACGATGTGCAGGTGGTGCCCGCCCTGGGCTGCGTACAAGGCAAGCATTACACCGATGTTAATCACGTGGCATCGGAAATGGCGGCGCGTCTCGGCGGACACGCCTGGCAGATTCATGCCCCGCTGTTTACCGATTCCGCCGAAGAACGCGACATGCTGATGGGCATCAGCGCCGTCGAGAATGTGCTGGATAAAGCACGCAACGCCACGTTGGCCGTGGTTGGCCTTGGATCGATTCATAGCGACAGCTCCAGCTACTATGACCTCAACCTGGCGGCGCGTCATGCCTCGGCGAGTATTGAAACCAGCGGCGCGCGCAGTGAACTGCTAGCCTGGCTGCTGGATGCTCGCGGTCAGCCTGCGCCGTTTGACGCCAACCGTCGGCTGGTCGCACTTACCTTGCCCGAGCTGCAGCGTATTCCATTCTCAATGGCGGTAGTCGCCGGACGGGACAAAGTGGATCCCATCCGCTGCGCGCTGCATGGTCAGTGGCTGAAAAGCATGGTCACGGATGAATCCACTGCGGCAGGCGTACTGGAACTGGACCTGAGCCGAGGAGTCACTCATGGATAATATTCAAACGCGCGAGCAGCGCCTGAACCTTTTACGCCAGCGCTCGTCCACCCCGGTGTTGATCGTCGGCGGTGGCATCAACGGCATCAGCACCTTTCGTGAACTGGCCTTGCAAGGTATTCCGGCGATTCTGGTGGAGAAAGGCGACTGGTGCCAGGCCGCCAGCGGCGCGCTCTCGCGCATGATCCACGGTGGATTGCGTTATCTGGAAACCGGTGAGTTCACGTTAGTGAAAGAGTCGGTCACCGAGCGCGATCGCCTGTTAAAAAACGCCTCGCATTATGTATTCCCTTTACGTACGACGGTGCCAATCGACAATCTCGCTGGCGGGCTGGTCAATGCGACGCGGCGCTTTCTACGCCTGAGCGATAAGCCCACGCGGCGCGGCGCGCTGCTGATTAAAACAGGCCTCAGCCTCTACGATATCTACACCCGCCAGTATGGCTCAATGCCGAAGCATCAGGTGCGCAGTGAAGCGGCCACGCGCGATCGCTGGCCGGGATTTGCGCCCTGGGTGAAGTACAGCGCCAGCTACTATGATGCGTGGATCAGCGCGCCGGAACGGCTGGGGTTTGAACTCATAGACGACGCGCAACAGGCGTGTCCGGAAGCGCTGGCGCTCAACTATCTGCAGCTGGTGAGCGCCGAGGGCGAAACCGTTATTCTGCAGGATGCGTTAAGTGGCGAGCGCTTTAGCCTGCAACCGCACGTGCTGGTGAATGCCGGAGGGGCGTGGATCGACCAGCTCAACCAGCGCATCTCTTCTCGCGACGACCTGCCAAAAATGATTGGCGGTACCAAAGGATCGCATCTGATCCTCAATCATCCCGAACTGCTGCATATGCTGGATGGCGAAATGGTCTACTTCGAAAATCAGGAAGGCCGCGTCTGCATCATGTTCCCGTGGTTCGGCAAGGTGCTGGTGGGTTCCACCGATATTCGCGTTGACGATCCCGATGCGGTGGTGTGCGAAGAGGATGAAAAAGTGTATATCCTGGAATCCCTGCGCTTCGTCTTTCCCCACATCGACGTGCCCGATGCCGCTATCGTCTATACCTTCTGCGGCGTGCGTCCGCTGCCGGCCAGCGATGCCAAACTCAACGGCCAGATTTCACGTAACCACTCATTGGTGATGCTGCCACCCGATGCCAATCGGGCGTGGAGCACACTGTGTTTAGTCGGCGGCAAATGGACCACATTTCGTCAGTTTGGTGAAGAGGCAGCCGATCGCGTGCTGCGCCTGCTCGGCGAAAAACGCCATCTTTCCAGCGGCGATGTGCCGATTGGCGGCGGACGCGATTTCCCTCCGCCTTCAGGGCAAACCGCGTGGCTGGCGCAGCTGGCGCAGCGTTATGCTGCGCCGCTGCCGCGCGTAATGCAGCTGGCAAAACGTTATGGCAGCCGCGCCGTGCCGCTGCTGGCGCTGATTCAGCAGCAAGGCGAACACCCGCTGCAGCATCACGCGGCGTACAGCGATATCGAACTACGCTATCTGATTGAGCATGAACAGGTGTGCCAGCTGGAAGATCTGCTGGTGCGCCGCACCTCGCTGGCGATCTGCGGTGAACTGACCGCGCCGCTGGTGCAGGAGATTGCCCAGATCATGGCGACCACGCTGGGCTGGAGCGACACCGAACGCGCGCAGCAGCTGCAACGTGGCTGTGACAATCTGGCGCGTTTACACGGCCTCACCGGTCTTTATCCCACGGTTTTTCAGGAGGAAACACGACATGTTAGTAACCAATAAAGTGCGCATGCATCGCCTGTTTCAGCACGGTAAATGTCTGGATGTGGCGATCGATCACGGCATCGCCAACGAGCCGGATTTTCTCATTGGGCTGGAGAACATCGCAGCGGTAATGGATAACCTGATTACCGCGCAGCCGGATGCGATTCAGGTGAATTACGGTCAGGCCGATCTGCTGCAGCGCGTCGCCGGGCGCAAACCGGCGCTGGTGATGCGCACCGATGTCGGCAACGCCTACAACGCCGCGCGACACCGTGAAATGTGGGCGGTGCTGCACAATCCCGATGAACCAATTCTCGCCGCGCTGCAGCTGGACGCCGCTGCGGTGGTGGTGAATCTCTATCTGATCCCCGATGAGCCGGGCATTTTCCGCATGTGCGTCGAGAATATTGGTCGTCTGCGCCAGGCGTGCGATCGCTATGGCATGCCGCTGATGATTGAACCGCTGGTGATGGCGCCCGCCGGACAAGGCGCGGCGTATGGATCCCTTGGCGATGTGGAGAAGATTGTGCCGCTGGTGCGGCTGGCGCGTGAGTTAGGTGCGGATATCATCAAAGCCGATCCCACCGAGCACGTGGAAGATTTTCATCGCGTGGTCGAAGCGGCGCGCTGCCCCACGCTGGTACGCGGTGGCGGCAAAGGCGAGCTGGCGGGCGTGCTCGCAAAAAGCGCCGCGCTAATGGCGCAGGGGGCTAGCGGCATGGTGTATGGCCGCAACGTTTATCAGCATGACAACCCTTCTCGCGTGGTGAAAGCGCTGATGGCGATTATTCATCAGGGCGCCAGCGGCCCCGACGCATTGGAAATTTATCAGCAGGGTTAAGCCTTACCTGCACCGGCGCTTAAGCGGTGCGCCGTCTTCGCTTGTAGAACGGAGTCGGATATGAAGATAGTGGGTATTGATGCCGGAAACACCATGATCAAAGCGGTGCTGTTTGATCTCTGCGGCCGCGTATTGTCGGTGGCCGAGTGCGCAGGAGAAACCCAGCGCCCGCAGGAAGGTTACGCCGAACGGCCGGTGGCGGATATTTGGCACGGCGTCAGCGATGCCGTAAGCCGCTGTTTGCACCAGGCGGGCACGCCGGCGAGTGATGTGATTGCGGTGGGCGCGGCCGGCCACGGCAACGGCTTGTACGCACTGGATAAACAGCAGCAGCCGCTGTTTGGCATTCAATCCATCGATCATCGCGCCAGTGAAACGGTGCAGGCGCTGGAGGCGAGCGGCGCGGATCGGCGCATTTACCAAATTTCACTGCAAAAACCCTGGCCTGCGGCGACGCCGGTGTTAATCAGCTGGATTAAGCAGCACCAGCCCGAACGCTGGGCGCAGGTGGGACATTTACTCTGCGCCAAAGACGTTATCGCCCATTTTCTCAGTGGCGCCATCAGCGCAGATTATTCGGATGCCGCCGGTGCCGGCCTGATTGATTATCGCCAACGGGGTTACAGCCAGGAGTTACTGGCGCTGTACGGCATTGAAGACGCCTTCACCCTGTTACCCGTGCTGCGGGAATCCTGCGAGGTAGTCGGCCATGTTACCCCACGAGCGGCTCAGCTCACCGGCTTACCGGCGGGCATTCCGGTGGTTGCCGGGATTTTTGATGTGGTGGCCAGCGCCATTGGTTCCGGCGTGGTTAACAGCGGCGAAGCCTCGATTGTCGCGGGGACCTGGAGCATCAATCAAGTGGTGGTGGATAAACCTGATTATCTGCGCCCGGTGTTTATGAACTCGATCATCGAAACCGATCGCTATATGGCGATTGAAGCCAGCGCCACCTCGGCGGCTAACCTCGACTGGTTCCTGCGCGAATTTGACGATGGCCGCGGCGGCCAGGGCGCGGCGCGCAGCAGCGACACGGTAGCCCATGTACAACCTAATGCACAGCTGCCGCTCTATCATCCTTATCTCTACTCCGGGCGCAAATCGGAACCGGCGAAAGCCGGATTTTACGGTCTTGGCGGCTGGCACACGCGTGCCGATATGCTGTTTGCGCTATTTGAAGGCGTGACCTTTGCGCATCGCGCGCATATCGATCGGTTACGCGCGGCCGGTATTCCCTTTACCCAAGCGATTTTGTCCGGCGGCGCAGCGCGCAGCTGCGTCTGGCCGCAGATGTTTGCTGATGTATTAGGCATTCCTATTCGCGTGGCCGAGTGTAAAGAGACCGGTGCGCTAGGCGCGGCATTGTGTGCCGGTGTGGGCGTTGGCGCGTGGCGTAACCTCTCCGAGGCGGTGCAGCAGGCGGTGCAGATCAATCCAGGCGAACTGCTGCCGCGTGCGGAGCGTTTTGCGTTCCATGACTCGCGTTACCGGGTGTTTAAAAAACTCGAACTGGCGATGCGCGAGATGTGGCAGGAAGCCAGTTGATTTTACTGGCTAATGGGCCCGCTGGCTGCTAATCATGGATGCCTCAACCTCATCAGGGTATCCGCATGCAAATCAATCAGCTTCCTTTTGGCATCACTACATGGGACCACATCGCGCCTGAAACGCATCCCGGCGAACAGGGTTTTGCGCTGTGGCGCACCCAGCGCTTCGGTGATATTCGCGTTCGCATGGTGGAGTATTCAGCGGGGTATCTGGCAGATCACTGGTGCAGTAAAGGACATATTTTGCTGTGCCTGCAAGGTGAAATGGTGACCGAGCTGGATGATGGACGCACCTTCACCTTAACCGCTGGCGTCAGTTACCAGGTTGCGGACAATGCGGAAGCACATCGCTCCTCAACAACGCTGGGCGCAACGTTATTTATTGTTGATTAACCGCCATTTGTTTTTACGCACGGACAAAAAATGACAACCTCTGCGTAGTGTTGTACACTTGAACTATCAAAATGTTCAAATGAACATTACACAGGAGGTTGTTATGACAACTGCATCCCCATTCAATCATGGCAATGCCGCACGCGTCTTCGATCCTACGCTGATGCAGCATGCGCATAAATCCTTCATGGACCAAATGGGATTGCCGCGTAATCCGCTCAAAGCGCACCAGCTGATCACCGAAGGATTGGACGTTGGCATCGTTGAGCGCGCTGCTACGGTGCTCAAAGCGACACCGCTGGACGTCGCGCAAATGGTCTCAATCGATCGCAATACCTATCGTCGTCGCGAGAAAGCCGGTTCACAGCTATCCGTGGAGCAAGGCGCACGTGTTTATCAGGTCTTCGAAATTCTGGATGCCGTGCTGCAATTATTTGGTGGTGACGTTGACGCCGCGATGCACTGGATGTATCAACCTGCGTTAGCACTGGATGATGCAGTGCCCATGGAGATGCTGAGCACGCCCGCGGGCTGTGATGCGGTGTTAACGCTGATTGGCCGTCTGGAACACGGAGTAATTGTGTAATGACGCAACGGAAGGAACCGGATGCTCCCTACCGCCTGTTTTATCGTTTAGTGAAAGAAGAGTACGCCAGCGATGCCTTTAGCGGCGCTGGCGCAGAAAAATGGGGCGGTCGCTGGAATCCGCCCGGTATTAAAACGGTTTATCTCAGCAGCTCAAAGGCGCTCGCCACGCTGGAACTGGTGGTGCATACGGGTAAAGCCATGCTGGAGAAAAGTCGCTTTGTGATCTTTACCGTGCCGGTTCCAGAAAGCGAAATTATGGCGCTGGACAGCAGCAAGCTGCCCAGCGACTGGCATAAATATCAGCAGCAGGAAGAGACGCAGGCGATTGGCGCGGCCTTTCTCAATCTGGAGAGTGAATTGCCTTTGCTGCTGACGGTGCCGAGCATTCTGACCGGTGAAGACAATGCCATTTTGCATCCCGATCATCCCGCCGCTGCCGCCCTTTTCGCCCAGGCCACTTCAGCGCCCTTCACGCTTGACCGGCGGATTAAGGAGTGATGCCGCGCGCAGGAATGGCGATCAACATATTAGCGCTGCGGTCTGGCCAACGCATATGCCGCCGTTAAATCCAGACGTTGCCAGAACGACTGCTCGGCGTTATTACCCGACAACGGATAACCGTTAGGTAATGCACTTTTCACCATCAGGCCGCGAATCTGCGCATCAGAAAGCTGCGGCAGCGCCGCCTTCAACAAGATCTCCGCGCCCTGCGGTACCTTAACCGGCGTATTTTTTACCGCGGCTTTCGGCAGGTTATAACTCATGGTGAAGCGATAGAACGGCAGCATAGCTGGCGAGCGATACGGATCGTTTTTGCCCTCACTGCGTGCACACTCTGCAAGCGTAGTACCACACTCTTTCTCCAATGCGGCTCGCAGCTGATCGCGCGCTTCACTGAACAGCGCCTGATAACGCGTATCGTTGAGGTAATTTGCCACGTTACGCTGCGCCACCATGCGAGAACCCATCACATCCAACGGATAATGCACGCCTAACACCACACGCGAATAACCGTACCGCGCTCCTCGTGTCACCAGCGCTTCAAAACGCTCCGGTACCATTTCGGCCAACAACAAGGCGTCGGTGTAACCGGTATTGGTGTGGCCACTTGGGAAGGAGCCGCCGTCGGCGGTATAACGTACATTGTCTTTCACTACCACATCGTCTGGCACCAGATGAATGCTGTTGCCCTCATGTAGAAAAGGTCGTGGGTAATTAAAGTGTTTCTTCGCCGCGCTGGTGCTGACTTCGCTAGCTTTAATCAGGGCTGCCGCTTTGCCGATTTCACCTTTGTCGTAAGCCGTGAGGAACGCTTTGCCAAGGCGCGGACCGAGCGCATCGGAGAGGAAATAGAGATAGCTAATCGCTTCCGCATCGGCCAGAGCCTGATGACGGACGTTTTGCGTGGCGTTCAGGTTGATGCTGCTGACGGTGGCGCGGCTGGCATCCAGTACGCTGCTGGGCAGTGCGCTAAAGCCGGAAAGCAACGCTATGCCCGCCTGCTGATTCTCTTTGCTTTTGAAGTCGTAACCGCTGTTTTTTAGCCACTGCGTGTCGGCCTGTTTCGCTGTCTGCCTGGCCTTTTCCAGCTGTTCACGCGTTAAGGCACTGGCATTGCCTTGCAGCGCCTGCCGTTCAGCCTGCAGTGATTGCTGTTCAAGTTGGGAGTAGCCGGGCGTGGAACCGGTAGACGTTAGATCGGCCAGCGCAGCAGCGTCGGGCAGTGAAACCGCATACGCCCGCTGTGCCAGCAGTAGAACCGTTGCAATCAGTGTGAAGCGGGTTTTCATTATTTTCCCCTGTTATCAAAATATTACCTTGCCGGGGAAACACGCTAGCACCCTGTTGTGACAGATTTATTTCACTTAACGACACTGACTGGAACAGTTTTGTACGCAAATTTGTGCCAGCGAGCCGCAGCCGCCTCCGTTGTCGTTCTTGCACTGCGATTGCTGCACGTAGCAGTTTTGCTGACACGCCGACACATCGCACTTCGCGGCAATTGGCGTTAGCTGCACTACCGGCGCTTTTCTCTCCGGCTGCCATTGCGGTTGCGCCAGCACGCTAGCGCTGAATAGCAGCGTAAAAGCCATTATCCACTTCATGAGTAAGTCCTCGCAGAAAGGTTCTATCAGTATGGCTGTTCCCAGGCCAATTACCATGCTGAAACCTTTGATTCACAAAAATGCGCAGCTTGCCCTGATAAGGTGCACCAGGCCGTTCCCTTACCGTGCAGCACGCCGAGATAAACACTGAATTATCATTTATAAATCAGAATGATATCGATAATTTTCTCCATAAACATAACTGGTACAAAAGTTGCAATCTCTAAGGCATAGCAAAGGAGATAAATATGAAAGCGATTGTCATTGGTGCGGGCATTGGTGGAATGAGTGCCGCTATTGCGCTGGAGAAAGCGGGTTTTGAGACAACGGTGTTTGAAGCAGTGAAAGAGATGAAACCGGTGGGCGCGGCAATCTCTATCTGGCCAAACGGCGTTAAATGCCTCAATGCATTAGGTATGAAAGCGTCGCTGCGCGTACTGGGCGGCAACATGGCGTTTATGGCCTACAACGATGCTTACAGCGGCCATACGCTCACCCGCTTCAGCATGACGCCGCTGGTGCAACAGGTTGGTGAATATCCTTACCCGGTGGCACGCGCCGAATTACAGGCAATGCTAATCGACACCTACGGTCGTTCGCGTATCAGCTTCGGCAAGCGCGTGACCCAGGTTGAGCAAACCGAGCAAGGCGTCACCGCCTGGTTTGATGATGGCAGCCAGGCCGAGGGCGATTTCCTGATTGCCGCTGACGGTGCGCATTCAGTGATCCGTCACTATGTGTTGGGCGAGAGCGTGGAGCGGCGTTATGCCGGCTACGTTAACTGGAACGGTCTGGTGACCATTGATGAAACCATCGCGCCTGCCGATCAGTGGACCACTTTTGTTGGGGAAGGTAAACGCGTGTCGCTGATGCCGGTTAGCGGCAATCGCTTCTACTTTTTCTTCGATGTCCCCCTGCCGAAAGGCTTACCGGAAGATCGTTCCACGCTGAAAAACGATCTTAAAGGCTACTTCAGCGGCTGGGCCGATCCGGTGCAACGCTTGATTGAAAGCCTCAATCCACAAACCACTAATCGGGTAGAAATTCACGATATCGAACCCTTCAGCCGTTTCGTCAAAGGTCGCGTGGCCTTGCTGGGCGATGCAGCGCACAGCACCACGCCGGATATCGGGCAAGGTGGCTGCGCGGCAATGGAAGATGCGGTGGTGCTGGCGCAGACGCTGGCAGCGCATTCGCTGGGGATTGAGGATGCGCTGCTACGCTACGAAGCACGGCGCGTGGATCGCACCAAAGATCTGGTCCTTAAGGCGCGCAAGCGCTGCGATGTGACGCATGCGAAAGATACTGAAGTGACCGCGGCGTGGTACGCGGATTTGAAAAACGAAACCGGCGAGCGCGTGCTGGCCGGAATGATCGAAACCATTGAAGGCGGGCCGTTCGGGTGAACCGGGTCGCCATGAATGGCGACCCTACAAACAATCGTTACGCGTCCTCCAGACCACGGTTTTTCAGCATCGGGCCGATCTCCGGCTCTCTGCCGCGCCAGGCCAGCCACAGATGCTGCAGGTCGGTGCTATTGCCGCGCGACAGAATATGGTCGCGGAACTGCTGGCCGTTTTCGCGTGTTAATCCACCTCGTTCAACAAAGGCCTGATAGCCATCATCGGCCAGCATCTGCGTCCAGATATAGGCGTAATAACCGGCCGCATAACCGCCGCCCCAAATGTGACGGAAATAGCTGGAACGATAACGCGGCGGAACCGCCGCCAGCGCGATGTTTTCCGCCGCCAGCGCTTGTAGTTCAAAGTGACTCACGTCCTGCGGATTATCTTGGGTCGTGAGCGAATGCCACTGCAAATCCAGCAGCGCCGCGGCCAGCAGCTCGGTCATGTCATAGCCTTTGTTGAACTTCGCGGCGCGCACCATCTTGTCACGCAATTCGCCAGGCATCGCCTCGCCGCTTTGGTAGTGACGCGCATAGTTAGCAAACACCGCTTCGTTGCTGGCCCAATGCTCGTTGATCTGCGACGGGAACTCGACAAAATCGCGCGGCGTGGCGGTGCCGGACAGGCTCGGATAACGCTGGTTCGCAAATAAACCGTGCAGCGCGTGACCAAATTCATGGAACAGCGTAATCACTTCGTCCCAGCTCAGCAGCGCCGGCTGGCCAGCCTGCGGCTTGGTGTAGTTGCAGACGTTGTAGATCACCGGCTTGCTGCCGAGCAGCGTGCTTTGGTCGACAAAATTGCTCATCCACGCGCCGCCGCTCTTGTTATCGCGCTTGAAGAAATCGGTGTAGAACAGCGCTAGCGGTGTATCGTCGGCATCGAAAATCTCATACACGTTGACGTCGGGATGATAAACCGGCAGATCGTGACGCTGGCTAAAACGGATACCAAACAGCTGGCTGGCGGACCAAAACACGCCCTTCTCCAGCACGTTGTTCAGCTCGAAATAAGGGCGGATTTGGCTCTCGTCCAGCGCGTATTTATCTTTGCGTACCTGCTCGGCATAGAAATTCCAGTCCCAGACGCGCAGCGGGAAACGGTGATGCGCTTGCTCAATGGCTCGCTGGATATCAGCGGCTTCGCGTTCTGCGCGTGCGCGCGCGGCAGGCACAATGTTACGCATAAAGGCAAACGCGGCATCTGGCGTTTTTGCCATCTGATCCTGCATGCTCCATTCGGCATAGGTTTTGAATCCGAGCAAGCTCGCCTGCTGAGCACGTAGCTGCGCCATGCGCAACACGATGGCGCGCGTGTCGTTATCATCGCCCTGCTCGCTGCGCGTTAGTGCCTGCTGGAACAACGCTTCACGCGTGGCGCGTACCTCCAGCGATTGTAAGGCCGGTTGCTGGGTGGTGTTTTGCAGGGCGATCAGCCATTCACCGTGTAAACCGCGCGCTTCGGCGGCGGCTTTGGCGTGCGCCAGATCTTCTTCACTTAATCCTGCCAACGCCCGCACATCGCTTACCACATAGGCGCCCGCTTTGGTGGCGGCTAAGAGCTTGTTGCCAAAGCGCGTGCTGAGGCTCGCCAGTTCCTGATTGCAGGCGCGCAGTTGGGTTTTATCGGCTTCGCTCAGACTGGCGCCCGCCAGCTGGAAATGCTGCCAGGTGACTTCCACCAGACGCATGGCTTCAGCGTCCGGGCACTGCGAACCGCGCTGTTGATACACGCTATCGAGGCGGGCAAACAGCTGGCTGTTGAGGCAGATTTCATCGTTCAGCGCGGTGAGCTGCGGCGTAATCTGTTCGTCGATTTCCTGCAGACGATCGCTGGTATTGGCAGAGGTCATCGCGCCAAACACCAGATTGACGCGTTTTAACAGCTGACCGCTGCGCTCCAGCGCCTCATAGGTGTTGGCAAAGTCTGGCGCATCCGGATTGTTGGCGATCGCCGCCACTTCGCGGCGTTTTTCTGCAATGCCCGCTTCTAGCGCAGGCAGAAAATCGTCTTCCTGAATCTGATCAAAGGGTGGCGTTTGATACGGCAAACGGCTGGCGGTGAAAAACGGATTGGCTCGTGAAGTCATTATCGCTCCTGATAATCAGCAACGCCGCACGGCGGCGGCGGGATGTTTCTATCCTGGCAGTTTCCACCTCTCTCAACAACTTATCGCCTGCTGCTGATAAACGCTGATGATTTCGCCCGCCACCGCCACCGCAATTTCAGCTGGCAACTTACCCTTCACATCCGCTAAACCAATCGGGCAGCGCAGGCGTGCAACGGATTCGGCAGCAATGCCTTTGCCCTCCAGCCGATAGCGAAAGCGCTGGGCTTTCGTCGCCGAGCCAATCACCCCGGCATAGCGGAAATCGCCGCGGCGCAGAATCGCCTCGCTGAGCGCCAGATCCAGCGGATGATCGTGGGTCATTACCACAAAGTAACTGTCGGGGGCGGCTTCCTGCACACAGTCGATTGGATCGTCGACCTGGCGCACCGTGACGCCAGCCGGTACCGTGCGAAACTGTGCGGCGCGGCTATCAATCCAGGTGATATGGCACGGTAAGGTTGCCAGTAAATTCACCAACGCCTGGCCAACATGACCGGCGCCAAACAGGTGAATTTCCGGCTGATGCTGCATCAGCGGCTCAAACAGCAACGTGGCGTGACCGCCGCAGCACTGGCCGAGACGTGCGGCCAGCGCGAACTCTTCACTGCGCGGTTGCGTGCACCGCTGCTGCAGCATGGCACGCGCTTGCGCAATGCACTGGTACTCAAGATGACCACCGCCAATTGTCAGAAACGTATCGCTGGCGCTTACCACCATCTTACTGCCGCGATCGCGCGGTACCGAGCCACGCTCGCTGAGCACGGTGATGAGCACGCAGCTTTCGCGCTTTTCGCGCAGGCTGTGCAGCACGCTGATCCAGTCATGATAAATCATGCTCTGCTCCTGATAAGCGCTGAATCCCCCAGAACACCCGCTCTGGCGTGGCGGGTGCATCCAGCTGCGGATGGCGGAGATAGTTGTCGACGCTGGCGACGGCATCCTGCAATGCACACCACACGGCAATGCCTAACATAAAGGGCGGCTCGCCAACGGCTTTCGAATGGAACACCGTGTCCTGCGGATTTTTGCGATTCTCCACCAGCGTGACGCGCAGATCGCTCGGCACATCGCTGATCGCCGGGATTTTGTAGCTGGCCGGACCGTCGGTGAGCAGTTTGCCCTTATCATTCCATACCAGCTCTTCGCAGGTGAGCCAGCCCATGCCCTGCACGAAGCCACCCTCCACTTGCCCGATATCGATAGCGGGATTCAGCGAGGCGCCCACATCATGCAGAATATCGGCGCGCAGCAGGCGGTATTCGCCGGTCAGGGTATCGACCAACACTTCGCAGCAGGCGGCGCCGTAAGAGAAGTAATAGAACGGTTTGCCGCGTCCGGCGGCACGATCGTAATGGATGCCCGGCACTTTATAGAAGCCGGTGGCAGAGAGCGGCACCTGGTTAAGCCAGGCAAGCTGTGCCACCTGCGCAAAAGTAAAGTGCTTCTCACCAACGCGCACAATGCCGTTGCTAAAGCTCACCGCGTCAGCAGCACATTGATGCTGCTGACACAGCATCTCGGTCATGCGATCGCGCAGGATTTGCGCGGCATTCTGCGCCGCTTTGCCGTTGAGATCGGCGCCGCTTGAGGCGGCAGTTGGCGAGGTATTCGGCACTTTACCGGTATCGGTGGCGGTGACCTGAATCTGGCTGATATCGATTTGCAGCACTTCCGCCACAATCTGCGCCACTTTGGTGTTTAACCCCTGACCCATTTCGGTACCACCATGATTGAGCTGCACCGTGCCATCGGTGTAGATCAAAATCAGCGCGCCCGCCTGATTAAGGAAGCTGGAGGTAAAGGAGATGCCAAATTTCACCGGCGTCAGCGCCAGCCCACGTTTCATCAAACGGTTGCTGGCGTTAAAGGCGCTTATTTCACGGCGACGTGCCGCATATTCGCTGCTGATTTCGAGCTGGGCGGTCATCTCATCCAGCAGATTGTCTTCCACCTGCTGGTAATAATGGGTGATGTTGCGATCGGTTTTGCCGTAATAGTTGCGTTTGCGCAGCTCAAGCGGGTCCAGTCCCATTTCCCGCGCGATGTGATCCATGATCTGCTCAATCGCCACCATGCCCTGCGGGCCGCCGAAGCCGCGATAAGCAGTGTTAGACGCGGTGTGAGTGCGGCAGCGATAGCCGGTGATCAGCGCATCGCCCAGGTAATAGGCGTTATCGGCGTGGAACATCGCGCGATCGACAATCGATCCGCTGAGATCGAGCGAATAGCCGCAATTGCCGGCCAAATCAATTTTCACGCCGCAGAAGCGCCCATCGTCATCAACGCCGACGTCGTAACGTACAAAAAACGGGTGGCGTTTGCCGGTGATTTGCATATCGTCGCGCCGCGCCAGACGCATCTTCACCGGTTTACGCAATTGCCGTGCGGCGATAGCACATAAACAGGCCACGCCTGCCGCCTGCGTCTCTTTGCCACCAAAGCCACCGCCCATGCGGCGCATATCGATGGTGACTTTGTTCATGGTGATGCCCATCACTTCCGCCACCAGTTTTTGCACTTCGGTGGGGTTTTGCGTGGAGGAGAACACCTGCAGGCTGTCGTCTTCGCCAGGAATCACCAGCGCCGTCTGGGTTTCCAGATAGAAGTGCTCCTGGCCGCCGATATGAAACTCGCCCTTGATTCGCCGAGGCGCGCGCGCCAGCGCGGCTTCCGCATCACCGCGCTGATGAACATGTGGCTGCTGCACAAAGAAGCGCTGTTCCAGTGCTTCACGCACGTCGAGTACCGCCGGAAGTGCTTCATATTCAATGACCGCTGCCGCAGCGCCGGCACGCGCCGCTTCCGGTGAGTCGGCCGCGACGGCAATCACAATTTGGCCGAAGTATTCGATTTTGTCCTGCGCCAGCAGCGGATCGCCCGGCTCCAGCGGCCCAACATCGTTGAGACCCGGCACATCGCGCCAGGTCAATACGCTGACCACGCCCGGCACCGCGTAACAGGGTTGCACATCCAGCTTGAGGATGCGCGCGTGCGCGTGCTCGCTGAGGCGCGGACAGAGATGCAGTAATCCCGGTAAATCCGGCTTATCGTCAATATACAGCGCTTCACCGGAGACGTGCTTGTCGGCACTTTCATGTTTGTTGCTGCGCCCCACGCCACTTTGCATGCCGGTGGCGAACTGCGTTTTCAGCAGGGTTTCATTCAGTTCCGGGCGGTTATGAGACATAGCGCGACACCTCGGTAATGGTCAGCTCGCCAGACGCTTGCGCGTAATAGCGGCGCAGCAGATTGCGTGCCACCTGCAGGCGATAATCAGCGCTAGCGCGGAAGTCGCTCAGCGGCTGGAAATCCACGCTCAGCGCGGTACAGGCTTTTTCGATGCTGGTGAGATTCAATGGCTGGCCAAGCAGCGCTGTTTCCGCTGCCAGCGCGCGTTTCGGTGTTGCCGCCATGCCGCCAAAGGCGATACGCGCTTCCACAATCACATCATTACTGATGTGCAGATTGATGGCGGCGAACACCGCGGAAATATCATCATCCAGTCGTTTCGCCACTTTCCATGCGGCAAAGTTGGGTGACACCGTCACTTTGGCAATAGTAATACTGTGAATGAACTCACCCGGCTGCATTACCGTTTGGCGATATGCGGTAAAGAATTGATCGAGCGGAACTTTTCGCTGCCGTTCGCCCTGCTGCAAAACCAGCTGCGCGTTCAACGCCAGCAGCATTGGCGCACAATCGCCAATTGGTGATGCATTGCCAATGTTGCCGCCCAGCGTGCCCTGATTGCGGATTTGCAGCGAGGCAAAACGCTCCAGCATGCGGCTAAACGCCGGGATGTGCTGCGCCAGAAACTGGTAGCACTGCTGCAAGGACGCGGCGGCACCGAGATAAATATGGTCATGATCCTCGTGGCAAACCTTCAGCTCGTTAACCTGCTCCAGCGCAATTAACAGCGGCAGGCGTTGATATTGCTGGGTGATTTGCAGTGTCAGATCGGTGCCGCCCGCCACTAAACGTGCCTCGGGATGCTGCTGATAAAGATCGGCGAGCTGCGCCACGGTTTTCGGCAGATAACAGCGGCTGCCATCGGCTTCAATAATCTGCACGTCATCGTTGCTGAGCGCCTGTAAACGCTGCACCAGCGAGGCGGCGTTGGCGGTGAACGCATCCGCATGTGCGTGTTCACATGCCTGCTGCGCGGCCTCCATGATCGGACGATAACCGGTGCAGCGGCAGAGATTGCCCGCTAATGCCTGTTCCGCCTGATGACGATTCCAGCCGCCACTGTTTTTTTGCAGGGTGAACAGCGACATCACAAAGCCCGGCGTGCAGTAACCGCACTGCGATCCGTGGCAATCCACCATCGCTTGCTGCACGCTGTGCAGTTCGCTGCCCTGTTTAAGATCTTCCACGGTGATCAGCTGCTTACCCTGCAGGCTGCTGACCAGTGTCAGGCAGCTGTTGACGGCCTGATAGTGCATCTGGCCATCGACGACCTTACCGAGCGTGACGGTGCAGGCACCGCAATCCCCTGAGGCGCAGCCCTCTTTGGTGCCGCGTCGCTGCTGCTGGCCACGCAGGTAGTTGAGCACGGTGAGGTTGGGATCCAGCGCGTGTTCGGTCACTAAACGATTGTTGAGTAAAAACTGAATCATGCGATTTGCTCCTCACTTTCACGCTGCCATACCGGTTTGCCGCTCACCCAGGTCTGCGCGATGTTGCGGTCATCGCCCAGCGTCATCAGCACAAACAGGCGCTCCCAGATATCTTTGCTATTGGCATGGCGCAGCTTCTGCAGCGGCGAAACCGCCGGATCGAGCACCACGAAATCGGCCTCTTTACCGGCATTAAAGTTGCCGATGACGTCATCCAGATCGAGCGCGTGCGCGCCGCCCAGGGTGGCATGATAGAACGCTTCGCAGGCGCTCAGTTTGTACTGCTGTAACTGGCCGACCTTATACGCTTCGCCCAACGTTTGCAGCAGGTTAAAGGTGGTGCCGGCGCCGACATCGGTGCCGATGCCCATGCGCACGCCCTGCTGCCAGCAGCGTTTGATATTGAACAGGCCGCTGCCGAGAAACAGGTTTGAGGTCGGGCAGAACGCAATCGATGAATCGGTGTCGTGCAGGCATTGCCACTCTTTATCTTCCAGATGCAAACAGTGGGCGAACACGCTGCGTTTACCGGTGAGGTGGTGATGATGGTAGACGTCGAGATATCCGTCACGCTCCGGGAACAGCGCTTTTACCCAGGCGATTTCCTGCTGGTTTTCACTCAGGTGCGTGTGCATCCACACGTCTGGATACGCTTCGCGCAGCTGACGCACTTTGTCCAGCAGTTCCGGTGAGGATGTCGGCGCGAAGCGCGGCGTGAGCGCGTAGCTCAGGCGACCACGTTGATGCCAGCGTTCAATCAGTTCTCGCGTGTGCTGGTAGCTCTGTTCGGGCGTTTCAGTCAGGTATTCCGGCGCATTGCGATCCATCATCACTTTGCCGGCAATCAGCCGCATATCCAATTGATGCGCCGCGCTAAATAGTGCATCCACCGACTGTTTGTGCACGGTGCCAAACACCAGCGCGGTGGTGGTGCCGTTTGATAACAGCTGTTGCAGGAAGAACGCCGACATTTTTGCTGAGTGATCGGGACAGTGATATTGGCTTTCCGCCGGGAAGGTGTAGTGATTCAGCCATTCGAGTAACTGCTCGCCGAAGGCACCAATCATCTCAGTTTGCGGGTAATGAATATGGGTATCGATAAAGCCCGGCACAATCAGTTTGCCGCGCAGATCGGTAACCTCTGCTGGATTGACGCGCCCTTCCGCGATCTGCCAGCTTTCGAGGCTGACCACTTTGCCGTCGCGCAGCGTTAATAAGCCATCTTCGAGATAGCGTGCGTTGGCGGCGATGTCGTCCGGCTGCGCGGCCAGAGCGGTGATATCAAAGAAGCTGGCGCGCAGCAGCGTTTCGGATGCGTAAGGCATAACGGTTCCTTGGTGCTTTTTAATGTGCAGGTAATGGCTTAAAGATAGTTTGCAAAGCGCATGCCAACGCAAAGAACAAAAAATACTGTTTAAATTCAATATAATAAGTTGATTAGACTGGTTTTTGTGTCAAGCTGATACTGCAATCGTATGCGCAACCGATTGCTTATGGTGGCAAACGGTTGCTATCTACCATTGCGCTGAGTTTTGCTTCATTGAGCGCGTACAAAGCTCGATGACATGCGTCTTTGTGGTGCGCGATTGCACTCTCAACGTGCAGGCAAAATCCTGCAACAGCTTGCTTTTGGTTTTCATGAGCATGGGTTCAAGGTTAATGCTAAGGTGTGGCTGATAACCTGAAATCGTTTAAGGAACAGTGAGATGATTATTTTTGTTACTGGCGCAACTGCTGGTTTTGGTCAAAGTATCACCCGCCGCTTCATTGCTACAGGTCACAAGGTGATCGCCAGCGGACGTCGCGCTGAGCGCTTAAAAGAGTTGAAAGAGGAGCTGGGCGACAATCTGTATACCGTGCAGCTGGACGTGCGCAATCGTGCCGCCATCGACGAAGTGATTGCTGCCCTGCCCGCCGAATGGCGCGATATTGATGTGCTGGTGAACAATGCCGGCCTGGCGCTGGGTGTAGAACCGGCGCATAAAGCCAATATTGAAGACTGGGAAAATATGATCGACACCAACAACAAAGGCTTGGTGTATATGACGCGCGCGGTGCTGCCAGCGATGGTTGAGCGCAACGTGGGGCATATTGTGAATATCGGTTCGATTGCCGGCAGCTGGCCCTATTTGGGCGGTAACGTTTATGGCGCGACCAAAGCGTTCGTGCGTCAGTTCAGCCTGAATCTGCGTACCGATCTGCACGGCACCGCGCTGCGCGTAACCGATATTGAGCCAGGTTTGGTTGGCGGCACCGAGTTTTCTAACGTGCGCTTTAAAGGCGATGATGGTAAAGCGGAACAGGTATATGAAGGCACCACCGCTCTAACGGCGGAAGATGTTACTGAAGCGGTCTATTGGGTGACCACGCTGCCAAAACACGTCAACATTAATACGCTGGAGATTATGCCCGTAACGCAAACCACCGCAGGTTTGAAGGTGCATAAAGGTTAATGTGATTTTGTTGGGTGCGCATTCATGCGCACCAGGTCGCCATAAATGGCGACCCTACCAAATTAAGCGCGTCCCCAACCGGCCACAATAATCAGCATACCGCTAAACGCCACCAGCGCGCCGACCCAATCCCAGGTACTCAGTTTCACGCCATCTACCACACGCAGCCAGATTAGCGCGGTCAACACATATACGCCGCCATAGGCCGCATAGACGCGTCCGCTTGCCGCTGGATGCAGCGTCAATAACCAAACGAACAGCGCCAGACTCGCCGCCGCTGGCAGCAATAGCCAGGCCGTCATGCCCTTCTTTAACCAGAGCCACGGCAGGAAGCACCCGACAATTTCCGCAATCGCTGTAATGAAAAACAGCAACGTGGTTTTCACCAGCATTGAAAATCTCTCTCTAACCTAAACAAATAGCTCACCGCTGGTGAGCAAAGAAGCAGCGATGATATACTAGCGTCCATGGTTGTTACAGCCATGATCCCGGCTGTGCTGGTGTTAAACTGAAGGAAATGAAGATGAAAAAACTGTATTCCACCCTGCTGGTAACCGTGCTGACCTCCAGCGCATTACTGGCCGCGCCGCTGGCTTCTGCAAATACCGATCGCCTGATTATTGAAAATGGCAACAGTGCGTCCAGCAATGAAGCAGCGCGTCAAAGCAAAGAGCAGTGGAACGACACAAAAAATCTGCGTAACAAGGTCAATACCCGCGTTGAGAAAGAGTTCGACAAAGCGGATAAAGCCTTTGATACGCGTGATTCGTGCGAGAAAAGTTACAACGTTAACGCCTATTGGGAACCTAACACGCTGCGTTGCCTTGATCGTCGTACCGGACGCCCCGTTGCGCCCTAATGCGTTATCGCTGCTATAGTTTGCAAAGGAATTCTTACCAAAGGAGTGAATGATGAAAAAACGTAATGCAGTTCTGCTGATGGCCATGCTGGCTCTTCCGGTGTTAGCACAGGCATCGTGTGAAAGTGTTAAAGCGGATATCAGCAAAAAAATTATCAATAACGGCGTCGCTGAAGCGGACTTCACGCTTGATATTGTCCCCAACGATCAAGCCGATCAGGCTGGTGGTCAGGTGGTTGGTCATTGTGAAAATGACACACAGAAGATTGTTTACAAGAAAAATGGCCATGATGCTGACAGCAGCGTGCCAGACAGCGCAGGCAGTTCTCAGGATAGCTCAGCGCAATAATCTTTCGGGCGGCATCCTGGCCGCCCTGCTTTTACTCTGCTTCCGGCCGCTGGCGCGGCATCAGCCATGCCACTCCCAACGTTAACAGCGCAATCAACAGCGACACGACAAACACCCAGTGTAATGAGGAGGCAATTTGCCCAGTCCAGGCATGCAACGTCGCCTCTGGTAGCGCCTGACGGCTTTCGTGCGACATGATTTTCTGCATCGGATCGTCTGCCTGCGGCAAACGCAGTGACAGATTGAGATTGAGCACCGCCCCCATCAAAGCGGTACCAATGGCCGACCCTATCATGCGGCTAAACATGATCGACGCGGTGCAAATGCCGCGAATGTCATAATGCGCGTGGTTCTGTACCGATACCAAAAAGGTCGTGCTGGTCATTCCCATGCCGGTCCCCATTACAAACGCGGTAAAACCGGCCTGCATAATGGAGCTATCACTGCGCAGCAGTAACAGTAACGCGCTGCCCGCAATCAGCAGCAGTGCACCCATTTGTGCGGTAAATCGATACGACGTCACCAGCATCAATCTGCCGCTCAAGGTGCTTGCCAGCGGCCAACCAATCGACATCATTGCTAATGCGCTGCCCGCCTGCAGCGGCGTGCCGCCGGTGATGCCCTGAATCCACGTGGGTAAAAATGCGCTAATGCCCATCATGGTGGCACCTATGATCAGGTTGCCCACGTTACCCGCGACGATGAGGCGACTGCGCCAAATTTCGAGCGGAAAAAGGGGCGCATCGGCGCGCTGTTCATGATGTTTTAAGCGCCATGCGGCAACGAGCGCCAGCGCCAGGAACGGCAATAACCAATAGCCAAGCACTTCCGCTTGCAGCAGCGCGACTAATAATGCCGTTACACATATCATCAGCCAGCAGCTGCCGGTGAGATTAAGTGCGGAATCCTGATGGTGCTCACGCGTTGGCAGGAACCGCGCCAGCAATAGCATCGAAAGCACGCCAATCGGCACGTTGACCCAAAAAATCACCGACCAGCTAAAGTGCTGGACCAGCCATGCGCCGCTTAGTGGTCCAATAATTGCGGCAATACCCCACACGCTGGAGAGCCAGCCCTGAACGCTGGCGCGTTCGCGCGGAGAATAGACATCGGCAACGATGGTCGATGTCAGCGGCATAATGGCGCCCGCGCCAAGGCCCTGAAAAGCACGGAACAGAATTAACCACGTCATGTTGTGGGCAAATCCGCAAAGAATGGAGCCAAGCAAAAACAGCGAAACACCAATAAACAGCAACCGTTTACGGCCCCACATGTCCGCCAGGCGGCCATACAGCGGCACGCTTACCGCCTGGGTGAGCAGATAGATGGAGAACACCCAACCAAACTGCGAAAAACCGCCGAGATCGGCAATGATCGTCGGCATCGCGGTGGCCACGATGGTGACCTCAATTGCCGCCATAAACATGGCCAGCATGCAGCCGATGAGAATCCAATGGCGATGTTCCGTATTCAATTCTGCAGTTTCAGTCATACGTCTCCCTAATTTCTAACAAGGCTAGCTGAAAATTTGTAATAGCAGTTTCCTCTGCGTGCGCCTGTTTGTGACGGCGTCACGCATTTCGATGAATTTTTTTTATTGTCGAATGATGCCTTATTCCACGCGGGTTCGCTGTGATTTCCTGTGATTTCTATCTGTCTGATTTTGCCGTAAAAACTGGCGCTATTCGACAAGCATTGCTATAGCTCTAAACGGTGCTTTCCAGTTATTCGCTGAAAAAGCATTAGCAAACAGTCATTTTAACTGCAATTTGACGGGGTGAAGGATTTTCGTGTGTGAGTATGGCTCACATCGCCACCATCCTGGGAATGACATAAGCATATCGAACGATTTTTCAAATCAGGGAGACACTGGCTATGCAAAATGCATCGCTCGCCCGCCGCGCGGGGCTGGCTCTGCTCGCGATTGTCGCGGTGATTGCTCTGCTGGTATGGGGGCTGGGTTTAAATACGCTGCGCGATCGCCGGGAAGATTTGGTTTATCTCGGACAGCAGCATCTGTTTTTAGTGTTTTGGTCGATGTTCTTTGCGCTGCTGGTCGGGATTCCCAGCGGTATCTTACTTAGTCGTCCGTTCGCCCGTCGCTGGGCTGAATATGTAATGCAAATCTTCAACGTAGGTAACACGCTGCCGCCGCTGGCCGTTCTGGCGCTGGCCATGGTGATTGTCGGTATCGGCGATCGCCCTGCGCTCATTGCCTTGTTCCTCGCTTCACTATTGCCGATTGTGCGTAATACTTTTGCCGGTTTAAGCGCGGTTCCGCCGTCGTTAATCGAAGCCGCCAATGGTATAGGTATGACCAAATTCCAGCGTTTGCGCCAGGTGGAGATCCCCAACGCGTTGCCGGTGATGTTAGCCGGTATCCGCATCGCTACCGCCATCAACGTAGGAACCGCGCCATTAGCGTTCTTGATTGGCGCCAGCAGCTTTGGCGAGCTGATCTTCCCCGGCATCTATCTCAATGATTTCCCCACGCTTATTCTTGGCGCAGTCGCTACCGCTCTGGTCGCGCTGATTCTCGATATGCTGCTGGCGGCATTGGGACGTTATCTCAGCCCGCACTCTGCGGCTTAAACACAAGGAGTTTTGTGATGGCTACTGCCAATAAGCTGGCGCGCTGGGTTAAACGTACGGCGCTGGCACTGACCGCGACGCTGGCAATCAGCCAAAGCGCCGCCGCCGCAACACCGATTACCATGGCGACCAAAAGCTTTACCGAGCAACACATCCTGTCCGCGATGACGGTGTTGTGGTTGCAGAAGAAAGGTTTTCAGGTGATCCCAAAGACCAATATCGCCACCACCATTGGTCGCAACGCGATGATCAATAAACAGATTGATATGACCTGGGAATACACCGGCACTTCGCTGATCATCTTTAATCACATCAATAAACCGATGTCGACGGAAGACGCCTATAAAACGGTCAAACAGCTGGACGCCAAACTGGGTTTGGTGTGGCTCAATCCTGCTCCGATGAACAACACCTATGCGTTCGCCATGCAGCGTGACCGCGCGGATAAAGAAGGCATCACCACCATGTCGCAGCTGGTGGCGAAGCTGGAAGAGGTGCGTAAAAACGATCCTAAACACAACTGGAAACTCGGTTTGGATCTCGAGTTCTCAGGACGCTCCGACGGCCTGAAGCCGCTGCAAAAAGCCTACAACATGCCGCTGGATCGACCGCAGATTCGCCAGATGGATCCGGGCCTGGTGTACAACGCGATTCGTGATGGTTTTGTGGATGCCGGCCTGATCTATACCACCGATGGGCGTGTGAAAGGTTTTGAACTCAAAGTGTTAGAGGACGACAAGCACTTCTTCCCAAGTTACAACGTCACGCCAGTGGTGCGCCAGGATGTGTTGCAAAGTCATCCGGGATTGGATAGCGCCCTTAATCAGCTGTCGGCGCTGATCAATGACGAAGCGATTACCGAGATGAATAAGCGTGTCGATATTGATCATCAGTCACCGCAACAGGTGGCGCGTGATTTCCTTCAATCTAAAAACATGCTGTAAGGAGGCGCTGTGGATACCTTGCATTACATCATGAATAACTGGCACACCCTGATGACGCTCACCTGGCAACATACGTGGCTGGTGCTGGTGGCGGTCGGTTTCGCGATTATTGTCGGCGTACCGCTGGGCATTTTGATTGTGCGCTTTAAGTGGCTGGCAACGCCGGTGCTCGGCATCGCCACCATCGTGTTAACCATTCCCACCATTGCGCTGTTCGGTCTGATGATTCCGCTGTTTTCGATGATCGGTCAAGGCATCGGTGCCCTTCCCGCGATCACTGCCGTGTTCCTTTACTCGCTGCTGCCCATCGTACGTAACACGCACACCGCACTGGAGAATCTTTCGCCGGGTCTGCGTGAAGCCGGGCGCGGGATTGGCATGACCTTCTGGCAACGCCTGCGTTGGGTAGAAATTCCAATGGCGCTGCCGGTGATTTTCGGCGGTATTCGTACTGCGGTAGTGATGAACGTCGGTGTAATGGCGATTGCTGCCGTGATTGGTGCCGGCGGCCTGGGCCTGCAGCTGCTCGACGGTATCAGCGGCAGCGATGTGCGTATGTTGATTGCTGGTGCCTTAATGATTTGTTTGCTCGCGATTGTGCTTGATTGGCTGCTGCACCGTTTGCAGTCGGCGCTGACTCCTAAGGGGATTCGATAATGATAAAACTGGAAAACCTGACGAAAACCTTTACACAAAAGAACGGCACTACGCTTAATGCCGTTGATAACGTCAGCCTTGAAGTGCCTGCCGGGGAAATGTGTGTGCTGCTCGGTCCATCGGGCTGTGGCAAAACCACCACCCTGAAGATGATTAATCGTCTGATCCCTTCCTCGAGCGGCCGGATTTTGATCAACGGCGAAGACACCAGCGGACAAGATACCGTGACCCTGCGCCGTAATATTGGTTATGTCATCCAGCAGATTGGTCTGTTCCCGAATATGACCATCGAAGAGAATATCACCGTAGTGCCGCGTATGCTGGGCTGGGATAAGAAGCGCTGCCGCGAACGTGCCACGGAATTGATGAGCATGGTGGCGCTCGATCCGACCAAATTCCTGCACCGCTATCCACGCGAAATGTCCGGTGGCCAACAGCAACGTATCGGCGTGATTCGTGCACTGGCCGCTGATCCGCCGGTATTACTGATGGATGAACCTTTCGGTGCGGTCGACCCCATCAACCGAGAAGTGATTCAGAACGAGTTTCTCGAGATGCAGCGTCAGCTGAAGAAGACCGTGATGCTGGTTAGTCATGATATCGATGAAGCGTTGAAACTGGGCGACCGCATTGCGGTATTTGGTCAGGGTAAAATCGTGCAGTGCGCCAGCCCGGATGAGCTGTTAGCCAAACCCGCTAACGATTTTGTTGGCTCTTTTGTCGGTCAGGACCGAACGCTGAAACGGTTACTGCTGGTGCAGGCAGGCGATGTAACCGATCAACAGCCCACCATTACCGTACAACGTAATACGCCCCTGCAGGAAGCGTTCGCCACCATGGACGATAACGATATGCGTTCGGTGACGGTAGTAGATGAAGATGGCAAGCCACTGGGATTTGTGAAGCGTCGTGAAGCGCGCGGAGCCACCGGTCGCTGCGAAGAGATGCTGCATACGTTTAAAGTGACGGGTAAAGCCGAAGAAAACCTGCGTGTGGTGCTCTCCAAACTGTATGAACACAACACGGTATGGATGCCGATTGTCGATGAAGAGGGACGCTACAGCGGCGAAATATCACAGGATTACATCGCCGATTATCTGAGTTCAGGGCGTACGCGTCGTCGGTTAAATCCGTAATAAACCAACGTTAATCGAGTAAGTGCCCCGCGCCTTTTACCGCGCGGGGCATGACTCAGCGTAGGGTGACGACAGCGAGAACACCAGAGCAAAATTCATCACTGCATTCACTTTCATCAGGCTGCCGGTTTGGCACTGTCATTGCGCGCAACTGCTTCATTCAATAGATTTACATCCAGATAGCGGCTGAGTTCGCGCTGTTCTGCGCGCGGTAAATAAGGCAATTCCCCTAACAAAGGGGCGTGCAGTTTTTCCCGCAGCACATCAATAATTTCAGCATAGTGGGCCAAACCTGGATTAATACGATTAGCAACCCAGCCCACTAATTTCAATCCATCAAGCGCAATGGCATCAGCGGTGAGTAATGCATGACTGATACAGCCTTCTTTAATCCCTACCACCAACAGCACGGGTAATTGCTCCTGCTGTACCCAGTTAGATAACGGTTGGAGATCGTTCATTAAACTGCGCCAACCACCCGTGCCCTCAACCACAACGCAGGCTGCGCGCGCTTGTAAATCATGAAGCCCGCGACTCAACAGTGAATAATCAATACGTTGCGAAGAGCTGGTGCTGATCTCATCCTCAATCAACGTAATAGGATTCACCGCGCTATAAGGCAGAGTGAGAGCGGAAGACTGCTGTAATAAAAGCGCATCTTTATTACGTAGCCCCTCAGGTGTGACCTGCGCGCTTTTGGCGACAGGTTTGTAACCTGCTGCGCATAAATCGGCTTTTGCGAAACACTGTAATAACGCGCGTGATACGACGGTTTTACCCACCGCGGTGTCGGTACCGGTGACAAAAAGTGTTTTCACCACTCTCCTCCTTCATTAAAGCGATGTGTAACGTGCGAAGGAGGCAGTTTAAGGAAATGTAGCGAGAAGCAGATTGCGTTAGCGCAAACTTAAGGTGAGCTTTAATTATCCCTGCAACAGTTTTACCAATAAAGAGCCGCTATAGAGCGCGTCTTTGATCAGCGCCGCGCCGCCAAAGGTGCCAGGATCGTCGAAAGCCGTTGGCGTGAGCTGGATTTCACGGCTGTACGCGGGCAATGCCTGCTGACGAATGGTACTACTCACCGCCGGAAACAGAACGTCAGAAGCCTGGTTGAGCGGAGAACCGATAAGTATTTGTTGAGGATTAAAGATGTTGACCATCATTGCTAGCATGCGGCCTATATGATGGCCCACTCCGGCAATGACATCGCGCGCCAGACGATCGCCCTGCTGGGCTGCCGAGCACAGGCTTGCGATGGTCAAAGGTGCATCATGCAACAAACTTTCTGGCTGCGACGGCAAACGCTGCGCCGTCAGGTTCAGCAGACTTCCGGTGCTGGCCACCGTTTCGAGGCAACCATTATTCCCGCAATAGCACTGTTGGCCGTAGGGATCGATTTGCGTATGTCCAATTTCCACTAAGGTGCGGCCATTCTTATGCAACAACTGTCCGCCGCTAATGACGCCCGCGCCAACCGTTTCATCAATAACTATCTGAATCACGTTTTGCGCGCCGCCCGATGCGCCAAATAGCGCTTCTGCGAGCGTCCATGCGGAAATATCATGCTGCACAAACACCGGTAGCCCGGTGCGCTGAGCCAGGGTTTCTCCCAGAGGCATCTCCTCCACATCATATCCTGGCATGCGATGCACCACGCCCGAAGCGGCGTTGATTAACCCCGGTAGCGTAATGGCGATAGCGGTTAGCCGCTCCAGCTTACTTTGATGTCGAATGAAGAAATCATTGACGATGTCTTGCAAGGTTTGTAGCAATGGCTTTTCAGGCGTGGCGAGCAGCGGTAAGCGATCTTCCTGGATTGCTCGCGTGCTGAGATCGCGCAGCGTTAGCGTAATCTGTCCGGGTTGGATGCGAATAGCGAGAAAGTGCCATGCAAGGGTATCGAGGATCAGACCAATCGCCGGACGCCCGCGACTGCCCGGATCCTGAAACTCCGTTTCCTGCACCAGGTGGGCATCAAGCATTTCACGTACGATTTTGGTAATACTGGCGGGTGCTAACTGGGCACGTTTAGACAGCTCAATACGCGAAATCGGGCCGTAAAGGTCAATCAGTCGGTAAACCACACCTGCGTTGGTCTGTTTTATCTGGTCAATATGGCCAGGTTGACTGTACAGATTCACGCCCCTGCTCCCATTATTTTCGCGCTTCTAAATAAACAGCAGCTATGGTGATGCAGATTGACCGGCAGCGTCAAATATTTGATTAGAAATGTGATTTATCGCACATAAAGAGAGTATGTCGTGACAGCAGCTGGTTCAATTCTCGGCATTTTTGAGCATCAGCGTCATCATATTTGCCATCTGCGCGGTGGGTTCACGCGTCGCCGACCAGACCAGCCAAACCTCAGAAATAGCATCGCTCTCCTGCAAGGGAATCCATACCACATCCGCCAGACGCGCTCGACGGAAAGACGCCGGTAAGATCGAGACACCAAGACCGGTTGCCACCAGGCCAAGAATAGTCATCGCTTCACCGACTTCCTGGGTAATAAAGGGTTGGATTTGATAACGATGCAGCAGCGCCAGAATTTCTCCGTACAGCGCCGTCCCCCCTTGCGGATCAAAAAACACAAATGGCTCGTTAGCTAATAGCTGGATGGAAATTGATTCCGCATCAGCCAGCGGATGTGCCCAGTGCACCACGGCACAGAGCGGTTCACGCAGTAACACCCGATGTTGCAGGTCGTTGGGTAGCGGCGTATTGCGCATAACGCCAAGATCGAGCCGCGCTTCATGCAGAGGCGCAAGCTGCTGGCGCGTATTGTTCTCCTGCATCTGAATATGCACCTCTGGCCAGCGCTGCCGGAACTGATAAAGCGCATCGGATACCAGACCGGTGAACGGAGCGGACGACGTAAAACCGATGCGTAACTCACCCTCCTGGCCGCTATGTACTCGCGCCGCACGGCCCGTTGCCTGCTCAACCTGCAGCATAATAGCGCGCGCATCCTGGAGAAAAAGGCGCCCTGCGGGCGTGAGCTGCACGCTACGATTGGTACGCGTAAAAAGTTGAGCGTTAATTTCCTGTTCCAGATGCTGAATCTGCTGACTGAGCGGCGGTTGCGAAATATTCAGGCGCTGTGCTGCGCGGCCAAAATGCAACTCTTCCGCCACGGCGATGAAATAGCGTAAATGGCGCAACTCAACATTCATATTTAAAACGTCTTATTTGAGATTATTAATATATTGTACAACCTATTGGCGCTTTCCTACAGTAACGTCATTATTCACCAACCGAGGATGTTCCGTGAGTCGCTCTTCCCAGGCGGGGATACTTGATGAAGACGAGTTGTCCGTAGAGCCTGCACCCGCTGTACCCCCTTCAGAATGGATTGAGCGCGGATCGCCGCAGTTTATGCGCGTGACCCTTGCGCTGTTTTCCGCCGGCCTTGCCACTTTTGCTTTGTTATATTGCGTACAGCCCATCCTCCCAGTGCTATCACAGCAATTTGGCGTGTCGCCCGCAGAGAGCAGCATTTCGCTCTCACTTTCGACCGGGTTAATGGCGTTGGGATTGCTGTTTACCGGCCCGTTATCGGACGCAATTGGACGCAAATCGGTAATGGTAACGGCACTATTGCTCGCGGCCATTTGCACGTTGATATCAGCCACCATGAGCAGTTGGCAGGGGATTTTGCTGATGCGCGCGTTGATAGGTTTATCGCTTAGCGGCGTCGCGGCTGTGGGCATGACGTATCTGAGCGAAGAGATTCATCCGCGGGTTATCGCCTTTTCGATGGGACTGTATATTAGCGGCAACTCGATTGGCGGTATGAGTGGACGATTGCTTACCGGCGTTCTCACTGACTTTTTCTCATGGCGCATTGCTGTTGGCGTAATCGGCTGCTTTGCGCTTGCCGGTGCGCTGATGTTTTGGAAAATTTTGCCAGCATCGCGCCATTTCCGTCCGGCATCGCTGCGACCGCGCAGTTTGTTCATCAACTTCCGCCTGCACTGGCGCGATAAAGGACTGCCGTTGCTGTTTGCGGAAGGCTTTCTGCTGATGGGCGCATTCGTGACGCTGTTTAACTACATCGGTTATCGCCTTCTGAACGCACCGTGGTCGCTAAGCCAGGCGGTGGTGGGTTTGCTTTCAATTGTTTATCTTACCGGCTCCTGGAGCTCGCCGAAGGCCGGGGCCATGACCAGCCGCTTTGGGCGTGGTCCAGTGATGATTAGCGCCACGGCGATCATGCTCGCGGGACTGTTGCTTACCGCCTTTGACTCACTGTGGGCAATTTTACCTGGCATGATGTTGTTCACCGCTGGATTCTTTGCCGCTCACTCGGTTGCAAGCGGCTGGATTGGTCCACGCGCGCGCCGCGCTAAAGGCCAGGCCTCTTCACTTTATCTATTCAGCTACTATGTGGGCTCAAGTGTGGCAGGAACGCTAGGTGGCGTGTTCTGGCATAGCTATGGTTGGATAGGCGTCACCGTCTTCATTACGCTTTTATTATTAATGGCTTTGTTGGTCGGATGGCGCTTACAGTGCCGAAAACTGTAATACTTTTCACCTTTCTCTCGGGGCCTGTGCGCCCCGCTTCTTTTATCACGTTACGCCATCCGCCGTTCTGACAGTTCCAGATAAAACAAAATGGCGATTCATCGCTATAATAATTCCATTCCAACAATAGTTAGACTTTTATTATTTCACAGCAATGAGGACGTTAGATGGAACTCTATTATTACGTCGATAAGCATGCCGGCTATAACGACAATCATGTGGTACATGCAACGGGCTGCCCGTTCCTTCCTTCCGATAATGCACGCCGTTTTCTAGGTACTTTTTATACGCCGAACGCCGCCATCCAACAGGCGCGTAAGTTTTATACCAGCGCGATGGGCTGCGAGCACTGTTGTCCGGTCGGTGTAAAAAAAAACCTGACAACCCAGAATAGTGTGGCACTAAAACACATGGTGAGACTCTGATAATACTGGTCTGACAATGGCTTAAGCGGTTAAACCATTTTGTTAAGCGAAACTAAGGGATTTCATAATAATTATAAATTTCAGCTTAATATTGACTGGACCTTAGTGTAAGGAATGCGCCCAAGGTCCAGATCGCCCCGAACTCGTCTTAGCATTTTACTTCACTCTTTCGCGCTGTTTATTTATCGAGCAGAAAACAATAATAACCTCAGGCTATTAACCACGCCTGAGGTGATAAAAAATATTCAGCGATAAAAGCCCGACAAACGGTTTCCCTCGGCGCATTAATGCTCCACAATAGCCGCAATTTTGTGACAAAGGTCACCTTTATGGGGTGCAATTTGGCCCTGACATTCGCCGCCTGACTGATTTGAACTCCATGCAATCTACAACCGTCTCCCGTAAGACAGCCTGGCTGCGCGTCGTGCTGCTGGCTATCGCTGCTTTTGTCTTTAACACCACGGAATTCGTTCCGGTTGGTCTGCTGTCGGATATCGCCGCCAGTTATGCCATGAAGACCGCCGACGTTGGCATCATGCTCACCATCTATGCATGGGTGGTGGCACTATTGTCGCTGCCGTTGATGTTGCTGACGCGTAACATTGAACGCCGCTTACTCCTGTCGGTACTATTTATTCTGTTTATTGCCAGCCACGTGCTCTCTTCTGTGGCGTGGGATTTCACTTCTCTGGTTATCTCCCGTATCGGCATTGCGCTGGCGCATGCGGTGTTCTGGTCAATTACCGCTTCGCTGGCAATTCGTGTGGCGCCTGCCGGTAAGAAAACACAGGCATTAAGTATGCTGGCTACCGGGACGGCGCTGGCGATGGTATTGGGTGTGCCCATTGGCCGCATCGTGGGTCAATATCTCGGCTGGCGTACAACTTTCGGTATGATTGGATTGTCGGCTTTGGTATTGCTCATCCTGCTGATGCGCGTACTTCCTCGCCTGCCTAGTGAACACACCGGTTCGCTGAGCAGCGTACCGATGTTATTCCGTCGTCCTGCTTTGGTCGCCATGTACATTCTGGTAACGGTGGTGGTGACGGCGCATTACACCGCTTACAGCTATATCGAACCGTTTATGCAGGTTGTGGCCAATGCCGATGAAAACTTCACCACCCTGCTTTTGCTGCTGTTTGGATCGGCTGGCATTATCGGCAGCGTGTTGTTCAGCACGCTAGGTAATAAATTTCCCTCAGCGATGCTGATCGCGGCCATTGCTATCATCACGTTGAGCATGGGGCTATTGGTCTTTGCCGCCGCGCGTCCCGCCGCAATCACCGTGCTATGCATCGCCTGGGGCATGGCAATGATGATGATCGGATTGGCTATGCAGGTGCGCGTGTTGGCACTGGCACCGGATGCAACTGATGTCGCAATGTCGCTGTTCTCAGGGATTTACAATATCGGCATTGGTGCAGGCGCGCTGCTGGGCAACCAGGTTAGCCTGCATATGAAAATGTCAGATGTGGGTAACGTTGGTGGCATTATTGGGCTTGCCGCCCTGTTCTGGTGTATCGCTATCTTCCGTCGCTATCCTCAGTTACGTTCTAACGGATAATAAAAAAGGCTTCAGCAGACATACGCTGCTGAAGCCTTTTATTCATTTCTCACAGCATGCTTCGGGGCACGCTGCACAATTCTCTTAGTTATAAATGACTGCTGTGCCATTTAGCTTGTTGTTGCCAGAGGTCGAAGTTATGCGGAAAGACTTTGCTCCCGCAGCATTGGCCTTCTCCGATAGTTGGTTCTCCAGCGAGGTCAGGTTAGTGCTACCTGAAGCGCTAATCACGCCAACCTGTTGTTGATTCATTGGCGCTTCGTTCACCAGATCGGCAGCCATGCTACCAAACGCGATGGAGGACAGTGCCACAGCGGCCAGGGTCAGTTTAATGCTTTTCATAATTTTCTCTCTTATACACAGATGAATTGGGGTCGGATGCGATTAACTTAACAACCGTTAATTAAATGCTAACGCCGAATGGGCATGCTCGTCAATCATTTTATTAACGGTCATTATTTTAATCGGGAGTGGCGTGATTATGGGCTTTCAGCGCTTTTTTGACTTATCCATTCGGGTGCTTTTAGCCAGCGAAAGCACAAACGGGCAAAGCCTAACGCAGGTAAGATGAAGTCGACTTGCATATTTATTTAATGATCGGTAATTTAATTGGGTGTTTTTATGCAATGAGGTGCCCAATGACAGACATTACCGCAGCGGTAAACCGTAAAACTCGCGGTCGACCAAAAGTCTTTGATCGTAACGATGCGCTAGATAAAGCATTGATGCTGTTCTGGGCCCATGGTTACGAAGGCACTTCGCTGTCAGATTTGGTTAACGCAACCGGCGCTAAAGCACCTACGCTCTATGCTGAGTTTGAAAACAAAGAGGGTTTGTTTCGTGCGGCAATGCAGCGCTACATCGAAACATTCAGTGCACAGCGTAATGCGGTATTGAATGATGATGCGCTGGATGTGAAAACCGCAATTGAAGCCTATTTTCGCGCCACCGCGGCTTGCTTTACCGAGTGCGATAAACCCGCAGGCTGCTTTTTTATCTGTACGTCCAGCGCGTTATCGTCTGGCTCAGAAGAGGTGGCACAGATGCTTGCGCAGCAGCATCATGCGCAAGAGTCTGCGTTAAAAGCGTTTCTCGATAAGCGGCAGCAACGTAATGAACTGCCGCAGTGCGCTAACAGCAGCACATTAGCCAGTTATCTCGCCTGCTTGCTGCAGGGAATGTCGGTACGGGCTCGCGAAGGTGCCAATCGCGCCGATCTTGACCAGATCGTCGATACGCAGATGGCAATTTGGCCTGCGCTGGCAGGTTATTGTGAGCTGAGCTAGATAAAAATGCAGGCCAACATGAATGCTGGCCTGCTTAACTTCTTTTACCGCGCGATTCTAGGGCAAGAAAAACATCGGTTTGAGAGCCGCACTCAGCGGGCTGTTATCAGGATTTGCTGGCATTAACTCCTTCATCGATGCCCACCAGCGCTGACACACATCCGTTTTCGCCACCGCATCCCAACGCGCTTCAGACTCAACCTCCACACTTGCAAAGAGTAGATTGCGCTCTTCGTCTAACCAAATAGCATAATTGTGTGCACCATGGGCTTTCAGCGTTTCGGCCAGCTCTGGCCATATAGGCGAATGGCGACGCAAATACTCATCGTGGCAGTGTGCATGAACCTGCATCACAAACGCCTTACGCAACATCACTGCGCTCCGCCTGTAAAGCTGCTTGCCATGGCTTGACGTTGAAACGCTCACCCAATGCAATCAACTGCTCGGTGGTGATACTTTGACGAATGCCGCCCATCGACAGCGCTTTTACCACCACTTCTGATGATTTTTCGGCGGTATCGATTAAGCCAAACGTCTCATCAAGATTGGGGCCAGCACCAAAAATGCCGTGGAACGGCCACATCACAATGCTGTGGTTTGCCATCGCATCCGCTGTCGCTTGCCCAATGCCATCGGTGCCAGGCACCATCCACGGCAGAATGCCAACGCCATCGGGGAACACTACCAGACATTCAGTACTGCCTTCCCATAGCAAGCGCGTAAAGCGCGCTGAGTCCAGATCCACCACATAGCTCAGCGCCATGAAGTTGGTGGCGTGACAATGCATGATGACGCGGTCAACGCCGTTGGAGATCTGCTTACGCACGCTGTGCGACTGAAAGTGCGCAGCTAATTCTGACGTTGGCAAGCCACCATGACTCAATCCCCAATGGATTTTGTATGACAACCCTTTGTCATCCACCTGCAACAGCGCGAGGCAATCGGCCGGATCGATCTGGACATTGCGGAAAAATTTGCCCGAACCGGTTACCAGAAACCAGTCATTGGCCAGGGCCGGTGCGGGTTGCGTCAACTCAATGCAGCGCGGCTCCGTATAAAAATCACTGGCGTAAGCTTTAACTTCCTCAGGTAACAAGCGCAGGGTAACGTTACCGCCGTTACGCTCATCCCAGCCCTTCAACCACATGTCGCTGGTCGCTTTAACCATTCCCTGAACAAAAGCGGAAGAGAGAATATTTTGCATGATGTGTCCCTTAACGTTAACGCAGTGTTTGTTGTTCATAATGACGGACTTCGCTCAGCCAGCTGGCGTCAGCAGGAACATCGTGGCGCAGGCACCATGCTTCCCATACCGCTTGCCACGGCAAGGATTTCTGTTCTTCCAGCATGGCCAGACGGCCGGTGTAATCCCCTGCTATTTCCAGCTTACGTAACTGATCGGTTGGCTCAAGCAGCGCACGTAACAGCGCTTTTTTGGCATTGCGCGTCCCAATCACCCATGCCGCGATGCGGTTGATCGAAGCATCGAAGAAGTCGAGGCCGATATGCACTTTGTCGAACAGCTTGTGGCGGGCAATTTCAGTGGCGATGGCTTGCGTTTCATCGTCGAGAATGACCACGTGATCGCTGTCCCAACGCACTGGGCGGCTCACATGCAGCAGCAGACGCGGCACGTAAAGCATGGCGGTGGATATTTTGTCCGAAATCACTTCGGTAGGATGGAAGTGCCCGGCATCGAGCGTTAATGCGGTTTGGCGGCTGCTGGCATACCCGAGGCAGAACTCATTGGAGCCCACGGTGTAGCTCTCTGCCCCAATGCCAAATAGTTTGCTCTCTACGGCATCGATATGATGCGCTGGGTTGAGTTTTTCACTGATAACTTCATCAAGTGCGCTGGCCAGTCGTTGACGTGGCGCTAATCGATCGACGGTGAGATCTTTCATTCCGTCCGGTACCCAAATATTCATGACCGAAGGCGTACCTAGCTGCTCGCCAAAGTGGGCAGAAATGCGGCGGCTGGCTTTGCAGTGATCGATCCAGAACTGGCGAATACCTTTATCTGCATGCGACAGCGTGAAACCATCAGCGCTCAGCGGATGCGAGAAGCAGCTTGGATTGAAGTCGAGACCTAACTTATGCGTTTTAGCCCATTCCACCCAGTTGCTGAAATGTTGTGGCTCAATTGCATCACGATCAACCGGCTTATCGCTCTCCAGATAAATCGCGTGCAGATTGAGGCGTTTGGCGCCGGGAATAAGCGACATCGCCTTTTCTACATCAGCGCGCAGCTCGTCCGCATTGCGGGCGCGGCCGGGATAGTTGCCCGTCGCCTGAATGCCGCCGGTTAACTCGCCGTTCGGATTTTCAAAACCGCGTACATCATCGCCCTGCCAGCAGTGCATTGAGACAGGAATGCCATCCAGTTGCGCCATCACCTGTTCCACATCTATGCCCATCGCGGCATAGCGTTGTTTAGCCAGTTCATAGGCTTGTTCAATCAGCTTAGTCATATGCAAGTTCCTTAGCAGGTTGGCTCAGCGCCGCAAAGCGTGCCTGATGGGCAGCAAAGGCACTGTTTTTTAGCGGTTCAAATGTTTTCAACGGGAAGTTTTGGCTGATGCAGCGGCGTAAATCGTTAACGTCACGCAATTCCCCCAGCGCAATTAACTGGCAACCGACGTTGCCGAGCGTTGAGGCTTCAATAGGGCCGGCCAATACGGGTAACTGACAAGCATCGGCACACAGTTGGTTCAGGAGCGGGTTTTGGCTGCCACCGCCCACCACATGCAGCTGCCGCAGCGGCGTGGCGCGGAGCTGGTCGAGTTCACTGATTGACTGGCGATATAACAGTGCCAGGCTGTCAAAAATGGTGCGCGCTAGCGCGGCAGGCGTTTGCGGCACCGGCATATTCTGCTCGGCGCAGGCGTTTTGGATCTCCTGGACCATGCTGATAGGGTTGATAAAGCGGCTGTGGTTGGGATTGATCAGGGCGTGGCACAGCGGTTCTTGTGCAGCATCATCGATCAGTGAGCAGAGATCGGTAATGTGCAGTTCCGTGCACATCCGTTGCAGCAGCCACAGGCCCATGATGTTTTTCAACACACGATAGCCTTCTGCTCCGCCTTCGTTAGTCACGTTGGCGTTAAGCGCAGCGCTGCTGACACAAGGCTGCAAACTCTCAATGCCTATCAGTGACCAGGTGCCTGAACTGAGGTAGGCAGCATCATCCTGCATCAATGGTGTCGCCAGAACCGCACTGGCGGTGTCGTGAGTGGCGACAGCAATCACGGGAATATGGTTGCCACTGGCGCTGGTCCAGTATCCCACGGTATTTCCCGGTGCCGTCGGTTTACCAAACCACTCAGCAGGGACACCCGCCCACGCCAGTAAATCGTGGTCCCACTCACCGCTCTGGATATTGAGCAATTGCGTCGTTGTGGCGTTGGTATATTCCCAGTTCATCTGGCCGGTAAGGCGATAATGCAGGTAGTCCGGAATCATTAAGGCATGGCGCACTCGTGCCTGCCAATCGGGCTGCTGTTGATGCAGCGCACGCAGTTGATAGAGCGTATTGATGGGGAGAAACTGAATGCCCGTACGTTGATAGATGGCTTCTTTGCCAAGGTCGTTGATGGCCTGCGCCATTTGCCCTTCCGTGCGCTTGTCACGATAGCTAACCGCCTCTCCGACACGCTCGCCGTTGGCATCCAGCAGCACCAGATCGACGCCCCAGGTATCAATGCCGATGCTGTCTGGCACGATGCCTTCGTCGTCTAGCTGGGCGAGTCCGAGACGTATCTCCTGCTCCAGTCGGTCCAGATCCCAACAATCATAGTCGGCACGGCGTACGCGCTGATTGGTAAAGCGGCGGACTTCGCGCAGGCTAATGTGCTGCTTTGCTGAACTCCATTGTGCGAGCATCACGCGCCCGCTGGATGCGCCTAAATCAATGGCAACAATGTTACGCATACTCATGGCGTGTTCTTCCTGTAATGAGATGACTACAGATTAGAAACCTCTGCTTTTGGCCACCTTCCCCTTACTGCCAGGCCGTAATATCTGCTGGCAGACGGACAAAGAAGTTCGTGAGAAAGCTCACATAACCCGATAAGTAGAGAGTTGTGAGCCTTGCCGCATTTCCGTCATTCGCCGATGAGATCTTGAAAAATTAGCCATTTTCCTGCGTCACACAGTTCAAAATTCAAGGTAAGCTGCGGGGCGCCTGCGTAGACTCGGCTGCAGTTGAGTCAAATGAGAGGCGAACCATGACTGTTCTACATAGCGCAGATTTCTTCCCAGCCGGGGATTACGCCATCGCCATTGAGCCACGCGTGCCACAGCAGGCGTTTCCTGAACATCATCATGATTTCCATGAAATTGTGCTGGTGGAGCAAGGTTCAGGTATTCATGTGTTTAACGGTCAGCCGCAGGCGTTATCTGCCGGATGCGTATGCTTTATTCGCGATCACGACCGCCACCTGTATGAGCAAACCGAAAATTTGTGCCTGACCAATGTGCTTTACCGTAGCCCGGCCTCATTTCGATTTCTTTCCGGGTTGCAGGCGTTGCTGCCTCGTGAGGAAGAGGATAACTACGCTTCGCATTGGCGCATTAATCACAAAGTCATGGCGCAAGCGTTGCACATTGTGACGCAGATGAAGCAGCAGGGTGGCTGGTCGCTGGAACGCCACGCACACCAGGAACAGCTCTTTCTGCAACTGCTGGTGCTGCTGCGCGAAGCGGCTCACAACGATCACTCTCAGGACCAGGAAGCACGCTTGCACCGGTTGCTTGACTGGCTCAATGAACACTACAGTGAAGATATTGTGTGGGATGCGTTGGCCGATCGTTTTTCGTTGTCGCTGCGTACCCTGCACCGTCAGATGAAGCAGCAAACCGGCAATACGCCACAGCGTTACCTTAATCGGCTACGCCTGTTACAGGCGCGGCATTTACTGCGTCATAGCGATATGCGCATTACCGACATCGCCTATCAGTGTGGGTTTGGTGACAGTAACCACTTCTCCACGCTGTTCCGGCGAGAATTTGGCTGCGCGCCCCGAGCGGAGCGCCAGCAGATGCTATAACCGGAGTGTTTTCTCATGCCGTTGCTCTTAACGCGCGAAGACTATTTCCCGGCCACCAATCTGCCGATTGCCGTGGCCGAGCGCATGCCGCAGCCCTCCTTTCCGCCACATCGCCATGAGTTCAGTGAAATTGTCATTGTCTGGCGCGGCAACGGCCTGCATGTATTAAACGATCGTCCATGGTTAGTGACCTGCGGCGATGTGTTTTACATCCATGACAATGATTGCCACAGCTATGACAGCGTCAACGATCTGGCGCTCGACAATATACTTTACTGTCGCGATCGCTTTCGCCTTGGCCTCGACTGGAGTCAGCTGCTGCCTCCACAGGAAGAGAATTCTCCCGGTTGCTGGCGCTTAACCACGCGCGGTATGGCATTGGCTCGCGGCGTAATTAGTCAGCTAGAACGCGAAAGCCGTAAAAGTGATTCACTTTCGATACAGCTCTCTGAAGCCCTGTTTTTACAGCTGGCGCTCATTTTGCGGCGGCACGGTTATGCAGCCGATCGCCCCTGGGCACTGCCGGAAGGCGAACAGCTTGATCTCCTGATGTCGGCGCTGCAAGGTGCCATCAGTCGCCCCTTCGATTTATCCCTTTTTTGTCAACAGAATCAGTTAAGTGAACGCGCATTAAAACAGCTTTTTCGTCAGCAAACGGGGATGACCGTTGGGCACTATTTACGACAGCTCCAGCTTTGTCAGGCGAAATATCTGTTACGGACGCAAGAGGGATTAATCAGTGAAGTGGCGGCGCGGTGTGGCTTTGATGACAGCAACTACTTTTCGGTGGTGTTTACGCGTGAAACGGGATTAACGCCGAGTGCCTGGCGGCAGCGCTTCCTGCCGCAGCGAGAACTCTTATCAGAAAAGGCCAAAGCCTGACACGCCATTTGGCGCATCAGGCTATTCATCAGGCCGCCATGCCTAAACCCACAATGTTGGCGGCAATGATAATCACCACACAACCCAGAGAAAGGACGCGTACTGGACGTTGCCCCACCGATTTCCACTCTTTCAGCACCAATCCGACCAAGCCGCCGCACAGCACGTAAAGACTCATATGCAGCATCCAGCTGACGAAGTCATACTGCGCTGGGATTTTGGCGTGGCCCCATGCGTAGAAAAAGAATTGCAGATACCACATGGTGCCGCCCAGCACGGCAAAGGCAATATTCGCAAGCAGCATGGGCTTAGCGACCGAGAAATCACGACGCACAGACAAATCGCTTTTTACCGCCAGGCGGATGAAGCAGTAAGCCAAATTCACCAACGCACCACCGCCCATGATTACCACGTAGCTCGGCAATGCCACATAGAGGGGATTGATACCTAAATTGGCAGCGGCTTCATGCATCGGCTTCGCGGCATCCATCGCAAACGACATGCCCGCAGAGAAGATGCCGCACATGACCGCCAGCACCAGTCCTTTTTTCAGGTTGAACTCTTCGGCATTGATACCCAGCGCACGCTCCTTCAACAGACCAGCACGTGACACGATTCCTACACCGATCAGCGCAACAAACACGCCGAGCAGTGTCATTCGTCCACCTGCCGAGCTGAACAACTCGACAAAACGCCCTTGCAGCAGCGGTGTCATCAGGGTTCCTACCACTAAGGTGATACCGATGGCGATACCGATGCCCATCGACATCCCCAGATAGCGCATGGTCAAACCGTAATTGATATTGCCTATGCCCCACATGGCACCAAACAGAAAGACCGGCATCAGCTGTGAAAAACTGAAACTGCCATAGTAACTCCAGAAGTGAGGAAGCAAGACGGCGCTGACCGCCCAAGGCAGAATCAGCCATGACATAATACCCCCGACCGACCACATCGTTTCCCAAGACCACTTTTTCACCTGCTTAAATGGAGCATAAAAACAGGCGGCACTGGCGGCACCCACCAGATGCCAGAAAATACCTGCAATGATGGCACTGTTCATTGTTATTCCTTCGTAAGGTTGAGGCCAACAGGAAACCGGCGGTCTCCCGATTACCGGCAGTCTACGGTGAGCCGCTTTCGCTCAGCCTTTGAATGGCTGCCGGAAAGCGCAGGTGACTGGCAAAATTCGGGGGGTCATCAACATAAGGATCACAAAATCGCATTTGCAGGCAGGGCAGCGGATGATTTTGATAAGTAGCTTATTATTCAGCATATTTTTATTTTTTGTTGTGTCGATCAGCACAGTATTTACTTCACTGCCAAAGCGTCCTTTAACATGGCAGTCACACAAAGCCGTGCGCCAGGCTTTCCCCGCTGACAAATAATCCGTATAACGTTGGGAAAATCATCAGGACGAAGGATTGAGATGAATACCAAAAGATTGAGGCTGCTGCTGTCGCAATCGGTGAGTCGCGTGATGCTCGATGACATCCGCGCTGTCGTGCCAGCGCAGGCGCTCAACGTCTTTATTAATGGACTGGATGAGGCACATTACGCCACGATTGATTGCCTGCAGAGCGAAGAGAACTGCGCCCTGCTGGCGTCGGTGATTGTGGTGTGGCGCCAGCTGGGACACGTCCACAGTATTCATTATCAAAAAGGTGAACATCTGCGTCAGGTTGATGACGCAACGCAATTCCAGCTGTTCAGTATGATGAAAACCCATCGCGCGATCGTTCAACTCGCATAACTCACGGGATTATTATGAAAATCGGACTGCTTTTCCCCATTGCCATCATTATTGCCGGCGTTAGTTTTCTAGCGTGGTTTATTGTAAGTGGTGCAGCTGTACCGGGTTCCTGATAACAATTTAACATTTGCCCAGGCGCAACTAACCACCTGAAAACGCGGCATTTCGCCAGGAATGCTGCGTCCGTCACGCTCTTCTTCCCTTCTTTGCCATCCCACCCTTCGTCCTGGCAATGACGAAAAGGTGCGACACCCTGATCTGTTTCACTCTTTATTTCACAGAATTTTAACGAAAACGATCGCGGGGAGCCTGCATATGACAACACATCACCAACATTATATTAATGGCGCATTTGTTGCCGACCAGAATGATAAATGGATAGAAGTTATTAATCCGGCGACAGAAGTATTGCTTTCGCGCATACCCGAAGGGCGTAGGCAAGATGCCGCGCAGGCGATTCACGCCGCCGAAGCGGCGCAACCTGATTGGGAAGCCCTGCCCGCCGTGGAGCGCGGAAACTGGCTGCGCAAAATTGCGGCAGCTATTCGCCAGCGCGAGCCGGAACTGACCGCGACTATCGTTGCTGAGGGTGGCAAAACGCAAGGCCTGGCGCAAACCGAAGTGCTATTCACCGCCGATTATCTTGAGTACATGGCTGAATGGGCGCGCCGCTATGACGGCGAGATCATTAACAGCGATCGTCCCAATGAAAACATCTTTGTTTTCAAAAAAGCCATCGGCGTCACCACTGGCATCCTGCCGTGGAACTTCCCTTTCTTCCTGATTGCGCGTAAAGCGGCGCCTGCGCTGGTGACCGGCAACACTATCGTGATCAAACCCAGTGAACTGACGCCGAACAATGCGGCAATTTTCGCGCAGATTATTCATCAGGTTGGCCTGCCAAAAGGCGTGATCAACTTTGTTTACGGCTATGGCCCGGAAATTGGCCAGGAGCTAGCAGGCAACCCGAAGGTGGGCCTGGTGAGCCTGACCGGCAGCGTCAACGCCGGCATCGCAACCATGGAAGCAGCGGCGAAAAATGTCACCAAAGTGTCGCTGGAGCTGGGCGGAAAAGCACCAGCAATCGTGATGAATGATGCCGATTTGGATTTAGCGGTTAAAGCCATTGTCAGTTCGCGCGTAATCAACACCGGGCAGGTGTGTAACTGTGCTGAGCGTGTTTACGTGCAGGAGGGCATTTACGACCGCTTTATCAGCGCACTAACTTGCGCGATGCAGCAGGTGAAGTTCGGTAATCCAGCTGAGCAAAACGACATTGATATGGGCCCACTGATTACGTCCGCCGCGCTGGAGCGCGTTGAACACAAAGTTGCAAAAGCGGTCGCTGATGGCGGCAAAGTGGTTCTGGGCGGCAAACGTGCCGGCAATAAAGGCTTCTATTTTGAACCCACCATTATTACTGGCGTGCGTCAGGATATGGAGATCATGCAAGAGGAAATCTTCGGACCGGTGCTGCCAGTGATGAGCTTTAAAACGCTTGATGAAGCCGTCACGCTGGCCAACGATTGCGCATACGGCCTTACCTCATCGATTTATACGCAAAATCTGAATACCGCAATGGTGGCACTGCGTAAGCTGAAGTTTGGAGAGACCTACATCAACCGCGAGAATTTTGAAGCGATGCAAGGTTTCCACGCGGGCTGGCGCAAGTCGGGGATTGGGGGCGCCGATGGACGTCACGGGTTAGAAGAGTTTCTACAGACGCACGTCGCCTATTTGCAGTTCTCATGAGGAAAACCCGGTGCGCATTGCTGCGCACCGGAAAATCATTACGAGACGCGCTTCTGGCTGCGCAGCAAGGCCAGACCGCTTAATAGTGACATCGCCATCAGATAATAGCCCGGCGCCAGACTGGTGCCGGTCGCACTAATCAGTAAGGTACAGATTAGCGGCGCAAAACCACCAAACACCGTTACCGCCACGTTATAGCTAATGGCCATGCCGCTGGCGCGCGTGCCGATCGGGAAGAGATCCGCCATCACTGAAGGCACCGTTGAGAAGTAAATCGACTTCAGCAGCGCCATCCAGCACACCAGCAGAATCAGCGTGGTTGGCGTGGCGTGCTCCACGACCAGCTTAAACGCCGGATAGATGGTGACGATCAGCAGAATCAGTGAACCCCACATCAGCGGCACACGTCCTACGCGCTCCGCCCACAGGCCCATAATCGGTGTCACTACCGTTAAAATCACCCCCGCCAACAGCGTGGCAGTGAACGCGACGCTCCCCGACAAGTGCAGATTTTTAGTGGCATAGGTTGGCACGTAGTTGAGCATGTAATTGACGGCAGTCGAAATCACCATCAGGCCGATCGCCAACAGCATGAGCTCTTTTTGTCGACCCAACAGGCGTTTCAGCGGCGCGGCTTCCGGTTTGTGTTCGGCGAAGCTTGCGGGTTCATGGACGTGACGGCGTATATAAATCCCCAGCGGACCAATCAGCAGACCAAAGGCAAAGGGGATTCGCCAGCCCCACTCCTGAATCTGGCTTTCTGTGAGAGCCTGCGTCAATCCCAGCCCAAATGCTGACGCCATCAAGGTACTGGCACCCTGAGTGGCGAACTGCCAGCTGGCAATAAAAGCTTTGCGCTCCGGAAAATGCTCCACCAGAAAGGCCGTCGAGCTACCAAATTCGCCACCGGCTGAAAATCCCTGCACCAGGCGCGCCAGCAAAATCAGCAATGGCGCTATCACACCAATGCTGCTGTAGCTCGGCATAAAGGTAATCACCGCGCCACCGAGCATCATCAGATTAATCGACAGCAGCAACGCTTTTTTGCGTCCGTGGCGATCGGCGTAGTTGCCCAGCACAATGGCACCCAAGGGACGAATCAGGAACGATACGCCAAAGCTGCCAAACGTCAGCAGCATTGAAACCGAGGGATCGCTGGTGGGGAAGAAAGCATGCGCGATGTAGCTGGCGAAAAAGCCGTAGACGGCGATGTCGAACCACTCCAGCGCGTTGCCAATACAGGTAGCAAACAGGGTTTTATGCAGATTAGGTTTGGTGGTACCCAATGACAAGGTAGTATTCACGCTGCTCATCGCCCACCTCCCACGTGCGCACGATGCTGCGCCACCAGTTCGGTTCCCCGCTCACCCAGATCCCACAGCAGGCGCGTCATGATCTGCAAACCTTCGCGGGCAATTGATTTCAACATGTGCTCGTTCACGCCATGCTGGCCGCAGGCCGGATAGGAGTGCGGCACCCAAAGCGTTGGCAAGCCGAGAATATCGGAGAACACCTCATTCGGCAGCGAACCGCCGAGATTGGGCAGCAGCGCCGGTTTCTTGCCGCACGTTTCCGCCATGCTGGTCAGCACCCAATTGACCAGCGGATCGGTGGGATCGAGACGTGTCGCGGGCGATCCGCGCAGGAACTCAACGTCCACGTAGCCAAAACCGTGTCGTTGCAGATGGGCGCTAATATGCTGCGCAAGGTGCTCCCAATCGGTGCCAACCACAAAGCGCAGCTGGCATACTGCGGTTGCGTTGCCTGGAATCGCGTTCATTGGCTGCGCCGGATTGCCCGTCAGAAATGACAACACTTCCAGCGTGTTCCAGCCATACAGCCGCTCAGTAGGCGAAAGCCCTGGCTCGCCCCAGTTGGCATCAATAGCGGGATCGCCCGGCATGCCGCCGACCTCGATATCCGCCAGAATCTCGCGCACCTGCGGCGTGAGTGAGTTGGGTTTCAACGCATCAACCTGCAATACGCCCTGCGCGTTGACCAGCGAAGCAATGGCATTAGCCAGCTGCGTGCCGGGGTTGGTCAGTAAGCCGCCCCAGTTGCCAGAGTGATAGGCGTTATCACGCGCGTTAACCGTCAAACGAAAGTTAACGGCACCGCGTGAACCCAGAAAAAGCGTTGGGCGAATCGCATTGAGACGCGGACCGTCGGAAGCGATAAACAGATCGGCTTGCAGCAATTCACTGTGCTGATGGCACAGCTGCGCCAGGCCTGGCGAGCTGATCTCCTCGCCCATCTCAAACAGTATTTTGCAGTTGAAGCCCAGCTTGCCGCCGCGCGCCTGGGAAACCTGCTCAAGCGCGGCCAGATTGACGCAGTGCTGGCCTTTATTATCTGCGCTACCCCGGGCATACCAACGATCGCCCTCTTCCACCAGCTGCCACGGTGATAAACCTTCACGCCAGTTTTCATCATCGCCAAACACCACATCGCCATGACCGTAGCTGAGCAGCGTTGGTAGAGCGGGATCCTCAATGCGCACCGCCACGAGGAACGGTCGATGGGCGGCTTCCGGATTGTCGATAAAATGCAAGGTGAAGCCGAGCGCAATCAGCTGTGGGCCGATTTCATCCTGCAGGTAACGCTGTAATTCGCTATCACGATCTTGTCGCTGGCTCTCTGTGCGCTGGGCGACGCGACGCGCCAAAATACGTTGGAATTCCCCGCTATCAAAATAGGCGCTGGCTTGTTGCACCGCTTGTTGTGCCGTCATGTTTGCTCTGTCTTTTATTGTTTTGTCGTAATTTCATCTTTACGGAAACTCTGCTTTGCCACAATTATCAAATTATCGAGTAACATTTGCTTTTAAAGCAAAACTCGCCTGCCCGGTTATGAGGCATGCTCCACGATGAGGCGTCTGCATGTTAAGCACTGAAATCCGCTATTTTCTCGCCGTCGTTAATACCGGCTCGCTAAGCGCGGCCAGTCAACAGCTGTTTGTTGCCGTTTCCGCTATTAGTCGCCAAATTCAACGGCTGGAAAAGCAGGTTGGCGCACCGCTATTTGACCGCCACGCACGCGGAATGGCGCTGAATGAGGCTGGAGAAATCTTCGCGCACCACGTGCATAAAAACATGCTGGATATGGAGTACGCGCTAGCGGAAATTAAAGGATTAAACGCGGTGCGCCGCACGCTGATTCGCATCGCCTGTACCGATGGACTGGCATTTACCCTTTTACCGCGCATGATTGCAGACTTTCGCGTTCACAATCCTGGCGTGTTGTTTGAAGTAAAGGTGTTAAGCACGCAAGGCGTGGCGGAAGCACTGCGCAACGGCGACTGTGATGTGGCCCTGCAGTTCAGCCTGCACGCTGAACGGGGCGTTGATGTTGTGGGTTCGTGGCCTGCTCCAGTACTCATTGTGATGCATCACAGCCATCCCTTAGCCAAAGCTTCACATGTCACGCTGGCCGATCTGAACCACTATCCGCTGGCATTGCCGCAGCAGAACACCACGGTACGGCAGCTGTTTGAACTCGCCAGCCACATGAGCGGCTGCCTGGTAGAGCCGGTAATGACCTGCGATACCTTCTCCATGCTATTTCAATTTCTGCTACGCACGCCGCAGGCAGTGACTATTTGCAGTGCCTTTACCGTACTGCAGGAAGCTGAAACGCACGGTTTGATATTGCGCTCGGTGGGCATTGATCAGCTGAGCCAGCGCACCTTGCAGCTGCAGACGCATTCAGGGCGGCCCCGTAGCGCCGCCCTGAATGTGTTTCTCACTTTTTTGCTACAGCAACTTGATGCGCTGGAAGAGCCTTTACGTCAGCGCTGGAAGCCGTAATTTAGTTCTTAATATCCACCGGATAGAAGATGTGCTTACCGAACGGATCCACCTGATAGCCGCTCACCGATTTGCGTACCGGTTCGAAAATGGTTGAATGAGCAATCATCACCGCAGGCATCTGATCGTGCATCATCTGCTGCGCCTGCTGATAAAGAGCCACGCGTTTGTCATGATTCTGCTCAGCCCGCGCGTCGGTGATGATCTTCTCAAACGGCTGATAACACCATTTCGAGGAGTTGGAGCCGCCGTTAGCTGACGTGCAGCTGTACAGTGGACCGAAGAAATTATCCGGGTCACCGGTTGCGGTGGTCCAGCCCATCAACGCCGCCTGATGTTCACCATCCTTGACGCGCTTGAGGTATTCGCCCCACTCATAGCTCACGATATTGGCTTTGATGCCCAATTTAGCCCAATCGGCCTGGATCATCTCTGCCATACGACGTGCGTTGGGGTTATACGGTCTTTGTACCGGCATTGCCCACAGCGCAATTTCGGTACCCGGCTTGATACCCGCTTCCTGCAGCAGCGCTTTGGCTTTCGCCGGATCGTAGTCGTAATCCTTCAGATCTTTATCCGCACTCCACACGTCTGGCGGCAGGATGTTTTTCGCCACGGTGCCGGTGCCTTTGAAAATGGCATCAATGATCGCCTGCTTGTTGATCGCCATCGCCAGTGCCTGACGTACTTTAACGTTATCCAGCGGTGCTTTGGTGGTGTTGAAAGAGAGAAAACCGGTGTTGAGGCCCGATTTCTGTTCAAGGGTTAAGTCAGGATTGGCGCGCATCTTCTCCAGATCGGCCGGATTGGGGAACGGCATAATCTGGCACTCATTTTTCTCCAGCTTGGCGTAACGCACCGACGCATCCGGCGTGATGGAGAACACTATACGATCGAGCTTCGCCTTGCCCTGCCAATACTCGGGGAAGGCTTTATAGAGAATGCGCGAATCTTTTTGGTACTGCACCAGCTCAAACGGTCCGGTGCCAATGGGCTCCATATCCACTTTTTCCGGCGTTCCGGCTTTCAGCATCTGGTCGGCGTATTCAGCCGAATGTATTGAGGCGAAATACCACGCCAAATCGGCGAGGAATGGCGCTTCGGCATGTGCCAGGGTGATACGCACCGTGTTGTCATCGACTTTTTCAATATTTTTGATCAGCTTCGCCAACTCAAGGCTTTCAAAGTTAGCGTAGTTACCTCCAGAGACATTGTGGTAGGGGTTTTTCGGGTCCATCTGACGCATAAACGAGAAAATGACGTCATCGGCATTGAAGTCGCGCGAAGGCTTAAACAGCTTGTTGCTTTGGAATTTTACCCCTTTGCGCAAGTGGAAGGTGTAAACCGTACCATCCGCGCTGATATCCCAGCTCTCGGCCAGGCTCGGCACCAGTTTGGTTGTACCCGGAGTGAAATCAACCAAGCGGTTGAAAATCGGCACGGCGCTGGCATCCACGCTGGTGCCCGAGGTATACAACTGCGGGTTGAAGTTTTCCGGCGATCCCTCTGAACAATAAACCAGCGTTTTCGCCGAAACCCCGCCGGCAACCGCTAATCCCAGTGCCGTGAGCGTCAGTTTTGCCATCACTTTTTTCATCATTATCCTCGCTTTTTATTGACTTCCATGAGTCAGCTTCGTTATTTAATGTTCATCTGACTAATAAATAACATGATTTAACCAGCACGCGTACTACAGACGCCGCAATGCTAATAAGGAATTGTGATGACAGACCAACTTGCCAGCCAATTGACCCAGCGTTTTTACCGTTATTTGGCGGTTTCCAGCCAGAGCGATGCCAAATCAACCACGCTGCCGAGTACGCCTTCGCAACATGCGATGGCAGAATTACTGGCAAAGGAGCTCGGCGAACTGGGATTGCAGGATATCGTGATCGATAAGCACGCCACGGTAACGGCCGTAAAACCAGGCAATCGTCCTGCTGCGCCGCGTATTGGCTTTATCACCCACATCGATACCGTGGATGTGGGTCTTTCACCGGACATCCACCCGCAAACCCTGACATTTACCGGCGATGATGTCTGCCTGAATCGTACGCAGGATATCTGGCTGCGCGTTGCTGAACATCCGGAAATCCAACCCTACATTGGCCAGGACATTATCTTCAGCGATGGCACCAGCGTGCTCGGCGCAGATAACAAAGCGGCGGTGACGGTAGTGATGACGCTGCTGGAAAATTTAAAGGGCGATCACGGTGACATCGTGGTGGCCTTTGTTCCCGATGAGGAGATTGGCCTGCGCGGTGCCAAAGCGCTGGATCTGGAGCAGCGCTTTAACGTCGATTTCGCCTGGACCATCGACTGCTGTGAGCTGGGCGAGGTGGTGTATGAAAACTTTAATGCCGCCGCGGCAGAAGTGGTGTTTACCGGCGTACCGGCGCACCCGATGTCAGGCAAAGGCGTGCTGGTTAATCCGCTGCTGATGGCGCATGACTTTATCGCGCAATTTGATCGCCTTGCCACACCCGAACACACTGAAGGACGCGAAGGCTATATCTGGTTTAACGATATGAATGCCAATGCCAGCCGTGCCGTGCTGAAAGCCTCAATTCGAGATTTTGATTTGAAAGGTTTTGACGCCAGGAAGCAGCAGCTGGTGGAGGTGGCCGATGAGATTGCCGCGCGTTATCCCACCGGACATGTGGCGCTGACCATTAACGATACCTACAGCAATATCAGCAATGCGATTGGTGAAGATCGTCGCGCAATTGACCTGATTTTTGCCGCGCTGGAGCAAGTGGGCGTGGAACCGAAAGTGATCCCGATGCGCGGCGGCACCGATGGTGCCGCGCTGTCAGCGAAAGGTCTGCTGACGCCGAATTTCTTTACCGGCGCGCACAATTTCCATTCGCGCTTTGAGTTTTTACCGGTTCCATCGTTTGTGAAGTCGTATCAGGTGGCGGAAGCGCTGTGTTATTTAGCGGCGAAATAATACAAAAAGGTCGTCATAAATGACGACCTTACGGTTGGATTGGGGTCGCCTTGTTTGGCGACCTTTTTTACATTATTTGCTAGCTGACACATCAATGCCTGGGAAGAATTTCGCTGCCAGCTTGGTCACGGTTCCATCGCTTTGCACCTTAGTGATGGCCGCATCCAGCTCTTGCTTCAGGCTGGTATCCCCTTTACGCAGACCAAAGCCAATGCCGCTGCCAAGAATGGTGTCATCCTCAACCGGCTTGCCGGCAAAGGCGAAACCTTTACCCTGCGGCTTGTCCAGGAAGCCTGATTGACCGGCTGCAGACATCACCAGCGTGCCGTCGAGACGCCCTGCCACCATATCGTTGTAAACCTGGTTCTGATCCTGGTAAGAGGTCACCGTTACGCCCTGCGCTTCCCAATGTTTCTTCGCGTAGGTTTCCTGGATGGAACCCTGCAGCACACCGATATTTTTGCCTTTCAGCGACTCCGCAGTTGGCTGCAGCTTCTCACCCTCTTTCACAATCAGCATGGTGGGAATACGGTAGATCGGCTTGGTGAAATCAATGCTTTTGGCTCGCGCTTCAGTAATGTTCATCGCTGAGTTAATGGCATCAAATTTCTTCGCCTGCAGCGCCGGGATCAGCGCATCAAAGCTGCTTTCCACCCACTTACAATCGAAGTTACCTACCTGACAAATCGCTTTACCCAGTTCGATATCAAAACCTTCCAGTTCACCCTGCGCATTGCGGCTTTCAAACGGCGGATATTGCGATTCCAGACCGTAGCGTAAGGTTCCCTGTGCCAGCGCGTGCGCCGAGGTCAGCATGCCGAGAGCGACAAACAGTGCGTTCAATTTTTTCATTATATTTACCCCTAAGTTACCCTTTGACCCGGCAGAGCGCTTCTGCACCGGCCTGAAGTGTTGCGTCGTCTTTTGCGAATGACAGGCGAATTAATTTATTGTCAGTGCCGTCCATATAAAACGCCGATAACGGAATGGTGGCCACACCGTGATCGACGATGAGACGTTTTACCATTTCGCTATCGCTCTCGTCACTGAAATGTCCGTAGCTGGCCAACATAAAGAATGAGCCGGCGCTCGGCAGCAGCTTAAACGGTGAATCCTGCAGCAAGGTCAGCAGGCGATCGCGCTTCTCCTGATAGAACGACGATAGCTGCAGGTAGTTTTGCGGCTGTTGCAGATAGTGAGCAAAGCCAACCTGCATCGGCGTATCAGCGGCGTACATCATGAACTGATGCACTTTAACGATCTCCTCCATCAGCGCGGCCGGCGCCAGCGCATAGCCGACGCGCCAGCCGGTAACGTGGAAGGTTTTGCCAAAGGACGAAACCACCACGCTACGCTGCGCCAGCTCCGGATGCGTTGCCATGCCGCAATGCTGGCGACCATCAAACAGAATGTGTTCGTAGACTTCATCAGACAGCACCACAATATCGGTGTTGCGCGTCAGCGCGGCGAGCTGATCCAAATCTGCCGCTGACAGCACCTGTGCGCTGGGGTTGTGCGGCGTGTTGATGATGATCATGCGGGTGCGCGGGGTAATGGTGGCGCGCAGTTCATCCCAATCGATGGCGAAATCGGGCACCTGCAACTTCAGCCCGACTGGCGTCGCGCCCTGCAAACGCACCACCGGCGCGTAGCTGTCGAAGGCCGGTTCGAAGAAGATCACTTCATCGCCGGGATGCACCAGCGCCGAGATCGCCATATAAATGCCCTGGCTGGCGCTGCCGGTGATCAGCACTTCACTGCTGGCATCATATTGCTGGCCATACAGCGTGTGAACTTTCTCGGCCAGCGCTTCGCGTAGCGCCGGCAAGCCGGTCATTGAGGCATATTGGTTGTGGCCTTCACGCATCGCTTTACTTACCAGCTCCACCAACTGCGGATCGCAGGGGAAATTCGGTGCGCCTTGCGAAAGGTTAATAGCCTGATGTTGCGCCGACAGCTGGCCGATGACGCTAAAAATCGTCGTGCCGACATCAGGCTGTTTGGAAGAGATGTTAACACTGCTATTCAGGGTCATCGTTGCCTCGTAAAGTTGCATAACCACGTAATGAAAATAGATTTCTATTCAACGGCGTGTGGCTTGAGTCGACAAGCGAATTGTTGTCATAATAGCCATGATTAAAAATCATAGCTTGAGGTTGTTATGTCCCGTTCCGCTCTGCCGCTGAATGCCATTCACGCGTTTCTGGTGACTGCACGCCATTTGAATCTGACGCGTGCTGCCAGTGAACTCTGCATTACTCAAGGCGCAGTGAGTCGCAAAGTTGCAACGTTAGAAAGCTGGCTTGGATTCCCATTATTTGTGCGTCACGCGCGTGGACTGCATCTCACCGAGCAAGGCGCTGCGTTGCTGCCGGAGCTACAGCAAGGCTTTGCGCTGCTGGTGAATGCAACGGAAAAAGCCAGCCGCAGCAATACCTCGATTCGCCTGAAAGCACCCACCTGCGCTATGCGTTGGCTGGTGCCGCGTCTGGTGGCGCTGGAACAGCACCGGCCTGACATTCACGTTGCGCTTACCACCACGCTCGATCATGGCTCGCAGCTCGAGAATTTTGATGCGGCGATTGTGTTTGGCGCAACGCCCGCAGGTTCGCTTTGTCTGTTTGAGGAGCGCTTAACACCGGTAATGGCCAGCAGCGTTACGCCGCCCACCCAGGTCACCGAACTGGCAAAGCTTACGTTTCTCCATCCCACGCAGGATATGCGCGACTGGCAATTGTGGCTGACAAGTGTTGAAGCAGCGCTGCCTATGGCGCGCAACCAGCATTTCGCCACCATGGATTTAGCGATTAGCGCAGCGATTCAGGGATTTGGCGTCACGGTAGCGGATGTCACCCTGGTACAGAATGACCTGGCGAACGGTCGATTAATCGCGCCGTTCGCCGCGAGTGTGGCAACCGGCGCAACCTACAGTCTGTTGCAGAGAGCGGAAAAAGATGCGCCACCGTTCCTGCCGGAACTGGTGGCGTGGTTAGCGCAGCCTTAGAAGGAAACCCACTCGTCGGTGGTCGATTTAGGCTGAACGCTGGCACCAGATAACACCGGGCGACGCAGTACCGGGGCAGCTGGCGATAAAGGCATGTTGCTCGCGGGTGTGTTGTCCGATAACCGGAATTTTGCCACAGAGGCTTGTAGCTCTTGTGTTTGACGCTCCAGCGCGCTGGCGGCGGCAGAAACCTCCTCAACCAGCGAGGCGTTTTGTTGCGTGACGCTGTCCATCTCCGTCACCGCAGTCCCAACCTGCGAAATTCCCTTGCTTTGCTCTTCCGAAGCGGCAGCGATGTGCTTCATGATTTCATTAACGTCCTGCACCGACTTAAGAATATCGTGCATGGTACTGCCGGCGCTGCTCACCAGTTCTGAACCTTTCTCTACGCGCTGCACGGAATCTTCAATCAATGTCGCGATCTCTTTAGCTGCACCCGCACTGCGCTGCGCCAGGTTGCGCACTTCGCTCGCGACGACGGCAAAGCCACGTCCCTGTTCACCCGCGCGTGCGGCCTCTACCGCGGCATTTAACGCCAGAATATTTGTCTGGAAGGCAATGCTATTAATGACGCTGGTGATTTCGGCGATTTTTTTCGAACTGCCGGAAATACCTTGCATGGTAGTCACCACTTCACCGACCAATCTTCCGCCCTGTTGCGCGGTGCTGGTTGCGGTTTCTGCCAGGGTGCTAGCCTGACGTGCATTGTCAGCATTGAATTTTACCGTGGCGGTGAGCTGCTCCATACTGGCTGCGGTTTGCTCTAGCGCGGCGGCCTGCTCTTCGGTACGTGAAGAGAGATCGTTGTTACCTGAGGAGATTTCAGCCGCACCGCGATAGATGTTTTCGGTACCGCTGCGAATGGCGCTTACCGCCTCACGCAGGCTGTCCTGCATGGCACTGAGTAATGGCACCAGCTTGCCAACGCAGTTGCGACCAAACTCTGCCACCGGCTGACTCAAATCGCCCTGCGCAATGATGGAAAAATGGTTACGCACGCGCTCGAGCGGTTTCACCAGCATTGCCACCAGATAACGATCGGTAAACAGCAGGATGACCAGGCCAATCACCACCGCCACCAATATGATCGCTTTGGTGATGCTGGTGAGCTTATCAACGGTCACCCGCGTCTCATCCAGTTTACTGCCGGCGGCTTTATTGAAGGCTTCAGCACTGGCACCAAAAGCACGGCTAAGCGGCGGCGTAACGTTATTCGCCTGCGCGCGGTAGGCCTCAAGCGTACCCTGCTGCGCCAAAGCAACCTGCGGCGCAATGCCCTCATCCAGCAATTTCTGCCAGTTAACGATTACGCTGTTGGCCGTTTCCTCGTCCATTGGACCGGGAGCCATTGCTTTGAACTGAGTCAGCAGGCTTTTCATGTTATCTAATGCCTGCTGCACCGGTGTGAAGGCCTCGCCTTTGATTGGTGCGCCCGATGCCCGACCTTCCATCACGCGCGACAGGCGCGTCACTACGCGAAAATATTGGTCATTTCCTTTGCTTAATACCGTCATTTGATTAACTAACTGGCGGTCAATCTCATTACCGTCGCCCAGAGCGTTCAACGAGTGGACGCTAAACAATCCGACAGCGCACCACAGCAGGCAAAACAGCCCAAGAATGGTGAGCATGACGGCGCGAATCGTGAAGTTTTTTAAGATACCCATACATAATCCCTTGGTGTGAAACGCGAAGGAGGCCCGATTAAATCGGGCATATTGCGTTTATCGGCATGGGAAAGGGAAAATGTAACGGTTTTGGAAGCTAATAAATTGCTCACTAATTGAGGTTACTAAAGCTAGCTTGTAATACTTATCAGTAAGATAGCGTGAAATTTACCTTAAAAAATCATTTGCGCAATTGCACCATTAGCAAGCTAACTAAAGCTTTACATGGCTACGCATCATCAGGCGGAACAAACGCAGCCGGCCACGCATAAATTTTTTCTTCAATACCGCCTCTGCTTTGCCCCGATCGCCTAACGCTAGCGTGATGTCCTCGCCCGCACGCCAAACCGGCCAGTCCACCTCTCCCGGTAAATGAGCGCTAAACTCGCTGGCTTCACGAGCGAAAGCGATCCAATACGCGCTGACCTTAGCAGCAAACGCTTTATCCTGTGCGCTGTAAGTGCGCTCGGTCAACGGCGTGAAGGTATCGAGCGTATTGAAAACATAAGGAATTTCATTGCCATGCCAGGTGCCGTGCGGATAAAGGTCGCGCGCATTTTCCGAAACATAGTCGAACCAATAGCGCCAGGCCGGCATGCCAATATTGTATTGTGATTGCGCCACGATCAGTGGCAATACGGTAAAGGCCATGTCGCGCGCCACCGCGCGACCGAGCAGTGCATCATCGTGCAGATCATAAAGCCATTTCATCAGGCGATAGCTGATGCGGTTCTTGCTACGCATCTGTTTCAATACCGCGGTGGGATCCACGCCAAAATAATCCAACACGCTGGCTTCATCACTGTTGCTGCCAATCATCAAAGGAATGCGATGCTGTTTGCCCGCCATAAAGGTGTGCAGCATCGGTTTGGGCAAGACAGCATCACCGCTGATGGGAACCGGTGCTAACGCCAGCGGACGCTCCAGTGGCCAGAACCGATCGGCAGGCAGTTCGCGTAATTGTTCTGCACTGGCGTTTTCTGGCAAATTGAAATGCGCGGCGACCTGTAGCCCGAGTTGCTGTGCCTGCTTCTGCGGCACATCCGGTAGACTGTAAGCGCTTTGCACGATGCCTTTATGAAACAACCCTTCGGCCAGTGGCGAACAGCACAGCGATAATACGCTGCGCGCACCGGATGATTCACCAAACAGGGTAATATTATGACGATCGCCACCGAAGGCCGGAATATTGCGTTGAATCCACTGCAACGCGGCAATTTTATCGAGTAAGGCGAAGTTGTTAATAACACCACCGACCGGATATTGCGCATCAAGCGCGGGGTGCGCAAAGAAACCGAAGTGGCCAAGTCGATAGTTTAACGTGACGACAACCACGCCTTGTGCCGCCAACGCCTTGCCACGATAAGGATCGAGGTTGCCTGCACCCATTGTGAAACCGCCGCCATGCAGCCAGACCATTACCGGCAACGGACGCGATGGTTCAACATCCGGTGTCCAGATATTCAGGTAAAGACAATCTTCACTGAAACATCCCGGATCACCGCCGCCTGCCGCCACACAAAAATCGCGATTCTGCCAGCTCGCCGCGCCCCATTCCGTTGCATTCCGCACACCTTGCCAGGGCTGGACCGGCTGCGGAGGACGCCAGCGTAAGGCGCCGGTCGGCGCTGCTGCGTAAGGTATTCCCTTAAAGACAAAAAGATCTTCATCCATCAGGCCTCTGAGTTCACCCTCTGCTGTCATGATCCTCAGACGTCGTTCATTTTTCATCTCGGCTTCCCTGATAAAGCATCGTTCCATTATTTGCAGGCCTTGTGCGAATGTCCATGTTCTGAAAGCATTTGCAGATTAAGCCGAAACGCGGTGTGATTCTTTGAACAACCTCATCAAATATTTTGGTTAACCCTAAGACGACCATTTGTTTTAAGGTTGCAAGTTAACCTGGCGCGGCGGAGAGACAGCATGTTTGGTGGAATCAACCAGATGTTCACCCGGATGAGCGATCACCCGGACTTCGGTAAATTGCTGTTACGGTTAACCTTTGGCGGGCTGCTGTTGTTTCATGGCGCATTCAAAGCGGTGCATGGCGTGGGGTGGATCGCGCACATGCTCAGTGTCAAAGGCATGCCAGGTTTCATCGCTTACGGTGCTTACATCGGGGAAATAGCGGCACCCGTAATGGTTATCATCGGATTAATGACCCGCCCTGCGGCGTTCATTATTGCGGTGAATATGATTGTTGCGACACTGCTGGTAAAAATGGGCGACGTCTGGCATCGCACTGATGTCGGTGCCTGGGCACTGGAGACAGAGGCACTTTACCTGCTTGGCGCACTCGCCATTATGTTTTTAGGGGCTGGGAAGTACACGCTGGTGCGGGATTCGCGCTTGCAATAACCATAAGAAAAGCAGCCGGTCTGCTGAACTTCACAGACCGGCTCTCTTATTTACGCCGATGCAACACCACAGCGTTCCAGACTGCGCTGCTGCATCTGCTGATACAACGCCATTTCATCCAGTACCGCTACACCCAACGCGCTTTCAAACTCGGCTTTGCTGGCATTGCCCGCACTGCGTGCTTGTGCCACATCACCTAAATTCGACTGAAAAATTCCTGCAGCGCTGACCGGTAAAAAATCCTCGTAAACGATCGGTTCGACGGCTAAGCGATCTTCTGCCAGCAATTGTGCCACGCTTTCACCTGCACGCGGCGGCACATCCGTCCCTTTCTCGGTCAGGCGATAGCGGAACCAGGCCAGCTGCTGTTCACGTAACGTTTCTTCATCATCGGGGAAATCACGGAACACAGCGCTGAGATGCTGCTGATGATGCTGGTTGTCGCTACCGGTGCCGGCTTCAGCCAGCAACCGATCGTACAGCGCGCGTCCTTTCGGCGTCAGTGCTGCGCCACGCTGCTCAATCTCACCGAAGCGCGCGGTATGGGTACCCGGCGTGCCGTCGTTAAAGTGTACCGCTTCTTCCAGCGCTTTAAAGCTGGTCTGACGTAAGAGGATCGGTACCTGGCGCTGCGGCGGGCCTTCAATCAGGGTTTTGGGATCGATGCCGCGCGAGGGCATCAGCGCTTGCACGCGATCAATATCCAGCGTGCGCGGCGTCAGATGGTTGATATGGCAACCGCGAAAACACACGACATCCGCGATCAGGCGGTGCTGTTCACTGAGCGCGCGATAGGTACCGCTATCCACCGTGGTGTGCGCGTGCCAGCGGAAGGTTTCCAGCGCTTCCTGCACAAAACGGGCGGCATCATTCGCGTTGAGACCGCCCTGCTGCTGATGTTGAGCAATCAGCGCGCGGCAGCCAGGCGTAAAGATATCGCGTGCGGCAAGAATCGCCGCGGCTTTAGCGCGCAATGCCGCATCGTCAATTAACTCCAGACGCAGCAATGAGGTAAACACGCGGAACGGATTGTGCCGCAGCGCACGGTCGCTTACGGGGCGAAATGCCGTGGAGTGCACCGGCACTCCAGCTTGTGACAAATCGTAATAACCCACCGCTTCCATCCCCATTACGGCAAACATCTGGCGCAACGTGCTGAGTTCTTCTGCTGTGCCAACGCGAATCGCGCCGTGACGTTCCACGCTCAGCCGACTGAGCTCATCAGCCGCCGATAGACGGTTTTTTAACGCGGGATTAGCTTCCAGCGTGCGTTCATTGACAGCGATGACCAGCTGCGTCAGCGTGCCATATTGAGGCACTTCCTGCTGATACATGGCTGACATCGCCTGAGAGAAAAGCGTGCGGATCGCATCGCTGCTAAGGAAGTTTGGCATCATCATCACCTTGGGCTAAAGGGCTGCTGCTACTGTAGATCAACCCTTTAGCGCTGGGTGAGAATTTCGTGGAACTGTGATCGCCTTGTCACTCAATGGCGGTTGGATGGTCACCAAAGCGGCATTTCAATACCAGCATGACGGTAGTCAGTACCGCAGGAATCGCCAGCAGCAGAAAAATTTGGCTAAATGACCAGCCGAGAGTTAACAGCTCAGCGCCGACAAACGCGCTGATGATGGCTCCCACGCGGCCCACGCCGTGCATCCAGCTGGAACCTGTCGCGCGCGCATGAGTGGGATAATAGCTGGCAGAGAGCGCATTCATACCGGTGTTAGCACCGTTAAAACAGAAACCGCTAAAGAAGGCGATGGCGCTCATTAGGCCGACCTGCGCTGGCGAAAAACCCAGCGCGACAATAGCAATGCCGCCGCAGAAGTAGATCGCTGCCAGCGCTAGATTGGCATTGATGCGGTCCATTAACCAACCGGCAAACAACGAGCCGAGAGTGCCGCCCGCTTGATACATTGCGGTAACAATTGCCGCTTCCGTCACCGACATACCTAGCGTGCTGATTAGCGAAGGCATCCAACTACCAATTAAATAAACCAGGAACAGCCCCATAAAATAGCCGCCCCACAGCATCAAACTGCCAAACAGATAACGTCGTGACACTACCGTGGCGACAGATCCCCGGCGGGCCGTTGGCAGTTCAGTACTCTGATAATGACTATTTGGCTGCACGACGCCGGGCAGCATGCGTTCAAGAATGGCGTGGATACGTGCGGCGGGTGCGCAGCGACTGATGAGAAAACGGACCGATTCGGGCAAGCCACGCAGCAAAAAAGGCAGTACAACCAGCGGCAGCACGCCGCCCATCAGCATAACAGAGTGCCAATCATAGCGTGGTAGCAACCACGAGGCGGCAAAGCCCCCGGACGCGGCGCCAAAGGTGAAGCCACAAAATACAACGGTGATGATAAATGAGCGCCGGCGCTCAGGCGCATATTCAGCAACCAGCGTGCCAACGTTGGGCATCGCCGCGCCAAGCCCTAGCCCCGTCAGGAATCGAAACAGCATCATCTGTTCGATGTTCTGTGCCATGGCGGTGGCTAACGTCCACAGTCCAAAAAAGAGGACGCTGAGCAAAATCATTACGCGACGGCCGTAGCGATCGGCTAACGGGCCCGCAACCATGGCACCCAGCGCCAGACCAATTAGCGCGGCGCTGATCACCATGCCAAGTTGATGATTGGTCACTCCCCAACTGGCTTTAAGCGTAGGTGCAATGAATCCCATGAGGGCAATGTCCATGCCATCAAGCGCGACCACCACGAAGCACAGCGCAATTAAGCGCTTCTGCCAGCTGCTTAGCGCACTCTGATTGATGAGCTGGCGAACGTCTACTGCTTCAACGCTGGTCACTTAACGACTCCTGCACTTTTCAACCGTTTAGGGCATCAGTTTTAGTAAAAAAAACGGCGCTTATCATAGCTCATCGTTAAGAATAACTGGCAGAAAATTTGGATGTAATTGAGAATTATTCAATGTTTTGCTCGATAAGCACTTGATTCTAAGCGGCATAACGATAATGCAAAAAAAGTCATTTTTATAAAGCCCCATCAATACAAGGGGTTAGCTAGCACCCTAACTTTGCAGCATTTTTGTTAATATTATTTTGCAGGCAGGTTAACATAATTTCAGTTTCCCCATTGCCGCAGCTCGGCAGAACTCATTATGTTGAGTGTATGGACAAAAATATCCTTTTCAATCAGCGCATTCGCTTGCGCCATTTACATACCTTTGTTGCGGTAGCGCAGCAGGGCACACTGGGTCGTGCGGCTGAGACACTGAATCTCAGTCAACCCGCCCTATCGAAAACGCTTAATGAGCTGGAAGAACTGGCGGGAGCGCGGCTGTTCGAACGCGGCCGCCTTGGCGCCCAGCTCACCACTTTGGGTGAGCAATTCCTCATCCATGCCGTGAAGGTGCTGGATGCACTGAATCATGCCGGGCAGAGTTTTAACGCTCCGCAGCCTGGTCGCCCAGTGGTGATCCGCCTCGGCGCGCTCACAACGGCGGCCATGGGTATGCTGCCGCAAATCCTCGATCGTTTCCACGAGCAGCAACCGAATACCACCGTGCAAGTCGCTACCCTGCATAATAATGTGCTGTTGGCGGGCTTGCGTGCAGGCGAGTTTGATGTGGGGATCGGCCGCATGGCCGACAGCGAAATGATGGCGGGACTCACTTATGAACTGCTGTTTCTGGAATCGCTCAAGCTTGTGGTGCGGCCAGATCATCCGTTATTAAGTGACAACGTGATGCTTTCACGGGCGATGCAATGGCCGGTGGTGATTTCACCCGAAGGCACCGCGCCGCGCCGCATTGCGCAGCACATGTTGAATGAACAGGGTTGTACCCTTCCGGCCAACTGCGTGGAAACCTCCTCTACCTCGCTGGCGCGTCAGCTGGCGCTGCGTTATGACTATGTGTGGTTTGTACCTTCAGGCGCAATTAAGGAAGATTTGAGTCACGACGCGCTGTGCGCACTACCGATTGCGTCGCCGGGCCCGGGCGAGCCAGTTGGCATCATTACACGCAGCGGCAGTCCTTTGAGCCTTAGCGCTGAAGTGTTGATTGCGACCATCCGCAAATTCCATAGTTAGCGGCTGTGCTTAGCATGCCGCTCGCGATTTTCGAGGCGCGCTTTGTCGGTTTTGCGCAAGCCGACATAGAGCGCCCCTGCGCCGCCATCCTGCGGGCGAGCCATGCAATACGTCTGCACTTCTGGAAATTCCCATAACCAGCGCGCAAGATAACTACGCACAATGTTGGCATGCGACTCATCATCACGCCCTTTACCATGAATAATCAGCAGATTGCGTAAGCCGTGTTTGTTGGCTTGCTGCATAAAACTAAACAGTGATTGCCGGCAGGTTTCAACTGGCTGCCGCAGTAAATTCAGACTGGCATCAATGGGATATTTACCTAACCGCAACTTATCCAGCACGCCTTGCTGGATGCCCTCGGCTTTATACTCTAGCGCGGTGGTGAGCGGGATAATGTCCAGAAAGCCGCGCGTCAGAAAGTTTTCCTGCTCCTCGCTCTGCTCTGGCACACGCGGTGCCTTAGGCGAAGGCGCACGCAGCCTCTGAGTATTGGCGCAATTTTTAAGTGGTGTCACATCACCCATGGCATCCCGGAAAAGGTCTTCATCATCAAGATTCATGGTGTTTCCTCTCGCCTGGTGTTTAACTGAGCGCCCTTTTTCGACGCCAAAGCCAAAGAGTAGCAAAGGATTTTAAGCAAAACATCTGTCACATATTGCGTTGTAACAAGGCTGGTTAACTGTAAAGCTGGCAAGAAAACGTTCCAGATCAATTATGGCCCTGCAAAAAAACCCGCTCAAACCCTGGAATACCCGACAATAGTAGGGTTTTAGGTACATTTACTGCTCGGATGAGTTCCCTTCGCTTAGAAAAATGTTAAAATTGACCACAGTCAATAATCATCGAGCGAAATTATATGATCCCGGAAAAACGCAGCATACGACGTATTCAGTCTGGCGGTTGTGCCATTCATTGCCAGGATTGCAGCATCAGTCAATTGTGTATTCCTTTCACGCTGAACGAGCACGAACTGGATCAGCTGGATAATATTATTGAACGCAAAAAGCCCATTCAGAAAGGCCAGACGCTGTTCAAAGCCGGTGATGAACTGAAATCCCTTTACGCTATCCGTTCCGGCACCATCAAAAGCTACACCATCACCGAGCAAGGTGATGAGCAAATTACTGGCTTCCATCTGGCGGGTGATTTGGTCGGTTTTGACGCCATTGTCGGTGCGAAACATCCGAGCTTTGCTCAGGCGCTGGAAACGGCGATGGTATGTGAAATCCCCTTCGAAACGCTGGACGATCTTTCCGGTAAAATGCCTGCGCTGCGTCAGCAGATGATGCGTCTGATGAGCGGTGAAATTAAAGGCGATCAGGATATGATTCTGTTGCTGTCGAAGAAAAATGCGGAAGAGCGCCTGGCCGCTTTCGTGTGGAATTTGTCCCGTCGTTTTGGTCAACGTGGCTTCTCCCAACGTGAGTTCCGCCTCACTATGACGCGCGGCGACATTGGTAACTACCTGGGACTAACCGTAGAAACCATCAGCCGTCTGCTCGGTCGCTTCCAGAAAAGTGGCATGTTGGCCGTAAAAGGCAAATATATCACCATTGAGAACCATGCTTTACTGGCAGAATTAGCGGGCCAGACTGAACAAGCCGCATGATTCTTTGCCGGGTCAGTAAAAGTTATTTTATTGATCCGGCAACAACTTTTCCTCTTCTGCCCTGCACAAACTTAGGCTATCTTTAATCCAACTTGCTTTGGTTTAGGAGATCGGCTTATGTCCCGGTACCAAAATATTCTGGTCGCTATTGATCCCCAACAGGATGACCAGCCCGCGCTGCGCCGTGCGGTTTATCTGAATCAACGTATTGGCGGAAAAATCAAAGCTTTCCTGCCTATCTACGACTTCTCCTACGAAATGACGACGTTACTGTCACCCGATGAGCGCTCAAACATGCGCAAGGGAGTGATCAGCCAACGCACGGAGTGGATTCGCCAGCAGGCTCACGCGTATCTGGAAGCCGGGGTGGAAATTGAGATCAAGGTGGTTTGGCATAACCGGCCTTACGAAGCCATCATTCAGGAAATTCTGGCGCATCAGCACGATTTGGTGCTGAAAATGGCACACCAGCACGACCGCCTGGAAGCGGTAATTTTCACGCCTACGGATTGGCATCTACTGCGTAAATGCCCTTGCCCGGTGTGGATGGTAAAAGATCAGGCCTGGCCTGAGGGTGGTAAAGCCGTGGTGGCGGTTAATCTGGCGAGCGAAGAACCGCATCATGACGAACTCAACCAGAAACTGATTCGTGAAACCACACTGCTCGCCGAGATGGTAAATCACACTGAAGTGCATTTAGTGGGCGCCTACCCGATTACCCCCATTAATATTGCCATCGAATTACCGGACTTTGATCCCAGCGTCTACAACGACGCCATTCGTGGCCAGCACTTGGTGGCCATGAAAGCGCTACGCCAAAAGTTCTCCATCAGTGAAGAGTTCACCCACGTGGCGAAAGGCTTACCTGAGGAGGTGATTCCGGATATCGCATCGCATCTTGATGCCGGCATCGTGGTGTTGGGCACCATTGGTCGCACCGGTCTTTCTGCGGCGTTCCTCGGTAACACGGCTGAACAGGTTATCGATCATTTGCGCTGTGATTTGCTGGCGATCAAGCCGGACGATTTCAAATCGCCGATTGAGTACGATGATGAAGAAGATGAAGACGATTAATTAAACCAGGGCGGTCCACAATGGCCGCCTTGGTTATTACGTTCAGGGCGGTGACTCACATCACCGCCCTGCTTTATTACAGCGCCCGCAGAATACCTTCTACGCTGGCTTTGGCGTCACCAAACAACATCTGCGTATTATCTTTAAAGAACAGTGGATTTTGCACGCCGGCATATCCCGTGCTCATTGAGCGTTTAAACACAATGACGTTCTGCGCTTTCCACACTTCCAGCACTGGCATGCCAGCAATTGGGCTGCGAGGATCTTCCAGCGCTGCCGGGTTGACGGTGTCGTTCGCGCCGATCACTAAAACAGTATCAGTGTCGCTAAAGTCATCGTTTATTTCGTCCATTTCCAGCACCACATCGTACGGCACTTTAGCTTCCGCCAGCAGAACGTTCATGTGGCCAGGCAGACGACCGGCAACCGGGTGAATACCAAAGCGAACTTTGATGCCGCGCGCGCGCAGCTTCTCAGTAATTTCAGCAACTGGATACTGCGCCTGCGCCACTGCCATACCATAACCCGGGGTGATGATCACCGAAGAGGAGGCCTTTAGCATTTCAGCCGTTTCTTCTGCAGTGATTTCACGGTGTTCACCCGCTTCTTCGCTTTCACCACCCACACTTACATCAGTGCCAAAACCACCTGCAATCACGCTGATAAATGAACGATTCATCGCTTTACACATGATGTATGAGAGGATGGCCCCCGAAGAACCCACCAGCGCACCGGTCACGATCAGCAAGTCGTTGCTCAGCATGAAGCCTGCCGCCGCCGCCGCCCAACCCGAGTAAGAGTTGAGCATGGAGACAACAACCGGCATATCGGCACCGCCAATCGAAGCCACCAAATGCCAGCCAAATACCAGCGCAATGAGGGTCATTAGCAGCAGCGCGAACACTTGAGCACCGGTGCTATTGGTCTGCACAAACCACAGCATCAGCAGGAAAGAGACCACCAGCGCGGCGAGGTTCATCTTATGGCGATGCGGTAACATCAGCGCTGAAGAGGAGATCTTCCCGCGCAGTTTGCCAAATGCCACCAGCGAACCGGTAAAGGTCACGGCACCGATGAAGATGCCAAGAAACACCTCGGTGAGATGGATATTTTCCATCACGGGCGCCAGGCCCGGTGCGTGATCGATGTAGCTATTAAAGCCCACCAACACCGCAGCCAAACCGACAAAGCTGTGTAGAATGGCCACCAGCTCAGGCATTTCAGTCATTTCGACTTTCTTCGCCAGACGCAAACCAATCGCACCACCGATGACCATCGCCACGATAATCCAGGCAATGTTACCGGTATGAGGGCCAAAAATAGTTGCGAGCAGCGCAATCGCCATGCCGCTCATGCCAAAAATATTACCCTGCTTAGAGGTCTCGTGCTTCGAGAGACCCGCAAGGCTGCAAATAAACAGAATCGCGGCAACAATATATGCTGCAGTAACTAATCCGCCAGACATGTTGCTACCCCTTAATTCTTACGAAACATTTTCAGCATGCGCTGGGTGACGGTGAAACCACCGAAAATATTGATGCTGGCAATCAGCACGGCAATAAAGGACAGGAATGTTACCCATCCGCCATGACCCATCTGCAGCACCGCACCCACCACAATAATGCCGGAAATGGCGTTGGTGACGGCCATCAACGGCGTGTGTAAAGCGTGACTTACGTTCCACACCACGTAATAGCCAACCACGCATGAGAGCGCAAAGACGGTGAAGTGTGACAAGAAGTCAGGCGGCGCCACATTCGCCAGGCAGGCAAACAGCACCACTGCCAGCGCCAGTAGCAGATACTTGCGCCACGGTGAAACCGGTTTGGCTTCTTCCTTCGGCAGCGGTTGTGCAGCTGGTTGCGCTTTTGGCGCCGCCGAAACCTGAATCGGCGGCGCCGGCCAGGTGACTTCGCCATCACGAATCACCGTCACGCCGCGCACTACCACGTCTTCAAAATCAACGGTGATTTCGCCGTTTTTCTCTTTACACAATAATTTCAGTAGGTTGACGAGGTTGGTGCCGTACAACTGGGAGGATTGCGTTGGCAAACGGCTGGGCAAATCGGTATAGCCGATAATCTTCACGCCATTGCTGGTTAGCGTCACCTGATCGGCAACGGTCAATTCACAGTTACCGCCGGTTTGCGCGGCCAGATCGACAATCACGCTGCCTGGTTTCATACTGGCCACCATTTCTGCGGTAATCAGCTTTGGTGCTGGACGTCCTGGAATTAGCGCGGTGGTGACAATAATATCGACTTCTTTCGCCTGCGCCGCGAACAGTTCCATCTCCGCCTTGATAAAGGCTTCAGACATCACTTTGGCATAACCGTCGCCGCTACCCGCTTCTTCTTCGAAGTCCAGCTCAAGGAACTCGGCGCCCATACTTTGCACCTGCTCTTTTACCTCCGGACGCGTATCGAAAGCACGCACAATGGCACCCAGGCTCCCCGCTGCACCGATGGCAGCCAGACCAGCCACGCCCGCACCGATGATCATCACTTTAGCTGGCGGTACTTTACCTGCCGCAGTGATTTGGCCGGTGAAGAAGCGACCGAATTCGTGGGCCGCTTCAACGATGGCGCGATAACCTGCGATGTTCGCCATTGAGCTGAGTGCATCAAGCGCCTGCGCGCGTGAAATACGCGGCACTGAATCCATTGCCATCACGGTAACGTTTCGCGCAGCCAGTTTTTCCAGCAGTGCAGGATTTTGCGCCGGCCAGATAAAGCTCACTAGCGTACTGCCCGCACGAGTCAGTTCGATCTCCTGATCGTCTGGCGCATTGACTTTTAATACGATGTCGGACTGCCACACATCGGTGCCATTGGTGAGGGTGGCACCGGCAGCTATGAAGCTCTCATCATCAAAACTGGCGCGCAGGCCGGCATTTTGTTCAACGGTTACGCTGAATCCCAGCTTGATCAGTTGCTCAACGGTCTTTGGCGTGGCGGCCACGCGTGACTCATTGGCTAACCGTTCTTTGGGTATTCCAATTAACATACTGTTTCCTTTCAATAATTAAAGGATGGAGTTCTGTAAGTGGCAAAAGCTCAAAAGCCGAAACAGTGTTTCAGCTTTTTATGAGCAAAATGCACAATGTAACAAAGTCTTTATAACCTACTGAAAATGTGAAGAGTGATCCACAGCGATAACGCGCACTTATGACATTCACACAAATATTCAGACGCAAAGAATGAATGCCATGGTTTGCCACTGCATTTGGAACGTATTAAAAAATATTCTGCTGCGTAAAATCGTGTCATGTCGAATTAAGTGTTTTTAAAAACCTTTATTTAACAATACATTAACTGTATTAGCACTAAGTGTTACCAGATTAAGTGGTTATCTGTGCAAAAAAGGGGCTTAACAACAATAAATGACAGGCCAGCGAATAAGGTGCCGTTATTGTCAATCTGATGCGTATAAATTGGCTGAGACAGGCTGATTATTACATGCAATAATCAGCGGCTAATCTGTTATACATCAAGAGTCCAGCACGTTTTCGTACTCATTTTGCGTAAGGCGAAGGATCATTTTTATGAAGCTGAAGAACACTATTCTGGCGTCTACCTTGTTATCACTGCTGGCAGCAAATGCTTTCGCTGCTAAAGAGTTAACGCCAGATCAAGCGGCCGCGTTGAAACCATTCGAACGTATTAATATCAGCGGTCGTTTCAATGCCATTGGCGATGCAACAGATGCCATCTCTAAACAAGCCGATGCCAAAGGCGCAGACTCTTTCTATGTTCAGGGTATCAATGACAGCAACGGTAATGGCGGTAACTGGCGCGTAACGGCTGATCTGTACAAAGCCAATGCGCCGAAAGCGGATGACTCAACCAAATACCGCAGCTTCTCAGGCGTGAAAGAGCTGCCGAAAGCAGAAGCCTATCGCCTTGAGCCTTACGATACTGTGTCGGTCAACGGATTCTTCTCTAGCCAGCCGGATGTGAACGAAGCAATTGGTAAAGCGGCGAAAAATAAGGGCGCGGCCTCGTTCTTTATTGTGCGTCAGGTTGATGCCAATAACGGCGGCAATCAGTACGTCACCGCTTATGTGTATAAAGCCGATGCGCCAGAGCGTAAGGTGCAAAACACATCAGACTCCATCCCTGCTGATTCAGAAGCCGGTAAAGCCGCGTTGGCCGCCGGTGGCACCGCAGCGACGAAAGTGGCAATCCCGGGAGTCGCCTCTTCTGAGACGCCGAGCCGTAATGTGGGTCGTTTCTTCGAAACCCAAAGTTCAACCGGTCAACGTTATACGGTGAAAACCGCGGATGGTCGCAGCGTACAGGAAGTTAATGCTATTACCGCTGCTCAGATGCAGCCGTTCGATACCATTACTTTCTCCGATCACTTCGGTACACCAACTGAAATATCTGAAGCGGTTGGCAAACGTGCCGTTGAGAAAGGTGCGAAGTACTATCACATCACACGTCAATGGCAGAACCAGAGCGGTGGCAACCTCACCGTCACCGCCGATCTCTTCAAGTAATTTCTCTCAAGGGCGACGTCTGTCGCCCTTCTCTGTCGTTTGCATAATCTCTGCGCAGATTTGCATATTCTTGCATTGCCTTACCTGCCTGCTCTCCGTAAAATCTGCCGCCTGTTTTCAGGTGATTCCGTTCTAAAGTTGGCAAAACACCCTGCAACACGCCAACGGAATGACCACCACCCAGCATACTCTGCTGCTTAGGATGGGCGTTTTGGATAAAAAATTAGGTCTTAGCGCGCTCACCGCGTTGGTACTCAGCTCAATGCTCGGCGCTGGCGTTTTCAGCTTGCCGCAAAATATGGCTGCGGTTGCGGGCCCGGCAGCACTGCTGATCGGCTGGCTCATCACCGGCGTTGGCATCATCTTCCTGTCGCTTGCCATGCTATTACTCACGCGGCTGAAACCTGAACTGGATGGCGGTATTTTTACCTACGCACGCGCGGGTTTTGGCGAGCTGATGGGCTTTTGCTCAGCGTGGGGATATTGGCTGTGTGCGGTAATCGCTAACGTCTCCTATCTGGTGATCGTCTTCTCCGCGCTAAGTTTCTTTACCGATACCCCCGATCGCGTGGTATTCGGCGATGGAAATACGTGGCAGGCCATGCTCGGCGCCTCTGTGCTGCTATGGCTGGTGCATTGTCTGGTATTGCGCGGTGTACAGACTGCGGCCAGCATTAACCTGCTCGCGACATTAGGAAAATTAGTGCCGTTATTGCTGTTCGTGGTATTGGCATTGCTGGCATTTAATTACGATCGCTTCCGCTTTGATTTTAGCGGCGTAGAACTCGGTCAGCCGCTTTGGCAGCAGGTGAAGCAAACCATGCTGATCACACTGTGGGTGTTTATTGGGGTTGAAGGTGCGGTGGTAGTATCCGCGCGCGCGCGCAATAAAAAAGATGTGGGTCGCGCCACGCTAATGGCGGTGATTGCCGCGCTACTGGTTTATTTACTGGTGACGCTGCTGTCGCTGGGCGTGATACCGCGCGCCGAACTGGCGCAAATGCGCAATCCGTCGATGGCCGGCCTGATGAAGCATCTGCTGGGGCATTGGGGGGATGCGGTAATTGCGGTCGGTTTAATTATCTCGGTATGCGGCGCTTATCTGAGCTGGACGATAATGGCGGCCGAAGTGCCGTTCCTGGCGGCACAGCAGGGTGCGTTTCCACGCAGCATCGCACGTCAGAATCGTCACAATTCGCCGTCTGCCTCGCTATGGCTGACAAATGGCAGCGTGCAGGTTTGCCTGATCTTGATTGCCGCTACCGGTGCAGATTACAACACGCTACTTACCATCGCCTCGGAAATGATTCTGGTGCCTTATCTGTTGGTTGGTCTCTACTTAATTAAAATGGTGCGCGGCCAGAACAGGCCGCTGGCGATGTTCACCGGTCTTGGCGCCAGCGCGTATGGTATATGGTTGCTATATGCATCGGGCCCGCTGCATCTCTTACTTTCTGTGGTGCTGTATGCGCCTGGTCTGATGCTGTTCCTGTATGCACGACGCGGTGGCCGTGGCGACAAGGTATTGTCACAGCTGGAACGCATCGCGATCGTATTATTGATTGCAGCCGCTCTGCCCGCTACCTGGCAGCTGACGAATTAATGCGGTTGGATGGGAATTGAAACGCACAGCAGGTCATCCTGCTGTGTCAGGTTAAGCGGCTTACGGTATTCCTGATGAATAGCGTCAAGCTGCTCGGCTGACAAAGGATAAGGTAACTGAATATCGAAACGGCTGATGTGCTGCTGCTCGGCAAGCGTAATTAAACGCGCGATGTTAATCTCATCGCTGACCTGCGTTGAAATGATTTGTAATGCTAAATCTTTGAGATGATCGTCGCTGGCCTGCAGATTATGCGTCGATTTACGCGTCACCATGCCAAAGATCGGCATTACGCCGTAAATGGCGTCAACAAAGCTCCAGCGTTTTTTGCAGGAAGCGGAGAGAAAATCACTGTAATTGAAGCAGATGCGATCACTGTATCCGGCTGAAGCCAGCTCTTTATCAGACACCCTCGCACTCCCCCTATTTTTCGTTACGGTTCCGAACCTTGCGCGACAACGCGCCGCTAATAATGGCACATTTCACGGTATACATACCAGTAAGGTAGGGATATTTCGTGCGGTAGCGTAGAGCTCAGGACCAGGAAAAGCTATGCTGCTGACATTCTTAGCCGCCACAGTGAATTATGAACAAAATCGTTTATGTGGAAGATGAGCCAGAGGTTGGCGAATTGATCGCCGCTTATCTTGGCCGCCACGATATAGAAGTGATTGTTGAAACCCGCGGTGACCGCGCCGAAGCGACCATTGCTGCGCACGATCCCGATTTAGTGATGCTTGATATCATGCTGCCCGGCAAAGATGGCATGACATTGTGCCGCGATCTCCGTGCCAGCTGGCAAGGTCCGATTGTGCTACTGACCTCGCTTGACAGCGACATGAACCACATTTTGTCGCTGGAAATGGGCGCAAACGACTACATTTTGAAAACAACGCCACCGGCGGTGTTGCTGGCGCGTCTGCGCCTACATCTCCGCCAGGCGCAGGTTGGTCAACCCGAAGTGACGCCAGCCATACAAAGCTCACAGCGCGTACTGCGCTTCGGTTCATTGACCATCGATTCCCTCAATCGCCAGGTTACGCTATTTGATGAGAATATCATTCTCTCCACCGCCGATTTCGATCTGTTATGGGAACTGGCCAATCACGCAGGACAAATTCTCAATCGCGACGCGCTGCTGAAAACCCTGCGTGGCGTCAGTTACGACGGTATGGATCGCAGTATCGATGTGGCCATTTCGCGCCTGCGCAAAAAGTTATACGACAGCGCCACCGAGCCGTTTCGCATCAAAACGATTCGTAACAAAGGCTATCTGTTCGCGCCGCAGGCCTGGGATACCCGTTCCGCATGAGAAAGCTCTTTATTCAGTTCTATTTGCTGCTGTTCGTCTGTTTTCTGGTGATGACGCTGCTGGTTGGCCTGGTGTACAAATTCACCGCCGAACGCGCCGGCCGCCAGTCAATGAATGATCTCATGGCCAGCTCGCTGTTTTTGATGCGCAGCGAACTGCGTGAGATCCCACCGCGCGACTGGGGTAAAACCATTCGTAGCCTCGATCTCGATCTGTCATTCGACCTGAATATCGAACCGATGAGTAAATATCAGCTGGGTGAAGCCGATATGAAGCGCCTGCGCGCCGGGGAAATTGTGGCGATCGACGATCAATACACTTTTCTGCAGCACATTCCGCGCAGCCATTACGTACTTTCCGTTGGCCCTATTCCCTACCTGTTTTATCTGCACCAGATGCGTATTCTGGATATTGCGCTGCTGGCATTTATTGGCATGTCGCTGGCGCTGCCGGTATTTATCTGGCTGCGTCCACACTGGCAAGAGATGCAGCGGCTGGAAAAAGCCGCTCAGCGGTTTGGTCGCGGCGAGCTGGATGTACGCACCCATTTTGAAAGCACCTCTAGCCTGCACAGTCTGGGCGTGGCCTTCAACCAAATGGCCGATAATATCAACACGCTAGTGGCCAGTAAGAAGCAGCTGATCGACGGCATCGCCCACGAACTGCGCACGCCGCTGGTGCGCCTGCGTTACCGGCTGGAGATGAGCGATAATCTCACCGAAGCAGAATCCGCGGCGCTGAATCGTGACGTTGGCCAGTTGGAGAGTTTGATTGAAGAACTACTGACCTATGCGCGTCTTGATCGTCCGCGCGTCGATCTCAATCTGCAGACCTTTGATCTCGCCCAATGGCTGCGCGTGCATATCGAAGATGTGCAGACCATGAACCCGCAGGCGCAGATCGCACTCGACATCCCACAGCTCCAGAACGTCGGCAGCGCGGATACCCGCCTGATGGAGCGCGTGCTGGATAACCTGGTGAATAACGCCCTGCGCTATGCGCAACAACGGCTGCGCGTCAGTTTGTGGTTTGACGGTGCGATTGGCTGTTTACAGGTGGAAGACGATGGCCCGGGCATTCCGCAAGAAGAACGCGCCCGCGTGTTCGAACCTTTCGTACGCCTCGATCCCAGCCGCGACCGCGCCACCGGCGGATGCGGTTTGGGCCTGGCGATCGTGCACTCTATCGCGTTGGCAATGCAGGGAAATGTCTCTATCGAGAGCAGCCCGTTAGGCGGCGCTAGCGTTCGCTTTTGCTGGCCGGTTGATCTACCCTTGCGGGACATTGCACCACGCTTACCGTCATAAGGAGCTTTTTACGTGACTTCAGCTTATCAAGAACTTAGCCGCACATTTCAGCGTCTTTCTCGCTTTGGTCACTTAGGTGCCATTGCAGGTGTCGATATGCAGACCACCATGCCACCGGGCGGCAGCCAGGCCCGCGGTGAAGCGATGGCTGAGCTGAGCGTGTTCATGCACGAAGTGCTTACCGATAAACGTCTCGGTGGATTATTCGATGCGGCGCAGCAGGAATCGCTCAACGACGTTGAGCAAGTGAACCTGAATGAGATGCAGCGTGCATGGCAGCAGGCCACGCTATTACCGGCAGCGCTGGTTGAAGCCAAATCGCTCGCTGGCTCTCGCTGCGAACATGCATGGCGCCAGCAACGGCCTGCGAATGATTGGCAAGGTTTCTCTGTCAATCTAAAGGAAGTGGTAAAACTTAGCCGTGAAGAGGCGCAGTTACGCGCCGACGCGCTCGGTGTTTCGCGCTATGACGCGCTGCTGGATGTTTTTGAACCCGGCATGACCAGCGCGCAGCTGGATAAAACCTTTGGTGACTTGAAAACCTGGTTGCCCGATCTCTTGCAGAAAGCGGTTGCAAAACAGCAGCAAACGTCCATCGTTCAGCCAGTGGGCCCTTTTGCCATCGAATCGCAGAAGCAATTAGGCCTGAGCGTGATGAAGACGTTAGGTTTCGATTTTAATCACGGTCGCCTTGATGTCAGCGCGCATCCGTTCTGCGGTGGCGTACCCGAAGATGTGCGCATTACCACCCGCTATAACGAGAATGATTTTCTCAGCGCCATGATGGGTGTGATCCACGAGACAGGCCATGCGCGTTACGAGCAAAATCTTCCGCAACAGTGGCGCGGCCAGCCCGTCGCTCAGGCGCGTTCAACCGCCATCCATGAATCGCAAAGTCTGTTTATGGAGATGCAGCTTGGGCGTAGCAAAGCCTTCCTGCAGCACATCCATCCGCAGGTGGTGGCGCTGATGGGCGATCAGCCGGCGCTGGAGCTGCAAAACTTTATACGCCAGACGCAGCGTGTGAAGCCGGGCTTTATTCGCGTCGATGCGGATGAGCTGAGCTATCCAGCGCACGTGATTTTACGTTACGAAATTGAGCGCGCGTTAATTGAAGGCGAGATTGAAGTGGATGATATCCCAGCGCTGTGGGACGAGAAGATGCAGCAATCGCTGGGCATTGACACACGCGGTAACTATCGCGATGGCTGCATGCAGGACATTCACTGGACCGACGGCGCGTTTGGCTATTTCCCAACGTATACGCTGGGAGCGATGTACGCCGCCCAGCTGTTCCAGGCGGTGAAGCGTGCCATTCCGCAGGTCGAGACGTTAATTCAGCAAGGTGAGCTGCAGCCTGTGTTTGATTGGCTACAGCAAAACATTTGGCAGCATGGCAGCCGCTTCCCTACGCAACAGCTGCTGATCAATGCCACCGGCGAAGCGCTGAATCCGCACTATTTCCGCCAACATCTTGAACAACGCTATCTCTCTGCGTAAACTGCGCGGCGGCCATTAGGCCGCCCTTTTTCCCGCCTATACCCCGCTTTGTACAATCGGTTACACGCCGATACCAATGCCTCACGGAAAGCCTCAATTGTTTTTCATATAGTGTTTTCACCGGCCCCGCAGTGGGCTACACATGAAAAAATAGTTCGAGGATTTTGCAATGAAAAAATTATTTGCACTGGTGATCGCCGCTGCTATGGGTATGTCTTCTGTTGCTTTCGCTGCTGAGACTACAGCTGCTCCTGCAACTCCAGCGACTACTGCTGCTCCAGCGAAACACAAAGCAGTACATCATAAGAAACCTGCTGCTCAGAAAGCGCAGGCTGCTAAGAAGCACAAAAAAGTAGAGAAGAAAGCGCCAGCGGCACAGAAAGCTCAGGCTGCTAAAAAGCACCATAAAAAAGCCACCAAGCCGGCTGCACAGAAAGCCCAGGCTGCTAAAAAGCACCACAAAAAAGCAACTAAGCCAGCTGCACAGAAAGCCCAAGCTGCTAAAAAGCACCACAAAGCAACCAAGCCAGCTGCACAGAAAGCGCAGGCTGCTAAAAAGCACCACAAAAAAGTAACTAAACCTGCTGCGCAGAAAGCGCAGGCTGCTAAAAAGCACCACAAAGTGAAAAAAGCGGCTAAATAAGGTTGCCTTGTCGCGCCAACACCGCCTTAACGATTGACAACACCCGGTTATGCCGGGTGTTTATTTACTGGAGTAGCGAAAAATGGTGCGTCGCTATCGCTTCGAAATTATTCTGATTGTGATGATCCTCTGTGGCATAGTTGCAGCCAGCTTTTTTATCTAGTCGTTGTAGCGTGCTGATTACTCCAATATTTCTCCCTTTTTCATCGCTCACCGACTATAGTTATCGCTCAAGCGTGATGACAATAACCTCTACTTATTCTCGCCATTGAGAGAACTATGCGCCTGGCTACCCTTTTTCTTGTTGGTCTTTTCAGTTTCAACCTCGCAGCACATGCCGATGATGAAGATGGGCCAAGCCCGGAAGACATCAAAACGTTGTTCTTTGGTAAAGATAATCGCCAGGCGATACGCGACGTAAGTGCTGCGCCCTGGGATGCCATCGGTCAGTTAGAGACCGAAAGCGGCAATCTTTGTACCGCCACTTTGATTTCAGCCCATCTGGCATTGACTGCCGGCCACTGTTTGCTGGCGCCGCCGGGGAAATTTGATAAGCCGGTAGCGTTGCGCTTTATGGCCAGTGCGAAAGGTTGGCGTTATGAGATTCATGATATTGATGCGCGCGTAGAACCTTCGTTAGCACGCCGATTGCAAGCTGACGGTGAAGGCTGGATCGTACCGCCAGCCGCCGCACCTTACGATTATGGGCTGGTTATTTTGCATAACCCGCCGTCGGGTATTGTGCCGATTCCCCTGTTTGACGGCTCACGTGGTGATTTAACCGCCGCGCTGAAGACCACCGAGCGCAAAGTGACGCAGGCAGGTTACCCTGCCGATCATCTGGATACGCTCTATTCACACAGTGATTGTTTGATTACCGGTTGGGCGCAGCGTGCGGTGTTGTCGCATCAGTGCGATACCTTGCCGGGCGACAGCGGTTCACCGTTGCTGTTGAAAAATGGCGATGAGTGGCAGTTAATTGCGGTGCAGAGTTCGGCACCGGCACCGGCCGATCGTTATCGTGCCGATAACCGCGCGATTGCGGTGCCATCGTTTAAAGATAAGCTGGAAGAGTTGGCGCAGTAAGCTGCGGGTGCTTTATACTCCACTGCCCACCTTTTTCTCCTTAATGTGATATTGATGCCCGCATTGTAGGGTCGCCATTCATGGCGACCGCCTCACATGCGAATCGCTTAACTCAGCTGCTCCATCGCCTGCAAAATACGCTTTTCCGAGATGGGATAAGGCGTACCCAGCTGCTGCGCGAAATAGCTAATCCTTAACTCTTCCAGCATCCAGCGAATCGCCTGCACTTCGGCATCATCCTGACGCTGCGGTGGCAATTTATTGCGCCAAACCTGCCATGCTTGTTCCACGGCCTGCACTTTCAACATCCGCGCGCGGTCGCTATGCGGATCAACCGGCAGTTTCTCCAGGCGTCGCTCAATACCCTGCAAATAACGTAGCGTATCGCCCAGATGCGACCAGCCGTTGCCGGTCACAAAACCGCGGTAGACCAAACCATTCATCTGCGCTTTGATATCGCCCAGCGCCAGCGCCAGCGACATATCCACACGTCCTTTCAGGAACTTATTGATATTGAATACGCACGTCAGAATCTGCTCAACCTGTTTGGCGATAGTGACAACGGTTTCATTCAGTTCAGCGCGTATTTTGTCGCGCAGCTGCTCAAAATTCTCCTGCTGCCACGCCGGACCGCCCGCCTCCGCCATCAGCTTATCCACGCCGCAGGCGATGCAGTCATCAATCAGCTCCAGCACTTTGCCATACGGGTTGAAGTACAAACCAAGCTTGGCTTTGTTCGGCAGCTTTTCGTGCAAATATTTCGTTGGTGATGGGATGTTCAGCAGCAGCAGACGACGCTGACCGCGCCACATCATTTTTTGCTGCTCTGCTTCGCTATCAAACAGACGGATCGCCACGCTGTCTTTCTCATCGACCAGCGCAGGCCAGGCTTTAACCTGATAGCTACCGCGCTTCTGCTCATAACTTTGCGGTAAGTCGCCAAAGCTCCAGATATGCAAACCGCTCTGCTCTAAGCCATCGTCCGCCACTTTCGACAGCGTTTCTTGCACTTTGCCCTTCAGCAACAGCTTGAGCTGATGCAGATTTTTACCTTCCTGCAGCTTGCGATTATGTTCGTCAACGATACGGAATGTCATTTTCAGGTGATCGGGCACCTGATCCCACTGCCAGGCGTCGCGGTCGATGGTGACGCCGGTCATGCGGCGGAATTCGCGCTCTAGCGCATCCAGCAGCGGCTGCTCCATCGCGGTAACGCGGCCGAGGAATGCTTCAGCATAGTTGGGCGCGGGTACCAGATTACGGCGCAGCGGTTTCGGCAACGATTTAATCAGCGCAATCACCAGTTCACGGCGCACGCCCGGAATCTGCCATTCAAAACCCGTGTCTTCAATTTGGTTCAACAGCGGCAGCGGAATGTGCACCGTCACGCCATCGGCATCCGCGCCCGGCTCAAACTGGTAGCTCAGTTTGAGCTTCAGGTTGCCCTGATGCCAGAAGTTGGGGTAATCGAGCTGGCTGACTTTATCCGCACCGTCCTTGATCAGCATTTGCTTATCAAAGCTCAGCAGATCCGGATTCTCTTTGCTGGCCTGTTTCCACCAGCTATCGAAATGTCGCGCCGATACCACCTCGCTGCCAATGCGACGATCGTAGAAAGCGAACAGCGTTTCGTCATCAACCAGGATGTCACGACGGCGTGATTTGTGCTCAAGATCTTCAATTTCGTTACGCAGTTTCAGGTTATTGCGGAAGAACGCATGGCGCGTCTGCCAATCGCCTTCCACCAGCGCATGACGGATAAACAACTCGCGGCTCAGCTGCGGATCGATACGGCTGTAGTTAACCTTGCGCGCCTGCACAATCGCCAGGCCATAGAGCGTCACTTTCTCCGTCGCCATGACCGCGCCCTGCGCTTTTTCCCAGTGCGGTTCACTGTAGCTGCGCTTGATCAGATGCTGCGCCAGCGGCTCGATCCACTCGGGATCGATACGCGCGGCAACGCGCCCCCACAAGCGGCTGGTTTCCACCAGTTCCGCCACCATGGTCCACTTCGGCGGCTTCTTAAACAGACCGGAACCCGGGAAGATGGAGAAGCGCGCGTTGCGAGCGCCAGTAAACTCCTGTTTCTCATTGTCTTTCTGACCAATGTGCGACAGCAAGCCGGTGAGCAAAGCACAGTGCACTTCGCGATAAGGCGCGGGTTCGCTATTGACCGGCATGCCTTGTTCCCGCACCACCTGACGCAGCTGAGTGTAGATATCCTGCCATTCGCGCACGCGCAAATAGTTAAGGAATTCGGTTTTACACAGGCGGCGGAAGTGATTGCTGGAGAGCGCTTTTTGCTGCTCCTGCAGGTAATTCCACAGGTTCACGAAGGCAAGAAAATCAGACTCTTTATCGGCAAAGCGGCGATGTTTCTCATCAGAGGCCTGCTGTTTGTCGGATGGACGCTCGCGCGGATCCTGTATCGACAGCGCGGCGGTGATGATCATCGCTTCACGCACGCAGCCAAATTTCTGTGCTTCCAACACCATGCGCGCCAGGCGCGGATCGACCGGCAGTTGTGCCAGCTGGCGACCCGAAGGCGTCAGCTTATAGGTTTCGTCTTCACTTAAGGTGATGGCACCGAGCTCTTCCAGCAGGCGCACGCCATCCTGAATGTTGCGTTTATCCGGCGCTTCCACAAACGGGAAGGCGGCAATATCACCCAGCCCCAGCGCCGTCATCTGCAGAATGACCGATGCGAGGTTGGTGCGCAGAATTTCCGGATCGGTAAATTCCGGGCGGCTAAGGAAATCATCCTCCGAGTAGAGACGAATACAGATCCCTTCGGACACGCGTCCGCAGCGGCCTTTTCGCTGGTTGGCGGAGGCCTGGGAAATCGGCTCAATCGGCAGGCGCTGCACTTTGGTGCGGAAGCTGTAGCGGCTGATACGCGCAGTGCCGGGATCGATAACATATTTGATGCCAGGCACGGTCAGCGAGGTTTCCGCCACGTTAGTGGCCAACACAATACGACGACCGCTGTGCGACTGGAACACGCGGTTTTGCTCGGCATTCGATAAACGCGCATACAGCGGCAGAATCTCGGTGTGCGGGATATCGCGCTTCATCAGCGCATCGGCGGTATCACGAATTTCACGCTCGCCGCTCATGAAGATCAGGATATCGCCGCGACTCTCCTGACCCAGCTCATCCACCGCATCAAAAATGGCCTGCAGCTGATCGCGATCGGTGTCCTCAGCGTCTTCCACCATCGGGCGATAGCGCACCTCTACCGGATAGGTACGTCCAGAAACTTCAATCACCGGCGCATTGTGGAAGTGACGTGAGAAACGCTGCGGATCGATGGTCGCCGAGGTGATGATCACCTTTAAATCGGGACGACGCGGCAGCAGTTCACGCAGATAGCCGAGCAGGAAATCGATGTTCAGGCTACGTTCGTGCGCTTCATCAATAATGATGGTGTCATATTGCAGCAACAGGCGATCCTGCTGGATCTCCGCCAGCAAAATACCGTCAGTCATCAGCTTAACCTGAGTGGTTTCGCTCACCTGATCGTTAAAGCGCACCTTGTAACCGATGGTGCCACCGAGTGACGTTTCCAGTTCGTCCGCGATGCGATTGGCCACGGTGCGTGCCGCCAGACGACGCGGCTGAGTATGACCAATCAGCCCTTTTACGCCGCGACCGAGCGCCAGACAAATTTTTGGCAGCTGGGTGGTTTTACCCGATCCGGTTTCACCGGCAACGATCACTACCTGATGCTCACGGATGGCATCGGCAATATCCTGCTGTTTCTGACTGACCGGCAGGTTTTCCGGAAAGGTAATGCGCGGCGTAGCGGCGGTGCGCTGGGCAATACGCTGCTCGGCAGCGGCAAATTCTGGCTCAAGTTCAGCCACAATGCCCCGCTGTGCGTCAGGATTTTTTACCTTCGCCGCACCTTGCAAACGTCGGCGCAGGCGTTGACCATCACGCAGCATCAGATTATCGAGCCGCGTCCAAAGGGAGGCTAAAGAAGTGGGTGCGGGTGATGACATAGCGATGAGTTACCTATTGTTGCAGCAAACCGGACACTTTCCCGGCGGATTCAAGCAATTAATGGTCGGCATCATAGCACAATCTGGAAAACCTGCCTGAACGCGACGTGCGAGCTTATTCAATTATTTCGAACATCGAGCTCGAAATATTGCGCTTTTACCGCACGGGCTTACTCCGTACAGTGTAAAGCATTGAGCGGTAAGCCAACCGCGTAACGCACAGGAAAATACCATGAGCAACGTTTTAGTTCTGAAATCAAGCATTCTGGCTGGTTATTCTCAGTCAAATCAACTGGCCGACTTCTACGCTGAAGAAGCACGTGGCAAAGGTGATTCGGTTACCGTTCGCGATCTGGCTGCTCAGCCAATTCCGGTACTGGATGGTGAGCTGGTTGGCGCACTGCGTCCGTCTGACGCGCCGCTGTCTCCGCGTCAGCAGGAAGCGCTGTCTCTGTCCGATGAACTGATTGCTGAACTGCAAGCCCATGACACTATCGTTATCGCGGCACCGATGTACAACTTCAACATTCCAACGCAGCTGAAAAACTACTTTGACCTGATTGCTCGTGCTGGCGTGACCTTCCGTTACACCGAAGCCGGCCCTGTAGGTCTGGTCACCGGTAAGCGTGCAGTGATCCTCTCCAGCCGCGGCGGCATCCATAAAGACACCGCCAGCGATCTGCTGACACCCTACGTGAAGCTGTTCCTTGGCTTTATCGGTATCACTGACGTGAACTTTGTGTTTGCGGAAGGCATTGCTTATGGTCCAGAAGTGGCGACCAAAGCGGCTAACGATGCGAAAGACGCCATCAAACAGATCGTGGCTGCATAATCCGTATTAAACCATAAATACCCGCCAATAACGGGTATCATGCCATCATTGCCGGGCCTGAGTGCCCGGCTTTTTTATGCGTTCTATTTACGCAGCCACTGGCCATTAATACCGCGCACATACTCGCCGCTGCCCGCACGGTTCACCAATTTTTCGCCGGCGATGCGTGCTACTTCGCTGGTAGTGAGATTATTTTGCTGAGCGACACGTTGATACTGCTGCATCCGTCCATCGTTAATACGCTTGACCAGCGCGAGCGTCTCGTCGTCCTGCTGGCGTGCAGCCACATAACCGCTCAGCGTTTCCCCAACGCGCCCTTGCTGACGCGCTTCATCCAGCGTTAGCGCCCAGGCCGATGGCACGAGCAGCAGCGCGGCAATCAGGGCAATCCCCTTGCGTTTCATCATGCTTCTCCTCAAAACAGCCCGCTTTGATTCTTCAGCAGCGCTTCCACATCTTTATCCACCTTGATGTGAATTTCATGCTCAATTTTGACGTTCATATTGATGGTGATCGGCTCTTTCGGCGCGGCGACTTCAATACGCGGGACGCAACCGCTCAATGGCAGTAGCACCAGCACCAGTAATGACCTGAGGCTCATGGTTGGGGATCCTTCTTCGAGGGTAAGGTGGCATTTTGCTCCACCCAGGATTGCAAATTATCGCCAAAACGCAGGCTGCGCCACAGCTGGAATAGATTCTCTTGATGACGGTAGTTGAGATTGACGGACTGACGGCGATTACTGAACTGGCTGGTCCCTTTCACCTCTGATTGCATCGTCAGATTGCCAAGATTATCCAAATCGATCGTGGCCCATGAACGCGATATCTCCATATAGCGCAGCCAATCCAGCGCCGCACCGGCGGCAAAATTATTACTGACGATGGCATCGGCCATATCTTTATCCAGGCGGAACGTCAGCGGACCGCTGTTGGCGATCCAGCCCTTTTCCACCAGCCAATGGGGATTGTTCACCCATAGCGGCAACTCGCCGTTAACCTTGCCTGACATAGCAAACTGCTTCGGTTTAATCGCCGTCACCAGCTTGCTCAGGTTGATCTCTTTGAGCGAGACGCGCGCGGGCTGATGCTGCGGCATGCGCAGCTCGGGCATACTCACGTGTCCGCCGAGCAGATCGAGATTCACATTGCTGAGCGTTAGCGGCTGGCGCTCCCGCCAAGGATAATGACCCTGCAAATCGGCGGTAATATTCTGCAGTGAAAACTGGTTTTTCACTTCGGCAATGCGTAATGAAACCGGTCCACGTCGGCCAAGCTGCCACTGATGATCTTTTAAACGGAACGGTAACGAGAAATCAATACCGTTGATTTCACTGTCGGGCATCCACAGGCTGCCCTCTTTTACCGTCCAGTGACCACCTGCTTCAAAACCCTGCTCGCTCGCTGCCGAAAACGCCACTTGCGCACGCAATTCACCTGACTGAATGCGCATTTTCAGGTCGCTGCTGAGTAAGGGCTGGAATACCGTCAGCGATTGCGCGGGCCACCAGGCTTCACCCCGTAAACGTTCCCCATCCCAGCGGCCATGGACGCGTACCGGGCCGATATCTTCCGCCATCAGCTGACCGCGCCAGATAAACTGGCTGGGATCGCTGCCTTTGGCTGCGAAATTGAGTTCTGAAGGGGGCAGCCAGCCGCCGTAACTGAACTGGGTTTGGCCGGATTTCAGCGTAAAGCCACCGTTAAAGGCGGGATGCTGGGGATCGCGCTGCCAGCGCACCGGTGCAGAGAGCGTCAGGCGCGGTTTAGCGACTTGCACCATGCCATAGGCCAGCTGATCGAAGCCGGTATCCAGCGTGCTAAGGGTGATTAATGTGTCTCGCCAGCTGCCGGTGCCTTTCACATCCCATTTGGCCGCCAGCGGTTCAATCACGCCCTCTCCCCAATAACGCCAGTTCCATACGCCGCTGTCCGGCCAAAAATCCGTGGCGCGGCCATCAAGATGCAGCGTGAAACGACCAAAGTTGGGATCGTGCGCCTTGAGTATCGCCTGCAGGCGACCATTAATGCCGCGCGTGGCTACGGTAACACCGGCCAGCGGCCAGCGTGCTTCATCCACTTCCAATGTTGAGAGTAAACGACCGCGCAAACGAAGCAGTGCTCCTTGCTTCAGGCTGAGCTGCGGATCCGTCAGCATGCCATGCAGCAAACCGGGCATGCTGCCATATAGTTGGAGATCGGCGAACTTACTCTCACCCGTCAACTGAAACGGCAACGCGCTCTCTGTCAGGCTCAGTTTGCCGGGGCCGATGCTTAATACCAGATTTCCTTTGCCACCGCGCCCTTGCGTCAGCAAATTGAATCGTCCGCTGACCTGGGTGTTTTCCAGCCCTTGTTGCCAGTTTTCAAGCGTTAATGTAACGCCACCCGATAGCGGCTGCTCGGCTTGCGGCCAGCGCCATTGACCTTGCGTAATACGGATTTGGCGATCGTCACCCTGCCATGGCAGCTGCAAAAGCGGGTGATCGTCGCCCTGTTGATTGACTACTAGCATCCCTTGCTGTTGTTGCCAGTTAAGCGTGAACGCCAGTGGCTGCGGCCATTGCAGCAAATTTACCGCTGCGTGCAGTTGGCCAGCGACGGGTAACCCATCGGCAAAGGTTGGCAAGGTGACATCACCCTGTAAATTCAGCGGCTGGGGCAGTAAAGGATGAGTGAGCTGCAGCTGGGCAATATGCATCTGCTGCCCCTGCAAACGGGCATCAACCTTGAGATTGTCGCCCTGATAGTGCAGTTGCTGCACATCTTTATCTAAGGTGAGGTCAAAACGACCAGCATATTGCTGAAACGGCAAAATGGTGACCGTTTGCAAGTGCACATCCGCGCCCGGCAACATCTTCTGCCACTCGGCCAGGCTACGCGGCGTACCGTTTGTCTCATTTCGCGGCAGCGATTGGAGGCAATCGCTGTTGAGCTGCACGTCTTCGGCATTAAGCTGCCAGCGCTTGTGCTGCCAGCCGAGTGCGGCATCGCTTACCTTCGCCAGCTCGCACTCGCCCGCCAGATAGCGCACCGCAGGAAAATGCAGCGCACCTTGCTGCCAGCGCGGCGTGCCGTGGAGTTCAACGCGGGTATTTTCTGGCAGCCAGATACCCACCAGACGCGGCAGCCACTGCGTGAGTGTCAGCAGCAATCCTAATAGCAGCAGTATCAGCGCCAGTAGTGCAGCAAGTGTTCGGCGAAGGCCACGCGTCATGCAGTTAACTTTCCTGTTCTTTACACAATCCTGACGAGGAGCCAAATGATGGCATGTTACGTCTCGCAAATGAAGTTTTCAGCCATATAGTCTGGCTGAAGACCAGCAAAATGCCGCGGAAAACGTTATCCTTTGATGATACCGACGTAGCATTTTTCAGGAGCGAAACAATGAAAGTTGCGGTTTACAGCACCAAGCACTACGACCAGAAGTACCTTGAACACGTCAATGCCAGCTTTGGATTTGAGCTGCAGTTCTTTGACTTCCTGTTATCGCCAGCCACCGCGAAAAATGCCGCTGGCTGCGATGCGGTGTGCATTTTCGTCAACGATGATGCCAGTAAAGAGGTGCTGGAAGAGTTGGCGACGCTGGGCGTGAAGCATATCGCGCTGCGCTGTGCCGGTTTTAATAACGTCGATCTCGCAGCTGCTAAAGCGCTGGGATTAAACGTGGTGCGCGTACCGGCTTATTCGCCAGAAGCGGTGGCCGAGCATGCCGTTGGCCTGATGATGACGCTCAATCGCCGTATTCATCGCGCTTATCAACGCACCCGCGACGCCAATTTTTCGCTGGATGGCTTAACCGGCTTCAACATGTATAACAAAACCGCAGGCGTGGTCGGCACCGGCAAAATCGGTATTGCGGCGATGCGCATCCTGAGGGGCTTTGGCATGCGCCTGCTGGCGTATGATCCCTATCCAAGCCAGGCGGCGCTCGATCTGGGCGCGGAATATGTCGATCTCAAAACGCTGTTTGCCGAATCCGATGTGATTACGCTGCACTGTCCGCTGACGCCGGAAAACCATCACTTGCTCAATGCGCAGGCGTTCAGCCAAATGAAGGATGGCGTGATGATCATCAACACTAGCCGCGGTGCGTTAATTGACTCACAGGCAGCCATTGATGCACTTAAACAGCAAAAGATTGGTTCGCTAGGCATGGATGTGTATGAAAACGAGCGCGATTTGTTCTTTGAAGACAAATCGAATGATGTGATTCAGGATGATATTTTCCGTCGCTTATCAGCGTGCCACAACGTACTCTTTACCGGTCATCAGGCCTTCCTGACGGCCGAAGCGTTGACGGCGATTTCAGAAACTACGCTCGGTAACCTACAACAGCTAGAGCGCGGTGAAACCAGTCCCAATCAGGTAACGGCGTAATCGCATTGCGCCTGCGTTAGCGGGCGCAATTTCCACCCATCAGCGCCTGTTCGTCACAGCGACGACCATTCGCCAGCTGGCACATACCGATACGTGAACCGTCTAACTGACGGGAAAACGCCAGCGATCCTCCGGCATTACTGCAATTCACTTCAGCCATCGATGACATAATAACGCGCGGTTGTACGTGTGCGGCAGTAGCTTGTTGCGGCGGTTCGTTATCACTATTGCTGCTGCAGGCAGAAAGTAACAGTGTCGTTCCGGCCAGCAGGAAGAGAGCGGCTTTCATCGGTTGGGCTCCGGGGATGAGCGAAAAAGTCGCACCAGCATATGTCAGGCTTAGCAAGGGATCGAGGGGTGACACAGCTTTTTACAAAATTTTCTTCCACGCTTTACAAGCAGAATTATCCTGATTGGGATATTTACCCCATTTTATTCCTGTGACATTCCCATTTTTCAATGACTAAGGAGAGATAAATGCTAACGGATATGTTGATTCGTATCGCTCTGGCCGGGATTCTCGGTGGCCTGATCGGGTTGGAACGCCAGCTGCGCGCCAAAGAGGCGGGTTTACGCACCCACATTCTGGTGGGTATCGGCAGTGCAATGTTTATGCTGGTTTCGAAATATGGCTTTGCCGACATGTTAGCCAGCGAACACGTGGCGCTCGATCCCAGCCGTATTGCGGCGCAGGTAGTCAGCGGTATGGGCTTTCTCGGCGCAGGCACCATCATCATTCAGAAACAAGTGGTGAAAGGCCTTACCACCGCCGCCGGTTTATGGGTCACCGCGGCGATTGGTCTGGTCATCGGTAGCGGCATGTATGAAATCGGCATTTATGGCACGGTGCTGGCGCTGGTCGTGCTGGAAACCTTCCGTCGCATCAGCCATTGGCTGATTGGCCGTCATCACACGCTGCTGGTCCATCTCAAACCGAAAAGCGTGCCAATCGTATTGTTGGTATTACAGCGCGAAAACATTCGCTACGGGCATATAGCAGTGGTCAATCGCGATGAAGAGAGCGGCTTATGCGAGCTGAGCGTTGAGGTGACGTTGTCACGCAGATCGCCAATTCACAATATTTACGACAAGGTGATGGAAATCAAAGGAGTACAATCGCTGGAGATGATGTAAAAACCATCAAATTTAGAGGCTTGTGCGTTCACAGCATACGAGCACACAGATGAAAAAGTCGCTTCATGACACTTTGCTAGACTGAATTGATTACCCCCGTAAATTTTGCGGGTTTCTCAGCGTAGCAAAGGACGATTTATGATTACCGTCGACGGTAACGGTGCAGTGGCTTCGGTCGCCTTCCGCACCAGTGAAGTAATTGCCATTTACCCCATCACGCCCAGCTCCACTATGGCCGAACTGGCAGATAGCTGGTCTGGCGAAGGCCGCCCTAACGTCTGGGGCGACGTACCGCGTGTCATCGAGATGCAATCTGAAGGCGGCGCGATTGCCACCGTGCATGGCGCGCTACAAACCGGCGCGCTCTCCACCACCTTTACTTCGTCGCAGGGATTACTACTGATGATTCCAACGCTGTACAAACTGGCCGGTCAACTGATGCCGTTTGTGCTGCACGTTGCAGCGCGTACCGTGGCGACTCACGCACTGTCTATTTTTGGCGATCATTCCGATGTGATGGCCGTTCGCCAGACGGGCTGCGCACAGCTTTGCGCATCCAGCGTGCAGGAAGCGCAGGATTTTGCCTTGATTGCGCACATTGCCTCGCTTAACAGCCGTATCCCCTTTATCCACTTTTTTGATGGTTTCCGCACTTCGCATGAGATTAACAAGATTGTACCGATCAGCGATGAAACCCTGCAGGCGCTGATGCCCGCTGACGCCATTGCCGCCCACCGCGCGCGCGCACTCACGCCAGATCGTCCTGCCATTCGCGGCACGTCCGCGAATCCCGATACCTACTTCCAGGCACGCGAAGCCACTAACCGCTGGTACGACAATTGCACCCAACACGTTGAAGATGCGATGGCAGCATTTGGCGCAAATACCGGACGCCACTACCAGCCGTTTGAGTTTTATGGCCATCCACAGGCCGAACGCGTGATAGTCATGATGGGTTCTGGTTGCGGCACTGCGGAAGAAGCGATTGATGAGATGCTGCCGCGCGGGGAGAAAGTTGGCTTAGTAAAAGTGCGCTTATATCGCCCGTTTTCGGCGAAGCATTTACTCAGCGTGATCCCAGCGTCCGCGCAGCGCATTGCCGTGCTGGATCGCACCAAAGAGCCGGGCGCGCTGGGTGAACCGCTGTTCCTTGATGTGATGACTGCGCTGGCTGAGGCTTACAGCCGTGGCGAGCGTGCATCGCTGCCAAAAGTAAGTGGTGGGCGCTATGGCTTATCTTCGAAAGAGTTCGCACCCGATGCGGTCCTGGCCGTATTCCGGGCGCTACAGCGTGAACAACCTCCGGCGCGCTTTACCGTCGGCATTTACGATGATGTCACTCACCTTTCCCTGCCGCTGGAAGCCAACATTGTGCCTAACCGCGCGCGACTTGAGGCGCTGTTTTACGGCCTGGGAAGCGACGGCAGCGTCAGCGCCAGCAAAAACAATCTGAAGATTATCGGCAACGCTACGCCGTGGCACGTGCAGGGCTATTTCGTTTACGATTCAAAAAAAGCCGGTGGACTGACGGTATCCCATTTACGCGTCAGTGAATATCCCATCCAGTCCGCCTATTTGATTCAGCAAGCTGACTTTATCGGCTGCCATCAGCTGCAATTTATCGATAAGTATTCGATGATTGATCAGCTCAAGCCCGGCGGGATTTTTCTGCTCAACACGCCTTACCGCGCGGATGAAGTGTGGTCACGTTTGCCACAGGAAGTTCAAAGCAAGCTTAACGACAAACAGGCACAATTTTATGTGATTAACGCTGCGCGCATTGCCCGTGAATGCCAACTGGGCGCACGCATTAACACGGTTATGCAGATGGCCTTTTTCCAGCTGACGCAGATCCTGCCAGGCAACAGCGCACTGAGCGAATTGCAAAACGCGATTGCACGTAGCTACAGCAGCAAGGGCGAAGCGCTGGTGCAGCGCAACTGGCAGGCGCTGGCGCTAGCTCAACAGGCATTGCACGCGGTGCCGCGACAGCCGGTTGATCCCCGCAGCCCACATCGGCCGCCGGTGGTGTCAGATAGCGCACCCGATTTCGTCAAAACCGTGACTGCCGCAATGCTGGCAGGCCTTGGCGACAAGCTCCCCGTCTCGGCTTTGCCACCCGACGGCACCTGGCCGGTCGGCACTACGCAGTGGGAAAAACGCAATATTGCCGAAGCGGTCCCCATCTGGCAGCCTGATCTGTGTACGCAGTGTAATCATTGTGTCGCCGCCTGCCCCCATTCGGCCATTCGTGCCAAAGTGGTGGCCCCTGAAGCGCTGGCCGATGCACCCGCTTCGCTCGCATCCCTTGATGTGAAATCGCGCGATATGCGCGGGCAGAAATATGTATTGCAGGTGGCACCGGAAGATTGCACCGGCTGCAACTTATGCGTAGAGGTGTGTCCAGCCAGCGATCGCCAGCACCCAGAGATTAAAGCCATCAACATGAAATCACGGCTGGAGCATGTTGAGACTGAAAAGATCAATTACGCTGCCTTCCTCGCACTTCCTGAGATAACGGCAGAACAGCTGGAAAGGATTGATATCCGTACCTCGCAGCTCATTACCCCGCTGTTTGAATATTCCGGTGCCTGTTCCGGCTGTGGTGAAACGCCTTATATCAAGCTTCTGACGCAGCTATATGGCGATCGCCTATTAATTGCTAATGCTACCGGTTGTTCTTCGATTTATGGCGGCAACTTGCCCTCCACGCCCTATACCACTAACGCTGAAGGGCGTGGTCCGGCGTGGGCTAACTCACTCTTTGAAGATAACGCCGAGTTTGGTTTGGGTTTCCGTTTGAGTGTCGATCAGCAAAAACAGCGCGCACTCAGGTTGCTCGATCAATGTGCTCCAGAATTGCCCGCTGCATTAGTTGCTGACCTTAAAGGTGACAACGTCACCATATCACGGCGGCGCGAACAGATTGCCCAACTGCGCGCCCTGCTCGCCGCATCGTCGCAGCCTGCAGCCGTAGCATTAACTGCAACCGCCGATGCATTAGTAGAGAAATCCGTTTGGCTGATTGGTGGCGATGGCTGGGCCTATGATATTGGTTACGGCGGACTCGATCATGTGATGAGCCTGAGCGAAAACGTAAACGTGCTGGTGCTGGATACACAGTGCTACTCCAACACCGGTGGTCAGGCATCAAAAGCGACACCGCTGGGCGCCGTGACCAAATTTGGCGAGCAAGGCAAACGTAAAGCACGTAAAGATCTTGGCATGTCCACCCTACTGTATGGGCATGTGTATGTGGCGCAGATCTCACTGGGTGCGCAGCTTAATCAGACGGTGAAAGCGATTCAGGAAGCCGAAGCCTGGCCAGGGCCGTCGTTGATCATTGCCTATAGCCCGTGTGAAGAACATGGCTACGATCTCGCCTATAGCCATGAGCAAATGCGTTTGCTTACGACCAGCGGCTTCTGGCCTTTGTATCGTTTTGATCCGCGCCGAGCGGAACAAGGTAAAGCCGCGCTGTCACTGGATTCTCGTCCACCCACCTCAGAGCTGGAACAGGCATTAATGAACGAGCAGCGCTTCCGTCAATTACAAAGCCAGCGCCCTGAAGAGGCGTCTCAGTTATGGCGTGACGCGACGGAGGCCGCTGAGCAGCGCTATCAACGGCTGGCGGAGTTAGCAGGAAAAAGGGAGAAAAGTGAGTAAATGGAAAAGCCCGGCGCAGATGGCCGGGCTTTTTGCTGGTTTAACAGGGTTTAAGCTGGACGATTGCCATCTCCACGGCGCGATTCGGTGCGCCGGTTAATTCACGATAACGCACTTGCAGGTTACGTAACTCAGTCGCTAACACTTCTTTCTCGGTTGCGGCACCGCGCTGTGCCAGCTCCAGATAACATTGCCCCACCAGCCGGCATGCTTCTTCAAACACCATGTCATACGTTTGCATTTTTCACTCCTCACCTTAAGAAACTAAAAAAACTATTTGGCCATCCTGTCAGGGCCGGATGAGGAAAATATTTGCTTAGATCAATAAATACACAGATTGCGCTGGCAAAGTGTGCGCTTTGCTATCAAGTGCAATGCGTGACTCGCAGAAAAGAGATCACTTCAGGCTAGCATTCGCGCCCGCAATCCGTACCATACGCAGTCATGTTAAAAGGGTTTATTGCCGCTGAAGTTTGCTTCAGCCGCTAACGGTCCTTGTCTTCACTCTTAAGCGTGAAAATAATGTCAGAAAATCAAGAAGTAACAAAAAAAGAGCAGTACAACCTCAATAAATTGCAGAAGCGTTTGCGTCGCAACGTGGGTGAAGCCATTGCTGACTTCAATATGATTGAAGAAGGCGATCGCATCATGGTTTGCCTGTCTGGCGGCAAAGATAGCTACACCATGCTGGAGATTTTGCGCAATTTGCAGCAGAGCGCACCGGTGAATTTCTCGCTGGTAGCGGTGAATCTGGATCAGAAACAGCCGGGATTTCCTGAGCATATCCTGCCAGCCTATCTGGATGAATTGGGCGTTGAGTACCACATCGTCAACGAAGATACCTATTCGATAGTTAAAGATAAAATCCCTGAAGGGAAAACCACCTGCTCACTCTGCTCGCGCTTACGCCGTGGCATTCTATACCGCACTGCCACCGAGCTGGGTTGTACCAAAATCGCGTTAGGTCATCATCGTGACGACATCCTCCAGACGATGTTCCTGAATATGTTCTACGGCGGCAAGATGAAAGGCATGCCGCCCAAGCTGATGAGCGATGACGGCAAGCATATCGTGATTCGTCCGCTGGCTTACTGCCGCGAGAAGGACATCATTCGTTTTGCGGAAGCACGCCAGTTCCCGATCATTCCGTGCAACCTGTGCGGCTCGCAGCCAAATCTGCAACGTCAGGTGGTCGCCGATATGCTGCGCGACTGGGATAAACGATATCCAGGCCGCATCGAAACCATGTTTACCGCCATGCAGAATGTGGTGCCATCACATATGGCAGATATCAATCTTTTTGATTTCAAAGGTATCAAACACGGCGATGACGTTGTTGATGGCGGTGATTTAGCATTTGATCGCGAAACGTTGCCGGTGCAGCCTGCGGGCTGGCAGCCTGAAGAAGATGATGCGCCGAGCCTTAGCGTACGTCTGGACGTGCTGGAAATTAAGTAAGCGTTTTTTGAGAGATAAAAGGCGCGTCGCTTCGGCAACGCGCCTTTTTTATTTGCAATTAGCGATGCGGCGGCGGATCTTGAATCGGTGGAAACTCCGGGTCGTAAGGCGGTTGCTCCGGTGGAATCGGCTGTGGTTGTGGAATCGGTTCGGGAATGGGGGGTGGATCGGTAGGAATCGGTTCGCTAGCGGTGATCGGTTGCATGCCCTTCTCCTTATTGCTGAATGTCTTGTAAGCATAGGAAAGGATGGCCGAGCAAGCCAAGCGGGCAAAAAAAAGCCGGCGGATAGGCCGGCGTCGTACGAATCAAATGTGCTATGCAGTAATTCTAAAAAAGGAAGTAAGACAATATGGAGCGCAACGCCCATCGCTTGACGTTGCATTCACCTGCGGGAGAGAGTTTGCCCCGATTGGTCTCGGGAGATATTGATATCGATCAGGTTTAAACCGCTTTTCTGTTTTACAGCCAGTTACGTCTTTTAAGCCATACCGCAACACCTGCAACCATCATCAGCAGCAGCACACAGAAGGCCGTGAAGCCCAGCGGCCAGCTGCCGCCGGGGATGCCACCCAGATTAACGCCAAATAAGCCGGTTAAAAACGTCGCGGGCAGGAAAATCATCGCCATTAGCGACATGGTGTACGTGCGGCGGTTCATTGACTCCGCCAGGATCGAAGCGACTTCATCCGCCAGAATTGAGGTACGCGCCACGCCGGCATTGAGATCGTCGAGTCCGCGTCCCAACCGGTCCGCAACTTCTTGCATACGACGGCGATCGTCATCATTCATCCACGCCATTTTTTCGATGGCCAGCCGCGCATACACATCACGCTGCGGCGCCATATAGCGTCGCATCACAATCAGCTGCTTGCGTATCAACGCCAGGTCACCGCGTGCAGGCACTTCCTGGTTCATCAAGCCATCTTCCAGCGCAATGATTTTGTCATGTATCTCTTCAATGAATTCACTGGCGTGATCGGTCAACGCATCGCAGACATCCACCAGCCAGCTGCCGCCATCAATCGGGCCATTGCCATTTTGGAGATCGGTTAACACTTCATCGACGGCGTACACCTTGCGACGGCGCGTGGAGACAATCAGCTTGTCGTTGATAAACACGCGCATGGCGACCAGCTGATCGGGCCGCGAATCGGCGTTATGGTTAACGCTACGCAACACAATCATGAAGCCGTCGCCGAGGCGCGTCACGCGCGGGCGCATACTGTCACCTGCCAGCGCATCGCGCACTGAGTCGGGGATGAGCGGCGTGTTTTGCAGCCATTCTGCGCTTTGGCGTTGGGTATAATTGAGGTGGAGCCAGCAGGGGCGCTCGCAATTAATCACATCTTTATCTTCGATGGGAATCATGCCACCTGCGCCATCAAGCTGACAGGCCACAATGGCATCAGATACTTGCAGTGCTTTTCCTTCAATGACGTTCACGAACTGGCCTCACTATCAAAATCAATACGATACAGTCTAGCGCGGCGCAGAGCAGTTGCAATCATCAGGCTGTGAGCAAAGATGACAGTCGAGCATAAAAAAAGGTGCGCATCAGTGCGCACCTTATCAGCTCTAAGAGCATCACTACTGCGTTAGTTCACGTACCAGGCCTACGATCGCCTTGTCTTGCCCATGTTCAAACAGGCACTGCTGCAAGCGCGGGCCGCTTACCGCCGTCTTTACGAGCTCAGGATCGATGGCGCGTAATGCATCCAGCGTGTTCTCTTTCAGCAGTGCGGCTTTCACTTCGTTCAATAGGCCGGCGTTGCGCACCTGCGGCGCTTTACGCTCCGGCGGATAGCCCAGCCCTTTTTCTCCGGTGAAGGCTTTTTCGAAGATAAAGCGCAGGTTCAGCTCCGCGCCCCAGCCGAAACCTTTCGCGAACGGCAGCGACAGCGCATTACCGTTATTAATTTGCGCAAACAGATAGGCGTCCGCCGGATCGATGCAGTAACCGCACACCACGCCCGGATGCAGGTTAAGCGACATCAGCGCGCCCTGGCCGGTGCCGCAACCGGCCACGACAAAGTCCACCGCTTTACTGTTCAGCAGCACGTTGGCCATGATACCGAGGTGAATGTATGTCAGATGATGATCCTGCTCGTCGCTCATGCCAACGTTAAACACCTGATGCCCGAGCGGCTGTGCCACCGACTGAAGCTCCTTCAACACCGTTGCGTTCTTCGCAGCCTGGCTGTTTTCCATCATCAACGCGATTTTCATGATCCATCCTCAAATTAAATTGAAACACCGTTTCATTTTAATCAGTGAGCGGTAAAATGCAGCCCTTAAATGCTTTATTGCCTGTGATTCAAGTCACAGACTGATCATGCAATCGACGAAGCGAGAACATATTGTTCTGCAAAAATGCGATGTTGCTGGCGGCACGTGCATGTGCCGCCAGTGAGCTTATCGGGATGCCCACCACAGGCGGAGTTTCAATCCCCAACCGCTGGTCCAGCCGCTGCTGGTGCTAACGACTTTTCCCTGGTGTAACACGATAAAGGTCGGCGTCGCGTTGATATCCCAGCGCTGACCTAGCGCTCCGTTTTCATCATTGATCGCCACACCGTGCACCCCTTTCTTCTCAAGCCAGGTGGCAACGCGCGCATCGCTGCCAGAGCGCAGCGCCACGCTAACCACCTTTACTCCCTGCTGGCTGAGCGCCGCCACGGTTGGCGTGGTGAGTTTGCACACACCACACCACGTCGCCCAGACGTAAACCAGCACCGGCTGATGCTGACTCATTTCAGCGAGATTGACGTCACCTTGTAGCGAAGTCAGCGGCTGTTGCGCCAAATCCGCAGGCAGTTGCGGCGCACGCCACCAATCCATGCCCCACAATACTGCTCCGGCAATGAGGACCAGCAATAGCGCTTCACGTAGCCAGCGCTTCAGGCGACTCATTTCTTGGCCTGCAGCGCGCCTTTCACTGCCGCTTCCAGCTGTTCATAAGGGACCGCACCGCTGATCATCTGATCGCCCACCAGCGTTGCTGGCGTCCCCTGGACGCCAAGCTGCTGTGCCAGCGTCAGATTGCTGTTAATGGTGTCAAGACTGGCTTTGCTGGGCTCTTTCAAGGTGATGCCGGTTTTTTCCAGTGCAGCTTCAATGCTGGCCGCATCGTGATTGCCCTTTTTAGCCATCAAACGCTCATGCAGCTTAAGAAAGTTTTTAGGCTGCTGCTCCCAAACGGTGAGCGCCAGTCGTGCTGAGGTCAGCGAGGTTTCGGCACGATACGGCAGCGGTTTAATCACCACCGCTACCTGCGGATAGTTTTTGATCAGCTTTTCGATATCTGCTTCAAATTTCTTACAGAACACACAGTTGTAATCGGTGAAGTACACCAACGTCAGCGCGGGCTTTTCAGCGCCAATGCGCGGTGAGGCGGCATCGTTGAACAGCACATCGCGGTTTTTCTCCACCATCTGCGCCACCACGCTTTGCTGCTGGCGCGCGGCTTCTTTGTCCAAGGCGTCGGCCGCTTCGGCCAGAATCGCTGGGTTTTGCACCAGCGTCTCTCGAATCAGCTCTTTAATGCGCGCTTCCTGTTCTGGGGTAAACGGCGCAGCAGCAAGTGCGGGCATGGCAAGGAGCATCAGTGGCAGTAACAGGGATTTCTTCATTATTTTTTCGCCTCAGAGAGTGTTGAAATCACCGCTTCACGCGTCAGCAGCGGTGACAAAATCTGGCCTTGCGGCAGCGCCGGGCCATAAATCTGGTTAAATGGGATGGCGACACGATCGCGGCGGCGCAGGAATTCACCAATCGCCGCATCGGGTTGTGTCCAGTCGCCGCGCAGCAGTACCACGTCGTCGGCTTTTAGCGCAGCACGCACATCAGGCTGATTCAGCACGCGGGATTTGTTCACTTTGCAGGTGATACACCAATCAGCAGTGACATCAATAAACACGCGTTTATCCTGCTCAAGTGCCTGATTGAGCGCCGCTTCTGTCAGCGGCAGCCAGTGCAGCGAATCCTCTTCCGGCTCAATACGCGTCATCAGGAACAGTGCGCCTGCCAGCGTAAGCGTGATGAGCACGACGCCAGCCTGTTGGAGCGCCTGCTGTTTCACGAGCCAGATGCAAAGCACCACCAGCAGCGTGAGCGCCAGCATCAGCGCAAAGGTCGCGCCCCAGTGAGGTATGAGCAGCGTGACCAGCCAGAAGGTGGCAAGCAGCATAAACAAGCCGAGTACGCTGCGCAGATGCACCATCCAGCGCCCGGGACGCGGTAAACAACGCGCCATACCCGGCAGCGCGGCCACCAGCAGCCATGGCAAACTCATGCCCACGCCAAGCGCCACAAACAGTAGCCATAGCTGCGGCAGCGGTGCAGTCAGCGCATAGGCGACAGCGGTACCAAGGAACGGTGCGCTGCACGGCGTGGCCAACAAGGTGGCAAACGCGCCCTGCCCGAAGTGTCCGAGCAGACCATCACTGCCCCGTGTCGCCAGTGTGGTATTGAGGCCCGACGGCAAGCGGAAGTGCAGCAAATCAAACAGGCTGGCGCTGAACAGGAACATCACCAGCACCATCACCAGCAGGAAACCGCTGCTCTGGAACTGGATGCCCCAGCCAAGTGCTTGGCCGCTTAGCCGCAGCCCGGTCATCAGTAATGCCAGTAGCAGGAAAGAGAAGATGATGCCCGCGCTGGAGGCAAGGAACTGCTGGCGCGTTTGACGCTGTGTTTGCCCCTGCTGTTGCACCAGGCTGCTGAGCTTTATCGCCAGCACCGGCAACACGCAGGGCATCAGGTTGAGGATCAATCCGCCGAGCAGCGCCAGCAGCACAACGGACCACAAGGTCGACGCTGCCCCGCCCGAAACCAGGCTTTCAGCGCCAATCGTCACTGAGCTTTGCTGCGCGATACCGCCATCGGCTACCACCAGCGACAGCGTTTTGCCGCGCAAGTCCGGTGCCGCTTCGCCCCATTCGTCGGTCACCGCCACCCGCGCGCTGAGTGTGTCACCGCTAACGCTGATGCTGGGTGCTGCCAGCATGCTGCCCGGCGGATAGTCAAAGAACAGCGCCGGTTTTTGCCAGCCATCCTGGCGCTGGGCGCGAATTTGCAGTTCGCCGTTAACAAAGCTGGCGTTGAGCCGATCGGTTAATCCGCCTGCGGCGGGAATTTGCCCCATCGCTTCAGCATAATCGCGGGCAAAATTCACATCCGCAGGTCGGGTGAGATCGAGACTGAATGGGAAATCGGTCAGAATGCAGACATCGCTGCAGGTCGAGAGCGTCAGCGTACCTGCAAGCCGTTGGCTCGACAATGTTGCCAGTTCGATGGGCAGCGTGATATCGCCTTTGTAGCCTTGCGTGGTCAAACCGCTAACGTCAAAACGCTCGGGCGCTGGCCAAAACCATCGCGCGTTGACCTCCGGCGTTTGCCAGCGGATTTCCGGCGCGACGCCGCCTTCGCCAGGGGTGCGCCAGTAGGTTTTCCAGCCGGGTTGCAGACGAATATCCAGCAGCAGTTGCTGCTTGTCGTTGAAGCTGGCGCTGCGCAGGCGCACCTCGGCGTGGCTATTTTGCGCATTGCGCAGCCAGCCGGTATCGGCGGCCTGCGCGGTCATCGCACAGCTCGCCAGCAGAAGCAGCAGGCTCCTGATTAATAAGTACATGTTGATATCTCCAGTAAATAACAGGGTTTACGCGATGCAGCGCGTCGTGTTATTCCCGGAAGACACAGAAGGTGAGATGCCGCCGTCGCAGCGGTGGAAACAGTAGTGTGCGGTGATAGCCGACAGACTTCGTGGCTGGCGTAAAGCTAGCCATTAACGCTAATAGCAACAGCAGAAAGGGCAATGCAGTATCAAGGAGCGGTGCCGTGCCGCCGAGGGATTTCGCGCTCAGTGCACAGGGCTTTTCGCTGCCGCTGGCATCGTCAACACATTGAGTTTGCCCGGAGGCGTTGATCTGCGGGAACGGCGCGAAGGGCAAATTGAAGCTGCGCTGGACGAGACAAAATGCCAGCACCAGACAAACCAGTGCCAGAATCCATTTTGCGCGTGATAGCGATATCGTCATGCCGCAGCCTCAGAGAAAAGTGCGGGCATTTTATGCATCTACAGCAGAAACACCAAGCTTTGCAGTGTAAACTTTTGTCTTTGTTGTACGGAGCGTTTTTGAGACGGTGGGCATGAATGCCCACCGTACGTGGCAAGCAACCTAATTACCGCACGCTTCACCGTCGGGTCGCCATTCATGGCGACCTCAATCATGCCATCTGGCTAAACAATATCATCCACGACGCCGCCATCAACGCGCAGCGCGGCGCCCGATGTGGCTGAGGCCTGTTTCGAACAGACATACACCACCATATTCGCGACCTCTTCCACCGTGGCAGCACGCTGAATCACCGAACTCGGGCGCTGCGCCATCACAAACTCTTTCGCTAAAACTTCCAGCGGCTTACCAGTGCGTTTCACTTCCTCTTCCATCATGGCGGCAAAACCGTCGGAAAGCGTTGGCCCCGGCAGCACGCTATTCACCGTCACCCCACTGCCCGCCGCCACTTTTGCCAGACCACGCGCCAGCGACAGCTGCGCCGTTTTACTGACGCCGTAATGCAGCATATCGGCGGGAATGTTGAGCGCCGATTCAGAAGAGATAAACACTACCCGTCCCCAGCCGCGTTTCACCATCTCCGGCAACAACGCGCGCGACAAGCGGACACCTGACATCACATTGGTTTGCCAGTAGGCATCCCAGGTTTCGTCATCCACCTCAAAGAAATCCTGCGGTCCGTAAATACCGGCGTTATTCACCAGAATATCGATCGGCGGCAAGCCGTTAAGCAGTTGCCTGACACCCTGCGCACTGCCGAGGTCGGCGATAACGGTATGGATTTTTGCGCCCGCCACCAGGCCGTTGAGCTTCTCGCGTGCACGGCTGACCGATGCTTCACTGCGTCCGTTCAGGACCACTTCCGCGCCGCTGGCGGCCAGACCTTGTGCGATGGCAAAACCTATGCCGCCGGTGGATGCGGTGACCAGCGCTGCTTTACCGTGTAAATCGATATTCATGAAGGTTTCCTCTGTGAGCGTAATCACAAAAGCCTGGTAGAAGCTCAGCGACACGCATTGACGAAACATGCGATTAATCGAAAGACACGGCAAAACACGCGCTTAATTTTCGTCTAATGGCAGCTGTTCAGGCCTCTCCTTTTGCCTGTTGCAGACAGGAATTTAACCTGATGCTGATAAAGCAGGCTGGGCAGCGATGGGCACTCGCAGCTGGCGTTGTAGCCAGGCAAAAGCCGCCGCTTCGTCCGGATCGCGCGCATCCAGTTGCAAAACCGGACCCAGCCCCATCGGCTGAGCGGTTTCCGCAAGCTTGCGCAGTTCCGGTAGATACTCCGCCCCCGGATGCCCGGGCATACGATCCGTCAAACGCGACTGATAACGCGTTACCGCATCATCCGGCGTAATCGCCAGCCACAGCTCCAGCACCCGCGTCACGTTCGCCTTTTGCAATCCTTGCAGCAGTACTTCACGCGGCTGAAAGCCAAACCAGGCGTCGATTATGTAGATGCAGCGCGTCGGCGCCTGCGCCACCACGTTCCAGATCGCCTGATAGGCCGCACAGCCCAGTTGTCGATTGCGCTGCCGATCCACCGGTGCAAAGCTGGCCATAAACGGCTCTTTCAGACCATCCAGCGTTAATACCGGAAAGCCAAACTGCTCTGCCAGTGCGCGGGTCAGCGTGCTTTTGCCGGAAGCGGGAATGCCGTTTACCAGCACGACGATTTTCTCTTCGCTATGGGTTGTCATAGGATATCTATCACCTCCGCAGCGCTGCTGGCGTTGCGCAGGCGCACCAGCGTCTCTTCATCTTCCAGCAGCGTGACAATCGCGCGGATGCCCTCTTCAATATGGGCGTTGCTGTCACGCGCACCGAACATAATCACGATGTCGGCTTTATCGCTGCCATCAAACGAAATCGGCTCATCCAGTACGATCATGCTGAAACAGTCTTTCAGCACGCCGGTTTCCGGCCGTGCATGAGGAATGGCAATGCCCTCCTCAAACACGTAATAAGCGCCGTGCTCCAGCGTGTTGGCGATAACCGCTTCCGGATAGCTGGCCTTGATGTAGCCGCCGTTGACCAGCGGCAGCGCGGCCAGCGCGATAACCTCGCGCCAGTCCATGGCGCTGATCCCGACCTGAATCGCACTCGCTTCCTGCAGCAGCTGTTTAATGCTCATACTGCCTCCTTAAAAGGATTTGCGAATGGTATTACGCAGTTCATCAATTTTAACGAACAGCGGATCAATTTCCTGACGGAAGCGGTGGCTTTTAGCAAAAAGCGTTAATGCGCGGTTATATTCCAGCATTAGTTGCTTTTGCGTATCTTTCGCCTGCGGATTATTCGCCAACTGTTGTTCCAGTTCGTTTATTTTACCGCTGATCGCTTCAGCCTGAAGATCTATTTCCTGTGAATCCTGGCTCTTATTTTCCAAGCCCTTTTTCAAGAATCCAAACATAGCGTCTCCTGCCCCGAATGGCGCCGGGCACCTCAGGTTATTACGTCATAAGTGATAAACTATTAGCGGAACAGCTGAATCTTTTCTACCAGAACATTGGTTACGGCATCGTTAGCCGGTACAAGGAAATTACGTACGCTGTCGTTAACTTTGCCTTTTTCGAATGTCTGTTTGCAGTTCGCTACCCATTGCACGTTCATCTCAGTTCCGACGTTCACTTTCTCAATACCACTGCGCACCGCCAGCCGCATATCTTCATCGCTCACCCCCGTGCCGCCGTGCAGCACCAGCGGTGTTTTCGTGGCGTCAGTGATTTCGGCGAGGCGCTGATGCTGAATGTGCGCTTTACCAGTATACAAGCCGTGTACGGTACCAATGGAGATGGCCAGCATATCCACGCCGGTTTCTTCCACAAAGCGCTTAGCATCATCGACCGTGGTGAAAGCCGTTTCGCTCATGGCGACGACTTTGCCGTCTTCTGAACCGCCAATCGCACCCAGCTCCGCTTCGACTGAGACATCCAGCGGACGCGCCATATCAATAACACGACGCGTATTGGCAATATTTTCTTCAATCGGTAAATGTGAGCCGTCATACATAATAGAGCTGAAGCCAGCATCCAGCGCAGTTTGAATCGCCGCTAAATCGGAACAGTGATCGAGGTGCAAACAGGTCGGGACATTGCGGCTCTCTGATAATGAGCGAATCGCATCCACCAATAATTTATGTCCGAGATATTTCGCGGTACCGGTAGATATCTGAATCATTAATGGGCTATTGGTTTTCTCTGCCGCGCTAAAAAAGGCCGGCAGCATTTCCAGACAGTGTAAATTAAAGGAACCGAGCGCTTTAAATTCACGTTCTTTTGCCACCTGTAACAGATCGGTAAAATTATAAAGTTTCATGGAGCTTTTCCTCATGGGATTTAGATTTCGTGGATTTTCCGTTAACAAACCAGGCGAGAAGCGTAATAAAGACAATAAACAGGGCGACGAACAGCCAGTTATTCTGGAACGCGTGGCCGAGCACCAGCCCGGTACTGATGACATCCGAATCACTGAAGGTCACGCCGGTGAAACCATAGCTTTCCAGCATCGGCACCAGAATCGCCGGCAGGAAGGTAATGAATAGACCGTGAACGAAGCCGCCGATCATCGCACCACGACGTCCACCCAGCGCATTGCCAAACACCCCTGCGGTGCCACCAGCAAAGAAGTTGGTCAGCAGCCCTGGCAGAATCATCGCCAGACCAAACATCGGGAACACCAGCATGCCAACCACCGAACCCAGGGTGGTGGCGAGGAAGCCCACGATCACCGCATTTGGGGCATAGGGGAACATCACCGGGCAGTCGAGCGCAGGTTTGGCATCGGGTACCAGGCGCATGGCAATGCCGCGGAAAGCCGGCACCAATTCATTCAGCAGCAGACGCACGCCGCTGTACAGCACGAACACGCCGCACACGAACTGAATTGACTGCATAAAGGCATACATCAGGTAGTTCATGCCGTTGCTGTACTGGCCGATAAATTCCGGACCGGCGGCAACCGCAGGAATCAGGTACATCGGCACCATCACCACGGCCATCGACAGGTAGGTGTCCTGCAGGAATTTAAAGTTGTCGGGCAGTTTGAGATCTTCGGTAGAGCGCGAGCCTTTGCCGACCACCTTCGCCACCGCCGCCGTCAGCAGATAGCCGATGGTACAGAAATGTCCGAGCGCCACGTCGTCGGAGTCGGTGATGCGGCGCACCACCGGTTGGGCTAGCGCAGGCATGACAACCGCCATAATGCCGCCAAAGATGCCGCCGGTAAGGATCAGAGGTAAGCCTGTTAGCCCCGCTTTATAGCCAATCACCGCACCAATCGTCGCCATCCACAGCAGCGCCTGACCGGTAAGGAAGATGTATTTGAACGGTGTCAGGCGCGCGATAATGATGTTGACGATAAAGATCACCAACAGCGTCAGCGCCACTTCTGAACCCAGCTCGCGGTTCGCTAACCCGGCGATGGCGGCAACGTCGGTGATATAACCCTGCATGCCAAAACCGTGGGTGAAAATGGTGTTCAGGAAAGTTAAGGTACCGACAATAATGTTGATACCGGCCATCATAATTAAGAAACCGAGCAGGGTTTTAAAGGTGCCTTCCACCACCTTGCCCGCCGATTTTTTTTGCAGTAGCAGACCAATCAGGGCGATAAAGGCAATCAGTATTGACGCCTGCCCTAATAGATCTTTTACCAGGAAGTCGATCACACTATTCATGATTAGCAACCTTTAAGTTACGTTCTTTCATAAACGCCACGATTTTTTCTTCAATTTCCGCTTTATCAGTCAGCTTGTTGAGAATAATCACCCGCTTAATTTGCTCCGGGCTGGCATCGGCATTTAACACATCAGCAAACGCTTTCTGAGTTAAAATCATGTCGGATTTAAAGGCGTTGGCTTCAGAAATAGTGGTGTGATCAATATCGGCTTCGATTTCGAGCTTCTTTAATACCGACTTAGCGCTCATCTCGATTGCGAAACTCGATCCAAGACCGCATCCACAGACACATAATATTTTCAGCATGGCTATTTCCTCACAGAATTTGCAGTTGTTTAGCGAGTTTATAATGATGCCCTTCAGTATCGACCAGGCGTTTTTTCATGCTTATTAAATCAATCGGAATCGGTCTATTACTGCCATTAATAATGACCGCTTTATTGCGCATTCCCGACTGAATACAACGCGCGACTTCACTGGCCATAATGGTGCCCTGATAAATCTCTTCACAGGTGGGATCGCCATTTCGCAGGCCATAACCGATAATAGTTTTACGAATACGTACGCCAATCAGCGGTTCAATTTGTTTTATTAAGGTATCGATGGCGCCCTGAAAGCCCGGTGAATATTCACGGGTATAGCCTTCCGAGCACAATATAATCACGCTGTTCTGCGCGGCCAGCCGCTGTGTGATGCGCTCGGCCAGTTCCTGCGGTGCAATCTGGCATTCAGGAATCAGCGCAAAATCCGCATTGGACTTGATCGCCGACTGTAACGTTAATTCACCACAATAGCCGCCGAGCAGCTCCACCATGAATACGCGGCCGGTTAACGCGCGGCCGGTATTGCGTAATTTTGCCACCTCTTTTAATACCTGCTCGCAGGCAGTGGAGAAACCAATACTGTAGTCACTGCCAAAGACGTCATTATCGATAGTCATACCCACGCCAAAACAGTTGACGCCAAATTCGCTCAGCGTGTGCAAAAATTGTAATGAACCGTCACCTCCCGCCATAATTACTACGTCAATACGCAGCGACTTGAGGTGTTTAGCAATGATTTCATATTCCGGGCGAATTAATTTCCTTGTCGTTCTTCCTGACTGCATTACCGGAATTGAAGCGATGGCGTAATCGACTAAATCACGTTGGGATATTTCCCGGTGATTGTTTTCCAGTAAACCAGGAATGCCGCCATTGAATAACACCATTTCCGCTTTTGTCAGACGGGATATTTGATAAACAAAGTTATTAATCCCGGTAACATCTCCACCGCTGATCACCATGCCAATTCTCATTGCCATCATCCTTCATGCTGTGCGTCTGATATTCATTCTTCCGATTAACCGCAGTGCTATTTGCAACGAATGTCACACTTTTGCCATGAATTTGCTGCCAGAGATCGTTGACACAGGGTTTTGATGAGTCTTTTTTGTGATTAAAATCACATTGCCAATTCTGATTAAAATATGAATTATTCATTTAAATCATAAGGTTATATTTACATTTATCTTTGCGCCCCGCTGCCCTTAATATCTTTACTGACGCTCTTTTTCTTTCACTCTATTTTGTGATTTCCCGCGCATTTTTATCGATTACGCGCGTTTATTCCGTGAAAGTTAAAGGGATAATGATTACGTGCGTTATTTCCGCATCCGTGCCAGTCAATGATTGACTCAATGCTGTTGCACTTGTCCAATATGAATGCAAATAATTAGCGAAGAAGAGAGAAGATGAGTATTCCGCAGGAGATGTTGCGTCACCTGGCTGGCGTGGTGGGTGAGAAACAGTTATTAACCCATGCCGATGATAAAGCCTGGTACATAAAAGGCTTCCGTGTGGGGCGTGGCGAAGCGCTGGCGGTGGTGTTACCGCAAACCCTGCTGCAGCTATGGCAGACACTGCAGGTTTGCGTCGCCCATGACGCCATTGTGCTTATGCAAGCCTCAAATACCGGCGTTACCGGCGGATCAACGCCCGACGGCAACGATTACGATCGCGATGTGGTGATCATCAGCACCCGCCAGTTAAAAGGTGTGCAGGTCATTGATCAGGCGCGTCAGGTCATTGCCTTCCCAGGTACCACCCTCACTGAACTGGAACAGACCTTACAGCCGTTGGGGCGTGAACCGCATTCTGTGATTGGCTCATCCTGCATCGGCGCGTCTGTGGTGGGCGGGATTTGTAATAACTCCGGCGGCTCACTGATTCGTCGCGGCCCGGCCTTTACTGAAAAGTCCCTGTTCGCGCGCATCCATGACGATGGCCGCTTAGAAATGGTTAATCATCTCGGTATTGCGCTGGGCGAAACGCCAGAGGCCATGCTGGAAGCACTGACGCAGCAGCAGTATCAAACCGGTGAACAACCTGACTGGCAGGGAAAGATTTGGGCCGAAGATTATGCCGATCGCCTGCGTGATGTCACCGCTGATTCCCCGGCACGTTTTAATGGCGACCTCCGTTATCTGCACGACAGTTCCGGCAGCGCCGGTAAAGTGGTGGTGTTTGCCGTGCGTTTGCCCACCTTTGAGGCCAGCACCGGTAGCGATACCTTTTACATCGGTACCAACGATGAGCATGTGCTGGTGGAACTGCGTCGCTATCTGTTGACCCGCATGAGCGAGCTGCCGTTACAGGCGGAATATATCCATCGTAACGCCTTTGATTTGACGGTGCGCTACGCCAAACATATGTATCTGGCGATACGTAAACTCGGTCCGCAGGCCATTCCGCAAATGATGACGAATAAAGCCAAATGGGATGTGCGCATCAGCCATTTGAAATTCCTGCCGCGCAATTTTGTTGATCGGATGCTGCAATGCTTTAATCAGCTCACACCGAGCTTTATCGCGCCGCGCATTATGGATTACCGCAGCGAGTATCAACACCATTTGATGATCAAAGTTGAGTCTCAGCAAAGCGCTGAGCTACACGTTCTGTTGCAGGCATTTTTTGCGGCTCATCAGGGCGGCTTTTTCCATTGCGATGCCCGTGAAGCGGCAGATGCCTTCCTGGTACGTTTTGGCGTTGGCGGCTGCACCATTTCCTACTGCGATGCGCTGGGTTATAACCCCAATGAGCGGTTGGTCGCCTTCGACGTGGCGCTGCGCCGTAATGATGATGCGTGGCGCCTGACGCTACCGGATCACCTGGCGGCACAGGTGCAGGTCGACTCGTGTTGTGGGCACTTTTTCTGTTTCGTGAATCATCAGGATTATGTACTGAAGCCGGGCTATGATGCCAAAGTGTTTAAGGAAGAGGTGAAGCGGTATCTGGAGCAGCGCGGGGCTAAATATCCCGCCGAGCACAACGTTGGACACCTCTATCAGGCTTCATGCGAGCATGTGGATCACTGGAAGCAGCTCGATCCCACCAACAGCTGTAATCCGGGGATTGGCAAAACCAGCAAGAAGAAGTTTTGGCGGGAAATGTAGCATCGGTAGCCAGGTCGCCATAAAGGGCGACCCTACGGTTATTTAGCGGGATTTCGTAGGGTGCGCATTCAAGCGCACCTGGTCACCATCAATGCGCATCCTGGCGGATTCATCGCGATTGAAACTCAGCAAACATCGATGCGATTATTTCGCGTATGCTTCGGTTGAGATGGTCAACGTCACGTCATCGCCTACCGCTGGCACATACTTATCCAGCTTGAAATCCGAACGCTTAATCACGCCAGTGGCATCAAAACCAATCGCCTCTTTTTTCACCATCGGATGCATGCCCTGCTGATTCAGCGTGGCATGCAAGGTGACCGGCTTGGTAATCCCTTTCAACGTCAGGTTACCTTCCACGTCGAATTTGTTATCACCCTTGGCTTCCACTTTGGTGCTGTGGAATACCGCTGAAGGATATTTTGCGGTATCGAAATACTCAGCACCGAGAAACTCTTTGGTCAATGCAGGTACGTGAGTATCAATTTGCGTAATCGGCAGCGTGACATCAACGCGCGACTGCTGCGGCTGATCCTTATCAAATACGATTGACCCTTTGCTATTCGGGATATCGGCCGTCGGGTGAGAGAAACCAAAGTGCGTCCAGGTCACGATGACCGAGGTGTGCGCCGGATCGAGGGCATACTGCATCGCTGCAGCCTGTGACAAGGGGGCATAAAGCGTAGCCGCCGCCAACAGTGGCAGCGCAAGACGGGTAATGTTTTTCACTCGCAGTTCCTTTTAGTTCGGGATAATGCAGTGAGTGTCGCCCTTTACCTGGTAACTAACCAGTGAAGAGATTTGCTGGTGACTGTCAAATATATTCAAATATATCAATGAGTAATAATCATCATACGATAAAATCACAGCGCGTAAGTAGCATGCACGTTGCTTTCATAGCCTAAAGGCTATAGGTTATTTATAGCAAAAAAGCTATGGGATGGCATTATGTGGGAAATTCTGACAACGGATGTTTTCGATAAGTGGTTCCTGGCGCAGAGTGAAGCACTGCGCCAGGATGTGTTAGCCGCGATGACTATTTTAGGTGAAATGGGACCCCAATTGGGACGCCCTTATGTTGATACGCTAAAAGGTAGCGATGTCCCTAACCTGAAGGAGTTGCGCATTCAGCATGCAGGTAACCCCATCAGCGCATTTTTCGCTTTTGATCCGGTGCGACGCGCTATTGTGCTATGCGCAGGGAATAAAACCGGCTGCAACCAAAAACAGTTTTACCGAACGATGATTCGCCTTGCTGAAACAGAATACCGTAAGCATGTGGCGCAGATGGAGGGATAAGATGTCTACTTTGAAAGAGTTACTGGAAAAACAATCACCTGAAAGCCAGCAGCGGATCGCTAAAAAAGTCGAGAAATTGCGCCAGGAGATTGCCTTGAGCCAGCTGCGTGAAGAACTCAATCTCTCGCAAACTGAATTGGCGCGTGTCATTGGCGTCTCGCAACCCACGCTGGCTAAAATGGAAAATCCCGGCAACGACCCGCGACTCTCCACATTAAAACGTTATGTTGACGCTTTGGGTGGTGAACTGCGTATTGACGTTACGTTGCCCAACGGCAAACACATCGCCTTTCAACTTTGATTAACCAAAATCAACCAGCGATGCCTTTCACGCAGCAGGTGATAGTGAAGGTGCTGTAGCTGCGGCAGCGTCAGTGCCTGGATGGCGGTGCGGTTAAGGATTGGTAAGCCAAGCTGCTGGCGCAGCGCTTCTTCCGCACGCTCGCTGTTGTCCTGGTTTACGCACTGCATCGCTAAGTTCGCCTGCCAGGCCGCGAGATGTGCCGCAGGAATAGCGGCGATTTCGGCAAGCATGTCTCGCATAAAACGTTTGCTGTGGCCAAGCAGCGTGCGCCATGGGATATTCGGCGACTGCAGCGCCAGCAGCAAACCATCAACATCCGCAACTCGCTGATAGCGCGCCGACACCACATAGCCAATTTGCTGCTCTACCCGCAGACGCTGGAAAAAGCGCGTTTCCAGCATCAGCGCCAGCGCACGTAACGCCGCGAGGCTGGCATCATCCTGCTGCAGCAGCGGCATAAACAGTAACAGCGCCTGATCGCTCCCGTCACAGGCAACCGGCATCACGCCGCGATGCAGCATGGCAGGTGGCGCATAGCGTGCCAGCGCGAGGGAGAATTCGCTGAGCAGATGGCCCACGCGCTGGCTTAGCGCACCCTCTGCGCCACACCACGCGACCAACCATTGTGGTGTTGACTGCGGCGGGATCAGTTTGCTGGGCAAAGCGGCCAGCAGCTGACGAATAACGATAGAGTGCGTTGTCTTGATGACCCGATCCTGCACCGGTGCATTAAGCGCCTGTAAAGCCTGATGCATGCTAAGCAAAGCGCGATCGGCGCAAGCAGGCAAATTAAGCACCAGCTGCCAGCTACCCTGTTTTTGCTGCCAGCTGCCGTTGCCACCGGCGTGGCGCAACTCAGCTAGCACCGGACGCAATAAGCGTTGCCGCGCCTGTGCTTCCTCGTCGCGCAACAGCTGATAAAACGCCGGGCGCAGCAGCAGCGTCTCAACCGATTGCACGGGCGCAATCACCGGCAGCGGCTGCGCCACTGGCGGTAAGCGAGGCAACGTTATCTCTGCTGACGCCGGATAAAAGTGAAACGTTGCAGGTTCGGTGGCGAGCCATTGTTCGGGCAACCATTCAGCCAGCTGCAGCGTAAATCCCTGTTTCTGCTGCGGCATACCCTTCAGCTGTTGCTGCGTGAGCAAACGCCTGCGTGGGCGGTGAGGTAACGCAGAGGCAAAGTCAGCCAGATTATCTGGAACCGTTAAGCCAGGCGCAAAACCGAGCGCCCGGCCGCGCAGCTGCTCCAGCGCGGACGAGGCGGCAAAATCCTGCTGTGCCAGCCGCGCATAGTGCTGATGCTGCCGCGCAGGTGCCTCTCTTAACGCGGTGAGATGCTGCCAGAAGTAGTGCTCGATACGTTGCGCCTGCGCGGGAGTAAGCTGCGGCGCACCAAAGCGCAGCGCCAGTAACGCGTGGTGCGTATCCTGCCATAGCCACTGGGCGTTAAAGGACTCACAGAGCCCTTCATGCCGCAGTTGCGCCATTAAGCCGCCGGGTGCTTCATCTTGCCAAAAGGCATTCAGCAAGGTGACGTTGTCACGAATGGTGGGTTCATCGCCGTCAATCAGCAGCGCCAGCCAGAAACTCTCTTCACCCGCCAGCTGCAGCAAACCATCGCCTGGCAGCAGTAAAGGTTCGATTGCCGCTGGAGTTGCACCACCCGTTAATAATCCGCTGCCAAACTGCGACGCCAGCTGCGCCAGTTCATCGAGCGATTGCGGACCTTGCAACCAAAGTTGCATGTTATCAGCGTGATACCAACGCTGATGAAATGTCTGTAACGCCGCCCGCAACTGCGTGACATCGTCACCAAATACCACGCGATTGCCTACGCGAAAGCGTTGAAAACGGCCTTGCAGCGCATCCAGTATCGCCGCTTCACACAGCGTGTCGGCATGGCTTTGCAGCAGCTGATACTCGGCATCAATCACCGCCGCTTCCTGCTGGATGGCCTGCGCACTCAGCAGCGGTGCCGCGAGCATATCGCACAGCCGCTGTACGCCCGCTGATAACGCCGCGGCCGGTAGCTGGCAAAAAAAGGCGCTGCGGCTCAGCTGCGTAGTGGCATTGACCTGGCCGCCCTGCTGCTGCACCCACGGCATGAAGCGATGGTCACCGCTGAAGTTTTCACTGCCGCAAAACAGCAGATGCTCAAGCAAATGCGCCAGCCCCGGCCAGCGATCCGGCTCATCGAGGCTGCCCGCCTGCACGCGCATTAGCACCGCCGCATTGCGTGCGCCGGGCTGATGGTGCAGATAACAGCGCAGGCCGTTGGCGAGCGTGATCTGGCGCGCGTTCATCAGGTGACGCGCTGCTTAAAGATCAGTTCGGAGTTGCTACGGTTACGGAACTGCAGCTGCTGGATTTTGATATCACTGCAGTTAGCCTGACGCCGCGCTTCAAGGATTTTGCCATGATGCGGTGACTTACTGCACACCGGATCGGTATTGTCCGCATCGCCGGTCAGCATAAACGCCTGGCAACGACAGCCGCCAAAGTCCTTCTCTTTCTCATCGCAGGAGCGGCAGGGTTCCGGCATCCAGTCAAAACCACGATAGCGGTTAAAGCCAAACGAGTTGTACCAGATGTCATCCAGCGTGCGTTCCAGCACCGATGGGAACTCAACCGGCAGCTGGCGCGCGCTGTGGCACGGCAACGCGGTACCGTCGGGCGTGACGCTAAGGAAGATCGATCCCCAACCGCCCATGCACGGTTTCGGCCGCTCTTCATAGTAATCCGGCGTGACGAACAACAGATTGGTCAGATTGCCACTGGCGCTCATGCGCTGACGATAATCGGCCACCACCGCTTCGGCATGGGCGATCTGTTCGCGCGTCGGCAACAATCCTTCACGGTTAAGCTGCGCCCAACCGTAGAATTGACAGGTCGCCAGCTCGACGTCATCGGCTTCCAGTTCGATACAGAGATCGATGATCTTGTCGATTTGATCGATATTGTGGCGATGCAGCACAAAGTTCAGCACCATCGGATAGCCATGCGCTTTCACCGCTTTTGCCATCTCCAGCTTCTGCTGGAAGGCTTTCTTCGACCCGGCTAGCGCAGCGTTCAGCGTTTCATCGCTGGCCTGGAAACTGATCTGAATGTGATCGAGGCCCGCGTCAGCAAAGGCGTCGAGTTTTTTTGCCGTCAGGCCAATGCCGGAGGTGATCAGGTTGGTGTAGAAACCGAGATCGCGCGCGGCGCGGATCAGCTCCGGCAAATCTTTACGCGTTAACGGTTCGCCGCCGGAAAAACCGAGCTGCACGCTGCCCATGGCACGCGCCTGGCGGAACACCTCAATCCACTGTTCGGTGGTCAGCTCTTTCTCCTGCTGGGAAAAATCCAGCGGATTGGAGCAATACGGACACTGCAGCGGGCAGCGATAGGTCAATTCTGCCAGCAGCCACAGCGGCGGCGTCACGGTTTTACTCGGGTTCACGACACAGTATCCATTTTTGTTCGATGGCAGATTGCAGGAACTCTTTCACGTCATCGCCTACGCCGCCCGCTTCCGGGAAGCGCGCATCCAGCGTGGCAACAATGGCCGCCACATCCTGTTTACCATCGACCAGTTCAAGGATCATCGTGGCGGTTTCGTTCAGCTTGGCCATGCCTTCCGGATAGAGCACGACATGGCTCTCCTGCGCCGCTTCCCACTGCATGCGGTAGCCACGACGGAAAGCCGGAATCAGATTATCTTTCATATCGTTATACCAACCTTGTGCTGTGCCAGGACACCCGATCGGTGACCGTGTGATAAGGCGGACGCTGCAGCGCATACGCCATGGTCATGGCATCCAGCATGGTCCAGAGAATATCGAGCTTAAACTGGAGGATTTCGAGCATGCGGTTCTGCTGCTCGGCCGTGGTAAACACCTCGAGCGCCAACGCCAGACCGTGTTCCACATCGCGATTCGCCTGGCTCAGGCGACTGCGGAAATAGAAGTAGCCTTCCTCTTTGATCCACGGATAGTGCTGCGGCCAGCTATCAAGGCGCGATTGGTGAATCTGCGGCGCGAACAGCTCGGTCAGCGAGCTGCACGCGGCTTCCTGCCAGTTGGCACGGCGCGCAAAGTTAACGTAGGCATCTACCGCAAAGCGCACGCCCGGCAGCACCAGCTTCTCTGAAAGTAAAACATCGCGGTCCAGCCCGACGGCTTCACCAAGCTGTAGCCAGGCTTCAATGCCGCCTTCGTGGCCGTTGCTGCCGTCGTGGTCGAGTATGCGCTGCACCCATTTGCGCCGCGTGGCGGGATCCGGGCAGTTGGCCATGATCGCCGCGTCTTTCAGCGGAATATTGGTCTGATAATAGAAGCGGTTCGCCACCCAGCCCTGAATCTGCTCGCGCGTGGCATTACCATTGTGCATCGCGATGTGGTACGGGTGATGAATGTGGTAGAACGCGCCTTTATCGCGCAGCGCCTGCTCAAAAGCGGCGGGCGCTAGTGCTTCGGTAATGATCACGATGCAAACTCCTGCAGATGAATCGCCATGCCATCCCAACTCACTTCAATGCCCTGCTGCGCTAAATAGTCGCGCTGCGGCGATTGCTCGTTAAGGATGGGATTGGTGTTGTTAATGTGAATCAAAATTTTGCGTTTGGCCGGCAGCGAGGCCAGCAGCGCCATTAAACCTTGTTCTTCGGCCAGCGCTAAATGCCCCATCGCCTTGCCGGTATTTTTGCCGACGCCGGTGGCGAGCAGCTCGTCATCTTGCCATACCGTGCCATCAATCAGCAGGCAATCGGCTTTTTCCAGCCAGGGCATGATCACCGCATCGGGCTCGCCGAGTCCCGGTGCGTACAGCAGCGTTTGGCCATTGGCGGTGTTTTCAATGAACAGCGCCACGTTGTGGCCCGGCAGCGGACGATCGCGATATGGCGAATACGGCGGCGCATTGCTGAGAATCGGAATCGCGGTGAACTGCAGGCTCGGGCACACATCGACGCGAAATGGCTCCAGCGGTGTTAAGGCATGATGCTGCAAGCCGCCGTTCCAGTGCTGCAACATAGTGAAAATCGGAAAGCCGCTGGTGAGATCGGCATGCACTTCCGGCGTACACCACACCTGGTGCGGACAACCTTCACGCAGGCTCAGCAAACCGGTGGTGTGATCGATTTGGCTGTCGGTGAGAATGATGCTGCCAATGGCCGTACCGCGCAGCACGCCCTTTTTTATCAATTCTGGGGTGTGGGCAATCTGCTGGCTGATGTCCGGCGACGCGTTGCACAGCACCCAATCCTCACCGTTATCACTGACGATGATCGAGGATTGCGTGCGCGCCTGCGCCTGAATAGTGCCGTTACGCAGGCCGCTGCAGTTGGCGCAGTTACAGTTCCACTGCGGGAAGCCGCCGCCAGCCGCTGAACCGAGGACTTTAATAAACATGAAATTTGACCAGAGAGAGAAAACAAAATGCCCGCACGAGCGGCGGGCAGAAGTCTTAGCGGTTGGAGATGTACAGAGTCACTTCCAGGCCCAGACGCAGGTCAATAAACGCAGGTTTTTTCCACATAATATTCTTCCTCTTATTCATTCAAAAATGCAGAGCACGCTCTGCTGGAGATCATTGCAGCTGTGACGTAGATCACATTGCAATCATGACGCGCGCAGATGTTGCGCCAATGTAGCGAGCAGATCAACCCTGATTCGGTAAGGGAATTGTGCTAATCCCGCCAAATCTGTTGCAACACGCGCTGCCAGTTGCCCCAGGCGAGCTGCTCAAGAGCCGTTTGATCGTAGCCCAGTGAGCGCAATAACGCATACAAGCGCGGTAATCCGGAAACATCTTTCAGCGCATCAGGCACGCTGATGCCATCAAAATCGGAACCCAGCGCTACATGATCGCTGCCCATTATCGCGATCAAATGCTCAACATGTTTAACAATTTCGATCAACGGCGTATCGCTATCGCGTTTGCCATCGCTGCGTAAGAAAGCGTTACCAAAATTCACACCTACCACGCCGCCGCTGTCACGAATTGCGCGCAGTTGGTCGTCAGTGAGATTGCGCGGCTGCGCGCACAGCGCATGCGCATTAGAGTGCGTCGCCACCAGCGGCGCCGATGAGAGGCGCGCCGTGTCCCAAAAGGCTTTTTCGTTCATGTGTGACATATCGATCAGCATGCGATGACGATTGGCCGCCGCAATCAGCTGCTCACCAGCCATCGTCAATCCTGGCCCGGTATCCGGCGAATGCGGAAAAGAGCCGCTAACCCCCTCACCAAAGCAATTAGGCAAATTCCAGAATGGCCCGATGCTGCGAACGCCAGCCTGATAGAACGCATCGAGCGCTGCGCCATCGACATCAAAACCGTCCGCGCCTTCGATATGCGCCACCAGCGCCAGCACTCCTTCAGCGCGGCAGGCGGCCATATCGGCGGCGTTGAGGCATAAGCGCGCCCGCCCGTCGGATTGCGCAGCCAGCGCTTTGAGAATATCGAGCTGCTGCCAGAGGATCGCCAGCGGCGACAGATTCTCCGCCGCCCGCAGCGGTGCCACCTCTTGCACATAGCGCGGCGGCGGCACAAACAGGGCGAACAGGCCACCGGCAAAGCCGCCCTGCTGCATACGCGGAAAATCGAGGTGGCCTTTTTCAATGCCGTGAAAGAATGCCTGGGCGGGCGCATCACGATGATGCAGCCAAAGGTTAAGCAGCAGGTCATTATGACCGTCGAAGGTAGTGAGTAACATGAGGCGATCTTTGGTGAAACAACATGCCACCATGCTACGCGCGCGCTGCGGTTTCGCCAAATGTGGGCGCACAAAGGGTTACGTGACGCAGAGGTTGTCAGTTACGCGCGGGTGGTTGTCAGCAATGCGCGAGCCGAGCAGCGTGCTGCCAGGCGAGACTCATCACAACACCACAAGGAGACTGTTATGCTCACTCAACCTGCTAGCAAATACCGCGCGTTTCCGGTTATCGATTTACCCGACCGCCAGTGGCCATCGCGTCAGTTGACGCACGCCCCGCGCTGGCTCTCCACCGATCTGCGCGACGGCAATCAGGCGCTCGCCACGCCAATGGACGGCGCGCGCAAGCTGGAGTTTTGGCAACTGTTACTGCGCTGTGGCTTCAAGGAAATAGAAGTGGCGTTTCCGGCAGCCTCGCAGACCGATTTTGATTTTGTGCGCCTGTTGATCGAGCACAATCACATTCCCAACGACGTAGCAATTCAGGTACTGACGCAGGCGCGTAGCGACCTGATCGATCGTACTTTTGAGGCGCTACGCGGTGCACCAAACGCCATCATCCATATGTACAACGCGACTGCGCCGCTGTTCCGCGAGCGCGTGTTCCGTCAAAGCAAAAGTGAAATCATTGCGCTGGCGTGCGCCGGTGCACGGCAGATTCGCGCCCGCTGTGAAGCACAAACCGCTACTGCGTGGACTTTCGAGTATTCACCAGAAACGTTCTGCTTTACCGAACCCGAATTTGCGCTGGAAATTTGCGAAGCGGTTGCCGCGATTTGGCAACCGGGTCCCACGCGCCCGATGATCATCAACCTGCCCGCGACCGTGGAGGTGAATACGCCCAACGTGTATGCCGATCAGATTGAGTATTTCTGTCGCCACTTCAGCCAGCGATCGCAGGTGTCGATCAGCGTGCACCCGCATAACGATCGCGGCACCGGCATCGCCTGTGCCGAGCTGGCTTTGCTGGCGGGAGCAGACCGCGTAGAAGGCTGTTTGTTTGGTAACGGCGAGCGCACCGGCAACGTTGATATCGTTACGCTGGCGCTCAATCTCTACACCCAGGGCGTTGCGCCGCAGCTCGATTTCAGCGATATCCAGCAGGTGCTGGAAGTGGTGACGCGCTGCAATCAGCTGCCGGTGCATCCGCGCCATCCTTACGCCGGTGAATTGGTGTTTACCGCGTTTTCCGGTTCGCATCAGGATGCGATTCGTAAAGGCTTTGCCGAACGCGCTGAACGGGAAGAAACAATGTGGCAAATGCCGTATCTGCCGCTCGACCCGCTGGATATCGGCTGTAGCTATGAAGCGGTGATCCGCGTGAACAGTCAATCGGGCAAAGGCGGTGCGGCATGGCTACTGGAACAGAACCACGGCCTGCAGCTGCCGCGCGCTTTACAGCAGGATTTCAGCCGATTAGTGCAGCAGCAAACCGACGGCCATGGCCAGGAGATGACGCATCACGCCCTGTGGCAGCTATTCTGCCAGCATTATGGTTTAACGCAGCCCGCACGGCGTTTGCTGGAAGCGGAAAGCCACAGCGACGACAAAGGCGAAACGCGTTTCAAAGCGCGATTGCAGCAAGGTGCGCAGCAGGTAACGCTGGAAGGTAAAGGCAATGGTTTGCTGTCCGCTGCCGTTTCCGCGCTGCATCAGCGCTATGACTTAGCCATCACCATTGAGGATTATCACGAACATACGCTGGGTAAACGCAGCGATAGCCGTTCGGTGAGCTACATCAGCTGTATTAACGCCCGCGGTGAACGGGCGTGGGGCGTGGGAATTGACAATGATGTGGCGTGCGCGTCATTGCAGGCGCTGCTCAACGCGGCGCACGCTTTTCTGCCGCAGGAAAGTAGTTCGCTGGCGTAACGCCGAGCACCCGGCGGAACATGGCGCTGAAGGCGCTTGGGCTGTCGTAACCGAGCTCAAGCGCCACCGTGAGCACGCTTTCTCCCTGAGCTAAACGGGTTAACGCTACGCTCAGGCGCGCGCGTCGTACCCAGTCGCTGAACTGCAAACCGGTTTCGCGACTGAAATGGCGCGCCAGCGTGCGTTCGGCTACGCAGAGTTCAGCGGCGGCGCGTGCCAGCGTCCAGTTTTCCCCCGGCGCGTGCTGAATGTGCTGACACAAACTCAGCAGCCGCCTGCTTTCCGGCAGCGGCAGGCCAAACGGCAGCACATCCATCACGCGGATTTCATCCAGAATCAGCTCATAAATGCGCTCAGCGCGACTGCCGGAACCGTACTGCTCCGGCAACGCCAGCGCGCTGACGATCAACTCGCGCAGCAGTGGCGAAATCTGCACCACCTGACAGCTGGCGGGCAGATCGGCGCGCGCCAGCGGATCAACAAACAGCGTGCGCGCCGCCACCGCGCCGACGATATGTAAAGCGTGGCGCGTTTCGGCAGGCAGCCAGACGCCGCGACTCGGCGGCACAATCCAGCTGCCGTGCTGGGTTTCAACTTTTACCACCCCGCTCAGCGTGTGAATCAGCTGCGCGCAAGCGTGGTGATGCCACGGCTCGGCGTCGCCATGTGCGTAATCATGCGCATACGGCACCAGCGGGCGATGCGTGAAGTCGAAATTGAGCCGCGCGCTCATGCTAGCGTTTCAGATATTGATAAACCGCCGCCAGATCCTGCTCACCATAACCGGCGTCCACCGCTTGCTGCCAGACGTCAACGATGTTTTCCAGCGCCGGTAGTTTGCTGTCGCCCGCCGCGTCCAGCGCCAGTTTGGCATCTTTCAGTGCCCACACCAGATGCATCTGTGGGGTGAAATCACCGCTGGCGATCATACCGAGTTTCATTTTGGCATACGGCGCGGCGAGTGGGCCGCCATCCAGCACTTTCCACAGATCGTCAGTGCTGAAACCGAATTCTTCCGCCAAACGGGTACTTTCCGCCAGGCTCTGCATCAGACCAATCAGCCAGCTATTCACCACCAGCTTCATGCGCGAGCTGGCACCCGCTGCGCCCAGCCACTGCGTACCTTTACCGATGGCAGCAAACACCTGCTCGGCGGCCTGCGCTTTGCTTTGATCGCCGCTCGCCATCACCAAAATTTGCGCATTTTCTGCCGGCGCTTTGGTACCGGAAACCGGCGCATCGATAAACACCACGTCCGGACGCGCGCTTTTGAATTCGGCGATCAGTTGATCGGTGGCTTCCACGCCGATGGTGCCCATCTGGCAAAGGGTTGCGCCCTGCTTAAGGTTGCTGCAGGCATCGTTCAACGCCTGTTGCGTAATAGTCCCATCAGCCAGCATGGCGATCACCACATCCGCGCCCTCAACCGCTTGTGCGGCGCTATCGGCTAAGGTGATGCCAGCGTCCAGCAGATCTTCGCCCCTGGCGCGCGTGCGGTTCCAGCCGCGTACCGTAAAGCCTTTTTTCAACAGGTTGGCGGCAAATGCATGACCCATTGCGCCCAATCCCAGTACCGCTACCACAGGTTGCTGACTCATCTATCCCTCTCTTTTATGCCTACAGACAAAACCGCCAGACTGACAGAATTTTCCTCACGCAGCCAGGCGAGAGATGCGATGAAAAAACATTTTCAACACCGCAAAGAGTAATAATCCGTCATACTATTAACGCTTTTCAAACAAATGAAAAAACGATTAACATACGCGCCATAAATGTTCCATTCGGTACATTCCACGCCCTTTTTTACGGTCTTTCATAATGAAAATAGCTTTACTGCGACAGGCTTCGTTGCTGATGGTGCCCGCAATGTTCCCGCTTGCTGTCATCGCGGCGGATGCAGGCAGCAATACCATGGTGGTGAGTGCCGCACCCGCGGCTTCCGGACTCTCTGAGCTGGATACGCCAGCAGCGGTTAGCGTGGTTTCCGGCGACGATATGCGCCACGCGGCACCGCGCGTGAATTTGTCTGAAAATCTCGCCAGCGTGCCCGGTTTGCAGATACAAAACAGACAAAATTACGCCCAGGACCTACAGATTTCGGTGCGCGGCTTTGGTTCGCGTTCCACTTTCGGCCTGCGCGGCATCCGCATGTATGTTGACGGGATCCCAGCCACCATGCCAGACGGCCAGGGCCAAACCTCCAATATTGATATCGGATCGATTGATCATATTGACGTGCTGCGCGGCCCGTTCTCGGCGCTTTACGGCAACTCTTCCGGCGGTGTGATTAACGTCGAAACCCAAACCGGTCAGCAGCCCACTACGCTGGAAGCCAGCAGCTGGTATGGCAGCTACGGCAGCTGGCGCAACAGTGTGAAAGCCAGCGGCGCAACCGGCGACGGCACGCACGCCGGCGACGTCAATTACACCGTTTCCGCCTCACGCTTTACCACGCACGGCTATCGCGATCACAGCTCGGCACAAAAAAACCTGGGCAACGCCAAACTCGGCGTGCGCATTGACGATGTCAGCACCCTGACGCTGTTGTTTAACAGCGTACACGTGGATGCGCAGGATCCGGGCGGCTTAACCGCCGATCAGTGGAAAGATAATCCGCGCCAGGTGGCCAGCAATGTGACCTTGTACAACGCACGTAAAACCGTCGATCAGACGCAAGCAGGCCTGCACTATCAGCGCCAGATGAGTGAAAACGACGATCTGAGCGTCATGATGTATGCAGGCGAGCGCGAGACCACACAGTACCAATCGATTCCTAAAAGTGCTCAGCAAAGCGCAGGCAATGCGGGCGGCGTGATTTCGCTGGCGCGTCATTATCAGGGCATTGATACGCGCTGGACGCACCGCGACGCGCTGTTCACCATCCCGGTGACGTTCACCGGCGGTGTAGACTATGAAACCATGACCGAAAAGCGTAAGGGCTATCAAAACTTCACCGCCAACGAGCTTGGCGTACAGGGCGATCTGCGTCGTAACGAGCGCAACCTGATGTGGAATCTCGATCCCTATCTGCAAACCGCGTGGCAGCTAACGGATAAACTGTCGCTGGATGCTGGTGTGCGTTTCAGTACGGTGAATTTTGACTCCAACGACTATTACGTGACCGCTACCGATCCGGACGACAGCGGCAACCGTCGCTACCATCGCTGGCTGCCGGCGGCGGCGCTGAACTACGCGATTGATAACAGCTGGAACGCCTACGTTTCTGCCGGACGCGGTTTCGAAACGCCTACGTTGAATGAGTTGTCCTATCGTGCCGCCAATCAGGCCGGCCTCAATTTAGATCTGCAACCGGCCACCAGCGAGACGGTTGAGCTTGGCAGCAAAAAACGTATTGGCAATGGTCTGTTAACCGCGGCGGTATTCCAGACGGATACCAAAAACGAGATCGTTTCCGATAGCAGCTTTGAGGGCCGCACCAGCTACAAAAACGCCGGTGAAACCCGTCGTCGTGGTTTAGAGCTGGGGCTGGATCAGCAATTCGGTGAAAGCTGGCGTTTTAAAGCCGCATGGACCTTGCTGGATGCCCGCTATCGCTCCAACGTCTGCGGCACTGAAAGCTGCAATGGCAACCGCATTCCAGGCATTGCGCGCAATATGGCGTATGCCGGATTGGCCTATGCGCCAGAACAAGGCTGGTATGCTGGAACAGATGTGCGTTACCTGAGCGATATCGCCGCTGATGATGAGAACGATGTGAAAGCGCCGTCTTACACCGTAGTGGGGGTAAATAGCGGTTATAAGTGGCTGGTACAGAACTGGACGTTGGATCTGTTTGGTCGCGTCGATAATCTGTTTGACCGCAATTATATTGGTTCGGTGATCGTCAACGAAAGCAACGGCCGCTATTACGAACCGGCGCCGGGCCGCAACTACAGCGTCGGTTTAACGGTGAGTTATGCGTTTCAGTAAATAAACGCGTTGCCACGATTGATATCCAGGTGCGCATGAATGCGCACCCTACAAAAACCCAGCTATATACACGTAGGGTCGCCATTCATGGCGACCGAAACTGTCTATTACTTCAACAACGCCAGCACGTCTTCCGTTGTGCCGGTTTCACCCAGGCGCGGGAAGATACGTTCAACGCTGTTTTTGTGCGTTTCGGCATTCAGGCAGGTCATGGCATCGGTTGCCAACGTGACGTTGTAACCGAGTTCATAAGCCTGACGCGCAGTGGACTCTACGCCAATAGCGGTAGCGATACCGCAGATGACCACCTGGGTAACGCCACGTTGCTGCAGCTGCTCATGCAGGTCGGTGTTGTGGAACGCGCCCCAGGTCTTTTTGGTGATGGTGATATCGCCGCGCTGCTGCGCCAAATCCGGCACTAATGTTGCCCAATCGGCTGGCAGATCGCCGCCGTGGCGAGGTTGTTCATTACGGCCTGGCGCGCCTCCCGCTACGTTAACCAGCACCACCGGACGTTTTTGCCCCCGGAAGGTATCGGCTAAACGCGCTGAGCGCTCAATCACCTCGTTGGCTTCTAACGGTGCCACGGGCAGCGCGACGATGCCGTTCTGCAGGTCAATCACAATCAGCGCGGTATTGTCATCAAGGGTAGTTAAAGCCATGTTGAGTCCTCTCAGGATTAATGGTCGGCAAGTCGTTGAAGTAAAGGAATGGCGGCCAGCAGCGTTTGCTGCTCGTGTGGCGTTAGCTGTGTAGCGATGCTCTCTACGAGCCAATCATCCCGCTGCGCGCGGTTGGCGGCGATAAGCGCTAAACAGGCGTCGGTGGGCTGATAGCGGGTTTTGCGGCCATCCAGCGGATCGACAGCACCCTGCACCATACCCAGCGCCTGTAAGCTGGCAACGGTCGCGCCCATTGATTGGGTTCGTACCGCTTCCCGAGCCGCTAATTCCGTCACCGTCATCGCACCGTCGCGCACCAGATAACCGAGCACCGAAACCTGCGGCCAGGTGAGATCGCCCGGTGGGGCCGATTCACGCAGGCGGCGCGCCAGTTTGCCATTGATGCTGCGCAGTAACGCGGCCGCGCTATTAAGGTCGCTCATGGCACCTTCTCCTTACTAATGAAGCGCGAGTATATAAATAGGAAGGCAAACTGTGTAGTTTACCTTCGTATCAATTTGTAATTGCGCGCGCTGTCGGCGGGTTTCGTGGGGTGCGGCATTTATGCGCAGCGGGTGTTAGCCGCGATAAATGGCGCCCCTATGGCCGCTGCAAATAGTGGATTAGGCTGTGAAAACGCAGCGGCGTGCTGAGCGGATTGCGATAGCTGTGTGGTTTATCGGCGGCGAACTGACTGGCCTCGCCGCACTGTAAGCGCCGCCATGTGCCGTCCAATCCCAACAGCAGCTCACCTTCCAGCACCACCACTTGCTCAATCACGCCACTTTCGTGCGCTGATGAATCGCTCTGCGCGCCAGCCGCCAGCATCACTTCCAACAGATCAAAACGTAGCGTCGCGTCGTACGGCAGCAGCGGTTTGACCTGCATCTGCGCGTTTGGCTGGCGGAAAGTCGCAGCGCTGCCCGGCGGCTGATCGCTGCCCTGCACAAAGAAAGAAAACGGCACATTAAAGCCGGTCGCGATCTTCCAGAGCGTCGCTATCGTAGGGCTTGATTCGCCGCGCTCAATCTGGCCAAGCATCGCCTTGCTTACGCCTGTGCGTTCCGCTGCCAGCGTCAGGCTCCAGCCATTCGCCTGACGCAGCTGTTTCAGCGCCAGACTCAGATGTTGATGCAGATTTTCCATGTGTTCTCCCCTCTTGCTGGCGCGCAGTGTAGCACTTGTGCGCTATAGCGTCCCATGCAAAAATGTGCGTTATAACGCACAAGAGGATGTAACCTGATGATTACTGCTACCCCGCGCAGCGCTTTCTCTTTTCCGATGCTGATTTCTGGCTTTATCGCCGTGCTGGTGGGTTACAGCAGTACGGCCGCGCTGATTTTTCAGGCCGCACAGGCGGCGGGCGCTGCGCCAGAACAGATTGGGGGCTGGTTTTCGCTGCTCGGCATCGGTATGGGGCTGGCTTCATTGGGTTTATCCGTTTGGACACGCATGCCGATTCTTGCAGCATGGTCCACGCCCGGCGCGGCGCTGCTCGCCACGAGCGTGCAAGGATTAACGCTGAATGAAGTGGTCGGCGTATTTGTCGCGACCAATCTGTTGATTGTACTTTCTGGCATTACCGGCCTGTTTGCCAAACTGATGAACCACATTCCGCAATCGCTGGCGGCCGCCATGTTAGCCGGCATTTTGCTGCGTTTTGGTATCGGCACGTTTAGCGGATTGCAGAGCCATTTCGCCCTGTGTGGCAGCATGTGTTTGGTCTGGCTGATAAGTCGACGCTGGCTGCCGCGTTACGCCATCCTGCTGGCGCTTGTCGCAGGGGTACTGGTGGCGCTGGGGCAACAAACCATCCATTTCCCGCCGCATGCGTTGGCCATCAGTTGGCCTGCGTTTATCATGCCGCAGTTTACGCTGGCATCGCTGATTGGCGTGGGTTTGCCATATTTCCTGGTGACGATGGCATCGCAGAACGCGCCAGGGATCGCGACCTTGCAGGCGCACGGTTACCAACCACCGGTGTCGGCGCTAACGGGCTGGACTGGCTTTATTGCTTTAGTTCTCTCACCTTTTGGCGGGTTTTCAGTGTGTATCGCCGCCATTACCGCCGCGATTTGCATGGGTGAGGATGTCGATCCGAATCCGGCACGGCGCTGGATGGCTGCGGCACTGGCAGGTGTTTTTTATCTGCTCACCGGCTTTACAGGCGGCTTAATTGCCGTGATGTTGAGCGCACTGCCGCCGGTGTTGATTGCCACGCTGGCAGGTTTGGCGTTATTAGCGACGCTTGCCGGCAGTTTGCAGCGCGCACTGGCCGAACCGCAGCAGCGGGACAGCGCGATTATCGCGTTTCTCATCACCGCCAGCGGCATTTCCCTGCTCGGCATCGGCTCGGCATTTTGGGGCTTGCTCGGCGGCGTACTCACTTATTTTGTTCTCACGCCGCGTTCTCGCGCTTAAAACTTCAACAACTTAGGTTTACACGCGGGAAAAACGCCCTGTTTTTCCCCCTTTATCAGCCGTTTGATTTTCCTGCATTTGGCTTAAGATCACTACCATCGCCAAAAACACACACTGTTCTGCCTCAGACAACCACCGATAAGGGCCCAACGAGTGGCAAAAACTTTTCTGCGCAGCGGCAATCTGGATACGGTACTGGCACTGGGTGAAAACGGCCAGCCCGTCTGGACCTCCGCGCTGCAAATCCGTGAAACCTTGCGTCTGCGCCGCCAAACTACGCTGGCCAACTGCCTGGCCATTCCGCAGGCCAATGAGCGCGGTGATCGCCTCGATTGGTACGCCCCTTTTAACGGCAAAGTAAAGTCCTGGCTTGGTGCCAGCGATCGCGAGCGCCGTGAGGCGCTGGAACTGCTGACGTTAAACCAGCAGGATCTTCAGGCGCTGAGCCTGCGTGCGCGTGATGCAGATAATCCTGCCCTGCGTCTTTTCGGTGCGTTGCTAAGCAAAACCCTGCAGTTCCCCGATCAGCAGTACGTTTATCTGGTGGATGGCAAGCCGGTGATTACCTTCTGGGGTTTTGTTGATCCTCAGGCGCGTTCGCGTGATGACGCGCTGGCTTGTCTGCGCGATACGCTTGAAGATGAGCTGCCGCCGCTGTTGCCAGAACCACCGACGGTTACGCCATTAGTGGTTGCGCCGGTTATTGCGCCGCTGATCGAAGTGCCTGCCGTGGCGGCCGAGCCGGTTGCTGAGCCGGAGCCAGAAGAAATCGCACCCGCAGAGGACGTTCCGCCGCCAGAACCGCAACCCGCAGCGCAACCTACCCCGCCTACCCGTCGCGGCCTGCGTCCATTGGCGCTGCTGCTGCCGATTGCGGCGGCGGTTGCCGCTGGCGTCGCCTTCTGGCTGCACAGTGCACCTGAACCCCAGACGCCTGCGGTGGCCGACGCGCCCGCCGTCGTCAGTGCGCCACCTGCGATTGTGTTAAAAGCGGTAAAATTGCCCGCCACGCTGCCACAAACTCACGCGACCGTGATCGTCGCTGCGCCGGAGGTTGCCCCCGTGAAACCTGAAGCCCCGCCGGAAGTGGTGGCTGAGCACACCGAACCGGCAAAAGCGGACGATCTGGTGATGACCACAGAAGATGCGCGTCTCGGCTCAGTGAAATTCATTAATGGTACCTGGCGCGTCACCTTGCGTCAGACCAATCTGCCCACCGGTAAGCCGCCCAGCCTGCGATATCAGATCAAAAATGGTAAAGGCACCGCCACCATTACCCAGGGCGACAACATCCGCTGCAAAGCCGATGTCACCGCCGCGATGACGACCGCCGGCACCATGGAAGTGCGCAGCCGCTATACTGCCAGCTGCAGCGATAAATCGCGCTACCGCATGCCGGAACTGGTGTGTAAAGCCGGTGATGGCATTGCCAGCTGTACTGCGCAATATGGCGCAGACCAGGTGTTCCCGTTGACGATTAAGCGTGAGAGTAAGTAAACATGTTGGCTCCCCTCATCGATGACAAACAGAAAATCACGCTGATTGAAGATAGCGGTGTGCAGTTTCTTGATTTCGGTTTGCGTTTGCCTGCGCTACAGGCACGCCGTCAGTTTGTGCGTCAGACGGCCAACGGCCCGCTGCTGCGCCTGAACGTTGACGGTAACAGCGGCAAGTTTCTGCTCTATCCGGAAGATGGCGGACCGGCAGAAGTGGTGCGTCCGGAATCGGATATCGCACTGGCCGATTCGCTGGCGCTGCTGGCCCATCAATGGCTGCCGCTGCCGGTGCTACGCTGCAACAGCGGACGCCGTTTTATTGGTGGACCGGATAACTGGGCGCGGCTGCATCTGGCGCCGCTCAGCCAGCCCGACGGCGCAGGCAACACCCATCGCATCACCCTTGCGTTCGATACACGTATCGTGCCGGAACAGGATGGCGGCGAGCAGCACGGTTTAAGTAAAGCCGATGCGCAGAACGGCGTCAGTTTCGCCCTTGCGTGGCATAACTATGAGCTGGGCGAATTCCTCGATCATACCTGGGTGGATGGCTGGCTGCGTGAAACCTTTACTCAGCAAGTGCATGCGCAAGAGTCACGTCGTGAGCAGGAAGTGAATCAGGCACTGCGTGAATTCGAGTATCAGGCGCACTACCTCAACCTGTTGGAACTGCTCGGTGAACAGCTTGATTTGGCGGAGATCACCCTGCATGCCGCGTCACACCAAACGCCGGCGGTGAATGTCGATATCATTCTGGATGTGGGCAACTCGCACACCTGCGGCATTCTGGTGGAAGACCACGCCGAAGAGAGCAACGGCCTGCGCCAAACCTATGAACTACAGCTGCGCGATCTTTCCGAGCCGCATCAGGTTTATAACGAACTGTTCGAAAGCCGCTTGGAGTTTGCCGAAACGAAGTTCGGCAAATCTAACTTCTCGCTGGAAAGCGGGCGTGAAAACGCCTTTATGTGGCCATCGCTGACGCGCGTGGGACGAGAAGCCAGCCGCCTGGCGCTGCTGCGCGCCGGTACCGAAGGCAGTACCGGTTTATCCAGCCCACGCCGCTATTTGTGGGATGAAGCACGTTATCTGCCGGGCTGGCGTTTCAACGCCAACGGCAGCAGCGATGAACCACAGGCCACCGCACTGCCGTTCACCCTCTTGATCAATGATGAAGGTCAACCGCTGCACGCGCTGGCAGAAGATGACCGCTTGCCGGTGTTCTCCGCCAGCTACAGCCGTAGCTCGCTGATGACCTTTATGCTGTGCGAACTGCTGGCGCAGGCGATGATGCAGATGAACAGCGTAGCGCAGCGTCAGCGGATGCCGCAAAGCCAGGCGCCACGCCAGCTGCGTCATGTGATTCTGACGCTGCCTTCCGCCATGCCGAAACCCGAGCGGGAAATTTTCCGTCGTCGCATGCAGGAAGCCATCGCGCTGGTGTGGAAAGCGGAAGGCTGGCATCCGGCTGAAGACGATTTCTCCGCCGTCAGCCAGACGAAAAGCCTGCGCCCGGTGCCCGATGTGCAAATGGAGTGGGATGAAGCCACCTGCGGTCAAATGGTATGGTTGTTCAACGAAACCCAGGTCAACTTTGCCGGTCGCGCCGAAGATTTCTTCAGCAGCATGGCGCGCCCGGATCGTCCGCGTGAAGCCGATGAACTGCCGGGCAAAAGCCTGCGCATCGCCTCCATCGATATTGGCGGCGGCACCACTGACCTGGCGATTACCCAATATCGCCTCGACGATGGCCAGGGCAACAACGTCAAAATTACCCCGCGCTTATTATTCCGCGAAGGTTTTAAAGTCGCGGGCGATGACATTCTGCTGGATGTGATTCAACTGTGGATTCTGCCGGCGTTGCAGCAGAGTTTGCAGAAAGCCGGCTTAACGCTGGCCGAACCGCTGATGAACAAATTGTTCGGCCACGACAGCCGCATGGATGGTCAGGCCACGCTGCGTCAGCAGGTGACGCTGCAGCTGTTTATTCCACTGGCGCAGGCGGTGCTTGAGCGTTATGAAAACTGGGATCCGCTCGACAGCCACAGCGAAATCAATGCGCTGTTTGGCGAGCTGGTACCGCAAAAACCGGCAAGCGCGGTGCTGGCGTTTGTAAATGGCGAAATTCAGCGCACGCTCGGTGGCGACAGCCGTTTCGATCTGCTCGACGTGCCGCTGGTGGTCAGCATGGCGCAGCTGCACGGCGAGTTCCTGCAACATCGTATGGCCATCATCCCAGCGCTGCGCGCCATGTGTGAAGTGGTGTCGCTTTATCAGTGCGATGTGCTGTTACTCACCGGTCGTCCATCGCGCTTCCCCGGCATTCAGGCGCTGGTGCGCCATCTGCAGCCGCTGCCGGGCAGCCGTATTTTGTCGCTGGAGGGCTATCACACCAGCGATTGGTATCCGTTTAACAAACAGGGCCGCATTGATAACCCGAAATCGACCGCGGCGGTGGGCGCGATGCTGTGCCTGCTGGCGCTCGATCTGCGCCTGAGCAGTTTCTGGTTCCGCGCCGGTGACTTCGAACCTTACTCCACCATCCGCTATCTTGGCGTGCTGGATGAAACGAGCGCGCTGAGCGACGATAACCTGTGCTACAGCGAGATCGATCTCGACCGCAGCGACTTCGCGCTGGATCGCAAAAGCAGCTTCCGCATCCGCGGCAATGTTTGCCTCGGCTTCCGTCAGCTGGAGAACGATCGCTGGCCGGCGTCACCGCTCTATAGTTTAAGCATTGTCGATCCGACGCTGGCGCGTCAGGTTGCCGGAGAGAGCGTGCTGCGCATTAAACTGGCAGTGCAGCCAGGACCGGATAATTTTGGCCCGGAGCGCTTAGTATTGAGCGATGCCCGCATGGATGACGGCACACGCGTGCCGCTGGAACAACTGAGCCTCAAACTGAACACGCTTTCTGCCACCGGCAACGCGAATGCGCAATATTGGATCGACAGCGGGAGCGTCTGCAAACGATGAGAACTGCCAAAAAAGCCTCGCCGGTTACGCCAGCGAAACGTCTGAGCCTGATGCAGGAAACGCTGGATGGCGCGCTGAACTGGGTGGAAACCCATCAGGCGCACGCGCCGCGGCTGGCAATGGAAGCCGAAACGCTGACGCTGCAGCTGCGTCGCGCACGCGTCGAAAGTCATGCGCTGGCGCGTCAGCTGGCGCGCCCGGTGACGCTGGCGCTGTTTGGTCAATCGCAGGCGGGCAAAGCCTGGCTGCTGAGTGAAATGGTTGGGGACGCGCAAGGTCAACTGATTGCGCGTCTTGGCGACAAGACCCTCAACTATTTCCAGAACATTAATCCCGGCAACGTCGATTTTGCCATCGCTACTCGCTTCAGCCACCAACGTGAAACCCAATCCAACGCCTGGCCGCTGGAGATGACGCTGCTGAGCGAAGTGGAGCTGATTCGTTTGATGCTGGCCTGCGCCAAAACCGAGGAGCAGCCCGATACGCCGCAGATTGACGCGGCACTGCAGCGTTTGCAGCGTCATCGTCAGGACGACGTACAACCTGGCCTGGACAGCGATGCGTTGATCACGCTGTGGGGGTGGAGCCGTCGCCACCATCGTCATGCAGAAGTATTGGATCGTCACTTCTGGCCGCAGGCGATTGCGCTGGCGCCGTGGCTGAGCGTTGACGATCGCGTACAGCTGTTTGCGCTGCTGTGGCCGGGCCAAAACGCGCTGAATGAAAGCCTGCGCAGCCTGATGCATTTGCGCCATCAGCTGCGTCACGCGCCGCGCGTGTTAGCGCCGCTCAGCCTGCTGGTAGACGATGCCGCGCTGCCTGCAGAAAAACTGATCGGCAACGACGCCGACTGGCAGGAGATGATCGAAGTTTGCCCGATCGTCGCCAATCGCGTAGGTAAAGCGCAGCATGTCCCGCTGGGTTTACTGGCGCTGCTGACGCTGGAAATCGCCCTGCCGCTCAGCTCGACGCCGCGCCAGGCATTGTATGATGACGCCGATATGCTGGAGCTGCCTGCGCCGGGCACGCCTGCCGATCGCACACAGCAGGACGAACTGGCGCAGTTACGCCAACGCGATCCCCTGCGCGCCACCCTGCTGGAGCAAAAACGTGCGCTGCTGCCCGGTTTGTACGCCGCGCGTCAAGGCATTGACCTGATGCTGATCTGCACCGCCGCCAGCCAGCGTCAGGACACCGATGTTGCTGCCAGCGCGCTGCGTGAATGGCACATGCATCAAACCGTAGCCGCCAGCGGTGAGAAGCCGCGCCTGATTTGGGCGATTACCCCGCATGACGCGCGTTATCAGCAGCAGCAGATTAACGTCGACGAAGCGGTTCAACGGCAAATTGGCCAGCCGGGGCAAAGCTGGGGATCGATGCTGGCACTCGATCGCGCCGGGGTTGATCGCATGGGCAGCTGGCTGCAGGATGAAATGCAGCCGGAAGCACGACGCGATCGCCTCGCGCTCCAGCTCAGCGCGCTGCAGCAAAAACTGGTGGAACGCCTGCAGCCGTGGACGGAATCCAGCGCGACGCCAGAACAGGCAGCGCGCAAACAGGCGATCTCCGATACGTTGCTGAAATGTTTGCAACATCGCACCGGTTTGCACGGCGAACTGCTGGAGCGTTTGCAGCCTTCGCGTGAAGCGGTGCGTCAACTGTGGCTGAGCCAAAGCAGCAGCAATCATAGCCAACACAGCGCCAAAACCGCCGCCGCCGAGCAGAGCTATTTCGGCATCGGTTTCGAGTTTGATCTGTTTAAAGACGAACCGGTGACGGCGGCTGAGCCGCGCAGTTCCGGTGGCCAGCGCGATCAGCAATTCCCGCAGCAGGTGTTTGCGCTGTGGCTGGAGCATTTGCGTCAGCTGCCGGAGAGCCGCAGCCTGCTGGCGCTGCTGAATGTCGATAAGCCCACGCTGGAGCTGCTGGTGGAAGAGCTGATCACCGCCAGCTTCCGCCTCAAGGTACTGAGCAAACTGCAAAGCACGCTTAACGAACCGGATGCGCAAGCCAGCGCACATGAAGCGCGCACCGATCGACAGGTGTCCCGCGCGATGACGGTACTGGGTGACTTTGTGGCGTGGCTAGGCTTTTTACAGCGTCCGGAAAGTGAACGTCCGGAAAGCCGCGTCAATCGTGGTCAGACGATTTTTGCTCGTCCGCCTGCGCCAAGCGTCAGTTTCTCGCCGGGGCAGCGTTTAACGCGTCTTTCGGCCGCTCCCGCCAATCATACGGCATACTACATCTATGACTGGCTGGTGGGGTTAAATTCGGTGATCGTCGAGAACAATGGCTACACCGGCGGCGGCGATCTGCCGGCCAATGCGCGTCAGATGTTAGCGATTTTGCTGCTGCCGCTGCACGCCTGATTTACCCTTTTCGTACCAGGCGCAGCTCGCCGTCCAATTGCTGCTGCGCCTCTTCCAACAATGCCAGTACGGGCGCGAACTCTGCACTTACGCTGGCATCCTCCGCATGTTGCAAAACGAGCGTTGCAGGCAGCGCCATGCCGCCAGTCAGCCAATCCCACAGCGCATCAAGGTTGTTGCCAAAATCATCTGTAGCCGCACTTTGCTGCACCAGCGCGCGGTAAAACGCCTGGCGATCCGGCAAGGTTTGAAAATCAAAATGGAGTGTCAACATGTTTAAGGCACCGGTTTGAAGCTGCGATAGTGATCGGTGGTGAGGAAGATCAGCCCATCCGATGAGTAAAGCAGACGATCGGCATCGCGGTGGCCGCAATCGTAATTCACATCGGCTTCATACCATTGCCTGCCCGCCTGCATCGGCAACCTTTTTTCACGGTTGCTAAAGCGATCGCCACCAATAGCGCGGCCCGGCAACACTTCACACAAATCGCCCTTGCCCGGGTTCCAGCCCTGACGACGCGCCTCATTTTTGGTGAGGTAAAGATCGGGTAATCGATGGTGCTGCTGCACCCAACGCGCCACGGTGTTGGCATCGGTGAGCTGAGAAATGTCGGGGTGACTGTTCGCCCATTTGTCGGACAAATGCGGTTTTAGCCCAAGCCATAGTGCGGCCAGGATCAGAATTAAGGCAATCCAGAGTTTCTTTGACATGGTGACATCCTGAATGACAGGACGCAGATAATAACAGATTTAAAACGGAGAAAAACGCGGGCCAGCATCGCTGGCCCTGGCGGGGGTATTACTGCATCGCGCTGGCGGATGGCGCAGCGTGACGGCGCCATGCTCCCGGCGCTACGCCATATTGGCGCTTGAAGCTGCGGTTAAACGACTGCTGCGAGTCGAAACCGAGTGAGATTGCCACGTTAAGAATCGGCTCATTGCTGGTGGTTAGCCTATCTGCCGATTTTTTCAGTTTTTTGTTACGGATGTATTCACCCAGCGGATAGCCGGTGTGCTCTTTGAACATACGCTGCAGGTGCCACTTCGAATAGCCCGCGCGCCCTGCTACGGTGTCCAGATCCAGACGTGCTTCAATGTTGTTATCAATCCAGTCGATCAGATCGTGAATAAATGCGTCGCTCATCATCCCATTCTCTCCCGTCGCCTTTGCGAACAGTATCAGTATCAGTTGCAATTACACTTTAAGGGTGACTGATGATGGCATTTAATGCAAGTTTTATTATTGCATTAAATGCCGCACTGCGCGTAGGGGCTTTGATCGCTTTGCAACTCAATGATCAAAACCGCACATAAAGTGTATCAGATATTCTTGCAGATGCAGTTTGCACAAGCCTACACTCGTCGCGTTTTAATGCAATCTTTAAAGTTGCAGATTTTTCGTACGTCTCCTTTCTTTTTCACCAACGCGGAATAACAACAATGCATCTGCAAACAAATGGGGTTCGTCGGGCAGTAAGCCTGTCAGGAGTGATGTTGCTGGGAAGCCTGCTGGCCGGTTGCGATCGCGGAGTGGCGCAAAACGCCCCGCCGCCGCCGCCCGAAGTGAGTGTCGCGCAGGTGGTTGAGCAAAAAGTCAGCCAATGGGATAGCTTCAACGGCCGTTTCGAAGCGGTGCAGAGCGTACAGCTGCGTCCGCGCGTTTCCGGCTATATCGATCAGGTTAATTATCGCGAAGGCGATGAAGTGAAGAAAGGCCAGGTCCTGTTTACCATCGACGATCGCACCTATCGCGCTACGCTGGAGCAGGCGCAGGCCGAGCTGGCAAATGCGCGTAGCCAGGCGGCGCTGGCACGCAGTGAATCGGCACGTACCGATAAGCTGATCGGCACCAATGTGGTGTCACGCGAAGAGTGGGAACAGCGTCGTTCTGCGGCGAATCAGGCGCAGGCCAACGTGCTGTCGGCACAAGCCGCAGTCGATATGGCGCAGTTGAACCTTGATTTCACCCGCGTAACCGCACCGATTGAGGGCCGCGCCAGCCGCGCGATGATCACCACCGGTAACCTCGTCACCGCGGGCGACAGCGCCAGCGTGCTGACCACGCTGGTGTCGCAGGATCGCATGTATGTCTACTTCGATGTCGATGAAGCCACCTATCTGCACTATCAGGCGATGGCGCGTAAAGGCGAAAATCGCGGATCGCTGCCGGTTGAGGTGGCGCTGACCGGTGAAGAGGGTTATCCGCATCGCGGTACCGTGGATTTCCTCGATAACCAGCTCACCGCCAGCACCGGTACCATCCGCATGCGCGCCTCGCTGGACAACCAGCAGCGTCAGTTCACGCCGGGCCTGTTTGCGCGCGTGCGCTTGCCGGGCAGCGCTGATTTCACCGCGCTGTTGATTGACGATAAAGCCGTGCTGACCGATCAGGATCGTAAGTACGTTTATGTGGTCGATGCGCAGGGCAAAGCCCAGCGTCGCGATATTCAGGCCGGTGATTTAGCCAATGGCCTGCGCATTGTGCAGCAGGGCCTCAAGCCCGGCGACAAGGTGATCGTTAACGGCTTGCAGAAAGTCTTTATGCCTGGCATGCCGGTGACCGCCCAACCGGTGGCGATGCGCTCCGCTCAATAACCTTCGAGACTGCCTTTTATGGATTTCTCCCGCTTTTTTATCGACCGACCGATCTTCGCCGCGGTGCTGTCGATCTTGATCTTTACCACCGGACTGATCGCCATTCCGCTGCTGCCGATCAGTGAATACCCCAACGTGGTGCCACCCAGCGTGCAGGTGCGCGCCGAATACCCGGGCGCTAACCCCAAAGTGATTGCAGATTCCGTGGCGACGCCGCTGGAAGAGGCCATCAACGGGGTGGAAAACATGATGTACATGAAGTCGGTGGCCGGTTCTGATGGCGTGCTGGTCACGACCGTGACCTTCCGTCCAGGCACCGATCCGGATCAGGCGCAGGTGCAGGTGCAGAACCGCGTAGCGCAGGCCGAAGCGCGTCTGCCGGAAGAGGTGCGCCAACTTGGCCTCACCACGCAGAAGATGTCGCCGACGCTGACGCTGGTAGTGCACATGTTCTCGCCGCACGGCAAGTACGATTCGCTCTATCTGCGTAACTACGCCACCCTGAAAGTGAAGGATGAGCTGGCGCGCCTGCCGGGCGTTGGTCAGATTCAGATCTTCGGTGCCGGTGAATACGCGATGCGCGTATGGCTCGATCCCAACAAAGTGGCGGCGCGAGGCTTAACCGCTTCCGACGTGGTTAGCGCGATGCAGGAGCAGAACGTGCAGGTCTCTGCCGGTCAGCTTGGTGCGGAGCCGCTGAAGAAGCAGAGTGATTTCCTGCTGTCGATCAACACCCAAGGTCGTCTTGAGAGCGAGGAGCAGTTTGGCAATATCATTCTGAAAACCGCCGACGACGGCACGCTGGTGCGCCTGCGCGACGTGGCGCGTATCGAGATGGGTTCCGGTAGCTATGCGTTGCGTTCGCAGCTGAATAACAAAGATGCGGTCGGGATTGGTATTTTCCAGGCGCCGGGTGCCAACGCCATCGACTTGTCCAACGCGGTGCGCGACAAAATGGCCGAGCTGGCCACCCGCTTCCCGGACGATGTGCAGTGGGCCGCGCCTTACGATCCCACCGTATTCGTGCGTGATTCGATCCGCGCTGTAGTGCAGACATTGTTTGAAGCGATTGTGCTGGTAGTGCTGGTGGTGATTCTGTTCCTGCAAACCTGGCGCGCTTCGATCATTCCCCTGCTGGCCGTGCCGGTTTCGGTGGTCGGTACCTTCAGCATCCTCTACCTGCTGGGCTTCTCGCTCAATACCTTGAGTTTGTTTGGCCTGGTGTTGGCGATCGGTATCGTGGTGGATGACGCCATCGTGGTGGTAGAGAACGTTGAACGTAATATCGAACAAGGTTTGTCACCCACCGCGGCGGCGCATCAGGCGATGCGGGAAGTATCAGGACCGATTATCGCCATCGCGCTGGTGCTGTGTGCGGTGTTCGTACCGATGGCCTTCCTGTCGGGCGTGACCGGTCAGTTCTACAAGCAGTTTGCTGTGACCATCGCCATCTCCACAGTGATCTCGGCGATTAACTCGCTGACGCTCTCTCCGGCGCTGGCGGCGCTGCTGCTGAAACCGCATAACGCGGCGAAAGATATGCCGACGCGCATTATTGATCGCCTGCTCGGCTGGCTGTTCCGTCCGTTCAACCGCTTCTTCCAGCGCAGTTCAGATGGCTATGAATCACTGGTGGGCAAAACGCTGCGTCGGCGCGGCGCGGTGTTTGGCGTTTACGTGCTGCTGCTGGCCGGTGCGGGCTTTATGTTCCATACCGTGCCTGGCGGCTTTATTCCGACGCAGGATAAGTTGTATTTGATTGGCGGCGTGAAAATGCCGGAAGGTTCTTCGCTGGCGCGTACCGATGAAGTGATTCGCAAGATGAGCGAAATCGGCATGAATACCGAAGGCGTGGCCTATTCGGTCGCTTTCCCCGGTCTGAATGCGTTGCAGTTTACCAACACGCCAAATACCGGCACGGTGTTCTTCGGCCTGAAGCCATTCAACGAGCGTAAGCGTAGCGCGGCGGAAATTAACGCGGAGATCAACGCCAAGATAGCTAAAATTCAGCAAGGCTTCGGCTTCTCAATTATGCCACCGCCGATTTTGGGTCTGGGACAAGGTTCTGGCTATTCGCTGTACGTGCAGGATCGCGCTGGACTGGGTTATGGGGCGCTGCAAACCGCCATCAATACCATGACGGGCGCAGTGCTGCAGACGCCGGGCATGATGTTCCCGATTTCCTCCTATCAGGCCAACGTGCCGCAATTGGATGTGCAGGTGGATCGTGACAAAGCCAAAGCGCAAGGCGTGTCGTTGACCGAGCTGTTCAGTACGCTGCAAACCTATTTGGGATCGTCGTACGTTAACGACTTCAATAAGTTTGGACGTACCTGGCGCGTGATGGCGCAGGCGGACGGTGATTTCCGTGATAGCGTGCAGGACATTGGTAATCTGCGTACCCGTAACGATCGTGGCGAGATGGTGCCGATTGGCAGCATGGTCAATATCACCACCACTTACGGCCCCGATCCGGTGATCCGCTACAACGGCTATCCGGCGGCGGACCTGATTGGTGATGCCGATCCGCGCGTACTTTCTTCAGCGCAGGCGATGCAAAAGCTGGAAGAGATGTCCACGCAGGTGCTGCCGAACGGGATGAATATCGAGTGGACCGATCTGAGCTATCAGCAATCGACGCAGGGCAACACCGCGCTGATTGTGTTCCCGGTGGCGGTACTGTTGGCCTTCCTCGTGCTGGCGGCGCTGTATGAAAGCTGGACGCTGCCGCTCGCGGTAATTCTGATCGTGCCGGTGACCATGCTCTCAGCGCTGGTCGGCGTGTGGCTGACCGGCGGCGATAACAACGTGTTTGTGCAGGTTGGCCTGGTGGTATTGATGGGGCTGGCTTGTAAGAACGCGATTCTTATCGTCGAATTTGCGCGCGAATTGGAGATGCAGGGCAAGAGCATTGTCGATGCGGCGCTGGAAGCCTGTCGTCTGCGTTTGCGCCCCATCGTCATGACTTCCATCGCCTTTATCGCCGGTACTATTCCGCTGATTCTGGGCGAAGGCGCGGGTGCGGAAGTGCGCGGCGTGACCGGAATTACGGTGTTCTCAGGGATGTTGGGCGTCACGCTGTTTGGTCTGTTCCTGACGCCAGTGTTCTACGTGACGCTGCGTAAGCTGGTGACGCGCAAGCAGCCACAAGCGGAAGTGCAGACGGCGTAAACGTTAAGTGTGAGATGAACAATCCGGGCCAAGGTGCCCGGATTTTTTATGGCTGGAGTTCGGCGAAAAAAAAGGTCGCCACGGATGGCGACCCTACGGGATTGGTGCGGTTTTAGCGACCTTTTTTACACAGGTCGGCGAGTTCGAGGTCGGGCAGCTCTTCACAATTGCTGGTGTCGTTATGCTTCAGCTCGGCCAGCGCATCCGCCACGGTGCGGGTTTCCAGCACTTTCAACGAGGCTTCTTCAGCCTCTTCAGCAATCGATTTGAAGTACCAACACAAGTTGGCGCTCACCAGGCAACGTGGAGCAACGTCCGGACGTGAGGCCCAGAGCTTTTTGTCCTCTATCACAGAGGTGTAGATGTCACGCAGCGTGATTTCAGCAGCCGGACGCCCCAAATGAATGGAGCCAGTGCGGCCAAGCGTTGAGACGATGATGCCATCTCGCGTGAGCGGAACCATCAGTTTCCGAATGAAACTGGGATTCGCTTCAAGACCATACGCCAAAATGGCACTGGTCGAGCGTTTACCCAATTGCTCCGCCATCGCTACGCTCAAAACCATCTGCAAAGCTGTCGGGAAGCGGTAATCAAGCATTTCTATATCCTGAGTTGCGGTTATCTTGTTGTTTTTATGCCGCGACAGTGAGTAATCAATGAGCAATAAATATAACAAACACTGTTGCTTTTTAGAAGGGCCAAATAGTACGACATGTGGTTATAACGCATGCCGGAGCGTCATTAAATAACCTTTATTATCAATAAAATAAATCAATATCAGATGCTTATTCCGCCTCAATTATCAGATGATGATAAAGGCATAAAATGCAAACTTGATCTCACTTACCGCACTATCAGTTCATCCTGTCCAGCGTTATCCGTTCTCAACTCCTCTACCAAACTTCATTCAAGACAAGGTGTTTCTATAGAAGAAACAATTCAATTATTTTTCTTTGTAAATTAAGTACCTATACTCTTTGACCAAAAGTGCGATTTGTGATGTTGATCACGATCAATATCGCGCAAATCGCCAATCGATTTAATGCTGTCAGACGAAGGCCGTTAGCGACATTTTTCAGCGAAAATTAAGTTCTGGTGAAAAATAAATTTCCCCGCTAGGCGAACGTTAAATACACCGTTCTTTCAGCATAAAAATTATGGAAATACAGAATGAAAACTTCATTGAAATTCGCTGTTATCGCTATCGCTGTTGCCACTTCGTTCAATGCGTTCGCTGATACGAAAATAAGTAATACGTTATCAGGGCCGTCCGCTGAATCATTTGGTCAGAATTATGTGAACGCTAAAAATGAAACCAGCCAAACAATGAGCAATTTTGGCAAATCATACATCGATGCTAAAAACGGCGTTCAGTCCTCTTATGTAAAAAACGATCCTACTGGCACACCTTTAGCAGCGGGTTCTATCAACGTCAGTGCGGGCAGCCTGCCAGCGAACACACCGGTTAACGTGCAATCGAATGATGGAAAAATAACCACTGTTGCGGCTTCGACTCTCTCTCCCGCGGTACAGGTCTCTGTTCCACATGTTGATGCCATCATCAACAGCCCGTCATTGAAAGGTGGACAACAAAGCCACGACCATGGACATACGCACAATGGTGGCCAGGGCAATGGTGAAAGCAACGCAGCGAACACTAACAGCGCACACGGCATGGGTGGGGCAAACCACATTGGCGGCGGCGCTGCACAATCAGGTAGCCAGAACGTCGGTCATTGGTGAGGCCATCACTCCTGATATGAAGCGTAAATTTAGAACCATTGAAAAAAGCATTAAGGCCGAACACCTGCAGCGTGGACAACGACTCATTGCGCATGAAGGTTTCACTCATCTGATTGATGGACTGGAGTGGGACGACAAAAATCAGGTTATTTCAGTGATAGTCGAAGGGCAGCGCTGGAAATATCGCTATTGGAACATCGTCTCTATTCAAATTCAGGAAGAAGAGGATGCGTCAGAAAGGAATGCGCTATGACAGCAAAAATATCTGTTGCCAAAGCCGCTGCGGTTGTTGTCCTTGCGCTGCTCATTTTGCTGGGGATCGTGCAGATGACATATTTACGCCATCTGCCGCATGGCAGCGATCTGTTCAACGCCGCACTGCTGGTTGAGCTGGTGAATGCCTTTCTCATGTGGAAATTCGCGACGGCGAGCAATTGCTGGACGCTCTATTCCTGCGCAACATTTTTCATTGTAATGATGATTATTGGCCTTTGTTTTATGGCATATGGCGAAAATATCACCGGATTGTCTTTTTTTACCGTCACCGGTATCGCAAAGCTGGTCTTAATAACTATCGGCAATCTGGTGGTTTGGGGGGCTCTGCTGACCCCGTTCCGTCTGAGCCGCCGTGCGACAGCATTGGCAGCGGCCAGATCGAAATTTTGATTTATATTTTCTCCTGCACTGCCAGGCTGGCGCGCGGGAGTTTTTGCTTTAATAGCACCACCAACAACACGTTACACAGCGCCAGCAGGCACAGTAACCACAGCGTGGCATTGGCACCAAGATGCTGGAAGACGTAGCCACCCACCAGCGGGGTTAAAGCCTGGCCGATCAACGCCGGGCGGGCCATCCGCCCTACCACTATCGCGTAAGCTTCGGGTTTCACCATTACCAGCGGCAAGGTTCCACGCACGATGGCACGTAAACCGTTGCCGGCGCCGTATAACACCATACTCAGCACGGCAAACTGCGGATAACACGCTAGCAGCAATAAGCCGAGCGCCACTAAGCCTACCGAGAAAAAAGTGGTCCAGATGGGATGACCACGCTTAAACGCGATATCGACAATACGCGAGCCAACCTGACACGGCCCCAGAATGGCGCTGATGGCTAAAGCCGACGTCAACGTGTGTCCGCTGGCTTGCAGCAACGCGATCAGCTGCACGGAGATGGCTGTCATGATCACTGAAGCGAGGGTGAATATGCTGCACAGCAGCCAGAACAGCGTTGAAGATAATTCGGTGCCATCAGCTGAGGTTTTGGGCTTTGCCGTAGAAATTTTAGGTTCTGGCGCGGGCAGCGCATAAAAATACGCAGGCAACACCAGCAGGCACAACATTCCCGCAAGGGTAAAACAGGCGCCGCGCCAATCCAGCCAGTGAATTAGCAGTGCAATGCCTGGCCACACAAGGGTGGTGCAGAAACCGGAAATCAGCGTGATGCCCGTGATAGCACCGCGCGCCTGGCCGCCATACAGCGTTCCAAGCGTGGCAAACAGCGCATCATAAAGGCCCATCGCCATACCGATACCGATGACCAGCCAGGCAAAAAGGAACAGCAACAGATTATGGCTTAGGCCCATAATGATCAGCCCCAGCGCCATCACCGCCCCACTCCCGGCGAGCAATAGACGTCCATAGGAACGGGAAATCAGACGGCCACTTAAGGGTGCCAGCAAACCGGAAACCAACATACCGAGTGATAACGCACCATAAACCCATTGTTGCGACCAGCCGGTTTCCGCCACGATAGGATTGGCCATTACCGCCATTAAATAGAAAGAACCGCCCCAGGAAAGAATTTGAACTAATCCCAGCGTAATGATAGCGGGAACAGGGGGCTTTGGCTGAGAGGTCACGACAGTTTTCCGTTAGCAGGCAAAGCATTGTTATAACACGCTAATCCTGGCGGAAAAATCCCGACCTTTCCTGCTCAGCAAAATTGTGCGCCCTTCTGGCAGATTGGCACCAGAGCGAGTATGCTTATTAGCATGTTGTAACTATAATGAGGTTTTTATGGCGCGCTATGATTTGGTGAGCGATTTACATGAATGTGTGAACGCATTGGAGCGGGGTTTAAATGCTTTACGCCAGCAAGTTGAACAGCAACCGTTGCTGATCGCCCGCGTGTTTAGCCTGCCGGAAATTGAAAAAGGCCGCGAAAATGATGAAATTGAACGCATTGCGGTGACGCAACATTTAGGTAAAACCGCGCGCGACATGGCGCTGGCCCACTACTGCCGCCTGTTTATGCAACATCAATCGGAAAAACTCAGCACGAAAGCCGCCGTGCGCTTGCCGGGTGCGATCTGTATTCAGGCCGACGGTGATATCCACGATCGCATCACCCAACAGGTGGCAGAAATCAATGCCCTCAAACTGCGGCTGGAACAGTTAATTACCGTAGAGTCCGGCTTACCAAGCGAGGCGCGCTTTGAGTTTGTCCACCAACATCTGCGCGGCCTGATTACTCTCAACGCTTACCGCAGCGTGACGCTACTCAATTCGCCGGATAGCCTACGTTTCGGCTGGGCGAATAAAAACATTATCAAAAATGTCACGCGGGATGCGGTGGTCGAACAGCTGGAACGCAGCCTGAAGGCCAATCGTGCCCAGGCACCGTGGACGCGGGAACAATGGGCGGAGAAAGTTCAGCAAGAACTGGAGGCGCTTCTCGCGTTACCGGTTGGCGCCAAACTGAAAATCAAACGCCCGGTAAAAGTACAGCCGATTGCTCGCGTATGGCGCGCCAGCGTTAAAAAGCAGGTCCAGCTTGCCTGCCCCTCTCCCCTACTGGTGCTGTGTCGCGATAAAACCCAGGTACCCATTTTGGGGGAACTGCTGAACTATGATGCGGAAAATGTCGCGTATCGCCACAAACCGTTGGCTCAGCCGCTACACCTGATCATTCCGCGCCTGCATTTATGGAGCGACAGGTTGGCATAAAAAAAGATCAAAATGCGTGCATCCAATTCGCCACCTTCTCTCGTATATCCAGATGTGAGCAACTTCTTCGCTCCCTTCTAAGAGGATTTATGATGAAAAAGCTAATGAGCATTGCAGTCGTATCCGGCACCTTACTGTTCACCGCGGGCGCATTTGCCGCCATGGACAATGGCTCGGTGATGGTAGGCGGAGCCGCGATGTACCCGCAAAAAAACATCGTCGAAAATGCGCTTAATTCCAAAGATCACACCACCCTGGTGGCGGCAGTCAAAGCAGCTGGCCTGGTAGAAACCCTCGAAGGCAAAGGGCCGTTTACCGTCTTTGCGCCAACCAATGCGGCTTTCGCTAAACTGCCTGCCGGCACCGTTGATAATTTGGTCAAACCGGAGAACAAAGCCAAACTGACCGCGATCCTCACTTATCATGTGGTGGCCGGTAAATACGACATGCAAGCGCTGGAGAAGAAAATTAAGCAAGGTGGCGGACATGCTGAGCTGAAAACCGTAAACGGCCAGCCGCTGTGGATCATGAACAATGGCCCGCACAACATTCAGCTGAAAGATGGTCAGGGCAATGTGGCAAATATCAGCACTTATGACGTCAATCAGAAAAATGGCGTAATCGATGTGATTGATACCGTATTGATGCCTAAGTAATTGCCTATACTCGGATTGGGCGTTTTAGCCAACCGGGATAAATATGGACGCAAAGCTGACTGAACGGCTAGAGAAATTATTGCCGGCGATCGCTAAGGGCGATCGCCGCGCTTTTGAGCAGCTTTATCGACTCACTTCACCGCACCTTTACGCCCTCGCCTTACGGATGTTGCGCCAGCAAGGTTGGGCTGAAGAGGTGCTGCATGACTGTTATCTCACCATTTGGAACCGCGCAGCATCTTATGATAGTGCCCTTAGCGCCCCAATGACGTGGATGACGCACATTGTACGTAATCGTTGTATTGACGGTTTGCGAAGTGGGCAAGCGCGCGCGGCACTGGCCACCGAGGTATTTAATGATGAGCTACAGATCGCCGAAGAACAGGATCGCAATAATTGGCACGATCCGGCGCAAGCCAATCGCCTGCGACACTGCATTAGCCACCTGAGCAGCGAACAGCAGCAAAGCATCACGCTCGCCTATTATCAGGGGATGTCACACAGTGATATTGCCGCCTGGCTGCAGCAGCCGATTGGCTCGGTAAAAAGCTGGATCCGCCGCGCGCTGGAGCATCTGCGGGAGTGTGTGGGCCTATGAACGATAGACAACAACGTGATGATGCGTTAGCCGCAGAATATGCGCTGGGAACATTAAGCGGCCTTGCGCGTTTGCGCTTCGCGAGAAGGCTGCACACTGAGCCGGAACTCGCGGCTAGCGTGGCGCGCTGGCAGACCTTGCTGGCAGGGCTCGATAGTCAGCTCGCGCCCATCACTCCGCCAGAAAAAGTGTGGAAAAAGATTACGCTCAGCTTGCCTGAGAAACCTGTGGTGCAGGCTAAACGCTCCTACGCTGGTTGGATGGTGGCCGCCAGTATTGCGGCGATTGCATTGATCGTTCAGCTTTTTTTGCAGCCCGCAACGCTCTCGCCATTAACCGTGTTGAGCGACACACAGCATCGTGAACGATGGGTGGTAAGTGCTGATAACAAACTTAAGCAACTGAGTTTGACGCCGCTGCATCCGATCGCGGTCGCCTCCAGCAATAGCCTTGAACTGTGGCTGATTCCGGCCGGCAAAGCGCCGATTTCGCTGGGCTTGCTCAACAGCAATACTGCCACCGCCATTGCGCTAAACGATCGCGAACTTACGGGCACGGGCATCATTGCCATCAGCCTGGAGCCGCAGGGCGGATCGCCTACCGGTCAGCCAACCGGACCGGTGTTGTACAGCGGGCAGCTGTAGCATAAAAAAAGGCCGTTCAGATGAACGGCCTTCATAACAGTTAGCGGCAGATTACTGCTTCATGCTGCCAACCATCTCCTCCGGACGTACCCACTCGTCAAACTGCTCTTCAGTGAGATAACCCAATTTCAGCGCCGAACCTTTCAGCGTCAGGCCCTCTTTATGGGCTTTCTTGGCGATTTCCGCCGCTTTGTCGTAACCGATATGGGTGTTGAGCGCGGTAACCAGCATCAGCGACTCGTTCAGCAACTGATCGATACGCTCGCGCACCGGCTCGATACCGATCGCGCAGTGGTGGTTAAAGCTGTCCATGCCGTCGGCCAGCAGGCGCACCGATTGCAGGAAGTTGTGGATCACCATCGGGCGGAAGACATTCAACTCAAAGTTGCCGGATGCGCCGCCAATGTTTACCGCAACATCGTTGCCCATCACCTGACAGCACAGCATCGTCAGCGCTTCGCACTGCGTTGGGTTTACTTTGCCCGGCATAATAGAGCTGCCCGGTTCGTTTTCCGGGATAGCGAGTTCGCCAATACCGCAGCGCGGGCCGGATGCCAGCCAGCGGACATCGTTGGCAATCTTCATCAGCGAGGCTGCCAGACCTTTCAGTGCGCCATGCGCGTGCACCAGCGCATCACAGGTTGCCAGCGCTTCGAACTTGTTCGGCGCGGTAACAAACGGCTGTTTGGTCAGTTCGGCCAGCGCTTTTGCTACGCGCACTGCGTATTCTGGATGCGTATTCAGGCCGGTACCGACGGCGGTGCCGCCGAGTGCCAGCTCCGCCACGTGTGGGATACTGTTTTCGATGTGCTTGAGATTGTGCTCCAGCATTGCGACCCAGCCGGAGATCTCCTGGCCCAGCGTCAACGGCGTTGCATCCTGCAGGTGGGTACGACCAATCTTAACGATGTCTTTAAATGCCTCGGATTTCTCACTCAGCGTCTTTTTCAGTACATGAATCTGCGGAATCAGCTGCTCCCGCACGGCGATGACCGCGGCCACGTGCATGGCGGTGGGGAACACATCATTCGAGCTTTGGCTTTTATTCACGTCATCATTCGGATGCACCAAACGGGACATGCCGCGCTCGCCGCCCAGAATTTCACTGGCGCGGTTAGCCAACACTTCATTCATGTTCATGTTGGTCTGGGTGCCGGAGCCGGTCTGCCAGATCGCCAGCGGAAACTCATCACTGTGCTTATCAGCCAGTACTTCGTCAGCGGCTTTCAAAATCGCTTCTGCACGATCGGCAGGCAGCAGGCCGAGATCCTGATTGACCTGAGCTGCCGCACGCTTGGTCAGCGCCAGCGCATGCACCAGTGCCACCGGCATCTTCTCGGTTGAGATTTTGAAATGCTCCAGCGATCGCTGCGTTTGTGCGCCCCACAACTTATCTGCCGGTACTTCGATCGGTCCCATTGAGTCTTTTTCAATGCGATTGGCTGCCATGACTACGTCTCCTTAGCTCAGATTTTGAGGTTTCCGCTCCCAACGCCTTCCCGCGGCGCTGCAGAACGAGCAAGATTGTCACATACAAGAATTTAACATTATGCGAGCCTATCGCGTTTATTGCACATGTTCGTGTATTTTCTATGGCACTTTCTGCTTTAATAAGCCTATTTACTTACGGTTATTAAGGGTAAACGATGCAAAAATTGAACAATTCGCTGCAAAATTACGCCTGGGGCAGCAAAACTGCACTGACTGAACTTTACGGCATTGAGAATCCGCAGGGATTGCCGATGGCAGAACTGTGGATGGGCGCGCACCCGAAAAGTCCTTCAACCGTGGAGATCAACGGTGAAGCGCGTTCGCTGCGTGAGGTGATTGATGCCGATAAGCCAGCGACGCTGGGCAAAGCGGTCGCTGAACGGTTTGGCGAGCTGCCCTTCCTGTTTAAAGTGCTGTGCGCCGATCAGCCGCTGTCAATTCAGGTCCATCCCAGCAAAGCCGCCGCTGAAGAAGGTTTTGCGCGTGAAAATGCGGCAGGTATTCCGCTCAGCGCCGCCGAACGCAACTATAAAGATGCCAATCATAAGCCGGAGCTGGTGTATGCGCTGACCTCCTTCCAGGCGATGAACGGCTTCCGCGAGCTGCATGAGATTGTCTCGCTGCTTGAACCAGTAGCCGGTGCGCATCCGCAAATCGCGCACTTCCTGGAAAATGCCAACGAAGCCAATCTGGCCAAACTGTTCGCCACGCTGTTGTCCTTGCAGGATGAGGCGAAATCGCGCGCGATTGGCGTATTGAAATCCGCGCTGAATGCCCGTGAAGGCGAACCATGGCAAACCATTAAAGCGATTGCCGTCGATTATCCGGACGATAGCGGGCTGTTTTCCCCGCTGTTGCTCAATGTCATCACGCTGCAACCAGGCGAAGCGATGTTCCTGTTCGCTGAAACGCCGCACGCCTATCTGAAAGGCGTGGCGCTGGAAGTGATGGCGAACTCCGATAACGTGCTACGCGCCGGTCTGACGCCGAAGTTTATCGATATCCCGGAACTGCTGGCTAACCTGAAATTCCACGCAAAACCGGCGGCGACGCTGCTGACGCAACCGCAGCGCGACGGCGAAACGCTGAATTTCCCGATTCCGGTGGAGGATTTTGCCTTCGCTATCCATGCGCTCTCAGCGGCGCCGCAGGCCCTGGCGCAAAACAGCGCTGCCCTGCTGTTTTGTATCGAAGGCCAGGCGGTGATTGAGAAGTCTGGTCAACAGCTGGTGCTGAAGCCGGGTGAATCCTGTTTTGTCGCCGCCGACGAGTCACCGGTGAGCGCAGCAGGTACCGGACGACTGGCGCGCGTGTTTAATACGCTGGAGTGATCCGGCTGACGCTTGCAGCATTAACTGCTATTCTTTCAAACTATTAATTTAAAACGCCTGCGGGCGTTTTTCTTCACCCGTCGCGCACCGACCAGCGGCGTGCGGACGCAAGGATAAGGACGACACAGCGATGAAAAAGACCAAGGTTGCCGTAGGTGTGATTGTGGCGCTCGGCGTGATTTGGACTGGTGCTTCATGGTTTACCGGTAAACAACTGGAAAGCCACATGGATGAGATGTTGCAGAATGCCAATGCGCAGCTGAACGCTTACGCGCCCAATAGCCGTTTGACGCTTAGCTATCAGGATTATCAGCGTGGCGTGTTCAGCAGTAAGACCAAACTGGTGGTGCAGGCCAGCTCGCAAACCAATGACAATCCGCTGTTGAAGCCTGGTCAAAGCATCGTGCTGAACGAGACCATCGATCACGGTCCTTTCCCGTTCGCCCAGCTGAAACGTGGCAGCCTGATCCCAAGCATGGCGTCAGTGCACACCGAGCTGGAAAACACCGATGCGGTGAAGAAGTTATTTGAACTGACTAACGGTAAATCACTGGTTAACGCGGATACCCGCGTGGGCTACAGCGGAGCCACCGACACCGATCTCAACCTGTTAGCCGTGGATTACAATAATGCGCAAACCGGCGATCGTCTGGCGACCAACGGCGGCACGCTCAACATCAGCGCCGACAGCAAAGGCGATAAAGTCAGCCTTGATGGCGATTTCTCCAGCATTGCGGTAACCAGTAAAAATCAGGTCGACATGCCGGTGCTATTCACACTGAATGGCCTGAAACTGAGCGGTGATACGCATCTCAGCCCGGAAGGCGTGCGCGTGGGCGATCAATCGGTTTCCCTCGATAAACTGAATGCCAGCATCAACGGCCAGGAAGGTCTCTCGCTGGAGAACCTGAAAACCACCTCTTCCTTCGATAATAAAGACGGCAAGATTGGCGGCAAGCTGGACGTCAACGTTGACAAAATCACCCTGCAGAAGCAGCCGTTTGGTGAAGCCAAACTGGCGATGACGTTCGCGCAATTCGATGCGCAGGCCGTGAAAGCCTTCTCCGACACCTACAATGCCCAGATGCAGGATCTGCTGAGCCAGCCGGGCGTAGCGGAAGATCCGATTCGCTATCAGGCCAGCGTGCAAACTATCCTGCGTAACAACCTGCCCACGCTGTTAAAAGGCTCGCCAACCTTAAGCATTGCGCCGCTGAGCTGGAAAAATGACAAGGGCGAAAGCAGCTTCACTCTGAACCTGGGCTTTAACGATCCGGCTACCGTGACCGGCGAAGCGCAAAGTTTGGGGGCCGCAGTGGATCGCGTGCTGAAAACCCTCGACGGCAAGCTGACGGTTAATATGCCAATGGCGACCGAAACCATGCGTCACGTTGGTTTGGCGGAAGGCTATCAGGGCGACGATGCGCAGAAATTGGCGGACCAGCAGGTGAAAGGTTTAGCGGCGATGGGCCAGATGTTCCGCCTGACGCAGCAGCAGGATGACAACATCGTTACCAGCCTGCAGTACGGCAACGGTCAGGTGACGATGAATGGCGATAAGATGACGCTTGAGCAGTTCCTGTCACGCTATATGCTGGGTGCGCCAACCAGCGAAGGTATGCCGGAGTAATCATTCGTGGGCGGTCGACCGGCCGCCCTTACGCTTCCCCACGCACCAGCTGGGGCGGCACGATCAAACTTTGTATTTCCGCTTCCGGCTGTGCCAGTCGCTGCATCATTCGTTCGGCCGCTCGCCTTCCCACGTCCCGCGCTTCGCTGCTGACAAAGGTCATGGTGGGATCGTGCAGCTCGCGCTGCGGATCGTCGTTGAATCCAACCAACGCCAGCTGCTGTGTGTAATAACTGTCTACCGCCCCTTCGCCAAACGTTCGCCCACAGCGCAGTGCACCAAAATAGCAGCCGAGCGCGGTGCTGCCGTTGTGCGCCAGAATCGCCGTGATGCCCGGATGTTGCCGTAATAACTCAAGCGTCAACGCCGAGACGCTTTGCTGACGATCGTCGCACTCAATAATCCAGTCAGATCGAAAAGGTAAGCCGTACTGCAGCAAGGTGGCACAATAGCCGCCAATCCGTTCAGCGCGCGTCAATGACGAACCTAATCCGCCCATCCAGGCGATGCGTTGATGTCCCTGTCGAATCAGATATTCGGTGGCCATACGCGCGGCCTGGCTGTTGTCGGGACGTAACGAATCGACATTGTCCAAACTGCTGGCGCGCGCGGCGCAGACTAAAGCAATGCTCTGCTCCTGCGCTAACGGTACCAGCGTTTCCGCCTGTGCTACCGCACCGCCGAGCACAATACCCTCCGCACCCTGCGCCACCAGCGTATCAAAGCACCGTTTAAGGTGCTGCCCATGCTGACCGCTTTGCGTTAGCACCAGCACTTTGCCCTGTTGCTCGAGCACTTCGCTGAGTCCAGCGGTCATCGCCGCATAAAACGGTTGGCTGAGATCGCGCACAATCAAGCCGATCACGCCGCTTTCACCACCGCGCAAAATGGATGCCGAGCGATTGCGGACGTAGCCGAGCTGTTCAATCGCCTGGTTGACGCGTGTGGCTGTGGCGGGTGAGATGCGCCCTTTTCCGGAGAGCACCAATGACACGGTTGAGACCGAAACCCCGGCGACCAATGCCACGTCATGAATAGTGGTTTTCTGCTGGGACATAGCGTTCCGTTACCAACGTCCAGATACAAAGGGCTAAAACGTTACACTGATTTCATCAAAAATAAAGTCTGCAATTAGTCACTCTTTGTGATTATAGCCACAAAAATAAGTGATAAAACGTTTTATCATCCTTGACCACATTGAACACCTTCCTTTTTATTGCCAGGAGAGAATATGCCCGCTAGCCGTCCTAAAATGTCGCTTTGGGAGTTTTTCCAAAGTCTGGGTAAAACCTTTATGTTGCCCGTCGCCCTGCTGTCGTTTTGTGGCATTCTGTTAGGGATTGGCAGTTCACTCAGCAGCCACGACGTACTTACGCTGATCCCACTGCTCGATCAGCCGCTGCTGCAGTACCTGTTTATCTGGCTGGCGAAGATCGGTTCTTTTGCCTTCAGCTACCTGCCAGTGATGTTTGCTATCGCGATTCCTCTGGGCATGGCGCGTGAGAACAAAGGCGTCGCGGCTTTTGCCGGCTTTGTCGGATATGCGGTGCTGAACCTGAGCATCAATTTCTGGCTCAACATCAATGGCATTCTGCCCACCACCGATGCGGCCGTGCTGAAAGCCAATAACGTCCAAAACATCCTTGGCATCCAATCGATAGATACCGGTATTCTCGGTGCGGTGATTGTTGGCATCGTGGTGTTCTGGCTGCACGAACGTTTCCATAACATTCGCCTGCCGGATGCGTTGGCGTTCTTTGGCGGGACGCGCTTTGTCCCGATCGTCACGGCGATGGCCATGGGCGTGCTGGGCTTAGTGGTGCCGCTAATTTGGCCATTCTTTGCGCGCGCCATTACCGGCCTTGGCTGGGTGATCAACAGCGCTGGTGAATTTGGCCCGATGATCTTCGGTACCGGTGAACGTCTGCTGCTGCCGTTTGGCTTACAACATATTCTGGTGGCGATCATCCGCTTTACCGATGCTGGCGGCACGCTGGATGTGTGCGGCAAAAGCGTCAGCGGCGCATTAACCATTTTCCAGGCGCAGCTTGCTTGTGCGGACACGCACGGCTTTGCCGAGAGCGCCACACGCTTCCTGTCACAGGGTAAAATGCCGGCCTTCCTCGGTGGCTTGCCGGGCGCAGCCTTGGCGATGTATCACTGCGCGCGCCCTGAAAATCGCCACAAGATTAAAGGCCTGCTGATTTCCGGCGTGGTGGCTTGCGTAGTAGGCGGCACCACGGAACCCCTCGAATTCCTGTTCCTGTTTGTCGCGCCAGTGCTGTATCTCATCCACGCGCTGCTGACTGGCTTAGGCTTTACCGTCATGGCGATACTCGGCGTCACCATCGGCAATACCGACGGTAACGTGATCGACTTCTTCGTCTTTGGTGTGCTGCATGGTCTCTCAACTAAATGGTATTGGGTGCCAGTGATTGCTGCGGTGTGGTTCGTGGGTTATTACGCCATCTTCCGTTTTGCGATCAGTCACTTCAACATCAAAACGCCGGGCCGCGAAGTTGAAACTAACAGCGTTGCGCAGCAGGTTAGCCGTGCGAGCGTAGGTAAATCTGGCTTTAATACGCCGGCGATTCTGTCAGCGTTGGGCGGCGTGGAGAACATCGCCTCGCTGGATAACTGCCTGACGCGCCTGCGTTTGACCGTCGTCGATATGAGCAAAGTGGATGACGCAGCGTTGAAAGCTAACGGCGCGATTGGCGTGGTGCACGTTAATCAAACTAACCTGCAAGTGGTGATGGGGCCGCAGGTACAGTCGGTGAAAGACGAGATGGCGCACCTGATGAGCGCAACGGTGTAATGATGCAGGATTTCGATTTTAATCACGTGGTCGATCGCCACGGCAGCTGGTGTACGCAGTGGGATTTCGTCGCCGATCGCTTCGGCGTGGCGGACTTACTGCCCTTCACTATCTCCGATATGGATTTCGCCACCGCCCCGTGCATTGTTGCGGCGCTCCGGCAGCGACTCGAGCATGGCGTGTTCGGGTACAGCCGCTGGCAGCACGCTGATTTTCTCTCCGCACTTCAGCACTGGATGCGCAGCCGTTTTCATACTGAAGTCCCGGCAGAATCATTCGTTTATGGTCCGTCAGTGATTTATATGGTGGCGCAACTGCTGCGCCACTGGACGCAGACCGACGATGAAGTGCTGATCCACACGCCCGCCTACGATGCGTTTTACAACACCATCAACGGCAATCAGCGTCACGTGCTGGAACTGCCGCTGCAGCGTCACGGTAACCAATGGGTTTGTGACATGGCACAGCTGGAAACGCTGCTGGCACGCCCGCGCTGCAAAGTGATGCTGCTTTGCAGTCCACATAACCCAACAGGAAAAGTGTGGCAATTGCAGGAGTTGCGGCAGATGGCGGCGCTGTGCGAACGGTACGGCGTCAAGGTTATCAGCGATGAAATCCATATGGATATGGTGCTAAGTGATATGCCACATACGCCATGGAGCCAGGTGGCAACTTCCGATTGGGCGCTGTTTACCTCGGCTTCCAAGAGCTTCAATATTCCGGCGCTGACCGGCGCGTGGGGCATCATTCCCAACGAGCACGATCGTCAGGTATGGTTTCGCGCGTTGAAGCAACAAGACGGCCTCTCCTCGCCGGCGGTGATGGCGATCGCGGCAACCATCGCCGCCTATCGTGATGGCGCACCGTGGCTGGATGCGTTGCGCGCTTACCTGCGCGGCAATATGCAACATATCGCCCTGCGCCTGAATGCTGAGTTTCCGCAGCTCAACTGGCAGCCGCCCGCTGCCACTTACCTGGCGTGGATCGATCTTAATCCGCTGGACGTTGATGAACAGGCGCTGCAACAGCGCCTGATACAGCAACACAAAGTAGCGATCATGCCTGGTTCGACTTACGGTACGGCGAGTCGCGGTTACCTGCGTCTCAACGCCGGTTGCCCGCGCAGCAAACTCGATGATGGGTTGGATCGGCTGATCGCCGGGTTAACATCGTTCTAAAATGCCACGGATGCTGATTAATTCAGCATCCGTTTTACTGTTTGCGCAAATCGCTGGCGCTGTTGCGCAAGATGTTTTTATAATCCTCTGCACTTTATGAAACTTAAGCGAGTGCGCCATGATTGATCTTAAACTCCCCCTCACCGACATTCACCGCCACCTTGATGGCAATATCCGCGCACAAACCATTCTCGATTTAGGTCGCCAGTATAATCTCGCGCTGCCCGCCGATTCACTCGATGCATTGCGTCCGCACGTGCAGGTTACCGCCAATGAGCCGGACCTGGTGAGCTTCCTGCAGAAACTGGACTGGGGCGTGAAAGTGCTGGGCGATCTTGATGCCTGCCGTCGCATTGCGCTGGAAAACGTCGAGGATGCGGCGCGTGCCGGTATTCATTATGCGGAACTGCGCTTCTCGCCGGGCTATATGGCGATGACGCACAACCTGCCGATTGCCGGCGTGGTTGAAGCGGTGATTGACGGCGTGCGTGCCGGTATTGAGCAATACGGTGTCGATGTGCGCCTGACGGGCATCATGAGCCGTACGTTTGGCGAAGAAGCCTGCCTGCGTGAGCTGGAAGGTTTACTGGCGCATCGCGATGGCATCACTGCGGTCGATTTGGCAGGCGACGAGCTTGGCTTCCCGGGCAGCGAATTCTTAAGCCACTTTAATCGTGCACGCGATGCCGGTTTCCGCATTACCGTGCATGCCGGTGAAGCGGCGGGCCCGGAGAGTATCTGGCAAGCAATTCGTGAACTGGGTGCTGAACGTATTGGTCATGGCGTTAAAGCGATTGAAGATCGCGCGTTGATGGATTTCCTGGCCGAGCAGCGCATCGGGATTGAATCTTGCCTGACGTCGAATATTCAAACCAGCACGGTGTCGTCGTTGAATAACCATCCGCTGAAAACCTTCCTGCAACACGGCATTCTCGCCACCATTAACACTGACGATCCGGCCGTTCAGGGCGTTGAGTTGGCACATGAATATGAAGTGGCGGCGCCGCAGGCAGGATTAACCGCTGAAGAGATGCGTCAGGCACAGGACAATGGCGTGACCATCGCGTTCCTGAATGATGCAGAAAAAGCAGCGCTGCGCGCACGCGTAGCGGGCTAAAACATTCCCTCTCCCGCATGCGGGAGAGGGTTAGGGTGAGGGATAAAGCGCACGGAGTCTTCTTTCCCTCACCCCGGCCCTCTCCCAAAGGGAGAGGGAGTAAAGCGAGTATCAGCGCTCCCAACGGAAAGGTAGTAAGCGATTATCGCAACGACATCGTCTGGCGCTTCTCGGCAGACTGCAAGCCCAGCTCGATCAACTCCATCACCTGAATCGCCTCTTCCGCCTGCACCGGATTGGCACCGGTACCCGCAATCGCATCGCGAATGCCTGCATAGTACGCCGGATAGTTGCCTGGCAGCGTTAGCAACTCTTTTTCGACCATCACATCGCCTTCCGCCAGCGTCAGCGTGCCGTTGCGCATGTCATAGCCCCAATCTTCCTGCGGCGGCCGTTCACCTGCTTTCAGACGATCTTCCTGCGGGTCAAGACCATATTTGACGTAGCTGCCGCGCGTGCCGTGTACCACGAAGCGCGCAGATTCTGCCGCCACCAGCATGCTGGCATGCAGCACCACGCGGCGGGTGGGATAGGTCAGCACCGCATGGAAGTAATCGGTGGTTTGTGCGCCTGGACGCAGCTCCGCCATATCCACATTGATAGCCACCGGCGTTCCGAACAGCTGCAAAGCCTGATCCAGCACGTGCGGTCCAAGATCGAACCAGATACCGCTGCCCGCACCTTTCATTTCGCGCCAGCGCTGACGCACTTCCGGACGGAAGCGGTCAAAGTGGGATTCAAAGTAGCGTACTTCGCCCAGCGTTCCCTCGTTAAGCAGATTTTTCAGCGTCAGGAAATCACTGTCCCAGCGGCGGTTATGGAACACTGATAGCAGCAGACCTTTGGCCTTTGCCAGCGCATCCAGTTCGCGAGCTTGTGACAACGTCACGGTAAAGGGTTTATCGACCACCACATGTTTACCGGCGTTCAGCGCCGCTTTGGCTAACGGGAAATGGGTGTCATTCGGGGTGGGAATAACAATCAGGTGCAGTGTCGGGTCATCCAGCAGCGCTTGTGGATCGGAAACCACCTGCACTGAAGGCCAGTCTGCATGCACTTTGCTGGCATCGCTGCTTGAGATCGCCGCCAGCTCAACATCCGGCGTACCGGCGATCAAGGGTGCATGAAAGGTTTTGCTGGCAAAACCGTAGCCAATCAGGCCGACACGTAATTTATCGCTCATTCTCATTCCTCTTGTTCGTTACCAGACTGATTTAAGACGAATCAGTCTATAAGAACAAGGCGGAATCACCTGAAAACTCAGGAAATAGCACTCCGTGCGGATTGCCAGCTCTCATGCGCCACTAAAGCATCCTGCGCATCCTGACTGCGGCGGCGGAAATCACTGGGGCTAACACCCACGCGTTTGCGGAACACGCGCGAGAAATAGAGTTGGTCATCGTACCCCACTTCACGCCCCACCGAGGCAATCGGTTCCTGGGTGGTTTGCAGCAGCAGCTTGGCGCGGATCACGCGCTGGTCCTCACGCCAGCGCAGTAGATTAATCCCCATCTGCTCACGGAACAGGTGTGCCAGACGTGACGGCGATAAACAGACGTGGCGCGCCACCTCTTCAATCTTCACCTCGCCCGCCAGATGATTGGTGACGTACTGACAGGCTTCAATCACGCGCGGATCGCGAATTTGCTGATGGCTGCGCGGATCCTCTTCCACTGCACGCAGCAGCAAACGCTCCAGCAGATTCATCGCCAATTCTTCGGCGAAACGGCGCCCGGAGTTGTGCGTCTGTTCGATACTGGCAAACAGGCGATCAAACTCGGCGCGCTGAGCTTCCGACAAACGTAACCGCCCGACGCCCTGACTTTCATCCTGCCACTGCAGCCAATCCGTCCAGTAAGCGCGTGGACGGAAATAGACCCAACGATGGAACCAGCACGGGCTATCCGGCGCGCGGCCATAATAGTGCGGCGTTTTCGGTTGAAACAGCAGCAAATCACCGGGTTCACAATCGAAAGCCGATTCACCATCGAACACGCGGCCCTGGCCCTTGATCGTCAGGTTCAGAATGTAGCCTTTCATGCCGTGCGGACGGTCAATAAAGAAATCCAGCGCGTCGTTGGCGTTAATCGGCGTCAATCCCGCCACCAGCCAGGCGTTAAAGGGATAACCCGGCAATAAGGGATTCTGCTGCTCACTCGGGGGTTCACGGTGGTACATAGTGCCCTCACTTTTCGCGTGAAATGCGCTGAGCGCGCCCTAAATGAGTCGCTCAGCCGGGGGTTATCAGGCGGCTTTATTTTTCTGTTTGTAACGGTCAAAAATCACCGCCGCTAACAGTATCAAACCGCGCACCACATACTGTGAGAATGGCGAGATATTCAATAAATTCATCGCATTCTCAACCGTACCGAGAATCAGCACCCCCGCCACCACGTAAGAAATTTTGCCGATGCCGCCTTTCAGCGAGACGCCGCCCAGCACGCAGGCCGAGATGACGATCAACTCATAACCGAGTGAGGTCATCGGCTGGCCGCTGGTCATGCGTGAAGCCAGAATGATCCCCGCCGCCGCCGACACCAAGCCGGACAGGATAAAGATAATGATGCGCGTACGCACCACCGGCACGCCCGCCAGACGGGCAGCCTCCTCGTTGCCACCTATCGCCAGCGTATTACGACCAAACGTTGTTTTATTCAGCAGGAAGCCAAACAGCACCATGGTCGCAATTGTAAGCCAGATGGGCGCGGGCACGCCGAGCCAGTTGGCGTAGCCCAGCGTAAAGAAGCGCTCATCTTCGATTCCCACCGCTTTACCGTCGGAGAAAATGTAGGCCAGGCCGCGCACAATCTGCATGGTGGCCAGCGTGGTGATTAAGGCGTTGATTTTCAGTCGGGCGATAACGAAACCGTTGATAAAACCCGTCGCCATGCCCAGCAATAAACCAGCTGCCACGCCAATCCACAGGCTTTCGGTCATGTTGATCACCACGGCGGTGACCACACCGGCGCAGGCGATCACTGAAGCCACAGACAGATCAAAGTCACCAGACGCCAGGCAGAACAGCATGCCGCACGCCACCATGCCGGACATCGACATCGCCAGGCCGAGCCCTTTCATGTTGATGATTGAACCAAAGTTCGGCACAAAAATGGCACAGACGATAAACAGCAGCGCGAACACCACCAGCATGCCGAAGTTGTCCCAAATTCGCCCCAGCTGCAAGCCATTGCGCTGTACCGGTGGCGTGTTGGAAGTGGTAGATGAAGCCATTATTGCTCTCCTTTACATCAGGCCACGGCGGCCGCTTGAGGGGTTTTCGGCATCGCCAGGCTCAGCGTCAGCTGCTCTGTGGCGGTATCGTGTGGCAATTCACCGGCAATTTCGCCTTCGCGCATCACCAGAATGCGGTCGGCCAGGCCCATCACCTCGGGCAGATCGCTGGAGGCAAACAGCACCGCAATCCCCTTCTTCGCCAGCTGATAAATCAAGTTGTAGATTTCGTGTTTGGCACCGACATCAATGCCGCGCGTCGGCTCATCCAGCAAAATCACGTTCATCTCTTCCGACAGCCAACGCCCCAGAATCGCCTTCTGCTGGTTGCCGCCGGAGAGGTTCATGATCAGCTGCTGCGGACCGGGCGTTTTGATGTTGAGCGAACGAATATGGATATCCGCGTTTTTCGCTTCCCAGCCCGGTTTAATCAGGCAGCCGGCGGTGAGATTGTGGCGACGCGCGCTGATGTTGATGTTATCGCGCACCGAATGCACCGGAATGATGCCTTCCGATTTGCGGTCTTCCGGGCACAGCATAATGCCGGCGCGGATCGCATCTATCGGCTGGCGAATATTGAGCTTTTTGCCATCCAGCGTCACCGTGCCGCCACGCAGTTTGGTGGCACCAAATAGCCCTTTCATTAGCTCGCTGCGTCCCGCGCCGACCAGACCAAACAGACCGACAATTTCACCCGCACGCACCGTCAGCGAAATCGGCATACGCACGCCTTTCGCCTCAACATTGTCCAGCTGCAGCCGCACCGGCCCCAATTCACGCGGCGCGTAACCATAAATATCCCCGAGATTGCGTCCCACCATCGCCTGTACCAGATCATCGTGATGGGTGTTTTTCATGTCGGTGAATGTGCGCACGTAGCGGCCATCTTTGAACACGGTTATGGCATCGCTAAGGGCAAAAATCTCCTCCATGCGGTGCGAGACATACAGCACGGTGCGGCCCTGCTCGCGCAGCTGGCGGATCACGCGAAACAGATGGTCGATTTCGCGCGCTGACAGCGAACTGGTGGGTTCATCAAAAGCGATGATGCGTGCATTACGCGCCAGTGCTTTAGCGATTTCCACCATCTGCCACTGACCCAGCGACAGGTATTTCAGCGGCATATCCGGGTCAATATTCATCCCCAGATTTTGCAGCTGTAACCCGGCTTCATAGCGCAGCAGTTTACGATTCACCAGCCCACGCTTGTGTGGCAGCTGGCCAAGATAGATGTTCTCGGCCACGCTCATTTCCGGCACCAGATGCAGCTCCTGGTAAATGATGGCAACGCCGGCATCCAGCGCATCCACCGTATTGTTGAAGCTCTTCGGCTGGCCTTTGATGCGAATTTCACCGCCGCTCGGCTGATAGCTGCCGCTGAGGATCTTTAACAGTGTCGATTTACCGGCACCGTTTTCCCCCATCAGCGCGTGCACTTCACCGGCGCGGCAGCTGAATGAGATGTCCTGCAGCGCTTTCACGCCCGGGAAGGTCTTGCTAATGCCATGAAACGAAAGAAATTCAGAATCTAAGTTCATGGTTACTCCTCAGTCATTGGCCGAGGTGCGCATAAATGCGCACCCTACAAAACCGCATCGTAGGGTCGCCATTAATGGCGACCGCTGATGCTTACTTCAGCCCTTTCTTATCCAGTTCGGCTTTGAAGTTATCGCGGGTAATCAGCACCACATCGGTGACTTCGGTGAACTTCGGCGGTTCCTGGTCTTTGGTGACCCAGTTGTAGAGCATTTCGCTGCTCTTATAACCGTGCACGTCCGGGCTTGGCAGCAGCGAGCCGTAGAAACCGGTGGCGGACCCTTTCGACAGCTCACTCACCGCATCCACGCCGTTGATGCCGATACCGATGACGTCCGGCGCTTTAAAGCCCTGACCTTCAGTCGCACGCACGCCGCCCAGCACGGTGTTATCGTTCATGCCGAGAATCAGCCAGTGTTTCACTTCCGGATGCTGCACCAGCAGCGAGTTGCCGGCATCAAACGCGCCTGGGATATCGTTGGATTTGGTCGGCACCTGATAGATCTGCTTTTCCGGGAAACCGGCGGCTTTCAGGGCGTCCATTGAACCGCTGGTACGACGACGCGCGGTGTCGAGCTCATTAGCCGTGATCGCCATCACGCCGGTCTCTTTCACATCCCAACCGCGTTTCTGCATCTCTTTGTAGAGTTCTTGTCCCTGGCGCTCACCAATTTTGGTCGCCGCCATCATCACTAACGGAACGGTATCCATTGGTTTGCCTTTGGCGGTGACGAACTGGTCGTCAACGGCAATCACTTTCAGACCATAACCGCGCGCTTTGGCGACAATCGCCGAACCCAGCTTAGGATCAGGCGTACAGATAACGAAGCCTTTCGCGCCGCTGGCGGCGAGGCTATCGATGGCGTTGAGGGTTTTCTCGCCGTCAGGCACCGCAATTTTGATCACTTCAAAGCCAAGATCCTTGCCCGCTTTATCAGCGAATTTCCATTCGGTCTGGAACCAGGGTTCCTCCGGTTGCTTAACGAGAAAACCGAGCTTCATGGTCTCGGCAATAGCGGATTGTGACATAACCGCGGCGAGGCCAACCGCCGCCAGCGCTTTAGTGAATTTATGCATGATGCTCTCCGGCACAATGGTGTTTTTGGCTGTTATTAAGTAATCGATGTAAACGCTACCAATCAAATTTACTTGTAGGGCAAGGCTGAAAATCAGTGCGTTAGCGCAACGGTTGTGCAAAGGCTGCGCAAACGCTGGGCTAGTTGTAGCGGGAATGGAAAGGAAAAATGTAGAGCGGTATCACATCCCAAAACGATGACAAAATCCTCCATATATTCAGCGAATTTAACCGGCCATTAACTTTTGCTATGGATCACACAACCTTACCGATGACAGAAAAGTGCATATTCTCAGCCGCTGATGACTAACCGCTAATTGCCCCCCATTCCAGGATAGAGCCAGATAACTCACACAGGAGAATCCCAATGGGTGCTGGCACCATAACAATTGGGCTGGATTTTGGCAGTGACTCGGTGCGCGCGTTGGCCGTGGATTGCCACAGCGGTAAAGAGCTGGAAAAAGCCGTCGTGAATTACGCACGCTGGGCCAGGGGGGAATTCTGCGATCCCCATAGCAACCGCTTTCGCCATCATCCGCAGGACTACATTGATGCGCTGGAACAGGCGATTGTGGCGGTGGTGAAGGCGTTAACACCGGAGCAGCGCGCTGCGGTTGTCGGCATCGGCGTCGATTCCACCGGATCCACACCGGCACCGATCGATCGCGATGGCAACGTGCTGGCGCTGCGTCCTGAGTTCGCCAGTAATCCGAATGCGATGTTTGTGCTGTGGAAAGATCACACCGCGATTGAGGAAGCCGAAGAGATCAATCAGCTGTGTCGCAGCGGTCGTTTCAACGACTACACCCGCTATATTGGCGGCGTATATTCGTCGGAGTGGTTCTGGGCCAAGATACTGCACGTGTCGCGCGCGGATGCTGCGGTGCGTGATGCGGCAGTGTCTTGGGTGGAACTGTGTGATTGGGTTCCCGCGTTGTTGAGCGGCACCACCGCACCGGCACAACTGCGGCGTGGACGCTGCGCCGCCGGGCACAAATCGCTATGGCATCCGGAATGGCAAGGCCTGCCACCGGCTGATTTCTTCAACGCGCTCGATCCGATCCTGAACGAAAAGCTCGACTCCCCGCTTTTCACTGAAACCTGGACCGCCGATATCCCGGTCGGCACGCTGAGTCGCGAGTGGGCGCAGCGTCTCGGCTTATCCGAACAGGTGGTGTTGTCGGGCGGTGCTTTTGACTGCCATATGGGCGCGGTTGGTGCTGGCGCGCAGCCTTATACGCTGGTGAAGGTGATTGGCACCTCAACCTGCGACATCTTAATCGCCGACAGCGACACCGTCGGCGACCGCGCCATTAAAGGCATTTGCGGCCAAGTGGATGGCAGCGTGGTGCCGGGCGCGATCGGCTGTGAAGCCGGTCAATCAGCATTTGGTGATATTTATGCCTGGTTCAGCCGCCTGCTGGGCTGGCCGTTGCAACAGGCCGCGCTGCAGCATCCGGAAATGCAGCCGCAGCTGGCCGCATTGCAAAAGGATCTGATCCACAATCTCACGGAAGCCTGGGCCGCTAATCCCCAGCTTAATCACCTGCCAGTGGTGCTGGACTGGTTCAACGGTCGTCGCACGCCGGATGCCAATCAGCGCTTAAAAGGGGTGATCACCGATCTCAATCTCGGTACCGATGCGCCTGCGCTGTTTGGTGGCCTTATCGCCGCCACCGCTTTTGGCGCGCGCGCCATTATGGAGTGTTTCGAGCAGCAGCAGATTCCGGTGCAGAGCATCCTGACGCTCGGCGGCATTGCACGCAAATCCCCCGCCATCATGCAGGCCTGCTGCGACGTAATGAACCGGCCGCTGGATATCGTCGCCTCTGACGAATGTTGCGCGCTGGGTGCCGCCATTTTTGCCGCCGTGGCTGCTGGCGTATATGCCGATGTACCTGCTGCGCAACAGGTAATGGCAAGTCCAATCGACGTGACGCTACAACCCAACGCCGAGCGCGTTGTGGTTTATCAGCGCCTTTATCAACGTTATCAACACTGGTGCCAGGCCGCTGAACCGCAGTATGCCGCACGCACCGCATCCGCTCAGTAAAGGAGAGATTTAATGGAACAGCACAACGCACAACAGGTGTGGTTTGTTATTGGCACGCAGCACCTTTACGGCGCGGAAACCTTGCGTCAGGTGGAGCAACACGCTCGCCAGGTGATGGAAGGATTAAATCAGGCTGGAACCTTACCGGTGCCGCTGGTGCTGAAGCCGCTGGTGAAATCACCCGACGAAGCGCTGGCCTTGTGCCGTGATGCTAATCACGACAATCAGTGCGTCGGCATCATTACCTGGCTGCACACCTTTTCTCCGGCCAAAATGTGGATTGGCGGCCTGAGCATCCTGAATAAGCCGCTGCTGCAATTCCATACCCAGTTCAACGCAGAAATTCCGTGGGACAGCATGGATATGGACTTTATGAACCTCAACCAAACCGCACACGGCGGCCGTGAATTCGGCTTTATCGGCGCGCGCATGGGTTTGCAGCACAGCGTGGTGACCGGCCACTGGCAGGATAAAACCAGCCAGCAGCGCATTGGACGCTGGATCAATGCTGCACTGGCGAAACAAGCCAGCCAGCAGCTGAAAGTGGCCCGCTTCGGCGACAACATGCGTGAAGTGGCGGTGACCGAAGGCGATAAAGTGGCGGCGCAGATTCAGTTCGGCTACTCGGTGAACGGCTGGGGCGTCGGTGATTTGGTCGAGGTGGTGAACAGCGTCAGCGATGGCGACGTCAACACGCTGATCGACGAATATGAGAGCCAATATCGCTTTAGCGAGGTGGCCGCCGTCAACGGGGATAAACGTCAAAACGTGCTGGATGCGGCGCGCATCGAACTGGGACTGAAGCGCTTCCTTGAAGCCGAAGGCTGCAAAGCCTTCACCACCAACTTCCAGACGTTGCATGGCATGACGCAGCTGCCGGGTTTAGCGGTGCAGCGCCTGATGGGCCAGGGCTATGGTTTTGCCGGTGAAGGCGACTGGAAAACTGCCGCGCTGCTGCGCATCCTCAAGGTACAAGCGGGCGCACGTGCGGGCGGGACCTCCTTTATGGAGGATTACACCTATCACTTTTCACCGGGCAACGATTTGGTGCTGGGCTCGCACATGCTGGAAGTGTGCCCGTCTATCGCCAAAGAGGAGAAGCCGCTGATTGATGTGCAGTTCCTCGGCATTGGCGCTAAAGCCGACCCGGCGCGCATGATTTTCTCTACGCCGGCAGGACGCGCGGTGAATGCCAGCGTGATTGATCTCGGCGATCGTTTCCGTTTGCTGGTGAATGTGGTGGATGCCATCGAACAGCCAAAACCGCTGCCGAAACTGCCGGTGGCGCGTGCGCTGTGGCGTGCGCAGCCGTCCCTGGCCACCGCCTCCGAAGCCTGGATTCTGGCCGGCGGCGCGCACCACACGGTGTTTAGCCAGGCGCTGGATTTGGATGATATGTATCTTTACGGCGAGCTGAACGGCATTGAAGTCGTGGTGATTGATGAAGAAACGCGTTTGCCGGCCTTTAAAGATGCACTGCGCTGGAACGAGGCGTATTACCGCTTAGCGCGTTGAAGTGAAATGGATTAACCAAGGCCGCGATAATTCGCGGCTTTTTTGTTGGCAGCGGTCGCCATAAATGGCGCCCCTACAAAAGTCGATCCGGAGTTCTGTAGGGTGCGCATTTATGCGCACCAGGTGTAAACAGCAATGAAATAGTCTACAAGGCCTTTCCTGGCCGGAGCACCCAATCCCACAGCCACAAGGCAAACCAGGTGGCCATAAATGGCCACCCTACGATGTTTCAGAAACAATGGGGTTTAGTACTTAAGAGATTAAACGCTTAACCGCCGCGTTCTGCTGGCGATCCCACATCACGGTCAGCAGACGTTGCAGCGCGATAAAAGCGAACAACAGAATGCCGATGGCGATTTTCGTCCACCACGAACTCAGGGTGCCATCAAAGTTAATCCAGGTCTGAATCAATCCCTGAATTAACACGCCGAATAGCGTGCCCAACACCGTGCCCACGCCGCCAGACAGCAAGGTGCCGCCAATCACTACCGAGGCAATGGCATCCAACTCGACGCCTAATCCCGCTAACGCATAACCCGCCGAGGTATAGATAGAGAACACAATGCCCGCCAGCGTCGCCAGCGTGGTCGATAACATATAAATCTTAATGGTGGTCGCGCGGGTTGAAACGCCCATCAGCTGCGCCGAGGTCAGGCTGCCGCCAATTGCGTACACCTGATTACCAAAGCGCGTGCGGTGCGCCAGAATAATGCCGCCGATCACCACTATCAGCATAATAACCGCCAGCAAACTGAGTCGGCCGCCGCCCGGTATCTTCCATGCCAGACTCGACAGCGTGGTATAGAGCGGATGGTCGATAGGAATCGAATTCTCCGACATCAGATAGCTACAGCCGCGCAGGAAAAACATCCCCGCCAGCGTAATGATGAAGGCCGGGATTTTCAGCGCATCAATCAGCCAGCCCATCATCGCGCCAAACAGCGCGCCCATCGCCAATACCAATGCAAACGCCAGCAGCGGATCGAGATGGTAATCGCCAATCACCCGCGCCAGGAACACCCCGCTAAAGGCAATCACCGCGCCCACCGACAAATCAATGCCGCCGGACAAAATCACAAAGGTCATCCCCACGGCAATAATCCCGAGGAAGGCGTTATCAGTGAGGATGTTGCAAATCACGCGCGTCGAGGCGAAACCGGGGAATTGACTGAGGCAGAATAGATAACCCGCGACAAACACCAGCAGCGTGATCATTAAAGGCAGATGACGTTTAATCATTTCGGGCGTCTCCGTTTTAGCATGGCAATAAAGCGAGGCGACTGCAGCAACAGCACGCACATCACCACCACCGCTTTCACCACCTGATTGAGTTCAGGCTGGAAGCCGGACAGTAGAATGCCGGTGTTCATTGATTGAATAATCAGCGCACCAATCAGCGACAGCACCAGATTAAACCGTCCACCCATCAGCGAGGCGCCGCCAATTACCACCGCCAGAATCGCATCCAGCTCCAGCCACAAACCGGCGTTATTAGCATCGGCACCGCGAATATCCGCCGCGACAATCATCCCCGCAACTGCCGCACACACGCCGCTGATAACATAGGTTGACATCACCACCAGCCAGCCATTGACGCCCGCATTACGTGCCGCGCGCAGATTGATGCCCACCGCTTCGATAAACAGCCCAAGTGCGGTTTTGCGCGTCAGCAGCCATACCAGCAACGCCACCAGCAGCGTAATCCACACCGGCACCGGCAGTAGCCACAGCGAACCGCTGCCGAACCACGCCAGGCTATCGCTATTAAAGGTGACAATTTGACCTTGGGTAATCAGCTGCGCCACACCGCGCCCCGCCACCATCAAAATCAGCGTGGCAACAAACGGCTGAATTTTGAGGAGCGCCACCAGTACGCCATTCCACAAACCACACGCCAGACCCGTGCCGAGCGTGGCCAGAATAATAAAAGGCAGACTGTGTCCCGCGACGGTTAAGGTCGCCGCCGTGGCCCCGGCTATCGCCATCACCGCACCCACGGACAAATCGATGCCGCCGGTGGCAATCACCAGCGTCATGCCAATGGCCAACAGCGCAACCGGCGCAGCACGATTGAGGATATCAATCGGACTACCGAACAGGCGCCCGTCCTGTATATGGATGGCAAAAAAGTTATTCGCCACCAGGCTATCCACCAGCAGCACCAGAATTAACGCAATAATCTGCGGCATCCCAGGCGGCAGCTTCGGCTTACGCCGTACGGGTTTTTCATGTGTCATAGGGGATTCAAGCATGTTGTGCTCCTCCATCGGCGATGGCATTGACGATGGATGCCACCGATAGCTGCTCTAGCGGGATTTCAGCCACCTGCTTCAAATCACGCATGATCAATACGCGATCGGCATAGCCCACCAGCTCTTCGAGTTCAGAGGAGATAACCAGTAGCGCCAGTCCGTCGGCGCATAAGGTCTCAATTAAGCGAATGATCTCAGCGTGCGCGCCCACATCAATGCCGCGCGTCGGCTCGTCGAGGATCAGGAATTGGGGTTTGGTTACCAGCCAGCGCGACAGCAGCACTTTCTGCTGATTGCCGCCGGACAGCAGCTCAACCGGCTGATCGGCATGCGGCGTGCGAATACCCAGACTTTTAATAAAGCGTTCAGCAATCTCCTGCTGCTCACGGCGTTTGATTGGCCGTAGCCAGCCGCGCTGCGCCTGCAGCGCCAGAATGATGTTTTCGCGTACCGAGGCAGCGCCGATAATGCCGTCAGTTTTACGATCTTCCGGGCAGAAGCCCATGCCGAGGCGTGATGCTTTCGCCGGTGTGCGAATGTTTTGCACCTTGCCTTTAATGGTCGCGGTGCCGCGATCGGCGCGGCGAATGCCAAACAGTACTTCCGCCGTTTCGGTACGACCTGAACCCAGCAAACCGGCCAAACCCACCACTTCGCCGGGCCGCACCTGTAAATTGAACGGTTCGATGGTGCCCTTCTTGCCATAATCTTCAAACGAAACGATTGGCTGGTTGCTGCGCAGCGTACTGCCCTGACGCTGTAAGGCGGTTTCCAGCAGCTCGCGGCCCAGCATCAGTTTGATCAGTTCAATCTGCGGCAGCGTGGCGGTATCCCGGGTGGCAATAAACTGCCCGTTGCGCAGCACGGTGATGCGATCGGTTATGCGGTAAACCTGGTCGAGAAAATGGGTGACAAAAATCAGGCTCATCCCTTTGGCTTTAAGCTGCGCCATCAGGGTAAACAGCATTTCAACTTCGCTGGCGTCAAGGCTGGCGGTTGGCTCATCCAGAATCAGTACCTGCGCAGAGAGATCCACCGCGCGACAAATCGCAATGATTTGCTGCATCGCTACCGAGTAGTGGCCGAGTGGGCGCGTCACATCGAGCGCAAAACCGTAATTGCGCATTAACGTATCCGCATCACGTACCATGCGTTTACGGTCGATCATGCCAAAACGGCGCGGTTCACGGCCAATATATAAATTATCCGCCACCGACATGTTCGGCAGCAGATTCACTTCCTGGTAAACGGTGCCTATGCCCATTTCCTGCGCATCGGCGGTATTGTGTGGCGTAATCGCCTTGCCATTGAGCGTAACTGTGCCGGCATCACGCGTATAGACGCCGGTCAGCACTTTGATCAGCGTGGATTTGCCCGCGCCGTTTTCGCCCAGCAATGCCATGATCTCGCCTTTGCGAATGCTGAACGAAACATTATCCAGCGCTTTCACGCCGGGAAAACCTTTGCTGACGCCGCTGATGGTCAGCAGTGCGGTTTCATCGGAGGTGCTCATCAGGTTCTACCTCGCCTTACGTCATCAAAAACCGCCCCGCAGGGCGGTTGCGGGGATCAGTAACCCATGCCTTTTTTGGTATCGAGCTGCGCCTGCGCGGAGTCGGGCAGATACAGTTTCGATTCGGTTTTGATGATTTTTGGCGGCAGCGTGCCGTCTTTCTTGAATTTCTCCAGGGCGTCAAAGGCCGGCCCCGCCATGTTTGGCGTTAACTCCACGTTGGCATTGGCTTCACCAGCCAACATCGCTTTATAGATATCCGGTACGCCATCAATTGAGCCGGTAAGGATATCTTTGCCTGGCTTCAGGCCCGCTTCTTTAATTGCCTGAATGGCACCGATAGCCATGTCATCGTTATGTGCGTAAACCATGCAGATATTTTTGCCGTTGTTTTCCGCCTTGATAAAACTCTCCATCACCTCTTTACCCTTACTGCGGGTAAAGTCTCCTGACTGCGAGCGAATCACTTTGATGTTGTTATGGCCGGCGATGGCTTCGGCAAAGCCTTTCTTACGGTCAATCGCCACGCTGGCGCCAACCGTGCCTTGCAGCTCAACGACATTACATTTTTTGTCAGCAACGGTTTTCACCAGCCAGTCGCCAATCAACTTGCCTTCCAGCACGTTGTCCGCGGTGACCACCGCCATGTAGAGGGACTTATCTTTCACCACGATAGCGCGGTCTAACAGGAACACCGGGATCTTGGCGTCTTTCGCTTCTTCGAGCACCGGTTCCCATCCCGTTTGCACCACGGGCGCAATGAAGATGGCATCGACACCCTGTGCAATGAAGGAGCGTACCGCTTTGATCTGGTTCTCCTGCTTCTGCTGACCATCAGCGATTTTCAAGGTGATACCGCGCTTCTGCGCTTCACTTTTCGCCACGTTGGTTTCCGCTGAACGCCAGCCAGATTCCGAGCCAACCTGTGAGAAGCCCACCGTCATATCAGCGGCAAGCACCGACGTACTCAGTGCCGAGCTCACCATGGCGGTTAAGAGTAAACGTTTCCACATAATTTCATTCCTCTGAAGGGAGTGTGCTGTAGGGGTACAAAACGCGAATTAAGCCTGGCCTAAAAGCGCGTAAACAAGCGCGACATACCTCACAAATCAGAGTGAATTAAAGGAGTTACGCGAATGGGTATAACTTATAAAGTCTAATCGTTATGGACAAAACGACTGGTGCTCAACGCTTCAGTCGTTAAATAAATGTAATAAACAGAATCGGTTATGCAGCAAAGTACTGGAAACGATTACAGCGAATACGTAAAGAATGGTTGTGGGCAGAACCCGCGAGGAATTATGAGATTTGTGATTATTCGCACAGATTGTGAATGACAGTTTCATTGCGTGTTCATGATTTTGCCAACCTGCTCGGAATAAATAACGAATTACCCGGCGACATTAGAGGAAAATACTATTATAGAGACGCACAAATAGCGGCCTTGATTAACAGGCCAATTATGGTGAGTTTTTCTCACAACCCCGGGTATCGCGCGTTTTAATTTGCCTGATATCGCGCAATAAATGCGCGTTAAAAAAGTTAAAAGGTCACAAAAGTGTCCTTTCATGAGCGAATTAGCGCATGTTGTCTGAATTTTGTATTTTTTTATAAGCAGCGTATGGACTCTGGCCGCCCGCTCCCTATACTTGGGCACTTCCGAGTACTTTATTTTTAAATGGCAATCATGACTGCATTAGATTACCTGCTGAAATTCCGTAAGGTGAATAATCTCGATAGTCTGGAAAAGCTCTATGACCATCTCAATTATTCGCTGACTGATGATAATGAGATCATCAATATGTATCGTGCGGCTGACCATCGACGTGCCGAATTGGTTTCAGGCGGTCGTTTGTACGATCTTGGACGCGTGCCTAAAACTGTATGGCGCTACGTGATCTAATTGATTCCCCCTCTCTTTATCTGCGCTTTTGCGTTGTCCAGGTCGGGCGTGTCCCGTTTGGACATGATACGCTCTGCATCGCCCTCTTTTCGCAAACAGGATCTTTGAGATGATCAAACAAGTGAATCCGCCACGTATTGCTGGCTGGCTGCTGCTGCCGCTGGCGTGGCTGATTATGACCATGCTCACCAGTGCGCTTGTCGTGGCGATGTATTTGAGCCCGCTATTTAATACCGAATTGCGTACTACGCTGTTTTCACACGGCGGCACGCTGCTGACGCAATGGTCCATTTCGTTGCTCACCGCTGCTGTCGTCTGGCTTTACAGCATTTGGGTGTGCTGGATTTTCTGTAAACGTTCGCAACGATTACCCCGCCATTACATCTTGTGGTTGCTGATGACCGTGCTGCTGGCGCTAAAAACCTTCGCGTTTACTCCGGTTGCGGACAGTAAAGCGATTCAGACATTGCTGTTGTCGCTGCTGGCTGCGGCAGTGTTTGTGCCCTATTTCAAACGCTCGCAACGCGTAAAACAGACGTTTATCCAGCCCGAATGACGCCAGTTTCGTCAGCAATTTAATTCTGAGTGCTCTCAACGACCACACAAGCGGCGTGAAGGTTGAGATGCACCTCTCAATTCCGGATAATAGACGCCTTTCGGCTTCCCAGGTTAAAAAATGACCGATTATTTACTTCTCTTTATTGGCACCGTGCTGGTGAACAACTTCGTGTTGGTCAAATTCCTCGGCCTTTGCCCATTTATGGGCGTGTCAAAAAAACTGGAAACGGCCATTGGCATGGGACTTGCCACCACTTTCGTGATCACGCTGGCGGCGATCTGCGCCTGGCTGGTGAATCATCTGATCCTGGTACCGCTCGATCTGGTTTATCTGCGTACCATGGCCTACATCCTGGTCATCGCGGTGGTGGTGCAGTTCACCGAAATGGTGGTGCGTAAAACCAGTCCGTCGCTCTATCGTTTACTGGGCATCTTCCTGCCGCTGATCACCACCAACTGTGCGGTGCTGGGTGTGCCGCTGCTGAGCGTCAACCTGAACCACACTTTCCTGCAGGCCGCGCTGTATGGCTTCAGTGCTTCACTCGGCTTCTCGCTGGTGATGGTGTTATTCGCCGGCATGCGCGAACGTTTAGTGCTGGCTAACGTCCCTGCACCATTCAAAGGCAATTCGATCGCGCTGATCACCGCAGGTTTGATGGCGCTGGCCTTCATGGGCTTCACCGGGCTGGTGAAATTCTAATGACCGCGATTTGGATTGCTATTGCGGTACTCGCGGCGCTGAGCCTGGTGTTTGGCGCCCTGCTCGGTTACGCCTCGCGTCGCTTCGAGGTGGAAGAAGATCCAATTGTTGAGCAGATTGATGCCATTCTGCCGCAGAGCCAGTGTGGTCAGTGCGGCTATCCCGGCTGCCGCCCGTACGCGGATGCGGTGGGTAATAACGGCGAGGCAATCAATAAATGTGCGCCCGGTGGCGAGCAAACCATGCTCAAGCTGGCATCGCTGCTCAACGTTGAACCACAACCGCTGGACGGCGGTGCCGAGGTGCTGGAGCCGATCCGTACCGTGGCGTGGATCGATGAAGCGAACTGCATTGGCTGCACCAAATGTATTCAGGCTTGCCCGGTTGATGCCATTGTAGGCGCCACGCGCGCTATGCATACGGTGCTGAGCGACGTCTGCACCGGCTGCAACCTCTGCGTTGCGCCTTGCCCAACCGACTGTATTGAGATGCGCCCGGTTGCCACCACCACGGCCAACTGGAAGTGGAATCTCGACACCATTCCTGTACGGGTGATCCCGGTAGAAACCCATGCTTAATTTGTTCAACCTGTTCCGCAAAGAGAAACTGTGGGATTTTCAGGGCGGCATCCATCCGCCGGAAATGAAAACCCAGTCAAACGGTACGCCGCTCAGCCAGCTACCGCTGCCTGAACGCTTTATTATTCCGTTGAAACAGCATATTGGCCATGAAGGCGAAATTTGTGTCACACCCGGTGACAAGGTGCTGCGCGGGCAGCCGCTGACGTTTGGCGGCGGACGCATGTTGCCGGTGCACGCGCCGACCTCCGGCACCATCGAAGCCATTGCGCCACATATGACGGCGCATCCTTCCGGTTTATCGGAGCTGTGCATTTTCCTGCGCGCCGATGGCGAAGACCGCTGGACCACGCTCGATCCGCAGCCCGATTATCGCGCGCTCTCACGTGAAGACGTCGTTAAGCGTATCCACGATGCCGGTATTGCTGGTCTGGGCGGTGCGGGCTTCCCCACCGCCACCAAACTGCGCGGCGGCCTGCGCGGCGTCAAAACGCTGATCATCAATGCTGCAGAGTGCGAGCCGTATATTACCGCCGACGATCGCTTAATGCAGGATTGCGCCGCAGAAGTGCTGGAAGGTTGTCGAATTCTCGCCTGGGTACTGCAGGCTGAACGGGTGTTGATCGGCATAGAAGATAATAAACCGGAAGCGATTGCCGCGCTGAAAAAGGCCTTAGGCGGCGATCGTGAACTGCAAATTCGCGTCATCCCCACCAAATATCCGTCCGGCGGCGCCAAACAGCTCACGCAAATTCTGACCGGACTCGAAGTGCCGCACGGCGGACGATCCACCGATATCGGTGTACTGATGCAGAACGTGGGCACCGCGTGGGCGGTGAAGCGCGCCATCGTTGAGGGCGAACCGATTACCGAACGCGTGGTAACGCTGACCGGTGAAGCGCTGGCGCGCCCGCGCAATGTGTGGGGACGGCTTGGTACGCCGGTTAGCCACCTGCTGCAGCACGCAGGCTTTACGCCAGGATCACGTCAGATGGTGGTCATGGGCGGTCCGCTGATGGGCTTTACTCTGCCATCGCTGGATGTGCCGCTGGTGAAGATCTCCAACTGCATTCTGGCCCCTTCCGCCAGCGAAATGGGCAACGATCAGGAAGAACAATCCTGCATTCGCTGCAGTGCCTGCGCCGATGCCTGCCCGGCCAAGCTGCTGCCTCAGCAGCTGTTCTGGTATAGCCAGGGCGGCGATCACGACAAAGCCCGCGCGCACCATATCGATGACTGCATTGAGTGTGGCGCCTGCGCCTATGTTTGCCCAAGTAACATTCCGCTGGTGCAATATTATCGCCAGGAGAAGGCTGAACTGCGCGCTATTGACCTCGAGGCGCAGCGCACCGCCGAAGCGAAGGCCCGTTTTGAAGCGCGGCAGATGCGTTTAGAACGCGAAAAACAGGCGCGTGAAGCCCGCCATGAGCAGGCTAAACAGCGCGTGGCGAGTAGCGATCAGGGTGAACGCGATGCTGCCGTGGCACGCATTAAAGCACGTCAGGAAAAAACGCCGGAACAAGATGCTGCCGAACGCGAAGCGCGTCACGCTCAGGCCTTAGCCCAGCAGGCCGAGAAACAAGCCGAAACTCAGGCGCTGAGCCGACAAGCTGTTGATCCGCGCAAAGCTGCGGTTGAAGCGGCGATTGCGCGCGCTAAAGCCAAAAAAGCCGGAGCGCAACCAGCTGAGATAGCGCCGGCCGCGGAGGCAGAAGTCGATCCGCGTAAAGCCGCAGTTGAAGCGGCGATTGCCCGCGCTAAGGCTAAAAAAGCCGCCGCCGCGCAACCGGCCGAAGCCACACCGGCGGCTGAACCCGAAGTCGATCCGCGTAAAGCCGCAGTTGAAGCGGCGATTGCCCGCGCTAAGGCTAAAAAGGCCGCCGCCGCGCCACCGGCCGAAGTCGCACCGGCGGCTGAACCCGAAGTCGATCCACGCAAAGCCGCAGTTGAAGCGGCGATTGCCCGCGCTAAAGCCAAAAAGGCGGCGGCTTCTGCCGCGCAGCCGTCAGAAGTATCAACACCGCCTGAAGTGGAGGCTGCTGCCTCTCCTGACCCCGCCGACCCACGCAAAGCGGCGATTGCCGCTGCGGTCGCCCGTGCCAAAGCGCGTAAAGCGCAGCAGCAGCCTTCGACGACTGAGGAATAAATGGCTTTTCGTATTGCAAGTTCTCCTTATACCCACAACCGCCGCAGCACCGGCAATATCATGCTGTTGGTGGTACTCGCCGCGCTGCCGGGCATGGCTGCACAGTGGTATTTCTTTGGCATTGGATTCCTGATTCAGGTTTTGCTGGCCATCGCCACCGCATGGGCAACCGAAGGGGCGATTCTGCGCCTGCGCAAAGCTCCGGTGGTGCCAACCCTGTCTGATAACTCTGCTCTGCTTACCGCGCTGCTGTTGGGTATCAGCCTGCCGCCGCTCGCGCCGTGGTGGTTGGTGGTGTTAGGCACGATTTTCGCCATCGTTATCGCCAAACAGCTGTACGGCGGCTTGGGGCAAAACCCGTTCAACCCAGCCATGGTTGGTTACGTGGTGCTGCTGATCTCCTTCCCGGTGCAGATGACCAGCTGGCTGCCGCCTGATAGCTTACAGGCCATCAAGCCCGGTCTGATGGATTCGCTCAGCATGATCTTCACCCACCACACGCTGGCCGGTGAGACCATGCAGCAGCTTCAGCTCGGCGCTGATGGGGTTAGCCAGGCGACACCGCTGGATACGTTCAAAACCGGTCTGCGTGCCGGACACAGCGCCGAACAGCTGCTGGCCGAGCCAATCTATACCGGCGTGTTAGCCGGCCTGGGCTGGCAGTGGATTAATCTCGGTTATTTATTGGGTGGCGTATTGCTGCTGGCAAAAAATGCCATTCGCTGGCATATCCCGGTAAGTTTCCTGGTTTCGCTGGCGTTCTGCGCCACGCTCGGCTGGCTGTTCTCGCCGGAATCGCTGAATTCACCGCTGATTCACCTGTTCTCCGGCGCCACCATGCTGGGTGCGTTCTTTATTGCTACCGATCCGGTAACGGCATCGACCACTAATCGCGGACGCCTGGTTTACGGCGCGCTGATTGGCCTGCTGGTGTGGCTGATTCGTAGCTTTGGCGGCTATCCGGACGGCGTCGCTTTCGCTGTATTGCTGGCTAACATTTGTGTGCCGCTGATTGATTACTACACCCAGCCGCGCGTTTACGGCCATCGCAAGGATTGAAGATGATCGAGGCTATTCGTAAAAATGCGGTAACGCTGGCAGCTTTTGCTGTGATTACCACCGGCGTGACGGCGGTGGTTAACTATGTCACGAAACCCACGGTAGAACATCAAACTGCACTGCAACAGAAAAATCTGTTAGATCAGGTGGTGCCGACCGATCTGTACGACAATCACATCCAGCAAGAGTGTTTTCTGGTGACTGATGCCGTGGCGCTCGGTAATGATAAGCCGCACCATCTCTATATCGCGCGTAAAGGCGACCAACCGGTGGCGGCGGCGCTTGAGACCACCGCGCCAGATGGCTATTCTGGGGCGATCCAGATGTTAGTCGGTGCCGATTTCCATGGCAAAGTGCTGGGCGTGCGCGTTGTTGAGCATCATGAAACGCCGGGGCTCGGCGATAAAATCGAACTGCGTATTTCCGACTGGATTAACAGCTTTAACGGCAAGGTGATCCACGGTGCAGATGATAAAAATTTTGCGGTGAAAAAAGACGGCGGTGAATTCGACCAATTTACCGGCGCAACCATTACGCCTCGCGCCGTGGTGAATGCCACTAAGCGCACCGCGCTGCTAATTGAAACACTGCCAGCGAAGCTCGCTTCGTTGCCTGAATGTGGAGATGCAAATGAGTGAAGCCAAAAATTTACTGGTCGGCGGACTGTGGAAAAATAACTCTGCGCTGGTCCAGCTGCTCGGCCTGTGTCCGCTGCTGGCGGTCACCTCTACCGCCACAAACGCCTTAGGCCTGGGTTTGGCAACTACGCTGGTGCTGACCATCACCAACAGCGCAATTTCAGCCTCGCGCCGCTGGGTGCCTGCGGAAATCCGTATTCCTATTTATGTCATGATCATTGCGTCAGTGGTGAGCTGCGTGCAGATGCTGATCAATGCCTATGCATACGGTTTGTATCAGTCGCTCGGCATCTTCATCCCGCTCATCGTCACCAACTGCATCGTGGTGGGCCGCGCCGAAGCGGTTGCGTCAAAAAGCAGCATTCCATTGTCCGCGCTGGATGGCTTTGCCATCGGCATGGGCGCCACCTGCGCGATGGTGACGCTGGGGTCGATTCGCGAACTGATTGGCAGCGGCACGCTGTTTAACGGAGCGGATCAGCTGCTAGGCCCGTGGGCCAAAGCGCTGCGCATTGAAGTCGTCCATTTTGATTCACCGATGCTACTGGCGATGCTGCCGCCGGGTGCCTTTATCGGCCTTGGCATGTTGTTGGCGGGTAAATACCTGATCGATCAGAAGATGAAACAGCGCGCGGCCCTTCGCGCCGCAGCACCAGACGTAGAGCCGCAGGGCGCAGCCGGGAAAGTGGTGTGAATAAAGAGAAACGTCACCAGATTTTGACGCGCCTGCGCGATGAGAATCCGCATCCAACCACCGAACTGAACTTCAGCTCGCCGTTTGAATTGCTGATCGCGGTACTGCTTTCCGCACAGGCGACGGACGTGAGCGTCAATAAAGCCACCGCTAAGCTCTATCCGGTGGCGAACACGCCGGCGGCCATATTGGCGTTGGGCGTCGATGGCGTGAAGGAATACATCAAAACCATCGGCCTGTTTAATAGCAAAGCCGAAAACGTCATCAAGACCTGCCGCATTTTGCTGGAGCAACACGCTGGCGAAGTGCCGGAAGATCGCGCGGCGCTGGAAGCGTTGCCGGGCGTGGGCCGCAAAACCGCCAACGTGGTGCTTAATACCGCGTTCGGCTGGCCGACCATTGCCGTTGACACCCATATTTTTCGCGTCAGCAATCGCACCCGTTTTGCCCCCGGCAAGAATGTCGAGGAAGTGGAAGATAAGCTGCTCAAAGTGGTACCCGCCGCGTTTAAGGTTGATTGTCATCACTGGCTAATTTTGCATGGCCGCTACACCTGCGTGGCGCGTAAACCGCGCTGCGGCTCCTGCCTGATCGAAGATTTGTGTGAGTTCGACGCCAAAACCGACCTGTGACACGCTGCCGATAGCCACGCAAAATCGTGCGCTGGTTGCAAGCGTTAGGCATTGCTTCCTTGCTCGAAAGCCAGCGTGCAGACATCGCCATCGCCGCGCGGCACTGCGATATCGTGTTTGATGCGGTCGGCGGGGACATCGGGCAATCGATTTGGCAAGCGCTGCCCACGGCGGCTGTTTGAGGCGCTTTGGCCGCTGTTACGTGTCAGTGATTGCGGTGAGGTAGAGATTTTCCCGCTGGCACAATGGCGCGAGGCGATCCACTGCTATCATCAATCGGGCCGGGATCGTAAGCCGTTGTTACAGCTATTGTAATAACGGTCGCCATGAATGGCGTAATGCCGCTCACTTAAGCAAAAAAATGCCTGTTTATGCAGGTGCGCATGAATGCGCACCCTACGAAAAACCGGCGATATTCACGTAGGGTCACCATTCATGGTGACCGATTCACGCTTAACTGACGAGCATTACGCCATGAATGGCGACCTTACGGCTGCTTTACGCGATTGTCGTCAGGTGTAGGTTTAGCCTGCGGCGGCCTGCAGCCAGGCGACCACCAGCGGCGATAACCGATTTTGTAGCGCCGCCCGCTCAGACTGGAATAACGTGGCGACGAAGAACGGGTGATCGGTTAACTCAATGCCGCGCACGTCGCCTTCAAGATCCCAGGAAGTCACCCGTAGATTTTGTGTCGCCAGTGCATCACTGAATTCCGCATTAACGCCAAAGTTGCAGTGATAGCCTTCATCACTCTGCAGGGCGCCATAAGCACGCGCAATGCGTGAGTCTGGCTGGAAGCTAACGGTACCGCGCTGTTCCACCAGCGAACAGGCCAGCGGCGCAATCACCCAGCGGCCAGCAGGATCGGTTTCGGCATGCGAGGCATCTGCCCAGCCCAGCACATTACGCGCGTACTCCACGATGGCATACTGGAAGCCCCCGCAAGATCCCAGAAAAGGCTTTCCGCTTTCACGCCCCCAACGCAGCGCGGCAAACACGCCTTCATCATTAAGATAAGGACTTCCCGGTACCAGCCAAATCGCATGGTAGTCGGCGAGGTTATGCTGCTCGAGTTCAGGCGTGGCAATCCAGTTTGCGTTGACGTTCAGGGAAAGGGCTTGTGCGGCAAGTTGTATAGCGGGAGGAATAGCCTGATGTGCTACGGCATTTGCACGGTAATCGCCAATCAGGGCGACACGAATCGACTGCGTCATGATTACGTCCTTTCAGGGAAAAAAGGAGGTTACAGCAAAGTTGCCACGCTGTCTAAATAGCAAAACCGGTTTCATTTTCTGCCTTTCGTTTCCACGCATTGCGTTTAAAGCAGCATCTTTATGCGGCATAAACCGCCTTAAGGTGAGGAAATATTCGACAATCGCCAGCGGCGCAAACGTTTACTTCTTTTGCCGATTTAATTAATTCGTGGTTTTGTGCGCAGGATCAATTAATTAGCGTTCTGGAATCTTTTGACTGCTTAATATGCTCATCAATCAATCTATTGTGCTTACATTGTGAGCATAGACAATAAAATAATTGGTATAAATTACGTACTTTAGCGTTATATTCCAAAAAACAGCGCAGAAGCAGTTTATATCAGGAAAAAGCGCTTACAGATCTCCATTTAGCATCTTTCTCCTGATATAATACCGCACAGCAAGATTTAACACTGATTTACAACTTTGTATAACGGCATTAACCCTACCTATTGCAAGTATTTCAGCGTGCAGAAAATGCTTGCCCTGATGGACTGATTCAGCCAAATTAGTCGCCGTTTTTCCTTTCTAATAACAATGTTGCGCGGGATTACCCAGCCCGACGCAGACTTAATTCCTGTCGCAAAACAGGCTATGTATAAACTGAGGTACATGTGTCAACTGCAAACAAACACACTGAAGGGGCGCCAAGCCTCAACGCTTTTAAGCAACCCAAAGCGTTTTATCTGATCTTCTCCATCGAGCTATGGGAACGTTTTGGCTACTACGGCCTACAGGCCATTATGGCGGTTTACCTGGTGAAGCAGCTGGGGATGTCCGAAGCGGACTCCATTACGCTGTTTACCTCGTTTAGCGCGCTGGTTTACGGTTTAGTCGCCATTGGCGGCTGGCTCGGTGATAAAGTGCTGGGCACCAAACGTGTGATCGTGCTGGGCGTTATTGTACTGGCGCTGGGCTACGCACTGATCGCTTTCTCCGGCCATGACACCTCAATGGTCTATATCGGCATGGCGACCATCGCCGTCGGTAGCGGCTTGTTCAAAGCGAACCCCTCCTCCCTGCTTTCGACCTGCTATGAGAAAGATGATGCGCGCCTCGACGGTGCTTTCACCATGTTCTACATGTCGATCAACATTGGTTCGCTGTTCTCCATGATGCTGACACCGTGGCTGGCGGCAAAATATGGCTGGGGCGCGGCGTTCTCGCTCTCCGTGGTGGGTCTGGTCATCACTCTGCTGAACTTCCTGTTCTGCCAGCGTCTGGTGAAGAATTACGGCTCCAAGCCTGATTTTGCTCCCTTGCAGATGGGTAAATTACTGATGACGCTGGTCGGCGTAGTGGCGTTGGTTGCGCTGGCGGCCTGGCTGCTGCATCACCAGAGCATCGCACGCATGACGCTGGGCGTGATTGCCGCGGGTATCGTAGTGATCTTCGCTAAAGAAGCCTTTGCTCTCAAGGGCGCTGCACGTCGTAAGATGATTGTCGCCTTCCTGCTGATGGTTGAAGCGATTGTGTTCTTCGTGCTCTATATGCAGATGCCAACCTCACTCAACTTCTTTGCTATCCGCAACGTTGAACACGCGATTCTTGGTATCACTTTTGAGCCAGAGCAGTTCCAGGCGCTGAACCCGTTCTGGATTATGCTGGCGAGTCCGATTCTGGCCGCGGTGTATAACAAGCTGGGTGACAAAATGCCGATGCCGCACAAATTTGCCATCGGTATGGTGCTGTGTTCAGGTGCTTTCCTGGTGCTGCCGTTTGGTGCCAAATTTGCCAATGACGCCGGGATCGTCTCTGTTAACTGGTTGATTATTAGCTACGCCCTGCAGAGTATTGGCGAGCTGATGATTTCCGGCCTGGGCCTGGCGATGGTGGCGCAGCTGGTCCCTCAGCGTCTGATGGGCTTTATCATGGGTTCATGGTTCCTGACTACCGCCGGTGCCGCGATGATTGCCGGTAAAGTCGCTAATCTGATGGCAGTGCCCGAAAACGTAACCGACCCGCACGCTTCGCTGGCCGTTTACAGCCAGGTATTCCAGCAGATTGGTATCGCCACCGGCGCAATCGCTCTTCTGATGTTGATCACTGCGCCGCTGCTTAATCGCATGACACAGGATGATGAACAAACTGAACTGAAACGCGCTAACGCGAATCAGTAAAATCAGAGCCGGGCATGTCCCGGCTTTTTTTCACCCACTCTCTCATCTTCCCATTGTTCGCATCCCCTTTAACGTTTTCTGCCGTCAACGCTTCGCTTTTCACTCACTTAACTTCATCATGACAGCTCACGGTTACCAGACGGGAACAATCATGGATAGGTTTGATGAGCTAGAGGTATTTGTTGCTGTCATTCAGCAAGGCAGCCTGGCGGGTGCCGCGCGTCTATTACAGCGATCGCCACCGGTTATTACCCGTACGCTGAATACGCTCGAAGCGCGTCTTGCAACGACCTTGATTGAGCGCACCACGCGCCAGTTGGCACCAACGGAAGCCGGCTGGCAGCTGTTTGAACAGGCACAACGTTTGCTAAGTGACTATCAGCGTGCCGTGGACAGCGCTCATCATAGTGGCCTGCACGGCCTGCTGCGGGTAACGGCGCCGGTGCAGTTCGGTCGCCGGCACGTTATGCCCTTAGTCAACGCCTTCTTGCAGCGGCATGCGGAAATGCAGATTGAAGTGGTGCTGAGCGACAGTTATCAGGATCTGATCGAAAACGCTCTGGATATCGCCCTGCGAATCGGCGAGCTGCAAGACTCCTCGATGGTGGCGCGTCAGGTTGGCAGCGTACGTTCAACGCTGGTTGCTAGTCCTGAGTATCTAACACGAGCTGGAACGCCAACGCATCCCACTGAGCTCGCGCAACATGCCATCGTGACGAGCCTGCGTCATACGCGTGAATGGCGTTTCGCCCAGGATTTGCGGGTGCGTATTGCGCCGCGTCTACGTGTAAATGATGTGGAGAGCCAACTGGAGGCCCTGCGTAGCGGCCAGGGTATCGGTCGTTTATTGTCGTATCAGGTTATTGACGATATCCATGATGGTAAGCTTTTGCATTTACTGCCTGAGTGGGAACCCGCACCGTTGCCGGTACAGTTGGTGACACAACGTGTTAAAAATATGACGCCCAAAGTCCGGCATTTTTGGGATTTTGCGCTCGAAAAGCTGCCGTTACTGCCCTGCTTTGCTGAATAAAAGCTGAAGGATAACCGCAAATCCTGAACGCGATCATTGGTAAAAATAGCGGGCAGACTTATGCTACCTCGATCGCAACATCACTTCAGGAGAAGCCTCGATGAAACTCTATTGCAAGCCCGGAGCCTGTTCACTTTCACCGCATATCGTCGCGCTTGAATGCGATTTGGACTTTACGCAGGTCAATGTCGATCTACAGAAGAAAGTTACCGAGCAGGGAGACGATTACTGGCAAATAAACCCGAAAGGACAAGTGCCGGCACTGCAGTTAGATGATGGCAGCATACTGACGGAAGGTGTGGCTATTGTGCAGTATCTGGCGGACCTCAAACCGGATCGCAATCTGTTGGCGCCGACGGGCAGCCTGACGCGCTACCACACCCTGGAGTGGCTTAGCTTTGTGAGTAGCGAATTGCACAAGAGTTTCAGCCCGCTGTTTCGCTCGGATACGCCAGAAGAGTACAAAAACATTGTGCGTGCACAGCTGGAGAAAAAGTATCAGGCGGTGAATCAGGCGCTGCAGGATAAGCAGTGGCTGTTAGGGCTGCGCTTCACCGTCGCGGATGTCTATCTGTTCGTGGTGACCCGCTGGGCTAAAGCTATCAAGTTGAATCTGAGTGGACTGGATGCGCTGGAAACCTGGTTTAGCCGCGTCGCGGAGCGCCCTGCGGTGCAAGCGGCGATGAAAGCAGAAGGTTTGGTGTAAACATTGATGCCAGGGTGCGCATGAACGCGCACCCTACGAAAACCCGGCTATATCCACCCAGGGTCGACGTGCATGGTGACCGATTCACGCCTAACTGAGCGGCATTAAATCACCGCACATTCTGTAGCGGCGCGATTTATCGCGCAATGAACTGCGCCGCGACAATGTGTGCGCTTAAAGCTTTTCGGCTGAGAAATGCTGGGTCGGCTTAGCAATTGCGTCCTGCGCCGCCACTAGCTGCAATTCATACTCGCCCATTTCGTGGGTTTTCAGCATCACCTCATATACCGCAGCGGTGATGTGCTCAAGTGCATCCTGCAGCGACTTACCGTGCAGCAGATCGACCAGCAGCAGACCGCTGGTAAGGTCGCCCACGCCCACCGGCTGACGCACGCCAAAGTCCACCAGCGGACGGCTGATGTGCCAGCACTCTTCGGCGGTGACCAGCAGCATTTCAAAACGGTCACTACGGCGTCCGGCACGCGCCAGATGCTTAACCAATACCACTTTCGGGCCCACCGCGATTAATTCACGCGCGGCAACCACCGCCTGCTCAATATTGGAGACTTCATGTCCACTGAGCATTTCCAGCTCGAGCAGATTTGGCGCGATAATATCGCTCGCAGGCAAGGCCATTTTGCAATGGAATTCCGCCACGCCCGGTGCCACGATACAGCCTTTTTCCGGATGCCCCATCACCGGATCGCAGAAGAACCATGCCTTCGGATTCGCCTCTTTGACCAGACGCACGATCTCCAGAATCTGTTCGCCCTGCTCGGCCGAGCCTAAATAGCCACTCAGCACCGCATCACAGGTTTTTAAACGATCGACAGCAGCGATACCTTTGACGATATCCGTCAAATGCGTAGCAGGCATCACGGTGCCGGTCCAGTGACCGTACTGCGTGTGATTAGAAAATTGCACGGTATTCAGCGGCCAAACGTTTGCGCCCATGCGGCGCATCGGGAATTCGGCGGCGCTGTTGCCGGCGTGTCCGTAAACAACGTGAGATTGAATTGCGAGGATATTTTTCATTATTGCCCTGTACTGCCTTGCCATGAAAAAAGGGCCGGTTGCCGGCCCTCAACGCTTACTGCCAGTTAATCAGGCAGTAATGTTTTTTACCGCGACGCAACAGCGTGAAGCGTCCAAACAGTTTATCGCTATCGCTGAAGCGGTACTCAGCATCTGACTGCTTTTCACCGTTAAGTGATACCGCGTTAGAACCGATCATGGTGCGTGCCTGACCGCGTGATGGTACCAACTCTGCTGCCACCAGCGCCTGCTGCAGGTCGTCTTCCGCATTCAGCGTAATGGTTGGCATACCGTCCTGCGCCAGCTGCTCGAAGTCAGCTTCGGTCATTGCGCTCAGGCTGCCTGAGAACAGGCTTTCGGTAATACGCTGCGCCGCCGTCAAACCGCTTTCGCCATGCACCAGACGCGTCACCTGCTCGGCCAATACATATTGCGCACGCGGTGCTTTACCGCTGTTTTTATCTTCTTCTTCCAGCGCATTGATCTCTTCAATACTCATGAAGGTGAAGAATTTCAGGAAGCGATAAACGTCGGCATCCGCCGTGTTGATCCAGAATTGATAGAACTTGTACGGACTGGTTTTCTTCGCGTCCAGCCACACCGCGCCACCTTCGGTTTTGCCGAACTTAGTGCCGTCAGATTTGGTGATCAGCGGTACGGTTAACCCCCAAGCCTGCTGCTGATGCAGACGGCGCGTCAGATCGATACCTGATGTAATGTTGCCCCACTGATCGGAACCGCCAATCTGCAGCACCACATCGTGACGCTTGTTCAGTTCGGCAAAATCATAACCCTGCAGTAGGTTGTAGGAGAACTCGGTGTACGAAATACCCTGATCTTCGCGATTCAGACGCTGTTTCACCGCTTCACGGTTGATCATCTGATTTACGGAAAAGTGCTTGCCAATGTCGCGCAGGAAGGTCAGCACATTCATGCCGCCAAACCAGTCATAGTTGTTAGCCGCGATGGCGCTGTTATCACCGCAATCAAAACTCAGGAATGGCGCAACCTGATTGCGGATTTTATCTACCCACTCACCCACGGTTTCCGCGGTGTTGAGTTTACGTTCTGCTGCTTTAAAGCTGGGATCGCCAATCAAGCCGGTGGCACCACCCACCAGCGCGACCGGCTTGTGTCCGGCATCCTGAAAACGCTTCAGGCAGAGCAGCGGCACCAGATGGCCCAAATGCAAGCTATCAGCGGTCGGATCGAAGCCGCAATAGAGTGCAATTGGCCCTTGCGCCAGTCGCTCTGCTAACGCTTCTTCATCCGTTACCTGGGCGACTAAGCCCCTTTCTTGCAATTGTTGTATCAGGTTACTGCTGGTCATCACTGACTCCAAATTGATCAGACTGCACCTTGGCTGGTACACAGCTTTCCGCCGACGCGCGGAGACGAAAAAAAAGAGGGCTATAGCATAAAGCGCTGACGCCAACTGCGCCAGCGTTGAAAGGCGTTAAAACGTAGTTTTACGGGGCTAAGCGGTCAATCGTCCAGCCATTTTCTGTGCGCTGGTAGAGGAAGCGATCGTGCAGGCGATGTTCGCCGCCCTGCCAGAACTCCATGGTATGAAATTTAACGCGGTAACCCCCCCAGAAACTTGGCAACGGCACTTCGCCCTGCTGGAATTTCTGTTTGAGTTCGAGAAACTTACCTTCCAGCACGCCACGTGCCGAGATGCGGCTCGATTGCTTCGACACCCAGGCGCCAATCTGACTGTCGCGCGGGCGGCTACTGAAGTACTTCAGCACGTCGAGCGGCGACAGTTTTTCCACTTCACCCAGCACCATCACCTGACGTTCCAGGAAGTGCCACGGGAAGTGCAGCGAGATGCGCGGGTTCTCAGCCAGCTGTAGCGCTTTGCGGCTGCCAAGGTTGGTGTAAAACACCATCCCTTTATCGTCGTAGTGCTTGAGTAACACAATACGCTGATACGGCTGACCGCTGCTGTCAACGGTAGCCACCGTCATCGCCGTTGGATCGGGCAGCTGTGCAGCACAGGCCTGCTGCAACCACTGCTCAAACAGCGCCAGAGGCGTTTCTGGCAAATCTTTACGTCGCAGCCCACCGCGGGTGTATTCACGACGCAGATGGGCAATATTTTGCAAGCTGTCACTGTCGCTCATGCTGTTTCTCATTCTCTGACGTTTACTTAACGGACGTATCCGCGTTCTGCAATGCACAATCATTAATCACGATTTTGTTGTTACGTTCAACAAAAGCGCTATCGCCTTTTGACCAGAAGACGTAGGTACCATCACTGTAGCGCGCGCCGGATGCGGCTTCGGTTTGTGTCAGCGTCAGCGGTTTGCCATCAAGAATAAAGCTTACCTGCTGCTTTGCGTTATCTTGCGTGACCGTCAGCGGCAGCGTGCCGCACTGGTAATGCAACTGCTGCGGCGTTTGCTCTGGTTTATGCAGCATGCCGCAACCGCTTAATATCGCAATGCTCGTCAGCACTATCACCCTTTTTTTCATGTTCACCTCTTAACGTATTGGTCGGGCATTGGCCGGATAAATCGCGCCCAATACACTCATTTGTTGTGCGCCGGTTACTGCCGGCAAGTTTCCCGGTAAACCATTCAGCGTGCGAAACGCCAGCCAGGCAAATGCCAATGCTTCCATATCATCACCGCGAATGCCCGCTTCGTCGGTGCTACCCACTTCAGTGCCTGGCAGGTGTGCTGAGAGACGCGCCATCAGCAGAGGGTTCCGACCGCCGCCGCCGCATACCATCAAACGGTCGCAGCCGTGATTAAGTTGCACCTGTTGCGCAATGGTCAGAGCCGTGAGTTCACTGAGTGTGGCCTGTACGTCCTGAGGAGCCAGCGCCGGAAAACGCTGCAATTGCTGTTCGATCCAACCGAGATTGAAGTATTCACGCCCGGTACTTTTCGGCGGCGGTAGTGCAAACCAGGGATCGCTCAGCATCAACTCCAGTAGTGCAGGAACCACCTGACCGCTACGCGCCCAGGCCGCATCTTTATCATAAGGCAGGCCTTTATTGCGCCAAATCCATGCATCAAGCAGCATATTGCCAGGACCGGTGTCAAAGCCGCGTACCGGTTGCCCGGGGATCAGCAGGGAGAGATTCGCGATGCCACCAATATTCAGCACCATGCGGCGCTCTACGCTATCCATTAGCAGCGCCTGATGAAAGGCCGGTACCAGCGGCGCGCCCTGCCCACCCAGCGCCATGTCACGACGGCGAAAATCACCAATCACCGTAACCCCGGTGGCGGCGACAATCTGATTGTTATCCCCAATTTGCAGGGTATTCGGCGCATCGCTTTGCGGCTCATGCCATACCGTTTGCCCGTGACAACCAATCGCCATGATGTCGCTGGCCTCGAGCGATTGTTGCTTCATCAGCGTCAACACTGCGTCGGCGAACAGCTTGCCTAAACGCGTATCGAGTTGCCCAAGTTGCGATAGCGTGAGCGGTTGTCCCTGGCAAATCGCCAACACCTGCTGCCGTATGTCCTGCGGTATGGGATGGCAGTAGCTGGCCTGCTGCGCCACCATCTGGCCATCAATCGCTGCCAGCACCACGTCTACACCATCAAGGCTGGTTCCAGACATCACGCCGATATAGCGTCCTGATTTCATCGCGGTTCACTCCCTTAACATCATCTGGGTTAAGCCTGGCAAATTACACAGGCTAATTCTATGATAAAATTCCGCTTTTCAGCGTCACTGCGCCATCTATTCCAGCGAAGAAATATTTTCGTCATGTAATTGAATTTTTGTTGAGGGGAGATGGTCTATGCTTCGCCCAGCCGCGTTTTGTTCGGACTTAGCGTCAATTACTAGCTTTCTGTCTTATACTCTTTGCAGTACAGGATGAGAACATGGTGTTATTTTGCATTAAGGAGCGTTCTGATGATTAAGCGTTATGTAGCCGTGGCATTAGCCGGCTTAACTCTGGCAGGTTGTGCCAACAACGACACCCTCTCCGGGGACGTTTACAGTGCCAACGAAGCCAAACAAGTACAAAGTGTTTCTTACGGTACGCTGGTATCGGTTCGTCCGGTAAAAATCCAGGGTGGCGATGAGAACAATGTGATTGGCGCGATTGGTGGTGCGGTACTGGGTGGATTCCTCGGTAACACCATTGGTGGCGGTGCGGGACGCAGTCTGGCGACTGCGGGCGGTGCAGTACTCGGTGGCGTAGCCGGTCAGGGCGTTCAGGGTGCAGTCAACAAATCTGACGGTGTTGAGCTGGAGATCCGCAAGGATGATGGCAACACCATCATGGTGGTTCAGAAGCAGGCCGCCAGCCGTTACTCGGTGGGTCAGCGCGTTGTGATGGCCTCCAACGGCAGCCAGGTTACCGTTTCTCCGCGTTAAGCAGGCAGATAAAAAAAACCGACGCTGGGCGTCGGTTTTTTTATTTCTCGCGGTTGTGAAATTCGAGAATGTTTTTTTCCAGTCGCGCAATCAGCGTCACCATCTGATTGATCTCCTCCAGGCTGATACCGGAGAGAATGTCATCGCGCGTCGCATCAATCACATTTTCGACCTGTTCAATGATAGGCTCAGCCTGCTTGGTCAGTTTGATACGCTTAGCACGGCGATCGTTGGCACAGGTAGCGCGCGTAATTAACCCCTTTTCTTCCAGCTGATCCAGCGTGCGCACCAGCGAAGGTTGCTCAATGCCAATCGCCTTTGCCAGCTGAATTTGCGACTGTTCTGGTGGAAGTTGATGAATGTTGTGTAACGTTACCCAGTGTGTTTGAGTCAACTCGAGCGGTTTCAAACGCTGATCGATTAACGCGCGCCAAATGCGCACTAAGCGAGATAGATCGGTTCCCAAGGGCGTATCCATTGCATCTCCTTATAATTAGCTTGCTAGCTATTAAGCCAGATTTTACACTATTCTGCGAGTTTACTGGGCAAATTACAAATCCCACCCCGGACGAAACGCTTGCTGTCTAGACTCTATTGAGATGATTCCCGGTCAAAAAGGATGATGACACGTGTCCCTAACCGCTTTTTCCACCAGCGCACCGCTAACCGATCTGGTTTTCGGCGCCTCGCTATTTTTTCCACCGCTGTTTAAAGCGGTACTGCTCGGTTTCTTTTTCTGGCTGCTGATCCACCCGCTATTGCGTGGCTGGATGTACTCCGGCGATGTCTGGCATCCCACGTTAATGGATCTTTCCCTCTTTGTACTTTGCGTTGCGAGCGCATTGTGGTTACTGAGCCTCGGATAAATCACTATGAAATTCAACCCTTTTAAATACTTTTCAACCGTAGTGATCTTTGCACTGGCTTTACTCGCGGGATGGTGGATGTGGAATTACTACATGCAATCGCCGTGGACGCGCGACGGCAAAGTGCGCGCCGAACTGGTTGATATCACGCCCGAAGTTTCAGGACGCATTGTGGCGCTTGAGGTGCGAGATAATCAGTTTGTGCACAAAGGCGACACGCTGCTCAAGCTCGATCCCGTGCCATGGCAGATTGCCGAGGCGAACGCCGAAGCGCAACTGGCTAAAGCGCAGGCCGATCTCGCCAAGGCGCAGCATGAAGCTAATCGCCGTGCGAGCCTGCCGCGCAATGTGATTTCAGCGGAGGATATGGACACATCGCGCTTAACTGCCAATGCGGCGGCAGCCACAGCGAAAGCTGCGCAGGCCAGTCTCAATCAGGCGCGCTGGAACCTCGATCAAACGACCATCACCGCGCCCACCGATGGCTGGATCAGCAACCTGACGCTGCGCACCGGCAACTATGCCAGCGCCGGCACGCCGCTGTTCGCATTAGTCGATAGCCACTCTTATTACGTGATGGGTTATTTCGAAGAGACTAAATTGCGTCACATCCAACCCGGCGCGGCGGCAAACATTGTGTTGTACAGCAACGGTGCACGCTTAAAAGGCCAGGTGGAAAGTATTGGCCGTGCGATTTATGACCAGAGCGTCGCCAGCGATGGTGGCCTGGTGCCCGATATTAAGCCCAACGTGCCCTGGGTGCGTCTGGCGCAGCGCGTGCCGGTACGTATTCGTTTGGACGCGCTGCCGGATGGCATGGCGCTGGTCGCAGGCACCACCTGCACCATTTCTATTGCCCACTGAGGCCGCGATGAATTTTCAGTGGCTGGCCTGGCAAAATTTACCCTGGATAAAAGCAACCGGTGGCGAGTGGCGCTACGCGTTGCGCAACGCTATTGCGATGTGCCTGGCATTGACCATCGCCTATGCGCTGCAACTTGACGAGCCTTATTGGGCGATGACCTCGGCGGCGGTAGTGAGTTTCCCCACCGTTGGCGGTGCGATCAGTAAAAGTTTGGGACGTATTGTCGGCAGCCTGCTTGGTGCCTCAGCGGCGTTGTTGATTGCCGGGCATACACTAAACGAACCCTGGCTATTTGCCTTTTTCATGGCCGGCTGGCTGGCATTTTGCACCTGGATTGCCAATCACTACCAAAATAACGTCGCTTATGCGTTCTCGCTGGCGGGCTACACCGCCGCTATTATTGCCTTTAGCAGCGTAAATATCACCGACGTGACCCAGCTGTGGGATATCGCCCAGGCGCGTGTCTGTGAAGTCATCTCAGGCATTCTGTGCGCCGGACTCATGATGATGATTCTGCCCAGCACGTCTGATGGCAGCGCACTGATGAGTTCGCTGCGCCAGATGCATGCGCGCCTGCTGGATCATGCGGTGCTGCTATTGCAGCAGGGCAGCACCGATAACGTCCGTACCGCGCATGAGAATGTCATCAGTCAGATTTTGACGATGAACCTGCTGCGTATCCAGGCATTCTGGAGTCATTACCGCTTCCGCCGGCAGAACAACGTGCTGAACTATGTGCTTCATCAGCAACTGCGACTTACCAGCGTCCTTTCCAGTCTGCGCCGGATGCTGCTGAACTGGCCCGATGCGCCACCGGAACTCTACAATGCGATGTCTCAGCTGTTGCAAGAGCTCGCCGCACCGCAGTGTGATAAGTACCGGCTGGCGCTGATCCTGCGCGGCATTACGCCGCCCGCGACCGGCGATTTTCGCCAGCGCGCCTTTGTACAGCGCCTGCGCTATTTTTGCTGGGTATACCTCAATGTAAATCGCTGGATTCGTTTAATTGAACGCGCCGACGCTGATACCCGCTTCCAGCCGCCATATGCCCCTTCGCTGGCGCGCGAGAGTGACAGCGCAGAAGCCGGCTGGAGCGCATTACGCACTTTTAGCGTGATCATGCTCGGCTGCGCCTTTTGGATCATCACCCAGTGGGATGCAGGCGCTGCCGCGCTAACGCTGACGGCGATTGCCTGCGTGCTCTACTCCTCCGCGCCTTCGCCGAGTGGTAGCGTATCGCTTCTGCTGAAAACCTTGCTATGGCTATCCGTGTTTAGCTTTGTGCTGCAGTTTGGCCTGATGGTACAGATTAGCGCGCTGTGGCAATTTTTACTGGTGCTCTTCCCGCTGCTCATCACTTTGCAGTTATTCAAATTGCAGCAGAAGAAGCGCGCAGGCATGTGGGGGCAATTTATTGTTTTTATGGGATCGTTTATTGCCGTTACCAATCCGCCGGATTGGGATTTTCAAAGCTTCCTGAATGATAATCTGGCCAAAGTGTGCGGGGTATTATTAGCGTGGTTAGCCTTTCAGGTATTGCGTCCCAGTTCCGATGCACGCCGCAGCCGTCGCCATATTCGCGCCTTGCGTCATGCCTTCCTCGATCAGTTACGTCGCCATCCACGGCTGAGTGAAAGCCATTTTGAATCGCAGATTTATCACCACATTAGTCAGCTAAGCAGTAGCCGCGATGAGCAGGCACGAGTCTGGCTGTTGCGCTGGGGCGTGGTGCTGCTGAACTGTTCGCACATTGTCTGGCAACTCCGCGAATGGCAGCCCGCATCCGCGACCTTAACTCAGATGCGCGATAGCGGCCTGCAGGATTTACAGCGCATTATGAGCCTGCGTGGCGTACATCACACTGCGTTACAAGCCACGCTGGATGAGTTGGAAACGATGATTAATCAGCTTCAACGGCAGCCGGAGAGCGAAGCCAACACTCTGGCCGGTATTTTGTGGCGGCTGCGCTGTTCACTTGCACAGTTAGCGCAGGCAGTACCGGATTGATCACTGGCAATACTGGCTGGTTTGACGGTTGAAATCGTCCTGCAACTGTTGCAGCGATTTCTGACCTTCAAACCGGGTTTTATCCTGTTCGGACATGGGCTCGATCACCAGCGCCCTCTCTTCAGAAGAGTAGATAAAACGTCGATTCAGCGTGCTCCCCGTGAAACTTTTACCCTCAATGGCACCACAAACTACCGTCATTGCATGACGATACGTTTCACTGCGGACAAAATTGGTTTCGGTGGCGCTACGAAATACATTTTCACAGCCCTGGGCTTTTAGACGCTCAACGGTGTGCTGAGTCAACCATTCGCGACCGCGGGCAATATTTTCACAGCTGCTGCGTAGCGGATTAGTATCGATGGTGCGCTGCAATTGCCGGCTGGCATCCAGACGCAGCTGCGTGTCATTCGGCTGATCGCATCCTACCAACAATAAACATAACAGCATCATCCCACGCGTTTTCATTCCTGCCCCTGCACGTTTTATTCCTGAATCAATATCATAGGACGGAAAAAACGCAGAGAGTAGCAACAAAATGGGTCAACTTTTTTCAGGCGCGATTAATGAGGGCGACAAGGCGCTGCCGCCCCAGCCGTTAAATGACGCCGCAGGCGAAACGTGCCCCGCCGCCGCCGAGCGGTTGCGGATGGTCGGCATGATTATCACCGCCAACGTGCACCATTAACGCTTTACCTTTGATTTCACTGAGAGATTTAATGCGTGGTGCAACCACGGGATAATCCGCTTTGCCATCTTCCGTGACGAACAGCGCGGGCAGATCGCCCAGATGCCCATCGGCATATGGCCCAAGATGTTTGCCGCTGTTTTGCGGATCGAGGTGTCCTCCCGCCGCGCCGGCCGCTACCGTTTTGCCATCGGACTCACCCGGTTCGCAGCTACCTTTGGCGTGCACATGGAAGCCATGAATGCCCGGCTTCAGGCCGGTTAAGGCGGGCGTAAATTGCAGACCATAGGGTGTTTCGCTAATGGTGACTTTACCTATGGCCGCGCCAATGCCTTGCGCCGTGGTTTGATGCAGCGTGACTTCTTCAGAGGCAGCTTGCGCGCCAGCGGCGCAGGCCAGAGCAAGCATAACAATCAGGGTTTTCTTCATAACGTCTCCTTACGGTTGAGATACTCACTAAGCCTGGACCGCTTTCATCCAGGCTGCCGTAATTTGACGCAGTTTTACGCTTCAGGGCACATCGTAGCCGATTGCGGCTTTACGAATACGGAACCACTGTTGGCGATCAAGCGTTAACTGGCTTGCTGCCACCGCTTCGGTAACGCGTTCGGTTTTACCTGAGCCGATAATCGGCAGTGGACGACTTGGCAGTTTCATCACCCACGCATACACCACCTGCTCGATATTGCGCGCGCCAATTTCCTGCTTCACCTGTTCAAGCTCATCACGCAACGGTTGATAATGCGGATCGTTAAACAGTCGGCCGCCGCCCAGGCACGACCATGCCATGGGGCGAATACGTCCCTGCTGGCACTGATCGAGCGAACCGTCCAGCAGCGCGGTTTGCTCCAGCGGTGAAATTTCCAGTTGGTTGGTGACCAAACTGAAAGGTAAGCGCGATTGCAGCAGTGTGAATTGGGAAGGCGTGAAATTAGAAACGCCAAAATGGCGCACCTTGCCGCTCTGATGCAGTGCAACAAAGGCTTGGGCAATTTCATCCGCGTCCATCAACGGATCGGGACGGTGAATGAGCAGGAGATCGAGGTAATCAGTATTGAAATGACGCAGTGAGTTTTCGGCACTGTGCAGAATATGGCTGGCTTCGGTAATGTAGTGACCGATACGGTGTTCTGGTTTTGCACGCGTTGCAATACCGCACTTGGTGACGATCTGCAGTTTTTCGCGTAATCCCGGCGCCAGCCGCAGCGCAGCGCCAAAGGCGGCTTCACACTGATAATCGCCATAAATGTCGGCGTGGTCGACGGTGGTGACGCCGAGAGAAAGATGGTGCTCAATGAATTGCACGACCTGCTGTGGCGTCATGCCCCACTCCATCAAGCGCCAGTAGCCCGCGATCAGCGGTGAAAAAGACGGTCCCTGCGGTGCAATTAGTTGCGGTTGTAACATGGTTAAACTCCCTCAATCACAAATCCAGATGGCGAAAGCAGGAGTATAACGGAACGGCAATCCAGCGCTTTGTTAAAACAGCTCTGGTTGTTGCGGATCATGATCTTCATCGAGTTTCTGCTGGCGATGCAACCGCAGCCAGCGTTGACGGCATAAACGCAGCACATCTCGCTTTTGCGCATCGGTGAGTTTCATCCAGTTAAAGCGCTCTTCCCGGCTGCGCAAACAACCACGACAATAGCCACGCGCATCACTTTGGCAAATGCCACGGCACGGGCTGGGAACAGGAAAAAACTCTAATTGTTCGGCCACATCCACTCCGGAATTAACATCTGGTTGCACAGCGATCACAGCTTGATGACATAGTACAAAGAGTAAACGTTAATTGCTCGCAATCAATACATCGCCGCACTTCGTAACCACTGTTTACCAAATATCCAGCAAGATGATGTTTTAGATTGGGTATGTTTAACCTTGGTTAAGGTTTTCCTCATATTGTCTTCATACGATTGTCACACTACTCCCTACCGTTGAGTTTTCATGAGATTCCCGAACACACTGCAGTGCGGCACCAGCGGGTTTAACCTAATTGCTGCTCTGTTCTTTGCATTCGTACTGAATGCACTTTTCTTGCTGCGCGCCTGGGAAATGATTCCCTACGATCATCTTCACGACTATCTGTTTGCCGCCAGTATTCCAGTCGTCCTCGCCTGCGCTTTTTATTTTCTTTTCTCGCTTGCTGCATGGCCTTATATCCGTAAGCCATTGCTGATTGTGCTGGTCTTCATCAGCGCCGCCGCCAACTATTTCATGCACAGTTTCGGCACGGTTATCGATGCCAATATGATGCAAAATGTCTTTGAATCGGATCCGCAAGAAGCCGGGGCATTGATAAGCAGTCGCTATGTGGTATGGATGTTTTTAATGGGCGTGATACCGGCCGTCGTCCTCTGTTTAGTGCGCATTCGTCGGGGACAACGTTGGTGGTGGAATCTATTACAACGGCTGGTCAGCGCGTTGGGCGCGATATTATTGATTCTGCTGATGGCGGTACTGTTTTACAAAGATTACGCCTCGCTGATCCGCAATAACAAAGGTCTGGTGAAAATGATCACGCCAGCCAATATCGTCAGCGGTACTGGCCATTATATCGATCAGCGCTATCTGCAAGGTGACCAGGCGCTGGTGAAAATCGGACAGGATGCACACAAAGGCCCGTTAATGAGCGCAGCAGCCAAAAAAACGCTGGTGGTATTAGTGGTGGGTGAAACCGCGCGTGCGGAGAATTTTTCACTCGGGGGCTATGGGCGAGAAACTAACCCAGAACTGAAAAAACAGCAGGTGATCTATTATCCAAATGCCACCTCCTGTGGTACAGAAACCGCCATTTCAGTGCCCTGTATGTTTTCGAATATGCCACGCGTGCACTATGACGCGAATCTGGCGCATCATCAGGAAGGCGTGCTCGACATCCTTGCCCACGCTGGTGTCAGCGTGCTATGGCGTGAAAATGACGGTGGCTGTAAAGGCGCCTGCGATCGTGTACCGCACACGGACATGACCCAATGGAAATTGCCGGAATATTGTCATGACGGTTTCTGTCAGGATGATGTGCTGCTGCACCGCCTTGATAACTATATTGCTGGCTTACACAACGACGGGATGATTGTGCTGCATCAGATGGGCAGCCACGGTCCAGCCTATTATCAGCGTTACCCCGCGCAGTTCCGCCGGTTTACACCAACCTGTGACAGCAACCAAATCCAGGATTGCGACCATCAGGCGCTGGTCAATACGTACGACAATTCGCTGCTCTACACCGACGATATGGTCAGCCGCACCATCGATAAACTGAAAGGGCTAAGCGACCGCTTTAATGTGGCGCTGATTTATCTCTCTGACCATGGCGAATCACTCGGCGAACGCGGCATGTATTTGCACGGTGCGCCCTATCTTTTTGCCCCAACCCAGCAAACGCACATCCCTCTGCTGCTGTGGATGTCACCCGGCTATGCCGCCGCCTTGCACATCAACGCATCCTGTTTGCGCCAGCAAGCAGCGGACGCGAAAGTCTCGCAGGACAATCTCTTCCATACGGTGCTTGCCATGTTTAACGTGCAAACACAGGCGTACCAGCCGCAGCTGGATATGATCAGATCGTGCCAAAGCTGAGCCGGACAGTTGCATTAGACTGACTGGTCTAATAACCTGCGTGCCATGAATAAGACATCGCAACGCATCGACACCCGTGAACATCTGCTCGCTACTGGCGAGCAGGTTTGTTTGCAGCGCGGTTTTACCGGCATGGGGTTGATCGAGATGCTGGCGCTGGCAGACGTCACCAAGGGCTCGTTCTATCACTATTTCCGCTCAAAAGAAGCGTTCGGCGTGGCGTTGCTTGAACGCTACTTCGCCAACTTTTTACAGCAGATTGAACAGCAATTAAACCAGCCGGGTCTTACGCCGACTGAGCGTCTGTTACAGCATTTTCGTTATGCCGAAACGCTGTTTATCGAGCAGGGCCATATTGTGGGTTGCCTGGGCGTGAAATTGTCCGCAGAGGTGTGCGATCTCTCCGAGCCGATGCGTGATGCATTGCAGCATGGCGCTAATGCGATTATTGCCGCCTACACGCGCTGCTTAACCGAGGTAGCGGCTGAGCAGCCGTTGCCTTTTAACCAAACGCCGCAGCAGCTGGCACAGCGTTGTTACTTACTTTGGCTGGGTGCCAGCTTACAAAGCAAGATTTCCCGCGAGCCTGGCCCCATTAGCCTGGCTCTTGAAACTATCGAACAGTGGCTGATAAGTCGCTGATTTTTAAAAAACCGCAGTTACTAGACGACCGGTCTTCCCAGAGGAGTCATTATGGCGAGTAAGCAGTTGTTCTCCCCACTGAAAGTGGGCGCGATTACCGTACCAAACCGCATTTTCATGGCCCCGCTGACGCGCCTGCGCAGTATTGAACCGGGCGATATCCCCACGCCGCTGATGGCTGAATATTATCAGCAGCGTGCCAGTGCCGGTTTGATCATCACCGAAGCAACCCAGATCTCTTTCCAGGCGAAAGGCTATGCCGGTGCGCCGGGTCTGCACACTGAGCCGCAAATCGCCGCCTGGAAATTAATTAATGAAGGTATCCACGCTGCGCACGGTCACAGCGCCGTACAGCTGTGGCATACCGGCCGTATTTCTCACAACAGCGTGCAGCCAGAAGGTAAAGCGCCGGTGGCACCAACCGCGCTGGCCGCAGGCACCCGCACCTCTTTGCGTGCCGCCGATGGCAGCGTTTATCGTGAGGATACGTCGCTGCCACGCGAACTGTCGGTAGCTGAAATTCAGCAGATTGTGAAAGATTTTGGCCAGGCGGCGGCAAATGCACGCGAAGCGGACTTTGACCTGCTAGAACTGCACTCTGCACACGGTTATCTGATGCATCAGTTCCTCGCGCCAGACTCAAACCAGCGCAACGATGAATACGGCGGTTCCATCGAGAAACGTGGCCGTTTCGCACTGGAAGTGGTGGATGCGGCGATTGCCAACTGGTCGGCCGATCGCATCGGCATCCGTATTTCGCCTATCGGCGCCTTCCAGAACCTGGAAAATGGCCCGGAAGAAGAGAAAGCCGCACTGTGGTATATCGCGGAACTGGGCAAACGTGGCCTGGCGTATCTGCATCTCTCCGAGCCAGACTGGGCGGGTGGCCAGCCTTACAGCGATGCCTTCCGCGAGAAAGTGCGTGCGCTGTTCCCTGGCGTGATCATCGGCGCTGGCGCTTATACCGTCGAAAAAGCCGACGATCTGATCGCGCGCGGCCTGATTGATGCCGTGGCCTTTGGTCGCGACTTTATCGCTAACCCGGATCTGGTGGCGCGTCTGCAGCAAGATGCCCCACTCAACCCGCAGCGTCCAGAAAGCTTCTACGGCGGCGGAGCAGAAGGGTATACCGATTATCCAACGCTGTAAGTAATGGCTGCCGCTGTGGATAGGCGGCAGCGTTGTTTCATCAGTGTGTATACTAAGTTGTCTTGTCATTCACTGATGACGTTTTAAAAAAGAGGATGTTATGCGTTTACTTCACACCATGTTACGCGTTGGCGATTTGCAACGTTCAATCGATTTCTACACCCGTGTGCTAGGCATGCGCGTGCTGCGTCAGAGCGAAAACACCGAGTACAAATACACCCTTGCGTTTGTTGGCTACACCGAAGAGAGTGAAGGCGCGGTGATTGAGCTTACTTACAACTGGGGCGTGGATAAATACGACCTCGGCAATGCTTACGGTCATATCGCGCTGGGCGTGGATAACGTGGCTGACACCTGCGAGCGTATCCGCAGCGCTGGCGGCAACGTGACGCGTGAAGCGGGCCCGGTAAAAGGCGGCTCCACCATTATTGCGTTTGTTGAAGATCCAGACGGTTATAAAATCGAGCTGATTGAAAACAAACATGCCGGTCACGGCCTCGGCAACTAATGTTGCTTGTCAGCCTGCTTATTTGCGGGCTGACTTCCCTCTCCTGCTGCACCCTCCTGCGATTTTTGCCATAATGCGCGCTGCCCTATTTATTGCCATGAGATCCTGATGTCTGAATCGAACGCTTTAAACGCTCTCCACCAACGCTTCCGCGGTTTTTATCCTGTAGTGATCGACGTCGAAACGGCCGGTTTTAACGCGCAAACCGATGCGCTGCTGGAAATTGCGGCCACCACGCTCAAGATGGATGAAGATGGCTGGTTGCATCGTGATGAAACGCTGCATTTCCACGTGGAACCGTTTGAAGGCGCCATTCTTAATCCAGCGGCGCTGGCGTTTACCGGTATCGATCCCACTAATCCGCTGCGCGGCGCCGTAAGTGAATACGAAGCCCTGCATGCCATTTTCAAAATGGTGCGCAAAGGCACAAAAGACAGCGGCTGCAATCGCGCCATTATCGTGGCGCATAACGCCACTTTCGATCTCAACTTCGTGATGGCAGCCGCCGAGCGTGCCAGCCTGAAGCGCAATCCCTTTCACCCTTTTGCCACTTTTGATACGGCCGCGTTAAGCGGTTTAGTGTTCGGGCAAACGGTGTTGGCGAAAGCCTGTAAAGCGGCAGGAATGGATTTTGATAGCACTCAGGCGCACTCGGCACTGTATGACACCGAGCAAACCGCAACGCTGTTCTGCGAACTGGTGAACCGCTGGAAGCGCCTTGGCGGCTGGCCGCTGGCTTTTGATGAAGCGCCGAAGGAAGACGCATCGTCCGAAGAGTAAAAGAAAAGGCCGACATCGTTGTCGGCCTCCTTCATTATTCCGCTTCTTTATACTTCTCTGCGGTTTCTTTCAGCAGGGGCTGAAGTTCGCCGCGCTGGAACATCTCAACGATAATGTCGCAGCCGCCAACCAGTTCACCATCTACCCACAATTGCGGGAAGGTTGGCCAGTTAGCGTACTTAGGCATTTCAGCGCGGATATCCGGGTTCTGCAGAATGTCCACGTAGGCGAAACGCTCACCACACGCAGAAAGCGCCTGCACGGCTTGCGCCGAGAAACCGCAGCTTGGCAGCTTTGGCGAACCTTTCATGTACAGCAGGATCGGGTTTTCTGCGATCTGACGCTGAATTTTTTCAACAGTACTCATTATTGCCTTCCTTAAAGCTTCACTTCGTGTTTGTTTATTGTAGCGATTTCGCTCCCGTACTGAAAACGGGATTTTACGTTAGCGTCGGGTAATCGCCATGTTTGTTAAGTTGGGCCGCCACAAATAACATTTTCATATCATTATTAGGCATGACTAAATTAATAATTAGCAATAGTTTCGCTGCGTTAACCAGCTGAATTAGTTCATTTTTGCGACAGAATCAATCTGGTAACAGTTTAATGGAAAAAGGCCTTACCTTTTGCAAAAAAAGTGGATTAGAATTGCCTCGGCGCTGATCGTTTGATCAGATTACTCTCACTCTGCCGCAGTCTGTTTGTTTCCAGCCTGCTGAACCTAAAACCGGATTATGCGTTTACTGATTACGCTTTTCATACTGGCTTTTGCCCAACTGTTCTTTAACGTGGCCTCTGCGTCTCCGCATGCGCCGGTTAATGCCAGCTCGCAAAAAGCAGAGAAAAAGAGCGCACGTGAAGACGAGCGCCGCAAACGACGTCCGGTGAAAACCACTACGAAAAAATCGCGGCTGCCTGCCGTCCAAAAACTCAAAATTAAAAAACAGGCAAAGCCAGAAATCGCACTGACTAAAACCAGCCGCAAAAAATCCCTGCTAAAACCCACGACGAAGAAATATGGTCATCAACGACAGATAAAAAAAGCCGCAGACGTCGACGTTGATGATGAAGCATTGCCGCTCACCGGCATCAAAATGAGCAAGGCGCATCGCCAGCGTTATCAAAAGGCGCGTGAAACTGCGATGACAAAATTAATGGGCCAGCTCGGCAAACCTTATCAATGGGGCGGCACCTCCCCGCATACCGGCTTCGACTGCAGCGGCCTGGTGTGGTACGCCTATAAAGATTTGGTGAAGTTCAAGTTCCCGCGCACCGCCAATGAGATGTATCACCTGCGCGATGCTGCACCAATTAAGCGTGAAATGCTGGAAAAAGGTGATTTGGTGTTCTTCCGCATCAATAATCGTGGTACTGCCGATCATGTTGGCGTGTATCTCGGAAATGGCAAATTCATTCAGTCGCCGCGTACCGGCAAAGATATTCAGATTAGCGCGTTGGGTGAGGATTACTGGCAGAAACACTATGTTGGGGCGCGTCGTATGATGACGCCGAAAACCATTCGTTAGTTGTTGCGCAACGCGCAGAAAAAAGCCGGACGCTGCATTGAGCTGCTCCGGCTTTTTTTATTAATGCATGATTGCAGTAAAGCTAAAGGCAATAATCATTAACAGAGCACCAACGGTTGTCATTAGCGCCAGCTTCAAATCCGTACTCATTACTCCTCCTTAGTCACACATTTCTTAGGGTTAAAGCGATTTTCGCACAGCGATGGGCAAAAATCTCGTGTTATCCGCCCGGGCTTGCTAGAATCGCCGCCTTTCGTTGCGCAACACATTTTGTGCAGGCTGTGTTTACAGCGCGATAAAGTGATTTTGTCTGCTAAACCACACCGTTTTGCCCCTTATTTTGGGCGATAAAAGCATTAGCAGACGCAAACGTTTAACAATATACTTATCAGTAAGTTGCGATAAGCCCAGGAGTACCATTTTCATGGCAACAATTAAAGATGTGGCAAAACGCGCGGGTGTTTCGACCACCACGGTTTCGCATGTCATCAACAAAACGCGTTTCGTAGCAGAAGAGACGCGTAACGCCGTATGGGAAGCGATCAAAGCATTGCACTACTCGCCAAGCGCCGTGGCGCGTAGCCTGAAAGTCAATCACACCAAAACGTTGGGCCTGCTGGCGACCTCCAGTGAAGCGCCCTATTTTGCCGAAATTATTGAAGCGGTAGAAAATCACTGCTTCGATCGCGGCTATACGTTGATTCTGGGTAACGCGCATAACGACTTACAAAAGCAGCGCGCTTATCTCTCCATGATGGCGCAGAAGCGTGTCGATGGATTGCTCGTGATGTGTTCAGAATACCCCGATGATTTGCTGCAAATGCTTGAAGAAAATCGCAATATCCCGATGGTTGTTATGGATTGGGGCGCTTCGCGCGGCGATTTTACCGATACCGTGCAGGATAATGCATTCCAGGGTGGCTATCTCGCTGGGCGATATCTGATTGAACGTGGTCACCGCGACATTGGCGCAATTCCGGGGCAATTGGAGCGCAATACCGGCGGCGGACGCCATGCCGGTTTCCTTCAGGCGATGAATGAAGCGGGCATCACTGTGCGCCCGGAATGGATCGTTCAGGGCGACTTTGAACCGGAATCGGGTTATCAGGCGATGCAGCAAATCCTTAATCAGAAACAGCGCCCCACCGCCGTGTTCTGCGGTGGTGACATTATGGCGATGGGCGCAATTTGCGCAGCAGATGAAATGGGTTTGCGCGTGCCGCAGGATATCTCAGTGATTGGCTATGATAACGTGCGCAACGCGCGTTATTTCACGCCCGCCCTGACCACCGTGCATCAGCCTAAAGCCGAATTAGGTGAAAAAGCTTTGGAGATGCTGCTCGATCGCATCACCAGCAAGCGTGAAGAGCCACAAACCATTGAGGTTCAACCCACGCTGATTGAGCGCCGCTCCGTGGCAGACGGGCCATTCCGCGACTATCGTCGCTAGTGTGTCACTTCGCTGAGCCATTCGTGGTTCAGCGTTTCGGCATCCCCGAGATAGGCTAATAGCCAATCCAGCGCCGGCGACGCGCGCTGTTCTGACCAGCTAACGCAGCAGGGGCTGTCTGGAAAGGCCTGCGGCAATTGCAGCTCCACCAACGCGTGGTTATCCAGCAGCGGTCGAGCTAAATGGCCCGGCACCATCCCAACGCACAATCCTGCCTGCAAGCAGTCGAGCCCGGTTTCCCATTCTGGCACCACCAGGCGCCGCTGATTATCGAGCGTCCATGTCATGCGGCGCGGCAACGCTCGCGAGGTATCTTCTAGCACCAGCGAAGGCCATGCCCGCAGAGTTTCATCATCCAGTTCAACGCTACTGACTAAAGGATGATGAGGACTCACGACACAGCGCCAGTTAAGCGCCCCCATATCCTGAAAAGCAAAACGTCCCCCAACCGGAATTGCCTGAGTGGCGCCAATCGCGACATCAACGCGTCCATCAGCTAACGCGTCCCAGACGCCATTAAACACTTCATAACTGATGATCAACTCCATGTCCGGGAAATGGCGATAGAAGTCCTTCACTAATTGCCGCGTACGCTGCGGTTTTACAATACAGTCAATGGCGATGCTCAACTCACCGCGCCAGCCATTGGCCAGCTGCTGGCACTGCCTGCGGGTGGCGAGCATTTTTTTGATAACAGATCGTCCTTCACGCACAAAATGCTCACCTGCCGGTGTCATTACCACTTCCCGATGCTGGCGCTCAAAGAGCGGTACCGCCAGCCAGGTTTCCAGTTGGCGTACGGTATAGCTGATGGCAGAAGGCACACGGTGCAACTCCTGCGCCGCGGCGCTGAAGCTGCCGGTTCGCGCTACGGCATCTACCACTTCAAGCGCGTATTCTGACCACATGAATTCACCTTCAAAAAATTTAACAGCACTGTGCAAATATTAGCGTTTCACAAAGCGTGTTGCATCCTTTTACACTCCCCCGCGTTCAACCTGCCCATAAGAGAAATAACATGTTGTCGTCTAAAGCATTTATGCCCTACCTTGCCGTGCTCAGCATGCTCGGCTTTCTTGCCACGGATATGTATTTACCCGCCTTTGGCGATATGCAACGTGATTTTGCCACTGCACCGGGCACCATCAGTGCCAGCCTGAGTCTGTTCCTTGCCGGCTTTGCTTGTGCGCAGGTCTTTTGGGGACCGCTGTCAGATCGCTACGGTCGTAAACCTATTCTGCTGGCGGGCTTAGCCATCTTTGCACTTGGCTGTCTTGGTATGCTTTGGGTGACCGATGTACGCCTGATGCTGGCGTTACGTTTTGTGCAGGCGATTGGGGTATGTGCTGCAGCGGTGAGCTGGCAGGCATTAGTCGTTGATCGCTATCCAAAAGCACAGGCTCATAAAGTTTTTGCCACGATTATGCCGCTGGTCGCCTTGTCACCGGCGCTCGCTCCGCTGCTGGGAGCCTGGCTAATCAGTCACTTCCACTGGCGCAGCATTTTTATCACCCTCACGTTTGTCGCGGTGGTATTGCTGGTTGGCACGCTGCGGTTAACCTCGCCGAAACGCGAAAACGTTGCTAAGAGCACCCAGCCCGGCTGGCTAACTTTACTTAGCACGCGAGTGTATAGTGGTAACGTCTTGATTTATTCAGCCTGCTCCGCAAGTTTCTTTGCCTGGCTGACCGGTTCGCCCTTTATTCTCGCCGCCGCCGGCTTAACGCCTGCCGATATTGGGCTGAGCTATATTCCTCAAACCATCGCCTTTTTAATGGGCGGATTTGGCTGCCGCGCGCTGCTCAACCGCTATCAAGGCGCTCAATTGTTGCCATGGTTGCTGGTGCTTTACAGTTTGAGCATCCTTAGCCTGTTTGTGGTGGCATTAATGCCAGCAACGCCACTGTTTGCATTGCTGATGCCTTTCTGCGGCATGGCGCTCGCTAATGGCGCAATCTATCCCATTGTGGTGGCTAGCGCGCTCTCTCCTTTCCCGCATGCGACCGGGAAAGCAGCAGGTTTGCAAAACCTTTTCCAGCTAGGTCTGTGTTTTGTTGCCAGCCTGCTGGTCTCTGCTGGATTAGCGCATGCGCTCTACAACACCACACTTGTCATGGTAGCAACCGTCGCACTCGCTTGGGTTGGCTTTGTCTGCCAACGCGGTGTAAGCGCACAAAGTGATATTGCCCACACTTCCCGTCCCTGCGAAGATAATCATTAAGGCAACGATTATCGTTAGCAAACTAACGATAAGCCGTTGAATATTGACCCACGTGAGCATATAATCACTGGGTCAGTATTTCTGCTATAAATCAATAATATAAATGTAATACCTTTACGACTCTGTCGTGGGATGGCGTCTGCACGATGCTGCTGTGTTGCGTCAAACTGTTCAATTCAAAAGCATACCTCTGTAAAACGTCGGATTTCTGGCGCACGGAATTTCCGTGAGTTCTCTCACAGCTCTTGAGAAATTGACTATTCTATTTCTCAGGTTCAGATCGGAAGGTGATGGAGAAGCTATGAGTTCATCTGTTATAGAAGAAGTGAGCCTTGAAGAAAACCACTGGTATCGTATCGTCAATGAACTGCTAGAGCGCGCTGATATTGCAGTGAATGGCACTCGTCCCTGGGATATTCAGGTAAAGCATCCAGATTTTTTTAAACGCGTCCTGGAAGAAGGTTCACTGGGCTTAGGTGAAAGTTACATGGATGGTTGGTGGGAGTGCGAACAGCTCGATATGTTCTTCCATCGCGTATTGAAACACCATCTGGATAAACAATTACCGCGTCATTTCAAAGACACGCTGCGAATTGCAGCGGCACGTCTTACTAATTTACAGTCGAAAAAGCGTGCCTGGATTGTCGGTAAAGAACATTACGATTTGGGTAATGATCTTTTCTCACTGATGCTCGATCCCTATATGCAATATTCCTGTGGCTACTGGAAAGATGCGGACACGCTGGAAAATGCGCAGCAGGCAAAACTGGATATGATATGCCGTAAGCTGCAACTTGAGCCCGGCATGACACTTCTCGATATTGGCTGCGGCTGGGGCGGATTAGCGGAATATGCCGCACGTAATTATGGCGTGAAGGTGCATGGCGTTACCATTTCTGCCGAGCAGCAGAAATTGGCACAGCAACGCTGTGAAGGATTAGACGTTACGATTTTGCTGCAGGATTATCGCGATCTTAATCAGCAATATGATCGTATTGTTTCCGTCGGCATGTTTGAACACGTCGGGCCGAAAAACTATGCCACTTATTTTGAAGTTGCCGATCGCAACCTAAAACCAGACGGCATATTTTTACTGCACACCATTGGTGCCCTCAGCACGGATATGAACGTTGATCCGTGGATTGACAAATATATCTTCCCGAACGGTTGTCTACCGTCTGTTCGACAAATCGCCGAAGCCAGTGAGCCTCATTTCGTTATGGAAGATTGGCATAACTTTGGCGCAGATTATGATACGACGCTAATGGCCTGGCATGAACGATTCCAAATTGCCTGGCCACAGCTGGCCGAGAAATATGGTGAACGGTTTAAACGCATGTTCGACTATTATCTCAATGCTTGCGCGGGTGCATTCCGCGCGCGTGATATTCAGCTTTGGCAGGTCGTATTCAGTCGCGGTAAAGAGGGTGGTTTGCGCGTAGCGCGTTAATTATCTGATGAAAAAATCAAGGCGCCAAATGGCGCCTTTTTTATTGCGTTATTCTGTGCTATCCGCGTGAATTAAGGCCGCTTCTCGCTGAGCCAGTACGCGTTCAACGGTATCCACAATCGCCTGGGTATGGGGATCGATCTCAATGTTGACCTTTTGACCCAATCTCTTGGCGCCCAGGGTGGTACGCTCTAATGTTTCTGGGATGAGGTGGACACAAAACTTGCTTTTAGTGACATCGCCTACCGTCAGACTTATTCCGTCTATTCCCACAAAACCTTTATGCAGAATATATTTTATCTGGCTGGCGTCCTGCAATTTAAACCAGATTTCGCGATTATTTTCTGACTGGATTATTTTGCAGATCTCCGCCGTGGTCATAATATGACCGGACATTAAATGGCCGCCAATTTCATCACTGAACTTCGCCGCACGTTCAATATTCACCACATCACCAGCGCTTAATTCGCCAAGGTTGGTGATGCGCAGTGTTTCTTTGATCAAATCAAAGCTAACAAGATCGCCCTTAATCTCTGTCACGGTCAGGCAGCAGCCGTTATGCGCCACTGATGCGCCCAGCGCCAGACCCGGCAAGAGATCTGCGGGTAAACGTACAGTATGAGTGCGAAACAGCTCTTTTTCTTCAATGGCAACAATCTCAGCCGTGCCTTGCACAATTCCAGTAAACATAATCTCAGCCTCTGCAAAGTTTGCGTCAGTTTATCACAGCTTGTCAGCCACAGCTTAATTTGGCGGAGTTCAAACTTTACACAAATAACGAAACAAAATGCGAACAACGTTTGGCGGAAGCCATCGCGACCGCTACACTATGCCGCGCATTCTTTGGGGATTTCTCCCCGCTCTCTTCTTAAATTAAGCAGGTGTTACGTGCAGAAGTATTTTACAGAAGCGCGTCAATTGCTGGCCCTTGCGATCCCGGTCATCCTTGCTCAGGTGGCTCAGACTGCAATGGGATTTGTAGATACTGTTATGGCCGGTGCGGTAAGCGCCACGGATATGGCCGCCGTTGCTGTCGGCACCTCTATCTGGCTTCCCGCCATTCTGTTTGGCCATGGTCTACTGCTGGCTTTGACGCCCACCGTTGCGCAACTCAACGGTTCAGGACGACGTGAACGCATCGCGGAACAAGTGCGTCAGGGATATTGGATGGCGATCGGCGTCGCACTATTAATTATGGTGGTGCTGTGGAACGCCGGCTACTTGATTAACACCATGCATGATATTGATCCTGCGTTGGCCGCGAAAGCCGAAGGGTATCTGCATGCGTTGCTGTGGGGAGCGCCCGGTTATCTCCTCTTCCAGGTAATGCGTAACCAGTGTGAAGGCTTGTCGAAAACCAAGCCTGCGATGCTGCTCGGCTTCCTCGGATTAATGGTGAACATTCCTCTTAACTATGTATTCATCTATGGTCACTTTGGCATGCCGGCATTGGGCGGGGTTGGATGCGGTGTTGCAACGGCTTCGGTCTATTGGGTAATGTTCCTGGTGATGCGCTTTTGGGTAAAACGCATGGCGAATATGCGCGATATCCGTATGAACGCACGCTGGTCTGCGCCTTCAAGAGCTATCCTGTCTCGCCTGTTCACGCTGGGCTTGCCGGTGGCTTTAGCGCTGTTCTTTGAAGTGACCTTGTTTGCCGTCGTCGCTCTGCTGGTGTCACCGCTCGGTATTGTCAAAGTCGCGGGTCATCAAATTGCGCTTAACTTCAGCTCGCTGATGTTTGTCTTGCCGCTGTCGCTGGGTGTGGCAACGACCATTCGTGTTGGCTATCGGCTGGGGCAAGGATCGACCGAACAGGCGCGGGTCGCCGCATGGACTGGACAGGGTGTAGGCATCAGCATGGCGGTGCTCACGGCAACGTTTACCGTGATCTTCCGTCATGATATCGCTGCGCTGTATACCGCGAATCCGGAAGTGATTACCCTTGCCGCGCAGCTGATGCTGCTGGCGGCTCTCTATCAGTTCTCCGACTCGATTCAGGTGATTGGCAGCGGCATACTGCGTGGTTATAAAGACACCCGTTCCATCTTCTTCATCACCTTTATTGCTTACTGGGTGCTGGGTTTGCCCGTGGGTTATGTGCTGGCGATGACAGATTGGGTATTACCGAAGCTCGGTCCTGCCGGATTCTGGTGCGGCTTTATTGTCGGACTCACCTCGGCAGCCGTAATGATGATTTGGCGTATACGTCGTTTACAGCGCTTGCCCGCGCAGGTCATTCTGGCACGTGCTGCGCGCTAAGTTCCTGAACGTGCATTATTTGCTTCCCAGCGGCGAAAAAAACGACGCATAGCACAGTTGCTGGTCAGTCACCGGGGAAAATCGCTTTTTCCCCTTGCCAGCATCACGGCCTGCCGTTAATATTCGTCCCCGCTGTCGCCCTGACAGCGTGTTGCGCTCTTAGCTCAGTTGGTTAGAGCACCACCTTGACATGGTGGGGGTCGATGGTTCGAGTCCATTAGAGCGCACCAAGTGCGTCCGTAGCTCAGTTGGTTAGAGCACCACCTTGACATGGTGGGGGTCGGTGGTTCGAGTCCACTCGGACGCACCAATTACTGAATTTTCTGAATGCGCTCTTAGCTCAGTTGGTTAGAGCACCACCTTGACATGGTGGGGGTCGATGGTTCGAGTCCATTAGAGCGCACCACTCTGGTTTATCTCCTTGCGCAACACCCTTTTCTTGATCTGCATCGTTTTTCTGGCACCGCTTTTATATTGGTTTTCGTATACTTAGCGACTATACTATGCCGCGTTGTTCCACCTGAAAGGTTTCAGCGCTAACGTGCCTATGCAAACAACTCACATAATTTGCGCAACACTGCTCAGCCAGTTCTCTCGCGTACTGCATAACTTCTCTGCACGCTTTGCTTTCGTCTCCTATTCTTATTTCTGTGAAATCCGTTCCAACACCATACACATTCTCACTTCGGTGCCGTATGCATCGAATTCCGACCTTTATCATCCATCACAACTTACAGAAAACCTGACATGAAAAAGACCAAAATCGTTTGTACTATCGGCCCAAAAACCGAATCTGAAGAGATGCTGACCCAATTGCTGGAAGCAGGCATGAACGTTATGCGCCTGAACTTCTCTCATGGGGATTACGCCGAGCATGGTCAACGCATTACTAATATGCGTGCCGTTATGGAAAAAACCGGTCGTCAGGCCGCCATTCTGCTGGACACCAAAGGCCCAGAAATTCGCACCATGAAGCTGGAAGGTGGCAATGATGTGTCGTTGAAAGCGGGCCAAACCTTCACCTTCACCACCGATCAATCGGTAATTGGTAACAGCGAACGTGTTGCCGTGACCTACGCCGGTTTCACCGAAGATTTGAAAATTGGTAACACCGTGCTGGTCGATGATGGCTTGATCGGTATGCAGGTAACGGAAGTCACTGAAAATACCGTGGTATGTAATGTACTGAACAACGGTGATTTGGGTGAGAACAAAGGCGTTAACCTGCCGGGTGTTTCCATTCAGCTGCCTGCGCTGGCCGAAAAAGATAAACGCGACCTGATCTTCGGCTGCGAGCAGAACGTTGATTTTGTTGCAGCATCCTTTATCCGTAAGCGCTCTGACGTGCTGGAAATCCGTGAACACCTGAAAGCTCACGGCGGCGAGCACATTCAGATCATCTCGAAAATCGAGAACCAGGAAGGCTTGAACAACTTCGACGAAATCCTGGAAGCCTCTGACGGCATCATGGTGGCACGTGGCGACCTGGGCGTTGAAATCCCGGTTGAAGAAGTGATCTTCGCGCAGAAGATGATGATCAAAAAATGTAATAAAGCACGCAAAGTGGTTATCACCGCAACGCAAATGCTGGATTCCATGATCAAAAACCCACGCCCTACCCGCGCGGAAGCAGGCGATGTGGCTAACGCCATCCTTGATGGTACCGATGCGGTAATGCTGTCTGGCGAGAGCGCAAAAGGCCGTTATCCGCTGGAGTCGGTTACCATCATGGCAACCATCTGTGAGCGTACCGATCGCGTGATGAAATCCCGCATCGATTCACTGCAGGACTCACGTAAACTGCGCATCACCGAAGCGGTGTGCCGTGGCGCGGTGGAAACTGCCGAGAAGCTGGAAGCTCCACTGATTGTTGTAGCCACCGAAGGTGGTAAATCAGCGAAAGCTATCCGTAAATATTTCCCGGATGCCACCATTCTGGCGCTGACCACCAATGAAACCACTGCTCGCCAGCTGATTCTGAGCAAAGGCATCGAAACGCATCTGGTTAAAGAAATTGCCTCAACTGATGATTTCTACCGCATTGGAAAAGAAATGGCGCTGGAAAGCGGATATGCGCAAAAAGGCGATGTTGTGGTAATGGTATCAGGTGCATTAGTACCAAGCGGAACGACAAACACCGCTTCTGTGCACGTACTCTGATTACCTACTGAATATTTATTTAAAAAGCGCCTTTTACAGGCGCTTTTTTTATTCCTCGGGTAATACAAATAGTAGAAATTTCCAATCGAAATTAACTATTCAAAATCTCGTATGATTAAGGTTAGTCCGATTAAATCTCTCTGTTTTAGCTAATTATTTTCATCATCTTCTGTTAAATGCTGTTTCTTTGAGCGAACGATCAAATTTAAGCATGTTCTCATCAAAAATTTATTCTCAACTCAAAAAGCTTTGTGTAATACTTGTAACGCTACATGGAGATTAACTCAATCTAGAGGGTATAAAGAATGAATCGTACTAAACTGGTACTGGGCGCGGTAATCCTGGCTTCAACTATGCTGGCTGGTTGCTCAAGCAACGCTAAAATCGATCAGCTGTCTTCAGACGTTCAGACTCTGAACGCTAAAGTTGATCAGCTGAGCAACGACGTGAACGCAATCCGTTCTGACGTTCAGGCTGCTAAAGATGACGCAGCTCGCGCTAACCAGCGTCTGGACAACCAGGCTCACTCTTACCGTAAGTAAGAGTTCTGGTTTGAAAAATGGTGCCCATGTGGCACCATTTTTTTTGTCTTGATTCTGTGATGCGCTGGCCCGAATTTAAGGTTGCGTCACCGCTTCACCTTTGGCCTCGACAATCTTTGTCTGCTCCGAACCCCTTCCCTGCTGTATCTCTGCCTCATCCGTTACCGGCTCTCCGCTGCTCACTAACACCGGCATACCAGAACGGCGCGTTATCGCCTCCTTGATCAGGGCCGTATCGCTCCCCGCGCTCTTAATGAAAGATTTCAGCGCAGTGGATTGTGCAATCGGCATCGTTTGCGGATCGTCCTGCTCATTGCGCGACAAGGGCTGATGCACCTCAACGTAACGCTTACCGTCAGGTTCGATCGCATACTTGATTGGCTGGTTGATGACCTGCACGCGCGTTCCTTTTGGCACGCTATTAAACAGTGCTTCGATATCATCAGGACGCAGACGAATGCAGCCCGAGCTCACTCGCATACCAATCCCGAAATCCGCATTGGTACCGTGAATCAGGTACTGCCCGGTACCGCGCGCCAGACGCATGGCAAACAGGCCCATGGGATTATCCGGTCCTGCTGGCACCACGCCAGGTAAGGTGATGCCCTCTTTGGCATAGCGTTTGCGGATATTGGTGGTCGGTGTCCAGGTTGGATTTGGGATTTTCTGGCTAATGCTGGTGACCATCGTCGGCGTCATTGCGCCCAACTGACCGATACCAATCGGGTAGACCACGACACGATCTTCGCCTTTGGGATAGTAGTAAAGCCGCAGCTCAGCAAGATTAATGACGATTCCTTCACGTGGCGCATCGGGAAGCAGCATCTGTAGCGGTACGGTCAATTGGGTGCCCGCTTTCGGCAGCCAGGGATCGACGCCAGGATTGGCCTCTAGCATGCCAAGTAAGCCTATCTTGTAATGCGCTGCAATGCGCTCTAGCGGCCTTTTGTCATCAGGTACGATGGTCAGGGTATTCTCGCCAATTAAACGGCTGTTATCGGCAGGCAGGGGATATTCCGTTGCAAATGCAGGTGCAGAGAGTCCGCAACAGGACAACAGCAATGCACCGGCTAAACGTAAGGCAGGTTTCATGCAATTTTCTCTTTGTCGGATAGAACAGACCCCGGTCATGCCGGGGTCTGGAGAGTGTAACTTAGCTGAGGCTCTGAGCGTTATGTCGGATCGCGCGAATCATCGCTTCAAGCCCCTGCGAACGCGAGGGGGTGAGATGTGAGGTTAGCGCTAATTCGCCGAACCAGTGACGCACATCGAGATCGAGAATCTCCGGCGCCTTAAGCCCTTGATACAGGCTAAATACCACTGCAATCAAGCCTTTAACAATGGCAGCATCACTATCACCTTCGAAAGCGATGGTACCATCCGCCTGTGGTGTCATGCGTATCCACACCTGGCTCTGACAACCTGAAATTACGTATTGAGGCTGCTGTAAGCTTTCGGAGGATTCTGGTAATTTCCCACCGAGTTCAATGATGTAGAGGTACTTCTCTTCCCAGTTTGCGCAACGATTAAAGTTACGCACCAGTCTCTCTTTATCTGGCAAATTCGCCATGAATCACTCCTGAAATCTGCTCAACCACCCAGCAGACGATGAATACGGGTTAAACCTGCGGCCAGACGATCGGCTTCCTCTTCGGTATTGTACAACGCGAAGGAGGCACGACACATTGCCGGCACCGCATAATGACGCATCAGCGGCATCGCGCAGTGATGGCCAGTGCGGATCGCAATACCGTATTGATCAAGGAAGCTGCCAACGTCAAACGCATGATGCTTGCCGAGGTTAAAGGCAATCACACCGCTGCGGCTTTCCGGACCATAAATAATCAGATCCGGTACCGACGCCAGCTTATCCAACGCATAGCGCATGAGCATTGATTCGCGCTGATGAATCACATCAAGGCCCAGCTCGGTGATCCAGGTTAACGCTGCACCAAGACCGATGATGCCGCCGGTATTGGGCGTACCCGCTTCAAAACGCCACGGCGCAGTATTCCAGGTGGTGCCCGTTGGCAACACAACCTCAGAAATCATCGAACCGCCGCCTTCCCATGGTGGCATAATCTCTTGCAACGCTTTACGCGCGTACAGCACACCAATGCCAGTCGGACCATAAATTTTATGGCCTGAGAACGCGTAGAAATCGCAGTCAATATCCTGCACATCCACCGTGTGATGCATCACCGCCTGCGCGCCGTCCACCAAGGTGACTACGCCGGCCGCTTTCGCCTGCGCGACGAGGGCTTTCACCGGGTTAACCGTGCCGAGCACGTTAGAAACGTGAGTCACCGCCAACAAACGGGTACGGCTGTCGATCAAGCCGCTCAGCTGCTCCAGCGCCAGTTCACCCTGCGCATTAAGCGGCAGTACGCGAATCTCTGCGCCGGTGCGCTGTGCCACCATCTGCCACGGCACGATGTTCGCATGATGCTCCATCTCGGTAACGATGATGTTATCGCCCGGCTGCAGCTGACTGCCACCCCAGCTGTTCGCCACCAGATTGATAGCTTCAGTGGTACCTTTGACAAAGATGATCTCTTCGGGCGTAGCAGCATTGAGGAAACGCGCCGCCTGATGACGTACGTTCTCCATGTCGGTGGTCGCCTGCGCGCTCAGCGAATGGATACCGCGGTGCACGGCTGCATAGCCGTGCTGATAGAAATAACTTTCCGCATTGATGACCGCGAGCGGGCGCTGTGCGCTGGCCGCGCTATCAAGGTAGGCCAGCGGATGTCCGTTGACCTCACGTTTCAGAATCGGAAATTCCGCTCTGATGCGTTCGAGATCGAAACTCATGACTCAACTCCCGGGATACGCGCGGCAATGCGCTGCAGCACCACCTGACGCAGTACCGGATTCTCCAGCGTTTCGGTGAGTTCAGCGGCAAAAGCATGAATGATCATACGCTGGGCGGCAGTCTCATCGATGCCGCGCGAGCGCAGATAGAACATCTGCTCTTCATCAATACGACCAATGGTCGCACCGTGGCTGCACTTCACGTCATCAGCATAGATTTCCAGCTGCGGCTTGGTGTCCACTTCCGCCAAACGGCCCAGCAACAGGTTATTGTTGGTCATTTGGCCGTCGGTTTTCAGCGCGTGAGGTGCCACTTTAATCATACCGTTAAACACCGCACGCCCTTTGTCGCGCGCGATAACTTTGTGCATCTGACGGCTAATGCAGTGGCCTTTATTGTGCTCGAGGTAGCTGCGGGTATCGCACACTTCCTGATTCACCGGCAATGACAAGCTATTAATCGCCAGATTGGTATTTTCGCCATTCAGCTGCGCACTGGTGTTGTGGCGCGATAAGCCGGCCCCCAGCAGGAAGCTGGTGGTTGACACATTCGCATCACGGCCCATCACCACGTCATTGTGCGCGAAGTGGTAAGCCTTCTCGCTCTCGAATGACAGTTTGATATGCTGCAGTTTAGCGTTATCGGCCACGTCGAAGGTAAAACGTGCGCCGGTAAAATGCGCCACATCATTCAGAGTGACGTAGTGTTCAATCACTTCCGCTTCTGCGCTGGCTTCCAGCTGCAGATGGTGACGATGATGCACGGTAGTAGTGCCTGCATCCTGACCGCTGGTAATGTGCAGCAGATAAAGCGGTTTGGCCGCTGATTTGCCACGCGCCAAACGAATCGTCGTGGCCTCTTCTGCCAGGCTTTCGGTCAGATGCAGGAACACTTCCGGCTGAATCGGTGCCGGCAACGGACGACGATCGGAGGCTTGCGCATGTTGAATCTCAAACAGGCCAGTATCGCGACTGCTTAACTCGGCATGGAAACGGCCATCAACAAACACCAGACGCACCGCATCAATTGGCAATGCCAGCGCATCAACCTGTTCCGCGCTCACGTCCTGCGGCTGAGGCAGCACAAACTGCTGCGCCAGCAGACCATCAAGCGGCGTGTACTTCCAGTTCTCATGCTTACGCGTCGGCAGGCCGACACGCATCAGTTGCTGCCAGTGCTGCTGTGCCTGCAGTGAACGGACTTCACCGCGCGATTCAAACAGATGATGCCACTGCTGCAGAGCGTTATCACTCTTGGTCGGTAAGCCAGCCATAGCCTTGCTCCTCCAACTGTTTAACCAGTGAGAAATCGCCAGACTTAACGATTTTACCCTGATACAGCACGTGTACATGATCTGGCTTGATGTAATCCAGGATGCGCTGGTAGTGCGTAACGATGATGAAAGAGCGCTTACCGTCGCGCAGGCTGTTCACGCCTTCTGCCACGATTTTCAGCGCATCGATATCCAGACCGGAGTCGGTTTCATCAAGGATGCACAGCTCAGGTTCCAGTGCCGCCATCTGCAGGATGTCATTACGCTTCTTCTCACCACCGGAGAAGCCGACGTTTACTGAACGGGTCAGCAGATCTTCCGGCATCTTCAGCAGCTGGATTTTGTCTTCGATAAAGTCCTGGAAGTCAAAACGATCCAGCGGCTCCTGTTCACGGTATTTACGCACCGCATTGACGGAAGTCTGCAGGAAGAACTGGTTGCTGACGCCCGGGATTTCTACCGGATACTGAAACGCCATGAAGATGCCTTCACCGGCACGCTCTTCGGGCTCCAGCTCCAGCAGATCTTTGCCCTTAAAGGTGACCGAACCGCCAGTGACTTCGTAATCTTCACGGCCAGCCAGCGTTGCTGACAGCGTACTTTTACCGGAACCGTTCGGTCCCATGATGGCATGGACTTCACCCGGCTTAACTTCAAGGTTCAGACCGCGCAAAATCTCTTTGTCTTCAACGCTAACCTGCAAATCTTTAATGCTTAACATACTCTTTCCTTCACATTGCTTCCGGCAACGGGCATCAGCCCACACTGTGCTCAAGGCTGATAGCTAACAATTTTTGCGCTTCCACGGCGAATTCCAGTGGCAGCTCGGAGAAAACGTCTTTACAGAAGCCGTTGACGATCATTGAAATCGCATCTTCTTCGCTAATGCCACGCTGCAAGCAGTAGAACATCTGATCTTCACCGATGCGCGAAGTGGTCGCCTCGTGCTCCAGATGTGCCGTGTTGTTGCGCGTTTCCACGTACGGGAAAGTGTGCGCGCCGCACTCAGCACCAATCAGCATCGAATCACATTGGGTGAAGTTACGCGCGTTGGTGGCGGTTGGCATGATTTTCACCAGGCCGCGATAGGTGTTCTGGCTCTTACCGGCAGAAATCCCTTTTGAGATGATGGTCGACTTGGTGTTTTTACCAATGTGAATCATCTTAGTGCCGGTATCCGCCTGCTGGCGACCTGCGGTCAGGGCAACGGAATAGAACTCACCAATCGAGTAATCACCGCGCAGGATGCAGCTAGGATATTTCCAGGTGATCGCTGAACCCGTTTCGGACTGCGTCCAGGACATCTTACTGTGATCGCCTTCGCACAGCGCACGTTTGGTCACGAAGTTGAGGATACCGCCCTCGCCTTCACCGCCCGGGAACCAGTTCTGTACGGTGGAATATTTCACTTCGGCATTTTTGTGGATAATCACTTCTACTACGGCTGCGTGCAGCTGATAGGTGTCACGCACTGGCGCGGAGCAACCTTCGATGTAGCTGACGTAACTGTCTTCATCGGCCACCAGAATAGTGCGTTCGAACTGACCGGTTTTTGCCGCATTGATGCGGAAATAGGTCGACAGCTCCATCGGACAACGTACGCCTTTCGGGATGTAAACGAAGGTACCGTCGGAGGCCACAGCGGAGTTCAGCGCAGCAAAGAAGTTATCGTTTGGCGGCACGACCGTGCCAAGATACTTCTGTACCAGCTCAGGATGATCGTGAATCGCTTCGCCGAAGGAGCAGAAAATGATGCCCTGCTCGGCCAGCTTGTCGCGGTAAGTTGTTGAGACGGAAACGGAGTCGAAAATAGCGTCGACCGCGACTTCACGTCCTTCACGCACCGGAACACCTAATTGGTTGAAAGCATCTTCTACTTCCTGAGTTAAATAATCGCTGGACGCGACGCTGCCGGAAGTTTGGGTAGCGCCGGGTTCAGACGCACAGCTGTCGTCGCAGTTGCCGCAGGACGGCGCGGAGTAGTAGCTGTAATCCTGATAATCCAGTTTTTCGTAGTGCGCTTTCAGCCAGTGCGGCTCTTCCATCTGTTCCCAGGCGCGGAACGCCTTCAGACGGAATTCAAGCATCCATTCAGGTTCGTTACGTTTGGCCGAAATCGCGCGCACCACATCTTCATTGATGCCGTGGGCAAATTCGTCGGTTTGTAACTGGGTAAAGAAGCCCTCTTTATAATTGAGCTTGCCTTCCCACATTTGTACATCGTCAGATGCTTCGCTGTGTCGTGACATATTTCACTTACTCGACGCCAAAGCTCTCACCGCACCCGCAGGCGTGTTGAGCTTTAGGGTTGTTGAATTTAAAAATCTGGTTAAGACCTTCGCGGACATAATCCAGCTCGGTACCGTCAACAAACGGCATCGCCTGAAGCGGCACAAACAGTTTTGCGCCAAACTGCTCAAACTGCAGGTCGTCATCGGCAGGCTCTTTCACCAGGTCCATAACGTACCCAAAACCGGCACAGCCGGACGTTTTCACACCCAGTTTCAAACCCTTGACTTCAGGGTCTTGTTCTACCAGGTTAAGAATCTGTTTCGCTGCCGATTCGGTCAGCGTGAGCCCTTTCCAGACGAAATCTTCGGGTGAAAAAGAGTCGGCATTAACTGATGACATTGTGCTACCTCATAAGTCTGGGCCTTTTCAGGCTATCCCCCTATGGTAGTGATATCAGATATCACTTCAACCTCTTGTTTTGCAGGGATAATCATCTCGTGCTATTTTTACTGCTGCTTTATTAAGCATAGTCGCTTCAAAGCAGATTGACGGCGGCATTCCCGTGCACACCACTGCAACGTAACCCCTTAAATTGGCGCAAAATTTTATAAATCAATTTTACGTTTCATTCATAATTGATAGGTTACGCCTTTCTAGTATGTAAAGAAATTGTTATTGCCGATTTTATTAACAGGCAGAGGGAATCAATAAAATTCACGGCGGGAATTGCATTCCTGACACGGTTGAATATGATAATGATTATCATTAACCTATTTAAGGTGGCGATATGACGCTTACCGTCTCAGCCTGGTTACAACATAAAATCGACGACTATAAGTTTGCGGTGCGCGATATCACCGTGGACTTCTATATGGCTCAGGCAAAGCTCAACCGTACCGATTGCACCCTCGAACAGCTGCGCCGTTTCAACGACACCTGTCTCGACATGGCAGAAATCTGTGAGATAAATGGTGACGACCACAGTTTTTTGCACGCCATGGGTAAGCTCCATCACCGCTTAGTCCAGGAGATGGGCAATGCCGATCGTGACCGTTTATTTCGCATTCAGGCCTATCAACTGGCGCGCCTGTCATTAACACGTTTGTGTCATCAACTGGCGCTCAGCGGCGAGTGGGATCAAGCTACCCGCCTGCAGAGTGATTTCGTCCGTCACGCAGGCTGGATATTCTAATCCAGCTTTGTGACGACTCCTACAATTTGTTTACATCATTTCCAGTAATGCTTGCAACGGATGACGCATCCCGTTGCCTTCCGCGCGCTTCACCTGACTGCGACAGGAGAAGCCGGTAGCCAGGCAGCGTTGTCGTGGCAGCTTTTGCAGCTGTGGATGCCATGACAGCTCGTAAATCCCCAGCGAATTCTCCAGATTTTTACTTTCATGGCCGTAAGTACCTGCCATGCCGCAACAGCCTACGTTGACGTTCTCCAGCTTCGCGCCAAAGCGAGCAAAAATGCCCTGCCACTGATTCGGCGTGGACGGCAGTGCCGTTACCTCGGTGCAGTGCGCGAACAGATACCAAGCCTCGCCGCTGGCAGTTTGCACCGCACGCTCAGCCAGCGCCGTGTGCAGCCATTCGTGCACCAGCTGCACGTTAAACTCACCGCGCTGCTCACCCAGCACCTGATTGTACTCATCGCGATAACAAAGCACGGTTGCCGGATCGACGCCCACCATTGGCACGCCAAGTTTCGCCACGCGATTGAGGAAATCTGCGGTTTTACTGGCGGTACGCGCAAAGCGCTGCAGGAAGCCTTTTACATGCTGCGCTTTGCCATTGGGAGAGAACGGCAGTAACACCGGGCGATAACCGAGCTTTTCGATCAGCTTGACGAAATCGGTCACCAGCTGCGCTTCGTAATAGCTGGTAAAGGGATCCTGCACCACCAGCACACAGTTTTCACGTTGTGTGGTCTCCATTGCCTCTAGCTGCTCCAGCGTGAGGTTCATCGCCGGATGACCGCTCAACTGTTGCTTGAGGCTCGGTGATGACAGCAGCGGCAAATCCACCATGCCAATGTGCGTTTTACTGATATCGCGCATCCACGGCTGTTTCAGGAAGAAGTTGAACACCTTAGGGGCTTTCGCCATCAACGGCGCATAACTCTCAACGGTTGCCACCAGATGATCGCTCACTGGACGCAAATAGCGGGTGTGATAAAGCTGCAAAAAGCGCGAACGGAAATTCGGCACATCAATCTTGATTGGGCACTGCGTCGAACAGGCTTTACAGGCCAGACAACCCGACATCGCCTCTTTTACCTCATGGGAGAAGTCATATTCCCCTTTCTTCGCGTGCCAGGAATTACGCGTGCGTTGAATCAAGGTGCGCAGGCTGGCCCCCTGTTTGGGCAAAGCATGTTCCAGTTGCAGAGGATCAACCCCCTGCTCAGAGAGCAAACGTAACCATTCACGCGTTAACGTGGCGCGGCCTTTCGGCGAATGAATGCGATTACGGGTAATTTTCATCGACGGGCACATCGGGCTGTTCACGTCAAAATTGAAGCACAAACCGTTGCCGTTACACTCCATCGCACCGCGCCACTCATTGCGCACCGTGACGGGAATCTGACGATCGTAGGTACCGCGTTTCACCGCATCCACCTGCATCATTGGTTCGTTGCTCTTCAGCGGTGTGCAGATCTTGCCAGGATTGAGGCGGTTGTCGGGATCGAACGCCGCTTTAATACGACGTAGCTCATTGAACAGCGTTTCACCGAAGAATGCCGGGCTGTACTGTGCGCGGAAACCTTTGCCGTGCTCGCCCCACAATAAACCGCCGTAGCGGGCGGTTAGCGCGACCACTTCATCGGAGATCTGCTTCATCAACAGCTCCTGCTGCGGATCGCACATATCCAGCGCCGGACGCACGTGCAACACGCCCGCATCCACGTGGCCAAACATGCCGTAACTCAGGCCGTGGCTGTCGAGCAGCGCGCGAAACTCAACGATGTAATCGGCCAGCTGTTCTGGCGGTACCGCCGTATCTTCAACAAACGGTATCGGCTTAGCGCGCCCTTTGGCGTTACCCAGTAGGCCCACCGCTTTTTTGCGCATGTTATAGATGCGCTCAATGCCGGCCACATCGTTACACAGCTGATAACCAATGACGCCGCCGGATTGCTGCAGCATTAATGCATCCAGACGCAGGCACAGCGTGGCAATTTGCTGCTCGATCAGTTCGGCATCATCACCGGCAAACTCCACGATGTTCAGGCCCAGCATCTCTTTGTCTGGCACATCGGTAATCAATTCATGCACCGAGTGCCAGACGATATCTTCACGCGCCAGGTTCAATACTTTCGAGTCAACCGTTTCCACCGACAGCGCTTTGGCTTCCACCATAAAAGGTGCATTGCGTAACGCCGAGTCGAACGAATCATATTTGATATTCACCAAACGACGCACTTTGGGAATGGGCGTGATATCCAGGCGCGCTTCAGTGATAAAGGCCAGCGTACCTTCCGCACCGCATAACAGGCGCGTGAGATCGAAGGTTTGCAGATCATCGCTGAACACATGCCGCAGATCGTAACCGGTGAGAAAGCGGTTCAGCTTAGGGAATTTTTCCAGAATCAAACTGCGCTGTTCACGGCAGCGCGTTAATACCTGCTGATAGATGCGCCCTTCAGCGGTTGGCGTGCTCGCCAGCTGTTCTGCCAGTTCGGTTGGCATCGCGCGCGTATCGAGGATATCGCCGCCTAACAGCACCGCGCGCAGCCCTTCGACGTGATCGGAGGTTTTGCCATACACCAGCGAACCTTGCCCGGAGGCGTCAGTATTGATCATGCCACCCAAGGTGGCGCGGTTACTGGTAGAGAGTTCCGGCGAGAAGAAGAAGCCGTAAGGTTTTAGCCACGCATTAAGTTGGTCCTTCACCACGCCCGCTTCAACCCGCACCCAACCCTGTTCGGTGTTGATTTCGAGGATGCGGTTCATGTAGCGCGACATATCAACCACGATGCCCTGATTAAGCGATTGCCCGTTAGTACCGGTGCCACCACCACGCGGGGTGAAGACCAGGCTATTAAAGCGCGCTTCTGCGGCCAGACGCGCAATTAGCGCCACATCAGCCGTCGATCGCGGAAACAGCGCCGCATCAGGCAGCAGTTGATAAATACTGTTATCGGTGGATAGCGACAGGCGATCGGCATAGCTGGTGGCCGTATCGCCAGTGAACCCTTGCTCTTTTAAGGACTGCAGGAATGTCAGCACCAGTTGAACGAGGCCCGGTGCCTGAGAAATCTGTGGGATCATTATTGAGTGACCGAGATGTTGTAAACGTTTGCGTCGTGATTTTTTTCAGCCCTTGGTTTTATCATACTTTTTTGCCGCACGCTGTTTTTTCAGGAAAGCGCATGGCCGCCGCTGCTTTTCCTGTTTAATTTCCCGGAAATAGATCATCATTAATTAGGGCCGTTCAGCCCCACTCTGAAGGATTCAATCGAGGTTAAATGTTGTGATGAAAAGCCTGCAACGCGGTATGGATTTACCGCAAATGCTGTTCTCGTTGATGTTCATTCTGATCATGATCGTCGCCTGTCTGTGGGTGGTTCAGCCGTTTATTCTGGGCTTCGCCTGGGCCAGCATGGTGGTGATCGCTACCTGGCCATTGATGATCCGCCTGCAACAGCTGATGTGGGGAAGACGCTCGCTGGCGGTTATTGCCATGACGCTACTGCTCTTACTGCTGTTCATTATTCCTATCGCTCTGCTGGTAAGCAGCTTAATTGATAACAGCGCGCCGGTGATCGCCTGGGCAACGCAACGCCATTTGGTGATGCCCGATTTTGCCTGGCTACGTGACATTCCTTATGGTGGCAACAAGCTTTATTCGAGCTATCACAAATTAGTGGATGGCGGAGGATCGGCGATGTTGAGCCAGGTACAACCCTATATAGGTCGTACTACCGGCTTCTTTGTGGCGCAGGCCGGACACTTTGGCCGCTTCATGATGCATCTCGTCGTAATGTTGCTGTTCAGCGTGCTGCTGTATTGGCGCGGGGAGCAAGTTGGGCAAGGCATCCGACATTTTGCTTACCGTATGAGTGGTCGCCGCGGTGATGCCGCCGTGCTGCTGGCAGGTCAGGCGATTCGTGCCGTGGCGCTTGGCGTGGTGGTCACGGCGCTGGTACAGGGCGTGCTCGGCGGCATTGGCCTTGCCATTTCCGGTATCCCCTATGCCACATTATTAACCGTGCTGATGATTCTGACTTGTCTGGTGCAACTCGGCCCGCTGGTGGTGTTAGTCCCGGCCATTATCTGGCTGTACTGGAGCGGTGATACCACGTGGGGCACCGTGCTATTAGTCTGGAGTTGCGTGGTAGGCACATTGGATAGCGTGCTGCGGCCGGTACTGATTCGTATGGGCGCGGATTTGCCGATGATCCTGATTCTTTCCGGCGTCATTGGTGGCTTAATTGCCTTTGGCATGATTGGGCTGTTTATTGGTCCCGTAGTGCTGGCGGTCTCTTATCGCCTGGTAACGGTGTGGATGCATGAAGCACCCGAGCCGGATGATGATATGCAAACGGCTATCGAAGCGCTTGACGATCACGAAGAACACCCACATTAAGTTTTGTCGCGCACCGTTGTAGGGTCGCCGCGCGTGAATGGCGACCCGCTTTACCCCGCCCCGTAAGCATTACGCTCTGCAAAGTAACATTGCAATTTCTCCGCTTTAGATTGGCCTTACTTTAACCGGCCTAATGCCACTTCATCGTCATCGGTCATTACCCTGCAGGAATTATTTTTTTTCATAAGCGATTTTTAAGAAAAAACGATGTTTTAGCGGCTTTAGCGGGGTTTGGCTAATGGAATGATTATTTTTCGGACTGAATCAAGGGGGTACACCGATGAAAATGACCATGAAAGATTATCAGCTTTAAACTAATAAGAGGATTCTTAAAGACGCCACAAGGCCTGATGAATAACATGTTTCCTATGTTTGAAATCAAGCTACTGATTTCTAAACAACCTTATTCCCCTGAGTAAAGTGAAGAATTGCTGTGTGTAGTCTTTGCCCATCCCCTGTGATGGGCTTTTTTTTGCCTGTTTTTCACGTAAAAAGATAAGGCCAGCAGCGCTGGCCTTAATGATTTCATTAAGAACACATTAGATTCACCTCTAACGTGTCTTTATTCCTCTTGATCAGTGTTTCGCGGCGTTCAGTTCTGCCAGACTCAGCCATGTCTCTACTACCGTGTCTGGATTGAGGGACAGGCTGTCAATGCCCTGCTCCATCAGCCACGCGGCAAAATCCTGATGATCAGATGGACCCTGACCACAGATCCCCACGTATTTACCTTGTTTCTTCGCGGCTTTAATGGACATGGAGAGCAATGCTTTGACGGCATCATTACGCTCGTCAAACAGCGCTGACACCACGCCGGAGTCGCGATCCAAACCCAGCGCCAGCTGCGTCATGTCGTTGGAACCAATCGAGAAGCCATCAAAGTGCTCGAGGAACTGCTCTGCCAGCAAGGCATTTGAAGGGATTTCACACATCATAATGACCTTCAAACCGTTTTCGCCGCGCTTCAGGCCATTTTTCGCCAGCTCCGCAACCACCGCTTCGGCCTGATCCACTGTACGCACGAAGGGGATCATGATTTCGACGTTGGTCAATCCCATTTCATTGCGCACACGTTTCACCGCCTCACACTCCAGCTTGAAGCAGTCGCGGAAGCTGTCAGCCACATAGCGGCCGGCGCCACGGAATCCCAGCATCGGGTTCTCTTCTTCCGGTTCATAACGCTCGCCGCCCACCAGGTTAGCGTATTCGTTAGTTTTGAAATCAGAGAGACGAACGATAACGCGCTTCGGCGCAAACGCCGCCCCCAGGGTGGCAATCCCTTCTGTCAGACGACCGATGTAGAACTCAATTGGATCATCGAAACCTTTCATCATCTGGCGAATCTGCTGCTGCAGCTCAGGCGTTTGCTGGTCGAACTCCAGCAGCGCTTTCGGATGCACGCCAATCATGCGGTTAATGATGAACTCCAGACGCGCCAGACCCACACCTTCGTTCGGCAAGCAGGCAAAGTCGAAGGCGCGATCGGGGTTACCGATGTTCATCATAATTTTCAGCGGCAGATCCGGCATGGTATCCACCTGCGAGCTGGTGACTTCAAAGTCCAGCAGTTCACCATACACATAACCGGTATCACCCTCGGCACAGGACACCGTCACCTTCTGACCATCTTTCAGATGGTCGGTTGCATCACCACAGCCCACTACGGCAGGGATGCCCAGTTCACGGGCGATAATGGCCGCATGACAGGTTCGTCCACCGCGATTGGTCACGATCGCTGAGGCTTTCTTCATAATCGGTTCCCAATCGGGATCGGTCATGTCAGTGACCAGCACATCGCCTTTTTCAATGCGGTGCATTTCACTGATGTCATGGATAACTTTAACTTCACCGGCACCGATGCGATGGCCTATGGCGCGTCCTTCTACTACGACCTTGCCCTTGCCTTGCAGCGTATAGCGCTCCATCACCTGACCGTTAGATCGCACTGTTTCCGGCCGCGCCTGCACAATAAACAGCTTACCGGTGTGGCCATCTTTCGCCCACTCAATGTCCATTGGGCGCTTGTAGTGCTGCTCAATTAGCACCGCCTGACGCGCCAGCGCCTGCACTTCGTCATCGGTTAAACTGAAGCGATCGCGCTGCTCTTGCTCGACGTCTTCAATGCGCACCTGCTCGCCATGTTCCTGTGAATCGGCGTAGACCATGCGCAGCTTTTTCGAGCCCATGGTACGGCGCACAATCGCTGGGCGATTGGCTGCCAGCGTCGGTTTATGCACGTAGAACTCATCCGGGTTGACAGCGCCTTGCACTACCATCTCACCCAAACCGAACGCCGAGGTGATAAACACCACCTGATCAAAGCCCGATTCAGTATCAATGGTAAACATCACGCCGGACGATGCGAGATCCGATCGTACCATCCGTTGAATACCTGCAGAGAGCGCGACGCCGCGATGGTCGTAGCCCTGATGCACACGGTAAGAGATGGCGCGATCGTTAAATAAGGAAGCAAATACGTGCTTAACCGCGATAATCACCGCGTCATAGCCCTGCACGTTCAGGAAAGTCTCCTGCTGACCGGCAAATGAGGCATCGGGCATATCTTCGGCGGTGGCCGACGAACGCACAGCGAAGGAGGCTTCGGCATCATCAGCAGAGAGTTGTTCGTAGGCACTGCGAATCGCCGCTTCCAGCTCAGGCTGGAATGGCGTGTCCACCACCCATTGACGAATCTGTTTACCCGCTTGCGCGAGCTCAGCAACATCATCAACATCCGTTTTATCCAGCAAATCATAAATGCGCTGGTTCAGTCCGCTTTGATCGAGAAACAGATTAAACGCGTAAGATGTGGTCGCATAACCGTTGGGAACGGAAACACCCAGCGACGACAAATTCGTAATCATTTCTCCGAGGGAAGCATTCTTGCCCCCCACCCGATCAACATCATGCATGCCAAGCTGGTTGTACCAGAGCACTAGCGACTGTTGGTCTTGAATGGACATTGAGATTATCCTTTTAAATGATTGGTTCACATATGGAACATTTTGCTATTCGCAGAAATAGCTTGGCACAACCCATAAATAAAGACTAAGTGTTGAATCGTTAAAGCAGGAAAAGAGCGGCAAAATAGGATTAGTACCCAGAATTAATGATGTTGCGCAAACGGCCGATTTAACGCTAACAAACTGCTATATCGTTATTTTTCCCTTTTTCAGAGGGTTAGCCATTGATTTACGTTGCGCAACGCCTGCAAACTTTATTTCATGCGCGAAAAAGAAAATGCGCGAAAATAACGCTTTTCAAAACAGCATTTCATCTAATATTGATTATCAACGTGCTCATTTTCGCCAACGAGCAGTAAACAGTATGGATATTTCATTTCTTATCACTTTAAAATGAAATAGTAAGGTTGATGATATCTGTCATTTATAGACATGAGGGTTAAGCAGACTATGAGCACTGAACGTAGCGTCTTCTACATTTCTGATGGTACCGCCATCACTGCCGAAGTGCTGGGGCACGCGGTGCTTTCACAGTTCCCGGTTATCACCAACAGCGTCACGCTACCCTTTGTGGAGAATGTTCAGCGTGCACAAGCCGTGAAAGCGCAGATTAATGCACTCTATCAGCAGAGCGGCGTGCGGCCGCTGGTATTCTTTTCGATTGTCACGCCCGATGTGCGTGAAATTATCCTGGAGAGCGAAGGCTTTTGTCAGGATATCGTTCAAGCGTTGGTGGCACCGTTACAAAGCGAATTAGGTGTGGCTTCGATGCCGGTGGCGCACCGTACGCATGGTTTGACTGCCAGTAACCTTGGCAAATATGACGCGCGCATCGCGGCAATCGACTATACCCTCGCGCATGACGATGGCATTTCCCTGCGCGGCCTTGAAGATGCACAGGTAATTTTGCTTGGCGTGTCGCGCTGCGGTAAAACGCCCACCAGCTTGTACCTGGCGATGCAGTTTGGCGTGCGGGCCGCTAACTATCCGTTTATCGCCGATGATATGGACAATTTGAAGCTGCCGCCGGCGCTGCGTGCGCATCAGCATAAATTGTTTGGATTAACTATCGATCCGGAACGTCTGGAAGCGATTCGTCAGGAGCGTGCGGAAAATACTCGTTACGCTTCGCTGCGCCAATGTCGTCTGGAAGTGGGAGAAGTAGAAGCGCTCTTCCGCACCAACCAAATTCGTTACCTCAACAGTACCAACTATTCGGTGGAAGAGATTGCCACCAAAATCCTCGATATCATGGGCCTGAGTCGTAGCATGTATTAACTGCCTTCTGTAGGGTCGCCATTTATGGCGTAATGCTGCTCACTTAAGCAAATCATTGCCTGATTATGCAGGTGCGCATGAATGCGCACCCTACGAAAACCCAGCTCTGTAAACGTAGGGTCGCCATTTATGATGACCTCATCGGTATTACGATCGTAAAGCCTGGCTTCCGTCTTGTTTTAAGACCTTTGTTTTTAGCAGGTTGAATTCGCAGGCTAATGGTTTATTGTGATCACCATCACTTCCCGGTATTTCACCGCTGCGAAGAACCATTTTTTGAGAATCCGAATGAACAAGACTGATGAACTGCGCACTGCGCGCATCGGCAGCCTGCTGACTCCAGCTGCGCTCGCGCATGAACATCCTATTTCGGCGGAAATCGCCGCCAACGTTACTGCGGCCCGTCAACGTATTGCACGTATTCTGACCGGCGAAGATACGCGTTTGCTGGTCATTATTGGCCCCTGCTCGCTACACGATCCTAAAGCAGCGATTGAATACGCTAAACGTCTGAATGAACTGCGTGAACGTCATCAGGATCGGCTAGAGATCGTGATGCGCGCCTACTTCGAAAAACCGCGTACCGTGATTGGCTGGAAAGGTCTTATTTCCGATCCCGATCTGGATGGCAGCTACGATGTGAATCGCGGCATCGCTATCGCACGTAAACTGCTGTTGGATATCAACGCGCTGGGCATGCCGACCGCCACCGAATTCCTGGATATGGTGATCGGCCAGTTTATTGCCGACCTGATTAGCTGGGGCGCCATTGGTGCTCGCACCACTGAAAGCCAGATACACCGTGAGATGGCTTCAGCGCTCTCTTGCCCGGTGGGTTTCAAAAACGGCACCGATGGTAACGTGCAAATCGCGGTTGATGCGATTCGCGCCGCGCGCGCCAGTCATATGTTCCTGTCGCCGGATAAAAACGGTCAGATGACCATTTATCAAACCAGCGGCAATCCACATGGTCATGTCATTCTGCGCGGCGGTCGTCAGCCAAACTATCACGCTGAAGACGTGGCGGCGGCGGCGGCCAACCTGCGCGATTTCAATCTGCCAGAACAGCTGGTGATCGACTTCAGCCATGGCAACTGCCTGAAACAGCATCGTCGCCAACGGGATGTCGCCGATGATGTGGCGGCGCAAATCCGCGCCGGTTCACGAGCGGTCGCGGGCGTGATGATTGAGAGTTTCCTGCAGGAAGGGAACCAGAAAGTGGTCAGCGGCGAAACGCTGATCTATGGTCAGTCAATCACCGATCCGTGTCTCGGCTGGGAAGAGAGCGCTGAGGTGCTGGAGAAACTGGCTGCCGCAGTCGACAGCCGCTTTAATTAACGCCTAGCTCGAACAACTTACCTCAAGCGTTTTGCCCCACTCAGGCGGCCGTTGGCGCAGCTCCGCGCTCACGGCCGCATCGCTATAGGGTTGTTGCAGTGCGTTATGCAGCTTTTCTAATGCGCCCGTTTCACCTTTCTCTACCTCTTCAATCACCTGCTGCGCCAGATAATTGCGCAATACCAGCGCTGGATTGGCCGCCTTCATCACCGCCTGACGCTGCTCGTCGCTAGCCTGATCGCGTAACAAGCGCTGGCGGTAATCGCTATACCAGCCATCAAAAGCGGCGCGGTCGATAAACTCATCACGCAGCGGCGAGCGGGTTTCATCCTGCTGCGTCTCGCTAAGCATGCGGAAAGTCAGCGTGTAATCGCTGCGCTCTGCCGTCATCAGCGCCAGCAAGCCGGTCAGGATGGTGTTGTCGTTACTCTCCGCGGTCAGCAAACCGAGTTTGGCACGCATCTTCTCACCCCAAACGCGCATCAACTCGCTTTCATAATGGCTTAGTGCCTGCTTGAGCTGCTCGGTGGTCATCAGGCCGGATAACGCGTGAGCCAGGCGATTCAGATTCCACAGACCAATCATTGGCTGATTTTCGAAGGCGTAGCGCCCCTGGTAATCGCTGTGATTGCAGATGTAACCGGGCTGATAGTCGTCAAGGAATCCATAAGGCCCATAATCCAGCGTCAAGCCAAGAATCGACATGTTATCGGTATTCATCACGCCATGCGCAAAGCCAACGCTTTGCCAAAGTGCTATTAATCCGGCCGTGCGTTTAACGATATCGGTAAACCACAGCAGGTAGCGATCGGCCTCATCCTGCAGGTGGGGCCAGTGATGGCGAATAGCGTAATCCGCCAGCATGCGTACCTTGTCCTGCTCGCCGCCGTAATAAAAGTGTTCAAAATGGCCGAAACGCAAATGGCTCTCGGCGATACGCATTAGCATCGCGCCGCGCTCCTGGGTTTCACGCAGTACGGGCTCATCACCAATCGCTAATGCCAGCGCACGCGTGGTAGGAATGCCAAGGTGGTGCAACGCCTCTGATGCGAGAAACTCGCGCACGCTGGAGCGGATGACGGCGCGTCCGTCACCCATACGCGAATAAGGCGTTAGCCCCGCGCCTTTCAAGTGCCAATCAAGCTTGCGTCCATTCGCCAGCTGTTGCTCGCCGAGTAAGATACCGCGTCCATCACCCAACTGTCCGGCCCAGACGCCAAACTGATGGCCACTGTAGACCTGCGCCAGCGGCGACATACCCGGCAGCATTTCACGTCCTGACCACACGCCATGACCGCTGCCCTGAAACAGAGCATCATCTAACCCCATCTCCTTTGCCAGCGCAGCATTGTGGTAAAACAGTCGTCCTCCCGCCAGCGGCGTTGGGTCCAGTGCGGTGTAGAATCCAGCTAATTCTTGCTGCCAGCTATTCGTAAATTGCATCGATACTCCTGAAGGTGCACTTAGATAAGGCACCAGCATTGAGTTTTTAACATAAGGAAGAGTGTAACGCTGACGCTGCCAGGATGACAGGTGAAAGGATTACTGCTGAGAAGGCGTGTGTAAATTAAGATCGGAATAAATGAGATCGCTTAATCGGTCGGCTTTTACCACCGGAAACAGGCTACCCTGCAGATGTGCGCCGCGAAGCGTGGTCATTTTTTCCAGCATCAAATTATCATCAATGCCGCAAATAATAATTTGCTCGGCGAAATCCGAAAAGTTATCGATAACCGTCTGAATAAATGGCGTAAAGGATGCACGTTTAGCCAACTCTTGAATAAAGGTTTTATCCAGTTTTAGCACGCTAAACAGATTATCGTACACCGCGGTTGCCGGTGCTTTTCCTGCACCAAATTGAGAAAGCGATAAGCGGAATTCCCGCTGTAAAGCCGCGAGCAACGGTTGCTCTTTACCCAATGATAATTGTGGAAATGCTTCACTGATATCTAAAACAAGAAAAGAAATTTGTTTGAATTTCCTTAACAAAAACTCGCTGGATAAAAGCGTATTTGCCATCGAATCATCAATACGAACCAAAGCGATAATTTGATTAAGCTCAAAAAAGTCGCGGTACTTTTCCAGCAATGAAAGCTGGCTCTGGAGCAAACGCAATTGCTGAGCATCATCTAACTGTGGCAACAGCAGATCCTGAGGCAGCGTAATAGGCGCGCTATCATGAACAAATTGCGTAACCAGCTCCACCGCGGTCAGTTGGCCCGTCGGAGAGTATGCTGGATAAAACCAGGTTTCCGACTGATAGTCGGCAGATAAATGGACTTTCATTTTACAAGCCAGAGGCAGTGGCAATTAGCGCATCGTATATCAACGAAAACAGTCAGGCAATAGGACCAAACGTTAGAAGAGAAGACGTTTTTTGTACTATTACGCTGTTTTAAGCCGTAAATAACACTTAAGCCAAATAGCCGGGGTTAATGTCCATACCAATTAAATAAACTTAGCTTTATTTTTAGTATTAAATCAATGGCGGGTAAAGTGCCATTTTAAATGATAGTTAAATATCGGCACAATTCGGAATTAATTCAGGGTGGGATAACCTTTCTTTTTTCGCGCCTTTTAACGCACAAGTAAACCGCGTTTAGATGCGACGCGCCTGCCAAAATACTTTACGCCAGTAAACATTATCCAGCGAAGAGCGAATCACACCCTGGCTGGTAGAGGCGTGAATAAAGGTATTGTCTGTATCATAAATACCCACATGCAAACCATTTTCACCGCTGCCGGTTTTAAAGAACACCAAATCGCCTGGCAGCAGTTCATCCTTGTCGATGCGCGTACCAATATCGGTCTGATCGATCGTTGAGCGCGGCAGCTGCATATCAAATTTATCGCGGAAAGTGAGATAGACAAAGCCAGAACAATCGACGCCACCGCGACTAAGACCGCCATAACGATACGGCGTTCCCCGCCAGCGGCTCAGCTGATCGTTAAGTTGGGCAATGACGGTGATGGAGTCAGACAGGCGACCATTGGGTGGCGGCGCGTGATGGCTACAGCCCGCCAACAACAGTGCCAGAATAAAAATCAGTAGCCGCATCAGTGTTTTCCTTCATCCCTCGCTCGGCAAACACTTTAGCGGCAAAGCGCCTCAGCGTGCAATAAGGTCTCAGGGAATAAACAGCAGCGGCCCTTGTGGGGTATCGATTTGCTCAAACGTGGTTTGGTAGAGCGGCGCTAATTGGGCTGCGGTTAACACCTCTTTGCCGCTTCCCTGGCGCACGACGTTGCCTTGGTGCATTAACCACACACGATCGGCATGGCGCAAGCTGTGATTGAGATCGTGCCCGCTGGCAACAATCGCCAGACCGCTGTGACAAAGTTCTGCCAGCAACCTGTCAACAGCCCGCTGCTGTGCCACGTCCAGTGCACTCATCGGCTCATCCAGCAGCAATACTTTCCCGCGTGGATTGAGCTGCGGATGAATTTGCATAACCACCGCCGCCAGGCGTACGCGCTGCCACTCCCCGCCGGAAAGCTGCGTTAGGCTGCGCAATAATTTGTCTTGCAGGCCGAGCTGGTCTAACACATCGTGCAAAATAGCGTCCGCTTGTACCGCCTCCGTGGCAGCGTGCATGCGTAAATAGTGCCATACCGGCATTTGTCCCGGCGCTATCTGCTGCTGTGGCAACCAGCCACGCAGCTGCGCCAGTGCAGCACCGCTCATGGCGGACAGCGGCTTGCCATCCAGCAGAATCGTACCCTGACTTGATAGCAGGCCAGAAAGCACAGTCAGCAAAGTGCTTTTCCCTGCGCCGTTCGGCCCGACCAGATGCACCAGCTGACCGGCATTGACGTTCAGGTCAACGGGAGCCAACCGTCCTGGGACGCTGACTCCCTGACACTGCAATACCATTTACCCGGCCAGCGCCTGCTCAATGCTTTTCAGGATAATAGGATCGTCTGGCGTCATATCCGGCGAGAAGCGCGCAATCACTTTGCCCTGCTTATTGATGAGGAATTTCTCGAAATTCCACAGGATGTCGCCCGGCGCTTTCGGCGCGCGGCCTTTGCTCTCCATCCTCTCAAGGAAACCGCTGCCTTCCGGGCGTTGCGCCACCGGTTGCGCCGCAGTCAATTGGGCATATAAAGGATGACGATGCTCGCCGTTAACGTCGGTTTTATCGAACATCGGGAAGGTCACACCATATGTGGTGCTGCAGAAGGTTTTAATCTCTTCATTGCTGCCCGGCTCTTGCTCGAGGAATTGATTACACGGAAAGCCCAGTACGCTGAAGTTCTTATCCTGCCAGGCCTTCTGAAGCGATTCTAGCTGCTCATACTGTGCCGTCAGGCCGCATTTTGATGCCACATTCACTACCAGCAACACTTTTCCTTCATATTCCGCCAGCGTGGTTTTTTCGCCGTCTAACGTAACCAGTTCTGTTTGATAAATGCTCATAGTCGATTCCTGTTGTTGATAACAAGTTGCCAGCCAAAGCTAGCGCGAAGACTTCACTAATAACACGATAAACAGCGGCGCGCCGAGCGTGGCAGTGACGACACCAATTGGCAGTTCAGCGGAGGTGAGCACCAGCCGCGCAATGATATCCGCGCCAAGTAGCACACCCGCACCGGCCAACGCCGCGGCGGGCAGCAGATAACGATGATCGCTAAACCCACTCAGCCGCAATAAATGCGGGATCACCAGGCCAACAAAACCAATCGCACCGGCCATCGCCACACTCACGCCGACCAGCCATCCCATCGCCAGTACCAGAAGATTGCGCCACAGCAGCAGAGGTAATCCCAACTGACGCGCCGAGGTTTCGCCCAGCGCCAGTAAATTCAGCGTTCGTACGGTAGTTAGCAGCAATAGCGTTACCGGCAGCAGCGCCAGCATCATCCCGCCATAGCGCCAGTCAATGCCGCTGAAGCCGCCCATCATCCAGTACATCAGCTGGCGCAGATCGAGACTGGTGCTAAAGTACACCGCCCACGTCATGATGGCGCTACAGATAATGCCCAGCGCCACGCCGGTTAGCAGCAAACGGCTCACTGACAGCTGTTTATGGGCAAAATGCAGCAGGATCAACGTGATCAGTAAGGCTCCCACCATCGCCGCCAGCGCTAAGCTCCAGAGCGAACCGTTGCCGAGCATCACGCCTAATACCAATCCAATGCCTGCACCGTTGGAGACGCCAAGTAAACCCGGTTCAGCCAGTGGATTATTAAACAGCGCCTGCATCACTACCCCGCACACCGCCAGCGCCGCGCCCACCAGTAGCACCGCCAGCGTGCGCGGCATACGCAGTTGCCAGACGAACAGCTCGCCACGGGTCGAAAACCATTGGCCAGGAGAAATCCAGCTATCACCGGCACACAGGCTAAGTCCGATGAGCAGCATTAATAGCACGCTAAGTGCGATGAGCCAGCACTGACTGCGGCGATTTGCCTGACGGGCAAGCTGATCCAGCAGAGTCATAGGTAAGATTGGCTGAGAAAACAGAGATTTGATTGTAGTGGGATTGCAGCAAAAAGAAAGCGGCGCTGTGCAGGCGCCGCTGGAAGTGCATTACTGATGCGGGGGAATTGGCTGACCGTGATTATCATGCTGCTGATGATCATCGTGCTGATCGTGGCGCTGCTGCGGATGCGGCTGACGCGAATTCTCCTTGTGCGACCCATTGCCCGGATGCTGCGCCTGCCAACCGTTACCATTCCAGTAGCCGTGCGGACCCTTGGTGCCAATGCGCTGATTGTGATGCTGCTTCCACCACGTTGGCGCACGCCAGTCGTAGCCATCCCAATAGTAGCCGCGCTTATCCTGATCGCCGATATGAATCGAAACGCCCGGCGAATTGATATTAACGGACACGTTGGCGCTTGCCAGCAGCGGCATCCCTAATAGGATGCTTAATAAAAGTGCTGTCTTTTTCATCAGCGAAACCTCTTGTAATGTGATGGCGCTGTTATAACAAATAGCTTGCAGCGGTCACTATCAGCGGGTCCCGATTTTCGTCATATTTTCTGCATACTTACGAAATCCTTACATCATGTATAAATCATGCAGAACGGCCAATTTTCAGGCAAAAAAAAGGCCGCTAAGCGGCCTTTTTGTCGTACTGAAATTAGTCAGCATCCTTGGGTGTCGCGTTCTCGACGCGACTTTTCAACTTCTGTCCCGGACGGAATGTCACCACTCGGCGCGCGGTGATAGGAATATCTTCCCCCGTCTTCGGGTTACGGCCCGGACGCTGGTTTTTGTCACGCAGATCAAAGTTACCAAATCCGGACAGCTTTACCTGTTCTCCGTTTTCCAACGCGCGGCGAACCTCTTCAAAAAAAAGTTCCACCAACTCTTTGGCATCGCGTTTGCTCAACCCGAGTTTTTCAAACAGGTACTCTGACATTTCAGCTTTTGTAAGCGCCATAGGTTCAATCCCTCAAGGTTGCCTGGAATCGCTCTTTTAATGCCGCAACGCATTTGGCAACGGTCGCGGCAATCTCCTCTTCTTCGAGTGTCCGGCTGGTATCCTGCAAAATTAGGCTAATCGCCAGGCTCTTTTCGCCTTCGTTTACGCCCTTACCACGGTACACGTCAAACAAGTTTACGCCAACTACCTGATTTACGCCAACTTTCTTACACTCCGCAATGATATCTGCTGCAGGCACGTTTTCAGCCACCACAACGGCGATATCACGACGGTTTGCCGGGAAGCGGGAAATCTCGCGCGCATCAGGCAGGACGCGGTCTGCGACCTTATTCCAAAGCAGTTCAAACACTAAGGTGCGACCGTTAAGATCCAGCTTACGTTCCAGCTCTGGATGAACCACCCCGATAAATCCGATTCGTTCGCCGCGTAAATAAATTGCGGCACTTTGTCCTGGATGCAGCGCCGGATTGGCTTCCGCACGGAAGGAAATCTCATCAAGTTTACCGGTCAAATCCAGCAGCGACTCTAAATCGCCTTTCAAATCATAGAAGTCAACCGTCTGACGCGCCAGATCCCAATGCTCTTCGTAGCGATTACCGCTTAAAACACCGGCCAGCATAAGATCCTGGCGAATGCCCAGATCGGCCTGTGTATCAGGAACAAAGCGCAAGCCGCTCTCAAACAGGCGTACACGCCCCTGCTGACGGTTTTGGTTGTACACCACCGCACTTAGTAAGCCGGTCCACAGCGACAGACGCATCGCCGACATATCACTGGAGATGGGGCTTGGCAGAATCAGCGCTTCTTCGCCCGGATGCAGCAACTGCTGTACCTTCGGATCAACGAAGCTGTAGGTAATCGCTTCCTGATAGCCTTTATCGACCAACAGATTTTTCGCACGCTTCAACGACAAATCAGCTTCACGATGCTGAGTCATGATCAGGCTGGCTTTAACCGGCACATCAGGAATGTTGTTGTAGCCGTAAATACGCGCGACTTCTTCCACTAAATCCTCTTCGATGGCCATATCGAAACGCCAGCTTGGCGCAACGGCTTGCCATTCACCCTTGCCGATTGTCACTTCGCAGCCGAGACGCGTCAGGATATCCGTCACCTGCTCGTCGGCAATGACGTGACCAATTAAGCGGTCTAACTTTTCACGACGCAGCGTAATGGTGGCGCGCGGCGGCAGTGCACTGGCGTCAGTTTGATCGATCACCGGGCCCGCCTCGCCACCACAAATATCCAGCAGCAGCTGCGTGGCGCGTTCAATCGCCTTGTGCTGTAGCGCCGGATCGACGCCACGCTCGTAGCGATGCGAGGCATCGGTATGCAGACCCTGACGACGCGCGCGGCCGGTAATTGCCAGCGGATCAAAATAGGCACATTCGAACAGGACGTTTTGCGTCTCTTCGTTGACGCCAGAATGCTCGCCACCAAAGATGCCACCCATCGCCAGCGCTTTGTGGTGATCGGCAATCACCAGCGTATCGCTGCTCAGTTTGGCTTCGGTGCCATCCAGCAACGTCAGCACTTCGCCCTCTTTCGCCATGCGCACCACGATGCCGCCTTCGATGCGATCGAGGTCAAACGCATGCATCGGTTGGCCCAGTTCCAGCAGCACATAGTTAGTGATATCGACGACAGGATCGATTGAGCGAATGCCGCAGCGACGCAGCTTCTCACGCATCCACAACGGCGTGGCGGCTTTTACATTCACCCCTTTCACCACGCGGCCAAGGTAGCGTGGGCACGCGGCGGTCGCATCGACGCGAATCGGGAACGTATCGGCGATGGTCGCGTTAACCGGCTCAATGGCCGGTGCAGTCAACGGTAATCCGTTCAGCACCGCGACGTCACGCGCAATACCGATGATGCCGAGGCAATCGGCGCGGTTTGGCGTCACGCTAATTTCGATGGTGTTGTCATCCAACTGCAGATAGCTACGGATGTCGGTACCAACCGGTGCATCGGCAGGCAGCTCAATGATGCCGCTGTGATCGTCGGAAATACCCAGTTCCGAGAATGAGCACAACATGCCTTCAGAGGGTTCACCGCGCAGTTTTGCCGCTTTGATTTTGAAATCACCCGGCAGTACCGCGCCAACGGTGGCAACCGCGACTTTCAGACCCTGACGGCAATTTGGTGCGCCACAGACGATATCCAGCAGGCGATCTCCACCGACGTTGATTTTGGTAACGCGCAGTTTGTCAGCATTAGGATGTTGGCCGCACTCAACCACTTCACCCACGACAACACCGTGGAACGCACCGGCAACCGGCTCCACGCCGTCGACTTCAAGTCCGGCCATGGTGATTTGCTCAGACAGCGCAGCGCTATCCAGGGCTGGATTTACCCATTCGCGTAACCAGAGTTCACTGAATTTCATTGGATAACCTGCCCTTATTTAAATTGTTTGAGGAAACGTAAATCATTTTCGAAGAAGGCGCGCAGATCGGTCACACCGTAGCGCAGCATGGTGAGACGCTCCATGCCCATGCCAAAGGCAAAGCCGGAATACACTTCCGGATCGATGCCCACATTGCGCAATACATTGGGATGTACCATCCCACAGCCCAGCACTTCCAGCCACTTGCCGTTTTTACCCATCACGTCTACTTCAGCAGAGGGTTCGGTAAACGGGAAGTAAGAAGGACGGAAGCGGATTTGCAGATTCTCTTCGAAGAAGTTGTTCAGGAAATCATGCAGCGTGCCTTTCAGGTTGGTGAAGCTGATGTCTTTATCGACGATCAAACCTTCCATCTGATGGAACATCGGCGTGTGCGTCTGATCGTAGTCGTTACGATAAACGCGTCCTGGCGCGATGATGCGGATTGGCGGCTGCTGATTTTTCATGGTACGAATCTGCACGCCTGAGGTTTGGGTACGCAGCAGACGCGTGGCATCAAACCAGAAGGTGTCATGGTCGGCACGTGCCGGGTGATGGCCCGGAATGTTTAATGCATCGAAGTTGTGATAATCGTCTTCGATTTCAGGCCCGGTTACCACCGCAAAACCCAATTCGCCAAAGAAGTTTTCGATACGATCGATGGTACGCGTCACCGGATGCAAGCCGCCATTCTCAACGCGGCGACCCGGCAATGACACATCGATAGTTTCGGCAGCCAGACGCGCGTTGAGCTCGGCGCTTTCCAGCGTCTCTTTACGGGCAGTGAGACGGTCTTGCACCTGCTGCTTGGCGTCGTTGATAACCGCACCTGCGGCCGGGCGCTCTTCTGCCGGCAATTCACGCAGGGTGGTCATTTGCAGCGTCAGGTGCCCTTTCTTACCCAGAAATTCGACGCGCACGGCGTCCAGAGCAGCGATATCCGCCGCCTCGTCGATGGCGGCCGTGGCACGGGCCACCAGGTCTGCGAGTTGGGACATGATTTCCTCTTCTTCCAGCCGGGCTGGTCAGTTCTCGTTGGGATCGTGTGATCCGATTAAGTGTCGCCAGAAACAAAAAAGCCTCCACGAGGGAGGCTTTCAGCGCGATTTTTCGTTTCTTTTCTTAATGCGCAAAAGCCCCTGATGTTCAGGCGCTAAAGTAAAAAAAGAAACGGAAAATTGCAGCATGCATGCTTGCGTTACCTGGTAATGATAGAAAACGCACTATTGAAATGCGCAGCGGCCAAAATGTCAATCTTTTGCGTGAGTTGCAGGCAATAAAAAAGGGAGCAAGCTCCCTTTTTCAACTGACTTACGCCAGAGCTGATTTTGCTTTTTCAACAAGTGCAGTAAATGTCACTTTGTCGAATACAGCGATGTCAGCCAGAATCTTACGGTCGATTTCAATAGAGGCTTTTTTCAGGCCATTGATGAAACGGCTGTAAGAGATACCGTTCTGACGAGCCGCAGCGTTGATACGTGCGATCCACAGTTGACGGAACTGACGCTTACGTTGACGACGGTCACGGTAAGCATACTGACCAGCTTTGATAACAGCCTGGAAAGCAACGCGGTATACACGTGAACGTGCACCGTAGTAGCCTTTAGCTTGTTTTAAGATTTTCTTGTGACGTGCGCGAGCAATTACACCACGTTTAACGCGAGCCATGTGAGCTCTCCTATATCATATTCTGTGACGCCTTATACCCTGCAAGCCAATGGCTGTTACGCAACGTTTTCAGGCAAATTTATAAAAAGTTTACTTATGCGTACGGCAGGCAGGCAATAACCAGACCCAGATCGCCTTTAGACACCATGCCTTTCGGACGCAGGTGACGTTTACGCTTAGTAGACTTTTTAGTCAGAATATGACGCAGGTTTGCGTGCTTACGCTTGAAGCCACCAGAAGCGGTCTTCTTGAAGCGCTTAGCGGCGCCACGTACAGTTTTAATCTTTGGCATTTTTACAAATATCCACTTCGCATTGTTAATAAAATGAATCAGATAGGCGAATAAAAATCCGCACAACGCAAGCGCTGCGCGGTTTTATTACTTGAAGGCCTACTGCTTCTTCTTAGGAGCGAGCACCATGATCATCTGACGACCTTCGATCTTCGAAGGGAAGGATTCGACAATCGCCAAATCCATGTCTTCACACAGGTCTTTACGGACGCGGTTAAGCACTTCCATACCGATCTGCTGGTGCGCCATCTCACGACCGCGGAAACGCAGCGTGATTTTGGCTTTATCGCCCTCTTCCAGAAAGCGAATCAGGTTGCGTAGTTTGACCTGATAGTCGCCATCATCGGTACCAGGACGGAATTTGATTTCCTTAACCTGGATAACTTTCTGCTTCTTCTTCTGTTCCTTAGAAGACTTGCTCTTTTCATAAAGGAACTTGCCGTAATCCATAATACGGCAAACCGGCGGTTCGGCGTTCGGGCTGATTTCAACTAAATCTACGCCAGCTTCTTCAGCTTTCTCAATGGCTTCACGCAAGGTGACAATGCCAAGTTGCTCACCGTCTACGCCAGTTAAGCGCACTTCGGTGGCTCGGATTTCGCCGTTGATACGGTTCGGACGTGTTGGTTGTACTCGTTTTCCGCCTTTAATAACCTGTTTCCTCTAATTGGTGAAGATGTCGGCTGCGAATCTCTTGTTGCAGCTTCTCAACAAACACATCTACGTCCATGCTCCCAAGGTCTTTACCACGGCGGGTGCGCACGGCAACTTTGCCTGCTTCCACCTCTTTGTCACCGCAAACCAGCATATAAGGGACGCGACGTAATGTGTGCTCGCGGATTTTAAAGCCTATCTTCTCGTTTCTCAAGTCTGCTTTGACACGAATGCCCGCATTCTGCAATTTCTTTGTCAATTCGCTGACATATTCTGACTGACTATCGGTGATATTCATCACCACAGCCTGCACCGGCGCCAACCAGCTCGGGAAGAATCCTGCGAATTCTTCGGTCAGGATGCCAATAAAGCGCTCCATCGAACCGAGAATTGCACGGTGAATCATTACCGGTGTCTGGCGATCGTTGTTTTCGCCTACATAAGTAGCGTCCAGACGCTTAGGCAGGGAGAAGTCTAGCTGAACGGTGCCACACTGCCAGGCGCGATCGAGGCAATCGTACAGGGTAAACTCAATTTTCGGGCCATAAAATGCACCTTCTCCCGGCTGATATTCGAATGGAATCTCATTCTCTTTCAGGGCTTCTGCTAAATCTACTTCCGCACGGTCCCACATTTCGTCGGTTCCGATACGTTTTTCCGGACGGGTCGACAGTTTCACCACGATTTTTTCAAAACCGAAGGTGCTGTACATGTCGTATACCATACGGATACAGCTGTTCACCTCATCACGTACCTGATCTTCGGTACAGAAGACATGAGCATCATCCTGAGTAAAGCCACGCACGCGCATCAGGCCATGCAACGCACCTGAAGGTTCGTTACGATGACAGCTACCAAATTCCGCCATACGCAGCGGCAGGTCACGATAGGATTTCAGACCTTGGTTAAAGATCTGCACGTGGCCTGGGCAGTTCATGGGCTTGATGCAATATTCACGGTTCTCGGATGAGGTGGTGAACATCGCTTCTTTGTAGTTTTCCCAGTGACCCGTTTTTTCCCACAGCACGCGGTCCATCATAAACGGACCTTTCACTTCCTGATAGTCGTACTCTTTCAGCTTGGTACGCACAAACACTTCCAGCTCGCGGAAGATGGTCCAGCCGTCATTGTGCCAGAACACCATGCCCGGCGCTTCTTCCTGCATGTGGTAGAGATCAAGCTGCTTACCGATTTTACGGTGGTCGCGTTTTGCCGCTTCTTCCAGGCGCTGCAAGTAAGCAGCCAGCTGCTTTTTATCCGCCCAGGCCGTACCGTAAACACGCTGCAGCATTTTGTTATCGCTGTTGCCGCGCCAGTAAGCCCCGGAGATTTTCTGCAGTTTGAAGTGATGGCAGAAACGCATGTTCGGCACGTGCGGACCGCGGCACATGTCGATATATTCTTCATGATGATACAGGCCAGGACGATCGTCATGGCTGATGTTCTCGTCAAGAATGGTGGTTTTGTAGCTTTCGCCACGCTCAGCAAACACATCACGTGCTTCCTGCCAGCTCACCTTCTTCTTAACCACATCGTAATTGCTTTCAGCCAGCTGGTGCATACGCTTTTCCAGCAGCTCAAGATCTTCCTGCGTTAAGGTGTGGTCCAGATCAACGTCATAATAGAAACCGTTATCAATCACCGGGCCGATAGCCATCTTGGTATTTGGCCACAGCTGCTTAATCGCATGCCCTAACAGGTGCGCGCAAGAGTGACGAATGATTTCTAAACCGGCTTCGTCTTTAGCGGTAATAATCGCTACCTGAGCATCTTCGGTGATCGGATCAACCGCATCAACCAATTCGCCATTCACGCGACCGGCGATACAGGCTTTCGCCAAACCCGGCCCAATATCCAAAGCGATATCCATTACGCTGACGGGACGGTCAAAGCTGCGCTGGCTGCCATCAGGAAGAGTAATTACTGGCATTTCATATCCTTAATTGCAGTGGTAAGCCACACGAAAGCCTACATGCAACAATCAGTTTGGTAATAAGTAACCCGGCGTAATGTCAGACCCACGTTGTCGGAATGACGCCAGGAATGTAAAGCGGCGATGATAATAGCAGCTTTCGCTGCCGATCAAAACCCGTGCAGAGATTCGCTAAGCTAAAGAGAAATAAAAAAAACCGCCGCGAGGCACAGGCCTGGCAGCGGTGATTTATATCGGGCTCGCTTACATTGCGTATGAGAGCTGGATCGTCGTTTTGGTATCAGTACGATCCGGTGCAGATTCTGGCGGATTGTTATTCCAGGTCACGTTGTAACCCAGTTTCAACGCAAAGTGGTCATTAATCGCCACCTGCAGCGCAGTTTCTGAGTTCAGCGTGGTGTCTTCACCGAAGCTGCTCAGCACAGATACACCCTGAATAAATTTGGTGGTATCCGTCAGCTGCCATTGATAGCTCACCGCACCGTAACCCAGCGCTTTGGTTTCATGTCCGCCATCATGGAAGTCGTCGTAACGCACACCTGGACCGACTTCAGCACGCAGTGAGTGAACAGGACCGTTAAGGATCTGACGACCATAACCGGCAGTCAGTACATCGCGTGAGTCATAACCGTTGAAACGGTCACTCAACCAGCTTGCCTGGCCAAACAGGTAATCGGCGCTGTTGAGGTTATAACGACTACGGCCACCAATGTTGTAGGTCTCAGACGAACGCTCATCATTTGAAGAGTTGTTCGAAGCGTTGCCCCACAGACTCAATGCGGTATTGGTTTGGTACCATGTCATATTGGTAGCAGCACTCAGCGACGAGCTGGTGGTGTTACCGGTTTGAGCCAGATAACCCGCTGATAGATTGCCTTCAAACGGTTTTTTTGCCGTGGAAGGGTCATCCATAGAGGTGAAAACGGCGTTATCTGCAAATGCCTGGTGACAAAATGCTCCAGCAGAGAGCAATAAAACAGCGGACAGCTTGTTGAAGGCTTTCATTAAAAGTAACCCGTACGACAGTTTAAAAAACGAAGAGTTTGAAGCGTTTCTCCGGCCAAGCAATGCAATTTAGCGTAAGTTTTGTAAAAAAGCATGTACTCACAAAAAAAGCCTAAAAAGTCGCTGAAGCGCTTATTTAATGGGAATCTTCCCATTTTCGCTGCGCATTATAGGAGGCAATTAATTAAATAGCAGCCCAAAAGCCACAAGAATTTTCCGAACCTTATTGACGAAGATTTACCCTCCACTTAGCAGCGTTAAATCGCCTAAAATTCGCTCTATGTTGCCTGCTGGTCTACGCTGAAATCTGTTCGATAACAATGAGGTGAATAATGAGCGACCATGATGTCAAACGTTACATTGTCACGTTGAAGTATCAAGAAAATGGATTGGGTGACCTCCAGTCGGTTAACAGTGCAATGATCAATGCTGGATTTAGCACCACTCTCAGCGATGATGACGGCCATCCACACGAACTGGGAACCAATAGCTTCGGTTTCGTCAGTGCTTTAGAGGAACGTGAAGTGGCAGAGCAAGCGGCGGGCTATGCCGAAATTGCCTTGAAACATAAACCTGAGGTTAAAATCACGACGCTGGAAGCTTTTTTGAAAGAACAATCCTGACTCATTGCAAAAAACGGCATCGACGTCAGGTTTGCTGAAGTTTTGCGCGTTACAATCGAACTTACACAGCGAATAAAGAGGATTACCCGATGTGGTCAGCCATTAGTCGACTGTTAAGCGAGTACGCCGGCGATGCCGACATTACCGAACGTCAGGAACTGCCCGGCGGCGATGTCCATCCGGCATGGCGCATTCGTTATGGCGAGTTAGATGTGTTCGTTAAATGCAACACTCGCGATATGCTCACCCTATTTAGCTGGGAAGCGGACCAGCTTGATCTGTTAGCGCGCACGCAGACCGTACGGGTGCCAAAAGTGTATGGCGTCGGTAACGATCGCGACACCAGCTTCCTGCTGCTGGAGTACATCTCGCCCGAGCCGTTCAATCATCAAAGTGCTTTTCAGCTCGGCCAGCAATTAGCGCATCTGCATCAATGGAGCGAGCAACCGCAATTTGGCCTCGATTTCGACAACAACATCACGACCACACCACAACCTAATAGCTGGCTACGCCGCTGGTCGGTGTTTTTCGCTGAACAACGCATCGGCTGGCAGCTGCAGTTAGCAGCGGAAAAAGGCGTGCATTACGGCGATACCGAACTGATTGTTGATTGCGTACAGCGCGCGCTGGCCAACCATCACCCGCAGCCTTCTTTATTGCATGGCGATTTATGGCCAGCCAACTGTGCGGGCAGCGCGAACGGGCCCTGGCTCTTTGATCCGGCTTGTTATTGGGGCGATCGTGAATGCGACCTGGCGATGCTGAGCTACTACGCCGATCTTCCGCGTGAGATTTTTGATGGCTACCAGGCTGTGTGGCCGCTGGCGGACGGTTTCTCGCAGCGACAGCCCGTTTATCAGCTCTATTACCTGCTCAATCGCGCCAATGTCTTTGGCGGCAACTGGACCGGCGCAGCGCAATTGGCCGTCGGCCAGTTGTTAGATGAAGATGTATTGGGAGAACGTCAGGCCAGACCGGCCTGACGCTTTACAACATACCGAGCAGCTTCAGCACGAAGTATCCGGCGATAGCGATAATGACGGGCAAAATATAGAGCGGAAAAATCTGTAAGAAAATGGTGTGACGCGGTATGTGGATTTTATCTTCCAGCTGCACACGCGTTCGCCCTTCACTTCCTTTGGCCTGCTCCAGAATCAACTGATCCTCAATACCTTCTTTAATGTGGCGTGACTGACGCCACATGCGTGCGCCTGAAGCCTGTAACGCGATGCCAACAAAAATCAGAATGTAGATCAGCCAAAAGCCCACATTCGTGCCGCCGTGAAATTCCGGTATCGGCGAGTTCTGCCAAAACACGTTAAGAAACGGCGTATTGAATTTCACCATATCGACCATCACATGCACAAAATCGAGCATCACCGCATCAATGCCGGGCTGCTTTTCACTGTGCTTAAACATATAACCCAGTAGCGAAATAAGGGTGGACAGCAATGCAGGTATAAAAATCACCCAACCAGCCACGCGCTTAAGGATGGCGATGCGGCCAGCCTGTTGGTAAGTCATGGAGTCTCCCTGAACTGATCATCGTTTTGCCTAAGTCTACCTGCACTATCGCAATTTTTCCTGAAAAATGCGTAACCTGCCGTAAGTCGGCTTTTTTGAGCACTCGTGCTAAGGTAAGCAAAATGTCTTAGGGAGCAGTTTTATGTCATACCGTCGTCCTGTTTTGGCCGCCATCTTTGATATGGACGGATTGTTGATTGACTCTGAACCGTTATGGGATCGGGCTGAGTTGGATATTTTCGCCAGCCTCAATGTGAATATCACCCGCCGCCATGAATTACCGGATACGCTAGGTCTGCGCATCGATCAAACCGTGCGCATGTGGTTTGAAGCGCTGCCCTGGAGCGGTCCGGACCAGGAGGAAGTGACAAAGCGCATCATTGCGCGTGCGATCGCGCTGGTTGAAGAGACGCGTCCGCTGCAGCCGGGCGTGGAGCAGGCACTGCAACTGTGCCAGCAGCAAGGTTTGAAAATCGGTCTCGCCTCCGCTTCGCCCCTGCACATGCTGGAACGCGTGCTGGAGATGTTCGACCTGCGCAGCTACTTTGACGTGCTGGCTTCAGCCGAAGCGTTGCCCTACAGCAAACCGCACCCGCAGGTTTACCTGGATGCGGCAGCCAAACTGGGGATTGATCCCTTGAACTGCGTAACGCTGGAAGACTCGTTCAACGGCATGATCGCCACCAAAGCGGCACGCATGCGTTCGATTGTAGTACCTGCGCCCGAACATCGTGATGATGCGCGCTGGTCGCTGGCGAATGTTATTCTTGATGATTTAACCCAGCTCAAACCCGAGCATCTGCACGGTTAACCGTCGCCCGCTGAACGCGGGCTTTTTTATGCAATTTGATCAACCGCTCAAATAAATAAAACATCGTTTCATTTTTATTGAATTCACATCCCATCCTGCCTAAGATGCCCAAAGACCCGCATCGGGACCACTTCCTTTGACTCTTGAGAGGCCTGAGATGGACGTTCGTCAAAGCATACACAGCGATCACGCCAAAACCCTCGACACCGCCGGTTTACGCCGCGAGTTTCTCATCGAGAAAATTTTCGACGCCGACAATTACACCCTCACCTACAGCCATATTGACCGCATCATCATCGGTGGCGTAATGCCGGTGCACACAGCAGTCACTATTGGCCATGAAGTCGGCAAGCAGTTAGGCGTCAGTTACTTCCTCGAACGCCGCGAGCTCGGCGTGATTAACATCGGCGGACCGGGCTTAATTGAAGTAGACGGCAAAACCTGGGAGATTGGCCAGCAGGAAGCACTGTATGTTGGGCAAGGTGCGCAGAGCGTGATTTTTCGCAGCAGCGATGCCCATCATCCCGCGAAGTTTTACTACAACAGCGCACCGGCGCACACGCGTTATCCAGACAAAAAAATCACCCTCAACGAAGCGGTTAAAGCCACGCTGGGCGATGCCGCCACCTCGAATCGTCGCACTATCAATAAATTCATCGTGCCGGATGTGTTGCCTACCTGCCAGCTGACCATGGGCTTAACCCGCCTCGATGACGGTAACTTGTGGAATACCATGCCGTGTCACACGCATGAGCGCCGCATGGAAGTCTATTTCTACTTTGATATGGCCGATGACAGCGCGGTATTCCACATGATGGGCCAGCCGCAAGAGACGCGTCATTTGCTGGTGCACAATGAGCAGGCGGTGATTTCCCCCAGCTGGTCGATTCATGCTGGCGTCGGTACGCAGCGTTATACCTTTATCTGGGGGATGGTAGGTGAAAACCAGGTGTTTGATGACATGGACCACGTCAACATCAGCGCGCTGCGCTAACAAGGAGCAATCATGATACTCAATGCATTTAATCTGGAAGGCAAAGTGGCGCTGATTACTGGCTGCAATACCGGACTGGGCCAGGGCATGGCGCTCGGTTTAGCGCAGGCGGGTTGTGACATTATTGGCGTCAACCGCGCGGGGCCTGACGATACCCAAGCTAAAGTCGCGGCGCTAGGACGCCGCTTCTGGTCGATACAGGCCGATCTCACACAATCTTCCGTGGTTCCACACGTTGTTGAACAGGCGGTAGCCCACGCCGGTCGTATTGATATTCTGGTCAACAACGCTGGCATTATTCGCCGCGAAGATGCGCTTAATTTCAGCGAAAAAGATTGGGATGATGTGATGAACATTAACAGTAAGAGTCTGTTCTTCCTGTCGCAGCGGGTGGCGCGTCAGTTTATCGCGCAAGGCCATGGCGGCAAGATCATCAATATTGCCTCAATGCTCTCGTTCCAGGGCGGCATTCGCGTGCCCTCCTATACCGCCTCGAAAAGCGCGGTGATGGGCTTAACACGCCTGATGGCAAATGAATGGGCAAAACACGGTATCAACGTCAACGCCATTGCGCCGGGTTATATGGCGACCAATAATACTGAGCAGTTGCGCAGTGATGAAGCGCGCAATGAGGAGATTTTAGGCCGTATTCCTGCCGGACGCTGGGGCATTCCTGACGACATGATGGGGCCGATTGTCTTCCTCGCCTCAAGCGCTGCAAACTACGTGCACGGTTACACGCTGGCTGTCGACGGCGGATGGTTAGCACGCTAAGCTAACCCCTTATTTTCCCGCGTCATTGTGGCGCGGGAAAGCAGAAATTATTAACGCTTCGTTACAGCGTCACCATTCTCATTTACTGGATAAATCCCTATACTGGATGCATCGACAGTTTTATGCAGCCAGGTTCCATCATGACGGCCGAAGGCCATATCATTTTTGCCATTGCCAGCGCCATTTTTGCCAAGCGTGCGGAACTGACGCCAGTCCTGGCCAGCGCCGACTGGTGGCATTTGGTGCCTGCTGCATTGCTAACCTGCCTGCTTCCCGATATCGATCACCCTAAATCCGTGTTAGGCCAGCGGCTAAGGTGGCTATCGCACCCCATTGCCCGCGCTTTTGGTCACCGCGGCTTTACTCACAGTTTACTGGCCGTGGCGGTGGGGTTGTGGCTATTCCAGATTAACGTGCCTGCCGACTGGTTTTTGCCCGCTGATGTGCTGCAAGGCATGACGCTTGGCTATCTCAGCCACATCGTGGCCGATATGCTCACCCCCGCAGGCGTGCCGCTGCTGTGGCCCTGCCGTTGGCGCTTCCGCTTACCAATTCTTAATAGTCAAAAAGGTAACCAACTTGAACGCGCGCTTTGTCTCGCGCTGGTCGGTTATGCCTTATGGTTCCCGCCCGGAATGCCCTCTTTTGGTGCCAATGGCTGGCCGGAACAACTGTTCAATACGCTACAAAATGGCGTCGGTCGCATGGTTAATGGTCGAAACGGTCAATAACCACTCAAATACAGCGATAAAGTTATAAAACATTCTTTTTGGGTATAAGCCCGCCCAACGCTGAACTGATAACATTCTAAATATTCCCTAACGGGGACTTACTGTTATCCGCACCATCATAATCTGCTGGCGCGGCACACTCTGGAGTTGAGCATGGATTTTCCCCTAATCATTAATATTGTGGCGTTTATCGCGCTACTGATTCTGTTGAATCGCATTGGCAACCAAAGCTGGAGCCTATCAAAGCGCGTGCTGACCGGTCTGGTATTAGGCGTGGCCTTCGGTCTGGCGCTGCAAACCATCTACGGCGAAAACAGCGCCACGGTAAAAGCGTCAATTGGTTGGTTCAATATCGTCGGTAATGGCTACGTTCAGCTGTTGCAAATGATTGTGATGCCGCTGGTTTTCGCTTCGATTCTGAGCGCCGTTGCGCGTCTGCATAATGCCTCATCGCTGGGTAAAATCAGCGTGCTAACCATTGGCGTGCTGCTGGTGACAACCGCGATTTCCGCGCTGGTCGGCGTACTGGTTACCGGCCTGTTCGGCCTAAGCGCTGAAGGTCTGGTACAGGGTGCGCAGGAAACCGCGCGTCTGAGTGCGATTCAAAGCAACTATGTTGGCAAAGTAGCTGACCTCAGCACGCCGCAGCTGCTGCTGTCGTTCATTCCGAAAAACCCGTTTGCCGATCTGGCCGGTGCCAACCCTACTTCCATCATTAGCGTGGTGATTTTCGCTGCCTTCCTCGGCGTGGCGGCGCTGCAACTACTGAAAGATGACAAGGTCAAAGGCGAGCGCGTGCTGGTGGCGATCGATACTCTGCAATCCTGGGTGATGAAGCTGGTACGTTTGATCATGAAGCTGACGCCGTACGGTGTGCTGGCGTTGATGACCAAAGTGGTGGCCGGCTCCAATCTGCAGGACATCATTAAGCTGGGTGGTTTTGTTGTTGCATCGTATCTCGGTCTGGCCATTATGTTTGCCGTGCATGCCCTGCTGCTGTCGGTCAACGGTATCAATCCAATGCGCTTCTTCCGTAAAGTGTGGCCGGTGATCACCTTCGCTTTCACCAGCCGCTCCAGCGCCGCGAGCATTCCGTTGAATGTGGAAACGCAGACGCGTCGCCTCGGCGTACCCGAATCCATTGCCAGCTTCTCTGCATCGTTTGGTGCCACCATTGGTCAAAACGGGTGTGCGGGCTTGTATCCGACGATGCTGGCGGTGATGGTTGCTCCTACGGTTGGCATTAATCCCTTCGATCCGATGTGGATTGCCACGCTGGTGGGTATCGTGACGCTGAGTTCCGCCGGTGTGGCGGGCGTCGGTGGCGGTGCAACGTTTGCCGCGCTGATCGTGTTGCCGGCGATGGGCCTGCCGGTCACGCTGGTCGCGCTGCTGATCTCCATCGAGCCGCTGATTGATATGGGCCGTACCGCGCTCAACGTTAATGGCTCAATGACGGCCGGTTCACTTACCAGCCGCTGGCTCGGTTTGACCGACAAAAAAGTGTTAGAGAGCGACGAACATGCTGAATTGGCGCACCGCTAACGCACCGCATTAACACAACGGCAGGCCAATGGGCCTGCCGTTTTTTTATGTCCTTTTCTCCCCAATTCCACCCAATCATGGCGGCTGTGTCAGGAAAGCGTTAAGCATAGTAAACAGAGGAAAAATCGACCGCTTTTCGCTTGAGTTTTGCCGCCAGAAGGCCAATTCTGCTGCTAATCACAGCAGGAGAATCACCGATGAAAAATGTTATCGCCTCGGTGCTGGCGTTAACCTTATTAACACCAGCTATCAGTCATGCGTATCCCGGCGGTTGGGGCCCTGGTCCGCATTGGGGGAGAGATCCCCATTGGGGAAGAGGCCCGCATTGGGGTGGGCCTGGCCCGCTACGCTTCTTACCTGAAGCGGCAACGGCGGTGCTGATTGGCGGACTCACCTACTACATGCTGAATGGCAGCTACTATCAGCGTCAGGGCGACACTTACGTGGTAGTACAACCGCCTGACAGCCCGCCCGCTGGCGGCATGCGCGTGCTCGATTTCAATGGCAAGCGCTACTATGTGCAGGAAGGCCATTACTACCAGCGCGAAATCGGCGGCAGCTATATTGAAGTGCCTCGCCCTTACGGCTTATAAGCCTACAACGAAAAACGGCCCGTCAATGACGGGCCGTTTATTATTCTGCTGCGCTTATTGCGCCGCTTGCGGGTCGGTATCGTAATCCTTACAGCTCTGGAAGCCGTAATTCATCACGCGACCGGTATCGTTATAGCTCACGAAGTAGGTCTGCGGTTTACCGTCACGCTCGCCAATCACGTAAGTCTGGCAGGTACCGCGCGCATGAACCATGGTGATTTCGGTTGAGGCTGGACCCGCGATCTGACGCACTTGATCACGCGTCATGCCTTTTTTCACATCCTTTACCACCGGCTTGGTTACGTAGCTTTCAGCTTTGTCATAAGTCGTACAACCCGACAGGGCTGCCAGCGTCATAGCGGCAGCGATACATCCCATCACTTTATTCATGTTGTTGTTCCTCGTTTTTTTGTCCATGTGAAGTAAGCCTGGAACATAAATCCAGATTTATCAACTTTATGGGATAAATTTCACCAAAATCTTAAGCGTCAGGTTTTCGTAAAAATGCTGTGTTGATGCGCCAGGGTTCGTATAATCACCCGCGAAAAAATACCGATAGCAATGAATTAAGACTGAGGATAAATGACACCTGCACCTTCTCACCGCCTGGTTTATGCCATTACGCTGGGGCTACTCGCGGCACTCGGGCCACTTTGTATCGATCTTTATCTACCTGCGCTGCCGGAACTGGCGCGCGATCTGCACACCGAAACGGCCACGGCGCAGCTGAGCCTAACGGCAGGTTTGCTCGGTTTGGGGGCCGGTCAGCTGCTGTTTGGACCAATGAGCGACAAATTTGGTCGCCTCCGTCCGTTACTGTTATCGCTGATATTGCTGTTTATTGCCTCGATTGGCTGCGCGCTGGCAAAAGATATCAACGCGTTGCTGGTGGCTCGTCTGTTTGAAGGATTGGCCGGTGCGGGCGGCGCCGTGCTGTCGCGCGCCATTGCCCGCGATATGTACAGCGGCCATGAATTAACGCGTTTCTTTGCTCTGCTGATGCTGGTCAACGGCCTGGCACCGATTGGTGCGCCGGTGCTGGGCGGCGCGTTAATGACGGTGCTTAACTGGCGCGGCATTTTCGTGGTGCTCGGCTGCATTGCCATTGTGTTAATTTTCCTCACGCGCTGGAAGCTGCATGAAACCTTACCGGCCGAACGTCGTAGCCAGGGCTCGATTTTTTCAGCGTGGGCAGCACTGGGCCAGGTGGTGACGCATCGTCAGTTCATGGGCTTTTGCCTGACGCAGGGTTTCATGATGTCCGGTATGTTTGCCTACATCGGGGCGTCACCGTTTGTGCTGCAGCAGCTTTACGGACTCACGCCGCAAGCATTCAGCTTCTGCTTCGCCGCCAACGGCCTCGGCCTGATTATTGCATCCCAAACCAGTGCACGCCTCTGCCCGCTGTGGGGAGAATATCGCGTGTTGAAAGGCGGTCTTACGCTGGCGTTTGTGGCGTCAAGCTGTTTACTACTGGCTGGACTAACAGGCGCCGCGCTGCCGATCCTGCTGGTGGCCCTGTTCTTCACCATTGCCAGTAATGGCGTGATTGCCACTACAGCCTCCTCCCTGGCAATGCAGAGCCAGGGACATCGTGCGGGCAGCGCATCGGCGGTTATCGGCGTGTGTATGTTTACCTTTGGTGCCATTAGCGTGCCAATCACCGGCCTGGGCGGCACCTCGGTGGTGAGCATGACGGGCACGATTTTTGGCTGCTTCATGCTGGCGATTGTGTCGTTCAATATATTGGTACAGAAATCAAAAAGCGCCTGATTTGTAAGCTTTTAACTTCGGCAATAATCCGTGCGGCTTGTTGTTTGGGGGCAGAGGCGTTAGCTTTAGCAGATGATTCGCATTGTGCCGTCAGGCTACTGACTTGAGGAGAGGTCCATGTCATTGCAACAGGAAATCATTGAAGCCCTTGGTGTTAAGCCCGTTATTGACCCGCAGCAGGAGATCCGCGTCAGCGTTGATTTCCTGAAATCCTATCTGCAAGCCCACCCGTTTTTGAAAACGCTGGTCCTCGGTATCAGCGGTGGCCAGGATTCCACGCTTACCGGCATTTTGTCACAAACGGCAATTCGCGAACTGCGTGCAGAGACCGGCGATAATGACTACACCTTTATCGCCGTACGCTTGCCGTATGGCGTGCAGGCCGATGAGCAGGATTGTCAGGATGCGCTGGCATTTATCCAGCCGGACCGCACGCTGGTGGTGAATATTAAAGAAGCGATCCTGGCCAGTGAACGTGCATTGAAAGAGGCGGGTATTACCGTTTCAGATTTCGTGCGTGGCAATGAGAAAGCCCGTGAGCGCATGAAAGCGCAGTACAGCATTGCCGGCATGACCAAAGGTGTGGTGGTAGGAACGGATCATGCGGCTGAGGCGATCACCGGCTTCTTCACAAAATACGGCGATGGCGGCAGCGATATCAATCCGATCTTCCGCTTGCACAAAGGCCAGGGCAAACAGCTGCTGAAAACGCTCGGCTGCCCGGAACATCTCTATCTGAAGCATCCGACGGCCGATCTGGAAGATGATCGCCCCGGCTTGCAGGATGAAGTGGCGCTTGGTGTCACCTATCAGCAAATCGACGCTTATCTGGAAGGCAAAACCATTGATGCCGCCGCGGCAAAAACCATTGAAGGCTGGTATCTGAAAACCGAGCACAAACGTCGTCCGCCGATTACCGTGTTCGACGACTTCTGGAAGAAGTAAGCGCTCCTCCTTTCCCGCCGTCTATGCGGGAAACTTTCTCCTCCCCGCTGACTGGCGAGAAAAAGCACACTTTGATACACTGGATGGACAACCAGTAATCGGAGTGTGCTTTGGTCAGACGTGCAGCCAGCCACCGCCTCGATTTCGATGCGGCAGCAATCTATCAATATCCCGAACATCTACGTCAATGGCTGGAAGGGTTACCTAACCAGCCAGGCGTGTATACCTTCCATGGCGAAAATGAAAATCTGCCGTTGTATATCGGCAAAAGCGTTAACCTGCGCAGTCGGGTCATGGCGCATTTTCGTACGCCAGATGAAGCCAGCATGCTGCGTCAGGCGCGGCGCGTGACCTGGATCCCCACCGCAGGAGATGTCGGTGCGCAGCTGCTGGAAGCGCAAATGATCAAAACTCAGCAGCCGCTATTCAACAAGCGACTTCGTAAAAATCGTCAGCTCTGTTCGCTGCAATTAGGCGACGGCGCGCCGCAGGTGGTTTATGCGAAGGATCTCGACTTCTCCCGTTCGCCCAATCTTTATGGCCTGTTTCGCAGCCGCTTTGCCGCGCTGGAGAAACTGAAAACACTTGCCGATGAGCAGCGCTTGTGTCACGGCCTGCTGGGACTGGAATCGTTGCGTCCGGGGCGAGGTTGTTTTCGTGCGGCGCTTAACCGCTGTGCCGGCGCGTGCTGCGGAAAGGAGTCGGTTGCTGCGCATCAGCAGCGTCTGCATGCCGCCTTAGAGCAGATGCGTATCCTGTGCTGGCCGTGGCAAGGTCCGGTTGGCATGGTGGAGCGCGGTGCCGATATTACGCAAATCCATGTGATCGATCACTGGTTCTGGCTGGGTTCGGTGAGTAGCGAAGCCGAAGCGCGCCAGCTGCAGCGTGCCTCGCACGGCTTTGATCATGATGGCTACAAAATTCTCTGCCGTCCGCTGCTCTCAGGCGTGTTCCCGCTGATCGAGCTATAAAAAAACCGCCAACGTTGCCCAAAGCATCGAACGCAATGGACAACGTCGGCGGTCTCTATTCAGTTAGCGAAAATGCTTATTCAGCATCAGCCGGCGCTGGCGGGGTTTTGCCATCGTGCGGGCCTTTTTCCGTTAAGCGTTTCTCAAAGTTCGCGTTGTACTGTTTTTTCTGTTCTGGCGTCAGCACGTTATAGATTTTGTTCTGGGTTTCCATCATCTGCAGAGCGCGATCTTTCGCGTTCGCGGTCATCTTCTCGGCCTGCGCTTCGGCTTTCGCGCGGTCAAAGGTATCGGAAGCGATGATGGCATGGTCAGCACGACGCTCTTCCAGCGACGGGCGTTTCATCTCTTTATGGCTATCTCGCAGGATAGTTTTGATTTGCGCTTTCTGCGCATCCGTCAGATTCAGTCCTTTAAACATCATCTCCATGCCGTGATGGCGCATCGGCGGCTTGTGCATCGGTTTTTCACTGCCCGCTGGCGGCGGAGTCAGGTTGTCTGCCGCAGCATGGACGATATTTGCAGCACCAAGAGCCATTGCGGTAGCCAGGAAAACAGAAGTTAATTTACGCATAATATTGTCCTTACTTATCAGTTTAATGACGACAGCCTGTGTCGCGTCTTCGGAAACAAGCATACGACGCTGAACGTCAACTACTCAGAGGCTGAGTAAAGCCCTGAAAGCATAAAAGACAAAAATCAGGCAATCATGGAGAGAAAGCGAAGAAATGCGTGAGGAATTGAAAAAGTTTATGACAATCAAAGGAAAAAGGCAGGAATTAAGGAGGAGTGTAACGGCATTGTCGGTTTTCAGAAAGGGAAATGTGGGCGGTGCCAGCGTCATCTCCGAAATGTCCCTCTCCCATCGGCGGGAGAGGATTAGGGTGAAGGTGAAAGCACATTAAAGCGCCAGCGCCTGCGTCTGCTCATTCTCTTCCACCAGCATCAGTCCTGCACGTAATCCTGGTGCAACGTGAGGATTGGGAAACAGCACAAATTCGCGCGCTTGCTGCACGTAATAGCGCGTGTCGCCCTCCTCTGCCAGCAGCGTGCCCTGCGGGAAGGCGGTAAAGTTCAAGGTTTCCGGCCCCATATGCAGGACAAACTTCTCACCGTGGCGGGTAATTTGCTGCGCCACGCGATAATGACGCGGACGTTCACGCACTTCCGGCAACGTCTCGCCATACAGCAGCGCCGCCAGCGCCTGCTGTACCCCAGCAAACTGGCTCAAATCATTTTCACCAAAAGGTAAAGCTTTTCCCAGCTCCAGCGTGCAGCTCGCCGCATCATGGTGTTCACAGCTGTAATGGGTAAAGGTCCCGCCGGGGGAACGATGGAACACCAGCGCTTCCAGTTCCGCCGCCGCTAACCAATGCATAAATTCTTCAGGCCACGGATTCGGATTGAGCGGCATCACGCCAAATCGCGCATGATATGAGCCGCGAATAGCAGTATGCAGATCGAGATGCCAGCGCACTTCATGATCGAGGCAGGCACGCCAGAAATTCTCCAGCTCCTGCTCCAGCTGTAACACACGCTGCGCTTCCGGCACATCAGCCACCTGCTGCCAGCGTCCGCCAAACAGCCGGTTGATATCGTATTGCTGATAGCGTTTACCGCTGCGTAACGCCGCGGGATTACCTAAAATCACCAGCAGGCGCACCGCTAGCGGCTTTTCACCTTTTAACAGCGGCGTCAGCAATAGGTTGAGAATTTCAACCGGCGCGGTTTCATTGCCGTGAATGCCAGCGGAAAGCACCAAAGCCTGCTGCGTCGCGGTATGCGGTGTGAGGGACAACAGTCCCTCATTATGCCATTGCCAGCGGAGATGTTCGTTGCTGCCCTCTTTTTGCTGTGGCGGCACACCAGACAGTGTCTGCTGTAAAAAATCCTGCATGTTCACTCCTTTTTTAACGACGTGGGGCGAACCTCTCGCCCCGGCGTTAACGCTGAAACGCGTAGACACTGCCTAAGTCTAGCAGCTGCGTCAGCTCATCCAGCGCAATGCGCCCTTCACGCAGAAGCTGCGGATCGGCTAAATCCGCCTGGGTTAAGCGATCGCGATAGTGACGGTCAACCCAATCATTCAATGTGGCGAACAGACGATCGTTCATCAGTACGGCTGGATTCAGCGCCTGGCGCTCAGCTTCCGTTAACACCACGCGCAAGCGTAAACATGCTGGACCGCCACCGTTAAACATACTTTCTCGCAGGTCAAACACGCTAAGTTCACGAATGGGGCCGCCGCTCTCCACCAGCTCACTGAGATAGCGCCACACGCCAGCATGTTGACGCGACTCTTCCGGCAGCACCAGCAGCATGCCACCCTCAGCACGTTGTAACAGCTGGCTGTTAAACAAATACGTATTTACTGCATCGCTAACCGAGACGCTATCACGCGGCACTACAATCGGCTGGAAACCGCTGACGCGCGCGGCGAGATCGTTGAGCAGTTGCGGTTGATTAACAAATGCATCCTGATGGCAGAACAGCACCTGCTGATTACTCACCGCAATCACGTCGTTATGGAATACGCCCTGGTCAATAACCGCTGGATTCTGCTGGGCAAACAGCGTGCGCTCAGGGTTAAGCTGATGCAAACGCGCCACCGCTTCGCTGGCCTCACGCGTTTGCCGTGCCGGATAGCGTGCAGGTGTGGCACCCTGCTGCTGGCCATCACGACCATAGATAAACAATTGCACGCCAGCTTCACCATAGTCAGCGCCAAAGCGATTATGATTCGCCGCACCTTCATCACCAAACTGCGCCACCTGTGGTAACGCATCGTGCACGCTGAAGTGCTGCGTGTCGCGGAAAATGGCGCGCAAAAGATCGGCCGTTTCCGGCGCTTCGATAGCGCGGTGGAATTTGTTATTGAGGTTGGCGATAGTGAAATGGACGCGACCATCGGCGCTGTCAGCCGAGGGAGAAACCGTAGCGGCATTCGCCACCCACATAGCTGAAGCCGAGCTAGCCGACGAAAGCAGTTGCGGTGCCTGCTTTGCCGCTTGCGCCAGCACTTGCTCATCGCTGCCGCTAAAGCCAAGTTGACGCAGCAGCGGCAGATTAGGACGCTCATGCGGCGGGATGACCCCCTGCACGTAGCCCATATCAGCCAGCGTTTTCATCTTCAGCAACCCCTGTTTCGCCGCCAAACGCGGATTCGAAGGTTGCAGCTGATTGCGCGTCGACGCCTCATTACCAAACGACAGCCCGGCATAATGGTGCGTCAAACCGACCAATCCATCAAAGTTGGCTTCAAACGCTTTCATTATTTTGCTCCCTGTGGCGAGAAATCGAGTCCCGGCGACAAGCTGGCAGGCATTGCCAGACTTGGACTTTCCAGCGAGGCCATCGGCCAGGCGCAGTAATCTGCTGCATACCACGCACTGGCGCGGTGGTTGCCCGAGGCACCAATGCCACCAAATGGCGCGGTGCTGGCCGCGCCGGTGAGCGGTTTGTTCCAGTTAACAATCCCGGCGCGCGCCTCCAGTAACAGTTGATCAAACTGCGCGCGCTGCGGTGAAATCAAGCCGCATGACAAGCCATAGCGAGTGTTATTGGCGATAGCAATCGCCTGTTCAAAGCTGTCATAGCGAATCACCTGCAGCAGCGGACCAAACACCTCCTCATCGGGGAGGTCAGCAACATCCGTCACATCAATAATGCCCGGGGTGATGATTGCGCTGTCACGATCCGGCCAATGCATCGCCAGTAACACTTTGCCGCCGCGTTCAACGTGCTGCTGCCAGGCGGCAAAAATCTGTCCGGCCGCCGCTGGCGAGATGACGCTGCCCATAAATGGCTGCGGCTCTGCGTTCCACGCGCCAGGCTGCAGGCGTGCGGACACCTCGACTAAACGTTGCAGGAAGGCATCACCTGCCGCACCCCGCTTCACCAGCAGACGGCGTGCACAGGTGCAACGCTGTCCAGCAGTAATAAAGGCCGACTGAATGGCAATATGCACCGCGCCATCGCGATCGGCAGGATCATCGACAATCAACGCGTTGTTGCCGCCCATCTCCAGCGCCAGCATTTTTTCCGGCTGACCGGCAAACTGACGATGCAGGTGGTATCCAGTGGCGGCGCTGCCGGTAAACAGCAGGCCATCAATTTGTGACGCGTTCGCCAGCGCCTGACCCGTTTCACGGCCGCCCTGCACCAACGCAATCACTCCTGCGGGTAATCCCGCTTGCTGCCACAGCTCAACGGTTTTTTCGGCGGTTTTAGGCGTCAGTTCGCTCGGCTTAAACACCACACAGTTACCTGCCAGCAGCGCAGGTACAATATGACCGTTTGGCAGATGGCCGGGGAAATTGTAAGGACCAAACACCGCCAGCACGCCGTGTGGACGATGGCGCAGTGAGCTTTCACCTTCCGCCTGCTCGCCGGTGCGACTGTGGTAAGCCTTAATTGAAATGGCAATTTTATTGATCATCGCCTGCACTTCCGTCAGGGTTTCCCAGCGCGGCTTGCCGGTTTCCTGCGCGATGGTTTCCGCCAGCGCGGTTTTATGGCTTTCGAGTAAACGCGCAAAGCGCTCTACCCGTTCCTGACGCTGCGTAAAAGGCATTCTAGCCCACTGCGGGAACGCCGCGCGCGCCGCTTCACAGGCTGCCGCTACTTGCTCACCGCTGGCGGCCTTGCCCTGCCACAGTGTCTCGCCGGTAACCGGATTGTTTTTGCTCAAGGCGTCAGCGCCGCCGGTCACCCATTGACCATTAATAAAATGCGTCATGCTTTTTTCTCCTCGCGACACAGCGTGACCACACGCAGCTCATCGCCATTGTTACAGTGCAGCGCCGTGCGCTGGCGCTCATTAAGACGCACCACGCCGGAAGCGATATCTACCGGCAGCATCGCTACCCGGAAATGTTGGTAATCTGCATTGGCCACCAGGCAAAGCGGCCAGCTCTCCTCGGCTTCTCCCTCGGCGGCATGCAGTAGCCGACTCTTGCGAATGGCGCGGATGCGATCGATTTCGCACTCCAGCGTGGGGCCGCCGTCAAAGATGTCGACATAGTTGAGGTAGCGGAATCCTTCTGCCTCCAGCACCGCGCGCGCCGGTGCCGTTTTGGGGTGCACCTCGCCAATCACTTTTTGCGCCGCTTCAGACAGGTAGTGAATGTAGAGCGGATGTTTCGGCATTAGCTCGGCGATAAACGCTTTCTGTCCGGTGCCGCTGAGGAAGTCCGCTTTACTGAACTCCATGGAGAAGAAGCGGCTACCTACGCTATCCCAAAATGGCGAATGCCCGTTGTCATCGCTGACGCCACGCATCTCCGCGACAACACGTTTCATAAAGCGATCGCGGAAGTTAGCCATAAACAGAAAGCGCGATTTCGATAGCAGATGACCATTCTTGCCATCGCGATAATCGGGATCGAGAAACAGGGTACACATCTCGCTGCTGCCGGTGTGATCGTTGCTCAGCGATAGCGTGGGCAAACTGGCGTAAACGTTAAGTTCTTTCGAGGCATGCACCTGCGTCCCCACGCGGAAGTTATACCAGGGATCCTGCAAGCCAACGGCGACCTCAATGGCACAGATGCCGACGGCGCGATTGTCTTCGCTGTCGGCCAGCACGAACACATAGCCTTGTTCGGCACGCGGCAGCGCGCCTTGCCAGGTGAGCAGCGAACGCTCAATGCGGGCTTTGAGCGTATCGCTATCCGCAGGCAGCGAGGTTAAGCCGCCTCCGGTTTTGCCCGCCAGCGACAATAACTGCGCAAGATCGTCACGTTCGACGGGGCGAATGACCATCATGATGTGGCTCCTTTGAGCACGCGTTCACAGGCACGTTCGAAGCGTGCCAATCCTTCCTTCACCTCACGCTCGCTGATGTTGAGCGCGGGCGCAAAGCGCACCACGTTGGCGCCAGCAATCAGAACCATTACGCCCTCTTCGGCGGCAGTAAGGTTGAACTGTTTGGCTTTACCGGCGAAGTCGTCATTGAGTACCGCGCCAATTAACAAGCCAAGGCCGCGTACTTCTTTAAATACCGGCAGACGCTGATTCAACTCTTGCAGCGCGGCGACAAACCATTGATGACGCTCGGCCACGCCCGCCATGAAATCAGGCTGATTGATCAGCTCCATCACTTTTCCCGCCACGGCACCGGCCAGCGGGTTGCCGCCATAGGTGGTGCCATGCGTACCCACGCCCATCACCTGCGCCAAATCTTCGCGCGTTAACATGGCACCAATCGGGAAGCCGCCACCCAGCGCTTTAGCGGTGGTGAGCACATCTGGCGTCACACCGTAGTGCATGTAGGCATACAGCGAACCGGTACGGCCTACGCCGCTCTGTACCTCATCAAAGATCAGCACCGCGTGATGTTTATCGCACAGTTCACGCAGACCGCGCAGGAAGGAAGGGTCGGCAGGCAGCACGCCACCTTCACCCTGGATAGGCTCGACGATCACCGCGCAAGTTTGATCATTAATTAACGCCGCCGCTGACGCCAAATCGTTAAAGACTGCATGGTCAATCGCCGGAGGCAGCGGAGAAAAATCGCGGGAGTAAGCTGGCTGCCCACCCGCAGTCACGGTGAACAGCGTGCGGCCGTGGAAGGCATTCTTAAACGCCACGATGCCATTTTTCTCGGCCCCGAAACGATCGTGTGCCGTTTTACGCGCCAGCTTAAGTGCCGCTTCATTCGCTTCAGCACCGGAGTTACAAAAGAACACGCGGTCGGCAAAAGTGACATCAATCAGCTGTTTGGCAAGACGCAGGATCGGTTCATTGGTGTAGCCATTCCCGGTATGCCACAATTTACCGGCTTGCTCAGTCAGCGCCTGTTGTAACGCAGGATGTGCATGACCCAGCGCGTTAACGGCAATGCCGCCGGCAAAATCGATATACTCTTTTCCCTGCTGATCCCACAGCGTCGAGCCCTCAGCGCGTACCGGTACAAAAGCCGCCGGAGCATAAACCGGCATCATCCATTGATCGAAATCGTGACGCGAAACCTGCAGTGACATAGCCCGTTCTCCTGCTTCACATTTAGCAAAGCCTTTGTTTTAAAATTGTTAAAAATGTTAAGTGACCGCTCTACTGTATATTGCAGTTAGCGTGCCAGCCAGCAGGGAAAATGCATAAATGCCTGGACACTACGAAATATCAATAACTTAATCACCACCACTACTCACATAAATTGCATAAAAAGTGAATAAATGTCTGATGAACGTTGAACGCCAGAGATTTATTTAGCGGATTTATGCATCTGCAAAATGAAATATTGCTTTTGTGATCGCACAGGAAATATTTCGCCAAAAAGGCGCAGCTGAAGCACTTTTTTGGGGCATACATGCTCGCGCGTGGTGCAAATAAAGATAAAAAGTGGGTCGAACCGGGCGTGCTCAATGTCAGAGTGTTTTAACAATTGCGTGGCAGGGTTGAATATTATTTAAGCAGGCATGCGTTTATCCAACGTTCAATATCATTTCATGACGAAGGTTATTATCATAATGGAAATAAACAGACACAAAGCCATGAACCAAGTAATTACCCTGCTAATGATTAGCCAGATTTGAATATTTCCTTTCGAACAATAATGCATAGGCTTGTGCTATTTAACCAACAATGAATTTAAGATATTTACGCATCTTTAATTTATAAAAATTGCACTAATATCAATTAACTAAGTATTAGTTCTAGTTTTAACCCTTGCTTATTATGGATAAGTTTCTCCAATGTAAAATTCCGCATAATGGAATTAAAGATTAAAAATCACACAAAAAGCCAATTGGAAATATTTAGTTACATATATTGCACTGTCGATCTTGAACCTTTTGTGTCATTTTCTTTTCACCCCAAAGCTGGGGATAAAATTAAAAAATATCACAGGGTAAAAATTAAATGATGAAGCGCTCCTTACTGGCAGCAGTGATGCCTTTACTGCTGGGACTTTCTACGGCTCAGGCCGCCGAAATCTATAACAAAGATGGCAATAAGCTGGATCTGACCGGCAAAATTAACGTCTCGCATCTGTTTTCTGATAACGATGCGGCCGATGGTGATAATTCGTCTTATACCCGTCTGGGCTTTAAAGGCGAAACCAAAATTAATGACCAACTGACCGGATATGGTCAGTGGCAGTACCAGTACAGCTTGAGCAACTCTGAAGGCACCGACGCGCAGACAGGCAACAAAACCCGTCTGGGCTTTGCCGGTCTGAAGTTTGGTCAGTTCGGTTCCGTGGATTATGGTCGTAACTATGGCCTGATCTATGACGTGCTGGGCTATACCGATATGCTGCCATTCTTCGGCGGTGATTCCGGTTATACCGATGCATTTCTTTCTGGCCGCTCGGGCGGCGTGCTGACCTGGCGCAATAAAGATTTCTTCGGTCTGGTAAAAGGCTGGAGCGTGGCCGCTCAGTATGAAGGTAAAAACGATCGCACCGATCCGAGTGTCGCCGTGCGCCGTTCGAATGGGGATGGCTACGCGCTCTCTACCTCCTATGATTTCGATTTCGGTTTGAGTTTGGTCGGCGCATACGCCAGCCTGGATCGCACCAATGCGCAGAACCTGGCCACACGTGGTGAAGGCGAGAAAGCACAGCACTGGACTGCCGGCCTGAAATACGATGCTAACCAGATCTACCTGGCCACCATCTACGGCGAAACGCTGAACGCCACGCCAATTAGCGGTGGCTTTGCGAACAAAGCAGTGAACTTTGAAGCGGTTGCGCAGTATCAGTTCCTGAACGGCCTGCGTCCCTCTGTTGGCTATGTCTCGTCGAAAGGCAAAGACATTGAAAATATTGGCGATGCTGACATCTTTAAATACGTTGCAGTCGGCGTAACCTACTACTTCAACAAAAACATGTCCGTGTACAGCGAATATAAAATCAACCTGTTGAAAGACAACAATGCGCTGAATATTCCAACTGACGATGTGACCGCGGTAGGTTTGGTGTATCAGTTTTAACCGGCAGTACCCTCATGGCATCTTCGGCTAGTGTCGGCTGAAGATGAGCAAAGGGCAGCGCAAGCTGCCCTTTTTTGTTTTCTCAGGGTGCCAGCAAATTAAAGCGGCTCTCCTGGTCCTGATCCAGCGAGAATGGCGGCTGCAGCTGTAGGATGATTTCATTCGATGTGACGTGATTCTGCTTAGTGTCCTCCAGCATCACCGACAAGCGATAACTGTTGCGAGCCCCTGGCGAGCTATCCCACGCGGGGATAATCACGCTCCAGCCCTGTGGATCATTCGGATTCGCGCCTGGCGTCAGGCTCAGCGCCTGGGTATCGCCCTGCCACAGCACTTTCGCGATGGGATTGGTGCTACGAATCTGCAATTTAAGCGGCAAACTTTCCCCGCCATTCAGCTGCCACGGCGGCGTAGCGAGAAATACCGATAGCGTTTTACGCTGACGGAACTCCAGCACCGGCGTGGTGGAACGCGTGACATTATCGTAGCGGCTGCCGCGCAGCGAGTGTGCTTCCGCAACGTTATTGGGGCTCAACTGCTGGCTCAGCGCCACACCAAAACGGTAGTTGAGGCGTAAGCCCAGCTGATCCTGACTTTCACCGGTATCACTGGTTTTATGGCTGGCCGACAGCGTGACCAGCGGCACCGGCGTATAGGTCACACCAAACGTCAGCGCTGAAGGATTATGGTAGCGGTTACCGGAACTAAAGAGATCAACGTCATCCCCCAGATATTGCTGCCAGCTGACCGATGCGCCTAACTGACGATACTGAGGCAAATAGCCCTGCGTGGTGAAGTCATAGCCACGCGCCAGACGCTGCTGCTGGAAGGGATCGCGATCCTGCCACCCTGACAGCGGGGTGTAATAATTGGCGGAAAAACGCAGATAATCGCCCCACGCTTCCGTTCCCAGCGAGGCACGTTGCTGCCCGCTATTGAACATACGATCGACAAAACCGTTATAACCCAGCAACCATTTACCCGCGACCCAGCGCTGGCCAAGGCCAACGTTGCCCACCAATCCATCATCGGTCTGATGAAACCCCACTTGGCTGAACGTCAGATAACGGTAGTTATCGGCCCAGGGTGTCAGCAGTGAGGCGCCGCTACCGTTGAAGTTTCCGTCGATATCGACGTTAAAGTCGATCTGCGCTCTGCCATAAGGTGACAGCAGCGACTGCCCTTCATCCACCAGCCGACTTCCCACCTCATCGCGGAAATGATTAAAAGCCCAGAGGCTGGCTTGCTGGCTCAGGGCATTATCATCACTGCTGTTCTGGCTGGCTTCGCCAATACTTTTCGCGATGGTCGCCAGTTTTTTATCGAATGCCGCCGTTTCGTCCTGGTAGCCCAATGCTGGCAACGCATCGGCCATTTTCTGAAAACGTGTGGGATCGCTAAACGGCGTATCCGAGAGTTTAGTATCGGTAATCAGCGCCAGAGCGGGCGTGGCAGCGGCCAGTAAGGATATGCCAGAAACGTAACGCACGCTTTTGAGTGATAGCAAAGTAGATAACATAGTCAAAAATAGGGTTCGGCTCAGCTCATAATTAGAGGTAGATCACAAAATTGCATCTGTCTACCCTAGCACATTCTGCGCTAAGTGCCGGGGATGTCGGGTGCGGATTAGGACAATGACGAGCCGGGGACAACGATTTTGCTGAGCGGAAGGGTTAAGAAAACGTGCGGCATCGTGAGGTTACGGCACGCGTTGACCAGGTGGGCATAAATGCCCACCCTACGCAGTTTTGTAGGGTGGGCATTTATGCCCACCGCTAGCCAAAAATTAAAACCCTAAGCTATCCAGCAGGTCATCAACCTGATCCTGGTTCGCCACCACGCCGGGTGCATTGGCATGGATCTGCGGACCATTCAGCAGGCTATTGCCCTCTTTACGGGCCGCCGCGTTCGCTTCTGGCATGTTTTCCAGCAGCACCATCAGCAGTTGACGTTCGATCTCCTGAATCACATCCATCATGCGCTTGATCACCTGACCGGTAAGGTCCTGGAAATCCTGTGCCATCATGATTTCGAGCAACTGCTTATTGGTATACGACGTGTGTCCCGGAACGTCAGTCAGGAACTGGCGCGTATCCGAAACCAACTCGCGCGCATCGGTCAGTTCAATCGGATTTTCAAACCACGCGTCCCAGCGGCCTTTCAGCTGGTTGGCGTTGGCTTCCATTTGGTCCTGGTGTGGCTGCGCGGCTTCAACGCAGTTCAACGCACGTTCAGCCGCCTGCGCCGTCATTTGCACAACATAGTCCAGACGATCGCGCGCGTCAGGAATCGCTTCCGCCGCTTCAGCAATCGCCTGGTCTAACCCGAGCTCACGCAGACTGTCACGCAGCATGCGCGTCAGTGAGCCGATGCGGGTAATAATGTCGTGTGCCGAGGCTTCTTCGGTTGATTTCGGAAGGTCGCTCATCACATCTCCTTACATACCCAGTTTTTCGAATATTTTGCCTAACTTCTCTTCCAGCGTGGCGGCAGTGAACGGTTTCACTACGTAGCCACTGGCACCCGCCTGTGCTGCCGCGATGATGTTTTCTTTCTTCGCTTCGGCGGTCACCATCAGCACCGGCAGTTTACTCAGCGCGGCATCTGCACGAATGGTCTGCAGCAGTTCCAGACCGTCCATGTTGGGCATGTTCCAATCAGAGACCACGAAATCAAAGCCGCCAGCACGCAGTTTGGTCAGCGCATCCACGCCGTCTTCTGCTTCTTCGACGTTATTGAATCCCAGCTCTTTTAGCAGGTTACGGACGATACGACGCATCGTATTGAAGTCATCCACCACCAAAAAGCGCATATTTTTATCAGCCATATCTACTCCTGTGTTGTCTCGTCCAGCAGGACGGGCTCGTTAAATTCGCAATGCCTGTCCGGCGCTAATTTTCGCCAGCATGTGCTGACTGATGTGGCCTAAATCGACCACTTCACTGGTGCCGCCCATCGCAATCGCTTCGCGCGGCATGCCAAATACCACGCAGCTGGCTTCATCCTGGGCGATGGTCCAGGCACCCGCGCGATGCATTTCCAGCATCCCGGCCGCGCCGTCATTCCCCATCCCCGTCAGGATCACCCCAACCGCATTTCGTCCTGCATGGATCGCCACCGAACGGAACAACACATCCACCGAGGGCTTGTGTCGGTTCACCGGCGGACCGTCATTCAGTTTCACCACATAGTTGGCGCCACTGCGCCCCAGTTCCATGTGCATTGCGCCCGGCGCGATATAGGCATGGCCCGGCAAAATACGCTCGCCATCCTCCGCTTCTTTCACGGTGATCTGGCACAGCTTGTTCAGCCGCTCGGCAAACGAGCGGGTAAACCCTGGCGGCATATGTTGCGTAATCAGTAGCGCCGGGCTGGTGGCCGGCAGCGGCTGGAGTACGTGGCGAATCGCCTCGGTGCCGCCGGTGGAAGAGCCGATGGCAATCAGCTTTTCGCTACTCAGCAGTGGACCGGCCTTAAGCGTCACCGGCATCGGCGAGGCCGCACGCGCATGCAGCTTGGCGCGCGCTGCGGCGCGAATCTTATCGGCAATCATCTGGCTATAGGCCAGCATGCCTTCGCGGATGCCGAGCTGCGGTTTGGTGACGAAATCCACCGCGCCTAACTCCAGCGCGCGCAGCGTCACTTCAGAGCCTTTGCCGGTCAGTGAAGAGACCATCACCACCGGCATCGGACGCAGGCGCATCAGCTTCTCAAGGAAGTCGAGGCCATCCATGCGCGGCATTTCCACATCCAGCGTTAACACCTGTGGGTTGTATTGTTTGATTAAATCCCGTGCCACCAGCGGATCTGGCGCACTCGCGACCATCTCCATATCGGGATGGCTGTTGATGATTTCCGTCATCAGCTGACGCATTAGCGCAGAGTCATCCACGCACATCACGGTGATTTTGCTCATCGTCTTTCCTTGCTCAGTCCATAGACTGTCTGTCCACGCAGCCAGAACTCTTTGCTGATCTGACTAAAGTTCTCTGAATGCCCGGCAAACAGCAGGCCGCCGGGTTTCAGCAGGGGCACGAAACGGCGCAGAATCTGTTCCTGCGTCTCTTTATCGAAGTAAATCATCACGTTGCGACAAAAAATGGCGTCGAACGGACCGGGCAACGCCCAGTCATGAGCCAGTAAATTCAGTTGCGTATAGTTCACCATGTTGGCGAGGTCAGGACGCACGCGCACCATGCCTTCGTGCGGACCGGTACCGCGCAGGAAAAAGCGCTGCAGCTGCGACTGCGACAAGGTGCGCAGCTCTTCCTGGCGATAGACGCCGGCAACGGCTTTTTCTAACACCTGCGTATCGATATCGCTGGCATGCACCTGGAACTTGCCCGGGCCGGTGCCCAGCGTTTCTGCCAGCGTCATGGCAATGGAGTATGGCTCTTCGCCCGTTGAGGCGGCCGTGCTCCAGACGCTGTAATTACCCGTACGCTTGCGCGCATGTTCCGCGAGGATCGGAAAGTGGTGCGCCTCGCGGAAGAAGGAGGTCAGGTTGGTGGTCAGCGCATTGATAAATGCCTGCCACTCCGCACTGTTTTGGTCCTGTTCCAGCAGCGCCAGATAGCGGCCAAAGTCATCAATATTCAGCATACGCAGGCGACGCACTAAACGGTTGTAAACCATCTCGCGCTTATGGTCGGCCAGCACAATGCCCGCTCGCTGATAGATCAGCTGGCTAATACGACGAAAATGAGTATCCGAGAGCGGTAAACGCTGCACCATTTGCGAGAGCAGCGTTGTCGCTTCACTTTGATCCAATAACGTCGATTTCTTCATTTCAGGTCACCCGGCAACAAACTGATTAAATTGTGATACTGCGGTTGCTACTGTGCTGCCAGTCGCGCCATGCTTAGGGGCCGCCCTGCGGCGGCCACAAGGGTTAAAAGGTTTCCCAGTTATCGTCAGAGCTACGTGCGCCTGCGGGTTGTGCCAGTGTTTTTGGCGCTACCGAACGCAAATTTTTTGCCGCTGTAGATACGTTAACGGCCTGAACGACAAATTCTTTACCAATATTGAACACCGCAACCGACTGTTTCAGTCGACTTGCCTGATCTTCCAGCGCGGCGGCGGCAGTGGCAGACTCCTCAACCAACGCGGCGTTCTGCTGCGTGACGCGATCCATCTCATTCACCGCCAGTCCAACCTGATCGATACCACGACTCTGCTCGTCCGACGCCGAGGCGATTTCGCCCATGATGTCGGTGACGCGCGTGACCGCATTCACGATATGCGTCATGGTTTCGCCAGCGCTCTCTACCAGCACTGAGCCGGTGTTGACGCGGCTAACCGAGTCTTCAATCAAGGCTTTAATCTCTTTGGCCGCTTGCGCACTGCGCTGTGCCAGGCTGCGCACTTCACCCGCCACCACAGCAAAACCACGGCCCTGCTCACCGGCGCGCGCGGCTTCAACCGCTGCGTTCAGTGCGAGGATGTTGGTCTGGAAGGCGATGCCATCAATCACGCTAATGATGTCAGCGATTTTCTTCGAACTGCCGGTAATCTCTTTCATGGTAGTAACCACGCCATCCACCACTTTGCCGCCCTGCTGCGCAGTTTCTGAGGCGGTTAGCGCCAGCTTCGATGCCTGGCGGGCGTTTTCCGCGTTCTGTTTCACCGTGGCGGTAAGCTGCTCCATGCTGGCCGCTGTCTCTTCCAGCGAGGCCGCCTGCTGCTCGGTACGCGAGGAGAGATCGTTATTGCCCATGGCGATTTCGCTGGCACCGGTATAAATGGCATCGGAGCCATCACGTACGGTACGCACCGTACTCGCCAGCGCTTGCTGCATCTCTTGCAGCGAAGTGAGCAACTCGCCAATCTCATTGCGCACGTTGATTTCCACCTGCTGCGTCAAGTCACCGCGGGCGATATGACGGATATGCTCGATGCTCTGCTTCAGCGGACGGATCAGCACGCTGCGCATGCCGCTCCATACCAACGCAATCATCAGCAAGGTCACCAGCAACGTGCCAACCACCAGCATGATGGATTGGCTGTAGGCCGCGTTATTGGACTCCACCCCTTTATTGGCCAGCACGATGTTGTAGGCCATCCACGCGTTGTAATCTTTAGCAAATTTGTCCTGGAATCCTTGCGTCGGCTGATCGACAAATCCTTTGAAATTCCCGCTTCCCAGGAAATCGATCAGCTCGCTCAGCGCCCTACGATAGGCGTTGTAGTTGGCCTGCAGCGTCAGTACGTTTTCCGCCGTTTTGCCCTTTTCGGACAAATTGGCGTTAAATTCGGCGAACCCCGCATCCGCGTTTTTCAACTCCTCACTTGCCAGCGCCACCAGATCTTTTACGGTAGCGCCCGATCCCGCCTGCTGGCTGTCCAGCAGATAGCGGATCCCCGCACGGTTCAGCGTATTACGCGCCTGCACCAGCGATACCCATGAGGTGCCCATCGCCCGCTGCAGCGTGCTGAGACGCTGGTTATAGGCAAAATTATCTTTATCGGCTTTCACCGTGGAATAGAACACTCCCCCCGAAAACAGCTGCAGTAAGGCAAACAGCGCCAGCACAAACAGCAGGCCGGAAACAACACGAATACGACTAAACATAAACACCTCATTGGTTGGCGGAACGCTCCTGTTATCGGCGTATGCGAGGGGATCTTTATGTGTGTTCGTAGAGGGAAAGAGGAAGGAGGTCGCCATCAATGGCGACCCTGCAGGTGAAGTACCGGTTTCGTAGGGTCGGCATGTATGCCGACCTGCTACTCCGCGTTAAAACGTTTCCCAGTTACCGTCGCTGACCGGCGCGGCACCCACTTTGCGCGGCGCGTTGATGACCTGACGCGCGAGGGGAGTTTTGACCGGCTGAGCCTGCGATGCACGCGGAATGCGGAACACCGACACCGACTGGCTGAGACGGCTGGCCTGCTCTTCCAGCGAAGCGGCAGCGGCGGCGGACTCTTCAACCAGCGAGGCATTCTGCTGCGTGACGCGATCCATCTCGGTTACCGCTTGCCCTACCTGGTCGATGCCACGGCTCTGCTCATCGGAAGCCGAGGCAATTTCACCCATGATATCGGTGACACGCGTCACCGCGCCGACGATATCATTCATGGTTTCACCAGCGGTGCCCACCAGCTGAGAGCCGTTATTCACGCGATTAACTGAATCTTCAATCAGCCCTTTGATCTCTTTCGCCGCCTGGGCGCTGCGCTGTGCGAGGTTACGCACTTCACCGGCCACCACCGCAAAGCCACGGCCCTGCTCACCGGCACGCGCCGCTTCCACTGCCGCGTTCAGTGCCAGGATATTGGTCTGGAAGGCAATGCCATCGATCACACTGATAATATCGGCGATTTTCTTCGAGCTACCGGCAATGTCATGCATGGTACGGACAACGCCGTCTACCACTTCTCCACCTTTGCGCGCGGTATCAGAAGCGCTTAGCGCCAGCTGTGATGCCTGACGCGCATTCTCGGCGTTCTGTTTCACCGTGGCAGTCAGCTGTTCCATGCTGGCAGCCGTTTGCTCCAGCGACGCGGCTTGCTCTTCGGTACGCGCCGACAGATCGTTGTTCCCGGCAGAAATTTCGCTGGCCCCCGTGAAAATGGCGTCGGAACCATCACGCACATTGCTTACGGTGCTAACCAGCGACTGCTGCATCTCATGCAGGCTGCTCGCCAGCTGGCTCATTTCGTTACGTCCTTCCACCGCAATGGTTTGGGTAAGATCGCCCGCCGCGATATGACGAATATGTCCCAGTAATTGATGCAGCGGCTGGATCAGCACGCTGCGCAGGCCAAACCAGCAGCCGATAATGACCACCACGACAACCAGCGCAACCGCCGCCAATAGCCACATCATGGTCTGGAAAGCACGCTGATTTTGCGCCACGCCTTCCGCTGCCAGCTCACTTTGCGCGCTGCGCCACTCTTCGTAGGTGGCTTTCATTGCCACCTGTTTGGTTTCGATATTTTGCGCAAACATGCCTTGTAGATCGTTCGCCTTCAGGCGTTCCAGCATCGCTTTCAGCCCGTCGTTAAACGCAGCGTAGTTGGCTTCTAACTTATCGCGCAGCGCCTGCGGCAAGCCCGGCGTGGCGGGCAAACTGGCATAACGCTGATAATGGCCCGCGGCGACATCGAGCTGTTTTTCGGTTTGCGCAATCAGCGCGCCGAGCTGACCGCCGTTAGCCTGCGCGGCCATGGTGCCTTGCATACGCAACATGGCGCGATTCAGTACCGTGCGCGTTTGATTCAGTTCGATCCAGGCATCGGACATCGCCGCCACGTTGTTGCTTGAGATCTGCGCAACGGCAAATGCCTCTTTATCCTTTTGTAATGCGGACCAGAACAGGCCGCCAGAAAGTAACTGCAAAGCACCAAAAACCAGCAATACGACGATTAAACTGGTCACAACATTGATTCGTTTTAACATGGGGTCTCCAGAAATGTGTTTCGGCTCCCCCAGTTATCGACCGGCAATCTGAATTTTTCAGGGTGCCTACACGAGTTTACGAATTAAAATTCTGTGTTTTAGTGTGATTGCAGTGTTTTATAACTAAAGAAATTAACACTAAAAAAAATGCGCCTTTATCGGGTGAGCGATAAAGCCGCATTTTCAGGGGTGTTCTGGTCGCCATAAATGGCGACCCTACGGGTCAATTGTGTCCGGTCGGCATTGATGCTGACCGGACTTTCAGCGAATTAAAACGTTTCCCAGTTACTGCCGCCTGCCGCGGCGATCACCGCTTTACGCGGTGCGCTGAGGGTTGGCGGCGCAATCTGCGGGTGACGCATACCCGCAGTTGCCTGCGGCGACGAAGATGCAGCACGCGGCACGCGGAACACCGCCACCGACTGGCTCAAGCGGCTCGCCTGCTCTTCCAGCGAGGCCGCCGCTGCGGCAGACTCTTCCACCAGCGAGGCGTTCTGCTGCGTGACGCGATCCATCTCCGTCACGGCCTGGCCGACCTGATCGATGCCGCGGCTCTGCTCATCTGACGCCGACGCAATTTCTCCCATGATATCGGTGACGCGTGTGACCGCATTGACGATATCGCTCATGGTTTCACCGGCGGTGCCCACCAGCTTCGAGCCTGAATTGACGCGGTTCACCGAGTCCTCAATCAAGGCTTTAATCTCTTTCGCCGCCTGAGCGCTACGCTGCGCCAGATTACGCACCTCACCCGCGACGACCGCAAATCCGCGCCCTTGTTCCCCGGCACGCGCGGCTTCTACCGCAGCGTTCAGTGCCAGAATATTGGTCTGGAAAGCGATGCCGTCAATCACGCTGGTGATATCGGCAATTTTCCTCGAACTACCGGCGATGTCGCTCATGGTACGCACCACGCCCTGCACCACATCGCCCCCCTTCTGTGCGGTTTCTGACGCGCTCAGCGCCAGCTGCGACGCCTGACGCGCATTTTCCGCGTTCTGTTTTACCGTTGCGGTTAGTTGTTCCATGCTGGCCGCGGTCTGCTCCAGTGAGGCAGCCTGCTCTTCAGTACGCGCCGAGAGATCGTTATTACCGGCGGAAATCTCACTGGCTCCGGTAAAAATGGCATCCGAACCGTCGCGCACATCACTCACCGTACGCACCAGCGACTGCTGCATATCATGCAGGCTGGCCGCCAGCTGGCTCATCTCATTACGGCCCGTCACAACGATGTGCTGGGTGAGATCGCCCTGCGCGATATGCTGGATGTGTTGAATATTCCCGTTGAGCGGGATAATCAGGATTTTGCGCATGCCAAACCAGCACAGCACAATCACGGCCACCACCAGCGCCATGACCGCGCTCAGCAGCCATATCATGTGCTGATACGCCAGGCTGTTGGCCGCCGCGCCCGCCGCCGTTAAACGGTCCTGGTCGGCACGCCACTGGCGGTACTCTTTCAGGAATGCACTCTGGCTTGGCGCCACCGGGACCTTGCCGGCCTGCACTAAATCTTTTGCCACCAGCGCATCCTGCATCTGAGCCAGCGCGCGCGCGTAAGCTGAATAGGTATCATCAACCCGCTGATTCAGCGCAGCATCCTGTCCCGGCGTATCCGGCGTGGCTTTAAACAGCTGGTAGTTATCCGTCGCATCTTTCTGGAAGGCTTTGCTGTCTTCATACAAGCCCGCCACATCCGCTTCACTGCCGCTGAGCTTGCTGGTTGCCATGCGGAGCTGGATGCGGGTTAATACCACGCGGCTTTGATTCAGACTCATGAAGGCATCGTTGATGGCGGCGATATTTTTGCTCGCCAGCTGTGAAACGTTAAAACTGTTTTTGTCATCGCTCAGCGCTTTGAAAAACAGCGAGCCGGACGACAACTGCAGAAAACCAAATACCAACAACACCAGCAATAAACTGGTCACAACGCGGATTTTCGTAAACATAGCTTGCCCTGGAAAATGAAGAAAAATCGTACAGAGCAGTTATCGACTGAGCGGCTGGAATATTGAGGAAAAACGCGGGTATTTTACTGTTTTCTTGTTTACTAACAAAGAATTAGTTCACAGACGTGATGATAACGGGCCGCCGCAGCGACCCGTTGATTTCTTACGCGGAGCGCAGGTTGTCCACCAGCGCCATCTCTTCGCTGCTCAGCAGCTTTTCGATGTCGACCAGAATCAGCATACGTTCACCCAACGCGCCAAGGCCGGTGAGGTATTCGGTAGACATGGTGACAGCAAATTCCGGTGCCGGGCGAATCTGCTCTTGCGTCAGCGACAGCACATCCGAAACGCCGTCAACCACAATACCCACCACGCGCTGAACCAGATTCAGCACGATCACCACGGTATTTTCGTTATATTCCACATCCGGCTGCGAGAATTTCACTCGCAGGTCGATAATTGGCACGATCACGCCGCGCAAATTGGTGACGCCTTTGATGAACTCTGGCGTATTGGCGATGCGGGTGACCTGATCGTAACCGCGGATCTCCTGCACTTTCAGAATGTCAATGCCGTACTCTTCGTCACCCAGAGTGAAAACTAAGAATTCCTGGCCAACGGTTTCGCCAGCGATTTTGGTCACGGTTGCCATGTCAGTCATTTTTTTACCCTTTGGTTATCTATTACGCTGCGGCACCGGCCACACGTTTTTCACGGTTCAACGATTGCAGTGCTGAGACATCCACAATCAGCGCCACGCTACCATCGCCAAGAATGGTGGCGGCTGAGATGCCCGGCACTTTGCGATAGTTGCTTTCAAGGTTCTTCACTACCACCTGATGCTGCCCAATCAGCTGATCGACCAGTAGTGCGTAGCGACGGCCTGCGCTTTGCAGGATCACCACGATGCCTTGCGTGGCGTCTGTTTTGGCGTTCTCTACCTCAAACACATTCCACAGCTCCACCAGCGGCAGATATTCGCCACGCACTTCCAGCACGCGCTCGCCGCCGGCCAGCGGTTTCAACTCTTCGGCGGTTGGCTGCAGCGATTCCATCACCGCGTTGAGCGGCAGAATGAACACTTCATTCGCCACGCGCACCGACATGCCATCAAGGATCGCCAGCGTCAGTGGCAGCAGAATGCGAATGGTGGTGCCTTTACCCTGCTTCGAGGAAATTTCGACGTGGCCGCCCATCTCCTGAATATTTCGTTTCACCACGTCCATGCCCACGCCACGGCCTGACACGTCGGTAACCTGCTCGGCGGTGGAGAAGCCCGGGGCGAAGATCAACATGCCGACTTCTTCATCGCTCATGCTTTCGCTGACCGGCAAGCCGGATGAGAGCGCTTTGGCCAGGATGCGTTCGCGGTTGAGACCGGCACCGTCATCGATCACTTCGATGCAGATATTGCCGCCCTGATGTTCCGCAGACAGCGTGAGATTACCGACCGCGGTTTTGCTGGACGCGAGGCGTTTCTCCGGGGTTTCGATGCCGTGATCGAGGCTGTTTCGCACCAGGTGCGTTAACGGATCGATGATGCGTTCGATCAAACTCTTATCCAGTTCAGTCGAGCTGCCGAGTAGCGTGAGCTCCACTTCTTTGCCCAGCTTGCTGGCCAAATCGCGTACCAGGCGTGGGAAGCGGCTGAAGACGTACTCCATCGGCATCATACGAATCGACATCACCGATTCCTGCAAATCGCGGGCGTTGCGTTCCAGCTGTCCCATGCTATTCAGCAGGTCACCGTGTGCCACCGGATCCAGCGCGCCAGAACGCTGCGCCAGCATCGATTGGGTGATCACCAGTTCGCCCACCAGGTTAATCAGCTGGTCAACTTTTTCCACCGCCACGCGAATGCTGCTGGATTCGCTCACTTTCGCCGGTGCCGCTGCACGCTTAGGCTCGCGTTTCGCGGCGGGGGTAATCTCGGTCACGGTGGCAGTTTGTACCGGTGCCGGTTCCGCGACCACCGCGTCGGCCATCGGCGTCTCGGCAGCAGCGGGGGCGCGCTCTTGCGGGAAGAGGATTTGTGCTTCTTCCAGCACAAAACAGAGCACGGCGACGATGTCATCCTGGCCCACGCCATCAATCGTGACCTCGAGTGAATTCGCGCTCTTTATCACATTGCTGACCGTGCCAAGGTTGCCGAGCTCTTCCAGCATTAGCTCCGGTTCTTTTTCTTTCAGATCAACCAGCTGCAGGCGCAGGCCTGAGGTAGCAGCCGGCGCAGCGATGGCCACCACCTCGGCGATTTTTGCCGCTTCAGGCGCGATGCCTTTTGCTTCCAGGGCCAGCTGGCGCAGCGCTTCGCAGATGTATTTAAAACTTTCTGCATTCGGCTCCTGCGCCGTTTTATAGGCATCGAGCTGTTCTTGCATAATATCTTTGGTTTCCAAAAACAGGTTGATGATATCGGTGCTGAGCTGCATCTCGCCGCGGCGCGCACCATCCAGAATGTTTTCCAGGATGTGGGTGGTTTCCTGTAAAACCGTAAAGCCAAACGTACCGGCGCCCCCTTTGATGGAGTGGGCGGCGCGGAAAATGGCATTCAACTGCTCGGAATCGGGCTCCTGGGGATCGAGTCCCAACAGGTGTTGCTCCATATCCGCTAACAGCTCATCGGCTTCATCAAAAAACGTCTGGTAAAAATCGCTGATGTCCATGCTCACGGGATCACCTCGGCTGTGAGGGTTGGTCTGGTGTCACCGCGCCAGCCGCCGGTGTGGCCACTGCCGCAGGTGTCGCTGTCGCAGCCGGCGCAGCCGGTGTCGCAGTGGAACCTGTCGGAGCAGTCGGCGCAGCCGGTACAGCAGGTGCGGTAATGTCGGGAATAATTTGCGCCGGGTCGCTCACCTGTACGGCATCGCTCTCGGCATTCTCTTTTTCAATCGCCGCTTCGGTGTCGTGATTCAACACCAGCAGGCTAATGCGGCGGTTGACTGCATCATTAGCACCACGGTTTTTCAGCTTCATGGTGTCGGCCATACCGACCACACGCAGCATTTTGCTGCCGTCCAACCCACCGACCATTAACTCACGACGTGAGGCATTGGCACGATCTGCCGACAGTTCCCAGTTGCTGTAGCCACGATCGCCGTTGGCATACTGGATATCGTCGGTGTGGCCTGACAGGCTAATTTTGTTGGGAATATCGTTCAGTACCGGAGCGATGGTGCGCAGAATATCGCGCATGTAAGGCTCAACTTCCGCACTGCCGGTTTTAAACATCGGGCGATTCTGGCTATCGATAATCTGAATACGCAGCCCCTCCTGCACCATATTAATGATCAGGTGCGGACGCAGTGCTTTCAGGCGCGGATCGGCTTCAATCAGCTGGTCGAGTTTTTCACGCAGACGATTCAGGCGAATCTCTTCCAGCTTTTTTTTCTGCGCATCCATATCAACGATTTTCTTCACTTCTCCCTTCTGCTGCGTGGGATCGTCACCGCCGCCAGGGATCGGGCTTTCACTGTCGCTGCTGCGCTGGCCGCCGGTTAATGCCACCCGCAGCGGGGTTTTGAAGTATTCCGCAATTTGTACCAACTCTTTGGGGCTGGAGATGGAGAGCAGCCACATCACCATAAAGAACGCCATCATCGCCGTCATAAAGTCGGCATAGGCAATCTTCCACGAACCGTGGCTGCCATGGTGACCTTTATGTTTGCGCTTTTTAACCAGCACAATGGGGCGATTGCCAGCTTTCATGAATTCTCATCCGAAGTTTGTTTCGCCGGGTTCTTCGCGTTACGCACATGCTCTTCCAGTTCGGTAAACGACGGGCGCTCGGCGGAATACAACGTTTTGCGACCAAACTCGACCGCAATCTGCGGCGCGTAGCCGTTCAGGCTGGAGAGTAATGTCACTTTCACGCACTGCATCATCTTGGTGGTTTCGGCACATTTCTGACGCAGCACGGATGCCAGCGGCGAGATAAAGCCGTAGGCGAGCAGGATGCCGAGGAAAGTACCGACCATCGCATGGGCCACTAATGCCCCTAACTCTGCCGCAGGACGATCGGCCGAGGCCAGCGCGTGAACCACGCCCATTACCGCCGCCACGATGCCGAAAGCCGGTAAGCCATCACCCACCGCGGATATACTTTGCGCTGGTACTTCACACTCGTGTTCGTAAGTTTCGATCTCTTCATCCATCAGGGCTTCGATTTCGAATGCATTCATATTTCCACTAACCATTAAACGTAAATAGTCGGTAATAAAGTCCACCAACTGTTTATCGGACAAAATACGTGGATAGTTAGCAAAAATTTCACTCTGGTTCGGGTCTTCAATATCGCGTTCTAATGACAGCATGCCCTGCTGGCGTGATTTCGCCATCAGTCGATAAAGCAGCGCCATTAAATCCATGTATACGGCTTTGTTATATTTCGAGCCGCGCATTAACAATGGCAACGCTTTTAATGTCTTCTTGATCGACTTGCCATTATTGCCGACTAAAAAGGCACCAATACCGGCCCCGCCGATAATCAGCAGCTCCGACGGTTGATAAAGCGCACCTAAATGTCCACCGACCATCATGTAGCCGCCCAACACGGAGCCGACGACCACGATATAACCCAGAATAATCAGCACAAAAAATCCTTACGTCCGTAACGTGTTGATGGAAGTTAAGCCAGAGAGCCGCAGGTGTTATTCGCTAATCGCAGGCAAAAAAAAAGCAGCGGTATTAACCGCTGCTGGATGTTTTCCACGATGCGAACAAACTTAAACGGCGCGTTTAACCTGTTCATCCAGCAGTTGTGGAAAGGTATCGGCAGAATCTGCAGAAAGTTTACGTCTTTTTACGGCACGTGATGGCGGCTGGCACAGGCTGCAGACAAAGCTGCCGACTGGCTGGTGTGCGTGGTTGATAAAGCTACCACCGCAGCACTTACAGTCAGAAAGTTCCAGCATGCCGCTTTCAACGAATCGCACCAGGGTCCATGCGCGCGTCAGCGCCAACAGCGGGCCCTCGTCCGATTGCGGACACTGCTCAAGGTATAAACGATACGCTTTGATCACCGCTTCAACGCCGCTGCTTAATCCGGTTTTTAACAGGAACTGCCAGGCGTTACAGAACATAGAGGAGTGGATATTTTGTTCCCAGGTCATGAACCAATCGGTTGAGAATGGCAGCATGCCTTTCGGTGGGGGTGCACCGCGTAATTCTTTGTACAATTTAATCAGGCGTCCGCGGCTCAATTGCGTTTCGCTCTCGAGCATTTGCAGACGCGCGCCCAATGTAATCAGCTCCATTGCCAGCTGAATATCGCGCGCTTCCTGAACAATACTTTTTTCACTCATTAAACGGCCCTCTTCTTCGCAGAAACGTCATCTTTCGACGCGTTACGCAGTAAGCGGCTGGATAATAAAATACCGGTGTGGATTTGCTGCAAGTCATCCACGCGTGACTCTTGGGTCAGACGATTAATATGGTTGTGATCGGTAAAGCGGAACTGGCAAACCAGTTGATTGGTTTCCGCTAATTTTACCATCTCAGGTAAAGTTAATTGTGACAATGCATCCGCCATCGATTCATCGATGCCTAAACGAAACATTGCTGAAGCTTTTTCCTGGTTAATTAAACGCTGAGCAAGAAGCAAATATGACAAATTGATGTCATATATATGTTTTAGTAATTCTGATGTACCCATTTTTTTCCATCCTGATAGACGCGACACATATACGGCCACAGAATTAAATGTTCTATGGTTCGGGCTGCTGGTTGGTAAATCTAAAGATGGCAAAAAAATAATCAGGCTTGAGCCAACGCGTTCCTGACCGTTTCATTTCCTGTCAGGACACTGATCAGTAGTAATCAAAACTCCAGGCCATTCTTTGCTTGAGTTGTAACCATCTTCCGTGACGTCTGCTTACAGTTTTTTAAGACTATTCCGAAAACAAGGCAAATCTATATCGTCTGATTTCGACATACAACGTGAGTGGCGCGAAATTTTAGATAAAGTGTGATCTGCGTCACACTTTTAAGGCAAATTTTTTTCTGAAACCTTCAGCATCGCTTTTATGTTGTGCGTTTTTTGTACGAATTCGAATTGTTTCCTTAATATTTCATCGATGCGCCACCGGTTTTAGTCTCTGCCGGAGATTGCCATTACCACACGATCAGTTATCTGCCCATCTGCACTATTAGTGCTATATCCCTCTGTAATAGCCGTTATATGCAGGATAATACTCCGAAACAGAGCGAAATTATTCGCTTCTAAATTAATCACTTACAGGGAATATTGCCTGCAAGCACCATTACTATGCCGCAAGCGAAGCGTGAAGACTGGGCGCGCTGCGCCAGGGAACTGTCAGTAGATCGTAGGGAGTGTTTAGCGTACGACAGGGTATGTAACAGAGCGTTACATTAGAGAATTGAATGAATCAGCGGATTTGCGGTTTATCTCACGATAACTATCGGCGTGCCACGACGAATCTTTAGGGTTGCGACAAAAAAAAGCGCTTTTTGCCGTTTGACCGCCTGCTTTTTAACCAAAATGTGCTTTTTTTCTGATGTGTCAGCCCATTACGGCATTAAGAAATGAAATCGATTTCGTCAGGTTATGGTGGCGCGTGAAAACGCTTTGCAGTACAGCGGGCAGCAGGACACGATTCAGGCTAATAAAGTGGCAGGCTGCAAATGGAGAGCGGGTAGTTTGTGGGGTATGCGATGCGATGCGTGTAGGGCCACCATTGTTGGCGGCCCTGCATGACCAAAGGGTCTGTCTTACGCTAATTTGGGAAAGGTAGCGACTTTATTTACCGTACCGTGATCTTCACTACGCACCGGCAAGGTATTCAGATCTTTCAGGAAGCTTTCACGCCAATGTGAAATGTCCTGTTTGCGCAACACGGCCATCATGTCGTTGTAGCGCGAAATACGCTCGGTACGCGGCATGGTCAAGGCGCGATCCAGCGCGGCCGCTACGTCATCACGATCGTAAGGGTTAACGATCAGCGCGGACGTCAGCTCCTGCGCCGCACCGGCAAAGCGCGATAGCACCAGTACGCCTGGGTTATCGGGGTCCTGCGCCGCAACATACTCTTTCGCCACCAAATTCATCCCATCACGTAATGGCGTTATCAAGCCAACGTTGGTCAGGCGGAAGATCTTCATTAACAGGCGGCGATCGAAGTGCTGGTTGAGATAATAAAGCGGCGTCCAGCCCAAGGTGCCGTATTTACCGTTAATGCGCCCCGCTTCGGTTTCCAGCTGGTGACGAATGTCCTGATACGCCTGCACATCACCGCGTGAGGTTGGCGCAATCTGCGAGTAACGCACTTTGCCGCGATGCTGCGGGAAATTCGCCAGCAAGGCTTCGTATGCCAGAAAACGCTCTGGCAGACCTTTTGAATAGTCCAGACGCTCGCAGGCAATAATATTTTGCAAATCACCCAGATCGCGTTTCATCGCGGCCATCTTCGGTGGCAATGGTCCTTCAGCCATCTCTTTAATGGTGTCCGGCTCGATACCAATGGGATACACCTCGGTCATAAAGGTGTTGCCAAAGGCACGGTGCTTTTTCTCACCTTTATTCTGCAACTGCGTTAGCTGGCTCAGGCTATCAAGGAACGCAACGCGATCGGATTCTGTCTGGAATCCCAGCAGATCGTAATCGCTCATCATCTCCAGCAGTTCCTGATGCGGCGGCAGAGCGTTGAAGATCTCTGGCGTCGGGAACGGAATATGCAGGAAGAAGCCAATGCGGTTATTAATGCCGAGTTTACGTAGCTCGGCAGCAAACGGCAGCAGATGATAATCGTGGATCCACAGAATATCGTCCGGCTGCAGCAGCGGTTTTAGGCGCTGCGCCAGTAAGGTATTTACCCGACAGTAACCGTCCCAGGCTTCACGTTGATACTCAACCAGATCAAGGCGATAGTGAAAGGCCGGCCAAATCACGGTATTCGAAAACTGGAGATAATATTGATCGTAATCGTTCTGATTGAGCGGCAATGACGCGTAGGTAATTCCGTTATGCTCGAGCTGCGTGAGCTCTTCATCCTCATCTTCACCAGAGAACTCGCTAATCTCTCCGTTCCAGCCAAACCATAATCCTCCGGTATCTTGCAGTGCATCCAAAATACCGACAGCAAGTCCGCCTGCGCTGGCCTTGCTGCCATCGGGAATAGCGATACGGTTAGATACGACGACTAAACGACTCATAACCTAAACTCCTTACCAACATTGTCATGTTCTAGTTGTAATAATAGTTGTTCAAGCCAGTGCCACACTGCCTCAACGCTGTTCAGACGATAGCGTGCGTGGCTGGCACCTTCACCGACTTTGACAGAAATCCCCTGCATCGCGTTCACCGCGAGAAATCCCTTTTCATCTGTCAGGTCGTCTCCCACAAATACCGGAATACGTCCGATAAAGGGGGCTTCCTGCATAAACTCACGCACCGCGGCACCTTTATCAATGCCCTGCGGTTTCAGTTCTACGACACATTTTCCTGGCTGAAGCGCCAGCTCGGGAAAACGTGTTACGGCATCTTCCGCCAGCTGCATAATGGCGTTTTCGTACTGCGGCGCATTGCGATAGTGCAGCGCGAAAGCCATACCCTTGACTTCCAGCAGCGTGTCGGGCCATTGATCCAGCGTTTGCTGCAGCTCAGTTTGCAAGGTATGGGCGATATCGCCCGGCAAGCTGTGTCGATGGACGTGTCCGCTGGCATCACGCCGCTCAGCGCCGTGCACGCCGGCCGCTGGCGCTTCAAGTGGCGCAACCAGTTCATCCAGTTGCGCAATCGGGCGTCCAGAGACCAGTGCTAACGCGCCGTGGCTAAGATTGGAAATGTGTTGCAGGTGCTGGCGAACCGAGGCGGGAATTGAAACCGACTCGGGCTGCGACTGAATCGCCGCCAGCGTACCGTCGACGTCAAAAAAGAAGGCATAAAGTCCGCCGCTCAACGACGGCAACGTGTTGTTCTGATTAACCGCGGGGGTCACGACTCTCCTCCTGTATCCTGGGGTTTCGCTTCTGTGGACGTTCGGGGACAGGTTGAATGAGAGAGGCGGTTAAAAACCGCAGAATGGCGTGCGAGGAGATTTTGCCGACAACACGGTATTTCGATAGTTAACTCCCCACAAACAAACATGATCTGGACTCACATGGCAACCTGACAGCGAACATCGTCAGCTTTAAGTGTAGACGTAGATCACGATATTGCCAGATGCATACGGCTTCGCTATAGGATAAGTGGCCGTTTTAAGCTTCAGGCAGGAAAAAAATTGCGTCCGTGGCTTTTCAGGCGCTTCGCTTAGTTTTGTGACTGCCGCAACCTCGTCGGACACCACCATGCCGGCAAACATTTCCCAGATTAAGCCGACTTGATTCGGCGGCAAAGATTGTCATATGGTGCGTCTACCGCGCGGTCACAGTGCGGAGTTACGGCTCTTGAGAGCATAAATCAGCGCATTGAGATGACTTCAGGCAGGAATCAGGATGATGGAAAACCGATCAACTTCACATTTTGGCCATGTCAGGGTGGGAGGTAGAAAATGATGCCGCAAAACTACAGCCAGCGCGTTCACTTCTATTACTGCATTTTGATTGCGCTGAAAATCAATGCCAAAACGAAAAAGTCGGGTGGAGTACGCGGTAAGAATAACTTTCTGCTTAAGTGGCTGCGCAATGCGCAGAACAACACCATTTTCCCTCCGGATATCACCAGCGAAATAGAGTGGTTGCGCGGCAAGATTATCAGTTCCGGCCCCGATACCGATTTGGAACCCATGCTGCAATATGTTTATGACACCGCAAAACGCGCCGAGAATATGCGTCTAGGTTCCTGATCGCCCCCGCCAACGCTGGCTGCATCGCTGGCAGCCTTTCGCCATTTCCGCCCTGCGCACTCTTCGACTCTCCGTTACTTTCCTCTCACTTGCGCGTCGCCAGTCCAGCAGGCGGGAAACAGCGCTTTTATTGAGAAAACGCAATATAAACATCCCTTTTACCCCGTAGATCTAAATAGGGTTAAATCATTTTATCTTGATGATTTTAATCAAAAAAAATAAAATATGGCATCTACGTGAAGGTAATTAACATGATTAACAGAATGATCCTCAATGAAACGGCTTACTTTGGTTCGGGTGCTATCAACGCCATTGTTGATGAGATTAACAAGCGCGGTTTTACCAAAGCGCTGGTGGTCACGGATAAAGATCTGATCAAGTTTTCTGTCGCCACCCGCATTACCGACCTGCTGGCGCAAAACGGCCTGGATTATGAGGTTTATGATCGCGTGATCCCCAATCCAACCGTAGAGGTGGTACACGCGGGCGTCACTGCATTTCGCCGTGCGGGCGCGGATTATCTGATTGCCGTGGGCGGTGGCTCGCCGCAGGACACCTGCAAAGCCATCGGCATGATGATTGCTAATCCCGAATTTACCGACGTGCGCATGCTGGAAGGTGGTGCCGCCACGCGCCATCCCTCGGTGCCAATTATTGCTGTGCCCACCACATCCGGCACGGCTGCAGAAGTCACGATCAATTACGTCATCACCGATGAAGAGAAGAAACGCAAATTTGTCTGCTACGATCCGCATGACATCCCGGCGATCGCTATTATCGATCCCGACATGATGGCCAGCATGCCAGCCAGCCTGAAAGCGGCAACCGGCGTAGACGCACTGACCCACGCCATTGAAGGATTTATTACCCGCGGCGCCTGGGAACTGACCGACATGTTCCATCTCAAAGCGATTGAGATTATTGGCCGTTCGCTGCGTGATTCCGTGAAAGGTGTGTCAGCCGGCGTGGCCGATATGGCGCTGGGGCAATACATTGCTGGTATGGGCTTTTCCAATGTCGGACTGGGGCTGGTACACGGCATGGCGCACCCGCTGGGCGCTTTTTATGGCACACCGCACGGTATCGCCAACGCCGTGTTGCTTCCGCATATTATGGCTTTCAATGCGGAATATACCGGTGAGAAATACCGCGATATCGCGCATGCGCTGGGTATCAAAGGCGCCTATGAATGTTCTTTGTCGGAGGCGCGTACGCTGGCGATTGACGCCGTGACCCGCCTCAATCGTGACATCGGTATTCCGCTCAAATTACGCGATATCGGTATGCGGGTGGAGGATGCCGCAGCATTGGCCGCGGCCGCCTATGACGATATTTGCACCGGTGGAAATCCCCGCGAGTGTAGCGTTGAGATGATTAAATCACTCTATCTTGAGCTTTTCTGATCGCAAAAATAAAAGCAGCTGTAATTTATTATGGCTGCTGTCTATTTATTCCTCTCCGTTTTTATTACCTGCTGGCAGATTAATCCGGAAAGTTACCGATATCATCCATCACGCCGCCTTTAAGCGCGTAGCTGTCGAGGGATGTGCCATAGTTTGTGTTGGCATGAATAAAAGGATCCCTCGCTATGTTTGGTTTTTTAACGTCTATGTTCGGTAGTCCAGAGGCGCTGGTGCAAGTGATGACTCGCCAGGATATTCAGGAATCGATACAGGAAGGCGACAGAATAATTATCGATGAAGATGGTAACGCCTCGGTAAATGCATTGAGCCCTGAAGTACAGCGCGATTTTGCTCAGCATGTCATGACGTTGAAGGATATTTAAATGGGTACCGCAATATTTATGGTCATGATGGTATGCGGCTACTGGTATACCAGTCGTGATATGTCGAGTCGCTTAAAGATTAAGCGTTCGTTCGGCTGGGATGTCTATTTTCTTATTGCACTTTATGGCTGCATATTTGTGCTACAAGGCGTGCTGGCAACGGGAATAATCTGGCTCATATTGCTTATCGCATCGGGGGTGAACAACGCTTTTGCGCTGTCGTCGATGGAGAATGTTCACTGGAATGTCGATTTCATGACCTGGAGTTTTTTAGGCATTCAGGCACCGGTCGTATTGATGCTGGCCTTCGCCATTCTGTTTTGTATGTATCGCTCTAACTGGGCTGTCAGCGCACGCCTTAATCCGGGCAGCCGCAAAGAGCTTTATCAGCGACTTTCGCGCTCTAATGGCATTGAGCAGCTATTACTGCAGTGCATGGAAGAAGGTGAATTAGCCTGGGTGACGCTGAAATCAAAGCGTATATATATTGGTATGATTCATGCCGCTACGTTCGAATATGCCAACACGGCAAATATTGTGTTGATTCCGATGCTCAGCGGTTATCGCGACGCCCGTACGCTGAATCTGGCGATCGAGCATAACTACAGTAAGTGGTACCACAATCACAGTATTGATTTCTCTTCCACGCCGAAAAGCGCGCTGGAATTTCGTAAAGTGATTATGGTGCACCAGATAGAAAGCCTGTCACTTTTTGATCCTGCCAGCGCCAGCGCATTAGCGATGGATAAGCAAAGCGGGAGTAAACGTAAATGGCTGAAGCGATCCGTCGCGAAACGTGGCTATCCGTGATTTAAGCGACTCAGTTCAACATGTGCTGGCTTACTCTCTGCATAGGTTTACGCTATATGAAGCCAGCTCCTCTTGCTATCAACTTAGAATAATAAGGGCATGATGATGGACTTTAAAAAGTTCGAAGCTATTCTGCATTTGCGCAAAGAAATGCATTTCACGGGAATTGAGTTGCAACACCGTGAAAATAAAAGTGAATTCTATGCGCTGGGTATGAATAATCATACGCAGAGTCAGCTTTATATTTGCACGCTTTCTAATGAAAGCTCCTCACAAGCCCAGCTGAAGCAGTTTCGCACCTGGTTACACAGATTTAACATTGATAGAGCGAAACAGAAAGCGGCGCTATTGAAAAAAGAGTAAATTTTTTCACGATAATATTTTGGCTTAACCCGCGCATTTATCACACATTATCGCTTAATTAACGCTTCGCTTATTTATTCCTTCCCTCAACACAACGCACGAAAAAGGTATCGCCGTCTATTTCCCTATGCCAGACTGTATATATATACAAGCATCGGAGGTGATGTTGAGAGATGAAAACCGTCCAACACCGGACCTTTATGCGCTCATCGGTATGGCCGTCGCGGAGTTCATCAGGGAGGAGCGCGTTTTCAAAGCGCATGATATTTCTTTATCGCTTCATGTAATGAAGTCAGGGACAAAGGATAAAGAGTTGCGGCGCCTGTGCGATGCCGCGATGCGGTTACTGGCAGGTATGATGCACTAAATTGCCCCCCACGGCTGGGGGGGCAAAAATCAACTATCAGGCATCGTCTGGCGTATAGCCCACAACGATTTCCAGCGTTCTACGCAGGATATCGCCTTCAGCATCGGTATCCGCAGATTCCAGTGCCATAATCAGGCAGAGAATGATCGATTTATTACTGACGCGCCCTTCAGTGGCCAGCACGTGGCGAATAACTCTATCCAATACTGCCGATTCATGCTTTAGGCTGCTGTCTGCATTGCGAAAATGCTCTGCCAACTCAATGTCAGGCAGTGCAGAGTAGAGGTCGTGATTTTCCGACATGATTCCAGTCCCGTACTGATAGCGATACGTTCAAATGATAATTCACTAAACACGAGGCAAACGCTTAATGCTTGCGGTTGCTGCCAGACTGTTCCTTATCACCAAATAGCGGCAGAACATTGTCCCTGTTTGGTTGCTCTTCCCGCAGTTTCTTACCCGCCAGGATGCTGTTACGCACATCGGTAATAGCGGCGATAATCGCTTCACGCTGTTCGTGGTCGGTGCTCTGCTCTTTCATACATATAAGCTGATCAATCAGCGCTTGAGTATTTACCGGCCCCGCCTTTTGCAACAGCACTAGCGCCGCTTCCCCGATTATTTCATCGATTATTTTCTGGTATTCACTTCTATTCATAACGAATCTCTGAATGCCGCTTCGCCCTCAACCCGGCACACGGCAAAATGGGTGCGCTACACAAGTCAGTGTAGCGCAGTACAGCCTGTCACAGGTCATACACAAGGAAGTGCGTTATCAGAGTAAAGTCTTATAGTTGTACAACCTGGACGTCAAATCAGTTCTTAGCTTTCACGTTCGAACAACAGACCGATCAACTGATGATAATGGTGCTCTTCTTCCGCATTGGAAGCGAGTTCAAGTCTGCGCAGAAGCTTGGTGCAAAGCGATTTGCGGTTCAGATTACGTCCTTCACGCAGGATTTCGACCACAACCTGTCCTAATGTTTCTTGCTGCGATGGCAGAGACGCTTTGCTGAAATAGTTGGCAATGGCCTCGACTGAACTTGGCGTATATCCGTTCTGACGCATAATTGACCCCAATAAATTAAAATGTTAGGTCAGCTGACCTAATGAAAGTTGTACAGGTTAATCTAAAGCTGTACAAAAAGCTTACTGAACTTATACGGGGGTGTTTGTTGCAAAAAGTGCTAATGGGAGCGGATTCGGATAATTGGAAACTTATTATTTCCAAATTCGTGAGCCCAGCGCCGGCAGCGACCGGCGCGTGAGCCCTGTGGCGTCAACTGTCGTCTCCATCCGCAGAGGGCATTCTAACGCTCCCTTCCTGTCGACTCAGGCCACGTAACGCCGAATGGGCGCGATTATCGCTTTCTGCCGGCTGACGATGCGCCATTAACCATTGGCGGGCATGCGCAATGCGCTCCAGCCGCTGACGACTTTTCTCGTTTTCCGACATGCGCGCAAGTTCGGCCAGCAGCGAGTAGACGTTGACTTCCTCGCGACGTACCAGCAAGGCGTAGGCCGCTTCACCGATAATTTTAGGTTGCGAATCTGACATCTTTTACCTCCTGAGAATATGGGCTTACGCTTGCTTCTCAGTGTTAACTATAGATCATCGGCTTCCCGCCTTACGCAGCGCGTGCTGCAACGATACTGCGGTATTATCGGGTAATGGTTGTCAGTTAAGACATGAAAACCCTCATTACCGAGAGCACACCTTGTAGCGGCGCAATGTATTGCGCGATAAATCGCGCCGCTACGGAAGGTGCGGTGATGTGAGACGGCGCTTAACTGTTCGGCATTACGGTATTATCGGGTCATTGAGTAAGAAGATAAAGATCGACGCCGATGCTGCGCGCATTTGTTAACAGTAATCGCCTGTTTTCTTGGGTTTTTGTTACTAACACGCTATGGTAAGTGCCCTTCGGTCATGATTGTGATGACCGACGATAAGGTTAATAACAAGAATGAGAAAGGATAGCTGGCATGGAGTTCACCATACGTAAAGCCCAGGCGGAGGATGCAGAGCTGCTGCACCAGCTGGGACGCATGACCTACAGTGCGCATTTCAAGCATATGTGGGTTTCCGCAGAAGAACTGGATGCCTTTATCGACAAAGAGTACGGCCTCATCGAGCTTGCCAGCAGTCTGGCCGCACCGAATGAGAGCTGGCTTATCGCCGAGACGGACAAACCCATTGGCTTTGCCAAAGTCACCTGGAACACACCGGTACCGGATTCAGGCATGAGCGGCGCACTGCTGAACAAGCTGTATCTCAACCCGGAAGAAACCGGCAAGAATTACGGCAGATGGATGTTCGAGAGCATTATTAATGAGGCACGCGATAAGCGCGAAGGCTACTTGTGGCTGGAAGTATTAGGCGAGAATGTCCGCGCACGTAAGTTCTATGAAGCCTTCGGCATGCAACACATCAAAGACATTCCATTCATCACCGCTTCGCAGCAGAGCACGCTGCAGATTTTGGGGATGATGATTTAGCCTTCGTATCCCGTTTATGGCTTGCCTCTGCATGGGCAAGCCGCGGACTTTCACTAAAATTAAATTCCCTTTCCTGCCAAGTGTTTTGCAGATAGTCGCCGGTACTGGCTTGATCAACCTGCCCACTCGATATTACTGTATACACATACAGTAATAATTTGAGATCGCAGCCATGCAGTTTTATCAGCCCGCGGAAATCCGCGCCATTGTAGACTTCCCTTTATTCATTAGTCGGGTGCCCTGTGGCTTTCCCTCACCGGCTCAGGACTACGTTGAACAGCGCATCGACCTCAACCACTTTTTAGTGGATCACCCCAGTTCAACCTACTTCATCAGAGTAAGCGGTGATTCCATGATTGAAGGCGGTATTGCGGAGGGGGACCTGCTGGTGGTAGACAGCTCCCCCAAGCCCAGGCACGGCGATATTGTGGTCGCCTCTCTCTCGGGTGAATTCACCGTCAAACAACTTATGCTGCGGCCCTACCTGCACCTCAAACCCATGAATGCGGCCCATGCGATCATCCCCATTCCCGATGTGGATCAGTTCGAAGTCTTCGGCATCGTCAAACACGTGATCAAAACGTTGGGCCGCTAATGTTCGCCTTAGTGGACGTGAACTCTTTCTACGCCAGCTGCGAAACCGTGTTTCGCCCGGATCTGCGCGGCAAACCGATTGTGGTGCTGTCCAACAACGACGGCTGTATTATTTCGCTGAGTAAAGAAGCCAAAAAGCTCGGCATTAAAATGGGTGCGCCCTACTTTAAACATCGCGAAGAGTTAACGCGCCATAACGTGGTGGTGTTCTCCTCCAACTATGCGCTTTATGGCGATATGTCGCGGCGCGTGATGGAGACGCTGGCGCTGATCTCCACACGCGTCGACGAGTACTCCATTGATGAAGCCTTTGTTGATGTCACCGGCATCGACGCCTGTATGACGCTAGAACAGCTGGGGCGGGATATTCGCGATCGCATCTATCAGGACACGCATCTGCGCGTGGGGGTCGGTATTGCCCCCACCAAAACCCTCGCCAAACTGGCCAACTGGGCCGCCAAGCGCTGGACCAAAGCCGAGAATGTGATGGATCTTTCCGCACCGCTGCGCCAGCGTGAATTGATGAAGCGGGTCAAGGTTGAAGAGGTATGGGGTGTCGGTCGCCGCTTATCGAAAAAGCTCAATCTCATGGGCATTGATACCGCGCTGCAGTTAGCTGAAACGCCCACAGCGTTGATCCGCAAACACTTCGGCGTGGTTCTGGAGCGCACCGTACGTGAATTATGCGGTGAGCCTTGCCTGGCGTTTGATGAGGTGGTCCCGAATCGGCAAAATATATTGTGCTCGCGCTCGTTTGGCGACCGCATTACCGACTATCACGATATGCGCGAGGCTATTGCCAATTACGCTGCCCGCGCCGCCGAAAAGCTGCGCAGCGAGCGGCAATATTGTCGCCATATTGGCACCTTTATTCGCACCAGCCCACACGATCCGCATCATCCCTATTATGCGAATGCCGCTAGCCAGACGCTTATTACGCCAACTGCCGATAGTCGTGACATCATTCAAGCGACGCTCAACTGTTTGGATCGCATCTGGGTTCCCGGTAAGCGCTACATGAAAGGCGGCGTGATGCTGGGGGATTTTTTCAGCGATGGCGTGGCGCAGTTCGACCTGTTTGCCGAATATCAGCCGCGTCACAACAGCGAGCAGCTAATGGCACTGATCGACAAGATGAACGCCCACCAGCGCGGTGCGTTATGGTTTGCCGGACAGGGTATCCAGAAGCCCTGGGCAATGAAGCGTGAGATGCTTTCACCGGCATATACAACACGTTTATCCGATCTTCCCGTGGCAAAGTAACCTTGATGCGCTTCGCTTTATTGACGCCTATCGCTAAATAATCGAGGCCAATTATTTCTCATGAATGGGTTATTACCAGCCAATGCAAATTGTTAATAAGGTAACGTTAACCATTTCCTTTCCCTTGAATTAATAACAGGCCAATGCGATATTCTGGCGATATCATCCTTCCCCTACACCGTTAAATTTGATTAACACCCGGAGGCAGTATGTCGAGTGAAGAGAGAGTGAAAGAACTTGAAGAGAACGTAAACAGGCTGGAAATCGAAGTTGCTGCCTTGCGCGAACTGATGATCAAGCAAGTTGCGGTAAATAACATCACCTTTAAGGGAAAATATGATGAGGTTATCATTCAGCTAGCAAAAGAATATGAAGAGCGCGGGTTAGAGGATGAGCTAAATAGCCAAATGCACGAAGCGCTTCGTCAATATATCAACTATCAGCTGCCGACGGTGGAATAAGCCAGAGACGAGAATGTCAGTCGGTTACTCCCTTCTCTGCTCTGGCAACGCCGGCATATCGATCCCTTGCGCACGATTACGCCCGCCACGCTTCGCCCTATACAAAGCATGGTCGGCATGCTCCAGCAGTTTTACTGCGGAAACCATGGCGGGCGTGGACGTCGTGGCGCAGCCGGCGCTAAGCGTCACGTGACCGAGCGGTGAAGAAGCATGGGGCAGCTTCATCATCCTCACGGCTTCTACCGCGCGGTTAGCCAGCGCTATCCCCTCATCGAATGCGGTATCCGGCAAGATAAGCGCAAACTCCTCCCCACCGTAGCGGGCCGCCATATCCGATCGCCTCACGGATAACGAAGCCAGTAGCTCACCTATCACCTTCAACCCTTCATCTCCCGCAATGTGTCCGTAGGTGTCGTTGTAATGTTTGAAAAAATCGATATCGATCATGATGAGCGAAAGGGGTTTACCGCTTGCGGCCGCGTTGCCCAGCGCTTCACGGAGGAAGCGATCGAATTCCCGGCGATTCGCTAACCCGGTAAGCCCGTCAATATGTGCGAGCTTGTCCAGCGACAGATTGGCCTTGTGCAGCTCATCTCGTAGGCTGGTCAGTTCCTGCTGATAGCGCAATACGCGCCGTGCATGACGCAGCTGAAACGTCCCCAGTAATAAGATGGTCAACAGCAGAATCAGGCTGAGGATAATGTCCTGCCCCCGCCCATTAATCCAAATGCTAAAGAGATCGTCGGCGTTGTAACCCGCGGCGACGATGATCGGATAGCGATCAGAACGCGCAAAGCCAAAGATCCGCGCTTGCCCGTCCAGCGCCGCCTTCCATTGACCGCTGCCGCGATCCATTTTGGCGAGCATATGCTGAAACAGCGGACTTGAGGAGAGATCTTTACCAATGTAACTGTCTGGCATCGGACGGGCATAAAGCACGGTGCTGTCGGACAACATTAATACCAGCACATCGCGTTTGCCGAGCTCGTAGTAGCTGTAAAAACGACGGAAGTAATCCACCTTTATGGTCGCCAACAATACCCCTTTGAATCCGCCACTGGCATCGCTCACCCGCAGGGATACGGGGATTACCAGATCGCCCGTGCTGCGGCTGCGAATCACCGGGCCAATGTGCAGGTTATTGCGTCGGTTGCTGCGCTGATAAGTAAAGTATTCACGATCGGCGTTATTGATGTTGCTGGGCACGCGATCGGCAGAGGTCGCGATCCATGTGCCGTCCGCATCGTAATAAAACAGTCCGTGCAGTTGCGGCAGGCGGTGCTGCAACTCACGCATAGTATGGCTCAGATCCGCCCCCTGAATCCCTGTCGCCAACTGCAGTTGCAGATCGCGCTGTATCTGTCTCAGCGAAAGTTCTGCCTGGAGAAAGGTATCTTCCGCCTGGCGCGACTGCGACACGGCGAGATTCATCGCCGTTTCCTGCGTTTGATGCACCGTGGCCAGCCAGTCTTCCCGTAGCGTCCAAAGACTCATACCGACCACCGTGAGGATCAGGAAGAGACCGGACAGCACAATGCTTTTCAGCAGGCCAGATTCGGTGTTGACCTTTTTATCCATTTTCCTTTTTAACGGCATTGTGTCCTCTGTTTTAAGCCCACAACAGAGTTAAGCATGTAAATAACAGAGGGGAAGTTGATAGTGGATAAATCAGCGAGTGAAGGTGAACTATCAGATTAGTCTCTGCGGATAATCGGCTGGGATGAAATATCAATACAACCGCTTAAAACGCCGCGGTGACTCGCAGATAATGGCAGGTTAGCGCGCCATCACTACCGCCTATGACCGTTACAAGCGAGTACGGTAGTATGAGTCGACCACTTTCCGTGGTCGACTCATACCGCACGCGTTACATACGCGATCGTTGGGCCAGCGCTATGCGGGCTTTTTTATGATGGCTTCAGAGCATGACTAATGCCCTGAGCCGCGAAGATCAGCGCCAGATGGCTGAGCCCCTGAGGCATATTCCCTCGCCATGACTGCGTGCGGACATCATACATTTCATTGAAAATGTCGACGTTACCCTGACGATTAAGCGCGACCAAAATCTCTTCCATCATCGCTTCTGCACCGGCGCCATCGCCCATGGCCGCCCAGGCTTCCACCATCCAGAAAGAGCACGCCAGGAAAGTACTCTCCTCTTTATCTACGTTGCTATAGCGATAAAGCATCGCACCGTTATTCCCCAGTTCGCGCCGGATTACGCGATAAGAGGAGAGCATCCTTTGCGGATTAACGCTGTTGCCATAATGGTGCATCAGCGTCAGCGCGGCATCGACCTGCTCATCACTGCCCACATAAAAGGTATAGCTCTGCAGCGTCTCAGACCAGCAGTGCGTTTCGATCCAGTGGCTAATGCGGTCACGTTCTCGCTTCCAGCGTTCAACCCAGGTGGGCTCAATGTATTTCTTTTCGGCCAATACCACCGCACGATCTAAAGCCAGCCAGCATGCCATCTTCGAATGGGTATAGTGCTGTTCTTCCGGCAACTCCCAAATGCCAGAATCCTTCTGGCGCCAGCTATCCGCACAGCAGTTTGCCAGCTCACCCAGCAGGCGCGCGGTGGTGAGGTCCAGCACGTGTCCGGCCTCCACGAAGCCCTGCGCCGTGGCCAGCATATCGCCGTACATGCTGAGCTGAACCTGATCGCGCGCGTTATTACCAATACGCACCGGCTGCGAATCCTGATAGCCGCGTAACGCTGGATAGCGCTCCTCAGGGACTTTCTCACCTTCCAGGGTGTAGCAGGCGCGGAGCCGTACGCCATGATCGATGATGGTCTGCGTGAGCCAGGAGAACGCGGCTTTACAATCTTCCAGCGCGCCCAGGCAAATAAAGGCTTTAATGATCAGACAGGCATCGCGTACCCAGGCGTAGCGGTAGTCGTAGTTCTTCTCTTTGCCGATACCTTCAGGCAGTGATGTGGTGGCGGCCGCCGCCAGCGCGCCCGTCGGCGAGTACCAGAGAAATTTCAACGACAGCGCCGAACGTATCACCAGCGGCGCATAACGGCCGCTATAGCTCAGGCTGTTGACCCAGTCACGCCATGCCGTGTCGCTGGTTTCGATGCGGCCATCAATGGCATTCATGTCCGGAACCGCCAGCGGCTCTTTTTCCGTTACCAGCAGGGCACAAAGCGAACGTGCGCCTTTGCTCACGGTGAGCGTGCCGGTCACTAATTCATCGTCGATATGATCGAGAATAATGTCTTCACTGGTGCGCAGCATCGCCATCAAATCGGCAATGTGATACACCTTGCCCTGTGCGCTGTCCGCAATCCACGGGGAACGCGTCTCGGCGGCGGTGCCGAAGCGCAGCGTAATTCTTAAGGTCACCTCACCTGCCAGCCCCTCAATACGCCTGGCCAGTTCACTCCAGGGTAAGCGCCCTGCCAGCGTGCTATTGATCGATTCTGTTAGCAGCACCGACCCGCTATCGGTATCGAAACGGGTCTCAAGCACATTACTTTTTTCGCGATAGTTGCGCGTGACGCGGTAATCCGCCACGGGGACGATCTGAAAGAAACCGCCAATCTGTGGATCAAGTATTTGGTCAAAAAGGGGTTTTGAATCGAGATTAGGTGCGCACCACCAGTCGATAGAACCATCTGGCGCAATAAGCGCCACGGATCGTCCTTCCCCAATTGCCGCATAGTCACCCAGTCCGGCGAATCCATTAATACGTTGCGGATGAGAATATTGCTGATTTTCCAAAATGGTTTTCCTGAAGAGTTTAACAATGTGGACGCCGAATGCAGCCACTAAATAACTGCCACGATCAAGGCTAGTTCAGATTTCAGAATAAAAATGAAAATCACACGTTAACGCGATAATCAGGAATAACTGGTTACCTTAATAAATGATTTCGGGTGATACTTAAATTCACCTTTAATCCAACTTATCAGGAAGGATATTTCTTAAAATCCTCATCATGCTCGACTTTCAAATAAACAATGCTAAACCTGAAAGTGAAATAATATTTTTGCGGGAGAGGACAGATGAAGAAGATATGGATTGGGTTAACGTTGGCGGCCGCACTAAGCTGTTCTGTGATGGCCTCGCAAGGCGTGTTTGAGATTAAGCCAATGGTGACCGACGCCCACACTCACCAGCCGGAAAAATAGCCTGCAGAGGGCGGAGCAATTCACTCCGCCCACGGCTTTTATGCCGCTACAGTCAATGCTTTCTTACTGCGCGACCAGACCCGGTGGGACGCCATTACGGTCAGGAAATCATCCATCAATGTTCCCTCCGCTTTGGCGGCTTCCACCAGCCCCTCCTCCGTTTCACTGTCCTGCACGTTGAACTGCGCTTTAAACCGACGCGCATCGCCGCTCAGACCAATCGCTTTGAGGTGTTTATAGGCTTCCAGCAAGAAATAGCGCGCATCACCGCTGAGCAGTAACGCATCGATATTGCCATCAGGCACAATCACCGCGTCGAAGGTGAGCGAAGGAAGTCCGGTAAAGGTCGCGTCAATCGGCAGAACGGAACCATCATCGGCCAGCACTTGCCCCATATGCGCGGCCAGCAGTTTAGCATGCACACCTTTTGCCTTCAGTGCCTGAAGGATGGCAAGAACGTCGGCTGCTTTCGTGCCGTCACTGAGCAGTAAGGCCACCTGGCGACCTTTAACGTCACCACTCGGCTGCGCATACAGACTCAGGCTTTCATCTTTTTGCAGGCCATTCACATCTTTTGGCGGCGCCGTCTTAAGCTGCTCATCGCTCAGCTTGAGGCCCAGATTTTTCGCCACGCCTTGCGCCAGGTTGACATCGATTTGCAGCAGATGATCAACGACGCGCTCACGGATATAAGGACGCGCCACCTTACTGAGCTCAAACGAGTAAGCGCCAATAATATGTTGCTGCTCTTCCGCTGTCTGGCTCAGCCAGAACAGCCTTGGCTGGGAGTAGTATTCACCAAACGACGGACTGCGCTCGCGTACTTTGCTGCCTTCCACCCGCTCCTGATAGCTTTCGAATCCACCCTGCTTGGCCGCCGGAGGGACTTCGCGCGGCCAGTTATTGTTGATCGAGTTGGGTTCATAGTTGGCCGGGTTAGTGTCGATTTCCGTACGATGCATGCCCTGTCGCTGGAAATTATGGTAAGGGCAAACCGGACGGTTAATCGGGATCTCATGGAAGTTGGGGCCACCGAGGCGGCTAATTTGCGTATCGGTGTAGGAGAACAGTCGTCCCTGTAGCAGCGGATCGTTGGTGAAGTCCAGTCCCGGAACAATGTGTCCCGGATGGAACGCTACCTGCTCGGTTTCCGCAAAGAAATTGTCTGGATTGCGATTGAGTACCATTTTACCGACCAGCTCAACCGGTACCAGCTCTTCAGGAATGAGTTTTGTCGCATCAAGAATATCAAAATCGAATGTAAACTCGTCTTCCTCAGGTATTAGCTGCAGGCCTAATTCGTATTCCGGGTAATCACCGGCTTCAATCGCTTCCCACAGATCGCGGCGGTGGAAATCGGGATCGCGGCCCGTAAGCTTCTGTGCTTCATCCCACAACAGCGAGGCTTTGCCGGCAACCGGTTTCCAGTGGAATCGCACGAAGGTGGCTTTACCCTCCGCGTTAATCAGGCGGAAGGTATGAATGCCGAACCCTTCCATGGTGCGATAACTGCGCGGAATACCGCGATCGGACATCGCCCAAATCACGTTATGCAACGTCTCAGGCTGCAGCGACACATAGTCCCAGAAAGTGTCATGTGCGCTCTGTCCCTGTGGAATTTCGTTATGCGGCTCGGGTTTTACCGCGTGAACAAAGTCCGGGAATTTGTGCGCATCCTGAATGAAAAATACCGGGGTATTGTTGCCGACCAAATCAAACACGCCCTCATCGGTGTAAAACTTGGTGGCGAATCCACGGATATCACGCACGGTATCGGCCGATCCGGCGCCCCCCTGCACGGTGGAAAAGCGCACGAAGACAGGTGTGGTTTTGTCGGGATCGCTGAGAAAGCCGGCTTTGGTCAGGGCTTCTAACGAACGATAGGGCTGGAAATAGCCGTGTGCGGCTGAACCACGCGCATGGACGATACGCTCTGGGATACGTTCATGGTCAAAATGCGTGATTTTTTCACGCATGATAAAGTCTTCCAGCAACGTTGGCCCACGCGAACCCGCGGTAAGCGAGTTCTGATCGTTTGCAATCCGCGTGCCCTGGTTGGTCGTAAGCCCGGCGTTTTCGCCATTTTTACGATACTCATCAAGCTGCTCAAGTTTCGCGTTTTGCGTCTCGGGGGCTTTAATGCTGCCCGGTGCAGTGGGCTGTTTGCCCGGTGGCGTCGGTTCTGCCGCAGGTTTATGTCCTCCGCCCTGCGGCGCTAAATCCCCTAATCCCGGTTGAGATGTTTCAGGCCCTTTATGCGGGGCGGTATGTTCTAAATTCTGTTCTTTTTTTTCTTTCGACATGTCACATGCTCCTTCAGGTTAAGACCCCATTAACTGTAGAGCATAAAATCAGAAAGATTGCCGCTTCATGTCTAAATGATGCGCGAATGAATCAATAACATTGATTTAAAGAGGCGTAATTTTAAACGAAGCGTTTAATTATTTTTTTAGACTTACTCGTTCAGTCACTAAATACCCGTTTCGCTTAGGTTGACTTGACGCAAATAATAGCTTGTCAGAGTGGATTAATCAGGGACATCTCTTTTCTGGTTGCAGGCCGGGTTAATCGTCACGGTCGACATCGCGTAAAGGATGGCGACCGTGGCGCCACAAGCGGGCAATTTAGGGTTTAAGGATAACCTTGGTCCAGCCATCGTCGCGATCGTCAAAATGACGGTAGCCGTCGGGCCCCTCTTCCAACGATAAGCGATGAGAGATAATACTGCCCGGCTGAGCTTTATCTGTTGCAATTAGCCGGGCTAACTGGCGGTTATACGCTTTTACATTCGCCTGGCCAGTACGAATTGACTGCCCTTTAAACCAGAAGCTACCAAAATCAAACGGCATTTTACCGACCTTTGCCAGCTCACTGGCTGCGTTTGGATCCTGCGGAATAAATACCCCCACCACGCCAATACCGCCGGTTGCTTTGGTCGAGGCGACCAGGCTATTCATCGTCGCGCTATTGTCTTCATGTCCATGCCGATTACAGCATTGGTAGCCCACACATTCGCAGCCGCAATCCGTACCACGGCCATTGGTCAGCGCAAGAATTTTCTCAACGGCATCTTCCCCCACGGCATTGATTGCCGTAGCGCCCATTTTCTCTGCCAGCGCAAGACGGTCGGCATGCGTATCCACCACGAAGACCTGTGATGCCCCTTTGATCACGGCGGAATGGGCCGCCATCAAGCCTACTGGCCCGGCCCCATAAATGGCTACACTATCGCCGGGCCGCATACCTGCGAGTTCGGTCGCATGCCAGCCGGTGGGGAAGATATCTGACAACATGACATAATCCTCCTCCTTCTCTTGCGCATCCGAAGGAAGCACAAGGCAATTGAAATCGGCAAAAGGCACCCGCAGCAGCTCGGCCTGGCCCCCTTCCCAGGCGCCCATCTCGGCAAATCCATAGGCAGCCCCCGCTGTGCCCGGATTGGCTGTCAGGCAGAAGCCGGTTAAGCCTTTTTCACAGTTTTCACAGAAACCACATCCGACATTAAAAGGCATGCAAACGTAGTCTCCGACCTTGATACGTTCTACTCCGCTGCCAACTTCAATCACCTCTCCAAGATTTTCATGACCAAAAATACGCCCCTCTTCGAAGCTGGTACGCCCTTCATACATATGTAAATCTGAGCCGCAGATATTCGTGGTCGTAATACGAATCAGCGCATCTGTTGGGCGGACAATTTTGGCATCCGGTACATTTTTTACCGATACATCAAAAGGTCCGTTATAGACGATAGCTTTCATGCGTTATTGTCCTAATTAATGGGATTTAATTTTAGGTGTGCTAATAAGCGCACCGCGAATGAAATGGCTCGCTTATCCCGATTGATAAAAAAGTCACCTTTATACCCTGGCATAAATACTCAGAAGTGGCGTTTGTTATTACCGGTGCGCTTGCAGTGCAATCGTGAATATTTGTGCCAGACTTAATCCAGCATGAACGAATAAATCCATGGAGAGACGATGAAACCTATTATTTTGGCTTCGGTAATAATGATGTTTAGTTTAGGTGTGAGTGCCGCTGAAGGTGGATTCAAAGCCGGGGAAACCCCGCCGCCGCAGAATAAACAGGATGCGGGTTACAAAGGTTCTGAAGATACCGGACAGACCGCAATATCCCAAATACGGGATTTCCGTCAGGGAGGATACGTTACGCTGGAGGGATATATCGTCGAAAAATTAAAAGGTGACAGTTACAAATTTCGCGATAACACCGGAAACGTAACAATTATCGCAGATGCAAAGGCCTTTAAGGGAAAAACCTATTCGGCAGATGACAAAGTCCGCGTCAGCGGAAAAGTGTATGGTCACGGGGAACAAACCACATTAAAAGTCGCGCGTATTGATGAGCCCTGAAAACCGAGAGTGAAAGGATGAAAAATCTGCACCGAAGGGCTTAGCGGTGCAGATTTTCTTTGGCGCCGATTTCATTAGCCTGCGGTTTTGAGCAAAGCGCGCAACACCACTTCAAGTTCCGTCTCACCCATTACCCGTTCTGCCTGCGGCTTTTCAAAGCAGATCCACTCCTCATTGAAGCCATCGATCATCCGCATGCGCGGTAAAGGATGCTGATGCCCCTGCGAACGAAAAATCGCTTCCCACGCATCACGCTCGACGGCTTCCGCAACCACCGGGCGCCCTAGAATGGAGGCAAACGTGTTAGCAATGTCGTTGGGTGTCACGCGCTGCGGGCCTTCTAACTCAACAATGCGTTTCCCCTGCCACTCTTGCTGCAGCAACATTGCGGCCAGGGTGCCGACATCAGCGGTGGCGATCATCGGTACCGCTTTATCCAGCGGATGCAAATAGCTGTGAATCACACCATTATCACGCGCAGAGACGACATCTAATGCGCAGTTCTCCATAAACCAGCCCGGACGCAGGAAAGTAACCGGCAGATCCAGTGCATTGAGCGCCTGCTCCAGCAGGGTACGCTGGGTTAACAGGTTCGTTTTCTCGGCCTGAGCACCAATGGTCGAGAGGCAAACCACTTTCTCAGGCGATGCGCAACGAATAGCCTGGACCACTGCATCAATGATGAGGCGGGCGGCGGGAAATCCCGGCGCGGGATCAAAATCCGACGGGGGAAGAATGAACACGCCAGTCGCACCGTTAAACGCATCGGCCAATGCGCTGGCATCTCTCATTTCGGCAAAGGCAACCTCACAGCCCAGGTCCTGCCACTGGGCAGCCTTACTGACATCTCGCATTACGCCGCGCACGGGAAGATTGTTGCTGAGTAAGGCGCGCGCAACTGCGCCGCCAACCTTTCCGGTAATACCAGTGATCACATACATGGGTTAATTTCCTGTTTGCTTAAAGAAACGGTACGGACGGCAGTATAGGAAACCCGGTTAATTGACAGAATGCACATCGACTCATTACTTTGATGACATAGAATCACCCTGCGTATGTGAGAAATTTTGATGAGCATTGATGGCCGTTTGTTGTCAAATATCAGCGTGTTAGCCGCTATCGTACACAGCGGCAGTTTTGCTCGCGCGGCTGACGCGCTCAATTTGTCGCCCTCTGGCGTAAGTCGTGCGGTGACACGTCTGGAAACCAGCATCGGCGTACGACTGTTTGACAGAACCACCCGCGCCGTCACCCTGACAGATGAGGGGCGGACACTGTATGAAGAGATAAGCCCATTGCTGGCGGGCATTGGCGATGCGGTGAGTCTGGCCTCCGGCGCTTCCACCGCGATACATGGGCGGCTGCGCATTAATGTTGATCCCTTTTTCTCACGCCACATTCTGGCGCCGCATATTGATAGGTTTATGCAGCGCTATCCGGAGATTGCTCTGGAGCTGGTGGTGCGCGATCGGCTTGGCGATATGGTGGCTGAAGGTTTTGATATTGCCGTGCGCTTTGGGCATCCACCCACGTCTTCGCTGGTTGCACGCAAGCTACTGGAGACGCGCACGGTGACGGTCGCATCGCCAGACTATGTGCGTCAGCATGGCCAACCTGCCACACCTGACGATCTGGCTCATCACGCCTGTATCCAGATGAAAAGCACCATGACCGGGTTGCCGCTCGAGTGGGAGTACCGTTTAAATGGCGACGTGGTTGCGGCCAAAATTTCCAGCCGCCTGATGGTCAATGAATCCGGCACGCTGCTCGCGGCCTGTCTGGCGGGTGCCGGTATTGCGCGCATCAAAGCCAGCGGTATTGAAACGCTGCTTGCTGAAGGCCGCTTAGTAGAATTACTCACCGAATGGCAAGGCGAGCGTTTTCCGCTTTACGCCTTGTATCCTTCGCGGCACCTTCCCCCTGCCAAAGTGCGTGCCTTCATCGACTTTGTTATCCAGCTACTGAACGCTGAGCGTCAATGAACGCGCTTTTGCCGCCTTACGCCGCCTGCCACTCCGCGACGAGCGTTTTCACTAGCTCTGCCGCAGGCATCTCTCGCGCCAGTGCAGCGCCCTGACCGGCCCACTGAGCACCAAATCCATGATCACCTTTGGCCGCTGCAGCGGCAGCCAGCGCTTTGCCTAGCGCGTAGGCCAGCGGATAAGGCGGAATGGAATCCTGCGCAAATCCACGCGCCAGGTGGCAAAAATCGTTAGTGATACATCTGGCCGAACGGCCAGAGATGGCCGCAATAATCTCGGTGCTATTGGCCTGCTCGCTGTTTAACGCTTGGCGATAAGCCGCATTGGCGGCTGATTCCGGGCACAAGATAAACGCGGTACCTAACTGTACGCCCGCCACGCCCAGCTTGAGCATGGCAGCAATTCCCGCACCATCCATCACCCCACCCGCGGCAATTAATGGCAGGCGCGAAACCTTGCGAAGCGTTTGTACCAGCGTAAAGGTGCTGAGCTGCTGATCTTCATCTGCAGGATTAAACATCCCGCGATGTCCCCCGGCCTCAATGCCCTGCGCGACAATAAAATCGATGTCGGCGGCTTCGATAGCCTGTGCTTCAGCAAGGCTGGTTGCGCTCGCAAGCGTAATAATGCCGCGGCTTTTTAATCGCTGCACAAATGCGGCGGAAGGTAACTCGAAATGGAAACTCACTGCGGCAGGTGCGTTAGCCAGCAGCACCTCCAGCATCGCGTCGTTATCGAGGAAAGTTTGATAAATCTCCGACAGCGACGCGGGCAGCGCCGCATCATAACGCTCAAATACGGGCTGGAAGCGTGTAATCCACGCCTGTTCTAACTGCGCATTGCGCTGTACCGGCGCGTGACAAAAGACGTTGACGTTAATGGGCGCGGAGGTCAGAGAACGTGTTTTACGGATCATGATATCCGCCTGCTGCGGCGTTGAAGCACCTACGCTGATCGATCCCAGCGCGCCGCTATTACTGACCGCCGCCGCCATTTCCGGCGTGGAGACGCCCGCCATCGGCGCCTGGATAATCGGATAGGTAAGATTGAGCGTCTGACACAAAGAAGGGTTCATCATTTACCTGCTTAATTCGCTATGCGTTACCACGTTAAAGCCCTCTTCACTCTGGGGCGCAACGAAGTAGCTGCTGATCAGCGCAAACTGCGCATCGGTTGCGGCGAAGTCATGCTGCCCGCTGGCGTTGCGCGCATGCAGGCGTGTTTTACACACGTCATCGGGCACATCAAGATAATGGAGCTGATGCTCTGCCCCGGCGCTATGGATCACCGCCTTCATCCACTGCCGTTGATTGACAGTATTGGCTGGAAAATCCAGCACGACCGAAACGCCACGCTGCAACAAGGCGATCAGGTGCGGCGTCATCGCGTTACGCAACTTACCCGCACAACGCAAATAATCAGCCACATCATGCATCTCTTCGGCAAACAGATGCGCCAGCCACGCATCCTCGCTGACGATCACCGCACCCGTATGCTGCGCCAGCTGATGGGCCAACGTTGATTTCCCGGCAGCAATTTTGCCACAGAGCAGATGTAAGGTCGGGCGGGATGTCGATGCGCACACAGATTCCATAAAACGGCTCCAGATAAGATGACGCATTAACATGCCGCGAAATTGCCGCCCAGTAAAGGCTGGCAGCTACACTTAGAACATCGCTACCTAGAACAGGAGAAACCCGATGCATAAAATTGACTTTCCGGTCAGCAAAGCGCGGAAATATCTGGAGCCGGGTCCGGTGGTGTTAGTGAGTTCTCAGTATGAGGATCGACGCGACATCATGACGCTCGGCTGGCACACCATTCTGGAATTTTCGCCGTCGCTGGTTGGCTGCATGATCGCTGGCGGCAACCACAGCCATGACCTGATCCGCCAGAGCGGCCAGTGCGTGATCAACGTCCCATCGGCGGATCTGGTCGACAACGTGGTGGCGATTGGTAATAGCCACGGCGATCGCCTTGATAAGTTTGATGCCTTTAAACTGACGCCTGAACCGGCAAGCGTGGTCAATGTCCCGTTAATTAATGAGTGTTTTGCCAGCTTTGAGTGTCAGCTGTATGACGATTCGATGGTGAATAATTACAACTTCTTCATTTTCGAGATCGTTAAAGCGCATGTCACCGAAACGCCAGAGTTTCCGCCCACGTTGCACTACACGGGCGAAGGCCGCTTTAGCGTGATGAGCAAATTACTGCTCGATAAGCGCGATGACTTTAAGCCAGAAATGTTAATTTAACTGCTTGAATTGCTATAGGCTTGACCCCACTTTGATGCTTTCGCCCTGACAGGAGTAAAAAACAATGGCAACCGAATATGCGGTGATCGCAGGTGGCTGTTTCTGGTGTACCGAAGCAGTTTTTAAAGATGTGATTGGCGTGGAGTCAGTCGAGAGCGGTTATACCGGCGGCGCACGTCCGAATCCGACTTATGAGCAAGTGTGCAGCGGCGCTACGGGCCACGCGGAGGCGATTCGCATTGGTTTCGATCCGGCGCAGGTGAGCTATGGCGATCTGCTGGATATCAGCTTTGCTACCCACGATCCAACCCAGCTGAACCGCCAGGGTAACGATATTGGCACGCAATACCGTTCGGCGATTTTCCCCGCCAACCCCGAGCAGGAAGCCGAAGCGATTGCCGCCATTGCGCGCGCGCAGGAAGGCCTGAGCGATCCGGTGGTGACCACCATCGAGCCGCTGAAAGAGTGGTATGCGGCGGAAGGATATCATCAGGATTATTGGGAAGGTGCCGGGCAGCGCAACGGTTACTGCATGGCGGTGATCCCACCGAAATTGCAGAAGCTGCGTAAGAGCTTTGCTAATCGCGTTAAATCGAGTTAATTCCGAACCCCAGGTGCGCGTACATGCGCACCCTACACAATCAAACCCGGCACGATGCCATGGATGAGAGTACGCGACCTTCCCTCTATTATCCGTCATACTAAGCGCCCTCTTCTCTACCGAGAGCGATCATGTCTTCTTCACAGCAAGGAATCGCGGCGCGTAAGCAGCCGATGAAGCTTAATACGCTGGTTACCCTGATGCTCAGCGCGGTCATTGTGCTGGTGCTGCTCAGCGTGCACATGTTTTATTTTTTCCAGATTGGCGCCTCAACCCGCGCGCAGCTGGAAGATAAAGCCATGGCGGTGGCGCGCACCCTGGCGGATTCGCCCGAAATACAGCGCGCGTTAGCCTATCCGCCCAATGGTACGCGCATCCAACCGATTGCCAAAGCCGTTGAGGAGAGCAATAACCTGTTGTTCATCACGGTGACCAATATGGACGGCATCCGCTATTCGCATCGCAACCCTGAACTGATTGGTAAACACTTCATCGGTGAAGATATTGAGCCGGCCCTGCACGGCCATGAGAACGTCTCGGTGAATCAAGGTTCACTGGCGAAAGCGCTACGCGTCTTCACCCCGGTTTTCAATGCGCAGCATCAGCAGATTGGCGTGGTGGCGATTGGCATCTCGCTGGATGCCGTCACCGTGCAGATCAACCAGAGCCGCTGGAGTATCCTGTGGACCATTTTTATTGGTACGCTGGCGGGCGCTATCGGTACCTTTATCCTGGTACGCGTGCTGAAACGCATTCTGTTTGGTCTTGAACCCTACGAAATTTCGACGCTGTTCGAACAGCGCCAGGCGATTCTCAACTCGCTGAAAGAAGGCGTGGTGGCAATGGACGACCAGGCGCAGGTGACGCTGGTGAATCAGGCGGCACGTTCGCTGCTTAACGATCCGATGGCCAGCGGCATGATGAGCGGCGACCGTATTTATGATGCTTCGGTGATCAACGATCATCTGCAGCATGTGTTGCACAACGGGAGAGCGCGCCGTGATGAAGAGCTTAATGTGAATGGGCGCGTATTACTGAGCAATACCGTACCGGTGCGAAATCAGGGGCGGATTATCGGCGCCGTGTGTACCTTCAGGGATAAAACAGAAATCAGTCAGCTAATGCAGCGCCTGACGGGCATGGTAAACTACGTTGATGCGCTGCGTGAACGTTCGCACGAGTTTATGAATAAGCTGCATGTGATTTTAGGCCTGCTGCACATGAAAAATTACGCGCAGGTAGAAGCCTATATTCTCAAGACCGCCAACAATTATCAGACCGAAATTGGCTTCCTGCTCGATAAAATTAAGTCGCCGGTGATTGCGGGTTTTCTGTTGAGTAAAATTAATCGCGCGTCAGATTGTGGTCATCGCCTCACGATCAGCGATGCCAGTTTCTTGCCTGACAGCGGCAATGAGCAACAAATGGCGGCCCTGATCACCGTGATCGGCAATCTGATTGAGAACGCCCTTGATGCGCTCAGCGAGCAGGTTGAGGGTGAGATCCACGTCATGCTGCATTATCAGAATGGCTGGCTGACGTGTGAAGTGAGTGACGACGGTCCCGGTATTGAAGCTGAACGCCTGAATACCATTTTCGAAAAAGGCTTCTCTACTAAAGGTGAAAATCGCGGCGTCGGACTGTTTTTGCTGAAGCAGCAAACGGAAAACCTCGGCGGCAGCGTGAGCGTAGAGTCTGAAGCCGGGGTATTTACCCAATTTTTAGTCCAACTTCCCTGGGATGGAGGAAACCAATCCGCATGATCAATGTGCTAGTGGTCGACGATGACGCCATGGTCGCCGAGCTGAATCGCGCTTATATCGGCCAAATACAGGGCTTTAACTGCTGCGGCACCGCCTCGACGCTGAAGCAGGCCAAAGAGATCCTGTTTAACAGTGATACCGAGGTCGATCTGGTGCTGCTGGATATCTATATGCAGCAGGAAAATGGTCTCGATCTGTTGCCGGAATTGCGCACGGCGCAGAGCGCAGTCGAAGTGATCATCATTTCGTCCGCCGCGGATGCGGAGAATATCAAAACTTCGCTGCATTACGGCGTGGTGGATTATCTGATCAAACCATTCCAGTTCCCGCGCTTTGAAGAGGCGCTGACCGGTTGGCGACAGAAGAAATCGCTGATGGACAATCAGCATTACTATCAGCAGTCCGATGTTGATTTGCTGATTCACGGCAGCCCGGCAACGCAGCACGACAATAAGCGACTGCCAAAAGGCTTAACGCCGCAGACGCTGCGCACGCTGTGTCAGTGGATTGATGCCCATCCAGGTCACGAATTCTCAACCGATGAGCTGGCGGCGGAAGTGAATATTTCGCGCGTGTCCTGTCGTAAATATCTGATTTGGCTGGCGCAGATTAATATTCTGTTTACCAGCATTCACTATGGCGCGACCGGTCGACCGGTATATCGCTATCGCCTGCAGCCGGAGTACCATTCGCTGCTGCAGCAATATTGTCAGTAACGCAGCTGCCAGGCGAAATCGCGCTGCTGGAACTGGAAGTGGCGCGGCGAGGAGCAGATAATCTGCCGATCGCGCGTGACAAATACCGCATCGATGTCGGGCTGGTCAGCGAGATACGCCAGCCCTTGCTCTACGCCCATGCCATACAACAGCGTGGTATAGATATCACCATCAATTGAGCGATCGGAAATCACCGTCACGCTCAGCAATTCGTTATCGAGCGGATAACCGGTTTGCGGATCAAAAATATGGTGCCAGCAGCGCCCATCCAACTCAAAATAGCGCTCATAAATCCCCGACGTCACCACCGATTTTCCCTGCACCTGCAGCACGCCTAACAGTTCATCGTCGCGGCCAAACGGCTTTTTCAGGCCGATGCCCCAACCTTGCGGCTCATGCGGCGGCGAGCCCAGCGTTTGTACGTTGCCGCCCAGATTGATTAGCGCCTGCTGCACGCCCTGTTGGCGCAGAAATGCCTGCACGCGATCGGCGATATAGCCTTTGGCGATGGCACCCAGATCGATCTCCATGCCCGGCTGCTGCAGAAATACCGAGCAATCGGCGGAATTAAGCACCACCTGATGCGGATCGGTCAGTTTCAATAGAGCAGCAATCTCGTTTGCCGGCGGCACTGCGCGCCCCTGAAATCCAATTTTCCAGCGCTTCACCACCGGCCCGATAGTGAAATTAAACGCGCTTTCCGGCAGCAAACTCACGGCGTGTGCCACGCTGATTAAGGCAAATACCGGCTCGCTCACCACCACCGGATGATGACCAGCCGCCTGATTGATCGACATCACTTCAGATTCAGCGCGATTAACGGTGAAGAGATTTTCTTGCTGTTTAATGAGTTGAAAAACCTGGCGGGCTAACGTGGGATTGTCATCGAAGAGTTTAAGCAGAATGGGCGAACCCATGAGCACGGCAGAGTAAGAAAAGACGCCAGCGGTCATTGTGCATGCCTCTAAAGAAAATGATGCCCGCACGAGGCGGGCATCTTTACAGCTTAGTGTCCTAGCGCCAGTTTAGCGGCATTGTGACCGGCTTTGATACCAAAGATGATGATATCTGCCACCGCGTTACCGCCGATGCGGTTTGCACCGTGGATGCCGCCGACCACTTCACCTGCCGCCCACGCGCCTGGAATCACCGCTTTCTGTGCATCCAGCACCGCAGTATCGGTGTTGATGGTGACGCCGCCCATGGTGTGGTGCACGCCCGGTGCGATACGAATCGCAAAGTACGGACCTTTATTCAGCGGATGACGCAGCGCCGTTTTACGGCCAAAGTCTTCGTCATCCTGCTTCGCCACGAACTCATTGTAACGACCCAGCGTGGTTTGCAGCGCTTCCTGATCCATGTTGAGTTTCACCGCCAGCTCGTGCGGAGTGGGTGCGCTGATCACGAAACCTTTGGCGATATATTCATCCGCCGCTTTGTTATTGGCGCGTACCTGCTCATCAAACACGATCCATGCGCTCTTCTCTGGCAGCGCAATGATCTCAGCAGAGACTTTGTCACGGGTTTCCATTTCGTTATAGAAACGCTTGCCCGCCTGGCTAACCAGAATCGCCCCGCCGCCGCGCATCGCTTCGGAAATCAGGTACGAGGTGGTTTGTTCAACCGTTGGGTGAATCTGGATTTCGCCCATATCGACGGTATCCGCACCAATGTGCTGCAGCATGGCGATGCCACTACCGGTTGCGCCTTTATGGTTCGTGGTGACGAAACCATCCAGCTCAGGGCGATACTTCACCACCATTTCGCGGTTAGCACTGAAGCCGCCGGTCGCCACAATCACGCTTTTCGCGTTGATGATGCGGCTATCGTTGTACTCATCCACTACTTTCACGCCGGTGACCGCACCGTTTTCCATCAAAATTTCGGCGACCGACGTTTCCAACAGCACTTCGATATTGCGCTGATTAACGTTCTTCACCAGGCCGCTGATCAGGAAACCACCCACCGCTGAGCGATCTTCCGGACGGTGCGTACGATCGATGCTCATACCGCCGGTGATGGTGATGTCGCACAGTTCAATCTGTTTCGCCGCCAGCCACTCAATCGCTTCGGGCGCTTGCTCAACGAACTCGCGCAGCAGCACCGGGTTGTTTTTGAATTTGCCGCCTTTCAGCGTCTCTTCGTAGAACAACTCTTTGCTGTCTTCAATGCCTTTCAGCTTCTGATAACGGGTTTCTGCCGCGTTCATGCCGACCGACGCTTTGATGGTGTTACCGCCGATGGTGGGCATCTTCTCGATGATCACGACGCGTGCGCCATCGTCATGCGCCTGAATCGCCGCCGCCAAACCGGCACCACCGGTTCCGACTACTACCACATCGTAATTGACCGGCGCGTTCGGGTTGCCGCCCTCTTCAATCACATACTCTTTGCTCGAGGTGGTCATGGCGCGGGATACCGCTTTCTTCAGCGCTTCACTCTGCGTGGTGGCGCCGGTGATGGCATCAACGTGTGGACTGTTCGCCACCAGAATGCGTTCACGCAGGCTTTCAAAGGTGCTGGTGAAATCGACGTCGAGGCTCGGGTCCGGCACCAGCGAGATATCGGTGATACGGTCGGTGTCGAGCGTGACGTTGATTTTCAGCTTCAGCGCTTCGGCTTCCACTTTCGCCTGATAAACGCCGGCTTTGTATTTACGACCGGTATCGCTGACGTCACGGATCATGGCATCCACCAGCGAGAAGCGCCACAGCGGTTCTGGGATGGTGAGCGCTTCGCGCTTGGTGCTGTCGATGTACAGCTCCATGTGCTCATTCTTCATGACACGGTCGGTCCAGTCGGGATACGCAATGCAGGCTTTACCTACCGCGACCAGATCAAAGCCATGCTCCAGCGCATTCTCCGCGTCTTCTTTATTCACCACACCGCCAACGCCAATCACCGGCACTTTTGCCAGGTTAGGTGAGCGCTGTGCCAGATATTTGGTGATTAACGGGGTCGGATCTTGCGTGTCGACAATAGACGGACGCAGCAGCTGGCCGACAGAGAAGTGCACATAGTCCAGACCACGTTCCGCCAATTTCTCCAGCAGATAAAGCGTGTCATCCCAGCGGATGCCAGGGACTTCCAGCTCTTCCGGTGAGAAGCGATAACCAATAATGAAATCCGCCGCGGCGAAGCGGTCAGCCATTTTGTGGGTAATCTCTAGCACTTCCATTGGGAAACGGGCGCGGTTATCGCGGCTGCCGCCCCATTTGTCGTCGCGCTGGTTGGAATTGGGCGAATAGAACTGCTGAATTAAATAGGTGTTGGCACCATGGATTTCGACACCGTCGAAGCCGGCTTTAATGGCACGGTTCACCGCATCACCAAACTTGGTGATCATCACGTCGACTTCTTCTGCGGTCAACGCCTGCGGCTTGGTTGCACCCTCACGCGGCGCCGCAATGGCACTTGGCGCGACCGGCGTTTTACCGCCAATCAGCGCAGGTTCCACCATACGGCCGCCATGATAAATCTGCAGAATCGCTTTTGAACCCTGCGATTTGATGGCATGCGCAATTTTTGCCAGACCGGGGATTTTGTTATCGCTATCGATACCGAGCGCGCCGGGGAACGCCGGACCACGGTTATCGACAAAACAGCATTCAACAATGACGGTACCGATGCTGCCGGCACGTACGCGGTAATATTCGACAAGGTCACTGGTAACACCGCCGTCAAAGTAACCGGTACAGGTGGTCATCGGTGCCATAACCAGGCGGTTTTTAAGCACTGCACCTTTCGGTAACGTAAGCGGATTAAGAATCGGGGTGAGCGTATTCATGATGAGCAACTCCAAAATTAAGAAACTTTGTATTCAATTCTTTGGCGGTTCGGAGATTTTATAATTATTTAAGTGGTCCGATTTCATGGTGTAAATATACCATTTTATTTAGTTACATAACCTTATTCGTTAGTTATATAAGTTTTACCTTTGGAAATAATATTTGATGCTCATGTCTCAAAGCTTCGCTTCGCTAAGTTTTAACCAATACTTGACAAAAATCAACTTTTTCCTTACATTTAAAACAAATCCAGTCTTATCATAAAGATAAAATGCCTCCTTCCGCTCTTTTTTGCTTGATTTTTGGCGTTTCGTTAACACCGCACGGTTATTTTTCACCTAATGGTTCGTTTATTAATGCACGCATGCTTAAAGCAAAAAAACCACTAATAAATTTTATTGATCTGGATCAAAATAGATATTTTAATTAATCGCATCATAGCCACATTCAATTGATAATTCGCGTATCAAATTTTCCTGAAAGCGATTTATTTAAAAGCCAGTTTTAAATGTCACGACTAATCTGTTAAAAGAGTTTTGTAACTAAAAAAATCGGATTGATTCGGGGCGTACAAACGCATTCTCCATAACTTGCAGACCAAAACTATGAACACACAAACAACCCAGAGTGAATCCCTACAAGCGCCGCCTGCGGCGCCGGGGAAAAAGAACCGCCTGATCATGTTGTGCCTGCCAATTATTGTGGCCGTGCTGTTGCTGCTGGTTCCCACCCCTGCGGGACTGGAACCTTATGCGTGGCACTTCTTCGCTATTTTTGTCGGCGTGATTGTCGGGCTGATCTTCGAGCCATTGCCGGGCGCCGTTATCGGCTTAACCGGCGTGGTGGTGATTGCGCTGTTCAGCCAATGGGTGCTGTTTAGCCCGGCGGAACTGGCCGATCCCAAGTTCAAAACGGCGGCGCAGTCGTTCAAATGGGCAGTAAGTGGCTTCGGCAACTCTACGGTCTGGCTGATCTTCGGTGCCTTTATGTTCGCCGCGGGCTACGATAAGACCCAGTTTGGCCGCCGTCTGGCGCTGATTCTGGTGAAATATCTCGGCCGTCGCAGCCTGACGCTCGGTTATGCCATTACCTTCGCCGATCTGCTGCTGGCGCCGTTTACGCCTTCAAACACGGCGCGCAGTGGCGGTACTATCTACCCCATTATCGCTAACCTGCCGCCGCTGTACGGTTCAAAACCGAACGATCCGAGCGCGCGTAAAATTGGTTCTTATCTGATGTGGGTAGCGATCACCGCCGCCTGTATCACCAGTTCCATGTTCCTCTCAGCACTGGCTCCTAACCTGCTGGCGCTGGCGCTGGTGAAAAGCGTGGTCGGTTTCGATATCTCCTGGGGCATGTGGTTCCTCGCCTTCCTGCCGCTGGGCGTGCTGCTGATTCTCACCATGCCGCTGCTGGCTTACTGGCTCTATCCGCCAGAAGTGAAAGTGAATGATGAAGTGCCACGCTGGGCCACCGCTGAGCTGGGTAAACTGGGCAAACTGAAACGCAATGAAATCCTGCTGCTGGGCTTTGTTGTTGCCGCACTGATGATGTGGATCTTCGCTACCGCGTGGATTGAGCCAGCCATGGCCGCGCTGTTGGTTATTGTGCTGATGCTGTGGACTGGTGTTCTGAACTGGAATGACATCACCAGCAATAAAGCGGCATGGAACACCTTCGCTTGGTTCGCCACGCTGGTTGCGCTGGCTGATGGTTTAGCCCGCGTTGGCTTCATCGCCTGGCTGGGTAAAGAGGGTGCCATGTTACTGCAGGGCTATGACCCACAAGTTTCTGCTGTGGTCCTGCTGGTTGCCTTCTACCTGTTGCACTACCTGTTTGCCAGCACCACGGCGCACACCACCGCACTGCTGCCTGCCATGCTGACCATTGCAGCATCAATCCCAGGCATCAACATGCCGGTATTCTGTCTGATGATGTGTGTTTCTTTAGGTGTGATGGGCATTATTACGCCATACGGCACCGGCCCAAGCCCGATTTATTACGGCAGCGGCTATCTGCCAACTAAAGATTACTGGCGTCTTGGTACCATCTTCGGTGCGTTATTCTTGGTTCTGCTGATGGTTGTCGCCTATCCATGGATGGTGATGATGTTCTGATGATGTTGCTTCGGTGTTAAAACGGAGCCGCGCATTACCGTGAAAATGTTATGATACTCGCCAGTCAGCCCCTGCGGAGGGCTGGCGAGAGAAAACCAAATAACAGATCGCCTAATTTGTCGCCCGTCATGCTGGCGGGCAACACGAAGCTAAGTGAGCCAACATGTCGAACAAACCCTTCTATTATCAAGATCCCTTTCCTCTCGCCAAAGATGATACCGAATACTATCTGCTGAGCCGCGATTACGTCTCCGTGGCCAACTTCGATGGTGAAGAAGTGCTGAAAGTGGATCCCAAAGCGCTGACGCTGCTGGCAAAGCAGGCATTTCACGATGCTTCCTTCATGCTGCGCGCCTCGCATCAGGCACAAGTGGCATCGATCCTCGCCGATGACGAAGCCAGCAAAAACGATAAATACGTTGCCCTGCAGTTCCTGCGCAACTCTGAGATTGCCGCGAAAGGCGTACTGCCAACCTGCCAGGATACCGGCACCGCGATCATCATGGGTAAAAAAGGCCAGCGCGTCTGGACCGGCGGTGGCGATGAAGCCGCGCTGTCGCAAGGCGTCTACAACACCTTTATCGAAGATAACCTGCGCTATTCCCAGAACGCCGCGCTGGATATGTATAAAGAGGTGAATACCGGCACCAACCTGCCGGCACAGATCGACCTCTACAGCGTCGACGGCGACGAATACAAATTCCTGTGCATCGCTAAGGGTGGCGGTTCCGCTAACAAAACCTATCTGTATCAGGAAACTAAAGCGTTGATTACCCCTGCGAAGCTGAAGAACTACCTGGTCGATAAAATGATGTCGCTGGGTACTGCAGCCTGTCCGCCATACCACATTGCCTTCGTTATTGGCGGTACCTCAGCGGAAAGCACGCTGAAAACCGTTAAGCTGGCATCAACGCACTACTACGATTCACTGCCGACCGAAGGTAATGAGCATGGTCAGGCTTTCCGCGACGTACAGCTGGAAGAAGAGCTGCTGAAAGCGTCGCAGGAACTTGGCCTGGGCGCGCAGTTTGGTGGTAAATACTTCGCGCACGATATCCGCGTGGTACGTCTGCCGCGTCACGGCGCCTCCTGCCCGGTTGGCATGGGCGTCTCCTGCTCCGCAGACCGTAATATCAAAGCCAAAATCAACCGCGAAGGTATCTGGATTGAGAAGATGGAAGACAATCCTGGCCGCTACATCCCGGAAGAACTGCGCCAGCAGGGCGAAGGTGAAGTGGTTCATGTTGACCTGAACCAGCCAATGAGCGAGATCCTGAAGCTACTGTCGGCCTATCCTGTCTCAACCCGTCTGTCACTGAATGGTACCATCATCGTGGCGCGCGATATTGCGCACGCCAAGCTGAAGGAGCGTATTGATAACGGCGAAGGTTTGCCGCAGTACATCAAGGATCATCCGGTTTACTACGCGGGTCCGGCCAAGACGCCAGAAGGCTATGCTTCCGGTTCACTCGGCCCAACGACTGCGGGTCGTATGGATTCTTACGTTGATTTGCTGCAGGCGAACGGCGGCAGCATGGTGATGCTGGCCAAAGGCAACCGCAGCAAACAGGTTACCGATGCGTGTCACAAACACGGCGGTTTCTACCTCGGCAGCATTGGTGGCCCGGCAGCCGTGCTGGCGCAGCAAAGTATTAAGAGTCTGGAATGCGTGGAGTATGCCGAACTGGGCATGGAAGCGATCTGGAAGATTGAAGTGGAAAACTTCCCGGCGTTCATTCTGGTGGATGACAAAGGTAACGACTTCTTCCAGCAGATTCACAATAACTGCGCGGCCTGCGTGAAGTAACCCTTTACCTGCCTCAAACTAAAATCCGCGGCTCAATGGCTGCGGATTTTTTCGTTTCTCATCATCTACGTGGGCCTACACACCACACATTTGCACGTCTAACAGCATATCCACATCGTCGTCATTCTGACCAATCACGTAAATTGCCTGACGCCCTGGCAAATTCACGGTAATGATGTTTTGTTCCTCGGCATCCAGCACTTCATCGTGCAGTTCCGCAAAGTCATACAGCGTATTCATCTTTTCTCCTTAAAAGCAGTGCATCACTTTACTCGCTCTGAGTTATTACTATCGGCAAGACCTGGCTTAATTTCATGAGGAAAAATCTGTATTCGTGATTCAGGCACTGTGACACGCCTAAATGACGCTGTGATGACGACGGCAGCGGTTCGCCCCGCTGCCGTCGTCGATTAGAAGAAGCCCAGCGGTTGCGTGCTGTAACTCACCAGCAGATTTTTGGTCTGCTGATAATGATCGAGCATCATTTTGTGGGTTTCACGGCCAATCCCCGATTTCTTATAGCCACCAAACGCCGCGTGCGCTGGATAGAGGTGATAACAGTTGGTCCACACACGTCCAGCTTTAATCGCGCGTCCCATACGATAGGCGCGATTAATATCCCGCGTCCATACGCCTGCACCCAGGCCGTAAATCGAGTCGTTGGCGATGGCGAGCGCTTCCGCTTCATCTTTGAAGGTGAGCACGCCAACCACCGGCCCGAAGATCTCTTCCTGGAACACGCGCATGCTGTTATCGCCTTTCAGCAAGGTCGGTTGGATGTAGTAGCCGCTGGCAAACTCCTCGCCGATTTTCTCCACCCCGCCACCGTGCAGCACTTGCGCGCCCTCTTGCTGCGCAATTTCCAGATAGGAGAGGATCTTGTCGAACTGCTGCTGCGACGCTTGCGCCCCAATCATGGTTTCGGTATCCAGCGGATCGCCACGTTTGATGGTTTTGATGCGTTTCATTACCGCCGCCATAAACGGCTCGAAGATCGACTCCTGCACCAGCGCGCGTGATGGGCAAGTACACACTTCGCCCTGATTGAGAAAGCCGAGTACCACGCCTTCTGCCGCCTTCTCGATAAAGCTCTCTTCGGCATCCATGATGTCTTCGAAGAAAATGTTTGGCGATTTACCACCCAGCTCGACGGTTGACGGAATCAAACTTTTCGCGGCCAGCTCGAGAATATGGCCACCGGTTGCGGTGGAACCGGTAAAGGCGATTTTGGCGATCCCCGGATGCGACGCCAGCGCTTCGCCGGCCTCTTTGCCGTAGCCGTGGACCACGTTAATCACGCCTGGCGGCAGCAAATCCTTGATCACCTCCATAAACAGCGTAATCGACAGCGGCGTTTGTTCGGCGGGTTTTAGCACCACACAGTTGCCTGCGCCGAGCGCCGGAGCCAGTTTCCACGCGGCCATCAGCAGCGGGAAGTTCCACGGGATAATTTGGCCCACCACGCCGAGCGGTTCGTGAAAGTGATAGGCGGCGGTGAATTCATCAATCTCTGCGGCGGTGCCTTCCTGTGCCCGCACGCAACCGGCGAAATAGCGGAAGTGATCGACCGCCAGCGGAAGGTCGGCCGCCAGCGTTTCGCGCACTGGTTTACCGTTATCCCAGGTTTCATTGACCGCGATGTATTCCAGATTCTCTTCAAGGCGATCGGCAATTTTGAGCAGCACCAGTGAACGTGCCTGCGGTGAGGTTTTGCCCCATGCATCGGCCGCCGCCTGCGCCGCTGCTACGGCGTTATCGATATCCGCACGATCCGAACGTGGAAACTCGCCAATGGTTGAAGCATTAATCGGTGAGGTGTTGACGAAGTAATTACCGTTCACCGGCGCAACAAATTCGCCGTTGATAAAGTTGCCATAACGCGATTGCAAAGTAATGAGAGAACCTTGTTCTCCTGGAGCAGCGTAACGCATGGTATTCCTCCTTGCGGGACTGAGTGGCTATTAACAACTGTGAAACTTGTTATTAACATTGAGCGATCAATGCCAGCCTGTCAGATCGCAGAGCCGGAAACTGTGACCTCACCGTGGGAATCCGGCGCAATAGACGGTGCGATGCGCGATAAACAAGGCGCTTAACCGATCGGCATGACGTTATTTATTGCGCGCTTTTGCGCAACAGGCGCCAGATAATTCCGAGTTTTCCCGGTGATGCTGCAAAAAACGAAACATAGGCGAAATATGCGGTCAATATGAAGCAGGATACTAACCAGGAGAAACAGATGTTGGCTTCAGCCCTGACGTTAATGCGCGCCAAAGCGAACTTTGTTCAGCAATTTATCCGCAACCCGCGCAAAATGGGCAGCATCACGCCCTCTTCCGCCGCGCTGTGCCGCACCATGTGTGATGCGGTGAATTGGGATCACAGTTTGCGTATCGCTGAACTCGGCGCCGGTGACGGCGTACTGACGCGCCATTTGCTGGCCCGCATGTCGCCGCAAGCCCAGTTGGATGTGTTCGAAATTAGCCCGGAGCTGGTTAAAAGCCTGCGCGGCTTACCGGACCCGCGCATGCAGGTGCGCGCCTGTTCTGCGGAGTATCTTTCCGGCGAATATGATGTGATTTTTTCTGGTTTGCCGCTGCTGTCATTGCCACCGGCAACGCGCGATAACATTTTGAATGCGGTGCATGATGCGCTGGGTCCACGCGGCGTATTTGTGCAGTTTCAATACACCTCGTTTACCCAGCCTAATTTGTCACGCTACTTTACCTGGGAGCGCCAACGCGTGCTGAAGAACATGCCACCCGCATGGGTTTACCGCTGCACGCGGCATTACGCACCTTGAGCCTGCACGCGCGGCTGCAGCCGCGTTTGCTGCCAGAAGCTGCGCAACAGTTCACGTGACCAATCTTCGCCTGTTAATGGCGTGCCGTCATCGCTGATGCCAGCCGGTAAACAGGCAGTCATGATGCTGCGGGTAAACTCGGGATGAAATTGTACCGACAGCGCCTGCGGTGAATAACGCAAAATCTGGCAGCCATCGAGCGCCGAACTCGCCAGCACCTGCGCATGGGGCGGCGGCGTTAATACCGATTGGCGATGTGACAGCCACGCCTGGAATTCACCCGGCAAAGGGGCCAGCCACGGATCGCTTTTTGCCCAGTCGCTACACGTGAGCGGTTTGAGCCCACGCTCCCAACCATTCGGGTTATCGCCCACTTTGCCTCCCAGCGCATATGCCATCAGCTGATGGCCGTAGCAGACGCCAAGCAGCGGCAATTCGGATTCGAGCGCGCCCCGGATCCATGCCGCAGTACGTTCGCTCCAGTCGGCGTGATCGGTCACCATCGCCCAGGAACCGCTGAGAATCGCACCGCTGACGCGGTCAAACGCCGGAAAATCATCGCCAAGATGCGGACGCACAATCACATAATCATCGGGCTGCAGTTGCAGCGCGTCGATAAACCACTGAGGTTGTTCACCAATTTGCGCCACAACCTGCTGCGGCGGAACGTCGAGTTGAATCAGGGCAAGGGGTAAAGCGCGGGTCTGTGTCATGCCGAATACGTTCCTCATAATGGTCGTGTTTCGGACATCCACTTTGCCAGTAAATCAGCGACATGTCTTATTTTTTTCCTGCATAAGCGCATGCGCGAAAGAAAAAATTTTGCCGCCTGTGCCCGAAGTCATCACCTTCATGCCATCATTAGGCGGAGCTTATTTTGATTAATCCGTGAAGGAAGACATTGTGGCAGTGCGGCATTTTTTTATGGTTCTGATGGTGGTTTCCATCTGGGCCTTCAACAACGTGGCGGTAAAGTGGGGATTACTGGAACTTCCGCCGCTGTTTCTTACCTGGATGCGCTTTGTGGTGGTGGCGATGGTGCTGATCCCCTTCTGCCGCATCACCCGCCAGCAACTCCCCTGGCTGCTGACGCTGGCGTTCACCTTCGGCTTTATGCACTTCTCGCTGCTGTTTGTTGGCATGCGCTACACCGATGCCGGCACCGGAGCCATCGTGGTGCAACTCGGTACGCCGATTGCCATGCTGCTGGCGATGGTAATATTAAAAGAGAAACTGCGGCTGGTGCAGTTGATAGGTATCGCCATTTCGTTAAGCGGCGTGGCTGTGCTCTCGGGCAGTCCAACCATTCCTGCCTGGTGGGTGTTGTGTATCTTACTGTGCAGCGCCTTTGGCTGGGCAATCAGCAATATGATTGTAAAAAAATCGCCGCCGATCAAACCTCTGACGCTCACCGGTTGGATCTCCTTCCTCGCCGTGCCCATCGTTGGCGCGGCTTCCTGGCTCACTGAATCACAGCAGTTTTATGCGCTGAGCCACGCGGGCTGGCGCGGCTGGTTTGGCATTCTTTACAGCGCTATCGCCTCGTCTATTGTGGCCTATACGCTGTGGTACGCCTTACTGAAGAAATATAACGTCAACCTGATCATGCCCTACTCGCTGCTGACGCCGGTGCTGGCGGTGCTGATGGGCGTGCTGGTGCTCGGCGATAGCATGAACAGCTTTAAAATTCTCGGCGCTTCGCTGGTGATTTTAGGTACGGCAATTGCGGTGATTAACCTGCGCAACCTGCGCATGCACGCGCGGTTTCCGCGTTTACGCCGTCGTTAAATTCGCTCTGCTATGCTTGAGTTTCGCGCGTTATCCGGAGACTCAACATGGATTATCAACGTGCTGCCGCGCTGTGGCAGCAAATGTGGCAGGGATTGCGTGGCGCGGACCCGCTTCCCACGCTCACTTTTCTCCAACCCGATACCTTCGCCTCTGCCTTCGCCGTTAGCGAACTTGCGGCCACCAGTATTGGCCTCGCTAGCCAGGCGCTGAGCGATTTACTTGGCCAATCCCGGCCGGTGAGCGTCAATGTACGCCTCGCTTCACGCTGGTTTCAACACAGCGTTGTCCCCTTGAATCGTCCACCTGCCGCGCTTTGGGATGAATTTGCCGGTGATTATGCCAGCGCCGACGGGTGGATCCGCCTGCATACCAACGCCGCGCATCATCGGGCGGCAATGGAGCAGGTGCTTGGCCAACAGGCCAACCGAGCCGCTCTGGCGCATGCCGTGGCGCGCTGGCCCGCCGCCGCGCTGGAACAGGCGGTGATTGAGGCAGGCGGCTGCGCCGCGCAGATGCGCAGCGAAGCGCAATGGCTGCAGCACCCGCAAGGCAGCGCGGTGCAACAGGAACCGCTGATCGCCCAGCAGGCCAGCGACGCAGCGCCAACGCCAGATTGGCCATTATCGCCCGCGCGGCCGCTGCTCGGCGTACGCGTGCTGGACCTCACGCGGATCATTGCCGGCCCGGTGGCGACACGCTTTCTTGCCAGCCTTGGCGCAACGGTGCTGCGCATCGATCCGCCGAACTGGCAGGAGCCGACGCTGGAAGAAGATATCACCTACGGCAAACGCTGCGCGCGTCTCGACCTCAAATCCCGCGCGGGCCGCGAACAGCTGTGCCAGCTATTGCAGCACAGCGATGTACTGGTACACGGTTACCGCGCTGATGCGTTGGAAAAATTGGGGCTGGATGCGGATGCCCGACGCCAGCTGGCGCCAGGGCTGGTGGATGTCAGTCTGAATGCGTGGGGATGGAGCGGCCCGTGGCGCAACCGGCGCGGATTCGATAGCCTGGTGCAGATGGGCTGCGGCATTGCCGAGCAAGGCATGCGCTGGAGCGGCAGCGGCAAGCCGACACCGCTGCCGGTGCAAGCGCTCGATCACGCAACCGGCTATCTGATGGCGGCGGCGGTGCTGGAAGGTTTACGTCAGCGTCTTACGCAAGGGGTGGGCTGGCAGGCACGTTTGTCACTGGCCCGCACCGCGCGTCTGTTGCAGCAGCACGGCGCCGCACCGGGAAATCGGCAAAACGGTATTCATGCACAGCACGATGACGCACTTAGCACCATTGAGATTAATCAGTGGGGGATTGCAGAGAGATTGCGTGCCGCGGCATATCTGCCCGGCACGCCAATGATCTGCGCTACGCCAGGCGTGAAGCTCGGCAGCAGCGCAGCAAGCTGGTGATACTCAGGCGTCGTCGCCCTGCTCTTCGTTCAGCTCGTCGTACATCGCCTGAATCGCTTCCCGGCTGAGCGCCGCCAGCGTGCGATAAAATGCCGTGGTAGCGTGAGCTTCCACTTTGCCAAGGAAGGCGCCGCACCACGGCAGCAGATACTCGTCGAACAGCGCCAGCTGCGCAGCGGATTCATCCTCTGCCGACTGATCTTCCAGCCACGATGCCGCCAGCAGCAGCACGCCGAAATGATCGGCCGGTGCGTCGCTCAGCGGCATGCCACGTGCGCTAAGAAATGCGCGCACGTCCGCTTCAGCGACACCGTTCGGCCACTGTGACGCATACGGCGGAACGCTGCACTCGCCGCCAACAAACAGCGCGTTATAGTCAGCAGCCAGCGCCTGCGGATCGCTATTCTGCTGCAAACGCGACAACAGTTCGTCCTGCTCTAGCGGCCACTGCTGTTGCAGTTTGCCTTCACGTAGCAGAGTGAATAGCGGCACCAACAGCGGATCCTGAGGTTGACGATTAAACAGCGAACCGATGACGCGGCAGAGAATGGAAAACTCATTCATGCAACAGAATTCCTTGAGGCAAAAAAGTTAAAAATCAGCAAATTCAGCAATGTGTTTGCCGGTGCGCTGTTCGAGGAAATCGAGCAGGCGACGCGGCGTGACATTTAACACGCGATCTTCAGGAAAATCCACTTCGCGGGTGATGCGAAGGCAGTGTTCGAAATGTCCGAGCGTGAATGCCGTATGCGAATCAGAACCAAACGCCAGACGACCACCCGCATCGCGCACCGCTTCCGCAATGGCGCGGCAGTTTGGTTCGCTGCCCGGACGCGAATGGGTGAACGAGGAGTTATTGATCTCCAGCGCCACATCGTAATGCGCCGCAGCTTCAGCAATTGCGCGGATATCCACCGGGAACTTCGGGTTGCCGGGATGCGAAATAATATGCACCTGCCCGCCCGCCATCGCCGCAATCATCGCTTCGGTGTGATGCGCTTTATCGCGCGGCGCATACACCGGTTCATGGAAGCCCGCCACGATCAAATCCAGCGCGTCCAGCATCGGGCCGCTGCAATCAATTTCGCCCTGCTGATTTTTAATGTTGGCTTCAATACCGCGCAACACGCCGACGCCATCAATCACGCGTGGCCAGATACGCATGTTGACAAAGTGCCAATAATGCGGCGCATCGGCCATATCCGGACCGTGATCGGTAATCGCAAACAGTTTCAAGCCGTTTTGTTTCGCCTGAGCGACATAATCATGCAGCGTGCTGTAAGCATGGGTACTGGCGACGGTGTGCATATGTAAATCAACGGGATACATCTTCATCTCCTGACTCAATGTGAATTAATAACCGCGTCGGCGATCGACCAAACCGCTCGGCTGTTGGCCTTGCTGCACAGCAAGTATGGCAGCCGCAATGTAATCCATCGCCTCACCCGGTAAAGTAATGGCCGCAGTATGTGGCGTAATTGTGACATGCGGATGAGACCATAACGGATGATCCTGCGGCAGCGGCTCGGTCTGGAACACATCCAGCGCTGCGGCGGCAAGCTTGCCGCTGTTCAACGCGGCCAGCAAATCGGCTTCTACCACATGGGCACCGCGCGCCAGATTAAGGAAACAGGCACCGTGCGGCAACACGCGCAGCAATTGGCTATCGATTAAGTTCGTGGTCTCCGGTGTGGTGGGCAGCAGATCGATCAGCACCTGGGTGCCATCGAGGAAAGCATTCAGCCGATCGCGTCCGTGGAAACTCTGCACGCCGTCAATCTGTTTGGCGGAGCGGCTCCAGCAGCGCAACGGGAATCCCCACTGACGCAGGCTTTCCAACACGCTGCGGCCAAGGACACCCGCGCCCAACACGCCAATGGTGAAGTTTTCGCGATCGATAGCGTCAAGCTCCTGCCACTGCGCCCGCTGTTGCTGCTGACGGTATTCAGCGAAACGGCGGAACCACCCCAACACGCACCAGTTGGCATACTCCTGCATCTGACGCGCCATGCCGGTGTCTTCCAGGCGGAACAGCGGCACGTCATCAGCTAGCATCTGGGGATTGTCGCGCAGCTGTTTGAGGATTTCGTCTACTCCTGCCCCCATCGCAAACACGCCTTTTAGCTCACGCCCCGCCAGCATCTCAACGGGCGGGGAACGTACCACCGCATAATCGGCCGGCGCATTGTCGCCCGGCTGCCACTGGCGCACGCGCGCTTCGGGTAAACGTTGCTGCAAACCGTCCAACCAGCTTTGCGGCGCCAGCGACGGGTGATACCAGATAATCTCCATACTGCTCTCCTTTTTTTGCCTTCAGCCTCAGGCAAATAGCGATACAGGGCAAGCAAAAACCGTCGCCTCACGCAATTTCTCGCGTGATTAATTCAGGATGCTTCACATTTCCACCGCTATGCGAGGCTAAGCGGCGCGATAACGACTAAAGTTGTTCGGGTGGTCAATGCGTTAGCACACCACCTTTTCGGACAAGGAGAAAAACCGATGATAAAAAATGCCGTATTTACGCCCGCGCGTCTGACTTTTTTATTGAGTGCCGCGCTGCTGGCGGGTGCCAGCGCCGCACACGCCGATGACCAAAGCCGCATGCTAAGCAACCAACCGCAGCCACCGGATGTGCGCCTGGGACCGTTGTTCAATGCGGTACAGCAGGCTAAATTTTACCCTGATCAGAAAACCTTCGCCGACGCGGTACCGAAATCGAATCCTTCTTCGATTCTGGCCGACTGGCAGATGCAAAAAGGCCAGCGCAATTTTGATCTCAAGCATTTTGTCGATAGCAACTTTACGCTGCCACAAGAGCAGGACAAATATGTGCCGCCCTCCGGTCAAAGCCTGCGCGAACACATTAATGGATTGTGGCCGGTGCTGACGCGCACCGCACAGAGCGCCAGCCAGTACGATTCACTGCTGCCGCTGCCGAAACCCTACGTAGTGCCAGGCGGACGTTTCCGCGAGGTTTATTACTGGGATAGCTACTTCACCATGCTGGGCCTGGCCGAGAGCGGCCACTGGGATCGCGTGCAGGATATGGTGGAGAACTTCGCTACCGAGCTCGACAAATATGGCCATATTCCTAACGGCAACCGCAGCTACTATCTCAGCCGCTCGCAGCCACCGTTCTTCAGTTTAATGGTTGACCTGTTAGCGACGCATAAAGGTGATGATGTCTATCGCCAATACCTGCCGCAGCTGCAGAAAGAGTACGACTACTGGATGGCGGATAGCGACAAAGTGGCGCCCGGCCAGGCCAGCAAACGTGTTATCAAACTTAGCGATGGCACGCTGCTGAACCGTTATTGGGACGATCGTGATGCGCCGCGTACCGAATCCTGGCTGGATGACGTGACGACGGCGAACAAAGCGCCAGAGCGTAATAAGCAGCAGGTGTATCGCGACCTGCGTGCGGGCGCGGCTTCAGGCTGGGATTTCAGTTCGCGCTGGTTTACCGATGCGCATAATCTGGCCTCAATCCGCACCACCCAGCTAGCGCCGGTCGATCTCAATAGCCTGCTGTTCCATCTTGAGCAAACGCTGTCCAAAGCAGCAAAACTGGACAAGCAGGATGACAAAGCCAAAGCGTTTGCGGCGGATGCGGAAAAACGTCAGGCGGCTATCAATCGCTATCTGTGGAACGACAAACAAGGCTGGTATGCCGATTACGACTTCCAGAAAAAGCAGATTCATCCACAGCTGACGGCGGCGACGCTGTTCCCGCTTTACATGCAGGTGGCGAGCGATAAGCAAGCCGAACGCACCGCTTCCGCAGTCGAGAAACAGCTGCTGAAGCCGGGCGGTTTGGTAACGACCACGGTAAATAACGGCCAGCAATGGGATGCGCCAAACGGCTGGGCACCGCTGCAATGGGTTGCGGTGGAAGGTCTCGAGCATTATAAGCAACCGAAGCTGGCACAGCAGATTGGTCAACGCTTCCTGCAAAACGTACAGGCGACGTATGACAAGGAGCATAAGCTGGTTGAGAAGTACGTGGTTGAAGGCGCTCAGTTGGGCGGCGGTGGCGGCGGTGAATATCCGTTGCAGGATGGCTTTGGCTGGACCAACGGCGTGACGCTGAAACTGCTCGACAAATATTGCCCGAAAGACAAAACCTGTAATAGCGCCGGCGATATTCCCAATATGCCGGCGTTGACCAGCGTTAAGTAAGTTATTTCCTCATCGGTTCCCGGTGCGCATCAATGCGCACCCTACAAAAACCACTTCATCCTGTCGTAAGGTCGCCATTCATGGCGACCAAGCTTGCGCTTAATCCACCAACCTCATGCCATAAAAGGCAATCCACTCGCCACTCTGTGCCTTTTTCTCACAACCTTCTTACAACAAATTCACACCTTGAAACACCCGCATTAAAAGATAATAATTCTCAATCTAATATCGATACCTATTCCCATTAATAACAACAGGAACCCTCATGACATCGCTGTTTACCCTGAAACGTGGCCGCATGCTGTGCGCACTTGCGTTGGCATTACCCGCCGCAACCTTCGCTGAAGAATCGATTGTTGTCACGGCTCAGCCGCAAGAGAGCGCAACATCACCCACGCAAGGCTATCTCGCCACGCGCAGCAGCGGTGCCAGTAAAACCGATCAGCCGTTGATCACGACGCCGCAGTCCATTTCGGTGGTGACGCGTCAGCAGATGGAAGATCAGGGCGCACAGGATCTCAATCAGGCGCTCGGTTACACGCCAGGCGTATTCACCAACTTTGGCGGTGCCGCTACGCGCTACGACACCATCGCCCTGCGTGGATTCCACGGTGGCGATGTTGATAACACCTTCCTCGATGGCCTGCGCGTCATGAGCGATGGCGGCAGTTTCAACATCCTGCAGGTGGATAACTGGTTTCTCGATCGCATTGATGTGATAAAAGGCCCCTCTTCCGCGCTCTACGGCCAAACCGTACCTGGCGGCCTAGTGAATATGGTGAGTAAGCGTCCGCAGTTCGCTGAAGAGGGCCATTTCCGCCTTTCGACCGGCACCAACGCCACCAACAGCGCCGCGTTTGATTACACCAACGCCATCAACGATCAGTGGGCATTCCGCTTAACCGGCATCACGCGTAACAGCGATACCCAGTACGATCACACCCGTGAAGAGAAGTATGCGATTTCACCGCAGCTGATGTGGCAGCCGAGTGAAGACACCAATTTAGTCTTGCGCGCCTATCTGCAAAAAGATCCTTCTGGCGGCTATCACGGTTCGGTGCCGGCTGAAGGTACGCTTTACAGCCACAATGGCCGTAAGCTGAGCGACAGTTTCTACGAGGGCGACAGCGCCTACGATCAGTTCAAGCGCCACGAACAGATTTATAGCTATGACTTCTCACATCGCTTTAACGATGTATGGTCCGTGCATTCTACCGGCAGCTATAGCCATTCGAATACCGCGCTTGATCAGGTGTATCAAATTGGCTGGAATGCCACCAATCCGGACCTGCTGAATCGCTATTTCTCCGGCGAACGTTCTTCACTGAGCGCATGGGCTAACGACAACCAATTGCAGGCCGATTTCGCGACGGGCGCCGTGCAGCATCGCGTGACGCTGGGTGCCGAGTATCATCGCTACAAAAATGACATTACCGAAGCCAGCGGAGCCGCCAGTTCGCTGAATGCCTGGAACGGCGATGAAGTGGGCATCATGCCGGACTTCGCCTGGACCTCGCAAACGCGCCGCTACTATCAAACCGGCCTGTATTTACAAGATGAGCTGCAGCTCGATCGCTGGCATCTGGATCTTTCCGGTCGCTATGATCGCATCGTGTCGGAAAACGGCACCAGCCGTCGTCAGGACGATCACATCAGCGGACGCGCCGCACTGCTGTATGCTTTCGAAAATGGCGTATCGCCTTACGTCAGCTGGAGCCAGGCGATTACGCCAGCGTCATTAACCGATCCTAATGGTAATCAGCTGAAACCGACCACTTCCGAGCAGTATGAGGCGGGTGTGAAATATCAGCCGGTCGGGACGCGCGATATGTACACCATCGCCTTATACGATTTGACCCAGGATGATGTCGCCAACCGTAACGTGCTGGACGGTACTTATACGCCATCGGGCAAAGTGCATTCACAGGGTATTGAGCTGGAAGCACGCAATCAGCTGACCTCGCGTTTCAGCACCATCGCCGGTTACACGTTGAATCACCTGCGCTTCAAAGATTCCGTGGACGGCAACGATGGCCATACGCCGTATGTCACGCCGAACAGCATGGCGTCTTTATGGGGTCATTATCAGTTTGATTATGGCTTAAGCGCCGGTGCCGGTGTGCGCTATATCGGCAAACAGTGGGCAGATAACGAAAACACCACGCGTTTGCCATCCGTAACGCTGTTTGATGCATCGGTACGCGCGGATCTTGGTGCGTGGAATTCACAGCTGAAAGGCGCCTGGCTGCAGGTCAATGCCAACAACCTGACGGATAAAAAGTATCTGGCGGCCTGTTATGGCACCGGCTATTGCTATCGCGGCGCCGAGCGCACCGTAATGGCAACGGTAGGCTACGACTTTTAACCTGACATAAAAAAATCCGCCATCCCTGCAAGGATGGCGGATTTCATTAAATCATTTTTGCGTTGTTAACTTCGAACTTTGCGGTAAATCCACAGCACCACGATGGCACCAATTACCGCCACCACGAAACTGCCGAAGTTGAAACCGTCAACTTTACCGAAACCAAACAGGGTACTGATCCAGCCACCGACCACCGCACCTACCACACCCAACACCACGGTGATGATAAAGCCGCCGCCATCTTTGCCCGGCATAATCCACTTAGCGATGATACCGGCAATCAGACCAAAAATAATCCATGAAAGAATACCCATGTACTGCTCCTTACGTTATTAATCAATGTGTTCACCGCAACAAGTATAGACGGGATTTTTTGATCTGCCTCGCAAATTGTCGCAGTAAGACATCGTTGGCATGTTAAAGCTTAGCGTAGCGGTGCCGATAACTGACGGATAACTTTAGCGCGCGTAAAACAATAATCGGATAAGTGGAGCAGGACGTGGGTGAAGCCGATAAAGAACAATATCTCAAGCGAGGCACATTAGCGGTTTTGGGGGTCATGAAGGACCTGCTGCGTTTTCAAACGCCGCTGATGGTGAGTTTCTCACGTGGGCAGTTTATCAGCCGCCTGTTGGCAGCCGATGAGGACCAGGTGATCTTTGACCTTGGCAGCAACGCGCTTGATAACGATTTAGCGCTGCAGGGGGGCGAAGTGAATATCGCCGCAGAAACACACGGTGCGAAAGTGGAGTTTGGCCTCAGCGGTTTACAGCGTATCGACTTCGAAGGATTGCCTGCTTTCGCCGCCTCGCTGCCCGACCTGGTGTGGCAGATTCAGCGCCGCGAATTTTTCCGCGTAAACGCGCCGCTGGAGCCCGTTTTTTATTGCCACAGTCAATGGCCCGACGGCCGTACTGCGCGTTTCCGTCTGCAGGACCTGTCACTGGGCGGCGTTGGCGTGCTGTTGGACGAAGCGCTGCCTGAGGGTCTGAATCGCGGCGATACCTTTAAAAATCTCCGCGTTGACCTGGCGGAATATGGTCACTTCGAGGTGACTGCGCAGTTGCTGCACATTGGCGAACGTAGCATCGTTACCAGCAAGAATGAAACCCGCGTGACGCCACGCCTGAGCTTCCGCTTTACCGCCATCGAGCCCCTTCAGGAACGTCAGCTGCAGCAGGTGATTTTTGCGCTGGAGCGTCTGGCGCGTGATAAAGCGAATCGATTCCAGTAACCCAGGTGCGCATCAATGCGCACCCGACGAAAACCGCACCGGTCAATGCGGCTGATAGCGACAGCGTGCCACCGCATCAAACCACCCCTGATAATTATCCTGCATGCTTTTCGCCTGATCCTCACGCGGCAAAATGACGCTGCCGCCTTGCAATGCCTGCATCTCACTGCCCTGTTGCCACCAGTTAAGTTGGCGGCCCGCCAATAACGCTGCGCCCAATGCGGAGACTTCCGCCGTTGGCGCTCGCTTAAGTGGCCGCTGCAATACATCCGCCTGCAGCTGCATCAACCAGCTGTTTTCCGTGGCGCTGCCATCAACGCACAACGCTGGCAACCGCACGCCGCTAGCCTGTTCCATCGCGAAAAACACATCCGCAATCTGAAAAGCGATCGATTCCAGCGCCACGCGCGCCAGTACTTCTGGCGTCGCCGCATCGGTCAGCCCGCACACCATACCGCGCGCTTTAAGATCCCACCATGGCGCACCCAGGCCGGAGAGCGCTGGCACAAAATAGATGCCCTGATTGTGCTCGCTGCGCTGGGCCAGCGCCGTAAGTTCGCGCGGATCGCTAACGCCGAGCATGCGCCCAAGCCACGCGGCACCCGATCCGGTATGGGTGATGTTGCCTTCAAAAGCGTAGCGCAGCGTGCCGTCGTGCCAGGCTACCGTGGTGCTGAGGCCATTTTCGGTGAGCAACGGCGTCGCCATTGACATCATTAATGACGACCCGGTGCCGTAAGTCGCTTTCACCACCTCCTGGTTGCCGCTGCGCTGCGCTTGCAGCGCGGCGTGCGAATCACCGATGCGTGCCTGGCGTTAAACCGGGAATATCATGACGTGTTACCACGCCATGGGCGCTGGCCGACGGCACAATCTGCGGTAGCGCCGCGCGTGGAATGTGGAATAACGCCAGCAGTTCATCATCCCAGTCGCCGCTGTGCAGGTTATAGAGTTGGGTGCGCGCCGCATTAGCATGATCGGTAACGAAGCTTTCGCCCTGACTCAGCTGCCAGCTCAGCCAGCTGTCTACCGTGCCGATGCACAGTTCCCCGGCCTGCGCCCGCACCAAACCCTTCGGCAGCGCGGCGAGCATGCCGGTGAGTTTGGCGGCAGGAAACATTGGATCGACCGCTAATCCAGTCAGACCCGTAATACGCGGCGCTTTACCCGCCATACGTAAATCACGGCAACAGGCTTCCGAGCGACGATCCTGCCAACTCACGAGCGGCGTCAACGGCTCGCCGTTATGTCGTTGCCAGATCAGTACCGATTCGCGCTGGTTACTGATCGCCACCGCTGCCACCTCCGCGCCTGCGCACTGCGCCAGGCAATCACTCACCGCCTGTTTTACCGCCTGCCAAATCGCCAGCGGGTCCTGCTCGGCCAAACCCGGCTGCGGATGTTCCAGCGTCAGCGGCTGGCTAGCGCGCGCCACCACGTTTCCAGCGCGATCCACCGCAATCGCTTTCGCGTTGGTGGTGCCTTCATCAATCGCCAGTATCAACGAACCTGCCATTTTTACGCTCCTGCACAGATGCGCACTGCACGCTTCACCACGCTGGCTGCGTCAATGCCATGACGAGCACGCGTTGAAGCGCGATCGCCTGCAATGGCGTACTCGCCGTCCGGTATGCCCAAACGTAATAGCGGGATACCACAGCCACCTTCAGCCAGCACTTCTGCCACCAGGCTGCCGACGCCGCCGTTAACGTTATGCTCCTCCACGGTGATTACCGCTGGATAGTGATTTAACAGCTCGCGCAGCCGTTGGGTATCACAAGGTCGAATCGATGGAATGGCGATCACACCCGCGCTAATGCCTTGTTCATGCAGTTGCTCAGCGGCGTGCACCACCTCGTGAACGGTGGAGCCCATCGCCACCAGCACGATGTCATCACCTTCATGTAGAACATCAATCTGGCCAGGACGGAATTGATAGTTTTCATCGTGCAGCTGCGGCAGATCTTTGCCGTCGAGGCGGATATACACCGGGCCGACATGCGCCAGCGCGTACTCAATGATCTGGCGACACTCCAGCGGGCAGGATGGCGCATAGATTTCGATGTTGCCGAAGCCGCGCATCACGGCAATGTCGTCGATGCTGTGATGGGTGCTGGCCAGCGGCCCATAGCTGGCGCCAGCATTCAGGCCAAACAGTTTGACGTTAGTGTTGTTGTAGCAGACGTCGACTTTTACCTGCTCATTAGCGCGGGAAACCAGGAACGGCGCGGCATTACAGGTGACGGCGACTTTGCCGCCAATCGCCAGACCGGCGGCGGTGCCCACCAGCGTTTGTTCTGCGATGCCGACATTAATCAGGCGATGGGGAAACGCTTGAATAAACGGCGCGATTTTGGCGGTTGACGTGGAATCCGCCACCACCGGCACCAAATCAACGCCGCGATTCACCGCATCAATAAAAGCCTCGACCATCACCGTCGCCAGGTGTTTTGCATTACTCATCTTTCAGCTCCTCCAATGCCAATGCAATCTCTTCGCCTTTCGGCACGCGGTGATGCCACTCCGGTTTACTCTGAATAAAGGAGATGCCGAAGCCTTTTTCGGTATGCGCCACAATCACCTGCGGCTTGCCGCCGTTACGTGGCAGCTTTTCGATGGCCTCAACCACGGCAGCCATGTCATTGCCGCTACACTCGCTCACCTCCAGGCCAAAGGCGCGCCATTTTTCCGGCAGCGGATCGGTGTTCATGATGTCGCGCGTATGACCCGCCAGCTGCAGCTTGTTCTTGTCGTTGATGATCACCAGGTTATCGAGGCCGTAATGCGCCGCCACCAGCGCCGCTTCCCAGTTACTGCCCTCAGCCAGTTCTCCGTCGCCGGTGACGACAAATATGCGTCGGTCGCTGTTATCTTTCTTCGCTGCTAAGGCAATGCCGACGGCGACCGGTAAACCGTGACCCAGCGCGCCGGTGTTTAGCTCAACGCCCGGCGTTTTCTGCCGTACCGGATGGCCCGGCAGAGGTGAATCAGCATGCTGATACGTCGGCAGCCATTCGGTGGGGAAATAACCCGCTTCCGCCAGCACGCAGTAATAACCGCCAACCGCGTGGCCTTTCGACTGAATATAAATGTCTCGCTGGGGATCGTTGGTGCGATCCGGCGCGCAGTTAAGGATGCGGAAATAGAGCGCGGTCAAAATCTCCACCTGAGAGAGATCGGCCCCCGTGTGCCCACCAGCCGGGCTGCCTGCATTAAGCTGGATGATGCGGCGGCGCACGGCACGCGCTTTGGCAGCCAGATCCGCTATCGAGTAGTTGAAAGGATTCATAAACACCTCTGAATTTTAAATCGACAATGAATATATATTCCCGATAAAGAAAAAAAGGTGCAGACTCACTACGCCTGCACCCAACCGATTACCTTTTTGCCGGACTGGCACTCTCCTCAATCACCGCTTTTTGTGCCACCACTGCCGCTTTCTGCTGCATGCGACTTTGCATCTGGTCGATGATCACCGCCACGATAATCACGATGCCTTTAATCACCATCTGCCAGAACTCGCTGACACCCATCATGATCAAACCATCGGCGAGAAAGCCGATAACGAAAGCACCAATCAGCGTGCCGAGAATGGTGCCGCGCCCACCGGCCAGCGAGGTGCCGCCGAGCACCACGGCAGCAATGGCGTTCATTTCAAATGAAGTGCCGTTAGCCGGATGGCTGGCCACCAGCTGTGACGAGACCACGATGCCAGCAATGGCCGCACAGAAGCCGGAAATGGCGTATACCCAGATTTTTACCGACTTCACCTTCACGCCCGAGAGCTCCGCCGCGCGTTCGTTATCGCCAATCGCATAAACCTGACGGCCAAAGGGCAGGCGCCGCGCGACGTAAGCAATGATCAGCGCCAATAGCACCATCATCCAGATGGCCCATGGCAAACCAAGAAAATAGCCCGCGCCAATCTTGTCGAATCCGGTATTGCCCAGCAGCGTATTGCCCTGCAGACCGGGGAAGGTTTCGCCCCCCGACGTGAGCATTGCCGTGCCGCGCAGGATATACATGGTGCCGAGCGTGCAGATAAATGGCGCCACGTTGTAGCGAGTGATAATCCAGCCGTTAGCTGCGCCAATCACGCCGCCAATCAGCAGCACGATGGGCACAATCACCCACACGCTGGGGAAGATGGCGATGCCGAACATCGGCAGCACAATGCCTTTGGTAATCAGCCAACCGGCAATCATGCCGCACAGCCCGAGCGTTGCGCCGATGGAAAGATCGATGCCCGCGGTGATAATGACAAAGGTGATACCAAGCGCGAGGAAGGCATTAATGGCGATGTGTTTCACCATGATCACCAGGCTACCGGGCGCAAGGAAATCCGGCACGGTGATGGCAAAGAAGCCAACAATCAGAAACAGCGCAATAAAGGTGCGCAGTTTTAACAACAGCAATATCAGGCTTTCGCGTGAATTGAACGCTTTGCCCGGCGTTGAGAGCGCGAGCGCGCCGTTATTTTTCATATCAGAACCCTTGTGCGCTTGCTTTAACCAGCGCCGCCTCTTCCGCTTCAGCGCGCGGCAGGTCAGCAGTCAGTTTGCCGCCGGACATCACAAGGATGCGATCGGCAACGGCCATAATTTCCTTCAGGTCCGAGGTGGAGAACACCACCGCAATGCCCTGCTCCGATAACTTCACCATCATGCGGAACACTTCGCCTTTTGCACCGACGTCAATGCCGCGACTCGGTTCATCCAGCAGCAGCAAGCGCGGGTTGGTCAGCAGCGAGCGGCCAATCACCACTTTCTGCTGATTACCGCCGCTTAACGCGCTGATGGCGACATCCGGCGAGGAGATTTTGATGGCCAGATTGCCAACGGTGCTGGCCACCACGTCGCGTTCGGCCTGTTCAGAAATCACGGTGCGATGGGAGAGGCGTCGCCACAGGCTGGCGATGGTCAGATTGCTCGCCACCGACGAGATGGGAAAAATGCCTGAGCGTTTGCGATCTTCCGGGACCAGGCTCATCCCCATGCGGATGCGTTCTGCGGTGGGCAGGCGCGTCGGCAGCGGTTTGCTATCAAGCCACAGCTTGCCCAAATAGTTACGCTGGGTGCCGAGTAAGCACTCAAACAGCTCGGTACGCCCGGCGCCCATTAAGCCGTAAATGCCGACGATTTCGCCGGAACGCACCTGGAAACTGACGTCATCCACCAACGTATTGCCATTCGGGCTGACGCAGGTGATGTGTTCCGCTTCCAGCACCGGTGCGCCAAACTGCCGGTTCGCTGGCAGGAAGGTGTTAACCGGATCGCTGCCGAGCATTTCATGCACGATCCACGGCACATCGATATCGCTCACCTGGGCTTCAGCCTGAAACCGGCCGTCGCGCAGAATGGTGATCACATCGCCAATCGCCATCAACTCCTCCAGCCGATGCGAGATGTAGATGATGGAAACGCCCTGACGCGTCAGTTCGCGGATCACCCGAAATAGCATCTCTACTTCGGTTTTGCTCAGCGCCGAGGTGGGTTCGTCGAGGATGAGAATGTCAGCATCCTCCGCCAGCGCTTTGGCGATCTCCACCAGCTGCTGCTGGCCAACTTTGAGGTTGCCGACCTTCTCATCCGGTGAAATCGGCTGATCGAGGCGCTGCATCAGCGCAGCGGTGCGGCGTTTCTGCTCGGCTTCGTTGATCGGACGTATGCCGCGCTGAATTTCGCGACCAAGAAAAATGTTCTCTGCCACGCTGAGGTTTTCAAACAGGTTAAGTTCCTGATGCACCATGCCGATGCCGTGGCGCGCGGCGTCACGCGTGCTGCTGAAAGCCACTTTTTGCCCATTAAGCAGCATTTCACCACTGGTCGGCTGCTGCACGCCGGCGATAATTTTCATGAGCGTCGATTTACCCGCCCCGTTCTCGCCAATGATGACGTTGACCTTGCCGCGCCATACGCGGTAATCCACGCGATCTAGCGCGAGCGTGCCAGGAAACAGCATCGACATCTGGTTAGCCTGCAGAATGATTTCATCGCTCATCATGGATTCCCCTGCTGCAGCTGAAGTGCCACTGCATCGTCCACCGTGCCCGCGCCCATGCTGACGGCCAGCAGCGCCTGCGCCGGTTTGCCGACCCAGCTGGCATCCACCGTCGGCAACTGCTGCACCGCATGGCGATTGAGCGCTTTGGTCAGCTGCGCGTACTGCACTTGATTGGTGAACTCTTCAAAACGAAAGCCGGCGGCGTCGCGAATGGCATTGCCGCGCAACACCGGGCCAATCAACACCTTCACCGGCTTGCCGTTGATGGTCATGGTGAGGCTGCGCTCACGCTCATTGCTGTTGTCAAATGCCGTCACCGTGCCAGAGGCGCGCACGAACACGCTTGCACTGCCGCCCGTTTTGACGGTATGACTTTTGGTTTCCATATCGGCCCAGCTCAGCGCCTGTTTCTCTGCGGGCTGCTGCACGCGGCTGGCCCAGCTCGATTCCGCGATCTGCTGCGGGGTTTGATCGCGGTAACCCGGCTGCGCGTGAGGATCTTTCGGCATGATGGGATTGCCGTTGGCATCCAGATCTACCACGGTGCAGGCGGCTAACATCAGCGTCAGCAGCACGACCAACATCTTCTCCTTCATGCCGACCGCCATATTATTGCGCCAGCTTGAAGGTTTTCAGCTTCGAGGCGTTGCTGTCGTCAATCAGCACGCAATCCATCAGCTGCTTCTCTTCTTTCTGCGCGTTGCCGTTCTTCAGGTAATAATCCACCTGCTCAACCGCCATTTGCGCCTGATCCCAGCCCGGCTGCAGCACGGTAGCTTTGATATTGCCTTTGTTGATGATGGAGTCGCGGGTGTAATCACTGCCGTCGAAACCGACGATAATCACGTTGGTTTTGCCCGCCGCCTTCAGTGCCGCTTCCGCACCCAGCGCCATGGTGTCGTTACCGGAGATCACGCCGACAATGTTGGGGTTCTTCTGCAGAATGGTTTCCATCCGGCTAAACGCTTCGGTTTGGCTCCAGTTGGCACTCTGCTGTGCCACCATTTTCAGATCGGGATAATCGTCCAGCACATCGTGATAACCCTGCGAACGCACGCCCGCGTTGGTATCCGACTCTTTACCCAGCAGCTCCACATAATCGCCTTTGCCGTTCAGCAGCTTTGCGAACTTCTCCGCACCGAGCTGTGCGCCCTGATAGTTGTTAGAGACAATTTGTGCCACGGCGATACCGGTTTTGTTGATTTCACGATCGATAAGGAAGGTGGGAATACCGGCGTCTTTGGCTTTTTGTACCGGTCCAACGGTGGCATCAGCGCCGGCGTTATCAAGGATGATGGCTTTGGCTTTGCGCGCGATAGCGGTTTCGATCAACTGGTTCTGCTTGTTGACGTCATCATCATGCGAGGCCACCAGCGTGGTGTAGCCCAGCGCTTTGGCTTTTTCCTGCGCGCCGTCGGCTTCCGCTTTAAAGAACGGGTTGTCATGCGATGGCGTGATGATGGCCAGCAGCCCCTTATCAGCCGCCAGCGACGCTGCCGATATCAATATGAGTGAAGCAAGTAGAGAGACTTTAAGAACAGAGGCTTTCATTGGCGATCTCCGATTGAATATATATTCAATTATGATTTTATATGCATAGTGACTATGCGCTGCCTTAATGAGCACGTCCAATGCGCGATGTTTAAAAAGCGAAAACGATCACAAAATGTTCTGCGTTGTTATTTATCAGCGGCTGATTAACAATACCAGGCAGGTTAAGAGAGAGAAAAAACCATGGCAAAACAGGATGAACAGCGGCTGATGGTGAAAATCGCCACGCTCTATTACGTGGAAGGCAGGAAGCAGTCCGACATTGCGCAGCTGCTGAAGCTGTCACAATCCTTCGTGTCACGTATTCTCAATCGCAGCGTGAAAGAAGGCGTGGTGAAGATCAGCGTTGTGCCGCCTGCCAACGTGTTTCCCGAACTGGAAAAAGCCATTGAGCAACGGTATCAACTGCCGCAGGTAATTGTGGTGGATGTGCCGGATCAGGCATCGGCTTTGCAGATCAAACAGGCGATCGGTTCCGCTGCCGCGCACTATCTGGAAACGCGTCTGCGCGCCGATGAGCTGATTGGCATTTCGTCATGGAGCGGCACCATCCGCGCTATGGTGGATGCGCTGCATCCGCTGAGCGCCCCCTGCAAAGGGGTGATTCAGCTGCTGGGCGGGGTTGGCGCCAATGGCAACGTGCAGGCGACGATCCTGACGCAAAATCTGGCGGCGCTGCTGAACTGTCCGGCATGGCTTTTGCCATCGCAATCGATTGAGCATTCGGTGCAGGATCGCCAGCGTTTGTCGGTTAATCCCGAGGTGGCGGTGGTACTGGAGAAGTTTGACCAAGTGGATTTGGCGATTGTCGGCATTGGCGATCTTGAGCCATCCGCCCTGCTGCGTAACTCCGGCAACTATTACGACGGCGAGATGCTGCGCACGCTGGCCGAGCGTGGCGCGGTGGGTGATATTTGCCTGCACTATTTCGATGCCGATGGTCAGCCGGTGCTGAGCGCCGCAGAAGATCCGGTGATTGGTATGGAGCTGGCGCAGGTTAAACGCTGTCCGCAAGTGGTGGCACTCGCCGGCGGCAAAGAGAAAGCGCAGGCGATTCGCGGCGCGTTGCGCGGCGGCTATGTACAGGTGTTGATTGTCGATTATCCGACGGCGCGATTATTGGCAGAGGGTTAATGTGGTGCGGTTGTTAGCCAGGTCGCCATGAACAGTGCGGTTGTTAGCCAGGTCGCCATGAATGGCGACCCTACGCACATTAACCGATGGTGCGGTACGCGGTGGTGACTTTCCACAGATAACGCGGGGCCTGCGCCGCCGGATGTTTGTTCTGTACGTGTTGGTAAAACTCGTCCGGCGTCATGGCGTTGATCATCGCAATGGCACGATCGCGGTCACGCGAGAAGGTACGCAGCAGCGCGCCCGCGCCATTCGCATAGGAAACAATGGTGGCGTAACGCAGCGTCAGCGGATCGCGAATGCCGGCTAACGCTGAATCCTGCAGAATTTTCAGATACGCGGCCCCGATATCGATGTTTTTTGCCGGATCGCGCAGCTCAGAAGAGGATGGCTGACCACGACGGCCCTGCGTGCGATAAACTTCACGGCCGGCGGTCGAAGCCTTAATTTGCATTAAACCAACCGCATTGGAGCGGCTCACTACGGTGGGATTGCCTCCGGATTCGACACTAATAATGGCGCTGATTAACTTCTCATCAACGCCATAATGACTGGCGGCATCTTCGGTAAACATTGACCATGCATCATTCACTTTCGAGGGGGGTGCCTGAGTTAATGGCGTATTCTTCTCGGGCAGTGCCGGTTTCTCCGGCTCGCTTGAACAGCCAGCTAGCAACAGTGCAGAAAGCATAAGTAGGCGAATTTTCACTGATTTTTGGTTCCGCAATAGGGTTGGCGCAAGCTATCATACCTGGCGCAGCGCGATGCAAAATTACCGTTTATCCTAAATCGGTAAAAAACCTTATGCCGCCGTGACTTCGTTAACGCATTTCGTCATCATCGGCAGGCAAATAGACAGCAGGATGGAAGTTATGTTCACGCCCCGCACGCTACGTTTAATCGCCCCTTCCGGCTATTGCCACAATCAGGATGCCGCCCAGCGCGCGGTCAGTCGTTTACAGGCCGCAGGCCATCATCTGCAGAATCAATCCGCGATTACTCGCCGCTATCAACGTTTTGCCGGCGATGATGCGCAGCGGCTGAATGATATCAATGAGTTGGCAACACTGGAACCTCTGCCCGATATCATGCTGGCAGTGCGCGGCGGGTATGGCGCATCGCGTTTGCTCGATAAGATTGATTATATCGGCCTGCAACGTCGCTTGCTCAATCAGCCAGTGGCGCTATGTGGACACAGCGATTTCACCGCCATTCAGCTGGCATTGCTGGCGCAAACGGGCTTGATTACTTTCAGTGGGCCAATGCTGGCGGGCAATTTCGGCGCAGAGGCTTTATCTGAATTTACTCAGTACCACTTTTGGCAAGCGCTAACTTCGCCTACAGTCAACGTTAGCTGGCCAAGTGAGAGTCCGGATCGCGGCCCCTGGCACGGTACGTTATGGGGTGGCAATCTGGCCATGATTTGCTCGCTGATTGGTACGCCGTGGATGCCGCAGATCGAAGGCGGGATTTTGGTGATCGAGGATGTTAATGAACATCCCTTCCGCATTGAACGCATGCTGATTCAGCTACAGCAGAGTGGCATTTTGCCGCGCCAGAAAGCAATTATCACCGGCAGCTTTACCAGTACGTCGCTGTCGGCCTACGACAATGGTTTTGATTTTTCCACCGTCTGGCAGCGCGTCCGAGATGAGTACCACATCCCCGTGATTAGCGATCTGGCATTTGGTCACGATGCTGATACCGTGACGCTGCCGCTGGGTGCCAGCGCCACGTTGCAGATTGAGAGCGGAGAAGCACAGCTCGCCTTCACCGGCCACCCGACATTGCGCTAACGTTTTGCCGCAGGAGACCGACAATGAAGCCACTGTACGACGATTTGTGGATCTCCACGCCAGAATTCCCTGCCGAACAAACGGCAAGCGATTTAATGATGCATGGCTTTATGCTGCGCCATCCGCGCGGCAATTTATTAATTGGGCGCCTGGAGCATCCACTCGACCACGAATTTCTCGACGATGCGGGTGGCGTGATTCGTCACTATTTCACGCACTGGCATGAAGCGGCACCCGGCGCGCGCGCCATTCAGCAACGCTTTAATAGCGCGCTCTACTGCCATAGCCGTTCGCTGGGTCCGGTGAGTTTGGTTATCGAGCCAGATGAAACCTTTACCCAGCAAGAGACGCATTTCGGCGATTTTCATCTGTTGCCGACGCCCGGCCATACGCCCGGCAGCAGCAGCTATCTTTATCGCTCCCCGCTGGGTCATACCTATCTGTTTGTGGGTGATACGCTCACGCGTGACTACAATCGCTGGATCAGCGTACTGATGCCGGAGAGTAACCTTACTGAGCTGCAGCAGTCGCTGGAGCTCTATCGCTCTTTGCGACCCGATGTGGTGTTGATGAGCACCACGCGCGGACATCTTTCATGGGCAAAGGTGAACTTGCAAAGCTGGCTGGCAGCGATTGATGAAGCAGAACAGTCGCCGCTGGATCTGCGTCAGCGGCAGCTGATTTAACTACAGCGCTTTACTGAGATAGTGACGCTGATGATGGCGGGGATAATGATCAAGACTCAGTCGTAACGTATAGCCCAGCTTCTCGTAAAACGGACGCGCCTGGAAACTGGCGGTATCAACTTGCGCATAGCGGCAGCCGCGCGCACGCGCTTCCTCTTCTGCCGCCAGAATTAACTGACTGCCTGCCCCTTGCCCGCGCAGTTCATCACTGACCCACAGCATATCGATGCGTAACCAGTTGCCATAAGTGGAACCGGTTAATGCACCTTGTTTACGGCCCGATGCATCGGTAATAAACACGCCAATCGGTTTTAACTCATCAACGTTAATGAAGCGACTATTGTAGGTGTTGAGGCCAAGGCGGACTTCATCAAGATCCTGATGAGAGACGCTATCGGTAATGCTGAGTTGCATAACGAGCTCCTTGTAATGGCAATCACGAGTTTGGGCGGGCGTTATCGTCATAACGTTCCAGTGAAAGGATTTCCGCGTCGCGTTTTTCCGTGCGACTGCAGGGTAACAGCTTATCGCTGTCTGCGTAGACGAAAAAGGTCTCTTGATTATTTTTGTTCACAATCAACTGATCGCCATTGCGAAAACGGGTGATGGAAACCTTGTCACCCTCTTTCAGGCTGGTCCGCTGCTGCCCGGCAGCAATTTGAAAATGACGCGCAGGCCACATCAGGGTGCTCAGTCCGTACTCGGCACGTGATACCGTCATGGTAGGACGACCCGGACACGTGATTTGATATTCGGTTTCGCTCCAGGCGGGCGCAATCTGACAAGCCAGCACGCCAACGGCCATAACTATCGCCTTCATTGGATTCTCCGCTGAGGTTAAATGATGATTTCGTTGGGATTTTCGTGCAGAAGGGTAACACATTTGTGGGGATGATGAAGGCAAGCGGCCTGCAGGACGCGGGCCGCACTAAAAAAAATCAAACTGGAAAGGTCAGTTTATCGAGTTCATGTCTTTGATCTGATTGCGATTAATCTGCTGTTCTTTACCGTCAATATCTTTGTAAGTAATCATGCCGGTATCGTCATCGACCTTCGGCTTACCCTGAACCACAATGGTTTGACCATCAGTGGTATGCAAGACGTGATCGGATGCACAACCCGCCAGCAGCAGGCCAAGGCTAAAAGTACCCACTAAAAACAGTGTCTTTTTCATCTCATCCTCCTTTTGGATTCACAAACAGGTGTAGCACAGACTGTCTGAAAGAAAACCAGGAGAAAGATTAATACGTAATAGCTTTGCTGCTGGGCATCAGTCTTGTCGACTGAGCAGCAGCAAAGCTATTTGACAAAATTAATGGTGAGACGAGGGAGAGAGGATTTACTCTGCAGCCACCTGTGCGGCGACTAACATCAAGGCCAGGCCGGCCTCTTCGGCTTCAAAACGCTGCATCACTTCCTGAATGGCCGCTACGCAGTTCATGACCTGCTTTTTTTTGTCGGCTTCTAATTTGTCGATCGCGTGCTGAAGAATCATTAAACTCGCTTCTTCTTCTTTCATTCATTTACCCTTGTTTTGCTTACCCGGTGCGCAACGCTGGCAAGAATACCGTTTATCAGCTAGTAAAGTCACCCCTTTACATTTCTTCCGCTTAACGATTATACAAATGACAAATGGGAAGCAGCGTCAGACCTGCTATGATCCAGTTATCAGTACGCATTGGCGTGCCATGGCAAACCAGGGAATGAAGCAGGTGCTCATGTGGCGAATCACAGTTGTACTCACCCTTTTCGTTTTAGCTGGCTGCAGTTCGACACCAAAAGGTGTCGACTGTCCTGGTGAGGTTTCGACAATTTATGGTCAGTCGATGGGCAATACCCAGGCGCGAATCTTCGATTTGGTCAACGCCTTTGCCGTTACGCGCGATGGGGTAAAAGTCCAAAGCGGTACGCTGCACTCCACCGATCGCTTTCAGTATGTGCCCTCGGCCATTACTGCCGAAGGCTTCTATGCCCAGCGACTATCGGATAAACAGTTTCGCCTGATCAATCCTTATCAGAACACCATGATTACCTGGACGTGCCCTTAAGCCGTGCGTCGCGACGTGAGATGGTTTATTGTCTGCCCATCTCACGCTGCGGACCTGCATGATGGAAAAAAGTCTGGATAATAACGGTTATATCGATTTCCCCTTCCCTGCCACCACCAATGTGGATGGTTCGGTCAATCCCTGCGGATTTGACCTCACGTTAGAAACCGGTCGCATTGACGAGATCGCTGCGGGAAAGTATTCCGAAAATATGCGGCGCTTGCTCGAAGAGGTCAATTTGCAGGACGGCATATTCATGACGCTGGCCTGCGACTGGCAGCAGCGTGAGGATGGCGTATGCGGTTTTATCGATATCGCCTTTCGCCCAACCCTATCCACTGCCAGCCGTGAAGAGACACAAAGCCTCGATCAGGCATTTGAGGTTTACCTGAGCCGTCAGGAAAAGCAGCACAACATGCAGAGTGGAACGTTAATCAATTATGCGCGCGCCGTGCTGGATTGGGGCTGGTCACCGCTTCACCTCCGGCATCGACACTATGAAAAAGTGACGTTGCGCTATTACTGCCAGCAAGCCGAGGATGCGGAGTGGTGTTTTGATCATCTGCGCCATTTTTTGGTCAGCTGGTATCCGGCATATCGAGATAAAAGCTAACCATGTCGTGGATGAGTAGATTACGGCTTAACCAGCCGAATGGCGTGCTCTAACATACGCTGTTCATCACGCTCATCATGGGCGCGCTGATGACGTGTACGTTGCAGCAGCCTGGTGATTTCCGCCCGTCGGGTTTCATGTCCCATCTCGGTTAATACAATGACGGCATCGCCGATCACGCGGCATACTTCATCATAATCGTCTTCGTTTAATACATCGCGCTTCATGATTCCTCCGCTTTGAATCGCCCGTTAACCTGCGTGCTGAATGCACTTGACCGCTTTTTAGTCTGGACAGAATTTTTGCTTACTGCAAATTGCTGTTACAACCTTTCCCGCTGCGTCATTTGCTGACTGCAGTTTCTCTGACTACGCTAAGTAAGACATCCACCACTATCAGGGAGTTAACATGAGCGATAAAGCGGAAGCAAAATTGAACGAAGCGGCGGGTGCCGTTCAGGAAAAATTTGGCGAAGTCACCGGTTCACGCCGTCAGCAAGCGAAAGGCGCAGCGCGCCGTTATCCCTCTCAGGCCAGCTATGCGGTTCAGGATGCAGCGGATTGCGTGGTGAAATCGGTGCGTGATAATCCAGCGACCGGCCTGGCCGTGGCGGCCAGCATTGGCGTGATTGTCGGTTTCCTGCTCGGACGGAAATAATCCGTCAAAACGGGGCCTCCAGGGCCCCGTTACTCATCAGTCTTCATTTCTCATCAGATCTGTGCACGTCGTGCTTTATAGCGCGCCACCATGGTCATTAACGCCTGATAAATTAATCCCGCATATAAGCTCATCACAATTACCATGCCCATCTCTTTACCCTGCGCTTGCCAGGAGACAAACCACATAAAAATGCCCCACAGCAGCGAAAACAGCAGCCAACCTTTGACGAACTTAATGACACCTTGCATACCGCCTCCTCTCACGAATGCGATGAAGATAGCGGTTTATGAGATAACGCACACTACCGTTAATGTTTAAATGCTAGCTGTTTCAAATTTCCAGGAAAGGGATTGTAAACCCGCAGTCAGGTAGCGTATTACGCACGCGTCGCATATCGCCCTTGACGCCAATTATGTTTGAATTCTCCTCAACACTGTCCGGTATGTGGTTGAAATGACTTTTTTAAGTAATATCCAAAATTTTATTGAGGGCAATACGGTATTGTCTGCCGCTTTTAGCCTGCTAATCCTGATGGTCGCTGGCATGATCGCCCATCTAATCTGCAAATTCTTTATCGTTAAAGTGGTCAGAAAGGTGTTCTTCAGCGCGCACAAGAATGAAGTGCCGCTCGATAAAGATGTCCGCTTATCTGAAAAGCTCTCCAATTTCATTCCAGTGATTACGGTCTATTATCTGCTGCAGTTTATGCCGGATTTGCCCGAACATCTGTTAATCGCGATCAAGACCATCTGCGGCATTCTGTTCTTCGTGTATTTATCGCTGTTCTTTACCGAAGTGCTGGAGATTGTTAATAACTCCTACTCGAAAAAAGCCAAACGTAAGAATCACTCGATCAAAGGCTATATTCAGATCGGTAAAATTCTGGTGCACATTATTTCGGCGATCATGATTTTGGCGATTATGTCGAATAAATCACCGGTGATTATCATTTCCAGTTTGGGTGCGGTGGCTGCGGTATTAATGTTGGTGTTCCAGCATACGCTAATGTCATTGGTAGCAAATATTCAGGTGTCATCAAATGACGTGCTGCAGCTGGGTGACTGGATTGAAATGCCCGATAACGGGATCAGCGGCGAAGTGATCGATATTGCATTGCATACTATTACTATCCGCAACTGGGACAACACGCTGTCGCGCATCCCGACTAAAAACTTCCTCACAGAAACCTATACCAATTGGCAAGCGATGTTCTCATCGGGTGCGCGCCGCATTATGCGCAGCTTCCATCTCGATCAGATGTCGATCCGTTTTCTCGATCACGACATGGTGCAGCAGATGAGCCAGATTCGCGGCGTCAGTGAACAGCTTTCCGCGCTGATGGATGGGCGCGATACGAATGCGGTCAATGAGCGCTGGTTTGCGGAAAACGGCATCACCAATTTAACCGTTTTTCGCAAATACCTGACGGCGTGGCTGTCGCAGCGCGACGATATTAAAAAAGATATGTATATCGTAGTGCGAGCGATGAAACCTTCACCTGAAGGCCTGCCGGTGGAGGTGTACTGCTTTACCTCATCGGTGCTATGGGTTGACTACGAGAATTCACAATCGGCCATTTTCGAGTATATCTATGCGATTATCGGTCAATTTTCATTGCGAATGTACCAACATCCAGGCGGTAGCGATTTCTGGCGGCTGTCGCAAGCGCGTGCGCAGACGACAAATTCAGATGAGCAGCAGACTGGATGATATAAATATCACGGGAGCCATTGGCTCCCTGTTGTCAGGATAAACAACAAAGCTGTGGGGGAATATGATCAATAACGTGATGATAGAAATTCATATTGAGGAAGTTTTTGATGTTTTTACCGGTCAAAAAGCAGGAGATAGAGTCTCTATTATTCTAAACGTTGCATCATGAAAAAAACCTATAAAGCCTGGCTTCAGGACTTCATATGGGAATTATTTGGCGTTCGCCTGCCCATACTAACTGCCGTTATTTTTGCCGTTATTGCTGCCCGCTGCTGGCCAGAATATGCGTTAATTTCATCAGCTGTATATCTTGTCGTGGCATTTATCGTGAGTGATTTTTTATTAAAGAAGAAAAAGTAAGTATTAACAACATCCATTATTTATCAGAAAAAATTTTATAATTTCGCAAACTCATTCTAACACGTGAATAAAAAACGGGAGCCACTGGCTCCCGTTATGTTTTCTGCCGTCAGGCAAATTACATGTTATTGATGATTGCGTCACCAAACTCTGAACATTTCAGCAGTTTAGCGCCGTCCATCAGACGTTCGAAATCGTAAGTCACGGTTTTGTTAGCGATAGCGCCTTCAACACCTTTCACGATCAGGTCAGCCGCTTCGAACCACTCCAGATGACGCAGCATCATTTCTGCTGACAGAATCACTGAACCTGGGTTCACTTTGTCCTGACCAGCATACTTAGGTGCTGTACCGTGCGTCGCTTCGAACAGCGCGCATTCGTCACCGATGTTTGCGCCCGGTGCGATACCGATACCGCCAACCTGTGCCGCCAGGGCATCAGAGATGTAGTCGCCGTTCAGGTTCATACAGGCGATAACGTCGTATTCAGCCGGACGCAGCAGGATCTGCTGCAGGAAGGCATCGGCGATCACGTCTTTAACGATGATCTCTTTACCGGTGTTTGGGTTCTTAAACTTCATCCACGGGCCGCCATCGATCAGCTCGCCGCCGAACTCTTCTTTCACTAACTGGTAGCCCCAGTCTTTGAAAGAACCTTCGGTGAACTTCATGATGTTGCCTTTGTGAACCAGCGTCAGAGAATCACGATCGTTGGTGATGGTGTACTCTACCGCTGCGCGCACCAGACGTTTGGTACCCTCTTCCGAGCAAGGCTTAACGCCGATACCGCACTGCTCAGGGAAGCGAATTTTCTTCACGCCCATCTCTTCACGCAGGAATTTGATCACTTTATCGGCTTCAGGCGTGCCCGCTTTCCACTCGATACCTGCATAGATATCTTCTGAGTTTTCACGGAAGATCACCATATCGGTATCTTCTGGACGCTTAACCGGGCTTGGTGTGCCTTTGTAGTAGCGAACCGGACGCAAACACACGTACAGATCCAGCTCCTGGCGCAGCGCAACGTTAAGGGAACGAATACCGCCACCAACTGGGGTAGTCAGCGGGCCTTTAATGGCAACGCGGTACTCTTTGATTAAATCGAGGGTTTCTTGCGGCAGCCAGACGTCCTGGCCGTAGAGTTCTACTGATTTTTCGCCGGTGTAAATTTCCATCCAGGAAATTTTTCGCTCGCCGTTGTAGGCTTTCTTCACAGCGGCATCAACCACTTTCAACATTACCGGGGAAACATCAACGCCGATACCGTCACCTTCAATGTAAGGAATAATCGGGTTATTCGGAACATTCAGTTTTCCCTGATCCAGGGTGATTTTTTGACCTTCCGCCGGAACAACTACTTTGCTTTCCATCAACCTCTCCTTCGAGCGATTTTTTGTTAATGATTTGTAAGATGCGGGTCAATACTACTTGATTATTTCCGCTACGCCAATCACCGTAGTTTCGCGCTATAATGCGCCGAATGTTTCCGACTGCAAAGCCCATGCGAAAAACTTCTCAACGAATTCACCAGGATAAGCGTGCTAACGCCCCAACGCGTAAGCCTGTGCGCCGAGATACCCGCCCGAAAGGCCCAAGACGCGTCATACTCTTTAACAAACCTTTCGATGTTTTACCGCAATTTAGCGATGAGGCTGGACGCCGCACGCTGAAAGATTTTGTGCCGGTAAGTGACGTTTATGCCGCGGGCCGCCTCGATCGCGACAGTGAAGGGTTGATGATTTTAACCAACGATGGCGCGCTGCAGGCCCAGCTGACGCAGCCCGGCAAGCGCACCGGGAAGATCTATTTTGTGCAGGTTGAAGGTGCGCCGCAGGAATCAGATTTATCCCTGTTACGTCACGGCGTGACGCTGAATGATGGTCCAACCTTACCGGCGGGAATTGAATTAGTGACCGAGCCAGCGTGGCTGTGGCCACGCCAGCCGCCGATTCGTGAGCGCAAAGCCATCCCCACCAGCTGGCTGAAAATCACGTTATTTGAAGGGCGCAATCGGCAGGTACGCCGTATGACCGCGCACATTGGTTTCCCTACGTTACGCCTGATTCGCTTTGCGATGGGTGAGCACCAGTTAGGCGATTTATCACCGGGCGAATGGCGCGATATCAGCGCCGCCGTTTAATAACTTTTAGTTAACAATTTTGGAGGAAGGATGTTTAAACCTCATGTAACGGTCGCTTGTATTGTGCAGGCCCAGGGACATTTACTGGTGGTAGAAGAGCGCGTACACGGCCGTATTACCTGGAACCAGCCAGCGGGTCATCTTGAAGCCGATGAAACCCTGCTCGAAGCAGCGCAGCGCGAACTGTTTGAAGAGACGGGCATTGATGCCCAACCCGACTATTTTCTCGGCGTGCAGCAGTGGATTGCGCCGGACGATACACCTTTTGTGCGTTTCCTGTTTGGCCTCGATCTGGCGGAAAAAGTGGAAACCTCACCGCACGATCGCGACATCGATTGCTGCTGGTGGCTGCCGCCAGAGCAGATTCTGACGGCCAATCGCCTGCGGTCGCCGTTGGTGGCAGAGAGCGTACGACTGTGGCAACAAGGCGCGCGTTATCCGCTGCAACTGGTCGCGCCGTTCCAGTGGCCGTTTCATGAGGGTGCGCGCCCCGCTTCTGCATGATAGAATGCGCCGCCTGTTTTTATCGTAATTTAAGAGTGCGTCATGTCTGACAACAGCCAGAAAAAAGTGATCGTCGGGATGTCCGGCGGCGTCGATTCTTCCGTTTCCGCCTGGTTACTGCAACAGCAGGGCTATCAGGTGGAAGGCCTGTTCATGAAGAACTGGGAGGAAGACGACGGCGAGGAGTATTGCACCGCCGCCGATGATCTGGCTGACGCACAAGCCGTGTGTGACAAACTCGGCATCAAACTGCACAAAATTAACTTCGCCGCCGAGTACTGGGACAACGTGTTCGAACACTTCCTGGAAGAGTACAAAGCGGGACGCACGCCGAATCCTGATATCCTGTGCAACAAAGAGATCAAGTTCAAAGCTTTTCTCGAATTCGCGGCAGACGATCTCGGCGCAGACTTCATCGCCACTGGCCACTATGTGCGCCGTCAGGATGTTGACGGTCAGAGTCACCTGCTGCGCGGCCTCGACGGCAATAAAGATCAGAGCTACTTCCTCTATACCCTGAGCCACCAGCAGATCGCACAAAGTCTGTTTCCGGTTGGCGAACTGGAGAAACCGGAAGTACGCCGCATCGCTGAGCAGCTCGATCTCATCACGGCGAAGAAAAAAGACTCCACCGGCATCTGCTTTATCGGCGAGCGCAAATTCCGCGATTTCCTTGGCCGCTATCTGCCAGCCCAGCCGGGTGAGATTGAAACCGTTGACGGCGAAATCGTTGGTGAACATCAGGGCCTGATGTATCACACGCTCGGCCAGCGTAAAGGCTTGGGTATCGGTGGTCGTAAAGAGAGCAACGACGATCCCTGGTATGTGGTCGACAAAGATGTGGCGCGCAATCGCCTGATCGTGGCGCAAGGTGGCGACCATCCGCGCCTGATGTCGGTCGGCTTGATTGCCCAGCAGCTGCATTGGGTCAATCGTCAGCCTATCGCGGCCCCGCTACGCTGCACGGTAAAAACCCGCTATCGTCAAACCGATATTCCCTGCGAAATCATTCCGCACGGCGACGACCGTATTGAAGTCCGATTTGACGAGCCGGTTGCGGCCGTCACGCCTGGCCAATCTGCCGTGTTCTATCTCGGCGAAGTGTGCCTTGGTGGCGGTATTATCGAACAACGCCTGCCTTTGGCAGAAGCCTAAGGTCGGGGCTGTCCGACGCGATGACAGGAGTTAAGCGTGGCTAAGAACTATTATGAGATTACGCTGGCGTTGGCCGGCGTTTGCCAGGCCGCACATGTAGTGCAACAGCTTGCGCATCAGGGGCAATGCAACACCCATGCATTGAACGTGTCGCTGCGCAGTCTGCTCGATCTCAACCCCGGTTCGACGCTGGCGGTATATGGCAATGACGAAGCCAATTTGAAATTGGGGTTAGAAACCCTGATGGCGGTGCTGAACAGCAGCAGCCGCCAGGGCGCGGGTGCGGAACTGACGCGCTACACCCTGAGCATGATGGTGCTGGAGCGCAAGCTTCACGGCAACAAAAGCGCGTTGAATACGCTGGCACAGCGTATCGGCCAGCTTGATCGTCAGCTGGCGCATTATGAGCTGGAGTCCGATACCATCACCAGCGCCATGGCTGGGATTTACGTGGATGTGATTAGCCCATTGGGGCCGCGCATTCAGGTAACCGGATCGCCGCAGGTATTACAGAATTCTCAAGTGCAGAGTAAAGTGCGCGCCGCATTGCTGGCCGGTATTCGCTCTGCAGTATTGTGGCAGCAGGTTGGCGGTGGCCGCCTGCAGCTGATGTTCTCGCGCCAGCGATTGCTGGGTGAAGCGAAAACCATTTTATCCCGCCTGGGCCCGGCGTATTAAGCGCTGCCCCGGCATCATTGTTAAACGATTCAGGAGTTGCACTGATGGAATTATCCTCTCTGACCGCCGTTTCACCTGTCGATGGTCGTTACGGCGATAAAGTCAGCCCACTGCGCGCCATTTTCAGCGAGTTTGGATTGCTGAAATTCCGCGTTGAGGTTGAGGTTCGCTGGTTACAAAAACTGGCCACGACTGTAGAGATCAAGGAAGTTCCTGCATTTGATGCCGACGCAAACGCTTTCCTTGATGCTATTGTCGCCAATTTCAGCGAAGAAGACGCCGCACGCATCAAAACCATCGAGCGCACCACCAACCACGACGTAAAAGCCGTGGAGTATTTCCTGAAAGAGAAAGTGGCCGATGTGCCCGCGCTGCATGCGGTGTCTGAATTCATCCACTTCGCCTGTACTTCTGAAGATATTAATAACCTCTCGCATGCGCTAATGCTGGAAACGGCACGTCGCGATGTGATTGTGCCGTTCTGGAATAAACTCATCGATGCCGTAAAAGGCCTGGCGCACGAATATCGCGACATTCCGCTGCTGTCGCGTACCCACGGCCAGCCGGCTACACCGTCGACCATGGGTAAAGAGATGGCAAACGTGGCGTACCGTCTGGAACGCCAGCTGCGTCAGCTGAGCAAAATTGAAGTGCTGGGCAAAATCAACGGTGCCGTCGGCAACTACAATGCTCACCTCTCTGCCTATCCGGAAGTTGATTGGCATCAGCTTAGCGAGCAGTTTGTCACTTCGCTGGGCATCACGTGGAACCCGTACACCACGCAGATTGAACCGCACGACTATATTGCAGAACTGTTCGATTGCATCGCGCGTTTCAACACCATTCTCATCGACTTTGATCGTGATATCTGGGGCTACGTTGCGCTGAACCACTTCAAGCAGAAAACTATCGCTGGTGAAATCGGTTCATCAACCATGCCGCACAAAGTGAACCCGATTGACTTCGAAAATTCCGAGGGCAACCTCGGATTGGCCAACGCGATGATGCAGCATCTGGCCAGCAAACTGCCGGTTTCCCGCTGGCAGCGTGACCTCACCGATTCTACCGTGCTGCGTAACCTGGGCGTTGGCATCGGTTATGCACTGATCGCCTATCAAGCCACGCTGAAAGGCATCTCTAAGCTGGAAGTGAACCGCGATCGTCTATTGGATGAGCTGGATCACAACTGGGAAGTGCTGGCTGAGCCGATTCAAACCGTGATGCGTCGTTACGGCATCGAAAAACCGTACGAGAAGCTGAAAGAGCTGACGCGCGGTAAACGTGTTGATGCCGCCGGTATGCAGGCCTTCATTGATAGCCTGGCGCTGCCGGAAGAGGAGAAAGTGCGTCTGAAGCAGATGACGCCAGCCAACTACCTTGGCCGTGCGATTCAGATGGTTGATGATTTGCAGTAAATCTCAACAACAGGCGTGTTCAATGTTGGGCACGCCTCTATTAACAAACGTTGATCTCTTGTTTAGCTGGCTTCGCATATACTTTTCTCCATCATTATTGAGTCGGAAGCTAAGGAAATACTATGCGTGTTCTGGTTGTGGAAGATAACGCACTGCTGCGCCATCATCTCGCCGTGCAACTGCGTGAAATGGGCCATCAGGTCGATGCCGCAGAAGATGCCAAAGAAGCTGACTATTTCCTGCAAGAGCATATCCCTGATATCGCCCTGGTCGATCTGGGTTTACCCGACGAAGATGGCATGTCGTTGATTCGTCGCTGGCGAAGCGATGCCGTCCGCCAACCTATTCTGGTATTAACCGCCCGTGAAGGCTGGCAGGCGAAAGTCGAAGCGCTGGAAGCCGGTGCCGATGACTATGTCACCAAGCCGTTCCATATTGAAGAAGTGGCTGCTCGCTTGCAGGCGCTGATGCGTCGCAACAGCGGACATGCTTCACAAATCATCTCCATGCCGCCATTCCAGGTGGATTTATCACGCCGCGAGCTGACTGTGCAGGATGAGCCGGTCAAACTGACCGCGTTTGAATACACCATCGTTGAAACCTTGATTCGCAATGCCGGTAAAGTGGTAAGTAAAGATTCCCTAATGCTGCAGCTTTATCCGGATGCCGAACTGCGCGAAAGCCATACCATTGATGTATTGATGGGACGTCTGCGTAAAAAAATTCTTTCCCTCTATCCGACCGAAGTGATTAACACCGTGCGCGGCCAGGGTTATCGCTTTGATCTCTAATTTATGACGTGGTTCCAGCGCTTTCGCCCCTTCTCGCTGCGTGCCCGCTTTCTGCTGGCAACCGCCGCGATTGTCCTGTTTTTATCGCTCTCTTACGGCATGGTGGCGGTGGTGGGCTATGTTGTCAGCTTCGATAAAAACACCTATCGCGTGATGCGTGGCGAGAGCAATCTGTTCTTCACGCTGGCACAGTGGCAAGACAATAAACTCACCATCGGCCAGCCTGAGCGTATGACGCTCAACTTCCCTACGCTGGTGTTTATTTACGATGAGCATGGCAAGTTGCTGTGGCAACAGCGCGATGTGCCTGATATTCGTAAAAAGATTCGCCGCGAGTGGCTGCTTAAGCCTGACTTTTACGAAATCGACACCAACAACAGCACCAGCATGGCGGCGATGGGCAATAACCCACTAGCAAAAGAGCGACTGCACGCGCTGGACAGTGACAGCAACGACACCTTTACGCACTCGGTGGCGGTGAATCGCTACGATGCCACCACCAATTTACCCGCGCTGACGATCGTGGTTGTCGATTCAATCCCGCAGGAGCTGCAGCATTCCGATGTGGTGTGGTCGTGGTTTAGCTATGTGCTGGCCGCCAATCTGCTGTTGGTCATTCCCCTGCTGTGGCTGGCGGCGCACTGGAGTTTGCGGCCGATTGGCGATCTCACCTCGCAGGTGCGCGAGCTGGAAACGGGCCACCGCGAAAATCTTGATGATAATCCGCCGCTGGAATTGCGGAGCCTGGTGCGAAATCTCAACCTGTTGCTGACTAATGAACGCCAGCGCTATACGCGCTATCGCACCACGCTTTCGGATGTGACGCACAGCCTGAAAACCCCGTTAGCGGTGCTGCAAAGTACGCTGCGTTCGTTACGCAGCGGCAAAGAGCTGACGGTGGAACAAGCCGAGCCGGTGATGCTGGAACAGATCAGCCGTATCTCGCAGCAAATTGGTTATTACCTGCATCGTGCCAGCATGCAGGCCGACCATAATCCGTTGCAGCGCGATGTGCATTCGGTATCGGCATTGCTCGATAGCCTGTGCTCGGCGTTGAATAAGGTGTATCAGCGCAAAGGCGTGGAGATCACCCTGGACATTTCACCTGAGCTGACCTTTATCGGCGATCAAAACGATTTTATGGAAGTACTGGGCAACGTGCTGGATAACGCCTGCAAATATTGCCTGGAATTTATTGAAGTCACCGCCCGCCAAACCGATAAAGCGCTGCATCTGTTTATCGACGATGATGGCCCTGGCATTCCGGAAAGCAAACGCGATCTGATTTTCGTGCGCGGTCAGCGCGCCGATACCCTGCGTCCCGGCCAGGGGTTAGGTTTAGCCGTGGTACGCGATATCCTCGAACAGTATGCAGGTCAGGTGATTGCCACCACCAGCCCGCTCGGCGGCGCACGCATGGAAGTGATTTTTCAACGGCAGGAAGGTGAGCATCACCGCGAGTAGAAAGGGACGCAGGCTGTTATACTTGCCTTCATTCTTTGCCGCAAACGGAATCCTCGTATGGACTATCAGCTCGACATCAACTGGCCCGATTTTATTCAGCGCTACTGGCAGAAACGCCCGGTAGTGCTCAAGCGGGGTTTCAAAAACTTCGTAGATCCTATTTCTCCTGATGAGCTGGCCGGTTTGGCGATGGAAAATGAGGTGGATAGCCGCCTTGTTAGCCATAACAATGGCAAATGGCAAGTCAGTCATGGCCCGTTTGAAAGCTACGATCATCTTGGTGAGAGCAATTGGTCACTGCTGGTACAGGCGGTAAACCACTGGCATGAACCTTCTGCCGCGCTGATGCGCCCGTTCCGTTTTTTGCCTGACTGGCGCGTTGACGATCTGATGATCTCCTTTGCCGTGCCCGGCGGCGGCGTTGGCCCGCATTTCGACCAGTATGACGTGTTTATTATTCAGGGTACCGGTCGTCGTCGCTGGCGCGTAGGCGAGAAAGTGCCGCTGAAACAGCACTGTCCGCACCCGGATCTGCTGCAGGTTGAACCGTTTGACGCCATCATTGATGAAGAGATGGAGCCCGGCGATATTCTCTATATTCCGCCTGGATTCCCACATGAAGGCTACTCGCTGGAAAATGCTATCAACTATTCGGTGGGCTTCCGCGCGCCAAATGGTCGCGAGCTGATCAGCGGCTTTGCCGATCATATGCTGGCCAACGAGTTGGGTAGCTATCGCTATAGCGATCCGGATGTGCCGTCGCGTGATTGCCCATCGCAAATCTTGCCGTCAGAGCTGGAAGGCATCCGCAAAGTGATGATGGATGTCATTAATCAGCCGGAGCAGTTTAACCAGTGGTTTGGCGAGTTTATTTCCCAATCGCGTCACGAGCTGGATATCGCACCGCCGGAACCGCCTTATCAGCCGGATGAAATCTATGATGCGTTGCAACAGGGCGACGCGCTGACGCGTCTTGGTGGCCTGCGCGTATTAACCTTGGGCGATACCGTGTTCGTGAACGGCGAATCGATCAGCTGCACCCATCCGCAAGTGCTGGCGGCACTGGCACATCATCATGTGCTGACGCTGGAAGATTTTGGCGATGCGCTGGACGATCCCTCAATGCTGGCGCAGCTGGCTGCGCTGGTGAATAGCGGATATTGGTTCTTCGGCGAGTAAGGCCGTTATTGGGTCGCCATGAAGGGTGTGCAAAAAAAGGCCTTTTTATGTTGGTGCGCATGAATGCGCACCCTACGAAAACCCAGCCATATCCACGTAGGGTCACCATTTATGGTGACCGATTCACGCTTAACTTAACTGGTTAGCATTACGCCATTTATGGCAGCCAGACAAGGTTGTAGGATGCGCATTTATGCGCATCCTGTTGCTACCCTTTCTTCTGCCCCGCCAGCTCAGCCAAACGCACAATCACTTCTACCGACTGCGCCATGACATTAAGCGAAGCGAACTCGTGCTTGCCGTGATAGTTATAGCCGCCGGTGAACAGGTTCGGGCATGGCAGACCTTTCCACGACAGTGCAGAGCCGTCAGTGCCGCCGCGAATCGGTTTGACGTTTGGTTCAATGCCGCAATCGCGCATTGCCTGGAGCGCTAACTCAATGATATGCGGATGCGGTTCAACCTTCTCGCGCATATTGCGATAGCTGTCGGTAATTTCCACTTTGACCGAACACTCGCTTTGCAACCCTTTGCTGACGCGCTGTCCGATCTCTTCCAGCAGCTGCTTGCGTTTGTCATAGCTATCCGCATCGAAATCACGAATCAGATACATTAGCTCGGCATGCTCAACCGTGCCTTTAATGGTATGCAAATGGAAAAAGCCTTCGTAGCCATCGGTATATTGCGGCTTCTCCTTTGGCGGTAGCTCCGCGTGGAAACGCATCGCCAGATCCAGCGCATTGACCATCACATTTTTAGCGCTGCCCGGATGCACATTATTACCGGTGATTTTCACCATCGCGGTCGCCGCGTTGAAGTTCTCGAACTCGAATTCTCCGAGATCGCTACCGTCAACGGTATAGGCCCAATCGGCGGCAAAACCTTCAACATCGAAGTGCGAAGCACCGCGGCCGATCTCTTCATCAGGAGTAAACGCCACACGGATCGCGCCGTGCGGAATATCACTGTTCGCCAGGCGCGCCATCGCCGTCATGATCTCGGCGATGCCGGCTTTGTCATCCGCCCCAAGCAGGGTTTTACCGTCGGTGGTGATCAGCGTATGACCCACCAGTTTATGCAGGATTGGGAACATCACCGGCGACAGAACTTCATCGCCGATGCCTAAAGCAATGTCGCCACCGCGATAGTTTTCAATAATCTGTGGATTAACGTTTTTGGCTGTGAAATCCGGTGAGGTATCCATATGCGAAATAAAGCCGATCACCGGGGTAGCCCAGTCGACGTTGGCCGGCAGCGTGCCCATGACGCAGCAGTGGTCACTCAATGAAACATCAACAAATCCAAGTGCAATCAGCTCTTCCTGTAATTGACGTGCCAGGATCCACTGCCCTTCACTGCTGGGCACCTGACGCGCCTGAGGTTTTGACTGAGTTTCTACTGCCACATAACTGAGAAAACGCTCAAGTAATTGATCCATTTGTCATCCCTCTAAAGAACCTGCATCATTATCATGGCGGCTTAACACCACCATGTTGCGTCAAATCATTATCCTTCAGGTTAGCTCTCTCAACGTCTTTTGCGCTGAAAATTTGCACACTGTCGCCTGTTCGACATATCCGATACGCATACTCCGGCATTTTTCAGCGTTTTCAAGGTAAATCCGTGGCAAAACATGGCGCTGACGCATTTTTGCGGTATTATCGCGCCCTTCATCACGGCATGTCGTCTTCAGCGGCTATGCTGTAACCTGATTCACCATCAGACTGAGTGACTAAAATGACGCAAACACGCGATCTCGCGCTGGTTACGCTTTCTGGCATCAGTAAAGCTTTCGATGGCAAAACCATCATCTCTGACTTCAACCTGACCATCCGTCACGGCGAATTTATCACGCTGCTCGGCCCCTCCGGCTGCGGAAAAACCACCATCTTGCGCCTGATAGCCGGGCTGGAAGAGGCCGACCACGGTCGCATCATCCTTGATGATAACGACATCACCGATTTGCCGGCTGAACATCGCCATATCAACACCGTGTTTCAGAGCTATGCGCTGTTTCCACACATGTCGGTGTTTGAAAACGTGGCTTTTGGCCTGCGCATGCAGAAAACCCCGGCGGCCGAGATCACCACACGCGTCAACGATGCGCTGGCGATGGTGCAGCTGGAGAGCTTTGCCGATCGCCGTCCGCATCAGCTCTCAGGCGGGCAGCAGCAGCGCGTGGCGATTGCGCGCGCGGTGGTCAACCGCCCGAAAGTGCTGCTGCTGGACGAGTCGCTCTCAGCGCTGGATTATAAGTTGCGTCGTCAGATGCAAAATGAGCTGAAAGCGCTGCAGCGCAAGCTCGGCATCACGTTTGTTTTCGTTACCCACGATCAGGAAGAAGCGCTGACCATGTCAGATCGTATCGTGGTGATGCGCGATGGCCGCATTGAACAGGACGGCACGCCGCGCGAAATCTATGAAGAACCGGCCAACCTGTTTGTCGCGCGCTTTATCGGCGAGATTAACGTGTTCGATGCCGAGGTGCTCAACAGCGATAATGCCCCCAGTATCCGCGCGCGGGTTGAAGGCCGGGAATGTGACCTCCACTGTGATTTTGCGGTGAAGCTCGGCGATCGGCTGCATGTCCTGCTGCGCCCGGAAGATCTGCGCGTTGAGGAGATCGATCACGACAGCCGCAGCGACAATCTGATTGGCTACGTGCGTGAACGCAACTATAAAGGCATGACGCTGGAATCCACCGTTGAGCTGGAGAACGGTAAGCTGCTTACGGTGAGCGAATTTTTCAACGAAGACGATCCCGATTTTGACCATTCGCTGAACCAGAAAATGGCCGTCAGCTGGGTGCCGAACTGGGAGGTGGTGCTGCCGTATGAAACGGATGCGTAATCGTCTACAGAAAGTGATTGTCGCCCTGATCGTCAGCTGGCTGACGCTATTTGTGCTGCTGCCCAACCTGATGATTTTCGTCACCAGCTTCCTGACGCGCGACGATGCGCATTTTGTCAGCATGGCCTTTACCCTCAATAACTACACGCGCCTGCTCGATCCACTCTACGCCGATGTGTTATTGCACTCGCTTAACATGGCCTTTATCGCCACGCTGTGCTGCCTGCTGCTCGGTTATCCGTTCGCCTGGTGCCTGACCAAATTGCCGGCACGCCTGCGTGCGCTAATGCTGTTCCTGCTGATTGTCCCGTTCTGGACCAACTCGCTGATCCGCATTTACGGCCTGAAAATTTTTCTCAGCACACGCGGCTGGCTGAATGAGTTTTTACTGTGGATCGGCGTGATCGATAAACCCTTCCGCATTATGTACACCTCAGAAGCGGTCATCCTCGGGCTGATTTACATCCTGCTGCCGTTTATGGTGCTGCCGCTCTATTCCAGCCTCGAGAAGCTGGACAAATCCTGCCTCGAAGCCGCACGTGACCTCGGTGCCAACAAGCTGAAAACGTTCCTGCGCATTATTTTGCCACTCACCATGCCTGGGATTGTCGCCGGTTGCCTGCTGGTGTTTATCCCGGCGATGGGGCTGTTCTTCGTCTCCGATTTAATGGGCGGCGCGAAAAACCTGTTGATTGGTAACGTCATAAAAAGCCAGTTCCTCAACATCCGCGATTGGCCGTTTGGCGCGGCCACCAGTATCGTGATGACGCTGTTAATGGGTTTAATGCTGCTGGCCTACTGGCGCGCGGCACGTATGCTAAACAGCAAGGTGGATCTGCAATGATGGCGCGCTGGCTACGCGGCGGCTTCATGGCCATGATTTACGCCTGGTTTTACATCCCGATCATTATTCTGATCGTCAACTCCTTTAACAGCTCGCGGTTTGGCATCAACTGGCAGGGCTTCAGCACTCAGTGGTATCGCCTGTTGATGAATAACGACAGCCTGATTCAGGCCGCACAGCACTCCTTACTGATGGGCGTGCTGTCGGCCAGCTGCGCAACCATCATTGGCTCGCTAACCGCTGTTGCACTCTATCGTTATCGCTTCCGCGGTAAACCGTTCGTCAGCGGCATGCTATTTGTGGTGATGATGTCGCCCGATATCGTGATGGCGATTTCCCTGCTGGTGCTGTTTATGCTGTTGGGCATTTCGCTTGGTTTCTGGTCGCTGCTGTTCTCACACATTACTTTCTGCCTGCCCTTTGTGGTGATCACTGTCTATTCTCGCCTGAAAGGATTTGATGTGCGTATGCTGGAGGCGGCAAAAGATCTCGGCGCCAGCGAAGTCACTATCTTGCGCAAAATTTTGCTGCCGCTGGCGCTGCCTGCGGTCGCGGCGGGTTGGCTCCTCAGCTTTACGCTGTCGATGGACGATGTAGTGGTCTCCTCGTTCGTCACCGGCCCGAGTTTTGAAATCTTACCGCTAAAAATCTATTCGATGGTTAAAGTTGGCGTGTCACCGGAAGTGAACGCGCTGGCGACAATTTTGCTGCTGCTGTCGCTACTGTTGGTGGCGCTCAGTCAGCTGTTGCTCCGTGATAAAACTAAATAGAGGATTATCCATGAAAAAGTGGTCTCACTGGCTAGCGGCTGGGGCGCTGGCGCTGGGCATGCAGGGCGCGCAGGCAGATGACAGTAAAACGCTCTACTTCTATAACTGGACGGAATACGTTCCGCCGGGACTGCTGGAGCAGTTCACTAAAGAGACCGGCATCAAGGTGATTTACTCCACCTACGAATCCAATGAGAGCATGTATGCCAAGCTGAAAACCTGGAAAGATGGCGCCTACGATTTGGTAGTGCCTTCGACGTACTTCGTCGCCAAAATGCGTAATGAGGGGATGCTGCAGAAGATTGATAAATCTCAGCTCAGCAACTTTAAGAATCTCGATCCTAACTTGCTCAACAAACCGTTCGATCCCAACAATGATTACTCAATCCCCTATATCTGGGGCGCGACGGCAATTGGTGTGAATACTGATGAGATCGATGCCAAAAGCATTACGCGCTGGGCCGATTTGTGGAAGCCGGAGTACAAGCAGAGCCTGCTGCTGACCGACGATGCACGTGAAGTGTTCCAGATGGCACTACGCAAGTTGGGCTACTCCGGTAATACACGCGATCCTCAACAGATCGAAGCCGCCTATGAAGAGTTGAAAAAGCTGATGCCGAACGTACTGGCCTTCAACTCCGATAATCCGGGAAATCCGTTTATGGAAGGCGAAGTGAATGTGGGCATGATCTGGAACGGATCAGCCTATGTTGCGCGCCAGGCCGGCACGCCGCTACAGATTATCTGGCCGCAGGAAGGCGGCATTTTCTGGATGGATAATCTGGCGATTCCGGCCAATGCGAAAAACCGCGAGGGCGCGTTAAAGCTAATCAACTTCCTGTTGCGTCCAGACGTGGCGGCAAAAGTGGCAGAAACCATCGGCTACCCTACGCCAAACCTGGCGGCGAAGAGCTTGTTGCCACCGGAGGTGGCCAACGATCCTTCACTTTATCCTTCTGAAGAGGTGATCAAAAACGGCGAGTGGCAGAACGATGTCGGTGATGCCAGCGTGCAGTATGAGACGTTGTTTCAGAAATTGAAGGCGGGACGTTAGTCCTCTGCGTGATTCCCCTCACCCTGCCCTCTCCCGCAAGCGGGAGAGGGTTCTAAAATAGCTCACGCCTTCAGCGGGAGAGGGTTGTTTTTAGCTCCTTCTCCCGCTGGCGGGAGAAGGTTGGGATGAGGGAAAGCGCGCACAGCTCTTACTTATACAACCCACGCAAAAACGTGTGCACAAACTCCGGTACCACTTCGCTCGCTAATCCATATTTACTCTCAGCAAACTCGTTGCCGACCTGGCTGGGTTCCAGATTTAGCTCCACGGTGTGCGCGCCCTGCAGCTTCGCCTCATGGACAAAACCGGCGGCGGGATAAACGTGGCCTGAGGTGCCAATCGCGATAAACAGGTTTGCCCGTTCAATCGCCTGATAAATCTCTTCCATCCCCAGCGGCATTTCACCGAACCACACCACATGCGGACGCAGCATCGCCGGGAACTGGCAGCAGGTGCAGCGATCGTCCGGGGTGAGATCTCCCGTCCAGTCGAGCACCTGTCCACTGTGCACGCAGCGCACTTTCAGCAGTTCGCCATGCATATGCAGCACGCGCTGGCTGCCCGCACGCTCGTGCAGATTGTCGATATTCTGCGTCACCAGCAGGAAGTTATCGCCCAGCACCTGTTCCAGCTCCGCCAGCGCTTTGTGTGCGGCATTCGGCTGAATTTCCGACTGCTGCAGCTGGCGGCGGCGCGCATTATAGAATGCCTGCACCAGCGCCGGGTCGCGCTGAAAACCCTCCGGCGTGGCGACATCCTCGACGCGATGCTCTTCCCACAGGCCATCAGCCGCACGGAAGGTACGAATGCCGGACTCAGCGGAAATACCTGCGCCGGTCAGCACCACCACGCGCGGTTGCGGATGCGCGGCGAGTTCAGCTTTGCGATCGCGCTCGAAGATGCGCTGGCGAAAGCGCTGATGCACTTTGCGGCGGTTTTTTTTGTCGCGGGCGAGTCGTAGGCGGCGGCGCGGTATGCGCATAAAAGCTCCTTAATCTGCGGCGTTGATCGCCGCGCTTCGGGTATTTTTCGGGCTAATCTGCCCGATAATAGCGGCTGCGTATGACGGCTGCATGCGGCAGACGCTGAAAATGTGCGCAGCCGCTAAAGCGGCTGCGCGATGACGTTACTGGCCGCTGAGCACGCGGGCCGGATCGATACGGCTGGCGCGCCGTGCCGGATACCAGCTGGCAATCAAACTCAGCACAATCGCGGTGCCCAATACCGAAATCACATCAATCCAGTGCAGCTCGGACGGCAGGAAATCGATAAAGTAGATATCGCCCGCCAGCAGCTGATGCCCGGTAATGTGCTCAAACACGCGCATCACCGGTGTGAGATTGAGTGCCACCAGCACGCCAACCACTACGCCGCTGACGCTGCCAAGCAGACCCGCCAGCAAACCGTACCAGATAAAGATGGCGCGAATCAGGCCATCTTTAGCGCCCAGCGTGCGCAGCACGGCGATATCGCTGCTTTTATCTTTTACCGCCATCACCAGCGTTGAGACAATGTTGAAGCACGCCACACCAATCACTAGCACCATGGCTAAATACATAATGGCGCGAATCATCTGGATGTCACGGTACATATAGCCGTAAGTCCCTATCCAGCTCTTGATATAGACGTACGAATGCGTCACTTCACCGGCGTCGCGCACCAGCTTTTGCGCCTGGAACGGGTCATTCATCTTCAGCGCGATACCGCTGACGCTGTCGCCCATATCCAGATATTTCTGCGCATCGGCCAGCGGCACCAGCGCCAGGCTGTGATCCAGCATACCGCTGAGCTGCAGCACGCCGCTAACCTGCAGGCGAATACGTTTCGGCTGCAGCAGCTTATTGTCGCCATCGTTATTGGGGATCATGATGGTGATCCAATCGCCCTGTTTGACGTTAAGCGATTTAGCAATACCGCCACCGAGAATGATTTGCTGTTTACCGGCCGCAAACTGTGACCATGCATCGCCGGCGACGAAGCTCGGCAAGGCGCTCAGCCGTGACTCCTGCTGCGGATCGACGCCTTTCACCTGCAGCGCCTGCAGCTTCGCACCGCTCTCAATCAGCCCGGTAAAATTAATATACGGCGCCGCAGCGGCAATGCCCGAGACCTGTTCAATGGGCGCAATCATCGGCTGCCAGTTGCGGAACGGCTGATTAACCGGTTCGATTTCACCGTGCGGCACCACCGCCAAAATGCGGTTGTTTAACTCTCGCTCGAAACCGTTCATCGCGCTCAGGCCGATGATCAGCACCGCCACGCCCAGCGCAATGCCGATGGTAGAGATGATGGAGATCAGCGAGACCATGCCACCACGCCGCCGACCGCGGCTAAAACGCAGCCCGAGCAGCAGGGATAAGGATGAACCCATCAGATCACTCCCAGCGTCAGTTGGTCGCTCAGCTCGCCGTCGCGCATCTCCATTTGGCGGCTCAGGCGTTTCGCCAGCTGCAGATCGTGCGTCACCACCAGGAAGGCGGTGCCCTGCTTCACGTTCAACTCGCCCAGCAGTTCGAAGATAGCGTCGGCGTTGCGTGCATCAAGGTTACCGGTGGGTTCATCAGCCATCACCAAACGCGGACGGTTCACCAGCGCGCGGGCAATCGCCACGCGCTGACGTTCACCGCCCGATAGCTCAGAAGGCCGATGTGCGGCACGTTTATCCAGCCCTACCGCCGCCAGCATTTCACGCGCGCGGGATTCTGCTTCTGCCTTGCCGATTTTGCCAATCAGCAGCGGCATCGCCACGTTCTCTAGTGCGCTAAAGTCCGGCAGCAAGTGGTGGAACTGATAGATAAAGCCCAGCTCGCGGTTGCGCAGCTCTGCCTTAGCGGCGGATGACATCGCATTCAGCGATTTACCATCGAAAATCACATCGCCCGAGGTGGGCGCATCCAGGCCGCCCAACAGGTGCAGCAAGGTACTTTTACCCGAACCTGAGCTGCCGACAATCGCCGTCAGTTCACCCGGCTGCAGGCTGAAAGCCACATTGCGCAGCACATCGGTCTGCACGCTGCCTTCCTGATAGCGTTTGCACAGGTCACGACACTGCAACAAAGGAGTATTACTCATAACGTAAAGCCTCAGCGGGTTGAACGGCGGCAGCGCGCCACGACGGATAAAGGGTAGAAAGCAGCGCAACGGCCATGGAAACCAGCGCAATGGTGATCACCTGCAACACGTTGATGTCGACCGGCAGCGCCGCGCCATCCAGGAACAGGCCGATCACCGGCATCAAATTATTCAGCTGGCTGGCCAGTAGCACGCCGAGCCCAGTGCCAAGCAGCGCGCCGATAATTCCGGCGCTGGCGCCCTGCACCATAAATACCGCCACAATCTGACGGCGAGTTAAGCCCAACGTTTGTAAAATCGCCACTTCGCCCTGCTTCTCCATGATCAGCAGGCCCAGCGACGTAATGATGTTAAAAGCCGCCACCGCGATGATCAGGCTCAGCAGCAGCCCCATCATGTTTTTCTCCATGCGCACCGCCTGGAATAGATCGCCTTTGCGCTCGCGCCAGTCTTTCCACGTCAGACCTTCTGGCAGCTTTTGCTGGCTTAGCGCATCGACGTTCAGCGGCTTATCCAGCCACAAACGCCAGCCGGTGACGTTGCCAAGCGGATAGCGCATTATGCGTGATGCATCCTGCTGATTGACCAGAATCTGATAGCCGTCGACTTCGCTGTTCGCCGCGTAGGTGCCCGCTACGGTGAAAATACGCTGGCTCGGCAAGCGACCGACTGGCGTAAACTGGCTGACGGAAGGCACCATCAAACGCAGCTGGTCGCCACGCTTCACGCCAAGCTGCGCTGCCAGCTGTTCACCGAGGATGACGTTATACTGTCCGGGTTGCAGCACGCTTTGCTGAGTGTTGACGAGGAACGGCGTCAACGGATCCTGTTCATCAGGATTGATACCCAGCATCACGCCCACCGAGACGTTACGTGCGCTCTGCAATACCACATCCGCCGTCGTGAGCGGCGCCAGGCGCGTTACGCCTTGCAGCTTGAGATCCTGTGCCGTTAGCTGTTGCGGGTTGATACTGCCTTTCTCGCTGGTGACCAGCGCCTGCGGCATCAGGCCAAGAATGTTGCCTTCCAGCTCGCGCTCAAAACCGTTCATCACCGATAGTACGGTAACCAACGCTAGCACGCCGAGCGTAATACCAATGGTAGAGAGCCAGGAGACGAAGCGACCAAAGCGGTCTGAGGCACGTCCACGCATGTAGCGTAAACCGATGAATAACGCGACTGGTTGATACATGAGATCCGTCTTGGCAGTTGCCTGAAAATAAGTAGTGGGATGATAAAGGAGGCGTCTGTTTTATGAAACCTCTAACCCTCTGAGTATCCGGCAAAGTTGTGTCAAAAACCGTCCCAGCAGGTGGCTATGCATAAAATTGCGACAAATTAATGATGTTATTTGTACATTTATTGCCCATGGGCTGGCGTAGACTTAGTGATGAAGCAGTAGATTAAGCACCGATTGTACCGATGTAAGCGCACAGCGCGGGAGTACAGACTATGTTGAAATTTCCTAAAGGCAGCATCGTTAAACATAAATCGGGCGAGATCAGAGGGGAGATTGTGAACGTTTTTGAACAGGGCGATTCACCCACTGGCTATTACGTGAAATGGGATGACGGCAACCACAGCTATCATCTGGAAAAAGAGCTGTCATGGGCCAATGTCGATCGACCCCGGATGCACTACACACAGCAATCGAGTAAGTGATTTGTGGTCGCCATGAATGGCGACCCTACGTTATTTCACCATGAATGGCGACCCTCCGCGTTTTTGTAGGGTCGTCATTTATGGCGACCACGCAGAAACTCAGAAACGACAGATGATCCGCAGGGCGGATTATGGAATGATGACGCCCTGTAATCCAAGGAGAGAATGTCGAGATCCCATGTCGGAACAGAGTCGTTATACCCTGCCAGTCAAAGCCGGTGATCATCGCCAGCTCGGCCAATTAGTCGGTGCCGCTCAGGCGCTTGAGTGTGCCAGCATCACCGAACGCCATAACGGTCCGGTGTTGATGATTACCCCAGATATGCAATCTGCCCTGCGTTTACAGGAGGAGATTCGTCAGTTTACCGATCTGCCGGTTACTCATCTCGCTGACTGGGAAACGCTGCCCTATGACAGCTTCTCGCCGCATCAGGACATTATCTCCGCTCGCCTCTCCACGCTGTATCAGCTGCCGAACTTAACGCGCGGCATGCTGATTATGCCGGTCAACACGCTGATGCAGCGCGTCTGTCCACACAGCTTCCTGCACGGTCATGCGCTGGTGATGCAGCAAGGGCAGAAGCTGTCGCGCGATGCGCTGCGCGATCAGCTGGAGCAGGCAGGCTATCGCCATGTCGATCAGGTGATGGAGCATGGCGAATACGCCACGCGCGGCGCGCTGCTCGATCTGTTCCCGATGGGCAGCGATCAGCCCTATCGCATCGACTTCTTTGATGACGAAATCGACAGCCTGCGCCTGTTTGATGTTGATACCCAGCGCACGCTGGAAGCGGTCAACGCCATCAACCTGCTACCGGCGCATGAGTTCCCGACGGATAAAGCCGCCATCGAGCTGTTCCGCAGCCGCTGGCGTGAAACTTTTGACGTGCGCCGCGAACCGGAGCACGTCTATCAGCAGGTGAGCAAAGGCACGCTCCCTGCCGGTATTGAATACTGGCAGCCGCTATTCTTCGAGCAGGAATTGCCGACGCTGTTCAGCTATTTGCCAGGCAATACGCTGCTGCTCAACAGCGGCGATTTACTGGCGAGCGCCGAGCGCTTCTGGCTTGATGCCAACGCGCGCTTCGAGAATCGCCGCATCGATCCGATGCGCCCGCTGCTGGAGCCGGTGACGCTGTGGCTGCGCCCCGATGCGCTGCTCAGTGAACTGAAAGCCTGGCCGCGCATGCAGCTCAGCAGCGAGACGCTGCCGGAGAAAGCCGCAAATACCAACCTTGGTTATCAGCCGCTGCCGGAATTAACCGTGCAGGCGCAGGCCAAAGCACCGCTCGATCTCCTGCGTCAGTTCCTGGAGCAGTTCAGCGGCCAGGTGATTTTCTCGGTGGAGAGTGAAGGCCGCCGCGAAAGTCTGCAAGAGCTGCTGACGCGTATCAAACTGCGTCCACGCGCCATCGATCACTTCGATCAAGCCGTCGATCAGCCGCTCAGCCTGATGATCGGCGCCAGCGAGCGCGGCTTTATTGATACCCAACGCCAGCTGGCGTTGATCTGCGAAAGCGATCTGCTCGGCGAGCGCGTCAGTCGCCGCCGCCAGGATAATCGCCGCACCATCAATCCAGACGTATTGATCCGCAACCTCGCCGAGCTGCATCCCGGCCAGCCGGTGGTGCATCTGGAGCACGGCGTTGGGCGCTATATCGGCCTCACCACGCTGGAAGCCGGCGGCATCGTGGCGGAATACCTGATGCTCTCCTATGCCGGCGACGCCAAACTGTACGTGCCGGTTTCGTCGCTGCATCTGATTAGCCGCTATGCCGGTGGCGCAGATGAGAATGCGCCGCTGCATAAGCTGGGCAGCGATGCCTGGTCACGTGCGCGACAGAAAGCCGCGGAAAAAGTGCGCGACGTGGCGGCAGAGTTGCTGGATATCTATGCTCAGCGCGCTGCCAAAACCGGCTTCGCCTTTAAGCACGATCGCGATCAATATCAGCTGTTCTGCGAAGGCTTCCCGTTTGAAACCACGCCGGATCAGGGCCAGGCGATCAATGCCGTATTGAGCGACATGTGCCAGCCGCTGGCCATGGATCGTCTGGTGTGCGGCGACGTGGGCTTTGGTAAAACCGAAGTGGCGATGCGCGCCGCGTTCCTCGCGGTCGAAAATGCCAAACAGGTTGCCGTGCTGGTGCCGACCACGCTGCTGGCACAGCAGCACTACGATAACTTCCGCGATCGTTTCGCCAACTGGCCGGTGCGCATTGAGATGCTGTCGCGCTTCCGCACCGCGAAAGAGCAAAGTCAGGTGCTGGAACAGGCGCGTGAAGGCAAAATCGATATTCTGATTGGTACCCATAAACTGTTGTCGAACGATCTGAAATGGCACGATCTCGGCCTGCTGATCGTCGATGAAGAGCACCGCTTTGGCGTGCGCCATAAAGAGCGTATTAAGGCGATGCGCGCCGACGTGGATATCCTGACGCTCACCGCCACGCCGATTCCGCGAACGTTGAACATGGCGATGAGCGGCATGCGCGATCTGTCGATTATTGCCACGCCGCCGGCACGACGTATGGCGGTGAAAACCTTTGTACGCGAGTATGACAGCCTGGTAGTGCGCGAGGCGATCCTGCGCGAAGTGCTGCGCGGCGGCCAGGTTTACTACCTCTACAATGACGTGGAGAACATTGAAAAGGCAGCACAGCGGCTGGCAGAGCTGGTGCCGGAAGCGCGTATCGCCATTGGCCACGGTCAGATGCGCGAGCGCGATCTGGAGCGGGTGATGAACGATTTCCACCATCAGCGCTTTAACGTACTGGTGTGTACCACCATCATCGAAACCGGCATCGACGTGCCAAGCGCCAACACCATCATCATCGAGCGCGCCGACCACTTTGGTTTGGCGCAGCTGCATCAGCTGCGTGGCCGCGTTGGCCGATCGCATCATCAGGCGTATGCGTGGCTGCTGACGCCGCATCCGAAAGCGATGACCACCGATGCGCAGAAACGCCTTGAGGCCATCGCTTCGCTGGAAGATCTCGGCGCCGGTTTCGCGCTGGCGACACACGATCTGGAGATTCGCGGTGCCGGTGAACTGCTCGGCGAAGATCAGAGCGGACAGATGGAAACCATCGGCTTCACGCTGTATATGGAGCTGCTGGAGAACGCGGTGGATGCGTTGAAAGCGGGTCGCGAGCCATCGCTGGAAGATCTCACCAGCAATCAAACCGAAATCGAACTGCGCATGCCCGCCCTGCTGCCGGATGATTTTATCCCCGATGTGAACACCCGTTTGTCACTGTATAAACGCGTGGCCAGTGCGGCGGATGAGCAGGATCTGGCGGAACTTAAAGTCGAGATGATTGATCGCTTCGGCAAGCTGCCGGATGCGGCGCGTAATTTGCTGGACATTGCCGGTCTGCGACTGGTGGCCCGTGAATTAGGTATTCGTAAAGTTGAAGCCAGCGAGAAAGGCGGTTTCTTTGAATTCGCGCCGCAGAACCACGTCGATCCAGGCTGGCTGATTGGGCTGCTGCAGAAGGATCCAAAGCAGTGGAAGCTGGATGGCCCAACGCGGTTGAAGTTCACCCGCGATATGGCCGACCGTAAAATCCGCATGGAGTGGGTGCAAGGTTTTGTCAGCGAGCTGACTAAAAACCGGGTTTGATGTTGTAGGGGCGCCATTTATGGCCCCCCCGTCAAACCGCAATGAATCCAATAAAAAAGCGCCTTTCGGCGCTTTTATTATTACAGCTGCTGTGATGTATCTTTGCCCAATTAGGCCTGATTCGAATTCAGGATCAGCTGACCGTTACGGTCGAGCGGAATGCGGGTGCCAGGGTCATTTTCCATGCGGATTTTGCCCTGCTGGTCGCCTATTTTATAGGTCACGTCATAACCCAGCATTTTTTCCTGTTTATCGTATACCGTTTTGCAACGCTGCTCGTTGGTGGTGTAGGTATCGCGATCCTGCAACGCACCTTGCACCTGATTACCGCCGTAACCACCGGCCAGCGCACCCGCTACCGTCGCCACATCACGACCGCGTCCACCACCAAACTGATGGCCTAACACGCCCCCTGCGACCGCGCCCAGCACCGAACCTGCAATGCGGTTCTCATCCTGCACGGCACGACGATGCGTGAGCGTCACGTTGCGGCACTCTTGTCGCGGCTGCTTGATGCTCTCTTTAATCGGCGTCGCCGACAAAACTTGTGCGTATTGCGGACCACGGTCGAAGACATCCATGCTGGCGACTGCGGCAACACCTAACGCTGCTGCTACGCCGATACCGATACCCGCTAACATTGATTTATTCACAGGAATGTCCTCCTGAAGATTGTTACCGCGCATTCCCGCCGCTACGAAATCCTGAGTAGCCGAGGCAAAACCGGCGTGCGCGCCGCGCCGTGTTGTTGGTAATAAGTTTTACAGATGGCCCGTAATTGCAACATCAGATTAATGGAGGAAACGCAGCGGAAACCCATCAGGGCCAGCTTTTAGGAGAGTTCTGAGAGCGGATGAAATAACGCCGTAACCTTAAGCTGAAAGCACCTTTTTCAGCGGGTCACGGCGGGGCAAGGCGCTTCAGGCGGCGTTGCGCCGCCCGAAATCATCAGTGCAGTTTAAGGCGCGGACGCAGGACACGGTTCAGGCTGCCCACCAGCATCATCAAGCCAGTTTTGAAGTATCCGTGGAGCGCAATCTGGTGCATACGATACAGAGAAATGTAGACAAAACGCGCAATGCGCCCTTCCACCATCATCGAACCGCGCATCAGGTTGCCCATCAAACTGCCCACCGTGCTGAAGCGCGACAGGGATACCAGCGAACCATGATCTTTATAAACATAGGCTTTCAGCGGCTTGCCTTTACGCTGCGCGAGGATATTCTCCAGCGCGCGGGAAGCCATCTGGTGCGCTGACTGCGCGCGCGGCGGCACAAACCCGCCTCCCGGCAGCGCACAGGACGCACAATCACCGATGGCATAAATGTCATCATCCAGCGTGGTTTGCAGCGTCTCTTTCACCACCAGCTGATTGATGCGGTTGGTTTCCAGCCCGCCAATCTCCTTCAGGAAATCGGGGGCTTTAATACCAGCCGCCCACACCATCAGATCGGCATCAATGAATTCGCCACCTTTCGTGTTCAACCCTTTTTCCGTTGCGCTGGTGACCATGGTTTGCGTCAATACGCGCACGCCGAGTTTAGTCAGCTCCTGATGCGCCGCGGCAGAAATACGCGGTGGCAGCGCCGGCAGAATACGTTCACCGGCTTCCACCAGTGTGACATTCAGCGAAGAGCTGTCCAGGCCTTTATAGCCGTAGCTGTGCAGCTGTTTCACCGCATTATACAGTTCAGCAGAGAGTTCCACGCCGGTAGCGCCGCCGCCGACAATGGCGATGTTCACTTTTTCCAGGCTACCTTCGCTAGCTGAAAAGCGCAGGAATAAATTGAGCATTTCGTTATGGAAACGACGCGCCTGATGCGGGTTATCAAGGAAGATGCAGTGATCTTTTACGCCCGGCGTGCCGAAGTCATTTGAGGTGCTGCCCAGTGCGATAACCAGGCGATCGTAGGCCAGCTCACGCTGCGGCACTAACAGTGCGCCTTCCGCATCACGAATCTCGGCCAGCTCAAGGGTTTTGTTTTCACGATTGATTTGCGTCAGCGATCCCAGCTGGAACTGGAAGCCGTGATTGCGCGCGTGCGCCAGATAGCTCAGCGCATCAATGCCTTCATCCATCGAACCGGTCGCCACTTCATGCAGCAGCGGCTTCCACAGATGACTGTGGTTACGATCGACCAAAATAATCTCGGCTTTCTTGTTACGTCCTAGCTTGTGGCCGAGCTGCGTTGCCAGCTCTAAGCCGCCAGCACCACCGCCGATGATAACGATTTTTTCCATAGATATAGTCAACAAAGACCCCCTCAAAGTTGTAAACCAATAGTTAATTAATGGTTAATAAAAACCTTAATAAACATAGGGTTGGCGAAGTTAAATCGCGAGCTAGGGGCAGAATATCACGGCGTCGAAGACATAACATAAGAAAATTGATGTGGATCAATCTTTCAACTGCATTATCAGAATGTTACACATTCTTTGCGCCGCATCACACGGCGCACAGGGGTTCAGGCGAGGAGTTTGAAGGCTTTAATCCGTTGTAAATGCGGCGCAATATTTTTGAATTTATGGCTGGCTTCGTCATCCCAGATAATTTCATAGAACGGCTGCAAGTGCGCCGCACTGCGCTGATTGTCCAACGCTTCATCATGGCGCGACAAGATAGTCAGGCACTTTTCACGGTTCTTTTCACGAAAATCGCTGACGCATTTGGTGGCAATATCGAGATACTCTTCCGGGCGGTCGATTTTTCCCTCCATGTTTTCGAAAGGAAACAGATTGGGATTAAAAATCGCCTGCCGCATGCCGCAAAGAAAACCAATGCGTTCGGCCCAGTAGCCACCCAGGCCCACTCCGCAAATCAGCGGATGCGCATCGTCGCCCTGCTGCAACAGCTTGTCGCACTCTTTCAACAGAAACTGCATGTCGTGTTTGGGATGGCGGGTGCTATAGCTGACTAATCTGACGTCCGGGTCAATAAACTGCAGCTGCAGCACCTTTTCATGGTTGCCCGGACTGTTGGAATCAAAACCGTGCAGATAGATGATCATGATAATCCTCAGCGTGGAATGAAATCCGGGCAGCGGCGCTTATCTGCCCGAAGCTTTGTGCGCCAGCCAGCGCTCTTGCAACGCGCTCAGCTGACGCTGATTTTGCCGCCAGCGCTCGCTTGCCAAAAGGCTTTGACGGGTAAAACGACCCTGATGGTACAACTGCGCTACCCGCTCTGCCCCGATCGGCGTCAAGTTATCCAGCACGCTTACCGCGCCCGCGCGCTGATTGCACACCAGGATCATATCGCAACCGGCATTCAGCGACTGCTGCGCGCGCTCGGCGTAGCTGCCCATGACGGCGGCGCCTTCCATTGACAAATCGTCGGAGAAAATCACGCCGTTGAAGCTGAGTTCTTTACGCAGCACGCTTTTCAACCAGTATGGCGAACCGCTGGCAGGAAGCGGATCCACCTCAGTATAGATAACGTGCGCCGGCATCACCGCATCGAGGAGCTGCTCGTCAATCAACTGCTTAAAGATGGCCATATCATGCTGACGCAGCGTGGCGGCATCGCGGTTATCGCGCGGCGTCTCTTTGTGCGAGTCGGCGCTGACCGCGCCGTGACCGGGGAAGTGTTTGCCGGTGGTTTTCATGCCGGCTTCATGCATGCCGTTGATAAAGCGACGCGCCACCTGCAGCGCGATAGTAGGATCTTCATGGAATGAACGATCGCCAATTGCCGCGCTGATGTGACCAATATCCAGCACCGGCGCGAAGCTGATGTCAATGTCCATGGCGATCATCTCCGCCGACATTTGCCAGCCTGCCTGTTGTGCCAGTTCACCTGCGCTATGGAGATCGTTCAGCGCAGCGAAAGATTGCATCGCCGGTAACTGAGTAAAGCCGTCGCGGAAACGCTGCACGCGGCCGCCTTCCTGATCCACGGCCACCACCAAACGATTACGCGAAGCGGCGCGAATCTGCCGCACCAGCTCTGCCAGTTGGTCAACATCGTGGAAGTTACGGGCAAACAGGATTAGCCCGCCTACCAGCGGATGCTGCAGAATCTCACGTTCCTCGGCATCAAGCTCATAGCTCTCAACGTCGAGCATCAGCGGTCCAGGCGTGTTTATGGTCATGATTAAAATCCCAGGTTAAAGGTCGTGCCAGCTGGCCTGCGCCAGCTGTTGTAAGGTGTCGTCGTGACTCTGCTCGGCTCGCAGCTGATACCAACTCGCCATGAGCAGCTGCAGCCATGGCTGCCAGCGCTGCATCTGTCGGGCCAGCGTTTGTTCATCAAGATGGGCGCGCTCGGCGTAACCGCTCACCCAGGCCGATCGCGTGTCTCCATCTACCGCACATACCGCTGCCAGTTCCAGCGCCACGTCGCCGTCAGCGGCATATTCCCAGTCGATCAAACGTAAGCCATCAGGTGTAGCGACAAGATTACCGGCATGTACATCCATATGCAGCGGCGCCAGCCGCAACGGCTGCGGCTCGCCCTGCTGTAACAAACGTTGCAGACGCCGCTGCCAGCGCCAGTGCCGCTGCTGGCAAAGCTGCCAGTAACGCTGCAGCAGCGGTGTCAGGCGCAAACGATAGCCGGTGAGCGGCTGTTGATGCAAACGATGCAGCAGCGCTAGCACGGCTGCACGCTGCTGATTGAATTGTGAAGATGTCAGCACTTCTCCCGGCAACCAGCTTTGCAGCAGCCACGGAGCGCGCCACGCCAGCGGCTGCGGTCCCAGCTGCGCGTGCCGCAGTTGCCGCAGCACGCGATATTCGCGCTGGCGGTCAACAAACGGAATCGGCTGCGGCGGCGCACGACGCGCCAGCACATCGCCCTGCTGGGTTTGCACGTGCATGCTTTGCCCACTGAGCCCCGGCAGCGCGAAAAAATGACCGGCAGCTTGCGCCGTCGGCCATTGTTGCTGAATCATTTTTTGCAGCTGAGGATCAGGGTTGAGCAACGCCGTTTCCTGACCAGATAATTTCGCCGGTTTGCACCAGCATCAGCTGCATTTGCAGGGTAGGTGCTTTCACATCGCCTTGCGCATTGCTGTACAACACATACTGCGCATTCACGTTGCGTGCCAAACCAATCGCTTTACTGCGCGAGTTAAGGCTGTCATCCGCCGATAAACCCAGCGTCTGTTTGGCCTGCGCCAGCTGCTCCGGCGTGATCAGCGTGAATTTACCGTTGTTAGCCAGTGCATTCTGGATGGCATCGGTGGCTTTATCCGTTTGCAGCGAACCATTGGTGCTGTTCTTGATGCGATCCACCAGCAGCACGCTGCCAGGGTTCACCCCTGATGATTGCACCATGTTGCCAACCAGCGGCTGCACGCTGGCATCCCAGTTAATGGTTTTTAGCTTCGGCGGCTGCGGCACGGTTTGCGGCGGCGGCACCGGCTGCGTTGGCGGTTCTACCGGCTGAGTGGGTGTGGTCGGCTGTGTCGGTTCAACCGGTGCCGGAGTCTGTTGTTGCACCACGCAACCGGTAAGCATTAGCGCAAATAGCAATGCGCCCGAACGTTTTACACTGCGAATCACAGCTTACTCCTTAAAGATAAAGATAGAGACGCACCTTGCTGGCGGTCGGATTGCCCATTTGTGAGGCCACTTCCACGCTACCATGCGCCGGTACAATCAGTGTCTGAGCCGGCTCTTCTGGCGTGATTTCCAATCCTTTGTCGTCATACCAATAGAAACGATAGTGCACTTTTACCGGCGTTTCACGCAGGTTTTGCAGCACGCTCAAGGCACGCTGCTGGCCATCCTGCTCTGTCAGCTTAGGGGAGTCAGTAATGATGCCTGCTGACAGCACCGCCGATTCCATAACCAGCGACTGCGAAGTATTAATCATCGGCTTATCACTGCTGCAACCTGCAAGGGTTAGCAACAGTAAGCCACTCAGCCATTGACGCATAACCGGGTCCGCCTGAGTTAGCTAGCCAGCATCGGGCCCAGCGGCTGACCGCCGACCAGGTGCATATGGATATGATAAACCTCCTGCCCGCCATGACTATTGCAGTTCATGATCAGGCGATAGCCATCTTCGGCAATGCCTTCATCACGCGCGATCTTCGCGGCTACGGTGATCATGCGGCCCAGCGCCTGTTCATGAGCGGCCTGCACATCGTTGGCGGTAGGAATAAGTACGTTGGGGATGATCAGAATATGGGTGGGCGCTTTGGGCGCGATATCGCGGAAGGCGGTGACCAGTTCGTCCTGATAAACCACGTCAGCGGGAATTTCGCGACGGATGATTTTACTGAAAATGGTTTCTTCAGCCATGGTGCATTTCCTTAAGCCTGAGTTCAGTCAGGCAGTATGCGTGAGGAATTCCATTTCTTTCAACCTCAGGACCACATTTCTTGCATTAAATGGCTGCCTTTACACCGCTTTTTCACTTCGCCATGCCTTGTGCTGCAACTCGCATTTCTAACACTTCATTAACCACAAAAATGAAACGCTGTTTTATAAATTAGAGATATCTCGCCATTTTCTTTGTGATTTTGCCACCACCGCGCAATACCTTGCGAAATCGCGAAGGTTTGCCGGTTTAAGCCGCTCTATTTTCAATCCAATCCGATCACGCTGTACGGAGTGATGAGGGACGTGTTTACCGCCTATTTCAAGGAGAACCTGCCATGCGCTCTCGTAAGATTGGCCTGGGTCACTATCTGGCCTATGGTTCCGGGGACTTCCTCGGGGCGGGCACCACGGCGCTAACTGCCGCCTGGCTGCTCTACTTCTACACCACCTTTTGTGGGCTATCGCCGATTCAGGCGACGTTTATTTTCGCTGCCGCCCGCGTGCTGGATGCGGTGGTTAGCCCGCTGATGGGATTTTTGACCGATAACTTTGGATCGACCTGGCTTGGCAAACGCTTTGGTCGTCGCAAATTCTTTATCCTGCTCGGTATCCCGTGCGTGTTTAGCTATAGCCTGATGTGGGTCAGCGATATGAGCTTCTGGTGGTATCTGCTGACTTATCTGCTGTTCGATATGGTCTACACCATGATTCTGGTGCCATACGAAACGCTGGTGCCGGAAATGACCGATGACTTTAAGCAGAAAACCCGTTTCTCCGGCGCACGCATTGGTCTGGCACAGCTTTCGGCGATCCTGGCAGCTTTCTTGCCGGGCGTGCTAATTGGCTGGTTTGGCAAAGAGAATCCGATCTCCTTCTTCTACGCCAGCCTGGTGTTCTCGGTGATTTGTGCGCTAGTGCTGACGCTGGTATGGGTGTTTACCTGGGAACGCGATCCTGATGATTTCTCAGCAGAATCACGCCGGGCGGAACAGGAGAAATCACGGCTAACGTTGATGCAAAGCCTAAAACGTCTTTACACCGAGCTGGCTTCTACGCTGCGTATTCGTATTTTTCGCCAACATCTCGGCATGTATCTCGGTGGTTACATCGCGCAGGACGTGTTTAACGCGGTATTCACCTGGTATGTGGTGTTTGTGCTGATGCAAAGTGCGCAAATTGCCTCAAACCTGATGGGCACCATGGCAGTGATGCAGTTTATTGCGGTGATGGCGATGATTCCACTCTGTATTCGGCTTGGTCCCGCGCCAGCCTATCGCATGGTGGTGGTGCTGTTTGGCCTCAGCGCCCTCTCCTATGCCGGATTGTGGTACACCGGCATGAACGACAACTTCGCGCTGCTGGTACTGATTTCCGGCCTGGCGGGTCTGGGACGCGGCGGCATCAACTATGTACCCTGGAATACCTATACCTATATTGCTGACGTCGATGAAGTGATTACCGGCCAGCGTCGCGAAGGCATTTTTGCCGGCATCATGACATTGACGCGCAAAGCGTCACAGGCTGGCGCGGTGATGTTCGTCGGCATCGTGCTGCAGTTGGCCGGTTTCTCCTCTGGCCAGGCCACCCAGGTGCCTGCCGTCGGCCATACCATTTTGGCGATTCTCAGCGTTGGCACCCTTTGCGTGCTGGCCTGCGGCTTCATTATCTCCCTGCGTTTCAAGCTCAACCTGCACACTCACACCGTGTTACGTGAAGAGACGCTGAAGATGCGTGCAGCCGGACGCGTGGTGCCTGAACGCATTACGCCACAGGCACGTGGCGTCGTCGAAATGCTGGCGGGCATGCCGTATGAAAATCTGTGGGGCAATAACAACGTCGGTTATCTCAATCGTCATAAACCCGCAGCCCCACCGCTGCCGAGCCAACCGCGATCTTTACCTACTCTACCGACCACCCTGATTAATGATAGGAATGAACCATGACTGTATTTCCTGTAAAGCACAGCGCGCTGCTGCGTCAGCCTGAATATCTCCTACCTCGAACCGAACTGGTGCAGTTGATTCAACAACTCACGCAGAATCTGGTGAATATTACCGATCACAGCGGGGAATTTTTGCTGCGCCTCGACGATGGGCGCGTGATCGATACCAAAGGTTGGGCCGGTTGGGAGTGGACGCACGGCATTGGTCTGTACGGCATGCTGCACTATTATCAGCAGACCGGCGATCGGGCGACGTTAAAAATCATTGATGATTGGTTCACTACGCGGCTCGCGGAAGGCACGCCGACGAAGAACGTCAATACCGTTTGTCCGTTCCTGACGCTCGCCTATCGCTACGAAGAAACACGCAATGCGGCCTGGCGCCCGGTGCTTGAGCGCTGGGCTGAATGGGTGATGTATGAGATGCCGCGTACTGAACAAGGCGGGTTACAGCACATCGTCTATAACAACGAGAATACCCAGCAGCTGTGGGACGATACGCTGATGATGAGCGTGATGGCGCTGGCGAAAATTGGTCAGCTGCTCGATCGCCCAGAGTTTGTGGAAGAAGCCAGCTATCAGTTCCTGGTTCATAGCCAATATTTGATGGATCGCCAAACCGGCCTGTGGTTCCACGGCTGGACGTTTGAGGGGCGACATAATTTTGCCAACGCGCGTTGGGCGCGCGGTAACAGCTGGGTCACCATCGTCATTCCGGACTTCCTCGAGATGATGAACTGGCCGCAACAGCACGCCACACGCCGCTTCCTGCAACAGGTGCTGGAGAGCCAGGTCAAGGCATTAAGTGCCTGTCAACACAGCAGCGGCCTGTGGCATACCTTGCTCGACGATCCCAATAGCTACCCAGAAGCCTCTGCTACCGCCGGTTTCGCCTATGGCATTCTCAAAGCTGTGCGTAAACGGTATCTCTCGCCGGAGTATTTACCGCTGGCGGAGAAAGCGTTGTGCGGCGTTATCGGCAATATTGATCAGGATGGGGAGTTAAAACAGGTGTCGTTCGGCACGGCGATGGGCAGCGATCTGGAGTATTACCGCCAGATACCACTCACTTCAATGCCATACGGTCAGGCAATGGCGCTGCTGTGTTTGACGGAATATTTGCGGGTCTACTTGTAATAAAAAATGCCCTCACTAGAGGGCATTATTAGGCACCGAAAGTAAAGTGCGTTGAAGCGGCGGCAGAGGAGTAAAGCATCCCAAGCCATGGATGGCTTGGGGCGAGCCCCAGGGATGGTTTATGGCGTCTTTACGATCTGACGCCGCTTCATCGCACCGGCTCTGCCTGCCAACTTAGGTTACATACTGCGGATATAGTCATCCATTTCAGTTTTCAGGTTATCGGACTTAGTACCGAAAATTGCCTGAACACCTGAACCTGCTACCACCACACCTCGTGCGCCGAGGCTTTTCAGTTCAGCCTGATCCACTTTGCCCACATCTGCCACGCTCACACGCAGACGGGTAATACAGGCATCCAGATTAGTGATGTTCTCTTTACCACCAAACGCGGTAACCAGCTTGCCCGCCATTTCGCTACCGGTTGCGCTGCTCTGCTCCATTGCTGTGTCCTCACGACCCGGTGTTTTCAGGTTCAGTTTTACAATCAGGAAACGGAATACGCTGTAGTAAATCAGGCCGTAGATAATACCGACAATCGGGAACAACCAGATTTTGCTACTGTTGCCGCTCAGCACGATAAAGTCGATCAAACCGTGTGAGAAGCTAGTGCCATCACGCATGCCCAGCAGGATACAGATTGGGAATGCCAGGCCAGCCAGAATCGCATGGATCACATACAGAATCGGCGCGACGAACATGAAGGAGAATTCGATCGGCTCGGTTATACCGGTCAGGAACGAGGTCAGCGCCGCTGAGATCATGATGCCGCCCACTTTGGCGCGGTTTTCTGGTTTAGCTGAATGCCAAATCGCAATCGCTGCCGCTGGCAGACCATACATTTTGAACAGGAAGCCACCTGACAGTTTACCTGCCGTTGGGTCGCCCGCCATATAGCGCGGAATATCACCGTGGAACACCTGACCGGCTGCATTGGTGAATTCACCAATTTGCATCTGGAAAGGTACGTTCCAGATGTGGTGCAGACCAAATGGTACCAGCGAACGCTCAATCAGGCCGTAAAGGCCAAAGGCCACTACCGGGTTTTGATAGGCAGCCCACTGAGAGAAGTCTTGAATGGCAGTACCGATTGGCGGCCAGATGAATGACAGCACCACACCGGTGAAAATCGCCGTCAGACCGGAGATGATCGGGACAAAGCGCTTGCCCGCAAAAAAGCCAAGATACTCAGGCAGCTTGATGCGGTAGAAACGATTGAACATATAGGCAGCAATTGAGCCCGCGATGATCCCGCCTAGCACACCGGTATCCGCCAGATGCTTGGCTTCGATTTCCGCAGCCGGTAAATGCAGCACTAACGATGCCACTACCGCCATGGTTTTCACCATGATGCCGTAAGCCACTACCGCAGCCAGTGCTGAAACACCGTCGTTATTGGTAAAGCCAAGAGCCACACCGATCGCGAAGATCAGTGGCATATTAGCAAATACCGAACCGCCCGCTTCCGCCATCACATGCGAAACCACGGCAGGTAGCCAGCTAAAGTTTGCAGAACCAACACCTAACAAAATACCGGCAATCGGCAGAACCGATACCGGCAACATCAGCGATTTACCTACTTTCTGCAGGTTCGCAAATGCGTTCTTGAACATAGAAACTCCTGAGTATGAGTGCAATTTTTTTGCGCAGTGCGCATGGCTTAGGGGGAGGATCCTTCGCCGGGTGACGCTGAGCGTCTTTTGATTTATTACGAAGAGTAAAATAAATCGCTAATTGTTAAATTGACGGCCATCACATTTCGCTAAGAGTGGCTGCGTCTTTTCAGTTGTTTCTTACAGATCCGGCTTAAAAAACAGCAATAAAACGCTGCCTGCACCCGTTAAGATGCAGTGCAGCCGATGGTTTTCTGATTAATTACAGTATTTGAAATAAAGTCGTTAGCTACCGAGACGACTCATTGGGATATGGAACAGGCGGGAGAAATTTTCCGTCGTCACAGCGGCCAGCGTCTCAATATCGACGCCTTTTAATATCGCCATGTAGTCTGCCACATCACGGGTAAATGCCGGTTGATTCTCTTTACCACGGTGTGGCACGGGTGCCAGATAGGGAGAATCGGTTTCCACCAGCATACGATCCAGCGGTACATAGCGCGCCGCCTCGCGAATTTGTTCGGCATTGCGAAAGGTGAGAATGCCTGAGAAAGAGATATAAAAGCCCAGATCCAGCAGCTTCGCCGCAGTTTCTTTATCTTCAGTGAAGCAGTGCAGCACACCGCCACATTTCTCTACGTTTTCTTCACGCAAAATCGCCAGCGTATCTTCACGTGCGTCGCGGGTATGAACAATGATCGGTTTATTCAGCGCAATGCCCGTGCGGATATGCTCACGAAACGATGCTTGCTGCTGCGCTTTGGTCTCTTGTTGATAGAAATAATCCAGCCCGGTTTCGCCCAGTGCGACCACGCGCTCTTCAGCCGCCAGCCGGCGAAACTCCTCAACATCATAGGGTGTTTCCTGATTCAACGGATGCACGCCGCAGGCTAACGCTACGTTTTCACGATCGCCAACCAGCTGTTTGATTTTGTAGTAATCCGGCAGCGTCGTCGCGATTGCCAGCATAAACTTCACATCACGCGCCGCCGCTTTGGCAATAACATCATCGAGATCGCGATGATGTTTTTCATAATCAAGGCCATCAAGATGGCAGTGTGAATCCACAATAAACATACTTCTCTCTTTCTCTCTTAGCCGACCACGGCGGGTGCGAGTAAACGCTCCCAGGCAAGCAAACGGTCAGTCAAAATTAATTCACGATTAAGGGCTGCCACATGTAGCAGTTGATCCCGACACTGCATCCATTGCTGTGCGCTGCTATTTAACGCGCCGCTGTTCAGTCTTTGCGCCAGTTGTGCAACCACATCCGGGCGATCGCCGTTGCTGAGCCACTGACTTGCCCCCTGCTGCACTTTCATTGCATCAACCAGCAGAGAAATCAGCCAGCTTAGTCGCTCAGCCACATCCTCTGCATTGAGCGCCGGCAGCAGCTGCAGCACATCATTATTGAGCGCGCTGATCAGCATTTCGCACAATTTTTCACGCGCCTGCCAGCGTTCAGGTTGTAACAGCGCCAGTGCGGCCGCCGGTGCGCCATTACTCAAGCGCAGTGCCGCACGCAGCGTGGCTTCCGGTTGCGGCTGCTGTTTCTGCAGCCACTGCAGACTATGCGCTTCTTCCGGTGGTGAAAGATGCCATGTCATGCAGCGGCTGCGGAGCGTAGCCAGCAAGCGTGAAGGCTCACGCACGCTGAGGAAGAACCAACAGTTCGCCGGCGGCTCTTCCAGCGTTTTCAGTAACGCATTGGCTGCGGCTTCAGTGAGCTGTGAAGCATCAGGCAGCCAGACGATTTTCGCACCGCCCTGCTGGGCAAAGTGATACAGCTTTTCGGTTACATCTCGCACCGCATCGATGCCTAGCGACGATTTGCCCTTTTCGGCTTCGAGCCGATACCAATCAGGGTGGGTATGTGCCTGCATCAGCTGGCAGCCGTGACAATGCCCGCAGCTTTTTAGCCCTTCAGGCTGCAGACACATCAACCAGCGACTGACGCCCCAAACCAGCGCATCATCGCCCATTCCCTCGATAGCTTGCACCAGCAGCGCATGATGTGCCTGACCGCTCTGATGGCGGGCGATAATCTGTCGGTAAGGTTGATTCAACCAGGGATACCAGTTCATGCGGATTGATCTGCCAGCCAGCGACGCAGCGCCGTTTTAAGTGACAATGTCACTTCATCAATATTTTGCGTCGCATCAATAGTGAGGATAGAAGGATCCTGCGCGGCTAATGCCAGATAGCATTCACGCGTACGCTCAAAGAAGCGTAACGACTCTTGCTCAATACGATCTAACTCGCCGCGAGCTCGGGCGCGCTGCAAACCCACTTCTGGCGTGACATCGAGGTAAAGCGTGAGATCGGGACGGAAATCACCGAGTACCGCATCGCGTAGCGTGGTCATTAATTTTGCATCTACACCACGTCCGCCGCCCTGATACGCTTGAGAAGAGAGATCGTGGCGGTCGCCAATCACCCATGCACCACGTGCTAATGCTGGTTTAATCACGTTCTCCACCAGCTGCACGCGTGCCGCATAAAGCATCAGCAGTTCGGCTTTATCGGTGACCTGTTCACCATCAATACCCTGCTTAACCAGTACACGCAGCTGTTCCGCCAGCGGCGTTCCACCTGGCTCACGGGTAAAGACGACATCATTGATGCCATGTTCATGCAGCGCAGCGACTACCGCATTACGCGCAGTGGTTTTACCTGCGCCTTCAAGGCCTTCAATGACGATAAACTTACTTTTCATTTTTTTCCTTCATTGCTAGCCGATAAACCTGCACCGCTTTGTTGTGACTGGCCAAATTAGTCGTGAAAGTGTGGCCGCCTTTACCATCTGCGACAAAATAGAGGTAATTGGTCTTCTCTGGATGTGCTGCCGCCTCAAGCGAAGCACGGCTCGGCATGGCAATCGGACCCGGAGGCATACCGCTAATGGTGTAGGTATTGTAGTCGGTTGGGGTTTCGAGATCTTTACGCGTTAACGAGCCGGTATAGCTATCACCCATGCCGTAAATCACCGTAGGATCGGTCTGCAGTTTCATGCCCGTACGCAGGCGATTGATAAATACTGATGCCACGCGTGCGCGCTCTTCGCTGACGCCGGTTTCTTTCTCAATGATTGACGCCATGGTCACCAGATCCTGCTCTTTTTTATAAGGCAGGTTATCCATGCGGCCCTGCCAGATCTCATCAACCAGCTTATTCATGCGTGCATGAGCCCGCTCCAGTAGCGCCACATCGCTGGTATTTGCCGTATAAAGATAGGTATCGGGATAGAAACTGCCCTCGAGTTGGCTGGGCTCAATTTTGAGCGCCGTGGCAACGGTGGCAAACTCATCGTCGGTGAGCGTGTGTTTGAGGTAAGGCGACTTGCGCAACTCAGCCAGCCACTCCTTCAGCCTTGAACCTTCAACAAAGCGTACCGGAAACTGAGCTTCTTTACCGCTGGCCAGCAGTTGCAGCAGTTGTCGTACCGTCATGCCTTTTTCCAGCCGATAGGTGCCTGCTTTAAACTTTGCCAGTTCTGGCTCCAGTTTTAATAGCGGACCAAACCAGATACTGGTGGGAATAATGTGCTGGCTTTCGAGCTGGGCTTCCAATACCACGCGGCCACTACCGGCCGGCAATGTGTAAATGGTTTCCTGTTGCAAAGTGAGTGGTGCATCAGCTAAGCGTTGAACCTGCCAATAGCTAAAGGCGGCGGCGAGCCCCGCTAATGCCACTACACCTGCGAGAATCTTTTTCATTCGAGTCATGATACTTCCATCGTCGGGCAACTGGCGCGCAGTTGCTGGTACAGCGAACGTGCGGTGAACGAAACATCGTCAATTTGTCGCACGGGTAAAACCGGCATCAGGGCATTGCAGATCACCACTTCATCGGCATTCAAAACCTCCTCCCTGCGGCTATCTATCAGCTGACAATTCTGGCCAGATGCCGCCATTTCTGCCAGCAGATAACGGCGCATAATGCCATCTACACCGGCTTGCTCCAGGCGCGGCGTATAAAGGGTATTGTCTTTGCGCCAGAATAAATTGGCCGCACAGCATTCCACCACCGTCCCGTTAGTGTCAAGCACCAGCGCCTCGTCCCCGCCCGTCTGATCAAGATGGTGCCGAATGAGCACCTGCTCCAGGCGATTGAGATGCTTAACGCCGGCCAGCAGCGGATTTCGCGCCAGGCGAACAGGGCTGGTATTTAGCACGACACCCTGCTGTTGCAGCGCGGCATAATGATGTGGCCAGGGAGAAAGCGAAAGGATGCGGGTAGGCATGGTGCAGCCGCTACGGCTGTAACCGCGGCCACCTGCGCCTGGCGTCAAAATCACCTTTAGCACCGCCTGTGCTTGCCCATGAGCAGCCTGCTGCATTTCTTTAGCCAGCTGCTGCAAGTCCGGAATGCGCATCAATAACCTTTCACAGCCATCTTTAAGGCGTTGCAGATGGGCAGCAAGCATGACAACCTGGCCATTAACCACCGCCGCGGTAGTAAAACAGCCATCACCAAATTGCACAGCGCGATCGCGTGCTGAAAGTTCGGTCTGCTTTACCCCGTTTATCCACATGTTGATTACCCTGAGCGTTGTGCCTGTTTTCAATACCACTGCAGCACGTAAAATTCCACGCTACTGCGTGTCAAAATATAAAAAAGGCCCGCATTGCGGGCCTCTGTTCAGCTAAGTAGCGATTAAACTTTGCGGAAGATCAGCGAGCCGTTAGTGCCGCCAAATCCGAAGGAGTTACACAAGGTATACTCCAATCCGCTGACCTGGCGCGCCGTGTGTGGCACAAAGTCCAGGTCACAACCTTCGTCAGGATTGTCGAGGTTAATCGTTGGTGGAACCGCCTGATCGCGCAGCGCCAGAATCGAATAAATCGCTTCTACCGCGCCTGCTGCACCCAGCAGATGGCCCGTCATCGATTTGGTTGAGCTCACCATCACGCTATGAGCCGCAGCACCAAACACCGATTTCACCGCCTGAGCTTCCGCTTTATCACCGGCTGGCGTCGAGGTGCCATGCGCGTTGACATAACCGATCTGCTCAGCGTTCAGCTGTGCATCACGCAGTGCGTTAACCATCGCTGCTGCTGCACCTGAACCATCTTCTGGCGGTGACGTCATGTGGTAAGCATCGCTGCTCATACCAAAACCAATGATTTCAGCATAAATTTTCGCGCCGCGTTTCTTAGCGTGTTCGTACTCTTCCAGTACGACAATGCCTGCACCATCACCCAACACGAAACCGTCACGATCTTTATCCCACGGACGGCTCGCCGCCTGCGGATTGTCGTTACGCGTGGAGAGCGCACGTGCAGCACCAAAACCACCCACACCCAATGGCGTACTGGCTTTCTCCGCACCACCTGCCAGCATCACATCAGCATCGTTATACGCGATGATACGCGCAGCGTGACCAATGTTATGCACACCAGACGTACACGCAGTCGCGATTGAGATGCTAGGACCTTTTAGGCCATACATGATGGTGAGGTGACCGGCCACCATATTTACAATGGTAGAAGGCACGAAGAAGGGGCTGATTTTGCGCGGTCCACCTTTGACCAGCGAGCTGTGGTTATCTTCGATCAAACCCAGTCCGCCAATGCCAGAACCGATTGCCGCACCAATGCGACCAGCATTCTCATCGGTTACGACCAGACCTGAGTCTGCCATAGCCTGAATACCCGCAACGATGCCGTATTGGATGAAGTCATCCATCTTGCGCTGATCTTTGCGCGAGATGAAATCATCGCAATTGAAATCTCTTACTAAGCCTGCAAAACGCGTTGCATAGGCACTAGTATCAAAATGGTCGATCAGGCTAATGCCGCTCTGACCGGCAAGGAGAGCACTCCAGGTAGACTCTACGGTATTGCCGACAGGAGACAACATGCCAAGACCAGTCACAACTACACGACGCTTAGACACGCACGTCCTCCAGGGAGGGAAAAAATAACGCTATGTGGGGCAAACATAAAACTCAGGCGGTCGAGATGACCGCCTGAAGATATTCATTAGCCTTTATGGCTATTGATGTAGTCGATCGCTGCCTGAACGGTAGTGATTTTCTCAGCTTCTTCGTCTGGAATTTCAGTATCAAACTCTTCTTCCAGAGCCATTACCAGCTCAACGGTGTCAAGAGAATCTGCACCCAGGTCTTCTACGAAAGAAGCAGAGTTGATCACTTCGTCTTCTTTAACACCCAGCTGCTCAGCTACGATTTTCTTAACGCGTTGTTCGATATCGCTCATACTATTTAATTTCCTATCAAAACTCGCTTTCGCGATGGTTTTCGTAGTGTATAAAATGTTGAAAAAGATGCAACAAAATCCCGGCTGGTCTAACCACGATTTTGCGTTATTCTGCGGTGTTTACCGCAGATAAAGCAAATCATTTCGTGATTATCAGACCATGTACATACCGCCATTGACATGAAGCGTCTCACCCGTGATGTAGGCTGCTTCGTCAGAGGCTAAGAATGCAACAGCATTGGCAATCTCCTGCGGGTCGCCTAAACGGCCTGCTGGAACTTCTGCCAAAATACCCGAACGTTGATCATCGTTCAGTGCACGCGTCATGTCCGTCTCGATAAAGCCCGGAGCCACGACGTTTACAGTAATGCCACGTGACGCAATTTCTCGCGCCAGTGATTTGCTAAAGCCAATCAAACCTGCTTTTGCTGCCGCATAGTTTGCCTGACCCGCGTTACCCATGGTTCCAACTACAGAACCGATGGTAATGATACGGCCCACGCGTTTTTTCATCATGGCACGCATAACCGCCTTAGAAAGGCGGAACACCGATGTCAGGTTGGTATCAAGGATATCCGCCCACTCATCGTCTTTCATGCGCATCAACAGATTGTCACGCGTAATGCCTGCATTATTGACTAAAATGTCCACTTCGCCAAATTCAGCACGAACTTGTTCGAGCACGCTCTCAATTGAGGCCGCATCGGTTACGTTCAGCAGCAGGCCTTTGCCCTTGTCGCCGAGGTAAGCACTGATTGCTTCCGCACCGCTTGCACTGGTGGCGGTTCCGACCACTTTTGCACCGCGCGCAGCCAGCGTTTCCGCAATGGCGCGACCGATACCACGGCTTGCACCGGTAACCAGCGCTACTTTACCTTCAAAGCTCATGTTTTTCCTCTTATTCCTGTGAAAGGGCTGCGCTCAGTGAAGCAGGATCGTTCACTGCAGCAGCGCTCAGGCTATCCACAATACGTTTGGTCAAGCCGGTCAGCACTTTGCCTGGGCCAACCTCGAGCAGCTGCTCAACGCCCTGCGCAGCAATAAACTCGACCGATTCGGTCCAGCGCACTGGGCTGTAGAGCTGACGGACCAGCGCGCTACGAATTGCCGCGCTATCGGTTTCACATTGCACGTCAACATTGTTCACAACCGGTACGGTAGGCGCGTTGAAAGTGATAGCTTCTAATGCAACCGCCAGTTTATCCGCTGCGGGTTTCATTAGCGCGCAGTGCGACGGCACGCTAACCGGCAGCGGCAGCGCACGTTTGGCGCCTGCAGCCTTACACGCTGCGCCAGCACGTTCAACCGCTTCTTTATTACCGGCGATAACCACCTGGCCTGGCGAGTTGAAGTTAACCGGTGAAACCACCTGGCCTTGCGCACTTTCTTCGCAGGCTTTACGGATCGATGCATCGTCCAGGCCAATAATGGCTTGCATCGCGCCGGTACCTTCCGGTACGGCTTCCTGCATCAATTTCCCGCGCAGCTCAACCAGCTTGATAGCATCAGCGAAATTCAACACGCCGGCACAAACCAGCGCTGAGTATTCACCCAGGCTATGACCTGCCATCAGCGTGGGTTTTACCGCATTTTTGCTTTGCAATACGCGATAAATAGCCACAGAAGCGGCCAGCAACGCAGGTTGCGTCTGCCAGGTTTTATTCAATTCTTCAGCTGGCCCCTGCTGGACCAGCTGCCACAAGTCATAACCCAGCGCGGCGGAAGCTTCACCAAAAGTGGCTTCAACCTGCGGGTTTTCAGCAGCCAGGTCGGCTAACATGCCGACGGTCTGCGATCCCTGTCCAGGAAAAACATAAGCAAATTGCGTCATCTTTCGTTCCTGTCAATCAAAAGCGAACCAGTGCGGAACCCCAGGTGAAACCACCACCGAAGGCCTCCAGCAAAATCAGATGTCCCGGCTTGATACGGCCATCGCGCACCGCCTCGTCCAGTGCACTTGGCACGGAAGCGGCCGAGGTATTACCGTGACGATCCAGTGTGACTACGACTTTATCCATGCCCATACCGAGTTTTTTGGCCGTTGCGCTAATGATGCGCAGGTTCGCCTGATGCGGAACCAGCCAGTCGAGCATTTCACGATCAAGGTTGTTAGCCTGCAGGGTTTCGTCAACGATGTGTGCCAGTTCAGTTACGGCCACTTTGAAGACTTCATTACCCGCCATTGTCAGGTAAGCGGGCTCATCCTGATGGGCGCGATCCTGATACGGCAGCGTCAGCAATTTGCTGTAGCGTCCATCGGCATGCAGATGAGTAGAGAGGATACCCGGCTCTTCGCTCTGACTCAGAACCACAGCTCCCGCGCCATCGCCAAACAGAATGATAGTGCCACGATCGTTGGGATCGAGCGTACGTGCCAGCACATCTGCACCGATCACCAGCGCATGCTTAACCACGCCATTTTTAATGTATTGATCGGCAACGCTCAACGCATAGGTGAAGCCCGCGCAGGCGGCAGCCAAATCAAAAGCAGCACAATCTTCAATCTCCAGCATTTGCTGGATCATGCAGGCTGAGCTTGGGAAAGCGTGACTCGAGGACGTAGTGGCCACAATAATCAGGCCAACGTCATTCGCATGCACACCCGCCATCTCAAGCGCACGCTGTACTGCGGTGAAGCCCATGGTGGCAACCGTTTCTTCCGGAGCGGCAATACGACGCTCACGGATGCCGGTACGGGTGACAATCCACTCGTCCGTCGTCTCGACCATTTTTTCCAGATCCGCATTGGAGCGAATCTGCTCAGGCAAATAGCTGCCCGTACCGATAATTTTGGTAAACATCTACGCTTTGTCACTCCTGGCTAATACAGTGTCAAGGCGCGCCGCAATCCTCTCTGGGACTTGCTTTCGCACCGTCTGCTCTGCCTGCTCTATCGCCACGGCAAATGCACGTTGATTCGCCGCACCGTGGCTTTTGATCACTGTCCCGCGCAATCCTAACAGACAAGCGCCATTGTACTGGTCGGGGTTGAGGTGGCCGAAACGCGTTGCCAGACGCTTTTGAATCCAGCGCCCCAGCAATCTTAGCCACCAGGCCCGTTTTTTTCCTTCCTCTGACGATTTCAGCAGAGAGAGGAACATTCTTACCACGCCTTCCATGGTCTTCAACGTGACGTTACCCACGAAGCCATCACAGACCAGCACATCCGTTTTGCCGGTGAGGAGATCGTTCCCCTCAAGGTAACCAATATAGTTGATTTGCGGTGACGCTCGTAGCACCGCAGATGCGGCGCGGATTGTTTCCAATCCTTTGGTCTCTTCCTGACCAATGTTCAACAGTGCAACCCGAGGCTGAGCGATCTCCAGCACTTCTTCGGCCATGACCGCGCCCATAATGGCAAACTGCACCAGCATATCGCTATCAGACTCAACGTTAGCACCGAGATCAAGCACCACCGTTTTGCCATGCTGCTGATGCGGCAACACCGTCATCAACGCCGGACGCTCAATCCCATCCAGCGGCTTAAGCAACATTTTCGCCAGACCCATCAGCGCGCCGGTATTTCCCGCACTAACGCAGGCTTGCGCTTTACCTTCTTTGACCAACTCTAACGCCACACGCATCGAACTGCCGCGGCTATTACGAATTGCCTGAGAAGGTTTGGCATCACTTGCAATAACCGATTCGGCAGGAATGACCTGCACACGCCTCTGTAACGAGGAATCCGCTTTGGCAAGAAATGACGAGATGATGTCGGGATCGCCGACCAGAAGTAGAACCAGCTCCGAATGAGAGGCCAGTGCCTGCAAGGATGCAGGCACTGTCACGCAGGGACCGAAGTCCCCGCCCATGGCATCAACTGCCAGGGTCAAACGTGTCAAGGTATCGCCTTGTGTAATCGCGAGGATTACTTGGTGATAACCTTGCGACCGCGGTAGTAACCATCCGCAGTGATATGGTGACGCAGATGAGTTTCGCCAGAAACTTTATCTACTGACAGAGCAGCAGTGGTCAGAGCATCGTGTGAACGACGCATACCACGCTTGGAACGGGTTGGTTTATTCTGTTGTACGGCCATGGACCTTACTCCTATTACTTACGCTTTAAACTGGCTAATACGGCAAACGGATTTGGTTTTTCTGCCTCGGGAGGCAATTGACCAAATACCATGTCCGCGTCGGACACTTCACAGTGTTCAGAATCATGCACCGGAACCACGGGCAGCGCGAGGATGAGTTCATCTTCGATCACCGCCAGCAAGTCGATCTCACCAAAATCATTGACATCAACTGGCTCGTAGGCTTCCGGTAGTGCCTCGGCCTGCTCATCAGAAGAGACAGGACTGAAGCAATAGCTTACGTGAACATGACGTGGAAACGACTGGTTGCAGCGTTGACATGACAAAGTCACCTGCACTTCGGCTGTTCCTTGCAGAACGGCGAGGCGCTGGTTGTCAACCGCAAACGACATATCGCATTCAACATCACTGTCCACACTCACGACCGTTTCGGCCAAGCGCGCCACCAATTCAGGTGCATAAACACCATGATAATCAAGGCGTTTTTGCGCGGCGCGGACCGGATCGAGCGTCAGGGGTAATTTTACCTTTTGCATAGGGCGCGCATATTAACTTTGTAACGTCATAGAGTCAAAGAAAAAGGCCGGTTTACGGCATCTTTCACCCGTTAGTCGCATCCAGTGCGGCGCATAGTTTAAAATGACTGTCATCTTTACGCTATCTATTCTGAAAAAAAATGATGACACCTTTAGTTTTAGCATCCACCTCCCCTTTTCGTCAGGCATTGCTGGCCAAACTGGGTCTGCCTTTTATAACAGCCGCCCCCAACAGTGATGAAACGCCGTATCTCAATGAATCTGCGCCAGAACTGGTGCAGCGCCTGGCATTAGCCAAAGCTCAGGCGCTGGCTGAGCATTACCCTGATAGCTGGATTATCGGTTCAGATCAGGTGTGCGTTCTGGATGGTGAGATTGCGGGTAAGCCTTATACCGTGGAGCAGGCTTGTCGGCAGTTGGCGGCGGCGAGCGGCAATGCGATCACATTTTACACGGGTTTGGCGCTCATCCAGCCGCAGAGCGGCAAACAATCCGTGATTTGCGAACCTTTTACCGTACATTTTCGCACGTTAAGTCACGCAGAGATTCACGCGTATGTTGAGAAGGAGATGCCGCTTCAATGTGCAGGCAGTTTCAAAAGCGAAGGATTAGGTATTTGCCTGTTTGAAAGACTGGAAGGCCGCGATCCCAATACCTTAGTTGGCTTACCGCTGATTGCGTTAAACGAAATGTTAAGAAGTGCGGGCATCAACGCATTGAGTTGATACCCTGGTCATCAGGCTTTTTTCTGACGCAGCTGGGCAAGGCAGTGCTTCAAAGCGCCATCCAATGGCGCTTCCATTCGCAAGAGTTCGCCGGTATTAGGATGGGTAAAAGTCAGCGCGGCAGCATGTAAAAAAAGTCGCGATAGGCCGGTTGAGCCCAGTTGCGCATCAAATTCACGGTCGCCATAACGATCGTCAAAAGCGATCGGATGGCCGCCGTGCAGCGTATGGACGCGGATCTGGTGCGTACGGCCCGTTACCGGACTTGCTTTGACTAAGGTCGCAAAACCGAATCGCTCTTCAACTTTAAAACGCGTCTCCGAAGGCTTGCCTTCTGCACTCACGCGCACCACGCGTTCGCCGCTCTGCAAAATGTTTTTCAGCAGCGGTGCCTGAACAACTTTCAAATGCGATGGCCAATCACCGCGTACCAGCGCCAGATAATCCTTTTGCATGCCCTTCTCGCGCAGTTGCTCATGCAGCGAACGCAACGCCGAACGCTTTTTAGCCACCAGCAAGATGCCAGAAGTGTCGCGATCGAGTCGGTGAACCAGCTCAAGGAAGCGCGCTTCTGGACGTAAGGCGCGCAGTCCTTCAATCACGCCAAAACTTAAGCCGCTGCCACCGTGTACCGCCGTACCTGATGGTTTGTTCAACACCAGTAAATAATCATCCTCATAAAGGATGGCATTGGTGAGCGCAGCTACTTTATCCAGCTTAGGTGAAACCGCCTGCTCTTCGCGTTCAGCAACGCGCACCGGTGGAATACGGAGCTCATCGCCGTCTTCCAGCTTATATTCAGGTTTAACCCGCTTTTTATTCACCCGCACTTCGCCTTTACGCAAAATGCGATAAATCATGCTTTTCGGCACGCCCTTGAGCTGGGTACGCAGAAAATTATCAATACGTTGTCCGGCATTTTCAGCCGTGATGGCGACATACTGTACGCCCGGATTCTCTGTTTTCATGGCGGCGATTCTAAATAGTGTACCCGGATAGCGCCACCCCTTTTTCTGTGCTTAACTCTCTCTTTGTCGCACAGTTAAACGGTGAAAATGGCGACATTTTCACCGATGCGATGATTAGCCCTGCAAATGAACAGGTTATGGATGAATAAACTTCGCAGCTTGGCAAAAGTCGCCTTGCTATATGTTGGTGAGCAATGGAATAATGCAGGGGTTTCTGCCCTGGAAAGATTCAGGCAGGAAAAAGAGCGAAATAAGTCATTTTGCCGGATTGAACGGACACGCAGCAATGGCGTAAGACGTAATGTTAAATCAGGCACTTAGCGGGCTGCGGGTTGCGGCCTGGACGACAGACTAGGATGCGTGGATTTCTGAATACTCTGTAGCACTTCCACCTTCAGGCGCTGGATTTCCTTATGAAAAACAGGCCACCGACAAGATTTGCGCCCCTTTAGCCGCCGACAACCGTGAGGTTGACGTCAGTGCATTAAGACACGGGGCCATCGGTTGATTCTCGTCCAGGGTAACGATGCCCGCAGCTACATCACTCATGTGAGAATAACGAGTAAGTCACGATGAAAAGAATGTTAATAAACGCAACTCAGCAGGAGGAGTTGCGCGTTGCCCTGGTTGATGGACAACGTCTGTACGATCTGGATATTGAAAGTCCTGGACACGAACAGAAAAAAGCCAACATATACAAAGGTAAAATCACCCGCGTTGAACCGAGCCTTGAAGCTGCATTTGTCGATTACGGTGCAGAACGTCACGGTTTCCTCCCTCTAAAAGAAATTTCCCGCGAATATTTCCCATCCAACTACAACGCACATGGTCGTCCGAATATCAAAGATGTGCTGCGTGAAGGTCAGGAAGTTATCGTTCAAATTGATAAAGAGGAACGCGGTAATAAAGGTGCAGCACTGACAACCTTTATTTCGTTAGCCGGTAGCTATCTGGTATTGATGCCGAACAATCCTCGTGCTGGCGGCATTTCTCGCCGTATCGAGGGCGACGATCGTACCGAGTTGAAAGAAGCCCTCTCCGCGCTGGAACTGCCAGACGGTATGGGGTTAATCGTCCGCACCGCTGGCGTCGGTAAATCTGCCGAGTCGCTACAGTGGGATCTCAGCTTCCGTTTGAAACACTGGGAAGCAATCAAAAAAGCCGCAGACAGTCGCCCGGCACCTTTCCTGATCCATCAGGAAAGCAACGTGATCGTGCGCGCTTTCCGCGACTATCTGCGTCAAGATATTGGTGAAATCCTCATCGATAACCCGAAAGTTCTGGATCTGGCGCGTCAGCATATTGCTGCCCTCGGCCGTCCTGACTTTAGCAGCAAAATCAAACTGTACACCGGTGAAATCCCGCTGTTCAGCCATTACCAAATCGAATCGCAGATTGAATCTGCTTTCCAGCGTGAAGTTCGTCTGCCGTCAGGCGGTTCAATTGTTATTGATAGCACCGAAGCATTGACCGCTATTGATATCAACTCCGCACGCGCGACCCGCGGTGGCGATATCGAAGAAACGGCTTTCAATACCAATCTGGAAGCGGCCGATGAGATTGCGCGTCAGCTGCGTCTGCGCGATCTCGGCGGTTTAATTGTTATCGACTTCATTGATATGACGCCAGTGCGCCACCAGCGCGCCGTGGAAAATCGTCTGCGTGAAGCGGTGCGCCAGGATCGTGCTCGCATCCAGATCAGCCACATTTCCCGCTTCGGTTTGCTGGAGATGTCGCGTCAGCGTCTCAGCCCATCATTGGGTGAATCCAGCCATCACGTCTGCCCTCGCTGTAGCGGTACCGGCACCATCCGTGATAACGAATCACTGTCGCTGTCGATTCTGCGTCTGATTGAAGAAGAAGCGCTGAAAGACAACACCAAAGAAGTCCATGCGATTGTTCCCGTCCCGGTGGCGTCCTACCTGCTGAACGAAAAGCGTGATGCAGTCAGCGCCATTGAGAAACGCCAGGGCGGCGTGCGTGCCATCATCGTGCCAAACGATCAGATGGAAACGCCACACTACTCTGTGCTGCGCGTACGCAACGGCGAAGAGACGCAAACTCTTAGCTATCATCTGCCGAAACTGCACGAAGCGGAAATGGCGCTGCCTTCTGAAGAAGAGCACGCTGAGCGTCGTCGTCCGGAGCAGCCAGCACTGGCCGCTTTCGCAATGCCAGATGCACCGCCAGCACCGGTTGAAGTGGTGAAAGACGTTCAGCCTGCAGCGGAAGCGAAAACCAAACCCGCAGTTGCCGCTCCGGCTGTCACCAGCACTGGTTTCGTTGCCCGTCTGCTGAACGGTTTGAAGAAGATGTTCGCCGGTGATACACCAGCTGCAGCGCCTGCTGAAACTCAGCAAGAAGCACCAGCGGCGGCTGAATCTGAAAATACCCAGCAGCGTGGCGAACGTCGCAACAATAACAATCGTCGCAACAACCGTCGCGAACGCACTCCGCGCAATGGTGAGAATGGCCAGCAGGTGCGCGAAGGTCGTGAACCTCGCGAGCCGCGTGAAGCGCGTGAGCCACGTGAATCCCGCGAACCGCGTGACAATCAGGATAATCGTCGCAACAAGCGTCAAAATAGCGAGCCGCGTGAAGCTCGTCCTGTGCTGAGCGATGAAGCCCTTGAGCAGCGCGATGAGCAGCAGCAGCAGCGCCGCGAACAGCGCGCCGAGCGCCAGCGTCGTCGTCAGGAAGAGAAACGTGCGCAACAGCAGGATCAGAAAGTCGCTGAACCCGCAGTAAAAGCGGATGTCATCGATGAAAGCGTTGCTCAGGAAGAAGAACGTGTACAAGTGATGCCACGTCGTAAACAGCGTCAGCTGTCTCAACGTGTGCGGGTTGGCGAAAACAGTGAAATTGCAGCCGAAACGCCCGCTCCGGTTGTGCATGAAGCTGCTGTAGAAACTGCGCCACGTACCCAGTACCACGAGCAACCTGAAGCCAGTAATGACGAGCAAGATGATAGCGATAACCGTGACAACGCCAATATGCCGCGTCGTTCACGTCGTTCACCGCGTCACCTGCGCGTGAGTGGTCAGCGCCGCCGCCGTTATCGTGATGAGCGTTACCCAACGCAGTCTCCGATGCCGCTGGAGTCTGCTGCTGCCTCCCCAGAAATGGCCTCAGGAAAAGTGTGGCTTAACTATCCGGTGGCACAAGCGCAGGAAGAATACACCACGCAAGATGCCATGCATGAAGTATCGGATTATGGCTACCAACAAGCCGCAGCAACCGTGGAACAACCCGCTGAAGTTGCCGCTGTTGAACCGGCCGTTGAGCAGGCAGCTGCAGAAGAGGCAGTACATCAGGCTGAACCGCAGGCGCATATTGATGTGCCAGTGGTAAACACTGATGACGTCTCGCCAATTGCTGCGCCAGTCAACGAAGAGCCCGCGGTGATTACTGCTGCCGATGAACCTGTTGCACAGCAAATTGCTGCTGAAGCTGAGCCTGCGGCAATCGTTGAAGAAGCGAAGCCAGAAGCCAGTGAAGTGGCTGCGGTGGTTGAGCAGGCACCGGCAGATGTTTCGCCAGCAGTGGAAGCTCAGGTTGAAGAGGTTCTGGCTGCGCCAGTGGCGGCTGTTGCTGAAGTCACGCCGGTAACTGAACCTCATGCGCCAGTTGCGGCACGTGACACTGCAGTAACCACAGCTGAAACACGCTTTAAACATCATGCAACTGCACCGATGACCAAAGCGCCTGCACCAGCGTGGCAACCGGAGCCGGCTCGTCACAGCGAATGGGTTCGTCCACCGTTCGACTTTGATGGACGGGGTTCTGCGGGTGGTCATAGCGCCACGCATCAAGCCACCGCACCGGCAACACGCCCGGAAAGCGCGTAAGCTTTAGCAAGTCAGTAAACATCAAACCCCGGCGAGTCCGGGGTTTTTTATTGGCTGACATTCAACCCCTTCATCACTTAGCGTGTTTCTTACCGGCAAAAAAAATCCCACAGCCTCAAAGGCGGTGGGAGAAACTAAGCGCACCCGGTTAAAGTACGCTCAAAGATTCAGGTCAATCAGGAATTCAGTTGGAATAGCGACATCTTCGACATATCGGTAAACGTCTTATACGACGCCTGCAGAGCCGTTTGTTGCATGGTATAGCTGGAGATGGCCTGAGTGTAATCCACCTGCACCAGATCGGTCATTTGCGAAGCCATGATGGTGTCGCGATCGTCGCCCTGCGCATCCAGCGTATCCAGTTCAGCTAACTGTGAACCCACGGCAGAACGGACCGCCAGCACGTTATTCAGTGAGTTGCTCAGACCACGGTTGGACTTATCCATCGCGTCCTGGAAAACCTGTTTAGTCGCATCATCGGCATCATCCTGCGGCGTCTTTAACGCGGCAATCGCGCTATCGAGCATATTAAACAGGTTTTTTTCGCTGGCGCTGCCGTCCGGCTCCGCCTTTGAGTTGCTGGTGAGCGACATAAATACGGAAGATCCCGTGCTGCTGACGGCCATGGTACGCCCATCATCAACTTTTTGCGTGATGGGATCGGCGCCACCTACATAGGTCACGCCCGCCGGGGCGCCGGCATCACTAAAAGGCGCGACATCCGTTTGATAGCCCGCAAAGATGTAGCGACCATTACCGTCACGGCTGTTCGCCTGGTTCAACAGCTGGGAGCGAATACCTTCCAGTTTGGTGGCGATCGACGCGCGGTCGTCGTCACTCAGGGTGCCGGTAGAACCATAAACGATCATGGTTTGCGCATCCTGAATGCTGCTGGTAACGCTAGAAAGTGCATTCTCTTCCATCGACAAGCTTTGATCGGCAAAGCTGCGCGCCGTCGCATATTGACTACTTTTCGCCTGTGACTGCGACAGCACTACCGCACGCGAGGCCGCGATAGGATCGTCAGAAGGATTGTTAACGCGCAATCCGGTTGAGAGCTGCTGCCCCACTTTTAGCCAGGAGGATTGCGAATCGGTAATACCGCGCACCTGCTGGTCGAAAATCATATTGGTACTAAGACGCATGGTTTTTATCCTCTATGCTTAGCCGCGGATGTCCATCAGCGCATTAAAAATGGTACTCGCCGTTTGCAGCACTTGCGCATTTGCCATGTAGAACTGCTGATATTTCGTCAGGTTGGAGTACTCCTCATCGAGGTTAACGCCAGAAACGGATTGCTGACGATCGCTCAGCTGGGTTACTACGTTCTGCTGCGTCGTACTGGCGGTTTCCAGCGTGCTGGTTTTGTTACCCACGGTGCTGACAATACTGGCGTAGGCCTGCGCAATAGTGGCGTTGCCATTCACCAGCTTACTATCCTGAAGATCTAACAATTTCTGCGCGTTACGGTTATCACTTTCACCGCTGGTAGCGCTGGATGCCGCGGCAATCTGCGATTCATCGGTGATCGCCACCGACATGCCAGCAATCACATTCTGCACTGGCTTAACCAGGAAGCTGTCTTTGGCATTCGGTGCTGGCGTCGTGCTCACCGTCAGTTTCAGCCCGTCAAAGTTGAGCGTGCCATCGGTCGCATCCGGCGTAACGTTAAACTTTACGTTATCTGACATGCGGGTAACAGACCAATTACTGCCGTCATAACTCACGGTATAGTTGGAGGCCTTCATCGCGCTGGTGTCTGACCACGCCGCGGTTACCGTGGCCGATGAGGTGTTTTTGCTGTTACTCGCTACTGTGGGCGAGCCGATGTTAAAGAAATTGCCGCCAGCAGCGCCAGTACTATCAAAACCCTGGCTATGGACGGTGTTGAAGCTGGTGGTGAACGCTGCCGCTAACTGGCCAAGTTGGTTCTGCGCCGTATCCAGATCCTGAGTACGGAATGCCAGTAAACCGCCCAGTGAACCGGTAGTTAAGGTTTTCTCTGGGATCTCCACGTTGCCAGCTTGCTTATCCACGTAGCCAACGGTGGTGCGTGAGGGATCGCTGCTGGAAGGCATAGCCACCAGACTGGTGGCGTTTTTACCATTGACCAACGTCACGCTGCCCATGGAAACGATGTAACTGCCGTCCTGCTGGGAGACGTTTACGCCAACCACATTATTCAGGCTATTCACCAACTGATCGCGCTGGTCCAGCAGATTGTTAGGTGCCGCGCCACCGCCAGTGGTCAGCTTGGCAATCTGTGTATTCAGATCGGCAATCTGGCTGGTAAAGGTGTTGATTTGATCAACATTCGAAGCGATATCGGTGTTTACGCTGGTTTGCATGTTATTGAGATATTGCGCGGTGGTCTGGAACTGGTTTACCAGGCCTTGCGCATAGCTCAGCATTGACTGACGTGCCGACGGATCGTTGGCGTTACTCACCACGTTTTGTACGTTAGTGAAGAAGCTCTGGATCGACGTCGACAAGCTGGTGGTCGACGTCGACAGCAGGTCATCAATGTTGGAAATCTGATTATATTGGGTATTAACGGCGCTGTAGTTGGCGCTGGAGCCGCGCAGCTGAGCGGTGATGAACTCATCGTATTCACGCTGTACACCCGAAAGCGTGACGCCGTTGCCGTAATAGCTATTGCCCTGCAACGTGCTATTCGACTGCGACAAAATCGCCGTCTGACGCGAATAGCCCGCTACCGTATAATTGCTGATGTTGTTACTGGTGGTGCTTAATGCAGCCTGTGCGGCGCTCAGCCCACTCATCGCTGAGTTAATTATGCTGGACATCTCGGTTCCTTAATTTCCCGTTAACCGGGCTGGCAGTCATCAGTGCGATTGCGCGAACGATGAGCGCCCGCGGCATGTGATAGTTATCGGCTTGCTTAAGTGAAACTTGAGGCAAAAAATCAGAACAAATCAGTGATATCGTTGCTGTACGCCTTCATCACTTTTTCACCCATGTTTTTGAATTGTTGGATCATTCCTACCAGCTTCTGCGCATATTTCGGATCGGTGGCGTAACCGGCCGCCTGCAAGGCGCGCGCGCCCTGCTCGGCGCTTGGCGCGTTCGCTACGGCGGCATAACGCGGATTGCTGGAAAGCAATTTGACGTAGTCGCTGAGTGCTTCCATATAGGAGCCGTAGACGCGGAAGCTGGCACGTACTTTTTTCGCTTCGCCACCTTCGTATTCGGTGGTCATGATATCGGTGGTGGCGCCTTTCCAGTCGCTGCTCGCCTTGATACCAAATACGTTGTAGCTCGGCTTGCCGTCGCGCGTGAGGATTTGCCGCTGGCCCCAGCCAGACTCCAGCGCGGCCTGCGCCAGAATCAAATGATGTGGAATACCACTCTGTTGGCTTGCCACCTGCGCCGGTTGGGCGAGCTGCGCGATAAAATCGCTGCTATCACTGGGTAAACTGCCCGGAGAAATCGGTAGACGCGGCACCGCTTTTCGCACCATCTGCTCCAGCTGATTGGACGGCAGGTTGCTATAAATGAAGCTATTATCCAGTTTCATGGGCACCGTGCCGGCGGTTTCATCCGGTTCTTGCGCCGGCTGCATCTGTTTAACAATCAGATCGGCCATGCCCAGGCCGCGCTTACCGATCTCCTGCGCAATCTGCTGATCGTACATTGAGGTGAAAAGCCGCGTCTGGTCGTTACTCAGCAAACCATCTTGCGGTAGCGCTGCGCGCATGCTTTTCATCATCATCTGCACAAACATGCCTTCCACCTGTTTTGCCACCTGCATCGCCTTCCCTTTCGGGTCGGCGCTGGCTTCACGTTTCAGGTCGTTCAAAGAGCGGCTGTCGTAAGCCGCATTCATCAGCGATTGCGTATCGGTCATCAGATAATTTCCAGTTTGGCGCGCAAGCAACCCGCGCTTTCCATCGATTGCAAAATCGACATCAGCTCAATCGGTGACGCACCCAGCGCATTAAGCGCACGTACCACATTGTTCAGGTTGGCGCTGGAGTTCACGCGCTGCAGCGCGCCGCCGCTCTGGCGTAAATCAATCTGCGTGTTGTTGGTTGTCACTGTCTGCCCACCCGCCAATGGCGTATCGGGCTGACTAACGTTTTGCTGTTGATTAACCGTCACCGACAAATTACCTTGCGCCACCGCACAGGTATTCAGCGTCACTTCGCGGTTCATTACCACTGAACCGGTACGTGAGTTGATGATCACTTTGGCATCTTCCAGCGGCACGGAAACATCAAGGTTCTGAATCTCCGCTAGCAAACGCACCTGTGAACTGTTGTTCGGTGAAACGCGGATTTGCACGGTACGCGCGTCCAGCGGCTGAGCAGAACCAATGCCGCGTGCATTAATGGTGTCGGCAATGCGCTGCGCCATGGTGAAATCTTCACTGTTCAGCTGCAGGTTAATGGTGTTCTGGCTACCAAAGTTGCTCTGCAGCTCACGCTCTACCGTTGCACCACCGGTAATGCGGCCACCGTTAAGCTGGTTAACCTGAACGCTGCTGCCGCCGGCAGATGCACCGGCGCCACCAACCAGAATATTGCCCTGTGCCAGCGCATAAACCTGGTTATCCACCCCTTTCATCGGCGTCATGAGCAGCGTACCGCCGCGCAGACTTTTCGCATTACCGAGTGAAGAAACCACTACGTCGATGTTTTGTCCCTGACGTGCAAATGACGGCAGCTTGGCTGTCACCATCACCGCCGCCACGTTTTTCAGCTGCATGTTGGTGCCGGTTGGCACGGTAATACCCAGCTGAGAGAGCATGTTGCTGACCGTTTGCGTAGTAAACGGGGTTTGCGTGGTCTGGTCGCCGGTGCCATCCAGGCCGACGACCAGGCCGTAGCCAATGAGCTGGTTGTCGCGCACACCCTGCACGGAAGTCAGATCGCGGATGCGGTCAGCATGCGCCATAGCGCTGAAGCCGAGCAGTAAGCCCAGGCTCAGGCGGAGCAGAGTCGTCATATTCATTCTCATTACCTCTTACATCGGCGAGACGTTCAGGAAGAAGCGTTGGAACCAGCCCATCGTCTGCGCTTCATTGATATAACCATTTCCGACGTACTCAATACGTGCATCGGCCACCTGCGTTGACAACACGGCGTTGCTGGCGCTGATGGTGCGCGGGTTAACCACGCCAGAGAAGCGGATAAATTCCGTGCCCTGGTTAATTTCGATCTGTTTCTCACCCACCACGCGCAGGTTGCCGTTTGACAGCACCTGATTCACGGTGACGGTGATAGTGCCGGTAAAGGTGTTATTCGCCGTGGCGCCACCTTTACCTGCGAAGTCATTTTTGCCATTCGCATCAAGCGTGGCTTTTTCGCCGCCCGCACCCACCAAACCACTCAGGCCGGTTGGCACGCCCGTGACGCCGAAACTGTTGCTGCCATCGCGGCTGGCGTTGGCGGAAGAACTTTTGCTGGCGCTGACGTTTTCCTGCAAGGTGATCGTCAATGTGTCGCCAATGTTGCGTGGACGGCGATCCTCAAACAGCGGCTGATAGCCGTAGTTCAGCGGTGCGACGCCCTGGAAAATAGAACCGTTCACCACTGGCGGTGCGGATGGCGTCGGCTCTGCCGTTGTCGATCCTTGTACCAGCGGCGTGCGCGGAACCAGCGCACAACCGTTAAGCGTCAGTAGCAATGTGGCTACTAACCAATGACCAGGCTTGAGAATCACTTGCTTCGCCACGGAGTTATGACCTTTTTCATGTTCTTAATCGGGCCAGCAAAGCCGACCCAACGATACCAGGATTAAATCTGGGTTAACTTCGCCAGCATCTGATCGGAGGTACTGATCGCTTTGCTGTTAATTTCGTAAGCGCGCTGCGTCTGAATCATGGTCACCAACTCTTCCGCCACGTTGACGTTTGAGGTTTCGACATAACCCTGATACAGCAGACCGGCACCGTTTTGGCCCGGCGTACTCTGCGTGGCCGCACCCGATGCCTGCGTTTCCTGATAAAGGTTTTCGCCCTGGCTATTTAAGCCCGCATCATTCATGAAGGTGCTCAGCGTCAGCTGTCCCACCTGCGCCGGGTTGGTTTGGCCCTGTTGCGTCACGCTCACGACACCGTCACGCGAAATGGTGATGCTGGTGGCGTTAGCCGGGATGGTGATGCCTGGCTGCACCGGGTAACCGGCATTCGTCACCAGCTGTCCGTTTTGGTCAACCTGGAAAGAACCATCGCGGGTATACGCCGAGGTGCCGTCCGGCATCTGCACTTCAAAATAACCCTGGCCGTTGATGGCCACGTCTTTCGAGTTGCTGGTCTGCGACAGGTTACCCTGCTGATGCAGACGCTCGGTGGTGACTGGACGCACACCGGTACCGATCTGCAGGCCCGACGGCAGCGTGGTTTGCTCCGACGACTGCGTACCCGGCTGGCGCAGCGTTTGGTACATCAAATCTTCGAATACCGCGCGCGAACGTTTAAAGCCGTTGGTGCTAACGTTCGCGAGGTTGTTGGAGATGACGTCCATATTGGTTTGCTGAGCGTCAAGACCGGTTTTCGCGATCCATAAAGAACGAATCATGGTGTTTTCCTTACGCCTTAGCTGCTCATGTTGAGCAGCTGGTTGGCTTTTTGTTCGTTTTCATCAACGTTAGAGATCACTTTCATCTGCATCTCAAAACGTCGGGCGTTGGCGATCATATCGACCATGGTTTCCACGGGTTTGACGTTACTGCCTTCCAGCACGCCGGGCATGACGGTCACCGAGGCATCGTTCGCCAGCGCGGCGCCGCGCGTAGCCTGTGCTTGCTGGGTTGGACGGAACATACCGTCGTCACCGCGCTGTAACTCTTTACCTGTGGCACGAACCAGTTTCAGCTTGCCAATTTGCACCGTGGCGTTGGGCGCATCCCCTGCATTACGCGAAGTAATGGTGCCGTCGGCCGCGATGGTCAGCTCCGCCCCTTGCGGAATGGCGATTGGACCGCCATCGCCCATGACGGGATTGCCCTGAATGGTCAAAATACCGGTAGCGCTTATCTGCATGTTGCCGTTGCGGGTATAGGCTTCGGCACCGTCAGCGGTACGCACCGCCAGCCAGCCATCTTGCTGTACCGCTACATCCAGCGTACGGCCAGTGTTGTCCATGGTACCTGGCGTCATATCAGCGCCCGGCGTTGAAGCGGCAACCAGGGTACGCGTTGGCAGCGACCAACCGTTGACCGGCACCGCGCGCAACGCGTTGAGCTGAGCACGAAAGCCCGGCGTTGAAGCGTTGGCGAGGTTGCTGGCGGTCACCGATTGCTGGTCCATCGTCTGACTCGCCGCGCCCATCGCGGTATATATTGCGTGATCCATAAAGCAATCCCGTTAGCGAATTAACGTAAGTTAACCAGGGTGTTGAGAATCTGGTCCTGAGTTTTGATGGTTTGGCTGTTAGCCTGATAGTTACGCTGCGCAACGATCATGTTCACCAGTTCTTTACTCATGTCGACGTTCGATGCTTCCAGCGCACCTGAAGTCAGGTTGCCGTAGGTACCGGTGCCTGCCAGACCAACGGCCGCCTGACCTGACGAGCTGGTTGCGGACCAAACGTTGTCACCTTCAGATTTCAGACCTTCCGGGTTAGAGAAGCTCGCCAGCACGATCTGCCCCAGCAGCTGGGTTTTCTGGTTGGAGTAGGTGCCGGTGATGGTGCCATCATCGTTGATGGTGTAGCTGGTCAGGTCGCCTGGCTGGTAACCATCCTGCGTTGGGTTACCGAAAGTGCTGGTGCCGGTGTTCTGCTGCAGGCTACCCAACATGCTCAGGCTGATATTCATGCCATCCGCACCGTTGGTGCCACCTACAACCAGATTGGCCAGTGATGGACTGGTTGCCGTGGTAGATGGGATCGCGGTGCCAGGGTTAAGGGGATCATCAACCATTTTGGATACGCTAGTCAGCGTACCGCTGGCATTGAATTTCATCTGGAAACCCAAACCATCATCAGGATCGGCGTTGCCAATCTGCTTGCCGGTGGTGGAATCCATGATATGCACGGTCCAGGTGTTATCCGCCGTTTTGATGTAATACATATCCAGCTGGTGATCGTTACCCTGCGTGTCATACACCGTCATGGTGGTTTTCGCGTTGTAGCTATCAACATTGGAGGCATCAAACGTAGTGACGGTCGGCACGGTGCTGGTGGAGTTAAGGTTCGCCACCTGGGTCGCCGTGGTGGTCGCGCGTGCGCCCATCTGCGTGGTGGGGATGCTCAGGGCAACCGGGTTAGCGCCGCTCTGAATGGTTGGTGGCGTACCGCTGGCTGGATAGCCGGTTACGTTCAGGCCCTGGGTATTCACCAGATTACGGTTTGCATCCAGCGTGAACTGGCCGTTACGTGAATAGAACACGCCGCCGCTGGCGTCGGTCATACGGAAGAAGCCGTTGCCGCTCAGTGCCACGTCCAGCCCACGGCTGGTCGAGGTGGTGCTGCCATCACCAAAGTTCTGGATTACCGCTGCCACTTTGGTACCGAGACCAACGTTTGAACCGGCAAACATATCGGCAAAGGCGATGGTGCTGGATTTGAATCCGGCTGTGGCGGAGTTGGCAATGTTGTTACCAATCACATCCAGGTTGCTGGAAGCAGCATTCAGGCCGCTCACCGCTTGTGAAAAAGACATGTAATCTCTCCTGCTAAAAGGTTAATCAGAGAATCTGACGAATTTCATCGAGGGTCGCGGAGCCCATGGTGCCGAGATCCAGTTTCGTGGTGTTATCGGTGGTGCTGACGCCATTGACATAGGCATAGTTCAGCGGCTGCGCCACCAGTTGGGTGCTGCCATTGCTGGCGGCGAGTGATACAGAATATTTGCCATCTGCGGCGGTCGAGCCATCATCCAGTTTGCCGTCCCACGAGAAGGTGTGAACGCCTGCACTCAGCTTGCCGAGATCGATGGTACGCACGGTGGTGCCATTGCTGTCTTTAATCGTGACGCTGGTGGCGGTGGAAGCTGTTGCCAGCTCAACGCCAAATGGCGTGGTCGTACCGCTGCCCACCAACACCTGCGAACCGTTGATCATCACGCCATGCCCAATCAGTGTGGAACTCTGCAGCGACTGGCTGGTGGTGATTTGACCGGAAATCGACCCTAACGTGGTGTTCAGTTTCTCAATTCCGCTTAGGGTGTTGATCTGCGCCAGCTGCGTTGTGAGCTGGCTGTTATCCATTGGATTGGTGGGATCCTGATTTTTCAGCTGCGCCACCAGCATATTCAGAAACTGATTCTGCAAGTCCGCCGAGGTGTTACCACTCGACGCGCTGCTGGACGTCAGTACCGTGGGGTCCAGGTTGTCTTTAATCCCTACTGCTACGCTCATAATCGTTCTCCGTTACTGACCCATGGTGAGGGTTTTCATCATCATTGACTTCACCGTGTTCAGCACTTCGACGTTGGCCTGATAGCTGCGCGACGCAGACATGGTGTTAACGGTTTCGGCGACCACATCAACGTTAGGCATTTTGACGTAGCCCTTCTGATCGGCCATCGGATTGCCTGGGTCATACACCAGTTTGGCCGGGGTGGGATCGTTAACCACGCCAGCCACTTTGACGCCGCCAGTGGCTGCGCCCTGTGCGGCATCGGTCTGGAAAATCACCTGCTTTGCGATATAAGGCTGGCCATCAGGACCGGTTACGCTATCGGCGTTGGCCAGGTTACTGGCGCTGACGTTGAGGCGCTGCGATTGCGCTGTCATCGCCGAGCCGGCGATATCAAAAATATTCAGCAATGCCATGCTTATTGCCCCTGCAGAACGTTCATCATGCCTTTGATCTGGCTACTGATGAGGGTGAGATCGGTTTGGTATTTCAGGCTGTTATCAGCAAACTGCGTACGCTCGCGATCCATATCCACGGTGTTGCCATCCGCGGCGGGTTGATCGGGAATGCGGTACATCAGATCCAGCGATGGCTGAGAATTGGTTTGCGCTTCAATGTGGCGTGAGGACGTCACCTTCAGCGCCAGACTGCTGCCTTCCGCGCGACCGTTTTGCATCACCTTGCTCAGCTGGCTGGCAAAGTCGATATCCCGCGCCTGGTAACCCGGGGTATCGGCGTTGGCAATGTTTGACGCCAGGATCTCCTGACGCTGAGCACGTAGGTTTAACGCTTCTGTACCAAATCGCAGCGCGGCATCGAGTTTGTCGAGCATGCTTCCTCCGCGAATGAGAATTTCGAGCTGACAGCTTAAGTGGACAAAAGCAAGGGTGATCGTCTGAATAGCAGCAAAAATGACGGCTATTTTTGACATTGATTTTTTTGCGCGAGGCGTAGACTCAGTGCCATCTTCTCGTCAGGAGGCGTTATGCGCAGATATTCCACCTTGCTCACCACACTTTGGCTGGCACTGGCGCTACCCAGTCACGCGGCGGATCTTAATGCTCAGTTGACACAATTTTTTAAAGCCCGCGATCCGCAACATGCCGCGGGTATGAGCGTGGTGGTGCGCACGCCGCCGTCACAGTGGCCCACCTGCGATACCCCCGAATTACAGCTTCCGGGCAATAGCCGCCAGTGGGGCAACATCAGCATTGCGGCCAACTGCGATCAAAATCGTCGTTTCTTGCAGGTGCAGGTGCAGGTCACTGGACAATATTTAGTCGCTAGTCGTCAGGTGGCGCGTGGCAGCACACTCAGCCCAGATGACTTCAGATTGGAAACCGGTCGCCTTGATGAGCTGCCGGCGCGCGCGCTGATCGACAGTAGCGGCGTAACGGATGCCATTGCCTTGCGTGATATTCCGCCGGGACAAGCCGTGACGGCCTCCATGCTGCGCCAGGCATGGCGCGTGAAAGCAGGTCAAAATGTGATGGTAGTCGCCAGTGGAAATGGGTTTAATGCCAGTAGCGAAGGACGTGCGCTGAACAACGCTAGCGCAGCGCAAATGGTGCGTGTGCGTATGGGAAATGGTCAGGTTGTCAGTGGTCGCGTCGACGCGGATGGGAATATTCTGATATCGCTATAAAGCGTTAAAGAACCCTGCTGTTCTGCCGATAGAGATATCAACAAAGACATTACCCTATGCTGACTCAGTTGACTGACCCCCAACTGACCTTACAGGAGCCACACAATGAGCATCGACAGAACGCAACCTTTGAATCCGGTTAGCACTGTACAGACACGCGATACCAACGATAACAGCGCGAAAGTGCGCCAAAGCGCCACGCCAACCGCCAGCACCACCAGCGAAAGCGGCGCGGCAGTGAAGTTGAGTACTGCGCAGGCGCAGCTGATGCAGCCCGGCAGCCAGGACATTAATACAGCGCGCGTTGAGCAGCTGAAAACGGCCATTCGTAATGGCGAACTGAAAATGGATACCGGTAAGATCGCCGACGCGCTGATCGCCGATACCAAGGCGTATTTAGAGGGTAACTGATCCCAATGGACAATCTGCTGATCACCTTAGACAAAATGCAGGATGTGCTGGCGTCACTCGCCGTAGTAATGGATGAAGAACAACAGCAACTTTCTGCCGGTCAGGTTAATGGCAACATGCTACAGCGCATCTCTGAAGACAAAAGTGCGCTGCTGACCACGTTGAATTATCTGGACGACATGCGCCGCACCACCGAGAAAAGTCTCGGTACGCAGGCGCCCTATGGTGATCACAGCGATCGCGAAAGTCGCTGGATGCGCATTCAGCAGCATACACGCCGCCTGCGCGATACCAATATGCATAATGGGATTCTGCTGCAGCATCAGATTGGCTTCACAAATGAAGCATTGGCCGTGTTGCGCCCGCATCAAACCCAGGCATTTTACGGCCCCGATGGCTTAGGCAAGGGTCAAGCGACGCTGAGTCGTAAAGGGTAATCAATAAAAAATCCCGCCGCGGCGGGATTTTTTTATGCCATCGTACGGCGGGCGAAATCGCGGGGACGGAAGCCAAGCAGCCCGAGCATGACGAAATAGGCCCCGCCGCCGATGCCGCACACTGCCGCCAGGCGAAGCAGCCGCCACCACATTTGCCCCTCTTCCCATGACGGCATCACCTGCAAAATGCCCAGCAGCGCTACGGCCATTACCACCACCGCAATCAGCAAACGCGTCAGGAAACTGAACCAGCCAGGCTGCGGCTGGAAGATATCCTGCTTTCGCAGCTGCCAGTAAAGCAGCGCGGCATTCAGGCAAGCGGCCAGACCGATCGACAAGGATAAACCGGCGTGTTTCAGCGGTCCGATAAACGCCAGGTTCATCAACTGTGTGATAATCAGCGTCACTATGGCAATTTTCACCGGCGTTTTGATGTCCTGACGTGAGTAGAATCCCGGCGCCAGCACTTTCACCACAATCAGCCCCATCAACCCCACCGAATAAGCAATTAACGCGCGCTGCGTCATTAAGGCATCAAAGGCGGTAAATTTCCCGTACTGGAACAGCGCCACGGTGAGCGGACCGGACAAAATCCCCAAGGCCACCGCGCTCGGCAGAGCCAGCAGGAAACAAAGACGTAAGCCCCAATCCATCAGGCGTGAATACTCTTCCTGATTGCCGCTGGCAAAACTCTTCGCCAGCGAGGGCAACAGAATAGTGCCCAGCGCCACTCCTAAAACGCCAGACGGAAACTCCATCAGGCGATCGGCGTAATACATCCATGAAACCGACCCCGATACCAAAAAGGAGGCAAAAATGGTGTTGATGATCAGTGAAATCTGGCTGACCGACACGCCAAGAATCGCCGGGCCCATTTGGCGCATCACGCGCCAGACACCGGCATCGCGCAAGTTAAGGCGCGGCAATACCAGCATGCCAATCTTCTTCAGGTGCGGCAGCTGATAGAACAGCTGCAGCACACCACCCGCCACTACCGCCCAGGCCAGCGCCATCACCGGTGGATGAAAGTGCGGTGCCGCGAAAACCGCAAATCCGATCATGCTGATGTTCAATAGCGTCGGTGCAAATGCGGGCACTGAAAAACGATTCCAGGTATTAAGAATCGCCCCCGCCAGCGACGCCAGCGAGATCAGCAGAATATAAGGAAAGGTCACACGCAACAGCGCGCTGGTTAAGGCGAATTTATCCGGCGTATCGGCAAAGCCCGGTGCGGTTACCACAATCACCCAAGGCGCGGCGATCATGCCCAACACGGTGACCACCGCCAGCACCAGCGTTAATAAGCCGGAGACATAGGCAACAAACACGCGCGTAGCATCTTCGCCCTGCTTACTTTTATATTCTGCAAGGATTGGCACAAAGGCCTGGGAAAACGCGCCTTCGGCAAAAATGCGGCGTAATAGGTTAGGCAGCTTGAAGGCAACGAAGAAGGCATCGGTTGCCATCCCCGCACCGAACACACGCGCCACAATGGCATCGCGGGCAAAGCCCAGCACGCGGGAAAACAGGGTCATCGAACTGACCGCAGCCAGCGATTTCAACAAATTCATTTTGAGTGGCGCATCCTGAAAAGTGTCGGATAAATGAGCGACTTAGCGCGGACATCCCGTGATGTCCGGCGATAGTCTACTGCCGCGGCGGGAAATGACCAGCATTGAGTGTTACAAGGGATTATTCCTGTTCGGCATCACGCCACAGTTTTTCCACCAGACGCTACGCCGCCAGTGCTTGTTCACCGCTGGTTTCAGGCATCGTCTGATTTTCTACACACTGAATGAAATGGTGTGCCGCGCCGCTGAAACCGCGCTGGGTAAGATGGCTTTGCCAGGCGGGCGGCACATCACGCACGATTCCACTGCGGTTCTCCTGCTGCCAGTCTCGCATCTCATTAATTTCAATGTAATCGCCATCGCAAATAGCACTGACTACCTCGCGCTGCGTGCCGGCACGACGATGCATGCTGGTGGTGATTTGTAGCGATCCGGCGGCGAAGTGGTGCTCGGCATACAGCATAGCGCCGTCCTCGTTGGTCTCAATATGTCCCAACTCTTGCTTCAGGTTACCGCCAGCCAGCCACAATGCGGTATCGACCACGTGCAGATAGTCGTCGAGCAGAGTAAAACGCAGATCGTGTGGGCCAACGCTGTCTGCCCGATGCTTCTCAATGCGCAGTGAAGCAGCGCGCGCCATCTCATCTTTTAGCTGCTGATAGCGCGGTGCAAAGCGGCGATTGAACGCCACCATCAGCTTGCGTTTATGTTTGTCCGCCAGCGCCACCAGCGCTTCCGCCTGCTGCAGCGTTTCCGCTAACGGTTTATCGACGCACACATCCTTGCCAGCCAGCAAGAGTGCTTTGACGACATCGTAATGGCTCGCGGTGCTGCTGTGTACAAACACCGCATCGCTGGCCGCAGCGAGGGCATCGAGTTGGCCAAAGTAAGGCATACGATAGCTGTCGCAGATCGGTTGTGCCTTCGCCTGATTGGGAGAAAAAGCCCCGGCCAGCTGCCAGCTACTCGCCTGTGACAGCACCGGCAGCCACGCTTTTTGTGCGATGCCGCCTAACCCAACAATGCCAATGCGCAGCGTCATATTAGTTCTCCTTTTGCAGCAGCTGTTCCAGCTGCAACTGTAACTCAGCAACCGTTTCTTCCAGTTGCGCCACGCGCGCCACAAGATCGTCATTGTCCAAAGCGCTGTCGGCGGTAGCCCGCTCATCCACCACCTCGCCGCCGAACAGGTGCATATAACGGCTTTCGCGTTTGCCAGGCTCACGCGCTAAACGCACCACCATCGGGCCGTCTTCCCGCGTGCTCAACTGATTCAGCGTCTGCTCTACTTCGTTCATATCGCTGAACTCATGCAGACGGCCGCTGCGTGTGCGCAGCTCACCTGGCGTCTGGGCGCCGCGCAGAAACAGCAGCGTCAACACCGCCACTTCCGCACGACTCAGTTGCAGATTGCCGAAGGCCGAGTTGCAGAAGCGCTGCTCATACTTACTCACGCGCTGCCCAAAGCCATTATTAGCCGTCACCAGATGCTTTTTCACCAGCTCATCAAGCTGTGCCTGCACTTCCATTTCGCTGAGGTTAAGCACCGGTTCACGGTTAGATTTTTGATTGCAGGCGGTCACGACGCCATTCAGCGAGAGCGGATATTGATCCGGTGTAGTGACCTGCTTCTCCAGCAGGCAACCAATCACGCGCAACGCCTGCGCGGATAAGGCCATTTTCATTGGGTTAATCCTTGTTTATTGTCCACGGCGATCCGGGGTCCACTCCCGGTAGGTCAGTGCGGTCAACACGTGATCCTGCCAGCGCCCATCAATTAGCAGGTAATCTTTGGCATAGCCCTCTTTTTCAAATCCCAGCCGCGCCAGCAGATCGCCGCTGCGTTGATTATGCGGCATATAATTGGCCATGATGCGATGGATGCGTTGCTGCCGCTGCATATAACGAATGGTGGTGCTGAGCGCTTCATACATTAGACCCTGGCCCTGCCATTTCTCTCCTAGCGAATAGCCAAGGTAGCAAGCGTGGAACGAACCGCGCAGCACATTGCTGTAGTTAGCCACGCCACGCACTTCGCGCTCTTCTGGGTCCATCAGCACAAAATAGTAGGCTGAGCCCTGTTTATGCATGTCGGCGATTAGCCCAAGGCGGGCCTGCCAACCCGAAGGATAACAATGGCTCTCGTCGCGCACTGGCTCCCAGGGCTTAAGAAACGCGCGATTTTCAGCGTAATAATCCGCCAATCGCCAGGCATCGCGTTCGTGTACTAAACGGACCACTAAGCGATCGGTAGTGAGGCTCACGCGTGGGCCAGCAGAACGATAGCCAAACATCATGACTCCTGAAATCCATAACTTAAGAAAGATGTACGCCAGCGGCGATACTTCTCACTATAACCGTCGCCCCGCCTGCGGTAAAACCCCGCAACGCGTTCCAGGAGATTCATCCTGATTTAGGATTAATATTTCTGCGGATTCGATGAAAAAATATCATCCTCAGAAACCTGTTTTTAACCCTTCAGCAGGCGGAATATAGACCAATTGGTCTCTTCTCTGCTTCTATTTGCTTAGGAATTAGCATGTCTCGGGTTGCGCGGGCACGACGCCTCGGTAAAACATTTCTTTTAGTGGATAACATGTTGGTCGTGATGGGTTTTTTTGTGGTATTTCCTCTCATCTCCATACATTTTGTCGAACAGCTTGGCTGGGCAGCGCTGATGGTGGGCATTGCGCTCGGCTTACGTCAGTTTGTTCAGCAGGGGTTCGGCATATTCGGCGGAGCCATTGCTGATCGGTTTGGCGCGCGTCCGCTGATCGTCACGGGCATGTTGATGCGTGCGGCGGGCTTTGCCTGCATGGCGCTGGCTCATGAGCCCTGGCTGTTGTGGCTGGCCTGTTTACTTTCCGGTCTGGGGGGAACGCTCTTCGACCCACCGCGCAGTGCGCTGGTAATGAAGCTGGTGCGTGCGCGTGAACGCGGTCGTTTCTTCTCATTGCTGATGATGCAGGACAGCGCCGGCGCGGTACTTGGCGCGTTAATCGGGAGCTGGTTGCTGGCGTGGGATTTCCGTTTAGTCTGCTGGGTTGGCGCGGGCGTGTTTGTCTGTGCCGCCCTGTTTAACGCGATTTGGCTGCCGGCCTGGCGTATTTCGACCGAACGCATCGCAATGCGGGCGGGCATGCAGCGCGTCTGGCAGGACAAACGTTTCCGCCTGTATGTTCTTACGCTGACAGGCTATTACATCCTTGCCGTGCAGGTGATGCTGATGCTGCCGGTGATGGTGAATCAGGTCGCGGGTGCGCCGGCGGCGGTGAAGTGGATGTATGCCATTGAGGCGCTGTTGTCATTGAGCTTACTCTATCCGCTGGCGCGCTGGAGCGAGAAGCGCTTCCGCCTGGAAACCCGATTAATGGCGGGTTTATGCCTGATGACCTTCAGCCTGCTACCGGTGGGCTTGACCGATTCATTGCCGTCATTGTTTATGCTGATTGCCCTCTTTTATCTCGGCTCGATCATTGCCGAACCGGCACGCGAAACGCTCAGCGCTTCGCTGGCCAGCGCGCGCGCGCGCGGCAGCTATATGGGCTTTAGCCGCCTTGGCCTCGCCATTGGTGGTCTGATTGGCTACTCCGGCGGCGGCTGGATGTTCGACATGGGACAACAATGGGGATTGCCAGAGCTGCCGTGGATGTTGCTCAGCAGTATCGGCATGATCACCCTCTTTGCACTTTGGTGGCAATTTCAGCCCCGCCAGGTGGCACCGGCAATTTTCAGCAGTTAGTTTGCCCCCGTAACCGATCTCCTCTATCGCTGCAAGAGAAGCGCTACGGCGCTTCTCATCTCTCTCCTGGTGACACGGCTCGCTGAATCAGGCAGGCTAACGCCTGTTTTGCCGTATCGATCAGGATGAGGACAATATGAAAAAGGCGTTTTCCGGGCTGCTGGCCCTCTTTTTGGCCGTGCTTCTCAGTGGCTGTAATCAATTGACGCAATACACCATCAGCGAACAGGAAGTGAATCAGGCGCTGCAAAAGCGTAATAACTTCGAAAAAGACATTGGCGTTTCCGGATTGGTAAACGCACACATCGTGCTGAGCGATCTGAGCAGTCAGATTGGCCGTGAAGAGCCCGGTAAAATTACGCTCTCCGGCAAAGCCAATATCAATGTCAGCTCGCTGTTTGGTCCGCAACAGGCAGAAATGCAGCTGAAGATGAAGGCGCAGCCGGTGTATAACGCACAAGAAGGCGCAATTTATCTGCATGACATGGAGATTGTTGATGCGCAGGTGCAGCCAGAGAAAATGGCGTCGATTATGAAAACGCTCACGCCCTACCTCAATGAGTCTCTAAAGCGCTACTTTAACGAGAAGCCGGCCTATGTGCTGAGCGAAGACCGCAGCAAAACGGAAGCGCTGGCGAAAAAACTGGCGAAAGGTATTGAAGTCAAACCCGGCGAATTGGTGATTCCGTTTACCCATTGAGTCGCACAACCGCACCTTAGGGTGCGGTTTTTGTTTGTCACAATAAAATCCCGTGCAAACGGTTGCCTACATCCTTATGATTACTCCCCGGCCTAAACGCGCCTCTTCGTTTTCTTCTCTGCCGGAGTCTTTGAATGACAGCCCAACCTCAGCAAATTACCCTTCGCCGTCCTGACGATTGGCACATCCATCTGCGCGATGGCGCGATGCTTAACGCCGTGCTGCCTTATACCAGCGCGGTGAATGGTCGAGCTATCGTTATGCCAAATCTGGTTCCACCGGTCATTAGCGTGGCGGCGGCCGTAGCCTATCGCGAACGTATTCTGGCGGCGCTACCTGCTGAGCACGCATTTACTCCGCTAATGACCTGCTATCTTACAGATTCGCTCGATCCTGATGAGATTGAACGCGGTTTCCACGACGGCACCTTTACCGCCGCCAAACTCTATCCTGCGCACGCCACCACCAACTCGAGTCATGGTGTGACGAACATCGCCTCCATTGCCAAGGTGCTCGATCGCATGCAGAAAATTGGCATGCCGATGTTGGTACACGGGGAGGTGACCGATGCGCATATCGATATTTTTGACCGCGAAGCCCGCTTTATCGAAACCGTGCTTGAGCCGCTGCGTCAACAGTTTCCTGCCCTGAAAGTCGTGATGGAACATATCACCACGCAAGAAGCGGCAGAGTATCTGGCCGCAGGCAACGATTTGCTGGGCGCCACCATTACTCCACAGCATCTGATGTTTAACCGTAATCACATGCTGGTAGGCGGCGTCCGCCCGCATCTTTATTGCCTGCCGATTCTCAAGCGCAATATTCATCAGGAGGCGCTACGCAAGCTGGTTGCGAGCGGCAATCGCCGCGTATTCCTCGGTACCGATACCGCGCCCCATCTGCGTCACCTGAAAGAGGCGAGCTGTGGTTGTGCCGGCGTATTTAATGCGCCAACCTCACTGCCTGCGTACGCAACGGTATTTGAGGAGCTGAACGCGCTGGAGCATTTCGAAGCCTTCTGTTCTGAAAACGGTGCGAATTTCTATGGTCTGCCCCTCAACGAAGGGACAATAACGCTGGTACGCGAATCGTGGCAAGTTGAGGAAAGTATCGCGCTGGCGGATGATACGCTGGTGCCCTTCCTTGCGGGCGAGACACTGCACTGGCGCATCAAACAATAAGTAACCGGTACTTGCCTTTGGAATAAATATACTGTACAAATAAACAGTATATTATTCCGGAGGCTTCTATGCGTGTTGAAATTACCGTAGCAAAAACTCAGCCCCTTCCTGCGGGTGCCCTGGATGCGCTCAGCATCGAGCTTGTACGCCGCATTACTCAAGACTTTCCTGATGACGATCACCACGTCAAAGTCCGCTACGCGGGCGGCAATCAGCTCACCGTTTTTGGTGGCTGCAAAGCGTCACGCGATCGCATCACCGATATTCTACAAGAAACCTGGGAAAGCGCTGACGACTGGTTTAATAACGATTAACAGCCACTGTGCCGTTTTTGCCGGGTTTCGCTATCCGGCTTTTTTGTTTTTATTTCCCCCTCGCCAGAAAAACTTCCTGCATCTAGACTCATGCTAAGCAATCCCCTATTCTTGCCTCGTCATGCTTACAGGAGGTGTTTTACATGACTACTGAAAAACCAGAAGAGGCAATGACCTTTGGTGAATTGCTGGCATTCATTGCCGAGCAACAGCGCCGTTTAACGGTATTAGAAAATGCCTTTGCCAGCTTAACGTTTTGTCTTGACGATCGCGCTAATCAGCTGCTGGTACATAATCTGACGCTTGAAGCGCAAAACCAGAACCATGACGCACAGTTACAGCAGCATTTTACCCGGCTGGCCGAAGAGATTCAGAAACGCCATGGCCTGATTCCTGCAGCGCCTGCCGAATAGAGTTGCCGTGCTTTTCGGGCTAAAGTTTTAGCGTATAAACGTCGATAACATCTTTGACGCCCCACCCTTAGATTTCCCATAAAATGCCCTCTTCTGCGGGCATTTTATTATTCGTTAAAATTCGCTTTTTAAATGCGTTTATTTTTGCTGTGTTTAAGTTCGCCATATCTTTTAACTATTGAAGACGCTAATTCATGTTATAATTGTTTCGCTAGTGCACGATACAAGCCGCATTGAACCTCAAGAAGCACTTCGTTTAACGAGTAATACGGAGGTTATAATGGACAGAAATAAAGACGTCATTCAGACTCATCCGTTGGTAGGATGGGACATCAGCACCGTAGACAGCTATGACGCCATGATGATTCGCCTGCACTCGCTCTCCTCGCAGGGTCAGAAAGAAGAAGAAGCTGACGTGGGCCCGACCTACTGGCTGACAACCGATGTGGCCAGACAGTTTATCTCCATACTCGAAGCTGGCATTGCAAAGATAGAATCCACAGAGCAATACCTACGCGACAATCAGAAGCACTAATTTATACTATCGCGTGAAAGGGCACCCAACAGGGTGCCTTTTTCATGGCCATTATCTTTTGATATGCTGTTGAAAAATTTCGCCCTTTGCCTGGAGTGATGTCGTTATGGTTTATGATCTGATTGTAGTGGGAAGCGGTTCGGTCGGTGCTGCCGCCGGTTTTTACGCGACTCAAGCGGGCTTATCCGTGCTAATGATTGATAGCGCCCACCCACCGCATAATCAGGGCACACACCACGGCGAAACACGTCTAATTCGTCATGCGTACGGCGAAGGTGAGCGTTACGTGCCGCTGGTACTGCGCGCCCAAACATTATGGGATGAGCTGGAACGACAGAGCGGTGAACGCATTATGCATCGCAGCGGCATCCTGAATTTAGCACCCCACACCTCCTCCTTTATTCAAAATGTGATACAAAGCGCGAAAACCTGGCAGCTGACTGTCGAGATCCTGCAGGCAGAGGAAGTGCGCGCGCGTTGGCCGCAATTTACGGTACCCGACGGCTACCTCGGCGTATTCGAGCCTCACTCCGGTTTTCTCAAATGCGAGCAAGCGGTACGCAGTTGGGTGCAGCTGGCAGAACAGGCGGGCTGTGCGCAACTGTTTAACTGTCCGGTCACTCATATCGATCGCGATGGCGATCTGCAGCAGGTCACCACCAGCGATGGGATTTTCCGTGCACGCAAATTACTGATCAGTGCGGGTACTTGGGTGAGTCATTTAGTGGCCGACTTACCCGTGGCACCGGTACGCAAAGTATTTGCCTGGTATCAGGCCGATGGTCGCTACAGCGAGAACAACCAGTTCCCGGGTTTTACGGTTGAGATGATTGATGGCAGCCATTTCTATGGCTTCCCCGCCGATAACAATGCACTAAAAGTGGGACGTCACGACGGCGGCCAGCTGATGCAAACGCCTGAAGATCGTAAGCCCTTTGGCAGCATCGCGGTGGATGGTAATGAATCCTTTACCTTCCTGCGCAAGTTTTTACCGGGCGTGGGCGTCTGTTTGCATGGCGAGGCGTGTAGCTATGACAATACGCCGGATGAAGATTTCATTATTGATACACTGCCGGGTGAACCAAATCGTCTTATCATCACCGGCTTAAGTGGACATGGTTTCAAATTTGCCAGCGTGCTCGGTGAACTCGCCAGTGAGTTTGCCCAGGAAAAACCCTTCTCTTTCGATATCAAGCCCTTCTCGCTTGACCGTTTTAATTAATGCCATCGAGCCAACGCGGACATTGCGTTGGCTCTCTTGAAGCAAACTGACATTACCTTACGCTCATTGACCTTTTGTGCCGCATAAGAACACGTATTCGTACATGACTTAACCGCTACTCTAGCATTATGATTTAGCCCTTCAATTATCCTGATTAACTTCTCAATATTCCCTCATATAATCCGAATATTATTTTCAATATTATAGAAAAGTAAGGGTAATTGATTTTACATTTCAAAATGTAGATGCTCATTACCACTTATTTCATCCTGCTGGATAATTATTATGTGGCGCAATTCCACACAGCATTTCGGTATGGTTTCGATTTTATTGCACTGGCTAATGGCGCTGGCTATCTACGGCATGTTTGCGCTAGGCCTGTGGATGGTCGGATTAGGTTATTACGACAGCTGGTATCACGATGCACCAGAAATACACAAGGGCATCGGCCTTCTGCTGTTTGCTGCGCTACTCGCGCGCATCGGCTGGCGTTTTCTTTCGCCACCTCCTAAGCCGCTGCGGAGTGACTCCCTCTCAGTTCGTCGCGCCGCACGCGTTGCACATGGCTTGTTGTACGGATTGCTGCTGGTGCTGCTGTTGAGTGGTTACCTTATCTCTACCGCAGAGGGTAAACCCATCTCCGTATTCGGTTGGTTCAATGTGCCCGCCCTCTTCAGCGGTGCCGCTCAGCAGGCCGACCTTGCCGGCGATATTCATCTTTGGATGGCCTGGAGCCTGATTTTACTTTCAGCACTACATGCGTTGGCAGCCCTAAAACACCATTTCATCGACCGTGATGTGACATTGAAAAGGATGTTGAGTTACCGCATCCCGTTAACCTCTGAAAAGGAAAAGTAGCATGTTAAAAAAGACATTATTGGCAGTAGCGGCGGCGGGATTACTGAGCGTCAGCCTGACGGCCAACGCTGCGGACTACAAGTTTGATAAGGAAGGCCAGCATGCATTTGTCCAGTTCCGTATTCAGCATTTGGGTTACAGCTGGTTATACGGCACTTTCAAAGACTTTGACGGCAGCTTCACCTTTGATGAAGCCAATCCGTCGGCGGACAAGGTCAACGTTACGATTAATACCAATAGTCTCGATACCAATCATGCGGAACGCGATAAGCACCTGCGCAGCGCGGATTTCCTCAATACCGGCAAGTTCCCGCAGGCCACCTTTACTTCCACCAGCGTGAAGAAAGAGGGCAAAGAATACAAAGTTACCGGCGACCTGACGCTTAATGGCGTCACTAAACCGGTGACTTTGGAGGCAAAACTGATTGGTGAAGGCAAAGATCCGTGGGGCGGCTATCGCGCAGGATTTGAAGCCAGCGGGGAGATTGTGCTGAAAGAGTTTAACATCAGCAAAGATCTTGGCCCGGCAGCGCAGAAAGCGGAATTGATTATTTCAGTTGAAGGCGTGCGCCAGTAAGAAATGCAGCCTGAATCCTTCAGGCTGCAGTCAGATTACTTTTTATCGGGTGCCGGAATCGCCATTGTCATGTTCAGCAAACCACGCGATTTGTTGAACACTTTGTTACCGTTCTCGCGACCCGCACGGCGTGCGCGCTGCTCTTCAGGCGAAAGCATTGACTCTTCCATGCAGATTGGACTGCAGCAGTTTTTATACTTTTCCGCGCAGCTTGGGCACTGGATAAACAGCAGATGGCAGCCATCATTCACGCAGTTGGTGTGGCTGTCGCAAGGCGCACCGCACTGGTGGCAGCTGGAAAGAATATCGTCAGAGATCCTTTCGCCCATGCGCTCATCGAAGACAAAATTTTTGCCCTTGAAGCGCACCGGTAAACCCTGCTCACGCGCGCGGCGCGTGTACTCAATAATGCCGCCTTCAATATGATAAACATCATTGAAGCCGTTATGTTTCATCCAGGCGCTGGCCTTTTCGCAACGAATGCCGCCGGTGCAATACATGACGATCTTCTTATCTTTGCGATCCTGCAACATATCCACCGCCATCGGCAGCTGATCGCGGAAGGTATCCGCCGGGACTTCCATGGCGTTATCGAAGCGGCCCACTTCATATTCGTAGTGGTTACGCATATCCACAAATAGCGCATCTGGATCATCAAGCATCGCATTGACGTCAGCCGCTTTCAGGTAAGCACCGACATCGCTGGCATCAAAACTGGCGTCTTCAATGCCGTCCGCAACGATGCGCTCACGTACTTTCAAACGCAGTACCCAAAAGGATTTGCCATCATCATCCAACGCAATATTCATGCGCAGATTATTCAGCGCTGCGTCGAAAGCATACAATGTCGCCTTCATTTGTTCATAACGGCTGGCGGGCACGCTAATCTGTGCGTTGATGCCTTCGTGCGCCACGTAGACGCGACCAAACACCTTGAGTTTGGTTAACTCAACGTAAAGAGCATCACGGAACGCTTTGGGGTCGGCAATCTGGAAATATTTGTAAAAAGAGACTGTGGTACGTGGTTCGGTTTCCGCCAACATACGTTCCTTCAGCTCTTTATTGGAAACAAGGTTATGTAACACTGGCATGGTGTTCGTCCTGTTAGCAATCAGAGAAATTTAGCGCGCGTATCATACCCGAATTCAGCATGATTCGAAACGTTGGCGAGAAAAGCCTGACGGCGTGCAAAATGCACGCTTTTCTGCGCTGCAATTGCATTTTCGTGCGTATACCTGCTGTCGGATTTGGATCCGCCATCTATGCTTGATTTCAGCCAGGAGGAAAAAATGGCATAATCACACCCAATTACAGAAACCGGACTCTCTGGCATCAGACGCAGGATACTGACATTTCCATGACTCAACTTCCCCAACTCACCCGTGAACTCCTTCATCCTCGCTATTGGCCGACATGGATCGGCATTGGTTTTCTCTATGTGCTGGTGCTGCTGCCCTATCCCGTGCTGCATGCTATCGGCTGCGGACTTGGGCGTATTGCGATGCGCTTCATGAAGCGCCGCGTAGAAGTGGCGCAGCGCAATCTGGAAGTCTGTTTTCCCGCGATGCCAACAAATGAACGCCAGGCCATGGTGAAACACAATTTTGAATCGGTGGGCATGGGCCTCATTGAAACCGGCATGGCTTGGTTCTGGCCGGACTGGCGCATCCGTAAATGGGTTGCTACCAGCGGCTTAGAGCATGTTAGTCATGCGCTGGCAGAGAAACGCGGCATTCTTCTGATTGGTATGCACTTTCTGACGCTTGAACTGGGCGCGCGCGTGTTCGGTATGCACAATCCAGGCATTGGCGTGTATCGTCCTAACGACAACAAATTGCTCGACTGGCTGCAAACCTGGGGCCGTATGCGTTCCAACAAAAGTATGCTAGACCGTAAAGATCTGAAGGGCATGATCCGCGCGATGAAGAATAACGACATTATCTGGTATGCACCGGATCATGATTACGGCCCACGCAGCAGCGTATTTGCGCCGTTCTTTGCCGTGCCGGATGCCGCCACCACCAGCGGTACGCACATGCTGATTCGCCTGGCTAATCCGAGTGTTGTACCGTTTCTGGCACGACGTCTGCCCAATGGCCGTGGCTATGAGCTGAAAATGATGCCGGATATCCGCGATAAATTCTCGCTGGAATCAGAACTCGACACTGCAACGGTAATGAATAAAGTGGTGGAAGAGACCGTTCTGCTCGCACCAGAGCAATATATGTGGCTACATCGCCGCTTTAAAACCCGCCCTGAAGGGCAGCCATCCATTTATTAATTGTGATGAGGCACACGGGGTGCCTCATCAATTCCCGCTGTGATTTGGCTTATCTGAGACATCATTTGGCTATTTTAGCTTCCTTCCAGACCAGCCTGAACTTAGCCTGATAGTTTGGTTAGTACCACTTTTAAGCGAGTTTTTTTCATTGCGGCCACGCGTTTTAGGTTAAATATTAACCTTTACAGGCGAGGCGTGAACAAAACGGTTCGCTAGTGCTTGATTCCCGATTTTAATCCTCATTAACATTTATGGGTAAGAATGTATCTCATCGGATCTGATTACTATCATTTCCAGGGCTAATCCTATTTAATATTTGCAAACTCTTCTACCACTCTAATCAATGTAATAAAATTAACTTAATAAACAAGGCATTGTCTGATTAAAATCATCTATATTCCATTTTATTCAATTATCATAGACCCTTATATCATTATGGAATTTGTTCCCTATAATAAATCCAGTTAGTTTCGACAGTGTCAGCTATTTTAATAAGTTCAATTTTGAAAAAAATATAAAAAGATTACACACAGCAAATATATCTCAGGAAACTATAAAATGAATAAAGGCATCTATTACTATGTCACGATCAGTACCGATCATGAAGGCTATCATCTTCTACATCGCAAAGAGTGTAAACGCCTGCCGGTTAAAGAGGATATGGTTTTTATTGGCACCCTCTATAATTTAAATCAGGCGCTTTCGACAGCACGCATTAATTTCAAAAAAGTCAAACCCTGTATTAAATGTTGTATCCGCTACTCGGCTCCAATTATTCATGAATCAGTCCGTCCTGTATTACATTTTCCGCAGAAAATAGCCTGACCTGTTGGGCGGTTGAATTTCAATCAACCGCCCAATCAATATTTGCTCTTTGCCCTTCACTTCGTGATTTTTCGTCTATCCTTCTGTGAAATCCCTTTTTAACAGACATGGAGTTGATGATGAGCCTGTATAGCACCCTAGAAGAAGCCATTGAAGCCGCACGTGAAGAGTTTCTCGCCAGCCAACCTGACATCGCCGAAGACGATGCCAGCGTCAGCCAGTTTGCACTACAGAAGTATGTGATGCAGGACGGCGACATTATGTGGCAGGCAGAATTTTTCGCAGAAGAGGATGGGCAAGGTGAATGCCTGCCGATCTCCAGCGGAGAAGCCGCACAGGCGGTGTTTGACGGCGATTACGATGAAGTCGAACTGCGTCAGGAGTGGCAAGCAGAAAACACCCTGCATGAGTGGGATGAAGGCGAATTCCAGCTTGAACCACCGCGTGACCTGGAAGAAGGCGAAGCGGCGGCGCAAGAGTGGGAAGACGATAATAGCCCCTCGGACAACCTGTCTTAAAGGTTATTCGTACGGGCCATGGCTAGCATCAACGGGCAGCAAAAGTGTGTCCATTACTAATGAGAGCGGAAGATCGAGAATGGTTAGCACGCGCCAGGGTCCGTCACGAACATCCCATTGCACGCCGGGATAATATTGATTGCCGTGCCCCTGTCCGGGAATAGTACGGCTAATAATGCTGCCACAGCCGGTAAGTAATAGGATAGCGGCGCTAAGCGCGGCGACTTTTAGGAAATAATTCACAACGTTTACTCACAATGAACGGGTGCCAGTTTAAACGCCTGTGAGGTGAAATAACCACACCTTCAGACGTAAAGATTACGTTAATTCAGCCAGATTAAAGACGAAAAAAAAGCGGCATTTCTGCCGCTTTTTACTTTTCTATCCTTAACGCTGTGGCAGCGCTTCAGGATTGAGCTTCAGCTTTTGATAGCTTTCTACCCACTGATGATATTTGTCCGCACTTTCCCACAGGCGTGAGTGTACGCGTGCCAGAACCACCGGATCGCTGATCAGCTGCAAACGCTGCTCGCGGTTCAGTTTTTCTGGTGCGTCACTCAGTGCCTGATCAACACGACGATCGCGTGCATGGTCCAGCAAATCGCTCTGCTTGTGACGTGAGGTGGCCATTGCCGTCGCCAGAGCGTTAAACGCGGGATTGAACAGCGCGTGCATAAAGCCATTTTTCAGCGCACGTTGACGGTTAATCTGCAGATAATGATCGGTATCGACCAACTCTTTCGGCGGCTCGTACTCTTCCGGAATCAGGAACAGTTTGGCGTTCTTACTCTTCTGCCCTACCGTGGCACGGCTCGACATCACCGAAACAAACGGCGACAGAATAAGTGAGAAGACAATCGGCGACAGCCACCACAGGAAGTTGAGATCGAGCAAGCCCATGCCGCCCGCCCACACCAGACCTAATAGCATCTGCGAACCATGGCGACGGAAGGCTTCACCCCACGGCGTGGCATCGTCGTCACGCTGCGGCGAATTCCACACCACTTCCCAACCGAGGAACGCGCTGACCACGAATACGGTGTGGAACAGCATGCGCACCGGTGCTAACAGCACCGAGAACAGCATCTCCAGAATCAGCGAGCAGAACAAGCGGATGGCACCACCGTAAGGTTTTGCGCCTTTGAACCAGATCAGCACCACGCTCAGCAACTTCGGCAGGAACAGCAGAACCAGCGTAGTTGAGAACAGCGCAATCGCCAGGTCCGGTCGCCACTGCGGCCACACCGGGAACAATTGGCGCGGCTGCAGGAAGTAGGTCGGTTCCATCAGCGTATGCACCACCTGTAAGGCGGTGGAAAGCGCGAGGAACATAAACCATAGCGGCGCAGACAGATAGGACATCACGCCCGTCAGGAATACCGCGCGGTGAACCGGATGCATACCTTTCACTAGGAACAAGCGGAAGTTCATGAGGTTGCCGTGACACCAGCGACGGTCGCGCTTGAGCTCATCCAGCAGGTTCGGCGGCAATTCTTCATAGGAACCCGGCAGGTCGTAGGCGATCCATACACCCCAGCCTGCACGACGCATCAGCGCCGCCTCGACGAAGTCATGTGAAAGGATGGAACCGGCGAAAGAACCTTCTCCTGGCAGCGGTGCTAACGCACAGTGTTCGATGAAGGGCTTCACACGAATAATGGCGTTGTGGCCCCAGTAATGTGATTCACCCAGTTGCCAGAAGTGCAAGCCGGCGGTAAACAGCGGGCCATACACACGCGTAGCAAACTGCTGACAGCGCGCATACAGCGTATCCATGCCTGACGCTTTTGGCGACGACTGGATAATACCGGCGTTCGGGTTGGCTTCCATCATGCGTACCAGACCGGTAAGACACTCACCGCTCATCACGCTGTCGGCATCCAGCACCACCATGTAGCTGTAGTTGCTGCCCCAGCGGCGGCAGAAGTCATCGATGTTGCCGCTTTTACGCTTCACACGACGACGACGACGGCGATAGAAAATCTTACCTGCACCGCCGACATCACGCACCAGCTCCATCCAAGCTTTTTGCTCGGCGATAGCGATATCCGCATCGTAGCTGTCGCTCAGAATGTAAACGTCAAAGTGCTCGGCATTGCCGGTACGTTTGACCGATTCCCAGGTCGCACGCAGGCCGGCAAACACACGCTCAACGTCTTCATTACAGATTGGCATGATCAGTGCCGTACGGTGTTCCGGATTCAGCGGTTCATCACCGGTGGTTGAATACGAAATACTGTATTTATCACGCCCAATCAGCAACTGCAGGAAGCCCATCAGCGCGGTCCAGAAACCGGCAGAAACCCAGCAGAACAAAATGGCAAACAGGAACAGAATCCCGGTCTGCAAAATGTAAGGCAGGATCAGCTCAACTGACTGCAACCAGTTCTGGTTAAACATCTCGATGGGATCGATCAGCGTCCAGCCCTGATAGGGCAGAATGGTTTTCATGTACCAGGTAGCCACGACGGTTTGCAGAATCGTCAGAATCAGCAGCACGTAACGGCGCATGGAACCCACGTGACGCCACTTATCTTCGGTTTTCTGCTCTTCCACCGAAGCATAGCGCGGCGTGGATTTCTTACCACGTACCGAATCCCAGGCGCGCGCAATGGGGTTAGTACGCCACACCTCAGGAAACATCAGCGAACGCTTCACCTTTGGCATGGCCTTTAGCGTGGTGCGATCGAGATAATCCTTGCTCAGCTGTTGACCCTCCGCCAACGAGTCAGGCCAGGCCATTTGCACACGGGACGAGACCGATTTCAGCGGCGCATCGTCCGGACGCTCGCTGGCGGCGATATCCTGCCCCAGCGTCGAATGAATAGCGTGGAACGCCTGCGCATTCTGGAGTGAATCGCTCAGACGGGCACGCCCTGCCGCATCAAGCGGCAGGGCCTCCACGTAGGATTGAGGTAGAAATATCGATTTATTCATTGGCAGGTAGCTGATAGCTCCAGGTTTCCGTCAATGTCTTGTCGCCGCTCACCAGCGCTGCGCGCATCTCGGTTGGCTGCTTGTTATCTTTCACACGCAGACGCAACACTAAACGCCAGCCTTTGGTCACCGGATTGTAGCGAACGCTTTGCTCAACCACATCAGCGTTATTACCCACGCTAACCTGCGGAGCCACTTGCGTATCTTCCGGCAGCTTGCTCATCGCTTTGCCAACGAAATCCACGGTGAAGGCGATCGAACCGTCTGGCTGACGCACCAGATTCGACTGTTTAACATCGCCAGCGGAACGCAGCGTGTCTTTCACCCAGGCAATGTCGTCTGAGTGCAGCTGGTTCTCGTCACGGGTGAAGTGCAGACGATACTGGAAGTTCATCTCTTTGCCCGGCTCTGGCAGTTTTTCCGGCGTCCAGAAAGCAACGATATTATCGTTGGTTTCATCGGCGGTCGGAATCTCTACCAGCTCAACGCGGCCTTTACCCCAATCACCCTGCGGCTCAACCCAGCCACTTGGGCGCAGGTCGTAGCGATCGTCGAGATCCTGGAAACGGCTGAAGTCACGCGTGCGCTGCAGCAGACCAAAGCCTTTCGGGTTCTCAACGGTAAAGGTGCTCACCGCCAGATGTTTCGGGTTATTCAGCGGACGCCAAATCCACTCCCCATTACCCGCGTGAATGGAAAGACCGTTCGAATCGTGCAGCTCTGAACGGAAGTTGGTCACCGGCGATGGCTGGTTCGCACCAAACAGGAACATACTGGTCAGCGGCGCAACGCCAAGCTTGCCAACGTTATCACGTAGGTAAACTTTGGATTGCACATCAACGGTTGATTCTTTGCCCGGACGGATGGTGAAGCGATAGGCACCGGACGCACGTGGCGAATCCAGCAGCGCATAAATCACCAGCTGTTTATCCTGCGGTTTTGGACGCTCAATCCAGAACTCTTTAAAGCGCGGGAACTCTTCGCCGGAAGGCAGCGCGGTGTCAATCGCCAGACCACGCGCGGAAAGACCATACACTTGCCCTTCGCCAATCACACGGAAATAGCTGGCGCCAAGGAAGCTGGAAATTTCGTCGTCTTTTCCTTTTTTATTTAAAGGATACAACACCTTAAACCCAGCAAAGCCGAGGTTTTTGACTGAATCAGCATCGTGCTTTACGTTGCCGAAATTGAAATAGTCAGGGTTATATTTAATTTCACGCACGGAAGACGCGGTGACTTCATTAATTTTCACCGGCGTATCGAAATACATGCCCTGATGATAGAACTCAAGCTTAAACGGCGTGCGCAGTTTGCCCCAATAAGCTTTGTCGTGGTTAAACTGGATCTGCTGATAATCAGCAAATTTCATTTCACGAAACTGAGAGGGTAAATTGCTCTTTGGCGCTTCGAAACTTTTCCCTGCCAACGCCTTGGCTTGTTTTGCTACATCATCGATGTTAAACGCCCAACTATTGTTGGCATACATAGCCAGCAGAACTGCCGCGCCTACCCAGCGCATCTTTACCAGTCCCACTTTATTATTCACATTATTCAGCACATCCCCCCCTTTCGTGTGCTTAGATCAAACCCGCTTATCTTAAAGGATTATTCGGTTTTCCGACAGCGTATGTAAAAGATTGTTCCGCTGATTTGTAAGCTGAAAGTGTGCTTTTCGGATAATTAAACCCTGCAAAATCACCTACAGATTCACCTGATAGTATACCCTGTTTACAGCCGGTAGAATTTTCATTCGGCATAATCCGGTTTCAGGGCGAAACCGGCAAGTAAACTGACTATTGGAAGATTATGAGTTCAGCTAAACCCCAACGTGAATATTTCCTCGACTCGATTCGAGCGTATTTAATGTTATTAGGCGTGCCATTTCACGTCTCCCTGATTTACTCTACGCAACGATGGGCCGTCAACAGCCATGACGCCTCAATGTGGTTGACGGTATTGAATGATTTTATTCACGCCTTCCGCATGCAGGTGTTCTTTGTAATTTCAGGCTATTTTTCCTACATGCTTTACTTGCGCTATCAGCCGCAGCGCTGGCTGAAGGTGCGTCTGGAGCGCGTCGGCATTCCGCTGTTAACGGCGGTTCCGCTCATCACCCTGCCGCAGTTTTTCATCACCAAAAACCTCACCGATAAGATAGGTGACTGGAACCAATTTTCGCTCTACGACAAATACAACACGCTGATGTGGGAGCTGATCTCGCACCTGTGGTTCTTATTGGTCCTGGTGATCCTGACCACGTTCGGGATGTTGGCGTTTCGCTGGCTGAGCACACAGCAGCGTCGCATTGATTATCAGCAGATTGGCTGGGGGAAACTCACGCTGGCGCTGCTGGCTTACGCGCTGGTTTGGTGTATTTTCCGGCGCGTATTATTTATTGTGGCTCCGGCCGTATTCGCCGATGGCCTGTTTAGCATTGCCGTGATGCAAACGTTGATGTTCTTGCCGTTCTTCATGTTAGGCGCGCTCAGTTGGAAACATCAGGCATTGAAAGCGCTGTTTGTCCGCTTCAATCCCGTTGTGTGCTTTGGCGCCATTGCGGTATTCATTGCTTACAGCCTGAATCAGCGATACAGCAGCGGTGAGGGCTGGCTTTACGAAATTGATATGCTTGTTTCGACGTTGATGGGATTGTGCATGCTGAATGTCTGTTTTAGCTTCGGCCACAATCTGCTAAACAGTCACTCTCCGCGCATCATGTATCTGGTTAATGCTTCGCTGTTTATCTATCTGGTACACCATCCGCTGACCATTCTGTACGGCATCTACATTACGCCGCACATTGGCAGCAACACGCTTGGCTTCTTCCTTGGCTTGTTGATGGTATTTGGCGTGGCCTTTACGCTGTACGAAATTCATCTGCGTATTCCGCTGCTGCGCTTCCTGTTCTCAGGTAAGCCGCAGCGCAAATAGACGTCGGGCCAGCTAAGCTGGCCCGATTGCTTTAGAGCAACCACTCCACGGGTAATCGCCACACCAAACGCACCAGCAAACGCTGCATTAGCGTGCACTGCGGCTCATGTTTATGCACCACTTCGCCCTGCTCTCCGGCAAACTCTACCCAGTTAACGCGTCCCCATTTATCCAGACGTAGCGTCCAGGCACGATCGCGCATCCCAGCGATAAAACGCTGATGGGTTTGCTGCGCCAGGGCTTCACTCTCAATGACCAGTCCCATTTCGGTATTTAGCACCGCCGATCGTGGATCAAAATTAAACGATCCAATAAACACCTTACGTTTATCTACGGTAAACGTTTTGGCATGCAGACTTGAACCCGAGTTACCGGTTAACCCGCGGTCATGCGGTGCGCTTTGCTGGTTATCCTGCGGTTTTAGTTCATACAAAGCGATGCCGTGGCGCAGCAGCTTTTTACGCCAGCGCGCATAACCGGCGTGCACCACCGTAACGTCATTAGCCGCCAGTGAATTGGTCAGTACCGCAATTTTGACGCCGCGCCGCTTCAGCGCCAGCAGCTGTGCCACACCGGAACGCGTAGGAACAAAGTAGGCGGAGATAATATCAAACTGCTGCTGCGGCGTGCCGATGACCTCCAGCATACGCTGGGGCAGTAAATTGCGGCGTTTCGCCTTTCCAAGGCCTTTACGTGGATCGTCGCTCAGCAGTCGTGACGCCGCCCACGTCATATCCAGCTCGCCCTGCTCCATCTGGCTAATAAACGAAGAGTGCTTGAGTCGCGCCAGATAGCGCTCAACGGCTTCACTCTGCTGCCATTCAACCGGCAATCGCACCGCCTGATGCGCATCGCCGCTAACATCAACCACCTTGCGCAGCGGTGACACCGCTTTGCTGCGCCAATAGCGTTCAAAATCCTGCGTCACTTCATCGACGACTGGACCAATCGCCAGCACATCCAAATCGGTAAACAGCGGTTCATTGCCGGTACCAAAATACTCATCGCCGATATTACGACCGCCCACCAGCGTGGCAGCGCCATCCACCGTTAAACTTTTATTGTGCATACGCCGATTAAGGCGGGAAAAATCGGTGAGATAGCCAAGCGCACGTAGCGTACGGAATGAGAATGGGTTGAACAGACGCACGGCGATATTGGCATGCCGATCGAGTTCGGCCAGCGTTTCATCCAAACCCGGCGTGTTGTTGTCATCCAGCAACAAACGCACCTTCACACCGCGCTCGGCGGCATCCAGCAGCGCGCTAAACAATAAGCGCCCAGACATGTCGTTGTGCCATATGTAGTACTGCACATCAATGGTGTGCTGCGCCATGCTCATCAGTTGATAGCGCGCTGCAAAGGCATCCAACCCGTCGTTAAGCGGATGAATGCCGCTCTTGCCAGGATGTAAGGCGCAGCGCGCGTCGACACCTGGCTTTAGCCCCCTGCCCGCTGGTTCTTCGGGCGGCAAAGATGTTGCTGCTTCACTCATAGTGAATCCCTGAAAGCTGTGGACCTATAATTGTTAGTATCGCCGCGCAGAGAAGCAATCAGAGCCTTCCACTTCTGCCCACTGGCACAACGTTTATTTAGTCTAGACTTAGCCAAGCGTTCTGCATCCGGCCTTCATCGTGAGGAGAGGATTATGACTCAGCAAACCCTGCGCCATCACCCTCAGCTGTTCCAAAGCTTCTTTCAAGGCAGTTTTCCCTGTTCCACCGCCTGTCGGGCAGGCGGACGCAGGCTGGATATGGTGATCAGCAGCGGGCATGACATGCTGCTGGAAAAAGATTATGCCGCGCTAGCACAAGAAGGATTACGCACGGCGCGCGATGGTGCGCGCTGGCATCTGATTGAAGCCACACCCAATGAATATGACTGGCGCTCGTTTCTGCCCATGGTGCACGCAGCGGCGCGTCATGATGTGCAGATTATCTGGGAGCTGGCGCACTTCGGCTACCCCGATCATCTTGATATTTGGAAAGCCAGCTTTGTCGATCACTTTGAGCGCTTCGCGCGCGCGATGGCGCAGCTGATGCATGACGAAGGCGTTGAAAAACCGTTTTTTACACCGATTAATCAAATTTCATTCTGGTCGTGGGCAGGCGCCGACGTATCCTGGCTCGATCCTTATGCCAGCGATCGTGGCAGAGAATTAAAACGCCAGTTAGTCCGCGCCTCGCTGGCGGCGATGCACGCCATTCGAGACATTTATCCGGATGCACGCTTTGTGTTGACCGATCCGCTGGTACAGGTAGCAACGCATCCCGATAATCCTGACAGTAAACCTTACGCCGACGCGCAGCATCAGGCGCAATTTGAAGCCTGGGATTGGCTGGCCGGACGCGATGCACCGGAACTGGGAGGCCGCGAGGATTTTCTCGATATTCTTGGCCTCAATTATTACCCCGATAATCACTGGTTCTTTTCAGGTGAAACCATTCCGCTCGATCACCCAACGCGTCAACCGCTGCACCGTTTGCTGATGCAGTGCTGGCAACGCTATCAGCGCCCCATGCTGCTGGCAGAAACCGGGGCCGAAGGTGATGCGCGTGCGCCCTGGCTGCGTCAGGTGAGCGAAGAAGCGCGGCTGGCGTTAGAGCAAGGTGTGGCGCTGGAAGGTATTTCACTCTATCCGGTGGTGGAGTATCCGGCATGGGCCGACGATAGACGTTCACCAGGCGCGCTGTTTGGCCTGGGCGATCCTAACGGCAATCGCACTCTGCATGAAGCGCTGGCGCTGGAGTTACGCAGTCAACAGATTAAGTGGCAAAGTTGGCAGAAAAGGGATTAAGACTGCTGGGTGTTTACCCTGTTCTGAGGACAGGTTTGGACATCCAAGGTTGGATCCACCGGGTGACGCACGTCGGTGAGCCAGGTCATGGTGAAGAGAAACACCACGCCAATCAAACAGGCGGATAACAGGCCAATTATGGCGATCAGTTTGTCATCTCTGGATTCCATCGACATCTCCTCACAGACCTCCCTTTCCCGTTGCTGACGTTAACTCATCCACAGCGTAATCATCAGGACGAAGATTATAAGGGTAACCGACGTCACTGCAAGCACCACTATGGCGAAGAGCGCATCATCCAGCGGTTGGCGATAAGGTTCGTCGTGATCGTCAGGTGGTGCAGGTGAACTCATGGTGACTCAAACATAGGGCGAGTTTTCGAGCAGGATTGCCGAGGAGAGTGTAATGCAAAGTGCGGTAAGGTACAGGATTATTTCTCAACAGGATGATAACGGGGCGTGAAGACGCCCCGTTGGGTACAGATTAGAAATCGTAGCTCAATGAGACTTTCACGGTGCGTGGTTCGCCCTGTGACAAATAGGTGCCGCTGTCATCTACGTTTGCCCAATATTTCTCATTGGTCACGTTATCAACGCCCACACGCCACACCATATCGTTCTGATTAACTTTCATGCGATAACGCAGCCCTAAGTCCAGCGTAGTGTAATCGTCCAGTTTCATGTTATTCGCCAGGTCAGCGTACTGAGAGCCGGTGTAATTCAGCAAAGCGGTTGCCGTGAGTCCATCGACCGGTTTGATGTCGTACTCCGCGCCCAGCGCCGCAGTGAAGCGCGGCACGCCAATGGCATTCTTGCCATTTTGATCACTGTCGCCCGTTTTCGTCATGTCTGGATCAATCCAGGTCGCGCTACTGTTGAGGCGCAGGCCCAGCACCGGTTCACCGAAGACGTTCAGTTCCACGCCGCGATTACGCTGTTCACCATTCAGCTGGTATACGTTGTTATTTTTCACGCCAACCGGCTGTTTGATTTCAAATAGCGCCAACGATCCGCCTACGCGACCAAAGTCCGCTTTTACGCCCACTTCATTCTGTTTGGCATGCACAATCCCGGTTACGCTGCCGTAGTTGCTGGTACCAAACGGTGCAGCAGTACCCGGCGTCAATGATTCGGTATGGTTGGCATACAGCGAGATGTTTCCGGTGGCTTTATACAGCAGCCCATAAGCTGGCAACCAGCGACTGCTGTCAAAGCGGGTGCCGGCATCTTCCGCCCCGTCGTAACCATAGTTACGCACCACCACTTTCTGATGGCGAGCCCCCAGCGTTGCCAGCAAGGTGTCATCAAAGAAGCCCAGCGTATCGCTCAGCAGATAACCTTGTGAACGCGAGCGGTAAGTGGTCAAAGGATCGCTAAATTTGGTGCCGCCAGAGAAAACATTGTCCGGCTCGGTCACATCCTGCGGCTGGTAAATATTCACATCGGCATCATTACCCGACGACATGCGGTAACTGTTTTTGGCATTCGCGGTCATCGCCGAGTAACCAACGTTAACTTTATGCGTCACCGGACCGGTAGTGAAATCGCCACGCAGCCCCACCATGCCGCTCATATTGTCTTGCACACGGTTGGTTCTGAAACGGCCAATAGTGGCGTTGCCTGCGCTATCCAACACCTTTGGAATACCGTAGTTGCCCACCTCATGCGTGTGCTGCGCGCCAAGTCCCGCATAGGCGGTCCACTGATCGGTCAGATCGTACTCGGCTTTCGCCAATCCGAATTCTGATTGAATATCGCTGAACACCCAGTTCTGGCTGTAGTTTTTCGAGTTAGACGGCACATCAGGAATGAAATCAATATTGCTGATATTGATGCCATTACGCGCATCGTGGAAAGTTTTCTTCTGATAACCCACGTCCAGCGACGTGCGCAGACGATCGCCACGATAATCCAGACCAAGTGATGCCGCCGTAGTCCGTTTTTTCTCGCCGTCTATCTCGGTGCCGCCTTCACGATTCACCGCATTCAGACGCACGCCAAATTGGTTATTGTCGCCAAAACGACGGCCAATATCGGCACTGCCGCCGACCTGCGAACCCGAGGTATAATCCACGCCGATACGCGTCAGTGGCGTATCATCCGCATGCTTTGGTTCAAGATTAATCATGCCGCCAACGCCGCTCTCGGCCGAGCCGTTCAACAATGCGTTGGCACCTTTGAAAATTTCCACGCGGTCAATCAGCGAAGCATCCATTACCTGACGTGGCACAATGCCGGCCAGCCCGCCATAGGTCATGGCATCGCCATCCAGCTTGAAGCCACGAATGCGATAGCTTTCCGCGAAGTTGCCGTAGCCTTTCAGATTTTGCACGCCAGCATCGTTGCGCACCACGTCACCGATGGTTTGCGCCTGCTGGTCCTGAATCATCTTCGAAGTGAAGCCAATCACGTTGAACGGCACGTCCATCGCATTCTGTTCGCCCAGCATGCCAAGGCGGCCGCCGTGAGCCACCTGCCCATCAAGGTAAGCAGGTACCAGATCGTCGCCGCCTGGTTTGAAATCGGTTTGCGGTGCTGCGGTCACGGTCAGCGTCTGCTGTTCGTTCTTCGCATCAGTTGAAGTTGTGGTGTTGGTAGAAGCAGCCATCACTGGCAAACAACCGGCGCTGACCATTACGGCCAACAGCGTCGGTTTCAGTCCGGGATTGAAAGGCGTGTTGCGCATGGAGATCCCCTAATGCAAACGTATTGATAATCATTATTATTGCGGTTTGCGATTATGCGCAGTCGAACGGCGAAAGCAAGAAGTTTCCTGAACTTTCCAGTTAAAAAAAGGTCCGTGAGAAAATAAGGCGGTCGACATAACACGTGAGAAAAGGATTGTTAAGCAGGCTGTTATGCTGCCTGAGCTGACGCAGGCAGCTGAATAGCGGGGCCAAAATACACGATCAACGGCGTTACCCCTGCCAGCCTCCGCCCAACGCGCGATAAAGATCGATCTGTGCCAATAACAACGTATTTTTCACCGACACGATATTCAGCTGGGTGCTGAACAGCGTGCGCTGGGCATCCAGCTCATCAAGGTAGGATGCATAACCATTCTGATAACGGTTATGCGCAATGCGATACGCCTCCGCGACATAACTCTCCTGCTTCTGCAATTCTGCCAGCTGCTCCTGACTGCGGCGAATCGCATCCAGCGCATTATCCACCTCGGAGAAAGCGTTGCGAACCACCTTCTCATAGCCATAAAGCGCCTGGTTACGCGTTGCCATCGCCACGTCGACCTGCGCAGTAAGCGCTTCGCGATTGAGCAGCGGAGCCAGAATGCTGCCACCAATACTCCACAAGCGGAACGGATTATCCAATAGCTGATGCAGCTCGCTGCTTTGTAACGTGCCGCTGGCGGTGAGGTTGAGCGACGGGAGAAGCTTCGCCTGCGTTGACGCCAGCGAAGCATCCGCAGCCAGCAGTTGGCGCTGCGCTTGCACAATATCTGGCCGACGATTAAGCAACTGCGAAGGGAGCAGAGACGGCAAGATTTGCGGCTTGATATGATCGAACTGGCTGCTGCGCGCAATCTCACGTGGGTTCATACCCACCAGCACGCTGAGCGCGTTCTCCTGCTGCTCAATTTGATGCTGTAGCTGCGGAACCTGTGCTTTGGCCGTTTGGTATTCCGATGCTGCCTGCATCCATTCAAGGCGTGAGGTATAGCCAGTTTCAAACTGACGCTGCGCCAGATTAAGCGAATTTTCCCGCGTCGCCAGCGTGGCTTGCGTGACCCGCAGCTGTTCATCCAGCGCGCACAGGCTGAGATAGCCCGATGCCACCGAACTGGTGACGGTTAATTCGGCCGCTGAGGCGGCGGCACGCTGCGCATCCAACGACGCTGCGGCGGCACGGATGCTGCTGCTGCGACTGCCCCACAGATCAACCTCATAGTTAGCCTGCAGCAATCCCTGAAACACTGCGCTTTCATACGGCTGGCCGGTTGCCGCCGACAGTGTGCGCTGGTGAGTAGCGGCAACACCCGCTGACAGCGTGGGGAAATTATCGCCCTGCGCAGCACGCAACTCGGCGCGGTATTGATCGACGCGCGACCGCGCCATCAGGATATCGCTATTGTGCTGCAACGCCTGGCTAACGAGACGATTGAGGTTATCATCGCCGAAATGTTGCCACCAGCGCGCTTCTGGTGCCGCGTGCGGCCCCACCTGCTGACGCCAGTTATCCGGAATGGGTAAGGATGAAGGCGCTTTTTCGACCTCAGTGGCGCAGCCTGTCACCATCAGCGCCATGCAGGTGGCTAACAGTAGGCGCTTCATGGCGCTTCCTTATACGGCTCTGCGGCAGTATCAATCTCCACTTCCACCGACATGCCCGGGCGCAGCGCGTGCAGATCGTCGTTGAGAATCTTGATGCGCACCGGAATGCGCTGGGCAATTTTCACAAAATTGCCGGTGGCGTTATCTGGCGAGATAGCGCTGAACTCGGAACCGGCAGCGGGTGAAATAAACTCAACGCGGCCGTCATAATGCTTGCCGTCGAGCGCATCGACGCGAATGCTGACCGGCAAGCCGGGACGGACGCGCGCCAGCTGGGTCTCTTTCAGGTTAGCGATCACCCATTTGTTTTCAGGCACCACGGAGGTTAATCGCGTTCCGGCGGTGACGTAGGTCCCTTTGCGCACCGAGAGTTGACCAAGCTGCCCGCTATCCGGCGCGATAATGCGCGTGTTGGCCAAATCGATATTCGCCAGTTCTAACGCCGCCTGAGCGCTGGCAACATCCGCTTGCAGCGAGCCGCGATTGACCACCACGGTTTGCAGATTTTGCTGTGACACGGCTACCTGCGCCTCCGCCTGACGCAGCTGCGCTTCGGCCTGCGCGTTGGCGGCGCGTGCCGCATCGCGCTCGCGTACCGACAGCGAGCCGTCGGCTGCCAGATTCTCCACGCGCTTGAGATCGAGGCTGCTTTTCAGCGCCTGGGCCTTGGCATTCTCCAGTGCCGCTTTGTTGCTAACAATGGTGGCTTCAGCACTTTTGCGCTGCTGCTGGTTATTGTTTTGCGCCGCGATTTTCATCTCTAACTGCGCCTGCGCCTGATGCACCCGCTGACGATAAATACGATCGTCGATGGTCATCAGCAGCTGCCCTTTGGTCACCGGCTGTAAATCCACCACGTCAACCTCGGTGAGATAGCCGCTCACCTGCGGGCTGATAAAGGTGACCTGACCGCGTACATAGGCGTTTTCCGTGGCCTGCAGGGTGCTAGTGAACGGCCATAACTGCCAGGCATACAAAATCACCAGCACGCCAACAATCACAATGCCGCTGCCGGCAGCAATGGAAAGAATGCGTCGGCGGTTGGTGCGCTCGCGCTCCGCAGCCTGAATATCGTCCTGTTGGCTCATGAATTCTCCGTCGGGTTTACTGATGATTTTGCCGCATCCATTTTTGTCTGACGCCAGTTGATATAGCGTAACCGCGACAGGCGGTACAACACCCATATCAGCGTGATGAACGCCAACGCAGCGGTGAGATAATAGGTGTCGTTATAGGCCAGCACGTTGGCTTGCAGCGTGGCCACCGTTTGCAGTTGACTGCTGCTTTGCGCGCTGAGCAGTACGTTATCCGCTAGCTGGCTGCTAAACAGCGCGCTGTATTGGCTCAGTCGCTCAGTGACGTTCGGATCAAGCTGTGACAGCTGATCGCCCAGCAGACTGGAGTGATATTTTTCGCGCCACGTCTGGAAAGTGCCAAGGATCGCCGCACCAATGAGCCCGCCGAGATTTTGGCTCATCCCGAACAGCACCACGAAGCTCACCAGGTTTTTGGGCTGCGTAACCACGCCGCCAATCCCCAGCAGCATGGCGGGCGCGAGGAAGAACGCGCTGCCGAAGCCCAGCAAAAACTGACTAACATAAAGATTGTTGCCGCGCGTCAGCGGGCTGGATTGCGCATCCATCAACGAGGCAACGATCATCACCACCAGCGAGGCAACGATCGGCCAACTGAGATGCGTCGGTTTGATGGTTAAGGCGCTGGCAACCATGCCGCAAATCACGCCGGCGATGATGGCAAATGCCAGCCCGCGCATTTGATCGTTGAGCAAACCCAGCTGCTGCAGAAAGCCAACCGCGCCGGTGTTCTGTTCGGCCAGCAGGATGCGCATCATGATCATCACAATTCCCAGCCTTACAATCATGCCGTTGCTGAGCCAGCGCGTGTTAATTAACGGATTGGCGCGATTGTGCTCCACGACGATTGCCGCCACGATCAACACCAGCGCCAAAGCCAATGCCACGCCCAACCACGGCGTACTGAACCACCACTCGATACGTCCCAGCGACAGCACGGCGCACAGTAAAGCCATGCCGGGTGCCAGTAGCATGAAAGTGACAAAATCCATCTTCTCAAAGGCTTTGATCCGGTCGCCGGGCGGTAATTTAACCACCAGCACGCAACCCAGCGCAATCAGCGCCAGCCCAAGCTCAAACAGATACAATCCGCGCCACTCTTGCAGCTGCAACAGCTCGGTTGAAAATAAACGTGCCAGCGGAATCGCCAACTGCGACGCGGTGATACCGATCACCAGCGCTTTAAGCCGATGCTTTGCTGGCCACGCCTGAATCTGATAATAGATGCCGAGCGAGCTAAGCGCGGCCCCCACCATACCGTGTGCGGTGCGGACAATGATGGCTGAGCTGAGATCGTTGGCGAGAATATGGAAGAACGCCACAATGACGTACAGCACTAAAAACGCTTCGGTAAACAGTCGTAGGCCAAACTGCTGGCGAAACTTCACCAACAGCAGATTAATGGAGATATTGCCCATCACATAAACGGCGGGCAGCCAGGCGATCTCATTGCTGTAGGCCCCAAAAGTGCCCTGCAGATTGGTTAGATTGGCAGAAACCAGCGCGTTACTCAGGGCGCCGGTTATCGAGATCAACAGCCCAATAATACCGAAGGCGATTCGCTTCGCAGGGGAATGTAGCGGCGTGGAAGGCGAGCCAGGCAACATGGGTTTCTCGTGCGGCAGCCATTCGCGCTGGGCATAAGGATTGCGCTTCGCCACGGTCACACACTTCCCAGACGTTCAAGCAGCTGCTGCAAAACCTTTTCGGTCACCGCCAAAGATTCGGGTTCGATATCCGCCAGTAGCTGCGCCCGCAGTGCATCGGCTTGCGTTTTCACTTCGGCAAATGCCACGTGGCCTTGCTCCGTCAGGATCAGCAGGCGCTTGCGTCGATCTTCAGGTGGCTGGACGCGCGCCAGCAGCGCCTGCTTCACCAACCGATCAACCAGCGGAACGACGCTGGCTTCCTCCAGGCCGAGTAGCTGTGCCAATGCCTTTTGCGTGGGTGGCTCTGTGGCGGTAGCGACGCTGGCTATTGCCATCCAGCTGCTCATGCTGAGCCCACTCTCTTTTAAGCGACGGTCAACTGCCAGCCGCCATGCGTGAGCGGTAAGATGCAGTAAACGAGAAAAAGGTTGCGGATAGTCGCTCAAAACGTAGTGACCTAATGATTAGATATCTAACTAAATAAGTGCGTTATTATATGCGAAGGTGAGCTGCAATGGAAAGTGTGCTGGCATCAGCAGCGCTCCTCGACGCACCAAATAGCGTTCCATTTCTCACATTCAGTTGTACAACGTTGGCATGATTTTAGTTACGGCTGGCTGCTTGTATAGATTTTACAGAATAAATTTAAATATAATTTACTGATAAATAACGATTAGCACAAATAGCTTAATATCAACATTGTACAAGTTGAGCCATATTGTATAACTTTACGTCCCGAGAGCCAGCTGATGGCTCCGTAACGAATGATGCACTTTGCGTCGCCTCTGAAGGTGTTGTGGATTTCCACCTTCAGAGGTGTCTTTTTGCGTTGGTTGATGAGTTGGGTCTTGCGCGCCTGTCCGCGTGTAAGTTTTTCCATCATGAAGCTGAAGGCAAATTTGCCATCAGACCGATTTAAAGGGCCTCACATATGCAAAACGCCGCAGCCAGCAGCAACGCCATCGCTGATTACTTTACCCTCGCCGGTAACAGCGATAGCACTGAAATGGAAGTTTTCGGGCAAATCATTGCCGAAATCCTGCAAGCCGGTACGCCGGTTTCAAATAAAGCGATCATTTCATCCCTGATCAATCGCCTTGAAATGGAAAGTGATGTGATTCAGCTGGATATTTATCGCCATCTGCTCGAATTAGTTGTCAATAAAACACCTGACGATCTCGCGGTCTGAAACCGGATTCCAGGGATGGAATCACCTTCTCCTCTCCCATCTTGCTAGCATCAGATATCATTGCCCGGTAACATCCTTCCCTGAATATTCCAACTGGTTACTGCCGTACCGCGACGGTATGCGCAACATAATAAAAGAGCCTGCATAATCTATGAGCCAACCAACTGAGCGCACCCCTGCGGTGGAGAGCAATATCACCGTGGGGCACGTATTACGTTCGCCTGCCCTCTTAACCCGTGAATGTCTGGCGGGGATCATTACCGCACTGGCGCTGATTCCTGAAGTGATCTCATTTTCGGTGATTGCGGGCGTTGATCCTAAAGTGAGCCTGGTAGCGTCGGTCGTGCTGTGTCTGACGCTCTCGATTCTGGGCGGTCGTCCGGCGATGGTGACCGCTGCGGCTGGTTCAGTGGCGCTGGTCATTGGCCCAATGGTGCATGCGCACGGTGTGGAGTACATTCTGCCGGCGGTGATTATGGGCGGGCTCATCCAGATCATTTTTGGTTTCGCCGGCTTATCGCGCATGATGCGCTATATCCCACGTTCAGTGATGATTGGCTTCGTTAACGCGCTTGGCATTTTGATTTTCTTTGCGCAAGTCCCGCACGTTTGGGGACAATCCACGCTGGTGTGGGGGCTGTTTGCCGTCACGCTGGCGATCGTCGTCCTGCTGCCTAAAGTATTGAAAAGCGTGCCGTCACCGCTGGTAGCAATTGTGGTGGTCACCGCCGTCGCACTGCTGCTTGGCTATCGCGTGCCTAATGTTGGCGATGAAGGCCCTATGACCGCCGGTTTGCCGGGCTTTACCACGCTATTGGTGCCGATCAATCTTCAAACGTTGCAAATTATCTGGCCCACCGCGCTGAGCATCGCTTTTGTTGGTCTGATGGAGTCGCTGCTGACCGCCAAACTGGTGGATGACATTACCGATACGCCATCCGGCAAGCGCCGTGAATCCTGGGCGCTGGGCGTCGGCAATATTCTTGCGGGCTTTTATGGTGGCATTGCAGGGTGTGCGATGATCGGCCAGACCATCGTCAATGTTGAGCTAGGCAGAGCGCGGACGCGCGTTTCCACGCTGGCGGCAGGTATTGTTTTGCTGCTGCTGGTTACCGGACTTAGCCAGATTATGGCGCAGATTCCAATGGTGGTACTGGCAGGTATTATGATGGTAGTTGCGGTGAAAACCGTTAACTGGCACAGCCTGCAACCCGCGACGCTGAAACGCATGCCGTGGTCAGAAACCTTTGTGATGCTGCTTACCGTTGCCGTCACCGTGTGGACCGGCAACCTGGCCATTGGCGTGCTGGTTGGCGTGATTCTGGCAATGATGCTATTCGCGCGTCGCATTGCCCACGTTATCCATGCTGAACGTCAGCTGAGCGACGACGGAAAGCAGGTCAGTTACATCGTGCGTGGCCCACTGTTCTTCGGCAGCAGTAATGACCTGTTCGAACACTTTAATTACGGTCACGATCCTAAAACCGTCACCATTGACCTCACCCACGCGCAGATTTGGGATGCATCCAGCGTGGCGGCTCTCGATGCCATCGAGTACCGCTATCAGCGCCACGGGGCGACCGTGACGTTTGTTGGTCTGGATAATCGCAGCAGTGATTTTCATGAACGATTAACCGGTAATCTTGGGTAAAATTAGGATTGAGATGAAAAACGCCGAAAATTCGGCGTTTTTTAGTATTTTGCCAGCATTTAACTTGCGTAATTCGCCGCGGCTGCTTTTCTTATCTTGAGGGTCAATACGTTGATCTCTTTAAGATTGGTTAGCTAAGCGCTTATTAATAAGGAGCTACAGATGCAGGTTTTAACCAAAGCAGTATTGGTAACATTAACATTGGTATCGCTTGCGGGCTGTATGCATAAAAGTGACGCGGTCGGCGGTGATGGACGTCCACATGCACCAAGTAATCAGCCTGTTCCGGGGGCCAGCGAAGGCGCAGGACCGGTGGGACAACCGCAATCGTAACAAGGCGCCCGGCTTAGCCGGGTTTTTTATGGGTAAAAGGCAGACAACAAAAACAAAAAAACCGCCCTTGGGCGGTTACGACATTACTGCATATTGCTTTTTTATTCGTTTTATTCAACTTCAAATATGGTGCCCGGGGCGGGACTTGAACCCGCACAGCCATAAGCCGAGGGATTTTAAATCAGGTGTTTTTGTTATCAAAGCATAAAGATTCTTTTCATGAAATAAGATTAAAAATTGCACAAAGTCTATCAAGGGTCTATATGCACTACAACATAGATAATATGAAGCTTTTCGTGGGTGTCTTGCCGCTTCAATAGAATTTGATCAGAATTAGTCGTTTTAATGTCTCGCTAGGGAATTTCCTAGAGCTTTTAGTGAGTATATGAATTTTTCTGGCAGGAACGAAGTGAACGGCTAACCTTTGGTGAGCCACTCTCCGGTCTACTAAAAATGGTTGCGGCACATGTCTGCCGCCTAGACGGCTGATTTGATTACCTGGTCATAATCTTAGCATTTTCCCCTTAGTATCTTAGTCATACCTTAACCGGTGCCAGAATCTCCCAGAATCACCACAGATAACCTAGACACTCCGAGCCGTTGATAATATTGATTTGCATATCCTGTGGGTGACATCTGATTGCTCGAACCACGCCGACTCTTACTGTTATAAAACATATTAATGTAATCCAAAAGCTCGCTGCGGGCTTCTTCACGCGTTCCTTGCATCTTTTTCTTTATTCTTTCGCGTTTCAGTAGCTGGAAAAAGCTTTCTGCTATCGCATTATAGTGACAGTTAACGCGGCGACTCATCCTACCTACAATAAAATGCGACTCAAGGAATGACTGCCACTCGTGACATATGTAATGACTGCCCTGATCTGAGTGAACAAGTACCTCTTTTTGGGGATTACGTCGCCATACGGTCATAATCCGTGCTTTCAAGACAATGTTCTTCGTCATCCGGGATTGCATTGACCAGCCGATAATTTTGCGCGAGAAAAGGTTAACAACCACGGCCAGATACAGCCAGCCCTCGTGAGTCCTGATGTATGTTATGTCCGTCACTCAACGCTCATCCGGAGCATATGGATTGAACTGTCGCTGTATCCTGTAGGTGACATGACACTGGTCTCGCCTCTGCGTACCCGTGGGCTTAGGTACCCGACCTGAGCCTTTATCCCGGCAAACTTCATCAGCCGCACCACTCCGTTCACTCCACACTGCTGCCCGCTATCTCGCAGATCATGATGGATTTCGCTATAGCCATAAACGCATCCCGATTCCAGCCAAAACTGTTTTATCTGTCCTGTCTGTCTCAGGTCCAGCTGATGGCGCTGTGAGTACGGCTGTTGAAGCCACTGGGATGAGCACCCAGCACCCTGCAGAGCAGACGAACAGGCCAGCAAAGGACATTTTCACGGATAAAGGCATACCCCAGTCGTACAGCTTTGCGGAGTAGGCCGCGGCTTTTTTTAATTTGTCCCGTTTGTCGGTTACCCGTTTCAGCTCCTTCTGAAGCCGACGAATCTCGTTCTGAACATCTGACTGCTCATTATTAGCGGAAGAATTCTGACCGTACTTCTTTATCCGGGCGTAAAGACTGTGGGTGTTGATATCGAGACGTGATTCAGCCCTGGAAACAGAATGGCCACGATCAACAACCTGTTTCACTGCTTCAATTTTAAAGACTTCGGGATAACGCTTACCGCTCATGGGCACCTCTCTTTAAGTCATTTTAAATGACCCTGAGGTGTCTGTTAAACCCGTGGCGATTCACTACGAAAAGTTTGGTAGCTTCACAATAAACAATATGGGTAGAAACAAAATATGCGTTTCCCAGCTTCTAGTGGCGGTTTTGTGGCCCCATCTCTACTGTGTTAGCTCGCTATTTATATAATTTACATATGTAACCATACTGCTATATCAGATCAACATGACGGGCTGAATTGATGCCAGAGTGATGTGAGAGGTGAAAATTCAAATATTTTTAAATCACATCCTTGTCATAAAAAGTAATGTGTAGCAACATAGTCTATCCCCACTTTGACCAAATTAACAATGAAACTTAACATTCCCATCTCATTGACTTTGCTTAGGTTTTTTTTGATTCCATTTTTTGTAATTACAAATTACATGGATTCAGCATGGTCAACGGCTATGACAGCCATAATTTTTCTTGTCGCTTCAGCCACAGACTGGCTTGATGGTTTCCTAGCTCGGAAGCTCAATCAGACTACAAAGTTTGGTGCGTTTCTCGACCCAGTAGCTGATAAGGTTCTTATCACCATCGCCTTAGTTCTCATAGCCGAACATTTTCACTCATGGTGGGTCACCATCCCTGCAGCAATCATAATCGCCCGTGAGATTATTATCTCAGCACTCAGGGAGTGGATGGCTGAACTTGGAGAGCGAAGCTCGGTTAAGGTTTCAAGGGCAGGTAAGGTTAAAACATCATTGCAAATGATATGCCTGACTGCGCTACTGTGGCGAAGTGGGTTAACCATAACATCAATCGGGATAATTGCCTTGTATGCTTCAACTGCTTTAACGATATATTCAATGTATGATTATCTTAGTTCTGCTAAAAACATGCTTATAGCCCGTTAAAATTAAACCGTGATTATTTTTAATAATATCAAGATGAGATTTCAAAATGCTTAGCCTGTTTATTTCACTAATTTTTCTGGCCATTTCACTACTTTTGGCAAGGAAGCTTTTATCACAAAAATTGACAGAAAAAATCTTTATCATTGCGTTGTATACGATAATATTATTCATTAGCTTTTTTTATGTTGGAGCCAACTACTTTACAGGGGCGGGGATAAACGAATCTGTTGTTTACACTCTTCTTAGTGACCTGAAAGGGGCTGGCGTTCAAAAATACATCTTACCATTCTCAATTATATTGATCACGTTCCTGTGCATGGTTTTCATGATGTGGAAGTCGGTGAATGTAAAAAAAATCATTCCAGAAAAAGCAAATAGAAAAGATTTACTTAAGATATTCATCTTAATTTTGGCATCGATAATTATCAACCCGGGAGTCGTTGGGCTATATAAAATTATCAACTCAAGACTTCACGAATCAAAAGATTTTTCAGAGTATTATGTTGATCCTTCAAACCAGACAAAGAAACCAACTAAAAATGTAATTTATATCTATGGCGAAAGTCTGGAAAGAACTTACTTTGATAAATCATGGTTTCCTAACTTGACCGATGATCTTTCATCTATAAAAGAACAGTCATACGATTTTAATAACACTATTCAATTACCAGGTACAGATTATACTATCGCAGGGATTGTCTCATCACAATGTGGCATCCCATTATTCGCTCCTTTCTCTGGAAACTCGTCTGACTCTCTGGCTTCGTTCTTCCCCGGAACAACCTGCCTTGGAGATATACTTAAAAAGTCAGGTTATGAACTCTACTTTTATCAAGGTGCAGATCTTGATTTTGGAGGAAAAAGATTATTCTTTGATAATCATGGGTTTAACCATGTTTTTGGCCGCCAAGAATTAGCCGCCAGTGTGGCTGACCGTTCTTATGTGAATGATTGGGGCTGGTATGACGATACTATTTTGGAACTAGCTTTCAAGCAGTATCAGGAACTTTCAAAATCAAACAAGCCATTTGGTCTTTTCTTGTTGACTGTAGATACTCACCATCCTGACGGATTTGTTAACAAATCATGCAGCAAAGATGAGTACATGTACAATGCGAAACTCAATTCATCTATGTCAGCAGTTTTCTGCTCACAGGAACAAATAGCCAAATTCATTAACAAAGTCAGATCGTCTCCAGAGTTTAAAAACACTATTATTGTTGTGACCTCCGACCATCTGGCCATGAACAATACAGCCCATGACGCGTTGATTTCTCATCCTCGCAGAAACCTGTTCATGCTTATTGACAGCGATGGCATTGCGCGGAAAGTTGATTTAAGCAAAGAGAGAAGCAGTCTCGATAACGGTGCAACGGTTCTTGATGCTATGGGGGGGGATTCACTGATCGGCCTTGGAAGAAGCTCCTTTAAAACTGAAACTCTTTATGAGAAGTTCCCAGATATGACTGAAAAGGTCAACTCATGGAAAAACTCAGTAATTGCCTTGTGGGGTTTCCCGAAATCAATAAAAAATTTCGTGATTAATAAGAATGCAATGCAGATTGAACTTCCTGAGACTTCTTTTAAACTTCCGGTTCTTCTGAAAATCACCAAGGATTCAATAGAACCTTACTTTGACAGAGATGTAAGCGTACCATTGACTACGCAACTCTCTGAGTTTGATAAGGGAACCCAGTTTTTATGGGTTGATGATTGCTTCAAGATAACACATGTATTCACTGATAAAATAGAGCCTGGATTGTGCGTCGCTTATGGCAAAAATGACGGCGGAATCTTCCTGAGCAAAATCGATAATGATAATAATCAATTCACCTATGATTTATCAAAGGCTACAAATTCTGAAACTAGCTTTAAAGATCGAATGTCTCAACTGCAAACCCCATTAAGCGAACTGCGGTATCCGGGCAAAAAAATTGACTTTAGTTACCCCGGTATGCCCGAGTATGTAAAAAATATGACTGGCTTATCTCATCGAGAAGATTGGGGAAGATGGAGTGATGCTTCTAAAGGTAAGTCCGTTATCATCCAGACAAAACGCCCTCTCCCAGAGAACGTGAGCATAGAGTTAGAAGCAAGCGCCTATAAAGATGGTGAAAGAGGATTGGTCGATATCAAGGTGGGGAGTGAAACAAAACGAGTAGATTTCAAAACAATCGGAAACATACAAGGATTATCGTTTGCTAATAATCAGCACTCTAATGAGATAGAAATTACGCCTGTGCACCCCTCATCTCCTCTTTCAAACGGTGAGAGTGGAGATGCCAGAGTTTTGGGTATAGGGTTGAGAAATTTAGTTGTTAACAATCTTGATTTAAGATGAAAAACGATTGAGGCTTTGAATTTTGCTGTTTTATACCGGTTAGGTCTTGTAATATGTGCCGCAATGATTAGTTATTAGAAGTTCAGGCCCGGTCATCCCGGGCCTCAAATGTCTTGCAATTAATTTGATTAAGCTTACGGTAAATTAGGCCATTAAATACCAGCAACTTTGGACGCATGTGTTTTCATTAAAAAATTCGTTTTTTTACGCTGCCAGATATGGTTCTTAGCTTTCTGCATCCTCTTCAAAACCAACCGAAAACTGAAATAGTGCAATAGCTTTAAGGCCTAGGTCATAAGATTGCTCTTTATATTTTGAGAAATTGAAATGACTTCCTCTCTGTTAGGCTCTGAAGGAACTGTTATTATCGAATTACCATTCGAGTGAGTAGCATCCATTATCTTTCTGCTACCGCATCATTCAAGAGCGCCAACCATTTTTCATCAGATGTTCCAACACCGTATTTTGGCTTGTTATCATCTGATTAGAATCCTAATTTAGAGGAAGAAAAATATTTCATCATTAAATATCGATCGCAATTGGCCTGCCCCCAGTATTAGATACAACTTTCAGTTAGTAATGTCGGTTGGTTTTTCTTAATATTTCCCGTTTCGCCAGCATGCTGCAAATTCAAACGGTGTCTGGTAATTCAGCGATGAATGAGGTCTGGACTCGTTATAGTCCTGCCGTCAGTCATTAATGATATTCCGGGCATGAAGAATATTGCTGAACCAGTGCTCATTCAGGCATTCATCCCGATAGAGTCCGTTAGAACTCTCAATAAATCCGTTCTGTGTTGGCTTACTCGGCTGGATAAGTCGCAGTTCTACGCCATGCTCAAAAGCCCACTGTTCGAGCGCACGGCAGGTAAATTCCAGGACCTGATCGGTTCTTATCATTGCCGGATAGCCACGAAACAGCGCAATGCCGTCCAGAATACGCACGACCTGAACGCCTGAAATACCGAAAGCGGCGGTTATCGTCAGACACTCCTTCGTGAAATCATCCACGCAGGTAAAGCACTTAATCCGGCGGCCGCTGGCAAGTGCATCCAGGACAAAATCCATCGACCATGTCAGGTTCGGCGCATCCGGGCGAAGAAGCGGAAGCCACTCAGTCGCCAGACCCTTACGGCGTCGCCTGCGTTTTACACCGAGACCGTTAAGGTGATAGATGCGGTAAACCCGCTTGTGGTTGACGTGAAGGCCCTCCCGGCGCAATAACTGCCAGATACGCCGGTAACCAAATCGGCGACGTTCAAGTGCCAGCTCTGTGATACGCAGAGATAGCTGTGCGTCAGCAGCCGGACTCTGAGCCGAATAACGGCAGGTTGAAAGGGACAGATCAGCCAGTCTGCAGGCACGGCGTTGCGACAGACCCGTTGTCTCACACATGATTTTCACGGTTTCCCGCTTCTGGTCTGTCGTCAGAACTTTCGGCCCAAAGCCACCTGAAGCGCCTCCTTATACAGTATGGCTTTAGCGAGCAGCTTCCTGAGGCGGGCGTTCTACTCTTCAAGTGACTTGAGCCGCTTCACTTTAGGGACTTCCATGCCGCCTAACTCCTTGCGCCTAGTATATAAAGGTAGCATCTGAAATAGCATGCTTGCGGCAGAGTTCCCGGCCCCCCGTCTTGTGTACAGTCCGGGGAGATCGTGAACACTTGTTCGGGGACATGGTAGGCACTTACAACTAAGGCATAAGAACCCGTTTATGGAGTCGCTTATGCCCTAGGATGCGAGAGATACCATGTCATTACGTACTGAGTTTATTCTGCTCGCCTCGCAAGGCGGGGCGAACATCCGCAAGTGTCAATAACGGTTTATAAGTGATTCACTTTTCACCAACACTAACGGTCCAATATTGATCCACCGTTTTACTCAGGATTAGCCTCAGCTATTACTCCGGCTTTCCTTTTCTGATTCGCCAGGATGATGCACGTGTGCGTGCCCGTATTCGGGTAATCAGTAAGCGGCTGAGTGGAAAGTGTGGCGATCAACTTCCTGTGCAGGATTGCCCATGTGAAGGCGAGGCAGCGTGCTGGGCTAATCGCGACTGGCATGAAACCAAATTAACTCTGTGACATGTCACAGCTATTACACCTGTTGCAGCAGGTACGCGTGGAGGGAATGTGATTATGCAGAACGACATTATTTCTGATGCTGATATCGAAAAAATAACCGGCTACAAGATTCCGTCAAAGCAATGCCATTGCCTTAAGCAGGCGGGTATTTTCTTTGTTGTAAGACGTGATGGAAGACCAAGAACCACCTGGCAGCATTTCAACTATCCGATTACACATCGGAAGATTGCTGATCAGGAGACCTATGAACCAAAGTTCGGTGCTCTCGATTAATGGCAAGAACACGTAAAAACACAGCAGATGCTTGGATGCCACCCCGCGTGTATCGCGGCAGGTCAGCATTCGAGTTTCATCCCAAAAATGGGGGCTATTCGCTTGTGCGGCTTCGATGCACCTCAGTCAAAAGTTTGGGCGGCATATGAAGCGCTCATTAATGAGATACCAGATGACAAGCTTTTAACGTCATTGGCTGAGCGCTTCTTCAAGTCTGCTGATTTCTTCGAACTGGCTAGGGAAACACAAAAAGACTATCTGAAATATTCTAAACACGTTCTTGCCGTTTTCGGCGCAATGCCATCAGATGCAATCAAGCCTGAGCACATAAGGAAATATATGGATAAGCGCGGCTTAAAAAGCCGTGTACAAGCTAACCGCGAGAAAGCTTTTATGTCACGCATGTACCGCTGGGGATATGAGTGCGGCATGGTTAAAGGGAATCCGACTAAAGGCGTTAAAAAGTTCAAGGAAGAATCCCGAGATCGGTACGTTACCGACGCTGAATATAAAGCTCTTTATTCATGTGCTCCAGACATCGTTAAAATTGCGATGGGGTTAGCGTATCTATGCTGCGCCAGACAGGCAGATGTTTTGTCTATGAAAAAGAGCCAGATTATGGAAGAAGGTATTCTGATCAAGCAGAGTAAAACTAGTGTTGCACAAATAAAAGGCTGGTCCCCTCGCCTTACAGCGGTCATCGGAATGGCTTCACAACTTCCACTTAAGCCTGGAATGAGCAGCATTTTTATAATCCACCAGCCAAACGGTTCAGGATATACGCGTGATGGTTTCAACAACCGATGGAGTGCAGCGCGTGAAGAGGCCCGTATTAAATTCCCAGAACTGCTTTTCGATTTCACCTTCCACGATCTGAAAGCAAAAGGTGTGTCTGACCTTGAGGGTGATATTTATGAGAAGAGAGCCATCACCGGGCATAAGAACGTCGAACAAACAGCAGCATATGACCGTAAGATCGTTGTAGTTCCGGTTGTCGGTGGGCAGAAAAAGAGCGTCTGATATTAGGAAGCGATATTAGGAAGAAAGCAGCAGGCACAAAAAAACCGCCCTTGGGCGGTTACGACATTACTGCTTATTGTATTGCTTTTATTAGGTTTTTTACTACTTCGAATATGGTGCCCGGGGCGGGACTTGAACCCGCACAGCCATAAGCCGAGGGATTTTAAAGACCTTAATAGAAGCAATGATTTCAATAAGTTAAGAAAAATCAGCACTTTCCTAAGGTCAATATGGGGTTACTTGGGTCAATGTGGATGAATGTAGTCATTTAACTTAACGTGATACAATAAACCATTCCTAACTTCAGCTTATTCTTATCGCACCAAAGTTTAAGTCTAGGGAACTGACTATCTACTACTCCATATTCATCGAAATCAAGAACGTAGGTGGTCCTATGTATAGTAAACAAACTATTTTGGTTAATAGCAAAGTAAGTGGTAGAGATTAATTCTTCAACTATTTCATCAAGCTCATATCCTGCTTGTTTACATAATAATCTATTTTCATCATTAATCGCATACCCGTCTGATTTAAAAGATAAACGTTGAACAATGTAAATTGCGGCCTTAGATATTCTAAATGGTTCATATTTAATCGGTACTAATGATCTTAACTTCTTAGCTGATAATTCAAAAGATCTATAATGCCAACCTAAATGTTCATCCTTGCGAACAACCTTTGCAAAAATTAATGGTGCTAAGTTTTCAGCCTGATCATCATCTCCCCACGGCATATTCGCTCCACAAAAAACTGAGATCTTGCTCCATATAAGCTCTAGCATAATTCGAAGTGGATTATCTCTGCATGAAGCTATTACGACCCAGTCATCTTTATTATTTTGCATTGAAAATGAATAAGGAAGACCATTTATTTTAACCAAAGAGAATTCATTCGATATTATTAGTGTCGGTAGGCTATTCATACCACGAATCATAGTAACTGAATCGCCTTTTTTTTCCTCTTGAGCGCGCTTCTTCTCAGTTAGCTGTTTTAGATAATTTTCCTCATCTAAATAATCAACGAAAACATCCCTAAGCCCTTTTTCAGTTTTATAGCCACCATATCCATGAATTATGGTTACAGGCGCGAGTTGTTCGACCACTAACGAGTAAAAGAGCACTTGATGCTGCTCCGGTAAAGAATAAATATCATCGTAGCATTGTGGACCCGCTATGCCGGTAAGCTTGGAAAATATTTCAGAGGCAACATCTATGTTGGGCCTCTCCTCCATGGCATCCATTTTTTTTGAAAAATACTCACTGTACTTCTTCCTCAATACGGCCAAATGCTCGTATGCATCAGTGAAATCATCTTTACTAAGATTTTTTTTAACTTCGAAAATAGCTAGTACGTTTTCAATGTCACATATGTATTCATCTGTTATGCCATATCTCTCGGCCTCACCTCTGATTAGCATGCAGTCAATTTGGTTTGGTATGAGCTCATCTCCAACCCTTATGAACCCACTAACAACATTGAGCTGCAATCCCTTGGGGATTGCAAAATTCTGATTAATACCTTGTTTAGTAATTTCCTCATAAGCTTTACCCAAAGTAGGCATATGAGGCATGCTCTGCTTGTTCAGCTTATCTTGTTCAACACGAACGAAAATACTCAATAATTCGGTTGCTTCATTTATCATTTTTAAGCACTCTGTCAAAGGGATTGAGTTGTATAGCTGCCTCAAGATGTTCAGGTGAAAAATGACTATATCTCATTGTCATTTGTATAGTTGAATGTCCCAAGATCTGCTGAAGAATTAATATATTTCCACCATTCATCATAAAGTGACTTGCAAACGTATGTCTCAAAACATGGGTGCGTTGACCGTCCGGCAATTCAATATTTGCTCTTTCGATCGCAAAGCCGAATGCATCATAAGCATTGTCAAATAGTCGACCACGAATTTTGGGAATTAATGCATGAAGTTCTTTCGATATTGGAATAGTGCGATTCTTTTTACTTTTCGTATTGGTATATGTGATTCGAAATGGCATAACTTGAGATTGCCTCAACTGCTCGGCTTCACTCCAACGGGCGCCGGTTGCGAGGCAAATACGTACAATAATGCCAAGATCTTTATTTGATGATGCGTCACACTCATGGAGTAATCTTTTAATATCCTCCGCGTATAAGAATGACAGTTCGTTCTCACTCTCCCGAAAGAGACGCACACCATCGAGTGGATTATCGCCTTTCCAACGCCCTAGCCTTTTTAATTCATTGAACACTGCACGTAAGTAAGCGTGTTCACGGTTTACTGTGGCTTCTTTCGGTAGTTTCTTGATACCATGCTTTGGATTGGCGGTGAAGTCTCCCGCCAATCGCTGCTTACGATAGCCCGCAAACATTTCTTGGTTGAGTGTGAAAGCATCTGGATCACCCAAGTTATGACAGAGTGATTTCAATTTTTGCAGCCTTGCATCGCCATCGGTCAAAGACCTTCCGTGTAATTCATACCAATCATTAACTAACTCACTAAGCCGAACCGCGCGGGCTTCCGCCTCAATCGTGTTTATGCTGGATTCGCTGTTTTTAGCGAGCTGCTCTCGCTCGTAACGTAAAGCCTCGCCACGAGTTGCAAAGCTTTTGCGAATTCGCTTACTTCCTCTGCCCGCCGAGTAAAAATCACAAACCCACTTTCCGTTTTCGGCTTTTCTAACAGACATACAGTTTCCTCAAAAAACAAATGAGGACTTTTTACTGTATATAAAAACAGTGGTCAATGTTTGATTTCTGGCTTTTAAACATGACCACATAATGAGCATCAAGCGGAATGCTGACGCCAATGTTCTTCGCTAATGATCTTCAAAGAGTGTCCCTTTTCACGGTACTCGATGGCTTTTTCTATTTTTCGGCCATAGCTTTGATAGCGCCAATCTCTTGAACTCAAAGTTCCTATAATCAGGTAGTCTAATTTTTGAGTGATGTCATCGATTACAATTCCGCCTGCCGCTTCAATTTCAGCGGCACATGAGGAACGCGATCCGCAAAGAAACTTTCCTGTAAGACAAACTACAGAGCCTTTGATTTTTAACTCATCCACATGTTCAAGCGGTGAACGAATTGAAAGACCGTCAACCGATCCAGTGGCTAAATCGCAGCCCGTAAAGGCTATCATGGCCTCTTTCAGTTCTTCTCTTTCATCAGGTGTTACAACACCATCAGCCAAGATGTTCTCAATCAGAAGATAAAGGTCTTTACCGGGGAAGTTTGTTTTTAACAAACCATTATTGGATAACCACCAACGAAGATAGCGGATCTCATCTTCCGATAACTCATGATTGGCTAACATGCCTTTACACAGACCTTCAAGAAGGTGTTTATCAGATTCGGTTGAATAGAAGTCAACGTCAGGGGTATCGAGAAGGTTTTGTTGAATATTTAGTAAGTCATCTTTGAATTGCTTCAGTTCAGCTTCTTCGATGATGCCATCTTCTAAAATGGCTGCAATTTTATCCCGAATAACCTGGACGCAATAATTTTCGCTGATTGCTTCAGCTTCCAATAACCAAGTATCAAGGTAAAGTAATTCTTTGGCATCAACCTGTCCGTCACATGTCATACCCTCTATGATATTGACTAGATTTGCCAGTAACTTATCTCTGTTGCGTGTGTAGTTATAAACACTGAGTTTTCTGTCCATAGCCCCCCCAATTACATTTTATGTTTGATACTTCCTATAACCTTCGCGATTAATTTAACTTCATCAACAGGCCAATCCACACCTTCGATACGCCAGTGATTGCCCGGCGTTCTCTGCAACGTTTCGCATCGCACAACATCAGCGCGCTGAGTGATCCATATTCCATCGGTCGGTTTGGCAAAATCTTTATCGACCAAATAAAACGTGCTGACTTCCGGCACCTGAATGACTTCAACCTTCTTGTGACCTGACGGCAATAAAGAAGCCTGTATTGAAACCGGCTCCCGCAGCTGCAGATGCCCAGAATCGATAGAACTAAATGGCAGGTTTTCAACTTTAGAGGACTGTTGTTCACTTTCGCGAACAACAGCGATTGCTGGCTCACCTTTTCCCGTGGCAAGCCATTCAAGTGAAACTCCAGTATCTAAGGCGCATTGCACTACGGCTTCACCGGCAAAGTATTCACGGCGAATCCATGTACTGACCGTGCCATGACCAACACCAATCTTTTCGACTAATTCTCTCTGCGTGGAAAAACCGTAGGCTTTCAATAATCTATCAACTAAAGCTTGCCCGCCTGAAAATTCCATTCAACTTTTCCACCATGTGAACGTTGACTGATTCAAATTTGAAATGTAACGTAGTCAATATTGAATCAACGAACGCAATTACCCGCATTTACCTTAACGAACAAGGATGCACGATGAATTCTCCACTTTCAATTACCTTGAGCAGCCCTTATTTGTCGCTGCCGGAATTCGCAAAAGTGACCGGAATACCTTACGAAACCTGCCGCCTGATGGTGAAAGATGGTCGCCTACCAATCAGGTCAAAAGCTCGCAAGATGGAAAAAGTGCTCATCAACATGATCGCTTTAACGAAAGAAGCTGACTTTCAGTCACGTTAACATTCAACTTTGCCAATGATTGTGTTCGGCAGTGAGGAATTTGACTATGTTTGATTTCAAAGTTTCTACCCATAACTATTACGACGATGCATGCCGCAAGTTCGCGCTAACGCACAACTTGGAAGACGTTGCGCAGCAGGCAGGCATGCGAGCACAAACGCTGCGTAACAAGCTGAATCCCGATCAGCCTCATCAGCTCACCGTACAAGAAGTGTTAGTGCTTACCGATGTTACCGAAGACGCGACGCTCATTGATGGCTTACTTGCGCAAATCCAGTGCTTGCCTTGCGTGCCGGTCAACGAAGTTGCCAACGACAAACTACCGCTGTATGTGATGAAAGCCACCGCTGAGGTTGGGCAGTTAGCGGCTGGCGCAATCTCCACTGAGCAATTGAGCGCTAGCTGCAAACGTAGTCTGCTGCAAAACGTTAACAGCGGTATTCGTTGTTTAACTCTCGCCGCACTGGCCGTCCAGGCGCGCATACAGGCTAACCCGGCTTTGTCTTCAACTGTCGATGCGATCAGCGGTCTTGGCGCGTCATTTGGCGTGGTCTGAGGTGCAGTCATGATTTCTTTTGCTGCACAGCTCAAAAGACGCAGCCCGTCAATGTCCTACGGACATGGCTGGATTTTAGGTGACAACGGTAAGCGCTGGCATCCGGTTAAAGAAGTTTCAAGCGCACCACAAATTCAAGCAACACCCAAGAGAGGCAAATCATGGCTATCGAAGGCGATTCAATGCTTGTCGAATTGAGCGCCGGTCAACGTGTCGCGGCACTCAACCACGTCGCCTTGTTGCGCTCGCAATTTAAGGGCGGCGACAGTGAAAAGGATTTAACGCGATTCTTCGACTCAATGCGTGATGTAAGAGACAGCAACTATCAGGACAATAAGCGCGCGCTGAGCGCCATCTTTTTCCTGGCAAATATTGGCAAAGACCGACACAGCGCCGATTTTAGCGAATTAAGCACCGATGAAAAAACCGCCGTCATACGTGCAATGAACCAATTAAAAGCCGTCGTGAGTTTATTCCCCAAGCGAATGACGCTTTCTAACTAAATAACCCAAAGCAATTAACTGGCGTAAACCCGCCGGGATTCTCTTTGCCCAAAAACAGGAAATTACATGCAACGTAAATTATTGGAAGCCACACAAACTGAGTCGTACATCGAACTCGACATGATGCTCAATGACGCGCGAAAAGAGGAACGTCGCAACCGAGCAGAATTAATGATCTCACGCCTCAATGTGCTTGCCTGGACTATTCGCCGTGAGGAAATGTCATGTGTTGAGGCTGCTGAGTTGTTACAGCAAGAAGTTGAAAAACTGCAGACACAAATCGCGGAGGCGCACTAATGGCCGATTCAATGGATATAGTGCAGCAGCGCACCGAGGAAATGCTCGAACGTAACATCGCGCTCATCGTTAACCGCGCCCCTGCGATTAACGCTTCTTTCTGCGAAGACTGTGACGCCCCAATTCCTGAATTGCGGCGGCGCGCCTATCTTGGCGTTACTCGCTGCGTTTCTTGTCAGGAGATTGAAGAGCAGCGCGTAAAACATCTGCAGGCCAATGCCTGATGACAGAGACATATGCTTACCCGTGGAATGCCCCACGGGAAGCCATTGCCAGCCCCTATCCTACTTATAAGGAACTGCGAAGCCGCGACCAGTTGATTGCGGCTTTGGCGCATGCTGAGCAGTTACTCGCTCAGCAGCCAACGCTGATTCAGCTCGATGTCAGGCGACGCGTCGCCGAACTGGAAAAATCACAGGGCATTGCCCGTGCCAATGCGTACTTAACGAAGACTTTTGTTGAGCGCACATTGCCACGCGTCGAATGTGTAAATGCAAAGTATCGGCTCGACGAAATGAAGGCCGGCACGTTTAATTTGCTGACAGAAAATGCCACTAAGGATGTCGGTGCGGCGAGAGCGTGTGGCGCACTATGGGAGTTAATGCGTCGTTTTAACCGCTTGCCGGATATGGCTCGCGCCGATGTTGATTTGCTGGCTGGCGACATTGCCAACTTTGCCCTGGCTGAGCTGGTACAGGCGCATGCTCAATCTGACAACGAATCAGATTATAAATACACGCACCGCATTTACATGACCGCCGCCACCATCACTCGCGAGTTTAATCAGACACCGCCATTGTGGGAAAAAGTCACATCACGCCTATTCGATCCGGAAGAAGTCACCCCCGCGATCTTGCGCATGCAAACCGAGAAATGGTGGAAAGGCCGCCTGCGTCGTATCGCGGCGTCCTGGCGTGAACATCTGCAAATCGCTCTCGCCAACGTCAGCAAAAAACATACACCCTATGCCAGCAATATGACGGTGTCAGAGTGGCGCGAGCAAAAACGCCGCACGCGAGAGTTTCTTAAAGGGCTAGAGCTGGAGAATGAGGAAACCGGCGAGAGGATCAGCTTAATCGACAAGTTTGATTCCAGCGTGTCCAATCCCGCCATTAAGCGCTGCGAATTGATGAACCGCATTCGCGGATTTGAAAATATCTGCAACGAGATGGGCTTTGTCGGCGAGTTTTATACGGTTACCGCCCCTTCTCGCTACCACGCCACTATCAAGACCGGTCATCGTAACCGCAAGTGGAATGGTGCCAGCCCGGCAGACACGCAGCGTTATCTGTGCAACGTGTGGCAGAAAATACGCGCCAAGCTGCATCGCGAAGAAATCCGCATCTTCGGCATTCGTGTTGCCGAACCCCATCACGATGCAACTCCACATTGGCACATGCTGATGTTTATGCTGCCTGAAAATGTTGATCGCGTGCGTGAGGTGATCAGCGACTATGCATGGCGCGAAGATGGCACTGAACTAACTACCGAAAAGGCCCGCAGAGCGCGCTTTCATGCGGAAGCCATCGATCCCGATAAAGGCAGTGCCACCGGCTACGTGGCGAAATACATCTCAAAGAATATCGATGCCGACGCCATACTGGCGTCAACGGAATCGACGGTAAACCTGTCGTTGGCGTCTAAGGTCGATATTGCCGAGGCGGCTGACATCGTTACCAACATGCAGACCGCTTTCAAAATCCCGATGGCGGAGATCCAGCGTGTTTCCGACGTAATGACGAAGGGTTTCACCAAGTCAAATACCAACCTGCTTGAGCTGGGCGAGGCAATGAAATACGTCGCACCGGTTGCGCGTGCGGCTGGTGCCGGCATTGAAGACACCACCGCCATGCTTGGTGTGATGGCAGATAACGGCATCAAGGGTTCGATGGCGGGAACCGGTGGAAGCGCAGTATTTAGCAGATTACAGGCCCCTGTCGGGCAAGCCCCCGCAGCGCTAAAAGAGTTGGGTATTAAAACCCGTGACAGCAAAGGCAACATGCTGCCGGTGTTTGGCATCCTGAAAAGCATTGATGCCTCATTCAAAAAGAATCGGCTCGGCACAGCGCAGCAGGCGGAATACATCAAAACCATTTTTGGCGAAGAAGCGATGAAAGGTGCTATCAACCTTATCGACGCAGCCGGGAACGGTAAGCTTGATGAAAAGCGCGGCTACCTCATGAACGCAGGCGGAGCCGCTAAACAGGTGGCAAATGTTCAGGTTGATAATCTTGATGGCGATCTGCTCAACCTCTCATCGGCTTGGGAAGACGTGCGCATAGAAGTGTTTGAGCAGCAAGACAAATCCCTTCGCAAGCTGACGACCACCGCCAACAAATGGCTTATTACCGCTGGCAATTGGGTGAAAGCCAATCCTGAACTTACAACCAAAATTGTCATGCTGACGGGCGCAGCTACAGCGCTTGTCGCGGGGCTGGGATTGATTGGTCTGGTTGCATGGCCGGTCGTTGCAGGGATCAACGCATTGATTGCAGGCGCAGCTTTACTTGGAACAGCATTCAGTATCGCTGGCGGCGCTATAACAGCGGCGCTTGGTTTAATCACGCTGCCGGTCGTAGCTGTCGTGGCGGTCATCGTGGCCGGTGCATTGATGATTCGTAAATACTGGGAGCCTATCAGCGCATTTATGGCAGGCGTTGCAGAAGGGTTTACCACTGCATTGGGGCCAATCAGCGAATCCTTTGGCACCCTCAAGCCGCCATTTGAATGGCTCGGCGGCAAGGTCAAAGAACTATGGGGGTGGTTTGGAAAGCTGCTTGACCCGGTTAAGTCCACGCAGACGGAGCTGGCCTCTGCCGGGGAGATGGGCAAAAAATTCGGCAACATGCTGGCCGAGGCTTTGAAAATTCCCAGCCATGCGCTCGACCAGCTACGGAGCGGCATTGATTGGGTGCTGGAAAAGCTCGGCATCATCGATACGAAATCTGATGGCCTTAAAGACAAGGTGCCTTCACCCGATCCAATGGCTACCGGTGGCGCTGGCGTAATTACGGGCGGCTTGCAATACAGCCTGGCAACGGGCGGTGCGCCTTATCGACCCGTGTCGGCACCGTCCGCAGGCGGCGGATTTACCGACCGCAGCCAGAACAGTTACCAGTATGAAATCAACATGCATGAAGGCATGAGCAAAGACGATGCGCTGGCACTTATGGCGCAGCATCAGGCGCGTGAGCAGCGTAACCGACAGGCGCAGAATCGCAGCAAAATGAGTTGGGAGGATTAAGCGATGATGATGATCTACGGCATGATGCCGTTTATGCGACAGACGCTGCCTTATGGCGAGTTGCAGCAGAACATCGATTATCGCTGGCCGACTAACAACCGCGTTGGTCAGCGACCGGCGGCGCAGTTTATTGGGCCGGGTGATGAGAAAATTACGCTGTCGGGCGAGCTTCGCCCGGAAATTACCGGCGGCGCTGTATCACTGATGACCGTCAGACTACTTGCCGATCAGGGAATGGCATGGCCGTTGATTGGTGGCAGCGGCATGATTTACGGCATGTATGTTATAGAAAGCATTTCCAATACCCACAGCGAATTTTTCCCCAACGGTGCCGCCAGTAAAATCATGTTCACCCTTAGCCTTCTGCGCGTGGATGAATCCCTTACCTCGATGTTTGGTGATCTGAAAAAGCAGGCAGATGGACTGATTAGCGGAGTAGGCAATCTGCCAAGGCAGATAACATCGACGATCGATAATGTTAAGTCCGCTGCCGGCAGTCTCATTTCACAGGCGGGAGGGCTTATCGGATGACGGGTATCAGTGGCCTGCCGGTGCAGATGGGCGCGCGGTTAACACCTGATTTTATGCTTACGGTAAATTCAAAGGATGTCACAACGAACATACGGGATCGCCTGATATCGCTCACGCTGACCGATAACCGTGGCTTTGAGGCTGACCAGCTCGACGTCGAGCTGGATGACGCAGACGGTCAACTGGCAATGCCGGTACGCGGTGCTGTAGTAACGCTGTTTCTCGGCTGGAAAGGACAAGCGCTTATCGGTAAAGGCAGTTTTACCGTTGATGAGGTTGAGCACCACGGCGCGCCGGACACCATGACGATTCGCGCCCGCAGTGCTGATTTTCGCGGCTCGCTGAATTCCCGCCGTGAAGTTTCCTACCACGAAACAACCCTGGGCGATATTGTCACGCAGATTGCCGGTCGCAATAAACTTAAACCCATGCTGGCCGATGGCTTTGCCGGGATTGCGGTGGCGCATATTGACCAGACACAAGAGACCGACGCCAAATTCCTGACGCGCCTTGCCACGCTCTATGGAGCGGTGGCCGCAGTAAAAGCCGGTCGCCTGTTATTTATCCGACCGGGTAATGGCGTCACCATTAGCGGCAAACCCATCCCACAAATGACCATCACACGTAACGATGGTGATCGGCATACTTTCAGCATCGCTGACCGTGGCGCTTATAGCGGCGTATCGGCAAGCTGGCTTCACACCAAAGACCCAAAGCCAAAGAAAGTGAAGCTGCAGCGTAAAATGAAAGTGCGCCAGCTTCGCGCGCTTGAACATCCCGCAGCAAAGAAATCGAAAACAAAAGTTGTTAAGCCACCGGAAGCAAAAGAAGGTGATTATCTGGCAGGCAGCGAAGACAACGTGTTTACGCTTACGACAGTCTATTCCAGCAAAGCAACGGCGATGCGCGCCGCTAAAGCTAAGTGGGAAAAACTACAACGTGGCGTCGCTGAATTTTCGCTTACGCTGGCAATGGGGCGAGCTGATCTCTATCCCGAGACACCGGTCAAAGTGAGCGGCTTTAAATCGGTGATCGATGCGCAGCCTTGGCTCATTAGTAAAGTGACGCATAGCCTGAGCAACAACGGCTACACCACACAACTCGATTTTGAGGTGTTACTTAATGACGTTGAGTATGACTCGTTCACAAATGACTAGTTATTAGTTTGCAAATGCCTACTGTCATGGTCAAAATAGTAATCGGTACTCTTAATTATTCATTCAGGTAGCGCTTATATGATGCATTGTCCGCTTTGCCAGAACGCAGCACACACCAAATCGAGCCGTTATATCTCGAAGGAAACGAAGGAACGTTATCATCAGTGCCAAAATATAAACTGCAGTTGCACATTCAAATCACATGAAACTGTGGCACAGATAATCGTTTCACCAGGTCAGATCAAATCTGTCCCACCGCATCCACAGCGCGGAAGTCAGCAAATTTCCTGGTGGTAAAATTAAGCCCGCAAAGCGGGTTTTCTTTTGTCTGTTGAATGGGAAATTATGGGGGCAAAAAGTGCCGTAGACGCAATGTAGTCATTTTGTAGTCATTCGCAGCTAAGCTGCAAATTCCATGCACAAAAAAACCGCCTGGCGGCGGTTACGACATTGCTTATACTGCTTTGTTTTAATTAGGTATTTTGAATATGGTGCCCGGGGCGGGACTTGAACCCGCACAGCCATAAGCCGAGGGATTTTAAATCCCTTGTGTCTACCGATTTCACCACCCGGGCAGGGTGTAAATTGGAGGCGCGTCCCGGAGTCGAACCGAGGTAGACGGATTTGCAATCCGTTGCATGGCCACTCTGCCAACGCGCCTTTAATCTGATATGTAATCCGTTGGATACGAACTACTAAATTTGGAGCGGGAAACGAGACTCGAACTCGCGACCCCGACCTTGGCAAGGTCGTGCTCTACCAACTGAGCTATTCCCGCATAATCTCTGTATTTGAGTTTGCGACTGCATTGCTAACTCAACTACTCGATCCTGTTCTTTCTTCATCAAACCTGCTGATTTCATTCAGCTTCTTGCAGGCCAGCTGCCGTTCGATGCGATGCATTCTACTTATCTGACGCAATGAGTCAATAGAATTATCCACACACTGCGTCCGTTTGCTGCTTTTTAAATCGCATCGATCAGCTATCGAGCAAATCGCCACGTGCCGCGCTTAAATACTGGAACATTGACCAGAAAGTCAGCACCGCTGCGATATACAGCGCAACCACACCCACGCCGACTACCGTCGCCTCCGGACGCCACAGTAAGGCAAACAGTGAGAACATTTGCGCGGTGGTTTTTACCTTACCGATCCAGGAAACCGCCACACTGCTGCGTTTGCCAATCTCAGCCATCCACTCACGCAGCGCAGAGATAATAATTTCACGGGCAATCATGGTTGCCGCTGGCAAAGTGATCCACCATGCGTGGAAATGCTCAGCCACCAGCACCAGGGCAATTGCCACCAGCACTTTATCCGCCACCGGATCGAGGAATGCACCAAACCGTGTTGTTTGCTTCCAGCGGCGAGCTAAAAAACCATCAAACCAGTCAGTTACCGCAGCGATGACGAAGATCAGTGCAGTGGCAAAGGGAGCCCATTGAAATGGCAAATAGAACGCCAGGACAAAGAAGGGAATAAGTACGACTCGAAACAGGGTAAGACACGTCGGAATGTTAAATTGCATATGCCAGTAACTGTCTGGTGTGAGTAGGATTTCATGTATGTTCCTACATTGCCCACCCTGTTTCAATGTTAGTGTTTCAGTGAGTAGTATATTTTTTCTGCCAGAGCGACAGAAATCCCCGGTACTTTGGCTATCTCTTCCACGCTGGCATTCATTAGCGGTTGCAGCCCACCCATATACTTAAGCAGCTGTTGGCGCCGTTTTGGTCCCACTCCTTCAATGCTTTCCAGCGCACTGGTGTTCTTCACTTTGGCGCGTTTTTTCCGATGACCTGAAATCGCATGATTGTGAGAGTCGTCACGAATATGCTGGATCACATGCAGCGCTGGCGAGTCCGGAGGTAAAGAAACGCCCTCACCTTCCGCTTCAAAGAACAGGGTTTCTAATCCCGCCTTACGATCGCTGCCTTTGGCAACACCGAGTAAAATGGGACGATCTTTATCCCAGGGTACATTGAGCTCGGCAAACACCTGTTTCGCCTGGGCCAGCTGACCTTTACCGCCGTCGATGATAATGACGTCGGGGATTTTATCCTCTTCCAGCGCTTTACCGTAACGACGCCGTAGCACCTGATTCATCGCCGCATAATCATCGCCCGGCGTAATGCCTTCAATGTTATAACGACGATAATCCGAGCGCAGCGGGCCATCGCGGTTGAATACCACACATGAAGCGATAGTCTGCTCGCCCATGGTATGGCTGATGTCGAAGCACTCCATCCGATTGATGCTGTCGAGCTCAAGGAATGTCGCCAGCGCCGCCAGACGCTGCTGAATAGTAGAGTGTTGTGACAGTTTGGTGGTCAACGCTGTCGCCGCGTTGGTGCGCGCCAGCTTAAGATAGCGCGCGCGGTCACCACGCGGTTTACTCTGAATATTGACTTTGCGTCCCGCCAGGGCGCTGAGCGACTCGGCCAGCAATTCGCGCTCGGGCAGGTAAAAGTCCAGCAGGATTTCAGCCGGTAAGGTGCGCGCTTCGCTGCCTTGCAAATAGAATTGGCCGACAAAAGTTTGCACCACTTCCGTGAGTTCAGTATCCGCTGGCACTTTAGGAAAATAGCTGCGGCTGCCGAGCACTTTGCCCTGGCGAATAAACAGCACGTGCAGGCAGGCCATGCCGGCATCAAATGACACGCCCATCACGTCAAGGTCATCACCTTGATTGGAAACAAACTGCCGCTCGGTAACACGCCGCACGGCCTGAATTTGATCGCGCAAACGGCCCGCATCTTCAAAACGCAACGCCTGGCTGGCGTCTTCCATACGTTTAACCAGCTGATTAATCACCTGATCATCTTTGCCCGCAAGGAACAGCCGCACATAATCGGTTTGCTGCGCATACTCCTCTTCGCTCACCAGGCCCGCAACACAAGGCCCCAGGCAACGCCCAATCTGATATTGCAGACAGGGCCGCGAACGGTTGCGATAAACACTGTTTTCGCATTGGCGAATAGGGAAAACTTTTTGCAGCAGCGCCAGTGTTTCCCGCACCGCGTAGCCGTTGGGGAATGGCCCAAAGTATTCACCTTTGGCATGCTTCGCACCGCGATGCATCGCCAGACGTGGATGGCTATCGCCGCTGAGAAAAATATAGGGGTAAGACTTGTCATCGCGCAGCAATACGTTATAGCGCGGCTGATAGAGCTTAATGTAATTATGCTCGAGCAGCAGTGCTTCCGTTTCAGTGTGCGTTACGGTGACGTCAATATTCTGGATGTTACTGACCAGCACTTCCGTTTTGCGACTGCCCACCTGCGTCCGGAAGTAGCTGGTCAGGCGCTTTTTGAGGTCTTTGGCTTTACCAACATAGATCACCGTGCCGGCCGCATCGTACATGCGATAGACGCCGGGTTGACTGGTCACGGTGCTGAGAAAGGCTTTGGGATTGAAAACGTCACTCACTACTGATTAATGGCTCCGCATTGAACAGGCCATGTCGAATGGCCAAATGCGTTAACTCTACGTCACCGCTGATGTTTAACTTGCTGAACATACGATAACGGTAACTGTTAACGGTTTTCGGGCTGAGATTAAGCTGTTCGGAAATCTCCGTCACTTTCTGCCCGCGGGTAATCATCAGCATAATCTGCAATTCCCTTTCCGACAAACAGCTAAACGGTGATTCGGCTTTTTGTGGCTCAATCTGGCTCAGCGCCATCTGTTGAGCAATATCTGAGGCGATGTAACGCTGCCCCGCATGTACTGAGCGAATTGCACTCACCACTTCCTGCGGCGCAGCGCCTTTACTCAGGTAACCTGCAGCACCCGCCTGCATGACTTTAGCGGGTAGAGGATTTTCGGTATGAATGGTCAGCATGATGATGCGGATATCAGGGTTGTAGCGCACGATTTTACGCGTTGCTTCAAGTCCGCCGATACCGGGCATGTTCATATCCATTAACACGACGTCAACCGGATTGTTGCGGCACCATTTCACGGCGTCTTCGCCACAGGCCACCTCACCTGCAATGACAAGTCCCTTCATATCTTCCAGAATGCGGCGAATACCGGCGCGTACCAGTTCATGGTCATCAACAAGAAGCAGGCTGATCAACGGGACGTACTCCGCAGGTTAGTGAAGGGAAATATATTATTGGTGAAACATCTTACCGGGTTTCAGGTGGAAAAAACATCTATCACACCAGATAAATCTCAAATGAAATGATGCAAATCAATTACATTGGGCTGTTAAAGGCATTTAAGGAAAAATGCATTAGCATGCGCAAATTATGAAGTAAAATTGTGACTAATATCATTATGTTATAATTTATAGCTCGATTTTATTGCTTTCTTCTGTTTGCCGAATAAATAACGGCTTCTCCCCCTTTTCAATAGCGGCAAAATAGCACCAGGTCCAATTAAACCCCACGCGTAGTTTTACCGTTTCGTCTGCATTAAATTCGTTGAACAACCCTATGATATACTCTCTTCTTTACGCACAGGAAGAATGTGTCCCCATTGAGTAACACCACCAAGGAGCCAATTATGAGTGATGAAGATTTTGCAACTTCACGTGAGACACAAGCGCTGGCAGACGAAGTCGCCTGTCTGAAGATGATGGTGACATTAATTCTGAAGGGAATGGGTCAAGCCGATGCCGGTAAGGTGATCATCAACATGGAGCGTTATGTACAGGCCTCTTTAGGCGATAAGCCTCAGGCGGAAGTGTTTAACAACACCATTCGTCAGATCAAAACCGCTTACCGCCAATAAGCAGTATGCCCCGCGCGCGATGCGCGGGGTGTTTAACTGTGTGATTGCCAGTTCACCGATACGCCCAGCGACGGCAACACTTCTTCCGGGCTAAAGCGTCTTGTACCGCGGTATTTCTCCGCCAGTGCCGGTTGGTCAACCGGAATGCGAATAGCAAAAAGATTATCTTCTGATTGGATCAAGCCCGGAGACAGCGGCTCGTACACCACTTGATGCTGTTCAAACATCTTCTCCAGCATCGGCGTTGCCGAGCTGATTAAATACTCCATCCCGCTCAACTCGGCTAACTGTACCGAGTGCCACAAAATGCTTAACGGCAGCTCCGCATCCACTTCAAGGCGCGCCGAAAAGCGCGACATTTCCCACACTTTCTCCTGATCAAAGGGTAGAACAAACCCTTCTGGCACTTCAGGCTCATGCCATGGCAGCAGGCGTGCACAGCCGCATATCCCCTGACGCGCGTTCCAGGCGATCAGCCAGGTCACATCCGAACGATCAAAACGATCGTATTCCTGCCCAGGCGTACTTAATCTTGGTGGAATCGACCACCCTTCGCCGCGCGCAAAAACGCTATACCGATACGTTCCAAGTTCTGCCAATAGTGAGGACGGCATATCCTTAAGCTGTGTTTGAATTACTTTCATCATGCGCCTCTGACATCCCCATGTATGCAATGATTTATTTGAGCCAGCCTGGCAACATTGCGCGCAGGGTAGACAACTGACTGTGGAGAAGGAACTACTAAAATTGGTAGTTGCCTTTTCGCTAAATCAGGCCAATCGCTGCCGCATAACAGGCAATCTGCGTTTTATTGGAAACATTAAAACGCTTTTGCATATTCTTTTGGTGAAAATTCACCGTATGTTCAGATATTGCTAAAATAAGTGAAATTTCCGCAGAGGTTTTTCCTTCTGCCGTCCATTTCAGGATTTCCAGCTCACGCTGACTAAAATCACTCGATAAAACGACCATTGAATTGTCGTTAAGACGCTCTAACACGCGCAAACTCAGTTCCGCCAGAAGATGCAGTTTTACTTCTAGCTGTAGGCGCAAATGCTGAGTCTTACTGTGAAACTGTGATGCAATAGATAATATACCAATGGTTCGATTTGGTGCCATTGCTGAGCAGGAAAAGCCACTTAGCAAACCTGCAGCGTTGGCTTCAGCCCATAAATTACCCGCATTGGTAAATAAATCGTGCGTCCACTCCACTCCTCTGCCCGGTCTCTGGCAGAGTAATAACACCGGATCGACCGCATAATAGTTCTCAGTTTCGTAGCGTTTCACCCAGCTTTCGGGATACGTACTAAACAAAAAGAGTCGTGGTCGGGTAAACGGCACCGGATGCTGGACCAAAAAAGCAAAGTAATCAAAACCCAGCATTTCAATCTGGGTTTGTAAAAGTGATTTCAATTGCATCACTTCTGTCACTGCCTGAAATTCATTTTCCATTTCGCCTCGCCAGGCGAAATAATTATCGGTCGTCATTATTGCCTTAGCGCTGTTTCACGCTTTCACGCCTTGTAATTTGTTCGGGTTAACGCAAAAAATAAATTAACTAGAGTAAAAATATTGATTGAAAAGAGAGCAAACCTGTAAGCAATGAGTAAAACCCTATTATTGTCAACGCGTTAACATCAGAAAAAGGAATCAGCTCACGCTATTTGTAAGCGAGCTCACAACTTTAATTCCTTATCAGATTAGAATAGGATTTTTCTGAAGTAGTTTCAATCACCCTATTCATCGAAAATGAACATCCAACCGATAAATTTCAGCATCGTCATTAACTAAAATTATCAAAGGTCGGAGCAGATTCTTTTGCTGAGAAAGGGGGTTATACAGAGAATGAGTTTCAACTTAATCTTAATTCCACTTATTTCTGCGGATGAGGTAAGGCAGCATCGCACGGTGTGATTTATCTCAATCTAATTTGCGGCTACGCTTATTACTTGAGAACAGTGTTGTGTATCACCCGTTGCAAGGGGAGACAATGCCGCTGGGTACGAAAGGCGCTTTGTCACAGGTAGTTGGGAAAATCAGCGGAACAGACTATGTTGAACCAGTTGGCATTACCTTTCCTTGTGTTGGGCGGTTGCACTGCCCTAATGATTCTTAAAGACCTTTTTCGCCATCCCCATCCGGTTGCGGTTATGAATATCATTTGGCCCTTAACCGGTTTGTATATGCCTTTTATTGGATGGCTTGCCTGGTGGTATCTGGGCCGCAAACCTTCTCATCAGCTGAAAATTGCGCTGCTGATCCCACGTAAAATGCAAAAAACGACGAACTGGCAAACCATTTTTATTTCCACCTCGTTAACCGCAGCGGCTTGTATATTCGGCGATATAATGACAATCCCGATAGTCACGCTGCTGAAACACTTTGCAATTACACCTGCCCTTTGGATGCAAGCAATTATTTGCGTGATAGTTTCATTGTTTATTGGATTACTTTTCCAGTTTCTCGCCATTCGCCAACGTGAAAAACATTCATTTTATAGCGCCTTATTGCTCGCTCTGAAAACCGAAGTTTTCCCTGTGCTGATATACCAGTTAGGGATTTTTTTCTTTATGGCATTGGCTCTGAAATTCGTTCTTGCGCAGCAGATTAACCCGCTGCTGATCGTATTCTGGTTTATGCTGCAACTGGCGATAATGATTGGCTTTCTTTTCTCATGGCCAGCTAATCATTTTCTGATAAAACGTGGACTTAATCCCGTTGTGTAACTAACGGCAATAACCGGTCCCGCGCATGCCAAGATGGAAGTGACTGGCATGCGCGGCGTTGTAATCAGGCCCCAGCGCATTGCCGAATGTCGCGCAACCATTGCGCCACAGCGCATGCAATCCTGCAGCAGCATCCTCTGGCTGCTGCCAGTTCTTACCTACCTGTAACCAGCGACCGTTCGCCAATTGAAAGCCGGTAACATCCCAGGCATCGGCGCTGGCGTGCTCACTTAATCTTCCTTCCTGTCGATGATAAATATTACGGCAGGCATAACTCCCTACGTGGGAAATCCGTTTCAGCGGACTGGTGATACCTGCCTGGCGCAAAGCGTTCTGGCTATTAATCACGAACAGCGTGCTGGTCACCGCCATCGGGCAGCTAGCAAGAAAGCTACTGCTAAGGGTGACGTCACCGTAACCGCTAATACGCAGCGGCTGTTCAATGGGGCAATCACCTTGCATTGGCGGCACCGCGCGGAATTGCACCAGCCGCTGTTCGCTGGCCTGCCGCATCACCGCCATACAGGCAGCCGGATCATTACTTAACCTCTTTAGCTTGTAGCGCGTCATCCAACCTGGCGGATCGGTTACGTTAAGCGGCGTAAAGGGATTCCACTGCGGCGGCAGATGGATCTTCAACCACGGTAAACTGAGCCAGCCGCAAACAGCCAGCAATGCCACGGCGAACAGAGCGCGCACAGTGCCTCACTTTTCCTGACGAAATGAATAAACAAGTGTAGAGGTCGCGTGGCAGGAGAGCGGCGTAAATGTCTTACTTGTTGAAGATTTACGCAAAATGACGCTGCTTTATACCCTGTAAATATTTGCTGACAGAGCAAAGCTCGTAAAAGGTCACAAAAGGTAAAAAACCATTACCGAAACAGCCTGGCTTTCCACTATCTTATGCCCCTTGCCCTTACAAAGGCACATACCTTATCAGCCAAAAGAGCTGACACAACATCCCGACAGGAAAGAAAAACTTATGGTTGATCAATCGAAAGAGGCGCTAGTTGAGGCCGAACAGCCGGATAAGCTCCAGCGTAACCTGCATAATCGTCACATCCAGTTAATCGCTATCGGTGGTGCCATCGGCACCGGGCTATTTATGGGGTCGGGTAAAACTATCAGCCTGGCCGGCCCTTCGATCATTTTTGTCTATATGATCATCGGTTTTATGTTGTTCTTCGTCATGCGCGCCATGGGCGAACTGCTGCTCTCCAACCTCGAGTACAAATCCTTCAGCGATTTTGCCGCCGATTTACTCGGACCGTGGGCGGGATATTTTACCGGCTGGACCTACTGGTTCTGTTGGGTGGTGACCGGCATCGCCGACGTGGTGGCGATCAGCGCCTATTTCCAGCTATGGTTCCCGGATTTCTCCATCTGGATGAGCGCCCTGCTGTGCGTCTTTGTCTTCCTGGCGTTGAATATCGCCACGGTGAAGTTATTCGGTGAGATGGAGTTCTGGTTCGCGATTATCAAAATCGTCGCCATTGTCGCGTTGATCATTACCGGTGTTGTGCTGGTGAGCATGCATTATCCCTCCCCGAACGGCGGCACCGCCTCATTGAGCAATATCTGGGATCACGGCGGCATGTTCCCGAAAGGGCTGAGCGGTTTCTTTGCCGGTTTTCAGATTGCGGTTTTTGCTTTTGTTGGTATTGAACTCGTAGGTACCGCCGCGGCTGAAACTAAAGATCCGCATAAAGTCTTACCGCGTGCCATCAACGCTATTCCGCTGCGTATCATTATGTTTTACGTGCTGGCGCTGATGGTAATCATGGCGGTAACACCGTGGAATCAGGTGTTGCCGAATCGCAGCCCGTTCGTTGAGATGTTTGTGCTGATTGGCCTGCCTGCCGCGGCCAGCATCGTTAACTTCGTGGTGCTGACATCTGCGGCCTCGTCCGCGAACAGCGGCATCTTCTCTACCAGCCGTATGCTGTATGGCCTGGCAGAACAGGGCGTGGCGCATAAAGCCTTTGGCCGCCTCTCGGCGCGTGCGGTGCCGACGACCGGTCTGTTCTTCTCCTGCCTGTGCCTGCTGGCGGGCGTGGCGCTGATTTATCTGATTCCGGATGTGATGACCGTATTTACCATGGTCACCACGGTGTCGGCCATTCTGTTTATGTTTGTCTGGACCATCATCCTGTGCAGCTATCTGGCATACCGTAAGCAGCATCCGCAGCGTCATGCGGAATCGAAATTCAAAATGCCGCTGGGTAAATTTATGTGCTGGGTCTGCATGGCGTTCTTTGCCTTTGTACTGGTGCTGCTCACGTTGCAGGAAGATACCCGTCAGGCGCTGATGGTGACGCCGCTGTGGTTTGTGATTCTGACGATGGGATGGTTGTTGCGTCGTCGTAAGGCTTGATTTTCACAGCCAAAGGCCCGGTGATTTCACCGGGCCTTTCTCGTTATAACCTCTCTAGCAATTTTCGCCACGCTTCGCCTAAAGCGGGACGCAGCGAAGGTTCACGCTGTGGCGCCACCTCAGGCGACTGCGGCGATCCCAGATTGAAGGTGAAGGTGTAATTCGGTTCTTCCCCCATGCGCAAATCGCTAATCAACGTTCGCTCGCCCTGCTGCTGCATCGCGTAGAAACCATGGCTAAACCACGCCACGCGTTCGGCGTGCCATTGGCCTTTAAACGGGACAAACAATTCAGGTTGACGATCGTGCCAGCTTATGTGCAGCGGGCGACCCGGTGATAACAGCGACCAATACGCTTCGCCATAACGATCCGGCGTCATAATCACCGTGCGCCACACCAGCGTATTAAACGCCGTCGGCGTCACCAGAACCTGCTCAGGCTGCACCGCTTGTTGCGCCAAATCCTGCTCAATGTGCTGCGTGGCGATGTGTTGTGCCACCATGCTCCAGCCGAGATACAGCGTACTCACTAATAATCCCATCCGATTCCAGCGCAAGCCCACGGCATCACGTCGCCACAGGGCGATCAGCAGTGCAATTAACAATGGCAAGGTATAGAGCGGATCGACGATATACATGCTGCCAATAGCATAGGGGAAATCGGTAAGCGGCAGACCCAGCTGGGTGCCGTAAACGGTAGTAAGATCCAGCAGTGGATGCGTCACCAGCGCCAGCCAGATTGCCAGCGTCCAGCCGCGCCAGTGAGTTCGACTGCGCATCGCGCCCGCCACCAGCCAGCCGAGAAGCGGCGCGATTAAGGTGAGAAATATCAGCGCATGACTTTCGGTGCGATGCAGCGTCATATTGCGGATGGCATCGCCGTGATCGATAAACACATCGAGGTCCGGCAACGTGCCGGCGATCGCGCCCACCAGCGCCGCCTGCCAAACCGGCACGCGTTTGCCCATCACGGCGACGGTAACTGCCGCACCTAACGTCAGCTGCGATAAGGAATCCATGCTCTCTCCTTGAAAAAGCGGGATCAGCGCACGCGGATCCCTTCAATAATCATGCGCTGTACATTCTCCAGCGTCTGTTCAAAGAACGCCGCATCGTGCAACGTTTGGCCAGTAATCGCTTCCACCTGCGAGGCGAAATCCGCGTAGTGCTGAGTCGTGGCCCACAGTAGGAAAAACAGGTGCTGTGGCTGCACGCCCGCCAGGCGACCTTCGGCGATCCACTGCTCGATAATCGCCGCCTTCTCATCCACCAGCGCCTTTAAATCACCGGCCAGTTCACCTTTCAGCAACGGCGCACCCTGCAACATTTCCAGACAGAACAGGCGCGAGGCCTGCGGGTGATCGCGCGAGACTTCCAGTTTGAGGCGAATATATTGGCGAATTGCCGTCAGCGGATCGTGATCGTGCTGCAGCGCACGCAGCGGTGCCAGCCACACATCGAGGATCTCTTTCAGGACCGCCACATACAGCACTTCTTTCGACGGAAAGTAATACAGCAGATTGGTTTTGGAGACATCGGCACGCTCGGCCACTTTATCCAGGCTGGTGCCGTGAATGCCGAATTGCGAGAAGAAGGCTAAGGCCGCTTCGAGTATGGCCGCCCGTTTTGCGGCGACCGCACGCGAGCGGCGTCCTGGTTTTTTTTCATCGCTTTTCACACTGTTACCTCATCCGTACTGCGTAAATGCATCATAACAAAGGCCTCCTTTCCTGCCTAATCGCCCATCTGCACCTTTTTTGACCATGCGGCGCATGAAAAACGTGCAGAAGTTTTTGACCAAACGGTCTGTTTTGGACCAATCACTCCAGTTTAAAACCGCCAATATTTTTAACACATTGTTGTATAAGCCTTTTAAAAATGTGGCACAGCCTTTGCAGAATTGTGACCGAGCGCCGCCCGTAGGATGCGTGCAGGAAGCAGCGCAGCGCGTGAAGCAATCCCCGTCTAATGCAGAGAGGTTTCACATGAAAATTGGCGTCTTTATCCCGATTGGTAATAACGGCTGGCTGATCTCCACCCATGCGCCGCAATACAAGCCAACCTTTGAGCTGAACAAAGCGATTGTGCTGAAAGCAGAGCATTATCATTTCGACTTTGCGCTTTCGATGATCAAGCTACGCGGCTTTGGCGGTAAAACCGAGTTTTGGGATCACAACCTCGAATCCTTCACGCTGATGGCGGGCCTCGCGGCAGTGACCTCACGTATTGAGATCTACGCAACCGCCGCCACGCTGACGTTACCGCCAGCGATTGTCGCGCGTATGGCATCCACCATTGATTCCATCTCGAATGGCCGCTTTGGCGTCAACCTTGTCACCGGCTGGCAGAAGCCGGAATACGAGCAGATGGGCCTGTGGCCGGGCGATGCCTACTTCTCCAGCCGCTACCAATATCTAACCGAATACGTCACCGTGCTGCGCGATTTATGGGGCACCGGCCAGAGCGATTTCAAAGGCGAATTCTTTACCATGAACGATTGCCGCGTCAGCCCGCAGCCGCAAAAACCGATGAAGGTAATCTGTGCCGGGCAGAGCGATGCTGGCATGGCGTTCTCGGCGCAGCATGCCGATTACAACTTCTGCTTCGGCAAAGGCGTCAACACACCAACCGCCTTCGCACCTACCGCCGCGCGCATGAAACAGGCCGCCGATAAAGCCGGTCGTGATGTCGGTTCCTATGTGCTGTTTATGATTATCGCCGCCGAAAGCGACGACGCCGCACGCGCCAAATGGGAGCACTACAAAGCCGGTGCCGATGAAGAGGCGCTCGCCTGGCTCACCACCCAAAGCCAGCAGGACACCAAATCCGGCAGCGACACCAACGTGCGCCAGATGGCCGATCCCACCTCCGCCGTCAACATCAATATGGGCACATTAGTCGGCTCTTACGCCAATGTGGCACGAATGTTGGATGAAGTTGCATTAGTCGATGGCACGCAAGGCGTGCTGTTGACCTTCGACGACTTCCTGCAAGGCATCGAAGATTTCGGTGAACGTATCCAACCATTAATGCAGTGCCGCCACAATTTGATTGCATCCCAGCAGGAGGTTGCCTGATGAGTACCGTTGTTTGCGCCCATACCGAAAGTTTACCGAACATCACTTTGCCTGCGCGCCCTGAAGCTATCGCGTTGCCGCCGGCGCAAAGTGCGCTAATTGTGGTGGATATGCAGAACGCCTACGCCACCGAAGGAGGCTATCTCGACCTGGCGGGCTTTGATGTCTCTGCCACTAAACCGGTAATTGCCAAAATTCACCAGGCAGTGACCGCCGCGCGCGCCGCCGGTATACAGATCATCTGGTTCCAGAATGGCTGGGACGATCAATACGTGGAGGCTGGCGATGCCGGTTCCCCCAATTTCCACAAATCCAACGCGCTGAAGACCATGCGCAAACGTCCGGAACTGCAGGGCACGCTGCTGTCGAAAGGCGGCTGGGATTATGCGCTGGTGGATGAACTGGTACCGCAGGCCGGCGACATCGTGCTGCCGAAACCGCGCTACAGCGGCTTTTTCAATACGCCGCTCGACAGCATGCTGCGCAGCCGCGGCATTCGCCATTTGGTGTTTACCGGCATCGCCACCAATGTCTGCGTGGAATCGACGCTGCGCGACGGCTTCTTCCTTGAGTATTTCGGCGTGGTGCTGGAAGACGCGACTTATCAAGCGGGTCCGGCGTTCGCCCAGCAGGCCGCAATTTTTAATATCGAAACGTTTTTTGGCTGGGTAAGCGATACCGATACGTTCTGTGAAGCGCTAAAAAGCTAATGCGCCGTTGCACCTGCAAACCGATAAAAAGAGGATTTCGCCATGCCTAAGAGTGTGATTATTCCGCCCGGCAGCGGTACGCCGATTGCCCCGTTCGTGCCCGGCACCTTAGCCGATGGCGTGGTGTATGTTTCCGGCACCTTGCCGTTCGATGCCAGCAACAATGTGGTGCACGTGGGTGATGCAGCGGCGCAAACGCGCCACGTGCTGGAAACCATCAAAAAGGTGATTGAAACCGCTGGCGGCACCATGGACGACGTGACGTTCAACTCGATATTTCTCACCGACTGGAGCAACTACGCGGCGATAAACCAGATTTATGCCGAATACTTTCCCGGCGATAAACCGGCGCGCTTCTGTATCCAATGCGGACTGGTGAAGCCAGATGCCTTGATCGAAATCGCCACGGTTGCCCACATCGGCAAGCAGGAGGCCTGATGCATCTGGAGATCCAGGGTTTAACCGATAAAGATGCGCCGACGCTCGTGCTCTCTTCGGGCTTAGGCGGCGTAGCCGGTTTTTGGCAGCCGCAGCTGGCAGCACTGACGCCGCATTATCGCGTAGTCACCTACGATCAGCGCGGCACCGGCCGCAGCGCGGCTACGTTACCGGATGGCTACAGCATGGCGATGATGGCGGCGGAACTGGCCGACGCGCTGGAACAACGGGGCATTGAATATTACGACATTATCGGTCATGCGCTTGGCGGTTTGATTGGCCTGCAGCTGGCACTGAATTTCCCCTCGCGCGTGGGCCGCGTGGTGGTGATCAACGGCTGGCTGTCGCTGGATGCGCATACGCAGCGCTGCTTCCAGGTGCGTCAGGATCTGTTGATGAACGTCGGTGTTGAAGCCTTTGTACGCGCGCAGCCGCTGTTCCTGTATCCCGCTGAATGGCTGGCGCGTAATCAGGCGCGTATTGCGGCGGAAGATGCGCACCATGTGGCCCATTTTCAGGGCATGGAAAATCTGCTGCGCCGTTTACACGCGCTTAAAAGCGCCGATTTCCGTGCGCAGGCGGCGCGGATCGCGCAGCCGGTATTGGCGATTTGCAGTCAGGACGACCTGCTGGTGCCGTGGAGCTGCTCGCCACAGCTGGCGCAAGCCTTGCCCAACGGCAGCCTGATTGAGATGGCCTGGGGCGGTCACGCCATGAGCGTGACGGATGCCGACAACTTTAACGCGCTGCTGTTGCGCTGGCTGGCCGATACGGCTACGCCTGCCCAACGTGCGGCCAGCTAATCACAGGAGCCGCTGATGAGCGTGCACGAACTACCTATTTTACCCCTTGTGGAGCGCGATGCGTTTCGTAACGCCATGGCGTGCTTAGGCGCAGCGGTGAATATCATCACCACCGATGGCCCCGCCGGACGCGCCGGTTTTACCGCTTCAGCGGTGTGCAGCGTAACCGATACACCGCCAACGTTGCTGGTATGCCTGAATCGATCGGCATCGGTTTGGCCGATTTTTCGCGATAACGGTTATCTGTGCGTCAACACGCTGGCCGCCGGGCATGAAGCACTCTCGACGCTGTTTGGTGGCAAAACGCCGATGGGAGAACGCTTCGCGGCAGCCGAGTGGCATACGCTCGCCAGCGGTTCCCCGCTGTTAGAGGGCGCGCTGGTGTCGTTCGACTGCAAGGTCGCGCAGGTGGTGAGCGTTGGCACACACGACATTCTGTTTTGCGAAGTGCAGGCGCTGGTGCGCAACGATGAGACGCACGGCCTGGCATGGTTTGACCGTGGATATCATCACCTTTTACGGCAGGATGCCCGCTAACGCCGCACTGTGCGGCCCGCTTTCACTGACACCCTGGAGATGACGATGGCGAGTTCCTGGTTCCCCCGCTGGCAGAAAAAGTCAGCCTTGACCGATGATGGGCTGATCGCGCCGGATGAAACGCTGCCGTTGGCGCAGACGGTCATCCTTGGCCTGCAGCATGCTGTGGCAATGTTTGGCGCAACGGTATTGATGCCGTTGCTAATGGGACTTGACCCCAATCTGGCGATTCTGGTTTCCGGTATCGGTACGCTGCTGTTTTTTGTCGTCACTGGCGGTCGCGTACCCAGCTATCTCGGCTCCAGCGCGGCGTTTGTGGGCGTGATTATTGCGGTAACCGGCTTTAACGGCCAGGGGCTCAATCCCAATCTGGCGCTGGCACTCGGTGGCGTAATCGCCTGCGGCGCGCTCTATACGCTGATTGGTCTGGTGGTGATGAAAGTCGGCACCGGCTGGATAGAACGCCTGATGCCGCCGGTGGTGACCGGTGCGGTGGTAATGGCAATTGGCCTCAATCTGGCACCGATTGCGGTACACGGCGTATCCGGCTCGATGTTCGACAGCTGGATGGCGGTGATGACGGTGCTGTGCATTGGGCTAGTGGCGGTGTTTACGCGCGGCATGATCCAGCGCCTGCTGATTCTGGTAGGACTGATTGTAGCGTGGGCGATCTACACGCTGCTGACCAACGTGCTGGGTTTCGGCAAACCGGTGGATTTTAGCGGTCTCGCCAATGCGGCGTGGTTTGGTCTGCCGCATACCACCGCGCCGATCTTTGATATGCAGGCCATCGTGATGATTGCGCCCATAGCGATTATTCTGGTGGCGGAAAATCTTGGACACATCAAAGCCGTGGCAGGCATGACCGGACGCAACCTCGATCCGTGGATGGGCCGCGCATTCGTCGGCGATGGATTAGCAACCATGCTATCCGGCTCGATGGGCGGCAGTGGCGTGACGACGTATGCCGAAAATATCGGCGTGATGGCGGTGACCAAAGTCTATTCGACCTTAGCTTTCGTCGCGGCGGCGGTGATTGCGCTGGTCCTCGGCTTTTCACCAAAATTTGGCGCGTTGATTCACACCATTCCCGGTCCGGTGATTGGTGGCGCATCGATTGTGGTGTTTGGTTTGATTGCGGTAGCAGGCGCGCGTATTTGGGTGCAGAACCACGTCGACTTCAATCAGAACGGCAATTTGATCATGGTGGCGACCACGCTGGTGTTGGGTGCCGGTGATTTTGCGCTGAAGATTGGTAGCTTCACTATTGGCGGTATTGGCACCGCGACCTTTGGTGCCATCATTCTTAACGCGATTTTGCAACGCCGCGGCGCCGCATTGGCGAACCAGGCGGCACGGCAACATCCTTAAGGTTCGAGCGGTGCCTCATCGGGCACCGCTTTCTTCCGACGGATACGCAGCTCGCTGACGATGACCCCGCACACAATCAGTGCCGCGCCCAGCAGCGCAGCGGCAGGCAAACGCTCCCCTGCGATACGTCCTACTACGCCCGCCCAAACCGGCTCCCCGGCATAAATCACCGTAGCACGCGTTGGCGATACGCTACGCTGCGCCCAGTTCATCGTCACCTGGATTAATGCGCTGGCCGCACCTAAGCCCAGCGCGCTGAGCAGCAGTGGCATTGACATGGCAGGAACCGATTCACCATTCGGGATCATCAAGACGAAGGCACAGGCGGATGCGACCATCAGCTGGATCAGCGTCACCCGACGTACATCGACTTGTCCGGCATAGCGGCTAATCAGGATGATCTCGGCTGCGATAGCCAGCGTGCTGAGTAAGGTGGCGATTTCACCTGCATTTAACGTTAGGCTACCATCCTGCGGACCGGCTACCAGCACCAGACCGGTAAATGCCAGTAAAATCCCCAGCCACGCCATCAACCCTGGTGGACGACGCAGGAACACCCACTGCAACAGCGGCACTACCGGCACATACAGCGCGGTGAGAAACGCCGATTGACTACTGGAGATGGTCTGCATGCCCCAGGTTTGCAGCCCATAGCCGCCGGCAATCGCCACGCCGATCAGCGCGCCAGCTTTAATTTCCAGCCAGGTGACCTGCTTAAGATAGCGACGGAAGAAAAACGCCAGCAGTAGCGAAGCCGTGGCAAAACGCAGCCCTACGAAGAAAAACGGACCGGAATGCGCCATCGCTCGATGCACCACCAAAAAGGTGCCACCCCAAACCATGGTAATAAAAATGAGCACCAGCTCCTGACGCGAAATACGTAAGCTGAAACGAGAGGATGAAACGGACATAACGCACCAAAAGAGTGAATTGGCGGTCAGTTTGCTTAGAGAGAATGGAAATTGCAATGATTGTTACCGCCGGGCAAACCCGGCGGTTGGGGGAATGGTGAACAGACGCGCTATTTTTTGCTGCGACTGCGTCCCCCCTTTTCACCTGCTTCAGAGGCGCGTTGCGGGTCGTTTCTAAAATTACCCCCGCTGTTTTTGCCGCCTTTACGACCTGCCTCTGCGGCTCTTTCACGATCTTCTGCGAAATTGCCTGATCCTCCACGATGTTGCGCCATCATTTCCTCCAGGATTGAGCATTCAGGTTGAGGACTTTTCACAATGCCGCTGCGAAAAGCAGGGTGAGGATATACCGCTCACCTGTTTAAAGAATAGCCAATAGCATGATAAATCCCGCCCCGTATTCATACTTTGAAACACATAATTCACTCATTTATCTGCTAAAAGCCAAATTTACCGCCGCGTTACAAGCAGTTAGACGCGCATTATTGGCGTCTGGTCATCCTCTGTACAGCAGCCTACGCAGGCTCTTCTATACTTCTGAGTACTCATCACCCCAGCAGGATGAAAACAATGGCAAAAATTTTAGTGCTCTACTATTCGATGTACGGACACATTGAAACCATGGCGCAGGCCGTGGCGGAAGGCGCAAAGCGCGTAAGCGGTTCAGACGTTACCATTCTACGCGTGCCGGAAAGTATGGACGCGGAGCGTTTTGCCCAGGTTGGCGGCAAAGTCAATCAGGCGGCTCGTGAAGCTGTGCCGGAAGATCTAACGCAGTACGATGCCATTATCGTTGGCACCCCTACCCGCTTCGGCAATATGGCGGGTCAGATGCGCAATTTCTGGGACCGCACCGGTGGGCTATGGGCCTCGGGCGCACTGTACGGCAAAATCGCCAGCGTCTTCGCCTCAACAGGCACTGGCGGCGGACAGGAACAAACCATCACCTCGGTGTGGACCACCCTTGCCCACCACGGCATGGTTATTGTTCCCATCGGCTATGGCACCAAAGAACTTTTTGACATCTCGCACGTGCGTGGTGGCACGCCTTATGGCGCAACCACGCTTGCCGGCGGAGATGGATCACGTCAACCCTCGGCGGAAGAATTGGATATAGCCCGTTACCAGGGCCAACACGTCGCCGAACTGGCGGTAAAGCTGCAAGGATAAAATCCACAACAGGAGACTTTTATGACAACAGAACAGTCGAAAGAGCATCACGTGGGCGAGTGGGCTTCGCTGCGCCATACATCGCGCGAAATTGCTGAAGCCATTTTTGAGGTAGCCAACTACGACGAACGTTTGGCAGAGCAGATCTGGAGTCAGCAAGGCAGTGATGACGTGCTGATTCGCGCTTTCAAAAAGACCGACCAGGATGTTCTGACCTGGGACGACAAAACCGTTGAGCGCAAAAACGTTTGAATTCTGGGCGGGCAATGTCCCGCCTTCGTTATCTTTACATCTCCAGGGAGTCCTGTATGTCAGCCTATCAAAGTATCAATCCGGCCAACAACCAACTGTTAAAAGCGTGGAACGAGCACGATGATGCCTATGCACAGCAGGCACTGAAAACCGCTGATGAGCTTTTTCATTCCGCGTGGAGCAAAGGCGATATTCAGCCCCGGCTGCAGGTATTGCATCGTTTAGCCGATTTGATCGATCAACGCGCTGAAGAACTCGCCACGATTGCCAGTAAAGAGATGGGCAAACTTATTGGGCAGAGCCGCGGGGAAGTGAAAATCTGTTCACAGATCGCCCGCTACTACGCCGACCATGCCGCCACGTTTTTACAGCCGCAACCCTATCAAAGTGAAGTCGGTGATGCCTGGCTTGAATATCATCCGATTGGTGTGATTGTTGCCGTCGAACCGTGGAATTTTCCTTATTACCAGCTGATGCGTGTACTGGCACCGAATCTGGCGCTGGGTAACCCGGTGCTGGCGAAACATGCCAACATTGTGCCGCACTGCGCTGATGTGTTTGAGAAACTGGTAACCGAAGCCGGAGCACCCCAAGGTGCTTGGACTAACCTGTTTATCTCTACCGATCAGGTGGCGGATTTGATTGCCGACCATCGCGTACAAGGTGTGGCGCTAACCGGCTCCGAACGTGCTGGCAGCGCGGTAGCTGAGCAAGCGGGTAAACACCTGAAAAAATCAACGCTGGAACTGGGCGGTAACGATGTGTTCGTGGTGCTGGACGATGCCGATATTGATGAAGCGGTTCGCCAGGGCGCACAGGGCCGCCTCAGCAACTGCGGCCAGGTGTGTACTGCGGCCAAACGCTTTATTCTGCATGAGAAAATTGCGGACACCTTTATTGCGAAATTCAGCGCCGCCCTGCAGTCCGCCACGCCGGGTGACCCGCTGGATGAGAAAACCACGCTGGGTCCACTTTCCTCGAAAGATGCGCGCGATCGCCTGGTAAAACAGGTGGATGACGCGGTGAAACATGGCGCGCGCGTGGAGTTTGGCGGCCGTGCGATTGAAGGTGTTGGCTGTTATTACCAGCCCACGGTCCTTACTGGGTTAACACCGGAAAATCCAGCTTACTATCAAGAGTTCTTTGGTCCAGTGGCCCAAGTGTATGTTGTGGCAGACGATCGCGCCGCGGTAGCGCTGGCTAATGACTCTAATTACGGCCTCGGGGGTTCAGTGTGGACGAAGGACATCACCCGCGGCCGTAAAATGGCCTCACAAATTGAAACCGGCATGGTATTCATCAATTCACAGAGTGATACCTCTGCCGAGCTACCATTTGGCGGGGTAAAACGTTCAGGCTATGGACGCGAACTGTCAGATCTAGGCATCAAAGAGTTTGCCAACCAAAAGCTGGTGGTCGTGGCTGGCTAAATTAATCAGCATAAAAAACCCCGCCGAGGCGGGGTTTTCTTTTGGTATCAACTTTAGTTACTGGTTGTCGGTGCCGGTTTGGCTGGTTCTGCCGGCTTGGCTGGCGTCGCATCCGCTTGTGCTTTCTGCGCTGCGGCGGCATCGGCTTTAGCTTTGTCATCCGCCGCTTTTTGAGCAGTGGCTTTCTCTGCTTTAGCCTTATCGTCAGCTGCTTTATCGGCTTTCACTTTTTCTTCTGCCGCTTTGGCCTCAGCTGCTTTTTGTGCCGCTTCTTTATCCGCCGCCGCTTTGTCTGCTGCTGCTTTGTCAGCCGCGGCCTGGTCTTTCTGCTTCGCGTCATCATTAGCAGCTGCTGGTGCAGGCTGTTCCGCCGGCGCTGGGGCCGCAGCGGGTTGCAGCGGTGTACCTTGCAGTGCACCATTCAATGCGCCAGAGAATTGATCCCAGCTGCAATAGCCGTTGGCATCCGTTTCACAACCTGCCAGTTGTAGCGTGACACGCTTTGGTGGATTCTTCAGGCTCAACACATCGGCATCGCGCAGCTGATCGGCGGTTTGATACACGTACTCAATTTTCAGCAGATCTTTATTGTTTTTCGCATCGTGCCAACGCTCAAACACAACCTGACCGCCAATTGGCGTTTTCTCATCGTTGCCCGGCAGCTCATAGGGCTTCACCTGCAGCGCGCTGAGTAAAGAGGCAATGTTGGAATCATGCCCAACCATCAGCGTCACTTTGGGCGCATTGGCTTTGTCCTGATCGACTAACTGGCTGCGGATATAATCCACCAGCGGTGCGGCCACTTCGCGCGCCACTTCAGGGGAGGCAAATAGCGCATCCTGATAACCGTTTTTGATCGCCGCCAGCTCTTTCCACTGCTCAGGTGTTTTAATCTGTCCCCACGCCACCTGATCGGCCGGGAAGCCTTCGTAATATTGCAGCGTGAACGCATCCACCAGCGAATTGCCGACCTTCAGCGGTCCATTCACGTTGGGCTCTTTACCGTTATCCGCGCTGAAAGTGTTATCACCGCTGCTCAAATCACACTGCTTTTTGCCATTACAGGCCGGTGCAGATTTGTAATCAACGATTTTTTCCAGACGCTGGAAAGCCGGCTTAAGCGCCAGTTTTTCATTCGCGGCTGTCATCGCCGCCAGCGCTTTCTTATTGAACTCATCGCTGCCGTCGGTAACCACGGGATTGAAGATAGGATCCATGGTGCCCATCGCATCCTGATGCGTAACCGCGATGTCACATCCAGGGAAAGCGCCGGTGATAAAGTACTGCGCGGTAGCAACAGTGCGCTGCAGGCTGTTAGCGTACACAAAGACATTGCTGCTATCTGGGCACGTGCCATTCTGTACCAGGCCCTGCTGCGCCAGCCACTGTCGGGTGTAATTACCCATGTAAACTTCCAGCACGCCACCTTTGGTGGTTAACTCACCACCCGCAACATCCCATTGCGGCCAGCTTTTTTTAGTGGATTGCTCCAGCACGCTACCGTTATTCGCTAACGGTGCACGCAGATTATGACGGCTTAACATCAGCACCTGCTGGAGTTGCATATCTCCATCCGCCGCGTAGGCGGACATGCCCATCGGGAGCGCAGCGATAACTGACAACGCGCAAAGACTCAGTTTCTTGATCATTGTGCCTATTCCATAATTCATCAGTGAAACACTCTGGCTTTCAAACGATTAGCTCGCCAAAGAGCGAATTACCGCACAGTGTAACCCAGCTTGCATCGGAAAATCGCCAGATGTTTGCAAAAACCGTGAATGGAATATAGCAGTAAACGCGCGTGCCGTCGGGCAACGGCAGCAGATTGAAAAGCAACGCGATGTTTTTCGGAATCTATGAACGCAGAAAAGCAAAAAGCCCGCATTGCTGCGGGCTTCTTTAATATGGCGGAGGGACAGAGATTCGAACTCTGGGATGGTTTCCCATCGACGGTTTTCAAGACCGTTGCCTTAAGCCACTCGGCCATCCCTCCGGATTGTTTTTTTGTTGCGTCACTCTGCAAGAGTGAGTGGCGGAGAGACAGAGATTCGAACTCTGGGATGGTTTCCCATCGACGGTTTTCAAGACCGTTGCCTTAAGCCACTCGGCCATCTCTCCGCAACGAGGCGCACTATAAACACCCCCCCGATAGATGTAAAGCCCGTATTGAATCGTTCGGCTGAAAAACAGCCAAATTCTATTTTTTCGGCGTCAAATTCGCCATTCTGCTCAGTGAAACAGCAATTTATCGCGTAAAGATGGGTAAAACGCCTTTTCTCTCTTTGAGACGCTGCGTATCCTCTTGCCATATTTGGTGTTTCTCTCTTTAAGGAGCGCGTGATGGAAAGAGTTATTAGCTCGTCGCAGCAGTCGTTAATCAGCACCCACAAAGTGCTGCGCAATACTTATCTCCTGCTCGGCTTTACGCTGGCATTCTCTGCAGTGACCGCCACGCTCAGTACGGTGTTTGCCCTGCCTTCACCGGGCTTAATTCTGATGCTGGTTGGTTTTTATGGCTTGATGTTCCTGACGCATCGCCTGGCCAACAGCCCAGCAGGTATTCTCGCGGCCTTCGCCTTCACCGGTTTTCTCGGTTACTGCCTTGGCCCGATCCTCAGCTCGTTCCTTACCGCAGGCATGGGTGATGTGATTGCCATGGCGCTGGGGGGGACCGCGCTGGTGTTCTTCGGTTGCTCAGCCTATGTGCTGACGACCCGCCGCGATATGTCTTTCCTCGGCGGCATGATGATGGCGGGCTTTGTGGTACTGCTGGTAGCCGTGGTTGCCAACATTTTCCTGCAGCTGCCTGCGCTGCATCTGGCCATTAGCGCCCTGTTCATCCTGTTCTCTGCTGGCGCCATCCTGTGGGAAACCAGCAACATTATTCAGGGTGGCGAAACCAACTATATTCGCGCGACCGTGAGCCTGTATGTATCGCTGTACAATATCTTTGTTAGCCTGTTGAGCCTGTTGGGCTTCGCTAACCGCGATTAAATTAGCGCAACCGTTGTTAAAACCCCGCTTCGGCGGGGTTTTTGCTTTTTGTGGCCGGGCGAACTTACAATGTGCCGATTAACGTAATGAGGAACAACTGTGATTTTTGCCGGTAAAGAGATTGCCACTGACGCGGAAGGCTATTTGAAAAATAGCGCGGACTGGAGCGAGCCGCTCGCCGCCGCTATTGCGGAGCAGGAAGCGATCGTGATGAGTGAAGCGCATTGGGAAGTTGTGCACTTTGTCAGGGCGTTTTATCAGGAATTTAATACCTCACCCGCAGTGCGCATGCTGGTAAAGGCTATGGCGCAAAGATATGGCGAGGAGAAAGGTAACAGCCGCTACCTGTTCCGCCTGTTTCCGGAAGGTCCAGCAAAACAAGCCACCAAAATCGCGGGATTGCCAAAACCGGCTAAGTGCCTGTAATCAACCGGTAGTAAAACGGGTGGGGTGCTCTGTCGGCTGATGCGGCTCCACCAGCACTTTATCCACGCGCGCGCTGCGCGGCCCACCTGCTTTTAACCAGCTGATTAATGCATCGACCTGCTGCGCTTCACCGGCAGCCAAAACCTCAACGCTGCCATCCGCCAGATTGCGTGCATAACCGTTAACATTCAATGCCCTGGCCTGGGTTTGTGTGTGATAGCGAAATCCCACGCCCTGCACGATGCCATGCACCCAAATTTTACAGCATGTGGTTGCCATTACGTTCTCCCCTCACCTTGCGTTGCAATTTGCCGCCATCCGCCGGAAAATGGCGCCTCTTTTTTTCAGGTAAGCATAGCAAACTATGACCGTTCGATTGATTCTCGCAAAGGGACGTGAAAAATCCCTGCTCCGCCGCCATCCATGGGTGTTCTCGGGTGCCGTTGCACGTATGGAAGGTAAAGCCCAGTCTGGTGAAACCATTGATGTCTGCGATAGCAATGGCAAGTGGCTGGCTCGCGCCGCGTATTCTCCGCAATCACAAATTCGCGCACGCGTCTGGAGCTGGCAGCAGGATGAGTCAATCGACATCACCTTCTTCGTGCGCCGCTTTGAGCAAGCGCAGCTGTGGCGTGACTGGCTGGCAAAACGCGATGGGTTGGATAGCTATCGCCTGATCGCCGGTGAGTCTGATGGTATGCCAGGCGTTACCATCGATCGTTTCGGCAACTTCCTCGTGTTGCAGCTGTTGTCAGCCGGCGCCGAGTATCAGCGTCCGGCCATTGTCTCAGCGTTGCAACAGTGCTTCCCGGATTGTGCTATATACGATCGTTCGGATGTCGCGGTACGTAAAAAAGAGGGACTGGAACTGGCGCAAGGGCCGGTTTCAGGTGAACTGCCGCCACCGCTGCTGCCTATCACCGAGCACGGTATGAAGTTGCTGGTAGATATACAGGGCGGTCATAAAACCGGTTATTACCTCGACCAACGTGATAGCCGTTATGCCACGCGTGGCTACTCTGAAAACGCCCGCGTGCTGAATTGCTTCTCCTACACCGGCGGTTTTGCGGTTTCTGCGTTGATGGGCGGCTGCCGCGAGGTGATCAGCGTTGATACGTCGCAGGATGCGCTCGACGTGGCGAAACAAAACGTTGAGCTGAATGGCCTCGATGTGTCGCGCGCGCAGTTCGTGCGTGACGATGTATTTAAACTGCTGCGCCGCTATCGCGACAGCGGGGAGAAGTTTGACGTAATCGTCATGGATCCGCCGAAATTTGTCGAAAACAAGAACCAGCTGATGGGGGCATGTCGCGGTTATAAAGATATCAACATGCTGGCAATTCAGCTGTTGAATCCCGGTGGCGTGCTGCTGACGTTCTCTTGCTCTGGCCTGATGCCGACCGATTTATTCCAGAAAATCATCGCCGATGCCGCCGTAGATGCTGGTCGTGATGTACAATTTATAGAGCAGTTCCGTCAGGCAGCCGACCATCCAGTGATCGCCAGCTATCCTGAAGGGCTTTATCTGAAAGGTTTTGCCTGCCGCGTGCTGTGACTTGAAAACGCTGTTCCTGCCTCCATATCGGTAGCAGGGCAGTCTTTTGGGAGGTCACAATGATTACGACTAAATTTGGAATTGGACAGCAAGTCCGGCATCGTCTCTCCGGGGTGCTCGGCGTTATCGTGGATGTCGATCCGGAGTTTTCGCTTGATGAGCCAGAAGTCGATGATGTTGCTTCTAGCGAAGCATTACGCGCCGCGCCCTGGTATCACGTGGTGATGGAAGATGAAGAAGGCGATCAGGTGCATACTTACGTCGCTGAGGTGCAGCTCGCGGGTGAAACCTCGTTCGAGCATCCTGAACAACCCTCAATGGATGAGTTAGCCGCTTCTATTCGGCAGCAGCTGCAGGCACCAAGCCTGCGACATTAACGAAAGCGGCGACTCAGGTCGCCGTTTCTACTTAATGCGTTATCCCCAGTCGCGGTATTTCAATCTTAGGACAGCGGTCCATCACTACCGTCATTCCGGCATCCTGCGCTAAAACCGCGGCTTGTTCATTTATTACGCCCAGCTGCAGCCATAAGGTATCCGCACCAATGGCGATCGCTTCCTGCGCCACGCCCCATGCCGCTTCGGCATTGCGAAACACATCAACCATATCCACTTTTCCTGGAACCTCTGCCAGCGTGGCATACGCCGTTTGGCCAAGCAGCTGCTTCCCAGCCAGTTTCGGACTCACTGGAATCACCTCATAGCCCTGATCGAGCAGATATTTCATTACGCCATAGCTTGGTCGGTCGGGGCGATCGCTGGCGCCTACCAATGCGATACGTTTAGTTTTGGTTAGCACATCGCGGATTGTTTGATCATTCATCTTTTTCCTCCTGGTTCATTCGCTTAAGTGTAGATGGCAATGCGATCTTCACTGCAAGCGCCTTGCATGAGAAGTTTGCGCAGCAGCACGAATAAATATGTTAAAATGTAAATTAACTGCCATAATGTAATAATTTGCTACACATAATCGATTTATCCCCCCTGCTGCCGGGAGTTGAAATGAAGCTGTCTTGGACTGTTACGAGTTTACTCGTGTTGCTCGTATCGGCGTCTTGCCATGCCATCACCCTTAAGCTCAATCCTGAGATTGAACTGCTGGTGCTGGATGGACGTAAAATTTCGGGTTCGCTGTTAAAAGGTGCAGGAAGTCTTGAGCTAGAACGAGGACAGCATCAATTTCTCTTTCGGGTTGAAAAACCAGCGGCAGATACCACTCACTTTCAGTCAGTGCCAATGATTGTCACTTTTACCGCCAATGCTCATTCCGTTGCGATTCGCTTACCGGCACTGAATAATCGTCACGAACGCAACGTCTTTGATAAAACACTCAACTTCCAGCTAATTGATGAAAGTGGCAATGAAATTACAAGTCTGCGCGATCGTTTACCGCGGGAAAGTGATAACGATTTCGAAAAGGCGATGCTGAACTATAACCGCGATGCACATACCGCCTCCGTGCCGCGTTTTGCCGTTCATTCGTTAACTATCACCGCAGAGCAGTCGGATCTTGACTATGCCTGGCAGGACGCCAGCGATTTGCCCGCATTGCAGGGCTGGTTTAAGCGTTTTGATGCTGCCACACGTCTGCGTTTTATTAGCTGGATGAAAACCTTACGCACAAGTTGATAGTAATGAAACGCCAGGGGTAAACTCCTGCATTAACAAATAATGCATGAGAAGAATCAGGAAGCCCTATGGAGCAAACCGTTCGTACCCTTAACGTTCAAAAACATATCGCCCTCGTTGCGCACGATCACTGTAAAGCCTCGCTGCTGGAATGGGTGCAATTCAACCAAAATACGCTGCAAACCCATGTCCTGTACGCTACCGGCACCACGGGAAATCTGATTAATCGTCATACGGGATTGGACGTCAACGCCATGCTGAGCGGCCCGATGGGCGGCGATCAGCAGGTAGGCGCGTTGATCTCGGAAGGGAAAATTGATGTGCTGATTTTCTTCTGGGATCCGCTCAATGCGGTACCGCACGATCCGGATGTAAAAGCGCTGCTTCGCCTGGCGACCGTCTGGAACATCCCTGTCGCTACTAATCGCACCACCGCCAATTTTATTATCCAGTCGCCAATGTTTGCGGAGCAGGTTGAGATCCAAATTCCAGACTATCAGCGTTACCTCGCCGATCGCCTGAAATCATAATCATCAGGCCTTACGACTTTGCGGCACGCCCAATTCGCGGAAGTGTTCAACAAAGACTGAGGGACGATCTTTATCGAACATCAACCACACCTGTTGGCGTGCGCGCGTCATCGCCACATACGCCAGACGCCGCTCCTCCGCATCCGGGAAATCTTCCGGCTGCGGTAGTAACCCCTGTTCCATGATCGATTCCCGCGCTTCGGCCGGAAAACCGTCACGTCCCTGCTGCAAACCAAGCACAATCACGAAATCCGCCTGCTGTCCTTTACTGGCATGCATCGTCATAAAATCGATCTGCAGTTTCGGCCAGCGTGTTTTGGCTTTATCCAGGATAGCCGGTCGCAAATGATGATAGCGCGCCAGCAGCAGCACCCGCTCATGAGGTTTTGCATAACCACTAAGCTTATCGAACAGCGGCTCAAGTTGATCCTGCGGTAATAGCGTCACCGATTTCTTATTGCCTTTACTCAGACTGTTAAGCGGCTTGCGCAGCTGGTGCGGGTTTTGCTGGACGAAACGATTCGCAATTTCACCAATGCGATCGTTAAAACGATATGTGGTATCGAGTATGCAGCGATCCCCTTCACCAAAATAGTGATGAAACGCTGTCGTCAGGCTCATCTCTGCGCCACTGAAGCGATATATGGCCTGCCAGTCATCGCCCACGGCAAACAAGCTGGTTCGTTTGTTTTGCTGGCGTAAAGCCGTCAGTAATGCAGCACGCTGCGGTGAGATGTCCTGGAATTCATCCACCATAATATGCTTCCACGGGCTGATGAAACGGCCTTTTTCCAGAATGGCGATTGCCTGATGGATCAGCCCGGAAAAATCGACTGCGCCTTCCTCTTTCAGGGCGCTTTTCCAGGCTTTAAGCAGGGGTGCCATCAGCTTAACGCGCTTACTAAAGCTGTCGCGCTGTTCTTCTGACACATCCGCAATCATCGCTGCCTGCGCGCCGCCATGCATACGCATTAACCCGAGCCAGCGCTCCATGCGTGAGGCTACACGCTGCGCCAGTTTGTCGTCCTGCCAAAACGGTCCTTCGGGGATCTCCCACTCAAGCTCATCCTGCAACCACTGGCGCCAACCGCTGGCCTGCGCTTTTTTGCTATTGCACTGCTCACGCCAGGTTTCTATCAGCAGATGCCGCCGCGCCTTGCTGTCGCTTTCCAGCTTACTGATTACCGGCTGTTTATTACTGCCTTCGCGGATGATATGTAGCGCCAACGCATGGAAGGTACGCGCCTGAATCGCGCTCTCGCCCAGACGCGTCTGAATGCGGTCATTCATCTCTTCAGCCGCCTGACGCCCAAACGCCAGCAGCAAAATTTGATCCGGTTGCGCTAGCTTTCGTTGCAGCAGCCAACCCGCTCGCGCCACCAGCACAGATGTTTTACCGCTACCCGCACCCGCCAGCACCAGCAGTGCATCTTCGCCATTTACCACGGCTTCACACTGCGAGGAATTCAGCGGCGTGGTTTCTACCGTGGAGAAAAATTCGTGATAATCCTTGAGGATCCTGGCGGTCCATTCGCGATTGCGCTGGCGAATGGCCGTTTCACCTTGATCCAGCCATTGCTGACAGAAGTGCCAGCGGTCACGGCAATTATCGAATTCTGCAATGCGAGCAAGAGGTAGCGGTAACGCGGAAAACTGCCGCATGATGCTCTCTTTTACCGTATTCAGCTCACTGCGTTTCAACCAGCGGTCCTGCTGGATGAAAGCATGGATTTCCTGTTCCAGCGCGACAAGCACCTCAGCGCTCACGTCGCTCATCTCCAGGCTCCACTGCTGCCATGCGTGCTGTAAATAGTGGAAAAAGCGCTGCGTTTCCTGCCACTCGGTGCCGTGCAGGCGAACAACTTTCTCATCTGGCAACTGAAATTCCAGCTCGCCCCACACCATGCCACGCTTGCAGGCAATACTGATTAACTGGTTAAACGGGATCAAATATTCATGGCGATCGCCACTGACTTCCACGCCAGCAGCCAGCAGTCGAACCCGATTATAGGGATGCTGTGCCAGACGCTTACCCATTGATGTTGCTTTCAGTTCCATTCCCGCACCGTCATATGGAATTCGATTATCGCGCAGTTTACCTGTCAGACACTTGACGCTCCAGCCTTAAAAAGCGCTAAACTTGGCGCCACATATTGCGGATTGCAAAAGGAAAATCGCGTTATGCGTACTGTTTTAAATATACTGAATTTTATTCTCGGTGGTTTTTTCACCACATTGAGTTGGCTATTTGCCACCTTAATCAGCATTGTGTTGATTTTTACGCTGCCGCTGACGCGCTCCTGCTGGGAAATTACCAAATTATCGCTGCTGCCATTCGGCAACGAAGCGGTACATGTTGATGTACTGCGTCCTGACAGCAAAAGCCATGTGATGAACACCGGCGGCACTTTCCTGAATATTTTCTGGTTAATACTGTTTGGCTGGTGGCTATGTCTGGCCCACATCTCAGCCGGTATTGTGCAATGCCTGACTATCATTGGCATTCCTGTTGGCATCGCCAATTTTAAAATTGCTGCAATTGCGCTGTGGCCAGTGGGCCGTCGCGTGGTATCGGTAGAAGAAGCGCAGGCAGCGCGTGAAGCCAATGCGCGTCGTCGCTACTGAGGCCGTTCAATGATGCATAACGCCTTGCCGGGCTGGCGCCGCTATTTTTTCAATAGCAGCTTACGCTATCTGCTACGCATCTTTTTTGCCTTGACCGGATGTGCGGCGGTGCCGTGGTGGCTGCACCAAATTGAGTGGACGATTCCGCTGACGCTCGGCGTGGTAGCGGCGGCTCTGGCCGACCTTGACGACCGCTGGATTGGGCGCGTTCGCAATCTTTTGATTACGCTTATCTGTTTCTGCATCGCGTCGGTCTCGGTCGAACTTCTGTTCCCGCATCCGTGGGCATTTGGGTTAGGCCTGGCGCTTTCCAGCTGGGGCTTTATTTTGCTCGGCGCACTGGGGCAACGCTATGCCACTATCGCCTTCGGCGCACTGCTGATTGCAGTCTATACCATGCTCGGTATAGGACTGTTTCCGCAGTGGTGGCTGCAACCTTCGCTGCTACTGATTGGCGCCCTCTGGTATAACTTACTGACGTTTATCGGTCATTTGATGTTTCCGGTGCGTCCAGTACAGGAACAACTGGCGGGAAGCTTTTCCCAACTGGCACGCTATCTCGAAGCCAAAGCAAACTTGTTCGACCCCGACGGCGGCGAACAGGATGATGCCACACTTGTCGCTACGGCAATGGTGAACAGCCAATTAGTCGCGCAGCTCAATCTCACGAAAACGACTATTCAAAGCCGGCTACGAGGCGATCGTGGGTCGCGTAGTACACGTCGAAGCCTGCACTACTATTTTGTCGCTCAGGATATCCATGAACGGGCCAGCTCTTCACATCTGCAATATCACCTGCTGCGTGATAACTGGCGCTATAACGAAGTGCTGTTCCGCTTCCAGCGATTGATGAATATGCAGGCGCAGGCGTGCCGAAAACTGGCGGAGACGATTTTACTGCGTCAATCCTGGCATCATGACAGCCACTTTGAACGGGCCTTCCAGCGGCTGGAAACCGCTCTGCAGCGTCTGCAGCAAAATGAGCCACAGGATCCCCATATTCGCGCGTTGTTTTGGCTGCTGCGTAATTTGCGCGCCATTGATGCGCAGCTGGCATCCATTGAATCGGAACAACTGCTTACTGAGCCCGCAATCCAGAGCGATAACCATCTCTCACGCGAAGGTCTTAGCGGCTGGGCGGATATTCGCTTACGTTTAAGCCGTCATCTCAGCCCCCACTCCGCGCTGTTTCGCCACGCAGTGCGAATGTCACTGGTACTTTGTGTTGGCTATGCATTTATTCAAATCACCGGCGTAGAGCGTGGTTACTGGATTTTGCTTACCAGCCTGTTCGTCTGCCAGCCCAATTACCATGCCACTCGCAGACGGCTTGCCCTACGTATTGGCGGCACGCTAGCAGGTATTGCCATCGGCCTTCCCGTGTTGTGGCTGGTCCCCTCCATTGAGGGTCAGCTGGTATTGATTGTGTTGAGTGGTGTTCTCTTCTTCGCCTTTCGACAGATTCAATACGCGCAAGCCACTCTATTTATCACCTTGCTGGTCCTGCTCTGTTTTAATTTGCTGGGTGAAGGATTTGAAGTGGCATTGCCACGCGTGGTGGATACTTTACTCGGCTGTGGTTTAGCCTGGCTAGCCGTGGCCTTTGTATGGCCGGATTGGCGTTTCCGCAAAATTACTGCGGTGGCCGATCGGACATTGGATGCGAACTGCCGTTATCTTGATGCGATAATGGAGCAATATCACCAGGGTAAGGACAATCGTCTGGCTTATCGCGTGGCGCGCCGTGATGCCCACAATGCTGATGCAGAACTTGCATCGGTGGTATCAAACATCAGTAGCGAACTTAAGCTTCAGCAACCGCTCCGTGAAAACGCATTTCGACTGCTGTGCCTGAATCACTCCTTCCTGAGTTATATTTCGGCGCTTGGAGCACATCGAGATCGTTTGGCGGATAGAACATTACTTACCTTACTGGATGACGCGGTCTGCTTTATTGAAGATGTGCTGCAGGTAGAACGCGTCACAGATTCACAGGCCACAGACATGCAGCAGGCCCTGATGCAGCGCTTAGGCGAGTTGAAGACCAGCTCAGATGGACGTGCACCATTAGTCGTCCAACAATTAGGTTTGTTGATCGCACTGCTGCCAGAGATTGCACGTCTGCGCCGTTCACTTATTAACCACTAAGGTTGCAGATGCTCCGCCGCCGCATGTTGGCGGAGCGTTTTTAGATACCAAGCATAAAGTTCCTCCCTGATTGCGCTTGGCAATGCCGCTTCATGGTGTCCTGAAATCGCGCCCTCTAATGCCAGTAGCGTTTTCAAGCCAATATGCTTATTCACCGCCCTTAACTTCAGCCAGCTTTGGCGTGACCCTATTTCACACAGAAGTCTTACCGAGCTGATACCGACTTTATGCAGCATCAACTCCAACCGCAGGCTAAGATTGGGCAAATCTTTCAAGCGCAATGAGACTAATTTGCTCGCGGCTTCATCCTGAGCGGCACGTAGAGAGCTTGCAGACAATTGCAGTAATTGTTCTGGGTCTTGCCATAGCAGCTTATCGACTTTGAAATAGCTCAGTGTTACCGGCATCCCGCGCTTACGATAGACCAGCGGTTCCAGAGAACGCTTCGCGTTATAGTGATGGAGTGCCTCACTGGCACGTAAATAGAGTGCATCCTCATTGATATAGGCGAAAACCACCTTCTCAACGGTAAGCGCATAACCACCAAATTGCGTACGGGACTCAATTTTACCTAATGCTGCTAACTGCGCTTTAGATTGCTCAACAACCGGATTATTTCTTTTCATAACGCCCCCTCATTTCAGTCCATGCACGGGAAATTTCCTAGAAAAGCTCTCAGATTCATTTGCTTAGAAGATAAAAAAAACGATTTAGCTGTTCAATGAATAAAAGCAGAAGCGAGGGATCTTGTGCAGAAATTGCGAGGCATTATCAGAAAATGAGGTTGATCTTTATCCAGGAAGCCATTACTGTATATTCATACAGTTCATTACTGAGTGATTAAAATATGCGTACTCATTTCTCTGGCCCTGCTGATCGTTCTCATCGTTTTGCTTCTTCAAGCTTAGCGCAGCCTTCGCTGGGTGGAATCACTGAACTGCGATCCAGCGAACAACCTGGAATGATGCAACTCATGCTTCTACCGGTACTAAAACAGTTGAGTGAGCAATCACGTTGGCAGCTATGGCTAACTCCTGCGCAAAAGCCGAATCGTAGCTGGATGCAACAGTCAGGATTACCGTTAGAAAAGAGTATGCATATTACTGAATCTGAGCGATTCAATACGGTAGAAAGTATGGTTAAAGCGCTGCGCACGGGCAATTATAGCGTGGTATTAGCCTGGATTCCGTACGAATTAAGTGATGAAGAGCGTGCAGAATTGGAAAAAGCAGCTGCAGAAGGTGATGCTCTTGGGCTCATTTTGCGTCCGCAGGGGCATCAATATGCTCATTCCAGACAACCTAAAGCAGCAAAAATTCCGTCAGATTTGTTTCATTAAGTAAATCCAGGAATTTTCTCAGCATTTTTTTTGCAGAAGTTGAAGCTAAGCCACTGATTCTTTTCCCGCCAGCTATGACAATGGCTTAGCTGCTTTTTTTCATTTCAGTACCGAAGATTTTGCCACGTCATTTGTTAAAATGTGTGTATAAATCCCTGTTTTTTTACTGCTCGACCTCACATCATACTTGTAACTTTCCAATCTCGTTGTAGACTTTAGCTCGCCAGGGTGCTCAATAACCTCCGTTTTTTCGGTAGAGTCAAAAGCGAGCGTTTAGACCCGGCGAAGGATTAACACAAAGAGCAACCTTTTTGCTCATTGCCTATTTGGATGATAACGAGGCGCAAAAATGAAAAAGACAGCTATCGCAATTGCAGTGGCACTGGCTGGCTTCGCTACCGTAGCGCAGGCCGCTCCTAAAGATAACACCTGGTACACCGGTGCTAAACTGGGCTGGTCTCAGTATCACGATACTGGTTACTACGGTAACGGTTACGAGAACAACGACGGTCCAACCCACGAATCTCAGCTGGGAGCTGGTGCATTCGCAGGTTACCAAGCTAACCCGTACCTGGGCTTCGAGCTGGGTTACGACTGGTTGGGCCGTATGCCTAACAAAGGTAACGTGACCAATGGCGCGTTCAAAGCACAAGGCGTTCAGCTGGCTGCTAAATTGAGCTACCCAATCACTGAAGATTTCGACGTGTACACCCGTCTGGGTGGCATGGTATGGCGTGCAGACTCTACTCAGAGCACCGATGGCGTTCGTCACAGCGATCACGACACCGGCGTTTCTCCGCTGGCTGCTGTTGGTGTTGAATACGCACTGACCAAAAACTGGGCGACTCGCCTGGACTACCAGTGGGTTAACAACATCGGTGACGCAGGTACCGTTGGTGCGCGTCCTGACAACAGCATGCTGAGCGTCGGCGTTTCTTACCGCTTCGGTCAGGATGAAGATGCAGCACCAGTTGTAGCTCCGGCTCCAGCTCCAGCTCCAGTTGTTGAAACCAAGCGTTTCACCCTGAAGTCTGACGTGCTGTTCACCTTCAACAAAGCAACCCTGAAGCCAGAAGGCCAGCAGGCTCTGGATCAGCTGTACAGCCAGCTGAGCTCAATGGATCCGAAAGACGGTTCTGTTGTCGTACTGGGCTTCACCGATCGCATCGGTTCAGAGCAGTACAACCAGAAACTGTCTGAGAAACGCGCTCAGTCTGTAGTCGATTACCTGGTATCAAAAGGTATCCCGTCTAACAAGATCTCTGCACGTGGTATGGGCAAATCTAACCCAGTTACTGGCAACACCTGTGACAGCGTGAAAGGCCGCAATGCCCTGATCGACTGCCTGGCGCCAGACCGTCGCGTTGAAATCGACGTGAAAGGTATCAAAGACGTTGTAACTCAGCCACAGGCTTAAGTTATCGCGCAATAAAAACCCCGCTTCGGCGGGGTTTTTTTATGCTGCAATTTTGCGATATCGAAAGCTTTTTTATTCGCTGTCCGATCCGCCTTTTCCCAGAATCGCCTGCAAATCCTGCTTCAACGTCGACATCTGGCTGGCATACTTCTCTTTGCGTTCAGCATCTTCAATTAATTGCACAATCGTTTCTGAAAGCGTACTACTGCGACGCTGCGCTAATCCCGCCAGACGTTGCCATACCAAATATTCCAGGTCGATCGATTTTTTACGCGTGTGCTGATGCTCGGCATTAAAGTGACGTTTGCGGCGTGCACGGATCGTCTGCTTGAGACGATTCTCCAAATCGGGGTGAATATGCTGGGCGATCCACTCATTAACCTCAACCGGGCTATTCTCCATTCCCAGCAGCATATCGACCGCGGCTTGCGCAGCACTTAATTCAAGATGACGAGTGATCAATTCACCCTCCCGATGCTTTTTCACCAGGTATTTCCACTTCCATCCACTTTCAAGATTTTCGAGTTGCTGGTATTTCATCGGAATCTCATCGTGATCACGTAACAAACTAAGAATAACAGCTTTTTTCCTGGATGCAGCAAGGAAAAACATGTTGTATCCGTCACAATCCGGCCCGGAACTCCGCCGTGATTAACCAGGTCGATTCCTGTATAATCGCGCTTTTCCTAAATCAGACTAATGCGAATATTTTGACCAGCACTCAAATTACGTGGCAAGCCCTGCAGCCGGATAGCGACCGCTACCAATCCATTTTCTCAAACGTCTCACTGGAAGATTGCGATAGTCTTGCCGCGGTTCAGCCGCGTCTGCTGAATGCGCTGGCGCATTTGCATCATCAAACGCTGGGTTTTCCACTGCTGTTGCTGCGCAGTCAGGAAAACAGCGACTATCTTGCTTGCATCGCGGATGCGGCACAACGTTTTCAGCCTGAAGAGCTCTCGCTGTACGGTGGTGACTACCATGTTATGGGCGATACCGTCAGCTTACTTGCTCCCAGCGATATCAATCGTCCGTTCACCAGCCAGGGCGGCGTACATTTCGCCGACTGGATTGAATCTGAGCAGCTGTTTGGCTGTGTGCGTCAGTATAAAGATCGTGTTCAACCTGAACCCGGCTTGTTGCACCGCGCGAATGGCGGCACGTTAATCCTTGCCGTCAACACCTTGCTGGCCCAGCCGCTGCTGTGGTTGCGCCTGCGTAAGTGTATTGAACAAGGCCGCTTCGATTGGTATTCGCAGGATGAGCGGCAACCGTTACCGGTGGCGATCCCGCCACTCCCGTTGCAACTGCGCCTGATCTTGTGCGGCGATCGTGATGCGCTGGCCGCTTTCCAGGAACTGGATGTTGAAGTGCATGAGATGGCACTTTATAGCGAGTTTGAAGAGAGCCTGCAGGTGCTGGACGAAGAGGACATGACGTCGTGGTGCCAATGGACGTTAACTCAAGCCGAACAAGCGAATTTAGCATCGCCTGAAGCCGATTTCTGGCCGGTGTTAATTACGGAAGCGGCCCGTATGACAGGCGATCAAGACACCTTGCCGTTGTGCCCGCGCTGGCTGCGTCGCCAGCTGCAGGAAGCCGCACTGCACGGCGAGAGCCTGAACGGCGAAGCGTTAAAAGACGCGCTTGAAGCACGCCAGTGGCGTGAGAGCTTCCTTGCCGATCGCATGCGCGATGAGATTCTGCTCAATCAGATCATGATTGAAACCGAAGGCGAAGTCGTTGGGCAAATTAATGGGCTTTCGGTTGTTGAGTTTCCTGGCCATCCACGTCCGTGGGGCGAACCGTCACGCATTACCTGTGTGGTTCATCCTGGCGATGGTGAATTTACTGATGTGGAACGCAAAGCTGAACTGGGCGGCAACATCCATGCGAAAGGCATGATGATTATGCAAGCCTATCTGATCGCCGAACTGGAACTTGAGCAGCAACTGCCCTTCTCCGCATCGCTGGTGTTTGAGCAATCTTATTCAGAAGTAGATGGCGATAGCGCTTCGCTTGCCGAGCTGTGCGCATTAATTAGTGCGTTGGCCAATCAGCCGGTCAATCAGCAAATTGCGGTGACCGGCTCAGTCGATCAGTTTGGTAATGTACAACCGGTTGGTGGCCTCAACGAAAAAATTGAAGGCTTCTTCCACATCTGTCACTCACGTGAACTGACGGGCAAACAAGGCGTGATTTTCCCAGCCAGTAACGCTCGCCACCTTAGTCTAAACCAGGAAGTGGTAGAGGCAGTTAAGGCGGGCCAATTCCATCTCTGGGCGATTGAAAGCGTGGATGAAGCACTGCCACTGCTGACTGGCATTGCCTGGCAGAGTGAAAGTGGAGAGTCGCTGCTTAGCGCGATTCAGGAGCGCATTACACAGCTGAATCAGCAGGAAGCACGCCTGCGTCCGTGGCCATTACGTTGGCTCAACTGGTTTAACCACAGCTGATTACATTGCTCAGCGTACAACTGTTCGCTAATATTCGGGCTTCACTAAAAGAAGGCATATTGAGAACATGGTAGATAAACGCGAATCCTATAGTAAAGAAGACCTGGTTGCCTCGGGTCGCGGCGAACTGTTTGGCGAAAATGGACCGCCGCTTCCATCTAACAACATGTTGATGATGGACCGCGTGGTTAAAATGACCGAGGACGGCGGCAAATTCGACAAAGGTTTTGTCGAAGCCGAACTGGATATCCGCCCTGACCTGTGGTTCTTTGATTGCCACTTCATCGGTGATCCGGTAATGCCAGGCTGCCTGGGCCTTGATGCCATGTGGCAGCTGGTAGGCTTTTACCTTGGCTGGCTGGGTGCAGAAGGGAAAGGACGCGCATTAGGCGTGGGTGAAGTAAAATTCACCGGACAAGTCCTGCCAACCGCCAAAAAAGTGACTTACAAAATTCACTTCAAGCGCGTTATCAATCGCAAGCTGGTAATGGGTGTGGCAGATGGGGAAGTCTTCGTCGACGGAAATTTGATCTATTCCGCGACAGATTTGAAAGTGGGTCTGTTCAAAGATACCTCCGCTTTCTAATCCTCCAAACGAAAACCTCCGCGCGTAGCGGAGGTTTCTTCTTTAACGATAGACATTCGACAATGTTAGGTCACTGCCGACCTGTCCTCCATGGCTTGACGCCAACCTCCCAACCAGTGAGACCGCGCATCGATCGTTTGATGGGGGCATAGCTCTTTTGAGCGGCCCGTAATACCCGCTTGATAGCCGCGAGAATGTGCTCGTTCCAGGCGGTCTCTCTTCTGTCTCTTCATGCCTCGTTTCCCTCATTTTAGGTCTGGTGGAATCTGGGTGGAAAGAAAGAGTGGCGATATAATGTTCAACCACAGTAATGTTCTAACCCGACGCAGAAGAAAGGTCAATGCGCAAAATTCACGCCAATGTCATGTTTTTGACGTCAAATCGACATGTAAAATTGTCAGTTAATTGTATATCTGGCTGATTCGGCAATAAAAAAGCCCCTGATTTGACTGCGATCACACTGCAGCAAATCAAGGACTTATCATAAGTATCGAACAAATCTTAATTTAGCGAAACGATACTATTGGCGATTTGTTGCGCCGTTTGCTGCCAACCCATAGCCAGAGTACGCACCAATGCGTCATAGCCATCTTCAGATTGTGGCAGTGTCAGATTAAAGCCATGTTTGATTAGACGTCCTTGATGCTGCAGCAGCCACTCGCCACTGACGACGACTTGTCCATCATAACGCCCCTGAAATCCAGTAACGTTAACTGAGAGCGTATCGTGCGTTTCGCCCAAAGGCGAACCGGCAACCAGGCGGCCGGGCAGCGCTTTGCTGAGATTGCTAATCAACGTTTGCTGGAGCTGCTGATCGAGCGGGCTAGCCCACAGGTTATTGGCCGCGATCACGTACTTCACATCGCTCGTCTGGTAAACCAGACCGTTGCCCGCCATGTAATCCGGCACTGTCACCTGCTCAACCCAAATCATCGGTTGATTACCAGACGATGCACTGTCAACGCGCGCCACATCGCTGCCCGCAGGCAGCTGATAATAGGTATTTTCAATGGTGCTGCTGCAGCCTGCCAGCAGCAGCAGCGCACCGATAATCAGCCCTTTTTTCACTGTTTCGCCCTCTTTGGCTGTGGATCCTGGCCCGGTTTGGCTTCAAACACCAGCGCGTTACTTTTGGTATTCAGCGTTTTCAATACCGGCTGCAACTCACGCAGTACCTGATCGAGTCGCTGCATATCGCCCACCAGCTTGCTATAGGCTGGCGATCCCGGCTGCAGCCCCTTCATGCTGCGGTTGAGTTCACGCAAGGTTTGCTGCATATCTGCCGGCAGCGTCTTCATCGCTGGATTGGCCGTGATTTGATTGAGGTTATCCAACGTTTTCTGCAGCTGCTGCAGTGTGCGCTGGCTCTCTTTCAACGTCCCGGTCGCTTCGTTAAGCAGAGGATTGAGTGGCAAGCCGTTAATCTTATCCAGTGCCGCCATCAGTTTCTGCTGAATCTGCGCCAGACCACCGCTAACGGTTGGGATCACTTCTAAACCTGCGACAGCATTTGGCCCTTTATAGGCTGGGGCGTTGTCGTAGAAATCAAGATCGACGAACAGTGCACCTGACAAAAGATTGCCGGTTTTCAGCGTGGCACGCAGGCCGCGTTTTTTGCCTTCCTGCAGATGCTGCTCGAGATTGAAATCGCCACCCAGACGATTAACAAAGCGATCCGGCTCAATACGAATCAGCACCGGCACACGGTAGTCATTATTCAGCGCCTGGTTAACCCCAGGAATCATATACGGTACCTGCGACACCGTACCCAGGCGAATACCGCGGAACTCAACCGGTGCCCCCACCTGCAAACCGCGAATCGAATCGGTGAAGAACAGCAGGAAATCGGTATGACTGGTATACAGCGAATCCTGAATACTGCGTTGATCGTCGAACAGATGATATTCCGCTTTGTTCTCCGCAGCTCGACCCAATTCAGCGCCGTCCGGCACGTCAAAGCTGACGCCCCCGCTAAACAGCGTGGTGAGCGATCCCATTTCCACTCGCATACCGGACGCGGACATATCCACCGCAATACCACTGTCTTTCCAGAAACGGACATTGGTGGTGATCAGTCGATCGTATGGCGCAGCAATAAACAGCTGATAGGTCATCATGCGTTTATCGGTATCAAAGTTACTGGTCTCTACCGAGCCGACGCGATAGCCACGGAACAGCACCGGATCGCCCGCATTAAGCTGACCGGCTTTTTTACTGTCAAGCGTCACGCGAATGCCTTTGGCATCCGGCGGTGCTAAAGGTGGCGCATCCAGCAGCTGGTAGCGTTCAGGTTTATCACCTTTGGAACCCGGCTGCAGCTCAATATAGGCGCCAGAGAGTAGCGTGCCGAGACCGGTAACGCCTTCGCGTCCAATCTGCGGCTTCACCACCCAAAATGCGCTGTCACCTTGCAGCAGTTTTTCCATGCCGGAGTTAAGTCGCGCTTTAATTTCTACGTGATGCAGATCGTCGGTGAGCACCGCGCTCTCCACCACGCCAACATTAACGCTGCGGCTTTTAATCGTGGTTTTGCCGGCCTCAATACCTTCAGCATTCTCGGTAATCAGCGTCACTTCCGGGCCTTGATGGCTGAAGTGATAAAATAGAATCCATCCGCCGATTAACAGCGTAACGATGGGTACAATCCAGACTGGTGACCAGCGTTTAATCTGGTCGACTTTAGCAGTCTCGTGATGGTTGTCCGTCAAGACGCGGCTCCTTACGTTCAGTTTCCCGTTGTCGATCCCAAAGCAGGCGCGGATCAAAGGCCATTGCTGCAAACATGGTGAGAATCACCACCATAGCAAACAGCAGCGCGCCCGGCGCAGGATACACACTCATCAGCCTTCCCATGCGCACCAGCGCAGAGAGAACGGCGATTACAAACACATCAATCATTGACCAGCGGCCAACAAATTCAACCACCTCATAAACCAGGTGCATTTTTTCATCGTCACGCCCGCCTCGTCCGCTGCCGTGCCAGCACAGCCAGGCAATCGCTAGCATTTTCAGCGACGGCACCATAATACTGGCGATAAAGATCACCAGCGCTACCGGCCAGGATCCATCGCTCCACAACAAAATTACCCCGGCCATAATGTTCGAGGGATATTGCGAGCCGAGCGTTTCGGTCACCATGATCGGCATAATATTGGAGGGAATGTAAAGCATCACCGAGGTGATGAGCAGCGCCAACGTCCATTGCAAACTGTGCTTGCGGCGCGCATGCGCTTTCACCCCACAACGTGGGCAAGCAAGTTGATCAGCAGGCAAAATGGCAGTACAGCATGGACAGCTGCGCAAACCTTGCTTCAGGCCGCTAATACCGGCCTGCGGCAACGTTGATAACGGCGGCATAGGATCGATGCGCTGCCAAACCCAACGGCGATCGACACATTGAAACGCGCGCAAATGCAGCACGCAGAACAAACACCATGGCCAGAAACTGCTGCCAAGGCCGATCTCGCCATACGCCATCAGCTTAACGAAGCTGACCAACACGCCTGCCATAAAAATTTCAGCCATGCCCCAGCTACGCAGCTGGAACAAAATACGCGCAAGGCCAAGTCGCAGGTTATGCGGCATGCGTACGTTATTCACCAGCAGGATAATGGTGATCATGCAGAAGGCAGGAATTCCCTGTACAAACAGCAGAAACAGCGTTGCCAGGCTGCGATAATCTTCGCGTTCCATCACCTGCGGGATTTCAAGCAGCGATATCTGGCTGCTTAATCCCGCCACGTGCATATTGATGAAAGGAAACAGATTGGCCAGCACCAGCATAAATAACGCTGAGATGGCGTAACCGGTAGGTCGTCTGCGCGGCTCCTGCCAGTTGGCCAACAGCGTTGTATGGCAACGCGGGCAACGCGCACGGCTGCCTACCGGTACTGCGGGCAGCTTTACTGTTAAATCACACTGTGGACAGAGACTCCACTGATGCGCCTGATCCGCTGCACACATGCTGACTCCTTCCAATTATGCGCCGTTCTTCAGCGCTTCCAGCTCTTCCCAACGCTCAAACGCCACTTCCAGTTCCTGTTCTGTCTGCGCTAACGCATCCAGCACCGGTTGGGTTTTATCATGTGGCTGGCTGAAGAAGTCCGGGTGACTCATTTTGGCTTGCAGCTCACCGATGCGTGTTTCCAGCTGTTCCAGCTTTTGTGGCAGCTGTTCCAGTTCCCGTGCCAGGTTATAGCTTAGCTTGCTGGCGGGACGTTTGGCGGCATCATTTTTCTCTACCGATTTGGCCGCCGGGGCTGATTTTGCTGGCGCGGATTTTAGCTGTTTGTAGGCAGCGCGCTGCTGTTGCGCATCGTGATAGCCACCTACAAAGGTGCCGATCTCGCCGTTGCCCTCAAAAATCCAGCACTCAGTTACGGTGTTGTCAACGAATTGACGATCGTGGCTCACCAGCATCACGGTGCCCTGATAACCATCCACCAGCTCTTCCAGCAGTTCCAGCGTTTCGACGTCGAGGTCGTTGGTCGGTTCATCGAGGATCAGCAGGTTGCTTGGCTTCAGGAACAGACGCGCCAGCAGCAGACGGTTACGCTCACCACCGGACAACGCACGCACCGGCGTCATGGCGCGTTTCGGATGGAACAGGAAGTCTTGCAGATAGCCAAGCACGTGACGCGGTTTACCGTTAACCATCACTTCCTGCTTACCTTCAGCGAGGTTATCCATGACGGTACGATCCGGATCCAGCTCAGCACGGTGCTGGTCGAAGTAAGCAATTTCCAACTTGGTGCCACAATGCACGCGGCCGCTATCGGCCTTCAACTGATCCAGCATCAGGCGCAGCAAGGTGGTTTTACCGCAACCGTTCGGGCCAATCAGGGCGATTTTGTCGCCGCGCTGTACCTGAGTAGAGAAGTCTTTTACCAGGATTTTGCCACCCACGCTGTAATTGACATCTTCCATCTCGAATACGATTTTGCCTGAACGGGCTGCTTCGCCGACTTGCATGTTGGCTTTGCCCATCACTTCACGGCGCGCCGAACGCTCGTTACGCAGCGCTTTCAGGGCGCGCACGCGGCCTTCGTTACGCGTACGACGCGCTTTGATGCCCTGGCGGATCCACACTTCTTCCTGCGCCAATTTGCGATCAAACTCGGCGTTCTGCATCTCTTCCACGCGCAGCGCTTCTTCTTTGCCGGTCAGGAACAGATCGTAATTGCCCGGCCATGAAACCAGCTTGCCGCGATCGAGATCGACAATACGCGTCGCCATGTTGCGGATAAACGAACGGTCATGCGAGATAAAGACAATGCTGCCGGTGAAAGTCTTTAAAAAAGTTTCCAGCCAGTCGATGGTTTCGATATCAAGGTGGTTAGTGGGCTCGTCAAGCATCAGTACGCGCGGGTTGCTCACCAACGCACGACCGAGTGCTGCTTTACGAAGCCAGCCGCCTGAGAGCGAAGACAACTCGGTATCGGCATCAAGACCAATCTGCTGTAACACATCATTGATGCGGCTATCCAGCTGCCACAGATTCTGATGATCGAGAATGGTTTGCAGGCGGCCCATTTCGTTAAGATTCTTCTCGCTCGGGTCTTCCATCACCAGATGGGAAATAGCGTGATAAGCCTTGAGATGTTCAGCCTGCTCGGCCACGCCTTCTGCGACGAAGTCGTAAACAGAACCGGTAATATTACGCGGCGGATCCTGTTGCAGACGCGCCACCACCAAATCCTGCTCATAAATGATGCGGCCGTCATCCAGCGGCTGTTCGCCGTTGATAATTTTCATCAGCGTCGATTTACCGGCGCCGTTACGACCTACCAGACAGACGCGTTCGCCTTCTTCGATATGCAGCTCGGTGTTATCCAACAGCGGCGCATCGCTGAATGAGAGGTAAGCGCCATGGATACTGATCAGTGACATAAAACTTATTCCTTACCGGCGTGGCTAACCAGCCAGCAGTTGTGAATTTGACGGTTGCGCGCGAAATCCTGCGACAGCGTTTTTTGGGTAATTTCCTGCGCCTGCAGACCCAGACGAGCTAAACCGTCGAGATCCATTTTGAAGCCGCGCTTATTGTTAGAGAACATAATGGTGCCACCGCGACGCAGCAGACGTTTCAGATTCTGCATCAGCATCATATGGTCGCGCTGCACGTCGAAATCATCTTCCATGCGCTTAGAGTTAGAAAACGTCGGCGGATCGATAAATATTAAATCGAACTGCTCATCACTCTCACGCAGCCAGCTTAGACAATCTGCGTGCATCAGCCGATGCTGACGTCCGGTCAACCCGTTCAGACGCAGGTTGCGCTCAGCCCACTCCAGATAGGTGCGCGACATATCCACCGTGGTGGTGGTCTTCGCCCCGCCCAGGCCGGCGTGTACGCTGGCGGTGCCGGTATAAGCAAACAGGTTAAGGAAATCTTTGCCTGCGCTCATTTTACCCAGCATCTGGCGCGCGATACGGTGATCGAGGAACAGGCCAGTATCCAGATAATCGGTGAGATTAACCAGCAGGCGCGCATCAAATTCCTGCACTTCGAAGAAATCGCCCTTCTCGCCCAGCTTTTGATACTGACTTTTGCCTTTCTGACGCTCGCGCGTTTTCATCACCAGACGATTGGCCGGAATCTCCAGCACGCTCAGCGTGGCGCTGATGACATCGAATAAACGCTGACGCGCTTTGTTCGCATCCACGGTTTTCGGCGGCGCGTATTCCTGAATCACCACCCAATCGGCGTAGCGATCGACCGCCACGTTGTACTCGGGCAGATCGGCATCATACAGACGGTAGCAGTCGATATTCGACTGACGCGCCCACTTTTCCAGCTTCTTCAGGTTCTTACGCAGACGATTAGCAAAATCTTCGGCAATCTGCGCGCTGCCTTCGCCACTGGTTGCGGCCAGCTGATAATTTTTCTGCACACACTCCAGCGGGCCATTTTTGGCTTTGAACTGGCGATCGGCGCGCAGTTGCAGGCAGCTTAATAGCTCGGGCGATGCGCTGAATAAGGACAGATTCCAGCCGCCAAAATTCTGCTTCATGATGCGGCCAAGCTGGCTATGCAGCGCGATCAGCGCCGGTTCACTTTCCAGACGCTCACCGTATGGCGGGTTGCTCAATACCGTACCGGTAATGTCCTGCCCGGCCAGCGGATTTTTCAGCTTGATCACGTCCTGCTGCGTGAAGGTGAACAGCTCGAACACGCCTGCACGACGAGCATTGGCACGCGCGGACTCCAGCACGCGGCTGTCGTTGTCATAACCAAAGAAACGGGCCGTCGCGGCAGCGGTTCCCACGCGAGCACGCTCTTTTGCTGCAGCGTGAACGTCTTGCCATATCGCCTGATTGTGTTTTTTCCAGCGATGAAAGCCCCAATGGGTACGCAGTAAGCCTGGCGCACGATCGCAGGCGATCAGCGCTGCTTCCAGCAGCAGCGTGCCGGAGCCACACATCGGATCGACCAGTGGCGTGCTGCTCTGCCAGCCGGAACGCATTACGATTGCCGCGGCTAACGTTTCTTTCAGCGGGGCGGCGCCCGTTTGCTGGCGGTAGCCACGCTGATGCAGTGAATCACCGCTTAGATCCAGGGCGATACTGACGCGATCTTTATTCAGCCACGCATTGATACGAATGCCCGGCTGCTCACGGTCGACGCTTGGACGTTCCAGCCCCTGACGCGTAAAGCTATCGACGATGGCATCTTTAATGCGCAGCGCGCCAAACTGGCTATTGCGGATCACCTCGTTGGTACCGCTAAAATGGATGGCAAAACTGGTGTTGCTATCGAACATGTCGGTCCACGGAATACTTTGCGCACCCACGTAGAGATCGAGATCGCTCCAGACGCCAAATTCTCCCAGCGGCAGCAAAATGCGCGAAGCCAAACGGCTCCACAGCAGGCTTTGGTACATTACGCGGTCGTCGGCCTGAAAGTGGACGCCGCCCTGCACCACCTGCAAATCCTGCGCACCCAGCGCGTCCAGCTCACTTTTCAACAGCTCTTCGAGCCCACGCGCCGTACTGGCAAACAGAGAATTCATATCGTCACTTCTTACTCTTGCTTAAATTGCTGCGCATTATAGCGAATCAGCGTGCTATGTCATAAAGTTAGCTTCTTTTTGCCGAATACCTTTACCGGGAACGCTATGATCACGTTATCTCGCCTTTTTATTCATCCCGTTAAATCAATGCGCGGCCTGCAGCTGTCGCATGCGCAGGTGCTGGAGAGCGGTCTGGCCTTTGATCGCATCTTCATGGTGACTGAACTGGATGGAACCTTTGTGACCGCGCGTCAATATCCAGAAATGGTGCGCTTCACGCCTGCGCTGCTGCCGGACGGCCTGTTTCTTCAGGCACCCGATGGAACACAAGCGCTGATCCGCTTTGCCGACTTTACTCCTGAGCAGGCGCCAACCGAAGTGTGGGGCAACCATTTCACCGCGCGTATCGCGCCCGACGAGATAAATAGCTGGTTAAGTGCGTTCTTCCCGCGTCCGGTGCAGCTGCGCTGGACCGGTGTAGAACCCACGCGTCGAGTGAAGCGATTTGATCATGTGCCGCTGAGTTTTGCCGACGGTTTTCCCTTCCTGCTGGTGAATATGGCGTCGCTGCAGGATCTGCAACAGCGCTGCCCGGCCAGCGTGCGCGTTGAGCAGTTCCGCCCCAATTTGGTGGTTAGCGGCGCGGCGGCATGGGAAGAGGACAGCTGGAAACGCCTGCAAATTGGCGAGATCGTCTTTGAGATGCCCAAGCCGTGCAGTCGCTGCGTGTTCACCACCGTGGGTACCGAAAGCGGACGCAAACATCCTGATGGCGAACCGCTCACCACGTTGCAAGGTTTTCGTAGCGCGCAGGATGGCAGCGGGGATATTGATTTCGGCCTGAATTTGATTGCGATGAATAGCGGCATTATTCGCGTGGGCGATACGGTCACGATTCTGCAGCAACAGTCGCCACGTGCTTACGGCTCAGGCGCCGTGGTTGAGACGCTGGCGCCAACCACCACTAGCCACCGCGCAGTCACTATTGATTATCAGGGCACTGCCTTTAACGGTGATAATCAGCAGGTGTTGCTGGAACAATTGGAGATGCAGGGATTTCGTATTCCCTACTCTTGCCGCGCCGGTATTTGCGGCAGCTGCAAAGTCACACTGGTTGCAGGTGAAGTGAAGGCGTTAAAGAAAAGCGCGGTGCGTGCCGATGGCACCATTCTAAGCTGCAGCTGTATTCCCGCTGGCGATATCGAACTGGCCTGAAGTAATTAAACCGCCCGCGCAAAGTGGGCGGTTTGTTCCTGCTGCTGCGGACGCAAACGATCGTTCATGATCTTAATCGCATCACCTAGCTGCATGCCCTTCCCTGCCACGGTTAACGCGTTTTGCGCTAATAAGCACAGCGCCGCATTCTCACCGCTTTCAACCACAAATAACTGCGCCTGTTCACCGCTATCCGCCAGGGTTACAGCAACCATTTCGCCCGCAGCAGGCTGCCAGCTGTGCGCATGATTGGTAAAATGCCAGCTTTTCGGCATTAAGGGTTTAAGAAAACGGCTCGCCACCAGCGCATTTAATACTAATTCAGCACGCTGATCGCCTTTTAATCCACTCTGACGGCAACGCTCTTCAAAGGTAAAATAGAGCGCGGCGTCATCAACGCAGAAACCGCTGACATTAAACGCATCGGGCGTAAGCATTTTGCGTGAGAAGCGCGAGCGAAATAACATGCCATCGGCTAAATCCAGCATCATACGGTCATGCTCTGCGTCAAAATACCAACGCCAGTTGTCATCAGGTTTGATTTTCATGATCTGCCCTGTAGTTTTTCGCTGCGCTAAATAGCGCTAAATTAGAAAAAGTAAATCTGAGAAAAGGCTGAAAAATACACCAGCAGGACAAAATATAAACGAGCCGAAGGGATAAATAAACCCCTCGGCGCAGTAAAGTGGGAAATGTCTTAGAGGTGAGTCACGATATCTTTAATTAAACCCGGGCCTTTATAAATGAATCCGGAGTATATCTGCACCAACGTTGCACCTGCGGCGATTTTCTCGCGTGCTGCAACCAGGGAATCAATACCGCCGACGCCAATAATAGGTAAGCGGCCCTGAAGCTCTTGCGACAAGCGGCGAATCACTTCAGTGCTGCGCGACTGGACCGGACGACCACTTAATCCTCCCATCTCCTCAGCATATTTCAGACCAGTCACCAGCGAGCGATCGAGCGTCGTATTGGTGGCAATCACGCCATCAATTTCATGGCGCACTAAACTGTCGGCAACCTGAATCAATTCTTCTTCTGAAAGATCCGGCGCGATCTTTACTGCCACCGGCACATATTTAAGATGGCGTTCTTGCAGCTCTTTTTGTTTTAATTTGATAGCAGAAAGAAGATCGTCCAGCGCTTCGCCATATTGCAACGTGCGTAATCCTGGGGTGTTTGGCGAGGAAATATTGATGGCGATATAACCAGCATGGGCATACACCTTTTCCATGCAGATGAGATAATCGTCTTTGCCCTTCTCTACCGGCGTGTCTTTATTCTTGCCAATATTAATCCCAAGAACGCCTTTAAAGCGCGACTTTTTAACGTTCTCAATCAGATGATCAACACCGTGATTATTAAAGCCCATGCGATTAATAATCCCCTCGGCGGCAACCAGGCGGAACATGCGTGGCTTATCGTTACCAGGCTGCGCCAGGGGTGTCACCGTACCGACTTCGACAAAACCAAAGCCCATGGCGCCGAAGGCATCAATGCATTCGGCATTCTTGTCGAGACCGGCGGCTAAGCCGAGCGCATTCGGGAACGTCAATCCCATGCAGGTAACCGGACGTGATGGCAGCGACTGGCGAATCAGCCCTTCAAGCGGCGTACCGCTGATAAACCGCAGCTGCTGAAAGGTGAGTTCGTGCGCTCGCTCAGGATCAAGCTTAAACAGCGCCGGCCGGACGATAGGATATAACATGCACTCTCCTCAATGACGGGAACCAGGGAAGTCGGGGTGCACGGGAATTTGTGCGCCAGAATGGTAAGGTGCTCTGGCGCAAAAGTAAATTCTATTGAGAGACGGAGAGTTGATCGAAATCAGCGCTTGCCGGTATAGCGCGCCAGCAAACTGCGGCTGGCTTTCAAACCGTTGTACAACGTTGGGTAATACCACTGCAATTTCATGCGCCTGCTTTCACCCGTCACCTTGCGGATCAGCTGATCAATCGTGACGCGCCACGCCTGCGGAACTTCAATGTTATTTTTGCGCATTTCAATCAGACAGCCATACATCACCGGTTCGTAGTAACGATCAAGGAGTGACTCATCTGCGGGCAAGCCCCACTGCTGCATAAAGCTCTCGCTGTTGCCGCGCGCAATGAAGTAATTCTCCACCCAGGAAAAGGTCGCTTTGCGCTGCGACAAAGACGTGACCATAAAGCGTTTGAAGTAATAGCTTTCACTGGAGAGCACCACCGTGTTCGCCTGCATATAGAGTGCAAACATATAAGGCGCATCTTCATGGTTCTGAATTGGCAGAAAGTGCACGCCCACACGCTTAATCAGAGCGCGTGAAACGATGCTGCTCCACAGCACGCGATGTGCCGACTGGTTGGCAATCATTTTGCGCAGCGTTGCGCTGCCACCCGCGAAGGCGCCGCTAATACGGCGCTGATGAAACAGCTGATAATCGCGCTGCTCAACCGGTAGATCAGTGAACATTTTGGCACCAAAGCAGAACATCTCCATCTCTGGATGTTGCACGAGGGCGTTACGGAAATCGGCGAACAGCGTGTTGCCAACGAAATCATCCGCATCCATAAAGTAGATGAAGTCACCGCTAGCGATCTCCAGCCCGCGATTACGTGCGGCGCTTACTCCCCCGCGCTCTGCTTGCAGCAGAACGATTTCAGGATGTTTGGCGGCCATGGCGCGCAGCAGCTCAACACTGTTATCGGTTGAACCGTCATCAATGACGATGATCTGCTCGGGTGGCGAGGATTGTCCAAGCAGTGACGCCATCGCTTCCGTCAGCCAGGGTGCGCAGTTCCAGTTCGGGACAATAACCGTGATGGTTGCAGCGGATGCAGCGTGATTCCGTGCGATCATTCTCTTTCCTCAACGTTAAAGCCTTTATTAAACGGTCGCGGCAAACGCTTGATGACCAAACTATGAAGCAGACAGCATACGGCAAGGTTGACCATGCCAATCAGTCCCAGCCACAGCAAATTGAGCCAGCGGTTTTGGTCCCAGGCAATCGGTAGCAGGGTTGCCAGGCCGGCGATAACGCCCGCCACCAGCCAAATCAGCAACACATCGCGCGTCAACCAGGTGAAATGGATACCCGGTGCAAAGCGACGATGTACCAACCACGCCCAGCCAAACAGATAAAAGACGTTCTGACCCAGCCAGAGCCAACCCGTGCCGTGCGCACCATAGTGAATGGCCGCCCAGATATTCAGCGGCACCAGCACAACGGCAAAACAGGAGAAACCTTTGATATGCAGCTTAAGATTGCCATTAACGTATTGCAGATGATAAAGCAGACCGCAAATCGCCTGCACGCCGCTCCCTATCGCATACAAGCTGAGAACAAACGACATCTCAGTGACAACCTGAGTATTCTGCGTCCAGGCCCAAAGCAGAGGGGCGGAGAAACAGGCAATCGTAATGCTAAGCGGCGCCATAAAGATGGACACCGCCTGCGTGGTATAGCGATAGAGGATTAGCGATTGTGAATCGCCCTCTTTTTTGGTTTTCATGCCCGTCATACGCGGCACAATGGCCTGCATGATCGGGCTGCTCAACAGAATAATGCCGGTTGCCGCCGTAGCGACCACGGTAAAGGATCCGTATTCACTCAGCGGCAGGGTTTTCGATAAAACCAGGCGATCTATCTGCGAAATAAACGTCCACACTGCGCTGGCATAAGCGGCGCTCAGTGCAAAACGAATAAAAGGTTTTAACACCTCTTTAAGGTCTGAACGTTTCTCTTTACGCGCGGATGCCGGCACCAATTGGAGGCACTTGTAGATAAGACATGCCGCCTCGGCAATCGAGACCAGCAGCTGCCATATAAAGAAGCTCAACACCGGGTTGGAGAATAATTGAATCACTAGCACTGCGCCAAAGGTGCGCAATGTCACGATGATCAGGTTGACACCATTCAGCCACACCTGATGTTCAAAGCCGACAATGACGCTGCGATAAGGACTGGTCCGCCAGCGTATCGCGGCAGTAATCACCATAATTGCAACCGCAGTAACCACATCACCTGAAGGCAGGTGCTGTGCGTCCAGCCAGTTGTGTGCAATCCACGGTGTTGCTAGCCAGCCAATGACCACCAGTACAAGCGTTGAGAGCAGGAAGAATTTTGACAGCGCGGCAAACAGCGGAGGGAACCAAATGAATTCGGCTTGATTAGCGCGATAACGCGCCGCTTCCCGCATTAAGGTGGTTGAAACACCTGCGTCTAATAGCTGAAGCCAGGTTAATAAAATCGAAAAAAATCCGACTAAACCGTAAGCCTCCATGCCCAAATGTTGAATATAGAGCGGTACAACCAGAATACCCGATAGCGTCAGGTAAATCTGACCAACATAGTTGGCAATCGCGTTACGTTTTATTGACATAAGTATGGCGGCGTCTAAAAATTAGCTGAAAAACCAAGACTGACACAGAACAACATAGCTGCCTACCAGACTTAATCTTAAATTTATCAGTGGTGCTGAGGCGAGTAACTAATCTTAGTTTACAAGCCGTAAATCGCTTATTTCGGTTATCCCGAAAAAACAGGCCACCTTTTTATTATAAAAATGTGGCCTGCATATGAGGTAAACATCATCTGTAACAGAGTTTGCAGAAGTGACGATCTTTTTTACATACAGATGCAATTAACGCTATTCACTTTCTGCCTCCACCATTATTTGTTACTGATGGAATAATCACGAATCAGGCGGCGCGTTTCAACTCTTTCGTCACTTTTAAATTTTGCAGCATGATAAATATTTGCGGCCGATTGATTAACAACCACTCTTTAATATTTGCTGGCTCATGCTGCCCACCCATAAAGCGAATGGCATTAATAACATATTCGGGTACAGGCGTACCGTTATAAAGCGAGAGATAAATCATCAACCGGAAAGAGTGCATGAGATAGTCTTTCTCCAGCGCTTTGCTGGCCGGCGATGTATCAAGTGCATGCTTGAGCGTACTGAAGGCATGCATAAAGGCGTTATAGCGCTGCAGGAAGTACTCTTCACTCTTGCGGCTGTTGGTTAATGAACCGTTTCGCACCCGCTGGTAGTAATAAACATGCTTACTCACCCATGCATGACGAGCGCGGACAAATGCAGACAGCGTGTATTTGTGATCTTCGTGGACGCGGTCGACAAAGCGTAAATCATACTGGGTTACCACACTCTTTTTCAGCGCATAGTTCCACGCTGCGGAAGTGTACGAGCCATTACGCAGCAGGCTTGAGAGGACGTTTTGCGGCGGCTGCAGACCAAAAACCTCGTGGCGCACTTTGGGCCGGATGCGCTCACGGTGTCCATCTTCAAACATCTGTGAGCTAAAGCAGAACAGGTCAATTTCCGGATGTGCCTGATAAACCTGCTGCAGTTCAGCCAGGAAACCGTCGGCGACGATATCATCGGGATCACAGAAGAATACAAATTCTCCGAGTGCTGCATCTAACCCGATATCACGCGCTTTACCGGCTCCGCCATTACGTGTGGTAATAATTTTTACCTGCGGTAGATGCCCATAGTGCTGCTCCACCAAAGCCAGCGTGCCATCGGTAGAACCATCATTAACAATAATGATCTCACTGGATGCACCCTTTTGCTTCAATAACGAATCCACACACTCGACAATATAATTCTCTACGTTGTAGGTAGGGATAATGATGGATAATAGGATTTTAGCCATAAACCTTTCCTGGAGTAGATAGAAAAAAGCAAGTCTTAAGCTGCCGACATCACGGCATAAAACATTACGCCAATTATTTAAACGCAATATAAACGGCAAGAGTTTTGATTTCGCTCTCAGTTAAGCAGATTGTTATTTTAAATCACAGGACCAATCATAATTAAGAAAAATAAATCAATGCAGATACATTACCCCCTCTAAACACTTCGCTTTGATTTCGTAAAAAAACATTACCACTCTTAAGCTTTGTGTCATCTCAGCGAATAATGACACACATTTTTTCACGGAAAATCTTACGAGGGTTTACTCAATAAAAAATAAAGAGATAGCCTTTGCGACACTTTTTTTGCCTGGAAGATAAAAGCGTCGTTTAAAAACGCGTTCTTCAATTGATTTAACACTGTTTTTTAACGTTGCTCAGCCACATTTGCTATTGAATCTATTTCGCTGTCCGATACAAGACGAATTTGACCAAACGTAACCGCAGTTACAATTACATCTGACGTGCAGTTCAGGGTTAAGCGTAACGGTAAAACGGTTTTTAAATCATGGTTTGTAATCAATGCTAATGGACTTAACGGCGGTTTTTAAGACTAATCGTAAATGCGTATGCGCTGAAAACTGACTTGTTTTTATCCCCTCTTATTCTTTTTGCATTTTCCACCTTTTGATTGCCGGATAAATCATTTAAGCCATCCCCCCTGCTCTGACAGTATTGAACCTATCAGTTCTGAATATCAGATAATCAATAACTTTCAGTTATAAGGAGTGACCATGCGGGTTATTACGCTGGCGGGCAGCCCTCGCTTCCCTTCACGCTCTACTGCGCTGCTAAGCCTTTGCCAGCACGCGCTGGAAGCACGCGGTGTTGAGGTGATCCCGTGGAATATTCACAACTTTCAGCCTGAAGATTTGCTCTACGCGCGTTTTGATTCTCCAGCATTAGCTGCTCTAAAAGCCGATTTAGCGCTGGCGGACGGCTTAATCGTCGCCACACCTATTTATAAAGCATCATTTTCAGGGGCGCTGAAAACGCTGCTCGACTTGCTACCTGAGCGCGCGCTGGAGCATAAAGTGGTGCTGCCACTGGCCAGCGGCGGCAGCGCTTCCCATTTGCTCGCGGTTGATTACGCGCTTAAGCCGGTGCTCAACGCGCTCAAGGCGCAGGAAGTTCTGCACGGCGTATTTGCAACGGATGTGCAGATTACCCATTACGATCGTCAACCACAGTTAGATCCGCTGCTGTCACAACGTATAGATGAAGCGTTAGATACGTTCTGGCACGCGCTGCATCGTCGCCACCAACCCTATGCACAAGCGGTATAAAGGAAGCGTTATGAAACGGATAGTAACGGGCTGGCTGATGCCAGCGATGGTCGCTCTGCTCTCTTTAAGCATTACTGCACACGCCGCTGATGCTCCCGAGCAACTGCGCATCGGTTATCAGAAAGGTTCAGTGAGCATGGTATTAGCGAAAAGCCATAAGCTACTGGAGCAGCGTTTTCCACACACGCAAATTAAATGGGTGGAATTCCCGGCTGGCCCGCAGATGCTGGAAGCGCTCAACGTCGACAGTATTGATTTAGGCAGTACCGGCGATATTCCACCGCTGTTTGCGCAGGCCGCCGGTGCGGATCTACTTTACGTCGGTTCCGAGCCGCCTAAACCGCAGGCAGAAGTGATTCTGGTGCCAAAGGACAGCCCGATTCACAGCGTAGCCGACCTCAAAGGCCGCAAAGTGGCATTCCAGAAAGGCTCCAGCTCGCACAACCTGCTGTTGCGCGCACTTGAGCAAGCTGGGCTGAGTTTTAAAGACATTCAGCCAACCTATCTGACTCCCGCCGACGCGCGCGCCGCGTTCCAGCAAGGTGACGTGGATGCCTGGGCGATTTGGGATCCCTACTACTCGGCTGCCCTGCTGCAAGGCAACGTACGCGTGCTGGTTGACGGCAGCAAACTCAATCAAACCGGCTCCTTCTATTTAGCGACGCGCAAATACACCGAGGCGAACGGGGCATTCGTACAGCACGTGTTGAATACCTTCAGCGATGCCGATGCATTAACCCGCAGCCAACGCGACCAAAGTATTGATTTACTGGCACAGGCGATGGGCTTGCCGAAACCGGTCATTGCCAGCTATCTCGACCATCGTCCGCCTACCACTATTACGCCGGTCAGCGCCCATACCGCGCAGGCCCAACAGCAAACGGCCGATCTGTTTTATGCCAATCATCTGATGCCGGTGAAAGTGAATATCGCTGACCGCATCTGGCAGCCACAATCTGCCCAGCCGAAAGGAAATTAATCATGAGCGTATCCGTATTTTGGTTTCTCCCGACTCACGGCGATGGTCACTATCTTGGCACCGCGGAAGGCGCGCGCCCGGTTGATCATGGTTACCTGCAACAGATTGCCCAAGCGGCAGATCGTCTCGGCTTCGGCGGGGTGCTGATTCCCACCGGCCGCTCCTGTGAAGATGCCTGGCTGGTGGCGGCTTCATTAATCCCGGTCACCCAGCGTCTGCGTTTCCTGGTGGCGCTGCGCCCGGGGGTGATTTCGCCGACTCAGGCGGCGCGTCAGGCGGCCACGCTCGATCGGCTGTCGAATGGCCGTGCGCTGTTTAATCTGGTGACCGGCGGCGATCCGGAAGAGCTTGCTGGCGATGGCGTGTTTCTCGATCACCGTGAACGCTATGAAGAGTCTGCCGAATTTACTCGCGTCTGGCGTCGCGTCTCGGAAGGTGAAACCGTCGATTACGATGGCAAGCACGTCAAAGTGCGCGGTGCGCGCCTGATGTTTAAGCCGGTGCAGCAACCGCGTCCGCCGCTGTGGTTTGGCGGATCGTCGGATGCGGCACAGGATCTGGCCGCCGAGCAGGTGGATGTTTATCTCACCTGGGGCGAGCCGCCGGCGTTAGTAAAGGAGAAGATTGAACAAGTGCGTGCTAAAGCCGCCGCGCAGGGCCGCACCGTACGCTTCGGCATTCGCCTGCATGTGATTGTGCGTGAAACCAATGAAGAAGCCTGGCAAGCAGCGGACCGCCTGATTGCCCATCTCGACGATGCCACCATTGCCAAAGCGCAAGCCGCATTTGCGCGTACCGATTCGGTTGGACAGCAGCGCATGGCCGCACTTCACGGTGGCCGGCGCGATAAGCTGGAGATCAGCCCGAATCTGTGGGCCGGTGTTGGCCTGGTTCGTGGCGGCGCAGGCACGGCGCTGGTGGGCGATGGCCCAACCGTGGCGGCGCGCATGCAGGAGTACAGCGATCTCGGCATCGAAACCTTTATTCTCTCTGGCTATCCGCATCTGGAAGAAGCTTATCGCGTGGGTGAGCTGCTGTTCCCGCACCTCGATCTGGCGATTCCGCAAGTGCCACAGCCGCGTGTGGTGCAGGCGCACGGCGAAGCGGTAGCCCATGATTTCACGCCGCAAAAAGTGTCGCAGAGCTAAAGGAGCCGAGGATGGCAAACGTAAAAAAACAGCTGGGTAATGCCGTGCTGCCCTGGGTGTTGCCGGTGGTGCTGATCGCGTTGTGGCAATTGGCATCGCAGGTGGGTTGGCTGTCGACGCGTATTCTGCCGTCGCCGGAAAATATCCTCATCACCTTCTGGAAACTGACGGTGAGCGGTGAGCTGTGGCAGAACCTGGCCATCAGCAGCTGGCGCGCCGCCATTGGTTTTGCCATCGGCGGTTCCATTGGTTTGATTCTGGGATTAATCACCGGTACATCACGTGTGGGTGAACGCCTGTTGGATACTTCCGTACAGATGCTGCGTAACGTGCCGCATCTGGCGCTGATCCCGCTGGTCATTTTGTGGTTCGGCATCGACGAATCCGCCAAAATTTTTCTCGTGGCGCTCGGCACCCTGTTTCCAATTTACCTGAACACGTATCACGGTATTCGTAATATTGACCGTGGCCTGGTGGAGATGGCGCGTAGCTATGGTTTATCCGGCTGGAGCCTGTTCATTCAGGTCATTCTGCCGGGTGCGCTACCTTCTATTATGGTTGGCGTTCGTTTTGCTCTTGGCCTGATGTGGTTGACGCTGATTGTGGCCGAAACCATTTCAGCCAACTCCGGCATCGGTTATCTGGCGATGAATGCCCGCGAATTCCTGCAAACCGACGTGGTGGTGGTAGCCATCATTCTCTATGCCCTGCTCGGCAAATTGGCCGACGTCGCGGCACAACTGCTTGAGCGCGTGTGGCTGCGCTGGCATCCGGCTTACCAATTAAAGGAGAACGCATGAGCAACGCAACCCTAAATCCGGCGCGTTTGAATCGCGGTACGCCGGTTGGTGTGAATGGTGTCAGCAAGCAATATGGCGATCGCACCATCCTGAACAATATTGATCTGCATATTCCGTCCGGGCAATTTGTCGCGGTGGTGGGTCGCAGCGGCTGCGGTAAAAGTACCCTGCTGCGCCTATTAGCTGGCCTGGAATCGACTACGCGCGGTGCGCTGCTGGCGGGCAACGCGCCGTTATCGCAAGCACGTGAAGATACGCGTTTGATGTTCCAGGATTCACGTCTGCTGCCGTGGAAAAAGGTGATTGATAACGTTGGGCTCGGGCTAAAAGGTCGCGAATGGCGAGCCGCCGCCCTGGAAGCGCTGGAGGCCGTTGGCCTTGCCGATCGTGCTAACGAGTGGCCGGCAGCATTGTCCGGTGGCCAGAAACAGCGCGTGGCGCTGGCGCGTGCGTTGATTCATCGTCCCGGTTTGCTGCTGCTTGATGAGCCGCTGGGGGCGCTGGATGCGTTAACGCGTATTGAAATGCAGGGCTTGATTGAGTCCTTGTGGCAGCAGCATAACTTTACCGTGCTGCTGGTGACGCACGATGTCAGCGAAGCCGTCGCCATCGCCGATCGCGTTTTGCTGATTGAAGAAGGAAAGATTGGTCTGGATTTGATCGTCGACTTGCCGCGTCCGCGCCGTCGCGGCTCTGCGCGTCTGGCGGAACTCGAAGCCGAAGTGCTGGATCGCGTGATGAAACGGGGTTCATCAGAGCAGCCGTTGAAGTTTGCGCAGCAGAGTTGAAAAAGGTGCGCATAAATGCGCACCCGGTAAAATCCGCGTAGGGTCGCCATTCATGGCGACCACTATGATTAAGCGTTCAATGCCTTAGTGATCTTCTCGTACAAATCACCCGACAGCTTATCCAGCCCTTTCAACGTCTCCAGCGCCTTACGCATTAGCGCCTGACGATCGGCATCGTAACGTTTCAGACGAATTAATGGCTCGATCATGCGCGCAGCAACTTGTGGATTGCGCGTATTGAGATCGGTCAACATCTCCACCAGGAACTGATAACCGCTGCCATCTTTGGCGTGGAATGCCGCCGGATTAGCGGAAGCAAATGCACCAATCAGCGAACGAATACGGTTCGGGTTGCCCATGGTGAACGAGCGGTGATGCAGCAGTTCGCGCACCTTGCTCAGCACGTCCGCCGCCGGGCTGGTGGCTTGCAGCACAAACCATTTGTCCATCACCAAACCATCCTGATGCCAGCGCTCGTCGTAAGCGGCCAGCAGCGTATCGCGGCATGGCAGATTTGCAGCAACTGCCGCGGCCAGCGCTGCTAACGCATCGGTCATGTTGTTCGCCTGCTGATATTGCGCCTGCACCAATTTGTCCGCTTGGGCAGCATCGGCAAAGGCCAGATAACCGAGGCAGACGTTTTTCAACGTGCGCTTGCCAATTTCTGCATGCTCAATTTTGTATTCACTGCTTTGGTTGGCCAGATAGAGCGCAAAGAACTCGTCATTTAACTCAGTGGCGAGCGTACGCACCAGCGCATCGCGCACCGCAGCAATGGCCAGGGGATCGATGACATCAAACAGTTCCGCAATTTCATTCTCAGACGGCAGCGAAAGAATCAACGCTTTCAGCGCCGGATCGCCCTGCTCATCCAGCAGCACCGCACGGAATGCATCGGCGACATGCAGCGGCAGCGACAGCGGCTGGCCCTGCTGATGACGTGCGACGTTCAGGCGAATGTAGGTTGCCAGCAGGCTTTGCGCCGCATCCCAGCGGGCAAAATCGTTGCGTGCGTGACGCATCAGGAAGGTGAGCTGCGCGTCGCTCCATTTATAGTCAAGCTTCACCGGCGCGGAGAATTCGCGCAGCAGTGAGGGCACCGGCTGGAAATAGACTTTGTCGAAGATGAAAGTCTGGAACTCTTCGGTAACATTCAGCACATGATGCACCGGATGACCGTTGTGCTGCAGCGGGATCACCTTGCCTTCATTATCATACAGCTCGATATCCAGCGGAATGTGCAGCGGCAGCTTCTCTTTCTGCTCGGCGGTGGCTGGCGTACGTTGCGTGACGTGCAGCGTGTACTGCTCAAGCTCAGGATTGTAGTCATCGCGCACCGTCAGGATCGGCGTACCCGCCTGGCTATACCAGCGGCGGAACTGAGAAAGATCAACGTTGGAGGCATCTTCCATCGACTGCACGAAATCATCACAGGTTGCAGCGCTACCATCATGGCGTTCGAAGTACAGCTGCATCCCTTTCTGGAAATTCTCTTCGCCCAGCAGAGTGTGCATCATGCGGATCACTTCCGAACCTTTCTCGTACACCGTTAAGGTATAGAAGTTGTTCATCTCGATCACCTGATCCGGGCGGATCGGATGCGCCATCGGGCTGGCATCTTCCGCAAACTGCGCGCCGCGCATCACACGTACGTTATCGATACGATTAACCGCGCGTGAGCCCAGGTCTGAACTGAACTCCTGATCGCGGAACACCGTTAGCCCTTCTTTCAGGCTAAGCTGGAACCAGTCGCGGCAGGTCACGCGGTTACCGGTCCAGTTATGGAAATATTCGTGACCGATAACCGCTTCAATACCGAGATAATCTTTGTCGGTGGCCGTTTCGGCTTTTGCCAGCACGTATTTAGAGTTAAAGACGTTGAGGCCTTTATTCTCCATCGCACCCATGTTGAAGAAATCCACCGCGACGATCATAAAGATGTCGAGGTCATACTCAAGATTGAAGCGCTCTTCATCCCACTTCATGCTGGCTTTCAGTGACGTCATCGCCCAGTCGGCGCGATCGAGATTGCCGCGGTCGACAAAGATTTCCAGCGCCACATCGCGGCCCGAACGGGTGGTAAAACTGTCGCGTAGTACGTCAAAATCTCCGGCCACCAGCGCAAACAGGTAGCAGGGTTTCGGGAAAGGATCCTGACACTTCACCCAATGGCGGCCATCTTCATGGCGTCCGCTCTCCAGCTTATTGCCGTTTGACAGCAAATAAGGATAGCGTGCGGCATCCGCAATAATGGTGGTGGTGAAACGCGCCAGCACATCCGGGCGGTCAAGATACCAGGTAATATGGCGGAAACCTTCCGCTTCACACTGCGTGCAAAGCGCCTCGCCGGACTGGTATAACCCTTCCAGCGCGGTATTTTTATCCGGGTGGATGTCATTAATGATGGTCAGCGTAAAATTGTCCGGCAGCTGGCTAATGAACAACGCGCCCTCTTCCTGGCGGTAATGCGGCCACGGATTGCCATCCACTGCCAGCGATACCAGCGTGAGATCTTCACCATCCAGACGCAGATCCGCATCCGCCGCGCCAAGTCGCTTCACCTGGCTCACTGCGGTAACGCGCGTTGCGGCGGCATCCAGATCAAAAGTCAGGTCGATATCGGTAATGGTGTAATCCGGCGCACGGTAATCGTGGCGATATTTAATTTGCGGCTGTTGCGTCATAAATCCTTCTCGCATCTTTTAATCGTTAATATGTTGACCCGTCAAAGTCTAAGCGGGTTGTGCCTTCGTTGCCACGTACAATGCGTGCGTTCGTTGAAAAGGCTACAATTCATTAACAATGGCACAAATGACCCTCGACCTGCCACCCGCAATTATGGTGTGATCGCGGTCATTACTGTTTTATACTCCTGCGTCTTTATGACTTTGTTGAACACCGGGCTCTGCTCCGCGGAAGAGGATGCTGAAACGCACCATGACTGGACATGCTTCCCCGATTTTAACCACGCTGCTTGATACCGATGCGTACAAGCTTCATATGCAGCAGGCCGTATATCATCGCTATTACGATGTCCCGGTGACGGCTGAATTTCGCTGCCGTGGCGATGAACTGCTGGGCTTCTATGCGGACGAGATCCGTGAACAGATTGAAACCCTGCAAGCGCTCGCACTGAGTGACGATGAATACCACTACCTCAGCGGTCTCCCTTTCTTTCAAGCCGATTACGTTAACTGGCTGCGCCAGTTCCGCCTCGATCCTTCGCAGGTTAATGTGCGTAACGATCATGGCCGGCTGACGATTCAGATTCATGGCCCATGGCGCGAAGTCATCCTGTGGGAAGTCCCGCTGCTGGCGTTGATCAGTGAAGTCGTGCATCGTCATCGTACCCCGCAAATGGGCGTGGAGCAGGCGGTGTCGCATTTGCAGCGCAAGCTGGTGGATTTCCGTGAGCAGGTAGGCGATTTGGATATGTCGCGCTTCCAGCTGATGGATTTCGGCACGCGACGCCGCTACTCCAAAGCAGTGCAGGAAGCGATAGTTAGCACGCTGAAAACCGAATTTCCGTGGCTGGTGGGGACCAGTAACTACGATTTGGCACGTCGCCTGCAGCTTAATCCGGTGGGTACGCAAGCGCATGAGTGGTTCCAGGCGCATCAGCAAATCAGCCCGGTGCTGGCGAATAGCCAACGCGCCGCGCTGCAATCCTGGCTGGATGAGTATGACGATCAATTGGGCATCGCGCTGACCGACTGCATCACCATGGATGCCTTCTTGCGCGATTTTGGTCCAGGCTTTGCCCATCGTTATCAAGGCCTGCGCCATGACTCCGGCGATCCGGTGGAATGGGGTGAAAAAGCCATTGCGCACTATCAGCGTTTGGATATTGATCCGAAAAGTAAAACGCTGGTGTTCTCAGATAATCTTAATCTGGATAAAGCGCTGGCGCTCTATCGCCACTTTGGTCAACGTGCGAATGTGGTGTTCGGCATCGGTACGCGCCTGACGTGCGACATTCCCGGCGTTACGCCTCTGAACATCGTGATTAAACTGGTGAGCTGCAATGGCAAACCGGTGGCAAAGCTTTCCGACAGCCCCGGCAAAACCATTTGTCAGGATAAAGCCTTTGTACGCGCCCTGCGTAAGGCCTTCGATCTCCCGTTGGTCAAAAGAGCCAGCTAATTCTTAATGCAGGGTGCTTGCACCCTGCTCCTCGTCAACAAATCTCCCTTTCTCCTGCCAATTTTGCTTGTTTCCTGTTGGCTCGCAAGTAACATATCAAAACCCCGGAAAAGGGGCTTTTTATCAACCTCCTTATATAAAGAGAGAAATTTATGAGCGTAGTGCCTGTAGCGGATGTACTGCACGGCCGTGTCGCGGTTGACAGTGAAGTCACCGTACGTGGTTGGGTGCGTACCCGAAGAGATTCAAAAGCCGGTCTTTCCTTTATCGCCGTTTATGACGGTTCCTGCTTTAATCCCGTTCAGGCTGTCGTCAATAATTCTCTGAATAATTATCAGGACGAAGTCCTGCGTCTGACCACCGGTTGCTCGGTAATCATTACCGGCAAAGTGGTGGAATCCCCGGGCGAAGGCCAGGCGTTTGAACTGCAGGCGACCCAGGTTGAGGTCACCGGCTGGGTTGATGATCCGGATACCTATCCGATGGCGGCCAAACGTCACAGCATCGAATATCTGCGTGAAGTCGCCCATTTACGCCCGCGTACTAACCTCGTGGGAGCCGTGGCGCGCGTGCGTCATACGCTGGCGCAGGCGCTACATCGCTTCTTCCATGAAAACGGCTATTTCTGGGTGTCGACCCCGCTGATCACCGCATCGGACACCGAAGGCGCAGGCGAGATGTTCCGCGTTTCCACGCTGGATCTGGAGAACCTGCCGCGCGACCCGCAGGGAAAAATTGATTTCGACAAAGATTTCTTCGGCAAAGAAGCCTTCCTGACCGTATCGGGTCAGCTCAACGCTGAGACCTATGCCTGCGCGCTCTCCAAGGTGTACACCTTCGGTCCGACTTTCCGTGCGGAAAACTCCAATACCAGCCGTCACCTGGCGGAATTCTGGATGCTGGAACCGGAAGTCGCTTTTGCCACGCTGGATGATGCGGCCGCGCTGGCTGAAGCCATGCTGAAGTACGTATTCCAGGCCGTGCTGAATGAACGCGCCGATGATATGGCGTTCTTTGCTGAGCGTGTAGACAAAGATGCGGTTGCCCGTCTGGAACGTTTCGTTCAGACCGACTTTGCGCAGGTGGATTACACCGATGCGGTAGAGATTCTCCTGCAGAGCGGCCAGACCTTCGAGAACCCGGTTTCATGGGGTGTGGATTTGTCATCCGAGCACGAACGTTATCTGGCAGAGCAGCACTTCAAAGCGCCGGTCGTTGTGAAAAACTACCCGAAAGACATCAAAGCCTTCTACATGCGTATGAACGACGATGGCAAAACCGTAGCGGCGATGGATGTGCTGGCGCCGGGTATCGGCGAAATCATCGGTGGTTCACAACGTGAAGAGCGTCTGGATGTGCTAGATGCGCGACTGGCAGAAATGGGCCTCAATAAAGAAGATTATTGGTGGTATCGTGACCTGCGTCGTTACGGCACCGTGCCACATGCTGGCTTTGGATTAGGTTTCGAACGATTAATCGCCTATGTCACCGGCGTACAAAATGTAAGGGATGTTATCCCCTTCCCACGTACTCCACGCAATGCGAATTTCTAAATTTCGCGATTAATTATAAGTAATTCATATATATAAAGAGGTCGGCTTAGCCGGCCTTTTTTTATTTTTGTAAATTTAGAGTTCTCTCACAAAGTTCCCGGATTTTTACAAATTGTCATACAATTTTTCCTTTTGATACTTAATTGCGAGATTTGAATCATCTTCGGGCTAGAATTAGCAACCCCGTGATGGAAAGATGCGTGCAGACACAGGAGACATCAAACTTCTCTCAAGGTTCTGTAAAGATTTCTTGGCAGCAGTGGCAGATGTCCAAATAACTCCAATGAGGGTAATAAAAAATGATGAAGCGCAACATTCTTGCAGTGGTTATCCCAGCTCTGTTAGCTGCTGGTGCAGCAAACGCAGCAGAAATTTATAACAAAGACGGCAACAAGCTGGACCTGTACGGTAAAGTTGATGCGCGCCACACTTTCTCCGATGACGCTAATAATGATGGCGATGCAACGTATGTTCGCTTCGGCTTCAAGGGTGAAACTCAGATCAACGACCAGCTGACCGGTTACGGCCAGTGGGAATACAACGTTCAGGCTAACAACACCGAAGGCGCTGACGCGCAAGACGGCAACAAAACCCGTCTGGGCTTCGCGGGCCTGAAATTTGGTGATGCAGGTTCATTCGACTACGGTCGTAACTATGGCGTTATCTATGACGCAATGTCTTACACTGACCAGCTGCCAGTGTTCGGTGATGATACCCTGTATCAAGACAACGACAACTTCATGATTGGTCGCTCAAGTGGCCTGGCTACCTACCGTAACAGCAACTTCTTCGGTCTGGTTAACGGCCTGAGCTTCGCTGCACAGTACCAAGGCAAAAACGAAGGTTCTCGTGATCCACTGGCGCAGAACGGCGACGGCTGGGGTACTTCTGTAGCGTATGACACCGGTATGGGTATCAGCGCTGTCGGTTCTTACTTCTCTTCTGACCGTACCAACGCTCAGATTGCAGATGGCAACGGCGACAAGGCTGACGCATACGGTTTCGGTCTGAAATATGACGCGAACAACGTATACCTGGCAGCATTCTACGGTGAATCACGTAACACCACCGCTTACGGTAGCTTCGCTCGTCAGACTGCTAACAAAACACAGAACTTCGAAGTGGTTGCACAGTACCAGTTCGACTTCGGTCTGCGTCCATCCATCGCTTACCTGCAGTCAAAAGGCAAGCAGCTGAATGGCAACACTAACACCGACAACGGTGCAACCTTTGCTGGTGGCGATGCTGACCTGGTTAAATACATCGAAGTGGGTACCTACTACTACTTCAACAAAAACATGTCTGCGTATGTTGACTACAAAATCAACCTGCTGGACGACAACGATTACACTCGCGCTCAGAACGTGAGCACCGACGACGTTGTTGGCGTTGGTCTGGTATACCAGTTCTAATCACTCGATTAGCAATGCGGATTACCTAAAAACGGAGCCTTCGGGCTCCGTTTTGCTATTCAGTGATCGGCTTCTCAATTAGCGCCACTACTTTATACACGGGAGTTATTTCTTTTTTATTTCAGCGGTTGGAAATCTTCTCGTCTGACGCTAACCTGATAGCTCATTTCGCTAAAGTTCACCCAAACGGAACTGACTCATGTTTGAATCGATCTCTGCCGCACCCGCCGATCCTATTCTTGGACTGGCTGACCTTTTTCGCGCCGATGACCGCCCGAATAAAATCAACCTTGGTATTGGCGTCTATAAAGATGAAACCGGTAAAACGCCGGTGCTTACCAGCGTTAAGAAAGCCGAGCAGTATCTGCTGGAAAACGAAACCACCAAGAACTACCTGAGCATTGATGGTCTGGCAGATTTCGCGCGGTGTACACAGGAGCTACTGTTCGGAAAAGAGAGCTCGCTGATTTCTGACGGGCGCGCCACAACAGCACAGACGCCAGGCGGCACCGGTGCCCTGCGCGTTGCAGCCGATTTTCTGGCGAATCAAACCAGCGTAAAACGCGTTTGGGTGAGCAACCCTAGCTGGCCAAACCATAAGAATGTGTTCAACGCTGCCGGTCTGGAAGTGTGCGAATACCACTATTACGACGCAGCAAGCCATAGCCTTGATTTCGATGGCATGGTGGCATCACTGCAGGAAGCCAAAGCGGGCGACGTGGTGCTGTTCCACGGCTGCTGCCATAACCCAACCGGCGTTGATCCTTCTGCAGAGCAGTGGCAGCAACTGGCGCAGCTGTCGCAAGAGAAAGGCTGGCTACCGCTGTTCGATTTCGCTTACCAGGGTTTCGCTCGTGGTCTGGATGAAGATGCGGAAGGCTTGCGTATTTTTGCCGCCTCTCACCAGGAACTGATTGTTGCCAGCTCCTTCTCGAAGAACTTTGGTTTATACAACGAGCGCGTAGGCGCGTTAACGTTAGTTGCAGCTAACAGCGACATCGCAAAAACGGCGTTCAGCCAGGTGAAATACACCATTCGCGCCAACTATTCAAACCCGCCTTCACACGGTGCGGCAGTGGTGGCGACAATCCTCAGCAATGAGGCATTGCGTACTATCTGGATTCAAGAGCTAACCGATATGCGTCAGCGTATCCAGCGTATGCGTCAGCTGTTTGTGAACACGCTAGCGGAGAAAGGTGCTAAGCAAGACTTTAGCTTTATCATCAAGCAAAACGGTATGTTCTCGTTCAGCGGCCTGACCAAAGATCAGGTGGTACGTTTACGTGAGGAGTTCGGCGTTTACGCCGTGAACTCCGGTCGCGTTAACGTGGCGGGAATGACGCCAGACAATATGTCTGCGCTATGTGAGGCGATTGTCGCGGTGCTGTAATCCTTTTCAGCGAAAAAAATGGGCCATATTGGCCCATTTTTTATTGCAGGAACGGATTGCTGATACGTTCACGGCCGAGCGTTGAGATAGGTCCATGACCCGGCACGAAGGTGACGTCATCGCCGAGCGGCAGCAGCTTGGTTTTAATCGCGTCGATCAAATCGCTGTGGCTACCCTGTGGAAAATCGGTACGTCCCACGCCACCGTTGAAAATCACATCGCCTGAAATGAGCAGACGCCCCGCGCGATCCAGCAACACAATATGCCCCGGCGTATGACCCGGACAAAGCAGCACTTCCAGTGTGATGTTGCCCAGCTGCACGGTTTCGCCCTCTTCCAGCCAGCGATCGGGAGTAAGCGGTGCGCATTCAGGTAAACCAAACATACGGCTTTGAGTGGGCAGATTATCCAGCCAGAAGGCGTCAAGCGGGTGCGGGCCGACAATCGGCACCTGGTAATGTGCGGCGAGTTCAGCAGCAGCACCTACGTGATCGAGATGTCCATGCGTAAGCAGGATCTGTGACGGCGTTAAACCGCGTTCTGCCAGCACAGCTTTAATGGTTTCCGCATCACCGCCGGGATCGACTAAGGCCGCTTGTTGGGTTTCGTCATCCCAAATCACTGAGCAGTTCTGGGAAAAGGCGGTAACCGGAATAATTTGGTAATTCATAGCGCTCCATGACCGACACACGCAGCGCTGCCGGTATCAGGACCAGTGCCTTGCAGGCCCGGTATCTATGTGTACGAAGTTGCTGCGCGGGTAATATCCTACACCACCAGCGCGCATAGATAACGCCGCTTTGCGAACATTGCTCAATGAAATCCCTTCAATATGGAAATCCATCGCTTGTCCTTTGGTGTGATAACTATGCTTGGCGACGCCCGGCCCTGATTCACGCAACATATTATTGGTTGCCAGCGTGCGATATCCCGAAATGAGCTGCACCGGTTTACGCGTATCAAGCAGCGCCTGCAGGCGATAAAGCTGATCAAAAAGATGGGGATCGATGTTCTTCACCTGATTAGCACGATAATCGCGGAAGAAGTGATTTAAGCGGACTAACTCATCCTTGTCATAACGCTTACCGTTGAAAAACTCAGTTTTAAGGGTTTCACCGGTGTGAAGGTTACTAAGCGTCAATACTCGAGGGCGGGAGGTGGAAAGCGAAGCCAGTGCGGAGCCAGGAAGCAGTGATAAGCCTGCTGCTGCCCCTCCAATCAGGAGTAATCGACGACGTTGAGAATCAAAATTAGCCATGAAGCGGAGTTACCTAATCTAAAGCGGATAAAATATGTGCGAAAAGTACACAAGGCCGAACATTAACCGCAGCCAAAATCTCAGTCAACCCGGAATACGGCTCAGAATGAGCAAAACCCGCGCGAAGTCAAATTTTCGCCACGGGTTTTGAAGAGTTTACGCCGCTAAGAAAACAGCCAAATCAAGCACTAGAGCAGCAGTTGCCCCGCTTTTTTGAGTGCCTGACTGCCTGAACGGGCAGGATTATCATAATTGTAAATATCTGTACGATATTGCGGTTGCCCATCATCTGCCACCCAGGCGGTTAAATAGTAAAGGTTGACCGGAATGCGATGACGAATCGGCACATAGCGAGTATCACCCTGTTTCAGCGTGTCTGAAATACGACCATCATTCCAGCCGACATCCTGCAGCAGAAGGTCGGCCAATTCCGAGGCTTTATTAACGCGTACGCAGCCCGAGCTAAGCGCACGAATATCACGCTGGAACAGCGCATGATTTGGCGTATCGTGCAGATAAATGGCATCCGAACTAGGCATATTGAACTTGTAACGTCCCAGTGAGTTGGTCGCGCCCGGCGCCTGACGAATGCGGTAAGGGAAATTCGCGGCTGACACCATGTGCCAATCAATCATCGACGGATCGATCACCTCGGCGTCCGCACTCCAGCCCGACAGCAAGGTATAGCCATGCTTATACAGATAAGAGGGGTCCTGCTTCACCTTCGGCACAATATCCTGACGCACCAGCGTTGTCGGCACGTTCCACGGCGGGTTAAGCACCACATTATTCAGTGCGCTGCGCATTAGCGGCGTTTTACGATCGGGACGACCTACAATCACCCGTGACGACAGGATAGTGGCACCATTGTTGTAGTAGGTGAGTGAATAGTTGGGAATATTCACCATGATGCCATTATGCATATCATCCGGCAGTAGTCGCAGGCGCTGGATATTCAGCGCCAGTAGCGATGCTCGCATCTGTGGTGGCACATTCAGCCACTCACGTGTGCGCGGGCCAATCGCGCCATCATCGGCCAATCCCTGCCAGTGCTGGAAGCGTTTCACCCCTTCCACTAGCGCGGTGTCATACACGTTGGGGCCGGATGCTGTCGGATCTGCAGCAACATTATTGGCCACTTCGGGTGTTGTGGCGAGCGCCGAACCGGCATCAATATCATCAAAGTTTGCGGCAGACGGACTGACCGCCACCGGCTGATTGCTTTGCCCCACCGGAACGGGCGCCGTAGGCACCGCATCTTCCGCCGGCGTTGGTGTCGTACTGTGGCTGGCGGTTAACATGCCGGTACGTTGCAAAATCTCGCGCAGCGCAGGCACGTCATTACTGATTTGCCCCGGGCGCAGCGTAGCGCTGTCGCGTAGTTGCGGCCACGGACGATTATCAGTTAGTAACATTTTCAACGCGTTGTGCATGGGCGCATATTGTGGATGCTGCGGCTGCAGTGAAACGACAAATGTACGGCTGTTACCGGCATTGACCGCATTCTGCCATTGGTTAATAGCCGCCAGCGTTGGCATGGTCAACTTATAGGGCACATTGCTGTAAAGCCAGGTTTCACCCTGCGTTGGTACATTCGCTACAAATTGCAGGTAGCCCAGCATGGCATCGCTGAGCACGATATCGCGCGCTAAGCCTTTAATATTGGGATTCGTTAACCGCTCCACCCACCGGGTAAACTGCGGCTGTACACCGGAGAGTGCGACTTCCGCCAGCTGCTGCTGGAAAACCTGCACTGCCTGCTGGTCTTGCCATAACGGCGCCATATCGCGCGCCGCATAAATGCCCGCAAGGCCAGGTAAATAGAAAGGTTGTTCAGTTGGGCTAAACGCCTGCTGGATCTGCTGCTGGCTCGCAGCAACCGAGAGGGTATTGTGCGTTGACTTCGGCAACGTTGAGGTGATCGCCGCATAGCTTACTGCTAACGGAGACAACAGCAGTGATAAACCGAGTGCTACTGCAGCACGACTCATTTTGATCTTATTGTTTAGCAACATCCCTGCCCCCTTCTCACCAAAGACACGGCGCCCTGTAATCGCCATGTACAGCCACACTCTTAATATTGAGTATACGAATAAAAAACGGCATCTGCCTCTGAGTGCAAATGCCGCTTACAGATTAAACGTAGTGCCGTTTTTTAACCAGATTCAGCGCTAGGTATTTTCGGTTTGCAGTCCTATTCCCGTATTTTCCTGTTTCACTGGCGAAGGATCTGCCGAGAAGCCGCGCAGTCCCACCACATGCACATGTTCAGTGTTGTTAAATACCTTACGCACCAGCTTATAGGTGGTGCCTTTCTCAGGACTGATATTTTCTGGTGCAGCAATCACCAGCTGCATCTCGAGTCGTTCGCAGAGTTCAAACAGCGTGGCGATAGAGCGTGCGTCAAGGCGTGCCGCTTCATCGAGGAACAGCAGGCGGCAGGGTGAAATATCTTTGCCACGCAGGCGACGCGACTCTTCTTCCCAGCTCTGCACCACCATCACCAGAATTGACATCCCGGTACCGATCGCTTCACCGGTCGAGAGCGCCCCACTTTCTGCACGCAGCCAGCCATCCGAACCACGGTTGACCTCTACTTCCATCTCCAGATAGTTGCGGTAATCAAGCAGCTCTTCACCGATGGTCTGCGGCGTACGCTGCCCCATATCGATCTGCGGATTCAGACGTTGATAGAGTTTCGCCAGCGCTTCCGAGAAGGTGAGGCGATTGCTGGTGAACAGATCCTGATGCTGCTCATGCTCTTCCGACAGCGTATCCAGCAGCGTGGAGTGCGCTTCACGTACGTTCACGTTGAGACGCACGCTGCGTACCTGGCCAAAGCTCACGGCCTGCAAGCCTTGGTTCAGCTGACGAATACGGTTCTGCTCGCGCTGGATGGTTTTACGAATGATGTTCGCCGCGCTGCGTGAGCTGATTGCCAGCGTCTGTTCGCGCGCCGTCAGCTCTTCCGTCAGACGATTCAGCTCAATCTCCATCTGCTCAATCGCTTCAACCGGATCGTCGGTACGAATGATGTCTTGACGAATACGCTCGCGCAGATGCTGATACACCGCAATAAAGAACTGAATCTTGCGTTCAGGACGCTTCGGATCTTCTGACATACGCAGCACATCGCGCAGATGTTCGTTATCCGCCACCGCCAGACGCAGTGCACCGAGCGCCTTATCCGACATGGATCGCAGCTCATCACCGCTGAGGTACGCCAGTTCACGACGATGCAGACGACGCTCAACGCCGTTCTCTTTAACCATGCGCAGCACCGTACACCAGCCCGCTTTGGCGCTCACCACCTGCTCACGAATCTGGTGATAGTCGCGCTCCAGCTTGCGCAGTTTCTTCTGCAAACTCTCCATTTCGGCTTCACAGAAGGTGATCTGTTTTTCCAGCTGGTTACGACGCGCACGGTTGTGGCTCAGCGCGGTATACAGCTCATCACGACGAATACGCGCCCGCTCTTCCGCACTGGCATCTGCATGCACACCAATGTCCTGCATCTCTTGCTGCAGCTCTTTTAGCATGTCGCGTTTAGCATCGTAAGAGCTTTTCAGCGATGCCAATACCTGCGAATACTGCGTCAGCTGCGCCTGATGTCCGCGCAGACGTTCGCGCGCGCGGCTGCGCTCGCCTTCCGCCTGCTCCAGACGCTGACGCAACTGTTCATTGAGATCGGTATTACCGCCTAACATTCCCGCTGAACTTTCGTAGCTGAAGTGCGCCCGACGCTGCACCACTTCTGTCAGCGCAAAGGCCTGCTGGCGCGCATCACGCTGCTGCTGCTGGGCTTGCTGATAATCACGCTGCAGCTGATCATGCTGCTGCGGATCGCTCTGCAATACCGAAATCAGCGGCTCCAGCTTGCTGAGTTTGCTGCCATGCTGATGCAGGAAACGCGCGGCTTCCTGCGCTTCTTCCACGCGCTCACGGATCTCTTCACAACGGTCGCCGAGCGTGTCGTCGAGCAGCAGATTAACGCGCGGCAACAGGCGGTTCAGCTGGCTGACGCCCTCTTTTGCCTGCTCAAACTGCGCGCGCTGCTGTTGATTGTCGTTTTCATGCTGCGCCAAAGCCCGCTCTAACTCGCCGCGACGGCTGTTGAGTTGACGAATCAGCGCTTCGGGATCTTCATCAAAGGCCACCGCTAAATGGCTACCAATAAAGCGGCTAAAGGATTGGTGCAGACGCTGAGTTTTCTGTACGTCAAACGACAGCGTGGCATAACGCTCAGCCAGCTGTTCACGTTCATTGTTCAGCAGTTCCAGCTGATTTTCACGCGCCGCACGGCCAAACAGCGGCACTTTCGGGAAGCGGGAGTAGCGCCATTGCCGCTCCGCCACTTTGACGACCACCGCTTTTTCCAGCTCTTCAACGCTGAATACGCTATCGTCAAACGCCTGCGGATCACCCTCAATCAGATAGAGATCTTCCGGGCACTCGTCTAAACCATCGAGCAGTTCGCGCACCAGCGACAGATCCGGCACCACAATGGCGTGACGCGAAGGACCATACAACGCGGAGAAGTAAGGCGCGTCATCCAGCGTGACATCATCATAAATTTCAGAGAGCAGCACGCCGCCAAAACGTTCCGCCAGCTGCGTCAGGCGCGCGTCTTCCGCACCGCCCGGTTGGCTCAGGCGTTCAATCTGCTGCTCAACTTCACGCTTACGCGCCGCCAGTTCATCGCGCTCAACGGTGGTTTCACGCTCACGCTCCAGCAGCTGCTGCATAAATTCAGTGATTTGCTGGCTGCTGGTCAGCTCCTGGCCGGTCTGCTCGCTGAGTTGGGTGAGGATCTCCTGCGCCGCCAGCCAGTGCGGTGCACGCGCGGTAAGCGCGGTAATCCGTTCACGCAGCTGCTCCAGCTCCTGACGCATCAACATGCGGCGTTCGCCAGCATCCGATACGCTCTCATTCAGCTGTTCAATCTGCGCTTCAAGCTCACGCTGCAAACCTTCCAGCGCATCCGCATCGTATTGCTGTCCCTGACGTTTACAAAAATCCGCCAGTAAACGTTCGGCATCGTGCTGCTCGCGCAGACGCGTTTCTAATTCATTGAGGCGTAAACGCAGCGAGGAGAGTTGTTCGGCATGGTGGCGCTGATTGCCCGCGTCACGCAGTAATTCGCGCCCTACCTGCCACGCATCCTGACGACTCACGTCACCCGCGATGCTGGTCACTAATGCTAACGCCTGTTCAAACTGGCTGTGTGCCGCTTCAGCAACGCTCAGTTTTTGTTCCAGACGCAACAGTTGCTCGGTGGCTTCCTCTTCACGCGCCTGGAAGGTCTCCTGCCATTCAGCGGCGTTATCAATGCTGAGGTCAGGCAGCTGGCACTGCGTACGCGCTTTTTCCAGCGCCTGTAAGGCCTGCTGATATTGAATAGCACGCGTTTGCTGTACGTCGAGCGCCTGCTGGAAGTCGGCGAGCTGGCTTTTCAGCTCATCCACTTCAATTTCAGCCGCTTCGGCACGCGCTTCATTCTCTTCCTGCACGTCACGCGCTTCGGCAACAACTTCGTTCTGCTCTTCAAGGCGGTAAGTCAGCTCTTCCAGATCGGCATCGTAACGCTCGATTTTCTCCTGCTGACGCATCGCGGTTTGCACCAGATTCAGGTGATCGCTGGCGCCCTGATAATCGGTTTCCAGATCGCTCTCGGCGCCGTTGTGTTCAGAGAGTTCTCGCGCCATTTCAATATGGCGATACTGCTCGGAGATCAGCTGATTGCGACTGGTGAACAGCTCATTACGCAGCTGCAGCGCGCCGTCGAGATGAATACGTCGCTCGTTGGCGTGGCGCATATAGTCGGCCGAAACATAGCTGGTGGCTTCCGAGATCAGATGCTTAAACAGATCGCGATCTGACTGCGTGACGCGGATGGCTTCGAGCGTCATGCGGTTTTCGCGCAGCGCCGCTTCCATATCCTGGAAGGCTTTGCGTACGCCGCCGTTTTCCGGCAGCAGGTAGTCGCGCAGCGAGCGGGTAATGGCGCTAGAGATACCACCATAGAGTGAGGCTTCGATCAGGCGATAGAACTTGCTGCGATCGCTAGCGTTACGCAGGCGACGCGGCACCACGCCAAGCTCGAACAGCACCGCATGATAGTCGGTTACGGAGTTGTACTGTTTGAATTGCACGCCTTCCTGCGATTCAACGCGTTCCTTCACTTCCGACAGCGGTAACACTCGCGCCTGACGGCTATTAAGGATTTCAGTCAGCATATCGGTCGGCTGCGAATCGGTCGGCAAACCGTGAATACTGAACGGTTTGATATCGACTTTTTTATCGCGTCCCGCCACTTGTTGCAGACGCACGCCCACTATCACGCGCTGGTGGCGGGAGTTGACCACATCCAGCACTGAATAGCAGACGCCGGCACGCAGTTTGCCGTGCAGACCTTTATCGCGAGAACCCGATGTTGCACCGGCTTCGGTGGTGTTACGGAAGTGCAGCAGCGTTAAGTCTGGGATCATCGCCGTGACGAAGGCGGCCATAGTGGTGGATTTGCCGGCACCGTTACCGCCCGACAGCGTGGTCACCAATTCATCAAGATCAAAGGTACGGGCAAAGAAGCCGTTCCAGTTGATCAGCGTTAGCGAACGAAATTTACCGCGTTCAATCATGCTTGCTCATCCTCCGCGTTATCACTCGCGTCGCTTTCAGCGTCAATATCATTATCCGCTTCATCGTTTTCTGCCGCAGCTGGCGCACTTTCCAGCGTCATCGCTTCGCCGTCACGAATCAGGCGCAGCTGCGCTTCACGCGCATCGTCACCGCTACGCACGTCAGCGCCAAAGCGGAATACCGATTCGGTGATGCGGAATTTGCTGCTGTCGTTGCCCATAAACCACACCATGCCGAGGCGGCGAAGGCGGCTGAGCGAGGCGCGCATTTTTTCCTGCAGCTTGGCGCGATCGAGATCGGAACCCGTGGAACGCTGGTTTACCAGCTTGAGCAGTTTGCTCTCATCCGCCAGCGACAGCAGTTCGTCGTACAGCTCCTGCTGGGTAAAAATCCCCTCATTCGCCAATCGTTCCGGGCTGAGATAGAGATAACAAAGAATTTTGCCCACCATCATGTCCAGTTCGGAGAGCACCGAGCGTGGAATCAGCGTGGTAGAACGCGGACGCAGGTAGAAAAAGCCTTCCGGCGCGCGGATCAGCTCCACGTTGTAGCGCGCGTAAAACTCTTCAAGATATTCCTGGTAATCCATCAGAAAAGCGTGATTATCCAGCTCTTCAATACCAATGTGGCGACCCGCGCGTAACTGGCTATCAAGCGCCGGGAAAATCGGGTTTGCCAGGGCCAACGCCAGTTTAACTGGCATCACTTGTTCAATATTTGTCGATGACATGTGCCTGCACCTTGGCTCCGTAATCATTAATGGCCTGCCATTGCGCGGGCAGACCGGCTAAATCAGCTTCGGCCACGCCGAGTCGTACTGCTTGATCAATGACGATACGCGCCAGATCAAAATGACGCGCGCGTGGATACTGCGACAGGTAGTCGCGCATCACCGTGGCAAGATGGAGTGGCTTCTGCTCCAGCTTGTAGATCTGCAGCGCCTCTTCGATCATCGCGGCCAGCTGTTCGCGAATCTCATTAAACTCTTCATATTCCATTTCCGGCGGCAGCTCGCCCATCACTTCGTCATTACGCAGTGTCATCTCTTCGTCGCGCATATCATAAAGACGATCGGCATTGGCGTATGTCAGCGCCCACGGCTGGTCGAAATAGTTTTGCACCGACAGGCGCAAACGCTGCGCAAAAACGCGGTTTTTATCCATGTCGATGGCGGTACGAATAAATTTATGTACGTGGCGGTCGTAACCGATCCACAGATCGATAGCCTGCTGACCCCAGCTGATGATGCGATCCAGCTTGTTTTGCAGATCAAACACCAGCTTATCGACAAAGCCGAGATCGGGGCTGCTGAGAGTGGCGTCCTGAATGCGCAGTAGATTGGCCTGCAGTTTATCACCCGCGGCTTCCAGCGTATCCTGCAGCTCGCGCAGGGTACCGGAGGTTTCTGACAGCAACATTTCACAGCTGGAGATCGCCGCGCGCCAATCTTTGTTGAGCAGATCGGCGATATCGGTTTTCACCGCCTGCTGCTGCTCATCCATCAGGCGTTGCGTCATATCGATGCTATCGAAGATTTCCGCTACCGAATATTTGAGCGGCGCAAAGACGTTGCGATGCCAGTGGAATTCGTCGCCATCTTCTTCGGCGGCATCGGCGGCGCGTTTCAGCTCCTGCGCCACGATCGACAGCTGCATCGAGAGACGCAGCGTAGAGAACTCACGCTGACGAATGTAATAGTCGGTAATGCCAATGGCCAGCGGCGTCAGGCGATAGATAGCGTGCCCTTCCGTCAACTCGCTGGTAAAGCGGTTGAGCAAGCGCTGGCGCACCATGTCATTGATGGCGTTGTTAGCGCGCACCTGCACGGTTTCGTGGGTTTGCTCGAAAGCCTTGCTAACGTGACGAAACGCGTCAATCAGCTCGCCTTCACTCATTTCGCCGTCCATGCGCTCACCGTTTAAGGTGGCGATAGCCAGCAAAAAGGCCAGACGTTCTACCGGCAACGCAAGCGAAAAGTCGTTCTTGCGCGCCCATGCCACCAATTCGGGGACCGTCTGGGAAAATTCGCTCATAGTTGATCCTTCTAGCTGGGTTTGCGCGCGGTCACGTGGATATAGCGCCCTAAACTTAAAAAGGGCTCCTGGCGACAGAAACGCCGTTCCATCTCAATGATTTCCTCAACGCTCTTCCCTGCGCCGGGTTGCGGCTTCATGTAATCGCAGAAGACGCGAATGCCCGCACGTCGTTCAATTTCAAATCCGCAGTGTGTTAGCCAGCGCGTCACATCATCAGGATCGCGTGGGAAATCCGGCGACAAAGTACGCTTTTTGCGTTTGCTCATATTGGCGCGCATATAGCCGAAATTGCCGAGCGTCAGGGTGCGGAAGGTTAAGCCGTGTGCGTTATAAAACATCAGTGACAGTACGCCGCCGGGCTTTAATGTATGCCATAACGCCTGCAGCACCTCTTCTGGCTGCGCGACCCATTCCAACACCGCGTGAAACAATACCAGATCAACCTGCGTATCCAAATGTTCGCCCACCTGCTGGGCGCTAATTTGTTTGAATTGCATGTTGTGGCTCACACCCGCGTTATGCGCATGGGCTTCCGCCAGCTTCAACATCTCGGCAGAGAGATCGCATAGCAGCACCTGATGACCGCGCGCGGCCAAGCCGCTGGAGATTTGTCCAACGCCCCCACCGGCATCCAGCACCGAAAGCGGCCCGGCGGGCAACGTTGGCAGCAGAGCTTCCAGCTCGTCCCAAACAATCGCCTGCCGTACCTGACCTTTGCGCGTGCCATAAATGTTCTGTGAGAATTTGTCCGCCAGATCGTCAAAGTTACGATCCTGCATGATGATGGCTCCGCTTTGCTGCATTCAACTTGTGCTATTTTGTCACAGGCTCATCAAGAATGAACCTTTCATGCCGCAGTAACTGTCTGGCTGCTGTTTTTTCGGACAAAAGGAGCAATATTCAATGTTTTTCGCATTAAAAAAAGTCATTGGTGGGATGTTGCTACCCTTGCCGCTGCTGTTATTACTGATGGCAGCGGGACTTTTGCTGCTCTGGTTCAGCCGCTGGCAAAAAAGCGGTAAAATCTTCATCTCTTGCAGCTGGCTGCTGCTGTTGCTGCTGAGCCTGCAACCGGTGGCCGATCGCCTGCTGTCGCCGCTGGAAACGCACTATGCGACCTGGAACGGTCATGAGCCGGTTGATTATATCGTGGTGCTGGGTGGCGGCTACACCTTCAATCCGAATTGGGCGCCGAGTTCCAACTTAATCAGCAATAGCCTGCCGCGCGTGGCCGAAGGTGTTCGCCAGTGGCGACGCTATCCGCAGGCAAAAATGATCTTTACAGGTGCGGCCGCAGGAGAGAATCCACGCAGCAGCGCCAGCGTTGCCGCTGAAGTGGCAGAAAGTCTTGGCGTGCCGCGCAGCGCGATAATCCAACTGGATCAGCCCCGAGATACCCTTGGCGAAGCGCGGGCGGTGAAACAAACCATTGGCGAACATCCCTTTCTGCTCGTGACCTCTGCCAATCATTTGCCACGCGCAATGCAGTTCTTCCAAAGCGCCGGCATGAATCCGCTCGCAGCACCGGCTAATCAACTGGCGGTAACCTCGCCATTGAACTGGTGGGAACGCGCAATCCCGTCGCCATTGTGGCTTGGCCACAGTGAGCGCGCGATCTATGAATCGCTGGGGCAAATCTGGCAGAAACTGCGCGGTGACGAGCTCAGCTCAACCCAACCAGGGGAGTAATTGCGTGCGCGCGTGATCGAAGCGCGGACGGTCAAACTGTCCGCTACTCACCAGCGTGTCGACGCAATCCCACAGCTGATATAACCAGCGTCGCCAGATAAACCCTTCTGCAACAGGCGCACGCTGTAAATAGTGTTGCAATAATGACGCTTCGGCTCCGCTATCCGCCAGCCGCATCAGCTCATATTCGCGCGGAGCCCAGAGAATATTGCCAGGCTGCATCATCGCAATCAGCTGATCGCTATGTGCATCTTTTAGCATGCTGGCGAGGCGAAGGTTGCCGTGAATTAACACGCACGGATCGTCAAATCCATTAAAAAAACGCGGCAATAGTTGGCGACTGCGGAACAAAATCTGCCGATCTTCCAGCGTGAAAAAGGGCGGCGTCAGATATCCTAGCGTCGACCACAGCACATCAACTCGCTGGCGATACCATGCAGGCCAGGTATTTTCTTGTACGCTGTCGACGCTGCCGACTAAACCCTGACTGTCGATGCGGTGCCAGGCCAGCACGCCTTCCACAATTTGTTCGCATAATTGCTCCCAGCGCGCGGCGTTGCGCGTTGGGGCTTCCGCCGATACGCCATTAAAACGCGCCATTAGCAGCATCTCATGCGCGGGTTTTTGCTGGCTAAGCACCAATCCAAATACCGCAGGCACGGCGATCAAGCCATCATGGCCCAGCATCGTGAGTTTCTTCGCTTCCAGCGCGGCGCGTCCCTGATGACGAAAATACTTCGCCACCAGCGGCATCGGCTTGCCGGCGTTATCGTAAAGCGCGTACAGCCGCGTATGCGCCTGCTCGCTAATAGTTTCGAGGCGGCTGATGCTTTCACCCAGCACCAGCGCCAGTTCTGAACGGAGCTGTTCCATGCGATATCCTCCGAAGTCAAAAGGCTAGAATATGCTGGAGGTGATGGTGGCGAGAAACTTAGCGCCAGATCAAACTTTAAGGCCAGCGAGAGCCGCTGGCCGGTCGGAGATTAACCTTGCATCGCGAGGCGAACCCGCTCAAGGTCTTCCGGCGTATCCACCCCAACACTGGGTATGGCTTTTGCCACCGCGACGTGAATTTTCTCACCGTACCATAGCACCCGCAGCTGTTCGAGTAGCTCAATGTGCTCTAACGGACAAGGTTCCCATGCTATATAGCGACGAATAAAACCGGCGCGATAGGCGTAAATACCAATGTGCCGTAGTAACGTGTCGCCAATCTGCTCACGCGAATGGGCATAACGTTCACGATCCCATGGAATGGTGGCTCGCGAGAAGTACAGCGCGTAACCTTTAGCATCCATGACGACCTTAACGGCGTTAGGATTGAATGCCTCTTCCGCATCGATAATCGGTACCGCCAGCGTTGCCATGCCCGCCTCGGACTGTGCCAAATTGGTGGCCACCTGGCGTACTATTTCCGCCGGGATCATTGGCTCGTCGCCCTGAACATTGACGATAATGGTATCGTCAGCAAACTGATACTTCTCAACGACTTCGGCCAGACGTTCGGTACCCGATTGATGATCCACGCGCGTCATGCAGACTTCGCCACCCGCTGCCGTTACGGCCGCAGCCACATCAGGATGATCGGTCGCGACAATCACCCGATCGGCTCCCGATTCACGGGCGCGTTCCATTACGTGCAGCACCATGGGTTTGCCCTGAATATCCACCAGCGGTTTACCCGGCAGGCGTGTTGAGGCGAAACGCGCCGGAATAATGGCAACAAAACTCATGGATGGATCTCTTCAACAGAGAGCGTACGAGCTTCTACTTCGAGCAGTACCGGAATCCCGTCACGTACCGGGAAAGCCAGGCCATCAGGTTTACAGATCAGCTCTTGCTGCTCTTTGTTGAAATACAGTTTTCCGTTGCAAACCGGGCAGGCAACGATTTCGAGTAAACGATGATCCATTATCTTCTCCTTCAGGACCGATTCAGACGATTAGCATATCATAATAGCGTGTGCGAAATGGGCGTACCGACGCCCGTATCTCAACGGCTTCAGCATCCAATCAACCAGCGGCTTGACCACGCTGCCAGCAATTCAGCAGGCGCATTTTCGATAATCACTTCTGTAGCACCTTGCCACTGAGCAAAGCGATTAATGGCCTTCTTTACGTCATTAAGAAAGGTGTTGCTCAGGCGCACACCCGGCTCCAGCCAGAATGCGCGAATGACCAACTGCTGTGCCTGGCGCTCCATTTTGGCATCGATGCGAGCCTTCAGTGCCCCGCGATGCAATACCGGCAATACAAAATAGCCATACTTGCGCTTCTCGGCGGGCGTGTAACACTCAATACGGTAATCAAAATTAAACAGTTCTAGCGCGCGCCGCCGATCCCAAACCACCGGATCAAACGGCGAGAGCAGGACGGTATGCGTTGCCGACAGCGGCTTTTCCAGCAACGGAAGCAGTGTTTGGTGCAGCCACATTTCCCCGAGCTGCTCCACCTCAACGCGAACTATCTCCCCACGCGCTGCAGTTTCCGCCAGCCACGCTTTTAGCGGCGCACGTTTAAGACGATAATAATCCGCTAACCAACTGACGCGAAAAATGCCAAGACTGCGCGCGCTGTGATGCAACATCTGTATTACCGCTTCCTCTTCGCTTAACGCATGCTGTTCATCAATCCAGTCTGGCATCACGCGGCTATGCAGATCGTAAACCCGCTGGAAATTGCGTCGCTCCACCACCATCAGCTCACCGGCGCTAAATAAGTTTTCTAAATGCCGTTTGTGAGGCTTCCACGCCCACCAGCCGGGTTTGGTTTGTTTATCATGGCTAAAGTCGGCGGCGCGTACCGGACCATTAGCTGCAATGTGCGCCAGTAGCTCAGCAATTTCCTGCTGATGTTCATCTACCCATTGCGCGCTGTACTTCCAGCCAAGTCGTTGTGGCTGCAACATACGATGGCGAAGCAAGGGGTAATCTTCGAAGGGGATAAAGCAGGCTTCATGCGCCCAGTACTCAAACAACTCACCGGCTGCCAGCGCCTCCTCCAGCCAATGGGCAGGATAAGCGCCAAGACGGCTATACAGCACCAGATAAGGGCTACGCGCTACAACATTTATTGTGTCAATCTGCAGCAAGGACATCTGGCGCACGGTAGCGTGAATATCGGTGAAACGTGCGCGCCGGCCCAAAGGACGTAACAGTCCCTGGGCAGCCAGGTGCAAATGGCGAGCGGTTTGTAATGACAGGGAAGCAGTGAGGTTCATAACTCTTTTCCCATTGCGAAGATTAGTGCGAGCGGGCGTAGCGCGCCATCGAACAGAGTTGGACGATATCGTCTAACAAGGTTGAAACGGTTGCACCTTGCAAATGAGCATCTACTGGCAGGTACCACCAATTAGGTTGGGCAAACTGACGGCATTTCACCGCATCTTTTTCCGTCATGAGCAGGCATTGTTTAGCATCTGTCAGCCGGGATAATTCGTCTTCGCTGTATGCGTGATGGTCGGCAAAGGCGATTTCTGCTACCGCCTTGATGCCTTGCTGTTTGAGCGTATTGAAGAAGCGAGGAGGATGTCCAATGCCAGCCATTGCCACGATTTCAGGTAATTGGTCCAGTGATGCGGTGGCACCACTCACGAGATTTATTGCCTGGCCCGGCCGCAATGTCATAGCGATTTCGTCGCCTTGCGCCTCCCCACCGTTAACGATCACCGCATTGACTTCCCGGAGCCGAGAGGCGCGCTCTCGCATTGGCCCAGCCGGTAACCACCAGCCATTACCAAAGCGGCGCATACCATCCACCACCACAATTTCGCGATCGCGCTGCAATGCATAGTGCTGCAGGCCATCATCGGTAATGATGACGTCCAAATCGTGTACAGCAAGCAAGCCTTCCACAGCCAGCCGACGCTGGGGTGCAACGGCAACTGGCGCCTGAGTACGCTGCGCGATCAATACCGGTTCATCCCCGGCTAATGCCGTAGAGGTCTCCCCCGTTACCAGTAGTGGATAACGAGCTGCCTTACCACCGTAACCACGCGACACTACGCCAGCGCGTAACCCGCGTTGTTGTAATGCCTGCACCAGCCAGATCACCACCGGTGTTTTACCATTACCACCCGCGGTAAGATTACCGACTACCACAACGGGGCATGGCGCACGCCAGCTTTTGCGCCAGCCGCGTTGAAAGCTGAGGCGAATCAGCCAGGTGATCGCCCCATACAATACACTCAACGGCCAGAGCAGCAGCCATAACGGTGAGCGCCCGCTCCAGATGCGTTCAATCATTGACCGAACTGCAGCTTGTGAAGTTGCGCATACGCGCCCTTCTGTTCTAACAGCACACTGTGCGTGCCGCGTTCCACGATGCGACCATCTTCCACAACGACGATTTCATCGGCTTTTTCGATGGTCGACAGGCGATGCGCAATAACAAGCGATGTACGATTTTTTTGCAGCTCATCCAGCGCGGCCTGAATCGCACGTTCTGATTCGGTATCGAGCGCGGAGGTTGCCTCATCAAGAATCAAAATTGGGCAGTCACGCAGCAATGCACGGGCAATGGCAATGCGCTGGCGCTGTCCCCCTGAGAGCAGCACACCATTTTCACCGATCACTGTATCCAGACCATTATCCATCTTTTTGATGAAGTCCATGGCATGTGCCATGGTTGCGGCCTGTTCAATCTGTTCACGGGTGTACTGACCGTTGCGGGCATAGGCGATGTTGTTGGCAATGGTATCGTTGAAAAGATGCACATTCTGAGAAACCAGAGCCACCTGATTACGCAATGAGCGCAGCGTATATTCACGCAGATCGTGACCATCAAGCAGAATTTCACCGCTATCAATATCATAAAAACGCGTCAGCAAACTGGCCATAGTGGATTTACCAGAACCTGAACGGCCCACCAGCGCCACTGTTTTGCCAGCAGGCAGCGACAGATTAATATCGCGCAGCGCGGGGATTTCACGCCCTGGATAAGTAAAGGTCACATTCCGGAATTCAACATCACCATGAGCACGTTCTATTTCACGTTTACCTTCGTCAATTTCCTGTTCGCTGTCGAGAATCGAGAACAGGGTCTGACAAGCTGCCATACCGCGCTGGAACTGCGCGTTTACGTTGGTTAACGACTTAAGCGGTCGCATCAGCGCAATCATGGAAGAAAACACCACGGTAATGGTACCGGCGGTGAGCGTATCCATTACGCTTGGGAAGCTTGCTGCATATAACACGAAAGCAAGCGCCAGCGATGCAATCAGCTGAATAACAGGGTCAGAGATAGAAGATGCAGACACCAGTTTCATGCCCTGCTGACGCATTTTATTGCTCACCTGAGAAAAACGGTTGGCTTCCACTTCCTGGCCACCAAAGATCAATACTTCTTTATGACCTTTCAGCATTTGCTCGGCACTGGTGGTGACTTGTCCCATCGTGTTCTGCATATTTTTGCTGATGCTGCGGAAGCGTTTGGAAACAGTACGAATCGCAAAGGAGACAATTGGAGCTAACACGATGAGAATCAGTGAAAGTTGCCAACTGTAGTAAAACATCATGATGAACAGGCCGATGATCGAAGCACCTTCACGCACGACCGTGACCAGTGCGCTCGAAGAAGATGAGGCAACCTGTTCAGAATCATAGGTAATGCGTGACAGCAAGGTACCCGTTGATTGCTGGTCAAAAAATGTTACCGGCATGCCCATCATATGGCCGAATAAACGACGGCGCATGTTCATTACCACATTGCCGGAAACCCAGGATATGCAGTAGCTTGAGATATAGCTGGTTACGCCACGGACCAACATCAGGCCGATCACCACCAGCGGCATCCACAGCATTACGGATCTGTCAGCTTTACCGAAGCCGTCATCCAGTAAAGGTTTCAACAGAGAGAGCATCAGGGTGTCGCCTGCCGCATTGAGTATCAGCGCCACTGCTGACACATAGAGGCCAGCCTTGTGGGGCGCAATCATCGGCCAGAGTCGGCGGAATGTCTGCCACGTTGAGAGATCTTTATCTTGATGCATTATTTATTCACGCTGTTTGAAATAGCCGCTCATTCTACCTGGAATCACGTTTGACGCCAAACCACTGATGATACCAACGAGGCTTTATTTGTTCTCTTAACCCCTTAATTTGCCAATGCCCCTGCCTGACACTGATATGAATCTGCCCAGATTGAGCGGTGTCAAACCACATGTAACCCTGCTGAAGATAGCGCTGGACTACGGCTTGTGCCGGCATACGCCAGGCGTTATAACGTGCCACCGAAGCAAATGCCGCCTGCCCTGCAACATTACGTAACAGTAATGGTCCCGAAGATGTGCGACTGCCATGATGAGGAACCTGTAACAACGTCGCTTTCAGCGACTCTTTTTCCAGCGCGACAATTTTTCTCTCCGCTTCTAACTCAATATCTCCCGTGAGTAAAAGACTCACTCGTCCATCGTCGACGCGTACCACGCATGAATCATTATTTTGCCCTTCCGTTTGATTAACTAGCGGCCATATGGCGGTGAATTGCAATTTACCCCATTGCCATTGCTGCCCGCGATGGCAAGGCATATGCCCCGCTTCTGACAAGGCGCTACGAATTTCTATGCTCGGATTAGCGCTAACGAGTGAGTGTAGTCCACCGCGGTGATCCAGATGCTTGTGGCTTAATATCAGTGAATGCAGCTTGCGGCCGTGATAGTGCAGCCACGGCAGAATAACGCGCGCCCCCGCATCATCCTGCTTCCAACCGGGGCCAGTGTCATACAGCATCACGTCATCACCCTGCGTAATGGCAATCGCTAAACCGTGGCCTACATCAATCATGTCGATTTGCCAATCATCACGCTGTGTATTACTACGCCAAAGGAAAAGGACGACGGTCAAACTAATACAAGGCATTATGCTGCGATAAATCAACCCGCTACGCCAGAACAGCAATCCCCCCCAAATCAGCATGAGAGCGGGTAACGTATCGCTCCATGCCCACCAGCCCGCAGGTAACCACTGTAATCCTTGCATCACTTTACTTACCGAAAAATCGGCCAGGTGCCACAACCCATTCGAAATCGATGGCAAAGGAAAGAGCATGGCCAACAATATCAATGGCACCGTGATAAAAGAGACGACGGGGACCGCGATAAGATTCGCGATCAGAGCACTTAGGCTAATTCCCTGGAACAGAAAAATCTGTAACGGTGCCATCAGGATCATCATGCCTAACTGGAGGTGCAGCAGTTGCAGAGGTAACCATCGTCGCTTACTGCGAAAATGATGCGCTAAAGCAAACCACTGATACCATGCAATCAACATTGCCACCGCAAGTGCCGATAACCAAAAGCTTTCTGATAACACGGTTAGCGGATCAAGCCACAGTAATCCCGCAATGCAGAGCGTCCAAACTTGCCATCCACTCATTTGCCAACCGGCAGCACGGATTGCTATCCAGAGCATGAGGGCTAGCAACGCGCGCTGTGCCGGGGCATGGTTGCCGGAGATCCAGCCATAAGTTACTGCGGTAAAAGCGCTGACTGCTAGCGGAAACAAATAGCTCATTAAATGTGCCGGTAGGATCCCCTGTATGACACGCGCCAACAGCCACCCCACGCTAGCCGCAAGCGCGATATGCATGCCAGAGATTGCCATCAAATGAGCCGTTCCGGTTTCACGCAGCAGCCGTCGCTGCTCATCGGTCATATTGTCACGTATACCAAACGCGAGGGCCTGCACAATTGCAGGTTGCTGTAATGCAGAAAAAGCAGGCAAGTGATAATTGATTAAGCGCGTTCGCCAACTACAAGTTAGCGATTCTGGCCGCTGGCTGATAATTCGACCTTGCAGCGGTATATGGTTGGATAATGCAAAGCGCTGAATATCGAACTCGCCTTCGTTTAGCCTGCCGTGAATAGCACGTAATCGCAGCCTCATCTGCCAGCGTTGACCGGCGCAGAATGGTTGTTCCGCCGCGGCATAGTTAAGTGAGGCATATATTGGCGGAAACTGATAACGCTCGCCGACACGAATGATTTGTACGGTTAACTGCTGCTTTTCTTCGCGAACGTCGGTGATACGTACTGTTGCGTCTACAGGGGCAGCAGCCAAATACTCGATGGTATTGATAATATGCCGGGCTTCCATCAGCGCCCAAGCCAGCATTAATAAGCCAACGCCGGCCAGACGTAACCATTGCTGCGGCATCAGTCCGAGCAGAACAGCAAATCCCACGGTGGCGATTATTACGCTGGTTTGCGGTATATGCGGCAATACTCCTAATGGCAACGCTGCCACTATCATTATTCTGGCCAGCACTATCCAGCTCATCTGCATTGTTACTCTCCTTGAGAAGAGTAAGAGTTTGCATCGCAGGCGAACATTTAGCTTTGGTGAAAAAGTGGCTTACAGAGAGGGATTCAGAAGTTTTTCAGATATTACATTTGCTGCAACAGCATTTTGGGAGCTAAAGCACACGCCTGGTTACAGTCAAAAAAAACGACACTCAAAAGTGTCGTTTTATCGTTCGGTAACGGCTTAGCCGTAGATGTTCGCACGGTCACGCAATTCTTTGCCCGGCTTAAAGTGGGGAACGTATTTACCTTCCAAATCCACTTTATCACCCGTTTTCGGGTTACGCCCGGTACGTGGTGCACGGTAATGCAAAGAAAAGCTGCCGAATCCCCGGATTTCAATGCGCTCGCCCTGTGCCAACGTAGTGGCCATGTGCTCAAGCATCTCTTTGACTGCATCCTCAACGACTTTCGCCGGAATATGAGTGTGCTGGCCAGCAAGTCTTTCAATCAGTTCTGACTTGGTCATGTAACCTCCGGTTAATCCTTGTTTGGAAAGGTATGACAGCTTTTACCGAAACCGGACGATTTGCATCGTCCGGTGCTTTAGGTCGATTACTCGCCTTTAGCCGCTTTGAACGCTTCAGCCATTGCGCTAGAGAAGTTGCTGCCTTCATCCTGTTTAGTGTTAACAGTGTTGATAGCTTCTTTCTCATCAGCCTGGTCTTTAGCACGAACAGACAGGCTTACAACGCGGTTCTTACGGTCAACGCCGGTGAATTTCGCTTCAACGTCGTCACCAACACTCAGAACCAGAGTTGCGTCTTCGATGCGGTCCAGAGAAGCTTCAGAAGCGCGCAGGTAACCCTCTACGCCGTCAGCTAATTCTACTGTAGCACCTTTCGCGTCAACTGCAGTGACTTTACCCGTCACGATAGCGCCTTTCTTGTTCAGGGTGATGTAGTTGTTGAATGGATCTTCAGCCAACTGCTTCACGCCCAGAGAGATGCGCTCGCGCTCTGCATCAACCTGCAGTACAACGGCAGCGATTTCGTCGCCTTTTTTGTACTCACGAACGGCTTCTTCGCCAGTCGCGTTCCAGGAGATGTCAGACAGGTGAACCAGACCGTCGATGCCACCGTCCAAGCCGATGAAGATACCGAAGTCAGTGATTGACTTGATTTTACCTTCAACACGATCGCCTTTGTTGTGGGTCTCTGCGAACAGCTGCCATGGGTTAGATTTGCACTGCTTCAGACCCAGGGAGATACGACGACGTTCTTCATCGATGTCCAGAACCATTACTTCAACCACGTCGCCTACGTTAACAACTTTAGACGGATGGATGTTTTTGTTGGTCCAGTCCATTTCTGAAACGTGTACCAGACCTTCAACGCCTTCTTCGATTTCAACGAAGCAGCCGTAATCAGTCAGATTGGTTACACGACCGGTCAGCTTGGTGCCTTCCGGATAACGCTTAGCGATAGCTACCCATGGATCTTCGCCCAGCTGTTTCAGGCCCAGAGATACGCGGGTACGCTCGCGGTCGAACTTCAGCACTTTAACAGTGATTTCGTCGCCCACGTTGACGATTTCGCTCGGATGCTTAACGCGTTTCCAAGCCATATCGGTAATGTGCAGCAGGCCGTCAACACCACCCAGATCCACGAATGCACCGTAGTCAGTGAGGTTCTTAACGATACCTTTAACTTCCATGCCTTCCTGCAGGTTTTCCAGCAGCTGATCACGCTCAGCGCTGTTCTCAGATTCGATAACCGCGCGACGTGAAACCACGACGTTGTTACGTTTCTGATCAAGCTTGATTACTTTGAATTCAAGCTCTTTGCCTTCCAGGTGCAGTGTGTCGCGAACCGGACGAACGTCTACCAGTGAACCTGGCAGGAACGCACGAATACCGTTCAGCTCAACTGTGAAGCCACCTTTAACTTTGCCGTTGATAACACCGGTAACAGTTTCAGCGTCTTCGTAAGCTTTTTCCAGCGTGATCCAAGCTTCATGACGTTTAGCTTTCTCACGGGACAGCAGGGTTTCACCGAAGCCGTCTTCTACTGCGTCCAGCGCAACGTCAACTTCGTCGCCCACCTGGATTTCCAGTTCGCCGGCTGCGTTCTTGAACTGCTCTGCAGGAATAGCAGATTCAGATTTCAGACCCGCATCAACCAGAACTACGTCTTTGTCGATAGAGACAACAACGCCACGAACGATGGAACCCGGACGGGTTTCGATTTCTTTCAGGGACTCTTCAAAGAGTTGAGCAAAAGATTCAGTCATATTGATAATCTTAGGATTCTTCAATTTAACGTCCACCTGACTTCATTGTCGGATGGGGTTGTTTCACATGCCCTGCACCGGGTCCTTGGTACAGGGTTACAGCAATTCATTTGCCGACGATTAAATGCCTAATTTACTTTTGGCATAATCAAGTGCCTTTTCAATCACTTGCTCGATAGACATACTGGTTGAATCCAGTACCAAAGCATCTGTGGCAGGCACTAAAGGCGCGATTGCGCGACTACGATCGCGGTCATCACGTTCCTTTATCTCGGATAAAAGGCGATCAAAGTTAACATTAAAGCCCTTCTCCTGCAACTGTAGCATACGGCGGTGCGCGCGCTCTTCCGAGCTGGCGTCGAGGAAGATTTTCACTGGAGCATCAGGGAAAACCACCGTGCCCATGTCTCTTCCATCGGCGATTAAACCGGGCTCTTCGCGGAAGGCTCGTTGGCGGCGCAAAAGCGCTTCACGTACACGTGGAAAAGCGGCAACCCGCGATGCGGTATTACTCACTTCTTGCGTACGTATTTCACCAGTGACATCTTCACCTTCCAATACAACCTGCATTTCACCCTCTACCGATAAAAAACGCACGTCGAGGTGCGCAGCCATCGGCACCAATGCTTCTTCAGATTCGATATCAACCTGATGGTGAAGGGCAGCCAGCGCCAAAACGCGATAAATGGCGCCTGAATCCAGCAAGTGCCACTGCAACGACTCCGCCATCGCTTTACATAATGTCCCTTTACCCGCGCCACTTGGCCCATCGATGGTAATAACCGGGGCGATTGCCGTCATTGTTCTCTCCTGTTGCTGCGTGCTTATTGTCAGCCTTCTTGGCCGCCTTGGATTGCGCGGCATTATACGCTGCCTGCGAGAGGTTCGTTACCCTTTAGCTTAGACAGCGCTAGAAATATAGACAGATTCAGAGAAATTTCCGCCTGATAAGGCCAGGTGAGAACAAAGAAGCCCGGTACGATGCACCGGGCTGGGTCATTAAGAAGCGTGGCTAATTTTCGCCAGCTGCTGGAAATAGTCCGGGAAGGTTTTCGCCGTACAGCCGGGATCAAGGATCGTTACCGGCGTATCGGAAAGCGCGACAAGAGCGAAACACATTGCCATCCGGTGATCGTTATACGTACCGATGTCCGCATGCTGCAGTTGTTCAGGTGGTGTAACGCGAATAAAATCGTGTCCCTCTTCCACTTCAGCGCCGACTTTACGCAATTCAGTAGCCATGGCAGCCAGACGATCGGTCTCTTTCACGCGCCAGTTATAAATGTTACGCATCAGGGTGGTGCCTTGAGCGAACAAAGCGGTCGTGGCAATAGTCATCGCCGCATCGGGAATATGGTTCATATCCATGTCGATAGCGTTAAGTGAACCACGTGTGCAAGAGATGTAGTCATCTCCCCATTCAATCACTGCGCCCATTTTTTCAAGTACATCTGCAAAACGGATGTCACCTTGAACGCTGTTGCGACCAATGCCCGTCACGCGCACCGTACCACCTTTAATGGCTGCCGCAGCGAGAAAATATGAGGCTGAAGACGCATCACCTTCCACAAGGTATTCACCCGGCGACAGGTACTGCTGTTGTCCCTGAACGACAAATCGCTGATAGTTTTGGTTATCAACATCTACGCCGAAACTACGCATCAGATGCAGCGTGATGTCGATATAGGGCTTGGAAACCAAATCGCCTTTGATGGAGATAATAGTATCTTGCTCTGCCAGCGGTGCAGTCATCAGCAATGCGGTTAGGAACTGGCTGGAAACACTGCCATCTACGCTAACTTCACCGCCCACAAATCCACCATTGAGACGCACGGGTGGATAGTCGGTCTGCTCCAGATAATCGATATTCGCCCCACCCTGACGCAGTGCGTCAACCAGATGGCCAATCGGGCGTTCTTTCATACGCGGTTCGCCAGTCAACACTACCGATTGCTGGCCCAAACACAGCGCAGCCGCCAATGGGCGCATTGCCGTTCCTGCATTACCGAGAAATAGCTCGAGCGATTTTTCTGCTTGCAAAGGTCCAGCGTTACCTACAACTTCACACACCGTGCGATCGGCTGAGAGAGTGAATTGGACACCTAACGCATGTAGCGCGTTCAGCATATGTTTGACGTCATCGCTATCAAGCAAATTGGTCAGGCGCGTAGTGCCTTTTGCAAGTGCAGCCAGCAAAAGTGCGCGGTTAGAAACACTTTTGGAACCCGGCAAATTTACCGTGCCGTCAACGCGAGTAATCGGTTGTAGAGTCAGGGAGTCCTGCATGTGAAACCAAATCTCCAGAAAATACGAGACCCCATCGTGTGACGGGGCCTGATACCAGTCAGACTGGCATGAAAAGAGGGATTAACCGTGGCGACGTTCGAAGTCGACCATAAATTCAGTCAGTGTTTTAACGCCTTCCAACGGCATCGCATTGTAGATCGATGCACGCATACCGCCAACCACGCGATGGCCTTTCAACGCGTGCAGACCGGCGTTGAGAGACTCCTCAAGAAACACTTTATCCAGAGCCGAATCCGCAAGCTGGAATGGCACGTTCATACGCGAGCGGTTTTCGGTTGCGACATCGTTGCGATAAAACGTACTGTTATCAATCACGCCATATAAAAGATCGGCTTTAGATTGATTCAGCTTGTCCATCTCAGCAACACCGCCCTTCTCTTTCAGCCATTTAAATACCAGCCCAGAGAGATACCACGCAAAAGTCGGCGGGGTATTAAACATTGATTCGTTTTCAGCTAGTACTTTGTAATCAAGAATTGAGGGCACATAACGCTGTGCTTTACCTAGCAGATCCTCACGCACAACGACTAGCGTCAAACCCGCCGGACCGATATTTTTTTGCGCACCGGCATAGATAACGCCGTAGCGGCTGATATCAATTGGACGCGATAAAATAGTTGAAGAGAGATCCGCAACCACAACTTTATCGCCAAAATCGGGTTCTTCATCAATAGCAATACCATCAATGGTTTCGTTCGGGCAGAAATGAACATAAGCCGCATCATCGTTCAACTGCCATTCGCGCATAGGCAACAGAGCGCGTTTACCGTTACGCGTGGTTTTTACATCAATAGTATTGGGTACGCAGAATTTTTCGGCTTCTTTGATGGCACTATGAGCCCAGTAACCGCCGTCGATGTAATCCGCAGTTTTGGCGTCACCCAGTAAGTTTCCTGGGATCGCCGCGAACTGCGCACGCGCACCGCCGTGGCAGAACAAAACTTTGTAGTTGGCTGGGATCTTTAGCAGATCGCGAAAATCTTGTTCGGCCGCTTCCGCGACAGCAATAAACTCTTTACTGCGGTGACTTATTTCCATCACCGAGGTGCCTAATCCATGCCAGTTTGTCAGTTCTTGTTCTGCGCGACGGAGCACTTCCACCGGCAGCATAGCCGGACCGGAGCTAAAATTATAAACCTGCGTCATTTCCCCTCACCACTGTCATATCGAACGGTTATGAATACTTCCCCGGTTTTATCATTGCCTCCGAATGGCTGCAATCATTAATCCGGCAGCGATCACATTTCCAGAGCCGGCTCCACCGCAGCTTATGTCATAAATGCATTAAGCTTTGGAATTTTGTGAGGCGGCTTCCTGAAGTCAAAATCAGAAGGGCAGATGGCGTATACGCCATCATCATGCCGAGATAAATTTGGCGGACTGAATAGCGAAGCATGCGTAAAACCCGTATTATTGCGCGCTTTACGCCCACCCCATTGACTTGAGAGAGCGCCATCATGACGCAAACGTTTATCCCCGGTAAAGACGCCGCATTGGAAGATTCCATTGCCCGCTTTCAGCAGAAACTGCAAGACCTGGGTTTCAACATTGAAGAAGCTTCCTGGCTGAACCCGGTACCACACGTCTGGTCAGTGCACATTCGCGATCGCGATTGCCCGCTGTGCTTTACGAACGGCAAAGGTGCCAGCAAAAAAGCGGCACTGGCTTCAGCGCTGGGCGAATATTTTGAGCGCCTCTCAACTAACTATTTCTTCGCGGATTTTTGGTTGGGTAAATCTATTGCGAACGGTGACTTCGTTCACTATCCAAATGAAAAATGGTTCCCGCTCACGCAAGATGACAGCTTGCCGGAAGGCATTCTGGATGCGCGTCTGCGCAAGTTCTACGATCCTGAAGAGAGTCTGGGTGCATCAGAACTGATTGATCTGCAATCGGGCAACAACGAGCGCGGTATTTGCGGCCTGCCTTTTACCCGCCAATCAGATCAGCAAACCGTTTATATTCCGATGAACATCATCGGTAATCTGTACGTTTCGAATGGTATGTCTGCGGGTAACACCGCCAATGAAGCGCGCGTGCAAGGGCTGTCTGAAGTGTTTGAGCGCCATATCAAGAATCGTATTATCGCAGAATCCATTAGTCTGCCAGAGATTCCTGAAGCGGTGATGCAACGCTATCCGGGCGTGATTGAAGCGATAGAACGTCTTGAAGCTGAAGGTTTCCCCATCTTCTCCTATGACGCTTCGTTGGGTGGCAAATATCCGGTTATTTGCGTTGTGCTATTTAATCCCAAAAACGGCACCTGCTTCGCCTCGTTCGGTGCACATCCAGACTTCGGCGTTGCGCTGGAGCGTACCGTAACTGAACTATTGCAGGGTCGTGGTCTGAAAGATCTCGATGTCTTTACGCCACCTACTTTTGATGATGAAGAAGTTGCAGAGCACGCGAATCTCGAAACGCATTTCATCGATTCCAGCGGCCTGATTTCCTGGGATCTGTTTAAAGACGATGCGGATTATCCCTTTGTCGACTGGAGCTTTGCGGGTACAACTCAGGAAGAGTTCGATACACTAATGGCAATCTTCCGTGCGGAAGATAAAGAAGTGTATATCGCTGATTACGAGCATTTGAGCGTTTACGCCTGTCGCATCATCGTGCCTGGCATGTCCGATATCTATCCTGCTGAGGATCTTTTATTAGCTAATAACAGCATGGGCGCATCGCTGCGTGAGACCTTGCTCGCATTACCAGAAAGCCAATGGGAACCTGAAGCCTACCTCGAGCTTATCGAGCAGTTGGATGAAGAAGGTCACGATGATTTTACCCGCGTGCGCGAGTTATTAGGTCTGGCATCGGGCAAAGACAATGGCTGGTACACACTGCGTATTGGTGAGTTAAAAGCGATGCTGGCTCTGGCCGGTGGTGATTTGGACCAGGCGTTGATTTGGACTGAATGGACAATGGAATTCAATCAGTCGATCTTCAGCGAAGAGCGCGCTAACTATTACCGTTGCCTGCAAACTCTGCTGCTGCTGGCGATGGAAGAAGAACGCGATCCGCTTCAATATCATCGCGCCTTTATTCGTATGTATGGCGAATCAGCTGTTGATGCGGCTTCCGCGGCAATCAGCGGCGAAGCACCATTCTATGGATTGCAAGCTGTAGACCTGGATTTGAAAGCGTTCCCTGCGCATCAATCACTGTTAGCAGCTTATGAAAAACTGCAGGCCGCTAAGCGTCGTTATTGGTCACAAAAATAATCATCATTATTTAATTTTTAAACATGCTGATTAGCTCAAACGTAAATGGCACTGAAAGAAATCAGTGCCATTTTTATATAATGCAAATTCAGCAGCCGTTTTGTCGAAAAATAAATAACAATTGAGCTTTATTTATTAATGTAATTTAACAATTCACAGTAAGAAATAGATAGTCATTCAACTTATTTCGCATAAATTAAAAATTATTTATTCATTTATATTCAGGTGCTTAACTAAAAATTTCACTCCAAAACGTTTCGCTTACTACCTACCCTTCTGGCAAATATGATCCATGTCAATTTCTGACCTATACTCCTTTGTTAGTATCTTTACAGGCAATTTTTGGAGAGCGTTAGTGTGAAAGCTGACAACCCTTTTAATTCATTATTACCGGCAGCCATGGCGAAAGTTGCAGAAGAGGCCGGCATTTATAAAGCAACAAAACACCCTTTAACCACTTTCTTCCTGGCCATCACTGCTGGCGTATTTATTTCAATTGCTTTTGTTTTCTACATCACTGCGACAACCGGTAGTGGAGCGATACCCTATGGTGTAGCCAAGCTCATCGGCGGTGTGTGTTTTTCATTAGGTTTAATGTTGGTCGTTGTATGCGGTGCGGATCTCTTCACCTCGACCGTACTGATCGTGGTGGCTAAAGCTAGCGGACGTATTACCTGGCTGCAACTGGGTCGACATTGGTTAAACGTCTATGTCGGCAACCTGTTTGGCGCGTTGTTCTTCGTGGCACTAATTTGGTTCGCTGGTGAACACATGGTGGCGAATGGAGCCTGGGGCTTAAATGTTCTGCAAACGGCCGACCATAAAATGCATCACACCTTTATTGAAGCTGTCTGTCTTGGTACGCTGGCTAACCTATTGGTTTGTCTGGCTGTCTGGATGAGTTATTCCGGCCGCAGCTTAATGGATAAGATGTTCGCGATGATCTTACCCGTCGCGATGTTTGTTGCTTCTGGCTTCGAACACAGTATCGCCAACATGTTCCTGATTCCGATGGCCATTGTTATTCGTGATTTTGCCAGCCCTGAGTTCTGGCAAATGGCCGGGGCAAGTGCAGCACAATTTCCAGCACTCAGTATTAGCGATTTTATTCTTAACAACCTCATTCCAGTGACCATCGGCAACATTATTGGCGGAGGATTGCTCGTCGGTTTGACCTACTGGGTAATTTATCTGCGCGGCAATGAGTCGGTGCATTAATTAATTGATACGGGCGTGCTGAGTTAGCGCGCCATCGTCAAAGTCTCCCTAAATAAGGCAGGTATATCATGTCCGAACTGAATGAAAAAATGGCGTCAGCCTGGGAAGGATTTAGCGCCGGCGAATGGCAGAATAGTGTCAACGTCCGTGATTTTATCCAGAAAAACTATACACCGTATGAAGGCGATGAGTCCTTCCTGGCCGGTGCGACTCCGGCAACCACTAAATTGTGGGATAGCGTGCTTGAAGGCATCAAAATTGAGAACCGCACCCATGCTCCGGTTGATTTTGATACCGACCTGGCATCAACCATTACTTCTCACGACGCCGGTTACATTAACAAATCGCTGGAAAAAATCGTCGGTCTGCAAACTGAAGCGCCTCTTAAACGTGCCATCATACCGTTTGGCGGCATCAAAATGGTTGAAGGTTCTTGTAAGGTTTATGGCCGCGAGCTGGACCCAGCGCTGAAAAAAGTCTTTACAGATTATCGTAAAACCCATAACCAGGGTGTTTTCGATGTTTATACTCCAGATATCATGCGCTGCCGTAAATCAGGTGTATTGACCGGCTTGCCAGATGCTTATGGCCGTGGCCGTATCATTGGTGACTATCGTCGCGTTGCGCTGTACGGCATCGACTACCTGATGAAAGATAAGGTAGCGCAGTTCAATTCACTGCAAAGTGACATGGAGAATGGCGTTAATCTGGAAGCCACCATCCGTTTGCGTGAAGAGATCTCTGAACAGCATCGTGCGCTGGGCCAGATTAAAGAGATGGCGGCAAAATATGGTTCGGATATCTCTCTGCCAGCCACGAACGCACAAGAAGCAGTACAGTGGACCTATTACGGCTACCTGGCGGCAGTGAAATCGCAGAACGGTGCGGCAATGTCCTTTGGTCGCGTATCCACTTTCCTTGATGTTTACATCGATCGCGATATTCAAGCAGGTAAGCTCACCGAAGAAGCTGCACAGGAACTGATTGACCATCTGGTGATGAAACTGCGTATGGTGCGTTTCCTGCGTACCCCTGAATACGATGAGCTGTTCTCAGGTGACCCAATCTGGGCGACAGAATCGCTGGCAGGCATGGGCGTAGATGGCCGTACGCTGGTCACCAAAAGTACCTTCCGTTTCCTGAACACGCTGTACACTATGGGTCCATCTCCGGAACCTAACATGACCATTCTGTGGTCAGAAAAACTGCCGGTTAACTTTAAAAAATACGCAGCAAAAGTCTCCATCGATACCTCTTCATTGCAGTATGAAAATGATGACCTGATGCGTCCTGATTTTGATAACGATGACTATGCTATCGCCTGCTGTGTGAGCCCGATGATTGTCGGCAAACAGATGCAATTCTTCGGTGCGCGTGCCAACCTGGCAAAAACACTGCTGTACGCAATCAACGGCGGTGTGGATGAGAAACTGAAAATGCAGGTTGGCCCGAAAGAAGCGCCAATCACTGACGAAGTGCTCGATTACGATACCGTAATGGCTCGCCTGGATCATTTCATGGATTGGCTGGCGAAACAGTACGTCACTTCCCTGAACATCATTCACTACATGCACGATAAGTACAGCTATGAAGCTTCACTCATGGCGCTGCATGACCGCGACGTCTATCGCACCATGGCCTGTGGTATCGCTGGCCTATCGGTTGCGGCTGATTCCCTGTCTGCAATTAAGTATGCCAAAGTTAAAACCATCCGTGATGCTGATGGCTTAGCGGTAGACTTCGAAATTGAAGGCGAATATCCGCAGTTCGGTAACAATGACTCGCGTGTTGATGACATGGCTTGCGATCTGGTTGAGCGTTTCATGAAGAAAATTCAGAAACTGCAAACCTACCGTAACGCGGTTCCAACCCAGTCGGTACTGACCATTACTTCTAACGTGGTTTACGGCAAGAAAACCGGTAATACCCCAGATGGCCGCCGTGCTGGTGCGCCATTCGGACCAGGTGCTAACCCAATGCATGGTCGTGACCAGAAAGGTGCCGTTGCATCACTGACTTCAGTCGCGAAACTGCCGTTCGCTTACGCTAAAGACGGTATCTCTTATACCTTCTCCATCGTGCCAAATGCGCTGGGTAAAGATGATAACGTGCGTAAAACCAACCTTGCTGGCCTGATGGATGGTTATTTCCATCACGAAGCCAACATTGAGGGCGGCCAGCACCTTAACGTCAACGTGATGAACCGTGAGATGTTGCTGGATGCAATGGAACATCCTGAGAACTATCCTCAGTTAACCATCCGTGTATCTGGTTACGCTGTTCGCTTCAACTCGCTCACTAAAGAGCAGCAGAAAGATGTAATTACTCGTACTTTCACTCAGTCGTTGTAATCGCTTTTCGCTAAGATTAAAGGCTCCTGCGGGGGCCTTTTCTTCACAAGTCTGTTTTGCCAGCTTGCTTGTTCCGGCAATCTGGCAAAATCGACTTTCACTTTAAGCACAACAAAGATTGTGCTGCCTGATACTCAGGCTTACCTGGAGAATACATCGCAATGTCAACCATCGGTCGTATCCACTCTTTTGAATCCTGCGGTACCGTTGACGGCCCAGGCATACGGTTTATCACCTTTTTCCAGGGCTGTCTGATGCGCTGCCTTTACTGCCATAATCGCGATACCTGGGATACGCATGGCGGTAAGGAAATCACCGTTGATGAGTTGATGAAGGATGTCCTCTCCTATCGTCACTTTATGAATGCATCAGGCGGTGGCGTTACGGCATCAGGTGGTGAGGCGATTTTACAAGCCGAATTTGTACGAGACTGGTTTCGCGCCTGCCAGGCAGAAGGGATCCATACTTGCCTGGACACGAATGGCTTTGTTCGCCGTTACGACCCGGTAATTGATGAACTTCTGGAAGCCACTGATTTAGTGATGCTCGACCTGAAACAGATTAACGATGATGTGCATCAGATTCTGGTCGGTGTTTCCAATCATCGCACGCTGGATTTTGCACGTTATTTGCAGAAGAAGGGTAAGCGCACCTGGATTCGTTTTGTCGTCGTACCCGGTTACTCCGATGATGATGATTCTGTTCACCGTCTGGGCGAGTTCACCAAAGATATGGATAACATCGAAAAGATTGAACTCCTTCCCTACCACGAATTAGGCAAACACAAATGGATTGCCATGGGTGAAGAGTACAAGTTAGACGGCGTTAAGCCGCCGAGCAAAGAAACTATGGAGCGAGTAAAGAATATTCTCGCCAGCTACGGTCACGAAGTGATGTACTAAACGTAAAATAAAAGGGGAGCCACATTGGCTCCCCTTTTTAATATGTTGATTACGTTACGCATGGGCAACGGGCGTTGCCTGATGATCGGCCTTACGCAACAGCATAACCAAATAAACCAGCGCGACAGCAGCAATCATCACAAACAGTAGACGATCAGAGTAATTCTGCATCAGTAGCGCGGTCATCCCGGGTCCCACTAAGCTTCCTACGGTATAGCTGAAGAGTAAGGCCTGATTCATCGCCACCAGCTCATGGTGGGCCACAGTTTCACATGCCCATGACATCGCCACCGGATAGAGCGTAAAACCAGCAAGACCGAGTACGAACAGCGCTGGTGCCATCGCGGCACCGCTAAGCATGGCGATAGCCCCCAAAATGACCACAAAAACCTGCACGCGCAGTACCATCAGACGTCCGAAACGGTCGGCAAGACGTCCAACCGGCCATTGGCCAATAATGCCTGAGCTGACTAGCAGCGCCATCCAATAACCGACGGTAGCATCGCTCATGCCCTGATGAGACAGATAAAGTGGCATCAGGCCATATAAAGAACCCAGAACGATACCGGAAATGATGCAGCCATTAATTCCTAAACGAGAACTGCGACGGCGCAGCATAATCCAGATGCGCCCAGTTGATGCCTCTTCGGTTGCCGCAGTGACAGTAACCTGTACAAAAACCACCGGTAATACAGCACAGATAATCAGAGCAGTAACCCACGGAATAACATGCAGCAGCTCTGTAGAGACACGGCTGACCAGCAACTGGCCAGCGACAGTCCCCAGATAGTAGATGATCATGTAAGCAGCGAGCAGTTGGCCCCGATTACGTACGGTACCGCTGCACAACAAAGCACTTTCCACGACAACCCAAATCAATGCACAACCTACACCTGCGGTGAAACGCAGCATCGTCCAGCTGTAGAACCCATCAAGCAGTACCATACCCATGGTCGCCAAGGCAAACAGAACACTGGCCAGATAGAAGCAGCGATTAAAACCATAACGATTGATCAACCAGCCAGCCAACAGAGTGCCCAGCAAATTACCGGTGTAATACGATGAGCTCGCCATACCGACTTGCCAGGTTGGCAGCAGATCGTGAGTAAGCCATAGCGGTACCAGCGTATTGAGCACAGCGATAGACACCGTCATAAGCATTAAGCCACAGAGCAGCAAAACGACGGGGCGCGACCAGGTTGACATAGGGAGTAAAACCAAAAGAGATGAAGATAATTGCGCGCAGTTTGCCATCCGCTAATGTAAAGTCAACGTGCAAAAAATAGTCGCAGCACGATTTGCTGCGGAACAATTTATTTTTCTTATCTTCAGCAGGTTAGAAGAGATAAGAACGGTCTTGAGTGGATATCTATCTACTTGAATTTAGTGTTTTTAGCCATTGGCATGCAAATAATGTCGATAACGTTTATTTGTGATTAATTTCGACTAAAAAATAATTATTTTACCGCTTAAGTTATAAAAAAACCCGGCATTGCCGGGTTTGTATATCAGAGTGTTAATTAGCCTACAAATTCCAGGCCACCCATGTAGGGGCGCAACACTTCAGGTACCTCAATACGGCCATCAGCTTGCTGATAATTTTCCAGCACCGCAACCAAGGTACGGCCAACCGCTAAGCCTGAACCGTTAAGGGTATGCAACAAACGTGGCTTTTTGTCGGTTTTACTGCGGCAGCGCGCCTGCATACGGCGCGCCTGGAAATCACCCATGTTGGAACATGATGAGATTTCGCGATAGGTATCCTGCGCAGGTAACCACACTTCCAGGTCGTATGTTTTGGCTGAACCAAAGCCCATATCACCCGTACATAGCAACACTTTGCGGTAAGGTAGATTCAGCAGCTGCAGCACTTTCTCTGCATGGCCGACTAGCTCTTCGAGTGCATCCATTGAGGTTTCAGGCGCAACAATCTGCACCATCTCAACTTTGTCGAACTGGTGCATACGAATTAAACCACGCGTATCGCGTCCGTATGAGCCCGCTTCTGAACGGAAGCATGGCGTGTGCGCGGTGAGTTTAATTGGCAGCGCTTCTTCCTCAACAATCTCATCACGCACCAGATTAGTCAGTGGCACTTCCGCCGTTGGGATCAGAGCATAATTACTGCTTCCCGCTTCTTCACCCAAAGGTTTGGTATGGAACAGGTCTTCACCAAACTTGGGCAACTGCCCGGTACCAAATAACGTTTCCTGATTCACCAGATACGGAACATAGGTTTCGAGATAACCGTGCTGCTGCGTATGAAGATCCAGCATAAATTGGCTCAGCGCACGATGCAGACGCGCGATTTGCCCTTGCATCACAATGAAACGTGAGCCGGTCAGTTTTACCGCTGCGGCAAAATCCAGGCCTTTGGCGGCCTCACCCAGCTCGACGTGATCTTTTACCGGGAAATCAAACTGACGCGGCTGTCCCCAACGGCTGATTTCCTGATTCTCACTGTCATCTTTACCCAGTGGAACTTCATCAACCGGCAAATTTGGCAACGCGAGAGCAAAATCACGAATTTCATTCTGCAGGACATCCAGTTCTGCTTTAGCCGCATCCAGGCGTTCGCCCAGTGCGTTCACTTCCTGACGCAGCGGCTCGATATCTTCCCCACGTGCTTTGGCCTGACCGATGGATTTGGATCGGGAGTTACGCTCAGCCTGTAGATTTTCAGTTTCTACCTGCAAGACTTTACGACGCTCTTCGAGCGAACGTAACGTTTCCACATCCAGTTTGAATCCTCGGCGTGCCAGTTTTTCTGCGACTGCGTCTGGCTCATTACGCAGCAGGTTGGGATCGAGCATGCTAATCCTGTGTAATAAAAGGTTGATTGAATGAAAGGCGGGACGCATCCCTATGGAATGCAATGAAATCCTTGCTCACCTTACCGTAAGGTGTTTATCAGCGGTAGCGTTTTATCGGGCTATTTTGATCCTGCTCAGCGAGCCAGGCGAGTTTTTCACCAATTTTTCCTTCAAGCCCGCGATTGGTAGGTTGGTAATATCGCGTCTTAGCCATTTCAGGTGGAAAATAGACTTCCCCGGCCGCATAGGCGTTGGTTTCATCATGTGCGTAGCGATACTCTTTGCCCAGTCCCATCTCTTTCATCAACTTGGTTGGAGCATTGCGTAAATGTTCCGGCACATCATAATCTGGAAATTCGCGCGCATCACGCATCGCTGCTTTGAAAGCGGTGTAAACGGCATTACTTTTGGGGGCGCTGGCGAGGTAAACAATAGCTTGTGCAATAGCTCGCTCGCCTTCAGCAGGACCAACGCGAGTGAAGCAATCCCAGGCAGCAAGCGCAACCTGCATGCCTCGTGGATCGGCGTTGCCGACATCTTCCGAAGCGATAGCCAGCAAACGACGTGCGACATACAGAGGATCGCCACCTGCAGTGATGATACGGGCATACCAATAAAGCGCAGCATCCGGTGCAGAGCCACGAACAGATTTATGCAAGGCGGAAATCAAATCGTAGAAACGGTCGCCTTTATTATCAAAGCGCGCCGCCCTTTCACCTGATACTTCATTGAGCAGTTGTGGCGTTAGTTCACGCTGGCCTTGCGCATTGTTCTCTGCCATATCCGCCATCATTTCCAGCGTGTTCAACGCACGCCGTGCATCACCGTTCACCAGCTCGGCAATCATGCGACGCGTATTATCCGGTAGCAGAATATCGCTCTTACCGTAACCGCGATCGTCATCTTGCATGGCTTGCAGCAAAACCTGCTCAATGTCGGCCGTGGTAAGAGATTTGAGTAAATATACGCGCGCACGCGAAAGCAGCGCCGAGTTCAGCTCAAATGAGGGGTTTTCTGTCGTGGCACCAATAAAGGTTATCGTGCCGTCTTCGATGTGTGGAAGGAAAGCATCCTGCTGGCTTTTATTGAAGCGATGCACTTCATCGACAAACAGAATAGTACGCCGTCCCACCTGTCGATTTTGACGTGCTCGCTCAATGGCTTCACGTATCTCTTTGACACCAGAGGTCACGGCAGAGATGCGCTCCACATCGGCTTTGCCATAATGACCAATAATTTCTGCGAGCGTTGTTTTACCTGTCCCTGGTGGTCCCCATAAAATCATTGAATGCAGATGTCCTGCCTCAATGGCGCGCGGCAGTGGTTTGCCAGGCGCCAGCAGATGCTGCTGCCCAATATATTGTTGCAACGTAGCCGGCCGCATGCGTGCGGCCAGCGGTTGAAACTCATTTGATGGGGCAAAATCCAGAGACAGATTACTCACCATTACCTCATTGTCGTTGATCGTCCACCGTTACTCCTTTTGGCGGAGTAAAGGTGAATTTATCCGGGCTAATTGCGCCATTATTCTGACTTTTTAGCTGATAATCGCTGTGCTGACCATCTTGCTCAACAGCACTGAACTTATTGATTGTGCCGGAGGAGGTAACATTGATAGTGAACTGCTTAAGATTGCCGTCACTACTTTTTGGAGTCAGCTCGAAGTTATCGCCTTTCTGCGAGATATTGTATTGCTTCCAGTCACTTGGCTGATTACGAGCAATAAGCATAAACGGGGTATTACTCGCGGCATTTTGCAGCAGGCTGACACTCGCTTGCTCAACGAATGGATTATAGAACCACAGGTTCTTACCATCAGAAATAATTACGCTTTCGTCTGGCGCAGTCATGTGCCAGTTAAACAGACTCGGGCGTTTGACCCAAAGTTCGCCTTCACCGTCCTGCACATTCGCACCGCTGCCATCAGTCACTTTCTGACTAAAGCTGGCGTGGAAGCTGTTCACTTTATTCAGACGCTGTTGTAAATCGCTAGACGCATCCGCCAAAGCTGAAGCGGAAACAAAACTGGCCAATAGGCCGCAGGCAATAACGCGTAATTTCATCTGATTCGATTCCTTATTCATTGTTTCCCGACACTTACAATATTAAACGTAGTTGCCGCCTTGTCTCTTCGACAGGAGAAAAAGCCGAAAGCTCCCGAAAATATGGGGATCGACCAACAGATAAACAATGGGCCAGCATTAACTGGCCCATGAGCAAACAACTGTATGCAGAAATTACATCTCGTGTGGCGGCGGCGAAAGCACTTCGCGGTTACCATTGTGTCCTGGTTCAGAAACAATGCCTTGCGCTTCCATCTGCTCGATGATGCGCGCTGCACGGTTATAACCAATGCGGAATTGGCGCTGAACTCCGGAGATTGATGCACGCCGTTTTTCCACCACGAAAGAGACGGCCTGGTCGAACAGCGGATCTAACTCTTCATCGCCCATCATCCCACCCGCAGCGCCCTCGCTCTCTTCACCGGCGGTGATACTCTCGATGTACTGCGGACGACCACGTGCTTTCCAGTCCTGAACCACTGCATGCACTTCCTGATCGCGTACAAACGCACCGTGCACACGCACAGGCATGGAGGAGTTAGGCGGCATGTAGAGCATGTCACCCATCCCCAACAGTGATTCCGCGCCACCCTGATCAAGAATGGTGCGTGAATCAATCTTACTGGAAACTGTAAAGGCAATACGTGTTGGAATGTTGGCTTTGATCAGACCGGTGATGACGTCAACTGAAGGACGCTGCGTCGCCAGCACCAGGTGAATACCCGCCGCACGCGCTTTCTGTGCCAGACGAGCAATCAACTCCTCGACTTTCTTACCCACGGCCATCATCAGATCGGCAAATTCATCGACCAACACCACAATGTACGGCAGTTTTTCCAGTACCGGTGGCGTGGTATCCATACTATCGCCCGGCTTCCAGAATGGATCGGGGATTGGTCGGCCCATCGCTGCAGCTTGCTCAATCTTTTCGTTGTAACCCGCAAGGTTACGCACGCCCAATGCTGACATCAGCTTATAGCGACGCTCCATCTCACCTACACTCCAGCGCAGCGCATTCGCCGCATCTTTCATATCGGTAACGACTTCGGTCAGCAGATGCGGAATGCCTTCATAGACTGACAACTCCAGCATTTTGGGGTCGATCATGATAAAGCGCACCTCTTCCGGGGTAGCTTTATACAACATACTGATGATCATGGTGTTAACGCCCACTGATTTACCGGAACCGGTAGTACCAGCAACCAGTAAGTGAGGCATTTTCGCCAAATCAGCCACGACCGGCTGGCCAGCGATGTCTTTACCCAACACCACCGCAAGCGGAGAAGGATTTTCACGGAACTTAGGGCAATCCAGCACTTCGCGCAGATAAACGGTTTGACGATGTTTATTAGGTAACTCAAGCCCAACGTAAGGTTTACCGGGGATCACTTCCACTACGCGTACTGCGACGGCAGAGAGTGAGCGGGCCAGGTCTCGCGACAGATTTGAGATGCGTGAAGCCTTAACGCCCGGCGCCAAATCGAGTTCGAAACGGGTAATAACTGGGCCCGGTGAAATACCAACGACTTCGGCCTTCACACGATAATCGGCCAGTCGCGCTTCAACCAAACGCGCCGTTTGCTCGAGCGCAAACATATCAACGGGTTCTTCCTCTGATGGCGGCGGCGTGAGCAAATCCAATGTTGGCAGCGGCGTAGACGGTCTTTCCAGCGGCTGCTCATGGCGAACCAGGAACGGGTGGAACAAACTGTCCTGAACCGGCGCGGCAGGTTTTACGGGGGCCGCCGGCGCAGAATACGCTTCCTGCTCGGGCGAAGACCAGGGGCTGCTTTCTTCACTCAATGAAGGCATCGGTTTAGGTTGTGACGGCTCAGGTTGCTGCCAATGCGCTGGCTCTTCAGCCTCTGGAGCTGCAGAAAGCGTGAACAGCGGCTCGCTTGGGCTATCATCAACCAAATCTTTCATTGGTGAGAAATCAAAGGCAGAAGACGTATCCAGATTAAAGACTGGAGTCTCCTTTTCCGCAGGTTCGTTATAGCGTTGCTGCTGCTGATCGGCAAACTGACGAGCAAGTTGCGCTTGCTGCAACGCATCTTCATCTTCGGGCTCAGCCACATTCTGCCAGCTTTCACCATAACGATTCTGCTGCTGAGACTGGAAGGCCTCACGCAATTGCGCTTCCTGTAACGCAACATCATCCTCATGCGACGTCGCGCTATAGCTGGCCGTCACCTCAGGCTGCTGCTGTTCAGCTTCTTTTGCCTGCTCTTCCGCCATACGTTGTGAAGGCAGCTTAATACCATACGACGCCAATTCACGACGCGTTGGTAATTTGACTTTGTTCGGACGCGGCAATTCTGGGCCAATGCCCTGCTTCACTTGCGGGTTGTAATCACGCTCGGGCACGATATCAAATGCTGGCGAGTAGGCCGAAGTTGATGACGCCGTTTTTATCGCCCCCGCGGCCAATGATGCGGCAGCGGCGGTATTTAATGGCGCTGAAGACGGGGCTGCATCCTGCCAGTTTCCCATGCTTGGGCCTTCGTCATCCTCTGCAGGTGAAAAGGGTGAAGGCACCGGTTCATTTGGCACTTCGAAGCGATAACGCGGTGTCGAGGATTGCACGACCGGTTCCGGTGTCGCAGTAACGGGCTCGGGAGCAAAAGTCGACGCTGGCACGGGTTCAACAGAACGTGGTACAGGCGCAGGTTCTACGGACGCGCTGTTCCCTGGCTGCGCGGCTGCTGGCGCTTGTTGTGCGGCTTGCGTGGTGACAGCAATTGCAGCGGCAGTTGCGGCACTGGCTTTGGCCAGCAGCGGATCATCACCTAAAGCTTCTGTAACGGGTTCGCTAATTTTGCGGGGTTTCGCCAACAATACATCATCGTCTGCGCTTTCAAACTGAGCTGCAGGCAATGAAACCGGCACATCATCAGACTGCTCCTCGTCGTCATACTCCTCTTCCTGCCACGGTTCTTCATGTCGTGAGCGATTACTGGCAAACGTCAGAACGCCCATCACGACACCGCCGATTCTTTCAGCGATAGTCAGCCAGGACCAACCGGTATACAGCGTGATGCCTGCCGCCCATACACACAGCAGCGTCAGCGTGCCGCCCGCTGAACTAAACCAAGGTGCCATGGCATTGCTTACCAGGCTGCCAATAACGCCGCCTGAGGCAAAATACCAGATGTCATCGACGTTCAGCGCAGCAAGACCGCAAGTCGTCACGACTAATGCCAGCACACCAATCAGGCGCAGACCAACGGCAAAGTAGTCGATGTAATCCTGGCGGTCACGCTGACGGAAAGTGATCCAACAAAGACCAATAATGACCGGAGGAATGGCGTAGGCCATCACGCCGAAAATGAATAACAGCGTATCTGCCAGCCATGCGCCGACGCTGCCACCCAGATTATGGATGGGCTCGTGCCATGCGGTTTGTGACCAGCTTGGATCTGAAGGGTTAAAACTAACCAGCGACACCATCAAATAGATGGCGAACAAGGCCACAAGAATGAGCAACGCTTCCAGTAGACGACGTCCACTGCTCAGCGGTTGTAACGAAACATCTTTATCTTCTGTATATTCCTGGCTCAAGAGAACTCTCCAGGTGCCTGTAAATTAAGAAGGCAACAACGTCGGGCATGCCCGACGCTGGTCCTGTATGAATTCACAGGAGTGTACCGAAATCCTGCAAGCTTTGCACCTGCCCTGCACTACCGGGTTTTGATCACCAGACGATTGCTCTGTTTGACCTCTTCCATCACCACGTAGGTACGGGTGTCGTTTACGCCCGGCAGGCGTAGCAAGGTTTCGCCCAGCAGCTTACGATAGGCGGACATATCAGGTACGCGCGTTTTCAGCAGGTAGTCAAAGTCACCTGAAACCAGGTGACACTCTTGAGTTTCCTCAAGTTTTTGCACTGCGGCGTTAAATTGTTCAAACACATCAGGCGCGCCACGATTCAGAGTAATCTCAACGAATACCAGCAGTGAAGCGTCCAGATAATGTGGGTTGAGCTGAGCGGTGTAACCCAGAATGAAGCCCTGACGCTCCAGGCGACGCACGCGCTCAAGACAAGGTGTCGGCGATAATCCAACCCGTTTCGATAGCTCGACATTGGAAATACGACCGTCTTTCTGCAGCTCATTCAGAATATTTCTGTCGATACGATCTAAATCTTTTCCGGGGCGTTTCTTATTGTCTACCATTATTATTGTCTCTCTTAATTCCTTCCCTTTACCTGCCACACCCTGAAAACGCTCATTGTTCAGGGCCTTACTGAAGTGAAGACATTAAGCCTGTGCAGTGATGCATCCATCCGTATGACGCATGTTGTCTGTCCACACCATGCGTCATTACCAATGTCAGGCTGAGTTTATTCGGCTAAAAAGCCCAAAACAGAAAGGAAATTCTGTTTCGAATCGCTAAATATTCTCTGCTTCTCCCAATGTTTTCGCAAAAGCGCAGGCGATTGTCAAAGTAAAACATCCAAATTCAGTACAAGATGCCAGATAGAGATCTGGGTTGCTGTTTTTAAATGAGAATTTTTATGCTGCTGCACCACTAATTGCCGAGCATTGCCCCCTTTTAGCGCAACGCGCGTGCAGAATCTCCGCTCATCGTCTACGCCATTTGCAGTGATTGTTAACAAAATTGCTGAAACCTTTTTTTGCAGCGTTAATTTCCCTACAATCAAAAACTATGTTGTCAAAAATATTGAGGAACGTATGAGTACGGCCAAACACAGTAAGCTGCTCATTCTGGGCTCCGGTCCTGCCGGTTATACCGCTGCGGTTTATGCAGCGCGCGCTAATCTGAACCCGGTTTTAATTACCGGACTGGAAAAAGGCGGCCAGCTCACCACCACTACCGACGTAGAAAACTGGCCGGGCGATCCCAACGACCTGACGGGGCCAGCGCTGATGGAACGCATGCAAGAGCATGCCGAAAAGTTCAACACCGAGATCATTTTTGACCATATTCATACCGTTGATCTACAGAACCGCCCGTTCCGTCTGGTGGGAGATAGCGGAGAATACACAGCGGACGCGTTGATCATTGCGACAGGCGCATCAGCACGCTATCTCGGCTTACCGTCTGAAGAGGCCTTCAAAGGTAAAGGCGTCTCAGCCTGCGCCACCTGCGATGGTTTCTTCTATCGCAATCAGAAAGTTGCCGTGATAGGCGGGGGTAACACCGCGGTTGAGGAAGCCCTCTATCTGGCAAATATCGCTGCTGAAGTACATCTGATTCACCGGCGCGATAGCTTCCGCGCCGAAAAAATTCTCATCGATCGTCTGATGGAAAAAGTACGCAGTGGCAATATCGTTTTGCACACCAACCGTACACTCGACGAAGTGGTTGGCGATCAAATGGGCGTAACGGGGGTAAAACTGCTGTCGACGCAAGGCGAGGCATCAGAGTCCCTCGACGTCGCGGGACTCTTTGTCGCCATCGGCCACAGCCCAAATACTGCGATTTTTGATGGTCAGCTGGATTTAGAAAATGGCTATATCAAAGTGCAGTCCGGCTTGCACGGCAATGCCACGCAAACCAGTATTCCTGGGGTGTTCGCTGCCGGTGATGTTATGGACCATATCTATCGTCAGGCGATCACTTCCGCTGGCACCGGTTGTATGGCAGCACTGGATGCCGAACGTTTCCTCGATGGCTTGGTTAAAAACGATAAGTAAGTTGTTAATAACCTGATCATAATCGCTACGAGGCGGCCAGTTTTGGTCGCCTTTTTTGTTACCTGCATGCTACAGTTCAGGCGCCCGACATTGCTGGGTTTTCATCCGGGATTCACATCTCTTTTGAGTTACCAAACGGCATCGCATGAACAAATCACGGCAACAAGAACTTCTCCGCTGGCTTCGTCAGCAACGGCATCATGGTGCGCGCAGCTTACGCGTGGCTTCACTGTTGGGTTTTGCTGGCGCATTAGTGATTATCGCGCAAGCCTGGCTACTGGCGTCGCTTTTACAAAATCTGATTGTGGCGCAACAGCCTCGCGCAACGCTTCTCAACGATTTCCTGCTATTACTGCTGTGCTTTGTTCTACGAGCAGGTTTGCACTATGCACGCGAAATGGCAGGGCATCGTGCTGGCGTCGCGATTCGTCGTGCGCTACGTCAGCAGGTGCTGGATCGGCTCAGTGCATTAGGTCCTGCCTGGATACAGGGCAAGCCCGCTGGTAGCTGGGCTACACTGCTGCTCGAACAAATCGAAGAGATGCAGGAATATTACGCGCGCTATTTGCCGCAAATGTCACTCGCTGTCTTTATTCCGCTGGCCATTTTGATTGCCCTATTCCCAATCAATTGGGCAGCCGGGCTGATTCTACTCGTGACCGCACCGCTCATTCCGCTGTTTATGGCAATGGTCGGTATGGGGGCAGCGGATGCGAATCGTCGTAACTTCCTGGCCCTGGCAAGGCTTAGCGGCGATTTCTACGATCGTTTGCGGGGTCGTGAAACGCTGCGCCTGTTCCATCGTGCCGCCGCCGAAGAACAGGCAATCGCCAATAGCACTACAGATTTCCGCCAGCGCACCATGGAAGTGTTGCGCCTGGCTTTCCTCTCTTCCGCCGTGCTGGAGTTTTTCGCTTCTCTGGCGATAGCGGTCGTGGCGGTCTATTTCGGCTTCTCCTATCTTGGCGAATTAAATTTTGGTCATTACAGTACCGGCGTTACGCTCTTTGCCGGATTCCTGGCGTTGATTTTGGCACCGGAGTTTTTCCAACCCTTGCGCGATTTAGGCACCTTCTATCACGCTAAAGCCCAGGCGATTGGTGGAGCAGATGCGCTGGATCAGTTTCTCCGCGAAAGCCCCGATGCCGCTACTGAACAAGATTCGACTGTGCTTTCCCTCGCTGCACCGCTGGTGATACAGGCGAAGAATTTGGTCGTGATGACCGCCAGAGGTGAAGCATTATCGCAGCCGCTGAATTTCACCCTTGCTGCCGGTAAGCGTGTCGCTTTGGTAGGACAAAGCGGTGCCGGGAAAACGGCGTTGATGTACGTACTGCTCGGCTTCCTGCCTTACCAGGGTTCTCTGTGGATAAATGGTCAGGAACTGCGGGAGATCAATCGCGATAGCTGGCAACACCATCTCGCATGGGTAGGACAAAATCCGCATTTACCTGCCTTAACGCTGCGTGAAAACTTGCTGCTGAACAACCATGTGGATGACGTCACGCTTAAAGCTGTGCTTCAGAAAGCGGGAGTAACTGAGTTTTTAGACCGTCTGCCACAAGGATTAGATACCGTTCTGGGCGATGGAGGAATTGGCCTTTCCGTTGGTCAGGCGCAGCGTGTTGCTGTTGCGCGTGCGCTACTTAAACCCGCGCAACTATTGCTGCTTGATGAGCCCGGATCTGGCCTTGATAGTCAAAGTGAACAACACGTTATCAACGCATTACACGAGGCGGCAACACAACAGACCACGCTCATGATCACCCATCAACTTAACGATCTGGAGAACTGGGACGAAGTGTGGGTCATGCAGGCGGGGCAGTTGATCCAGCAAGGTCATTGGCAGCAGTTGATTGCACAGGATGGACCGTTACGCCAAATGGTTAAACATCGTCTGAAGGAGATCGCATGATGAACAGCTTATTGCCCTTTCTGCGTCTTTTTCGTCGTCACCCGTGGCGACTGGGACTTGGCATTATTCTCGCGATCGTCACCTTACTCGCTAGCATTGGACTACTAACGCTATCAGGCTGGTTTCTCGCCGCATCTTCCCTGGCGGGTGTCGCTGGACTTTACAGCTTCAATTACATGCTGCCTGCCGCAGGCGTGCGAGGCGCGGCTATCACGCGGACGGCAGCACGCTATTTTGAGCGTTTGGTAAGCCATGATGCCACCTTCCGCGTACTACAACATTTACGGGTATTCACCTTCAGCAAACTTATTGCGTTGGCACCTGAACAGTTAGCGCGTTTTCGTCAGGGTGAATTACTGAACCGCTTCGTCAGCGATGTGGATACGCTGGATCACCTTTATCTGCGGGTGATCTCCCCCCTGGTTGGCGCAGCCGTCGTCATCGTGGTCGTCACCTGCGGTTTAGCCCTGCTGGATGTCCCGTTAGCACTGCTGTTGGGAGGCGTCATGCTACTTACGCTGCTACTTATGCCACCGCTTTTCTGGCGTTTAGGTACGGCATCTGGACATCAAATTGCGCAACATCAATCCCGCTGGCGCATGCAATTAACACATTGGCTTACCGGATTATCTGAGCTGAAGATCTATGGCGCAGCGCAGCTATGGCGCAAACATCTCAATCTAGAAGAGTTCCGCTGGCAACAGGCACAACGCCGGCAGCATCGTTTGCAGGCGCTGGCGCAAAGTCTGTTAATGCTGATCAGTGGAGCTACGGTCACGCTTCTGCTGTGGATTTCTGCCAACGGCGTAGGCGATAATTCTGCTCCAGGTGCACTGATTGCGCTGTTTGTATTCTGTGGATTAGCGGCCTTTGAAGCCCTTGCACCGGTTGCCGCCGCCTTTCTGCCTCTGGCGCAGGTGAGCGGCGCTGCACAGCGCGTGCAGGAGATCATTGAACAACCCGCAGCCATTCGTTTCCCCAGCGTTAAGGTTGAAAGCGCTGCGGGTATTCACTTAAAACTGGAAAACATCTGCTTCAGCTATCCGCAACGTCCAGAACCCGTATTACAGCATTTCTCCTTATCACTTCGTGCTGGCGAACATGTGGCACTCCTTGGGCCGACTGGCTGCGGCAAATCGAGTCTGTTAGCCCTGATTACCCGAGGATGGGAAGCACAACGAGGCTCAATCACGTTGAATGACATCGCGCTGGCTGATTGGGATGAAGCAACGTTGCGAAGCCGCATTAGCGTCGTTACGCAGCGCGTACATTTGTTCAGCCAAACATTGCGCGATAATTTGTTGCTGGCCAAACCAAACGCCACTGATGAGCAGTTAGTTGAGGTGCTGCATCACGTTGGTTTGCCACAGCTTGTCGAACAGAGCGAAGGTTTGAATGCATGGATGGGTGATGGCGGCCGACCGCTATCCGGCGGCGAAATGCGTCGCCTGGCGATTGCTCGTGCATTGCTGCACGATGGCGATTTATGGTTACTCGATGAGCCCACCGAAGGTTTGGATGCCAGCACCGAACAGCAGATTCTTGCGCTGTTGCGGCACGTGAGCAGCGGTAAAACGTTGATTATGGTGACGCATCGCTTGACCGGTTTAGACGCAATGGATCGTATTTGCGTGATGGATCAGGGGCAGATTGTTGAATCCGGTACCCACGCCGAATTAATCTCAAAAGCAGGCCGCTACTGGCGTTTCCATCAGCGCTTTACGCTATAGTCTTAGCCAACAGCACTGAGTGTGATTAATGCAATGAGACTGATACAGCTTTCACGGGATTCATTAAATTTCCCCCCCCCTGAAATGGCACTGCGCGAGCCAAATGGATTATTGGCGATGGGCGGCGATCTCTCCCCTGCCCGTTTAATGAATGCTTATCAGCGTGGCATTTTCCCGTGGTTTTCTCCTGGCGATCCCATACTTTGGTGGTCGCCGGATCCTCGCGCAGTGATGTTGCCGGAATCATTCCATCTCAGCCGCAGTATGGCGCGCTTCCATAAGCGATCGCCTTATCGTGTCACCATGAATCATGCCTTTCCTCAGGTGCTGGAAGGCTGCGCCAGCAATCGCCAGGAAGGTACCTGGATCACTTTTGAAGTGAAACGCGCCTGGTTACGTTTATACGAATTAGGCCATGCGCATTCGATTGAGGTGTGGAACGATCAGCAACTGGTAGGTGGCATGTATGGATTGGCGCTGGGACAAATCTTTTGCGGCGAGTCGATGTTTAGCCGCCAGGAAAATGCCTCAAAAACTGCGCTTTGGGTGTTCTCGCAGCATTTTCTTGCTCATCATGGGCGGTTAATAGATTGCCAGGTACTGAATCCGCATACTGCCTCGCTGGGAGCGGTTGAAATCCCCCGTGTCGATTACTTACAGTACGTGCAAACGCTGGCGTGGCAACCCGTTTTAGATCATTGCTGGCAAACACAAACCCTTTTTTGACATTGCTCCCAGATGTTTTGCACACAATTCCCGACAAAAGTGATACAATAAGCGAGTTTGGTATGTCGTCCGCGCTTCGCTGTGGCGAGCCGGAATTGCCAGGTTGGGAATCTCACACATTTCCCGAAGCTGTTTTGATTGTGCACCTGATGCCGATTGCTACAGATTCTTAGCCCGCTAATCCCCCGCAGACGTCAAAAAACACCCTAATTTATCCGTACTGCACGCGCAACGGCGCGACGCACGGCGAAGCGTTGGCAAAATCATCAACGGTTCTTTACATAAATCATGGAATTCGGCATTATCTTGCCGGTTCAACAGTTTGGTAGTACACCCAGAGGATTCGATGGCCAAAGAAGACAATATTGAAATGCAAGGTACCGTACTGGATACGTTACCGAACACCATGTTCCGCGTAGAGCTTGAAAACGGGCACGTGGTTACCGCTCATATCTCCGGTAAAATGCGCAAAAACTACATCCGCATCCTGACGGGCGACAAAGTGACTGTCGAGTTGACCCCGTACGACCTGAGCAAAGGCCGCATTGTCTTCCGTAGTCGCTAAGTAACTGTTCACACCTCGCGTTGGTTACCTTTATTTAGCGCGAAAAAAAGGCCGGATTCGCATCCGGCCTTTTTCATATCTACGCCACAATCAGTGAACGGTACCTTCGGTTTTACGTTTTTCCGCACTCAGGAAATGATAAGTAAGCTGGTTTTTCTCTTTATCCAGCGCGACTGACACCGATCCACCATCAACCAGCGAACCAAACAGCAGTTCATTCGCCAACGGTTTCTTCAGATTTTCCTGGACGGCACGTGCCATCGGACGCGCACCCATCGCTTTGTCATAACCTTTATCAGCCAGCCAATCTCGCGCATCATCACTCACTTCAAGCGATACGCCCTTAGCATCCAGCTGGGCCTGCAACTCGACGATAAATTTGTCCACTACCTGATGAATCACCTCCTGTGACAGGTGACGGAACCAAATAATGTTATCGAGACGGTTGCGGAACTCTGGCGTAAAGATCTTTTTAATCTCTTCCATCGCGTCTGTGCTGTTGTCCTGATGAATCAGGCCAATCGACTTACGTTCCGTTTCACGCACGCCAGCATTGGTGGTCATCACTAGCACCACGTTGCGGAAATCTGCTTTGCGGCCGTTGTTATCGGTCAGCATACCGTTGTCCATCACCTGCAGCAGCAGGTTGAACACATCCGGGTGTGCTTTCTCGATTTCATCCAGCAACACCACAGCATGTGGATGCTTAATCACCGCATCGGTCAGCAAACCACCCTGATCGAAGCCGACGTAACCCGGAGGTGCACCGATCAAACGGCTAACGGTGTGACGCTCCATATACTCGGACATATCAAAACGCAGCAGCTCAATGCCCAGCGCTTTTGCCAGCTGAACCGTGACTTCGGTTTTACCCACACCCGTAGGTCCAGCAAACAGGAACGAACCCACCGGCTTACGATCCTGCCCCAAGCCTGCTCGGCTCATTTTGATTGCTTCAGTTAGTGCTTCAATCGCATTATCCTGACCAAACACCAGCATCTTCAGGCGATCACCGAGGTTTTTCAGCGTATCACGATCGGTTTGTGACACGCTCTGCTCGGGAATACGTGCAATACGCGCCACCACCGTTTCAATATCAGAGACATTGACCGTTTTCTTACGCTTACTCACCGGCACCAAACGCGCACGCGCACCAGCTTCATCAATCACGTCAATTGCCTTATCGGGCAGATGACGATCGTTGATATATTTCACCGCCAGCTCCACCGCCGCACGCACCGCTTTCGCGGTATAGCGCACGTCATGATGCGCTTCGTACTTCGGCTTCAGACCATTGAGGATCTGCACGGTCTCTTCCACAGAAGGCTCGGTGATATCGATCTTCTGGAAACGACGCGCCAGCGCACGATCTTTCTCAAAGATGTTGCTGAACTCCTGATAAGTAGTTGAACCCATCACGCGGATTTTACCGCTGGAGAGCAATGGCTTGATCAGGTTTGCCGCATCCACCTGGCCACCCGATGCCGCACCGGCACCGATAATGGTATGGATTTCGTCAATAAACAGGATGCTATTGCTGTCCTGTTCCAGCTGTTTCAGCAGCGCTTTGAAGCGTTTTTCAAAATCACCCCGATATTTAGTACCGGCCAGCAGCGAGCCGATGTCGAGAGAGTAAATGGTGCACTCTTTCATCACCTCAGGCACGTCGCCCTGCACAATACGCCAGGCAAGACCTTCAGCAATCGCGGTTTTACCTACGCCCGATTCGCCCACCAGCAGCGGGTTATTCTTACGACGACGGCATAATACCTGTACGGCACGCTCCAGCTCTTTATCGCGGCCGATCAGCGGATCGATTCCGCCGACACGAGCAAGCTGATTAAGATTGGTGGTGAAGTTTTCCATACGATCCTCCCCGCCTGCTTGCTCTTCGTTAACCGGATTCTCCGCATTGTTCTGCGGCTGGCCGGGTTCATCTTTACGCGTACCATGGGAGATGAAGTTCACCACATCGAGACGGCTCACTTCGTGTTTCCGTAGCAGATAAGCCGCTTGTGACTCCTGCTCGCTGAAAATCGCGACCAGCACATTGGCGCCGGCGACTTCGCTGCGACCGGAGGACTGGACGTGGAATACTGCACGCTGCAGCACACGCTGGAAGCTGAGCGTAGGTTGGGTATCGCGCTCCTCTTCAGTGGCTGGCAGCACCGGTGTGGTTTGTTCGATGAAGGCTTCGAGTTCCTGACGCAGAGCCACGATATCCACCGAACAGGCTTCCAGTGCCTCTCTGGCCGACGGGTTACTGAGCAATGCCAGCAACAGATGCTCGACGGTCATAAACTCATGACGGTGCTCGCGCGCTCTGGCGAAAGCCATGTTTAAACTGAGTTCCAGTTCTTGATTGAGCATTTGGCACCTCCCACAATTATCGCTCTGACAACCTATTTCCTATATGGAGATGGTCTCAGGCTTTTTCTAGCGTACACAGCAACGGATGTTCATTATCTCGTGCGTAATTGTTCACCTGGGCTACTTTGGTCTCCGCCACTTCTGCAGTGAATACACCACAGATTGCTTTTCCATGGTAGTGAACTTTCAACATCAGCTGCGTTGCACGTTCAATATCATAAGAAAAGAACTTTTGCAGAACGTCAATAACAAATTCCATAGGTGTATAATCGTCATTATTCAGAATGACTTTATACATTGAAGGCGGCTTTAACCCTTCGCGTACTTTATCTTCGGCGAGATGTTCAAAATTAAGCCAGTCGTTTGTGTTTGCCATAATGTTCCGTCGAAATTCTGCGTTACGGTTGTGCACATTTCTGCGCCCATTCCTAAAGTTTAACATGCCTGTCAAGCCGGCTTTTACTTGCTAAAAAGTGGCCCTAAAAGCACATGCGCGACCTGTATCACAAAATTTGCAATAGCGTTAACTGCCTCAAATTTTGATGAATTTATCCCCATCCGCCAGGGCCGTTTGCTTGACGATAAGGTCCGTTTCTCTACATTCTACTAACACAAGCTGATTGAGTTTTAAACAAGCTCGACTCACAGCTTCAATGACCTCACCTACTTATCAAAATGTCTTGCGAGGGAAGTAAAAGCATGGAGACGGGTACAGTAAAATGGTTCAACAACGCCAAAGGCTTCGGTTTTATCTGTCCGATTAGCGGCGGCGACGATATCTTCGCACACTACTCCACGATCCAGATGGAGGGATACAGAACGCTGAAAGCTGGCCAGCAGGTTCAGTTTGATGTCCATGAAGGACCAAAAGGCAATCACGCCAGCTTGATAGTGCCCTGTGAAGCCACGCAAGCCGCGGTCGCTTAACGCGCATGCTGTTTCACGTATTCTGACCACTCCCGAAAAAAAATGCCAGCCGCAGACGCTGGCATTTTTATTTGGCGAACTCCGCCTTCCTTAATCTGCTCGACCACGCGCTAACCACATTACGCGGGAAAACAACTGTTCAAGCAGAGGCGGGATGGCGCCAGGCCCACGTTCTGCCGCGGCCATGGCAACGGCAATCGCTAACTCAGGCTTTGAGCTGTGTTGAATCGCTTTAGTAATAATACGCCGCGGATTCATGGGGACGTTTAACGGCAGGTGCGCCATTTGATGATAAATATCGCTAAAACCCTGCTTGTAGAGAAAATGTTCAATGTCCGGTGCCGGAAATTGTGTGAGATGTTCCTCTTCGCGACCGTGCGAAGGGAGCTGACTGCGGGCGGTAGCAGCATATTTGCTGCCCGCCTGATCTCCATCGGTGAGAACATGCCAGGCGATGCCCATTCGTTGGGCAAACTTCAGTAAAGGCTTAAGACCCGACTGCGCAAACTCAATCACTTTTACGCCTTCCGCCGCAAAGTGATAGCCGTGTTGCCGTGCCAGTTCATTAATGATCCACACTTCCGTTTCGCCCTCCACCAAAAGCCAGCAGCGGGCAAAGAGCGCGGAGGGACGATTAACACGAATATGAAAACCGATGCGACGACTCTCTTCAGCACTCAAGCCTTCAGGACCAATGCGCCATGCCGCCACGCGGGTAGGTTCACGCACCAGGCGACACACGTTCTCCAGCGGTACTTGCGAAAGCAGTTCACCCGAGTTGGTGGTCGCAATTTTTTGGAGTGGCATCAGCTCCAGTAAATTCCACGCCACTGACAGCATAATAGGATGCAGCCGCGTTTCAGGATCTTCCACCAACAGCAGCGGGTGCGCACCCGCGGGCAGCGCCTCGTTACCGTGTGCCTGAATAAGTAATGAAAACATGCGCAGCAAAATCACCTGACGGCTCCGCGATTCCGTGCCCGCAATAAGATGGTTGAGCTTGTCGAGTGAGCGCCAACCCTGGCTCCCCTCCCGCATTTCCGGGGCAACCCTTACCGCGCTACTACTTGATTGCTGCACCAGAAAATAGTGCTCCAGCAGTTGCTGCATGGTGTGTAATCCCTGCCGAAGAAGATCATCACTGAGAGTCTGCGGCCGCACGACCAAATCTCGCGTCAGTTTTTCCACTTCCTGCGCTAACGCTGTCAGCGTTGTGGCACGATATTCAGCGTCGTGTTCAGTATGCCGGGCCCGGCGGCCAAACCGCGCATCACGTAACCGCAGCACCGGATAATAAGCGCGCAGGTGTGCCAGCGCTGCGTCGGTGCCCGGCATGGGTAACACATCACCGCGTTGATCGATAAAACGCCACGAGGTTTTTACCCCCTGATCCTGACGTTTAGCGCGCGTACTAAAACGGATAAAGCGTCCCTGCTCATCGCGCTGCCAGAAGGGCTGAAACACAGCGTCTTCCTCGTTGCTCTGGGCGCGAAAACAAAATATCAGCTGCAACTGCCGCATGCGGGCATCCACATCGCCAGGCGGGAAATGAAAGTCGTGCTCGGTGAATTGATAAGGTTCAGCGGCCGGTGCCAGCAATAGCGTCAGCGCGTCCAGCAGGCTCGATTTACCCCAGGCATTTTCCCCAATCAACAAATTGGTAGCGGTGAGCGGCAATGACAGCCGATTAATACCGCGAAAACCGTGAATTTCGATATGTTCCAGAATCATCATACAATCCATCCGCTGCTTTGCCTGAGCATGGTCCGCCGCGTGGCGTTGGTCAAGTCAGTACCGGGGGAAAAGGTTTACACTTCAACTGTTTTTCGCTAGCGTGGCAACCCTTCACACATGGATAGAAACCCAACATGTACGGATTGATCATCATCCTTTTGCCGCTGATTCTCGGCTACCTGCTGCCGCTGCGGAATACCACCCTTTTGCACGCCGTCGCCCGCACATTAAGTGCGCTGGTGTATATCATTCTGTTCTTCATGGGCACCAGCCTGGCCTTTCTGGATAACCTCAGCAGCAATTTGCTCACTATTTTCCACATCGCGCTCGTCAGCATGATGAGCATTCTTGCCTGTTCGCTGCTGGCTTTGTGGCTACTGGAACGACGCTGGCCGTGGCATCATCAGCACAAACCCCAGACGCTGCCGTCGCGCCTGCATATGGCACTGGAATCACTCAAGCTTTGCGCATCGGTGCTGGCGGGTTTTCTTCTGGGGTTGAGCCAATGGGATCCGCTGCGTCACGCCACCACCATCAGCGAATATGCTTTAATGCTGATGCTGTTGCTGGTCGGTATTCAACTGCGCAGCAGCGGTATGACGCTGCGTCAAATCACCCTTAACCGTCGCGGGATGGTGGTGGCAATGGTGTCGCTATGCAGCGCGCTGTTTGGCGGCATCCTTGCCGCATTTCTGCTGGATTTGCCGATCAAAACCGGTCTGGCGCTGGCGAGCGGTTTTGGCTGGTATTCGCTTTCAGGGATTTTGATCAGCGAATCGTTCGGCCCGGTGGTGGGTAGTGCGGCCTTCTTTAACGATCTATTACGTGAACTGATCACCATAATATTCATCCCGCTGTTGATCACCCGCCAGCGCAGCATGACGCTGGGACTGAGCGGCGCAACCTCAATGGATTTCACCCTGCCAATCCTGCAACGCACCGGTGGTATAGAAATTGTCCCGGCTGCGATTGTGCACGGTTTTATTATGAGCCTGCTGGCCCCTATCCTGATTGCGCTTTTCTCAGCCTGAATAGTGAAGCGCATTTTTTCACGGCTGCGCCCCAGCGACATCGTCTACGCTTTCTGACTGACACGTTTCCGCCATCGGCATGGATGGCTCAACACCAGAAAGGAGCAAACGATGAAGCAAACTGTGGCCTCACTGCTGGCGAAAACACTCGAAAGCGCTGGCGTAAAACGCATCTGGGGCGTCACCGGTGACTCGCTCAACGGGCTAAGCGATAGCCTGAATCGTATGGGAACCATCGAATGGATGCCCACACGCCATGAAGAAGTAGCCGCCTTTGCGGCCGGCGCTGAAGCGCAAATCAGCGGTGAACTGGCGGTGTGCGCCGGTTCCTGTGGTCCGGGCAACCTGCATTTAATTAATGGTTTGTTTGATTGTCACCGCAACCACGTCCCGGTGCTGGCGATTGCCGCGCATATTCCCTCCAGCGAAATTGGTAGCGGCTACTTCCAGGAAACCCATCCGCAAGAGCTGTTCCGCGAGTGTAGTCATTACTGTGAACTGGTCTCCAATCCAGAGCAGCTGCCGCAGGTGCTGGGTATTGCGATGCGTAAAGCGATTCTCAATCGCGGCGTGTCGGTGATTGTGATCCCCGGCGATGTCGCGCTGCAGCCTGCGCCGGAAAGCGCACGTAGCGAATGGTATCCGCCTCAGCTGCCGCATGTGGTGCCGTCCGCCAGCGAAGTGGCGCGCTTAGCCGAAACGCTGAACGCGGCGGAAAATATCACCCTGCTGTGCGGCAGCGGTTGCGCCGGTGCGCACGCTGAAGTGGTTAAGCTGGCGGAAACGCTGAAAGCGCCGGTGGTGCATGCAATGCGCGGTAAAGAGCACATTGAATACGATAATCCTTATGATGTCGGCATGACCGGCCTGATCGGCTTTTCGTCCGGCTTCCACGCGATGATGAACGCCAACACGCTGGTGCTGCTTGGAACACAATTCCCCTACCGCGCGTTCTATCCTGCGGATGCCAAAATCATTCAGATTGACATCAATCCTGGCAGTCTCGGCTCGCACAGCCATGTCGATATGGCACTCGTCGGCGATATCAAAACGACCCTGCATGCACTGCAACCGCAGCTCACCAGCAAAACCGATCGTCAGCATCTGGACAAAGCACTGGAGCATTATGTCGATGCGCGTAAAGGGCTCGACGAGCTGGCAACCGCCAACGATAAACTGCCGATTCACCCGCAGTATCTGGCACAGCAAATCAGTGAATATGCCGATGATGACGCCATCTTTACCTGCGACGTGGGTACGCCTACCGTGTGGGCAGCGCGCTATCTGAAGATGAACGGTAAGCGTCGCCTGATTGGCTCGTTCAATCACGGTTCAATGGCCAACGCCATGCCCCAGGCATTAGGCGCACAAGCGCTGAATAAGCAGCGTCAGGTGGTTGCGCTATGCGGGGACGGTGGATTTAGCATGCTAATGGGTGATTTCATTTCAGTGGCACAGCTGAAACTGCCGGTGAAACTGGTGATTTTCAATAACAGCGTGCTGGGCTTTGTGGCGATGGAGATGAAAGCCGGTGGCTATCTCACCGATGGCACCGATCTGGAGAACCCGGATTTTGCCGCCATTGCCGCCGCCTGCGGCATTAAAGGTATCCGTGTGGAGAAAGCCTCCGAACTGAACGGCGCGCTGCAGGAAGCCTTTGCCCATGATGGTCCGGTGCTGATTGACGCGATTACCGCGAAGGAAGAGTTGTCGATGCCGCCGCAGATCAAAGCCGAACAGGCCAAGGGATTCAGCCTGTACATGATGCGCGCCATTCTGAATGGGCGCGGTGATGAGATCGTGGAGCTAGCGAAAACCAACTGGTTAAGGTAAAACAATTCAAGCCAAATATGATGATAACGCGGGCGCTTCGCCCGCTTTTTTATTTCAGGAGAGCGACGTGATCGATTTACGCAGTGATACCGTAACCCGCCCCAGTGCCGCCATGCTGGATGCCATGATGGCGGCCGAAACCGGCGATGATGTCTACCGTGATGATCCTACCGTTCACGCACTGGAAGTTGAAGCCGCACGTTTGAGCGGCAAAGCCGCTGCCCTGTTCTTCCCAACCGGTACGCAAGCGAATCTGGTTGCGCTGCTGTGTCACTGCCAGCGCGGAGATGAATACATCGTTGGCCAGCAGGCGCACAACTACAAATATGAAGCCGGTGGCGCAGCGGTACTTGGCAGCATTCAGCCCCAGCCGATTTTGCACGCTGAAGATGGATCACTGCCGCTGGCCGACGTGGCTGCCGCCATCAAACCCGATGATTTCCACTTCGCCCGTACGCGCCTGTTGAGCCTGGAAAATACCCATCACGGTAAAGTACTGCCGCTGAGCTATCTGGAGCAGGCGTGGAAATTCACCCGCGAGCGTAAGCTGGCGCTGCACATTGATGGCGCCCGTATTTTTAACGCCGTGGTGGCGCAGAATGTTGCGCTGGAAGCGATTGCGCGCTATTGCGACACCTTAACTATTTGCCTGTCAAAAGGCCTTGGTACGCCGATCGGTTCGCTGCTGTGTGGCAGTGAAGCCTATATTGAAGAAGCGCGCCGCTGGCGCAAAATGACCGGCGGCGGCATGCGTCAATCCGGCATTCTGGCCGCAGCGGGGCTGTATGCATTAAAGCATAATGTGGCGCGTCTTAAGGACGATCATGATAACGCTGCGTGGCTGGGCGAGCAGCTAAGCGCCATCGGCGTTGAGGTGGTCAATCAGCACACCAATATGCTGTTTGTGAAAGTGCCGGCAGAGAACGTTGAAGCACTGAAGAGCTGGATGCAATCGGGCGACGTGCTCATCAGCGTCGGGCCGGTAACGCGCATCGTGACGCATCTGGATGTCAGCCGTGAGGATCTGCAACGGCTGGTGGCGCACTGGCAGGCATTCCTGCAGCAGTAAATCCTGGTACGCATCAATGCTGCAAGGGTCGCCAATGATGGCGCCCCTTGCACTACATCACTGCGCCGCACCGTACTTCGCTAATAACGCGCGGGCAATCGCCAGAGTTTCGGCATCGGCGCTACCGCGATAATCACGCGGGCGGAAATGCATCTGAAACGCCGCAATCAGCTTGCGCTGCATCTGTGGCGTTGTCGCTGCCGAGACATCGTAACCATAGCGCTGCAGCGCATCCAGTAATTCTGCTTGATCCACTGCGTCTTCCGCTGCACGACCATACAGATAACGCTTTACCGTTCCGGGCTCTGGCCAGGCACCCAGGCCATGTTCCGCCAGCTGCTGCCAGGGAAAAAGTGGCCCCGGATCTTGCTTGCGCTGCGGCGCAATATCGCTGTGACCCACCACATTTTCCGGCGTGATACCATAGCGCTGGGTAATATCTTGCACCAGCGCTACCAGCGCACTGATTTGCGTCGGAGTGAAAGGCTGCCACTGTAACCCCGTTAGGGTACGGCGGTAGCCGCTATTAACCATTTCAATGCCAATCGAGGTGTCATTGATGCGCGTTGCGCCGCGCCAGAAGCTGGGCCCCGCATGCCAGGCTAACTGGCTCTCCGGCACCAGTTGCCAGATCACGCCCTGGCCTTTTTTCTGCGGAGGATGCTGCGGAATCAGGTAATGCGCGCTAACTTCACGATCGGTCAGCGTTGCCAGTGAACTGGAAAAATCCTCAGCGGTGTAATGAATGACCACCACTTTAATGCGCGGCCGCGCGCCCTGGGCTGGATGAGCGGTATCCACCCAATACCCGTGACGCGCTTCAATCGATGAGTGACAAGCGCTCAACAATAGCGCCATCACCAGCAGGACCACTCCGCGCATTAGCGAATAATCACGGCTGTGCCGGTAACGCTCACCATCAACATGCTGCCTTCTTTACCTACCGTTTCGTAGTCAATATCGATACCTACCACCGCATTGGCGCCAAGCGCTTTGGCCTGCTCTTCCAGCTCTTGAAAGGCGATCTGCCGCGCTTTGCGCAACTCTTTTTCGTAAGCCCCCGAGCGCCCACCCACGATATCGCGGATACCCGCGAAGAAGTCGCGGAAGATATTGGCCCCCAGAATCGCTTCCCCAGCGACGACACCGCAATATTCACTGATGCTGTGCCCTTCCAGCGTTGGCGTAGTGGAAAACTTCATCAACTTCTCCTTTTCTGAATCAGCGAGTTATAGCTCTTACGGCGTAAAAGCAAGGCTATACTCTATGCTAAAAATGGCGCTTTGCCAGTGAACAATAAGGAAATCGAGATGAGAACCCATGCCTTTGCGCTGCTTATTCCCGCGGCGTTGCTGCTAAGTGCTTGTACCACCGTTGAACCGGTCATTAAGGATAATGGCCCGCGCACCGCGGCCTGTATTGATGGCGGCCCGGATAGCGTGGCGCAGCAGTTCTACGATTTACGCGTCAGCCAGCCAACGCAGGGCTTACCGGATAGCACCCAGCTGGCGAAATACCGCCCTTACCTGAGCGATCGTTTGTATCAGAAACTGCTGAGTGCCAGCAGCCAGAACCCGAAACCGGCGGCGTGGACCAGCGGCGACCTGTTCTCCAGCCTCGCGCAAGGCCCGACGTCGGCCGATGTGGCCAGCGCCTCTTCCATTCCTAATCGCGACGCGCGCAATATCCCGCTGCGCGTGGATTTGAGTCGCGACGATAAAAAGTGGCATGACGAAGTACTGATGATCCACGAAGGCACCTGCTGGGTGGTTGATGACGTGCGTTATGTCAGTGATGTACCGCACGTCAATGGCGGTTCATTGACGCAGCTGCTGGAAGCGAAAAAGTAGTCGTTCACTTTTCCAGCACTCAGTTCTAATGATTAGCGCGCCGCATCCTTGCGGCGCTTTTTGTTTATATTTTGTGAACTACATTCGCCTCCTCAGCCCTTACCCGCCGTGAGTGGCGCGATAATGTGCTACGCTTTGGGAGTTTTACTGCTGTTAAATAAATTTTAACCCACCGCAATTGCATAACTATTCTGGTGACGTTAAGATTCACGACACTAATTACTATTCATTTTTTGCGCATGAGTATTCAACTAAACGCCATAAACTGTTTTTACGGTGCCCACCAGGCACTGTTCGATATCAACCTGGCTTGTCCGCAGGGAGAAACGCTGGTGTTGCTCGGCCCGAGTGGCGCGGGTAAAAGTTCGCTCCTGCGCGTCCTTAATTTGCTGGAGCAGCCGCGCTCCGGCAGCCTGCACATTGCCGGTAACCAATTTGATTTCGCCAAGCCACCTTCTGACAGCGCCATTCGTGAACTGCGCCAGAATGTCGGCATGGTGTTTCAGCAATACAATCTGTGGCCGCACCTTACCGTGGTGCAAAACCTGATTGAAGCGCCCTGCCGCGTGCTCGGCCTCAGCAAGGATGCCGCGCGTGCGCGTGCTGAAAAGCTGCTGGATCGCCTGCGTCTGACGCCCTATGCAGATCGCTTTCCGCTGCACCTTTCTGGCGGTCAGCAGCAGCGCGTCGCCATTGCGCGTGCGCTGATGATGGAGCCGCAGGTGCTGCTGTTCGATGAGCCAACTGCCGCGCTCGACCCGGAAATCACCGCCCAGATCGTGAGCATTATTCGTGAGCTGGCACAGACCAACATCACGCAAGTGATCGTGACACATGAAGTGGAAGTGGCGCGTAAAACCGCCAGCCGCGTGGTGTACATGGAAAACGGTCATATTGTTGAGCAAGGCGATGCCAGCCACTTTACACAGCCGCAAACCGACGCGTTTGCTAATTATCTTTCGCATTAAGTCAGGATGCTTCTAATGAAAAAAGTTGTACTTGCTGCATTACTTGCTGGTCTGAGCCTGAGCGCTTCTGCTGCGCAGACGCTGCGTTTCGCTACTGAGGCTTCTTATCCTCCCTTTGAGTTTGTCGATACCGATAACAAAATTCAGGGCTTTGACGTCGATCTGGCGAACGCGCTATGTAAAGAGATGGATGCCACCTGCACCTTCACTAACCAGGCCTTCGACAGCCTGATTCCGAGCCTGAAATTTCGTCGTTTTGACGCGGTAATGGCCGGAATGGACATCACGCCAGACCGCGAAAAACAAGTGCTGTTCTCCAAGCCTTACTACGATAACTCTGCCATCTTCATCGCGCAGAAAGGCAAAGTGGCAGACGTAGCCGCGCTGAAAGGCAAACGTGTTGGCGTGCAGAATGGCACCACGCATCAGAAATACCTGTCTGACAAGCACAGCGACATCACCGTCGTTCCTTACGACAGCTACCAGAATGCGGTGCTGGACCTGAAAAATGGTCGTATCGATGCCGTCTTCGGTGATACTGCCGTCGTGAATGAGTGGCTGAAACAGAACACCAATCTTGCACCGCTGGGTGAGAAAGTCACCGACAAAGAGTACTTCGGCACCGGACTGGGCATTGCCGTACGTCAGGGCAACACTGAGCTGCAGGGCAAGTTCAACGCCGCGCTTGAGAAGATCAAAGCGGACGGCACCTACAAAACCATCTACAGCAAATGGTTCCAGCAGTAATTTCAAATGAATGAAATGATTCCACTCGCAAGCGCCGCCGGCATGACCGTCGGCCTTGCCGTTTGTGCACTGATCGCCGGCCTTGTGCTGGCGATGATTTTTGCTGGCTGGGAATCGATGCGCTGGAAACCGCTGGCGTGGATTGGTACTGGCCTGGTGACACTGATTCGTGGCCTGCCGGAAATTCTGGTGGTGCTGTTTATCTATTTCGGTGCATCACAGCTGCTGCTCACCCTGTCCGATGGCTTCCACATTAATCTTGGCCTGTTCAACATCCCGGTGCAGGTGCAGATCGAGAACTTCGACGTCAGTCCCTTCCTGTGTGGCGTGATTGCGCTGGCGATGCTCTATTCCGCCTATGCGTCACAAACCCTGCGCGGCGCGCTTAAAGCGGTGCCGGTAGGACAATGGGAATCGGGCCAGGCGCTGGGCATGAAAAAATCGGCAATTTTTCTGCGCCTGATTATGCCGCAGATGTGGCGTCACGCCTTACCTGGCCTCGGTAACCAATGGCTGGTGCTGCTGAAAGATACGGCGTTAGTCTCGCTGATCAGCGTTAACGATTTGATGCTGCAAACCAAAAGCATTGCCACGCGCACGCAAGAACCTTTTACCTGGTATTTGGTGGCGGCGGCGATTTATTTGATTATTACCCTGTTCAGTCAGGCAGTGCTGCGCCGTATTGAATTGCGCACCACGCGTTTCGAGCGGGGGGCCTAACGCATGCTGGATTATTTACCCGAGCTGCTTAAAGGGCTGCATACCAGCCTAACGCTGACCGTGGCCTCGTTGATTGCTGCGCTGGTGCTGTCCGTGCTGTGCACCATTGTACTGGCACTCAAAGTCCCGGTACTGAATTGGCTGGTGAAAGGCTATATCACGCTGTTTACCGGCACGCCGCTGCTGGTACAGATCTTCCTGATTTATTACGGACCCGGACAGTTCCCCAGCATCCAGAATATTCCGTGGCTGTGGCATCTGCTGTCGCAACCCTGGCTGTGTGCGCTGCTGGCGCTGTCGCTTAACAGTGCCGCCTACACCACCCAGCTGTTTTACGGTGCGGTGCGCGCCATTCCATCCGGTCAATGGCAATCCTGCGCTGCGCTGGGAATGAATCGCAAAGACACGCTGCGTATTCTGCTGCCGTACGCCTTCAAGCGCGCCCTTTCGTCTTATTCCAACGAAGTGGTGCTGGTGTTTAAAAGTACTTCACTGGCCTACACCATTACGCTGATGGAAGTGATGGGGCACGGGCAGCTGCTGTATGGCCGCACCTACGATATCTCGGTGTACGCTGCCGCGGGCCTGATCTATCTGGTGGTTAACGGTTTGCTGACGCTGATGATGCGCCTGGTAGAGAAGCGCGCGCTGGCGTTTGAACGTCGCAACTGATGTACCAAGCGGGTGCAAATTAACGCACCCGCCCAATGATATCTTTAAGCAAAAATATTGCATACAAATTCATTTACTGGCATCGTGTAACCCGTTCCGTCTCTGGCATGGTTTACAGGAGTTATATAATGAAAAAATGGATCGTTGCTGCTGCACTGGCAACTCTGGCAATGAATGCTTATGCGGCCGAAAAAATCCGCTTTGCCTCTTCCGCAACTTACCCGCCATTTGAATCCCTCGATCATGACAACCAGATTGTGGGTTTTGATATCGATCTGGCAAAAGCCTTGTGCCAGCAAATGAAAGCGGATTGCACCTTCACCAACAACGCCTTTGATAGCCTGATTCCGTCGCTGAAATTCCGCCGCTATGACGCAGTAATTTCAGGTATGGATATCACTGCCGATCGCAGCAAGCAGGTCGATTTCACCCAGCCTTATTATGCTAACTCCGCCATCGTTATTGCCCATAAAGGTCAGTTCACAGACTTCAGCCAGCTGAAAGGCAAGCGCGTCGGCGTGGAGAACGGCACCACGCATCAGAAATACCTGCTGGAGAAACACACTGAAGTGATCGCGGTGGCCTATGACAGCTATCAAAATGCGATTCTCGATTTGAAAAATGGTCGCCTGAATGGCGTGTTTGGTGATACGGCGGTGGTCAATCAGTGGCTAAAGGCCAATGACGATCTCAGTGCGGTGGGCGAGCACATCACCGATACCGACTTCTTCGGCACCGGCTTAGGCATTGCGGTACGTAAAGGCAACGAACCGCTGCTGAACGAGCTGAATAGTGCGTTAGTCGCGCTGAAGGCCAACGGCACCTGGCAGCAGATCAATCAGAAGTGGTTCCCGGAATAAGCGTTATTTGCTGAGCAAACACAGCACTTCAAAATGCGCGGTATGCGGAAACATATCGAACAGCTGCACGCGGCTAATGCCGTAATCCGCCAGACGCGCGATATCCTGCGCCATGCTGGCCGGATTGCAGCTGGAATAAAGAATGTAATCGGGTGCCATCTCAGTAAGATAAGCACACAACTCTGCACCAATGCCGCGACGCGGCGGATTGACCAGCACCAGCTGCGGCACGGCTTCGCGTGATGTCGCAAACTGCGTTGAATCCAGTGCGGCAAAACTCACCTTCTCCAGACCCAATTGCTGCGCCGACTGCTGCGCGCAGGCAATGGCTTCGGCGCTGATTTCGATGCCGGTCAGCTGCATCTCAGACGTGGCGCAGTGCAAACCAAATCCGCCGACGCCACAAAACAGATCCCACATACTGCTCACCGGCAGCTGTGCGACCCAATCACGTGCGGTGGCATACAGATCCGCGGCAACATGGGGATTGGTCTGGAAGAAGCTTTGCGGGCGAATATAGAGCGGCACCTGATTAAATTTTTCCACCAGCGCCTGATCTGGCGTCAGCGCAATCTCTTCATCCCCTTCAAGAATCGCCATATGCACCGGCTGAATATTGGCAGAGATGACTTTCAGCTGCGGCAACTGCTGCTGCAGCCAGGGCAGTGCCGCACGCAACTGCGCCAGCTTACTGGTGGAGCGCAGTACAAAACGCAACATCATGCCGCCCTGCGTGCTTTCGGTCAGCAGCAGAAACTTCAGCTCACCGCGTTTGCGCGCTACGTTGTAGGGTGTTAAACCCGCACGCGCGATAAAGGGTTTGAGTACCTCAAACACCGCGCTAAAGCTAGCGGGATAGAGCGGACAGGCGCACAGATCAACCGGTTCACCGTCGCGCGCCACCATGCCGAGAATGGGCCGCTCAACGCTGCCACTGACCACCATTTTGGCTTTATTACGAAACCCCTGCTGCCCGGATGCCACCGGCGGCAGCCATTCGGCGACTGGCCTTTCCGCCAGCAGCTGCTCCAGTAACGACTGCTTATCATTGAGCTGTTGCGGGTAGGGTTTTTCCAGCCACTGGCAAGAGCGACAGCGGCCGGCATCATAAAGCGCGCAATGCATAGCTTGGCCTGTATTCAGAATCGGGAGAAAAAATGGGGGGCGATTGTATCACCGGTTTCGGAAAAAAGCGCGGCTGCTGGCAGGCACAAACAGCAGCAGCAGAACCAGCACCTCCGGCAGCTTTTGCAGCAGGGTGTGATGAATAATCTGCGCATTGCTTTCGCCGGGAATGCTAAAAATCTCCGGGTAGATCCACCCCACGGAGGCCATCAACATATAGATCAGCACAACGATTTGCGTGGCAACATAGCCCCAGCGTCCGCGGTTGCTGCCGCGCATCAGCGTAAAGGCACAGCGCAGTTCAAACAGGAAAATCAGCTGGCTGGCGATAAAAATCAGCGTGGAGTCCCAGGCTTGTGCGCTACGATGCACAAAGTTGGCGAGTTCGTCGAAACCCAGTTCGTTAGCCAGCATCAACACGCTGAGGCAGCGGGTAATGATGATGGCGCAGCCCGCAACCATCACTGGCACCGGCGTGGTGTTAATCATTGAACCGTTTTTCAGGGTTTCCGACATGGTTTAGCTCCGTCACCATAATAAAACGGGCCGAAATAATCAGCCCGTTCTTATGGTGGCAAATGTTACGATGTTCAGCCACGTTTTGCTTTCTGAATATCGCGTAATCGCTGCTTTTCTTCGTGCGCCATAAAGCGCCAGGCGATAAAACCGACTAAACCGACGACAAACAGAATCAGCGAAGCTAAGGCGTTGATTTCCGGATTCACACCACGACGTACGGTGGCGAAGATCGCCATCGGTAACGTGGTAGCGCCTGGGCCGGTGACAAAGCTGGCGATCACCAAATCGTCGAGCGATAAGGTAAACGCCAGCAGCCAGCCGGTAACAATCGCGGGTGCGATCATCGGCACAGTGATCACGAAGAACACTTTCACCGGCGTGGCGCCGAGATCCATCGCCGCTTCTTCAATCGAGCGATCCAGTTCACGCAGACGCGAGTTGATCACCACCGCTACGTAAGCGGTACAGAAGGTCACGTGCGCCAGCCAAATAGTCAGCATGCCGCGATCGCTTGGCCAGCCCAGCGTATTGCCCATCGCCACAAACAGCAGCAGCAGTGACAAGCCGGTGATCACGTCCGGCATCACCAGCGGTGCCGTCAGCATAAAAGCAAAGCCGTTATGCCCGCGGAAGCGGCCAAAGCGCACGATCACCACCGCCGCCATAGTACCAAGCACCACCGCCATGGTGGCCGAGAGCGCGGCGATGGTCAGGCTAAGCCCCACCGCATCCAGCATCGCCTGATCCTGGAACAGCACGTTGTACCAGTGGAACGAGAAGCTCTCCCACACCGTCACCAGCTGCGAACTGTTGAAGGAGTACACCACCAATAGCAGCATCGGCGCATACAGGAACATAAAGCACAGCACCAGAATTACGCTGCGCCACGGAGAGCGAATGGTCGGTAACTGGCTCATTCCTTCTCTCCCATTTCACGATTTTGATGCTTATGGAACCAGATGATCGGCAGAATCAGGATCAGCAAAATGATCACCGCCAGCGCGGACGCCACCGGCCAGTCGCGGTTGTTAAAGAACTCCTGCCACAAAATACGCCCAATCATGATGCTGTCCGGACCGCCGAGTAGTTCGGGGATCACGTACTCGCCCACCGCCGGAATAAATACCAGCATCGAACCGGCAATAATCCCGCCTTTGGTCAGCGGCACAATCACGCTGAAAAAGGTCTTCAGTGGACGCGCGCCAAGATCCAGCGAGGCTTCTACCAGCGAATAATCAATTCGCGTCAGCGCGGTATAAATCGGCAGCACCATAAACGGCAGATAGCAGTAAACGATACCGATATACACCGCGGTATTGGTATAGAGAATCACCAGCGGGTGATCGATCACGCCGAGCCACATCAGGAAACGGTTAAGAATGCCGTTGTTGTTGAGCAGCCCCATCCATGCATAAACGCGCACCAGGAACGAGGTCCACGACGGCAGGATCACCAGCAGCAGCAGAATGGTGCGCATTGAAGGCTTACTGTGCGCCACCGCCCACGCCAGTGGATAGCCAATCATCAGGCAGATGATGGTCGAAATGCCCGCCACTTTCAGCGACGTCAGATACGCATCGGCGTAGAGCGGATCGTCGGTCAGCGTAAAGTAGTTGCCGAGATTGAGCACCAGATTGAGCTGACCATCCGCCCAGGTGACCAAATCGGTATACGGCGGAATGGCGCGCGCGATATCAGCGAAGCTGATCTTCAGCACGATCAGGAACGGCAGCAGGAACAGCAGAATCAGCCACAGATAAGGCAGTGCAATCACCAGCTTGCGACCGTGCTGCATTTTAATGCGTGTGGCCCAGCGCTGCAGCGGCGTGCCCACCACTTCTGGCGCGCTGCGTTGAGAAATCTGGCTCATATCGCCCCCTTAAACCGTCAGAACCACACAGCTGTCGGCGTCCCAACAGAGGCGGACTTCATCGCCCCAGGTTGGTGCGCCTTTGCGGTAGCGATGGGCGTTTTGCAGCTGTGCGCTAATCATTTGGCCGCTGCGCAGACGCACGTGGTAAATCGACAGATCGCCAAGATAGGCAATGTGCACCACTTCTCCCACGGCAAAGTTGCAGCCATCGGCCGGCACCTCTTCGCACAGCATGACTTTTTCCGGACGCAGCGCGACGTGCACCGGCACGTTATCGACGACGGACACATCGGTCTGCACTTTTAGCGGATGTACCAGGCCAGGCGCATCAATGATCAATGCATCCTCGCCACGCTCACGCAGTAACCCGTCGAACACATTCACCGAGCCGATAAATTCAGCGCTGTAACGGCTGGTGGGATGTTCATAAATCTCTTCCGGTTCACCAATCTGCACGAATTTGCCGCGGTTCATGATGGCAATGCGGCCCGCCATGGTCATCGCCTCTTCCTGATCGTGCGTCACCATCACGCAGGTGGCGCCAACGCGCTCAAGAATATCAACCACTTCGTGCTGCATGCGGTCACGCAGCTTTTTATCCAGCGCGCCCATCGGTTCGTCGAGCAGTAACAGCTTAGGGCGCTTCGCCAGACTGCGTGCCAGCGCTACACGCTGACGCTGACCGCCCGACAGCTGATGCGGTTTACGTTTGGCAAACTCTTGCATATGCACCAGCGACAGCATCTCTTCGACGCGGCTGTTAATTTCGCCTTTCGGCAATTTGTCCTGCTTCAGGCCAAAGGCGATGTTTTGCTCTACCGTCATGTGCGGGAACAGCGCGTAAGACTGGAACATCATGTTGATCGGGCGCTGATAGGGTGGCACGTGCGAGAGATCCTGACCATCCAGCACAATCTGGCCGCTGGTCGGCGGTTCAAATCCCGCCAGCATGCGCAGCAAGGTCGATTTGCCACAGCCGGAGGCACCCAGCAGCGCAAAAATCTCGCCTTTGTAAATGGTTAGACTGACATCATCCACGGCGTGTTGGCCGTCAAACGATTTGGTCAGGTTGCGAATTTCCAGCAGCGGCGTCAACGCCTTAGCCGTTTTATTTGGGGGGCGGGGAATCGCGTCGTTCACTAACATTTCTCCGGCGCTACAATCGCGCGGCACAGCCAGCCGCTAAAAATGGCACAACAGAGGCCAGTACAGCACCTCTGTCGTCGTCTTCAGGCAATACTCGTTCAGAACGAGTTACTTACCACTTTTTACTTTAGTCCATGAGCGCGTACGCACACGATCCAGTTTCGGATCCTGGACCTTGAGCACAAACAGCTTCGCCATCACCTCCGGCGTCGGGAAGATGCCCGGATTATTCCGCACATCAGCATTGATCAGCGGCAGCGACGCTTTGTTGCCATTGGCGTAGTTCATCTTATTGGACACATCAGCGATCACTTTCGGATCCATGATGTAGTTCAGCCATTGGTAAGCCGCGTCCAGATTCTTCGCGTCTTTTGGAATTGCCATCATGTCGAAGAAGGCCAGTGCGCCCTGCTTCGGCACGCTGTAGCCCAGATGCACGCCGTTGTTGGCTTTATCGGCACGATCTTTCGCCTGCAGGATGTCGCCCGACCAGCCAATTGCGACGCAAATGTTGCCGTTGGCCAGGTCATTGATGTACTGCGACGAGTGGAAGTAACGGATGTTCGGACGCAGTTTCAACAGCAAATCAGTGGCGGCGCCAGAGTAATCTTTCGCATCAGAACTATTTGGATCTTTGCCAAGGTAGTTCAGCACGGTGGCGAAAATCTCTTCCGGCGCATCAAGGAAGGAGACACCGCAGCTTTTCAGTTTTTCCAGATTTTCGGGTTTCAGCACCAGATCCCAGCTATCCACTGGCGCATCGGCCCCCAGTGCAGCTTTCACTTTATCGACGTTGTAGCCGATACCGGTGGTGCCCCACAGATAAGGAATCGCGTATTTATTGCCCGGATCGTGCTGGGCCACTTTCGCCATCAGATCGGGATCGAGGTTTTTGTAATTCGGCAGCTTGCTCTTATCCAACTCCTGGAACACACCGGATTGCAGCTGACGCGCCAGGAAGCTCGACGATGGCACCACCACGTCATAACCGGTGCTACCGGCCATCAGTTTGCCTTCCAGCACTTCGTTGGAATCAAAGACGTCGTAGACCACTTTGTCACCGGTCAATTTTTCAAAATTCGGCACCGTGTCAGCCGAAATATAATCTGACCAGTTATATACATGCAGCGTTTTATCTTCTGCCTGAGCACCAGCGGCCGCAGCCATCAGCACACCAGCAACCACACCTGGCAACCATTTTTGACGTTGGTTGAACATGTTTTCCTTCCTCCTGAGCGGGTCATTACAACGCTGTATACACGCGATCCGAACGTTGCGTTTTCTGTAAAAATTACAGGCACACAATGAATCAATATTCAGCGGGAGTTTAATAGCAAAAACCTATACATGTGCTGAAGTGGTACGTCCCAAGCAGCCCCGCAAGAATAGCCCCCCCTTACCCACCGCACCAGATCCCAGCTTAAAAAACGCCTTTTCGCGATAAGTTATGCATGTTTCTGCTATGGGGTTTGGCATTAGCGGCATAAAGCACGACTAATATCTGGCAATAAAGGGCAAAGTGCAGAATAAAAAGCGGTGGGGCTAAAATGAAAACTGCCGCAAAAAGCGGCAGTTAGCGAGGCGGGGAACTCAATGCAGCATCGCGTGGCTGCTGGAGCTGGGTTGTCGCTCCTCTTCCTCTTCCACAATCAGCAGGTGGTTAGCGAAGGCCTCCATAATCACCATGGAAACGCCCTCTTCACTCTGCTTCATAAAGTGCGAGAACTGACCGAAGGTGAGTCCGGCGGTGGTACTGATCGACTGGCAGACAATCAGCTTCGGCAGATTGTCGTCCTGAATATCAACGAAAGCTTTAATCGTGAGCGAACTGGCGTTGATCTGCGATAGATCGCCTACCAGCGGAATCAGCGCCGTGGGTTTTACTTCTGCCAGCGCGGAGAAGAGGATAACGTTATCCACCAGGTCGATTTTTGCATCAAACACCCCGTCAAAATTCTGCATGTGCGGCAGGTGCAGTGCCTGACAGGCATCGCATTCGAACCAGGTGATATTTTGTTGATCCAGCCAGCGACGCAGCACGTCAATGTCCGGAACGACCAGTGAATCCATCGTTATATCCTGTGGGGTGAAGAAATGAGCGCCTTAGCTTACGGAAAAACCGATCTGGATGCCACGAAAACCGCTGAAAAGCGCAGGTCAGCCGCCGGTTTTAGGACGATAGCCGGGGCAAGCATGCTGCTCTATCCAATGGATCATCATCGTCGCGATATCTAAACCGGTAATGCCCTCAATGCCTTCCAGCCCTGGCGAGGCGTTCACTTCCATCACCAGCGGCCCGCGATGGGCACGCAGAATATCCACGCCGGCGACTTCGAGGCCGAGCGTGCTGGCGGCTTTCACCGCGATTTCCCGCTCTTTATCAGTAATGGCTACCGCTCGGGCTTTGCCGCCGCGATGCAGATTGGAACGAAAATCGCCCTCTTTCGCCTCGCGCTCAATGGCCGCCACCACTTCATGGCCAATCACCAGACAGCGGATATCGCGCCCCTGCGCTTCTTTGATAAACTCCTGCACCAGAATATGCGCGTTAAGGCCACGAAAGGCATCGATCACGCTCTCCGCCGCCTGACGCGTTTCCGCCAGCACAACACCAATGCCCTGCGTGCCTTCCACCAGTTTCACTACCAGCGGCGCTCCGCCCACCATGGCGATCAAATCATCGGTATCATCCGGCGAGGAGGCAAAGCCGGTAATCGGCATATCAATCCCTTCACGCGCCAGCAGCTGCAGCGATCGCAGTTTGTCGCGCGCACGGGTGATCGCCACCGATTCATTCAGCGGATAGCTGCCACGCACCTCAAACTGGCGCAGAACGGCCGTGCCGTAAAAAGTGGTGGCGGTGCCGATACGCGGGATCACCGCATCAAAGTGTCCCAGCGTCTCACCGCGATAGTGCACTGCAGGGGAATCAGAGTTGATATTCATGTAGCAGGAGAGCGGATCGATGATCTGCACCTGATGACCACGCTCTTCCGCGGCGTCGCGCAGACGTTTACACGAATAAATCGATCCATCGCGGGTGAGAATGGCCATCTTCATTGCAGAGTTCCTTGTGCTTAGCGTGTCGCCCAACCCTGCTGATGCAGGTAATCCAGCATAAACGGACGTGTTTCTTTAATAATCAGACGCTGTATCAGCTGGCTCCAGGTTTCGGATCGCTGGTTACTGTCGCGCTGCTGATAATAGGCGGTCAGTTGCTCATCGTACTGTGCCAGCACGCGTTTATCGACGGGCTGGTAGTGATTCTCATGCACCAGCATCGCCTGTGGCATACGCGGTTTAACGTCTGGCGTATCTGCCGGATGGCCGATGCAGAAGCCGAACAGCGGCAGCACGAACTTTGGCAGCTCGAGTAACGCGGTTACCTCAGCGATGCTATTACGAATGCCACCAATAAACACGCCGCCAAGGCCAAGCGATTCCGCCGCAATCATGGCATTTTGCGCCATTAACGCCGTATCAACGCAGCCGAGCAGCAGCTGTTCAGCACGTCCCAGCTGCGCATCCGGGCAGATTTGCTGATGACGATTGAAGTCAGCGCAGAATACCCAAAATTCCGCCGCAGCGCTGACCCATGGCTGGCCGCCAGTTAGCTGTACCAGCTGCTCGCGTTTTTGCCGATCGGTAATGCGAATAATGGAGGAACACTGCAAAAAGCTTGAGGTTGAGGCCGCTTGTGCCGCGCTGATAATGGCGCTGCGTTGCGCCTCTTCAATGCCCTGTTCAGTAAAGGCGCGAATGGAACGGTGGCTGCACAGTAAATCGATAGTCGGCGTCATAATCCTCTCCGGTGGTTACTTCTTTTTGTTGGATTGATTAAACAATTGCGGTGCCATCGCCTTCGCCGTCCGCCACATCATCATCCATGCAGCTGGCAGCATCAACGCAATACCGAGAAAAAACAGTAGCGTCGCCAGCGGCTTTTTCGCCATAAAATCGGGGGCGCTCACCCAGTCGTTAGTCAGCAGTAGCGCACCGATTACGGCAAGCACGCCGAGCACTTCGAGCAGTAACACGGGTTTGGGTAATGTGGCGAGATTACGCATGCGATGGTTCCTCAGTTGTTCTATCAGCGTTAACCGCATTTTTACCCAATGTATAGGCGGTAAGTATTAGAGTAACAGGTATATTCTTCTTCCTTTAAGCAGGATGGGCGGGCATGATGTTACGCATTATTCACGCTGTGATGTGATTCTAGTCACAAAACAGCAGCGGAAGGAGAGAAGCAATGATTGCAGTAATTTTTGGCCGTTCTAGCTGCCCTTACTGCGTACGTGCAAAAGAGTTGGCTACTAAGCTGACCAGCGAGCGCGACGATTTTAACTATCAGTACGTGGACATTCAGGCCACCGGCATCACCAAAGCCGATCTGGAAGCGCGCGCTGGCAAACCGGTCACCACCGTGCCGCAGATTTTCCTCGACGATCGGCACATCGGTGGTTACACCGAATTTGCTGCCTGGACGAAAGAAAATCTGGGTATCGAAGCGTAAGATAACGGGCCTGCGGGCCCGTTTTTGATGCGGCTATCCGGCACGCATCGCCAGCATAATCCGCAGCAAACGGATCAGCAGCGCACCGCAGCCCGCCCAAAACAGCGCACTTAAACTCCAGGCTACCATCAGCAAACCGCTATGTATCATTGGCGTCGCCAGTATTAACCACAGCATCCCCAGCAGCGTACCGCCCAATGCCACCCATAACGTACTGAGCAGCGGCCTTTCCGGCTGTAATAGCGCCATAAAAATGCCCGGCAATAAAAATAGCAGCAATTCTGGTTGTCCACGCACCGCCTGTTCACTGGCTGCGCCCCAGAAATGATGTGCATAAATAAACACCAGCGTATAAAGCACCACGCCCAGAATTGATGCTGGCCAGCGATTATTGCGCTGCAACATAATTATCCTCAACTTTGATGTTAACAATTATGAAACTTTTACGGCCCTGATGCGCAAGGTGGAAATAAAAAGAAACAGCTGGCTGTGGAAGGAATGAAAACTGCCGATAGCTGAAGGTGTTAATTATGATTAGAATACGCCGCTTTAGAATTTGCTTGCGCTATATTGTTGCACGTCGCTTTGCGTTCGGCACAAGATAGCGAAAAAAGCCTCTCTCATCAACCCGTTACAGGTAAAGAAGAAGTTAAACAGTGAACATTAACGTCGCAGAATTGTTAAGCGGAAATGACGTTCTGTTATTATTTGTCGTTTTAGCGCTCGGACTCTGCTTAGGTAAATTACGCCTTGGCTCAGTTCAACTCGGTAATTCTATTGGAGTCCTGGTTGTTTCATTGATTTTAGGCCAGCAGCACTTCGCCATTAATACCGATGCCTTAAGTCTGGGCTTTATGTTGTTTATTTTTTGTGTCGGTGTAGAAGCCGGGCCAAACTTTTTCTCCATATTTTTCCGTGACGGTAAAAACTACTTCTTTTTGGCGATTGTAATGGTGGTGAGTGCGTTATTAATCGCTCTGACGCTTGGCAAATTGTTCGGTTGGGACATTGGTTTAACCGCAGGCATGCTAGCCGGTTCGATGACCTCGACGCCGGTGCTGGTCGGTGCCGGCGATACACTGCGGCAAAGCATCACCGATAGCCATCAACTTACGCTGATGCAGGATAATCTCAGCCTGGGTTATGCCCTCACCTATCTGGTCGGTTTAGTCAGCCTGATTTTTGGCGCGCGCTATCTGCCGCGCCTGCAGCATCAGGATCTGCCCACCTGCGCGCAACAAATTGCCCGCGAGCGCGGCCTGGATGCCGACAGTCAGCGCAAAGTGTTTCTACCGGTCATCCGCGCCTATCGCGTCGGTCCTGAACTGGTGGAGTGGAGCGGGGGCAAAAATCTGCGCGAGCTGGGCATTCATCGTCAAACCGGCTGCTACATTGAGCGTCTGCGCCGTAATGGCATTCTTGCCAGCCCGGATGGTGATGCGATGCTGCAACTGGGCGATGATATCTCACTGGTTGGCTATCCCGATGCGCACGCCCGTCTTGATCCCAGCTTTCGTAACGGCAAAGAAGTGTTTGATCGTGATCTGCTCGATATGCGTATTGTTACCGAAGAGATTGTGGTGAAAAACCACAATGCGGTAAACAAACGTCTCAGCCATCTTAAACTGACCGATCACGGCTGCTTCCTCAACCGGGTGATTCGCAGCCAGATTGAGATGCCCATCGACGACAGCATCATGTTGAACAAAGGCGATATATTGCAGGTAAGCGGTGAAGCACGTCGCGTGAAGCGCCTTGCCGATCGCATTGGCTTTATCGCTATTCATAGCCAAATTACCGATCTCCTCGCCTTCTGCGCCTTCTTTATTGTTGGTCTGATGATCGGCATGATCACTTTCCAGTTCAGCAACTTTAGTTTCGGCATCGGCAATGCCGCCGGGTTGCTGTTTGCCGGCATCATGCTCGGCTTTATGCGCGCCAACCACCCCACGTTTGGCTACATTCCGCAGGGTGCGCTAACCATGGTGAAAGAGTTCGGACTGATGGTCTTTATGGCCGGCGTTGGCCTGAGCGCGGGCAGCGGCTTGCAGCATGGTTTTGGCAGCGCGGGTGCGCTGATGTTGCTGAGCGGTTTACTGGTGAGTTTGCTGCCGGTGGTAATCTGCTATCTGTTTGGCGCTTACGTACTGCGCATGAACCGGGCGCTGCTGTTTGGTGCCATCATGGGAGCCCGCACCTGTGCACCTGCAATGGAAATCATTAGCGATACTGCGCGAAGCAGCATTCCTGCTCTGGGCTATGCGGGAACCTACGCGATTGCCAATGTGCTGTTAACACTGGCAGGCACGTTGATCGTGATTGTTTGGCCGCTGCTGCCCTTCTAAAAAATATATTTACAAGCGTAAAGAACTTTCTTTAGGGGACGCAGTCTGAATAAGTGCCACTGCTTTTCTTTGAAATCCCCAAATTGTGGAGCCCGCCGGTCACTGACTTGCGGGTTTTTTTATGGCTCTCGATCCTGTGGCTTAAGGTTCTCTTCAGCGAAAATTGTCATCCTTCCCACCGCTAACGCTATTTTCCAATATTCATGCAACTTTCATCAAAGTTAAACACTCCAACAACCCGCAATAAGATTAAGAGCGCGACTATTTATTCCAGAGGCGCGCGCTTTTAGGCTATCAGTTTTATTTTGCTGGCAATTTTTATGCTGGTGTTGTTTGGGTAAACAAGTCGAGGATACGCCATCGTGATGGAAGCACTTAACCACACGCTTTTTTTATGGATCAACGCCACGCAGGATTCGCCGCAGTGGCTGATCGTTCTGGCGACATTTATCGCCAAAGATGTGATTGCCATTGTGCCGCTGCTCATCGTAACGCTTTGGCTGTGGGGACCGCGCGAACAGGTGCAGTCACAGCGCGCGCTGGTGCTGAAAACCGGTATGGCGCTGCTTTATGCGCTGAGTATCTCGTGGTGCGTTGGGCAACTGCTGCCGCATCCGCGTCCGTTCGCCATTGGTTTCGGCCATCAGTTCCTGTCACATCGACCCGATGACTCCTACCCAAGCGATCATGGCACCACTATTTTCACGTTTGCACTGGCATTTATCTTCTGGCATCGCATGTGGTCGGGTGTGCTGCTGTTAGTGGTGGGGAGCGCCATTGCCTGGTCACGCGTCTATCTCGGCGTGCACTGGCCGCTGGATATGCTGGGTGGATTCCTGGTGGGCATGCTGGGTTGTCTGGCATCGCACATGGCGTGGCAGCTGTATGGTGAGCGGATGCTGGCGTTTACGCATCAGGTGTATCGCGCGCTGTTCGCCATGCCGATTAAGAAGGGTTGGATTCGCGAGTGAGCGATGTGGTCGCCATGAATGGCGACCCTACAAATGTTAAAGGTGCGCATTGATGCGCACCATTTATTTCCTGACACTTAACTAAACCACTTCCCGAACCAGCCGTGAAATTTCATCATCACGAAATCCCAAATCCGGCCAATAAACCCACCTTCCGGCACCGCTTCCATCGCCACCAGCGGACGTTGCTCAATGGTTTTGCCATCCAATTGGAAGTCGATGGTGCCAACGACCTGATTTTTCTCCAGCGGTGCTTCCAGCTGTGGTGAATTCAGCTTAAAGCTGGCTTTGAGATTTTTCATCTGTCCTTTCGGCACGGTAATGGCCGCGTCTTTAGCGACGCCAAGATTGACCTGGCTATGCTCGCCAAACCATACGCGCTGCTGGGCAAACGGCTTATCGGCTTTAATCGGCGTGACGGTTTCATAAAAACGGAAGCCCCACGTCAGCAGCTTTTCACTTTCACGGAAACGCGTCGCATCGGTCGCCGCACCCAGCACCACGGAAATCAGGCGCATATCACCTTCAGTTGCCGATGCCACCAGATTATTGCCGGCACCTGACGTATGACCGGTTTTAATGCCATCCACCTTCAGATTAGAGCTCCATAGCAGGCGATTGCGGTTCATCTGCTTGATCTTATTGAAGGTGAACTCTTTTTCACTGTTAATCGCATACTCTTCTGGCACATCACTGATCAAACGCTGGCCAATGATCGCCATGTCGCGTGCGGTACTGTACTGTCCGTCGGCATCCAATCCGTGCACCGTCATAAAGTGCGTGTTTTGCAGGCCAAAGGCTTTGACGTAGTTGTTCATCAGGCCGATGAACGAATCCTGACTGCCCGCCACGTAATCGGCTAGAGCGATACAGGCATCGTTGCCGGACTGAATCACCACACCTTTATTGAGCTCCGAAACCGGAATGCGATCGCCCGGTTTCAGGAACATCAGCGACGAACCGCGCAGCTTTGGATTACCGGTTGCCCAGGCATCCTGGCCGATGGTCACCATATCGTCGTTAGTTATCTTGCCCGATTTCAGCGCCTGGCCCACCACGTAGCTGGTCATCATTTTGGTCAGGCTGGCCGGATCGAGACGCTGATCGGCATTAGACTCCGCCAGCACTTTGCCGCTGTTGTAGTCCATTAAAATCCAGGCTTTGGCATCAATTTGCGGTGCCGCAGGCGCCTGTTCAGCCAGCGTGGTGGCGGGAATAATAAGCAATAGCAGTGAAGAGGCGGCCAGCGGCCGCCAGACAGAAGCGAAGGTGTTTTTTCTCATGAGCGTGACCAGATTGTCCTTGTTAAATCTTGGTTTTCTTGCAGGCAAGACATGTCTTGCCCAACGCTAACGGTTCACGCCAGCGAAAAAAACCGTCCAATCGTAAAGTTTTATAGAGTTTATTAGAGTAACCCTGGCACCAACCGCGTAGCGTCGCCACTTTTGCTCCAATACCCGCCAATAAAAATTGCGTGTAATTCCGATTTTTCGCAGAACAGTTAAGCCAGTCACATTTTTCCGCTAACCTGATTTCAGTCTGCCTGAGGAGAGCCGCGATGGACTTAGCCATTTTCGATCTGGACGAAACCCTGATTTGTGAAGACAGCACCAGCCTATGGCTGCGCTGGCTGGTTTCTCAGGGGTTTGCCCCTGAAGCAATCATCCAGCAGGAGCAAACCCTGATGGAAAAATATCACGCCGGTACGCTATCAATTGAAGAGTATATGAACACCACGCTGGCCCCGTTAGCCGGCATGGCAACGTTAACCGTTGAAGGTTGGGTGCGACGCTTTATTCATCGCGACATTATGCCCCGCGTCTTCCCTGCCGCGCGCGAGCGTATTGAGTGGCACCAGCAGCGCGGCGACACGGTAATGATCATCACCGCCAGCGGCGATCATCTGGCCGTGCCGATTGCCAATCGCCTTGGCGTGCACGGTGCATTAGCAATTGGCGTGGAAGTGGTCGATGAACGCTACAGCGGCCAAACCTACGGCACCATGACCTACCGCGAAGGTAAAGTGACACGCCTGCGTGACTGGAAGGCGCTACAGCAGGATCGGCACTTCGAACGCACCTGGGCCTACAGCGATTCAATGAATGATTTGCCGCTGCTGGCGCATGCCGATCATGCCTGGGTGATTAATCCCAACCCGCTTCTGCTGCAGGAAGCGCAGCAGCGCGGTTGGGAAGTGTGTAACTGGGTACGCTGAGTTAACCGCGCGGGGTGCTGGCATCATCCGTCAGCCCCACTTTCAGTAGCTTACCGTTGGCTTCATCGGTCAGCACATACAAATAGCCATCCGGCCCCTGACGGACATCGCGAATGCGCTCGCCGCGGTCCTCCAGCAGTCGCTGCTCTTCTATCACCTTCTCACCGTTAACCTGCAAACGAATCAGGCTTTTCTCTTTCAAGGCACCGATAAACAGTGAATTTTTCCACTGCGGGAAACGTGCGCTGTTGTAAAACGCCATGCCGCTGATGGCAGGTGAGACTTTCCAGTAATGCAGCGGCTGTTGCGTGCCCTCAACGGCCGTACCTTGCGCTTCTGGCACTTTTTCACCGCTGTAATCGATACCATAGGTGGCGAGCGGCCAACCATAGTTTTTGCCTTTTTCCGGGATATTCACCTCATCGCCGCCGCGTGGACCATGCTCGCTTTCCCACATTTGCTGCGTCCACGGATTGAGCGCCAGACCTTGCGGATTGCGCATGCCGTATGACCAGATTTCCGCGCGGGCATTTTTGCGATCAACAAACGGATTGTCCTGAGGAATGGCGCCATCCTGGGTCAGACGGATGATTTTGCCGGAGAGCTTATCCAACTGCTGCGCACTGCTGCTGGCAAAGTTGTCACCAAACGCGACATAGAGAAAACCCTGATGATCAAAGGCCAGACGCGTCCCCATGTTTGCGCCGCTCGAGAGCTTCGGCATTTGCTCCAGTACCACCTTAAAATCGCTTAACTGACGATTGTCATCACTGAGTCGCCCATAGCCCACTACGCCACCCGCGCGCCCTGTGTTATCGGCGGTGGTATAACTCAACCATACGCGACGGCTCTGGGCAAAGTCCGGCGCCAGCACCACGTCCAGCAAACCACCTTGTCGATTGGCCCACACTTTCGGCACACCGCCAATCGGCTGTGACAAGCCTTTGCCCAGCTGCCAACTGCGCAGCTGACCAGATCGTTCAGTAATTAACAGCGTTTGATTGTCGGGCAGAAATGCGACTGACCACGGATGATCGAGCTTATCCTGCAAAACCTGGACCTGTACTTCGGCGGCAAATAACGGCAATGAAGAGCTTAAGGCGCCAAACAGCAGCGCGGCGGGCAGTAAACGCATGGCATTCTCCTTGATCACAGTCTGCCGTTAAGGGTAGTCAGCGTGTGACAAAGGATGTGCAGGATTTACAAAACATTAAGCCCGGCGTTAAGCCGGGCCATACTTTATGGTGCGGAGAACGCCACCACATCGCGCACCATCTCATCAATCCCCGGGCGGAGATCGTTGAGCGTGATTGGCGCGCTGCTATTCGGTAACGGCTTACCAAAGGCTTTACGCACCACTTTGATCAGCGGCTTGCCAGTTTGCCCATCTATCGCTTCCACTTCGAGGAACAGCGCACTCTCCTGCGTGCGATGTCCAGTGGCCGCCATGGTGCTGGCGACTACCGCCGCAATCGGCACCACTTCGTAGAACTGCATGCCTTCATTTTCCGCAGAGACTGCCGTGATGGCCGTTTTCACTACCAGCGTGTGTGGGCCTTTTTGCGCCACCAGCGGTTTGCGCTCAGAGATTGCGCGCTTTAGCTGGCTATCGGTATAGGCGCGTATTTGATCCAGCGTTTGCTGGCTAACGCGCTCAGTAGGATGCGGCACCGGGTAATAAACCACCGGCGTATACACCACGCCACGGTAATCGGCGTCATGATAGTCGGGAGAGACCCAGCGCAGCGTCGGTTTGCCGCTCGGTGATTGCGCCGACTGCAGCTGGCTGTAATCACCGAGAAAGCCGGAATATTGTTTTTTGTCAGCAACATGAGAGGTACATCCCGCCGCCAGCAACGCCAGCGTTAAGACAGGAACAGAAAGGGAAAATCGCATGAGAAAGCCCTTAATAGAGGTAATTGCTTCTCAAGTGTAGAGGCTGGTTATGAGCGAGGGGAGATATTTTCGCGAAATGCGAGGAAAAACCACCTGCATTGCAGGTGGTTAGGCGGGAATTACTCGAAGCAGGTTTCCGGGTTTTCCGACAGCGAAATGAAGGATTCACCGCCTTTTGTCAGGGCGATAATTCCGCCGCTCTCAATATCATAAACCCACCCGTGCAGACGCACTTTGCCTTTACGCAGCGCCACTGCCACGGAAGGGTGTGTTTTGATATTGTGCAGCTGCGCAATCACGTTCTCTTTCACCATCTCATTGAGGCGTTTCTCTACGGAGTCATAGTTGCGTTCTTCCACCACTGCTTTCGCCGCATTGGCGTAGTGCAACCAGTGATCGACCGCAGGCATCGTCTCGAGATCGGCATTGGAAGCAATCGCGTTCATCGCCCCACAGTTGGAGTGGCCGCAGATAATAATTTCGGTCACGCCCAGCGCCAACACGGCGTACTCGATGGTGGCCGACACGCCGCCTGGCTCTGGACCAAACGGCGGCACGATGTTACCGGCGTTACGGATCACGAACAGCTGACCCGGCTCCGATTGCGTGACCAACTCCGGCACCAGACGACTGTCGGAACAGGAGATAAACAGGGCTTTGGGATTTTGGTTGGATGCCAAACTTTTGAAAAGATCCTTCCTTTCAGGGAACACATTCTGTTGAAAATTCAGAAAACCTTTGACGATCTCTTGCATTTGTTTGCTCTCACATTATCCACTTCTGCCCTGGCAGTGAGGATTCACCGTCAGCGCGATTTGAAATTTGCAGTGAAGATAACAACTTACATTCACCGACCCAACATTTAAGCAAAACACGCCTCTTTACACAACTCGGATGACCGTTTGCCGCCGGGTATCTAAGCGCTGTGCCACAACGATTTGGCCGCCTCGCCAATTGAGTTAAGCACAATCACAGCACATTGGTTGCCCCATAAGGAGATTCTTACACAGCCTATACATTTTCCTCCGCAACCTCTGTACAATCGCCCCCCTATCCACACTAATTATGATGAATTTTTATCCTTATGAGCCATGTCAAAAATCCACCACGCGTGGGATTCGTCTCCCTCGGCTGTCCGAAAAACCTTGTCGACTCTGAACGCATCCTGACGGAACTGCGTACGGAAGGCTATGACGTGGTACCACGCTACGACGATGCAGAGATTGTCATCGTTAACACCTGTGGATTTATTGATAGCGCCGTACAGGAATCCCTGGAAGCGATTGGTGAAGCGCTGAACGAAAACGGCAAAGTGATCGTCACCGGCTGCCTCGGTGCCAAAGTGGATCAGATCCGCGAAGTGCACCCCAAGGTACTGGAGATCACCGGCCCGCACAGCTACGAACAAGTGCTGTCGCACGTGCACACTTATGTGCCAAAGCCGGAACACAACCCGTTCCTCAGCCTGGTGCCGGAGCAAGGTGTCAAACTAACACCGCGCCATTACGCTTATCTGAAAATTTCTGAAGGCTGCAACCATCGCTGCACCTTCTGCATTATTCCTTCGATGCGTGGCGATCTCGATAGCCGCCCAATTGGATCGGTACTCGACGAAGCCAAACGTCTGGTGGAAGCCGGCGTGAAAGAGCTGCTGGTGATCTCGCAGGACACCTCGGCTTACGGCGTGGATGTTAAACACCGCACCGGTTTCTGGAACGGTTCACCGGTGAAAACCAGCATGGTCAGCCTGTGCGAGCAGTTAGCCAAGCTCGGCGTGTGGGTGCGTCTGCACTACGTGTATCCCTATCCGCACGTGGATGACGTCATCCCGCTGATGGCAGCAGGCAAGATTCTGCCGTACCTGGACATTCCGCTGCAGCACGCCAGTCCGCGCATCCTCAAGCTGATGAAGCGTCCAGGCGCCGTAGAACGTACGCTGGAACGCATCAAGCGCTGGCGCGAAATTTGCCCGGAGCTGACGCTGCGCTCAACCTTTATTGTCGGCTTCCCGGGTGAAACCGAAGAAGATTTCCAGATGCTGCTCGACTTCCTGCAGGAAGCACGCCTCGATCGCGTCGGTTGCTTCCAGTACAGCCCGGTTGAAGGCGCCACCGCCAACCAGCTGCCGGACCAGGTACCGGATGACGTGAAGCAAGCGCGCTTTGACCGCTTTATGCAGCTGCAGCAGAAAATCTCCAGTGAACGTCTGCAGGAGAAAATTGGCCGCGAAGTGCTGGTGATCATCGATGAAGTCGACGAAGAAGGCGCAGTTGGCCGCAGCATGGCGGATGCGCCAGAAATCGATGGCGCGGTATATCTGAATGGCGATCGTCAGGTAAAAGTCGGCGACGTGGTGCGCGTTAAAGTGGAACACGCCGACGAATACGATCTTTGGGGCACGCGCGTTTAACCATACTTCTGCTGGTGCGCGCGTTTGCGCGCCAGATAGTCAGTATCTGCCCTTATCTTGTCCCAGCATGCTTTAAAAACGGCCGCCGCAGCGGCCTTTTCTTTTTCTGTGGTGCGCGGCAATACCTTGCCCTCCCCATCATATTTGCGTCCGCCCTGATGATTGCTGTAGCGGCGTGCTCGCGTATAACCCATTTGAATATATTTACGCGCCATGTCCATGCCGACAAAATCGTCCTGCGCGCGATACGCCTCAAACATCTGCATAATCTGCTGCGAAGAGTGCTGCGCCAGCTCCACGGTGCGAAAACGCCAGTGCGGCAGAATTTCACTTTTGTAGGGCTCAACCATCAGCACGCCCTGCTCACCGCGTCCCACCTGATATAACTCGGGCTGGCGACGAAAATCGATGTGCTTGAAATCCTGCTCATAATCAAACGGTTTCATCTGTTTTTCCCACCTTTCATCGTCCCGTGACGTAATTATTTCCAGACGGCGCTTAAGCGATTTGCTTTTACACCGATAACATAACTATCAGCCTACTTCCTCAGAGATGCCCCTATGTTTAAACGAATGAAAATTGTGACCGCCATCATGATGATTCTGGTGGTTTTCACCGCGATGCAGGCGATTTCCGGCTCGCTGTTTTTATCATCCCTGATTGCCGGGCAGCATAATTTCACAACCAGCAATCAGCTGTCACAGCAGCAGCGTGAAGTGGCCGATGGCTGGCAAACGCTGGTGAAAACGCGCGTCATCATTAACCGCGTCGCTATTCGTATTCTGAAAAATCAAACTGATGAGTCATCACTTGCGGCGATCAATAAACTGCTGCTGTCCGCAGGCGCGTCGCTTGATGAAGCTAATCAGCACTATCAGCTGTATAAAACCATGCCGCGCCTGCCCGGACAAAGCGCCGACGCAGCCAGCGTCATTGAGGCTAAGTTCACCGCTTTCGCTGACATACTGAAACAGTCCGCCGTGTTCCTGAAGGCAAATGACTATGCCGCCTACGGCAATCTGGATGCACAGCAGGCACAGGACGATCTGGAAGCCGCTTACAAACAGTGGCGCGAGCAGAATGTTCAACTGCTAGCGGAACGTAATGCAGAAAACAATAGCACCTATCAGCAGATGTTGGTGATGGTGGGCGTCATGATCGCCGTGGTGTTGCTGTTGCTGATTGCCGTGTGGGTGCTGGTACGCCGTATTCTGCTGGCCCCGATGAAACAGGTTCAGCAGCAGCTGGAGCGTTTTGCAGACGGCGATCTCTCCGCCAGCTTGCAGGTGGAAGGACGCAGCGAAATGGCGTCGATCGCCGCCAGCCTTAACCATATGCAGCAGGCGCTGCGCAACACCATCAACAACGTACGTGATAGTGCTGATGCCATTTTCGGCAGCGCCAGCGAAATCGCGACCGGTAATAACGACCTCTCTTCGCGTACCGAGCAGCAAGCGGCGTCGCTGGAAGAGACAGCGGCAAGCATGGAAGAGCTAACCGCAACCGTTAAACAGAACGCTGATAACGCGCGTCAGGCTACGCAACTGGCAAAAACAGCGTCAGAAACGGCCGACAAAGGTGGCAATGTGGTTGATGGCGTGGTGAAAACCATGCGCGACATCGCCGATAGCTCGAAGAAAATTGCCGACATCACCAGCGTCATTGACGGCATTGCTTTCCAGACGAACATTCTGGCACTGAACGCGGCGGTAGAAGCGGCGCGCGCTGGTGAACAGGGCCGCGGCTTTGCCGTGGTGGCCGGTGAAGTACGTAATCTGGCGCAGCGCAGCGCACAGGCGGCGAAAGAGATTAAACTGCTGATTGAAAATTCGGTGCAGCGCGTGAATATCGGTTCACAGCAGGTGAGCAGCGCGGGCGATACGATGCAGGAGATCGTCAGCGCCGTCACGCGCGTCACCGATATCATGGGCGAGATTGCTTCAGCGTCTGATGAGCAGAGCCGTGGCATTGATCAGATTGGTCAGGCGGTGAATGAGATGGATCGCGTCACGCAGCAGAATGCCACGCTGGTGCAGGAATCCGCTAACGCCTCGGCATCTCTGGAGCAGCAGGCGAGCAGCCTCTCCTCTGCGGTTTCGCGCTTCAATACCGGCACGCGTCAAGCGACGGTACCTGCTACCAAAGCGGTAAAACCTGCACTTACTCCTACCCGCGCGCTGCCTGCGGTGGCAGCACACAGTAACGATAACTGGGAAACGTTCTAAAGCAGTTATCTTACAGTTGATGAAAAGGTCGCCATAAATAGCGACCTTACGGATGATCGATGCAGGTATTGTGCGGCTGAAATCAGCACGTTTTTGTAGGGTCGTCATTCATGGCGACCCAATCTCACATCAAGTTTTCAGTTTCGGATCGAGCGCATCACGCAAACCATCGCCCAACAGATTAAACGCCAGCACGGTGAGGAAAATCGCCAGGCTAGGGAAAATCGCCACGTGCGGCGCAATCACCATATCGGCGCGCGCTTCATTGAGCATCGCCCCCCACTCAGGCGTAGGCGGCTGCGCGCCCAAGCCGAGAAACGACAAGCTCGCCGCAGTAATAATTGACGTACCGATACGCATGGTGAAATAGACCACAATCGACGACACCGTACCGGGTAAGATATGTCGCATGATGATGGTCCAATCCGACGCGCCAATACTGCGCGCCGACTCAATATAGGTTTGATGTTTCAGCACCAGCGTATTGCCACGTACCAAACGGGCAAACGCCGGAATGCTGAAAATCGCCACCGCGACAATGACATTGCTCATGCCGCTGCCCATGATCGCCACCACCGCAATCGCCAGCAGAATGCCGGGAAAGGCAAACAGCACGTCACAAATACGCATGGTGATACGATCCCACCAGCCTTCGTAATAGCCCGCCAGCAAACCCAACACCGTGCCAATCAGCGCGCCAATCGCCACGGAGAAGAAGCCCGCAATCAGCGAGATGCGCGTTCCCACCAGCACGCGACTGAAGATATCGCGCCCCAGCGAATCGACGCCAAACCAGTGCATCAGCGACGGTCCTTCATTCAGCCGGTCGTAATCAAAATAGTTTTCCGCATCAAACGGCGCAATCATCGGCGCAATAAACGCCACCACAATCAGCAGCAGTACAAACAGTCCGGCCAGCAGCGCCACATGTTGCCGGCGAAAGCGCCGCCAGAATTCACGCCACGGCGTGCGCACCCGGTTTTCGGTGATGGTCGGCAGAGTTTTTAATGCCGCGGCACGTCGCCAGTTCTTCAATTGCGACTCCTTACTTGTAGCGAATTGCCGGGTTGATTGCCGCGTACAGCACATCGACAATCAGGTTAATCAGGATGAACTCCAGCGAGAACAGCAATACTTCGGCCTGAATCACCGGGTAATCGCGCATCTCTACCGAATCCACCAGCAAGCGGCCTAAGCCAGGCCAGTTGAACACCACTTCCACCACAATTGAGCCGCCCAGCAGGAAACCGAACTGCAGGCCCATCATGGTTACCACCGGAATCATCGCATTACGCAGGCCATGTTTTACCACCACCAGCGATTCGCGTACCCCTTTGGCGCGCGCGGTGCGCATATAATCTTCCTGCATCACCTCCACGAACGAGGCGCGGGTGAAGCGCGCCATCACCGCCGCCACCGCGGCACCCAGCGTGATTGACGGCAAAATGTAGTGTTTCCAGCTATCTGCGCCCACGGTCGGTAACCACCCGAGTTCGACGGAAAACACCTGCATCAGCAGCATGCCGAGCGCAAACGCCGGGAACGAGATGCCCGACACCGCCAGCGTCATACCGATACGATCCGGCCAGCGATTGCGCCATACCGCGGAGGTAATGCCAATCGCCATACCGAAAATGACCGCCCACACCATACTGCTCAGCGTCAGCCATAGCGTAGGGAAAAAGCGCGCGGCAATTTCATCAATCACTGGACGCTTCGAGACCAGCGAATGACCGAAATCGCCCTGCACCGCATTGAGCATGAAGTGCCAGAACTGTTTGATCAGCGGCTGATCGAGGCCGAGATCCTGACGCACCAGCGCCACTACCGAGGCATCCGCTTCCGGGCCAGCAATCAGGCGCGCCGGATCGCCCGGCAGCAGGTGAACAAACAGGAATACCAGCACCGCAACAATCAGCAGCGTGGGAATCAATCCCAGTAATCGTTTGAGAAAATAGTTGAGCATGCAAAGTCCTGCGCAGCATCGGCCAGCCCCGCAGGGCTGGCCGCGTCTGTTACTTCAGATCGGCCTCATCAAAATTGAATGAGGTATCGGGCATGACATAAAAACCGCTGAGGTTTTTATTGTTGGCAGACAGCAGTTGCTCGACCACCAGTGGGATCCACGGATGATCGTTCCAGATGCGATCCTGCGCGTCTTTATACAGTTTGGCCTTCTGATCGCGATCGGTGGTTTTCAGCGCATCGGCGAGATCTTTATCCACCTGCGGATTGCTGTAGAACGCGGTGTTAAAGATCGCTGGCGGCCAGGACGTCGTGGCGAACAGCGGCGTCAGCGCCCAATCGGCTTCACCCGTTGAAGCGGACCAGCCGGTGTAGAACATGCGCACACCGCTCTCTTTCTGCCCTTTGCTCTCTACTTCAGCCGCGCGCTGACCGGCATCCATCGCCGTCACCTTCACCTTCACGCCCACCTGCGCCAGCTGCTGCTGAGTGAACTGCAGCACTTTCTGCGCGGTGCTGTGGTTATGCGATGACCACAAGGTGGTTTCGAAGCCGTTCGGGAAGCCGGCTTCTTTCAGCAATTCACGCGCTTTAGCCGGATCGTATTTGATCGCCGGATAGCTCTGGGCAAAGTCGATGGTTGGCGGCACGATGCCGGTAGCTGGCGTGGCGTAACCGGCAAAGGCCACTTTCGCCAGCGCCTGACGGTTAATCGCGTACTCCAACGCTTCACGCACTTTCGGATTATCAAACGGCTTTTGCGTGACGTTGAGGCTGATATAGCGCTGCATGATCGACGGCGTGGTCACCACATCGAGCTTGCTGTTGCCTTGCAGCAGTTTGGCCTGCTCAAAGGGTACCGGGAAAGCAAAGCTTGCTTCACCGGTTTGCAGCATTGCCGCGCGGGTGTTGTTATCCACCACCGGACGCCAGGTAATGCTATCCAGCTTCGGATAGCCTTTTTTCCAGTAGCCATCCCACTTCTTCACTTTCACGAAGTCGGTCTGATTCCAGGTATCAAAGGCAAACGGGCCGGTACCCACCGGATGGAAGCCAATATCCTTGCCATATTTCTTCAACGCGGTCGGTGAAATCATCACCGCCGCCGGGTGCGCCAGGTTGTTGATGAAGGCTGAGAACGGCTGTTTCAGGGTGATCTTCACCGTGCTCGGATCAACTACTTCGGTAGTGGCGATATATTTGAACAGGTTATAGCGCTTGAGGTGGTTATCCGGATTGCTGGCGCGATCGAGGTTAACTTTCACCGCTTCGGCATTGAAATCGGTACCATCCTGGAATTTCACGCCGGAACGCAGCTTGATGGTGTACGTCAGGCCATCGCTGCTCGCCTGATAGCTCTCCGCCAGTACGTTGGTCAGCTTCATGTCTTTATCAAAGCCGAATAAGCCCTGATAGAAAGACTTCGCTACCGCCTGCGACAGCGTATCGTTGGCATCGTAAGGATCGAGCGTGGTAAAGGTTGAGGCCACCGCAATCACCGCATCTTTCGCCGCCCACGCGGGCAGCGCCAGCGCCGAACTCAACAAACCGGCAGTGATAACCCCTTTTCGCATAATATGGTGCATCGTTATCGTTCTCCTGTAATCCCTGTCATGCGCGACATCCAAAGATGTGCGGTTATTTGCTGCTCAGGCGCCGCTAATTGCGTGGCGGGCAACAAAATGGCCCGGTGCCACTTCCAGTAAGGGCGCCACTTCCGGCTCATCACCCAGCGGGCGAATCGGGCTGGGGATCTCATCCACCATCAGCGCTCGCTCACGATGCCGGTGGGCCGGATCGGCCACCGGCACCGCGGCCATCAGTTTTTTGGTGTAAGGATGACGCGGCTGTTCGAACACGGCCTGGCGCGGTCCCATCTCCACAATCTGTCCAAGATACATCACCGCCACGCGATGGCTGATACGTTCTACCACCGCCATATCGTGCGAGATAAATAAGAAGGCGATACCAAATTCGCGCTGCAAATCGAGCATCAGGTTGATGATCTGCGCCTGAATTGACACATCCAGCGCCGACACCGATTCATCGGCAATCACCACTTTGGGATTGAGCGCCAGCGCACGCGCAATGCAGATGCGCTGCCGCTGCCCGCCGGAAAACTCGTGCGGATAGCGCTGCGCATGTTCCGGCAGCAGGCCAACACGTTCCAATAGCCAGGCGACGCGCTTCTCCGCCTGACGGCGATCCATGGTTTGATGCACCAGCAGCGGTTCCATAATGGAAAAACCCACGGTTAACCGCGGATCGAGTGAGGCGTACGGATCCTGAAAGATAAACTGAATATCACGGCGCAGCGACGCCAGCGCATTGCCCTGCAACGCATCAATGCGCTGGCCATCAAAGGTAATCGTGCCGCCCTGGCTGGCTACCAGCCGCAGCAGTGAACGTCCGGTAGTAGATTTACCACAGCCGGATTCGCCCACCAGCGCCAGCGTTTCACCGGCGTAGAGATCGAAACTGACTTTCTCCACCGCGTGAACGCGACGCTTCACGCGATTGAGCAACCCGCCGCGAATATCAAAGCGCGTAACCAAATCACGGACCTGTAAAATCGGCGGTCGATCGTGGCGTACCGTATCCTGCGGTGCTGCAATTTCTTCGCGACCGTTAGCATGCAGTAAGGGAAATTTTGCCGGTAACGGCTGGCCGTGCATGGCGCCGAGCTTTGGTACCGCCGCCAGTAATGCGCGGGTATACGGCTGCTGCGGATCGGCAAACAGCTGCTGCACCGACGCGCGCTCTACTACATCGCCGCGATACATCACCTGCACGCGATCGGCCATCTCCGCCACCACGCCCATATCATGGGTGATGAAAATCACCCCCATCTGCATCTCTTTTTGCAGCACGCGGATCAGCTGCAGAATTTGCGCCTGGATAGTGACGTCGAGTGCGGTGGTGGGTTCATCGGCGATCAGCAGCGCCGGTTTGCACGACAGCGCCATGGCGATCATCACGCGCTGGCGCATACCGCCGGAAAGTTGATGGGGATAGCGTGCCAATACATTTTGCGCTTCCGGAATACGCACCAGGTCGAGCATGCGGCGCGCTTCGGCCAGCGCCTGCTGGTGGCTTTTGCCCTGATGCAAACGGATGGATTCCGCAATCTGCTCGCCCACGGTAAAAACCGGGTTAAGCGAGGTCATCGGCTCCTGAAAAATCATCGCCATATCAGCGCCGCGCACCTTGCGCATCTGACCGCTGGAAGCGCGCATCACATCCAGCACGTCGCCATTACGGCGACGTAGCTGGATTTCACCGCTCACCTCGCCACCGGCCTGCTGGATTAAACGCATCAGCGCCAGTGAGGTGACGGATTTGCCCGAACCCGATTCACCCACCAGCGCCAGCGTTTCACCGCGATGCAGGTCGAGCGACAGGTTGCGCACCGCTTCGGTAATGCGTCCTTCATGCTCAAAGCGCACGTTAAGATCGCGCACCGCCAGAACCTGCTCCGGCGCAAACTGCAGCTGTTGGTCCGTCATGCCTGCTCCTTAGCTGTCGCGGTAGATCGCTACCTCAACATCGCCATCAACATAGGCGAATCCGCGATACATACCTTCGCTGTTAAACGGCAGCGCGACATTACCTGCGGCATCCACCGCAATCAGCCCGCCGCTGCCGTCCAGTTCCTGCACTTTGTCGTGAATGACATTGGCGGTGGCCTGCTGCAGCGAGCGTCCAGCGTAGTGCATCTGCGCCACCACGTCATAGGCGGCGAGCGTACGGATAAACACTTCACCGGTGCCGGTACAGGAGACGGCAACGCTGTCGTTACTGGCATAGCAGCCCGCGCCGACCAGCGGTGAGTCACCAACGCGCCCGGCCTGTTTATTGGTCATACCGCCGGTGGAAGTGGCGGCTGCCAGATTACCCTGAAGATCGAGCGCGACTGCGCCAACCGTACCGAATTTGCGATCCGGATCCAGCGGATCGTCGCTGTGACTGCTTGCTTCGCCGTCGTGATCGAGCACCATCTGCTGGCTGTGCAGCGCGCGCTGCAGCTGTTCCCAGCGCTCCGGCGTGGAGAAGTAATCGGCCTCAACCGGCGTTAAGCCCTGTTCTGCGGCGAACGCTTCTGCGCCTGCACCAATAAACAAAACGTGCGGACTGTTTTCCAGCACCTTACGCGCCGCCAGGATCGGATTGCGGATATGGCTGACGCCCGCCACGGCACCCACGTCCCGCGTGCGGCCATCCATGATGCTGGCATCCAATTCGTGGGTGCCCTGATGCGTGAAGACCGCCCCTTTACCCGCGTTGAACAGCGGGCACTCTTCCAGCAGGCGTACGGCTTCTGTCACCGCATCCAGCGCACTGCCGCCGGCCGCCAGAATCTGCTGGCCAGCGGTAACGATTGCGTTCAGTTGTTGACGATAGTGCTGCTCTTTTTCGGCGCTCATTGCCGCACGCGTAATCGCGCCCGCGCCGCCGTGAATTGCGATAACTGCTCTGGCCATAACCGGTACCCTGTAAAGAAATCAGAACCAAAAACACTGATTTAGAATGGTTTTCATCTTTTTTTGGCAATTTTCGACTATAGAAAGCCCCCCTCATCTTGTAAAGCAGAAACTGCCTTCACGGTCATAACCTTTTATTGTGGATTATGCTTTTTTGGTCGCTATGTGTTTACTCGCTGCATAGTTACAAACCAAGACAAGCGATATCACAGATCGCACGCATCGTAGCGACGCAATTTATTGCGCGATAAATCGCGCCGCTGCGGAATGTGCGGTGAATGAGTAACGTGCGCGCTCGCTTAACGGCCACGCATTACCCATAATAGACCGCATCTGAAATTAACCAGGCAGAGATGGACATGGAACCTTTTACCGCAGGATTAATCTCCCTCGAAGACGCGCAGCAAAAGATGCTGCAGCAGTTAACGCCCATTAGCGATTCGCTCAACGTTTCGCTGTTTGAAGCCGCCGGGCGCATCACGGCTAAACCGATTAACTCACCGCTCGATGTGCCCTCTTTTGATAACTCAGCCATGGACGGTTACGCCGTTCGTCTGGCGGATAGCGCACCCGAGCGCCTGCTGCCGGTTGCCGGCAAAGCGTTCGCCGGTGCCCCCTTTAACGGCGAGTGGCCAGCGGGCAGCGTGATTCGCATTATGACCGGCGCGCCCATTCCCGCCGGGTGCGATGCCGTGGTCATGCAGGAGCAAACTGAGCAGCGCGATGGTGGCATTGTCATTACCGCGCCCGTGCAGCGGGGCCAGAATATCCGTCGCATCGGTGAAGATATCCAGGCAGGAAAACAGGTTCTCGACGCTGGCGTACGCCTCGGCGCCGCTGAACTGCCGCTGCTGGCCTCTCTCGGCATCGCCGAAGTGAATGTGCTGCGCAAATTGCGCGTCGCCATTTTCTCTACCGGCGATGAATTGCAGGCCGTTGGCCACCCCCTGGCGGCGGGTCAGATATACGATACCAACCGTTTTACCGTGGCATTGATGCTCAATAAACTCGGCTGCGAAGTGATCGACCTGGGTGTGATTGCCGACGATCAGGCTGCGCTGCGTAATGCCTTTACTGAAGCCGATCGCCAGGCCGATGTGGTGATCAGCACCGGCGGCGTGTCGGTCGGCGAAGCCGATTTCACGCGGTCGATGTTGGAAGAGCTCGGCGCTATTACCTTCTGGAAGCTGGCCATCAAGCCGGGCAAACCCTTTGCCTTTGGACGGCTGGCAAACAGCTGGTTCTGCGGCCTGCCGGGAAATCCGGTCTCTGCGGCAGTGACGTTCTATCAGCTGGTACAGCCGCTGCTGGCGACGCTGACCGGGCAAACCACGCGCATCATGCCGCTGCGTCAACGCGCGCGCGCCACGCAGCGTTTGAAAAAGTCGCCGGGTCGTCTCGATTTCCAGCGTGCGATTCTCAGCCGCGGTGATGACGGCGTGCTGGAAGTCCGCAGCACCGGCGCGCAGGGTTCACACGTATTCAGTTCGTTTGCATTGGCTAACTGTTTTGTGGTGCTGGAGCGCGATCGCGGCGATGTGGAAGCCGGCGAATGGGTGGAGGTTGAAGCCTTTAACAGTCTGCTGGAGGGCTAGTGCACATGGAGCTGAGTGATGAAGAGATGCTGCGCTATAACCGCCAGATCGTGCTGCGCGGCTTCGATTTTGACGGCCAGGAGAAACTTAAGGCTGCATGCGTGTTGGTCGTCGGGCTGGGCGGACTGGGCTGTGCAGCCGCACCTTATCTGGCCTCAGCGGGTGTAGGCCATCTCACGTTGCTCGATTTCGATACCGTCAGCCTGAGTAACCTGCAGCGCCAGATTCTGCACAGCGATGCAAAAATTGGCGTGGCGAAAGTAGCCTCCGCGCAGCAGCTGCTGGCGGCCATCAATCCCCATTGCCAGCTGGAAGCGATTGATGCTCAGCTGGATGATGCACAGCTAAGCGCACTTATCGCACGGCACGACGCGGTGGTGGATTGCACTGACAACGTTACTACGCGCGAGCAGATCAACCGCCTCTGTTTTCAGCACAAGGTGCCGCTGATTTCTGGGGCAGCGATTCGTATGGAAGGTCAGCTGAGCGTATTTACCTGGCAACCCGGCGAGCCCTGCTATCGCTGCATCAGCCGTTTATTCGGCGATCAGGTATTGAGCTGTGTCGAAGCGGGCGTAATGGCACCGCTGGTGGGTATCGTCGGGGCTATGCAGGCGATGGAAACCTTAAAGGTGCTGACTGGATTTGGCACCCCCGCGAGCGCGAAGTTGCTGATGTACGACGCAATGAGTGCAGAATTTCGCAGCATGAACGTGGCGCAGGATACGCATTGCGAGGTTTGCGGCAAATAGGTCGCCAGACATGGCGTATGCCGCTCACCTAAGCAAAAAAATGCCTTTTTATGCAGGTGCGCATGAATGCGCACCCTACGAAAATCCGGCGATATCCACGTAGGCTCACCATTGATGGTGACCGGTTTACGCTTAACTGACGAGCATTACGCCATTCATAGCGACTCGCTCATCTTTATTCCTGCGGGAAAATGGTGCCTTTATTCATAATCCCATTCGGATCGAAAGCGGTTTTCAGCGCCTGCAAAATAGGCCATGCGCTGCCGTGCTCCTCTTTCGCCCACTGTACGCGATGTTTACCAATGCCGTGATGATGCACCATGGAGCCACCCAGCTTCAGCGTCTCTTCCACAATCATGCCGTTCAGCGGTACATGATATTTCGCCATCTCCTCTTCCGGGCGGCAATCCACCACGTTGTAGTCATAGACAAAATACATATTGGTACCATTGATATAGCTATGTGAGGAGTGTCCACCGAGCATGGTGATATCTTTCGCATGCGGAAATTCAGTACGGATGCGTTTTAGTACGTTTTCATAAATCGCGTTGATGGTTGACCAATCTCCCGACACCTCGGTGGTGAAGCCCATATTACCGGTACGCAAGATGACGTCGCGCTCGGCCTGCACTTTGTCGGGTCCCCAGTTGAGATTTTCGAACCAGTTCTGAATCAGCGTGCTCTCGACCGGCTGACACGCTTTATGTTGCGCCACTATCGCTTCAATCCCTTTGCCCGTCGCTTCACTGATGCCGCGCGTCCCTTCTGCCATAAATATCAGAACGCACTTATTCTGCGAGAAGTGGCTAAAGTGCTGATTGGCATCTTCCGGATCGTACAGACGCGCAATCGAAGGGCGATAACCTTCAACCATCACTTCGCGCAGGATTGAGAAGCCGGTTTTCATTGAATCAAGCAGATAACCATAGAAGCGGTTGTTCTCTGGCTGGTATTTGAACATCTTCACCGTGACCTCGGTGATGAAGCACAGCGCGCCTTCATTACCAATGATCACATGACGGATATCCGGCCCCGCCGCGCGACGTGGCACATTTTTGATGCGAGTGATATCACCATTGGGGAATACCGCTTCCAGACCAACGACCATATCCTCAATCGCACCGTATAACGTTGAGAATTGACCAATGCTGCGTGTTGCCACCAAACCGCCCATCTGCGCCAGCGGTTTGGACTGCGGCGAATGACCGGTGGTATAGCCCTGCGCGCGCAGCTGATTCTCCAGTACCTCCAGCGTCACGCCGCACTGCGCGGTAACCTGCATGTTTTCAATGTCGATCTTGATGACCTTATTCATGCTGGACCCGTCCAGCACCACCGAATTCGGTGCCGCCGTTTCTAATCCCCCTTCGGTGGCAGAGGCGCCGGTGCGTGGCACACCATTGATCTGGTGACGATTCATAAACGCCAGCACATCCGCGACCTGCTGCGTATTTTGCAACTTCACCACCGCCGCAGGAATCGGCATGGTATAAACGCCGTGAATATCGGCATATTTGCGAAAACGGTCATGGCTGCTGCGGCGTAACTCTGCCTCATCGGTAATAATCTGCTGCGGGCCAGCGATCTCTTTTAACTGCTCGACAATGGCTTCACGTGAAAGCGTCATAATATATTCCTCTAAATCTTCAAGTATCACGGGTATAAATTAACGAACCCGATATCCACCATCGACCACCAATAAATGGCCGTTGACATAATCTGATGCACGACTGGCTAAATAGACCATCGCCCCCATTAAATCCTGCGTATTTCCCCAGCGATTAGCGGGAATATGATCCAGTACGCGCTGATTAGTAACCGGATTACTGCGCGTCGCCAACGTAATAGGCGTGGCGTAATAACCGGGAGCAATCCCGTTGACCTGAATATTGTGTTGTCCCAACTCATCACAATAGGCTTTGGTTAAGCCGGCAATAGCATGTTTAGTGGCCGCATAAGCGGGCGATCCTTGCCCACCCAGCCAGGAAAAGAGGGAACAAATATTAATAATTTTACCGTGCTTTTGCGGCACCATTATTTTCGCTGCCTGATGGCTCATTTCAAATGCCGCGGTAAGATTTACCTGGATCATCGGATCCCAATCCGCGCGATCAAATTCCAGCACGGAATTCAGCTTACAGATCCCAGCATTGTTCACCAGAATATCCAGCTGACCCAATCGCTCCAGACACTCCGCGACAATGCGCGCCGGTTCACCGGCCTGAGTGATATCGGCCTGCATGAATTCGGCACGCACACCACAATTTTCAATCAGTTGGCGTGTTTCCGGATTCGCAGCGGCGAGGTCAGGAATAAACACATTGGCGCCGGCTTTGGCCAGCGCCACGGCAAATGCCTGGCCTAATCCGCTGTTGCCGCCGGTGACAATCGCGCTTTTTCCATGCAACCCAAAGAAGTCGAGAGAAAAACTCTCCAGCGCTTCCATCGTCATTATTAACCTCCTGGCTGAATAACGGGCAATAAAAAAGGAGAAAAGCAAGCTCCTTCGCGGTGAAGCGAAGAAGTTACTTTTCTCCTAATCTCGAGTAACTGTTAATTACGCTAACATGGGCTTTTCTAAATTTAAAGCGATCGCCATCACAAAATTCCGGCAGAATAAAAATCATAAAAAATGCCCGGATTTTATTAAGCGAAATAAGAAAAAGCTGAAATATCCACTTCCTTTTAATTTGTGATTTTCTTCACAACACCTTTCTCGGCTGCCGTGTTAAAAATGCGGTCCGTTACTGTCTGAGACGAAGAGAAAAGTAACTTTCCGCGAAAGTGGAGAGGACGCTTTTCTCTTTTTTTTTGTTTTTAATTTGGGGATCGAAGATGCAAACTCAAAATATTACCCGCTGGTTAACGTTGGCGGTAATTAGCATCAGCGGCGGCATTAGCTTCGACCTGGCCTATTTACGCTACATTTATCAGATTCCGATGGCAAAATTCATGGGCTTTTCGAATACTGAAATCGGTATCATTATGAGCACCTTTGGTATCACCGCTATTTTGCTGTACGCGCCTGGCGGCATTATTTCCGATAAGTTTTCGCACCGAAAAGTCATGTCCGGTGCGATGATCGCCACCGGCCTTCTGGGTGCTGTGATGGCAACCTATCCGCCGCTGTGGGCAATGTTGTTAATTCAGGTTGCCTTCGCCATTACCACCATTTTGCTGCTGTGGGCGGTCTCAATCAAAGCCGCATCGTTACTCGGCACGCGTGATGAGCAAGGCAAGATCATGGGCTGGATGGAGGGGCTGCGTGGGGTTGGCGTCATGGGGCTGGCGCTGTTTACCGTGTGGGTCTTCGCGCAGTTTCATCCCGACGATCCGAACAGCTTAAAGGCGGTCATTCTGATCTACAGCGGTACCTACATTACACTCGGGATCGCCTGCTGGTTTCTGGTGAGTGATGGTTTTGTACCCGATGAGCAGGAAGAAACTTCGGCCTTTAGCCTGCAGCACGCGCTGCAGGTGTTGAAAATGCCGACCACCTGGTACTGCAGCATGATCATCTTTGGCGTGTATACCATCTACGCCATTCTCAGCTACTCCACCAACTATCTCTCTGAAATCTATGGTATGTCTCTGGTGGCGGCAAGCTATATGGGCATCATTATCAACAAAGTGTTTCGCGCTATCTGCGGCCCGCTTGGCGGCATGGTCACCAGCTACAGCCGCTGGCGTTCACCTACGAGAGTGATCCAATTTTTCGCCGCGATCTGCCTTGTCGTGGTGGCACTGTTATATATGGTCACGCGGACACCCGTGAGCCTGGCGCTGGCGATTGGTTTAATCCTGCTGATGGGATTTACCTGTTACGCCTCACGTGGCCTTTACTTTGCCTGCATCGGCGAAGTGAATACGCCAAAACAGATTCTTGGCACCACCATTGGCATCTGCTCGGTGATCGGCTTCTTGCCAGATGTGTTTGTCTATCCCATCGTTGGCTACTGGCAGGACGCATTGCCTCCCGCCCTCGCCTATCGAAATATGTGGGTGATGGGCGGCATTGCCAGCCTGATGGTGTTGCTGTTTACCGCATTATTGATGGGTCAGATTAAGCGGATAAGCCCCGCCGCTAGCACCGCGCCAGTAAAAGGAGTGTAACTATGTCAGCGCGTTATTTAATGGGAATTGATGTCGGTACCCAAAGTGCCAAAGTGGTGATCTTCCACACTCATGGCGACGTGATGTGCAGCGCGCAGCAGCCGCTTCGCACGCTGGAAATTCCACAGCCGAACCGTGCGGAGCATCCGGATGACGATCTCTGGACAGCGGTGCAGCAGGCGTGTCGCGCAGCCATGGCTCGCTTTCATCAGCTGGGCGGCCAGGATCATCAGCTGCTGGCCGCCGGATTATGCGTCATTCGTTGCTGTCGCGTATTAATGCGTGCCGATGGCGAACTGGCATGGCCGGTCATCAACTGGATGGATGCGCGTCTTAATCAGCCTTATCAGCATGCCGATGAATACGGTAACGTGCGCTGGGTGACCACCACCTCAGGTTACATTACGCACCGTTTAACCGGCCAGACGCAGGATACCAGCGCCAACTACATTGGCTGGTGGCCGATGGACGATCTCCGCCAGGATTGGGATGCCGGTAAAATGGCGGCGTGTAACCTGCAGCGCGCTCAGCTGTTCGACGTGGTGCGGCCGGGCGAAATCCTGGGTGAGGTGACCTCGGCCGCCGCGCAGGCCAGTGGATTGCCCGCGGGGTTACCGATTATCGCCACCGCGCATGATAAAGCGGTAGAAGCTTTGGGTTCCGGGGCGCTGGCAGGCGGTGAAGCGCTGATATCACTCGGCACCTACATTGGCGCAATGGTGCATGGCGACGCAGAACCGCGCAGCAGCGATCGCTTCTGGCCCTTCCAGGCCGCGCTGCCGGGACGGTTTCTTTATGAATGCATGGGCGTACGGCGTGGCATGTGGACCGTCAGCTGGTTCCGCGATCAATTTGGTGCCGCTGCGGTACAGGATGCGCGCGATAAGGGCGTGGATATCGAAAGCCTGCTCAGTGCTGAGGCCAGCACGGTGCCGCCTGGCAGTGATGGCTTGATCACCCTGCACGACTGGGCCGCGCCAGCAGAAGCTCCCTGGCGCAAGGGCGCCATCATCGGTTTTGACGGACGCCACACGCGGGCGCACCTGTTCCGTTCGCTGCTCGAAGGCATTGTACTGACGATGAAGAACCATGTGGATCCGATGATGCAAGCCCTTGATCGACCGTTAACGCAACTGGTGATTTCAGGTGGTGGTGCTAACAGCGATCTGTTTATGCAGCTGTTTGCCGACATATTTGGTGTCCCGGCACGGCGCAATGCCATGCGCAGCTCGGCGGCGATTGGCTGCGCCATCAATGCCGGTATGGCCGTTGGGGTTTGGCAGAATTATCAGGATGCCGTGGCGGCGCTGGTGAAACCGGGCGAGACCTTTACGCCAGATGCTCGCCATCATGCGCATTATCAACGGCTTAACCAGCAGGTTTATCAGCAGCTGCACGCGGTACTCGATCCGCTGCTTCAGCGCTTAAGCCCGCTGGCTAACGTTTAGCGCCGCTGCGCCAGCGGCCAAACGCTGGCGTTGGTGGTAGACACCGCCAGCGCCCCGGCCGCCAGCGCCAGCCGCGCATCTTCTTCATCACACACCAGACCGCCCGCAATAATTGGCTGGCTGATGCGTTCAGTGATCCAGCCCAGCACTTTAGGCATACAGCCAGGCAGGATCTCCACGATATCCGGCGACGACTGCGCCACCTGTTTATCGATGTTATTGAACGAGATGGAATCCAGCACAAATAGGCGGTGAATAGCCCAAAAACCATGCTGACGCGCCGCTTTGAGCATCGCCGGCTTCGTGCTGATGATGCCGTCCGCCTGGGTGACGATTTTCAAAAACTGGATGACCACTTCCTGACGCGAGCTGCCTTCCAGCAGATCGACATGAACGAAAGCGATTTTCCCGGCCTGTTTGATCTGGCCGACGATGCGTCCAATGTTGCAAATATTGCCATAGAGCACCGAGACCACCTGACAGGGTGAATCAAGCGCCAGTTGCAGGCTCTGAGCATCCTTTACCGCTGCCACCACTGGCGCGTTCTTTAACAAATCAATTAACTCCACTGCACACCACCCTTTCGTTTAAAGCGTAAGACTGGCCGCTGGCATCGCAGCGGTAAAACGCTGCATCTCCGCCAGCAACCAGTCGCGAAATACCGTGACGCGCGGCAGCGTTTGCTTGCCGCCCGGCACTTCCAGCCAGTAGCCATTGGCGCTGGAGAGCAAATGGGGCGATACCAGCGCCAGCACGCCACTGTTAAGTTCATTGCGCACCATCGCACGATCGAGCACCGCGTAACCGGCGCCGGTCACACAGGCATTGATCACCTGATCCTGCGTGCTAAAAGCCAGCCCGTTATCTTCCAGCGGTGGGGCTGCACCGCACGCCTGATACCAGCGCGACCAGTTATCCAGACGGCTGTCGCCATTCAGCACGTGCAGCTGCGGCATCAGGCTGATCTCTGGCCACAGGCCATCCAGCATCAACAGCGGACTGCCCACCAGCACCAGCGTTTCATGGCACAGCCACTCACCGGTGGTGCCCGCCGCGTGCGCTTCCTCCTGTGATCCAAAGCGGATGGCGCAATCGAAATCGCTGTATTTCTGGCGCGCCTCACTGATCAGCATAATTTGCAGCTGGCGATGCTGTTGCCGCAGCGTAACCAGGCGCGGGGCCAACCAGCGGGTGGCAAAAGTCGGCGCAACCTGCAGACGCAGATGCTGACGCGGATTGTGCTGCTGTACGTTGCGCACGCCCTCCTCCAGCAGATCCAAAGACTGGCGTACCACCGGCAGCAGCTGGATCGCTTCTGGCGTAAGCAGCAAACCGCTGTGGCTGCGCACGAACAGATCCTTACCTAGAAAGGTCTCCAGCTGCCGCATCTGCCGGCTGGCGGCACTTTGCGTCATGAACAACGCATCGGCAGATTTACTGAAACTCAACGTGCGGCAGGTCTCTTCAAACAGTCGCAACATACTGAGAGAAGGTAATTTTCTCATCCCTGCCTCCGGCAGACATGGCAGCAAAACAGAGCGCCAATCTAATCACAGCCCTTACTAACACGGAGAACCGACATGCAATTTTATGAGTGCAATCACAGGAAATTGCGGAATAGGGGTATGACTTTTTCGCACTGGCCTGCCCCTTAAGCAAGTGTCACAGTAATTTCTCATCCAGATAACAATAAAATAACAACCATCTCTCCCCGAAGGAGGAAGGAACATGACGCAAACGACTCTGATGGATGATGTACCCTTAAATCGCTTTCACCTGAAAATCACCGGGCTGACGTTTGGCGCCCATCTTACTGATGGCTACATTCTCGGTTCGGTTGGCTTCGCGCTGACGCAAATGACGCCGCAGATGGCCCTGACCCCGTTCTGGCAAGGCATGATCGGCAGTTCAGCGCTGCTAGGCCTGTTTCTCGGCAGCCTGATTTTGGGCTGGATCGCCGATACCGTCGGTCGCCAGAAGATCTTCTGCTTTAGCTTTATCCTTATTACGCTGGCATCCGGTATGCAGTTTTTCGTCGAGTCGGCAGAACAGCTTTTCCTGTTACGCATGCTGATCGGCTTTGGGCTCGGCGGAGACTTCGCCGTGGGCCACACCATTCTGGCTGAATTTGCACCACGCAAACATCGCGGCGTGCTGCTTGGCGCGTTTAGCGTGCTGTGGACTGTCGGCTACGTGGCGGCAAGCTTTGTCGGCCATCTGGCGCTGCAAACCGACGCAGAAGGTTGGCGCTGGCTGCTGGCATCGTCAGCGCTGCCCGCCTTTGCCATTTTGCTGCTGCGTATTGGTACGCCAGAATCACCGCGCTGGCTGCTGCGGCGCGGCCGTCGAGACGAAGCAGTGAAAATTGTGCATCGCCTTTTCGGCCCAAACGTCACGCTCCAGGAGGAGCGCCAACAGACCCAGGATGGCAGCCTGAGCGCCCTGTTCCGTCCGCGCTATCGCCGCCGCACCGCATTTAACTGCCTGTTTTTTGTTTGCCTGGTGATCCCCTATTTCGCCATCTACACCTTTCTGCCGGCCATTTTGCGCCAGATGGGACTGGATCAGGGCTTCGCAACCGATCTGCTGCTGAGCGGCCTGCTGCTGGTTGGCGCCGTGCTTGGCATTGTGCTGACCGCGCTCTGTTCTCGCCGCGGTTTCCTGATTGGCTCATTTGTGTTTCTCGCGGCTTGCCTACTGCTTCTGAGCCTGCTGCATAACAGCGCGGGCATCTGGCTGATTGTGCTGTTTGCCGCTTTCACGCTGGTGATGTCGGCGGTAAGCAATCTGGTTGGCGTCTTCCCGGCCGAGAGCTTCCCCACCGATGTTCGCTCCCGTGGCGTAGGCTTCGCCACGTCAATGAGTCGACTCGGCTCGGCCGTAGGTACGCTGCTGCTGCCACTTGCCATCGTCAATTATGGCATTGCCGGCACCATGGCGCTGCTGGCCGCCATTCTGGTTCTGGGTGCGCTGGTTTCCATTGCCTGGGCGCCGGAAACCAAAGGGTTGACGCTCACCGATGCATCGCAGGAAACGCCAGCGGCTGAGCCTACGCTCAATCCCCCCCCTTCAACTTCAACGCAACATCTGTAACGAGAGGCAATGATGGAAATGTATATCGGTGAAGGCTTCGCAGGCGACGGCGTAAATGCCTCACACATCAATATCATGATTGGACCGCGCAATGGCGTGGTGGGCCAGGCGTTCGCCACGAGTCTGGCCACGCCATCGCAGGGACATTGTCCGTTTATGGTGGTGATCAAACCCAACGTCCCCGCGAAACCCATGACGCTGTATGTCAACAAAGCGGCCATCGACAGTGATTTACACGGCAACGCCACGTGGGGCGCATCGCAAGCGGCAATTGCGAAAGCGGTCACCGAAGCGCAGCTGCAGGGCACGCTGCCGCCGGAAGCCGAAGATGAGTGGTGCATCGTTACCGCCAACTGGGTCAATCCCGGCTGTAGCGATCTGGATGAAGTGTTCGCCAATAATTATCGCGCCTGCACGGTGGCGATTGCGGCGGCGATGGAGAAACTGCCGGGGCGTCAGCAGCTGATCCGCGCGTTGCCCGAGCTGGGCAATCCATTCTATTCCCCGAAGTGACAGGAGTTGCAGCCATGGAATATATCAAACTGGGCCACAGCGGTTTACAGGTATCACGCCTCTGCCTCGGTACCATGAACATGGGCAGTAAAAACTGGAAACCGTGGATTTTCGACGAAGCGCAAAGTGAGCCTATCATTCGCCACGCGCTGGAAAAGGGCATCAACTTTATCGATCTGGCGGACTTCTACTCCAGCGGTGCGGGTGAAGAAGTGGTAGGCCGCGTACTTAAACGCCTCGCCCAGCGCGATGAGCTAGTGCTGACCACCAAAGTCGGGTATCCGCTGGGCGGTGGTCAGAATAATCAGGGCCATTCACGTAAGCACATTCTCGATAGCATCGACGGCAGCCTGCGCCGCCTCGGCACCGATTATGTCGACATCTACATGCTGCATTATTTCGACGTGAATACCCCGATTGAAGAGACCTGGGAGGCGATGAACAGCATCGTGCGCAGTGGTAAAGCGCGTTATGTGGGTGTCTCCACCATGTATTGCTGGCAACTGGCGAAGATTCTGTGGTGCTGCGAGCGTAACGGCTTCGTCAAGCCAATCAATATGCAGCTACAGCTTAACTGCGCCTACCGTGAAGAAGAGCGCGAGATGATGCCCTTCTGTCGCGATCAGGGACTGGGCGTGTCGGTGTTCAGCCCGCTGGCGCGCGGCTTACTCAGCGGCGATGTGCAATCCGTGCGTAATCAAACCGACTTCTTCACTCGCGAAATGTACGCCGACGAAACCTCGTTGCAGATTGCAGAATCGGTGGCTCGCGTGGCCGCCGCGCGCGGTATGTCGAGTGCGCAGGTTGCGCAAGCGTGGGTGCTGTCTCATCCCGGCGTTGATGCGATGCTGGTGGGAGCCGATAGCGTCGCCCAACTCGATAGCGCCATTGCGGCGTTACATACCCCGCTGGATAGCGAGGAGCGTTTTGAACTGGAACGCAATTATACGCCTTGCGATCTCATCAACGATTACACCGCAGGAAAACGCATCGCGCGCCATAGCCGCGCAGCACGCACCCTGTTTGCCAATCCCGATCTGCAAGGAGTTTCGCATGACAACATCACTGCTGCGTAGCGGCTGGTATTGCAATGGACAATGGCTGGAGAGCGATCGTACTTACGAAGTGACCAACCCCGCCGATGACACCCGGGTGGCGCAGGTCGCCTGCGTGGGTGCAGCTGAGACCACGCGCGCCATTGAGGCCGCCGCCGCCGCCCTGCCCGCCTGGCGGGCGCAGACGGCCAAAGCACGCGCCGCTATTTTGCAGCGCTGGTATCACCTGATCGTCGAAAACCAGGAAGCGCTGGCCCAATTAGTGGTGCAGGAACAGGGCAAAGTGCTGGCAGAAGCGCGTGGCGAAGTGCTGTATGCCGCCAGTTTTATTGAGTGGTTTGCCGAAGAAGGCAAACGGGCCAACGGCAAAACGATTCCCACTACCAAACCGGGCAACCTGATCCTGACGCTGAAACAGCCGGTGGGCGTTGTCGCCGCGATTACGCCGTGGAATTTCCCGCTGGCGATGCTCACGCGCAAACTCGGTCCAGCACTGGCTGCTGGCTGTACCGCCGTTGTAAAACCGGCCAACGAAACGCCGCTTTCGGCATTTGCTCTGCTGGTACTGGCAGAACAGGCTGGCGTGCCGCCGGGCGTGTTGAATGCAGTCAGCGGCGAAACGGTGGAGATTGGTCATACGCTAACCCATAGCGATGTGGTGCGTAAGATATCGTTCACCGGCTCGACAGCGGTGGGCAAGTTACTGATGCGTGATGCGGCAAGTTCGGTGAAAAAACTCTCGCTCGAGCTCGGTGGCAACGCGCCCTTTATTGTGTTTGATGATGCCGACCTTGATGCTGCGGTGGAGAGCGCAATGGCGGCGAAATTCCGCAACAGCGGCCAAACCTGTATCTGCGTGAATCGCTTTTACCTGCAGGATGGGATCTACGATCGCTTCGTCACCCGGCTGGCTGATGCGGCGAGTGCGTTGAAGGTCGCGCCCGGCCTTACACCCAACGCGCAGCAGGGACCGCTTATCCATCATCGTGCTGTCGAGAAGGTTGAAGCACATGTGCAGGATGCATTGCAGCAGGGAGCGCGTCTGGTTTGCGGTGGAGAACGCCATGCGCTGGGTGGCAATTTTTACCAGCCAACGGTGCTAGCCGATGCGAATGAAAATATGCGTTTGGCACAGGAAGAGACCTTTGGTCCGGTGGCCGCGTGTTTTCGTTTCAGCACGGAGGAGGAAGTCATTCAGCGCGCGAATAACACACCTTATGGGTTGGCCGCTTATCTATTTACCCGCGATCTGGCGCGTGCGCTGCGCGTTACACCGCAACTGGAGAGCGGAATGGTCGGGGTGAATGAAGGCATGATATCCACCGAAGTGGCGCCGTTTGGCGGCGTGAAAGCCTCGGGGCTGGGACGCGAAGGTGCGGATGTTGGGCTGGAGGAGTATCTGGAGACCCAGTATGTGAATATTGGGCAAATCGGTTAACGCGTTTATCGGGTTAAGAGGCGATAATTCAATAGCCAGGTGCGCATCTCTGCGCACCTGGCTATTACGGTTTACACAATACCCTGACTGCGCAGGTAATCTTCATAGTTGCCGGTGAAGTCGACAATACGATCACCTTTCATCTCCATTACGCGCGTAGCCAGCGAGCTGACAAACTCACGGTCATGTGAGACGAAGACCAGCGTACCTTCATACATCTCAAGCGCCATGTTGAGCGACTCAATCGATTCCATATCAAGGTGGTTAGTCGGTTCATCCATAATCAGGATGTTCGGCTTCTGCATCATCAGCTTGCCAAACAGCATGCGGCCCTTCTCACCACCTGACAGCACCTTAGCGGGCTTGTTGATCTCATCATGCCCAAACAGCAGACGCCCCAGAATGCTGCGCACCGCCTGCTCGTCATCGCCTTCCTGCTTCCACTGGCTCATCCAGTCGAACACCGTCAGATCATCGGCAAAATCTTCCGCATGATCCTGTGCGTAATAACCAATACGCGCATTCTCAGACCATTTCACCGTGCCGTTATCGGGTGCCAGTTCACCCACCAGCGTTTTTAACAGCGTGGTTTTACCAATACCGTTGGCACCCAAAATCGCTAATTTTTCGCCGACTTCTAGCATCAAGTTAAGTTTATTAAACAGCGGGCCGTTATCAAAACCTTTGGTCAGCGCTTCGACTTCCAGCGCATTACGGAACAGCTTTTTATCCTGATCAAATCGGATAAACGGGTTTTGACGGCTGGATGCTTTTACCTCTTCCAGTTTAATTTTATCAATCTGCTTGGCACGCGAAGTCGCCTGACGCGATTTAGAGGCGTTGGCGCTGAAGCGACTCACAAACGATTGCAGATCGGCAATTTGCGCTTTCTTCTTCGCGTTATCTGATAATAAACGTTCACGCGATTGGGTCGCCGCGGTCATATATTCGTCATAATTACCCGGATAAACGCGCAGCTCACCGTAATCCAGATCGGCCATATGCGTACAAACCATATTCAGGAAATGGCGGTCATGCGAAATGATGATCATGGTGCTGTTACGTTCGTTGAGCACTTGCTCCAACCAACGAATGGTATCTATATCCAGGTTGTTGGTCGGTTCATCGAGCAACAAAATATCTGGATTGGCGAATAATGCCTGTGCTAACAGCACACGCAATTTCCAGCCTGGCGCAATTTCACTCATTGGGCCGTAATGCTGCTCCACCGGAATGCCAACGCCCAGTAATAATTCGCCGGCACGTGATTCAGAACTGTAACCATCCATCTCGCCGTATTCGACTTCCAGGTCGGCCACTTTATAGCCTTCCTCTTCGCTCATTTCTGGCAAGGCATATATACGATCGCGCTCTTGCTTCACCGCCCACAATTCATTGTGGCCCATGATAACGGTATCCAGCACACTATATTGCTCAAAGGCAAATTGGTCCTGGCGTAACTTACCGATACGCTCATTCGGATCGAGGGAAACATTTCCACCCGTCGGCACCAGGTCGCCGCCCAGTATTTTCATAAAGGTAGATTTACCGCTGCCGTTCGCACCGATTAAACCGTAACGATTACCGCCGCCAAATTTAACGGAGATATTTTCGAACAGCGGCTTACTGCCGAACTGCATGGTGATATTGCTGGAAACTAACACGGCATTGACCTTTGTTACGCAGTGGAGGAAAAAACAGCGGGCATTATGCCAGAAGCGGGCACCTGGGCGCTACCTCTGCGCCTGAAGCAGAGGGCGTAATCCACTGAACGTGTTGAGCTGATACACAAAATAATTCGCGTTACCGTAGGTGAGTCGCCGGGGGCTTGCAGCAGTAAGCGACAGGGGCGAGCATCGGCAGCTAACGCAGCTGCAATGTGAAGAATAAAGTGAATTAAATAAATAAAAAAGCCGAAGACATTTGCCTTCGGCTCCCACTTACAAGGATTGTGCGGATTATTTGATCAGGAAAGTATCCAGGCTCTTACCGGAATCCAGCGCTTTCTTAATCGCTGCTGGAGTACGGCCCTGGCCAGTCCATGATTTTACTTCACCGTTTTCGTCGGTGTAAGAATATTTTGCTGGACGTGGTGCACGCTTAGCGCGTTTTTTACCAACTTCTAAAGCGCCCAGTAATTCGTTCGGGTCAATGCCATCAGCCAGCAGCATTTCGCGATATTTAGACAGCTTCTCTTCTTTTTCGCGGTTCTGCGCTTCTTCTGCATGAACTTCGTCACGACGCTCGGTCACAACAACGGTTAATTTTTCCAGAATTTCTTCCAGATCGGTCAATGGCAGCTCACGAGCTTGCGCACGTAATGTGCGAATGTTGTTCAGAACTTTAAATGCATCACTCATCACAATGTCCTTGCTTAAGGGGTTAAATAAACTGTAGTGGCAAGATTACCTAATTCAAATAAAAAAATAAATTAATTTTATAGCCTGGATTAATCTGAAGTCGCTTACATATTACTTACGTTGAGGGTTATGCCGACGAGGTTGGCTTTAATTAACCATGAATTAACACGCCTCTTTTGTTGCTTAAGCAGAACTGGAATCGATTTCAAACCAATATTCCCAGGTTATAAACAACCATTTAGCTACTATTGCGCGCTGCAGCATAAGTGAGCATAAAGGTAAAAAAGGATTAATGGTGTAACGGAAAACCCCATGATATAGGCGTTTATTATATTGCGGAGGATGAGAGAGAAATCTCATTTTTTTTCGTTGCGGTGAAAAAAAGCCGGTGGTTAACCGGCTATCAAACAAAAATTAATGCACTTCCGTTGCGGGACCAAACACAGAATAGTCGGGAAGGTTGACGTTTTGATAAGGCTCCCAGCCGCCGCCCAGCGCTTTATATAATGCCACCAGATCAAGCGCACTTTGCATCCGCGCCTGCGTCGATTGCGCTTTAGCCTGCGCCAGCTGACGTTGTGCATCTAACACATCAAGGAAGGTTGAGATGCCCTGGCGATAACTGTCGCTGGCAAGATCGAAGGCGCGTTGCAGTGCACTTGTGGTCTCATCCAGCGCGATGACCTGTTGCTGATCGGCGCGATAACTCACCAGCGCATTCTCAACATCCTGCAGCGCGGTTAACACCGTTTGGCGATAGTCCAGCGCCGCATTTGCCTGCTGAGCGCGCGCCAGTTTAACGCTGGAGACTAAACGCCCGCCCTGGAAGATGGGAATCGAGAGTGATGGCCCAACGCTGAAGAAGTGGCTGCTCCAGTCATCCAGATAGCTGGCATCGGTGTTGCGCACACCGAGCTGCCCGGTGAGCGAAAGGCTTGGGAACAGATCGGCCACCGACACGCCAATATTGGCCGTTTGTGCATGCAGCGTGGCTTCCGCCTGACGAATATCCGGACGGCGCCGCGCCAGCGTAGAAGGAATACCGACCGGCACCATTTTCGGCAACGCGGGCAGCGGTTTTTCCGACATTAACTCGTTATCCAGCGCCCCCGGCGTTTTGCCCAGCAGCACTGCCAGGCCGTTCATCGCCTGTAACTGCTGCGCCTGGTATTGCGGCAGCTGCGCGTTAAGCGAAGCTAACTGTGCCCGGGCATTTTCCACATCCGTGGTGGGTGCCAAACCGTTCCTCTGCTGGCTTTGCGTCAGTTCCCAGGTTTGCTGCGCCACCGCAATCTGTTGCTGCAAGGTCGTTAACACCGCCTGCGAACCACGTAACTGGAGATAGGCACGCGCGACTTCGGCTTCCAGCGAAACCAGCGCATCGTTACGCTGCTCGATAGCCGCCTGCTGTTGTGCGTCCGCCGCTTCCATCTGGCGACGAACTTTGCCCCACAAATCGAGCTCCCAGCTGGCATCAAAACTGCCCTGATACAAGGTGACCGAGTGATCTAATCCATTCAGTTGATTAGCAACATCGCTGTCCACCTGATCGTAAACGCCGTTCGACTTCAGCAGGCCTTTTAATCCCAACTGCTGCCGCGTGACTTTTGCCGAGCCGTTAAGCGAGGGGAACAACCCTCCGCGCGCTTGCGCCAGCTGTTCGCGTGCGCCGGCAATGCGCAGCACGGATTGCTGCAGCGTTAAGTTACCGGCAATGGCGCGCTCAATCAGGCTGTCCAGCTGCGGATCGTTAAAGCTTTTCCACCACAGCGGATTGGTCGCTGCCGCCAGCGGCTTTGACGCCTGTTGTGAAGGTAAGTCATGGTAACCGCCCGGCGTATGCGCCTGCGGTGGCTGATAATCCGGCCCAACGGCGCAACCGGCCAGCAGCAATGACAGCGCCAGCAACGTCAGCGACGGCTGAAATCGCGAAAACTTGTTCATTTTAATGTGCTCCTGCACCGCCTTCGCTCTTAATCGGCGAAAGCAACCAACAAAATGGAATCAATAGCAAAGCCACGATACTCAAGCCCATAAAGACGTCGATATACGCCAGAATACGCGCCTGGGCAATCATCTCCTGGTAGAGCTGTCCACCCGCCAGCGTCAGCGGGTCGCCTACCGCCGTGGTGAAGTTACGGATGGCATCGGCCCAGTGTTGTAGCGTGAGGTTGTAAGGCTCATTCAGCGGCGACATGTTGTGCACCATGTTTGCCGATTGCGTCTGCATGCGTTCCGTAATCCCCGCGGTTGAGAGCGAAATCCCGATCGAACCGGCGACGTTACGGAACATAGTGAACAGCGCCGAGGCATCGGCATTTAACCGTTGCGGCACGGTAATAAACGCAATGGTGGTGAGCGGCACAAACAGGAAGCCAAGTCCGATTGACTGCGCGCTTCGCATCATCACCAACGTTTTGAAATCGACGTCAGGCGTAAGCGTGGAGGAGTAGAAGAAGGCACAGGCAAGGCAGGTAAAGCCGAACGCAATGATGTAGCGCGTTTGCACAATTGGCATCAACTTCAGCACCAGCGGAATGGTCAGCACAATTAATATCGCGCCAGGCGACAGCACCAGCCCCGACCAGGTGGCGGTGTAGCCCAAATCCTGCTGCGCCAGCTGGGGAAGCACCACCGAGCTGCCGTACAGAATCATCGCCATGCCCGCCATTAGCAAACCCGCTACCCAGAAGTTGCGGTCTTTCATTACCATGATATCGACCACCGGCTTGCGCGCATACAGTAGCCAATACACGGCGCCGACAATACCCACCAGCGCCAGCGTGGCGAACAGGATGATAAAGTGCGAAGCAAACCAATCCTCATCTTCACCGCGATCGAGGAATACTTGCAAACAGCCAAGCCCAAGCGTGATCAGGCTGATACCAATGTAATCAATCTTCAGCCGGCCTTTCGCCCACTTACGTTCCCACGGCGGATCTTCCAGCAGCTGATAAATCGCCATCACCGTTAAAATACCCACGGGAATATTAATGAAGAACACCCAGCGCCAGCTGTAGTTATCGGTGATCCAGCCGCCGAGCGTCGGACCAATCACCGGCGCAACGATGATGGCAATCGACGACAGGCCAAACGCTTTGCCGCGATCTTCCGCTTTGAAATAGTCGAGCAGCACCGATTGCTGTACCGGCTGCAACCCACCACCAAAAAAGCCCTGCAGGACGCGGAACAAAATGATTTGCCACAGTTCGGTAGCGATACCGCACAGGAATGAGCAGATGGTGAACATCACAATGCAGATCAGGAAGAACTGCTTACGACCGAACAGTCGACTAAAAAACGCCGAGATCGGCAATACGATGCCGTTGGCCACCAAATAAGAGGTTAAAACCCAGGTGGATTCGTCGTAACTGGAGGAGAGCGAGCCCGCAATGTGCGGCAGCGCCACGTTGACGATAGTGGTGTCGAGGATCTCCATAAACACCGCCAGCGTAACCGTGATGGCAACCAGCCACGGGTTGCTGGCCGGACGCCAGCTTTCGCTCGCACTCATTCCACTGTCACCTTCGGCTCAACCGACAGGCCCAGCGGTAGCGGATGATTCGGATCCAAACCTTTATCGATAACAATTTTCACCGGTACGCGCTGCACGATTTTCACGTAGTTGCCGGTGGCGTTCTCAGCGGGGAAAGTGGAGAAGCGCGAACCCGATCCCATCTGTACGCTATCAACGTGCCCTTCCAACTTCATATCTGGCCAGGCATCAACGCTGATCTCCACTTTATTACCCGGCTTCATTCGTTCCAGCTGCGACTCTTTGAAGTTAGCGTTAATCCAGATTTCCGGTGAAACCAGCGAGAATAGCGCGCTGCCAGCCTGAACCAAGGTGCCAAGCTGCACATTTCGCTTGGTCACAAAGCCGTCGTAAGGCGCACGTACCTGGGTATAAGAGAGATTTAATTCGGCCGTATTGAGCTGCGCTTTAGCCTGCTCAACTTGCTGCTCGCGCGCTTCAACGTTGGTTTCTTGCTGGCGAATCTGCAACTGAACCTGCGAAGCCACTTCAACCTGCGCTTTGGCGCTCTGTAACTGTGCTTCGGCGGAACGCAACTGAGCGGCGGCGGTATCAATATTGCGCTGCGAGGTTGCTCGGGGATCAACACCGCGCTGGCGACGATAATCGGCCTGGGCATTTAACAGGTTTGCCTGCGCTTTGGCCTGATCGGCAAGCGCCTGATCGCGCTGTGCCGGATACTGCACGCGTGATAAGGCTAACTGCGCCTGCGCCTGATGCAGCTGAGCTTCTGCGAGGCCCAACTGCGCTTTGGCCTGATCGCGCTGTGCCGCGGTGTCACGCGTATCAATCTCCACCAGCAAATCGCCCTGCTTCACCCGCTGGTTATCGCTTACCAGCAGCTTCACCACATAACCCGAGGCTTTAGGGGCGATGGTCACCGCGTTACCTTCTGTAAAGGCATCATCGGTGCTTTCAATGTTGCGCGTGGTGAGCCAGAACCATAATGCCACCACGATCATAATCACCACCACGATGGCGAGAAAAATCAGGGGCTTCTTTCCGGGGCGTTTACGTTCTGGTTCGTTGTTATCTTGATTCGATTGTGCAGAGTTTTGCGGATCTTGCTGATCGCGTTCGGACGGCTGATTCTGGTTTTCACTCATAATTTTTCATCGTAGGCGGTTGTCCCGATTCCCGGGCAAAAACGGTCAACATAACCTTAGATGGGAAATTGACAAATGCCAATGCAACTTTACACAAGCCGACACTGGCTGGCCGTCTAACGCATTAAGTGCAAAAGCAGCCATCCACCCAGCATCGACCAGGCAAGCATTGGCAGGGAGAACAGATGGAATCGCCACCACACCCGCGCATCCTGCGCCATGCGCAGGGCAATCAGGTTGGCAAGTGAGCCCGGCAATAAACCAAAGCCGCCGATGTTCACCGACCACGCCAGCACATCGGAAGGTGGCACTTTCTGCAAAAGCAGGATGGTGGCCGGCACATTACTGATGACCTGTGACAAACCGATGGCTAACAGATAAAGTCCGCCCTCGCCTAACTGCCCAATGGCGGCAAAATGGGGTTGCAGCCATGGCAAGTGCATCAGCAGAAAGACATCGATAAACATCGCGACAAATACCAGCAGCAAACTCCAGTCGATACTGATCAACACGCTGCGCGCCATGATCAGGAAACAGGTCGCTACGAGCAGCAGCGCCCAACCGGTCATTTTTAGCTCCAAAGCGACAATGAAGACGATATAAAGCAGCACGCTGATCAGAAACAGCGGCTTGTGCCACGGCTGGCTTTCGCCTTGTTCATGCTTTTGAATGCTGCGGGCCGGGAAACTCCACCAGGTGAGCGCCATTAACGTCAACATCAGAAATGCCGCCAGCGGCGCCATCTGCGCAATAAAAGCGGGAACGCTGAGCGCTCCATGACTCCACAGCAGAATATTTTGCGGGTTGCCGACCGGGGTTAATAACGAACCCGCATTGACGGCCAGCGCTTCAAAAATAATCAGGCGTGAGATCGGCAGACGTGAGAATTTGCGCAGGGTTAACGTTAGCGGCACCAAAATAAACAGCGCAACATCATTGGTGAGAAAGGTTGAGAGCAACGCGGCCGCGCAAACCATAAACAGCGCCAGCGCGCGCTCATGCTGGAAACGCTGGATCAAACGCGCGCCGAGTACATCAAAATAGCCGCTGTTCTCCAGCCCTTTGGTCAGCATCAATAAGCCGGTAAGCGTCATGATGGTATGCCAGTCAACCGCGCCAGGCAGCTGCGACCAATGGAAATTCGCCAGCGGCACCATAATCACGCCCAGCAGCAACAGCAAATGCAAGATACGATCGCGCATTAAGGAACGAAGCACTATGGGCATGATGGCGGAAGCCTTGTGGTTAGCGACTCTCGTAAAATTTCTGGAAGACGGCCAGCGTTTCATCACTGACGTGATGCTCCAGGCCTTCTGAATCACGGCGCGCGGTTTCCGGGCTAACACCCAGCGCCAGCAGGAAGGTTTCAACAATGTGGTGGCGGACGCGGCTCGCTTCAGCCAGCTTCTCACCTTCAGCGGTGAGGAACACGCCACGATATGGCACTTGCTCCACTAAACCGGTGGTACCGAGGCGCTTAAGCATTTTCGCCACCGTCGGCTGAGAAACGCCAAGGCGTGCAGCCATGTCCACCTGACGCGCCTCGCCAAATTCACGAATCAAATCAGAGATTAACTCAACGTAGTCATCAATCAGCTCACGACGATGCGCTTCGCGCACCTGCCGAAATCCTTCGACATGCTCCTCAATTTCTTTCAGCGGCCCCTGGGGCATGTTGGTGGCGATTTTTGCACGACGACTCATTCAACTTCCTCTTTATTATCTGCCGCACTGTACCTGCGATGCGGTCTGGCTGCGCCCATTGTAAACCAGGCACAAATAAGCACAAATTTTTCCTAAATAGTGTTGGCTAAAGAGTATAGCCAGTGCTATCTTTGTTGATAATGTAAGCGAATAGCTTATAAAGGATGCAAAGACGAACACCGTTTCGCTGCTCCTGCTTGTTTTATGTCGTAATTCACTCGGGAGGTGAACATGACTACCATGAAAAACTGCCTCGACTGTGGTAAATGCTTCCAGACAGAACAGAGCAAACCGGCTTTCGAGCTGAAATCGCTGCTGTGCCTGTTTACTCGCTCGCCGTTTGCACTGCGTTTGATGCTGATTGAAAAGCTCACGGGCAAACAGCTGGTTGAACGTCCGTGCCCAAACCTGATCTGGCGCGGCTAACGCTCTCCCTACTCACGCTTATTCCTACAAAGCCCGCCTCTGTCGCGGGCTTTGTGCTTTTTGATGTGGTAAAGCCTGCTGAACGGTGAATTGCACCCATAAAAAAACGGTCCCGAAGGACCGTTTATTGTGCAACTGGTCTAAGCAAAAACTTAGAAGCTGTAACCTACGCCAGCAATCCAGGTGCCAACGTCGACGCTGCGGATACGGCTCTGCTCGTAACCTACATCCAGTGCGACGTTTTCGATTGGGTTGAACTGCATACCCGCGCCGTAAGAGAAACCGTAGTCGCTTGTATCAGACTTAGAACGTACTGCAGTATCGTTCTGCTGGAATTTACCGTAGCCTACACCCACAACACCGTAGATGCTTGCCCAGTCATTCAGACGGTAAGCTGGACCACCGGTGATGCCGTAGTATTGACCTTTGTTGTAAACGCCAGCGTCAGTACGATCTTTCTCGGTGTAAGTGAAAGAACCGATCCAACCCAGTGGGTTAGTACCGTCTTCGTAACGATATTTCAGGTTGAAGCCGTTTGCTTTGTTAGCAACGCCTTGATAATCGCTCTGAGCGTAACCACCGGTAACGGTGCTTTGTGCCATGGCAGAACCTGCAGAAACTGCAAGTACACAAGCCAATGCTGAAAGACATGCAATTTTTTTCATAACCACCTCAAATGTGAATATACTTCTCTCCTGACAACGCTATAAATATAACAAAAAACAGCAAGAAACTCTGCCCGCAATTTGTTGTCTAACAGATTGTTTGGTGTAACAGAAAGTTAATGAAGCTTCCTATGTCATTCATTTTACTTATAAAAACCTTCATATTCCTGCAACATAAATTTCGATCACAAAAAATGCGTTTAAGTAAATTCCTAAACTAACCTGACATTTCTTTACGGAAATGGCCCTGAAAATGGCCAAATTCCAACCACTCATCACGTTTTTTTTCCCCGGATCGTATCTCCTTATTTACTGAAGATTCCTTTACACTGAGCTCTTGTTGCTCCGCTGTTAATAAATAAAGGAATGAATAACAGGATGTCTGCGCCTTTCACGACTAAAAATCTGGCCCCGGTTTTGTTCCCCATCGCTGTTCTTCTCATTGCGATGCTTTCGCTGCAGGGTGGAGCTTCACTGGCGAAATCGCTGTTTGCTACCGTTGGTGCTCCAGGCATTACTGCGCTGCGACTCGGCTTAGGCACCCTCATTCTTTGCGTCATCTTTAAACCCTGGCGTTTACGTTTCACACGTGAACAGCGCAAGCCGCTGCTGATGTATGGCCTTGCGCTCGGCTGCATGAATTATCTCTTCTATTTAGCGATTCGCACCGTGCCGCTTGGCGTGGCGGTCGGATTAGAGTTTCTGGGTCCGCTGACGCTGGCTCTGATTGGCGCGCGCCGTCCGCTGGACTTTATTTGGGTACTGCTCGCGGTAGTGGGCTTATGGTTCCTGTTGCCAATCGGTGATGGTGTGAGCCATATCGATCCGCTCGGTGCGCTGCTGGCGGTAGGTGCGGGTGCCTGTTGGGCAGTTTATATTCTTGCCGGCCAGCGTGCTGGTGCCGAACATGGGCCGGCAACGGTGGCGATGGGCTCGCTCATCGCCTCCGTAATCTTTGTTCCTCTTGGCCTGACATTTGCCGCGCCGGGCATCTGGCATTGGGAAATCCTGCCGCTGGCGCTGCTTATCGCCCTGCTCTCCAGCGCTATTCCTTACTCTCTTGAGATGATGGCGCTGACGCGTCTTCCTGCCCGTATTTTCGGCACCCTGATGAGCCTGGAGCCGGCAATGGCAGCGCTTTCGGGCATGTTGTTCCTCGGTGAACTGTTAACGCTGCAGCAGTGGATTGCGCTGCTGGCGATTATTATCGCCTCTGCCGGTTCAACTCTCACCATGAAGCAAAAAAGCGCGCAAATAAACGAAGTAGATATTACTCATCAGTAATAAATAAGTGATTATTCAGCCTGCTATATAGCAGGCTGAATATAAAAGCGTTCTCATTATCATTTCACCGGTTACCCCACCGGTGCTTATTATTATTTTGCAACACGATTAATAAATAATTAACATATAGATTAACTCGTTGTTTTATAAACCTTAAAAATAATAACGCACAATTCCTGAGCAACAGTAAGGTTTATCTATTCCTGTCATTGATCTAATCATTCCTGCAGAACTTAAATGTGCTGCTATACTTATTTCCGTGCTTGATTAGGACAACCATCAATAAGAGGACATTAATGATGAGTACCGCAAAACTGGTTAAAACTAAATCGTCTGATCTGATTTACACCCGTAATGACGTCGCTGACAGCGATAAAAAAGCGACCATCGAGGTGCTCAACCGTCTGGTAGTGGAATTTATTGACCTGTCGCTGATCACCAAGCAGGCGCACTGGAATATGCGTGGCGCCAACTTTATTGGCGTGCATGAGATGCTTGATGGCTTCCGTACGGCAATTACCGATCACCAGGACACTATCGCTGAACGTGTGGTTCAGCTAGGCGGTGTGGCGCTGGGTACGACTCAGATCGTCAACGATAAGACACCACTGAAAAGTTATCCGCTAAACATTCATAGCGTACAGGATCACCTGAAAGCGCTGGCCGATCGCTATGCCGTTGTCGCTAATGACACGCGCAAAGCGATTACTGAAGTGAGCGATGAAGATACTGCGGATATTTTCACTGCGGCATCGCGCGATCTGGATAAATTCCTGTGGTTCATTGAATCCAACATCGAATAATTTTCAGCGTAACAGTGAAGGCGGGTTATCCCGCCTTTTTTTATGCCTGTAACATTCTGGTGCTTTTTTTGACGTTGTTAACAATTCCTTAATCCCTTCTTTCGCTTGCCACGCCCTTGGTGCACACTGTTCCTGCACCACAACGGCACTACGCACCATTATGGTGCCCACCACTGGTGCAAAATTTTTCTTCTGCGCAAAATCGTGTCAGCAAGTGCTTAAAACGACTGATTTCGTGAAAAATGAAAAGTTGGCATAATTTTTTCATATGATAAGCCGTACATTGGGCCACCAGGCCTGAAGGGTAATAAGGAAAATAATGATGAAGTCATTGATTAAAGTCTCCGTGGCCGCGCTGGCGCTGGCCTTCTCGCTTTCCTCCACCGCAGCAGATAAAAAACTGATTGTCGCCACTGACACCGCATTCGTTCCCTTCGAGTTTAAACAAGGCGATAAGTACGTCGGTTTTGATATCGATTTGTGGGACGCGGTCGCCAAAGAACTGAAGCTGGATTACACCTTCAAACCGATGGATTTCAGCGGCATTATCCCCGCTCTGCAAACTAAAAACGTGGATCTGGCATTAGCAGGTATCACCATCACCGAAGAGCGTAAGAAAGCCATTGAGTTCTCAGACGGCTATTACAAAAGCGGCCTGCTGGTGATGGTGCGCGAGAATGAAAAAGACGTTAAAAGTATCGACGATCTCAACGGCAAAGTGGTGGCAGTGAAGAGCGGCACCGGTTCGGTGGATTACGCCAAAGCGCACATCAAATCGAAAGACCTGCGTCAGTTCCCGAACATCGATAACGCTTACATGGAACTGGGCACCAACCGCGCTGACGCCGTCCTGCACGACACGCCAAACATTCTTTACTTCATCAATACCGCCGGTAAAGGCCGCTTCAAAGCGGTAGGCGAGTCAATTGAAGCGCAGCAATATGGCATCGCTTTCCCGAAAGGCAGTGACGATCTGCGTGAAAAAGTGAACGGCGCACTGAAAACGCTGCGTGATAACGGCACTTACAACACTATCTATAAAAAATGGTTCGGTACTGAACCAAAATAATGCCGGCTTAAGTCGATATTCCAGCAGGGAGCTTTGCCTCCCTGTTTTTTACATTTCCACGCAACAGATTTTGGAGTCACACCATGGAGTTTGACTGGAGCGTCATTTGGCCCGCACTGCCGATTTTAATCGAAGGCGCCAAAATGACCCTGCTGATCTCGGTCCTCGGCCTGGTCGGCGGTTTAATTATCGGCCTGGTCGCCGGTTTTGCCCGCGCTTACGGCGGCTGGATCACGAATAACATCGCCCTGGTATTCATCGAACTGATCCGCGGTACACCTATCGTGGTACAGGTGATGTTTATCTACTTCGCCCTGCCCATGGCCTTCCCCGACCTGCGTATCGATCCGTTCAGCGCGGCGGTGGTCACCATCATGATCAACTCCGGTGCTTATATCGCAGAAATCACACGCGGTGCGGTGCTATCCATTAACAAAGGCTTCCGTGAAGCGGGTCTGGCGCTGGGCTTATCGAGCCGCGAGACGCTGCGTTATGTGATTATGCCACTGGCTCTGCGCCGTATGCTGCCACCGCTGGGTAACCAGTGGATTGTGAGTATTAAAGATACTTCCCTGTTTATCGTGATTGGCGTGGCTGAACTGACGCGTCAGGGCCAGGAAATCATCGCCGGTAACTTCCGCGCGTTAGAAATCTGGAGCGCCGTTGCCATCATCTATTTGGTTATTACGCTGGTGTTGAGCTTTGTGCTGCGCCGTATTGAGAAAAGGGTGAAAATCCTGTGATTGAATTTAAAAACGTCTCGAAGAATTTCGGCCAGACCCAGGTTCTGCACGACATCAACCTGAAAATTAATCAAGGCGAAGTGGTGGTGATTATTGGACCATCCGGCTCCGGGAAATCTACGCTGCTGCGCTGCATCAACAAGCTGGAAGAGATCACGACCGGCGAGCTGATTGTCGATGGCATGAAGGTCAATGATCCGAAAGTCGATGACCGCCTGATTCGTCAGGAAGCGGGCATGGTGTTCCAGCAGTTCCATCTGTTCCCGCAGATGAGCGCACTGGATAACGTCGCCTTTGGCCCCATCCGCGTTCGTGGTGCGAAGAAAGAAGAAGCCCACAAGCTGGCCCGTGAGCTGCTGGGTAAAGTGGGCCTCGCCGAACGCGCGCACCACTTCCCTTCTGAGCTATCCGGTGGTCAGCAGCAGCGCGTCGCGATTGCGCGCGCGTTGGCGGTGAAGCCGAAAATGATGCTGTTTGATGAACCTACCTCAGCGCTCGATCCTGAGCTGCGTCACGAAGTATTGAAAGTGATGCAGGATCTGGCCGAAGAAGGCATGACCATGGTCATCGTAACGCATGAAGTCGGATTCGCGCAGAAAGTGGCTTCCCGTCTGATCTTCATCGATAAAGGGACCATAGCTGAAGACGGTAACCCGGATGAACTGATCACCAACCCGCCAAGCGATCGCCTGCGCGAGTTCCTGCAGCACGTTTCCTGATAGCCTGGTCGCCATCGTTGGCGACCGATTCTGTAAGGTCGTCATTGATGACGACCTTCTTTCCCCACCGCCTCGCGCGCAAATCAATTTTCCTTGCAGAATCTGTACCTTCCATCACTGACTATACTTCTCTCTTGTGCCGTACAAGGAGAAAGCGATGTTGTCTGCCAGCCCACCAGGTCGTGCCACCCTGTGGTTACTCTTCAGTTTGCTCACCCTGTTTCTCATGTCTTCAGCGCAGGCCGTCAATCTGCCTCAGGCCGCCGTCGCGGCACAGCAGTCACAAACGCCGGCCGCGAGCAGCACCGCCGAAGGCGAACCCAGCGTAGAAGAGAAAAAAGCCGCTTACGCCGCGTTGGCCAATATTCTGGATAACAACGCCTCACGTCAGGAACTGATCGATCAGCTGCGCCAGGCCGCCAACAGCCAATCCTCCAGCGAACAGCCGGTGCTGGCGCCGCCGCAGGCGGATCAGGAAGATCCGACGGTGCTGGAGAGTATCACCAGCGTCACGCGTGAATATGGCGGCGCGGTGGCGTCACAATTCGTTCAGCTGCATGACAACATCACCAATGCGCCGCATAAGGCCTTTAACCAGCAAACCTTTTTCAATGCGCTGAAATACTTCGCCGCCCTCGCCGTGGCGGTGTTTGCTTTCTACTGGCTGACGCGCCGTTTGATGTGGCCAGTCTGGCAGCGCATGGGCCGCTGGGGACGCAAGCAAAATATTGAACGCACCAAATGGCTGCACCTGCCCGCTATGATCGTACTGGCCTTTATCCTCGATCTCCTGCTGCTGGCGCTGACGCTGTTTGTCGGCCAGATCATCAGCGACAACTATCACAACGGCAACCGCACCATCGCCTATCAGCAAGGACTGTTCCTCAACGCCTTCGCGCTGATTGAATTTTTCAAAGCGGTATTGCGCCTGATTTTCTGCCCGCACTTTCCCGCGCTGCGCTTCTTCCACCTGGCGGACGCGCGCGCCAGCTACTGGAATACCCGGTTAAGCTGGCTGAGCGGGATTATTGGTTATGGTTTATTAGTCGTGGTGCCCATTGTTGCCAATCAGGTCAACATTCAGGTGGCTGCGCTGGTTAATATGCTGATCATGTTCATCATGACCGGCTGGGCCCTGTGGCTGATTTTCCGCAACAGAAGCAATATTCAGCATGAGCTGTCGCGGCTGGCCGATCGCAGCATGACGTTTTTCGCGCTGTTTATTCGCGCCTTTGGCGTGGTGTGGCACTGGCTGGCAAGCGCCTATTTTCTCACGCTGTTTCTACTCTCGATCTTCAATCCTGGCGACAGTCTGAAATTTATGATGTCCGCCACGGTGCGCAGTCTGGCGATCGTCGTGATTGCCGCACTGATTTCCGGCATCCTCACGCGCTGGATAGGTAAAACCGTCACGCTGTCGCCGGATCTGCGTCGCAACTACCCTGAATTGCAAAAGCGCGTTAATGATTGGGTAAAAGCGCTGCTGAAACTGGCGCGTGTGCTCACCGTGTTTGCCACGCTGCTGCTGCTGCTGAACGCGTGGAATCTGTTTGATCTCTGGCACTGGCTGACCCTCGGCAGCGGACAGAAAATGGTGGATGTGCTGATTCGCATCGTGATGATTGTGCTGCTGTCGGCGGTAGGCTGGACGCTATTGGCCAGCCTGATTGAGAGCCGCCTGGCCTCAGATTCGCACGGTCGTCCCATGCCCAGCGCGCGCACCCGTACGCTGCTGACGCTATTCCGAAATGCGCTGGCGGTGGTCATCAGCACCATCACCATCATGATTTTGCTGTCAGAAGTCGGTGTGAACATTGCGCCGCTGCTGGCCGGTGCCGGTGCGCTCGGTCTGGCGGTCTCATTCGGCTCACAAACGCTAGTGAAAGACATCATTACGGGCATCTTCATTCAGTTTGAAAACGGCATGAACACCGGCGATCTGGTGACGATTGGGCCGATTACCGGCACGGTGGAGCGCATGTCGATTCGCTCGGTGGGCGTACGTCAGGATACTGGCGCCTATCACATTATTCCGTGGTCTTCGATCACCACCTTCGCCAACTTCGTGCGCGGCATCGGCTCATTCGTCGCCAACTATGATGTGGATCGCAGTGAAGATACCGAACGCGTTAACGCGACGCTGCAAGCGGCAGTAAAAGAGTTGCTGGAGAACCCGGAGATTCGCGGCATGGTGATCGGCGAGCCAAGCTTTGCCGGCCTGGTGGGATTAACCAATCAATCCTTTACCGTGCGCGTCTCCTTCACCACTCAACCGCTGAAGCAGTGGACGGTGCGTTTTGCGCTGGATGATAAGGTGAAGAAGCATTTTGATGCGGCCGGCATTAAAGCGCCGCACCAAACGGTGGAGGTGATGCAAACCGGCAGCGATATCACCTCGGCTGCCAGCTTACCGGCGTTGCCACCGGCGCAATAAGCTTAGCGTTTCAGCCGCTTCGCGCGTGACGCGGGCGGCTGGAATGTCCAGGCGATAAAGCGGCTCTGCTTCTGCCCTTGTGCCATTTCGATGATGCGCACTTCATAGGCTTCCCGATCGCGCAGCTGGTCACGCAGCGCCGGTAGATTCTCTTTACGAGAGACCAGCGAGGTGAACCACACAATCTGGTCCGCGTGCGTCACGCTTTCATCGATCATCTGACCCACGAACTTACGTTCACCGCCGTCGCACCATAATTCGCTGTGATGACCGCCAAAATTGAGCGGCGCGTTTTTGCCCAGGCCCAGGTTACGCGTTTTACGCTGGCCAACGCTGGCTGCTTCTTCTGCAGAGGAGTGGAACGGTGGATTACACAGCACCGCATGGTAGCGTTCGTTTTTATGCACTACGCCCGCGAAAATGGATGACGCATCCTTTTGTCGACGCAAACGAATTGCGCGCTGCAGGCCAGAATTACTCGCCACGATCTGTCCCGCCGCGGTAATGGCCTCCGCGGTGATGTCGGTACCGGTAAAGCGCCAGCCATATTCGGCATTGCCAATCAGCGGATAGATGCAGTTCGCGCCGCAGCCGATATCCATCACATCCAAATCACGCGGGATCACGCCGCCGTTATCGCTCGCCAGCAGATCGGCCAGCGCATGCACATAGTCAGCGCGGCCCGGCACCGGCGGGGTGAGGTAGCCTGCCGGCAGCTGCCAGTTCAGGTTATAGAAAAGTTTTAATAACGCCTGATTCAGCAGCATCACTGCCTCAGGATCGGCGAAATCCACCGACAACTCGCCGTAGCCGTTGGGACGCACTTTCACCGCCAGCGGCGGATGGGCTGCGGTAAGAGCCGCAAAATCATAACGGCCCTGATGGCGGTTACGCGGATGGAAAGGTGACGTGGCGGCTGGCTTGTTCATAGTTTCTCCGGAAAATAGCGCGGGCGTAAGATACCCCGCTGCGCGCGTAAAAGAAATTATCAGCCGCCGTTTTTTGCCATTATTTCTGTGCGCGAGCCAGCCATTGCTGCATCTGCGCCAGGGCATAAGTGCGTGAACTCACCACCTGATGCGGAATGCCGAACATTTTGCGCATCTTACGCAGTTCCGCACAGCGCGATGCCTCACTCTCAATACTCAGCATTCCTTTGCAGCGTTGACTCAGCAGTTGGCGATGGCGAATCAGCCAGTCCCCCCGCTGCCGCCGGTCGGCCTCGGTTTCCTCTACCCGCATATGATCATAGACCACCACAAACGGCGACTCTTGCTGTAGCAGCGCCAGCATTTCGGCTTCCCATTGGCTGGCGTAACCTGGCAGCACGGCCTGCTGGTTAAGATAAACCAGCGGGAAATCCTGAACATCATAGACGGAAAAATCGTTTTGGTTTAAAGACATACAACCTCCTGAGAAGGATTAAAGCCATTTCGCCAGCAGCGTTGTCAGACGCCCGTGCGCGGGCGTTTCACCCGCCACCGCAATGCTGCAACTCATGCCAGCCGTGAGTAATTTATCTTTCGGTAACGCATCCAGTTCGATACGCACCGGAATGCGCTGCGCCAGGCGAATCCAGCTGAAGGTGGCCTCTACGCCGGGCAAGCCCTGCGCATCAACCTGCTGATTGGTGTCACTGATGCCACGCCCAAAGCTGGCAACGTGGCCGTTGAGCGTTTGGCTATCGCCCATCAGATGAACATCAACGCGGTCGCCAATTCGGATGGCATGTAATTTGGTTTCTTCGAAGTAGCCGGTGATCCAGAAGCTATGTGCATCCACCAGCGCCACCTCCGGCGTACCGGCCACCGCGTAATCACCCGCCTGCAAGCGCAAATGCGTCACGTAGCCATCCACCGGCGCCCGCACCGTAGATCGCTGTAAATTCAGCTGCGCGAGGGCCAGCGCCGCACTCGCCTGCTGCTGCTGCGCCTCCGCTACCTGCAACGCTTCGCGTGCGCGCTGGACCTCCTCGGCCGCCAGTAATGCAGCCATCTGTCGCCGCCGCTGCGCCTCATCGCGTTTTTGTTGCAACGTGGCATTGGCCTCCCTGAGCTGGGCTTCCGCCTGCGCCAGCGCCAGCTGAAAGCGCAGCGGATCAATCACAAACAGCGTGGTGCCGCGCGCGACAAACTGGTTATCCGCTACCGGCACCGCCTGCACCGTGCCAGAGATCTCCGGGGCGATACGAATCACCTGCGCACTGACGCGACCATCACGTGTCCAGGGCGCCAGCACGTAGGCGCGCCATAACACCATCGCCAGCCAGAGTGCGGCCGCCACCACGGCCAACGTCATTAAGACCTTAAGGGAAGACTTCCATGAGAATGTTGAATCAGACATAGAGAATGAACACCGCCAGTAAGAGAAACGACAAAGCAAATTCGAACAGCGCCGGATGCCAGACCCAACGCAGCACACCACAACGCAACAGCAGCGCGCGTGCTGCAAGGAACAGCGGGAACGTGGCACAGAGATAGATAAAGAAAGGCGGCAGATAGATGCCCGCAATCGACACCTCACTTAACATGCGATCCCCCTATCTGCTGCGGCGAGAAGTAGTCGGCATGCTGCTGTAAAACATGGGCGATGGCGGTTAAACAGGCCGCCGAGGCGGCATCTTCCCGCAGGATGCGTGCCGTGCGTTGGGCATGTTTTGCCGCCTGGCGCGGGTTGCCAACGCGCCGTGCGATGCGCTGTTGAGCGCGAACCATTTGCGCCTGCCATTGAGAATTCAGCGTCAGGGCGCGTAGGCGCAGGATTTCACGCCCTAATTGCAGGCTGGCTAATCCCTGCTGCAATACGCGATCGTGCTCTTCTGGGTGCGTGCGCAGCAGTGCGCCAAGTTGCGCCAATCGATGCTGCTGTTGCTGCTGCCAGCGCAGCGGCCTGGCGGGCTTTCCTGCCAGCAGTGCAAGGCTACTGAGCCGAATCCGCGCCTGCAGTCTCTGCACATGCCGCGCCGGGTTGCGGGGCATTAACTGAAAGGCCAGCAGCGTCAAGGCCGTGCCCGTCAGCCACGCCAGCGACCAATTGAGAAGTTGGGAAATGTCATACACCATCGGATTGCTGGCCGCAGTTAAGGTGTTGAATCCCACCAGATACGCCAGTCCGCTCAATAGATGCTGTGGAAAACTGGTGGCATAAATGCCCGGCAGCCAGAACAGACTCAATACCAGTAACAACAGCGGCAAACCATTAATCAGCGGCAGCACCACAAAGGCGCAGATCAATGCCATTGGCAGCGCATAGAAGGTTCCACGCAGAAACTGGCGCGCACCCGCGGCGGGATGAGGAGATGTAGAGAGCAGCGCACAATAAGGCGCAATGATCAGCAGCATGATGTCCCCGGCTGGCCAGCCGCTGCCAAGCCACAGAGATGATGCCGCTAGCAAGGTTACAAAAGCGCGTAATCCATTGCGCCGCGCACCGCTCCAGTCACGATGAAAACTCGGTGCAACCAGGCGGGGCGAAGAAGAGGTATACGGCAGATAGCTGAGCACCTGCACCACGCGTTGCATGGCGATGATATGAGACTGATGAGATTGCGCTTCATCGGCACGCGCCTCCTGCAGCAGATGTCGTGCCGCCGCTAATCCCGCCCGGCCCTGCGCGAGCGCAGCGGCGACATCCTGCCAAACTGTCTGTTGCGAGTGTTGGCAAGACGCCACCATTTCAGCCAACGCATCCATCGCCTGTTGGATCGCGCGCGTATGCTGCGCCAGCGTGACGGACTCGTGACGTGCCGCCGCCAGCAAATCATCAACGCTGTAGATTTCTGTCATCAGCCGATGTTGCGCCGTAGCGGGCCCTTGGGCGGCCAGCAGCGCGGCGGTTTGTTGCGTTAACCGCAGGAGTAAAGCATCAAGTTTGCTGCTGAGCGTGCGCCGACTGAACAGCGCCGTCACCAAACCCAGCGACATCACGCCGATCGCGACGGTCGAGGCGCGCCCCACCGCATGTTCAAAGGCCAGTTCGGGATGCTGCATGGCACCAAGCGTTGCCAGCCCAATGGTGTATCCGGCCACCGCCGCGCCTGAGGCGCGAAAGTGACGCAGCACGCTCATCGCCAGTACGCAGATGCCGAGCCACAGGCTTTCTGTCAGGACGAATAGCCAGGGAAGCTGAGCGAAAGCGGCCATCAGCGCCAGCGCCACCACCATGCCGGCGAGCGTGCCGATCAAACGCCATTTTCCCTTACCCAATACCGCCCCCTGAACGGGGTTCAATACCAGTAATACGGTGGTCGCCGCGGAATACGGCATATCCAGTTCCAGCGCGTAGGCCACCACCAGCGCGAGATTGGCGGCCAGCAAGGCGCGCAATACATAGGTCGCGCGCGGCGTCGTGAAATCGCATTGCGACACGAGCCGGTGGATAGATGAGAGAATACGGGACTGCATGGATGATCCTCAACCGTGAAAGTTGGGCTCACTGTAGGGAAAGGAATCCATGCGTAAAAGTGACGATTATTAAATTGATGAGTGCGTTAAACGCACGGGTTAATCACTCTTCAGCTGTCGTTGCTGCATAACTGGCGGAGGGTCTGACGCAACCAGCGATGCGCCGCATCCTGCTGAAAGCGTGGATGCCAGGCTTGCGTCAGCAGCACGGTCTCTAGCGGCACCGGAAGCTCAAACATGCGCACCCGCATTCCGGCGGTAATGGCACTGCGCGCCAGATGTTCCGGTAGCGGCAGCAGCAGATCCGAATCCTGCAGCGCAAAAATCGCGCTATAGGGTGTTGCTACAATTAGCGAGACCTGACGCTGCAACCCCTGCTGCTCCAGCGCACTATCAATCGGCCCGCTGGCTTTACCACGCCGGGAAATGCTGATATGTCCCCAGCGCGTCAGCTGTTCGGGGGAAATATCGCTGGCGAAAATGGGATGGTCGTTACGCGCCAAGCCGACAAAACGTGTGGTAAACAGCGGCTGTACGCGAATCTCTGGCCCCAGTTGACGAGCGGCGCTGATAAACAGATCGACACGGCCACTGCGCAGTAATTCAACATCCACATCATCCTCTTCCGGAGCGAAATGCAGCAGCGCATGCGGCATCTCCTGCGCCATCGCCTCTAATACGCGACCAGAATAAAAGCCGGTGAAGGTGTCATTGGCGCGCACATTAAAGCGGCGCTCGAGCTCCGCCAAAGGCGCATCCTCCCCTTGCGTCAGTACCTGCGTCGCCTGTTCAACTGCCGCGCGCACCTGCTCACGCAGCGCCAGCGCGCGCGGTGTCGGTACCATTTTGCGCCCTGCCTGAACAAAAATCGGATCGCCCAACGTCTCGCGAATTCGGCCGAGCGTGCGGCTCATGGCGGGTGCGCTAAGATGCATGCGCCGGGCAGCCGCCGCCACGCTGCCCTCTTCCAGCAGGATATCTAGCGCAATTAATAGATTTAAATCCGGATGTTTCATTATCGCTCCCTGCCCTCACAAAAAGGCCATACTAGCCGCATTACGCTTGGGTAAACAACGGGGAGCAATGCGTGCGCTGTATGCAACTGCTGGCTATGGCGGCAGAAGCTAACCCGCTAAGATAAAACATTGATCATCATCGGGAGCAGAAATGACACGCCAACGTTACTCTTATCAGCCACGCGCTGGACACGGTTTGCCGCACGATCCGCTGAATGCCATCGTCGGTCCACGCCCCATTGGCTGGGTCAGCTCACAGAGCGCCAGCGGTACGCGCAATCTGGCGCCGTACAGCTTCTTTAACTGCTTCAATTACCATCCGCCGATTATCGGTTTTGCCAGCAGCGGCTGGAAAGACAGCGTACAAAATATCTCAGAGACCAAAGAGTTTGTCTGGAACCTGGCAACGCGCCCGCTGGCTGAAGCAATGAACGAGAGTTCCGCCTCGGTGGCTGCGGATCAGGATGAGTTCGCGCTGGCGGGATTAACGCCGCTTGCGGCGTCACACGTGAATGTCAGCATGGTGGCGGAAAGCCCGGTAAATTTTGAGTGTAAATTGACACAGCTGATTCAGCTGCAGGATGCGCAGGGTAACCCGATTGATAGCTGGCTGGTGCTGGGAGAAGCCGTCGCCATTCATATTGATGAAGCACTGCTGGAAAATGGCATCTATCAAACTGCCAAAGCGCAACCGATCCTGCGTGCCGGTGGCCCGTCGGCCTATTACGGCATCAGTGAAGCGCTGCGCTTTGATTTGGTGCGCCCGGACGCCCGCCGCTCCTCGTAAGCCCGGTCGCCATCAATGGCGACCCTACGATGGGCTCATGCGGTTTGTAGGGTCGCCATTCATGGCGACCGCCTTAAAAACCACGCGTTACAACCCGTTTTTCAACACCGCTACCGCGCGCGCGATCTCCGGTGCCAGCCAGCGATCTTCCTGCCAGTTAGCGACCACCGCGCGCAGGCGGCGTAATGCCTGCGCCGTACCCTGCGCCAGCTGCGCTTCACCGTGGAAATCCAGCGCCTGCGCCGCCAGCAGATACTCAATCGCCAGAATCTGCCACACATTGCCCACCAGCTTCAGCAGCTTCAGCGCCGCGCCGGTACCGAGACTGAGATGATCTTCCTGCAAACCGGAGGTGACATAGTTATCCAGCACCGCCGGTTGCGCTAGCTGACGGTTCTCCGCACACAGCGACGCCGCCACATACTGCGCAATCATCATGCCGGAGTTGACGCCCGGCTGCGCCACCAGAAACGCCGGTAAGCCGCTAACCAAAGGATTGACCAGGCGATCGAGGCGACGCTCGGCGATACTGCCCACTTCCGCCATCGCAATCGCCAGCAGATCCGCCGCCATCGCCACCGATTCACCGTGAGGATTAGCCTGCGACACCACGCGCCACGCATCCGGCGTGCCGAGCACCAGCGGATTGTCGGTGCAGGCATTGAGTTCGGTAGCAATCTGGCGCGCGGCGTGATCGAACTGATCGCGGCTGGCGCCGTGTACCTGCGGCATGGAACGCAGGCTCAGCGCATCCTGGGTGCGAATACCCACGCTTGCCGCCAGCAGCGGGCTGTCGCTGAGCAGCTGGCGCAAGCGCTGGCCGCTCAGCTGCATACCCGGACTGGCTTTCAGCGCAATCACTTCGGCATCAAAGGCCACCAGCTGTCCGCGCAACGCCTCAAAACTCATCGCGCCGGTCACGTCCGCCCAATCAAGTAGACGCGCCGCATCATCCAGCGCAAGGCAGGATAAACCGGTCATGCACGGCGTACCGTTGACCAGGCTCAATCCCTCTTTGGCGCCAGGACGATAGGGCGTTAGCCCTGCTGTTGCCAACGCCTGCGCGGCAGGCATAATCTGGCCCTGATACTCCACGTCACCCACACCAATCAGCGCCAGGCCAATATGTGCCATGTGGCTGAGATAACCGACCGATCCCTGCGACGGCACCTGCGGCGTAATCTGCTGATTCAGCAGCGCCAGCAGATGCTGCACCAGCGCTACCGACACGCCAGATTTGCCATGGCTGTAGTTGGCAATCGCCGCGCACAGAATGGCGCGCGCCTGTTCACGCGTTAGCAGCGGGCCCACGCCACACGCATGGCTCAGCAACGTATTGCGTGAAAGCTGGCTGAGCTGGTCTTCCGGCAGCGTGATGTTGCACAGTGCGCCCAATCCGGTATTGATGCCGTAAGCGATGTGGCCGCTCGCCACAATCTCATCAACAATAGCGCGCCCTTGCGCGATGCGCTGCCAGGCGCTGACGCTCAGACCGAGTTCCGCATCGTGCCGCGCCACCTGCACCAGTTCTTGCCACGTTAAGGGGCCATCGCCCCACACCACGGTCATGCTTGCGGCTCCGCGCCATGATGGCTGGAGATAAACTGCTTGAAGCGCTGCGATCCCTGTTCACCAAACATCTCTTCCGGCGCGCCCTGGCAATCAATGGTGCCCTGATGCATAAACACCACGCGGTTAGAGACATTACGCGCAAAGCCCATTTCGTGGGTCACCACCAGCATAGTGCGCCCCTCTTCTGCCAGGCTGCGCATCACTTTCAGCACTTCGCCTACCAGTTCAGGATCGAGTGCAGAAGTCGGTTCATCGAACAACATCACTTCCGGATCCATCGCCAGCGCGCGGGCAATCGCCACACGCTGCTGCTGGCCGCCGGAGAGCTGCGCCGGGTAGAAATCTTTGCGATTCAGCAAACCCACGCGGTCCAGCAGCTGCTCCGCTTGTGCGATGCAGCTTTTCTTATCGCGTTTCAGAACAAAGTGCGGGCCTTCAATGACGTTTTGCAGCACCGTCATGTGCGACCACAGGTTAAAACTCTGGAATACCATGCCAAGGCGCGAGCGCAGACGCTCAATCTGTTTGGGATTCGCCGCCAGGCGGTGCCCACGCGCATGGTGTTTCATCTCAATGGTTTCACCACCGACGCTCACCACACCGGCATCCGGTGTTTCCAGCAGGTTGATGCAGCGCAGCAAGGTACTTTTGCCCGAGCCGCTGGCACCGAGAATCGAGATGACATCGCCTTTATGGGCCTGCAGCGAAATGCCTTTCAGAACTTCCATCGCGCCAAAAGATTTATGGATATCGGTGGCGGATAAGGTAACGGGTGATGTGTGGTGCATATTACTCTCCGGCAAGCGGTTTAACGGCGGGCAACGGCTTTTTTGCGGCACGATGTTGCGCACTCAGACGGCGCTCTAACAGCGCGTACAGCTGGACGATAATAAAGTTAAGAATCAGGTAAATAGCCGCGGCGCAGATAAACACTTCCATGGTGCGATAGGTGCGCTGAATAATCTGCTGTGCGACGCCAGTGACGTCCCAAACGGTAACGAGGCTGGCTAACGCGGTGGATTTCACCAGCAGAATCGCCTCGGTGGAGTAAGCCGGCAGCGCATAGCGCAGCATGATCGGTGCGATGATGCGGCGCAGCAGCAGCCAGCGCGACATGCCGCAGGCCAGCCCGGCTTCCACCTGTCCGGCAGGCACTGCCAGCAGCGCCCCGCGCAGAATTTCCGCGGTATAGGCCGCCGTACACAGCGACAACGCCAGCACCGCGCAGGTGAACGGCTCACGCAGGAACGGCCAGACAAAGCTATGGCGAATCACACCAAATTGGCCGAGACCGTAATAGATCAGAAACAGTTGGATCATCAGCGGCGAGCCGCGAAACACTAAAATGTAGCCGCGCGCAAAGCCGCTCAGCACCCGCCAGCGACTCATGCGCAGCGACAAAATGCCAATCGCCAAAATGCCGCCGCAGAGAAAGGCGCTGATAAACAGGCCGAGCGTCACCGGCAGCGCCGCACTGAGCTTGAGAAAGGTGTCGGAGAGAAAGGCGAAATCGATCATGCTGCTGCTCCTTAATGCTGTGCCGCAGTGCGACTTTGCCACGCACGACCCAGGCGCGATTCCGCCCGACGGAACGCATGATTAGACACTAATGTCAGCACCAGATAGCAGGCAGCGCCGACCAGATAAAAGGTGAAGTAATCGCGCGTGGATCCGGCCGCGACCTGGCTGGCGCGCATCAACTCAACGATGCCGGTCACCGATACCAGCGCTGAATCTTTCAGGCTCATCTGCCACACATTCGACATGCCCGGCAGCGCATAGCGCACCACCTGCGGCAGCAGAATGCGCTGCGCAATACGCCAACGCGGCATACCAATCGCCACGGCCGCCTCTACTTCACCTTTGGCCAGCGCCAAACGTGCCGCGCGATACACTTCCCCCTGATATGAACCGGAGATGAGCCCAATCGCTAGCGCACCAATTAGAAAAGGTGGCGCTTCAATGAAGCCATCCGCGCCGAACATCTGTCCCACCAGCGTAATCAGGCCCGATCCGCCAAAATAGAACAGATAGATCACCAGCAGTTCCGGGATGCCACGAAACACCACCGAATAGCCTTCACCCAACCAGCGCAGCCAGCGCTGAGGCGATAACTTAGCCGCCGCGACCCCGGAACCGACTACCGCACCAATCATCAGCGCCGCCATCGACAGCAGCAGCGTGGTGCAGGCAGCACTCAGGATCAGGCGGCCCCAGCCATCAGCACCAAAACTCAGCAGGCTCATCATCTTTCACCTCACTTACGGGGTTACGTCAGTTTTAAACCACTTCTCGCTGAGCTTTTTGACAGTACCGTCAGCCAGCGCCGCATGAATGGCCTCATCGAGTTTGGCTTTCAAATCGTTATCCGCCATGCGTACGCCCATCGCTTCACCCTCGCCCCAGATTGGGCCGCCGAGCTGTGGACCGCTGAAGATCAGGTTGCTGTTCTCTTTGCGCGCCAGCATCGATTGCGCAAAAGTCACGTCATCAAACACCGCATCGATACGTCCTGATTGCAAATCGAGGATGGCATCCGCGGATGAGGTGTACTCGCGTACGTCGGCATCACCTTTGAAGTACTTATCAATAAACGGCGTGTAGACGGTGCCGGAGGCGATACCGATGGTTTTGCCTTTCAGCGCCGCTTTCAGCGGGGCAATCGCTGCGTTGATCTCTTTTTCATCGTCATGCAGCTTGATGATGTTGTGATCGGCCGGCAGCAGCGGGCTGTCCTTGGTGGTGATAAAGGTGGCGGGCGTTGAAGCATAAGGCGCGGTGAAGTTGACCACTTTTTTACGATCTGGCGTGATGACAATCGCATCCATGATTACGTCATATTTACCGGCATTTAGGCCGGCGATCATGCCGTCCCAGTTCTGCACCACCAGTTTGCATTGCACACCCATGCGCTTGCACAGATCTTCCATCAGCTCAGGTTCAAAACCGCCTAACTTGCCGCCCGGCAGCGTCAGGTTCCAGGGTTCATAGCTGCCTTCGGTAGCGATAGTGATCGATTTCCACTCTTTAGCCTGTGCAGCAACGCCGCTGATCATCAGGCTGGCAAACAGGGTCGTGAGGCAAAAACGGCGAATCTGAGCGCGGTGCGTCATGCGGCTTCTCCTGGTCATTAATCGAATGAGGCGGTCTCTGCTGAAGGTGAATTTGCAGATGACCTTTCATGTATATACAAGTTAGCGTGCGGCAGATCATTGTCGGCATAAGCTTTTTGTGAGCCAGCCACTATAAAAAAACATAATCGCTACGTGGTCTTTACTTGTACATACAACCTAGCAAGCGCTATGCCAAAATAGCAAAGCCGCAAAATCAGGGGGATAATCACGCGATGAACGTAAATAGTGCACCACAAGGAGGCGAGGCGCGCATCACTATGGTGCACGTAGGGTCGCCATTCATGGCGACCGTCTGGATGACGCACAGGGTAAACCGGTCGCCATAAATGGCGACCCTACAGATGTTGGGAGCGTGTTTAAACCGTTTTACCCGCTTCAATAAACGCCTGCAGCAGCGGTTTCAGCACCTTCTGTAGCTGCGCAGCACGATCCTGTTGCCACGCAAACGGCGGCGTCTCATCCATATAATTGAGCTGCGCCAGTTCCAGCTGCACCGCCTGCACGCCCTGCTCGGGTTGACCATAAGCGCGCGTAATATAGCCACCTTTGAAGCGACCGTTAACGATCCAGCTGTAATCCTTCTGTGCATTGCACACGTGTTTAATCGCATCGATCGCCGCGCTGGAGCAGCTGACGCCATCATTAGTCCCGATGTTGAGATCCGGCAAGCGTCCCTCAAACAGGCGCGGAATCACCGAAGCGATGGAGTGCGCATCAAACAATAATGCATAACCGTGCTGCGCTTTCAGGCGCGTCAGCTCTTGCTGCAGCTGCTGGTGATACGGCTGCCAGATCGTGTCCAGATAGCCCTGGCGCGCCTCGGCACTCGGCGTTTTACCGGCGGCAAAGGTTGGCGTGCCGTCGAATAACGTTTCCGGATACAAACCGGTGGTGGCCGTGGCGTAGAGCGGTTGATTGTCCGCCGGCCGATTAAGATCGATGACAAAACGCGAATAGTGGCCAATTAACACGCTGGCGCCGAGATCGCGGACAAAGTCATACAGCAGCGGGATATGCCAGTCAGTGTCCGGTAAACCGCGCGCCACGTCGCTCAATCCGGCCTCCACTTCTGGCGTTAATTGGGTGCCCGCATGCGGAATGCTGACCAGCAGCGGAATCTTACCGGCCGTGAAATGAAAAGATGTCATTGCGCTTCTCCACGATAAATAACCTGGCACGGCAGTTCGCCGCCCAGCCAATAAACCAACTCAGCCGGGCGCGCCAGCGGCCAGTGGACAAAATTCGCCACCTTGCCCACTTCCAGCGAACCGTGCGACTGCTGAAGTCCTAACGCTTTGGCCCCCCACAAGGTCACGCCTGCCAGCGCCTCTTCCGGCGTTAAACCAAACAGCGTGCAGCCCATGTTGAGCATCAGGCGCAGCGATAATGCCGGTGAAGTGCCCGGATTGGCATCGCTGGCCAGCGCCATCGGCACGCCGTGCTGGCGGAAGAGTTCCACCGGCGGGCGCTGGGTTTCACGCAGCAGATAAAACGCGCCCGGCAGCAGTACTGCAACGGTACCGTGCTGCGCCATGGCTTTCGCATCCTCTTCGGTAGCGTATTCGAGGTGGTCGGCGGAGAGCGCGCCGTAACGCGCCGCCAGCGCCGCGCCGCCCAGCGCCGACAACTGTTCAGCATGAAGTTTCACCGGAAAATCCAGTGCCTTAGCTGCATCAAATACCGCGCGGACCTGCTGCGGCGAAAAGGCTAAATGCTCACAAAATGCATCCACCGCATCCGCCAATCCTTCGGCTTTCACCTGCGGTAACAGGCGTTGGCAGATGATATCGATCCAGCCTTGCGGGTTATCTTTAAACTCCGGCGGGAAACCGTGCGCGGCTAAGCAGGTGGCCTGCACATCGGCGGGTACCGTTTCCGCCAGCTCGCGGATGGCACGCAGCATGGTCAGCTCGCTGGCTTCATCAAGACCGTAACCCGATTTGATCTCTACCGTGGTCACGCCTTCCGCCAGCAGCCGATCCAACCGCCAGCGCGCGCTCGCCACCAGCTCTTGCTGCGATGCAGCGCGGGTAGCACGCACCGTGGAGAGAATGCCGCCGCCCTGCGCCGCGATCTCCGCGTAGCTTACGCCATTCAAACGCTGCTCAAACTCCTGGCTGCGATCGCCGCCAAACACCAGATGCGTATGGCAATCCACCAGACCGGGCGTGATGATGCCGCCGCTAAATGCATGCTCTTCGCGTGCAGTAAACGCCGGGCATTCGCTGCGCGGCCCTAGCCAAATCAGTTTCCCCTGATCGACCGCCAGCGCGCCGTCGGCAATCAGATTGTAGTGCCCGTCACGCATCGTAACGATGTCGGCCCCCAGCCACAGGCTGTCGATCTGCTTCGTTTCTGCCATCCCACTCCCCTTCACGTTCGGCGATTTACACTGCGCATCAAAGTATGTATATGTATATACAACTTTCCGCCATGGAGGATCAACCATGACAACTTTTTTTGCCCCCCGCGCGCTGCTGGCCGATGGCTGGCACGAACACGTGCTGATCGCCACCAACGCGACCGGACACATCACTGACCTTACACCCAACAGCGAGCCCGGCACGGCGACGCGCCTGGTTGGATCGGTTATCCCGGCGATGGCCAACCTGCACTCCCACGCCTTCCAGCGTGCGATGGCCGGGCTGGCCGAAGTGGCGGGCGATCCGCAGGATAGCTTCTGGACGTGGCGCGATCTGATGTATCGCATGGTGCAGCGACTGTCGCCAGAGCAGGTCGGTGCTATCGCTACCCATCTCTACATCGATATGCTGAAAGGTGGCTACAGCCAGGTGGCGGAATTCCACTATTTGCACCACGATCCGCTCGGCCAACCCTATGCTGATGATGCGATGCAGCTCGCCCTGATGGCTGCGGCCGACACCGCCGGCATTGGCCAAACGCTGCTGCCGGTGTTGTACAGCTACAGCGGCTTTGGTTCGCAGCCCGCCAGCGACGGCCAGCGCCGTTTTATCCAGCAAACTGCGGCCTACCTGCAACAGCAGCAGCGCGTGGCGAGCTGGAGCGCGGATAAGCCGCTGCTTAATCATGGCATCTGTTTCCATTCGCTGCGCGCGGTGGATGAAGCGCAGATGCACGAGGTGTTAGCCGCCTGCCCGCAGGATGTGCCGGTGCACATCCACGTTGCCGAGCAGGAAAAAGAGGTGAATGACAGCCTGGCGTGGAGCGGCGAACGTCCGGTGGCCTGGCTACTCAATCGCTTCGATGTCGATCAACGCTGGTGTTTGATTCACGCCACCCATCTGGATGACGATGAGATTGAGCGCATGGCGGCGAGTGGCGCAGTGGCAGGTTTATGCCCAACCACCGAGGCCAATCTCGGCGACGGCATTTTCCCGGCGGTGGAGTACATCGCACGCGGTGGCCGCTGGGGCATTGGTTCCGACAGCCATGTATCGCTTAGCGCGCTGGAGGAATTACGCTGGCTGGAGTACGGCCAACGGCTACGCGATCGTCGGCGCAACCGCATTACGTTGCCGAACCAGCCGTCGGTGGGCGATCTGCTGTGGCAGCAAGCCGCGCAGGGTGGCGCGCAGGCGTGCGGCGTGCAGGCTGGCGAATTAGCCATCGGCAAACGTGCCGACTGGCTGGTGCTGGCAGAAGATGCGTTTCTCGGCAGCGTTAGCAGCGCTTCGCTGCTGAATCGCTGGCTGTTTGGTGGGCAACGCGAGCAGATTCGCGACGTGTTTGTGGCGGGCAAGCAGGTCATTCATCAAGGCCATCATGCGGCAGAACACCAGGCGGCAGCGCACTTTGCCGAAGCGATGAGGGCGTTACAATGAGAACGCGCTTTGCCTATGACCAGCTACCGGTGAGCCGCTGGCGCAACGGCGGCGGTGAGACGCGTGAAATTATCAGCTATCCGCCGGGCGAAGCGCAGTTTGAGTGGCGCGCCAGCATCGCGACCATTTCCGCCGACGGCCCCTTTTCCCCCTTCCCCGGCATTGATCGCGTGATTACCCTGCTGCACGGCGACAGCGTCTTGCTGGAAAGTGCCCACCTTCAGCAGCGGTTACAGCCGCTGCAGCCGTGGGCATTCCCCGGTGAATGGGCGATTGACGCCAAAATTAGCGGCAGCTGTCAGGACTTCAATATTATGACGCGGCGCGGCAGCTGGCGCTCTGCGGTCAACCTTGCGCAAACAGCGGTTAGCGGTGAAAACGGTGTGGCGTGGGTGGTAGCGGGCTCATGGCAAACGCCAGCCGGGGAAACGCTGGCAGTGAATCAGGGGATTTGGTGGCTGGATGAAAAGCTACAGCTGGCACCGCAAACGCATGATGCCAGGCTGCTGTTCGTGGCGCTTACCCGTGGCCTCTAAACCGTCCCAGCAACTTATAGCGCGAGCCCGGATAAAGCAGACGCGCGTAAGTCACAATCTTGTTATCGCTCCACGTCTGACGGCGAATCAGCAGGCAGGGTTCGTGCTCATCCAGCGCCAGATGCTTACGCTGGCGCAGATCCGGCAATACGGCTTCCACAATATGTTCACCCGCCGTCAGCGGCGCCACGCGCATCAAATAGGTATAGGGCGTCAGCTGATGGTAATCCTGGCTAAGATAATCCGGCGCCACCAGCGGGTTTACCAAACGGTCTTCCAGCTGTACCGGCAGATCGTTTTCGTAATGCACGATCAGCGAGTGGAATAGCGTTTGTCCGGTAGACAAGCCCAGCACCGCCGCCTGTTCCGGATCGGCCTTCATCTGCCCAATCGACAAAATCTGGCAGCTGTGCTGATGCCCACGTTGGGCAATTTCATCGGCGATGTTGTGCACTTCCAGCATCGCGGTGTAGCCCTTCATCTCCGCGACAAAGGTGCCAACTCCCTGCATGCGCACCAGAAAACCTTCGCTGGTTAACTCACGCAACGCGCGATTAATGGTCATACGGCTTACGCCTAGCTCATTGACCAGCTCACTTTCAGAGGGCACACGCTGGTTGGCTTTCCAGTGACCTTCACGGATCTGGCTAACGATCGCCTGCTTCACCCGCTGGTAAATTGGCGCGGGTTCATCCCCCATCGCCGCAGCCAGCTGTGCTACTGCCGTTTGCTCCGCCATTTCCTGTTCCTTTTTCCAATAATGTCTAAAGTTTACTGTCTCAGGGCGTAAATGTATATACATCCAATAGTGCAGCGCGCCCAGCGCTGGTGCAGCTTTCGATCCAGTTTGGTGCAGCCGGTTTACCGTTTCGCCTGTTAACGCGCATTGCGGCACATTTCACAGAATACGATCAATCTGGCATAGCGCTTGCTACTTGTATAGACAAGATTAGACACTTATGCTTCACTCATCGCAATCCACGGCAAATTGGTCAGCTACATCGCAAAGTATCGGCGTCCAATACCTGCCAGCACACTTGTATAGACAGGAGTAGACTATGTCAGGTTCGGTTCAGGAAATTCGCCTCATTCCCGGTGAAGTGGACCTCGCGACCTTGCGCAGTATTTATCAGAGCAAGGTGACGCTTACATTGGCAGATGAAGCGCGTGCGGCCATCGACCGTGCCCATGAAACCGTTGATGCCATTGTGGCATCCGGCAACGTGGTGTACGGCATTAATACCGGTTTTGGCAAGCTGGCACAGACGCAGATTCCTTCGGCGCGGCTGGCGGAGCTGCAGCGTAATCTGGTGCTGTCGCACAGCGTTGGCCTGGGTGATTTGTTGCCGGATAATGTCGCACGCCTGGTGGTAGCGACCAAAATTATCAGCCTGGCGCGCGGCCATTCTGGCGTGCGCATCGAACTGATCGAAGCACTGCTGGCGCTATTCAACGCGGGTGTGATGCCCTGCATTCCGGAGAAAGGATCGGTCGGCGCGTCCGGCGATCTGGCGCCGTTGGCACACCTTTCACTGATGCTGCTGGGCGAAGGCCAGGTGCGGGTTAATGGTGAATTGATCCCCGCCACCGAAGGTTTGGCGCGCGTTGGCTTACAGCCAATTGTGCTGGGGCCTAAAGAGGGCCTGGCGCTGCTAAACGGCACCCAGGTCTCGACTGCGCTGGCGCTGCGCGGTCTGTTTGAAGCAGAAAACCTGTTCGCAGCGGGCTTGATGGCCGGTGCGCTATCGCTGGAAGCGATCAAGGGCTCAGTAAAACCGTTTGATGCGCGGATTCATGAAGCACGCGGTCAGGTGGGACAGATCAACGTCGCCGCCGCCATCTCTTCTTTATTATCCGGCAGTGAAATTCTCAGCTCACACACCCACTGTGGTCGCGTGCAGGATCCCTACTCGATTCGCTGCGTACCGCAAGTGATGGGCGCCTGCCTGGATAACCTGACGCACGCTGCACGGGTATTGCAGATTGAAGCCAACGCCGCCTCCGATAATCCGCTGGTGTTCAGTGACAGCGGCGATGTGATTTCCGGCGGTAACTTCCACGCCGAACCGGTGGCCTTTGCCGCCGATATTCTGGCACTGGCGATTGCCGAGATTGGTGCCATTTCTGAGCGTCGCCTGGCGCTGCTGTTGGATACCGGTCTTTCAGGCCTGCCGCCGTTCCTCGTACACGATGGCGGTGTCAACTCCGGCTTTATGATTGCCCAGGTGACGGCGGCGGCGCTGGCTTCCGAAAACAAATCGCTGGCGCATCCGGGCAGCGTTGACAGCCTGCCCACCTCGGCGAACCAGGAAGATCACGTCTCCATGGCGACCTACGCGGCACGCCGCCTCGGCAGCATGTGCTTCAACACCGCAGCCGTGGTGGGCATTGAAGCGATGGCTGCCGCACAAGGTATTGATTTCCATCGCCCGCTGCAGAGTTCGCCGACGCTGGAACAGGAGATGAGCCGCATCCGTGAAAAAGTGGCCTTCCTCGATCACGACCGTTTACTGGCGCCGGATATTGAATCTATGCGCCTGTGGGCCAGCGATTCTGTCTGGCCACAATCCCTTACCGCGCTGCTGCCAAGTCAGCGTAAGACTGTTAATTAAGGAATCGATGATGAGCGAAACTTTGACTCAGGCTGTAGCCCGTGAAATCCGTGCACCGCGCGGTAATGAATTACACTGCGCCAACTGGTTGATTGAAGCGGCGTACCGCATGATCCAGAACAACCTCGATCCTGATGTGGCAGAGCGCCCGGAAGATCTGGTGGTGTACGGCGGCATCGGTAAAGCCGCGCGTAACTGGGAGTGCTTTGAACAAATTCTGCGTTCGCTGCGTGCATTACAGCCGGAAGAGACACTGCTGATCCAGTCTGGTAAACCGGTTGGCGTGTTCCGCACCCATGCCGATGCGCCGCGCGTGCTGCTGGCTAACTCCAACCTCGTGCCGCATTGGGCAACGTGGGATCACTTCCACGAGCTGGATAAAAAAGGCCTGATGATGTACGGCCAGATGACGGCCGGATCGTGGATCTACATCGGCGCGCAGGGCATCGTGCAGGGTACGTTTGAGACCTTTGCCGAAGCCGGTCGCCAGCATTACGCCAGCGATCTGCGCGGCCGCTGGATCCTCACCGCCGGTTTAGGCGGCATGGGGGGCGCCCAACCGCTGGCGGGCGTATTGGCCGGTGCCAGCGTGCTGGCGATTGAATGCCAGGAGTCACGCATCGATTTCCGTATTCGTACTCGCTACGTCGACCATAAAGCCTATACGCTGGACGACGCGCTGGAACTTATTGATCAGGCAAATAAAGAGAAACGTGCTATTTCTGTTGGCCTGCTAGGCAACGCGGCTGAAATCGTGCCAGAGCTGGTTAAGCGCGCCAAGGCGGGCGGCATGAAGCCGGATATTGTTACCGATCAGACCTCTGCGCACGATCCGATTAACGGCTATCTGCCGATCGGTTGGGATGTGGCACGCTGGGAATCTGAGCGCATCAGCAACCCGAAAGCGGTAGAAAAAGCCGCGCGCGCCGCCATGGCGGTGCATGTGCAGGCGATGCTGGATTTCCATCATATGGGCGTGCCAACCGTGGATTACGGCAATAACATCCGTCAGGTCGCGCTGGAAGAAGGCGTGCAGAATGCCTTCGATTTCCCGGGTTTTGTACCGGCCTATATACGTCCACTGTTCTGCGAAGGCAAAGGCCCGTTCCGCTGGGTAGCGCTGTCGGGCGATCCAGAAGATATCTACAAGACCGATGCCAAACTGAAGGAGCTGTTCCCGGACCATCAAAACCTGCATCGCTGGCTAGATATGGCGCAGGAGCGCATCGCCTTCCAGGGCTTACCGGCACGTATCTGCTGGCTCGGCCTTGGCGAACGTCATAAAGCGGCGCTGGCGTTCAATGAAATGGTGCGCAACGGCGAGCTGAAAGCGCCTATCGTGATTGGGCGCGATCACCTGGATTGTGGTTCCGTTGCATCACCTAACCGTGAAACCGAAGCGATGAAAGACGGGTCAGATGCGGTATCGGATTGGCCGCTGCTGAATGCCCTGCTGAACACCGCAGGCGGCGCAACCTGGGTGAGCCTGCATCATGGCGGCGGCGTCGGCATGGGCTTCTCGCAGCACTCCGGCGTAGTGATTGTATGTGACGGCACGAAAGAAGCCGATGCACGCTTGGGTCGCGTGCTGTGGAACGACCCGGCGACCGGCGTGATGCGTCACGCGGATGCGGGTTACGAGCAGGCGCAGGCCTGTGCGCAACAGCATGACTTAAACCTGCCGATGCAGAAGTAACGTCTAACCCACGTTCTCCAATCAGTCCCCTCTCCCGCCAGCGGGAGAGGGTTAGGGTGAGGGCCAGCACGCACTATCTGAACATTGCCCCATTCCCCTCATCCCAGCCTTCTCCCGCTCGCGAGAGAAGGGGCCGATCGAGCCAAACCTTTATTCCATTCCGCTATACCCTATAGCCAAATTCTTACGCTCCACGATAGACGCCGCCATGCGCTTGCCACTACAGTAAATACATTATTTTGCAGCCCTTGCTGCTGATGGAGAGCCTTATCTTATGAGCCTGCCTGCTGTCCTGCTGGAAAACGCCCTGCACTGGCGTCGTCAGTTACATCAACATCCTGAACTGGGTTACCAGGAGCAGCAAACCAGCGAGCTGGTCGCTAACGTCCTGGCTGATGCCGGATTACAGGTGTTTCGTGGCCTGGCGGGCACCGGCGTCATTGGCACGTTAGAAAACGGTCCCGGCCCAATAATTGGTCTGCGTGCTGATATGGATGCGCTGCCGATCACCGAAAAAGGCGATCCCCAGTGGAAGTCACAGCAAGCGGGGGTGATGCACGCCTGCGGTCACGATGGCCACACCGCTATCCTGCTGGCGGCGGCGTGTCATCTGGCGACAACGCGTAACTTTAGCGGCACCCTTCACTTTATCTTCCAGCCCGCCGAAGAGAATCTCGGCGGCGCGCGCAAGATGGTGGAAGAAGGTCTGCTTCAGCGCTTCCCAATGGATGCGGTTTACGCCATGCACAACTGGCCGGGTATGCCGGTGGGCACGCTGGCAGTGAATCCTGATGCGATGATGGCGTCACTCGACTCGTTTGAAATTACGCTGCACGGTAAAAGCTGCCATGCAGCGATGCCGGAAAGCGGTGCCGACCCAATGGTGGTGGCGGCGGAACTGATTCTGGCGCTGCAAACCATTCCGTCGCGTCGGCTGTCGCCGCTGGCATCGGCGGTAGTGAGCGTAACGCAGATCCACGGTGGCGAAGCGATTAACGTTATCCCCGAGCAGATTGTGTTGCGCGGCACGGTGCGATGTTTGCAGACCGACGTGCGCAATCGCGTGCGCGGTCTGATTGAGGATTTTGTGACGACATTGCCGCGCCCGTTTGGCGTCAGCGGCGAGATTCATTGGTATCCCGGCTATCCGGTTACTGCCAACCATGCCGAGCAGGCAGAGCAGGTGCGCGCAGTTGCCGTGGATATGCTCGGCGAGGCGCAGGTTAGCTGGCAGGTTAACCCTTCTATGGCATCAGAAGATTTTGCCTGCATGCTGGAAGCCTGCCCCGGCGCCTATTTCTGGCTGGGTGCCGATGGTGCGACGCCGTCCGCACCACTGCACAACGCTCATTACGATTTTAATGATGAGCTGCTGCCGATTGGTATTACCTTCTGGCAGCAGTTAGTGGAGCGCGTGCTGGCGAAAGCCTGATCGCGGTCGCCATAAATGGCGCCCCTACAACAATGATTACGCCTTTTGGGCGCCATGAATGGCGCCCCTACAGCAATGATTACGTCTTTTGGGCGCCATAAATGGCGCCCCTACGAAACCTGTAGGGTGCGCATTAATGCGCACCGGGCAGCGACATCCATTCGATTAAATCTCTGCCAATTGCAAACGCGCTTCCGCGTCCGCCAGGTTGGCCGATTCACCGGTCGCCACCAAACAGCATGCCAGCTGCAAACGCAGCGCCTGCGGCACGGCACGTTCACCGGCTAACACCTGCTTGATCCACGCGGCGGTATCCGGTGCGCTTTTGCTTTCCGGCAGCTCCACGCTCACTTCCGGCTGGCGCTCAACCCACACTTCCGCTTCGGCACCTGCGCCGCGAATGTGGTTAATCGCCGGACAGCGCTGCGGATTGGCATACACCTCACCTTCCGTGCCATTCAGCAAAATCGCCGGTGCATCAATGTCCTGGAAGAATTTACCGACGCGCGGCACATATTCCGGATGCGACACGCTGGCCAGCCGCAGCGCGGCGCGCTCAGCAAACGGGGTCGCCAGCTTCGCCAGCGTATGCGCGCTGTTGCGCACGCCCATACGCCAGCGTAGCGCCAGCTGTTTCGCCATCGGCGCACACAAATGATCGATGGTGATAAACGCCAGCTCGCCGTTATCCAGCTTTGCCTGCGCCTGTTCCGCTGTCGTGACGGGCGCGATATCCAGCGCCGCCAGCACCGCTTCGCTGGTGACGCGCGTCGGGTCGTCGCTCACGCCGTGCAGCAGCACCGGGAAGCCGAGTTTCACCAGCAGCAGCGCCAGCAGCGGCGTCAGATTGCCCTGACGACGCGCGCCATTGTAGCTGGGAATGACGATCGGCATTGGACGATTAGCGGGCGCCTGCAGCGGCATCATCTGCTGCTGCATGGCGTGATAAAAACCACGCATCTCCTCTTCACCTTCGCCTTTAATGCGCAGCGCAATCAGGATGCCACCCAGCTCCAGTTCCGGTACTTCACCCGCCAGCATCGCGCTGTATAGCGCCTGCGCCGTGTCGAAATCGATATCGCGCGCGTGATTTTTGCCACGCCCAATCTCTTTAATGATTTTGTTCAGTTCCATCAGGCATTCCCGCTTCCAGGGCGCGCCGCCGTGCGGCTGCCAACATTGATAATTAGGTTTTTTTACTGCGGCTTTTTTTTGCTTTTTCACCGCTGGCTTCCGGCATCGGCGGTTGCTCAATCGGGAACACCGGTAATGCGGCCAGCAGTCGACTGCCGTAAGCCTTGTTGAGCAGGCGGCGATCGTAAATCACGATTTCGCCAAAGCAGCTGTGGCTGCGAATCAAACGCCCGACCTGCTGAATCAAGGTAAACGAGGCGCTCGGCAAGCTCTGCACCTCAAATGGATAACGTTTCAGGCTCTTCAGCCATTCGCCTTCGGTCAAAATTACCGGACTGTCCACCGGCGGAAAAGCGATTTTGTGGATATGCACCTGCGATAGCAGATCGCCCTTCAAATCCAGCCCTTCCGCAAAAGATTGCAGCCCGACCAGAATGCTGGTTTTGCCCGCTTCCACACGTTCGCGATGCAGCGCCACCAGGCGCGAACGTGGCTGATCGCCCTGCACCAGCATCGACAAGCGCAAATCGGTAACGTGGCTAACAAACTGCTGCATCGCGCGTCCGCTGGCGAACAGCACCAGCACGCCTTTGTGTTTCTCTTCGGCAATCTGCTGACGGAAGAAACGCGCCATCTCGGCGATGTGTTCGGCTTCCTGCGCCATCAGCGGCTCAAACTGCATTTGTGGGATAACCAGCTTACCCTGATCGATATGGTTAAACGGTGAATCCAGCGCCACAAAGCGGTCGCCGGCTTTTTCGCTCAGCCCCGACATCTCTTGCAATCGATTAAAGCTGTTGAGCGAACGCAGCGTCGCCGAGGTCACCACCACGTGCGGGATTTTGCGCCACAGGATTTTTTCCAGCTGATCGCTAACGCGAATGCCCGCGCAGTGGAACAGCAGATGCGCCTGTCCTTCACGGATTTCGCGCGTGATCCACTTCGATACCGGCGCATTCGAGGCTTTCTCCATCGCCGCCAGTCGCCACAATTTGCTGATCGATTCGAACCAGCCGAAATGGCGATTGAGCTGAATGATGGCTTTATGCAGCCGCATGATGTCGGCTTTACCGGTTTGATCGCCGAGCTCGTTAAGCAAGCCTTCGCTTAAACCGCGCAGCGCATCGCTAAGCTTGAACAGCCGCGCGCACATCGTCAGCAATTCTTCGGGCAGCTCTCCCAGCACAAAGCGGAATTCGCCCGGCTGATTGTTGCCCGGCAGCAGAGGATTGAGGGCATCGCAAAGCATCTGCAACAGCTCGCGCATTTCGTCGCAGTGGCCTTTGAGGCGTTCCGGATTGGTGAGCGGCGGCGGCGATTTTGGCCGAAACTGCGCCATAATAGTTTCCACCAGCCGTACGAACAGGTCGAGCTGCAAACTGCTCCAGCCCGGCGTGATTTCTGCACTCATCTCCAGCGCATCGCGTGCCACTTCTGGCAGATGATGGCCTTCGTCCAGCACCAGCATCAGGTTTTTTGCCGGCGGCAGCACCGATTCATTCTCCATCGCCGCCATCACCAGCGCATGGTTCGCGACCACCACATCCGCCTGCTCAATTTCGCGACGTGCAACGAAAAACGGACATTCGCGATACCAGCGGCAGTGATGGCCGAGGCAGTTGGCTTTGTCGGTGGAGAGGCGTTTCCATAAGCTGTCTTCAATGTTCACATCGGTGTGATCGCGCAAGCCATCCCAGCGGTAACTACTGAGCTGTTTCTCTAATTTGGCGCAGAATTTCTGCTCCTCTTTCGAACCGGTCACCGCCTCTTCATCAAGATAGAGCAATAAATCGCCCTGTTGATCTTCGGTGGCCGCCAGCGCCGCAAGATTACGCGGGCACACATAGCGTCCGCGGCCAAAGGCGGCGGTGAAGGTGAGATCGGGAATGATTTTCTTCAACAGCGGCAGATCCTTGCTGAAGATTTGGTCCTGCAATGCCACATTGGCGGTGCTGATCACCAGGCGCTTTTCTTCGGCGCGACTCACCGCAATGCCGGGAATCAGGTAAGACAGCGTTTTACCCACGCCGGTTGGGGCTTCAATCGCCAGATGGCGCCCCTCGTCACCGGCCAGGCTTTTTGCCACTTCGGCAATCATCTGCCGCTGCGGCGCGCGCGGGATAAAGTCAGGAACCTGCTGCTGCAGCGCCTTATACCATTGCGCAATCTGGCTTTTTATCGCTGCTGTCAGGGCCATATTCATTACTGTTTGCTGAATTGGCCTGTATTTTTACACAGTATTGGCGCAGCGTCAGCTTTCGCTGCTATTTTTTCGCGCTGGATTCAGAATTTCACGCATCGCGCGGATCAGCATTTCGCGCGCACGTCCGCGGCGAAAAGCAAAGGAGAACGGCGCGCGGAAGTGGAAATGCTGCGGCAGCAGGCGGCATAACGCGCCTTGCTGTTCCCAGCCGCGCGCGTAGTGTTCGGGCAAATAGCCGATAAAACGACCGGAGAGAATTAAGGTCAGCTGCGCTTCGATGCTCTCTACCGACGCGTTGCTCTGGCGGAATCCGCGCTTGTTCAGCTCCTGCTGATTCCAGTAACGCCGCGTCACCATGCCGGTTTGCTGCACGGTACGCACATCTGGATGGCCCTCAGCCAGCGGATGTTCAGGGCTGCAATAGAGCCAATGCTGCTCTTCATACAGCGGAACGGTGACCAGATTGCTGGCGCGCAGCGGAAAGTGACCAATCGCCAGGTCGAGCCGATCTTCCAGCAACTGCTGCTGCAACTCATTGGGATCGCGCACGCTCAGATTAAAGAACACCGCCGGAAAGCGCTGGTTGAAGCGGGCAATCGCGGCGGGCAGATCCAGCGTGCCGTCGGTGACGGTCGCATCGACTACGCCAAGGGAAAAAGTGCCGCCCTGCGCGCTTTTCAACGTTTCTACCTGCTGCTGCCATCCCGCCAGCGTCGCCAGCATCTCCTGGCTGTAGCGATAAAACTGTTCGCCTTTGCTGGTGAGCGTAAAGCCGCCGCGTCCGCGCTGACACAGGATAAAACCAAGCTGGCTTTCCAGTTCGCTCATATAGGCGCTGATGGCCGGAGTGGTCATGTTCAGCGCCTGCTGCGCGCGCGAATAACCCTGATGTTCCACCACGCTGGCAAACACCTGCAGCAGTTTGAGATTGGGAAGCGTCTGCACCGATTATCCTTCAGAGATTGCTGGCTAAAGTTAAGTAATCTCTGAAGTGATTATCTGCTGTCAAGGATTTTTCCTGCGCAACGCCTGGGTAAAGATGGGCTTCACTTAGCCGCAGGAGCCCGTGATGACCGATTTCCCTCAGCCGCAAGGCGGCAATGAAATGCCCCGTTTCGCCGGACGCGGCACCATGATGCGTTTGCCCGCCGTAGAGTCCCCAGCCAATCTGGACGTCGCTTTTGTCGGTATCCCGCTGGACATCGGCACCTCGCAGCGCAGCGGCACGCGCTATGGTCCGCGCGCCATTCGCGCCGATTCGGTGATGATTCGCCCGTACAACATGGCCACCGGCGCAGCGCCGTTTGATTCGCTGCGCGTTGGCGATCTCGGTGATGTGCCGATTAACACTTACAGCCTGCTGAAATCGGTCGATATCATTGAAAACTATTATACCGAACTGAATAACTGGCCGATTATTCCCTTAACGCTCGGCGGCGATCACACGCTAACGCTGCCAATTCTACGCGCGCTGGCGAAGAAGCATGGCCCAATGGGATTGATTCATATTGATGCGCATACCGATACCAACGACGAGATGTTTGGCGAGAAGATCGCGCACGGCACCACTTTCCGCCGTGCGGTGGAGGAAGGGCTGCTTGACTGCCAACGCGTGGTGCAGATTGGCCAGCGTGCGCAGGGTTATGCCGCCGACGATTTCCAATGGGGCGTCGATCAAGGCTTCCATCTGGTGCCTGCCGAGCAGTGCTGGTATCGCTCGATGACGCCGCTGATGGCCGAGGTGCGCGCGCGCATCGGCGATGGCCCGGTGTATCTCTCCTACGACATTGACAGCTTCGATCCCGCCTGGGCGCCCGGTACCGGCACGCCCGAAGTGGGCGGTTTGACCTCAATGCAGGGGCTGGAGATCGTGCGCGGCTGCCGTGGGCTGAACCTGGTGGGCGGCGATCTGGTAGAAGTGTCGCCGCCGTATGACCTCAGCGGCATGACCTCACAGCTGGCGGCCAATATCCTTTATGAGATGCTGTGCGTGTTGCCCGGCGTCCGTTACACAGAGAACAAGTGATGACACAACAGAATCTGGTGTTTCCGGCGCGCGTGCTGCGCGGTGCGGGCGTGATCAATCAACTGGGCGCGATTTGCGCCGGACTCGGCCAGCGTGCGCTGCTGATTGGCGGCCATCAGGCATTGCAGGCGGTAGAAGCGCAGGTACGCGCGCAGCTGCTGACGGCCAACGTCACGCTGCTGGCACAGGAATGGTTTGGCGGCGAAACCTCGATCACGCACATCAATCGTCTGGCCGCCATCGCCAGCGAGTTGCACGCCGAGGTGCTGATTGGCGTTGGGGGCGGTAAGTCGCTGGATACGGTGAAAGCGGTCGGCGCGCAGCTCGGCTTGCCGGTGGTGACGCTGCCGACCATCGCCGCCACCTGTTCAGCGGTGACGCCGCTGAGTATTCGCTATGACGATAACGGCAATTTCTTCGATATCTTCCCGCTGCCGCAGGCACCGGCGGCAGTGATTATCGACAGCGAACTGCTGGCCAACGCGCCGCCGCGCTGGCTGGCGGCTGGCTTGGGCGATACGCTGGCGAAATGGTACGAGTTCCGCGCGGTCAGTGCACGTCATCCGGCGCGCGCAGGCAATGCGTTATCTTCTCTGGCGCACAGCCAAATCTGTTATGACGTGATTGCGGAACACGGCCCAGCGGCCTATGCCGCAGTACAGCGCAGTGAGAGCAGCGCGTCGCTGGATCAGGTGCTGGATGCGATTTTTACCTGGGCGGGATTGACCTCGCTGATGAGCAACGGCGCGCACGCGGCGGCTTCGCATGCGATTTATGAAGGCTTCACCTTCTGCGATAAAACGCGTGAATTTGGTCACGGTTTGCTGGTGGGCTTCGGCAACCTGTGCTTGCTGGCGCTGGAGCACCGCGCGGATGAAGAGGTGCTGGATGAGATGCGCCTGGCGCGCGACTGCGGCGTGCCGCTGACGCTGGGCGAGATTGCAGAACTGGATGAGCGTGAGCTTGCACTGATTGTGCGTGAATCGGTGCACGCGCCGGATATGGCGAATATGGCCGAAGCGGTGACAGAGGCGCGTTTGCTGGCGGCGATTGAGCGGGTTGAAAGGTTATCCTCCGCGGTTTGATGCCCTCACCCCGGCCCTCTCCCACTGGGAGAGGGAGACGCTGCCCTATGCATGTTTTGGCTCGGTCGGTTCCCTCTCCCGCTTGCGGGAGAGGGTTAGGGTGAGGGAAAAATCACCTCACAGCCAACAGCCCCACCACTTCGCGTACGTCGGCCACTTCATCCAATTCCAGACACACCGCTTCCAGCTGTTCGACCTGCGGCAGCGGCAGCACGCGCCCCGCCAGACTGCGGTACTTCGTCAACAGCGCCTCAAGGCTTAACGGATTGGTCGGCGCGCCCGATGGCACCGGTACATGCTGCTGCCACTGTGCGCCCTGCTGCGTTTCTAGCCGCACCCACGGCTCGTCGTCGCGGCTCTGCTGCTCATCAATCACCAGCTCAATCCGCGCCAGCAGCGCTTCCACATCCGGATGCAGGCGTTTAGCGTCGTCATAGCTCGCCAGCTCCGCCGAGCCATACAGCGCGCGCGCTGCCAGCGCATAGGGCAAGCTCATTTGCGCCGCTGCCAGACTGCGCAGCTCGCGTCCGCCGCACATCTCCAGCAGGAACGAATTCACCCCCACCACGATGCGCGCAATCTGCTCCACGCGCACATCATGCTGTTGCAGCAATATATTCAGCGCATCAATCGCCGCATGGGTGCCACGGCACGAAGCGTACGGCTTGATTGAGCAGCGCGCCAGCTTCCACACCTCGCCAAGATCCGCCGTCAGCGCCTGCGGCTGCTGCGTTTCTGGCGCTACGGTTTGCAGAAAACCGCCCCAGCGATCCTCGAATACCGCGGCAGGCCCGTTAATGCCGCGCTGCGCCAGCAATGCCGCCTGCACGCCGCCTTCTGCGGCACGCGCGGCATGCAGTTTTTTGGTGTGCGAACCGTCGTGGATAAAGCCCCATAAACCGCCGCTAAAGCTGGCGGCAATCCCCAACGCTGAAGCACTCTGTGCGCGATTTAACTGCAGCAGCGAACAGACCGCCGCTGCCGCACCAAACACGCCGCAGCTGGCGGTGGAATGCCAGCCCGCACCGTTATGAGCAGAATAGCCGCCGCAGGCTTCCAGCACCCGGCGGCCAACATCATAGCCAATTATCATCGCAACGATCAGCGCCTGCCCATCCACCGGCTGCGTCGCCAGCGGCAGTGCCGCCAGCAGCGCCGGGATCACCACCGCACCGGAGTGATCGCAACCGCCGGTATCATCCAGTTCATACATGTGCGCCGCCACGCCGTTCAGCCACGCCGCCTGACGCGCATTGACCTGCTGCGCGCAGCCCCAAACCTGCGCCTCTTCGCGTCCCCCTTCAGCATTGACCAGTGCCAGACACTCACGCCAAATCGGGCTATCGCAGCCCGCCAGTGAAGCGCCGAGCGTATCCAACAGATGGCGTTTCGCCTGCTCCACCAGCGGCGCAGGCAATTGCGCAAAACGGGTTTCGGCGATAAAGGCTGCCAGTTGATCAAGCGTGCTCGTCATATGCAACTCCAATGATGCGGCTGAACACCTCCGCCGGATGCGAGAAATCGTTCTCCGGCTGCGTCTGCCAGTGCGCCGCCACCTGCTCAGCGGTGGCGATCCACACGTTGTGCTGTTGCAGCGTGTCGAGCAGCGAACGCAGCAGGCCAATGCGTCCGGCGGTACCGATGATTTCCGGATGCAGCCGCAGCAAATAGCACAGACCAAAGCGGTGGAAGCCGTGAAAATCCTGCGTCATGTTCGCCAGCGTTTCACCGTAGGGCGCGATGCGCGATTGGCCTGGCGGGATCGCCGGGCTGAGATTAAAAGCAAAGTACGGCTCATCTTCCAGCGTGTAGTGCATCGGCAGCTCAACTAAGCGCGTGCCGGGATGGAAGTACGGCAAATCGTCGCCGCGCCAGCTCGATGACCAGCGGATGCCCCGCTCAACCAGCGCCTGCGCCAGCCCTGGTTTCCACTGTCCGGCGGGCGTGCGAAAACCGGTGATGGCGCGACCGGTGAGCTGCGCCAGCTTGTCACAACCGCGCGTCACGCTGGCGATCTGCTGCTCCAGCGTTAAAGCCGAGAAATCTTCATGCCCATCGCCGCTACAGGCGATTTCATGGCCATCCGCCACCATGCGCTGCACTAATTCCGGCTGCTCTTCGGCAACCATCGCCGGCATGCACCAGCTGGCTTTGAGTTGCTTTTCCGCCAGCAGCGCCAGCAGGCGATCGACGCCGCGCAGCGTGCCGTAACGCCACACCGACAGGGTTTTATCGCGCCCCGCCACCGCCGGTGCCTGGGTGAGAATGCCGTGGATATCGTTGAAATCGATGGTGAGGATCGCCGCCGACTGGAAGCCCAGCGGCCAGCGTGAAGGTTCAGTCATGCTGTTGCTCCTGCAGATACCACTGCGCCACTGCGTCGCAGCGCGCAAACCACACGTCATCGCGCGCCGTCATCTGTTCAAACAGCTGCTCCAGCAGCAAAAGTCGTCCCGGCTGGCCGGAGATTTTCGGGTGGAACAGCGTGGTGAGGCACAAGCCCTCATCCATCGCGCCATCAAACTCGCGCTGCCAGTTATCGCGCGTGTGCGCATAGCTGGCGATACGATCGCCGCCTTTGGGGAAATCGGGCTGGCGCGTATAAGCCAGCGAGGCGTAATCGTCCATCTCCCACTTGCCGGGAATCTCCACCAGCGGCGTATACCCCGCCACCGGAATGCTGTAGGGACGATCGTCACCGCGCATGCTGCTGGAGTAGATCACACCCGCGTCGCGCAGAATCTGCGGCGTTTCGGCATGCCAGTCGCCCGATGGCGTGCGAAAACCGCAGGCGGTGATGCCGAGATACTGTTTAAAAATCTCAGCGGACTTCGCCATTACTGCGCGTTGTTCATCCGGCGAGATCGACCAGAACGATTCGTGGCGATAGCCGTGATAGGCCACTTCGTGGCCCTGTTCGATAATCGCCTGACACTGCTGCGGCCACTGCTCCACCACCCACGCCGGAACGAAAAAGGTGGCGGGAATCTGGAAGGCGCGCAGCAGGTCGAGCAGACGCCCGAGCGCGCGGTACGGCCCGTAGGCTCCAAAGGTGAAATACTCTGGCGTTGACCACAGGCTGCCATTCAACATGGCATCGCCGGTGGGACCGTCGAGGTCAAACGCCAGCGCCATACAGCCGCGTTTTCCCTGCGGCCAGCGCACTGCGCCCGGTTGTTGCATCTGCTCGCTCCTTTAGCCCTGGTTGACCGTTGCCTTGGTCACGCCGTTATCGGCCAGGCCCCATTTGCCGAGGATTTTCTGGTAAGAGCCATCGGCGATCATGGCATCAATCGCTGCCTGAATTGCCGTGGTCAGTTCGCCCGCATCTTTGCCCACCGCCATGCCGGTGTACTGGAAGGAGAAGGCTTTATCGAGCGGCTTATATTTGCCCTTCTCCAGATCCATGATGTACGGCAGGGTTTCGCTGCCCTGCACCACGCCATCCAGACGGTTCTGACGCAGCTGGGTGCGCGCATCGGCGGTACCTTCGGCGCCGACCACGATGATGGCGGGCTTGCCAGCCGCCTCGCAGTGGGCTTTAGACCAGTTGGCAATTTCTAACGGGAAGGTGGTGCGACGGCTGGTGCCGACTTTCTTACCGCACAGATCCATCGCGCTATTGATATCGCTGCGCGCGGTTTGGGTATAGAACTGCGGGCCGGTTTTGAAGTAGTCGATAAAATTCACTACCTGCTGGCGCTCTTTGGTGTCGGTCATGCCGGACATCACCAGATCGACGCGCTTGGTTACTACCGCGTTCACCATCTGTTCAAAGGCGATCTCCTGCCAGTTGATCTTCACACCGAGTTTTTCACCAATCGCCTGGCCGAGATCGTAATCCACCCCGGTTAGCTGGTTGGTGGCCGGATCTTTGAAATCCATTGGCGGATAGTTCGGCATGATCGCTACCGTCAGCCCTTTCTCTTTGATGGCGGCAGGCACGGCGATATCTGCCCAGGCAGACGATTGCAGCAGCACGGCGGCACTGATGGCACTCAATAACAGCTTTTTCATATTCACCCCGGTCACGTTAAAGAAGAATCGCGTTAATAAAGTTTTTCATCCGTGGATTTTGCGGGTTCAGCAGAATGTCTTCCGGTGCGCCCTGCTCGATAATGCGTCCCTCATCCATAAACACCACCTGATTGGCCACCTCACGGGCAAAGCCCATTTCGTGGGTGACCACCAGCATGGTGGTGCCCTCTTTTGCCAGCTGACGCATCACCGCCAGCACTTCGCCCACCATCTCCGGATCCAGTGCCGAAGTGGGTTCGTCAAACAGCATTAGTTTGGGTTTCATCGCCAGCGCGCGGGCAATCGCCACGCGCTGCTGCTGGCCGCCGGAGAGCGACTGCGGATAGTCATGCGCTTTATGCGCCATGCCCACGCGCTCCAGCAGCGCCATCGCCTCTTCGCAGGCTTCACGCTTCGGGCGCAGCAGCACGCGACACGGCCCTTCGATGATGTTCTCCAGCGCGGTTTTGTGCGGGAAGAGATTGAAGCGCTGGAAAACCATGCCGGTTTGCAGGCGCTGACGCGCAATCTGCTTGTCGCTTAAGGCATGCAATTTGTTGCCAGCGATGCGATAGCCCGCCAGTTCGTTGTCGACCCAAATCCCGCCTTTATCGACCTTTTCCAGCTGATTGATACAGCGCAAAAAGGTGCTTTTGCCGGAACCGGACGGGCCGAGGATGCACATCACCTCGCCGTAGTTCACTTCGAGGCTGACATCCTTTAGGGCGTGGAACTGGTCGAAATATTTGTTCACCTTCACGGCGCGCACGATGTTTCTCATGTTTGGCTCCTGCTTACTGACGCTGACGATGGCCGCGTGAGAAGTAACGTTCCAGTCTGCTTTGCCCAAACGACAGCAGCGTGACCACTATCAGGTACCAGATGCCCGCCACGAACAGCAGCTCCATTACGCGCGCGTTGGCGAAGTAGATGGTTTGCGTGTTGTAGAGCAATTCGGAGTACTGAATCATGCTGGCGAGACTGGTGGTTTTGATCATGCTGATAAATTCGTTGCCGACCGGCGGCAGAATCACGCGCATCGCCTGTGGCAGAATGATGCGGTGCAGCGCCTGCAGACGCGGCATGCCGATGGCTTTCGCCGCTTCGTACTGTCCGGTATCCACTGACAACAATCCGGCACGCACCACTTCCGAGGTGTACGCCCCCTGATTGATGCTCAACCCAAGCAGCGCGGCGAGGAATGGCGTCATAAAGGTGACGGTTTGCACGCTGAACAGACCGGGAATGCTGATGGTGGGAAACACCAGCGCGAGGTTGAACCACAGCAGCAGCTGCAAAATCAGCGGCGTACCGCGGAAGATCCATGCATAGCCAACGGCGATGTAGTGCAGCACCGGATTCGGCGACATATACATGATGGCGGTGATCACGCCGAACAGCACGCCAAGCCCCATCGCCAGCACCGACATGATCAGCGTATTCACCACGCCGTTGAGAATCGCCTGCGCGGTGAAGAACTGCGCTACAAATGACCACTCAATATTGCCGTGGGCAAACGCATTCACCAGCAGCGCTAACAGGATCAGAATCACCGCCGACGCCGTTATGCGGCCGTAGTAGCGGCGTGGCACCACCTGATAGCGATCGAGATCGTAATGCGTCTGCTCGCGGCTGTTGTTTAAACTCGGCTCAATAGGCGTTGACGACATAAAAGCCTCCTCAGGCGCGCGGGCCAGCGTAATCTTCGGTCCAGCGCTGCTGGTCCTGCATCAGGGTTTGCAGACGCGCCAGTTGCTCACGCACCCGTGCCGGCGCGGTGCCGCCGTAACCGCTGCGCGCCGCCAGTGCGGCTTCCAGCGTCAGGGCGTGGCGCACCTCTGGCGTTAAGCGGGCGTCTACCGTCTGCAGCTGCGCATCGCTGAGATCCGACAGCCCGCAGTTTTCGCGCTCGCACAGCTGCACCAGCTGTCCGGTGATCTCATGCGCCTCGCGGAACGGCACGCCGTGCATCGCCAGCCAGTCGGCCACTTCCGTCGCCAGCGTAAAGCCATCTGGCGCCTGCTCGCGCATCACCTCGGTATTGAACGTTAGCGTTGCCATCATCCCGGCCATCGCCGGCAGCACCAGCAGCAGGGTATCTACCGCATCAATCACGTTGCGCTTGTCATCGCTGAGATCGCGGTTGTAGGAGAGCGGCATCGCTTTCATGGTGGTCAGCAGCGCCATCAGGTTGCCAACCAGGCGGCCAGAGCGACCACGCGTCAGCTCGGCGATATCCGGGTTTTTCTTTTGTGGCATGATTGAGCTGCCGGTGGCGTAGCTGTCGTGCAGCTCCACCCAGCGGAACTGGCGCGAGGCCCACATGCACACCTCTTCGCACAGGCGCGACAGGTTGATGCCGATCATGCTGGTGACAAACAGGAATTCAGCGGCGTAGTCGCGGCTGGCAACGGCATCAATCGAGTTTTCGCACGGCGCGAGGTAGGCAAGATCGGCGGCGGCTTGCGCCGGCTGACGCGCAATGGCGGAACCGGCCATGGCGGCGGCGCCGAGTGGACAGCGCGCGCTGCGGCGATCCCAATCCTGCATGCGTTCGATGTCGCGAGCAAAAGATTGCGCATGGGCCAGCAGCTGGTGACCAAACACAATCGGCTGCGCCTGCTGCAAATGGGTAAAACCGGGCGCGACGCTTTCGGTGTGCTGCGCCGCCTGCTCCACCAGCGCCTGCTGCAATGCCAGCAGTGCACTCACCACCTTGCGGCCGTTATCGCGCAGATAGAGACGCAGATCGTTGACGGTTTGATCGTTACGCGAACGTCCGGCGCGTAGCTTGCCGCCGAGCGACCCTAAGCGTTCGGTGAGCGCGCGTTCGATAAAGGTGTGCACATCTTCATCGGCGGCAATCGGATGCAGCTGACCGGCACGATAATCGGCATCCAATGCGTCAATCGCTGCCAGCATGGTGCTGAGTTCTTCTGCGCTCAGCAGATCGCCGCGCGCCAGCTCACGGGCATGCGCCCGGCAGCCCGCCAGATCGTAAGGTGCCAGCGCAAAATAATAATCCGGGCTACGAGACAGCGCGGTTAAACTCGCCGCCGGTGCCGCTTTAAAACGCGCGCCCCATAACAGTTCGGCATTATCAGACATGCTATTTCCCCTTACAGATAATCATCAGCAATATGAAAAAGATATGGATGCGCCACTAGCGATAATAAAAACTTATTTTATGAACAAACTAGTAAATACCGCGCATTTCAGGTTCACTGTACAATTACCGCAATTATTCCGGAGTTGAATAGCAAAAATGGAAAGTAAAGTTTCCCAGTCCGGAAACAATGCAAATAATCGTAGTGATAATGCGGTTCTGGCACTGAGTAATATCGATTTAAAATTGCTGCGCGTATTTAAATGCGTGGTGGAAGCCGGCGGATTAACCGCTGCCAGTCACGAATTGAATATTGGTCTGGCGGCCATCAGTAAACAGGTTTCCGATTTAGAGATACGTCTCGGCATGACGTTGTGCAGCCGCGGGCGCGAAGGTTTTGAGCTGACGCAATACGGCATTAACGTGTATCAAGCCACGCTAGAGCTGTTCGTGTCGCTGAATCTGTTTCGTGAGCGGCTGCACAATAGCCGCAACGAACTGCTGGGCGATATTGCCATTTGCGTCGTCGATAACACCATTTCCGATGCGCAATCCCCGGTCACCGCGGCGGTGCAACAGCTGCACCAGAAAGCGCCAAAGGTACAAATCCGCCTGCAAACCGCGCAATTAGATGATATTGAGCGCGGCATCAGCGAAGGTCGTTTTCATTGTGGCATTGCCCCGGTTTATGAAATGAAAAGCGACTTTGATTACTTCCCGCTTTATAAGGAATATTCAAAATTATATTGCTCCATGTCACATCCTTTATATTCAGGATCACATGATAAAAATATATCGCTGGAAACATTACGTGAGCAGAAGATTATTAATCATTTATATGTGACCCCGCGTGACGATCGTCGCATCATTCCTTTGCAGGAGAGCGGTGCGCAAGCGGTACAGGTCGAATCGGTGGCGATGCTGATTTTAACCGGCCATTTTATTGGTTATTTACCCGAGCATTATGCCGCCGCGTTTATTGCGCGCGGTCAATTATGCGAACTGGGCGATGAGTCGATTCGCCGCGAAAACCCGTTTTGTTTGATCATGAAAAAGGGCCGCAAAATAAATCCGATTATCCGTTTGTTTATGCAGGCGCTGGGGATTGCCGAGGCGGATGCGGCGCACTGAGTTGGTGCATTTTGGGATTGTGCGGCCTGATGCCCTCACCCCGGCCCTCTCCCACAGGGAGAGGGAGATGCTGCCACATGCTCGCTCCGATCGGTTCCCTCGCCCGCTTGCGGGAGAGGGTTAGGGTGAGGGGAAAATCAGCGCAACACCTTATACATCACCGTAGTCGCATCCAGCACACCTTCGGTTGACTCCGCATAGAACGGAATTGACCCGGCAATGTGCCAATCCATCGACAAATACAATGTGGTTGCCACGTCACCGCTGCGGGTATCCAGCACCAGCAGGGTTTTCCCCTGCTGCGCTGCCAGCTGTTCCGCCTGCTGCATCAGGCGACGCGCAATGCCCTGACGTCGCGCGCGGGGATGCACCAGCAACTTGCTGATTTCAGCGCGATGACGCCCATTCGGCATCGCGCTGAAACCCACCAGTACCGTTGCCATAATCACACCCTGCTGATACGCCACCAGCAGCTGATTGTCGCCGCTCGCCAGGCTGAAGATTTTATCCTGCCAGAAGCGCTCAATCGCCGAGCGATCGTGCGCATCAATAAAGCCCACGCTGGCGCCATCGGCCACGCACGCCTGTAATACATCACACAATGCCGCCAGCAGCGGCTGCGCCTGGGTGGCGCTTAACAGTTCGATATCATTCATGGTTTGCATACCACTAAAAAATAGCGCGCACCGCCTTCGTGATGGGCTGCGAAGGTGGATTTGCCAGTGAGATGAAAGCGCAGGCAATCGCCCGCGTGTAGTGTCCAGCGCTGAGCATCCATGCTGATGGTAAGCTCGCCTGATTGCAGCCAGATATGCTGCTCCAGCCCCTGCACCGGCGGCGCGTCGTATTCAATGCGCGCACCGGGACGAAGCACGCCTTCCACCAGCTCCGCTTTAAAGTGGTTGGCGGGTGGCGATACGTTGCGGCGCTGGAAACCGCTGGCATCGTCATGCCAAACCGGCTGTTGATCTGCTTTTAGCAGCAGCGCCGCCTCTTCTTCCACTTCACTTAGCAGGCGCGACATGGTCAATCCGTAGGCCACGCATAGCCGATTAAGCAAAGCGGCTGTGGGGCTAGTTTCGGCGCGTTCAATGCGCGACAATGATGCCCGACTGATGCCGGTCGCCATCGCTAATTCATCTAATGACCAACCGCGTTGTACACGTAATTCGGCCAGTCGCGACGCCAAACGGTCGTCGGTATCCGTCACAGACATGTTAACCTCTCACTTTTGGGAATTAAATCTCATATATGAGATAACACTACGAATCCGCCACACGGTCAAGTTGTACAACTAAAAAATCGTTGTACAACCCAAGTTGGGGGGTTAAGGTGTTGTAATGCAGGTCAGAATTTTCGAGGGCACTATGGCCTTATACAGTATCGGGGATGTTGCCGAACGCTGTGGAATCAACCCGGTAACGCTTCGCGCATGGCAGCGACGTTACGGTCTGTTAAAACCCCAGCGCACCGAAGGTGGTCATCGGCAATTTGATGATGAAGATGTTCAGCGTATTGAAGAGATAAAACGCTGGATAGAGAGTGGCGTGCCTGTTGGCAAGGTAAAAGCGTTGCTGGAAGGCGAAACCGTTAATGCACATGACGGCTGGAGCGCCCTGCAGGAAGAGTTGATGAGCGTGTTGCGTCACGTTCGTCCGGCAAAACTGCGCGCGAAAATTGCCACCATCGGCCGGGAACATCCGGTTGATGCGCTGATCGATCACGTGTTCGTGCCGGTTCGTCAGCGCCTGGGCTTAGATCAAAACACCGCGCGCACGATGTGCAGCCTGCTTGATGGCGCCTTGATTGATTATGTGACGTTTTGTTTGACAGGCGCACGCAAGAAAGCCGGAAAAGATGCGCTGATGATTGGCTGGGGCGTGGAAGATCGCACCCGTATCTGGCTGGAGGCCTGGCGCTTGTCGCAGCAGGGCTGGCGTATGGATGTGCTGGCAGAGCCGCTCGACATGCCGCGGCCTGAACTGTTCCCCGGACAAAACCTGTTTATCTGGACCGGTAAAAAGCCGACGCGTCGCCAGATTGAGCAGTTTGAACATTGGCAGGCACAAGGTTTTGCCATCCACCTGCACGATCCCGCGTAAGTAAAAATCGCACACACGGCCTTTGCCTGGCCAGGTGTGCGCGTTATGATGCCGCCCTCAATTTCTTTTTTCAGGTCCCGTTATGAACTGGAATAAACTGCTTGTCGGTTCTCTGTTTGCCATTATGGCAATTGGCGGCATGGGCGGCATGATGCTGGTCGGCTACAGCCTTATTGTGCATACCAACTAAGTTTGCGCTGCACGCGCTCTAGCAGGCGATCGCAAATCAACGCCAGCAGCGCCACCAGCAGCGCCCCCTGAATGACGTACGCGGTGTTAAAACCGCTCAGGCCAATAATCACCGGCGACCCCAGGCTCTCAGCTCCCACCGTGGAGGCGATGGTCGCGGTGCCGATGCTGATCATTACCGACGTCCGCACCCCCGCCATGATCACCGGCGCAGCCAGCGCCAGCTCAATCTGCCACAGACGTCGCCATGGCCCCATGCCAAGGCCCATGGCAATTTCGCGATTGCTGGCCGGAACGCTATCTAATCCCGCCAGCGTGCCCTGCAGGATCGGCAGCAGCGCGTAGAGAAATAGCGCCATGATCGCGGGCGTTGCGCCAAATCCCATCACCGGCACCGCAATCGCCAGCACCGCCACCGGTGGAAACGTCTGACCTGCCGCGGCCACCGTTTCCAGTAACGGACGAAATGCGCGCCCGGCATGACGAGTGGCAAACACCGCGCAGCCCACGCCCACCACCAATGCCAGCAGGCTGCCGCTCACCACCAGCGCCAGATGCGCCAGCGCCAGTCGCCAGAAACTCTCCTGCTGATAGAGTGGACGCTCAAGCTGGGGGAACCAGTGCGCAAACAGCGGACCGCTGTGCGGCAATCCCCACAGCAACAGCAGAAAGGCCGCCAGCAGCCAGTAGAGCGGATCGCGTAACAGGCGCATCAGCTCGCCTCCCGCTGGCGCAGCAGATCGCTAAAGTGCAGCACGCCAAGCGGCTGTTGCTGCTGATCAACCACCGGGAGTTTGTCGGTGCGGCGCGCAATAAACTGCGATAGCGCTTCACGCAGCGTCAGTGATGCCGCTATCGGCTCGGCATCAAGCCACTCGCCGCGTCGGGCGGCACTGCCTGCACGCCCCAATGCCAGCAAACGTACGCCCAACTCGCTGCGACCAAAGAATTCGCGGGCAAAGTCATTCACCGGCTGCGTCAGCAAATCAATCGGTCTGCCCTGCTGCACAATTTCACCACCGTCCATCAGCACCAATTGATCGGCCAGCGTGAGCGCTTCGTCAATGTCGTGCGTCACCAGCACCACGGTGCGGCCGGTCATTTTCTGGATGCGCAGCATCTCGTGTTGCAGCGCCAGACGATTGACCGGATCGAGCGCGCCGAACGGTTCGTCCATCAGCAGCAGTTCCGGATCGGCCGCCAGCGCACGCGCCACCCCCACGCGCTGCTGCTGTCCGCCTGAAAGCTGATGCGGCATGCGCGTTGCCAGATGGCTATCGAGATTGAGCAGCACCAGCAGTTCCTCGACGCGTTGATTGATCTTCGCCTGTGGCCAGCCGAGCAGCGCCGGCACGGTGCCAATGTTCCGGGCGACGTTCCAGTGCGGGAACAGGCCTATCGACTGAATGGCGTAACCGATGCGGCGACGTAAGGCGCGTGCATCCATGCGCTCAATGGGTTCGCCGGCAAAGCGGATTTCCCCGCTATCGTGCTCCACCAAGCGGTTGATCATCTTCAGCGTGGTGGATTTACCGGAACCCGAGGTGCCAATCAACACGGTAAAACTGCCCTTCTCAATCTTTAGCGATAAGTTACGTATCGCCTCTTTCCCGGCGAACACTTTGCTCACCTGGTGAAATTCAATCATGACGTCTCTCCAGCAATGCCGACAGTAAACGCAGCAGCGCATCAAAAATCACCGCCAGCGCCACAACCGGAATCACGCCAAGCAGCACCAGATCCAGCGCGCTGCTGAGCAATCCCTGAAAAACAATGGCACCGAACCCGCCCGCGCCAATCAAAGCCGCCACCACCGCCAGGCCAACGGTTTGCACCACGACCACGCGCAAGCCAGAAAGCCACACCGGCAGCGCCAGCGGCAGCTCGGCGTGCCAGAACTGCTGCCACGCGCTCATGCCCATACCGCGTGCAGTTTCACGCACCTCCTGCGGCACCTGCTGCAAGCCGGCCACTACGCTGCGCACCAGCGGCAGCAGCGCATACAGCACCAGGGCAATCAGCGCCGGTGCAATGCCGATGCCGCTAATCCCCCAGCGCGCCAGCACGGGAAAGTGCGCCACCAAGCCGGCCAGCGGCGCAATCAGCAACCCAAACAGCGCCACCGATGGCACAGTCTGAATCAGATTAAGCACGCTGAAGGCGGCATTTTGCCAGCGCGGACGGCGAGCAATCGCCAGACCGAGCGGCAAACCGATGAGCACTGTTGGCAGCAGCGTGCCGCCAAGCAGCCACAAATGCTGAGTGAAGGCCGCGTCAAATACCGCCGTCCGGTTGGCGTACTCTTTCAGGAGAGAGAGCCGATCGAGATGACCGCTGAGCAGAAGCAGTAGCGGCAGCAGCCAGAGTTGCAGGTTGAGTACGATGCGCCACGGCGTACTGCGCGTGATCTGACGCACCGCTTCCGCCGCCAGCAGCAGTGACAGCGCAGCCGCGCACCATAGGCCGCTGCCAAACGCGGTGCGCGCCAGCGGACTGCCGCTGTTGGCCAGCTCGGTGGCCTGATTTCCCGCCAGCCAGAAGAGCAGCGCCAGCAGGATTTCGGCATCCAGCAGCACCATCACCGCGCTAAGGCGGCGTGCGGGCCACCATAATCCTTGCCACAGCCACAGTAGCGGCAGCAATACCAGCCAGCTGTTCGACACCTGCCAAAACAGCAGCGGCTGGCCGGAAACCAGCCGATTGGCCGCAAAGCTCAGAAGCGGCAAGGCAAATAGCGCCAGCGTGATAAGCGTGGTTAACACCAGCAGCACCGGCTGCTGGCGTGGTCTGAGTAACAGCGACAGCACTGCTTACAACAACTTATTCTGCTGTAGCCACTGTTTCGCCACCTGGCTGGCATCCTGGCCATCGACAGCAATCTGCGCATTCAGCTGCTGCAGGGTTTTCTCATCCAGCTTGCTGAATACCGGCTGCAGCCAGTTGCCAATGTCGGGATATTGCTTGAGGACGCTTTCACGAATCACCGGCGCAGGCGCATAAATTGGCTGCACGCCTTTCGGATCGCTGAGGGTTTGCAGGCCCAGCGCCGCCACCGGACCGTCGGTACCGTACGCCATCGCCGCATTCACGCCCGAGGTTTGCTGTGCAGCGGCTTTGATGGTCACCGCGGTGTCGCCACCGGCCAGCGACAGCAGTTGCGACTGCTCCAGCTTGAAGTTGTAGGCTTTTTCAAATGCTGGCAGCGCATCGCTGCGTTCGATAAATTCCGCCGAGGCCGCCAGTTTGAAGGTGCCGCCTTTTTTCAGATAGGCGCTCAAATCGTCGAGTGAATTGAGGTTATTCTTCTGCGCCACGTCACCGCGCACCGCAATCGTCCAGGTGTTGTTCGCGGGCGCAGGTGCCAGCCACACGAGGTGATTTTTCTCGCTATCGAGTTTTTTCACCTTCTCATAGCCCTGCTGGGCGTTTTTCCACGCAGCGTCTTTCTCATCGTTGAAGAAGAACGCACCGTTGCCGGTATACTCCGGATAGATATCCAGCTCACCAGCCGTAATGGCGCCGCGCACCACCTGAGTGGTCCCCAGCTGAATTTTATTGACGGTTTTCACCCCATGCTTATCCAGCACTTGCAGGATGATGTTGCCCAGCAGCGAGCCTTCGGTATCAATCTTGGAACCGACTTTTACCGGGTCCGCTGCCTGTGCCGCACTTACGCTCAACGCCAGTGCCATCATCCCCAATAACCCCTGCTTTATCATTGTGCTTCCCTCATTTGTTTTCATTGTGTGACTATCAAGCGTAGCCTGGCGAAAGCGGATGGGTGCGGTCAAGCGCTGCATTTCGTTCTTTTTCTGCTATCAATAGCGCGCTGGTTATAACCCAAACGCAGCACTTATAACCAAATGGAATTTTTAATGGCGTGGCGGCGGCTTATTCTCACAGTCCCACTCATTACAATAAATTACATAACATCATGTCCGACTTAGCTTCTCCCGCGCATGTCGCGCAGGCAGGGAATACACCAGGCGGTGAGACGAAATGGATCCGCAGCGCGGCCGACGTCTCTGGTTTGGTCAATAACAGCAACGAATCGCGTAGCAATGCGCGTATCGTTATCGCCATTGCGCTGGGCGGCGTGTTCCTCGACGCCTACGATCTTGGCGCACTCGCCTTTGGCATCAAAGACGTGACGCGCGAGTTCCAGCTCACGCCAGCGGGCACCGGCATGGTGGCCTCGGCGATCACATTTGGCGCGATAGTCGGTGCCTTGATCGGCGGCTATCTCACTGACAAAATTGGCCGCTATCGCGTGTTTATGGCCGACATGTTCTTCTTCGTGGTGGCGGCGTTAGCCTGTGCGTTTGCACCTAACGAATACGTATTGGCCGCTGCGCGCTTCGTGATGGGCTTGGGCGTCGGTATCGATTTACCGGTGGCGATGGCGTTTCTGGCGGAGTTCTCCAAGCTTCGCGGACAAGGGAATAAAGCGGCCAGCATCGCGATGTGGTGCCCGACATGGTATGCGGCGATCAGTATTTCCTATTTGCTGGTACTGCTGCTGTATGCGGTGCTGCCGGCAACCCACACCGATTGGCTGTGGCGCTTGATCCTGGGTTTTGGCGCAGTGCCGGCGCTACTGATCATTGCCATTCGCAGCCGCTATATGAGTGAATCGCCGATTTGGGCCGCCAATCAGGGTAACCTGAAAGGTGCGGCGGAGATTCTGCGCAGCGCCTATAACATCAATGCGCAGGTGGCGGAGGATGCCGATTTAACGCCGCAGAAGGTGGTGCGTAAGGCCAGCTGGCGCAACTACGGCGCGCTGCTGCAGGGCGTTTATCGCCGTCGCACCCTGTTAGCGACCGTCACCTCTATCGCTTCTTCCTTTGCCTATAACGCGGTGGCGTTTGGCCTGCCGGTGATAATCTCCAGCTTTTTTGCCCAATCGATGCTGACCACCATTCTGGTGTCGCTGGCGCTGAATCTGCTGTTCGCTTTTGTTGGCGGTCTGTTGGCGGTGCGGCTGGTGCCGCGTCTTGGCGCGTGGAAAATGTCGGTTGCCGGTTATGCCTGCCAGTGCATAGCGCTGCTGGGCCTGGCGCTGATTGGTCGTCCAGAAGGTGGCGAACAGGCCGCGGTGGCGATTGCCATGCTGGCGCTGTTCTTGTTTGGCCAGGGCTTTGGTCCCGGCTCGCATACGATGACCTTTGCCTCGCTGAGCTATCCCGCTTCGCTGCGGGGCGTTGGCGTGGGTTTCAATCAGACGCTGATGCGCGGGAGTTCAACCGTGTCGCTGTTTGCTTTCCCGCTGCTGGTCGCCGCCTTTGGCACCGGCGTGTTCTGGGTGATTTTCCTCGCCCCGCTGATTGGCTTACTGGCGCTGCTGGCGATTCGCTGGGAGCCGTCGGGTTACGACGTGGATGCGGAAGATTTTCAGTGATTGATTAACAGAGGTCGCCATTAATGGCGACCTTACATCACGTCGCAGAGTCGCCATCAAGGGCGACCTTGCATCACGTCGTAGGGTCGCCATTGATGGCGACCTCCAGCATTATGCGGTCAGGCGGAAATCGCCGAGCGTATTGGGGATGCGCGGGAAGGTGTGCAGGAACCACGGCGTGAACTGCTCGGGATTCTCTACCATCTCCTGCTGAATTTGCGCAATCGAACGATAGCACCATGCATCGGCTTCATCCGGATTGAGTTCCGGTTGCTCATCGCTGATGGCAAAAAACACGTGACCATACTCATGCTCAGTTAAGCCGTTGCTGAGCGGCAAGTTATAGCTCAACTCAAACACCGGCGTCAGCGCCAGGTTCATGCCCATCTCTTCACGCAGACGGCGTTCGGCGGCATCGCGCGTCGATTCCTGCGGATAAGGATGGCTGCAGCAGGTGTTACTCCATAATCCACCGCAGTGATATTTACCGCTGGCCCGGCGTTGTAACAGCACTTCATGGCGCGAATTGAACACGTAAACCGTTACCGCACGATGCAGCAATCCTTTCTCATGCACTTCCAGCTTTTCCATCTGGCCGATAGGACGATCGAGGTGGTCAACGAGAATAACTTCAATGGCGGACATGACAACTCCTTCGGAAAATTCGCAGCTATTGTACACAACCGCCAAAAGTTTGATGGAGGAAATAGCGCACATTCCGTGCGTTAACGGGGGCAACGTAAAGCGTAGCAGCCTGCGGGCGTTTCAGCATAAAAAGGCGGAAAAAGGCGTTAACAGAGGAGATGTGGGCAGAGTGTGAGCGGATCGCCATTCATGGCGTAATATCGATCAGTTAAGCACGGTACCAAATCACCGCACATTCCGTAGCGGCGCGATTTATCGCGCAATGAATTGCGCCGCTACGACATATGCGCTTGTTAAGAAGGTTTTTCATCTGTTAACTGCCCAACATTATGCCATAAATGGCGACCCTACAATTGTTGGGTGCGCATCCATGCGCACCGTTTGGCACAGGATTAAAGTTTAAAGCTCTGCACCACCAGCTCCAGCTGTACGCTCTGCTGCTCCATCGCCTGAGCGGCGGCTGAAACCTGCTCAACCAGTGCGGCGTTCTGCTGGGTGCTGCCATCCAGCTGAGTAATCGCCACGTTGACCTGATCGATCCCCATGCTCTGCTCGCGGCTCGCCGACATGATCTCACTCATCAACGTGGTAACGCTGCTAACCCCCTGCATCAGCTCATCCATGGTTTGCCCGGCCTGCTGCACCAGATCGCTGCCGGTATCGATATTGGCCACCGACTCCTCAATCAGCTTCTTAATTTCACGTGCGGAGTTGGCCGAACGCTGCGCCAGATTACGCACCTCCGATGCCACCACGGCAAATCCACGGCCCTGCTCGCCCGCTCGCGCCGCTTCTACCGCGGCGTTGAGCGCCAGGATATTGGTCTGGAAGGCGATACTATCAATGACGCTGATGATATCGACCACTTTACGTGAGGATTGGTTGATCGCGCCCATGGTCGTGACCACCTGACGCACCACTTCGGTACCGCGCGCCGCCACCTGTGACGCACCATCCGCCAGCTGATTGGCATGAGTGGCGTTGTCGGCGTTCTGGCGCACCGTGCCGGTGAGCTCTTCCATCGACGCGGCGGTTTCGACAATAGAGCTGGCCTGCGATTCGGTTCGCGCCGAGAGATCGGCGTTGCCGCTGGCGATTTCACGTGAAGCCGCAGTAATCGCCAGCGCGCTATCCCCCACCTGGCGCATCAGCCCTTGCAGATAGGAGATGAACTGGTTGAAGCTTTGCGCCACCGCGTTAAATTCCGGGCTGTTGCTGGCCGGCAGACGCTGCGTCAGATCGGCACCGCCGGTTGAAAGCGTTTCAATGTTGCGATGCAGCAAGGCAAGACGCTTCATCATCGCCCGCACAAAACCGAGCAGCACCAGCAGCAGGATCACCGCCAGCGGAATCTGCACCAGGCCGAGGCGCGTTAACATGCTGTGCGTCTGCGCATCCAGCAAACTGGAGGGCACATCGCTGGCGAGATACCACGGACTACCGGCAATCGCCTGCAGGAACAGCGTGTGTTCGCCATCTTCACCGGCAAACGTGGTTTGCGTCGGCTGGCTACCCGCCTGTGCTAACAGACCTTTCAGCGCCGCCGCCATCGGCAGCTGCGTATCGGCAAGGTTTTCCAGCTTCGGCGCGCCATCCACCAGCGCGGCGTTGCCAACCACTTTGCCGTCGGCTTCAACAATCAGCACGCGTCCTTTAATCGCTTCACCCATCTGTTTTGCCAGCTGGTTAAAGAAGCCGAGCGTCACGTCAATGGTCGCTACGCCCCATGCGTTGCCATCGCGATAGATCGCCATCGCGCAGTTAGTACGCGGCTGCGGGCTGGCCGCATCCTGATAGGCTTTCGCCCAGGCACACTGTCCTTTCGGCGCAGCTAAACCGTCTTTGTACCAGGATTGCTCCCAGTATTTGTCGGCGGCATCCGAGTTCCAGTAGGTATTGACCTGCAGCTGGTTACTGGCGTTACGCGCGAAGAACGAGCTGTTTTTCTCTTTGGCGGGATCGCGGCGGTTGGGCAACGGCCAGATGCCGCCGCCAAACACGTTGCTATCCTGATACTGGTTAACTAAGGCGGGCAGCAAGGTGTCGATGGCAGCGCTATCCATCACGCCTGCGGCTTCGGTGATTGCACGCTGCTGCGCTTGTACGCGGTTCATCTGCTCTACGATGCGTCCGGCCAGGCCGTCCACTTCGTAACGCACTAAACGGCTCTCGTTTTGCGTGAGCTGCGGTGCGATAAACTGATTGATCACCAGCACGGTAACCAGCATCAGCACCGCAAAAAAGGCGACCAGCGTCGCGGTGAAACGGGATTGTGTCGTTTTTAACATGTTGTGTGCCCTTACCCTGGTTGGCGAGTTGCCTGATCGAGGTTAACGGCGTGTTAATGAGGATCTTGAGGTGAGCGAGATCACAAAGAAGTGAAATAGTTGATTTGAGTGATAATTTAAAATTGTAGGGTCGGCATGTATGCCGACCTGGTTTACGGTGCGGGCGGCGCTACCACTTCCTGGCGCGGGCGAAACACGTGATTGTTGCCTTCCGTCAGCAAACGCTGTAACAGCTGCTGGCCACCGCGATCGTCCGCCTGGGCAAACTGGCGTTCGGCTTCGGTAATCGGCGTTGACCACAGCAAATTCACCCGGTCGCCCTCGCGTTTCGGCAGACGAAACTGGGCGGTTTCCGGCGCTAAATCATTGGCTAGCAGGAAGCTTTCAAAACCCACTGGCGCGACTTCTGACGCCAGCGTATGCCCTTCACCAATCCAGGTGAGGCGCGCCCACGGTAAATGTGCAAATTCCGCCAGCGCGCTGGCCATCTGCACCGCATTGGCTTCGGTCATCACTTCGCCGTCCACCGCCATCGCCAGCTCAACGCGACGATACTGCGGTGCCAGCTCATCAAATAGATGATCCACCTGCGGCATCGGCCGGATACTCATGCCGAGGGTCACGAAGTACCAAACGCCATGATGCAGGTGCTGCGAAATGGCCATCGGTGGCCAGCTGCCCTGATCGATGGCGTAATATTTTACCGACTCGCCAAACTGCGCCTGATAGCACTGCATCAGTTCGCGCTGCACCCGATCCCATAGATGGCCATCGTGCCAGTCGCGCCAGAAGTGGCGCTGCTGTTCGGCACGCGCGTAGTAATCATTGGTGGAGGCGGAGCCGAGCGGCGCGGTGAGGCGGTTCTCTTTGATGCAGGCCGCGGAGAAACTGACCTGCTTGTCCTGATAGAGGCTCCAGCCGGGGATCACCGCCAGCAGCTGGCCGTAATACCACAGCGCCGCCCCGTCATCACTGGGTTCCCACAGAATCTGCAATCCGGCCGGATCGAGCATCGGCTCGGCTTCCAGCGTACGGCAATATTCGGCACTCAGCAGCGGCGCAATGCCCTGCTCCATCGCTTCACGATCCTCCTGCGCTGGCGCAGGCAGTAGATTACGTAGCCAGCAGCCGCGCACCGCATACTGGCTGCGAAACAGATCGTTAGGCCAGATATAAAAATAGGCCGTGCGCGCATCCTGCTCGACGATCGCGGTTAATGTGTGTTGCTGATTAGGCACCTCAGCAATCAGAGGTTGGTGGGTCATAGCGCCTCGATATTACCTGGAGGAATCCATTTTCCCCGAGAATAGAGCAGGATCGGCACTCGCGCCATGTGACACAAGGGTAAAACTCTCAAAGTGCATGCGCACCCTTGATGCTCAGCGCCCCATGCGCTGCATAGCGCGTGAGTAAGCGCCGCGCTGAATTGACCAGCGCAGCAACCCGCCAATCACCGCCATTTCTTTATCCACCAGCCATTGATGCGCTGGCCCAATCGGCCGCTGGATCTGCTGCTGTGCCCACGGCGGCAGCAATCCCATACCGGCTGTTAGCATCACGCGCATGGCGGGTTTCGCCTGCCAGCTTGGCGCAGGTGCGTTGATTAATAGCTGCAACACTTCCCGCGTTCGTTCATCGTAAATCAGCGCCGGGCGCATCATGTGTAAATAGTCCTCTACCGCCTGCACGCTTTTCGGCACCTGCTGAGCGCCAAGCGCTTCCGCAACGCGTGCCGCCTCCTGGTAATAACGATTCTGCTCGGCCTGGCTGAGCTGGGGATTTTTATAGCGCAGATGCGCCGCCAAAAAGCGGCTGGTTTCCGCCACGTGTACCCAGGTGAGCAGATGCGGATCGCTAGCGGCATAAGGCTTGCCCGCGTTATCGCAGCCGGTGACGCGCAGATGAATACGTTTGACGCGTTCGATGAGGGTATGGGCATCAGCGGTGTTGCCGAAAGTGGTGACGGCGATAAATTGGCTGGTGCGGCGCAAACGCCCCATCATGTCCTGACGGAAGTTGGAGTGATCCCATACGCCGGCCAGTGCAGCCGGATGCAGCATTTGCAGCATTAAAGCGCTGATGCCGCCGCAAAGCATCGAGGCAAAGTCACCATGCACGCGCCAGATGACGTGGTCTGGGCCAAATAATCCCGGATCGCCGGGTGGCTGCGAGATATCAAATTCGTTGAGGGATAAGCCGTTGAGGCGGAAGACTTGCTGTTGGATGCGGTCGCGGATGTTCATTGATTTCGATTTGTGCGGTTAGGCCCTCACCCCGGCCCTCTCCCGCAAGCGGGCGAGGGGGAAGATCGAGCAAAATATCAACAATCGCACCCATCGGTTCCCTCTCCCGCTTGCGGGAGAGGGTTAGGGTGAGGGCATAAGTGCATCAGCGACTATAAATAATCAAACTGCGCATCTTGCGTACGCACCGAATCCAGGCCAATCATCACGTTGATTTTGCCTGGCTCCGCCACCTGCTGCATCTTCTGATTCCAGAACTTCAGCGCATCAACATCGATCTTAAACTTCACCGTCTGCGATTCGCCGGCTTTCAGCATAATGCGCTGGAAACCACGCAGCTCCTGCACCGGGCGACTGATGCTGGCGACCGGATCGTTGAGATACAGCTGCACCACGGTAGCACCATCGCGTTTACCGGTGTTGGTCACGGTAACTGACGCCTCCACCGAGCCATTACGCGGCATGGTACGCGATGACATCTTCACCGGCGATACGCTAAAGGTGGTGTAGCTCAGGCCATAGCCAAACGGATAAAGCGGGCCGTTGATGGCGTCGTAATAGTGCGACGTATACTTGTTCGGCTTGGCGAAGTTGTAAGGACGTCCGGTTGGCAGATGGTTGTAATAAATCGGGATCTGTCCCACTGAACGCGGGAAGGAAACCGGCAGTTTGCCCGACGGGTTGTAGTCACCAAACAGCACATCGGCAATAGCGTTACCGCCTTCGGTGCCGCTGAACCAGGTTTCCAGCATCGCATCAGCCTGTTTATCTTCATTTACCACCGTCAACGGACGGCCGTTCATCAGCACGATCACCAGCGGTTTGCCGGTGGCTTTCAGCGCCGCCAGCAATTTTTGCTGGCTTGGTGGGATCACCAAATCGCTACGGCTTGAGGCTTCATGCGCCATGCCCTGCGCTTCGCCGACGGCAGCCACCACCACATCGGCTTTTTTCGCCTGTGCTACCGCTTCGTCAATCAGCGCCTGCGGCGAACGTTGATCCACGCTCACCGCCTGCTCGTACAGATTGAGGAAATCCTGAATGCCTTTGTTGTCAGTGATGTTTGCGCCCTTGGCATACAGCACGGTGCCTTTGCCCGCCATCGCATTACGCATGCCCTGTAGCAGCGGAATCGATTGTTTGGCGACGCCCGCCGCTGACCAGCTGCCCATGATGTCGCGTTGGCTGTCTGCCAGCGGCCCCACTAACGCCACGGTGGCGTCCTTCTTCAGCGGCAACGTTTCATGCCAGTTCTTTAACAGCACAATACTTTTACGCGCCACATCACGCGCTTCGGCACGATGCAAACGGCTTTCGGCGTTAGTATCCTGCGGATCGCTGCCTTTTGGCCCTAAATGGCTATAAGGATCGTTAAACAGCCCCATATCATATTTGACGTTCAGCACATGACGCGCGGCATCATCAACTTCCGCCATGCTCACCGCGCCGCTTTTCACCAGGCCCGGCAGATATTTGCTGTAGTACTCGTCACTCATGCTCATATCGACGCCCGATTTCACGGCGATGCGTACCGCGTCCTGCGGATCGCTGGCCACACCATGTTTCAGCAGCTCTTTGATCGCGCCGTGATCGCTAATGGTAATGCCTTTAAACTTCCAGTCACCGCGCAGCAGATCTTTCAGCAACCAGCTATCGGCCGTGGCCGGGGTGCCGTTGATCGAGTTAAGCGCCACCATCACGCCGCCGCTGCCCGCATCAAGCGAGGCTTTGTACGGCGGCAGATAATCCTGGAACATGCGCTGCGGGCTCATGTCGACGGTGTTGTAATCACGCCCGCCTTCCACCGCACCGTAAAGCGCAAAGTGCTTTACGCTGGTCATGATATTGAAGCGATCCGCCGGGCTTTTGCCCTGCATGGCCTTCACCATGGTGCCGCCCATTTGTGACGTCAGGAAGGTGTCTTCACCGAAACCTTCCGAAACGCGACCCCAGCGCGGTTCGCGTGATACATCCACCATCGGTGCCCACGTCATGTTCAGGCCGTCATCCGCCGCTTCATAGGCCGATATGCGCCCGACTTCCGCCACCGCATCCAGATCCCAGCTGGCCGCCAGGCCAAGCGGAATCGGGAAGATGGTGCGCTGACCGTGCACCACGTCATAGGCAAAGAACAGCGGGATTTTCAGGCGGCTGAGCTGCATCACCTGATCCTGCATGGCGCGAATATCCTGTCGCGTTACGGTATTAAAAATGGCCCCGACCTGACCGTGTTGAATCATGTCGCGAACCGCCGTTTTCGGCGTATCCGGTCCGACGCTAATCAAACGCATCTGCCCGATTTTTTCATCAAGGGTCATTTTGCTAAGCAGCTGATTAACAAAGGCGTCGCGCGCCTGCTCGGTCATGGCATGTGGGCCAAACAAATCGTCTGCAAACGCAGGTTGCATGGCTAAGGAAACAGCGAGGCTAACAGAGTAAATCCATTTCATCAGGTCGGGCTCTCTTAAGTGACTGCGCAATATCGAAATAACCGGGGCAGTTTGCCACAAGATGAGGATAGCAGGTAGCTGCCGATGTCACACCGCGACCCTACCGCAGACGCGTGCTACAGTAGAAGCGCCATGTTAAAGACAAGGATAGGCCAATGAATAACAACACTTCGCACCCTACTCTGCTCGCCGAACTGCGTCGTCTGGTGGGTTCGTCACACCTGTTAACCGATGCAGAACAGACCGCGCGCTACCGCAAAGGTTTTCGCTCGGGCGAAGGCGACGCGCTGGCGGTGATTTTTCCCGGCTCGCTGCTGGAGTTATGGCGTGCGTTGCAAGCGCTGGTTAGCGCCGATGCCATTATTTTAATGCAGGCCGCCAATACCGGTCTGACGGAAGGTTCCACGCCGCACGGTAATGATTACGATCGTCCGGTGGTCATCATCAGCACCTTGCGGCTGGATAAGTTGCAGCTGATCGATGACGGCAAACAGATCCTCGCCTTCCCTGGCAGCACGCTGTATCAGTTGGAAAAAGTGCTGAAACCGTTAGGACGTGAGCCGCATTCTGTTATCGGTTCCTCCTGTATCGGCGCATCGGTAATGGGCGGAATCTGTAATAACTCAGGCGGTTCGTTGATCAAACGCGGTCCGGCCTACAGTGAAATGGCCCTGTACGCGCAGGTTGATGCCAGCGGCAAACTCAAGCTGGTAAACCATCTTGGCATCGATCTTGGCCATTCGCCGGAGGAGATGTTGGGGCGTTTGGATGACGATCGCTGGCAGCAGAACGATGTGCGTTGGGATGAGCGCCACGCCTCCGATCATGAATATGCCGAGCGCGTGCGCGATATCACTGCCGACACCCCGGCGCGCTTTAATGCCGATGAGCGCCGCCTGTTCGAAGCGTCTGGCTGCGCGGGCAAGCTGGCGGTATTTGCCGTGCGTCTCGACACCTTCCCTACCGAACCGCAACAGCAGGTATTTTATATCGGCACTAACGATCCGGCTGAGCTGGGCGATATTCGCCGTCATATTCTGGCAGAATTTACGCATCTGCCGGTGGCGGGTGAATATATGCACCGCGACATTTTCGATATCGCTGAGGTGTATGGCAAAGATACCTTCGTGATGATCGACAAGCTCGGCACCGATAAAATGCCGCTGTTTTTTACCCTTAAGGGCCGCATTGATGCCTGGCTGAGCAAGCTGAGTTGGGTAAAACCGCATCTTACCGATCGCCTGTTGCAGCGCGTCAGCGGCTGGTTACCGGCGCATCTGCCCAAACGCCTGAAGCAGTATCGCGACAAATATGAACACCATCTGATGCTGAAGATGTCCGGCGACGGCGTTGCTGAAGCGCAGGCGTATCTGACCGAATATTTCCGCGAAGGCGGCGGCGCCTTCTTCGCCTGCGATGCCAAAGAGGGCGCGCACGCGTTCCTGCATCGCTTTGCCGCTGCCGGTGCGGCTGTGCGCTATCACGCGGTGCATGCTGACGAAGTGGAAGATATTCTGGCGTTGGATATTGCGCTGCGCCGTAACGATGAGGAGTGGTTTGAGCGCCTGCCCGCCGAGTTTGATAAGGATCTCAGCCACCGTCTCTATTACGGCCACTTCTTCTGCCATGTGTTCCATCAGGATTACATCGTCAGAAAGGGCGTCGACGCGCATGCGTTGAAAGAGAAGATGCTGGCGATTTTAGCCGAGCGTGGCGCGGAGTATCCTGCCGAGCATAACGTTGGACATCTGTATCAGGCGAAACCGCAGCTGCAGGCGTTTTATCGTCAGCTGGATCCTACTAATAGTTTCAATCCGGGAATTGGTAAAACCAGCAAGCACAAGGGTTGGGCGGTAAAAATCTAAGTGCGGTTGTTAAAAAAGTGGCCATCAATGGCCACCTTACATGTAGGGTCGGCATTCATGCCGACCTGGTCACATGACGCGCTGAAATTAAGGCAGTTGCTCGCCCTGCTGCTCTTGCGCGGCCGCCGGAAGCGCGCGGCGTTCAATGATCATGGTTTGCGGCGTGGAAAGCACAATACCCTCCTTGCGCAGACGCGTGAGAATATCAAACAGCAAATCACTCTTGGCACCGGAAATCTGGCGCTGGCTGGCAACGTTGCCGGTGACGCTCAACACGATCCCCGCTGGCGTTAAATCTTTGAACGAAACGGACGGCTCAGGCGTTTCCAGGATGCGCTCGTTCTCCTGATACACTTCCAGCAGAATTTCCCGCACCCGCACCGGATCAATATCCAATGGGAACGTCAGCAGAATGGTCACCACGCCCTGCGCGTTACCCATGGTGGCGTTACGCACGTTTTGCGAGATCAGCTGGGAGTTCGGCACAATCACCGTGGATTTATCGCTGAGCTGAATTTCCGTGGCACGCACGTTGATACGACGAATATCGCCCTCGATGCCGCTGATGCTCACCAAATCGCCCACCTTCACCGGACGCTCGGTCAACAAAATCAGACCGGAGATGAAGTTCTTCACAATCTCCTGTAAGCCGAAACCGATACCGACCGATAGGGCGCTGACGATCCACGCCAGTTTGTTCCACTGCAAGCCCATAATCGACAGCGTCAGCAGAATAACCAGCACGTAACCAATGTTGCTGAACAGCGTCACCAGCGACACGCGCATGCCGACATCCATGGTGGTTTTTGGCAGGAAGTCTTTATCCAGCCAGCGACGCACCGAGCGCAGCACATAAATGCCCACCACCAGGCAGAGAATCGCGTTAACCATGTGCGCCGGCACAATGTTCAGCGACTCCATCCCTTTGCCGCCCCAGAACTCAATCACCTTCTGAATCAGCTCTATCGGCGTTGAGGAGGCGAAGGTGCCGTTGAGCAGCGCCAGCGCGAGGATAGCAATCAGCAAGGTTTTACCCAGCGCGCTCAGCAGCGTAGCCGCCTGTTGCAAGTGGCGCTCATCAATATTGAGTGAGCTTTGCAGCCGCTTGCCCGTTGCATTGCTGGTGGAGAACAGACTTTCACAGCCGTCCTGTACCAGATGGCTGAGGAAGTAGAACGAGCCAAACAGAATGCCGCACCAAATCACCTCATAGCTGAGGAAGCGTGCCAGCGTAACGTAGCCAATGATCAGAGAGATCAGGATCGCCAGCGCCGTAAGCATCAACGCCAGCTGTACTAACCCAACAAGGGTAGAGCGTGCTTCAGGCTGGTGGCCGGCCTGCGCCATGCGACGACGCACGCGGTTCACGCGCATGCTGATAGCAAGGCCGGTGCAGCCAATCAGCAATGCGGTCAAGCCGTTAGCAAAAATCGTGGTATTGAGGCTGGTTCCCACGCTGTAGTTAAACGCCTCAACCGTCTGGAAAACAAACACCAGCGCCGCGGTAAAGGGCGGGAACGGTTTCAGCGCCTGCGCCACTTCATTGGAGATGGCAGGCAAACGCCAGCTGGGACGACGCGTAGACAAAAACGCCCGGCCCAATCCAGCAATTAAGCCGCAGTAGACGCTGAGCTGCACCAGGCGCTCAACAAAATCCTGCACGTCGCCAGAGACCTCATCGCGGCGCGTAAAGGCCAGCGCAAGGAAGTTGAAGGTGAGCACAACGGCCGCAAGTGTGGTCAAGGCTATCGCGGCAGCCAGGAAGCTACGACGTAAACGCCCTTCCGGCATTTTGTTAATGCTCACCCACGCCAGAAACTCTTCGCCGTAGCGACGGCCGAGCGTCATCACCAGCATCGCGGCGACCAGCCAACCGATGGTGCCAAAGCGCCAGCCCGATTCCCACGATAGCGCGGCGGTGTCTTGTAATTCATCGCGAAAATCACTGATTTTCTCGGCGTCGAGATCCTGGCTGCTGAAGATCGGTGACCAGAAACGCGGGCCGAAAATACTGCCCGAGTTCAGTGCCAGCTGGCTTTTTAACTGGTCACGACGCAGGTTAACGATCTGCGATGACAGCACCAGCGCACCGTTTTTGATGCCATCGGCCTGCTTGATTTGGTCGTCTAGCTTACCTTTTTGGTTCTCCAGCGCCGCACGCTTGCGCGTCACCTCCGGCGTCTCTTTCACGCCGCTGTCGGCTTTGGGCGCCGGACCGAGTACCGCCAGCTGTGCATCCAGCTGCTGACGCTGCGGAATGAGTGCCTGACCAAGGGTTTCGGCATTCCCCGAAAGCTCCAGCGCCATCTCATTGAGCTGGTTGAGCTGGCTTTCGTTGGTATCGCCCGAGACCTGGCCTTTAATTTTATCGAGGATTTTCTGCATTTTAGGCAGCTCGGCCGAGGCGTTAACTTTGGGGGCAGCGTCCTCTTGCTGATTCGCGGCCGCGCTGTCGTCTGCAAAACTCAGCGCCGGGGTTAACAGCACCAGCAACAGTAAAAATGGCGTAAGTAAGGAACGGAACTTGAACATGTTTAATAAGATTCCAGCGTAATAACAGCCGATAAACGCACGTGTGCAGATGAATGGCGGCTAGTTTAAGACGTTGCCGACACTGAAACTATAGGAATGAAGGTGTAAAACATTGGCGCTAACGATAAGCGTTTTTGCAGGTAAACCGAGGTGAATGGAGTCGCCATGAATGGCGACCCTACGACATACCGCCGATGACCTGTAGGGACGCCATTCATGGCGACCAAAACAAGCGCGCTATTCGGCCTCGCTATTGCTGGCAGTCAAGCCTGACTTCTGCTTTTTGTACGCCAGCGCCGCGGCCGGAACCGGTGCGGCTTTACCGGTTTCCAGCCAGTCACGCAGACGGTTGGCATCGGCAAAATGGGTGTATTTTCCAAACGCGTCCAGTACCACCAGCGCCACCGGACGGTTATTGATCACCGTGCGCATCACCAGGCAGTGCCCCGCTTCATCGGTATAACCGGTTTTGGTCAGCTGGATACGCCAGTCATTTTTGTACACCAAATGGTTGGTGTTACGGAACGGCAGCGCATAATTCGGATGTTTAAATACCGCCGTGTCTTCTTTGGTGGTGCTTAACTCACCAATCAGCGGGTATTGACGTGTGGCCTTCGCCAGCTTTATCAGGTCTTCCGCGCTGGAAACGTTCTGAATCGACAAGCCGGTCGGTTCCACATAACGCGTATGCGTCATACCGAGCGCACGTGCTTTGGCATTCATGGCACGAATAAAAGCATCGTAACCGCCCGGATAGTGGTGCGCCAGGCTGGCGGCCGCACGGTTCTCTGACGACATCAGCGCCAGCAGCAGCATGTTGCGGCGGCTGATTTCACTGTTCAGTTTGACGCGGGAAAATACGCCGCGCATTTCAGGCGTGTGGCTGATATCGACCGACAGCATTTCATCCATCGGCAGTTTGGCATCCAGTACCACCATCGCCGTCATTAGCTTGGTCAGCGAAGCAATTGGGCGTACGCGGTTAGGATGACTGGAAAACAACACTTTGTTGTTTTCCAGATCGACGATCATCGCGCTGCCGGAGGCGATTTGCGGTTGGGCAATCGGCGCCAGGTTTGAGAGTGCGGCCGGCGCAGCGAGCGCGGGTGTCACAGCGGCTGGCGCGGCGACAAACAGCGCCAGCGACAGCAGGGAAATACGCATTTTTGCAGACATCGTGTCAAAAAAATCCGGTCAGGAGTTTTGCGCTGTGTAAACACACAGGCCGCCCACATCAAGCCAGACGGGATGCGGGCTGGCTGCAGTATCATACGCACTTCCCTGAGAAATTTCTTAACGAGATTGTTTCCAGGCGTTAAAAGGCCGCCATGAATGGCGACCTTTTGGGTTGAGTGCGATTTCGTTTGTCGGTCGCCATGAATGGCGACCTTACGGGGGCGGTTTTGTAGGGTCGCCATTCATGGCGACCAGGATAGCCTCAGAATAACCGTGGACCATATCCCCAGATAACCACCGTCAGCGCCAGCAGCACCTCGAACACCAGCACCCCTATCGCCAATGTTGAGCCGGAGAAGCGCAGACTTTCATCACGGTCAATACTCAGGAATACCGGGATCCCGACGTAAAGCAGATAACCGGTGTAAACCAGCGCAATCGCGCCGACCAATACGCACAGCCACACCAGCGGATAGAGCGCCACCAGACCACTAAGGAACAGCGGCGTTGCCACATAGCCCGCAAACACGGTGCAGCGTTGCAGGCTCGGGCGCTGCGGATAATTACGCGCCATCCAGTGAATCACACGCCCCATCACGGCAACGCCACCAAGAATCATCAGGTAGAACAGAATGCCCAAACCGATACCGGTCAGCCTGTTGAGTAGTACGAACTGCCCTTCGCCCAGATTCCAGCCCAGTTGCGTGGTGCCGATGAAGGCGCAGATCACCGGGATCGCCGCCATTAGCAGAACATGATGGGTGTAATGGTGCGAAACGCTCTCATTTTCCTGTTTAATATCGCGCATTTCCTGACCAGGATGCGCCAGTAAACCCCAGACATGATTCATACGGTTACTCCTCTAATGCAAGGGGCTGCCCCTAAAGCAAAAGACCTCGACAACGCAGGCAGCGTCTCTCAAGTATAATCGTCGCCGCTGTTTTTGCGGCTAACCCTACAAATAAAGGCGCTGGCGTATAAACTGGTAACAGTCTCAACATTTACAGGGAGGATGATTTGCATCTCGATATCAATGGATTAATTAGCCAATACGGCTATCTGGCGCTGCTGATTGGCTGTATCGCCGAAGGAGAAACCTTCACCTTACTGGGCGGGGTCGCGGCGCATGAAGGCTTGCTGCACTTCACCGGCGTGGTGTTGGCCGCGATGATTGGCGGCATTATTGGCGATCAGCTGTTGTTTTGGCTGGGACGCCGCTACGGTACACGCATTCTGCGCCGTTTCCGCAAACATCAGGAAACCATTGGCAAAGCCAATCGGCTGATTCAGAAACACCCTAGCTTATTCGTCATCGGCGTGCGCTTTATGTATGGCTTCCGCATTGTGGGGCCAATCATCATTGGCACCAGCCGCCTTAAGCCGCTGCGTTTCTTTATTCTTAACGTCATCGGCGCCGCGCTATGGTCACTGATTTTTGTCTCTATCGGCTACTTTGCTGGCGAGATCGTTGCGCCGTGGCTGCATAAGATCGATCAGCACCTCAAACCCGTATTGTGGTTAGCGGCGGCGGTTATTTTTGGCATCGTGCTGCGCTACATTATTCGCCACTGGAACCGCCGCCGCGCGGGTTAGTTACGAGTGATAACCTTTAAACTGCGGATTCGCCAGCATAAAACCACCGTCGACAATGAAAGATTGTCCGGTGGTGTAGGTTGCCCATTCCGAGCAGAGCCAGGCCACTAAGCTCGCCACCTCACGCGTATCGCCGGGACGTCCAATCGGGATCTCCGGCATACGTCGGCCTTGCTCGTCATCTTTCATATCATTCATCGCCGTGGCAATTGCGCCCGGCGCCACCGCGTTGACCAAAATATGGTGCGGCAATAAGCTCAACGCCATTGATTTGGTCAGGCCACCGAGTGCATGTTTCGCGGCCGTATAGGCGCTGGCGTCCGGTAGCGGCGTGTGTTCATGCACCGAAGTGATATTGATAATACGTCCACCGTCGCCCTGATCGACCATATGCCTTGCGGCAATCTGCCCACAGATAAAAGCACCATCAACATCCACATTAAACACTTTGCGCCAATCCTCAAAAGTGACATCGAGAAAGTCAGCTTTGGTCATCACGCCCGCGTTGCAAACCAGCACGTCAATGCGCCCCAGCGAGTTGATCAGCTGCGCCAGTTGTTGCCCGCCGGCTTGCGGATCGGCAAGGGCAACCTGCCGCACCTGCGCCATCTGTCCACGACTCTCCACCATACGAGCGGTTTCCTGGGCGCCCTCTTCATCCGAACTCCAGGTGATGCCAAGCGTATAGCCCGCTTCGGCCAGCATCACCGCACAACTGCGACCAATGCCAGAACTGGAACCGGTAACCACGGCGACTTTCTGTTTTCCTGAACTCATAACATTCTCCTGATTGAGGGTGTCTTAACAGTATAGAAGTTATCCTTCTGTGCCTCAGTGCCGCCGAATCTGCCGTTGCGTCTATAGTTAACCATTACATACCGCAAAGGGGGCAAGATGAGCGACATTAAACGCAGAATAGACGACCACGGTGTGATTGGTGATTTACGCACCTGCGCACTGATCGCCAACGACGGCACCATCGATTATCTCTGCTGGCCAGAGCTTGATAGCCCTTCGGTATTTGCTGCGCTGCTCGATAGCGACGAAGCCGGACTTTTCTCTCTCGCCCCCGACTGGAAAAATGCCCGCCAGCAGCAGCTCTATCTGCCCGATACCAATATTCTGCAAACCCGCTGGCTGGACGATGCGGGCGTGGTGGAGATCACCGATTACATGCCGATCTGCGACGAGCACAGCAAAGTGCCGCGTCTGGTACGTCGCGTGAAAATGGTGCGCGGCACGGCGAAGTTCCATCTGCTGTGCGCGCCGCGCCACGATTATTCGCGCGCAGAAACCACCACCGAAGTGCGTCCTGGTGGTATCGCTTTTCTGGCCGCAGGACAACCGGCTTTACGCCTCAGCGCCACGGTGGTGATGACGCGCGAGAACCACAGCGCAGTGGCGGAGTTCACCCTGAAAGCCGGTGAGTGCGCCGAGTTTGTTTTTGGTAACGATGACGATCCAAACGTGGCGAAAATTGCCACCGAACAGTGCTTCCGCGACACGCTGGAATACTGGCGACGCTGGAGCAGCCACAGTTCGTATCGTGGGCGCTGGCAGGAACAGGTGACGCGTTCGGCGCTGGCGCTCAAGCTGTTGACCTCACATCAGCACGGTTCAATTGCCGCCGCCGCCACCTTTGGTTTGCCGGAGGAATTGGGTGGTGAGCGCAACTGGGATTATCGCGCCTCATGGATTCGCGACGCCTCGTTCAGCATGTATGCGCTGATGCGCCTTGGCTACACCGAAGAAGCGCGAGATTTCACCAAGTGGGTGGGCCGCTGCGTCGAGCACAGTCACGACGACACCCCACATCTGCAGGTGATGTATCGCCTGGATAGCGGCACCGAGCTGCACGAAACCGAGCTGCTCAATCTTTCCGGCTACGCTAATTCACGTCCGGTGCGCATCGGCAATGATGCCTGGCGCCAAACCCAACTCGATATTTACGGCGAGCTGATGGATGCCATTTATCTCGCCAACAAATATGGCGAGGCGATTTCGCAGCGCGGCTGGAAGTATGTCTCCGACATGATCGATTATGTCTGCGTGAACTGGAATCAACCCGATGCCGGCATCTGGGAGATGCGCGGTGAACCGGAGCATTTCCTGCATTCGCGTTTAATGTGTTGGGTGGCACTCGATCGCGCACTGCGGCTGGGTATGAAGCGTTCGCTGCCAATGCCCTATGAACGCTGGGATCGCGTGCGCAGCGAGATCCGCGATGATATCTGGCAAAACTTCTGGAATCCTGAGCTGGGCCACTTCACCGCGACACGTGGCGGAAACTTCCTTGATGCCTCGATGCTGCTGATGCCGCTGGTGCGTTTTGTCAGCTCAACCGATCCAGATTGGCTGGCCACGCTGGATGCGATTAAAACCCATTTAGTGAGCGATGGTTTAGTGCGCCGCTATAACATTCATGAGACCCCTGCCGATGCATTAAGTGGCGGAGAAGGCTCCTTTGCGGCCTGCTCCTTCTGGTACGTAGAGTGTCTGGCGCGCGCCGGGCGGGTGCATGAAGCACATTTTGAGTTTGAGAAGCTGCTGAGCTACGCCAATCCGGTTGGCCTGTACGCCGAAGAATTTACCTCTCACGGCAATGCATTGGGTAATATGCCGCAGGCGCTGTCGCATCTGGCGCTGATCAGTGCCGCTTTTTTCCTCAATCGTAAACTGAGTAATGAAGTGACGCTGTGGCAGCCTTAAAAATTCACATTTTGGGCTGAGGAGCTAAGAGAATTGTCTGGTAATCACAAGGAATTGCGTAAAGTATCTTCAGCCAGCGAAAATCCTGATTTCCATCAATGCACCAATGCACATATAATGCGCAGCGGGTCATACTGACCACGATGGATTCGACACACTGACAAGCCTGAAACATGGCCATAACGACTTGAAAAACATGAAAATGAGCATTCGCGCGTTCGCTTCACTCGCCCTCGCACTGGCGGCGTTCAGCCAGTCGGCATTTGCAGTAGTCTATCCGCTGCCGCCGGCTAATAGCCGTCTGATCGGCGAAAATATTGAAATCACCGTTCCTGATGACAGCAAACTTCCGCTGGAAGCCTTTGCTGCGCAGTATCAGATGGGCCTCAGCAATATGCTCGAAGCCAATCCGGGTGTTGACGTTTATCTGCCGAAAGCTGGCACTAAAATGATCATCCCGCAGCAGCTGATTTTGCCTGACGCGCCGCGTGAAGGCATCGTGATCAACAGCGCTGAGATGCGTCTTTACTATTACCCGAAAGGCACCAAGACCGTGGTCGTGCTGCCAATCGGCATCGGCGAATTGGGTAAAGATACGCCAATGAACTGGATCACCAAGGTTGAGCGTAAGAAAGATGGCCCAACCTGGACGCCAACCAAAGCGATGCACGCGGAATACGCAGCGCGTGGTGAAAGCATTCCAGCCGTGTTCCCGGCGGGTCCAGATAACCCGATGGGACTGCATGCGCTCTACATTGGCCGCCTGTATGCCATTCACGGTACTAATGCCAACTTCGGCATCGGCCTGCGCGTGAGCCACGGCTGTGTGCGTCTGCGCTCTGACGACATTAAATGGCTGTTCGACAACGTGCCAGTCGGCACCCGCGTCCAGTTCATCGATCAGCCGGTGAAAGCGAGCGTTGAGCCAGACGGTTCGCGCTACATTGAAGTCCACAATCCGCTGTCGACCACCGAAGAGCAGTTCAACTCTCGTGAGCTGGTGCCGATTAACCTGACGTCTGCGGTGACCAAAGTGATTGCCGATGCCAGCACCAACCAGGATGCGGTGAATAACGCAATCCAGGCGCGTAACGGTATGCCGATCAAAATTAATGGCCCAGCAGGTGAAGCCCAGCCAGCACCGGTGCCGGTACAAGAATCTTCTGACGCAACGCCGAAAGAAGAACCGATGACGCCGCAGGGTGTTAACGGCGCAGCGCCTGCTGCTCAGCCGGCTACCAGCCTGTAATTACGTGTTGTGATGAGCCAGCCTGCGGGCTGGCTTTTTTGTGCGTGCGATTAGCCAGGTCGCCATGAATGGCGACCCTACGAAAAAATCATCAGGGTTATGTAGGGGCGCCATTTATGGCGACCTGGTCACCTCAATCGCGCGGGCGTCGAAACGCCAGCCAGCCCGCCACTAACGTAAACGCCAGCACCACTAATACCAGCAGCAGAAAGCCATGCGGATTGCTCGCCAGCGGAATGCCGCCGACGTTCATGCCAAAGAAACCCGCCACGATATTGATCGGCAGCGCCAGCACGGTTATCACCGTAAGCAAGAACAGCGTACGGTTGCTCTGCTCCATCAGACGCGCGGCAATCTCTTCCTGCAACAAACGGATCCGCTCCATTAGCCCAGCCAAATCATTCAGCGCCACACTGAACTCTTCGGTGAAGATACGCAGCTCACCCAGCGGTTCGCGCTTTAGCCATTGAGGCGGGCGATTTAGCAAACGAAACAGCGCCGCGGGTTCGGGTGCCAGCAGGCGCTGCACGCGCAACAGCATGCGGCGTAAATGACCCAGTTCATGACGGTTAGTTTTGATCGCCGCACTCAACAGGCGCTCTTCAATGGCGTCCACCGCCTGACTGGAGCGACGCACCACCTGTTCCAGCTGCGCCTCCTGCTCGCCCAGCAGCCACAGCAGCATCGCATCGGACTCCGCAAACATCAGCTTGTCGATCTGCTGATGCATACGCTCAATCATGCCAACGGGCCGAAAGCGCGCGGTGACAATCACATGCGGGCAGCACCACATCCACAGCGTGGCATTCTGGGTGCTGCGCTCCTCTTTACTGAAGGTGACGTCATTGAGCACCGCCAGCAGCGCATCGTTTTGATGGGCTAAACGGGTGCGCGGTGAAGCTGAATGTATCTCATCGAAAAAATCGCGGTCTACGCCAAAGTGGTCCTGAACCCAACGTTCAGCACGTGCGTGATTAAGATTTATGTGCAGCCAAAGAAAGGTCGATTCCGGCAGCTGTTGCTGCGCCAATTGTGAGGCTTCACGCGCATTTAACCGCTGTGGCGGCGACGCCGGGGTAAACAGATAACCATGAATCAGTCCGGCCACTTCGTTATTGAAGTCCGGCAGGGAGGCAAGCGGTAACACGGGCTGGAGCATAGCAGCAGGTCATTCCGAAGCGGTCAGATCCACAGGGTGCGACAGGGATGTTGCAGCAATATGACACTGGCCGTTCACCATCATCATTCTGTCATACAAACCCCGTATCACACTGGAAGTCAAAGGGTGCCGTTCGAGCATCGTGATTTAACACTGAGGTGTTTTATGGCTGAAAACAGTTTACCCGCATCGACCTCCTCGTCCCATAACGGACGCCCGAACCTTAATCGAGGCAACGGTCCTGCCTCACGCCTGATCTTTGTGCTGCTGCTGATGGCTGGCCTGCTGTATGCGGGCATCAACCTGTTTAACGACGTTGAAGAGACTGGCGCACCGGTGACCAGCTACACGCCATTCCTGCTGCTTGGCGTGGCGCTGATTATTGCGCTCGGCTTTGAATTTGTGAACGGTTTCCACGATACCGCCAACGCCGTCGCCACGGTGATTTACACCCATTCGCTGTCGCCCGGCGTGGCGGTGATGTGGTCCGGTTTTTGTAATTTCCTCGGCGTGCTGCTCTCCAGCGGCGTGGTGGCGTTCGGCATCATTTCGCTGCTGCCGGTAGAACTGATTCTGCAAGCGGGCAGCGGCCACGGTTTTGCCATGGTGTATGCGCTGCTGTTTTCGGCAATTATCTGGAACCTTGGCACCTGGTATTTCGGCTTGCCCGCCTCTTCATCCCATACGCTAATCGGTTCGATCATCGGCGTTGGCGTGGCGAATGCGTTGCTGCACGGGCGCAGCGGCACCAGCGGAGTCGATTGGGATCAGGCGATTAAAGTGGGCTACGCGCTGCTGCTGTCGCCGGTTGTCGGCTTTATCTGCGCTGGGTTGTTGCTGCTGGCGATGAAAGCGTTTATCCGCAATCGCCAACTGTATGAAGCGCCGAAAGGCAATCAGCCGCCGCCGGTGTGGATCCGCGGCTTGCTGATCCTCACCTGCACCGGCGTCTCCTTCGCGCACGGTTCGAATGACGGGCAGAAAGGCATGGGCTTAATCATGCTGATTCTGGTCGGCACCATGCCGATTGCCTATGCCCTGAACCGCTCGCTGCCGCCGGAGCAAATCCCGCGCGTCGCCGCCTTAACACAGGTCACCGAACAGCAGCTACTGACGCTGCAACCGGCGCCCGCCGCGATGCCTGCGCCGCGCGAGGTACTGACCGAATTCGTGCGCACCAGCCAAAACCGTCCGCAGGTATTACCTGCACTCGGCATGATGCTGGGCGATATCGGTGACCAGATTCGCCGCTATGGCGCGGTGGAGAACATCCCGGTGCAGGCGGTGACCAACACGCGCAACGAGATGTATCTGGCGTCGGAAACCATTAAACATCTGCAAAATGCCAAAGTGGCGCTGCCGGAAGAGACCGCGCGCAATCTGACGGCGGTGAAAAAAGAACTGGATGCCGCCACGCGCTTTATCCCGATGTGGGTGAAGGTGGTAGTGGCGATTGCGCTGGGCCTTGGCACCATGGTGGGCTGGCGCCGCATCGTGGTCACCGTGGGAGAGCGCATCGGCAAAACGCATCTCACCTACGCGCAAGGTGCCAGCGCCGAGCTGGTGGCAATGGCGACCATCGGCGCAGCCGACGTCTTCGGCCTGCCGGTTTCCACCACCCATGTACTCTCCTCTGGCGTCGCCGGATCGATGGCCGCCAACCGCTCAGGTCTGCAACTCGCCACCATTCGCAATCTGGCGATGGCCTGGGTACTGACGCTGCCGGTTTCTGTCTTACTTTCGGGGCTCCTTTACGCCCTGTTTATCCACCTGTAATGGGAGAAAATGATGGCGACACACGACAACAGCTTCCACAGCGAGACCTTTAATCAGCGTCTGCTGCAGGAGTTTTACGACAGCTACGACGAAGAGCTGGAGATGGAGCTGGACGATCTGCGCTTCAATGATAACGGTGAGACGCAGGCCGAGGGCGACAAAGCGTTTCGCCGCCGCTATTTCCGCGAGCTGCTGCATCTGCAGGGCGAGCTGGTGAAGCTGCAGGATTGGGTGATGCGCACCGGCCATCGCGTGGTGATTCTGTTTGAAGGGCGCGATGCGGCGGGGAAAGGCGGCGTGATCAAACGTATTACTCAACGTCTGAATCCGCGAACCTGCCGCGTAGCCGCCCTGCCCGCGCCTAACGATCGCGAAAAAACCCAGTGGTACTTCCAGCGTTACATAGCGCATCTGCCGGCTGCTGGTGAGATCGTGATGTTTGACCGCAGCTGGTATAACCGCGCAGGCGTGGAGCGCGTCATGGGTTTCTGCAATGAAGAGGAAGTGGAAGAGTTTTACCGCAGCGTGCCAGAGTTTGAAAAAATGCTGACGCGCAGCGGCATCCAGATCGTTAAATACTGGTTCTCAATCACCGATGAAGAACAGGAGCTGCGTTTCCTCAGCCGCATTCACGATCCGCTTAAGCAGTGGAAACTGAGCCCAATGGACCTCGAAAGCCGTCGCCGCTGGGAAGATTACACTGAGGCGAAAGAGGAGATGCTGGAGCGCACCAACATCCCCGAAGCACCGTGGTGGGTGGTGCAAGGCGTGGATAAAAAACGTGCGCGTCTCAACTGTATTAGTCATCTGCTGCAGCAGATGCCGTACGAAGAGAGTGAAGCCAAACCGGTTATGTTACCGCCGCGCGAACGTTCGGAAGACTATCGCCGCGCGCCAGTACCTGAGCACATGGTGGTGCCAGAGAAGTATTAATCGCTCGCAGTTTGCACGGCTGGCTGGCGGCCGTGCAGCTGTTGCAGACGCAGCGTCAGGCCAAAGGCACCCAGCACCATTAACGCCGCCGCCAGATACACCGACTGCATGCCCCAGTGACCAATCAGCAAACCCGCCACCGGACCGGTTAATCCCAGCCCTAAGTCGAGGAAGGCCGAATAGGTACCAAGCGCCGAGCCCTGATCCTGCTGCTGCACCCGCTTCACCGCCTCAACGCCAAGCGCCGGGAACACCAGCGAGAAGCCGCCGCCGGTGAGAAATGCCCCAACATCTACCAGCCACACGCTGTCGGCCTGCCAAATCAACAGCAATCCAGCACACTCCAGCACCAATGACACCAGCGACACTTTCAACCCACCAAAGCGGGTGATATAGCGGCCAAACCCGAGGCGAACCACCACGAAGCCCAGGCTGAATAAGGTGAGCGCAAACGCCGCGCCGCTCCAGTCGCGGCTGGCGAAATAAAGGGTGATAAAGGTGGAGATAACGCCAAAACCAATAGTGCCAAAGCCGAGCGCCAGACCAAACATCCACACGCGGCTGACCACGCGATGAAACGGAATACGCACGCCGGCCGTGACGCTGACGCTCGCTTTGCGGCTCGCCATCCAGAAGCCCGCAACGCCCATGATCGCCACCAAACCGGCAAAGCCGCTGATGCCAAACCACTGATTCAGCAGTACGCCGAGCGGCGCACCAATCGCCATGGCGAAATAGGTGGCTACGCCGTTCCACGAGATGACGCGCGCGGTTTGCAGCGGACCGACGATGTTCATGCCCCATAAGGTGGATCCGGTGCTGCTGAAGCTTTCACCTACGCCGAGGAACAGACGTCCGGCCGCCAGCAGCGCCAGGCTCAACATCGGCACGTCGCTGCACAGTGCGGCGAGAATCGATAGCACACCGCTCATGCCGCAGAACAGCAATCCCATCATCACCACGCGTTTTGGACCCAAGCGATCCGCCAGACGCCCCGAATGTGGGCGGCTTAATAGGGTGGCGAAGTATTGCAGACTGATGATCAATCCGGCGATGAATGAGCTGAAACCGAGCTGGTTATGCACGAATCCCGGCAGCACCGCGAGCGGTAAACCCACCGAAAGGTAGCAAAAGAAAGTGAAAATAATGACGGAGAGAATGCGTTTATTTAACTGAGCGTTACTCAGTACAGCGGCGTCAGACATGGGAAATGGCATCGAAAACAATGATGAAAGGAGTCAACCACTATAACCTTAGCCTGCTAATAGATCGCAGATTTTTTAGTTATAAAGTTTTAACCACATTTGAATAATACGGTCGCCATGAATGGCGCCCCTACGGCTATGTGGCGAGGGTTTCGTAGGGTGCGCATTGATGCGCACCGGCATACACAGGCAATTTTTTGCGGTATTAAGCGATTATCGCGGCCGCATGCCGCTCTATCGCTGTGGCGATCTCGGCGGAGACTTTGAGGGTGCGAACTTCACTGAATAAGCCGTCGGCTTCGTGATAGGCCTTGCGCAGATAGCCAAGCCACTGCTTGATGCGTGCCACGTGATACATGCCGGTATCGCCCTGCTTCTCCAGCTGGGTGTACTTCAGCAAGAGTGCCACCACTTCGGACCACGGCATCGGTGCTTCGTTGTACTTCACCACGCGCGCCAGGTTCGGCACGTTGAGCGCTCCGCGGCCAATCATCACCGCATCGCAGCCGGTAATGCGCATGCAATCCTGCGCATCCTGCCAGTTCCAGATTTCGCCGTTAGCGATCACCGGAATGCGCAGACGCTGACGAATTTCGCCAATCGCCTGCCAGTTGATACTTTCGGCGCGATAGCCGTCTTCTTTGGTTCGACCGTGCACCACCAGCTCGCTGGCTCCAGCTTGCTGCACGGCATCGGCGATTTCAAAGCGACGATCGCTGGCATCCCAGCCAAGGCGCACTTTCACCGTTACCGGCAAATGATCCGGCACCGCTTCACGCATCGCTTTCGCGCCGCGGTAGATCAGTTCAGGATCTTTCAGCAAAGTGGCGCCGCCACCGCTGCCGTTCACCAACTTCGATGGACAGCCGCAGTTGAGATCCACGCCCCACGAACCGAGTTCCACCGCACGCGCGGCGTTCTCTGCCAGCCATTCGGGATATTGCCCAAGCAGCTGCATGCGAACGCGCGTGCCTGATGGCGTGCGGCTATGGTTATGCAGCTCAGGACATAAACGATAGAAGGATTTTACCGGCAGCAGCTGATCGACCACGCGCAAAAACTCGGTCACGCACAAATCATAATCATTCACCCCGGAGAGCAGCTCACGCACCAGCGAATCGAGCACGCCCTCCATCGGCGCCAGCAAAACCCTCATGACGTTAGGCGTTCCCGGTTTTCTTCGGTGCCGGACGACGACGACCGCTGTTCGCCGCTGGAGCCGCCTGACCTGCGCCCTGCGCTGGACGACGCGCTGAACGCGCTTCACCCTGCGGACGTGGCGCATTGCCGCTGTGCGGGCGCGAGACGTTGCCGCCCTGACCGCGGCCCTGGCCTTGACCACGGCCCTGACCGCGACCACCGCCCTGCTGCTGACGACCGTTCTGAATCGGTTCCGCTTTAATGCTTGGATCGACTTCGAAACCTGGCAGCTCAATGCGCGGGATTTCACGCTTCAGCAGGCGCTCAATATCGCGCAGCAGTTTGTGTTCATCCACGCACACCAGCGACAGTGCAACACCGGTTGCGGCCGCACGACCGGTACGACCGATACGGTGCACGTAGTCTTCGGCCACGTTTGGCAGCTCATAGTTCACCACGTGCGGCAGCTCTTCGATGTCGAGGCCACGCGCCGCGATGTCGGTGGCCACCAGCACGCGAATGCCGCCAGATTTGAAGTCAGCCAATGCGCGGGTACGTGCGCCCTGGCTCTTGTTGCCGTGGATGGCGGCGGCGGTAATGCCGTCCTTGTTTAGCTGCTCAGCAAGATGATTCGCGCCGTGTTTGGTACGGGTGAACACCAGCACTTGCTGCCAGTTATCACGACCAATCATCAGCGACAGCAGTTCCCGCTTGCGCTTCTTATCCACGAAATGCACTTGCTGTGAAACCTGCTCAGACGCGGTGTTACGACGCGCCACTTCAACCTGTTCTGGATTGGTGAGCAGCTTTTCCGCCAGCGTTTTGATCTCATCAGAGAAGGTCGCGGAGAACAGCAGGTTCTGACGCTTCGCAGGCAAACGCGCCAGCACGCGACGGATGTCATGGATGAAGCCCATGTCGAGCATACGGTCCGCCTCATCCAGCACGAGGATTTCGACCTGCGACAGATCAACCGCGTTCTGGTGCGCCAGATCGAGCAGACGACCCGGTGTTGCCACCAGCACGTCAACGCCGCCGCGCAGCTTCATCATCTGCGGGTTAATGCTCACGCCACCGAAGACTACCAGCGAACGGATATCGAGATATTGGCTGTACTCGCGCACGTTCTCGCCAACCTGTGCCGCAAGTTCGCGGGTCGGGGTGAGGATTAACGCACGCACCGGACGGCGGCCACGCGCCGTCGACGGTTTTGCAGTCAGACGCTGCAGCAACGGCAGCGTAAAGCCGGCAGTTTTACCGGTGCCGGTCTGGGCGCTTGCCAGCAGGTCACGACCAGCCAGCACCACGGGGATTGCCTGACGCTGAATTGGCGTCGGCTCTTGGTAGCCTTGTTCTGCTACCGCACGCAAAATATCGGCACTTAAGCCGAGAGAGTCAAATGACATGCAGGTGTATTACTCCGAACCGTCCTGACCGCCGTTAGCGGTGTAGTTTTCAGGAGGGATATGACGCAAGCGCGGGGCTCACGTGTGAAAAGGGCACAAACTACCATGCGTAAGGGCGCGAGTTTAGCAGCTTTCCGCGGCCACAGCATCCATAAAAAAAGGAGCCGCATTCGGCTCCTTTTCGTCAGGTCCGCATTACTGCGGTCCTTAAGCGATCAACTGCGCTTCTTCTCGATGCGCTGCACTGGCTCTTTCGCCAGCAATGAAACCAGCGCCGGACCAACCAACATCACTACGCCGAGCAAACCGATCAGCAGGTTGTTGTGGATAAAGCGGGAGATCAGGAACAGCGTTAACATGGCTGCACCAAAGTAGTAAGTGGTGGTTACCTCTTCAAGGGAATCACCCATTCTACGTAAACGGGCACTACGCTGCATGACCAGCATGGTAATAAATACCACCGCATAAGCTGCCACCAGGGTACTGCTCACTTCAACCAGCGCCCTATGTTTCCAGCCCCAAACCAGCGCTGCAACCACCAACAGGTGCATCGCAATGTGCAAACAGGTTTGTCCGGTAACAATCTGAACACGATTAGACCATTTCATTCTCTTCTCCTGGCAGACCCAACAGGTCGCCCAAGTGTATCTGGCTGGAGGCCAGACGAACTTCCTCAATGTAAAGCAAATTTCAGATTACGCCCTAATTTTCAGCCCTCAACACCACTCATTTGTGACAAAGACTACACTTTGGGCTGTTGATGATGAAAAGGAGCGCGTCGCAGTATGCCACAAAATACGCAAGGATTTTCATTTAAAGTCCTGACGATCAATACCCACAAGGGGTTCACCAGCTTCAATCGCCGCTTTATCCTGCCGGAATTGCGCGATGCTGTCCGCGCAACCTCCGCGGATATCGTCTTCCTGCAAGAGGTGATGGGCACTCACGCGATCCATTCGCTGCACATTGAGAACTGGCCGGAAACCTCACACTATGAGTTTCTGGCCGATACCATGTGGGACGATTTCGCCTATGGCCGCAACGCCGTTTATCCTGAGGGACATCACGGGAACGCGATATTGTCACGTTTCCCCATCGTTGAATATCAAAACCGCGATATTTCTGTGGCAGGAAGTGAAAAACGCGGCATGTTGCACTGCCAGATCCGCCTGCCGGATCGTAGCGAACCGCTGCATGTGTTCTGCGTGCACCTGGGGTTGAAAGAGAAGCACCGCCAGGCACAGATGAAGATGATGTGCGACTTCATTGCTACGCTGCCGCCAGATGCGCCTGTCGTGGTGGCCGGTGATTTTAACGACTGGCAGGTGAGCGCCAACCGCTTTCTTAAACGTGCCGTCGGGTTAGAGGAAGTGTTCAGTATTAAAACTGGCCGCCCTGCCCGCACTTTCCCGGCACGTTTCCCGCTGTTGAGGCTCGATCGCATCTATATCCGCAATGCTACGGTGAGTAAACCCTGGGCGTTACCGGTGAAACCCTGGTCCCACCTGTCCGATCACGCGCCGTTAGCGGTGGAGATTTTCCTATGAGTTTTAGTTGGCGCGACGGTAATCAGCTCCGTCTATTAGAAAATGGTGACCAGTTCTTCCCGCGCGTGCTAGGCGCTATCGCGCGCGCCGAACGCACGCTGCTATTGGAAACCTTTATTCTGTTCGAGGATGAAGTCGGTACCGATCTGCACGAAGCCTTGCTGCAGGCGGCTCAGCGCGGCGTGAAAATAGAGGTAATGGTGGATGGTTACGGCTCGCATGAACTATCTGACCACTTTGTCGATAGCCTCACGGCCGCCGGCGTGCGCTTTATCTATTACGATCCGCGCCCGCTGGTGCTTGGCATGCGCACCAATGTGTTCCGCCGTCTGCATCGCAAAATTGTGGTGATCGATGAGGTGATCGCCTTTGTTGGCGGCATTAACTTCTCCGCTGAGCACAATACCGATTACGGCGCCCAGTCCAAGCAGGATTATGCCGTAGAAGTAAAAGGTCCGGTGGTGCTGGATATTACCCAATACGTGCAGCAGCAGATGGGCAGCGAACAGCACACGCGGCGCTGGTGGGGCGGGCGATCGCATCGTCCGGCAGTCAACGCCCTGCCTGGCGAGGCTCAGGTGCTGTTTGTCTATCGCGATAACGATGAACATCGCGACGATATCGAGCAGCACTATCTCGCTATGCTACGCAAGGCGAAGAAGGATGTGATTATCGCTAATGCCTACTTCTTCCCCGGCTATCGCCTGCTGCGTGAGATGCGCAGCGCGGCCCAACGCGGCGTGCGCGTCAGGCTGATTGTGCAAGGCGAACCCGATATGCCGATCGTCAAAGTGGGCGCTGAGCTGCTGTACAACTATTTAGTCGACGGCGGCGTGGAAGTGTATGAATACTGCCGTCGCCCGCTGCACGGCAAAATTGCGGTGCAGGATGAGCAGTGGTCAACGGTAGGATCGAGCAACCTCGATCCGCTGAGTTTATCGCTCAATCTGGAAGCGAATTTGATAGTACACGATCGCGGGTTCAATCAGGCGCTGCGTGAGAATCTGGAACTGCTGCTGCAGCACGATTGCGTGCGCGTAGACGATGACAAGCTGCCGCCGCGCAATTGGTGGCAGCTGACCAAAGGCATCATTGTGTTCCACTTTTTACGCCACTTCCCTGCCATCGCCGGTTGGTTGCCTGCCCATACGCCGCGCCTGTCACAGGTTGCTCCGCCCGTACAACCCGAAATGGAAACTCAGGATCGGGTCGAAGCCGATAATCCAGGAGCAAAATCCTAATGTCGAAAAAGAATCCACGCTGGCAACTGGCAAAGAAGATCCTTACTGCGCTCTTTTTTATTGCGGTGATCGTGCTGCTGGTGATCTATGCGCGCAAGGTGAACTGGGAAGATGTCTATACGGTTATCGTCGGCTACAACCGTTACGTGGTGCTAAGCGCCGCCGCGCTGGTGATAGTGAGTTATCTAACGTATGGCCTGTACGATCTGATTGGACGCGCCTACTGCGGGCATAAGCTGGCGAAACGCCAGGTAATGCTGGTGTCATTTATCTGCTATGCCTTCAACCTGACGCTCAGCACCTGGGTGGGCGGCGTGGCGATGCGCTATCGGCTTTATTCGCGGCTTGGCCTGCCGGGCAACACCATCACACGCATTTTCTCACTGAGCATCGCCACCAACTGGCTCGGTTATATTTTGCTGGCTGGCGTGGTATTCGCGGCGGGCATGGTGCCCATTCCTTCCGGGTGGTTTATTGGCGAAACCACGCTGCGCATCATTGGCGCAGTGCTGTTAGTGACAGTGGCGATCTATTTATGGGCCTGTGCCTTCGCGAAGAAACGCCGTTGGACGGTGAAAGGCCAGCATCTGCAGCTGCCGTCGCTGCGTATGGCACTGTTTCAGTTTGCAGTTTCCTGCGCCAACTGGATGGTGATGGGGATGATCATTTGGCTGCTGCTGGCACGTCAGGTTGATTATCCTGTCGTGCTGGGCGTGCTGCTGATCAGCAGTATTGCCGGCGTCATTATTCATATCCCGGCCGGGATCGGCGTGTTGGAAGCGGTTTTCCTGGCGCTGCTGAGTGGGCAACATGCCTCGCACGGCACCATTATCGCGGCGCTGCTGGCCTATCGCGTGCTCTACTTTATTCTGCCGCTGTTAGTCGCGCTGGTGCTCTATTTGTGGCTGGAGAGTCGCGCAAAACATTTGCGCCAGAAGAATGAGCAGAAGATGGAGAAATCAGTGTCGCGCTGAGTGGGTGCGGATTTCCCCTCACCCTAACCCTCTCCCGTAAGCGGGAGAGGGGACAGTTTGGAGCGAACCACAAGTGGTGTTTTGAAGCGGCGGTTAGCGGCGGTTGCCGAAGATGCGGAGCAGCATCAGGAACAGGTTAATGAAATCGAGATACAGCGTTAGCGCGCCCATAATTGAGGTTCGACGCAGGTTCTCTTTGTCATTCACGTTGATGTTCTCACCAATCGCTTTCAGCTTCTGCGTGTCATACGCGGTGAGACCAACAAACACCACCACGCCGATATAGGTAATTGCCCACATTAACGCCGGGCTTTTCAGCCAGAAGTTTACCAGCGACGCCAGCAGAATACCTATCAGCGCCATAAACAGCAGGCTGCCAAAACGGCTCAGGTCGCGCTTGGTGGTGTAACCGTAGAAGCTCATCGCCCCGAACATCCCGGCCGTTACAAAGAAAGTGCTGGCAATGGATGAATAGGTGTAGACGAGAAAAATACTCGCCATCGTCAGCCCGGTGAGCGCCGAATAGAGCATAAACAGCCCGGTTGCCAGCGTGCCGCTTAGACGATGCACCATACCCGACAGCACAAATACCACCGCCAGCTGCGCGATGATCAGTCCAAAGAAAGTAATACGGTTCGCAAACACCAATTCCATGACAGGCGGTGTGCGAGCAGCGAACCACGAAACAAACGCGGTGAGCAGTAAGCCGCAGGTCATCCAGCCATACACCTGCGCCATATAGGTCTGCAGCGAGGTGGATGCCTGCTGCACGATTGAATCATTACGTGGATATCGGTCCATGAAGCACCTCATTAATGCGAAACAATAGGTAAGTGTGGAGTGTACACCCGTTTGCGTCAACGGCGCGTCAAGCACTGTTGATAGCGGCCATTTACGCGCTGGGCAAACCACGCGGTGGTGAGGTTGCGGGTGATTTTCGGGCTCTCCAGCTTAATGCCCGGCAGCATTTCACGCGGCACTCGTTTGCCGGCCATCTTATCGGCAAGAATAAAGGTCTGTTTCCACAGCGTGCTGGTGGCGAAGTCGGCGGTGTCGCCCTTCTCCAGATCGCGGCGAATTTCGCGGTTGCTCATATCCAGCTGCTTGCTCAGGCTGCGCACCGCCAGTTCGGTGGAGCTGGCCTGCTCGCTGCCATACATGATCAAATCGCCATCCAGTGCCAGCTTGATACCGCTGGCGCGTGCGATCGCGGCCTGGAAGGCGGCATTGCGGCTGGCGTACCAGCCGGCATTGAAGTCGGCGAAGCGGTACAGCATCTGGCTGTAATCGGCTGGATAGCCGAGCAAATGCAGCGTACCGAAGTAGATGCCACCGCGTCGGGTGAAGACCTCGCGGCGAATCGATCCATCCACCGCATACGGATACCCTTTGGCATGCGCTTCGGCAAACGCAATGCTGACCTGCATCGGCCCACCGGTGTGGATCGGGTTGAGATTGCCAAATAGCTTCTGCCCCATCGGCACCATATCAATGAAATCATCGAAAATGGCGCTCAGCTCTTTCTCGCTGCGCACGTTATCCAGTCGTGCCGCATAGCTTTCGCCATTCGGCGATTTAATCAGCAGCGCGGTGCGCACCAGAAACGCCGGAACGTGCACCTTGGCGGCGCGGCGATCGATTTCACCCCAGGCAATTTTAGGTAAGCCCGGCACTTCCGCATCGGCACTGAAGTTGGATTCCTGATCGGTAACCGCAATCACCGCGCAAATGTTGCTGGCGCTGGGATCGATTTGCTGCACGCGGAAAGCGGTATAGATATCGTCAGCCCAGGCGGATTTCTGTTTCACGTCGCTGGGCAACAGCTGCTGGATCTGACTTTTGACATCAGCAGGCTGACGCGCCGGTGCCTGCGGCTCTTTTTTCGTGCTACAACCGGCCAGCACCAGCGCAGCCAGCACTGCTGCGCCCTTCACAATCTTCGTGGTTTTCATCCTGCTCCCTGACGCCAACAAAAACCGTACCTTAACGTTTTCAGTGGCCTGCCGCTATCGGAGCGGGAAGATTTTGCGCGCTAGCTCCAGCGCTCAGCGGCTTGATGATCGCTGTCACGCGCATCAACCCAGCGATCGCCTTCGGCGGTGGCTTCGCGCTTCCAAAACGGCGCGCGGGTTTTCAGGTAATCCATAATGAACTCGGTGGCGGCGAACGCGCTGCTGCGATGGGCGCTACTGACGCCAACAAACACGATTTCATCACCGGGGAACAGTTCGCCAACGCGATGAATCACCGTTACCTGCTGTAGCGGCCAGCGCTGACGCGCCTCGACGACGATATCCGCCAGCGCTTTTTCCGTCATGCCGGGATAATGTTCCAGCGTTAACGCCGCAACAGCATCGCCGAGATTGTGATTACGCACTTTGCCGGTGAACGTGACGACCGCACCATCGCTATCGTGGGCGGAGAGTAAGCTATATTCCTGGCCAACGTCGAACAGCTCAGTGCCGACACGAATTCGCGTTTCCATGCTCAACCTCCGGTAACCGGCGGGAAAAACGCCACTTCATCACCCGCACGCAGCGGATGGCTCATGGGCACCAGCGTTTGATTCACTGCCGCCAGCAATTTGCCAGACTCCAGCGCCAGCGCCCAGCGGTCGCCCTGCCCGGCTAACGCCGCACGCAGCGTGGCAACATCGGCATAGTCCGGTGCCAGTTCCAGCGCGCTGGTGCCGGTTAATTCCCGAACCTGAGCAAAAAACAGCACCTTAATCATGGCTCACCGCCTTGAAATCCCCGGATTTCCCGCCGCTTTTGCTCAGCAACCGCAGCTGATCGATGACAATGTCTTTTTGCACCGCTTTGCACATGTCATAGATGGTGAGCGCTGCGACCGACGCCGCGGTTAAGGCTTCCATCTCGACGCCGGTTTTGCCCGTCAGGCGACAGAGTGAAGTGACGCGCACGCGGCTGTGTTCCGGTTCAGCAATCAGGGTCACTTCCACCTTGCTCAGCATCAGCGGATGACACAGCGGAATCAGTTCCCAGGTGCGTTTCGCCGCCTGAATGCCGGCGATACGCGCGGTGGCGAACACGTCACCTTTATGGTGGCTGCCGTCGATAATCATCTGTAGCGTTTCTGCGCTCATCAGCACCAGCGCTTCCGCTTGTGCTTCGCGCACCGTTTCAGTTTTACCAGAGACATCCACCATGTGGGCTTCGCCTGCGGCATTGATATGCGTTAAGGATGACATACTTACAACTTCTTCAAATGAGAGACAAAATTACACGGACGGGTACGCGCATCCAGCTGATCTTCAATGATGCGCTCCCAGCCGCTGCGGCAGGCGTTGGTCGAACCCGGCACGGCAAAAATCAGCGTCTGATTGGCCAAACCGGCAACGGCGCGCGACTGCAGCGTTGAGCTTCCGATCTCTTCATAGGAGATCATGCGGAACAGTTCACCAAAGCCTTCAATCTCACGATCGAACAGCGGCAGCAAGGCTTCAGGCGTACTGTTTTTGCTGTTGAAACCGGTGCCGCCATTGATAATCACCACCTGCACATCGTCGCTGGCGATCCAGCGCGATACCGTGGCACGAATGCGATAGCGGTTGTCCGGCACCATCGCACGGTCCACCACCTGATGCCCGGCTTCTGCCAGCGCTTCACGCAGGTAATCGCCGGATGTGTCATTACTGGCATCACGGCTATCAGAGACGGTCATTACCGCTACATTTAAGGCGATAAATTCGCCGGAAGGTTTACCCATGGCCATAACTCCTGTGTTTAGCCACCAATAAAGGAGAGGTTTTGCGTGATGCCGGTATTGCCCTGATGCAAAAAGTGCGTCTGCTTTTTCTGCCCAAGGCTGTGCGTAATGCGCGCCTGCAGCTCTGCTTGTTGATCGTCAGACGCCAGCAAATCGCGCAGCGACACGCCGCCGTCGCCAAACAGGCACAGATGCAATTTACCCATCGCTGAGACGCGCAGGCGATTGCAGCTGGCGCAGAAATCTTTCTCGTACGGCATGATTAGGCCCACTTCACCCTGATAATCGGGATGACGAAACACCTGCGCCGGTCCATCGCTGCGGCCGCGCGGCTGGCGCTGCCAGCCCTGCATAATCAGCTGGTCGCGAATCACTTCACCGGAGATATGATGACGATGGAACAGATCGCTGCCTTCACCGGTTTCCATTAGCTCGATAAAGCGTAGTTGAATCGGCCGCAGGCGCAGCCACTCAAGGAAGGTGCTGAGGCTGTGGCTGTTCACATCGCGCATCAGCACGCTGTTAACTTTCACTTTCTCGAAACCGGCATCGAAGGCGGCATCTATGCCCGCCATCACCTCGGCAAATTTGTCTTGTCCGGTAATGGCGTGAAACTGGCGTGCGTCGAGGCTATCGACGCTGACATTGATGTGGGTGAGACCGGCTGCGCGCCATGCTCGCACGTCGCGCGCCATGCGGTATCCGTTGGTGGTCATGGCAATCTGGCGGATGGCATCGTTTTCCCGCACCGCAGCGATGATGTCGGTAAAATCACGACGCATAGAGGGTTCACCGCCGGTCAGCCGCACTTTTTCAGTGCCCGCCGCCGCAAAGGCACGCGTCACGCGACGAATCTCATCCAGCGAGAGAAAGCTTTTGTTGTGCGTGCCGCTCGGCTTATAGCCGTTCGGCAGGCAGTAGGTACAACGGAAGTTACACACATCCGTGACCGACAGGCGCAAGTAGTAAAAGCTGCGCGCGTAGGCATCTGTAAATTGTGGCACCTGAACACCTTTCCAAAGTCGGGAGATGCAGGCATTTCTTTCTGCACCCTGGCAGCTCAATGCTGCGGCCTGTATTCCATATCTTTCACGACTTAGGAAACCAGGCTTGGGAGTTTGTTGTCATTGTGGACAACACGGTTAAAACGAATGGTAGCGCGATTAGCGATTAGCATCCATCAGTGAATTTCGCTATATATATTGATACATAACGTATTTTTCACCGCATTTTCGCGACAGGATACGGTAAAATACGCCGCAGATATTGATGCACATCAGTTCAACTACGCCTCAATGCGAGGACGGCAGTGACAAAGGAGAAACATGAATCGAACCCTGGCAGATTTGGATCGCGTAGTGGCGCTGGGCGGCGGGCACGGTCTTGGACGCGTGATGTCAGCGCTGGCACCGTTGGGCTCGCGCTTAACCGGTATTGTCACCACCACCGATAACGGCGGATCCACCGGCCGCATTCGCCGCTCGGAAGGCGGCATTGCCTGGGGCGATATGCGTAACTGTATCAATCAGCTGATCACTGAACCGAGCGTCGCCACCGCGATGTTTGAGTACCGCTTTAGCGGCAATGGCGAGCTGGCCGGGCATAACCTTGGCAACCTGATGCTGAAAGCGCTTGATCACCTGAGCGTACGTCCGCTGGAAGCCATCAACATTATCCGTAATTTGCTTAAAGTGGATGCGTTTCTCATTCCGATGTCAGAACAGCCTGTTGATCTGGTGGCACAGGATGGCGAAGGCAACATGGTATACGGGGAAACCGCTATTGATGAGATGAAGCAGCCCCCCGAGGAGTTGATGCTGCACCCGAACGTGCTGCCCACGCGCGAAGCGATCGAGGCGATAGGCGAAGCGGATTTGATTCTGATTGGCCCCGGCAGTTTTTACACCAGCCTGATGCCAATATTGCTGATGGAAGATATGGCGCGCGCGCTGCGCCGTACGCCCGCTACCATGGTATTTATTGGCAATCTTGGTCGTGAACTGAGTCCAGCAGCGGCCAGCCTGAATGTTGCTGACAAACTGGCTATCATGGAGAAAGCCATTGGCAAACGGGTGATTGATGCGGTGGTGGTAAGTCCAGCCGCAGATATTAGCGGAGTGGAAGATCGTTTAATTATTCGCGAACCGCTGGAAGCCGCCGATATTAAATACCGTCACGACCGCCAACTGCTGCGCATTGCGCTAGAACACGCGATTCAGGCCGTTTAATTTCCAGGTGCGCATGAATGCGCACCCTACGAAAACCACGCTGAATTCCTGTAGGGTCGTCATTCATGGCGACCTGGATACCACGATCACGAAGCCGCAATAAACAGCTCGCGCAATTGATGCAACTGATCGCGCACGCTGGCAGCCTCTTCAAACTCCAGATTCTGCGCGTGCTGCTGCATCTGCCCTTCCAGCTCGTGAATTTTCTTTTGCATCGCCTGTGGCGTAAGCGCCATATAGTTGGCTTCCGCCTCTGCCGCAGTGCGCGATGCGGTTTTACCTTTACCGCGCGTTTTAACCACGTTTTTGCCCAGCTCAAGAATATCGGTGATCTTCTTATTGAGCCCCTGCGGCACAATGCCATTCTCTTCGTTATATTTTTGCTGCTTCTCGCGACGACGTTCCGTTTCACCCATCGCGCGTTCCATTGATGGCGTGATTTTATCGGCGTAGAGAATCGCGCGCCCATTGATATTACGCGCGGCGCGACCAATGGTTTGAATCAGTGAACGCTCAGAGCGCAGGAAACCTTCTTTGTCGGCATCGAGAATCGCCACCAGCGACACTTCCGGCATATCCAAGCCTTCACGCAGCAAGTTGATGCCCACCAACACATCAAACTCGCCAAGGCGTAAATCGCGGATGATTTCCATACGTTCTACGGTATCGATATCCGAATGCAGATAGCGCACCTTCTCACCGTGTTCCACAAGGTATTCGGTGAGATCTTCTGCCATACGCTTGGTCAAAACGGTAACCAGCACGCGCTCATTAATCTCGACACGCTTGCGGATTTCCGACAACAAATCGTCGACCTGGGTCGCGACCGGTCGCACTTCGAGGATCGGATCAAGCAGGCCGGTTGGACGCACCAGCTGATCGATCACTTCGCTGCCTGATTTTTCCAGCTCGTAATTGCCGGGCGTGGCCGACACATAAATGGTTTGCGGCGCGGACGCCTCAAACTCTTCAAACTTCATCGGGCGGTTATCCAGCGCCGACGGTAAGCGGAAGCCATACTCCACCAGCGTCTCTTTACGCGCGCGGTCACCGCGGTACATACCGCCAATTTGCGGGATCGTCACGTGCGATTCGTCAACCACCAGCAAACCGTCAGCCGGCAGATAATCAAATAAGGTTGGCGGCGGCTCGCCCGGTCCGCGACCGGACAGATAGCGTGAGTAGTTTTCAATACCGGAGCAGTAGCCCAGCTCGTTCATCATTTCGAGGTCGAACTGGGTACGCTGAGAAATACGCTGCTCTTCCAGCAGCTTATTGTTCTCCAGCAGCACCTTGCGGCGGTCCACCAGTTCAACTTTGATATCTTCCATCGCCTGCAGAATACGCTCGCGCGGCGTGACATAGTGCGTTTTAGGATAAACGGTAAAACGCGGGATCACCGAGTCAATCTGCCCGGTAAGCGGATCAAACAGCGACAGCCGCTCAACTTCTTCATCAAACAGCTCAATACGCAGCGCAATGTCGTCTGATTCGGCCGGGAACACATCGATCACTTCCCCACGCACGCGGAAGGTGCCGCGCTGGAAAGCCTGATCGTTACGGGTATATTGCAGCTCTGCCAGACGACGCAGAATGCTGCGCTGGTCGATAATCATGCCGCGCGTTAAGTGCAGCATCATTTTCAAATAGAGATCGGGATCGCCCAGACCGTAAATAGCGGAAACCGACGCCACTACGATCACATCACGACGCTCCAGCAGCGCTTTGGTCGCCGAGAGACGCATCTGTTCAATGTGCTCGTTCACCGAGGCATCTTTTTCGATAAAAGTGTCGGAGCTGGGAACATAGGCTTCAGGCTGATAGTAATCGTAGTAAGAGACGAAAAACTCCACCGCATTGTCCGGGAAGAACTCTTTCATCTCGCCGTACAGCTGCGCCGCCAATGTTTTGTTCGGTGCCAAAACCATCGTCGGGCGATTGAGATCCGCAATCACATTGGCAACGGTAAACGTTTTACCTGAACCGGTTACGCCCAACAGCGTTTGATGGGCGAGTCCATCCTCCAGCCCCTCTTCCAGGCGGCGAATGGCCTCAGGTTGGTCGCCTGAAGGCTTGAAAGCGGAGTTGAGTTTAAAGGCTTTGCTCATGTTTTAGCGGTTCCAGCAGATGAAGACGGCGGGCAGGCTGCTAATTCTACTCTGCTGTGGCGAATTTGCCAGAAAAAAATACTGGACATAATCACAGTACCGTTGCACGATAATCGTTCCTGCAGGGAAATTTCTTCCGTGCATTTTAAGCGGCATGAGGCAAATGCTTGTTGCGCAATGTTATCCCCAGAGCGAGGATGCTTTTAACATTTGTCAAGAGAGTGTCATTAAATTGCAGTCCGATGACAAGGCAGATAAATCGCATGCTTGATTTTAACTAACCTGCTGTTTTAATTGAATTACACCTAAAAGCCCAGATTCTCATCATAATGTATGAAGGCCGCGAATTTACTCGCTTGCGCCCGGTTTTCAGTCGCTAATGCACAAGGTTATCCACAGTAATGGTGGATAAGTGAATCCAGCCCAAAGCCCATCAGCTGTGTATAATTTTCTTGCAGGTCGTCTTCAGGGCAAAAAAAATTTTTTTCGTCTTTTTTTTCTCACCTGTCGGATAGCCTTAACTCCCTTTTTCTCCTCTCTGCTCCCCCATTGTGAAGGGGAAACGCGCCTTTTTAATACCACTTTTTCCTAAGTTATTGCCTTACGAACGATCATATGCACCAGAAACGTTAAGCCATCAGCACTGTCGAAGTGCAGCCGGTTTGTCACCGCATGGAATTGTTAAGCATTTCTCAACTTTTAAACCTTGATTTTGCCGTTTTTAGGCGCTGCTCGGTTTCTATTTCCAACCTGGCCTGGGAATTGCAGTGTTTAAAGCCAGGGAGTAACGCGTCCTCCTCGGCTTTTGCCGACGACAGCGGTGTCCATCAATCGTGCACGACTGTATGCCAGACGACACAGAGCGGGAGCATTCAGGCTAATAATCTGGAAGGAGTATGTCAGATGCTGAGTTTACGTTCGGTGAATCAGTTTTACGGTCAAAATCACATCCTGTGGGATGTGGATCTCGATCTGCCGCCGGGTACCTGTACCGGCGTGTTAGGCAGCCCAGGCATGGGTAAAACCACGTTGGTTAATTGCATTATGGGCCGCTTGCCGATCAACAGCGGCTCGATGACCTGGCAAGAAGATGGCTCGCCGCCGGAGGATTTACTGCTGCAACCGGCCGAGATGCGTGCCCGCACCGGGATTGGTTATGTCCCGCAGGGGCGGCACATTTTCTCGCAGATGAGCGTGGAAGATAACCTGCTGATTGCCCTAATGGCAGCGCAGGACGATCGCAGCCGTGCGATTCCGGAAATGGTCTTTGATCTGTTTCCGGCGCTCTATTCGATGCGCCACCAGCGCAGCGGCGAACTGCCGATGGAGCAACAGCAGCATTTGGCCCTGGCGCGCGCATTGGTGCTGCAACCCAAGCTGGTGATTCTCGATGAACCAACGGAAGGCATGTCGCCGTGGCTGGAAGAGGAGATGGGCAATCTTATCCGACGGCTTAACCGCGAATACGGTCTGACGATTCTGTTGCTGGAGCAGCACGTGTCATTCATCCGCCGCGTTGCCGACTATTTTCTGCTGCTGCATCGTGGACGCAACGTGGCGCACGGCAAAATGGCGCAGTTGGATGACATCACCGTCAATAAGTGGTTAACGGTGACGTAGATAGCCAGGTCGCCATGAATGGCGACCGTACAAAACGACATCTGGCATCGTAGGGTCGCCATTCATGGCGACCGTATAAAACGGCATCTGGCATCGTAGGGTCGCCATTCATGGCGACCTGGATTATTGCGGCAGTGTCAAATAGCGCCCACAATCGCCTTGCTGCGCCTCATCGCTGAGGTGCGGGATCTCACCGAGGAACGGCGCGTCAATGCGCTGACGCAGCGTGGCCATATATTCCTGATGGCGTTTGCCCGGCGGCTGGATATCATTGGCAATCCAGCCCGCCAGGCATAAACCTCGCGCTTTCACCGCTTCGGCGGTAAGCAGCGCATGGTTGATGCAGCCTAACTTTACGCCCACGACCAGAATTACGGGTAGCTGCTCGGCTTCAACCCAATCTGCATAGGTCTGCGTGTCCGATAGCGGCGTGAACCAGCCGCCCGCCCCCTCCACTAACACCCATTCCGCCTGCTGCTCAAGCACACGTAAGCCAGCAGAAAGTGCGGCAAATTCAATTGGCCTGCCCTCTTCTGCACTGATGATATGCGGTGAAGTCGGCTCGACAAACGCCAGCGGATTCACCTGCTCGTAGCGTAGCGGCACGCTGCTGTAGCGCTGCAATGCCAATGCATCACTGTTGCGGACGCCTTCTTGTGTGATCTCACAGCCGGACGCCACCGGTTTATAGCCGGCGGTGCGCAATCCTGCGGCGCTCGCCGCCTGCAAAAGTGCGCCGCTGGCCACGGTTTTGCCTACTTCGGTATCGGTTCCGGTAATAAACCAGCGTGTCATTTCGTTAAAACTCCATACATCAAATGGTAGCTCAGGCGGTAACCGGCCTCATCCTGCGGCCAGTGCTGCTCAAGTGTTGCTAACTGAGTACGTGTCAGCACGCTGCTGCCGCGTCCGTCGTGCAGATGCGTAGCACCAATGCCTTTCAGGGAACGCATGGCGCTAAGCGCACTGGGGAAATGCAGCGTAACGATCTGCTGCTCTGCCTGCATCGGTAGCGTTGCGGTGGTCGCGCGCAACTGCGCTGCGCTGAGAAAACGATTGGCGTGGCGGCGACCATCCAACTGCGCCCATGCGTGATGCACTTCGTGTAGCGAACCGTCGAGCAGCGTGGAGAACAGCACCGTGCCGCCTGGGCGCGTGACGCGCAAAAACTGCTGCAGCGCAGTGCACAAATCACTGCTCCACTGCACTGCCAGGTTGCTCCACACGCCGTCAACGCTGGCATCCGCTAGCGGCACATCATCAATATCACCCAGCAGATAATGCTGCGCCGATTGCTGTTCGCGCGCCGTTTGCAGCATATCGGGTGAGAGATCGAGCGCGGTCAGCGTACGCCCGCGATCGCGCCAGTAGCGGCTATACCAGCCGGTGCCGCAACCGGCATCCAGCAGATGCGGACCAAAACCGGCCGGTGCCCGCGCCAGCAGCGCATCACCGCTCAGTCGCTGCAGCTGCGCATGCTGTTCGTAATGTGCGGCCGCACGACCAAAAGCCTGCGCCACGGCCTGCTTGTTAACCTGCAGCGTCATACAGCGCCTCCAGCAGTCGATCGATATCATCGATGTGATGCGCAGCGGTAAGCGTGATGCGCAGCCGCGCGGTACCCGGTGGCACGGTGGGCGGACGGATCGCGCTCACCCAACAGCCGGCCTGCGCCAGCCGCTGCGACAGCGCCAGCGCAGCGCTATTTTCGCCAACGATCAGCGGCTGAATCGCACTGTCTGAAGCGACCAGCTGCCACGGTAAATCCGCGGCACCGGCGCGAAAGCGCGCAATGTGACTGTGCAACCGTTCACGCAGCGCATCGCCTTGTTGAATCTGCCGCAGCGCCGCCAGCAGCGCATAGCACTGCGCCGGCGGCATGGCGGTGGAATAGATCAGATGGCGGGAAAATTGTTCAACGTAATCGGCGGTCGCATCATCGCACAGCAACGCGGCACCGCTGACGCCAAACCCTTTGCCAAAGGTGACAATCAGCAGCTCCGGCTTCACCTGTTGCTGCCAGCAGCTGCCGCGCCCTTGTGCACCGGTAACACCGATGCCGTGCGCATCATCCACCAGCAGCCAGCCGTTGCCATGCCGCGTCTGTTCTGCAATAGCCGCGAGCGGCGCGCTGTCGCCATCCATACTAAAAACGCCTTCGGTGACCACCAATGTGCCACCGTCTGATGGCGTCGCCAGCAGTTTCGCCAGGCTTGCCGGCTGATTATGGGCAAAGCGGCGCAGGCTGGCCGGACTGTGGCTGGCGGCATCCAGCAGCGACGCGTGCGCCAGCTTATCGGCAAAGATGCGATCCTGCTTTTCCGCCAGCAGATGGATCACCGCCTGATTGGCGGCAAATCCCGAAATGAACAGCAGCGCGCGCGAATAGCCCAGCCAATCGGCCAGCTGTTCCTCCAGCTTGGCGTGATGGCGGCTGTAGCCGGTAACGTGACCGGATGCACCTGCACCTGCGCCCGCCTCAGCCGCGCCCTGCTGCCACGCGGCGATGACCGCCGGATGCTGGCTCAGGCCGAGATAGTCGTTACTGGAGAAGTGCCGATAGCGTTGGCCGTCGAGCGTAATTTCCCGCACGTTGTTATGTTCGATGGGACGCCGCTGCCGCCAGCCATCGGCGGCCCGCCGCGCCGCCAGCGCGTGATCGATACGTTGTGACCAGCCCATTTACACAGCCGCGTTGTAGAACTGCTCGGTATCCGCCTGTAGCAGCTGTTCGCTGAGCTGATATTGCTGCTCATTATCCCCCGCCGTTGTCGCGGTATGTTCCGGATTGAGGCCGAGTTTGCGGAACAGAATCAGATCTTTATCCTCTTCCGGGTTTGGCGTGGTGAGCAGTTTGCAGCCGTAGAAGATCGAGTTAGCCCCGGCCATAAAGCACATTGCCTGGGTTTGCTCACTCATCTGCTCGCGACCGGCAGAGAGACGCACGTGCGACGATGGCATCATGATGCGCGCCACCGCGATGGTGCGGATAAAGTCGAACGGTTCCACATCCTCGTTATCCGCCAGCGGCGTGCCTTTCACCTTCACCAGCATGTTGATTGGCACGCTCTCCGGTGGCGTCGGCAGGTTAGCCAACTGCACCAGCAAACCGGCGCGATCTTTCACCGTTTCCCCCAGGCCCACGATGCCGCCCGAGCACACTTTGATGCCCGCGCCGCGCACTTTGTCCAGTGTATCCAGGCGCTCCTGATAGCTGCGCGTGGTGATGATGTTGCCGTAGAATTCTGGCGAGGTATCGAGGTTGTGGTTGTAGAAATCGAGGCCGGCTTCAGCAAGGCGCTGCGCCTGGCTGCCATCCAGCGTGCCGAGCGTCATGCAGGTTTCCATGCCCATCGCTTTCACCCCCTGCACCATCTGCTGCAGATAGGGCATGTCGCGCTCGTGCGGATTTTTCCACGCCGCGCCCATGCAGAAACGGCTTGAGCCGGCGGCTTTGGCTTTGCGCGCCGATTCCAGCACCGCATCCACCTCCATCAGACGCTCGGATTCGAGACCGGTTTTGTAACGCGCGCTCTGCGGACAGTATTTACAATCTTCCGGGCAGGCGCCGGTTTTGATCGACAGCAGCGTGCTGACCTGTACCTGACGCGGATCGAAATGTTGACGATGCACTTGCTGCGCTTCAAACATCAACTCAAGGAAAGGTTTTTCGAAAAGTGCCTGAGCTTGTGCCAGTGTCCAGCGGTTTGCCATTGCTTACTCCAAAAAAAAGGGGGTTCATCCCGACGATTAACGTGGTTATACTTGTAAACTAAATCTTTTTAAAATGGTTTACAATACGCATGTTCACTCAGGACGACCTCAACTTTGACCGCCAGCATATCTGGCATCCCTATACGTCGATGCGCGATCCCCTGCCCTGTTATCCGGTGGTGGCAGCGCACGGCTGCCAGCTACAGCTGGCCGATGGACGTGAACTGGTGGATGGCATGTCGTCATGGTGGGCAGCGATTCACGGCTACAATCATCCGCGTCTTAACCAGGCACTGCAGCAGCAAATGGCGCAGATGTCACACGTGATGTTTGGCGGGATTACGCATCCGGCAGCAGTTGAGCTAAGCCGCCAGCTGATTGCCATGACGCCCGAGGCGCTTGAGTGCGTATTTCTTGCTGATTCCGGTTCGATCGCTGTCGAAGTGTCGATGAAAATGGCTCTGCAATACTGGCTGGGACGTAATCAAACGCGACAGAAATTCCTCACGCTGAAACGCGGTTATCATGGCGACACCTTTGCCGCGATGTCGGTGTGCGATCCGCAAAACTCTATGCACAGCCTGTGGCGTGGCTATTTGCCGGAGCACCTGTTTGCCGACGCGCCGCAGTGCGCATTCGATGCTGAGTGGAATGAGGCCGATTTCGCCGATTTCGCGCAGCTGGCCGAAACTCATCATCGTGACATCGCGGCGGTAATTCTGGAGCCGATTGTGCAAGGCGCAGGCGGCATGCGCTTCTACCATCCGCGCTACCTGCAACAGGTGCGCGAACTGTGCGATCGCTACGGTTTACTTTTGATTGCTGACGAAATCGCCACCGGCTTTGGCCGCAGCGGCAAGCTATTTGCCTGCGACCATGCGGGTATCACGCCGGACATTCTCTGCCTCGGCAAAGCGCTGACCGGGGGCACTCTGACGCTATCCGCTACGCTCACTACGCGTGAAGTCGCCGATACTATCAGCCGCAGCGCGGCAGGCTGCTTTATGCATGGTCCAACCTTTATGGGCAACCCGCTGGCCTGCGCGGTGGCGGTGGAAAGTCTGGCGATGATTAATGAAGGTCACTGGATGACACAGGTGCCCCACATTGAACAGCAGTTACGCGCGGAACTGTTGCCGCTGCGCAGTCATCACGCGGTAGCCGATGCCCGCGTGCTGGGGGCGATTGGCGTGATCGAAACGCATAAGCCGGTGAACATGGCGGCGCTGCAACAGTTCTTTGTGCAATGTGGGGTGTGGATCCGTCCGTTTGGCCGTTTGATTTATCTGATGCCACCTTATCTGATTTCTACCGCCGAGCTGACGCAGCTCACACGGGCGGTCAGCGCGGCACTGGATGTTGCGGCGCATTTCCACCATGATTGAGAACACTGCACAACTACAAAGGAGCGATCATGCGTGTATTCAGCCAGGATTTTAACGATGGCGATAAGATGCCAGAGCGGCACGTTTTCAATGGGATGGGTTATCAGGGCGACAATTTGTCACCGCATCTGGCATGGGATGATGTCCCGGCGGGCACCAAAAGCTTTGTCGTGACCTGCTACGATCCCGACGCGCCAACGGGCTCCGGCTGGTGGCACTGGGTGGTAGCGAACATTCCCGCTGAAGTAACCGTACTGCCGCAAGGTGCCGGTTCTGGCGTGGCGGAACTGCCAGAAAGCGCCATTCAGACACGCACCGATTTTGGCCAAAGCGGCTATGGCGGCGCCGCTCCACCGCAGGGCGAATCGCATCGCTACATCTTTACGGTGCATGCGCTGGATACGGACAAGATTGAGGTGGATGAAGGTGCGAGTGGCGCGATGGTTGGTTTTAACGTGCATTTTCATGCGCTAGCCAGCGCGTCGATTACGGTGAAATACGCATAATAAGAAAGGTCGCCATTAATGGCGACCCTACGACGGATTTTGTAGGGTGCGCATTTATGCGCACCTAATATCACAGTTGGTGGATGACGACCCACATCGGGCCTTGTCCTACCGCGTAACGCGCCAGCGGATGCAGCAGGCCGCGCTCCTGGATTTTATACACCTCGATATGGTGCGATTTCTGCCCTGCCGCGACCAGATATTGTCCGCTATGGTCAATGTTGAAACCGCGTGGCTGCGTTTCCGTTGGCTGGAAACCTTCAATCGCCAGCACGGCACCATCTTCACTGATGCTGAACACGGTAATGGTGCTGCTGGTACGGTCGCAGGCATAAAGGAAACGGCCATCTGGCGTAATGTGAATATCGGCGGCCCACCGCGTGTCGCTGAAGTTTGGCGGCATCATATCAAGGCTCTGCACGCGCTCGACCTGGCCGTGTACGTTGTTTAATGCCCAGACATCCACCGTGCTATCCAACTCATTGACCACGTAACCGTAGGCACCGTTCGGGTGGAACGCCATATGCCGCGGACCCGCACCTTCAACGGTGGTGACCTGCGCCTGCTCGCGCGGCGCCAGCGTTCCATCTGCATTCAGCTGATACAGGCAGATGCGATCCTGCTTCAGTGCCGGTACGAACAGCGTTTGGTTGTTCAGGTCAATATTTGCTGAATGGCAGCCGTCTAAACCGTTAATCACATGGCTTGGTGCCTGCGGCAAGCCATCGCTACCAATTGGGCTGACGCTGACGCAGGCATCGTTATACGAGCCGCAGAACAGATAGTTGCCGTGACGATCGGTGGAGATGTGCGTTGGGCTGCCCGGCAGCGGCGCTTCGCCGGCCAGGCTCAACGTACCGTCGGCCGCAATGCGGAACGCCAGTACGCGAAAATTCGGACGAGCACCGACATAGAGAAAATCTTTTTTCGGGCTCACCACCATCGGCTGCACCTGCCCGGCAACATCCGTTACCTGCAATAACGTCAGTGCGCCATCTTCCTGTAACTGCCAGGCGTGGATCTGCTGGCTCTCGGGACTGGCGGTATACACGACTTGTTTCATGCGTTTTCCTTATTCGCTGCCTGATGAAAGGGATAACTGTAGCGCGTTTCATTTTGTCGCGCTGGATTCATTTGTGCCCTGTTTTTTGTCTCAGGGCCGCTGCCGGGTGTAGACTTAACGCTTTGCTAACTCCCGGACGGAAAGTGTAATGAGCTACCGCGTAATCGCCCTTGACCTCGACGGCACCCTGCTGACCCCGAATAAAACCATTCTGCCAGAATCCATTGAAGCGCTGTCCCGCGCGCAACAGGCGGGCGTCAAAGTGCTGATCGTTACCGGTCGCCACCACTGCGCTATCCACCCTTTTTATCAGGCACTTAAGCTGGATACACCCGCAATCTGTTGTAATGGCACCTATTTGTATGATTATTCGGCGAAGAGGGTGCTGGCTGCCGATCCGCTGGATAAAAGCAAAGCTGCGCGTGTGATTGAGATGCTGGATGAAGAGAATATTCACGGCTTGCTGTATGTCGATGACGCGATGCTGTATCAAACGCCAACTGGCCACGTAACGCGTACGCTGAACTGGGCGCAGTCACTGCCGGAAGCGCAGCGCCCGCTGTTCCTGCAGGTGCCAAGCCTGGCGCAGGCCGCCATTGAAGCCAAATCGATCTGGAAATTTGCGCTGTCGCACCCCGATACGCGCGCGCTGCAGCAGTTTGCCGAGCGCACCGAAGCCGAACTCGGTCTGGCGTGCGAATGGTCGTGGCACGATCAGGTGGATATCGCGCAGGCAGGAAACAGTAAAGGCAAGCGCCTCGCTCAGTGGGTGGAGAGCCAGGGCTTCAGCATGCAAGACGTGCTGGCGTTTGGCGACAACTATAACGATCTCAGTATGCTGGAACAGGTGGGATTAGGTGTGGCGATGGGCAATGCCGATGACGCGATCAAAGCGCGCGCCAAAAAGGTGATTGGTACCAATGTGGAACCGGGCATCGCGGAAGTGATCAACCAGGAAATCCTGTAACCGAAGGATGTTGCGGCGCAATTTATTGCGCCGATTTTATCAAACCGTGCAATAAATCATGCCGTAATCGACACGCTTTTAATCTGGGCATACAGCCACTGATCGGGACGAATCCCCAGCTCATCTCGCGCCCACGGCGAAATACGCGCCCACAGCTCGCTGATGCCAATGCGCAGTTTCACTTCCACCTGATCATCAATCTCCAGCAGCTCGACCACCTTCGCCGGCAGGATATTGCGAATCGACGTATTTTGCGGTGGCTGTAGCGCCAGCGACACATCGGCCGAGGCGATGCGAATACGCAGCGGCGTTTTCAGGGGATGATTCACGCGGCTGACCCAAATGTGCTGATCGCCGAGCGACAGCGCCGTCATCGGGTAATTCGGATGCTGCTCCAGCACCTGCACACGCAGTACGCTGGTGCGTTCAGCCATCGGCAGCCACAGTCGCATTGCCGAGCTGCTCCACACTTTCTCCAGTGGCCCAAACGCCTTTACCTGGCCCGCGTCCAGCACCAGCACGTTATCCGCCAGCTGCAAAATCTCATCAAGACTGTGTGTGACGTAAAGGATGGGAATATCCACCTGCTTCGCCAGCTTTTGCAGATAGGGCATCAGCTCACGTTTGCGCGGCAAGTCCAGCGAAGCCAGTGGTTCATCCATCAGCAAAATATCTGGCGCAGTCAGTAATGCGCGGCCAATCGCCACGCGCTGTTTTTCCCCACCCGACAATGAGGCCGGAAAACGACTGAGCAACGGCTCTAAACCGAGCAGCGCTACCAGCGCGTTGAACTGCGGTTTCATTGATGCCGCCATGCCATATTGAAGGTTGCCGCGCACGCGATAGTGCGGGAACAGCCGCGCATCCTGGAACACATAGCCAATACGGCGCTTTTCCGGCGGCAAATTGACCTGCGTTTCCGCATCAAACAACAGACGATCGTTCAGCTGAATCTGACCGCGCTGCGGCTGAGTCAGGCCGCCAATGGCATTAATTAATGAGGTTTTACCTGCACCGGAGACACCGAAAATCGCCGTGATACCGCTGCCGGGGATGCTGACGCTGATGTCGAGCTGGTGATCGCCCAGCTGTTGAGAAATTTGCAGATTGAGCATTATGCGGCTCCCAGCCGTTTGCGGCCCCAGCGCGCCAGCAGTTCGGATGCCACCAGCGACATCAACGCCAACGCAATCGCCACAGCACACAGGCGGGCAGCCGTGCCTTCCGCACCGGGCGTTTCAATCAAAGTAAACATCGCCGACGGAATGGTGCGCGTTTCGCCGGGAATGTTGGAAACAAAAGTGATGGTCGCGCCAAATTCGCCCAGCGAACGGGCAAAGGCCAGTACTGTCCCGACAATAATGCCCGGCAAAGTGAGCGGAATGGTGATGGTGAAGAACACACGCCAGCGTCCGGCGCCAAGCGTACGCGCCGCCTGCTCCAGTTTGGTATCGACCGCTTCAAGTGCGAGGCGAATCGCCCGCACCATCAGCGGAAAGGCCATCACCGCGGATGCCAACACCGCACCGCGCCAGCTAAAGGCAAAGGTGAAGCCGAACCAGTCATATAACCATTCGCCGATAAAGCCGCGTCGGCCCAGCGCGATCAGCAATAGGTATCCCACCACCACGGGCGGTAATACCAGCGGCAGGTGAATAAGGCTATCCACCAGGGTTTTGCCTGGAAACCGGCAGCGCGCCAGAATCCAGGCCATCATGATGCCAAACGGCAGGCTGCACAGCACCGCTACACAGGAAACTTTCAGGCTGAGAAACACAGCCTGCCATTCGGGATCGCTCAGTATCATTTCTTCGGCGTAAATCCATACTGTTTAAACACTGCAGCGGCATCCGGCCCCTGCAAATAGTTGTAGAAGGCTTCTACCGTTGCGTTCTGATGATCTTTGACAATCGCCATCGGATATTCCACGGGTTTGTGGCTATCTTCCGGGAAACGTCCCACTACCTGCACTTTTTCGCTGGCAACGGCATCCGATCCATAAACGATGCCGTAAGGCGTTTCGTTACGTTCAACCAGTGCTAGCGCAGCGCGCACATTATTCGCTGGCGCCAGCTGCGGGGATAAAGCGTCCCACGCGCCCAGTTTCTGTAATGCTTCTTTGGCATAAATTCCGGCTGGTACGTGATCCGGATCGCCCACCGCCAGCCGCTCGCCTTTTAGCAAACTCTTCCAGTCGGTTTGGTTATTAATGGTAACCGTTTTCGCTGCGTCACTTTTGGGTGTAATCAGTACTAAATCATTGCCGAGCAGCGTGTAGCGCGTGCGGGTTACTACGCTGTTTTTACCGACGACATCGTCCATCCACTGCTGATCGGCTGAGATGAACAGATCGGCAGGTGCCCCCTGATCAATCTGGCGCGCCAGCACCGATGAAGAGGCAAAAGAAGAGACCACTTCAACGCCGGTTTTCTTCTGGTATTGCGTGGCGATCTCCTGCAGCGCATTAGTCAATGACGCGGCGGCGAACACGGTGATCTTCTCCGCGGCCACAGCCTGACCGGCCAGGGTCACACTTAAAACTGTTGCAGCTGCCCAGCAGTAATGATTTTTTTGCATTTGTTGCTCCTTGTTACGTTATATATTTGATAATACAACGTGAGCACGCATGCGTCATGAGATTGTTATCGGCAGGATTTTTCGGAAGTTAAAAAACAAAACGCCCGCGAGATGCGGGCGTTGAGGAATTAGTGTTGTGAGCTATTGGCAGGGCGGTCTTCGCGGCGACCAAATTTAGAGATGACGTTAAAAACTTCACCCAGGCCATAAATCAGACCGAGCATAATCGCCATCACAATCGGCACCATGATGATAGCCACGGCCAGGCTTTTTAGCAGTTCCAGCATGGAAACCTCACGCAGAAAATAAAAAAGTGATTGTAACGGTTAGAGAAAAAAACGCACTGCCCTTTTCGTGCTTTTACTTTTAAGCAGTAAACTGAGCTGATTAACCAAAGGAGCTGACATGCAGGCAGAACTTTCTCTTCATATTCGTCTTCAGCAGAAGCTGTTTGCCGATCCGCGCCGTATCGAGCTACTGAAACGCGTGCAGCAAACCGGCTCCATTAGCCAGGGCGCGAAGCTGGCGGGCATCAGCTACAAAAGTGCCTGGGACGCGATTAACGAAATGAACCAGATGGCTGATCAAATCTTAGTTGAGCGCGCTACCGGTGGCAAAGGCGGCGGCGGCGCGCAGCTAACGCAGTATGGCGAGCGTCTGATTCAGCTGTTCCTGCTGATGGAGCAGATTCAGCAGAAGGCATTCGATGTGTTGCAAAACGACAGCTTGCCGCTCGACAGTCTGCTGGCGGCGATTGCGCGTTTCTCGCTGCAAACCAGCGCGCGTAACCAGCTGTTTGCTACAGTGCTGGCCAGCGATCACCAGCATGTACAACAGCATATTGATGTGCTGCTCGCCGACGGCGTTACGCGTTTACAGGTGGCCATCACCGAACGCAGCGCCGAGCGGCTGCAACTCGATAGCGGCAAAGAGGTATTGGTGTTGATTAAAGCGCCGTGGATTCACGTCAGCAGCGCGCCAGGCCACAACGGTAACCAGCTGGCGGCACACATTAGCGCCATTGAGCCTGGCGAGCTGGTTAGTGAAGTGCTAATGGCGCTGCCGAGCGGAGAGACGCTATGCGCCACCGTCACCAACGACGAGGTTAAACAGCAGAATCTACAGGTTGGCGCCAGTGTGACCGCCAGTTTTAATGCCGAACACGCCATCATCGCCACACTGCTCTGAATTCAGCGCCATGATTTGACTTCGCGGGTATCGCTGGTTAAAACAGAACGACACGATGCAAAAAACGGAATGAATCATGGCTTCATTGCAAATTTCGCAAGGCACATTTCACCTTAGCGACTCCCGAGCACTGTCCCTTCACGATTTAACCCTCAACAGCGGCGAAAGCTGGGCCTTCGTCGGCGCGAATGGCAGCGGTAAATCGTCGCTGGCGCGCGCCCTCTCCGGCGAGTTATTGCCGGGTAAAGGCAGCGTGCGGCAGGATTTCCAACGCCGTGCACGTCTTTCACTCGAGCAGCTGCAGAAGCTGGTGAGCGATGAGTGGGAACGCAATAACACCGACCTGCTAAGTGATGGCGAAGACGATACCGGTCGCACGGCTGCGCAGATCATCCAGGACGAAATTAAAGATGACGCGCGCTGTCAGACGCTGGCGCAGCAATTTGGTATCAGCTATTTGCTGGATCGCCGCTTTAAATATCTCTCCACCGGTGAAACGCGCAAAACGCTGCTGTGTCAGGCGCTGATGGCGCGACCGGATCTGCTGATCCTCGATGAACCTTTTGATGGGCTGGATGTGGCATCACGCGCCAGCCTGGCACACACTCTCAACGATCTGCATCAAAACGGTTACACCGTGGTGCTGGTGTTGAATCGCTTTGACGATATTCCCGATTTCGTGGAGAAAGTGGGCGTGCTGGCGGAATGCACGCTGACGCATGTGGGCGAGCGTCGTGCCGTGCTGGCCGAGGCGCTGGTAGCACAGCTGGCGCACAGCGAGACGCTTTCCGGCATGGCGCTGCCGGAAGCAGATCAGCCCGATCAACTGCCGCAGCTGGCCGAAGATGCGCCGCGCGTGATACTGCGTAACGGCGTGGTGTCGTACAACGATAAAGCGGTAATTGATGGTTTAACCTGGCAGGTGAATCCCGGTGAACACTGGCAGATTGTTGGGCCGAACGGCGCAGGAAAATCGACCCTGCTCAGTTTGGTCACCGGCGATCATCCACAGGGATACAGCAACGATTTAACACTATTCGGTATCCGACGCGGTAGCGGCGAAACCATCTGGGATATCAAGCAGCATATCGGCTACGTTAGTAGCAGCTTGCACCTTGATTATCGCGTCAGCTGCAATGTGCGCACGGTGGTGCTTTCCGGTTTCTTCGATTCCATTGGCCTGTATCAAGCGGTGTCCGATCGGCAAAAAGCCCTGGCGCGGCAGTGGCTGGCGCTGCTCGGCATGGATAATCAGCTGGCCGACGCGCCATTTCACAGTTTGTCGTGGGGACAACAGCGGCTGGTGCTTATTGCGCGTGCGCTGGTCAAACATCCCACGCTGCTGATCCTCGATGAACCACTGCAAGGACTTGATCCGATTAACCGCCAGCTGGTGCGTCGCTTTGTCGATGTGCTGATTGGTGAAGGCCGTACACAGCTGCTGTTTGTGTCCCATCACGCCGAAGATGCTCCGCAGTGCATCACGCATCGTTTAAGTTTTGTCGCGCAAGAACAGGGTTACGGTTTCCTGCAGGAAGCACTGCGGTAATTGGCGGTCGCCATTAATGGCGACCCTACGAAAGCGCTTAGTAGGGTGCGCATTCATGCGCACCGGAATTAAAATCCCCCCTTAATGTAACCGCTACCATTTCATTGCCTGGTAATTCAACAATCACACGCGATAACCCCACAAAATGAGAATCGTCACCTTGTGTAAACGATACCATTTATCCAGACTGGATCACGCTTTCACGCGGGTCTTTGTGCTACTTTGATCAAAACCATTTTTATCTTTTTGCCGTTTACCAGGACTTATCATGGAAAAATTTAACCCGGTTGATCATCCGCATCGCCGCTATAACCCATTGATCGACCAATGGGTGCTGGTTTCGCCGCATCGCGCTAAGCGTCCGTGGCAGGGCGCGCAGGAAACGCCGGCGCTGGAACAGCTGCCCGCTCACGATCCTGATTGTTTCCTGTGTGCTGGAAACACCCGCATTACCGGCGACAAAAATCCCAACTACAAAAGCACCTATGTCTTTACCAACGACTTTGCTGCGCTGATGACCAATACGCCCGACGCGCCGCAGAGCGAAGATGTGTTGATGCGCTGCGAAAGCGCGCGCGGCACCAGTCGCGTAATCTGCTTCTCGCCGGATCACAGCAAAACGCTGCCTGAGCTGCCGCTGAGCGGCCTGGAAGACATTGTGCGTACCTGGCAGGAACAAACCGCCGACCTCGGGCAGCATTACCCTTGGGTTCAGGTATTCGAAAACAAAGGTGCGGCGATGGGCTGCTCTAATCCCCATCCGCACGGCCAGATTTGGGCCAACAGTTTCTTACCTAACGAAGCGCAAAAAGAAGACAACAATCAGCGCCGTTATTTTGATGAGAAAGGTTCGCCGCTGCTGGTTGATTACGCGGCGCGCGAACTGAAAGATGGCAGCCGCACGGTGGTGGAAACCGAGCACTGGCTGGCGGTCGTGCCCTGGTGGGCCGCCTGGCCGTTTGAAACGCTGCTGCTGCCAAAAGCCCATGTGAAGCGCATTACCGATTTAACGGAACCGCAGCGCACCGATCTGGCGCTGGCGCTCAAGCAGCTGACCAGCCGCTACGATAACCTGTTCCAGTGCTCATTCCCCTATTCGATGGGTTGGCACGGTGCGCCGTTTAACGGTGAAGCCAACGATCACTGGCAGCTGCATGCCCATTTCTATCCACCGCTGCTGCGTTCAGCCACGGTGCGCAAATTTATGGTTGGCTATGAAATGCTGGCCGAAACCCAACGTGATTTAACGGCGGAACAGGCAGCTGAACGTCTGCGTTCTGTCAGCGATGTCCATTTCCGCGAGGCGCAATAAATGTCATTAAAATCCATTACTCAACAGGTATTCGCTGACACTTTCGGCTATCAACCCACCCACAGCATTCAGGCGCCGGGCCGCGTGAATTTGATCGGCGAACACACTGACTATAACGATGGCTTCGTGCTGCCGTGCGCTATCGATTATCAAACCGTGATTGCCTGCGCCAAACGCGATGATCGTGAAGTGCGCGTGATTGCCGTTGATTACGACAATCAGCAAGACAGTTTCTCGCTGGACGCGCCCATTGAGCCGTTAAAAGAGCCGATGTGGGCCAACTACGTACGCGGCGTGGTGAAACATCTGCAGAAACGCGATGCCAGCTTTGGCGGCGTGGATATGGTGATCAGCGGCAACGTGCCACAGGGCGCAGGCTTGAGTTCATCGGCATCACTGGAAGTGGCGGTCGGCACCGTGTTCCAGCAGCTGTATGCGTTGAAGCTGGACGGCGCCGCCATTGCGGTGAACGGCCAGGAAGCCGAGAACCAGTTTGTAGGCTGTAACTGCGGCATTATGGATCAGCTGATTTCTGCGCTCGGCCAACCCGATCACGCCATGCTGCTCGATTGCCGCACGCTGGGTACGCGCGCGGTCTCCATGCCGGAAGACATCGCGGTGGTGATCATCAACTCTAATTTCAAGCGCACCCTGGTGGGCAGCGAATACAATACGCGTCGCGAACAGTGTGAAACCGGTGCCCGCTTCTTCAACAAACCCGCACTGCGTGATGTCTCGCTGGAAGAGTTTGCAGCCTCCGAAGGTGAGCTGGATGCGCTGGTAGCGAAGCGCGTGCGCCACGTCATTACGGAAAATGCGCGCACGCTGGAAGCGGCCGATGCCTTAAGCGCGGGCGATCTGAAGCGTATGGGCGAACTGATGGCTGAATCACATGCCTCGATGCGTGATGATTTTGAAATCACCGTACCGCAAATCGATCAGCTGGTTGAAATTGTGAAAGCAGAGCTCGGCCCACGCGGCGGCGTGCGCATGACCGGCGGCGGTTTCGGGGGCTGTATTGTGGCGCTGATGCCAATCGATCTGGTCGATGCCGTGAAGGCGGCAGTGGCCGCAAAGTATGAAGCGCAAACCGGCATTAAAGAAACCTTCTACGTGTGCAAAGCCTCCGCAGGAGCAGGCCAATGGTAACTGACGTTAATTCACACGCGCCAGATGGGCAACCGTGGCGCATCACCGTGTTGCGCAATCGCAACGGCATGGTCGCCACCTTTATGGATTGGGGTGCCACCTGGCTATCGGCACGCGTGCCAATGCGCGATCACAGCGTGCGTGAAGCGCTGCTCGGCTGCGCTTCACCGTCCGATTATCTGCATCAGGATGCCTATCTCGGCGCTACCATCGGCCGCTACGCCAACCGCATCGCCTCGGCAGAACTTAAGCCACTTAATCTGCTGCTGGCCGCTAATCAAGGTGCACATCAGCTGCACGGCGGACCGGAAGGTTTTGATAAACGTCGCTGGCAAATTCTTAGCCAGAGCGAAAGCGAGGTGCACTATCGCCTCGATTCGCCCGATGGCGATCAGGGTTATCCCGGCAATTTGATTGCTGACGTGATCTATCAACTGGATGATGATAATTGCCTGTCGATTCGCTATGAAGCGAAGACGGATAAGCCCTGCCCGGTCAATCTGACCAATCATGCTTACTTTAACCTTGATGCGCATCATGGCGATGCGCGCCAGCATCGCTTACAACTGCACGCCGATCGTTACTTGCCGGTGGATAGCGAGGGAATCCCCAACGCACCGCTGAAAGAAGTGGCTGGAAACAGTTTTGATTTCCGCCAGCCGAAGCGCGTCGCTGATGAGTTCCTTGCCGATGACGATCAAAAAGCGGTGAAAGGTTATGACCATGCCTTTTTGCTCAACACGGCAGGCGACAGCAGCCAGCCCGCGGCCCATTTGTGGTCTGCGGATGGCAAGCTGGAGTTGAGCGTTTTTACCGCCGCACCGGCGCTGCAATTTTATACGGGTAACTATTTGGCGGGCACCCGCGCCCGTGAGCAAGACAGCTATACTGCTTTCCAGGGCATTGCTCTTGAAAGTGAATTTTTACCGGATTCGCCCAACCATGCTGAATGGCCGCAGCCCGATTGCTGGCTGCAACCTGGCGACAGCTGGCAGTCCGTGACGCGTTATCGCTTCACGCCGCACTGAGCCGCCGGATGAAAAACGCGCACTGCGTCACCGACAGGCTTACGCAGTGCGCTGTTTTCGGCTATGGTATGGCGCTATTAGTGAGCCGCTTCTTAGGCGGCCGCAGCCGGTTTCAATACTAATCGTAAATCGAGCATTAAGGAGTAAAGCTATGGCCGTAACTAAGCTGGTACTGGTGCGACACGGCGAAAGCCAGTGGAACCAGGAAAACCGCTTCACCGGATGGTACGACGTGGATCTGTCTGACAAAGGTCGCACGGAAGCCAAAGCAGCTGGTCAGCTGCTGAAGAAAGAAGGTTTCGTGTTTGATTTTGCTTACACCTCAGTGCTGAAGCGCGCTATCCACACGCTGTGGAACGTGCTGGATGAGCTGGATCAGGCCTGGCTGCCGGTTGAGAAAACCTGGCGTCTGAACGAGCGTCACTACGGTGCGCTGCAAGGTTTGGATAAAGCAGAAACCGCCGCTAAATATGGTGACGAGCAAGTTAAACAGTGGCGTCGTGGCTTTGCCATCACGCCACCGCAACTGGATCGCGCTGATGAGCGTTTCCCAGGCCACGATCCGCGTTACGCTTCACTGACTGACGCGCAGCTGCCAACCACCGAAAGCCTGGCGCTGACCATCGAACGTGTTATTCCTTACTGGAACGAAAGCATTCTGCCGCGCATCAAGAGTGGTGAGAAAGTGATCGTTGCCGCACACGGTAACTCCCTGCGCGCACTGGTAAAATACCTCGATAACCTGAGCGAAGATGAAATCCTCGAACTGAACATCCCAACTGGCGTGCCGTTGGTGTATGAGTTCGATGAGAACTTCAAGCCGCTCAAACGTTACTATCTGGGTGATGCTGACGAGATCGCTGCGAAAGCAGCAGCCGTTGCCAACCAGGGTAAAGCCAAGTAAGCGAACGCTGAAACGCAAAAAGGCCAGACTCACGTCTGGCCTTTTTTATTGCACGCCGCGATTAACCGCGACGCTGTTTAACCGCCTGCGCCAGTTGACGCAATGCTTTCTCGGTATCTGCCCAGCCGATGCACGCATCGGTCACGCTCTGGCCATACACCAGCGCTTTACCGCTTTCGAGGCTCTGGTTACCTTCTACCAGATGGCTCTCAATCATCACGCCGGTAATCGCCTGCTCGCCGCCCGCAATCTGCTGCGCCACGTCGTCAGCAACCACCATCTGACGCTGGAACTGCTTGCTGCTGTTGGCATGGCTAAAGTCGATCATCACCTGTGGACGCAGACCCGCTTTCTCCAGACCGATTTTCACCGCGGCTACATGTTCAGCGCTGTAGTTCGGCTCTTTGCCGCCGCGCAGAATGATGTGGCAATCTTCGTTACCGCTGGTTTCGACAATGGCCGAGTGGCCATACTTGGTGACGGAGAGGAAGCAGTGTGGCGCGCTGGCCGCACCAATGGCGTCAATCGCCACTTTAATGGTGCCATCGGTGCCGTTTTTGAAACCAACCGGGCACGAAAGGCCAGAAGAGAGTTCACGATGCACCTGTGATTCGGTGGTACGCGCGCCAATTGCGCCCCAGCTCATCAGATCGGCCATATATTGCGGTGTGATCATATCGAGGAACTCACCTGCCGCTGGCAAACCCATATCGTTGATATCCACCAGCAGCTTGCGCGCCAGGCGCAGACCGTCGTTGATCTGGAAGCTGCCATCCATAAAGGGATCGTTGATCAGCCCTTTCCAGCCGACCGTGGTACGCGGTTTTTCAAAATACACGCGCATCACCACTTCTAAATCATCTTTGAGCTCTTCACGCAGTTGCAGCAGGCGCGCCGCATACTCTTTCGCCGCTTTAGTATCATGAATTGAGCAAGGACCGATGACCACCAGCAAACGATCATCCTGACCGTGCAAAATGCGGTGAATCGCCTGACGTGATTGGGCAACGGTTTCGGCAGCTTTATCGGTGGCGGGGAATTTTTCAAGCAAGGCAACAGGAGGAAGTAACTCTTTGATCTCTCTGATGCGCAAATCGTCGTTCTGGTAATCCATACATAATTCCATTCAAATTTCTGGCCCAACGTCCGCCGGGCGCAACCCGCCCACTTTAGCCCTTCGTGCGTCGGGTGTAAATTACGCGCGGAGGTTAAATGTACATCTCAAATTTGCATTTACCCATCCCTGCGCTAAGCTTTTTAAATGTAAGCACTAAGGATCGATGTGTTTGCAAAATTTAATATTTAAGCGAAGCGTATAAGGTGGAATTTTATTCCATCGCGGCACGCTATTTTCGTCAATCAACACCAGCCGGTGTTAGACGGCAACTATCCATTAATTACCGGAGCATAATGATGAATAAGTTTGCAATTATCTTTCTGACGGCAGCGATGACTTTAAGTAGCGGTGCGGTCATGGCTGCAGATAACTCTTCAGACAATAATGGCTCAGCTAATGCTGCAGCTGAAGCGGGCGCAGCAGCAGGCGATGCAAAACAGAACCTGCCACCGAATAACGTTGATAACAGCAAAATCAACAACGGCAGCACCAATACCAATAGCGCGGCAACCTCAGGCACTGATTCAAGCAATATGTCAGCAAGCCAGGTTCACAAAAACAGCATGTGTAAAGATGGCAAATGCCCGGATATGAATAAGAAAGTCGACACTAAAGAAGGTGGCGGCCACGTTAAACACAAAACTGATGGTACTTCTCAGTAAGCTTACCCGCAGTTTTAATAAGGGAGAGCTTCGGTTCTCCCTTTTATTTTGCCCGGTGCCCTTTTCCGCTATGCTGAAGCAATGAAATTCACAGGAAATGTTTCATGGCTTCACTGCTGCTTATTGATGATCACCCGTTAGTCGAAGTCGCACTGGAAGCGGCCTGCGTCAACGCCCCCATTACGCTCAACATCCATGCCGCTGGCGATGAAGCTCAGGCGCGTCAGCTGTTGCAGCGTCACGCCATCGATTTGATTGTGCTCGACATCGGCTTACCGGATTGCGACGGGTTGGAGCTGCTTCGCCGTTTACGCATGCGCCATCCGCATTGCCCCGTGCTGATCTATTCAGCACAGCAGAGTCGCCATACGCTGCTCACTGCGGTTTCACTCGGCGCCGCCGGTTACGTGGTGAAAAGCCAAAGTATGGCGCAATTATTGAGTGCGATTCTGGCGGTGCTGGGCGGTCAACAAGCTTTTCCACCGCTACCTGAACGTATCGAACTGCCGCTGACCGAGAAAGAGCAGCAGATCGTTGCGCTATTGGTGCGCGGACTGTCAAATTTACAGATAGGCGAACAGCTGCATATCAGCAATAAAACCGTCAGCACCCATAAGAAGAACATCCTGGAAAAAACCGGCGTGCACTCGGTGGTTGAGCTGGCTGAGCTGTGGAAAGCGCAGCAGTGAGAAAACTCTTTCTATTGGTTTTGCTATTGCTGAGTCTGCCGGCGAGAGCCGATTTGCTACCCGCCAGCAGCGTGATGTTACCCGCGATGATGCCCGCGCCGCATGCCGAGCCATGGTCTGGCGCGACATTACGGGTGGCGGTACCAGCGCAGAATAGCGCCCCCTGGGCGATGCGTATTGGCGATCGCATCTGGGGTATTGATGCCGATTATCTCAGCGCACTCAGTCAGCTCACCGGCACTCGCTTTACGCTGCAAAGTTATGCGGATCGCGCGCAGCAGCTGGCGGCGCTACAGCGCGGCGACGTGGATTTCGTGTTAAGCACCGAGCACGCCGCCTCACCTCCTGAGGCGCTTCTCAGCGATAGCTGGTACAGCAGCCCGATTCGCATCTATCGCAATCGCGATAATCAGCGTGCGGTGATGTTCAACAGCGATACCGCACAGCTCACCATTGCCGATGCCACGCTGGCGCAGCTGCCAACCGCGTTTGTGCAGCAACATCGCTGGCATAGCTTACCGGGCGATTTGCAGGCGCTATACGCGTTGCTTAACCAACAAAGTGATTATCTGATTGCCGATGACGCCAGCGCAGGTTTTCTGCTTGACCAGTTGCAACAGGGACAAATTTACCAGATTGCTGCCGATCCCGGTGCGGGTGAGCTGACGTTACGCGCACTGGCCAAAGACGCCGCCTTGATTCACTGGCTTAACGGCCAGCTTCGTTTGCTGCCTGCCGAGTTTAGCAATCGCGTGCAGCAGCGCTGGAGTCCGCCGCTGCTGCGTTATCAGGACACGCAAACGCTGATGCTTTCCACCAGCGAGAAACAGTGGCTAACGCAGCATAGAGAGATTCCTTACGCGGTCGAAGCCGATAATGCACCATGGAGCTACCGCGATAGCAGCGGCAATGCACGAGGCTTTGGCATCGATTTACTCAATGCGCTAAGCCAAAGTACCGGCCTGCATTTTACGCCGCGCTGGGTTAACAATGCGCAACAGGCCGCCACGTTATTGCAGCAGCAGCAGGTCATGCTAAACCTGTTGCAGCCGCTGTTCGGCGACGATGCCAGCAGCAATACCTTGCCTGTGTGGCGTGCGATTTGGGGAATTTACACGCTCTCAACGCATCCACCAATGAGTTGGCAATCCCTGCAAGGACAGCGTGTGGGCGTATTGCGTGGCGATTTGGCGCAGCGTTTACTGCCCTCCAGCATCACGCCACAGCTTTTTGACGATCGTGCACAGCTCTGGCAGGCGCTAAATAACGGCCAGATTGATGCGTTAGTCGATAATGTCCTTTCCGCCCGCTGGCGTATGGCGAGCCATACCGACAATCGTATTCATTTGGCTTTCGCCGCCAGCGATATTGCCTGGCCACTGGCGCCGCAGGTTAGCGTTGCGCAGCCGGAACTGCGTGCGCTGCTCGATCACGCGCTGCAGCAGATTCCCTCTGATACGCTGAGCCAAATGCGTTTGAGCTGGTCGCAGCCTCCGCAGCCGGGCACCACTATGGCGATGCGTAATATCCCGCTGATGATCCTCATTGCGGCTGGCATTACTATCCTGCTGCTGCTGGCGCTCCTGCTGCGGCGCTATTGGCAACAGCGCCGCGATAGGCTGCAGCGAGAGCAGGCCGAGCGCGCCAATGCCGCCAAAAGCCAGTTTCTCGCCACCGCCAGCCATGAATTGCGCACGCCGATGCAGGCGATCCTCGGCTTGCTGGAGCTGGAACAGCAGCAGCATCCGAGTGAACGATTAACGCTGATGCACAGCAGCGCGCGATCGCTGATGGCGCTGCTTAACGATTTACAGGATCACGCGAGGATTGAGAGCCAAAGTTTCCGCCTGGCGCCACGTCCGCTTAACCTGGCGCATTGGCTGCACCAGCAGCAGCAGCTCTACCACCCTTTAATGCGGGATGCGGGACCGAATTTGGTCGCTGAAGCGCTCACGCCGCTGCCGGCCTGCGTGCTGCTGGATGGCGATCGCCTGCAGCAGGTGGCGAATAATCTGGTGGCTAACGCGCTGAAGTTTACCCGCGAGGGAGAAGTGCGCATTACGCTGGCCGTTGATCAACATATCCAGCTTACCGTGGCCGACAGTGGTAGCGGTATTCCGCTCAGCGAGCAGGCGCAGCTGTTCGAGCCGTGGTATCAGGCGCCGTCCGGCAAAAGTCATGCGGTACAAGGCAGCGGGCTAGGTCTGTTTATCTGTCGCGAAATCGTGCAACGCATGGGCGGTTCGCTGGCGCTTACCTCAGCGCCAGGCCACGGCACCACGGTAAGCGTGCAGCTCCCGCTGGTATTAAGTGATGAGCCGTTGACTGAACGTGCGGAAAGCTGGCCACATTATCCCCAATTACGTGTCGCAATCGTTGACGATCATCCCACCAATCTTTTAGTGATGCAGCAGCAGCTGGCGAACTTTGGGGTGCAGGCTGAGGTGTTTGAAGATGGCCGCAGGCTGCTGCAGGCCGATGCCCGGATGCCGTTTGACCTTCTGTTTATTGATCAAATGATGCCACGTCCCGATGGTTTGACCCTGCTGCGCATCCTGCGCCGTCGTCAGCGCCAGCGTGGTAAAACCATGCTACGCGTGCTCTGTTCCGCCGATGTGCTGCTGTTGAAAATGGCGCTGCGGAACGATGAAGCGTTGCTGCTTAAACCCATCGAACTCGATCATCTGGCGCCGCTGCTGGCGCGTGCGGTAAAGGATCCCCTGGAAGTGCTGCCAAACAGTCTGCTGACTCTGGCGCAAAACAATCCAGCTTTTATCCCCCGTATCGGGCAAACATTGCAGCGCACGCTGCAACAGGATCGCGATGCCCTGTTAAAAGCCCACCATACGCAGAATTGGGCCGAGCTGGAACACGCTGCGCACCGGATGAAAGGAAGCTGGCTAATGCTGGGCATTGATGAGGTTGCCGAGCAGTGCCAGCAGCTGATCGCACAGGCTAGACAGCAGCAGTTGAACGTTGATGATCTCAATTTACTGATATCATTAACAAACAGGTTACTTAAACAACTGGAAAATTATGGCACACACTCACTCGCACAGCGCATCTAACAGCAACCGCACGCGACTGGCGGCTGCATTCGGCGTAACGGCGCTGTTTATGGTGGCCGAAGTGGTCGGCGGGATCGTTTCCGGCTCGCTGGCGCTACTGGCCGATGCTGGACATATGTTGACCGATGCCGCTGCGCTGCTAATGGCATTACTGGCCGTACAGTTTGCCCAACGCAAACCTAACGCGCGTCATACCTTTGGCTTACTGCGTCTGACCACGCTGGCGGCGTTCGTCAATGCCATCGCGCTGCTGGTGATTACGGTTCTGATTGTTTGGGAGGCGCTACGTCGCTTCTATCAGCCACAGCCGATTGCTGGCGGTTTGATGCTCGGTATCGCCATTGCCGGGCTGCTGGCTAACCTGCTGTCATTCTGGCTGCTGCATCGCGGCAGTGAAGAGAAAAATCTCAACGTGCGCGCTGCAGCGCTGCACGTGCTCGGCGATTTACTCGGTTCGGTTGGTGCGATTGTCGCCGCTGTGATCATTATGCTGACCGGCTGGACGCCAATCGATCCGATTCTGTCGCTGCTGGTGTCATTGCTGGTGGTGCGGAGCGCCTGGTCGTTACTGCGCGAAAGTCTGCATGAGTTACTGGAAGGCGCGCCAGCCCATATTGATGCCAATAAACTTTCACGCGAGCTCACACGCACTATTGATGAAGTGCGTAATGTGCATCACGTGCATCTTTGGCAAGTGGGCGAAAAACCGGTGTTGACGTTACATGTGCAGGTCATTCCGCCTTACGATCACGACGGCCTGCTACAGCGTATACATCACTTTTTGCACCAGCATTATCAGATTGCCCATGCCACGGTACAGATGGAGTATCAGCCGTGTAGCGGAACAGATTGTGAGCTCGGTTTAGATGGCCATTCCGCGCAGCACGATCATCATGATCATACCGCGCTGGAAGGCCACGCCCATCATCATTAATGTGACAGCGCACGCGAGCCCTGTTCGCGTGCGCTTTGCATCCACAGCCGCGAACCATTAAGCGCAATCAGCGTGAGAATGACGTATTCAAGCGACATCGCATACACGCCCTGGCGCGCGAAGATCATCACGCTGATGACGTTGATGACCACCCAAAGCAGCCAGTTCTCGACGTATTTACGCGTCATCAAAATCATCGCCACAATCGACAGCACCATCATGCATGAATCCCAGAACGGGAACGCATCCGGCTGCAATTGTGGCATCGCGACGTTCAGGCCGACACTCTGCATAATGCCCACCGCCGTTTTGGTCAGGAAGGCAAAAACCGGGTCGATGTAAACCGTCATTAGCGCTATCGCTAACACGCATGCAACGCCCCAGCCCATCGCTTTCGGCAGCGGCAGCCAGCGGATTCGCAACTCGGTTTCGTTATTGCTGGTTTGTCGGCTCCATGCATACCAGCCATAGACGTTGGCGACAAAGAAAAACAGCTGCAGCAATAGGCTAGCGTAAAGCTGAATTTGGAAGAAGATCACCGCAAACAACGTGACGTTGATCAGGCCGAAAAAGTAGTTAATGATTTTTTCGAGGCTGGCTAGCCAGATACACAACAGGCCCGCGACGGTGCCGACGGCTTCAATCCACGACAGATCGTAGCCGCCAACGCCCAGCGGAATGTGAACCAGAATATTTTGTGTGCTAAAGAAGTCCATGTGAGGTACCTATAGCCTAAATATGCAGGGTACGCGTCATGCGTTCCCTTTTACCTTGAGTTTAAGATCTGCAGCGAAAGATAGCATGCGATTGAGTGGGATCAACGCAGCCTCACGCAGCGCGTCTTCAACATGAATTTCATGCTCGCTGCCGCCGCGTGCTAATCCTTCGGCAATAGCTTTAAGGCCGTTCATCGCCATCCACGGACAGTGCGCACAGCTGCGGCAAGTGGCGCCTTCACCGGCGGTTGGCGCTTCCAGCAGCTCTTTATTCGGTACCGCCTGCTGCATTTTATAGAAGATGCCGCGATCGGTGGCGACGATCATCTGCGGATGCGGCAGGCTCTGCGCCGCCTGAATCAGCTGGCTGGTGGAACCGACCGCATCGGCTAAATCGACAATCGCCTGCGGTGATTCAGGATGCACCAACACCGCCGCATCCGGATAGAGCGCTTTCATACGTTGCAGCGCCTGGGTTTTGAATTCGTCATGCACGATGCACGCGCCCTGCCAGCACAGTACATCGGCACCGGACTTCTGCGTGACGTAACGGCCAAGATGGCGATCCGGCGCCCAGATGATTTTCTCGCCGAGACTATCCAGATGTTCAATCAGTTCAACCGCAATACTCGACGTCACCACCCAATCGGCGCGCGCTTTAACCGCCGCCGAGGTGTTGGCATACACCACCACGGTGCGATCGGGATGCTGATCGCAGAAGCGGTTGAACTCTTCAATAGGGCAACCAAGGTCAAGCGAACATTCCGCCTGCAACGTAGGCATTAGCACGGTTTTTTCCGGGCTGAGGATTTTTGCTGTTTCGCCCATAAAACGCACGCCCGCCACCAGCAAGGTTTTTGCTGGATGCGTGCTGCCGAAACGCGCCATTTCCAGCGAGTCTGATACGCAGCCACCGGTCTCTTCCGCCAGCGCCTGAATCTCTGGATCGGTGTAATAATGGGCCACCATCACCGCATCACGTTCTTTTAGCAAGCGTTTGATTTCGTTCTTGTAGTAGGATTTTTCATCCACACTGAGACGCGCCGGTTTCGGCGGGAAAGGATAGATCGCGTTTTCAGGATCAAACATCAGACTCATGACACGGCTCTCGTTTTCTCAATTTAACAAAATCGCCTACTGCGGCGATGATGCGGCATTAAAACCGCCATCGTGTTTTATATGCTAAACACGATAGCGGAAATACACGAGAGTGTCGTCTCTTTTTTGCGCGCTCTATAGCAACAATACGCTGCCGATAGATTTCTGTGGGCTTTCCAGTTCAAGCAGGAACGCTTTAACGCTGAGACCGCCCGCAAAGCCGGTCAGTTTTCCGTTGCTGCCAATCACGCGATGGCACGGCGCCATAATCGAAAGCGGGTTTTTACCGTTCGCCGCCCCTACCGCGCGCACCGCTTTGGGATTGCCAATTTGTTCGGCGATTTGCTGATAGCTACGGGTTTCACCAAACGGAATAGTGAGTAACGCTTGCCACACTTTTTTCTGGAATTCGGTGCCTACCGTGTCGTACGGCATATCAAACTGCTGGCGTTCACCGGCGAAATATTCGCGCAGCTGGCGTTCTGCCTCACAGAGTATCGGGTGTTGATCGTTACGGCTGATCGGCGTTAACGGCACGCGCTGCGAACCTTCGTTTTCCCACAGAATGGCCGACAATCCGTTGTCAGTAGCAATAAGCGTGAGCTCCCCAACAGGGGTGGCGATAATTTTGGCATGATACATAGTGCACCTCCGGCGTAATCTCTGTTAGCGATTATCGCATTTCCGCCGCAAGAAACTGGCTGTTTTCGGTCATCAGCATAAACTGGTTAGCTGTCCGAAAGCAGCGAGTTTTCCGGTTGAGCTTGCGCGACCATGCCGTTTATTTGCTGGAGATGATGATGTTTGATCCTGAAATTGCTTACCAGGCGCTAACCTCGCGCGATAGTCGCTTTGACGGGCTGTTTTTTGTCGGCGTAACGTCAACCGGCATTTATTGCCGACCGATCTGTCCGGTGAAAGCACCGATGCAGAAGAACTGCCTGTTTTTCAGCAGCGCAGAAGCCGCCGAGAAAGCGCATTTTCGACCATGCTTACGCTGTCGCCCGGAACTGGCGCCCGGTTTTGCGCCGGTGGATAGTCATCATCGCATTGCCGATCGTTTGATCCGCCGTATTGAAGAGGGCTTGCTGGAAGAGCAGGAGACGCTCGCAGAGATCGCCAGCGAGTTCAACCTCAGCGAACGTCAATTACGGCGTGTGGTGCAGCAGGAGCTCGGTGTTTCGCCCTTAGAATTGCGTCAGACGCGCCGTATGCTGCTCGCTAAGCAGCTTCTGACGGAAACCTCGCTACCGGTAACGGAAATTGCCTACGCCAGCGGCTTCCGTAGTCTGAGACGTTTTAATGATGTGTTTCAGGCGCGCTACCGCATGACACCTTCCCGCCTGCGCAAGCAGAGTCAGCCCGATTCTACTACTACGGTGCAGGAAAGCGCCGAACTGCGCCTCAGTTATCGGCCGCCTTACGATTGGGATGCGATGCTCGATTTCCTGCAGCAGCGCGTAATGAAAGAGGTGGAATGGGTCAACGACGGCCTGTATCACCGCACCGTGGCGCTGGGCGGCTGTCGCGGTTGGGTGCGCGTGAGCCATCTCGCAGAGAAACAGTCATTGAACGTGCAATTCACGACTTCGCTAACGCCGGTACTGCCCGCCCTGTTACGTCGTCTGCGCGATCTGTTTGATTTGGATGCGCAGCCACAGCGCATAGCAGAGCACCTCAGCCACGATGCGCTGCTGGCGGAGAGTTTATCGCGCTTTCCCGGTTTACGCGTTCCTGGTGCGTTTGACGGCTTCGAGCTAGGTGTTCGGGCGATACTCGGCCAACAAGTGACGGTGAAAGCCGCAACGACGCTGAGTAGTCGCATGGCACAACGCTTTGGCGAACCGCTGGCAACGCCGTGGCCAGAGCTGTCTCGTCTGCCGCCCAATGCCGAGGCGCTGGCGGCGGCAAGCATTGATGATATCGCTAGCCTTGGGATTGTGAGTGCGCGTTCTCATGCTATTCAGGCATTGGCGCAGGCGTGTACTTCTGGTGCCTTGCGCTTTAACGGAGCGGTGAATCCTGATGTGGTTCAGCAGCAGTTGCTGGCGCTGAAAGGGATTGGGCCGTGGACGGCGAGTTATATTGCGATGCGCGCGCTGCGTTGGCCTGATGCGTTTCCCAAAGAGGACATTGCGATTCGTAATAATCTCGGCGGCGTGAGTGCCAAAGTGGCGGAGCAGTTATCGCAGGTTTGGCGACCGTGGCGCAGCTATGCGGTGCTGCATATTTGGAAAAGTCTGACGCCGGTTAAGAGCAAGTAAACCGAGTCAACAGCCGAAAGGACCTAACATTTAAAAAACATAGAAAAGCAAAAAGGCGCCTTTAGGGCGCCTTTCTACATAACTGGTGGGTCGTGCAGGATTCGAACCTGCGACCAATTGATTAAAAGTCAACTGCTCTACCAACTGAGCTAACGACCCGCTGGGGGCTTACAACCTGATTTGATGGTGGGTCGTGCAGGATTCGAACCTGCGACCAATTGATTAAAAGTCAACTGCTCTACCAACTGAGCTAACGACCCATCAAGGTTGTGAAGCTTACTGAAGAAATCATCTCACTAACAACGGGTTGAGATGGTGGGTCGTGCAGGATTCGAACCTGCGACCAATTGATTAAAAGTCAACTGCTCTACCAACTGAGCTAACGACCCATCTTCAGTGCTGCCGATACTTGTTAAGATATGTCCCGGCAACGGCGGCATATATTACTGATTTAGCGGGGCGGCGCAACCCTTATTTATCACCAAATCACTCAATCGCTTACCTTTCATGCTGCAAGACCAGAAATCACACGAAATCCGGTCTTTTATGCACAAATTACAACCCGGCAAGGCGTTTTTGCGCCTGCTTAGCAGAATCACTATTTGGGAATTGTTTGATCACCTGTTGGAAGACCGCTTTGGCTTTCGCCGTGTCGTTCTTCTCTTGCATGATCACGCCAACCTTAAACAGCGCTTCCGGGGCTTTTGGCGATTTCGCATAATTTTTTACCACAGTGGCAAAATAATAGGCCGAATCGTCTTTTTTACCCTTGTTGTAAAACAGCTGACCGAGCCAGTAATTGGCATTCGGCTGATAGGTAGAATCAGGATATTTCTTCACCCAAGCCTGCAGGGCTGTAATGGCCTGATCGTACTGCTTCTTCTCCAGAATCAATGCAACCGCAGCATTGTAATCCGTGTTGGCGTCGCCGGTTTGAGCTGGCGCTGCCGCACTGGCATTATCGCTGCTAGCGCTATTCGCAGCTGCTGCGCCTGCCGCCGCATCTGCACTACCGCTCGCCTGCGCACCATTACTGCCGGAGCTTAGGCTATCGATCTGCTGATAGAGCTGTTTCTGGCGCTCAACAACCTGGTTAAGCTGATAGCTGTTTTGCTGGATTTGCCCGCGCAGCGAATCGATATCGCTTTGGTTATCGCTCATCTGCTGCTGCAACTGCTGCAAAAGCTGAGCCTGGGCATTAGAGATACGTTCAAGAGTGGTGACGCGGTCTTCGACCGAGCCTGAGCCAACGCTACTGATTGACACCTGGGCATTAGCGGCCCAGGGGGCCGCTAAACCAACCAGTAACGACAGACTCAATAGATGAAGTCTGAAGTTACTCATCATACGATTATCTTAGTAAACCAGTACGGCACGACGGTTTTTAGCGTATGCCGCTTCGTCATGACCCAGTACAGCTGGTTTTTCTTTACCGTAAGAAACGATAGACATCTGGTCAGCAGAAACGCCTTTGCCTTGCAGATACATCTTAACGGCGCTTGCACGACGTTCGCCCAGGGCGATGTTGTATTCTGGGGTACCGCGCTCATCCGCATGACCTTCGATGGTCACTTTGTAAGACGGGTTGCTACGCAGGAATGCAGCGTGCTGATCCAGCATCTGAGCGTAATCAGACTGCACGTCATACTTGTCCAGACCGAAGTAAACGATGTTGTTCTGCTGCAGCTGCTGCATCTGCAGGCGCGCTTGCTCGTCAGAAGACATGTTACCGTTCTGGCCCGCACCAGCACCGTAAGCACCGTCGTTAGCGCCCATACCAGTCTGATCGTTGTTGTTGTTTTTGTGTGAGCTACATGCAGCTACTGCGATAACCGGCAGAGCCAGCATCAAACCCTTCAGCACTTTATTCAGTTGCATTTCTTTATCCTATTATTTTGTTTGCCATACATTTTAATCCCCCGCCGTGCAGGGGACCTATGCATCACAGATACGGCGACCAGGCAGGGAATTTGACCTGTCCATCAGTTGCCGGAAGACGCGCTTTGAAACGCCCGTCGGTTGAAACCAACTGCAACACGGAACCCATCCCCTGAGTAGAGCTATAGATTACCATTGTGCCGTTTGGCGCCAGACTTGGCGTTTCATCCAGGAACGTATCCGTTATTGTTTGAACGGCTCCCGTTACCAGATCCTGTTTGGCGACGTGCTGCGCGCCACCGGCGCTGCTGATCATCACCATGGTTTTGCCGTCGGTAGACACATCCGCATCCTGGTTTTGCGCACCTTCCCAGGTAATACGTTGTGGCGCACCGCCGTTAACTCCAACTTTATAAATCTGAGGCGCACCGGCCTGATCCGAGGTATAAGCCAACGTCTGGCTGTCCGGGAACCACGTCGGTTCTGTGCTGTTATAACGGCCGTCCGTTACCTGACGCGTCTGGCCAGAAGCCAGATCCATCACATACAGGTTAAGGCTACCGGTTTTCGACAGCGCGAAGGCCAGTTTAGAACTGTCCGGTGAGAAGGCTGGCGCACCGTTGTGGCGCGGATAAGAAGCGACCTGACGAATTGCACCGTTAGACAGCGTCTGAACCACCAGCGCAGATTTACCACTTTCAAAGGTCACGTAAGCCACTTTGCTGCCATCTGGTGACCAGGCTGGCGACATCAATGGCTGCGGTGAACGGTGAACCACAAACTGGTTGTAGCCATCGTAATCCGACACGCGCAACTCATACGGGAACTGACCGCCATTGGTCTGAACCACATATGCAATACGGGTACGGAATGCGCCTTTGATACCGGTCAGCTTCTCGAACACTTCGTCACTGGCGGTGTGCGCGGCATAGCGCAGCCACTGCTTCGTCACTTTGTAAGAGTTCTGCGCCAATACAGTGCCTGGTGCGCCACCGGTATCCACCAGCTGATAGGCAATTTGATAGCTGCCGTCAGCGTTTGGCGTTACCTGGCCCACTACAACCGCATCAATGCCCAAGGCGCTCCATGCAGCAGGCTGGACTTCCTGCGCACTCGCGGGTTGCTGCGGCAGACGGGAACGATCCAGCGGGTTAAATTTGCCGCTGTTACGTAAGTCGGCACCTACAATACCGCCGATATCTTCTGGTGCCGCACCAGGGCCTGCCCATTGGAACGGAACCACACCAATAGGACGTGCGGTGTTAACGCCCTGCGTAATTTCAATACGTACTTCTGCATGGAGCATAGCTGCCCACAGCAGTACAAAAAAACCTAAGGTTACACGAAGTGCCTGCTTCATCTTATCTCCCTTACCTGAACCAGAGGTTCATGATAATTCGCACAGTTCCTGAAAAACACGAGTACTCATAGAGTACGGCAAGCTAACCATAGTTCAACCTGCCATACGTTACTGCATTATTCCGGTTTGAAACGCATAGGTGCGTTTTTAAACACTTCATACACTGCCTGAGAAGGCGGTTTAGGAATACGAGCCTGCTTCGCAGCAGCGATAGCCGCCTGACACAAGGCTGGATCACCACCTTCCGATTTAACATCAATCAGCAAACCATCCGGTGCCAGCTTAATGCGCAGGTTGCACTCTTTACCTTTATACAAATCAGCATCGTAGAAACGGCTCTGAATCGCGCCGACTACTTGCCCCATGTAATTATTGATATCTGCGCCTGACGCTCCGGCCTTCTTCTGATTGCCCTGCCCTGCCGCGCCACCAGAAGCGGTACCGCTTTTCGGTGCATTCTTACCAGAAGACAAACCACCCAACAGATCGTCAACCGCATTTTCGTTCTTAGCCGCTTCAGCAGCGGCTTTTTTTGCATCAGCCGCCGCTTTTGCTTTTGCCTTGGCTGCCGCATCGGCCTTAGCTTTCGCTTCAGCTGCCGCTTTCTCTTTCGCTTCCGCCGCCGCTTGCTCTTTAGCTTCTTTCGCTTCCTGAGCCGCTTTAGCCTTCGCATCGGCAGCGGCCTGGGCTTTCGCTTCAGCGTCCGCTTTGGCTTTCGCTTCGGCGGCGGCTTTTGCCTGCTGCGCCGCTTTCTCTTTTGCCGCTTCAGCAGCAGCAGCCTTCGCTTGCTCTTCCGCTTTTTTCTTCGCGTCAGCCGCAGCTTGTTTAGCCTCTTCTACCGCTTTGGCTTTGGCATCAGCGGCAGCTTTTGCCTGCGCATCCGCTTCTGCTTTGGCATCGGCCTTGGCTTTTGCGGCAGCTGCTTCGGCAGTTTTCTGCTGTTCCTGCGCCTGCTTCGCGGCAGCCTCAGCGGCTTTCTGCTGCTCAGCCTGCTGTTTCGCCTGCTCTTTCGCTTCTTGCTGAGCCTGCAAACGCTCTTTTTCCATCTGTTTCAAGCGTTGCTGCTCGGCGGCCTGTTTCTGCTGTAACTCTTCGGCCTGCTGCTGCGACTGTTTCTGACGCTGCTGCTCGGCACGCTGACTGTCTCTTTGCTGATTCTGCTGGCGGTTATATTGTTCAACCACGGCGCCGGAATCGACCATTACTGCGTCAATATCACTGCCACCGCCACCGCCGCTGGATTCGATTTTCTCGTTAAACGAGCTCCAAATCAGTAAGGCGATCAGCACAATGTGCAGAATCACCGACACGATTATCGCGCGCTTTAACTTGTCGTTCTGCTCGGTTGCCTTCGACACTCTCGGTTCCCAAAAACGGTTGGCTTTAAATCGGCTGCGTCATCAAACCGACAGATTTCACGCCAGCCTGATGCAACAGGTTCAGCGCCTTGATGATTTCGTCGTAAGGGACGTCTTTCGCACCGCCGATCAGAAAGACCGTTTTCGGATTGGCTTCAATCCGGCGCTGCGCTTCACTTACCACCTGTTCCGGCGGCAATTGCGTCATACGATCGTGATCCACCACCAGGCTGTACTGCCCAATGCCCGCCACTTCAACAATCACCGGTGGATTATCATCGGTCGAAACGGTTTTCGAGTCTGTTGCATCCGGCAGGTCCACTTCCACGCTCTGCGTAATAATCGGCGCCGTTGCCATAAAGATGAGCAGCAACACCAACAGCACGTCCAGAAGAGGAACAATGTTGATTTCCGACTTAAGTTCGCGGCGTCCACCGCGACCACGGGTTCTGGCCATCGTTAACCTCGACTTACTTCGTGTTGTCGGTGGAGAAAGCCTGACGATGCAGGATAGCCGTGAACTCTTCCATAAAGTTGTCGTAGCCCTGTTCCAGTTTATTCACGCGCTGGTTCAGACGGTTGTACGCCATAACGGCAGGAATGGCCGCAAACAGACCGATGGCGGTAGCGATCAACGCTTCGGCAATACCGGGTGCAACCATTTGCAGCGTTGCCTGTTTTACCGCCCCGAGGGCGATAAAGGCGTGCATGATCCCCCACACCGTACCAAACAGACCAATATACGGACTGATGGAACCCACGGTGCCAAGGAAAGGAATGTGGTTTTCCAGCGCTTCCAGTTCACGATTCATAGAAATACGCATTGCACGGCTCGCACCCTCCACCACTGCTTCCGGTGCATGGTTATTGGCACGATGCAAGCGCGCAAACTCTTTGAAACCCGAATAGAAAATCTGCTCAGAGCCGCCCAGTTCATCACGGCGCCCCTGGCTTTCCTGATAAAGGCGTGAAAGCTCAATACCCGACCAAAACTTATCTTCAAATGCTTCGGCTTCACGCCCGGCAGCATTCAAAATGCGCGTGCGTTGAATAATGATTGCCCAAGAGGCAATGGAAAAGCCGATCAAAATCAACATGATAAGTTTGACCAGAAGGCTTGCCTTCAGGAACAAATCAAGAACATTCATGTCAGTCACTGCTTGAACTCCGCGACAATAGACTTGGGAAGCGCAATTGGCTTCATTAGATGTGGGTTGATGCAGGCAATCAGGACTTCTGCTTCATTTAGCACTTTGCCTTCTGCATTCACGATACGCTGTGAGAATGTCATGGTTGCACGGGTCATTGCGGTGACTTCTGTTTGAATCTCCAGAAGGTCGTCAAGACGTGCGGCCGCAACAAAATCAATCGTCATGCGTCGTACCACAAAAGCGACCTGCTCTTCCAACAGGACTTGCTGATTGAAATGATGCTGGCGCAGCATTTCGGTACGTGCTCGTTCATAGAAAGCAAGATAACTGGCGTGGTAAACCACACCACCAGCATCGGTGTCTTCGTAATAGACCCGAACCGGCCAGCGAAACAGCGTAGTACTCACTCTACATCCCGGTCTCATTTTAAACGTTGCTACTATACGCAAGAGAGATCGGCTTGGGAATGGTCCGCCAGAGCCAGGAGAAAATAATTATCACAGGTTAACAACTGGAAGGATTTTTAGGATGTTTCTTGACCTGACGCTGACAAAACCTCACGTCAGCGCCTGAAAAAGCAGCATTTTTAAGTCCTGATTCAGAACTTAATGATAGAACCAGACGATACCGATCAGCAGTACCAGCACCGCCGGTAGCGGAGAGAACAGCGCCTGCCAGCGTAAACGCTGCGGACGGAATCCGCTGCCGTGAATAACGCCAGCGCAGACGGCCCAAATCAGCAAAAGTCCATGCCATATCGCTAAATCACTGGTTCGCGCGGCAAAGCGTGAGGGCTGCCAAATAACACAGCCCGCCAGCCACAGCGCAAGGATCAACGAAAGGGCCCGTAACGGGCCCTTGTCCATCAGACGATAGAGTGTCTGAATCACTGCGCGCATCAGGCTTGTTTATCCTTCGCGCTGCTCTCTTCAACATGCTCCAGCGCCAGCGCCGTGATCACACCGAACGCACAGGCCAGCAAGGTGCCAAGAATCCAGGCAAAATACCACATGCTCAATCTCCTTAATCAGTACAGGGAGTGCGTATTGCTCTCAATGTGTTCTTTAGTGATACGGCCAAACATCTTGTAATAACACCAGGCGGTGTACGCCAGGATAATCGGTACAAAGATGATGGCGGCAATGGTCATCACTTTCAGCGTCAGCAGGCTAGACGTGGCATCCCACATGGTCAGGCTGATGCCCGGCACGGTGCTGGAAGGCATGATGAATGGGAACATCGCGATACCAGCGGTCATAATGACGCAGGCCAGTGTCAGTGAAGAGAAGATAAATGCCCAGGCACCTTTCTCCAAACGCGAGCAGAGAACGGTCAGCAGTGGCAGCACGACGCCCAACAGCGGGAACAGCCACAACACCGGCGTCTGCTCAAAATTCACCATCCATGCACCGGCTTCACGCACGACATCTTTACCCAGCGGGTTGGATGCGGCGTGATGATCGATGACGCTTTTCAGTACATAACCGTCAATACCATATTTCACCCACACGCCGGCAAGCACGAAGCACACCATCATTACCAACGCTGAGATCTGTGCGGTACTGCGGGTGCGCAGGTGTAATTCACCGGTTGTACGCATTTGCAGGTACGTGGCCCCTTGCGTCAGGATCATCGCCACACTCACCACACCCGCTAACAGGCCAAACGGATTCAGCAGCTGGAAGAAGTTACCGGTATAGAAGAGGCGCAGATATTCATCGGCATGGAACGGCACGCCTTGCAGCAGGTTACCGAACGCTACACCAATCACCAGCGGCGGCACAAAGCTACCAATGAAGATGCCCCAATCCCACATGCCGCGCCAGCGCATATCCTCAATCTTCGAGCGGTAGTCGAAACCCACCGGGCGGAAGAACAGTGAAGCAAGCACCAGAATCATCGCTACGTAGAAGCCAGAGAAGGCGGCGGCATACACCATCGGCCAGGCCGCGAACAGCGCACCACCGGCGGTGATCAGCCAAACCTGGTTTCCGTCCCAGTGCGGCGCAATGCTGTTAATCATGATACGGCGCTCGGTATCGGTGCGGCCAAGCACACGCGTTAGCATGCCCACGCCCATATCAAAGCCGTCGGTAACCGCAAAACCGATCAGCAACACGCCAATCAGCAGCCACCAGATAAAGCGCAAAACTTCATAGTCAAACATGGTAGCTCTCCTTATCCACGCACCGGCTGAGATGATGATTTCAGCGTTTCATGATGATAGCGGCCGGTTTTCAGGCTGCTTGGACCGAGGCGCGCAAACTTGAACATCAGGTACATTTCCGCCACGAGGAACAAGGTGTAGAGACCGCAAATCAGAATCATCGAGAACAGCAGATCGCCGACGGTCAATGAAGAGTTGGCTACCGCTGTTGGCAGCACCTCACCAATCGCCCATGGCTGACGACCATATTCGGCAACAAACCAACCGGACTCAATTGCAATCCATGGTAGCGGAATGCCGTATAGCGCCGCTTTCATCAGCCAACGAGATTTACCAATACGGTTGCGAATAACGCTCCAGAAGGAGAGAGTGATGATTCCCAGCATCAACACACCGCCCAGCACCATGATGCGGAAGGCGAAGTACAACGGCGCCACACGCGGGATAGAGTCCTGAGTTGCTTTCTGAATTTGCGCTTCAGTAGCGTTAGCCACATCCGAGGTATAGCGTTTTAACAGCAGACCATAACCGAGATCTTGCTTGCTGCCTTCAAACTGGCTACGCACCGCCGGATCTTTGCTACCTGCACGCAATTCGTTCAGCAATGCATAGGCTTTCATGCCGTTACGGATACGCACTTCATGCTGCGCCAAAAGATCTTTCAGCCCAGTAACCGGCGTATCAACTGAACGCGTCGCGATCAGGCCAAGCAGATACGGGATCTGAATGGCATATTTATTTTGCTGTGTGTCCTGATCCGGGATACCAAACAGGGTAAACGCGGCCGGTGCCGGCTGGGTTTCCCACTCCGCTTCAATTGCGGCCAGTTTGGTTTTCTGCACGTCGCCGATTTCATAACCGGATTCATCACCCAGTACGATAACGGACAAAATCGCTGCCATGCCGAAACTTGCTGCGATAGCAAAAGAGCGTTTAGCAAAAGCGATATCACGCCCTTTCAGCAGATACCATGCGCTAATACCAAGAATGAACATGGCTCCGGTGGTGTAGCCCGCAGCTACGGTGTGCACGAATTTCACCTGCGCCACCGGATTGAGGATCAGCTCGGAGAAACTCACCATCTCCATGCGCATGGTTTCGAAATTAAATTCTGATGCGATGGGATTTTGCATCCAGCCGTTCGCCACCAAAATCCACAGCGCCGACATATTCGAACCGAGTGCCACCAACCAGGTCACCGCAAGGTGTTGAACCTTGCCCAGGCGATCCCAGCCGAAGAAAAACAGGCCGACAAAGGTGGATTCGAGGAAGAACGCCATCAAGCCTTCGATGGCCAGCGGCGCACCGAAAATATCGCCGACGTAGTGGGAGTAATATGACCAGTTAGTACCGAACTGAAACTCCATTGTCAGACCGGTAGCCACGCCTAGCGCAAAGTTAATACCAAATAACTTGCCCCAGAACTTGGTCATATCTTTATAAATTTGTTTCCCCGTCAGGACATATACGGTTTCCATGATCGCCAGCAAAAACGCCATACCTAGCGTTAAAGGCACGAACAGGAAATGGTACATCGCCGTTAGGGCAAACTGTAAACGCGACAGCTCGACAATATCTAACATGATGACTCCTTGCTCCTCGCATGAACTCGCTCTGCGGATGACAACGGCAAACAACAGACATTGACGCGCAGAATAAGATTCAGGAACGACTGATTATTGATTCCAGTTTTGTTACTGATAGAACAGAGAAACCTGCTGCCCGAAGAGAGCGAGTAACAGTGACGAAATTCCCTGAAAATCCGATCATTTCAGTCAATTTCGAGCAGGAGTGATATGGGGAGGCGGCAGAATTGATATGACAACGCCTGACACAAACTCCTGAAAAATTATGAAGAAGACTGAATTGATGCAGCGCAATTTATACTGGTTAGGTTGCGCTTTGCCAGCGGTAAAGTTTCCTTTAAGTCGCAAATTATTGATCTGGATTAAGACAATAAATTTCCAAATATGTATTGATAAAGTCGTTGTTAATTAATTGTCAAAACCACAAAATTTAATTAAGAATATAATTACCTTTCCCGCAAATATTTAACCTCATTGCGGGAATCTATCTTTCAACTTTTTGGCTTAAATCCAGCGAATTTTCCCTTCTTTACCTGGATGACAGAGTAAGCATAGCCGCAGTTTTTCAAGTTGTTAGGATTTTTTTCCCTGCGGTTTGATGGGTTATCACATAAAAAAAGCCACCCGAAGGTGGCTCTTTTACATCTGACCGATGACTTATTTAATGGGCAGAACCGCTTTAACCGCATCACCAATATCGGCAAGGCTACGAACGGTTTTCACACCGGCCGCTTCCAGTGCAGCAAACTTCTCATCAGCAGTGCCCTTACCACCGGCAATGATGGCACCTGCGTGACCCATACGCTTGCCTTTCGGTGCAGTTACACCGGCAATGTAGCCCACAACGGGTTTGGTCACGTGTGCTTTGATGTAGGCAGCCGCTTCTTCTTCCGCGCTACCACCGATCTCACCGATCATCACGATCGCTTCGGTCTGTGGATCTTCCTGGAACAGTTTCAGGATGTCGATGAAGTTAGAGCCTGGGATCGGGTCACCACCGATACCGACGCAGGTAGACTGGCCGTAGCCGATGTCCGTAGTCTGCTTAACGGCTTCATAGGTCAGCGTTCCTGAACGCGAGACGATACCTACGCGGCCCGGCTGGTGAATGTGGCCCGGCATAATACCGATCTTACATTCGCCTGGGGTGATCACGCCTGGGCAGTTCGGGCCGATCATACGTACGCCTGCTTCATCCAGCTTCACTTTCACGGTCAGCATATCCAGGGTTGGAATACCTTCAGTGATGGTGATGATCAGCTTGATACCCGCATCGATAGCTTCCAGGATACCGTCTTTGCAGAACGGCGCCGGAACGTAGATCACGGTGGCGGTTGCGCCAGTCGCTTCTACCGCTTCGCGCACGGTGTTGAACACGGGCAGGCCAAGATGCGTGGTGCCGCCTTTGCCTGGCGTGACACCGCCAACCAGCTGCGTACCGTAGGCCAGCGCCTGCTCAGAGTGGAATGTCCCTTGACCACCGGTGAAACCCTGGCAAATGACTTTGGTGTTTTTGTCGATCAAAATGGACATTATTTACCCTCCGCTGCAGCGACAACACGCTGTGCTGCGTCTGTCAGGCTGGTTGCTGCAATGATATTCAGACCGCTGTCCGCCAGTTTCTTAGCGCCCAGCTCGGCGTTGTTACCTTCCAGACGTACCACCACTGGCACGCTCACACCCACTTCTGCTACCGCACCAATGATGCCGTCTGCGATCAAGTCGCAACGCACGATGCCGCCGAAGATGTTAACGAATACCGCTTTAACGGCATCGTCAGACAGGATGATTTTGAAGGCTTCAGTCACGCGCTCTTTGGTTGCGCCGCCGCCAACATCAAGGAAGTTTGCCGGCTCACCACCGTGGTGTTTCACGATGTCCATGGTGCCCATCGCCAGACCGGCGCCGTTCACCATGCAGCCGATGTTGCCATCCAGCGCAACGTAGTTCAGTTCCCACTGTGTTGCGTGCGCTTCACGTGGATCTTCCTGGCTTGGATCGCGCATTTCACGCAGCTCCGGCTGACGGAACAGTGCGTTACCGTCTGCGCCTAATTTACCATCCAGGCAGATCAGGTCGCCCTGCTTGGTGATCACCAGCGGGTTGATCTCAACCATTGCCAGATCGCGCTCGAGGAACATGGTCGCCAGACCCATGAAGATTTTGGTGAACTGGCTGACTTGCTTACCGGTCAGGCCCAGTTTGAATGCCAACTCGCGCCCCTGATACGGCTGAGGACCTGCCAGAGGATCCAGCGCCATCTTGTGGATCAAGTGTGGCGTTTCTTCTGCCACTTTCTCAATCTCAACACCGCCTTCCGTCGAGGCCATGAAGATCACGCGACGGGTTGCACGGTCAACCACCGCGCCCAGATACAGCTCCTGATCGATATCAGTGGCGGCTTCAACCAGAATCTGGTTTACCGGCTGGCCGTGCGCGTCAGTTTGATAGGTCACCAGACGTTTGCCCAGCCAATGCTCAGCGAAAGCACGAATATCTTCTTTACTGTTAACCACTTTCACGCCGCCCGCTTTACCGCGGCCACCGGCATGAACCTGACATTTCACTACCCACGGACCGGCGCCAATTTTAGACGCGGCTTCTTCGGCTTCACGTGGCGTGGTGCAGGCGTAGCCTGTCGGTGCTGGCATGCCATAGCGTGCAAACAGCTGCTTCGCCTGGTATTCATGTAAGTTCATGATGTTCTATCCATTCAGGTAAGATTTTGGGTGCGCCTTTATCACCGCGCACCCGGCGAAATTAGACGTCGAGCAGCAGGCGCGCTGGATCTTCCAGCATCTCTTTCACCGCGACCAGATAGCCAACGGATTCACGACCATCAATCAGACGGTGATCGTAAGAGAGCGCCAGATACATCATTGGCAAAATCACCACCTGACCATTGACCGCCATTGGGCGCTCTTTGATGGCGTGCATGCCCAGAATGGCGCTCTGCGGAGGGTTAATGATTGGCGTGGACATCAGCGAACCAAACACACCACCGTTGGTGATGGTGAAGTTACCGCCGGTCAGCTCTTCAACCGTCAGCTTGCCGTCACGGCCTTTCACTGCCAGCTCTTTAATCTTCTTCTCAATGTCGGCCATGCTCAGCGCATCAACATCTTTCAGCACAGGCGTTACCAAGCCACGCGGGGTAGAAACCGCAATGCTCACATCGAAATAGTTGTGGTAAACCACATCTTCGCCATCAATAGACGCGTTGACTTCCGGGAAGCGTTTCAGCGCTTCAACCACCGCCTTGATGTAGAAGGACATGAAGCCCAGACGCACGCCGTGACGTTTTTCAAACGCATCACCGTACTGCTTACGCAGATCCATGATTGGCTTCATGTTGATTTCGTTGAAAGTGGTCAACATAGCGGTGCTGTTTTTCGCTTCCAGCAGACGCTCGGCCACACGCTTACGCAGACGCGTCATCGGTACGCGTTTTTCGCTGCGGTTAGCCACAGCAGCCTGCGGTGCCGCGGCAGCGGCTGGCGCTGATGCAGCTTTGCCGCCGTCGGCTTTCTTCGCCAAATGTTTTTCCACATCTTCACGCGTCAGACGGCCGCCAACGCCCGTGCCTTTGATCTGGCTGGCATCAAGGTTGTTTTCAGCAATCAGACGGCGTACCGCTGGGCTGAGCGCATCGTTGCTCTCTTCTTCCAGCGAAGCAGTCTGGCGCTGAGCCGGAGTAGACTCGTTGCTTTCTGCTTTTGCCGCTGTCTCTTTCCCGCCGCTGTTGCCCTCTTTCAGGCGACCCAGAATCTGGCGCGAAGTCACGGTAGCCCCTTCCTCTTCCAGCACGGCTTCCAGAATGCCGTCCGCTGAAGCAGGCACTTCCAGCACCACTTTGTCGGTTTCAATTTCAACCAGTACTTCATCGCGGCTCACAGAGTCGCCAGGTTTTTTGTGCCAGGTTGCAACCGTTGCGTCCGCTACGGATTCAGGCAAATCGGGAACGAGAATTTCTACGCTACTCATTTTCTTTCCTTTTTATTAACCAAGGTTCAGCGCGTCATTAACCAGGTCTTGCTGCTGTTTTTGATGTACGGACATGTAGCCCACGGCCGGTGAAGCAGAAGCCGGACGGCCTGCATAACGCAGTGACGCACCAAATGGAACCACTTCGCGGAAATGATGCTGACTGCAATACCATGCGCCCTGATTCAGCGGCTCTTCCTGACACCACACGAAATCCTGCACATGAGCATAGTTTTTCAATACGTCCTGCACGACTTTGTGCGGGAACGGATAGAGCTGTTCGATACGTACGATGGCCACGTCGGTCTGCTCGTTCTTACGGCGCTGCTCCAGCAGATCGTAATAAACCTTGCCCGAACACAGCACCACACGCTTAACCTGCTGCGGATCCAAATCGTCGATCTCACCGATCGCTGGCTGGAAGCTGCCGGTCGCTAACTCTTCCAGCGTGGAAATTGCCAGCGGATGACGCAGTAGAGATTTCGGCGACATCACGATCAGCGGACGGCGCATACCGCGCAACGCCTGACGACGCAGCATGTGGTAAACCTGCGCTGGCGTTGAAGGCACGCACACCTGCATGTTCTGCTCAGCACAGAGTTGCAGATAACGCTCCAGACGCGCCGAGGAGTGCTCAGGGCCCTGGCCTTCATAACCGTGTGGCAGCAACATCACCAGGCCACACATCCGGCCCCATTTCTGCTCGCCGGAGCTGATGAACTGATCGATGACCACCTGTGCACCGTTGGCGAAGTCGCCGAACTGCGCTTCCCAAATGGTGAGCACGCGCGGCTCGGCGGTGGCGTAACCGTATTCGAAGGCCAGTACCGCTTCTTCAGACAGCACGGAATCCCACACTTTAAACTGACCCTGACCGTTATGGACATGGTGCAGCGGCGTGTAGGTTGAGCCGTTAGTCTGATTGTGAATCACCGCATGACGATGGAAGAAGGTGCCGCGACCCGTATCTTCACCGGACAAACGCACCGGAATGCCTTCGTCAACCAGCGTGGCGTAGGCGAGGTTTTCTGCACCGCCCCAGTCGAACGCTTTGTTGCCTTCGGCCATCTCTTTACGATCGTTGTAAATCTTGGCGACGCGTGATTGCACTTCTACCGATTCCGGTACGCTGCTGATGCGGCGCGCCAGCTCCTGCAGGCGTTTCAATTCAACGGTTGCGGGGTAGCTCTCATCCCACTCGTGGTTGAGATACGGCGACCAGGTGAAGGAATGCAGGCTCATCGGACGCCATTCCGGCACCACGCATTCGCCTTCATCCAGCGCATCGCGGTAGAGATTCACCATTTCGGTGGCATCTTCGCTGGTCGCTACGCCTTCGCTTTCCAGCTGGTCGGCATAGAGTTTACGCGGCGTTGGATGCTTTTTGATTTTCTGGTACATCAACGGCTGAGTGGCACTTGGCTCATCGGCTTCGTTGTGGCCGTGACGGCGATAGCACACCAGATCGATGAAGACATCGCGTTTGAAGGTGTTGCGATAATCCAGCGCCAGGCGAGTGACAAACGCCACCGCTTCTGGATCGTCCGCATTGACGTGGAAAATCGGTGCTAGCACCATCTTGCCGATGTCAGTACAGTACGGCGTAGAGCGCGCATCTTTCGGGTTGGAGGTGGTAAAGCCAACCTGGTTGTTGATGACGATGCGAACGGTACCGCCCACTTCGTAACCACGCGCCTGCGACATGTTCAGGGTTTCCTGCACCACGCCCTGGCCGATAACCGCAGCATCACCGTGAATGGTGATAGGCAGAACTTTATTGCTGCTTGGTTCAGCCAGACGATCCAGACGCGCACGCACCGAACCCATGACGACCGGGCTAACGATTTCCAGATGCGACGGGTTGAACGCCAGTGCCAGATGCACCAGGCCGCCTTCGGTTTCCACGTCAGACGAGAAGCCCATGTGGTACTTCACGTCGCCGGTGCCGAGATGTTCTTTGTGCTTGCCGGAGAATTCGTCGAACAGATCCTGCGGTTTTTTACCCAGGACGTTAATCAGCACGTTCAGACGACCGCGGTGCGCCATACCCAGCACCACTTCGCGCGTACCGCTCTTACCTGCGTGACGAATCATCTCACGCAGCATCGGTACCAGCGCATCGCCACCTTCCAGCGAGAAGCGTTTTGCACCCGGGAATTTGGCACCCAGATATTTTTCCAGGCCTTCTGCCGCGGTCAGCTCTTTCAGGAAACCTTTTTTCTCGTCGCTGCTGAAAGACGCATGGCCCACCACCGATTCCAGACGCTGCTGAATCCAGCGCTTCTCATCGGTGTTGTTGATGTGCATGTACTCTGCACCAATCGAGCCACAATAAGTCTGCTGCAGCGCCGCGAACAGATCGGCCAGCTTCATGGTTTCTTTGCCGATAGCAAAAGAACCTACGTTAAAGCTTTCCTGAAAATCGGCGTCGGTCAGATCGTGATAAGCCGGATCGAGATCCGCTACGGTTTCCTGCTTCCACAGGCCAAGAGGATCGAGGTTTGCATGCTGATGGCCGCGGAAGCGGAACGCATTAATCAGCTGCAGCACTTTAACCTGTTTTGAGTTGGTCGCCGGATCGGTCACGGTTGACGTGTAACGCGTAGCGTCTTTTGCCAGGCGGCGGAAGTAGTCACGCGTGGTGGAGTGAAATTGCTCAGGTTTCACGCCAGTGCCCGGCAGCAGCTGGAACAGCTCGCGCCACATGTCATCAACTGAGTCAGGATCGGTCAGGAAATCCTCATAGAGTTGCTCTATGTAAGATTGGTTCGCGCCGGCCAGCCAGGAGGAGTCCAGCCAGGGTTTCATCGCGCTGTTCTGCATTGTGATCCCTTAAGCATTAATCTGCTTTTTATGAGGTTTCATTTGTTACCGCTTACGCGGCTTGCCGTAGTGAGTTCAGCGATACGAACCTGTGCGCTACCGGCGCCTGGCTCGTAAGGGAACCTTTATAAGCGTGGTCAGTACCGCGCTTATAGAGGCTTCCGTAAACATCCGGGAACCTCAGTACCCGGACAGTGACTTACTGTTACGCCCCGCGTTGCAGCAGCATCGACTTAATATGGCCGATAGCGCGCGTTGGGTTTAGGCCTTTCGGGCACACGCTCACACAGTTCATGATGCTGTGACAGCGGAAAACACTGAAAGCATCGTTTAGATTGTCGAGACGCGCATTGGTTTCCGTGTCGCGGCTGTCAATCAGGAAACGGTAAGCGGCCAACAGGCCAGCCGGACCGATGAACTTGTCCGGGTTCCACCAGAACGACGGGCACGAAGTGGAGCAACAGGCGCAGAGAATACACTCGTACAATCCATCCAGATGCTCACGCTCGGCTGGGCTCTGTAAATGCTCGCGCGCCGGTGGATTTTCCCCATTATTCAATAGGAAAGGCTTAATCTTCTCATACTGTGCGTAGAATTGTCCCATGTCTACCACGAGGTCGCGGATCACCGGCAAACCTGGCAATGGACGGATGACAATTTTCTTCGAACCGTTGCCGAGTGCAGAAATCGGTGTGATGCACGCCAGGCCATTTTTACCGTTCATGTTCAGACCATCTGAACCGCACACGCCTTCACGGCATGAGCGACGGAAAGCCAGCGTCGGATCTTTCTCTTTCAGACGGATCAGCGCATCCAGCAACATCATGTCGCGACCATCTTCCGATTCCAGCGTGTACTCTTGCATACGCGGCTTGGCATCGACTTCCGGGTTATAACGATAGATTGAAAATTCGAGTCTCATGATGATCTCCGCAATTAGTAAGTACGCGCTTTCGGCGGGAAGGCCGCACGCAGTTTCGGTTGCATGTTCACCTCACGGCGCGTCATGCTTTCCGTCTGCGGAACATAGAGACTGTGGCACAGCCAGTTTTCATCATCGCGCTCCGGATAGTCGAAGCGGCTGTGCGCACCACGGCTTTCGGTACGGAAGTTGGCGGCAACAGCGGTGGCGTAAGCGGTTTCCATCAGGTTATCCAGCTCAAGGCACTCGATACGCTGAGTATTGAAATCGGGCGAACGATCATCAAGGCGCGCCGATTTCAGGCGCTCACGAATCACTTTCAGCTCTTCCAGACCTTCACGCATCGCATCACCTTCGCGGAATACCGAGAAGTTGTTCTGCATGCAGCGCTGCAGCGCTTTACGGATTTCGACCGGGTCTTCACCGGTAGTGTTGTTTTCCCAGCGGTTAAAGCGCGCCATCGCTTCATCAATATTTTCTTGCGTGGCCTCGCGCAGCTCGCCCTGCTCTTCAATGCACTCAAGCAGATGCACACCGGCTGCGCGGCCGAACACCACCAGATCGAGCAGCGAGTTACCGCCAAGACGGTTAGCGCCGTGTACCGATACGCAGGCAATTTCGCCGACGGCAAACAGACCCGGAATCACCACATCTTCGCCCTGCTCATTCACGCGCAGCGCCTGACCGGTTACTTTGGTCGGCACGCCGCCCATCATATAGTGGCAAGTTGGGATGACGGGGATCGGTTCTTTAATGGGATCAACGTGGGCAAAGGTACGCGACAGCTCAAGAATACCCGGCAGACGCGACTCCAGCACTTCAGCACCAAGATGATCGAGTTTCAGTTTGATGTGCGGGCCCCATGGGCCGTCGCAACCACGACCTTCACGAATTTCCACCATCATTGAACGTGCAACGACATCACGACCCGCCAAATCTTTGGCGTTCGGTGCATAACGCTCCATGAAGCGTTCACCGTGCTTGTTCAGCAGGTAACCGCCTTCACCACGGCACCCTTCGGTGACCAGCACGCCCGCGCCAGCAATGCCGGTTGGGTGGAACTGCCACATTTCCATATCCTGCACCGGAACGCCTGCGCGCAGCGCCATACCGACACCGTCACCGGTGTTGATGTGTGCGTTGGTGGTGGATTGATAAATACGTCCCGCACCGCCCGTGGCCAGAATGGTGGCTTTGGCTTTGAAGTAGACGGTTTCACCGGTTTCCATGCAGATAGCGGTACAGCCGACAATCGCACCGTCTTCGTTTTTCACCAGATCCAGCGCATACCATTCGGAGAAGATGGTGGTTTTGTTCTTCAGGTTCTGCTGATACAGCGTATGCAGTAAGGCGTGGCCAGTACGGTCGGCAGCCGCAGCGGTACGCGCTGCCTGCTCACCGCCAAAGTTTTTCGACTGGCCACCAAACGGACGCTGATACACGCGGCCGTCATCAAGACGAGAGAATGGTAAACCCATATGTTCCAGCTCCAGAATCGCTTCTGGACCAACATGACACATATATTCGATCGCGTCCTGGTCACCGATATAGTCGGAACCTTTGACGGTGTCATACATGTGCCATTCCCAGTTATCTTCATGGGTATTGCCCAGCGCAACGGTAATACCGCCCTGCGCCGATACGGTATGGGAACGGGTTGGGAAAACTTTGGATAACAGGGCACAAGTCTGGCCCGATTGGGAGATTTGCAGAGCGGCACGCATTCCTGCCCCACCCGCGCCGATCACCACGGCATCAAATTCTCTGACTGGCAAACTCATTTACACACCCCACACTACAACGGTTCCATAAATCGCGTATGACAACAGCGCAACCACAATCACAAACTGCAGCAGCAAACGGGTTGCTACTGGTTTCACGTAGTCAGTCAGCACCTGCCACATCCCAATCCAGCCGTGGATCAGAATCGAGAACAGCGTCAACATGGTGAACACTTTGGTGAAGGCAGAAGAGAAGAAGCCATGCCAGACGTCATACGTCAGCGTGCCTGTCATCACGACAAAACCGAGGATGTAGAGAATGTAGAGCGTAATTAAGATTGCAGCAGCACGCAGTAACAGCCAGTCATGAATACCGTTGCGTCCTAATGCAGAAGCATTGCTTACCATACGAGGACTCCAGCCAAAATTGAGAGCACGACAGTGATAACAAAAGCCGCTTGCGCGGAACGGGTTCCCACCTGCAGGGTTTCTGCCGTCACACCAAAATCAGCCAACATATGACGAATACCGCTCACGGCGTGATACGCCAGCGCAGTTAAAATGCCCCACATGATGAATTTGGCGAAGAAGCTATCCATGATGGATGCCGCTTGCAGGAAACCTTCTGGAGAGGAGAGAGAGAGACCCAGTAACCAGAGCAGAATTCCGAGAGCGACAAAGGTGATCACGCCGGAGACGCGGTGGAGAATGGACGATATTGCAGTAACGGGAAACCGGATCGTCGAGAGATCCAAGTTAACAGGTCTTTGTTTTTTCACGGTTTTGCCCACACAGCTCTTTTTTATTTTGCTTCCTCCGGTCCTGAGTTGCATCAGAGACACAGCGTGTGTTCAGACTGCAACCGCCACCAAAATAGCAACATCCAGTGTTAAATAAAGCGGGTAAAACGCTGGGTGGCTCCTGGTGTCAGGGTGTTCCGGAGACCTGGCCGCAGTATAGGAGGATCACATTCTGATTACAATTCCCCTACAATCTCTTTGGTCACATTTAGGCTGAACAGTGATCATCCTCACGAATTTCACAATTCATACATTTTTAATTATCTGATTTGACAAAAGATCAACATTTCAGTTACAAACAATCGCATTAAAGCCCTATGATGCACAAAAGTTATGGGGATACACTTTCCCCTAAGCTCAAGTTATGTAACATTGCCACTACAAGCAATGCAAAGCATCAGGTTATTGGTTACCAAGAAGTTATGTCGTGACAGGATCTTTAACATCCGCGATGTGCAGCATGTCATGCCCCGACGCCACCGAATGGCCCAAATTCAGCGTTCACACTGTAACCCTGCACGACAAACGTTACCGCAGAGTGATGCTGTGAAGATTGTGGTTTTATGCAATATGAAGGCTATTCTGGTGTCTAAGATCCTTACCTACTAAGGCGCTATGGAGACGAAATAATGACAGATAAAAAAGTGACGCTAACCCTACAAGATAATACTTCTGTTGAACTGGATGTGATGCAAGGCACGCTGGGACAAGATGTTGTTGATGTCCGCGCCCTTGGCTCACAAGGCCTGTTCACCTTCGATCCCGGCTTCACCTCTACGGCGTCATGCGAATCCAAAATCACTTTCATTGATGGTGATGAAGGCATTCTGTTACACCGCGGTTTCCCGATTGACCAGCTGGCAACCCACTCTAATTACCTTGAAGTGTGTTACATTTTGCTGAATGGCGAAGCCCCGACTCAGGCTCAGTTCGAAGAATTCCGCACCATCGTTACCCGCCACACCATGATCCACGAGCAAATCACCCGACTGTTCCACGGCTTCCGCCGCGATTCACATCCAATGGCGGTGATGTGTGGGGTGACTGGCGCGCTGGCCGCGTTTTATCACGACTCTTTAGACGTCAACATTGAGCGTCACCGTGAAATCGCCGCCTTCCGCCTGCTATCGAAAATGCCGACCATGGCAGCGATGTGCTACAAATACTCCATCGGCCAGCCGTTTGTGTATCCACGCAACGACCTCTCTTATGCCGGTAACTTCCTGCACATGATGTTCGCCACGCCGTGCGAAGAGTACAAAGTTAACCCGGTGCTGGAACGCGCCATGGACCGTATTCTGATTCTGCACGCCGACCATGAGCAGAATGCATCAACTTCAACCGTGCGTACCGCAGGCTCTTCCGGCGCGAACCCGTTTGCCTGTATCGCCGCAGGTATCGCTTCACTGTGGGGACCGGCACACGGCGGTGCCAACGAAGCGACGCTGCGCATGCTGGAAGAGATCAGCACCGTTGAGCACATTCCAGAGTTTGTAAAACGTGCGAAAGACAAGAACGATTCGTTCCGTCTGATGGGCTTTGGCCACCGCGTTTATAAGAATTACGATCCGCGTGCCACCGTAATGCGCGACACCTGTCACGAAGTGCTGAACGAGCTGGGGATGAAAGATGACCTGCTGGAAGTGGCGATGGAGCTGGAACATATTGCGCTGAACGACCCGTACTTCATCGAGCGTAAACTCTATCCAAACGTCGATTTCTACTCAGGCATTATCCTGAAAGCGATGGGCATTCCGTCTTCCATGTTTACCGTCATCTTCGCCATGGCGCGCACCGTGGGCTGGATTGCACACTGGAAAGAGATGCACGACGAAGGCATGAAAATTGCCCGTCCGCGTCAGCTGTATACCGGTTACACCGAGCGTCCATTTACCTCGGAGCTGGACAAATAAACAAAAGGCGGCCACATGGCCGCCTTTTTTATTGTGCGCGAGATCGCACCGCTACACCTGGCATCCCGGACACCAATAAAATGGCCGCGATGACAATACCCCCTTCTCAATCACCGCCCCGCAACGCCGACATTTTTTGCCTTGACGATGAAACACCTCAAAGCGAAACGCGGCATCTTCGTGATATTTCTTCATGCTGCCACGCATCTGATAAGACAAACGCGGCACCGCCAGCATCGCTTCACTCAGCGCCGTGAGCTGCTGCTCACTTAAATCCTGCGCACGATGCGACGCCAGCAATCCGGCGTGCCACAAAATCTCCACGCGCAGATAATTGCCCAAGCCGGCGAGAAAAGCCTGATCGAGCAGCAGGCCGCTGAACTGACGACGTCGAAAGCGCGGCGATAACAGGCGCTCGCGCACGTCATCCACGGTTAAGCTGGCATCTAACACATCCGGTCCAACCCGTTGTAAAAAGGGATGTGCCGCTAAGGTATCAGCGTTGAGCAACTCAATGTCTGAGGCGCTGTAGAGCAAAATGGTGTTATCGGCATTGGCGAGCCGCACGCGCAGCTGTCGCGTGGTATTCGGCTGCGTACCGGTTGGCACCACGCGCCAGACGCCGTATAGCTGATTGTGACTGTAGAGTGTCAGGCCGTTTGAGAAGTGCGTTAGCAGCGCTTTGCCGCGCGTTTCAAAAGCGTTGACGGTGGCTCCCATCAGCGCCGGTTCGTAGGTTTTCAGCTCGGGAAAAGCAAACCACACATCGGTGAGTGGCTTGCCTTCCATTGCCTCTGCCAGCTGATCCGCCGCGCGGCGGATCTCCGGTCCCTCTGGCATAACAACTCCTGTTAGTGGGTGGCGCCACCGACGACGCGGATATCATTTTCGGTACTCAAAACCACCTGTAGCGAGGTTTCCAGCGCCTTAATCACGCTGGCGGTTGCCATACTTGCCACACCAGGATGATGCACCGCTTGTTCCGGCATATACGGAATATGAATAAAACCGCCGCGCGCCTTACTGTTCGTGGTGTGAATCCAGTGCAGCAGGCTGTACATCACGTGATTACAGGTAAAGGTCCCGGCGGTTTGCGATACCGAAGCCGGCACCCCCACTTCACGCAAGGCCGCAACCATGGCTTTGATTGGCAGCGTGGAGAAATAGGCCGCCGGGCCATCCGCCACGATGGATTGATCGATTGGCTGCTGCTGGTCGTTGTCCGGAATGCGTGCATCATCAACGTTAATCGCGACGCGTTCAACGGTAATGTCGGATCGTCCCCCCGCCTGACCAACACAGAGCACGCGATCGGGCTGAATCTCTTCCAGCGCGCGCGTCAGCACTTCACCGCAGGTGGCAAACACCACCGGCAGCTGGCGCACCACAATGCGCGCACCAGCAATTTCTTTGCCATCAAAAGAGCGTACAGCCTCCCATGAAGGGTTAATGTTTTCACCGCCAAACGGCTCGAACGCCGTCATTAACACCGTTTTCATTGTGACCTCACAAGAACATCAGGAAGTAGAGCAGGAAAATATTTACCAACAACAGTAGCACACCGGTTGGTACCTGAGCCTTGATCACCGCGTTACGATCCGGCAACTCTAACAGGCGCGCCGGTACAATGTTGAAGTTGGCTGCCATTGGTGTCATTAACGTACCGCAGTAACCGGAGAACATGCCGATTGCTGCCATCACCGCCGGATTGCCACCGTGTTGCAGCACCAGAATCGGAATACCAATCCCGGCGGTAACAATCGGGAACGCAGCGAAAGCATTGCCCATCACCATGGTTAGCAATGCCATGCCAATGGCATACACGGCCACGGCAATCAGGCGATTATCCACCGCCAGATACTGCTCTGTGAGGTGTGAAATCGCGCTGCCGACACCGGCGCTGGTGAACAGCAGGCCGAGCGTGGCGAGAATCTGCGGCAGAATAAACGCCCAGCCGACCGCATCCAGCAGACGGCGGGTTTCCTGCATCGACTGCAGCGGTTTTTCGTGGGTGATGTTCAACGCAATCAGCCAACCGAGCAGACAGCCAATCATCATTGAGAACAACGTCACCAGCGTGGAGTGATTGCCGGGTCCAAATACTTTTTCCTGCAAACCAGGAATATGGTTGAACGCCAGCACACCCACTACCGTCACCAAAGGTATCGCCAGCGCTGGCAGGAACAGTTTATTGCGCAGACGTTTGGCGCTCTCCTGTTTTTGCTCATCGCTGCGCTGATGGTAACGCCCCAGCCGTACGCCACCGAAACCGGCAATCAGCGCCATCACCACCACGGCAACGCCTACGGCGATGTGCAACCCGCGGCGGCCCAGTTCGGCATCACCCGCCCACTGTCCCATCAATTGATAAGCACCGTCGCCAATCAAAAAAATCAGGCCATATAATGCCCAGAACAGCCCGGTAGTAAAACGGCGCGGGTTGGCGCTATCACGCCAGGAGAGAACGGCAACCACCAGCAGGATCACGCCTGCCAGCCACATCAAATATTGTTGCTGGAACATTACTGCCCTCCTTTGGCATTAAGAGCTTGCTGGTTCAACGCGCCCAGTTCACGCGAAAGCTGACGGTCAAGACGCACCAGACGCGCCGAATGGATGAGGAAAGCGCAGAGTGCGGTGGGGATGCCCCACAGTGCGATATGCAGCGGTTCGGTGCTAATTCCCGCAGACTCCTGCATGAAGTTGTGCATAAAGATGATCGCGCCGAAGGCAACAAAGATATCTTCACCAAAGAACAGACCAATATTATCGGTGGCGGCGGACATCGCGCGCAGGCGATGGCGCACCTCCGGCGAGACCTCACCGTAACGGTTTTCCGTTGCGCCTTCGGCCATCGGCGCCAGCAGCGGGCGCACCATTTGCGGATGGCCGCCAAGGCTGGTTAAGCCTAACGCAGCGGTAATTTCACGCACAAACAGGTAGACGATCAGCAAACGGCCTGCGGTGGCCGTTTTGATCTGCGCGATCCAGCTTTGCGCCCGCTCCTTCAGGCCATGACGCTCCAGCAAACCGATAACCGCCAGCGGCAGCAGCAAAATTAGCGGAAGATTGCGTGTATTAAGGAAGCCGGAGCCGAGCTTTTCCAGAATATCCGTTAACGGCATATGCGCCGCCAGGCCGGTGACGAAACCCGCGACAATGACTACCAGCACCGGGTTAAAGCGCAGCATAAAACCCAGAATGATGGCGGCAATGCCAAGTAACGGCCAGAGATTTACCACGTTGTCCATCTTGTTCCCTCGTCAAAAATACAAAGCCCGGCGTGATGCCGGGCAATGAGTAAAATCGTTATGCGCTCGTCACCGCAATCTGATTTGTCGCAAATGCCGCGCGCAACGTGCGGGCAAATTGCAGTGCGTGTGCACCATCGCCATGTAGACAGACAGTTTCGGCATTCACGCTCACCCATTCGCCGCTGATGCTTTGCACCTGGCGCTGCTGCACCATCGCCAGCGTTTGTGCCAGCGCCTGGTCAGCATCCTCAATCATGGCATTGGGCTGACTGCGGGGTACCAGCGCCCCGCTCGCCAGATAGCCTCGGTCAGCAAACACCTCTTCGCGGGTGCGCAAACCATGGTGGGCAGCCGCCGCAATAGATGCGCTGCCCGCCAGCCCAACCAGGATCAATCCGTCATCTACCGCTTTTACCGCACGCGCAATAGCATCCGCCAGCTGCGGGTCGCTCGCCGCTTGGTTGTACAGCATGCCGTGTGGCTTAACGTGTACCAGACGCTCGCCTTCGCTTTCGGCAATACTTTTCAGTGCACCAATCTGGTAAATCAGCTGTGCATATACGGTTTCTGGCGGCAGCTGCATCGCGGTACGGCCAAAGTTTTCACGGTCGGGGAAACTCGGGTGTGCGCCAATCGCCACGCCTGAGGCTTTCGCCCAACGCACCGATTGCAGCATGGTTTGTGCATCGCCGGCGTGGAAGCCGCAGGCGATATTGGCTGAACTGACCAACGTCAGCAGCTCCCGATCGCTGGCACTGCCCTCGCCAAGATCGGCGTTAAGATCAATCTTCATGTCCCAGCCCCCAGGCTATTTGGTCGAACGAACGTTGTTGATGCTGCTTCGCGCTGATGGCGTCTTCCAGCGTGCAATGAATAAAGTGGATAGGTTCCCCAAGGCGAATTTGCGCCAGATGATAGAGGTCGGCTTCGATGATGCAGGCAATACGCGGATAGCCGCCGGTGGTCTGCGCGTCTGCCATCAATACGATCGGTTGACCGTTGGGCGGGACCTGTACCACGCCTGGCACCAATCCGTGTGACAGCAAATCGCGTGTCGCATCGCGCTTCAGCTCGCGCCCCTGCAGGCGATAGCCCATGCGGTTGCTTTGTGGGCTAAGCTTCCACGGGCTGCGCCAAAAACCCTGCTGCGCTTCACGGCTGAACTCGCTGTATTCCGGGCCCGCCAGCGCGCGAATGCGATTGCCCCACAGCAGTTGGCGCACGCCGGCTTTGTCTTTAAAGTCACGCGTGGGTTTACCTAAAGGCAATTCGTCTCCGTCTTGTAATTTTCGTCCCTGCCAGCCGCCAAAGGCCGCCTTGAGATCGGTACTGACCGAACCGAGCATTTCCGGCGCGGCAAAGCCACCGTTTACCGCCAGATAGCTGCGCATGCCGCGTGTGGGCGTTGCCAGCGACAGCACCTGACCTTTTTTCACCGGCAGTCGCCAGCCGGTCCAGACCGGTTTGCCATCCAGATCGGCATTACAGCCAGCCCCCGTCAGGGCAAACCAGCCATCGCGAGTAAACTGCGCTTTGAATTGGCCAAGCACGATTTCCAGCACCGCACTCTGCTGCGGATTGCCCACCAGCATATTGGCCGTGCGCATCGCCGGTTGATCCAGTGCGCCACCTACGCTAATGCCATATTGCCGAAAACCGGTGCGCCCCTGATCCTGCAGCGAGGTCATCATGCCCGCGCGAAGAATTCTTAACATACGCCCTCCTGCTGCGGCACAAAGCGCACGCTATCGCCGGGACGTAACAACGTTGGCGGCTGCTGCAAGGGATCAAATAGGCTGAGCGGCGTATGACCAATCAACTGCCAGCCGCCAGGTGCAGCCAACGGATAAATACCGGTTTGGCTGCCACCAATGCCCACGGAGCCACTCGGCACAACCACACGCGGCTCGGCGCGGCGCGGCGTATGTAAACGCTCATCCAGTCCACCGAGATAAGGAAAACCAGGCTGGAAGCCGATGAAATAAACCACGTAATCAATGCTGCTATGGAGTTCCACCACTTGTTTGGGCGTCATGCTGGCGCGATCCGCCACCAGCGGCAAATCCGGGCCACCCGCGCCGCCGTACACCACCGGGATTTCTACCCGGCGCGATTCTGGCAGCTGCGCTTCGCTCTCCTCCCACCATTGCTGCAAGCGTTCAATGGCATCAAGCGCATTTTGTTGCGGATCGCGCAGCAGCAACGTCAGGTTATTCATGCCGGGAATGACTTCTTCCACCTGCTCATTGTGCTGCAGTCGCTGACACAATCCCCAGATGCGCTGCTGGCTGGTGAGGGAAACAGGAGGTTCCAGCTCCAGCACCACCGCGCGTTCACCTAGCAGATAACAACGTGCTCGTTGCAAAAACGACCTCCTGGTAAAAATATCTCAAAAAAAACAGATGATTAAGGTGCGCATTAATGCGCGCCCTGCACAACCTTCCCCCTTTAGTTATAGGGGTACCATGATGGCGACCGGGTACGCGTTTATGCGTAAAGGCAATAAGTTATGCGAAAGTGACAGAGTTGTGTCAACAGATTTGCGCCCTTAACGCGTGTTAAGGGCGTGAGAAAAGAAGAATCAGGCAGGATTATCGATGTCGATGAAGGTCACATCGAGACCATGGTGTGCGGCTAACCACTCGCCCAGCGCCTTGATTCCGCCACGCTCGGTCGCGTGATGTCCGGCAGCAAAGAAGTGTAATCCTTGCTCACGTGCGCTGTGGATGGTTTGTTCAGAAACTTCGCCAGTGATGAAAGCATCGACGCCGAATGCCGCCGCGCTATCGATAAAGCCCTGACCGCCGCCGCTGCACCAGGCAACGCGTTTAATTAGCGCTGGCGCATTATCGCCGCAGTGCAGCGGTGTACGGCCTAAACGCTGGGCAATCTTTTCCGCCAGTGCCGCACCGCTCAGCGGTACAGCCAATTCGCCCCACGGCACCAGCGGCTGAATGTCGCCTTTAACTTCAATATCAAACAGACGCGCCAGCTGCGCGTTGTTGCCCAACTCGGGATGCGCATCCAGTGGCAGATGCCAGCCGTACAGGTTGATATCATTGGCCAGCAGCGTTCGCAAGCGCTGGCGCTTCATGCCTTTAATCACCCGTGCTTCACTCTTCCAGAAGTAACCGTGATGCACCAGTACCGCATCAGCATTACGCTTCACCGCTTCATCCAGTAACGCCTGACAAGCGGTAACGCCGGTGATGAGGGTTTTTACTTCGGCGCGTCCTTCAACCTGCAAACCGTTCGGTGCGTAATCGCTGAAGGCGCTAGTGTTAAGCTGCTGGTTGACGATTTGTTCTAATTCAACATTGTTCATTACGGCTCCCTGATCGCTTCAAGCCGCGCTGCGAGCGCGCTCAAAGGCGTCTAGTGTCTTTTTACGTGCGTCCTTATGTTCCACGATTGGCGCGGGATAATCGAGTTTCTTATGGTTTTTCTGCGCCCAAAGCTGCGGCTGGTGGATATCACTGTCTGGCACCGCGCTCAGCTCTGGCAGCCACTGGCGAATAAAGTCGCCCTGTTTATCGAAGCGCTCGCCTTGGGTTGTGGGATTGAAAATGCGGAAATAAGGCGCGGCATCGGTTCCGGTTGACGCCGCCCATTGCCAGCCGCCGTTATTGGCCGCCAGATCACCATCGATCAGTTGCTGCATGAAGTAACGTTCACCTTCACGCCAGTCAATCAGCAGATCCTTCACCAGAAAACTGGCGGTAATCATGCGCAGGCGATTGTGCATCCAGCCGAGCGTGTTGAGCTGGCGCATCGCTGCATCTACGATGGGATAGCCGGTTTTTCCCTGCTGCCACGCCGTTAAATGCGCTTGGTTGTTTTGCCAACCTACGTTGCGCGTCCAGTCAACAAAAGGCTGATGCTTGCACAGCGCTGGAAAGGCCACCATCAAATGGCGGTAAAACTCACGCCAGATCAGCTCATTTAACCAGGTAAACGCCTTGCCTTCGTTGAGCGCATCAGGATGCTCTTTAAGTACGCGATGTAGACACTGACGCGGCGACAGCACGCCAATCGCCAGATAAGCCGATAAACGGCTGGTACCATCGATGGCCGGAAGATCACGTCGTTCGGGATAATGTTGCACCGCCTGTTTGGCGAAATGGCGCAGCTGGTTTAACGCCGCCTCTTCTCCCGCCGGAAACCCGCTTTCATCAAAGGCTTCACAGGGGTAGTTAAAGGCAGGAATCTTCTTTTCGATACTGATAGGCGCACCCGATCGCGCTTTCGGCGCATGATAGCATTCCGGCAGGCCTTGATGCAGGCGGCGTACAAAGGCTTTGCTGAACGGGGTGAACACTTTGAACATGGAGCCGTTACCGGTTTGTACACTTCCCGGCGGCAATAGCAAACTGTCGTCAAAACCCTGACAAATCACACCCTGCGCATCAAGCCGTTTTTCAGCAAGCGCATCGCGTTCGCGTTCGTTAATTTCATACTGGTAGTTGTAATAGAGCGCATCAACTTGCTGCTGCTGACAAAATTGAGCCAAATACTTAACCGAGGCAGCAAAGTCATCACACTGATGGTAATGCAAAGGGATGCCGCGCTCAGCCAATGACGCTTGCAACAAACAGAGATTTTTATGGATAAACTCCGCTTGCTTCGGCGCCATGTGATGCTGTTGCCATTGCTTCGGAGTAGCGATAAACAGCGCCACTACTCTGGCATCGCCGTCGCGGCAGGCAGCAGCTAGCGCGCTGTTATCGTTAATGCGCAGATCGTTACGCAACCAAACTAAGTGGGTGGTCATAAAACCCCGAAATTATTGCCCGTAGCGCAAACGTAGCGCTTCTGGATAGGGATCAAAGTAACGTTGCTGAGCCAGCCACGGATGCGGATATTCCGCCATGTAGTGTTTCAACATGGTGATTGGTGCTAGCAACGGCTGCACGCCGAGACGATAACGATCGATCAACTGCGCCAACTCCTGACGCTGCGGCGAACTCAGCTGCGGACGGAAATAGCCTTGCACGTGCATCAGCACGTTGGTGTGATTGCGGCGCGATGCCTGGTGGGACATCAGATGCATCAGGCGATTGCGATACTCGAAGGCGTAATCTTCCAGCGAATCCCACTGATCCATGGCCGCCACAAAACGCCCCATTTCACGGTACTCATCCTGCGCATGCGAAAGCAGCAGTAATTTGTAGCGGCTGTGAAATGCCATCAACTTGTGGCGCGAAAGGCCACTGCGCCACATCTGGTTAAATTCATGCAGCGCATAAACGCGTCCGATGAAGTTTTCTCGGATGGCATCGTCGTGCAGGCGACCATCCTCTTCCAAAGGTAGCCACGGCATCTCTTTTTGCAAGAAAGCAGTAAACATACCGGTACCAGCCTTACGGTTGTTATTGGTTTCAGGCTCATAAACCCGCACGCGCTCCAGCCCGCAACTTGGCGATTTGGCGCAAAGAATATAGCCGCAAAGATGATGCAAAGACTTCACACGCTCAGCGGACCAGCGCTGCATTTCAGCGGTGACTTCTTCTCCGCCATCTTTACTGAAACAAAGATGAATGTTGTCGTCGCCCTCTTTTACCAACCGTAATGCCGGACGTGGCGTAGGCAAGCCAATTGCCATTTCAGGACATACTGGCTCAAAGCGCACAAATGGCACGAGTTCATCTGTGGCGAAGGCAAAGCGTTTATGGCCGCCATCAAATCGGACGTTATCCCCGAGCAGGCAAGCGCTGATACCAACAGGAATTTTCTCGCTCATACTTGTACAACCTCGTAAATCTTGTAGAGGTTTAAGTGTAGCTGAAATGAGATGGGATAACAGCGTCAGAGATAAGGAGAGGTGAAAATTTACGATAAAAAAAACCCGACGCTTCAGGCGAAGTCGTCGGGTTATTGAGTGTACAAACCGCTTACCAGTGAATACCTGCCGCGGCTTCCGTCTGGGCTAGCCAAACAGGCTTGGTGCTGGTTTTACACCACATGCGGTGCAGATAACTGTAAAAGCGCGCCCGATCCTGACGGAACAGCATAACGGGTAGCGCCAGCAAACCGATTGATACCACCAGCACACGGCGTAGCATGATTTTATAGAGTGGATATGCCTGATACATCTTTGCCCCCTCGTGGTAAATATTGCGTTGAAATGTGATCTAACGCAGATATTACGCCTGATTGTGTAATTTTACTACTCATCCGACCACTTTATTTGATCTTTTTTCGGTCAATTTCCCTAGGGGTGAAAGTTAGTTACATAATTGTGAAAATTTAGAATCAAATGAGTTAAAAACATCATGACGGACGCCGGGCCGCTTTATTGGTAAAGTGATGCGTTAACTTTTTTGCCGCTGGAGGCAGCGTGACGACCATCTTGATAGTGGAAGATGAAAAAGAAATTCGCCGTTTCGTGCGCCTGGCGCTGGAGAGCGAAGGCCTAAAGATTGTGGAAGCGGAACAGCTTCAGCGGGGCCTGATTGAAGCGGCAACGCGTAAGCCCGATCTGGTTATTCTTGATCTCGGGTTGCCCGATGGCGATGGCAACGACTTTATTCGTGAAGTGCGCCAGTGGAGCAGCATGCCGGTTATTGTCCTTTCGGCCCGCAGCGACGAGCAAGATAAGATTGATGCGCTGGATGCGGGAGCTGATGATTATTTAACCAAGCCGTTTGGCATTGGCGAATTACTGGCGCGCGTGCGCGTGGCGCTGCGACGTCATCAAAGCAGCCAGCCAGAGCCGGTGGTGAAATTTGGCGAGGTAAGTGTTGATTTGGCCGCGCGGCGCGTATTGCGCAATGAGCTGGAAGTACATCTAACGCCCATCGAGTTTCGCCTGCTTAGCTTGTTGCTGAATAATGCCGGAAAAGTGCTGACACAACGTCAATTGCTTAATCAGGTTTGGGGGCCAAACGCCGTGGAGCATAGCCACTACCTGCGCATCTACATGGGACATTTGCGTCAGAAGCTGGAAACCAATCCCACGCAGCCCAGCCATTTACTCACCGAAACCGGCATTGGTTACCGATTTATGCCATAAAAAAAAGGCCGCTAAGCGGCCTTTTTCTGCAAAGCTCAATCAGGCGTTCTTCAATACTTCGCTAACAATCTCAACCGCTTCTTTCTCGATCTGCTGACGATGCTCAGCACCCAGGAAACTTTCGCAGTAGATTTTGTAGGCGTCTTCCGTGCCTGACGGACGTGCGGCAAACCAGCCGTTTTCCGTCATCACTTTCAGACCACCGATTGACGCGCCGTTACCCGGTGCAGCAGTCAAGCGTGCAGTGATTGGATCACCCGCTAGCGTATCCGCGCTTACCATTTCAGGCGAGAGCTTAGACAGCGCTGCTTTCTGAGCTGAGGTTGCGGGTGCCTGCAGACGGTTGTAGCTTGGCGCACCAAAGCGCGCAGCCAGTTCATCATAATGCTGCTGCGGGTTCTTACCGGTTACTGCCGTGATTTCTGCGGCCAGCAGGCACAGAATGATGCCATCTTTGTCGGTTGACCAGGCTGAGCCGTCAAAACGCAGGAAGGAAGCACCTGCGCTCTCTTCACCGCCGAAACCGAAGCTGCCATCGAACAGGCCATCAACGAACCATTTGAAGCCAACCGGCACTTCCACCAGCTTACGGCCAATGTCGTTGACTACACGGTCGATCATCGCGCTGGAAACCAGCGTTTTACCCACGGCAACCTCTTTGCCCCACTGTGGACGATGCTGGAACAGGTAGTTGATCGCTACCGCCAGATAGTGGTTCGGGTTCATCAGACCGGCTGGCGTGACAATGCCGTGGCGGTCGTAATCGGGGTCGTTACCAAAGGCCAAATCGAATTTGTCTTTGTAGGCCAGCAAACCGGCCATCGCGCATTCGGACGAACAGTCCATACGCACCACGCCATCTTTATCCAGATGCATGAAGCGGAAAGTTTGATCAATCGCATCGTTGACGATGGTCAGATCGAGTTTGTAGTGCTCAGCAATGCGCTGCCAGTATGCAATACCCGAGCCGCCTAATGGATCGACGCCGATTTTCAGGCCCGCTTTCTGGATGGCCGCGAAATCGATCACCTGCGCCAAACCTTCAACATATGGCTGGATCAGATCCTGCTCGACGATGTGACCGCTTGCCCACGCCTGATCCAGCGGCAGACGTTTAACGTCCTTCAGCTCGCCTTTAATCAGTTGGTTAGCACGGTCTTCCACCACTTTGGTGACGTTGGTATCTGCCGGTCCACCGTTTGGCGGATTGTATTTGATACCGCCATCTTCCGGTGGGTTGTGCGAAGGCGTGATAACGATGCCGTCCGCCTGCGCGCCACCGCGTTTGTTGTGCTCAAGAATGGCGTTAGAGATCGCAGGCGTCGGCGTATAGCCGTTATCCTGCTGCACGATCACATCAACGCCGTTGGCTGCCAGCACTTCCAGCACTGACAAAATCGCCGGCTCAGACAGCGCGTGCGTATCTTTACCGACGTAGCACGGCCCGGTGATGCCATTCTTTTTGCGCTCTTCAGCAATCGCCTGGGCAATCGCCAAAATGTGCGGTTCGTTGAAGCTATGGCGTCCCGCGCTACCGCGGTGGCCTGAAGTGCCAAATTTCACCGCATGATCCGGATTCGCCACGTCGGGCTTCAGGACGTAATACTGCGAGGTTAATTGTGCAACGTTAATCAAATCGCTCTGCTGGGCAGGCTGCCCGGCACGGGGGTGATTGGCCATTGGCGCTTCTCCCTGACGCTTCAGTTAAATGGTGCCGCGAACTTTCTCTGTCAGTTCCTGTGGGAACTGCATAGCCAACATGATGTGTTCCACCATGCTGCATTTGCGACCTGTATTGGTATTCGTGATCACCCAGTACGGCGTGCCGGGAACATGCTTCGGCTTGGTATGGGTGCCATTTTGCAGCAGCGTGTGCTCGTCCCCCGCGAAATAGACGCGGGTACGGCCCTGAAGCGAAGCTGTAGCTTCAGCAAACGCAGCCGGATCAAGACGATAGAGCGTTGACAGTACCAGCATGAAGCGGTTAACCGCCTTATTTTGCTCGGCATATTCGTCGGAAAGCAGCAGTTCACGCACGGCGCGGACACGATCCTGAGGACGCGCTTCGCGGCTGGCTGGCTGTGCATCTTTCCCTGACGTACCAACGGCAGGCGCAGCCGGTGCGCTCTGGCCGGCGGTAAACTTCAACATGCGGCGCAAAATGTCGGAGGCGCTTTCACCAATGTGCTGCGTGTGGCTGGCAATATAACGGTAGAGTTCTTCGTCAACTTCAATCGTTTTCATCTTTTTCCGTACGATTCTGGCAAATGACAGAACCACGCAGTAGTGCAACGGCCTTAGCAAAATCCAGTCGTGCAAAATGTGAGCGGGTTCTAACATAAGGATTATAAAGTTAAATCCGTGGCAGCCGATAGCGTTGGCAACGTTTACGGGCAAAAGTCGGAATATGCCCTAATGCCCACCGGCCTGACTGCTGGACAGGTGAATCCATGATAACCTAAGCCAAGGTCACAACCGTAAGAACTTTAGCCATGATTTTGAACGCTCGTCTGCAAACTGAACAATCTGCTCCCGCTGCCATACCGATTCTGTTAATTCATGGTCTTTTTGGCAGCCTCGATAACCTTGGCGTGCTGGCGCGTGGCGTACGTGATGCCCGCCCAACGCTGCAGGTTGATGTTCGTAACCATGGTTTGTCCGCACGCAGCGACGTGATGAATTATCACGTTATGGCACAGGATATTGTTGAAACGCTGGATGCGCACAACATTGATCGCGCTGGCGTTATCGGTCATTCGATGGGAGGAAAAGTTGCTATGGCGCTGAGCGCTATTGCGCCTGAACGCATTGAGAAAATGGTGATGATCGATATCGCGCCCGTTGATTATCAAACGCGCCGCCATGACGAAATTTTTGCCGCCATCCGAGCCGTTACTACCGCTGGCGTCACACGTCGTAGTGAAGCGGCAGAGGTGATGCGTCAGCATATTAATGAGGACGGCGTGATTCAGTTCATCCTCAAGTCATTCGTCGAAGGTGAATGGCGCTTTAACGTGCCGGTGCTGTGGGATAATTACACCACCATTTCCGGTTGGGAAGAGGTGCCTGCCTGGCCGCATCCGGCGCTGTTTATTCGCGGCGGTGACTCGCCTTATCTGGATAATCAGCATCGCGATGCGCTGCTGCGTCAATTCCCTCAGGCACATGCGCACGTTATCAGCGGGGCCGGACATTGGGTGCATGCCGAGAAACCTGATGCGGTTTTGCGCGCGGTTCGGCGGTTTTTTAATCTGTAAAAGCAAAAGCTTGCCGCGCGTGCTTTAGGGTTGGCGTCAGAGAAGGCGCTGGAGTATGATGTCGCGCTAAAAATTTGCCACGGATATTTTTACCGTGGTCGGGCCGATAATGTTTTAATCGCGCAGCGCCTTTCCGCCGTTCGCGCCCACTCAGTTTTACAAACCATGGCAAAAGAACAGACAGACCGCACCACGCTTGATCTCTTCGCAGACGAGCGGCGTCCTGGTCGCCCGAAAACTAGCCCGTTGACGCGTGATGAACAGCTACGCATCAATAAACGTAATCAGCTCAAGCGCGATAAAGTGCGTGGGTTGCGTCGTGTTGAGCTGAAAATGTCCAGCGAGGCGGTTGACGCGCTCAGTACGCTGGCCGATCAGCAAAACATCAGTCGCAGCGAATTGATTGAACAAATGCTGCTAGCACAGCTCAAACTGTCGTAGCGTGCCCAAACCGCACGCTGGAACAAAAGTCACGGCTTTACAAGTTCCGCACTTTTTACCGGTCTGCTATTATTCGCATAACTGTGCAGTCAACTGACTTACTTTCACAATCAGGATTTAAGAGGTTACCTAACCCATGGCAATCGTAGGCATTTTCTTCGGCAGCGATACCGGCAACACTGAAAACATTGCAAAAATGATCCAGAAACAACTGGGTAAAGATGTCGCCGAAGTGCATGACATTGCTAAGAGCACCAAAGAAGATCTCGATGCATTCGACATCCTGCTGCTGGGCATCCCGACATGGTATTATGGTGAAGCGCAGTGTGACTGGGATGATTTCTTCCCAACGCTGGAAGAGATTGATTTCAATGGCAAGCTGGTAGCACTTTTTGGCTGTGGCGATCAGGAGGATTACGCCGAATACTTCTGCGACGCGATGGGTACCATTCGCGACATCATCGAGCCAAATGGTGCCGTTATCGTCGGCCACTGGCCTACCGAAGGCTACCATTTTGAAGCATCTAAAGGTTTGGCCGATGATAAACACTTCCTCGGTCTGGCGATTGACGAAGATCGTCAACCCGAACTGACCAATGAACGCGTTGAGAAATGGGTGAAACAGATCTTCGATGAGCTGCAGCTGAAAGAGATTATTGAAGCCTAATCCCCTTCTCTGCCCGATGTGGGCGCTATCTCACATCGGGTAACGGAATTTCCTATAAAAATAATAGCTACGGTTTTTTAACTTTTCCCCGCAAATCTGTAGAATACCCGCAATGGTCACCCGCTTATTCCTCTGGCTGTAGAATGAGGCTGAGTGAAATGGAATCCAAAACTTACCGGTCTTGAAGACGTTAGTGACATTATCCTTACCCTCTTTATTGATTAAGGACGTTGCCTTGGTTTTCATTTCACTGCTTGAGTTCTATAATGAGACGCAAATGAGAATGCGCGTTGACCTAAACATTCAAGGCCCCTGCGCCGCAAGTGACTAGCAAAGTAACAGGACAATATCCGCATGACTGACAACAACTCCGCATTGAAGAAGGCTGGCCTGAAAGTCACGCTCCCCAGACTGAAAATTCTGGAAGTGCTTCAGGGACCCGGACCCGAGTCCCATCACGTCAGTGCGGAAGATTTGTATAAACGCCTGATTGATATGGGCGAAGAGATTGGTCTGGCCACGGTATATCGCGTTCTTAACCAGTTTGACGACGCGGGCATCGTAACCCGTCATAACTTCGAAGGCGGTAAATCCGTATTCGAACTGACCCAGCAGCACCATCACGATCACCTGATCTGCCTGGATTGTGGCAAGGTTATCGAATTCAGCGATGAATCAATCGAAACGCGCCAGCGTGAAATTGCCACTCGCCACGGTATCAAACTCAGCAACCACAGTCTGTACTTGTACGGTCACTGTGCTCTGGGAGACTGCCGCGAAGACGAGACGCTCCACGATAAGTAATTAAGTGTGCTATGCAGTATAAAAAAACCGGCGCTTGAGCCGGTTTTTTTATACCTGAATTCAGGCAATGAGGGTTTCTTGCAGGTAACGCCAGCGTGGAATGCTGGTGCTGCAATCAAGAACCGCCAGTGAAATACGGCTCTGATTGATGCCATTCATCATTTGTAATTCACGATACTGAATCGTCACTTCCTCACTTTGCTGCGAGATAATGGCGTGCTCGCTGGTCGCAATCCGCATACCTTCGCGTTGACCATTTAACTGGCGAAACAGCGCTTCCATCTCATTAAGATCCAACTGTTTACCTTGCGGTGTCACCATTTTAAATTCGGGATGAAAGTGCGACAAAAACAGGTCGATGCTGTCATCACTGCCTTCGACCTGATTGAAAATACGTTCGATAAGTTGATGTAAAACAACCACACTGTGCTTGGCTTCCAGAGCGAGACTTGTCATTTTTTTTCCTTTGGTAACCCGCGAAGCAACGTTTAAGAGCGCATAGCCTACCTGAAAAAAAGTTTTTCACACGGCCAAATGGATTAATTTTTCTAAAGTCAGAATAGTCGTAAACGACAAAAGAAACCTATTAACTGGCATGCAGAATAATTGATTACCCATTGCCAAATGCAGACAATAAAAAAGGGCGATTGCTCGCCCTTTCATGATCTTATCGTACTATCAGCAAAAAAGATTATTCGCCGATTTTTGCCCAGGTGTCACGCAAACCTACGGTGCGGTTAAACACCAATTTGGACGGCTGCGAATAGACGCTGTCAGCACAGAAATAGCCTTCGCGCTCAAACTGATATGGCGCCATTGGCTCAGCAGCACGCAAGCCTGGCTCAACGAAGCCCTGTTTAGTTTCCAGCGAGTTCGGGTTGATGGTGGTGAGGAAATCCTCTGCCGCTCCCGGATTTGGCACACTGAACAGACGATCGTACAGACGGAATTCCGCCGGTAGCGCGTGAATCGCAGACACCCAGTGAATAACGCCTTTCACTTTACGACCATCAGCAGGATCTTTGCTTAACGTATCTACATCACATGTGCAGTAGATGCAGGTGATATTACCTTCATCATCCTTCGCCACGCGTTCAGCACGAATCACGTAAGCGTTACGCAGACGTACTTCTTTGCCCAGCACCAAACGTTTGTATTGCTTGTTGGCTTCTTCACGGAAGTCTGCGCGATCAATCCACACTTCGCGGCTGAACGGTACTTCACGCGTGCCCATCTCCGGTTTGTTCGGATGATTCGGCATGCTGATGATCTCTTCATGCCCAGCTGGCAGGTTCTCAATTACCACTTTCAGTGGATCCATAACTGCCATCGCACGCGGCGCGTTTTCATTGAGATCGTCACGAATGCACGACTCCAGTGATGCCATCTCGACGATATTATCCTGCTTAGTCACACCGATACGACGGCAGAATTCGCGGATTGATGCGGCGCTGTAGCCACGACGACGCAGACCAGAAACGGTCAACATACGCGGATCGTCCCAACCTTCCACAACCTTCTCGCTCACCAACTGCGTCAGTTTACGCTTCGACATCACCGCGTATTCCAGATTCAGACGGGAGAACTCGTACTGGCGCGGATGCACAGGAATGGTGATGTTATCCAGCACCCAATCGTACAGGCGTCGGTTATCCTGGAATTCAAGTGTGCAGAGTGAATGCGTAATGCCTTCAATGGCGTCCGAAATGCAGTGCGTGAAGTCGTACATTGGATAGATGCACCACTTGCTGCCAGTCTGATGGTGATCGGCAAACTTAATGCGATACAGCACAGGATCGCGCATCACAATGAAGCTAGAGGCCATATCAATTTTGGCACGCAGGCAGGCTTTACCCTCTTCAAAACCACCGTCGCGCATCTTCTGGAACAGCGCTAAGTTCTCTTCCACGCTGCGATCGCGATAAGGGCTGTTTTTGCCTGGTGCAGTCAGCGAACCGCGGTATTCACGGATCTCATCTGCCGATAATTCATCGACATAGGCCAGACCTTTATTGATCAGCTCAACGGCGTAGTTAAAGAGTTGGTCGAAGTAATCTGAGGAGTAACGAATGTTGCCGCTCCACTCAAAGCCCAGCCATTGCACGTCATGCTTGATGGATTCGACAAACTCCAGATCTTCTTTCACTGGGTTGGTGTCGTCGAAACGCAGATTGCACTGGCCTTGGTAGTCTTGCGCAATACCAAAGTTCAGGCAGATTGATTTCGCATGGCCAATATGCAGATAACCATTGGGCTCAGGCGGGAAACGGGTATGCACACTATTGTGCTTACCGCTCGCCAAATCTTCGTCGATGATCTGACGAATAAAGTTCGTTGGGCGGGCTTCAGCCTCACTCATCTCAAAATCCTCAAAAACTATAGCGGGTGATTTGTACCACGAAGTAACGGAGTATGATCCACAAAGCGCAGGCGGGAAACAACCGTTTGTTGGTCGTTTTAAAACAAAAAAGGCAGGAATTGCTTCCTGCCTTCTGACCAATCACAAGGACTTAGCCTTTAACCTCATACAGCGGGGTCTGACCTGCAACCACTGAACCTGTTGCAAGGATATTCAGACCGGCAAAATCATCGCTATTGCTTACAACGACCGGACTGATCATCGAGCGTGCATTGGCGTTGAGGAAATCCAGATCCATTTCCAGGATTGGCTGACCTGCAGTTACCGTTGCCCCCTCTTCTACCAGACGCGTAAAGCCTTTACCTTCCAGCGCTACCGTATCCAGCCCCATGTGCACCACAATCTCAACGCCGTTTTCCGCTTCAAGGCAGAACGCATGGTTGGTATTGAAGATTTTCACCACGGTACCGGCGGTTGGCGCAACGACAGTTTTGTCCGTTGGCTTGATTGCCAGGCCATCGCCGACCGCTTTGCTCGCAAAGGCTTCATCCGGCACATTTTCCAACGCAACGATGTCGCCTGTTACCGGCGCCAGCAGCGTGGCGATTACCGCCTTCTCAGAGTTCAACACTGCCTGTGGTTTTGCCACTGGAGCAGGTGCTGCAGCTGATGTCACCACCGATGCGGCAACCGGGCCTTTGCTCAATACTGTTTTCATTGCCGTAGCAATGCTTTCAGCTTGAGTACCAACGATAACCTGTACGCTCTGCTTGTTCAGGCGAATCACGCCAGATGCACCCAGACGTTTAGCGACGCCCTCATTCACCTGAGCGGAATCTTTCACATTCAGACGCAGACGGGTAATGCAGGCATCAATGTTGGTGAGGTTTTCAGAGCCACCTACCGCTGCAATATAACGACGCGCCAGAGACTCAGTTTGGCTTTCACCGTTGCCAGTGGTATCGACATTAACGTCATAACCATCGGTTTCATCGCCGGCTGAAAGTTCACGGCCCGGTGTTAACAAGTTGAATTTCTGGATAGTGAAACGGAACACTGCATAGTAGATAACGAAGAATACCAGGCCCTGCGGAATCAGCATCCACCAATGTACGGCCAGCGGGTTGCGCGTTGACAGCACCATATCAACCAGACCCGCACTGAAGCCGAAACCGGCAATCCAATGCATGCTTGCGGCGATGAATACCGAGATGCCGGTCAGTACTGCGTGAATCACATACAGTACCGGTGCCACGAACATGAAGGAGAACTCCAGCGGTTCGGTAATACCGGTAAAGAAGGCTGCAAATGCCGCTGCCAGCATGATCCCGCCGACTTTGGCGCGGTTTTCAGGGCGTGAGCAGTGATAAATTGCCAGCGCAGCACCAGGAAGACCAAACATCATGATTGGGAAGAAGCCCGCCTGATAACGACCGGTAATACCCGGAATACCGGTACCTTCAGCGATAGACTGCGCGCCGCCGAGGAACTTAGGAATATCGTTAATACCTGCAACGTCGAACCAGAATACAGAGTTCAGTGCGTGATGTAGGCCAACAGGAATCAGCAGACGGTTAAAGAAGGCGTAGATACCCGCACCCACTGACCCCATTTTCTGAATGTGTTCACCAAAGCTCACCAGTCCACCGAAAATGAGCGGCCAGATATACATCAGGATGAACGCAACCACGATCATCAGGAATGAGACCAGGATTGGAACCAGACGGCGGCCGCTAAAGAACGACAGCGCTTTTGGCAGCTCAACGTGACTGAAGCGGTTATAGACTTCAGCAGAGAGGATACCCACAAGGATACCGACAAACTGGTTATTAATTTTACCGAAGGCGGCAGGAACCTGCTCCACCGGCATTTTCTGAATCATTGCTACCGCAGCCGGCGAGCAGAGTGTGGTTACCACCAGGAAACCTACAAAGCCCGTTAATGCTGCTGCACCGTCTTTATCTTTAGACATACCGTATGCCACACCAATGGCAAACAGCACTGACATATTGTCGATGATAGCTGAGCCGGATTTAATCAGCAGTGCCGCCAGCGCATTACCTGCGCCCCAGCTGTCTGGATCAATCCAATACCCAACGCCCATCAAGATTGCCGCTGCCGGCAAAGTCGCTACCGGCACCATAAGCGCGCGGCCGACCTTTTGCAGATATCCTAGAATACTCACCTTATTCTCCCCCTATGAGACTGGCGTTTTGCCGTAGCGCAGGTTGATTTTATTATCCCGTCGCCCGGTACCTTGATGACACTTTTCACCACGATGCGCAGTGTAAAGATAAATTAATTCGCCTCGCAAATTAAAACCGTTACAACTGTGACTTTAATCACCAAATTGGTGGTTTGATCACGCGAAATGCTAGCCAGCACCACAAACTTATTTTATGATGAAAAATATCGAGGCGCACTTTTCCCGGATGGCTACGCTTAAACGCATTACGCTTAAGGACAGGTAACTGTCAGCGAAAAGGCAACTCCACATTTCCAATCTTAACTGAGGTGAAGACATGAGACTGATCCCTTTGGCCACACCGACCCAAGTGGGTAAATGGGCTGCACGCCATATTGTTAACCGCATTAATGCGTTTAAGCCTAGCGCAGAACGTCCTTTCGTGTTGGGCTTACCCACCGGTGGAACGCCGCTGGAAGCCTACAAGCACCTGATTGACATGCACAAAGCGGGCCAGGTCAGTTTCAAACATGTTGTGACCTTCAATATGGATGAATACGTAGGTCTGCCCAAAGAGCATCCAGAAAGCTATCACAGCTTTATGTACCGCAACTTTTTCGATCATGTTGATATTCAAGAGCAAAATATCAATCTGCTCAATGGCAATGCGGAAGATATTGACGCAGAATGTCGCCAATACGAAGAGAAGATCCGCTCCTACGGTAAAATTAACCTGTTTATGGGCGGCGTAGGTAACGATGGTCACATCGCTTTCAATGAACCGGCCTCTTCCCTTTCATCCCGTACTCGCATCAAAACCCTGACGCACGACACGCGCATCGCAAACTCTCGTTTCTTTAACGGTGATGTGGATCAAGTGCCAAAATATGCGCTGACCGTGGGTGTTGGCACATTACTGGATGCTGAAGAAGTGATGATTCTGGTTACGGGTCATCTGAAGGCACAGGCTCTGCAGGCCGCTGTTGAAGGTAACGTTAATCATATGTGGACCATCAGCTGCCTTCAGCTGCATGCCAAATCTGTCGTGGTCTGTGACGAACCAGCCACCATGGAACTTAAAGTGAAAACCGTGAAATATTTCCGCGAAATGGAAGCGGAAAACATGAAGGGTGTGTGAGAACACATTGTATTAAAACCTGCTGCTGATAAGCGGCAGGCCTAGCCGGGAGAGATAAACGATGTACGCATTAGTAAACGGCCGGATTTTTACTGGTCATGAGATTCTGGACAATCATGCGGTCGTGATTGCGAATGGCCTGATTGAGCGCGTGTGCCCACGCGCTGCCCTGGACGCGTCAATTGCACAGCAGGATGTGGCTGGTGCGTTTATCGCTCCTGGTTTTATTGATCTGCAGCTTAACGGCTGCGGCGGTGTGCAGTTTAACGATGATATCAATGCACTCAGCGTTGAGACGTTAGAGATCATGCAGCGTGCCAATGAAAAATCGGGCTGCACCAGTTATTTACCAACGTTAATTACCAGTACTGATGCGCTGATGAAACGCGCAATTGAAACCATGCGCGCCTACCTGGCAAAACATCAGCATCAGGCGCTGGGCCTGCATCTTGAAGGTCCGTGGTTGAATAAAGCCAAGAAAGGCACGCACAATCCTGAACTGATTCGCCTGCCGGATACCGCGCTGGTGGATTTCCTCTGTGCGAATGCCGACGTCATCACTAAAGTGACATTGGCTCCTGAAAATGCAGGTAGCGAGGTGATCCGTCAACTGCGCGATGCAGGCATTATCGTCTCTGCTGGCCATTCAAATGCCACCTATGAAGAAGCCAAAACGGGCTTTAGCGCAGGCGTGAGTTTTGCTACGCATCTTTATAATGCGATGCCGACGTTTGCGGGGCGCGAACCCGGTCTGATCGGTGCGCTGTTTGATTCACCTGATGTATACTGCGGCATCATTGCAGATGGTTTACATGTCCATTACGCTAATGTGCGCAATGCAAAACGCATCAAAGGCGACAAGCTGGTGTTAGTGACCGATGCTACGGCACCAGCAGGCGCTTCGATTGATCAATTCATTTTTGCAGGCAAAACAATATACTATCGTGATGGTCTGTGCGTTGATGAAAACGGTACGCTCAGTGGTTCTGCGTTAACCATGATTGAAGCAGTACAAAATAGCGTGGAACATTGTGGTATCGCTCTTGATGAAGCGCTGCGTATGGCAACGCTTTATCCGGCGCAGGCGATGGGTGTGGAGAAACAGTTAGGTACAGTTGAAGCAGGAAAAGTCGCTAACCTGACTGTCTTTACCCGCGATTATCAAATCACTAAGACGTTAGTCAATGGAGACAACGTCCTCAGCGAGTAAGTATTGAATGACCACTGGCGGCCAGTCTCAAATAGGAAATGTCGATCTTGTCAAACAACTCAACAGTGCAGCCGTTTATCGGTTAATAGATCAACAAGGGCCCATTTCGCGCATTCAGATTGCCGAACACAGTCAACTTGCGCCCGCCAGTGTCACCAAAATTACTCGTCAGCTCATTGAGCGCGGGCTCATCAAAGAGGTGGAACAACAAGCCTCCACCGGTGGACGCCGCGCAATTTCCATCATCACCGAAACCCGTCATTTTCATACTATCGGCGTGCGCCTGGGGCGCAATGACGCGACCTTAACGTTATTTGATCTCAGCGGAAAGTCATTGGCGCAGGAAGATTATCCCCTGCCAGAACGCACTCAGGAAACGCTGGAAAATGCGTTATTCAATGCCATCAGCGCTTTTATGGCAGCACATCAGCGTAAAATCCATGAGCTGATCGCCATCGCGGTTATTCTCCCAGGATTGGTCGATCCGATTAACGGCATCATTCGTTACATGCCGCATATCGCGGTAAGCCATTGGCCGCTGGTCTCCAACCTGAAGAAACGCTTTAACGTCACGAGTTTTGTTGGTCATGATATCCGCAGTCTGGCACTTGCCGAGCACTACTTTGGTGCAAGTCGCGATTGCGCAGACTCCATTCTGGTGCGTTTACATCGGGGTACTGGCGCCGGCATTATCGCCAACGGACATATTTTTCTTGGCAGTAATGGTAACGTTGGTGAGATTGGCCATATCCAGGTTGATCCATTAGGCGAGCGCTGCCACTGCGGCAACTTTGGCTGTCTGGAAACCATTGCTGCTAACGGCGCGATTGAAAACCGGGTGCGACACCTGCTTAATCAAGGCTATCCCAGCTCGCTCACACTGAACGATTGTTCGATGCCACAAATTTGCCGTGCAGCTAATCATGGCGATGCGTTGGCTTGCGAAGTGATTGAATATGTTGGCCGCTATCTGGGCAAGGCAATTGCCATAGCCATTAACCTGTTCAACCCACAAAAAGTGGTACTGGCCGGTGAAATCACCGAAGCCGATAAAGTGCTGTTCCCCGCTATTGAAGGTTGCATTAATACGCAAGCGCTCAATGCCTTCCGTAAGAATCTTCCGGTGGTGCGTTCTGAGCTCGATCATCGCTCAGCAATTGGCGCTTTTGCGCTGGCAAAACGCGCTATGCTGAATGGCATTCTGTTGCAACATCTTCTGGAAGAGTAATCACCAGCCTGCCCTTTGGCAGGCCCGACCGGATGCAATCTATGACGATTAAAAGCGTAATCTGTGACATCGACGGCGTGTTGATGCACGACAATACCGCCGTTCCCGGCGCAAATGAGTTTCTGCAGCGTATTCTGGCGAAGGAGATGCCGCTGGTCGTGCTGACCAACTATCCGTCGCAAACGGCGCTGGATCTGGCTAACCGCTTTGCCAACGCAGGCGTTGAAGTGCCCGATTCGGTGTTTTACACCTCGGCGATGGCCACGGCTGACTTCCTCAAGCGTCAGGAGGGGAAAAAAGCCTACGTGATTGGCGAAGGCGCGCTCATTCACGAACTCTATAAAGCCGGTTTTACCATCACCGACGTCAATCCCGATTTCGTCATCGTAGGGGAAACACGCTCGTTTAATTGGGATATGATGCATAAAGCCGCCTTTTTCGTCGCCAACGGCGCACGCTTTATCGCCACCAATCCTGACACGCACGCGCGCGGCTTTGTGCCTGCCTGCGGTGCACTATGTGCCGGGATTGAAACCATCTCTGGCCGTAAACCGTTTTATGTGGGCAAACCCAGCCCGTACATCATGCGCGCCGCTTTAAACAAAATGCATGCACATTCGGAAGAGACGGTGATTGTTGGCGATAATCTGCGTACTGACATTTTGGCTGGCTTCCAGGCCGGTCTGGAAACCATTTTGGTGCTGTCCGGCGTTTCAACGCTGAGTGACATTGATGCCATGCCATTCCGCCCGGATTGGATTTATCCGTCAGTCGCGGATATCGATCTTTTCTGAATCCCGCCATTACGTCCTCTTATAGCCCTGCACCCGCAGGGCTTTTGTTTTTATTACACGGCTCCACCTCCCTGTCACTTATCTTCTGCTTACAAGATGAACAATACTGCAAATAGATTAGACAACATCTAAAATAACCGCCTTTAAATTGAATAAAATTCAACATTAACGACAACTAAACATTCTTTTTATCAAAGAATCGCAATTTCACTTGCGTTAACACCACCACTTAGCGCATTTTCTTATACATCACGCAGTCAAGGCTGCCGGACAAACAGAAATAACGTCACCACAAGGTGAGATCAGGAGTCAGTTATGTGTTCAATTTTTGGTGTGCTGGATCTGAAAAGCGATCCTGTTGAGCTGCGCAAGAAAGCGCTGGAATCTTCTCGTTTGATGCGTCACCGTGGCCCAGATTGGTCAGGTGTTTATGCGGATGACAAAGCTATTCTGGTGCATGAGCGCCTATCAATTGTTGACGTCAACAACGGCGCCCAGCCGCTGTATAACGCCGATCACACCCACGTACTGGCTGTTAACGGTGAGATCTACAACCATCAGGCGCTCCGTGCGGAGCTGAGCGATCGTTATGCATTCCAGACCGGTTCCGACTGCGAAGTGATCCTCGCGCTGTACCAGGAAAAAGGCGTCGATTTCCTTGATGAACTGCAAGGTATGTTCGCCTTCATTTTATGGGACAGCGTCAAGCAGCAGTATCTGATCGGCCGCGACCATATCGGCATTATCCCGCTGTATATGGGTAACGACGAACATGGCAACCTGTTTGTGGCTTCGGAAATGAAAGCGCTGGTGCCAGTTTGCCGCAGCATCAAAGAGTTCCCGCCGGGAAGCTATATGTCGAGTGCCGATGGTGAAATCCATCGTTACTGGCAGCGTGACTGGATGGAATATTCCGCCGTTGAGCACAACAAAACCGACGCGGCAGAACTGAAACATGCGCTGGAAGAGTCAGTGAAAAGCCACCTGATGTCAGATGTGCCCTATGGCGTGCTGCTGTCTGGCGGCCTCGACTCCTCTATTATCTCAGCGGTGACTAAGCGCTTCGCCGCAAAACGTGTAGAAGATGCCGACAAGAGCGATGCCTGGTGGCCACAGCTGCACTCCTTCGCCGTGGGCTTGGAAGGCTCTCCGGATCTGAAGGCCGCGAAATCGGTCGCTGAACACCTTGGTACCGTGCACCACGAAATCCATTTCACCGTTCAGGAAGGTTTGGATGCAATTCGTGACGTGATTTATCACATCGAAACCTACGATGTGACCACCATTCGCGCTTCAACACCGATGTATTTAATGTCGCGTAAGATCAAAGCGATGGGCATCAAAATGGTATTGTCCGGCGAAGGCGCTGATGAAGTATTCGGCGGCTACCTTTACTTCCACAAAGCGCCAAACGCAAAAGAATTCCACGAAGAGAACGTGCGTAAGTTGCTGGCTCTGCATATGTTTGACTGCGCGCGAGCCAACAAAGCGATGTCCGCATGGGGCGTGGAAGCACGTGTACCGTTCCTGGACAAAAAGTTCCTCGACGTAGCGATGCGCATCAACCCGGAAGATAAACTGTGCGGCAGCAACGGCAAGATGGAAAAACACATCCTGCGTGAATGTTTCTCTTCCTATCTGCCGGAAAGCGTGGCGTGGCGCCAGAAAGAGCAGTTCTCCGACGGCGTTGGCTACAGCTGGATCGATACGCTGAAAGAAGTGGCGGCGAAACAAATTACTGACCAACAGTTGTCTACTGCCCACTTCCGCTTCCCGTACAACACGCCAAACTCGAAAGAAGCGTATTTGTATCGCGAAATCTTTGAAGAATTGTTCCCAATTGCCAGCGCGGCAGAGTGTGTGCCGGGCGGTCCATCGGTGGCCTGTTCTTCAGCTAAAGCGATTGAGTGGGACGAAGCATTTAAATCGATGGATGACCCATCAGGCCGTGCTGTTGGCGTACATCAGTCTGCGTATAAATAAGGTTTTTACTCAATAAGATAAAGGGCTCAACCGAGCCCTTTTTTTGTGCAACTCACCCTGCAATGATTGAAAATTGCCGAATAAAGCACCAGCCTGGTCACAAGCCAGACAAACAGGCGTTTTAAGGCAAAAAACGACAAAAAAATTGTTGACGCTACAAGACTCAATACGCATAATGCGCCCCGCAACGCCGATGAAGGTTACGCGAAAAAGATGGCTACGTAGCTCAGCTGGTTAGAGCACATCACTCATAATGATGGGGTCACAGGTTCAAATCCCGTCGTAGCCACCATATTTTGCGGGAGTGGCGAAATTGGTAGACGCACTAGATTTAGGTTCTAGCGCCGCAAGGTGTGCGAGTTCAAGTCTCGCCTCCCGCACCATTTCATTCTTCGGCAGCCGGATGGGGTATCGCCAAGCGGTAAGGCACTGGTTTTTGATACCAGCATTCCCAGGTTCGAATCCTGGTACCCCAGCCAATCCGGAAAATGTTGTGGATACAAACTCGACGAATGGGATATCGCCAAGCGGTAAGGCACCGGTTTTTGATACCGGCATTCCCTGGTTCGAATCCAGGTATCCCAGCCATCGTTGGATGCAGTAAGCAGTAAAAAGGCTACGTAGCTCAGCTGGTTAGAGCACATCACTCATAATGATGGGGTCACAGGTTCAAATCCCGTCGTAGCCACCAAATTATTGGGGTGTCGCCAAGCGGTAAGGCTCTGGTTTCTGATACCAGCATTCCGGGGTTCGAATCCCTGCACCCCAGCCATAAAAAGACAATTTGATTAAACACCTATTGGGGTGTCGCCAAGCGGTAAGGCACTGGTTTCTGATACCAGCATTCCGGGGTTCGAATCCCTGCACCCCAGCCAAATTGCACAATAAAGCCCGCTTTTGCGGGCTTTATTGTTTTCTGCGTTCGGGTTTAAATCAGGAGCGCATTATTGCGCTCCCTACACATCATAAACCTAATGCATAACGCAGCACCTTGCGCTTCAATGCTCCGGCATTCTCCGCGGCAATCAACGCCAGATTACGTGCAAAACGCAACGGCGGCAGTTTATTGCTAAACGCGAAGTAGAACAGATCCATGCCGCCCTGCATCAGTAAGTTGTCTTTATAACGCTGACGATGATAACGCTGCAGCACGGCATCAGATGACCAACGCTGTGCCTGGCTGCGCGCCTCAACTAGCGTAGTGATCAAAGCATCCACATCCCGATAGCCCAAATTGACGCCCTGCCCGGCCAATGGGTTAATGGTGTGCGCCGCATCCCCCACCAGCGCCAACCCCGGCATCACATAACGCGTAGCATGACGTCGCACCAGCGGGAACGAAGCGGCAGTTTTGACCTTAACATTCCCCACGCGGTCTGGAAAATGCGCATAGATCTCTTTCTCCAGCTGTGGCAGTGGCAAGCTTTGCAGCTGACGAATACGCGCTGGTGCGTCATACCACACCAGCGAAGCACGACGATCAAACAGCGGCAGGAAAGCACGGGGGCCTTGGGGCGTAAACTGCTGCCAGGTTGAGTCTCCGGCATCGTGTTCGCACTCTACGCTTATCAACATGCATGATTGCGCATAGTGCCAGCCACGCACGCCAATTCCCGCCAGTTGCCGCACGCGCGAGTTGGCGCCATCCGCACCAACCACTAAACGCGCATCCAGCGTTTGTCCGTTGTCGAGTTGCACATGCCAGCCTGCACTGTGCGGCCGTAAATCCTGCAAAGTGGCGGGGCAGATTAACGTGATGCCCTCTTCCTGCATCTTTTCCCACAGCGCACGTTGCAGCACACTGTTTTCCACCATAAATCCCAGCTCAGGCAAGCCCAGCGACGCCGCATCAAACCGCACATGCGCGCTTTGCCATTCCCAGGTTTCCAGTTGGCGATAAGGTGCACATCGCATCGCCTGCACTCGCGGCCATACGTTCAGTTGCTGCAGCAAGGCCACCGAAGAGGCTCCAATCGCAGAAATACGTACGTCCGGATCGCTGTTGGCATCAAAGGCTGCAGGCTCTACACGCTCAACAACCGCCACGCGAAACTGCTGCTGTGCCAAACCGCACGCCAGTGCTGCCCCCACCATGCCACCGCCCACGATCACCACATCAAAATGTGAATCCTGCATCGACTCTAATCCTTCTTTTGTCGTGAAACCTTACAGCATCACGTTGATAGCTAAAGTGTACCGGAAATTCATCATACGATGCGATGTACATGCGTGAAGTATGCAGGGTTAGCTGGTCACAGCAGCAGCGAGGCATTACAATACGCGCCCTGCACTCCGCTTTAATCAATGGCTAGTTCGATGACCAAAAAACTGCATATCAAAACCTGGGGCTGCCAGATGAATGAATACGATTCATCGAAGATGGCCGATTTGCTGAACAGTACGCACGGCTACATCCTCACAGAGGAAGCTGAAGAGGCGGACGTTCTGCTGCTCAACACCTGCTCTATTCGTGAAAAAGCGCAGGAGAAGGTTTTTGCTCTGTTAGGCCGTTGGAAAAAGCTGAAAGCGGACAACCCAGATGTGATCATCGGTGTGGGCGGCTGCGTAGCCTCGCAGGAAGGTGAACGTCTGCGCCAGCGCGCCAATTACGTTGATATCGTGTTTGGTCCGCAAACGTTGCATCGCCTGCCGGAGATGATCAATACCGTGCGCGGCAGTAAAAGCCCCGTTGTTGATATCAGCTTCCCGGAAATCGAAAAGTTTGACCGCCTACCAGAACCGCGTGCAGAGGGTCCAACCGCTTTTGTTTCCATCATGGAAGGCTGCAATAAATACTGTACTTTCTGCGTGGTGCCTTACACCCGCGGCGAGGAAGTGAGTCGCCCAAGTGACGATATCTTGCTGGAAATCGCCCAACTGGCGGCTCAGGGCGTGCGTGAAGTTAATCTGCTCGGCCAAAACGTCAACGCCTATCGCGGTGCGACTTTTGATGGTGATATCTGTACTTTTGCCGAGTTACTGCGCCTGGTGGCGGCGATTGACGGTATTGATCGTATTCGCTTCACCACCAGCCATCCAATTGAATTTACCGACGACATCATTGATGTTTACCGCGATACGCCAGAGCTGGTGAGCTTCCTGCATCTGCCGGTACAAAGCGGTTCGGATCGCATCCTGACATTAATGAAGCGTGCGCACACAGCACTGGAATATAAAGCCATCATCCGCAAGCTGAAAGCGGCGCGTCCGGATATCCAGTTAAGCTCTGATTTCATCATCGGCTTCCCCGGTGAAACGCAGCAGGATTTCGAGCAGACCATGAAGCTGGTGGGTGAAGTGAATTTCGATGTCAGCTTCAGCTTTATCTATTCTGCGCGTCCCGGCACGCCAGCAGCCGATCTGCCTGATGATGTGTCAGAAGAGGAGAAAAAGCAGCGTTTGTACATCCTGCAGGACCGTATCAATCAACAGGTAATGGCGTGGAGCCGCCGCATGTTGGGCACCACGCAGCGCGTGCTGGTCGAAGGAATTTCCCGTAAGAATGTGATGGAGCTGACCGGCCGTACCGATAATAACCGCGTAGTGAACTTTGAAGCGCCGGTTGAGCTAATTGGTAAGTTTGCCGATGTCGAGATTGTCGATGTTTATGCTAACTCACTGCGTGGCGTTCTGGTGCGCACCGAAGAGCAGATGGCGCTGCGCGTAGCTGAAAGCCCGGCCTCGGTCATTGCCCGTACCCGCAAAGAGAACGAGATCGGCGTCGGACTGTTCCAGCCTTGAAACCTCGAACGTTGAGCGACAGCGCACAAAGCGTTGTCGCCTGTTTCATCCTATCGCCCTTGCTTTCCGCAAGCACTGCCCAAATATCGTTTCTGAAGCTTGCGCCTCTGCGCAGCGCCATAAATAATTCCATAAAGATGCTGAAGAATCACTCCTCAGTATCCGACACACCTTTTCAACTGGCCCTGAGTGACCTTAAGGATTCATTTGAATATCGAAACGCGTGAAATTGCCCTTGAACCGGCAGATAACCAACGACTGATGAGTTTGTGCGGTCCAATGGATGACAATGTGAAGCAGCTGGAGCGCCGTTTGGGTATCGAAATCAAACGCCGTGATAACCAGTTCACGCTGACCGGCCGCGAAATGTGCGTCGATGCCGCCGTGAATATCCTGCGTACACTCTATGTTGATACCGCACCGATGCGCGGCCAGATCAAAGACATTGAGCCGGACCAAATTCATCTGGCGATCAAAGAGAGCCGTGTACTGGAGCAAAGCGCTGAGAGCGTGCCGGAATTCGGCAAAGCAGTGAATATCAAGACCAAGCGTGGCGTAATAAAACCGCGTACGCCTAATCAGGCGCAATACATTGCTAACATCTTTGGGCATGACATTACCTTTGGCATTGGTCCCGCCGGTACCGGTAAAACCTACCTTGCGGTAGCCGCGGCCGTCGATGCGCTGGAGCGTCAGGAAATTCGCCGTATTCTGCTAACGCGTCCGGCGGTAGAAGCGGGTGAAAAACTTGGCTTCCTGCCCGGCGATCTGAGCCAGAAAGTGGATCCGTATCTGCGTCCGCTGTATGACGCCCTGTTCGAAATGCTCGGTTTTGAGCGGGTAGAAAAGCTGATTGAACGTAACGTAATTGAAGTTGCCCCGTTGGCCTACATGCGCGGACGTACGCTGAACGATGCCTTCGTCATACTTGATGAGAGCCAGAACACCACTATCGAGCAGATGAAGATGTTCCTGACGCGTATCGGCTTTAATTCAAAAGCGGTAATCACCGGTGACGTAACGCAGATTGACCTGCCGCGCAGCACCAAATCCGGCTTGCGCCACGCCATTGAGGTGTTAGCGGAAGTTGATGAGATCAGCTTTAACTTTTTCCACAGCGAAGACGTGGTGCGTCATCCGGTTGTCGCGCGCATCGTAAATGCTTATGAAGCCTGGGAAACCGCCGATCAGAAACGCCGTGACCAACAGGCAGAAGAGCGTAAACGCGAAGCTATCGCGGCTCAGCTTGCCACTCAAACCAGCCCGCAGGAGCGTTCATGAGCGCGGTGATTTTAGATTTACAACTGGCCTGCGCCGATGAAAGCCATCTGCCTGCGGAGAGCGATTTTCAGCGCTGGCTCGAAGCGGCGGTAACGCCCTTTCAGCCGGAAAGCGAAGTCACTATTCGCCTGGTGGATGAAGCGGAGAGTAATGAGCTTAATCTGACTTATCGCGGTAAAGATAAGCCGACTAACGTGCTCTCATTCCCGTTTGAAGCCCCCCCGGGAATTGAACTGCCGCTGCTTGGCGATCTGATCATTTGTCGTCAGGTTGTTGAGCAAGAGGCTGCTGAACAAGGCAAAACCGTTGAAGCTCACTGGGCGCATATGGTGGTGCACGGTACGTTACATCTGCTGGGTTACGACCATATCGACGATGACGAAGCCGAAGAGATGGAGGCGCTGGAGACCGAGATAATGCTTGCTCTTGGTTATCCTGATCCGTACATTTCGGAGAAAGAAGACGCCTGAGCCGTTGGTTCAGGTTATTGCGCTGCTGGCGCGGATGCCGGCAGCCCCAATCCCTCATTAGAGAGAACGAAATTAAAACGCCATGAGCGACGACCATTCTCAAAACAGCGACGCACCCAGTAGTAAAAAGGGATTTTTCTCCCTGCTAATCAACCAACTGTTCCACGGTGAACCCAAAAACCGTGACGAACTGCTGGGGTTAATCCGCGATTCTGAGCAGAAAGAGCTGATCGACCAGGACACGCGCGACATGCTCGAAGGGGTGCTGGATATTGCCGAACAGCGCGTGCGCGATATCATGATCCCACGCTCGCAAATGATCACCCTGAAACGCAATCAAACTCTGGAAGAGTGCCTTGCGGTGATCATTGAATCCGCGCACTCCCGCTTCCCGGTGATCAGTGAAGACAAAGATCACGTCGAAGGTATTTTGATGGCTAAAGATCTGCTGCCGTTTATGGCCAGCGCGTCTGAACCTTTTAGCATCGAAAAAGTCCTACGTACTGCCGTAGTCGTACCTGAAAGCAAGCGCGTTGATCGTATGCTGAAGGAGTTCCGCTCGCAGCGTTATCACATGGCGATTGTCATTGATGAGTTTGGCGGTGTCTCTGGTCTGGTGACCATCGAAGATATTCTTGAGCTGATTGTCGGTGAAATTGAAGATGAGTATGACGATGAAGAAGATCGCGATATTCGCCAGCTCAACCGTTACACCTATACCATGCGCGCCTTAACGCAAATTGAAGATTTTAATGAAGTCTTTGGCACCGATTTCAGTGATGACGAAGTCGATACCATTGGCGGATTGGTCATGCAGGGATTCGGCCACCTTCCCGCTCGCGGTGAAAGTATCGTCATTGATGGTTACCAATTCAAAGTCGCTATGGCTGACAGTCGCCGTATTATCCAGGTGCATGTAAAAATTCCGGAAGACTCACCACAACCGCAACTGGAAGACGAATAATTCTATGGCTTTAGCCTCTCTATACTCGCAGCAGCGGGTTCGACTGCTGCTGGCGTTAATAATGGGTGCCATTGGCACCCTTTCCTTTTCCCCTTACGATTTCTGGCCTGCTGCAATAATTTCGCTATTTGGCCTGCAGCTTGTGTTGCTGGAGCGTCGTACTCCGCAGGCGGCGGCGATCGGCTTCGCCTGGGGCTTTGGGCTGTTTGGCAGCGGCATCAATTGGGTGTACGTCAGTATCGCCACCTTTGGCGGCATGCCGGGCCCGGTCAATATCTTCCTGGTGATCCTGCTGGCGGCGTATTTGTCGCTTTATCCGCTATTATTCGCCACTCTGCTCAACCGCTTCTGGCCACGCGCTTCGCTATGGCGTTTGGCGCTAGCGGCGCCGGCGTTATGGCAAATTAGCGAATTCCTGCGCGGTTGGGTGCTTACCGGCTTTCCATGGCTGCAGTTCGGCTACAGCCAGATCAATGGACCGCTAAAAGGTTTAGCACCGTTGGCCGGGGTGGAAACCATCACCCTCCTGATGATGGTCATCGCGGGGCTGCTGGTGCATGCATTACATCATCGTAAGGTAAAAAGTCTGGTTGCCGCCGCGCTACTGCTGGTGCTGCCCTTGCCGTTGCGTATGGTGCAGTGGTACCAACCGCTGCCGGAGCGCAGCGTTGATGTCGCGATGGTGCAAGGCAACATACCGCAGTCAATGAAGTGGGATCCCCAGCAGTTGCTTAACACGCTGCGCGTTTATACCTCCTCCAGCCAGCCGTTTATGGGCAAGGCTCCCATCATTATCTGGCCTGAATCGGCAATTACCGATTTAGAGAGCAATCAGCAGCCGTTTCTGCAGGCGCTGGATGCAGAACTGCGCGCGCGCGGCAGTTCGCTGATTACGGGTATCGTGGATTCTCGCGTGGAAGGCGATAATCGCTATCACGATTACAACTCAGTGATTGTGCTGGGTGGTGAACAACCTTATAGCTATCAAAGCCAGAACCGCTATCAGAAAAACCATCTGGTACCGTTTGGTGAATTTGTTCCGCTGGAAGATCTGCTGCGTCCGCTGGCCCCGTTCTTCGATCTCCCGATGTCTTCCTTTAGCCGTGGCGCCTACGTTCAACCGCAGCTGAAGGTGTCGGGTTATAACCTGACCAGCGCCATCTGCTATGAAATCGTGCTGGGAGAACAGGTGCGAGCCAACTTCCGTCCGGATACCAATTTCCTGCTCACGGTCTCCAACGATGCCTGGTTCGGCCATTCGATCGGGCCATGGCAGCATTTCCAGATGGCGCGTATGCGTGCGCTGGAACTGGGACGTCCGCTGCTGCGATCAACCAACAATGGCGTTACCGCAGTGGTAAACGCCAACGGCGAAGTGGAGAAGGAGCTGCCGCAGTTCACGCGTCAAGTGCTGGAAGCCAAAGTGACGCCAACCAGCGGCGAAACGCCGTATGCCAAAGCAGGTATCTGGCCGGTGTGGATTCTGACATTAATCGGTATTGTGCTGGCGATTCTCCGTCGTCATCGCTAACGCGAGCCCCTCTCCAAACAGGCGAAGTGAATACTTCGCCTTTTTTATACGCTGCTTTCTCTTCCCTGCGCTGTGCTTTTCCCGATTCTCTGCTGCCTTTTTACACTTATTCATCGTACTGGCACGATCATTGCTATTTATTTCAGTGATTTTCGCAAACATCGGCTTTTGTCAGCGTAATGCAACTTTTACGCACTACTTTAAGGCAATTGCGCGCACTGCATTGGCGCAACCGTGGATTTTTGCCTTTTATTGGTGCGGAGCGGCTCGCAAAAAAGAAACTTTTTTGTTTCATTGCGTTAACAATTCGCTATGTTAATCACTATCCTGCGCGCAGTTGCGCTATGGGATAACTAAAAAAGCAGCACGAAATACACACAACATCACAATCTGCGCAGTTTATGTTCTGCGCGACATCCATACGAAGGAGTTGGAACATGCAGATACGCAAAGTGGCATTATCTCTTTTGCTGTTGGGAGCAGCAGCGGGAGCGGCCCAGGCGGAAGATCTCACCGGTACCCTGAAAAAAATCAATGATAGCGGCGTGATCGTCGTTGGGCATCGTGAGTCATCAGTTCCCTTTTCTTACTATGACAACCAGCAAAAAGTGGTTGGCTATTCACAGGATTATTCCAACGCTATCGTGGCTGCCATTAAGGCCAAGCTGAATAAACCCGATTTGCAGATCAAAATGCTGCCGATTACTTCACAAAACCGTATCCCACTGTTGCAGAACGGGACGTATGATTTTGAATGTGGCTCGACAACCAACAACCTGGAGCGCCAACAGCAAGCGGCATTCTCTGACACCGTATTCATCATCGGCACGCGTCTGCTGGTGAAGAAAGGCGGGGACATCAAAGATTTCGCTGACCTGAAAGGCAAAACCGTTGTTGTCACCTCCGGTACCACCTCTGAAATTCTGCTGCACAAGCTGAACGACGAGAAGAAAATGGATATGCGCATCATCAGCGCCAAAGACCATGGCGACTCTTTCCGTACGCTGGAAACCGGTCGTGCCGTGGCCTTTATGATGGATGACGCGCTGCTGGCGGGTGAACGAGCTAAAGCCAAGAAGCCGGATAACTGGGATATCGTTGGTACACCGCAATCGAAAGAAGCCTACGGCTGCATGCTGCGTAAAGAAGATCCGCAGTTCAAACAGCTGATGGATGAAACCATCGCCAAAGCGCAAACCTCAGGCGAAGCGTCAAAATGGTTTGAAACCTGGTTCAAACAGCCGATTCCACCGAAGAATCTGAACCTCAACTTCGAATTGTCTCCAGATATGCAGGCCCTGTTCAAAGCACCGAACGATAAAGCACTCTGAATTAACAACGACAACAAGGGCAGCCCCGCTGCCCTCTCGATTGCTGAACATGCGGTGCGGACAGACAGACTGTAACAGGCCGTTCCCCTGAAGCAGGATGCAAGACACCGCTCAACAATCTTATGGGTAGCCTCGCTACCCTTTTTTTACCGGAGCTCGTTATGGGTATCGATTGGAACTGGGGCATTTTTTTAGAGCAGGCTCCGTTCGGCAATACGACTTACCTTGGCTGGCTGTGGTCCGGATTTCAGGTCACCATTGCGGTGTCCTGCTGTGCCTGGATTATCGCCTTCCTGGTAGGTTCCCTCTTTGGCATTCTGCGTACCGTGCCCAACCGCCTGTTGGCGACGATTGGTACCTGCTACGTGGAGCTGTTTCGTAACATTCCGCTGATCGTACAATTCTTCTTCTGGTATCTGGTGGCACCTGAACTGGTGGGAGAAAAGCTCGGCATGTGGTTTAAGTCTGAGCTGGATCCGAACATTCAGTTCTTCCTCTCCTCCACTATTTGTCTTGGCTTGTTCACTGCGGCCCGCGTTTGTGAGCAGGTACGTGCGGCCATTCAGTCACTGCCGCGTGGCCAGAAAAATGCTGGCTTAGCGATGGGTCTAACGCTGCCGCAAACCTACCGCTATGTGCTGCTACCGAATGCTTATCGCGTCATTGTGCCGCCGATGACGTCGGAGATGCTCAACCTGGTAAAAAACTCGGCGATCGCCTCAACCATCGGTCTGGTGGATATGGCCGCGCAGGCGGGCAAGCTGCTGGATTATTCCGCGCATGCGTATGAATCCTTTACGGCCATCACCCTGGCATATGTGGGCATTAACCTGGTCATCATGCTGATTATGAGTTTGGTTGAGCGCAAAATCCGCCTGCCTGGCAACATGGGAGGCAAATAATGTACGAATTTGACTGGAGTTCGATTGGTCCCAGCCTGCCTTACTTATGGAATGGGTTGATCATTACCTTCAAGATCACCGCAATCGCCGTCGTGTTTGGCATTATCTGGGGCACGATTCTGGCGGTGATGCGCTTATCGCCAATTGCGCCGGTGCGCTGGTTTGCCAAGCTGTACGTCAACCTGTTCCGCTCCGTACCGTTGGTGATGGTGCTGCTATGGTTCTATTTGGTTGTCCCTGCGTTCCTGCAGCAGGTGCTGGGCTTATCGCCTAAATCGGATATCCGCCTGATTTCAGCCATGGTGGCATTTGCACTGTTTGAGGCCGCGTACTACTCGGAGATCATCCGTGCCGGTATTCAGAGTATCGCGCGCGGCCAATCCAACGCCGCATTGGCGCTGGGCATGACGCATTGGCAATCAATGAAGCTCATCATCCTGCCGCAGGCGTTTCGCGCCATGGTGCCGCTGCTGCTGACACAGGGCATTGTGCTGTTTCAGGATACGTCGCTGGTGTATGTGTTGAGCCTGGCCGACTTCTTCCGTACCGCCTCAACCATCGGTGAGCGTGACGGAACCCAGGTTGAAATGATTTTGTTTGCCGGTTTGGTCTACTTCGTGATCAGCCTGAGCGCTTCGCTGTTGGTTAGCTATCTGAAAAGAAAAAGGACGGTTTAAATGATTAGCCTGAAAAATGTTTCTAAGTGGTATGGGCACTTTCAGGTGCTGACCGACTGCTCCACTGAAGTGAAAAAAGGTGAAGTGGTGGTGGTCTGCGGTCCGTCTGGCTCAGGAAAATCAACGCTGATTAAAACCGTAAACGGTCTGGAGCCGATTCAAAAGGGCAGCATTGAGGTAACTGGCATCGAGGTGAACAACAAAAAAACCAACCTCGCGCAATTACGTAGCAAAGTGGGCATGGTGTTTCAGCACTTCGAGCTGTTCCCGCATCTGAGCATCCTTGAGAACCTGACGCTGGCACAGGTGAAAGTGTTGAAGCGCGACAAGACAGCATCGCGTGAGAAAGCGCAAAGCCTGCTGAAGCGCGTAGGACTCTCTGCGCATGCCGATAAGTTCCCGGGCCAGCTTTCGGGTGGTCAGCAACAGCGTGTGGCCATCGCACGTGCGTTATGCATGGATCCCGTCGCGATGTTGTTTGATGAACCCACCTCGGCGCTCGATCCAGAAATGATCAACGAAGTGCTAGACGTCATGGTTGAGTTGGCTCACGAAGGGATGACCATGATGGTGGTGACCCATGAAATGGGCTTCGCGCGTAAGGTTGCCAACCGGGTGATCTTTATGGATGAAGGGAAAATTATTGAAGACACGAATAAAGATGACTTCTTTAACAACCCACAATCTGACCGTGCAAAAGACTTCCTGGCGAAGATACTGCACTGATTAGCGCAATAAATTGCGCCGCTACGGTATGTGCGCGTATCCGCAGCGGCGCGATTCATCGCGCGGGGTTTATTCATTCACACAATCAGGGTTCAAACGGCTGACGCTGAAACTGGTCGTGGCCACACTCTGGGCAGCGCGTTAAACTTTCTGGCGTATAAATTGCCCGCGTGAAGCCGCACTTCTCACACACCAGATTCCCCAACCCCACCACTTCACCGCTCTGGTAGACGCCGTGATGGCGTAAATCCTGAAACACCTCACGCCACTCCAGCTGACTTTTATCGGTGATATCCGCCAACTCCTTCCACAGGCTTTCACGGATCACGCGCAAAAACACCGAATCGCCCACCACATCGGAAGACTCCTGATAGCTCAGCGCAAACTCGTGTAAATCACGCCGCACCGCGCGCATCACTTCATTGACCTCAGCCGGCGAGAGCGTTTTTTTCGCCAGCAATGTTTGCCGCGCCTCAGCCACTAACGCATCAACATCGCGTTCGCCATGGTCCAGTCGCTGGGATAATGCTTCAATCGTTGCACGGTATTCCTGCGCCACGTTATTCATTTTATTCTCCTTTCCGCTGCGGATACTGCTGTTAAGTTTAGCTGTTTTGTCATATTTGCATTGCCAGCTGCAGTAGAAATCACAAAAGGGTGAAAGCGGTGGCGCATTCAGGAGAAATCATGCTGGTAGGGGCGCGAAAAGTTGTTGAGGGGCAACCTTATGGGTATGCTATGCGGATCTAAAAGTATGCTTCGCGATTTTCACAAAGGACCACAGGCAGCCATGCAAGAGCAATACCGCCCGGAAGAGATAGAAACCCGCGTCCAACAACACTGGGACGAAAACGAAACCTTTAAAGTGACCGAGCAGGAAGGCAAAGAGAAGTACTACTGCCTTTCCATGCTGCCCTATCCTTCTGGCCGCCTACACATGGGCCACGTGCGTAACTACACCATTGGCGATGTGATTGCGCGCTATCAGCGTATGCTCGGCAAAAACGTGCTGCAGCCAATCGGTTGGGATGCGTTTGGTCTGCCAGCAGAAGGTGCCGCAGTGAAAAACAACACTGCGCCTGCGCCGTGGACATACGACAACATCGCATACATGAAGAACCAGCTTAAATTGCTGGGCTTTGGCTATGACTGGAGCCGTGAACTGGCAACCTGTCAGCCAGAATACTATCGCTGGGAGCAGTGGTTCTTCACCAGGCTGTATGAAAAAGGCATGGTCTATAAAAAGACTTCAGCCGTGAACTGGTGTCCGAACGATCAGACCGTACTGGCCAACGAACAGGTTATTGATGGCTGCTGCTGGCGCTGTGACACCAAAGTTGAGCGCAAAGAAATTCCACAGTGGTTCGTCAAAATCACTGCCTATGCGGAAGAACTGCTGAACGATCTCGACAATCTTGAAGATTGGCCAGAGCAGGTCAAAACCATGCAGCGCAACTGGATTGGCCGCTCTGAAGGCGTAGAGATCACCTTCGACGTCGCCAACAGTGCTGAGAAGCTGACAGTTTACACCACGCGTCCTGACACCTTTATGGGGGCGACTTACGTCGCTGTCGCCGCCGGTCATCCGCTGGCACAGCAGGCTGCCGCCACCAATCCTGGCCTGGCTGAGTTCATCGACGAATGCCGCACCACCAAAGTGGCCGAAGCCGACATGGCAACGATGGAGAAGAAAGGCGTAGCCACCGGCCTGTTTGCCATCCATCCGCTGACCGGTGAAGAAATTCCGGTTTGGGTAGCCAACTTCGTACTGATGGAGTACGGCACTGGCGCAGTCATGGCGGTTCCAGGCCACGATCAGCGCGACTGGGAATTTGCCACTAAATACAATCTGAACATCAAGCCAGTGATCCTGAATCTGGACGGTTCAGAGCCAGATATCAGCACCGCAGCAATGACCGAAAAAGGTTCTCTGTTCAACTCTGGTGAATACAACGGCTTGGATCATCAGGCAGGCTTCAACGCTATTGCTGATGCGCTGGCCGCAAAAGGTGTGGGCGTGCGTAAGGTAAATTACCGTCTGCGCGACTGGGGTGTTTCTCGTCAGCGTTACTGGGGCGCGCCAATTCCAATGGTGACGCTGGAAGATGGCACCGTAATGCCAACGCCAGAAGATCAGCTGCCGGTCATCCTGCCAGAAGACGTGGTCATGGATGGCATCACCAGCCCGATTAAAGCCGATCCTGAGTGGGCAAAAACCACCGTTAACGGCCAGCCAGCGCTGCGTGAAACCGACACCTTTGACACCTTTATGGAGTCATCGTGGTATTACGCGCGTTACACCTGCACAAACTACCACGAAGGCATGCTGGATCCGGCGGCGGCAAACTATTGGCTGCCGGTCGATCAGTATGTTGGCGGTATCGAACACGCCATCATGCATCTGTTGTACTTCCGCTTCTATCACAAACTGCTGCGTGATGCAGGCCTGGTCAACTCGGATGAGCCAGCCAAACGCCTGCTGTGCCAGGGTATGGTGCTGGCTGATGCGTTCTATTATCACGGCGTGAATGGCGAGCGTAACTGGGTTTCTCCGGTTGACGTCACCGTTGAGCGTGATGAGAAAGGCCGCATCATAAAAGCCACCGATACCGAAGGCCGTGAGGTGGTTTACGCTGGTATGAGTAAAATGTCGAAGTCGAAAAACAACGGCATCGATCCACAGCTGATGGTTGAGCGCTACGGTGCAGATACCGTTCGCCTGTTCATGATGTTTGCTTCTCCAGCAGAGATGACGCTGGAGTGGCAGGAATCAGGCGTTGAAGGGGCTAACCGCTTCCTGAAGCGCGTGTGGAAACTGGCTTACGAGCACGTTGCCAAAGGCGCGACCGTGGCGCTCGATGTCAACAGCCTGAATGACGATCAGAAAGCACTGCGCCGCGATCTGCACAAAACTATCGCTAAAGTGGCGGATGATGTGGGTCGTCGTCAGACGTTTAATACCGCTATCGCCGCCATCATGGAGCTGATGAATAAGCTGATTCGTGCCCCGCAGGAAGGCGAGCAGGATCGTGCACTGTTGCAGGAAGCGCTGATGGCTGTAACGCGTCTGCTCTATCCGTTCACCCCGCACGCTAGCTACGTATTGTGGCAGGCACTTGGCGGCGAAGGCAGCATTGATGAAGCCAGCTGGCCGGTGGCTGATGAAGCGGCCATGGTGGAAGATTCTCTGCTGGTCGTGGTGCAGGTGAATGGCAAAGTGCGCGGTAAGATTACCGTTGCAACGGATGCCACGCAGGAACAGGTGCAGGCGCGCGCTGCGCAGGAGCATTTGGTGGCGAAATATCTGGATGGCGTCACCATTCGTAAAGTGATTTATGTCCCTGGCAAACTGCTTAACCTGGTCGTGGGTTAAGTTCAGGAGGAACTGTGCGACAACTGATTATCAGGCTGTTTGTCCTGCTTGCGGTAATGATTACCGCAGGCTGTGGTTTTCACCCGCGCGGCACCACATCGGTGCCGGCCGAGATGAAAACACTCATCGTCCAAAGTGGCGACCCGTATGGTCCACTGTCACGTGCCGTGCGCCAGCAGCTACGCATCAACAATGTGAACATCATTGAAGACAGCAAAGCGGCCAGCGCTAAGTACCCAACGCTGCGCCTGGGTGCGGAAGGCCAGGGACGTGATACCGCATCGGTGTTTATCAGCGGAACCACCGCGGAATACTCACTGGTGATGACGGTAACCGCCCAGGTTCTGCTGCCGGGTAAAGGAATCTATCCAATCAGCACTACCGTGTATCGTTCTTTCTTCGACAACCCGAACGCCGCATTGGCCAAGGATGCGGAGCAGGACATGATTGTGCAGGAGATGCGCCAGCGCGCGGCCGAGCAGCTAGTACGTAAATTGCTTACCGTTCACGCCGCGCAGGAAAGCAACAAAGAGACCTTACCGCAGCCTGAGACGATTGCACCGGGAGAGAATTCACCGGAAGTGTCTTCTTCGTCAGCTACCAGTCTGCAATGATCAGGATTTATCCTGAACAACTGAGCGCGCAGCTTCGTGAGGGGCTGCGCGCCTGTTATTTTCTCACCGGTAATGAACCGCTGCTGATTCAGGAAAGCGCCGATGCTATCCGCGCAACAGCCACCGCGCAGGGGTTTGAAGAACATTTTAGCGTCACCGTGGATGCGCAAACTGACTGGGATGCCCTTTTTGTCAGCTGCCAGTCACTTAGCCTTTTTACCCAACGCCAAACCTTAACGCTGCAACTGCCAGAAAATGGGCCAAACGCGGCCATTGCTGACCAGCTGATAAAACTGGCTACGCTACTGCACAGCGACATTCTGCTAGTGCTTCGCATGGCGAAGTTGACCAAAGCCCAGGAGAACAGCGCCTGGTTCAAAGCACTGAGTGCACAGTCAGTGTTAGTTCCCTGTCAGACGCCGGAACAAGCTCAGCTGCCGCGTTGGGTCGCCGGCCGCGCCAGGGCGATGAAACTCAACGTTGATGACGCCGCCATTCAGCTGCTCTGCTACTGCTATGAAGGCAATCTGCTGGCGCTGGCGCAGGCGTTAGAGCGCCTGTCGCTGCTGTGGCCAGATGGCAAACTGACGTTGCCGCGCGTAGAAGCCGCCGTTAACGACGCTGCGCACTTTACGCCATTCCACTGGGTTGATGCATTGCTGGCGGGTAAAAGCAAACGTGCCCTGCACATCCTGCATCAGCTGGAAAAAGAGGACAGCGAAGTGGTGATTCTGCTGCGTACGCTGCAACGCGACTTGCTCACGTTGCTCCATCTGCAGCGTAATCAGGCTAAACAAGCACTGCGCACGTTAATGGACCAGCAGCGTATTTGGCAAAATCGCCGCGCACTGTTTACCGAAGCACTGCAGCGCCTTGATGCGCGCCGTCTACAACGCGTGGTCCATCTGCTGGCAGAACTGGAGCTGAGCATGAAGCAGGATTACGGGCAAAATCTCTGGCCGCAGCTTGAGACCTTGTCGCTGCTGCTCTGTCATCGCGATTTCCCCATAAGCTTTACCGATGTCTAAACTTTACGCCCTCTTTGGCGGCACTTTCGATCCCATTCATTATGGCCATCTGCGCCCGGTAGAAGCGCTGGCGCAACAGGTGGGCCTGAAAAAAGTCACGCTGCTGCCAAATAATGTGCCACCCCATCGCCCGCAGCCCGAAGCCAGTGCCCAGCAGCGCGTGGCAATGTTGCGCTGTGCTATCGCCGATCGTCCGCTGTTTGAGATTGATACGCGCGAACTGGAACGTGACACGCCCTCATGGACGGTCGCCACGTTGGAAGCATTGCGTGCCGAGCGCGGCGCAGAACAGCCCCTCGCGTTTATCATTGGTCAGGATTCTCTGCTAACGTTAGCCAAATGGCATCGCTGGCAAGATCTGCTGTCGCTGTGTCATTTACTGGTGTGTAAACGTCCCGGCTATGCGACGCAGATGGATACACCAGAGATGCAGCGCTGGCTTGATGAGCATCTTGCCGATGACGTGCAGCAGCTGCATCACTCATCCGCTGGACGGATTTGGCTGGCCGATACGCCGCTGCTCAATATCTCCGCCACAGAGATCCGTCAGCGCCGCCACGCGGGTGCCTCGTGCGCTGATTTGCTGCCTGATGCAGTCATCGACTATATCGATAGCGTTGGCTTATATCGCGGTTGATCGCAGCATGCTATACTGCGCCGCTTCATTTTCGGCTACTTTTTTCCAATCGCTAGCCCGTCCGTAATCACCTGTTTTTAAGGGGAACCTTTTGCAAGGTAAAACACTCCAAGACTTCGTTATTGATAAGATTGATGATCTCAAAGGCCAGGACATCATTGCTATCGATGTTCAAGGCAAATCCAGCATCACCGATTGCATGATTATTTGCACCGGCACCTCGACGCGTCACGTCTCCTCAATCGCCGATCACGTGGTGCAGGAATCACGCGCTGCGGGCCTGAAACCGCTAGGTGTAGACAGTAAAACGGCCTCCGATTGGGTGGTGGTTGACCTCGGTGACGTGATTGTACACGTGATGGAAGCAGAGAGCCGCCAGCTGTATGAGCTGGAAAAACTCTGGAGTTAAGCCTTGAAACTGCAGCTTGTGGCCGTCGGCACCAAAATGCCCGACTGGGTTCAGACCGGTTTCATGGAATATCTGCGCCGCTTCCCCAAAGATATGCCGTTTGAATTGATAGAAGTCACTGCCGGTAAACGCGGCAAGAACGCAGATATCAAACGCATTCTGGAAAAAGAGGGTGAAGCGATGCTGGCCGCCGTAGGTAAAGGAAATCGCATCGTCACGCTGGATATTCCAGGAAAACCGTGGGAAACGCCGCAGCTGGCGCAGCAGCTCGAACGCTGGAAGCAGGATGGTCGTGATGTCAGCCTGTTGATCGGCGGTCCGGAAGGCCTGGCGCCCGCATGCAAAGCCGCTGCCGAACAAAGCTGGTCGCTTTCCGCACTCACGTTGCCACATCCGTTGGTGCGTGTGCTGGTAGCAGAAAGCCTGTATCGTGCGTGGAGCATCACCACGAATCATCCTTATCATCGTGAATAAACGCCTGACAACCCCAGACAAAAAATGTAGCGGATGAAATTACAGAGCAACGCCTTTCGCGATTACACTGCCGAACAGAAACTTTTTGTCCGCCGAGCGTTGGTGGCCTTCTTTGGCATTCTGCTGCTCTCCAGCATACTGGTGGTCAATCTGTACCACCTGCAAATCCTGCGCTTTGACGACTACAGTACGCGTTCGAATGAAAACCGCATCAAACTGGTGCCGGTTGCGCCCAGCCGCGGCATTATTTTCGATCGGAATGGCGTGCCGTTGGCGTTGAACCGCACTATCTACCAGGCTGAACTGATGCCGGAAAAGGTCGAAAACCTGAAGCAGACCTTACAGGATCTGCGACCGGTACTGGATCTGACCGATGACGACATTGATGCCTTTGAAAAAGAGCGCAAACGCTCGCGTCGCTTTACCTCAATTCCGGTAAAAATCGGTTTGAACGAGGTGCAGGTAGCACGTTTCGCCGTCAATCAATACCGTTTTCCTGGCGTGGAAGTGAAAGGCTATCAACGCCGCTACTATCCTTACGGCCAGACGCTGACCCATGTGGTCGGCTATGTATCTAAAATCAACGATCGTGATGTGACGCGTCTCGATCAGGAAGGAAAATGGCCAAACTATGCGGCAACGCATGATATCGGCAAGCTCGGCATTGAGAATTACTACGAAGATGTGCTGCACGGCAAAACCGGCTACGAAGAGGTTGAGGTTAACAACCGTGGCCGCGTGATCCGTCAGCTGCACGAGCAGTCGCCGCAGGCCGGACGCGATATTTATCTGACGGTAGACCTCAAGCTGCAACAGTACATCGAAACGTTACTGACCGGCAGCCGCGCGGCGGTGGTGGTGAGCGACCCACGTACCGGCGAAATCCTCGCGTTAGTATCAACGCCCAGCTATGACCCGAACCTGTTTGTCGACGGCATCACCAGCAAAGATTATAAAGCGCTGCTAAGCGACGAAAACCGTCCGCTGTATAACCGTGCGCTGCAGGCCTCCTATCCACCGGCTTCCACCGTTAAACCTTACGTTGCCGTCTCGGCGTTAAGCGCGGGCGTCATTAATCGCAATACCAGCCTGTTCGATCCCGGCTGGTGGCAGTTGCCGGGTTCGGAAAAGCGCTACCGTGACTGGAAAAAATGGGGTCATGGCCGTCTGAACGTGACGAAATCGCTAGAAGAGTCAGCGGATACCTTCTTCTATCAGGTCGCATATGACATGGGCATCGATCGCCTTTCAGAATGGATGACCAAGTTCGGTTACGGCCATCGTACCGGTATCGATCTGCCGCAGGAGAGCGCGGGCAACATGCCGACGCGTGAATGGAAACTTAAGCGTTTCAAAAAACCCTGGTATCAGGGTGACACCATTCCCGTTGGCATCGGTCAGGGTTACTGGACCGCCACGCCGATACAGATGAACAAAGCGATGATGATTCTGATTAACGATGGCGTGATTAAGGTGCCGCATCTGCTGCGCGCCACTCGTGAAGGGCAGACCATGGTGCCTTATCGCCAGCCGCCGGATGCGCCGATTGGCGACATTCACTCTGGCTACTGGGAAATTGCTAAAGATGGTATGTATGGCGTCGCAAACCGCGCCAACGGAACGGCGCATAAAAGCTTTGCCGATGCGCCGTATAAAATCGCCGCCAAGTCCGGTACAGCGCAGGTCTTCGGCCTGAAAGAGAATGAGACCTATAACGCACACAAGATTGCTGAACGTTTACGCGACCACAAATTGATGACGGCTTTCGCACCGTACGATAAGCCGCGCGTGGCGGTCACTATGATTCTGGAAAACGGCGGTGCGGGCCCGGCAGTGGGCACCGTGATGCGCCAGATTCTCGACCACATTATGTTAGGCGACAATAATACCGTGCTGCCAGAAGCCACACCGACGCCGCCCGGCTACGAAGGTGAATAAAGATGTCCATGAACGATAATCCGCAGAAAAGGTCGATCTGGACGCGTATCCATATTGACCCGTTATTTATGCTGATCATTCTCAGCCTGCTGGCCTATAGCGCCGTCGTCATCTGGAGCGCCAGCGGACAGGACCCGGGCATGACTGAGCGCAAGTTCGGACAAATAGCCATGGGTATTGTGATCATGCTGGTGCTGGCACAGGTGCCGCCACGCGTCTATGAAAGCTGGGCGCCCTACCTCTACATTGTCTGCGTGATTTTGCTGGTCGCGGTCGATGCCTTTGGCCATATCAGTAAAGGCGCGCAGCGCTGGCTCGATCTCGGTTTCGTGCGTTTTCAGCCCTCGGAAATTGCCAAGATTGCCGTGCCGCTGATGGTGGCGCGCTTTATCAACCGCGATGTGTGCCCGCCAACGCTGAAAAATACCGGCATCGCACTGGTGCTGATTTTCATGCCCACGCTGCTGGTGGCGGCGCAACCTGACCTCGGCACCTCGATTCTGATCGCCGCATCCGGTCTGTTTGTACTGTTCTTATCCGGTATGAGCTGGAAGCTGATTGGCGTGGCAGTGCTATTAGTGGCGGCTTTCATCCCCATTCTGTGGTTCTTCCTGATGCATGATTATCAACGTGACCGCGTGATGATGCTGCTGGATCCGGAAAGCGATCCGCTTGGCGCTGGTTACCACATCATTCAGTCGAAAATTGCCATCGGCTCGGGCGGCCTGCGCGGTAAGGGCTGGCTACACGGTACGCAGTCTCAGCTCGAGTTCCTGCCTGAGCGCCATACCGACTTCATCTTTGCGGTGTTAGCGGAAGAGCTCGGCCTGGTTGGCGTATTGTTATTGCTGGTACTCTATTTGCTGCTGATCATGCGCGGCCTGATTATCGCCGCTCGCGCGCAAACGACCTTTGGCCGCGTAATGGCTGGCGGTTTGATGCTGATTTTATTCGTTTATGTTTTCGTTAACATTGGCATGGTAAGTGGTATCTTACCGGTGGTTGGCGTACCGCTGCCGCTGGTGAGTTACGGCGGATCGGCATTGATTGTGTTAATGGCTGGGTTTGGCATCGTGATGTCGATCCATACTCATCGAAAAATGTTATCTAAAAGCGTTTAAGAGGCTGCACATGCGTAAGGACTGGCTTGGGGTTGCACTGGCATCATTGGTACTGGCTGCCTGTTCCACACCGGAACCGCAGAATAACACTGCGCCGCCGCAACCGGCCTATAACGGCCCGGTGGTGGAAATCCCCGGCGTAGAACCGCGTTATGAACCGATCAATCCTTCTACCAGCCAGGATTACAGCGTCAATGGTAAAAGTTACCGCGTGATTAAGGATCCGTCGAACTACAGCGAAGTGGGTTTGGCGGCCTGGTATGGCGATGAAGCACAAGGTAATCGCACCGCTATCGGTGAATCTTACGACCCTGAAGCAATGACCGCCGCGCATCCCACGCTGCCACTGCCAAGCTATGTGCGCGTGACCAACCTCGCTAACGGCCGCCAAATTGTGGTGCGGGTTAACGATCGGGGTCCTTACACGCCGGGACGTATTATTGACCTGTCGCGAGCCGCAGGCGATCGCCTGAATATTTCCAACAACACCCGCGTGCGCGTTGATTACATTAAAGTGGCACCCGATGGTTCCGTCTCCGGGCCCGGAACCATTGGCACTACCGTTGCCAAACAGAGCTATGCCCTGCCCGCTCGTCCAGACCTGGGTGGCGGCATGGTCATGACCGGTGGCAGTGCCCCCGCGCCTGCACCGCAAGATGTACGCCCCGTGGATAACAGTACGCTGCAAAGTAATGGCAACATGGGCGCCCCCGTGCAGAGCAGTGGTTTTCTTGGCGCACCGCAGCCCTTAGCCAACGGCGTGCTGGAAGGCAGCGAACCGCCACCAGCGGCACCGGTTCCCTCGTCACCAGCAGCAGCAAGTGCCGCACCCGCCAGCAGCCAAAATGCCCATGCAGGCAGCGGCTATGTGGTGCAGGTTGGTGCCATTAACGATGCCACGCGTGCGCGTCAGCTGGCGGATAGCCTGGGCAAACGCTTTGGCGTACCGGGTGCAGTTGAAGCCAATGGCAACGTCTATCGCATCCAGCTTGGTGGCTTTAAAAGCCGCGCCGATGCAGTTGCGTTGCAGCAGCGCCTGAACACGGAAGCGCAAATGAGCTCATTTATTACCACTGCCCGTCCTTCGATGTAACGGACAGTGACATTTCCTGCTGAAACTGATTTGCAAAGCAAGATGTCGCCCGATCGGACGTTTGCTATAGTTAGGCACTTTTTTCACTCTAAACCCACGGATGTTGTAGTCCTGAACATGAATACGCTGAAACCTTCTCGTTTTCTGAAACGCCTGACAGTGGGATCACTGATCGCCCTTTCTCTCAGCCACGTCGCTTTTGCGGACGATGTGAACCTTAAGACTATGATTCCGGGCGTGCCGGACATTGATGCCGAAGCTTATGTGCTGATCGACTATAACTCCGGTAAAGTGCTGGCCGAAAAGAACGCGGATGCACGTCGCGATCCGGCGAGCCTGACCAAAATGATGACCAGCTACGTGATTGGTCAGGCGGTCAAGGCGGGCAAAATCCATAACGATGACATCGTTACCGTGGGAAAAGATGCCTGGGCTACCGGTAATCCCGTATTCAAAGGTTCATCGCTGATGTTCCTCAAACCGGGCGATCGCGTACCGGTTTCACAGCTGACGCGCGGTATCGTGCTGCAGTCGGGGAACGATGCCTGCGTAGCCATGGCTGACTACGTCGCAGGTAGCCAGGATGCATTCGTCAACCTAATGAACAACTACGTTGGTGCGCTGGGCCTGAAAAACACCCACTTCCAGACCGTGCATGGTTTGGATGCAGAAGGCCAATATAGCTCGCCGCGCGATATGGCGCTGATCGGTCAGGCGCTGATCCGTGACGTACCGGATGAGTATGCGGTTTACCGTGAAAAAGATTTCACCTTCAATAATATCCGCCAGACCAACCGTAATGGTTTGTTGTGGGATACCAGCCTGAACGTTGATGGCATCAAAACCGGTCATACAGATGCAGCAGGCTACAACCTGGTGGCCTCTGCAACAGAAGGCCAGATGCGTTTGATCTCAGCGGTAATGGGCGGCCGTACCTATAAAGGTCGTGAAACCGAAAGTAAAAAACTGCTGACATGGGGCTTCCGCTTCTTCGAAACGGTGGCGCCACTGAAAGCAGGCAAAGAGTTCGCCTCTGAACCGGTTTGGTTTGGTAATAGCGATCGTGTGCAGCTCGGCGTGGAAAAAGATGCCTATCTGACCATCCCGCGTGGCCGCATGAAAGATCTGAAAGCCAGCTATGTGCTGAACAACACCGAACTGCACGCACCGCTGCAGAAAAATCAGGTGGTTGGCAGCATCAACTTCCAGCTTGATGGCAAAACCGTTGAGCAGCGTCCGTTGGTGGTGTTGAACGAAGTACAGGAAGGCGGTTTCTTCGGCCGCATTATTGATTACATCAAATTAATGTTCCATCACTGGTTCGGCTAAGGCGCGCTTGAAAAAACGCCAATTTGCCCCCAAATAAGTTACTATCTTTGCTCCCGCCCCGGCGGGAGCCTGTTTTTTTAAGCACCGGAGTGAATCTATGAAAACCAAATTGAATGAACTGCTCGAATTCCCTACCCCTTTTACCTATAAAGTGATGGGTTTGGCGCAGCCGGAGCTGGTTGATCAAGTGGTTGAAGTGGTGCAGCGCCACGCGCCAGGCGATTACAAACCTGACGTTAAACCAAGCAGCAAAGGCAACTATCACTCAGTGTCGATTACCATCACCGCCACCCACATTGAGCAAGTTGAAACCTTGTACGAAGAGCTGGGCAATATCGAAATCGTGCGTATGGTGCTGTAATTCTGGCGCTGGCAAAGTCCACTTTGCCAGCGTTATACTCTGCCCTCCACTCTCTATCGGATCTTCGCTTTGTCAGCTAATACGCTTCTTGTTCGTCAACTCGGCCAGCGCGATTGGCAACCCATCTCAGATGCGATGCATCACTTCACCGATCGGCGCGACAGCACCACGGCCGATGAAATTTGGCTGGTTGAGCATCATCCCGTGTTTACTCAAGGCCAGGCAGGCAAAGCGGAACATTTGCTGATGCCGGGCGATATTCCGGTGGTACAAAGCGATCGTGGCGGCCAGGTCACCTATCACGGGCCAGGCCAACAGGTGATGTATGTGCTGATTGACGTGAAACGCCGCAAGATGGGCGTACGTGAATTAGTGACAGCGTTAGAAGAGACGGTAATTGCGACGCTGGCCGACTATGGCATTAACGCTCGTGCTCGCGCGGATGCGCCGGGCGTGTATGTTGGCGATGACAAGATTTGCTCGCTCGGTCTGCGCATTCGCAAAGGCTGCTCATTTCATGGTTTGGCGCTCAATGTGGCGATGGATTTAGCCCCCTTCTTACGCATCAATCCCTGCGGATATGCGGGCATGCAGATGACGCAACTCAGCCAGTTCCAGCCAGGCGTTACGCCCGCAGATGTACAGCCGCCACTGGTCGCGCATTTTGCGCGTTTAACCGGATTTAGCCAGCTGGAATGGCGCAGTGAGGACGCGATTCAACCTTGACTGTACGTGCGAATTTACAAAATTGTAACTTTTGCACCGGCTAATCGGCTGCTTATGAGCAGACGAGATGATATAATTTTTGCCATATTTTCAAAAAAAGTTGAAAGCCTGGTTCTCAGTTTGAGTGAGGAAGCTTTCAAATCGCAATCCCGACCGGAACCTGCAGATTTATGAGTAAACCAATTCAGATGGAACGTGGCGTCAAGTATCGCGATGCCGACAAAATGGCGCTCATCCCGGTGAAAACCGTGGTGGTTGAGCGTGAAGAAATTCTGCGTAAGCCGGAATGGATGAAGATCAAACTGCCTGCGGATTCAAGCCGCATTCAGGGCATCAAAGCCGCGATGCGTAAAAATGGTCTGCACTCGGTGTGCGAAGAAGCCTCTTGCCCTAACCTCGCAGAGTGTTTTAACCACGGTACCGCAACCTTTATGATTCTCGGCGCAATCTGTACCCGTCGCTGCCCCTTCTGCGATGTGGCACATGGCCGTCCAAATATGCCGGATGCCAACGAACCGCTGAAACTGGCACAAACCATCGCCGATATGGCGCTGCGTTATGTGGTTATCACGTCTGTGGATCGTGATGACCTGCGTGACGGCGGTGCACAGCACTTTGCCGACTGCATCACGGCCATTCGCGAAAAAAGCCCAACCATCAAAATTGAAACGCTGGTGCCTGACTTCCGTGGTCGTATGGATCGTGCGCTGGAAATTCTTAATGCCACGCCACCGGATGTGTTCAACCACAACCTGGAAAACGTACCGCGCGTTTACCGTCAGGTACGCCCTGGTGCGAACTATGATTGGTCACTGAAATTGCTGGAGCGTTTTAAAGAAGCGCATCCGGAAATTCCAACCAAATCAGGTTTGATGGTTGGCCTTGGCGAAACGAATGCCGAAATCATTGAAGTGATGCGCGATTTGCGTCGCCACGGCGTCACTATGCTGACGCTGGGACAGTATTTGCAGCCAAGCCGTCATCACTTGCCCGTGCAACGTTATGTCAGTCCAGCTGAGTTTGACGAGATGAAAGAAGAAGCGATGGCGATGGGCTTCACCCATGCGGCCTGCGGCCCGTTTGTACGCTCTTCGTATCACGCTGACATGCAGGCAAAAGGCCTGGAAGTGAAATAATATTGCGTCTTCAAAACGCGCTATGAGATAAAAAACAAAAACCAGACTGGCAACAGCCTGGTTTTTTATCAACGTAATAAATACTTACACTTATTGACCTTCAGCGCAGTAATTACTCTTTGTGGCTTACCCGATCGGCGGGCACTTCTTCAGCGCTACTTTTGGATGCGCCGGATTCATCATCTTTCATGGCTTTTTTAAAGCCTTTGATTGCGGAACCCAGATCGCCACCCAGTGAACGTAACTTGTTGGTGCCAAAAAGCAGTACGATGAGCGCACCGATGATCAGCAGTTTGGCAATACTGATACCTTCCATAATTTACCTTTCAACCATTGTGAAAAACGGACCTGCCTATTAACGCGCAGTTTATAGCCGGCCTCAACTGCAATCTGTAACAGAGTGAGACCACGGGCTAGATAAAGCGGCTGAGAAAGGCCTGCGTCCGCGGATGCTGTGGATTGCCAATCACCTGTTCTGGCGCGCCCTGCTCCACCACCACGCCGCCATCCATAAATACCACACGATCGGCTGCTTCACGCGCAAAACCAATTTCATGCGTGACCACAATCATGGTTAGGCCTTGATCGGCTAAGGTCCGCATGGTGGCTAGCACTTCGCCAACCAACTCAGGATCGAGCGCCGAGGTGGGCTCATCAAATAGCATCAGCGCCGGTTTTATCGCCAGCGCACGAGCAATGGCCACGCGCTGCTGCTGCCCGCCTGAAAGATGACGCGGCCAGGCATCCGCTTTATCACTCAGTCCCACCGTAGCGAGCAGTTCGCGTGCATGCTTTAGCGCGTCTTGCCGTGGAAACTTGTGCACGCCAATCGGCGCCTCAATGATATTTTGCAGCACCGTCATATGCGGATAGAGATTGAACTGCTGAAATACCATGCCAATTTTCTGACGCTGATGCGCAATTTTACGCGCCGATAAACGGTGCAAGATGCCACGTTTAAGTTCGTAACCGATCTGATCCTCACCAACCATGATCGAACCGGCATTCATGTCCTCCAGATGGTTAATGCAGCGCAGGAAAGTCGATTTACCCGAACCTGACGGCCCCAGAATCACCACCACTTCGCCAGGAAACACATCGAGATCAATGCCTTTCAGCACTTCATTATCGCCATAACTCTTCTGCACATTACGTGCTCGCACCAGCGGCTGAACCTGATTCATACATCCTCCTTCAACCGCTGTGCGACGGCCGGGGTTTGATCGTTTGCCACGCTGCGGCGTTTATTCATCACTCTGCGCGTAGTGCCGCGTGCGTAGTAACGTTCAATCGCGGATTGGCCCACGTTGAGAATAGAGGTGATAAACAGATACCAAATCACCGCCACCATCAGCATCGGGATAATTTCAAAGGTGCGGTTATAGACAGCCTGCACCGAATACAGCAGATCGCCCATGGCGATCACGCTCACCAGCGACGTGGCTTTGATCATGCTGATCAGCTGATTGCCCGTCGGTGGAATAATCGAACGCATCGCCTGTGGGATAATGACCCGGCGTAACGCACGGCTGCGGCTCATGCCAAACGCCTGCGTGGTTTCCACCTGACCGTTATCCACTGATAGCAAGCCCGCGCGAATGATTTCGGCCATGTACGCCGCTTCATTGAGCGCCAGCCCGGCAATCGCGGCGGTGAGTGGCGTAATCAGATCGTTGGTGTTCCAGCTGGCAAAGGTGATATCCGTCCAGGGAACACTGATTGAAAGTGTAGGAAATAGCGTCGACAGGTTGTACCAGAAAATCAGTTGCACCAGCAGCGGCGTACCGCGGAAAAACCAGATATAGAGCGACGCTATGCCACTCAGCAATCTGTTTTCCGATAGTCGCCAGACACCGAGTAACAATCCCAGTAGCGTGCCGAGAATCATCGACACCACCGTCAAGCCAAGCGTGACCTGAAGCCCCTTCATTACCGAACCTTCGGTAAACCACTGCAGCACCACTTTCCATTCGAAATTGGGGTTAGTCGCCACCAGCCAGAGGAAATCAGCGGCGATAACCAGCACCACAATCCATGAGATCCAGCGCCCATACGTGGGTGCACTGCGGGCGAAAGCCACATCGCGCTGCTGCACGTCGGCCTTATCCCTGGCTCGCGAATTGTTGGTGATGAGACTCATTTTGCTGCCCCTTGCGCCAGATTACGACCTGGTTGCTGTAATACGTTACCGTCTAGTTTCCACTTCTTCATGATCGCCGCGTAAGTGCCGTTGCTAAACAGCTCTTTGTACGCGTCCAGTACCACGTTCCCCAGTTCCGAACCTTTCGGCATCACGGTGCCCTGGAAAATATCGCCAAAGCCGTTTTTCTTGCCTTTGCCCGATAATTCCAGTTGACCGTTAGCCTGCTCGATAAAGTAAGTCAGCGGCGCCTGTGATGAGAAGAACGCATCGGAACGTTTAGACCGAACGGCTAAAATCGACGAAGGCTGATCGGTAAACGATTGCACGACCACTGCCGGTTTACCCGCCGCAACACAGGCATCTGACTGCTTGCGAATCACCTGTTCAGCTGAACCGGCTGCCATTACCGCAATGCGCTTGCCGCAGGTATCTTCCAGCCCGTTGATCTTTGACGGATTACCTTTCTGTACGCCAAACACCACAAACTCCTGCACAAAATCGATAAAGTCGACCTTCTGCTGACGATCCGGATAATCACCAATGGGGCCAATCGCCATTTGATAGCGGCCAGAATTGATGCCGGTGAGCACACCGGATAGCCCGCTCACGGTTGCATGCTCTATCTTCACGCCCAACAGCTGCGCCAGCGCTTCGGTCAGATCGGCGGATGCGCCGTCCATTGTGTGCGGCCCATTAACGATTTCATACGGAGGAAAAGATCCGTTATTTACTGAGATCATCTTTCCACTGCGCTTAATTTCCGCTGGCAGGCGATCGTGCAGTGCCTGATCCATTTTTTGCGCAGGAATAGCCTCCGCGGCCTGAGCGAAACAGGCCGTCAGACCTAATGAAAGCGCGATGGCGGTAGCAAAAGTTTTCATCAGTCGATTCCCCAGCATTCAAAGTGGTTTAAGTTCAGGACGCGCAAAACAGCGATTTTCCAGCACCGGCAGCACACTGCGCGCATAGGCGATGCGCTGTGGATCGAGATCGGCAAACACCAGTGCGGCCGATTCAGGTGCTTTGGCTATCGCTACGCCGAGGGGATCGATCACCAGGCTGTTACCGATATTGCGTGGACCACATTCGCCCACCGCCACCATGTAACAGGTATTTTCCAGCGCCCGCGCTGTGGTCAGTAACTCCCAATGCATCTCTTTCAGCGGGCCTTTCACCCACGCGGCCGGCAGCACCAACACCTCGGCGCCATCCAGCACTAAACGGCGCGCCAGCTCCGGGAAGCGCACGTCATAACAGGTCATCAGGCCCACTTTCATGCCGGCTACTTCGACCAGCGGCGGAATTTCTCGTCCGGGGTTAACACGCTGTGACTCCTGCATGGCAAAAGCATCGTACAGATGCAGCTTGACGTACTTTGCGATGATTTCACCGTTGCGGATGGCGATCAGCACGTTGAGCGCTTTCTCTCCTTCGGTCGGCACATGCACGCTCATCATGGTGGTGAGCATGTTGCCTTTGCTGACAGCCAGCAGCTGCGTAACGAAAGGACCATCAAGCGGCTGCGCGGCTTTCAGTACCAGATCGGGATCGGCGATATCGCGCGCCAGCACGCCCTCTGGCAGTACCAGCAGATCCGCGCCACCCGCCAGCGCCTTATTCATCAATCCGATGCAAATATCGGTGTTTTCTTGCCATTCACGGCTGACGGCAAATTGCCCCATTGCGACTTTCATGATTATTCTCCTCGTGCCGCCGCCGGAAAGATCGCCTCTGGCGTTAGCAATGTTTTCGTTAGGCTTTGCTGGAATAGCTCATTAGCAAAGTCGGCAATCATCTTTTTGTTAGCGGCAAAGCCGTTTTGATTCCAGTCGGCAGGTAATTCCTGCGCGGTACGTCGCAAATCATCCAGCAGCCACGGCGTGGTATCCGCGTATTTTTCGCGCTTCTTCATCCACATATGGTAGGAGCGATCGATAATCTCGCTCAGTGCCTGGGGCAGCCAGGGATGCGCGTCTGCCAATGCAGGTTTTATTGCCAGGATATGAATGCCTGGCACGTAACCAACACGATTAAAGTAGTCACGCTCAGCAGCGGCGAAATCTAGCTGCAGCTGGCGCAGCCCTGAATCGGCAAGGAAAAAACCTTCCGGCATAAACGGCGTGAATACCGCATCCAGCTCGCCCGTTTTCAGCAGGTCGATCAGTGGACGCTCCCCCGGCGCTGGCTCGATGCGACCCGGACGACCAAAACCGGCCAGGCGATCGACAACAGGATGTTCCGCCGTCAAACGCCCGGCAAACCAGTAGGCATCATCGATCTCAACACCCGCTTCACGCAGTACGGTGCGCGTCCAGGTGTTGCCGGAATCCTGCCATCCCGTCACGCCAATCTTTTTACCCTTCAACTGTGCAGGCGAAGTAAGCGGGCTCTCACGCGTGGTGATGATGCAGCGCTGACGGAAACCGCGCATGAGAAAATGCGGTAGTCCCAGCAATGAGGAGTCGCCTTTCGCGCGGGCCTGGGCAAAGCGGCTGAACGACACTTCACCCGCATCATATTGATCGCTGGTTGCCAGGTTATCAACCAATGTGCCCACGCGATCAATTTCCAGCGAAAACCCTTCTGGCTTGATGTCGCCAAGTGCCAGCGGGGTGAAGTAGTCCCAGTCACGCACCGCCAGTCTAATGGTTACCATAGTTATGCTTTCCCCGTCTGTTTTGCCAGCTTTACAGCTGTGATGGTTTTTGCAGCAAATAGTGCTTGAATTTGAGTCTAAAACGCGAATACTAATCTGAACAATCTATTATTTGTTACTGAACAAAGGATTTTCTTATGACGCAAATTGTGGATTTGGCGTGGCTGAGTCAGCACATCACTGACGCTTCGGTGAAAGGCATTACGCATGCCACATCAACCTTGATTCGCGATGGCGAGATTGCTGTGGGCATGCAAATGCCCGCCGTGCGTGAGCTGGCAGAACGATTGGGGGTGAGTCCGGCCACCGTGTCGGCGGCCTGGGCGCAGCTAAAAAAGCAGAAAGTGCTGGCGGGGAAAGGCCGCAGCGGCGTGTGGGTGAGCGGCAATAGTGTGATGCCGCGCCCTATACGTTTTGAGAAAATTGGCAATTACGGTGAAAATGTTCGGGCATCATTGGCAATGGCTTCGCCCGATCCGTCCCTGCTGCCAGATCTGCGTCAGGCGATGCTGGCAGGCCTTGCCTCCCCTCAGTTGAACAGCTATCAACGTGAGGCGATTTCCCCCCAGTTGCAGACCGCGATTACGCCACGTTGGCCTTATCCCGCTGAAGCCTGGCTGGCAACCGATGGCGGATTTGATGCCATGAATCTGATTGTGCAAACGTTGCTATCACCAGGCGATCGCGTGGTCATTGAAGATCCTACCGCCACACGTCTGTTGGACATTCTCGACAATATCGGTGCGGAAATTCTGCCGCTGCCGTGCGATGAACAAGGACCGATAGCCACCGCTCTCGCTACGCTGCTGCAAAAATCTCCGGCGATGTTTATCTATCAACCCCGTACCCATTCAGCCACCGGACACAGCGTCAGCCAGCGGCGTAGCGCCGAGTTAGCCCGCGTGCTGGCGAACAGCACAACTATCATCGTGGAGGACGATGGTATTGGCGATCTATCGAGATGGCCAGTATGGAGCCTTGGCTTCCACTACCCCGAGCGCGTGCTGCACGTACACTCGTTTTCCAAAGCGTATGGCCCGGATTTGCGTCTGGCGGTGCTGTCTGGTACTTCAGAAATGGTGAAACGTTTACAGGCCTGGCGTAACTTTGGCGTTAGCTGGACCAGCCGTATTCTGCAGGATGCCGTGGCGTGGATGCTCAATGATGAAGATACTCAGCAGCGTGTTCAGCATGCGAGGGCCACCTATGCGCAGCGTCGTCAACAGTTGCTGGCCGCGTTGGCGAAACGAGGACTTCTCCTCGAGGAACGCGATGGATTGAGCGTGTGGATCCCCGTGCAATCTGAACAATACGCGATGATCACGCTGGCAGCACGTGGCATTGCCGTGCTGCCAGGCGAACGCTGTAGTATCAATAGCAGGCAATTCATTCGCGTCAGCGCGGCGCTGCTACCTTTCGCACAACTTGACAGTATCGCCGACGCCATCGTGATTGCCAGCGGCCGTGAACTCAATCTTAGCTCAGAGCTTTAATGTGGTAGCGCGGAGACTCCACATAGCCTTCGCGTGCATAGAACTGATTAGCTTTAAGGCGTGAAGAGTGGCAATGCACTTCCATACGGTCACAGCCGTGCGAACGCGCCAGCTGTTCAGCATGATTCAACAATTGCTGGCCACTGCCCTTACTGCGTTCGCCTTCGGCAATACAGAAATAGCTGATGCGGGCAAAATCGCCGGCCAACGCCAGCTGAGGAATAAAATGAAGTGAAAGAAAACCCAAGACCTGGCTGCCATGTTCAGCGACCAGCAATATTTCGTCTGGATGATGACAAAGCTGCTCCAGACGCTTATCAATAAACCCTTCCGTCGCGCTGTAGCCTAATTCGGTTAGCAACGCACTCAACGCAAAACTGTCTTTTGCCTCTGCCTGACGTATGTTCATCCTGCCTCCTGACATTTCCCTGAGCAGTTATATAGCGTTGCCAGCGAAAAATCTGCAAGTAAGGATTGTTGTAGGGTTGTTACGGGAATTATCTGTGAGATGCGCCGCAGAATCTGCCTTGTCATAGTAACGTCATGTCGGCTTAAGGCTGGCTTAATCTGGGACTGCCATGCTGTGGAAAATCACTCTCTGAGGCAAGAAAATGAAGAATCTGATTCCACATGATTTTAACGAGTTAATGGCGCTCAGCGTCAGTACGCTCGCCGTGGTTGCATGGATGATTCTCTGGTGGCAGGCATAAAAAAAACCCGCCATTAGGCGGGTTTTCAGAATTCGAACTGTTAATTACAGTGCGATAACGTTAGCAGCTGATGGGCCTTTAGCGCCGTCAGTGATTTCGAACTCAACGCGTTGACCTTCAGCCAGAGTTTTGAAACCGTTGCTGTTGATAGCAGAGAAGTGTACGAACACATCTTTGCTGCCATCTTCTGGAGTAATGAAACCGAAGCCTTTCGACTCATTAAACCACTTTACGTTACCTTTGATCTTAGACATCTATATTACCTTTACATGAAAAAAGGACACTAAACTGTGTCGACGTCTAGTACAGCAATTGCGGTGACATTTGTCCAGTGCGATTTGATGAAAAAGTGATAAATATTGATTTTTTGCGTCCTGATCACACTTTCTGCGCATCGCTAACGCTTAAAACTCCACCCTCAACCAGGCAAAGTAAACGTTGCCGTTATTGTGCGTTCCAGGAATATACGTCATCTGGAACGTCGCAGGTCCATATCCGATTGATGCCAAAGGTAAAATAAAGGGAACGGGAATATATTTCCAATTATCCCTCGCCGTCACGCCTACGGTATAACCTGCGCCCAGATGAAAATCTTGATTGTTTAAGGGGCGCCAGGTGGCCTCCCAGCCGTAGCCGGTTATCGGCTCCCATTTGTTAAAAGAGTCTTTAAATGCCATGGCATAGATGCCGTGCCAATTACCCTTTTCATCCCAGCGCGATACACCAGCACCCGCGCCCCAGGGACGTTCATTGTATTTTTTGATGTGTCTGTCGTCGTAAGTCCAACGATTATGCCAGGTGATTGCAGGTAAATAAAAATCGTAATTCTGCGGTTGTGACCATGTTTGGGAAACATTGTCGCTGAAAGTACTCCAGCCAGATTTAACGGCTTGCGATGTGGTTTCTGCTGATGCCGAAAACGAGACCGATGAGGTCAAAATACAACCCAACAGGGCTGCAGAAATTTGCCGATTCACAACGATATTTCCTATGGGTCATTCTAAAACTTCAGCCCCACAGCGATGAGGTTTTCGTCTACATGCAGAACTGAGTTTTTATTTTAATGTGCTGAAAGTGTATTAAAAAAAAGACGCCACTCTCTCCAGGCCTTTTCTTGTTTCTTAAACATTCGAGCGGTTAATTTTGCCTTAAGAAGAAGAAGTGATTTGAAATGGCAGGTAAACGAATGAGTGATGTGGCTTTATGTACAAAAAATGCAAACTCTGAGAAACGGTCACATGGTGCAACCATATTGTATTCAACAAGTTAGAGAGAATTATTCACGCGCAGAATAAATTAATAAAATTTACCATTTGAACTCAGCGCACGAATAAGATAAATCTCGACTTTCCAGGACGGAGAGGGAAGGAACAAAGATGACGATTCGTTGCAGCCGCTGTGGTTGCGCTAAATTCTTTTACACTTCATACCATCGTGAAAAGGTGGATTTGCCAGACCATCATGGGGCCTGTTGTGCACAATGTTATAAGCCGCTGAATCTCGCCGATATCTGTGAATTGGTGATGGACGATCAGAATGCCACTAAAGCCTGTGCCGAATAAAGCATGAAGGCACCCGAAGGTGCCTGTCTATATCAGAAGATAAGTTTAAATACGCCGGTTAAAGTTAATAACCCAACGATGAAGATGATGGCTATGACCCACAGGATTATTTTCATTGTTCGCTCCTTCTTGTATGAAAAATAAGGTATCTGTTATCCAGTATAGATGATGATTCTGGTTTCGCTTCCCGCCTTAAACGTGCCCATGCCTATTAACGCCGCTGCGCTTGTCTGAAAATTAATTTCTGCGAGACAGGTCGCAGCGTTCAATTTTCATCCGCCTTGTTAGTGCATTTACCGCCTATCCACAGTCTAAACTTATAGCGCCTGAAGAGGCCTCAATTGTTATCAATGCCTACGTAACAAGGAGATGATTATGAGCACAATTAATACCAGCATGGGGCGTTATAGCCTTAAGGCAAAGGATTACGGCAACCACATAAGTGGCAGCATTGCCATCAACGACGAAGGTGGTACGCAACTCACCATGCAGGAGTTTGAAGAGCATTATCTTGACGATGTCGTCAACAATGTCATTTACCCTATCACGGGTGGGAACCGTGAAATCACGCGTGCACTGCGCGATCAAATGGTCAAAGCGGGCTTCGAACAGCCGCACTGAGTTTTTGGGCCACAGCTTGTGGCCCTTTACTTAATTTGCTGACTTGCGGTTATCGCCGTTTTCGTCGCAGGATGCGTTATTGACCATGATAAGGAGATTAACCGCGTGAGTACTCAACATCGCATTCCCCCTTCCCACCTGCATCAGTTTGTTCAAGCCATTTGGCTCCATGCTGGCAGCAGCGCGCAAGAAGCTCAATTAGTGGCTGAACACCTGGTTGCCGCAAACCTGGCGGGACATGATTCGCACGGCATCGGCATGATCCCAAGCTATATGAACTCGCTGGCGCAAGGCTTCCTGCAGCTGAACCAACACCCAACTGTCGAAAAAGATGCTGGCGCGGTACTGACGCTTCATGCTAACAACGGGTTTGGTCAGGTTGCTGCATATGAGGCGATGCAGCTTGGCATTGAGCGTGCAGCCAAATTGGGCATCGCAGCAGTGGGACTCCATCATTCGCATCATATTGGTCGCATCGGTCATTGGGCGGAACAGTGCGCCGCAGCGGGTTTTGTCTCTTTCCATTTCGTGAACGTGATGGGCGATCCGATGGTTGCCCCTTATAACGGCAGCGATAGACGTTTTGGCACCAATCCCTTCTGTGCAATTTTCCCGCGCCGTAATACCAAACCCCTGTTGCTCGATTTCGCCACCAGCGGTATCGCCTTCGGTAAGACTCGGGTGGCGTGGAACAAAGAGCAGCAGGTTGCGCCGGGTTATCTGATCGATCATCAGGGCAAACCGACCATGGAACCGGGCGTAATGCACCAGGCACCTTATGGTTCGCTGATGCCGTTTGGCCTGCACAAAGGTTATGCGCTGGCGACGATGTGTGAAATTTTCGGCGGTGCGCTGTCGGGCGGTCGCACCACGCATGATGAGACGCTGGTCACCAGTCACGATGCCATTTTCAACTGCATGACAACCATTATCGTAAACCCGGAGGCGTTTGATGCACCAGCCATGCAAGAAGAGGCTGAATCATTCCTCGATTGGGTGAAACAGTCACCTCAAAGTGGCAATGAAGCCATTCAGGTGCCCGGTGAATGGGAAGAACACAACAGAGTGGCGCGCTATCGCGACGGTATTCCGCTTGATAACAACAGTTGGCAGCAAATCTGTGCAGCGGCGCTGCAAGCGGGTATGCCTCAGGAAGAACTCGCGGCTTTCCGTGCGCTAACGCAGTAAACGGCGCAAGGCTGAGGCGCGCAGCCTCAGCCTGAATGCTTATATAACGCTGGCCAGCAGCAAACATCCCACCAAACCACATACAGAAATGATGGTTTCCAGCGCTGACCATGAGCGGAAGGTTTCGCCGATGGTCAGGTTGAAATACTCTTTGAAGAGCCAGAAGCCCGGATCGTTCACATGCGAGAAAATGACGCTGCCTGAGCCAACGGCAATCACCATCAATTCTGGGCTGGCACCACTGGTAACAATTAGCGGTGCGACAATCCCGCCTGCGGTGATCGCCGCAACGGTGGCCGACCCTAATGCAATGCGCAGCACGGCGGCAATCGACCACGCCATAAAGATCGGCGACAGATTGGTTGCATGCATCATATTAGCGATGTATTTATCCACACCGCTGTCCACCAGCACCTGTTTAAACGCCCCGCCGCCGCCAATAATCAGCAGCATCATGGCGATAATTTTAATGGAATCTGTAATGGTAGCCATCACCTCATCCATGCTGCGTCCACGGTTTAGCCCGAAGGTAAAGATGGCAATCAGTACCGCGATCAATGTAGCCATAATCGGGTCGCCGAAAAACTCCGCATAAGGCAACAGCACGTGACCTTTTGGCAACAGCATTTCCGCCACCGCACGCAATGCCATAAGTACTACGGGCACCAATGCTGTCCAGACGCTGACGCCAAATCCTGGCATCTCTGCCTCGGTAAAAGTTTTCGGATTCCACAATCCTTCCGGGATCGGTTTATCAATTCCTTTCAGGAAACGCGCATAAACCGGACCAGCAAGAATCACGGTAGGAATACCCAGCAGCGTACCGTAGAGCAGCGTTTTACCCATATCTGCGTTAAACAGTGTGGCAATCGCTGTTGGACCCGGATGCGGTGGCAGGAAACCGTGCGTGACGGAGAGTGCCGCCGCCATCGGTACCCCCACGTACAGTAAAGGAACTCGCGCGGAGGCGGCGATGCTGAATACCAGCGGCAACATCAGCACAAAGCCCACTTCATAGAACAATGCAAAGCCCACGGTGAAGCCCGTTAGCACCAGCGCCCACTGAATATGCTTCTGCCCGAATTTGGCAATCAGCGTGGTGGCAATACGTTGCGCCCCGCCGCAATCTGCCAGCAGTTTTCCCAGCATCGCACCAAAGCCCATGATCAACGCCAGACTGCCCAGGGTACCGCCTACCCCGTTTTTAATCGAGATAATAACTTTATTGACCGGCATGCCCTGCATCACGCCCACGGCCAGCGCGACCAGAATCAGCGCAATAAATCCGTTCAGTTTGAAACGGATCATCAGCAGCAGCAGTAACGCTACGCCAATCGCCACATAGAGTAATGGCATAATTTTTCTCCACTTTTGCGCACGGTAATCTACCGGCAGCGGTTTATTTTGGTTATCCCAGAGGATGTTGGATACAGCAGCGTGCGGGATGAATAATCACCACGGCCACGATGTTACGGGTATCATGTTAAGGGTAACATTGTGCACAAAGCACCTGGCGCAGCGGCGGAATTTCTGTTTTGCGAAGGTGATCAACTTTTTGCCTGTGCGTTATCAGAATGTTTGCAGCGGGAGTGTCACGGCTTTTCGTTACACTAGGGTCTTTCGCCATTTAAGAAGGACATGCAGGTGAGTGAGAATCTGATCGCGTTGTACAGTAATCAACAAACCCTGTTTGGTCGCGGCAGTATCGACCAGTTAATTCCCCTGCTGGCAGCCGATACTCAGCCAACGCTGCTGTTTTGCGGTCGCTCTTTCCTCAACGGTCCGGCTTGGGCGCGCCTGGGCGCTGCGCTGAACGATCGGATTATCGGCTATGAGATTGTCAGCCATGAAGCCTCGCCGGATGAGATCGACGCCTGGGTGCGGCGCTGGCGCGGTCACGTTGATCGTGTGGTGGCGATTGGCGGCGGCAGCGTACTGGATGCCGCCAAAGCTTTCAGCGCGATGATGCAACATCCACTCAACACGGCACGCTATCTGGAGAAAGTCGGTGATACCCCGGTGCAAGCCGTAACCTTACCGCTGATCGCCATTCCCACCACCGCGGGCACCGGCAGCGAAGTCACGCAAAATGCCGTCGTCACCGATCAGCAACACATTCAGGTCAAAGCCTCGCTGCGTCATCCGGTATTTGTGCCACAGGTGGCGATTCTCGATCCCGATCTGCTAAAGGGCGCGCCGGATAGCGTGTTGGCAACCTGCGCTATTGATGCCTTTACCCATTTATTTGAAGCTTATCTGTCACGCAAAGGTAATTTATTTACCCAGCAAACCGCGTTAAATGGGCTGCAGCTGTTCTTCAAAGCCTGGCCGGATTTGAATCGTGACGATGAGCGTGGGGATGCGGCACGCGAGGCGATGATGATGGCATCGTGGTTGGGTGGCGTGTGTCTGAGCAGTGCCGGTTTGGGCGTGATCCACGGTATTGCTGGTGAACTGGGAGCGATTAAACCCTTTCATCACGGCGAAGTCTGCGGACGCTTACTCTTCCCATTCCTCGATGTGCTGGCGGAAACCGAACATGCTGAACAGCAGCGTTTGATGGCACAACTCGGCCAGCTGCTGCTGCCAGACGATCCGGCTCCGCCGGCATTAGCGTTGAAAGCCTGGATTCAACAGCACGCGATTGTGCCTTTCTGGCTTGATGGACCAACGCTCTCTGCCAGCGACGTTGAATGGATCGTGACGCGCGCCAACAGCAAAAACGGCTGGATCAGCTACGATGCCCCCACATTAATGGAGATGATCGCCGCAGCCTGGCGCATTATTTAAGTGATAGCGGGCAGCCGATGCTGCCCGTTTAATCATTAGCCGGTAAACGGGGCTTTGCCCGCCAGCATGTGCTCAATCACCTGCAAAACCCCCTCTTCGTTATTGCTGGGCGCTTCGAAGCGTGCCGCGTTTTTCACCTTCTGTGGCGCATTCGCCATCGCAAAGCTAAAGCCCGACTGCTGCAGCATTTCGAGGTCGTTACCGCCATCACCAAACACTAAAATTTCACTGCGTTCGATGCCCCAGCGCTTGCCCAGCAGATCAAGCCCGTGGCCCTTATGGTTGCCGGGCACAATCAAATCCACCGAACCGTGTCCACTTGAGGTCGCGGCGGCTGCGCCATGATGCAGGCGTTCGATGTCCGCCATCAGCGGTTCCACATAATCATCTGACAAATTTAGCGCGAACTTGAACAGCTTATCATCGGCTACTTCATCCAAGCTGCGGATAGGCTTCAGCCGATGGCAGTAGTGACGCATTTTCACCAGCCATGATTCATCGAGACCATCGAAGTAGTACGCACTTTTACGTCCGCACAGGATGTAGCGCAGTTCGGGATAATTGCCGTTGTGCAGCGTATCCAGCACCGCATCAATGTCCTGTCGTGAGAAAGCACCGCAGAACAACTCTTCATCACGATCGATAATCCATGCGCCGTTCTCCGCCACAAAGGCTATTTCACTGGCAATCTCAGGGAAGAAGGATTTGAGTTGGTAATATTGGTTGCCGCTGGCCACGACAAATTTGATACCGCGCCGTTTCATTTCCTGATAGCAGGCGTTAAAACGCGTGCGGTTGAACTGTTTTTTGTCATCTAGGAAGGTGCCGTCTTTGTCCACCGCCACCATTTTTACCACGGTCATCATCACTCCTTAACGTATAGAAAGGAAAAACGGGTCGGATAGAGAATAACCTGGTGAGCGGATAAAGCGGAGAGAAACACGGATGGCCGCGACCATCCGTTTGCAAACGTTAGTTGAAAGCGCCGTTGAGCAAAATGGCAGTGATGATGCCAGTTGCTGCCGCTACCAACACATAATTACCATCGATATATGCCCAATGTTCGCCGCGTGGCGGCTCATAAAGACCGCGATTGCGCCAGTCATCTACGCGATAGTGCGGTCCGCGAAACTCTGGTGGCGCAGGGTAGCCGCGACGGAAGTCATGACCGCCCCAGGCAAAGCGATCGCCGCCATGATGGCCTTCCGGCATGCGATGTTCAGCATAATGATCGTGACGATCGGGGCCCGGGCCGCGATCGTGATGGTCGCCACGATCCGGTCCACGGTTATCGCCACGATCGGGACCGCGTCCGTGATCCTGATGTTGATCGCCGCCGTGTGACTGCCAGCGTTGATCGCTAGGGCCATCCGCCCATGAGGCGCCAGAAAACAGTGTGCTGCATGTAATAAGTGACGCAATAAGAGTTAATGTTGTTTTTTTCATGGTGTTGCCTCCAATAATAACGGCGGTTGCTGTGCCGTTGAGCATTACTATTGATTAAATGGAGGCGGAAAAGCATTTCCAAAATTCTTAAAAAACGAAGACTTACAAGAAATTACGTCAAATTATCACTTTCTTAACGATTGTGTATTCTTTGACATTAATTCATTAAATGAAGTACGCAGGCATGTAATCGTAATAGCCGGTGGAATAAAAAATCCCGACCACAAGGATCGGGAGGATAATTCATTTCCGTAAATGACATAAAAGGGTAAACCCTGCAAACATGAGGGTAAAACTGAAGCACACAACGCCACATCACTAGCATTGCCGATAAATAATATCATTTAAAATTGAAAAACTCTGTTGAAACGTGCTGATTTTCAGAAAAATACGCAAAAACTCATCAAAGGTAAGAAATAACATTTATCGCGAGAGAATCGGCATCAAATAAGGTCTGTGCTCTGACCAGCCCCTCGTGCATGAAGAAAACCAAATTAGACTGCTGGTGCCAGCATAAGATAAAAAACAATAAAATCAACAAAATGAATGTAAGCCATCACTTACCTTCGCTTTCCCCTTTCAAAGTTTAGCGTTATTCATTAATGAACTCAGTATTAATAAGATAGAATCACTCCTAAGAAAGATTAATGCACAACAGTGATTACTATCGCACTTAATATTACGTATGTTGTGCAGTGCTTTAATACGTCAGCGTGATTTTCCACCTTATTTAAGGAGAAAGATCTCATGGAAAGAATATTAGTCAGCGCCTGCCTCATGGGATATGCAGTCCGTTATAATGCCAGTGATAAAGCCTTGATATCAGAAACGCTAGTGCGCTGGCGTGCTGAACAGCGCCTGATCATTCACTGCCCAGAGCTGGCCGCCGGTTTGAACACGCCACGTTTACCCGCCGAAATTCGGGGTGGTAGCGCAGCGCACGTTTTATCCGGAGCGGCGCGCATTGTTGAATCAGATGGTCATGATGTCACCCAACACTATATTTTGGCGGCGTGGTTAGCGCTGCGCACAGCGCAGGAGGCGAACTGTCGTTTTGCTCTGCTTACCGATGGCAGCCCGACTTGCGGTAGTCGACGCATTTATGACGGTAGCTTTAGCGGCCAGCAGCTCGCCGGTCAGGGCGTTGCGGCAGCATTACTGCGCCAGTACGGCATTGAAGTTTTCGCTGAATCACAGCTTGCTGAACTCATTCATCGTGTGGATGATGCGGACAAATGTCGCGTTGTCGATGCAGGATGACGTACCAATGCCGCGGCAGGCCGAATGGGGCGCCGCACCAGTTCACCGCTGCAATTAGGACAGCGCTGCGCCAGCCTCCCTTCCGCACACGTCACGCAGAAGGTGCATTCAAACGAACAGATGCGTGCATCAGATGCATCCGGCGGCAGATCTTTATCGCAGCATTCGCAGTTAGGGCGTAGTTCCAGCATCTTTTTCTCCCGTTCATTTCCAGCCTCTATCTTCACTAGAATCACGCTTGCGTACCAGTCAGCCTACAGACATCAGATAGCCAAATTGGGACATCAGGTGTCCGCTATCGCTACAAAACATTTGTGACCTGTCTCGCACTCCGCTTCTTCCCTGCTTGCTGCTCGAGGTAGAATAAAACATCATTTAAATGTTCACAAAAATGAAGATTAAGCATGAGTAAAGGTTTTATCAAAAAAGAAGGTCTCGCCTTAGTCAGTCTGGCTCGCTATTTATTCAGGCTCAAACCCGGCGACCGTTTGAAAACCATTGATGTGCTGTCCAGTGAACTGGCGCTCTCTGTGGGCGTAGTGCAGAACGCGCTGAAGAGTCTTGAAGCGGCCCAGTGCGTCACGCTGGATCGCCGCGGACGCAACGGCACGGTGCTTAGCAAGATGGATTTTCCTCTGCTGCTTGAGCAGGCCGATATCGGCAACATTTTGTGTGCAATGCCGCTGCCTTATACCCGACTCTACGAAGGGTTAGCCAGCGCCATTAAAACGCAGTTCAGTGGTTACCCGCTCTATTTTGCTCACATGCGTGGTGCTGAAGTGCGTATCGATTGCTTAATCGATGGCGTCTACGACATGGCGGTAGTTTCACATCTGGCAGCGGAAAGTTATTTGCAACAGGGCGACGTCACGGCGGTGCTGAATTTTGGTTCCGGTAGCTACGTGGCCGGTCACCAGCTGCTCTACCGCAAAGGCAGTAAAGCCAGCATTCGCCGCGTCGGCATTGATCCACGCTCGCCGGATCAGCGCCTGCTCACTGAACGCGTCTTTGCAGGACAAGAAATTGAACGCGTTTCGCTGCCTTATAACCTGACGCTGGCAGCGCTACAGCGGGGCGATATTGATGCCGCGATTTGGAATATAACAGACGAAGCGGCAGAAGGATTGGTGCAGGAACCGATTGAGTGTGCCGATGCAATGAAAGCCTCTGAAGCGGTGCTGCTGATTCATAACGAGGCAAAAGTGATTCAACATTTAGTGCAGTCGCTGATTGATATTCCACAGCTGCTGCGTCATCAACAAGATGTCGCGCTTGGCATCAGGGAACCGAGTTATTAGCAGGTATCAACATGGAAACACGTTTACAGATTTTACACGACGCGCAGGTTATCGATAAGGATGTCTATCACGGCATGCTGGCGGTAATTGCGCGACTGGAGCAGCACTGGAATCTGCGTATCCGCCATGCGCAGGGAGAAATGATGATTACGCACATGGCCAACGCCATGATGCGAGCACGCCAGGGCGATATTATCCCGGCGATCGACGCTGAGATTTTAGCGGAGATCACCCGTTCCGACTTTTACGCCAACATCCAGGAAATGCATCACGATTTGCTCAGCCTCTTTGCTTTTACCGTTCCAGAGTATGAGCAAGGCTATCTGCTTGCCAACCTCTATGGACTGGTACTGGCGCAACAAGAAAGCGCAGCGTGATGTTATTTACACCATAAATATTCAAAAAAATGAAAATAAAGGACGTTATTGATGTTCCTTAATGCGCTGGAAAAACAAAATCCAGCCCTGATGGAAGCCGCGCTACGTTTTTGGCAGCGCGGCGAAATCCGCCCCGACAGTTATGTGATTGATGTCGATCAGGTGCTGGAAAACGCCAGATTGTTGCACGCTACCGCTGCATACTATGGTCTTAAACTCTATCTGATGAGCAAGCAGTTTGGACGTAATCCACTGTTGTGCAAGCTGATTTTACAACAGGGCTTTCACGGCATTGTCGCCGTGGATTTCAAGGAGGCCCAGCGACTGTGGCAGCACGGTTTACCGGTAGCCCATGTGGGTCATCTGGTGCAGTTGCCAGAACAGCTGATTGATTATGCCGTGGCACAACGCCCAGAGGTCATCACTGTTTACAGCCTCGAGAAGGCAGAGAGCATTGCCGCCGCCGCACGTCGCCATAATCATATCCAGCCGCTGCTCCTAAAAGTGGTCGATCAGGGTGATGTGGTTTATCCCAATCAGGAAGCCGGTTTTACGCTAGCCGAATTGCCAGCCGTGTTGACGCACCTGCAGGCGATTGAGGGGATCACTATCATCGGCGTTACCCATTTCCCCTGCATGGCATTCTGCGATGCGGCGCAACAAACGCGCCCCACTCCCAATCTGCAAACCTTACTGACCGCCAAAACGCTGCTACAGCAACACGGCATTGCCGTGCAGCATGTCAACGCGCCATCCGCCAGTAGCGTATCGACGTTGCCGCTGCTTGCCGCTCACGGCGTAACGCATGCCGAACCGGGCCATGCGCTTACCGGCACGCTGCCGGCCAATCAGCACGGCGACGGCGCGGAGAAAATCGCCATGCTCTATCTCTCCGAAATCTCGCATAACCACCAGGAGAGCAGCTATTGCTACGGCGGCGGCCACTATCGTCGCAGTCATATGCAGCGCGCTGCGGTATGGCATCAAGGTTGGCAGCACTGCGCAGTGAAAGCGATTGACAGTGACAGCATTGATTACACCTTACCGCTGGCCGGTCATTGGCCAATTGGCAGCGCCGTCGTGATGTGCTTCCGCACCCAGATATTTGTGACACGCAGCGACGTAGCGTTAATCGGGGGAATTAGCCACGGCAACCCCCGGCTGCTCGGCTTGTTCGACAGCCTTGGCAACGCACTGCAAGAGGCGACAAATGAATAAATTTTTGGTGCTGGTTATCGACAGTTTTGGCGTGGGTGCCATGGAAGATGTCGCCAAAGTACGTCCACAAGATATCGGCGCAAATACCTGCGGCCACATTCTGCAAACTTTCCCCGCGCTGCGTCTGCCGGCGCTGGAAAAACTGGGGCTGATTAACGCGCTGCATATGGCTGCGCCTGACTTCAACGATAGCGTTATGTGTGCCAATCCCGCGGCAGCGTTCGGTGTGGCGCAGTTGCAGCATGAAGGCGGCGACACTTTCATGGGTCATCAGGAGATCATGGGCACGCTCCCCTTGCCGCCGGTGCGCATGCCTTTCTCCAGCGTCATCGACAATGTGAAAGCAGCGTTAATCCACGCGGGATATCAGGTTGAGCAGCAGCGCGTCAGCGGCTTATCTCTGCTTTGGGTTAATGATGCTGTCGCGATTGGCGACAACCTCGAAGCTGATTTAGGTCAGGTGTTTAATATTTGCGCAAATCTATCCGCAATATCTTTTAGCGACGTAGAAAGCATTGGCCGCATTGTTCGGGCACACGTCGAAGTGGGTCGCGTTATTGCCTACGGCGGATTGCTGGAGAGCAGCGCGCAGATCCTCGCAGCCATTGAAACTAAGCAAGATACCTACATTGGTATCAACAGCCCGAAGGCGGGGGTTTACCAGCACGGTTTCCAGGTGGTGCATCTCGGTTACGGTGTGGATGCCAGTACCCAAGTGCCACAGCAATTACATCAGCAAGGCATCCCCACCGTGTTGGTGGGCAAGGTGGCGGACATCGTTGAGAACCCGCACGGTCGCAACTATCAGCGTCTGGTCGATTCACAAACCATTCTGGATATCACCGCTGAAGAAATGCAGCGCCCAGAGGCTGCTTTTATCTGCACCAACATTCAGGAAACCGATCTTGCAGGGCACGCCGAGGATGCGGCGCGCTATGCGGAACGGCTGACACTGGTCGACAACGCCCTTACCAGCCTGATCATGCAGATGGATAGCAGCGACTGCCTGGTGGTGATGGCCGACCACGGCAACGATCCCACCGTCGGCCACAGCAAACATACTCGCGAGCAAGTCCCGCTTTTAGTTTATCGCCCAGGCCAGCAGGCTTGCGCGCTCGGTATACGCAGCACCTTGTCTGATGTCGGTGCCACCGTGTGTGAATTTTTCCATGCTCGCGCACCGCAAAACGGCCGCGCGTTTCTGGCGGCGCTTAATGCCACCAGACTTCTATCAGCTTAATCAAACCAGGTGACAACCATGATCAACATTGCCATTGGCGGACAGTTAAACAAAAACGAAATCAAAGAGTGTCTGGAGAAGTTCGGAAAGGACAAGTTCACCGCCCATATCTTCACCGACATGGATGCAGCGATGAAGGTGAAAATCGGTAGCTATGACTACTACCTCGGTGCTTGTCAGAGCGGTGCAGGTGGCGCGTTGGCCATGGCGTATGCGCTGCTTGGCCGCGATAAATGCGCCACCATCGCCAATGCCCTCACACAGCCCAGCGAAGAGAAAGTTGCGCAGCTGCTGGCGAGTGGTACCAAAGCCTTTGGTTTTACCAACGATCGCGCCGAAAACGCCGTGAAAGCGTTCGTTGCGGCACTACTAAACGCATAAAAACAGGGGCCGGCGTCGCGATGACGTCAGTTCCAGCTAAAGCACCACGCAGCTTTTTACAGGGTGACACCATGGAATCCATCAATCTTATAAAAATCCTCCTCTTTGCGATGATGGGAGGCTATGCCACTTTTCTCGCGAATCGCTCAATCGCGGTGTATCACGACGGTCTGCGTCCGATTATGCCGGAGTTTATCAATGGCAATATGAGCCGCAAAGAGTTGGCGGGAATCTCGTTTGCGATCAGCATCGGCTTCATTACCGGTTTCGCCATGCCCATCACGCTGGCCACCGGGGTGATTGTTATCCATATCGTGTTATTAACCGCCGATATCATCGGCGTCTCGTTCAACAACACCAAGCTGGCGGTGCTGCTCGGCACGATTTATGGCGCATTAGTGACCGTAGCGCTGGACGGTATTATCAAAGGCTTTGCCTATTTGCCGGTGAATTTCCTGGACGCGCTAGCGGCGGTGGGCGATCCGATTATCTATGCCTTCGTAGCATTCCCGGCTATTGCCGTTGGTTATCAGTTTGGTAAAAAAGCCGGCCTGATTACCATCATCTTCTCGTTCTTAGGCCGCGTGGTGATTGAACGCATCAATCCGCTGACCGTGGCCGGCAACGAAATATCACTGAGTCCGGAAGGCATTGCGATGCTGGTCGGCATGATCTGCCTGCTTTTCTTTGCCTCTCGTGATAAATCTCGCAGCGAAGAGATTGAGCACAGCATGTTTGATGACAACATCAAACGTATCCGCAAAAACATCTTCTATCTGATGCCGATGGCAGCGCTGATCGCCATCACCGCGCACTATCACTGGCTGGCAGGCGAACCGATTGCCGCCGCACTCGTGGGCAAAGGCAGCATGACTTCGGCAGCGATTGTCGCTATCGTCCAGGCACTTGCCTTTATGCCGTTAATCATTACCACCGCGATGATCAGCGGCGTCTATGGCACCAATGGCTGGTGCGACTGGTTCCTTGGCCTCGGCTATCTGGCGCCTAATCCGCTGGTGGCCGGTATTCTCGGTGCCAGTGCGATGGGCATTGAAGTAAAAAGCCTGAGCCGAATCGGGCGTGCCATGAACCGCTTCCCGGCGTTAAAGATGTCCGGCGATAACATCCGCACGTCTATGACGCAGATTCTGGAGATCGCTCTGCTGGTAGGCGGCGTAAATGCCGGTAATCAGATTTGGGCTGGAACCGGCATGTTTGTGGTGGTCAGTCTCTATATTCTCAATGAAATCAGCGGACGTCCGGTGATGAAGTTAGCGGCAGGCCCGATTGCTGCCATTATCGTCGGTGTGCTGGCCAATATTTTTGCCGTGTTGGGATTGCACATCGTTGCCTGATTGAGCGCTGAAGCGACGTGCTCAGGCACGTCGCTTTGACGTTCAAGCGAACCATCTTTCCTAAAAACATTACATTCCGCGTCAGGCGTTCTATAGTTCAGTCGCCATATCTACTAACGAGACTATGTAATGCGTATTAAAGGACTTAATTTAGGCTTCTTTATCGTAATTTTGGCGATTGTCACTTTCGCCTTTTTTGATGTGCTAACACCCTATTTCTCTGCCATTTTCTGGGCCGCAATTCTGGCGGTCATTTTCCATCCGTTGAAGACACTGTTACGAAACAAAATGGGCGATCGTAATGGTTTAGCCTCGTTCGCGACGCTGCTGATTATCTGCCTGATTGTGTTTACACCGTTGGCGCTAATCACTTCATCGATGGTGGTAGAGGTCAATACGGTTTACACCAAGCTGCAAAATAACTCCGCGCAATTCCCGGCGGTGTTTGCCGATCTGCTGCAGCATCTGCCCTCCTGGGCGCGCAACTATCTCGCCGAAAACAATCTGAACAATGCGCAGGAAATTCAGCAGAAGCTCTCAGGTTTTGCGCTGAAAGGCGGTCAATACATGGCGGGCAGCGTATTCCTTATTGGTAAAGGCACATTTACCTTTACCGTTGGTTTCGGCGTGATGCTTTATCTGCTGTTTTTCCTGCTGAAAGACGGCGCCTGGCTGGTGAATTTAATGCTGGAAGCGCTGCCGCTCTCTACCTACGTGAAACATCACCTGATGATGAAATTCGCGGCAGTATCGCGTGCCACGGTAAAAGGCACGGTGGTCGTTGCGGTCGTGCAAGGGGTGCTTGGCGGCATCGCCTTCTGGATCACCGGCATTGATGGCAGTTTGTTGTGGGGAACCTTGATGGCGTTTCTGTCGCTGATCCCGGCGGTGGGTTCGGCGATTGTTTGGGTACCGGCGACCATCTTCTTTTTCGCCACCAGCGCGATATGGAAAGCGCTGTTCCTGATTGGCTTCTTCGTGGTGGTCGTTGGCCTGGTGGATAACATTCTGCGTCCGCTACTGGTAGGCAAAGACACCAAAATGCCTGACTACCTCATCCTGATCTCCACGCTAGGTGGCATGGAAGTTTACGGCATTAACGGCTTTGTGATTGGTCCGCTGATTGCCGCGCTGTTCATTGCCTGCTGGAATCTGCTTTCCGGTCGCGATAACCGTGAGAATTCCGAAGAGATTGACGAAGAGTTTATCGAAGAGGGAAAAACTCGCGAGTAAGCGTTGAGCGTGGCTACCTTCACCGGTAGCCACGTTGGTGCATGAGAATATCTGTCAGCCATTTGTTATCATCGCTGCATCGAGTACAGCCTGCGACGAAACGAGAAAATTATGTCCATGGATTCCCCCCTGCCGCGTGCAAATCAGATCCTGTCCGTGTTCGATTTTGACGGCACGTTGACCATCCACGATAGCTTCATCCCCTTTCTACGCTTCAGTTTTGGCAAGCGCGTATTTGCACGTAAATTGACGAAACTGATGCTGCCAACCCTGCGCTGTATGCGAAAAAAGCTCACGCGTGACGAATTAAAAGAAGTGTTGATTAAGACATTTTTAACCGGGGTTGAGGAGCAGTGGCTACTCCAGCAGGCACAACGTTTCTGCGAAGCAAACTGGCATAAATTGATGCGCCCAGCTGGATTGCTGGCGGTTGCTGCGGAGGTTAATGCCAGCGCGGAAGTGACCATCTGCTCAGCCTCACCGGCGATGGTGCTCGCCCCTTTCGCAGAACGTTTGGGCATCAATCTTATCGGTACCCAATTAGAGGTCGTTGACGGCATTCTTACCGGAAAGATAACCGGCCATAACTGCCGCTGTGGACAAAAGGTCAAGCGGCTGGAGCATGTTTATGGCCCGCTGCATAACTATCACCTGCGCGCCTGGGGCGACACACGCGGTGATTTTGAATTATTGGCCGCTGCACAAGATCCACACTGGCGCCATTTCCACCCAACGTGGAAAAAACGCCGTATGCCATTGGAAAAACTGCGCATGCTGCGGCTTGATCCTTAGCGACGCAGGCGTCGTCAGAAGAGTTTCAGTGACCTTCTTTTTCCTCGGGTTTAGCCGGGAACATGACGCTAAGCACAATACCCACCGCAAGCACGCCCAGTACGACAAACAGACTGGCGTTGGCAGAGAGACTATAACCGTGATGCCAGAGATGATCGCTGGCGTTGAGCCCCAGTTTCACCGCAATGAAAAACAGCAGCACGATAACGGCTTTTTCAAGATGAACCAGATACTGCTTCAAGGCTTCGAGCACAAAGTAGAGGGTGCGCAAGCCAAGAATGGCGAACATCATGGCGCTGTAGACGATCAGCGGTTCGCGACTTACCGCGATGATGGCAGGAACGGAATCGAAGGCGAACATCACATCAGAGAGCTCAACTACCGCCACACACAGCATTAACGGCGTGGCATACAGTGCCGCTTTCTTCCCGCGTCCAATCACCACGTCGTGGTTTTCTGGCTTTTGCAACTCAGCATCGATTGTTTTTTGATGAAGCAGAAAAGCGTTGCCGTGCATTTTAGGCCAGATGGGAAAGAAGCGCTTAACCAGGCGGTAGGCCAAATGCTGTGAGTAATCCTCGATCTCATCACTGTCGCCGCCGCTTTTTAGCATCATCACCGCCGTCCAGGCAACAATCACTGCAAACACAAGCTCGACGTAGGGGCCAAGGCTTAGCAATCCGGTACCAATCGCAACAAAGATGCCACGAAAAACAATCGCACCAATAACGCCCCAATAGAGCACGCGATGACGATAGCGATCCGGTATGGCGAACCAGGAGAAAATCGCCATCATCACGAACAGATTATCGACCGATAGCACTTTCTCCAGCGCGTAGCCGGTTATAAACAGGCTGGCAACTTCGGCACCGTGATGAAGATAGAGGAAAGCGGCGAAGGTCATGGCGACAATCACCCAAAATACAGACCATAATGCCGCGCTCTTCAGCGTAATGGGCTTGTCGTTACGATGCATGAACAGGTCGATAAAAATAGCCCCAACGGACAGTGCGAGAAAAACAATCACTGTCTCTGGTGGGAATCCAATGTGCGTAGATACCATGAGTAACCCTTAGAAGACCAAAAACTTATCGGCCAAATTCTACAGGATAAAAGCCAAGAGTAATGGCAATTTCACGCAGCGCATTTTGCCGCGTGTGATAGCAAAAATCAGCACTGCGAAAATGATCCGCCGCTCATGATAGCGGAAGGAAACGCTAATGGCCTCGCTGATATTCGTGCAGAAGCCGAAAGCTTGCTGTGAAGTGAGAGCGTTATTTTTTTGAATTAATTAATCCAACAAAAAACTCGCGGAGCACCTTAAAAACATGGCGGTGAATTATAGTAACTTTCAGTGAAACTCAGGAGTCATTTAAATAACTCGTCGTGAATTTTAAAAAGCTCGGGATCTGAATTGATACCCAATTTCTTCATGCCAGCCTGCTTATGGCCGCTGATGGTTTTGCGGCTTCGCTTTAATTTTTTTGCAATTTCCAGCACGGTCATGCCGTTCAGAAAACAGTAAATAACCTCAGCTTCGCGTGGGGTCAGGAGTAAATTCAGACGCTCACGCATCGGTAGCGAGGGCTTATCGTCGTTTGTTAGCCCAGCGGCGCGCCGTTTACAACCCGACAGTTGTGATAATTCTACGTCAAGATCAGTGGGAATGTAGAGCTTATTTGCAGCAAGCGTTCGTATCGCTTCGAAAAAATTGGCACTCTCCTCTCGCTTGTTAATGTACCCCCTTACACCAAGCTGAAAAGCCGCACGGATAAGCGCCAGTGTTTCCACAGAAGAAGCCATCAGAATGCGCATATCCGGGTAATGGGCAAGAATCTTACGGATCAGAGAAAGGCCATCCAATTCGCCTTCATTCAAAATATAGTCAAGCACCAGAACATCTGGCTTTTCAACCAAAAGTGAATTCATTAATTCGCTGCTGCTGCTGAAACAGCCCAGCACAACGATATCTGGATGCTGACATGCCATATATTCGAACGAATAACGTATCATCGGATGATCATCCAAGAGAATGACAGAAATCTTGGTGGGTATAATGGAGTATTTCATTGGTTTCACACACATCAGCTTCTGTAATGCGTTCAGATGATACCGATAACCCTGATAATCCGTGCTCATCCTATGCTTATGCATTTGTAAGTAATGACTTACACTTTTCAGCAGATAATGTAAACAAGACTAACCTTGGAGGTTTATTCATCAATAATAGGCAAAATAATAAATACAAATTCGCTTAAAAAGTAATGCCTGCATCCTAAACATGAAATTCATTGCACCGATAATCTCTTTGTTGCTACTGTTTCTTCCTTTTATGCTCATTGCAACTCCTCAAACGCTGCAGCTATTACCTCGCATGAAAGTCGATCCCCCTATAGTGAAATTTTCTCCCAAGGTGAGCACCTGGCTGAAAATACATCCGGTAATTAATGTCGGCGTGTGGGGAATGTCGCCTCCTCCGCTCAGTTTTGGTATCGAACGTGGCGTACTGACTGGAATAGATGCGGATTATCTGCAGGTCCTGGAAAATGCGCTGAAAGTCCATTTTCGTCTGCAGTACTATGAAGACAAAGAGCAGGCGTTGGCGGCATTAAGTAAAGGGGCAATTACTCTGCTGGCAGTGTGGAATCCGGCAATTAATAATTGGCAGGATGTGAGATCATCATTGCCATGGTTATACGATTACAATGTTCTAATAACCGCTGCTAATAATGAGTTGAACTCACAAACGTTAAAAGAGGATATTCTGGCAAAGCTTGATAACGTCGCCGTTGTGCCTCAGGATTTGCCCGTGAGTTCGCCATTCCCCTTTAAAAATGATCATCACGTTGCTAACGATGTCCTTCCCGGCCAAACCAGCAGCTTGCTGATTAATCCTGCTCCAGCCCATATTCTGACCCGAAATCAGCAGGCCGATCATATTTGGCTAGTGCCCCATCCTCTGCAGAGTGACACTAATTTTAGCTTTGGCGTGAATAAGGCTTCACCCGAACTATTGGCTGCAATTAATGAAGTTTTGCAGCACTTACCGGCCGCTAGCCGCTTACGTATTGCACAGGGCTGGGGACTGGGCGATATCCCATCACCTATTCCCAGCCAGCTTGGGCTAACGAAACCCATGCAAGATTGGCTGCAATCCCATCCAAAAATGATCGTCATCGTCGATTCACGCCGTGCCCCCTTTAGCTACGTGAATGCTCATGGGCAACCCGATGGTTTGGCCATCGGTATATTACGGTTTTTTACTGAGCACTACGGCCTGAAGTTTGACTACAAAATCGTACATAGCGATCGTGAAAAGACCAGGCTAATAAAGCGCCATCCTGAAGCCATTATTGCCGGTGAGCTTACCCTTCCCGATTACCAGGATACGGCGACATTATCACCGCAACACAGTACGCCATGGTTAATGACACCCGCTGTATTGTTGATGAAAACGGATATTATGCGCCCCAGTTCATTGCACGACCTGAGTGGTGAACATATTGCATTGCCGCATTACAGTCCTTTGCGCCCCTGGCTTGAGACCTGGTTTCCACTGCTGCAATTAGAATTGAGCGATAGCACAGCACAGGCAATGGCCTGGCTAGAAGAGGGCAAGGTAAGGGGCGTCATTACCAATCAATTTACCGCACACTATTATCGCTACCGCCAGCATGGCGAGCGCTTTTCACTGGTACTGCCAATCAGAGCGCTAAATGCCAGCTTTGCCGTTGCAGACAGTGATTCTATGGTTCTTTCTATTCTCGATCTTGCGCTGCAGCAAACCCCGCCAATCACTTTTCTTGAGATGGCACAGCGCTGGCGCAACGTATCACGACCGTTAAATGACGATTCAAACTGGTCTCCCTCGTTTGGCTTATTGCAAATCATTTTTAGCGCGGTGCTGCTGACAGCGCTGGCGGCAGCGCTATGGATCGGTTATCTGCGCCAAAGACTGCGCGAACTAGTCAGGAATTTGCACGGCCGGCAAACCTTGATTGAACAGTTGCAATCCGCGCGCGAAGAGAATGTGAAAATCGTCAAATCTCACGGTGTATTTATGAAGAGTATGGGCCACGAGGTACGAACACCGCTAAATTCACTGTTGGGTTTGTTGGAAGTAGAGCTGACAAGATATCAGGATAAAGGCCAGCATAATGAAAATCTGCAGGCTGCTTATGAGTCGGCCTGTTCGCTACAAATGCTAACCAGTGATGTATTCGATATTTTCCGCGCCGAAAATGATGATTTCGAACCTGCCCCGCGTGTTGTCAACCTGCCCTCGCTGGTTAACAGCACGGTTGCACTTTATCGCCAGCAAGCCGAAGAAAAGGGTCTGAAAATCAGTACCGATGTTGAAACCAGCACGCCGCTGGTTGAGTGCGATCCATTGCTGGTAATACGTATGCTCTCCAGTCTGCTGCGTAATGCCATCAAACATACAACACAGGGCGAAATAAAAGTGTTGCTGTGTCAGCTGACAGAACCGGTTGAGGGGCGAGTTTGTATGGTGCTGGAAGTGGGAGATCAGGGAAACGGTCAGCCCGAACATTTCACCCTCACCCACTCACCGGCCACTTCCGAGCAGGTAGCAGCGTGGGCTGAGTCGGGCTTTAGTCTTGCCGACTGTCAGCTTCTGGCGCAGAGCGCAGGTGCAACGCTCAGTATCGATCGTAATGATCAAGGTGGGACACTCGTCTCATTACAATTTTGTGCTGCTTCAGTCAGCCTAACCTCCTCTCAACCGTTGGTATTGCCGGCTAAGCCAGGCCTGATCTTGATTGTGGATGACTACCCTCCCGCCTGCATGCTTCTAAGGCAGCAGTTGAATAAGTTGGGATATAGCGTGCTGGCCGCCAGCAATGGCCGTGATGGGCTAGCGCTGTGGCAGCAGCATCGTCAAAAAATAAAGGCGGTTATCACCGATTGTACAATGCCAGAAATGGATGGTTTCACGCTAACTCAGGCGATTCGCCAGCGGGAGAGTGAAAGCACACGCTTACCTTTAGCCATATTTGGACTGACAGCCATGAGCCTGCAAGATGCTGAGCAAGCCTGCCTGGCCGCAGGCATGAATGCCTGTCTCACCAAACCCATTTCAGTAGAACAGATTAAGTCGTTATTAACACCACTATCCGAGGGGCTTGTCGATGCCACGACTTATTAAAATCGCACTTCATTTTTTAATATTACAAGGAGGTCTCACCGATGAAAATAATCATTTATGATGGTCACCCACTGATGCGTGATGGACTCAAACGATTGATCACCGATCGGGGAGATGTGGTGGTAACGGCTACCTCCGACGCAGATCAATTGCTTGCCGCCGCGTGTTCAGGCGAAGCTGATTTATTGTTGATCGACCCGGTCACGCTGCCTGCAACCGTGCTGGATAACCTGCGCCAACCGGGTGAGCGAGAAGACTATCTACGCTGTTTGGTTTACACCGCTTCGGAAAGTGCAGCCTATCTCCTGCGCGGTGCAAGCGTTGCACTCCAGGGATGTCTGAGTAAAAAGTACTGCGCAGAAGCGCTGAACGAAGCGCTGGATGGATTGGCGAAAGGAAAATTGGTTTCATTGCCCCTCTCCTCGCTACAACCAGATAACAGCGATCGCAGACGTGCGGATAAGCGTTTACTGAATGGACTGACGCGACGTGAGCTACAAATACTGCGTCAATTAGGTGCCGGAAAATCAAATAAAATGATTGCTGAAGAGATGGAACTGAGTAATAAAACTATCAGTACCTACAAACGCAATATAATGCATAAGATGAAAACCAGTAATTTCAGCGAGCTTATTGATTTTGCCCGACGCAATGGCTTTTAATCTTCCGCATAATGACGCCAACATTCTTACTCAGAAATGGTTAAAGATGCTGGCATTATTAAAAAAGCTATTTTAAAGATGTTCCTCTGAAACATCTGCCAATTTCTTCGCACTGTGTAAACGAGTCAAATAATGTTCGAGGCGAATTATCAAGTCCCTGAGCATTGAATCCAGCATTTCACTATTTAAAGATTCATTACGACAATCAGCTTCAAGTTGCAAACACGCCTCCGCCAGGGCGTTTTGTCGAGCAATTCGCACACTACCGGTAATGCGGTGCGCCAGGTCAGCTATTTTGAACTTATCTTTCGGCAGCCTCAACCGCTTCATCTTAGTGAGATCTTCCTGCAGCGTGGTGACCATCAATTCAATCATGGTCGCTTCCATTTCTCGATCTGCTTTTTGCATTTCAACCTCTTTGGATTCCTGTATCAACGGCGGAAGTTCATCCCCCGACTGATGCAGATGTAGTGCGCGCGTCAGGCTGGTAATTGAGCAGGGTTTAAACAAACAACTGTCCATACCCGCTTCCAGACAGCGCTGCATCACTTCATGCATGGCACTGGCAGTAAAACCAATAATCCACGCACGTTTCCGGTTTAGTTCCTCTTCTGATTCACGCAAAATTCGCGTAAGTTGATAACCGTTCAGATTAGGCATGTTGCAATCGGTGATGATGATATCGAAAGTCTGCTTTTGCCATAGGTCCAGCGCTTGATAACCGTCTTCCGCGACCTCTGCCTCCTGGCCTAACCAGCTTAATTGACGAGCCAGTAACAACCGATTTGCAGCATTATCATCAACCACCAATATTCGCATCGCCGGCAGTTTCTTTTCCTGCTCACACTCAACTTCTTCTTCAATAGTGCTGTTTTCTTCACGCACGCGTGGCAGCGTCATGGTCGCACTGGCGCAGGTCCCCGCCCCTTTATCAGAACTGAGCGTAAGGGTTCCCCCCATATTTTCACAAATACTGCGACTGATATAGAGCCCAAGCCCAGTCCCGGAACGACGATTTTCAGCCTGACTGAACGGACGGAATAGATTTAATTGCTGGACCGGATCAATGCCAATTCCGCTATCCTGAACCTCGATGCGATAGTGCACCATATCGGTAGCTTCATCATGTGTCTGGTGGAGCGTTAGCGTCACGCCACCTAAATCAGTAAATTTAATCGCATTGCTTAATAGATTGGACAGTACTTGCTTAATACGCAGCGGATCCACCATTACGCGGATAAGGGGTTCTGAGGGGAAATGCTTGGTAAGGCTGATATTTTTATCCAGAGCCAGCCCCTGAAATACCTTCATCAAATTGTCTATCAATTTTCCCAGATGCACGGGTTCCGGATGATATTCCAGATGTCCGCCTTCAATACGCGACAGATCGAGAATATCACCAATCAAACCCACCAGACTTTCGGCCGATTCATATGCAACCTCTAACGCCTGTAAATCATGTTCGTCACGGCGACCCTTTTTGAGCGCCATATCCAGCATGCCAATAATCGCGTTCATCGGCGTGCGGATTTCATGGCTCATGGTAGAGAGAAACACGGACTTGGCGCGATTTGAATCTTCTGCTCGCTGTTTAGCTTCGCGAAGTTCTGCGAACAGAGCCTCACGTTCAGAGATATCAAGCCATCCTCCGATAATACCGATCACCTCACCCTTACTATTGTGATAGGGCTGGATCCACTGATAAACAGTGATGCCAATGGAGCTATTCGGGTTATCCCACAAGTCGTAACGGCGATCTTCGAATATCGGCTTATTACTCGCAATCACCTCCATCATTTGATGATGATAAAAGGCGGCTTGTTCAGTCGTACGTAAGCCCGGATGTTCTTTGATGGTTTTTCCCAGCGCTTCTTCATAGGCCACGCCGGTTTCAATCAGATAGCGCTCATTACAGTAGGTCAGGCGTCCTTCCCGATCGCGTAACGACACCGGAAAAGGCATGCTGGTCACGAGGCTCTCCAGTTGCCCCAGCTGATCATTCAACTGGCGACGGAGCGCCGCTTTGCGGCGTATCACAAGGCGTAAATAGTAAGCCCAGCTCGCCAGCAAAATCATCATGATGCCGCCCCCAATGGCACAGGTAAAAATCACAGGGCGAAAGCGTGTCCATGTGGTGTCCACAACCACCAGATCGCTGGGGCGCCAGCGGTTGGCCATATTTTCCAGTTCAACGGGAGGAATGGACAGCAGAACCTTGTTAAGCACATCGCGTAGCTCCGGGTCCGCCCGGCCAATAGCAAAAGCCAGCCACACAGGATGATCGTGAAGCGTGCCAACGATTTTTAGCTTTGAGCCGTAAGTCGTTTTGATCTGGTACTCTGCCATTGAAAGAACATTAGTCGCAGCATCCGCTTTTCCGTCCAGAACACTTTGCAGCATCTCCTGTCCGTTCTCGAGCTCCAGAATGTTGATTTCTGGATAACGCTTACGCAGCATATCCTCTACCGCCGACCCTTCGAGAATAGCCAGCGTTTTACCGCGTAAATCTGGCAAGGCGCGAATGTCATTTCGATCGCCACGGACGACCAGCGCATAAGGAGTACGCAAATAAGGGCGGGTGAGCAAAATTTGCTTATCCCGCTCAACGCTACTTGAAAGCGTGGTGATCATATCGACAGCTGAGGTATTGACCAGTTTCATCATTTCACTGGTGGTATCGACGGCTTCGAAACTAAAACGCATGCCGGTTTGAACGCCCACGACCGTAAGCAAATCGCCGACCATGCCACGTAAAATACCGTTGCCATCAATAAATGAGATCGGGGCTGTCATATTGCCGCTGTAAAGCGCAACTTTGACGATAGGGTGCGCTTTCATCCATGCTCGCTCAGCGGGAGTAAACTGCAGCGGCTGGTTCCAGTAATCAAAGCTGCTTAAATCAGGGCGCCACTGTCGCAGCAGCTCAAGAGATTCATATTCCGAGACGCTATCAAGCGCTTTGTTCATTAAAGCCAGCAGCTGAGGATTACGACGACTCAGGGCAAAACTGATTTCTTTGGTGGGAATAGAGTTAAAACGGGTGATATTCAAATCACTCAGTAAATTACGATTGAGAGCATACCGATTCCCAAGAAATGCTCTGGCTTGACCGAAATTTACGGCATTAAGCGCATCCTGAAAATTATCGTAGAGACGGAAATTGGCCTTCGGATAGAAACCTTGTACCTCTTCAAGTGGCAAATAATCACGCACCATCGCGACACTAACGCCGGCAAGATCGTCTGGCAATGGCAGCCCGTCTACCCGCTCAATGGCCAGGATCGGCTTTTCAGTGGCATAAGGCTTCGTCAGCACAAAATTACCATGGCTATAAAAGAGGCTAACTGAAGGAAGAAAATCAATTTTTCCTTCAGCTAGCGCATTCCATGCCTGCTCTCTGGTTTCAAACATCTCGACCCGCAATGGCAGACCCAATTGGTGCTCTACAATGGCGGCATAATCAGCACTCAATCCTTCGTATTCGCCTATCGGATTACTCATACCAAACGGCGGAAGATCGTAACGAAAGATGCCCATCACCAACTGCTGTTTGTGCAATAGCCAGGCCTGTTCAGTAGTTGAAAAACTAAGCGGCTTCAGCTCCTGAAGGGGGGCACGCGCGAGTAACTTATAATCATGTGCTGCCAGCGGCATGCTGGACAAGAGGAGCAAGAAGGCGAAGAGTAGGCAAAAGGTACGCATTTGTCCGTCGTTTACAGCAATTCATTACGTCGGGCAAAATCAATCAATTCAATCAGCGTCTGCGCATTCAGCTTCTGCTTCAGGCGATGCTTATAGGTACTAATGGTCTTTTCACTGAGTAACAACTGGTCGCCAATCTGCTTATTACCCAAGCCTTTAGCAATAAGGATCAGCACACTGAGCTCACGATCGGAGAGATCGCCCAAGAGTTTATTATCATCGCCAGCACCTGCTGGTAAAAGTGGCGAGTACTGGTCATAACGAGGAAAATAGCTGTAGCCACGCATGACGACGCGAATAGCGTCAGTGAGCTCACTAAGATCATCTGTTTTTGTTACAAAACCATCGGCTCCAGCTTGTTGGCAGCGCTGAGCAAAATGCGCACTAGCCTGTGAGGTCAACACCAGAATCTTGAGCGGCAACGCAAGGGAGCGCAAACGCTCCAAAACTTGCAGCCCATCTATTTTAGGTAGGCCAATATCCAGCAGCACTAAGTCAGGTGAGAGGTCGCGTGTTTTTTGTACAGCATCCACGCCGTTATCGGTCTCACCAACCACAATCATCTCGGTACGCTCCAGTAGCATTTTCACTGCGAACCGAATCACAGGATGATCGTCAACGATGATCACTTTTTTCATTTTCGTCAGATGTCCTGGAAAATAGGGTTAAAAATCACGAACGTAACGCCGTACAGAGGCTGGCTAAGATAGCGGTTCAATACAGATGAATCTGTAGGAGATTGCTTATCCTGTTGCCAGTCAGTACGACTCGCCATTACATAGCGACGTAAATTACGGGGCTTTTTAATCCCAGGGTAAAAAAATAAACCCCAAGACCTTTCGCAACTTTTTCGGATAAAAATCGGCAATTAAACGGACATAACTAAAGCCACTCCAGGGTTATCTGCATTAGCTAACTCACTGTTTAGAAAAAGTATCTGTGAATGCCGATGGCAATTAAGCGGTAGCCTTGTGTGAGGAGGGTAAAATCCATGCATTCCTAAACGTCCGAGCACTTGATTCGCTAAGCGCTTGCACACTAACGTTATACTTTGCCGCTCATAATCGCTCTTTGCGCCAATGATTTTTTCAACAAATATATTACTGATTTGCAGAAGACTGTTTGAGATTACCTCTTTTCGAGCACAGAACAACGGATATGCCACAGGCAGTAACCATGGAGATGAACGGCAGAATTATTGTTTTAAAACAATGAGTTAATTTTCACTGAGCGTTATTTCCCGCCAGTCAATTAGCGCTACATTTTTTGGAAAATTACTATGTGGATAATAAAAGCCCCGACGGAGAGCCGGGGCAAGAGGTAAATCGTTCTTTTTTATATTTATAGGCTTGTAGTTATCACCGGGATGGTAATTTTTGCTACGTGATACAAGGTACGGTATTTTTTATAAAAATAATGTCAGCAAATGACGGTAGCTGTGTCAGAAAATACTCACTCCTGCTTTATTCTTTTTCTTCTTCAATCCTTTTCTTGCTGAAAATAAAATGTTCAGCTTGCTGTTTTTCGTACTCCCAGTCGTGCATTGATAAACCAGCGAATTCAAAGCCAATCATATGGACATCGGGACCGGCAATAGGTAACTGAAGATAATGATTGAGAATATAAAGTAAGGTATATCCTGAGGAGGCCATTTTATCCCCTGAAACATAGGGGATAAAATCCGTACAGAAAACAGCGTCGAAGGGATCCAGGAATTTTACATTATCGACATTCACAAAATCATAATAATCAGAGAGAGCGAAGTATCGAAGGCGACCTTCTTCTCTATTCAGAGGGCTGTGATGACCATGAAAAAGAGGTTGTGCAGAGAACTGACGACGAATAACCACCGTGTCTCCAGTGTGTTGCGCCACTATTTCATGGTTAAAATAATTAAATACAATAAGCAGGTCCTGAGAACCGGTAACAATGTGTTCAGAACGTACCTTTGAAGAGTTAGCGATAACAAATATATTCTTATATTTTGGCACTACCTCCATCCAATCAAAGAAGTAATTTATTTTCTCCATAACACTTTTGCATTTAACAGGAGGTATATTTTCTATGGTTTCTAATCTCATTATTTACCCCCCTTACTTTAGACCAACTGTAAGTTAATGCTTTCCGTTTCAACTTCATAGCGAGCCCCTAAGCTTAAATCAAAGGGATGCGGCGACCATGCCACCAGTGCATGAATATTGAAACTGATTATCCCCTGCTTAATGGGAGATCGACGCTCCCCATTCAGACTGACAATAATACTTTCCGGAATGAGCCGGGGTTCAAAACGAATTAAAGCATCACGTATTAGATACTCGAGTCTCGTCCAGTTATGCGTATTGGTATAACTTCCTACTTGAGGTGACACGCCGTAGTTAATGACCGAACGTGCAACTTCACTATGTTTTGCAGGCTCGAGCTGAGGCTCAATATTTGCATTATTTAAAATTTCACTAATATTTTGCAGAATCAGCGTTTTCATCATCCGCTGATCGAAGTGAAATTTATCCCACGGCTCATCCACTCTTTTTGGCTCGTCATCGAGTAAACGCTCAAGCAGACAGGGTAAAAAGGGCTTTTTTTCTTTCATAAGATGACGGCCATATTAAATGCTAATTTCGCCCGCTTCAAACAGTGAGCATTCACCACTACTGCTTACCCACATTTTACGGCCCTGCCCGATATAACGGTCACTTTCGCTTTCCTGCCATTCCGTGCGAGAGCCAGTCAGTAAACTCACGTCACTTTCACTGTTAAGTGGATAGCGCGAAGGGATATAACCCTTATGCGTTTGACCTTTTACCACCACTGTAGCTGGAGCCCAGATCAGATCGGTTAGGCTGGTAGGCTTCTCAACGTTGAGCACTTCAATGTCAGAGAACGGTACCCAGCGATAGCCGCCAGCAAAGATGAACTCACACACTGGGCCCAGGCGGTCGTCACCATCGGCAATCCAATCAAATGTTTCTAATCCTTCACTTTTTCCTGACATGGCGGTAGCCGCTTCCAGCGCTCGGTGACGATACTCCTCACCCTTCGTGGCTTCTCCCTCGTGATAAAAGGCATTCGCTTTATTCAGCAGCTCACACCATTCAGGTAATGCATCCCCCAGATTGCCGGCCTCGCGTTGTCCTGCTAACACTAACTGACGCAAACGTTCACTGAGAATAAGATTTTTAAAAAGTTCACACTGGCGTTGAGTATCGTCATCGGTCTTCTCTACGATATCAAGCTGGCGTAGTGCGCGATCCCAATCAGCCTGTAAGCAATAAAGTTTGAACAGCCTCATGCGTAAATCACTGCTAGCTGGCTGTGATTTGACAGCAGCGACAGCCTGAGCAATGGCCTGAGGCAAACTATCAATGCCGGTAAATTCGTTATTAGTGTTCAGATTAATTTTCATTTCTCTTCCTGATTATTTTTACAAGTGGCTATCCAGCCCCATTTTATAAAGTTCGCGATACAGTAATTCTGAAACGACACGTTTTTCAATCTGCTTAAGATGTTCTGGTGCAATTTCTCGCAGTAGCTCAATCTTAATATCCTGCTCAGTTTCAAAAATATCATCGTGATCAATCATTAACTCTCTAAATACCCGCTCCATCATGACTTCTGCTTCGACGACACATTCGGAAACGGTCTTATTCTTAAGGCATTCGTTCACATTTAAGTTATCACTTAAACGCTCGCGCTTTGAATAGACATTCTTTTTCTCAACATCTCGCGGCGTGTGATGTTGCTCACCCCATAAGAGATAATGCTTATATTCTTGCGTTAATGATTTTAAAGGATCAATTTCTTCAGCGTGATGATTCTCTTGCTTTGCATCATCACCATAAGGCGTGTAATGGCCGCCGTGGTTGATCAGTAACTCTAGCTCAGGAAGATCTCCCTCAGCCGGTAATAGGCTATTTGCCAGTTCATCTGCAGGTGGAGCAATGACCTGAAGCAGGTAATGCCCAATCTGTATTAGCATCCCTCCTCGTAGCAGGCGAGTTGTACCGTTTTCAAATGGCTGCCCGTCTATAAGGCAAACATAGTCATGTGCTTCAACACATAACATCAGTTGCTGCTGCTGAAGCCAGAAAATAACCTGATCTTCTTGTTCAACAGCTTGATCATTAAAGCCGCCTGTCGACGGGCTAAACCATACAGGGCTATCACGTTGATGGTGTTCATCTAACGTAATATCATTATGCAGCTCCGGCCAGATGATCTGAATCTGCATGTTAACCGCCGATCAAGACATTGCCTGAGCCACTCACAATCGTTGCTCCACAGGCTGTTGAGTCACTAATACGAGCCGCAGGTTGATTATTGATAAATACCGTACCAGAGCCTGAAGCGACGACTGTTGAACCATCAATGCTACACACCGCATTACTTATTCCGACAGCTGCAGCCGGCAAGCTATTTATCATCACATTCCCTGAACCACTAATAATGCTACCACCATGACTTATTGAGTCACTTATCCGAGCTGCTGGTTTCATTTCACTATTCCTTTATTTAGCGCTCTATAAATGGGGGGAAGAGTTCTCCCCCCAAGGTTTATCTACCTAAACAGTCCCATTACGGCTCTGGCGTCTGCGAATCCGTCGGCGTCGGCGTTGGGGTTGGCATCGGCGTGTCCGTCGGCGGCGGCGTATCCGTCGGCGGCGGCGTGTCCGTCGGCGGCGGCGTGTCCGTCGGCGGCGGTGTATCCGTCGGCGGCGGCGTGTCCGTCGGCGGCGGCGTGTCCGTCGGCGGCGGCGTATCCGTCGGCTTCGGCGTGTCCGTCGGCGGCGGCGTGTCCGTCGGCGGCGGCGTATCCGTCGGCTTCGGCGTGTCCGTCGGCGGCGGCGTGTCCGTCGGCGGCGGCGTGTCCGTCGGCGGCGGCGTGTCCGTCGGCGGCGGCGTGTCCGTCGGCGGCGGCGTGTCCGTCGGCGGCGGCGTATCCGTCGGCGGCGGCGTATCCGTCGGCTTCGGCGTGTCCGTCGGCGGCGGCGTATCCGTCGGCTTCGGCGTGTCCGTCGGCTTCGGCGTATCCGTCGGCGGCGGCGTGTCCGTTGGCGGCGGCGTAATCGGCGGCCGCGTAATCGGCGGCTGTGTGATCGGCGGCTGCGTAATCGGCGGCTGCGTGATTGGTGGATCAATGATTGGCGGTGGTACCGGCGGATCAATAACAGGCGGCCATACAGGCAAGACTGGCAGTGGAATAGGTAAAGCCATGCCACCCATGATTGCTTTCGGTGACATCAGCCCGCCTACACCTTTAAGCCCTGCTAATGCGCTCAGCCCTAATCCACCGCCAACGGCACCGGCGGCGGCGGCAATGCCTGCACCGGCACAACCCGCCCCATCACCTGGGTTAATCTGAACGATGCCCCCTTCAATGACCACGCGCGATTTACCAATAATTTTGACGGTATCACCCGACAGTATCAGCTCACCTAACGTACCCACGCTGACTATTGCACCACCAAACAGCGTGGCGGCGCCCCCAACGGAGGTCATCTGCGCACCACCGACGTTAATCAACTGCGCACCGCCAACGTTGGTCAGGATCGCCCCGCCTACGTTGGTATTAATGGCTCCGCCTACGTTGGTGATGATGGCGCCTTTTACATAATTTTTGACTGTGCAGGCGACGTTCTTTTCAACTGACCCGGTTATGTTGGTGATAACGGTGCCACCAATGTTGGTGTTAACGGCACCGCCAACATTGGTATTGTGCGCACCGCCAATATCCGTCTTAACTGCGCCGGCAACACTCGTTTTATGCATTCCTCCCACAATCATGTTGTAGCCAGAACCAATTTCCATGCTTGCCTGGCTACCGATCAATTTGGAGTAACTGCCCCCCACATTTTTGCTGTAATCGGCCCCAACGATGATGTCACGATTAGCGCCCACCTCAAGGTTGTAATTGGAACCAATAGCATAAGTGGCATTCGCACCTACGTTCTTGGTGTAATCCGTTCCCACCACCAGAGTGCGATTCTTACCGACGCTAATATCAGAATTAACACCGATGGTTTGCGTTTCATCATTCTTGGTCAGGCGATCCATGTCGCGTTCCGCCTGTTCCCAGTACAATTCCTGGCCAGGCTTATCTTCGAAACGCACACCGTTGTAATTACTTTTACCACCACCAATAGTGCGGCTGATAAGCCCACTTTGTGTAGCATTTACCGGAAGATCCCAGGGCGGCATGGTGACGTTGTTATACAAGCTACCGGTGATCATTGGACGATCGGGATCGCCATTGATAAAGTCCACCACCACTTCATGGCCGACGCGTGGAATATAAATACCACCGAAGCTATTACCTGCCCACGCCTGGCTAACGCGCAACCAGCAAGAGTCAGATTCACGGTTAATGCCGTAACGATCCCAGGTAAAACGCACTTTTACCCGGCCATATTCGTCGGTCCAGACTTCTTCACCTGGCGGTCCCACTACAATCGCGTTTTGCGGACCATAAGTACGTGGCTTTGGAACTATCTGGGGATGACGATAGATTTTTGTCGTCGGCTGCACGGTAAATTTGCAGTGAATACTGAACATATCTTTATTGGTGACTTCGTTGATCTCCTGGATGTCCAGTTCACTGGAGATCACCATATATTCGCGGTTGACTTTGTTGACCGGATAACCGACCAGCTCAAAATGCGTTCCGCAAACAATCCCTCTTAGCTCGCCACTCCCGACCGCGCGTGAGCCCTTTGATCCACGCTCTTCGGTACGAATACGCGCTAACTGCTCACCAATAGCAGGTTGCTCGTAATCACCAGGCCAGTGGAATACCTCCATCTCATTGAAGCTGGTTTTTCTTGCTTTGACATCAATGGAAAGGATATCGGCGCGCGACTTAGTGAAGTCATAATCGTTGGTTACCCAGCGACCGCTGGTTAACATCTCCTGATGTTCAAATACAGAGATATACTCGGCATCGGCTTTAGGATTTTCCGGCTGATAATCAATAACATGGTAAGCTTCACTTGGGCTGGCTTTGTGTGCACCAACGTGATCCACCAGGATCAACTTATGCTTTTGGTCCTGATGTTCGTAGAACCAATAGATCCCCCACTCTTCCATCAGACGCTCAATAAAATTGAAGTCTGTCTCGCCATACTGGACCTGATAGTCCATCGTCGGATAACTGGTTGTCAGCCGCTTCTCATAAGAGAAGTGGTAGTCAGCCAGCACCTCATCGATAATATCGACCACTGATTTTTGTTGGAAAATTTTGTAGTCAGTGGTTAACGTGGTCAGCCATAGCCAGGGGCGGATAACAATCTCGAAAAGTGCCTGATTGGCATCGCGCCCTTTAAAGCGCGCTTTTTCAACCAATCCTGAAATCTCGCGTTGACCGCGTCCAATCCCGATGAGGTGATCGAGACCGTTTCCATCCAGTTCGATGAAGACGGTCATCTCTTTGCCAATTAACGCCTTGATATCCACATTCGAGGCAGATTGCCATGGAATAAGCGGATTTGCGGGCGTTTTTACCAGCAAGGTATAGCTGTATAAAGTGGAGAAGGTTTCTTCCCCCTTTATTCTATTCAGTACCAGAGCAGGTTCACCCAGTAACATGGGCATCGCTGGACTGCTTAGTGTTATCGTCCTAGACATAGTCATTCCTGATATCAGAAAAGTAACGTTGAGCGCGTTGCACTCAGGTCACCGGGTTAACAACTGCTTTCCGTTGTGATTCAATTATTTTTCCATGCCTGTTCTGCCTCCAGAGCCAGAGAAACTCTGAATCCGAAACGCACTCAGGCCAACTCCTCCATGGCATGACATCAACACATCGTTTCCCTTCCAGCTCAAAATCCGCATCGCATCGCATGTCACTGAGGCGGGTATGAATGTGTGAAAGCTGTGCTGAATTCGATAGTTTTGACCGCCAGCCGGAAGACAAACTCGATGCCACCAAATCACGGCAATCTGCCTCTATTTGTTCGCAAATATGGCGAGGGTTGTCATGTTGCGCTAGCGTGGACAGCGAGCGCATCATCCAAAACGGTAGACTGTCTTCTATTGTCAACAGCCGCACCATCTCTGAGGCCCGAAGCAATACGCAAACGCCATGTGGCGTTTCAGTGTTGTCATCGAATACAAGGGCACCGGTCAGATAATGATCCGCCGATATGCCATCTGCAGACATAACAAAGCACCATGGGTAACGACACAGTTCTGGTTGCGTTAATAACGAAGGTTCTGCAGGAGCAAGCGTCGAAATTAAAGAGGCAACTTCTGCCTTAACCCGCTGCATCTCTCCTTTTTTGCGTTGACTCTTTTCCCCGGAAAGCTCAGGCAAAAAACTCAGCAAATGCGCATGCTGCTTGCTGCGTTTCATCCACATATTTCCTCCCTTATCATCCCGGGCAGCGGAATCCGCGCAACATGCCCTGCAGATTCTGATTGCCATTACCCAGCCCACCAATTTCCAGCTCTACTGGCTTGCCACCCAGTGACCAGCGATAAATTCGACTGTCTGCCCCCTGGCTCGTTACGCGTTCGGCGCTGTCCAGCCAATGCATAACCGACCATGCACCGTGGAATGTCAGATCTGGCAGTGCCGATGATGGGAGCCTCTGGCCGGTCATCGTAACGGAAGAGGTCAATCCACCTGATGGCCAGTGAAACGCCATCGGCATGACCGGGCCATGTGAGTAACGCAGCGTCTCTCCGCCAACGCTCAGCATCAGTTGCGCTATGTCCGGAGAGAGGTAGTGCACGCGGGTAGATAAATTCAATGACACTTTGCGTCCATCCGCGTCAAAGAATGCATCACGGACGGCGGCAGCTTGCTGGAAGAAGGAGAGTCCTTCACCGCCGCCATTGCCTTTATAGCGCCATGGGTAAGTTGATGTATCAACCTTGTCGGCCATGTTCTGTTTGAACCAGCTATCAACCACACCATCCACGGCAAAGAAGCGCTCAAAATCATTGAGTGATACCTCTTGCTGGCTTTTAGCAAAGGGATAGCGTCCTTGCAGCGTTTTACGACAAACCTGGCCAATGCCATTATCAATGGCTGTAACACTCAACTTTACAATGCTCTTTTGGATGCTTTCATTGGAACGTCCCAGCAGAGGCATCAAAATCCCCTTCACTGGCTCAGGCCACGTCCGCGATTCCGCCGCCAGGCGGGAACTATCCATTCCCATAACCGGGATGTCACCCTCATCAAGCGCACTGCTGTAAACCACATAGCGGGTATACTGATCGGTGAGTAGATTCATCAGCCGGTTAAGCCCAACGGTTTGGTTCGGGTTATATCCCGTGCCGTCTTGATCGCCTTTCACGAAAAGTCGTAGTGAACTGAACGGAAAATCAACATATTGATGAATAAGCCGTTGTTCACGGAAATCGACACTGTCTTTTAATCGCGTAGCTTGCTGTACCAATCGGCCGGTTCTCAGCTCAGTCTGCAAAGCTGTTTGCAGCGTTTTATCCTTGGTTTCCGCCAGAGTCGTCTCACTGACGGCACGTTCCAGCAAACCGCGCAGTGGCGAATTATCTGCGACCAGAGTTCTTAACAGCGATACATCCATACTGAGATTCTGCTGTCCCCCCATCGGTATCAGACGAATACTCGAGAGGAATTGCTGCCACTGATGCGCATATTCCTGCAGATAAAGAATCAGTACCTCATCACGCAGCGTGAGAGGATTTACCACGCGCCCCGTCTTTCCCAGTACCCAACTATCCTCACGCTGTAAGCCGATCAACGACGTAGCGAGCTGCTTCTTTACCAGGTTTCGCCACCCGTCACGGGTGAAAATGCCGGGAACCCCCTCAGGCTGATTTTCGATAGCATTTTGCTTAAAAATCATCGGCGCCTGAGGGTCAACCATCGCCTGCAGGGTGACACTTGGCGGTGCTACCAGCTGCAGTTTCTGCTTTAAATGCTGCCAAATTCTGGTGGTTTGCGGGATCTGCACCAGCATATCCCTGGCGCGCTTAACCAGCGGTTGATCGATTGGCGATGATTTTTCTCGCCATCCTTTCGAGGAGAAAAGAGCATTCAGATGACTGTCAAACGTCTTCTGTTCACCATAAGCATCGATCATGCCTGAGGCTTTCCATTGCTGGTTGATCTGGGCAATCAGGAAGCCGGCATCGGCATCTCCCTCACCATTCAGCATGAGGTAAAGCTTCAGCGCATCCCACGCAGCAAGCGGATCGTTATCGACTACGGCTTTGTTCAGAGAGATGGCTGCCTGCAACTGCAATTTTGGCAGCAACGCATTCTGTAAAAAGAAGGTGTAGAGTTTGTCCGCACGACGTTCAACGGTGGCAGGTGTGTAAAGACCATAGCGCCAGTTCAGCGGAGGATTACTGATATCCAGCCCCAAATACTGCTTCAATGCCAACGTGCTATACAGGACGCCCGGTAACAGCTGCTGTTCAGGATGATCAACATATTCAACAACTTTTTCAGTCAGTTGAGTCGTGCGAACACCAATAGTCGCCAGATAATCGTCATTCAGGTGGAAACTGGTAACAATTCCCCATATCAGCCAGACAGCGAGCAACGTTGCCGCAAGATGGCCTGCGAAGTTCTGCAAGCGATCGCGCGTACGCATGCGCAGGCTGGAACTGACTAAATCACGATCGGCACTGATCACATCACTGAAAAGCTGACGCAGGAAGTAATGTTTTCCCCAGGGAGAGTTATCGATAACTCCGCCCTCTGCTTGTTGAAGGCCATATGATGCTGCTGTTTCAGGATATTGATGTTCCACAACATTACGCCAGCGCTGAACAACCGTGTTGTTATTGAGCAACCCTTTTTCGGCTGGCTGACAGCTACTCATAAAGTAGATGCCACGCAATGTGGTATTGAACTGTGTTTCGTCATAGCGAGATGACAGGAAAATATGCTGCAGCATTTCGGTCACGCCCTGCGCTAATAAACGAAAATCCTGCGGTACGGCATACATCTGTTTGCGATCGGTGACGTCATATTCTTCCAGCTGACGCTGGCAAAGCGTACTACCAAGACGGCTTTCCAACTGAGCCAGCGTTTCGCTGATCTGCTTACCCAGTTCGGCTCCGCTGTCGTGTGATTGACGTTCAAAGGGAAGCGTTACACCAAGAACCTGTTCACGCTCAATCGCTGTGAGATTACGGAAATAAGCGCTAAAACCGGTCAACATATCCATTCGGGTGATATTGACGTATACCGGAAAACGTAATCCCAGAGTTTCTCGCGCCTCGCTGAGCCTTGAGCGTAATGCCGCGGCGATACCGAGGCGCTCAGACTGAGTACGGTGCAAAATATCTTCAACCGAGAGCGTCACAACCACGCCATGAATACTGTGTTTAGGACGGTACTTTTTCAGTGCGCCTAAGATGCCACGCCACTCCTGCTGAACATGCTCTGCTTCCTGCAGATATTTACCTGAGGTATCCAGGAAAAGCGCGTCATTGGTGTAAAGGCACTCAATATTATCGGTAGAAGGATTTTCACGATCCTGACGATTCAGCTGTTCTGGCAATGGGAAATCGAGTCCCGATGAGAACAACATGGTGGTTTTACCGGCGTTTTTAGGTCCAATTATCATGAACCACGGTAAGCGTGTTTTACTGTCGCTGAAGCTGAAAAAACGGCGCCACAATGGCAAGGCACGATGAACACGCTGGGTATGTTTCACACCCGCTGCAATGATCTGCGTGATAGCGCTCATGTCTGGTTTAGCTTCTACCGCAGCTGACCTTTTACTCATCAGTGAGTTAAGTAACGCCGGGTTTACAGCCAGCGCCTGCAACAGCCGCCAAAGTCCATACAGCCCCGTCAATACCAGCAGCCCAGCAATGACTGCACCGCGGTTTATATTGCTTTTGAGCGGATAGTTTTCCCCAATCATAATATGGGGACCCAGAGTCCAAACCATCGCCATCGCAAAGAGCGAGAGATCTAAAAACAGTGGCAGACGATTCCAGCGCAGAAGCAGCATCACAAACAGCATCACCAACATAATGATGCGGTTTTCAGCACCCGCCCAAGGGGTAGCCTCACCAAAACCAAACCAGGGGCCGAGGTACCAAACCGCCGCCGCCAGCACGCAATAAACAGCGATCAGAGAAAAGCGTCTTAATCCTGTTCCTGAGAAAATTCGATTAAACACTGACATGTTTCATCCATTAATAATTAACTAATATTTCGACGCGACGGTTTTGTGCTCGTCCCTCAGGCGTGGCGTTACTGCCAACGGGCTGACTATCCCCTTTTCCTTCAACTCGAATATTTTCAGCAGGGATGCCGGCCTGTTGCAGCCATTGCGCCACACTGGCAGCGCGTTTTTCCGAGAGAACCTGATTACTCGGAAGGCCAGGCTTATTGATGGGTTGCGAGTCGGTGAAACCAACAATCAGCGTCTTGCCATTTACGCGATGGATCTCTTCAGCCACACGCTTGAGGATACTTTGCATGCTTTCCAACACATCAAATGTGCCGGTTTTGAACATGCCGTCACCGCGGAATATCACCAGGCTGCGCTCAGGCGTTTCGTCCACAGTAACCAGCTTGCGGGCGATCTCTTCCTTAAGTAATTCGGCTAACCTTAGCTTTCCAACTGCCGGTTCTGGAGGCAGGGTTATGGGTGAACGTGCAGAAGCATCAATGCGAGTGACGATATCGCTAAGCGGGATCATCAAGTGATATTTGGCATAGATAAAACTACCGGCGATCAATACTCCGGCGACAAGCATGGAAATACGGACAGGAACATAAAACTGATAGCGTTTTTTGCCACTGCGCACCGGAACGCCTTGCGGTGACAGAGCCATGCCTCGGTCTTCCCGAGAGCTTTGTAATAGTGTCAATAGACGTTGGCGAATGCGATTAAGTTGGCGCTCACCGTTTTCAATAATGCTATAACGCCCCTCGAAGCCAAGGCCGAGAATAATCAACTGAACTTCAAGAACGTCGGCATATTCCTGAGGTGACATGGACAAGCGGCCCACCAGCAGGAAGAATTTTATGCCGCCATCGTTATCGCCTTCAAAGTGATTAAGCAGGTTGCCTTGTGACCAGTTAACATCTTTACTCCACGAACGCGCCAGAACGGCTTCGTCCAGTGCGGTACACATGCAATAGCGCACAATGGCCATTTTCTTCCAGGAAATATCTGCCTCATCGCAGACGACGCTGAAGAGCGTGATCTCTTTTTTCAGCGTCTCCTTCAGCAAATTAGCTTCATCTTTCCCGTTCACTTTTTCGGGCATTTCGCTTAACGCACGCAGTAATGGCTGCGCCGCTTCAAGTAATGGCAGGGACGCATTTTTAACGCGATTAACCCGCTCATGAATGCTTTCACTTCGCAGACGACTGCTGTCATAACGTTCATTTATTGCGTCATGATTTATCGCCGGATTGGTCTTGAAATCTGAAAAGCTGGTCGATTCATCGAGCAGGAAATGTCCCAACTCCTGGCCGTTACTATCGGTATCCGCCTGGTTATCAAAAAACGTGCTGTTCAGGTTAAAATTGTCATGCTCGCTCATTAGTCACGAATCCCCCACAGTTCCATTTTCAGGTCAGGGAAATCACCGGCAATGTGCAATGCAATAGCGCCGCTACTGGCAATGCGATCCCAGAATGGACCACTCTTAGCCAGTTCAAAGTAAACGTGGCCGGCGCTGTAGGGAATCTGACGCGGAGGGACAGGCAGAGGATGGATTTCCAGGCCAGGCAAGTGCGAACGTACCAGTTCATGCAATTGCTGCGGTGCGCTGAATTTTGCCTGAGCCAGGTATTGATGCTGCAGAATATCCATAGGTAGCTGCGCAGATACCGCGACAACCAGATTACTGAAACCGCGCAGTTCATTTGGCAGCACATTCGCCGACCAGACACCGTTACCACGTGATTCCAGCGTGATCATTTGGCCCGCACGCACCAGAATCTGGTTGAGCTGTTCATGAATATCATCAACCAGTGGGCGGATAGAGGCATAAAGGCTAGCGTGCTTGTAGCCTGGCGCCGATCGTGGTCTGCGTGTTTTCACCCGTATAAAGGTAGAAAGTTCGCCCGCAAATTTGGCCAGTTCCTGGTAGAGCATGATGGGTGGTAACTCAGGAATGGTGCGCAGATGGTCGAGCAATGGCTCATATTTATTAAAGATTTGCAGTAAAAGATAATCAACGATTTCTGCACTCGCACTCGCTTTACCGTCACTGTTTGATAATCGCGTTGCCAACATTCCCGCACGCATTTTTACCAGACCGTTCAGATGCGTCAGCCATTCGCTGAGCAACTGGTTCGCGCCATAACCTGTCACGGGTGGGATGTAATCATCAACATGCAGTAATACGCTGCCATCAGGCTGGATAGCGCGTACGCGCGTCAGCGGTAATCCAATCCACGACTCCGTCATTTCGCTTTCTGACACCAAACGGAGGCGCAACTGCGCCAGCTGCACAGGTTTAGGTCCCTGGTGAATGGCATTGGTATCATTCAGCTCAGCTTCATTGCCGTAAAAACGCGCCAGAGAACCGCTATCGTACTCATCGAAAATAGTTTCATTACTATTATCCAGGCGCAGCGGCACGGCCAAATAAATCATCTTGCCAAGATGTTCAGGTGCGATAGTTAATGGCTGCGGCAGATCGGCATGTCCTGGAATATCAAATGGCGTACCATCCGGCAGAACACCGCTCGCAGCGCGGAGAACCAGTTTTCCATATGAAAGCGCTTCACGATCAATTTCATAAGCTGAAAAACCCCAAAAAAAGGGCGTAAGGGTGAGAGCTCGCTTATGAGAGTAATATTCCAGGTAACGCTCTTGCTGTTGAAAGAGTTGAGGGCGCAGAAAAAGACCTTCACTCCAGACGACTTTTTTTGTTCTCATAATTAATTTACCGGTTTAACTGAAGTTGTCAGATTATTCATTCTGACTTGAATATGAGGCTGCCAAACTTTGTCTCGTTTAAAATAACGTTGAAACCAACTGCGCTTGGGTTTCTCAGGAATAATATAAAGTACCTTCCATTCCGAGTCGGATATGTCTCGATAGGCCGTTATCACACCCAGAGCAGTAACATTTTTAGGCGTCTCAATAACTTTATCTTTTTTCTCACCGGGGACAATCATTGTGTCGTAAATAAGCGAAATCTGACTAGTAAGTTCAGGATCCCTACTCTCAGTAAGAGTAATGAAATCACTGGCCATAAATGCTTGCTGTTGATTCAATTGATACACCGTAATACGAAGAGGGTTTGCTTCTCCTGCGTCATTTTTATTTATAGTGTTGGATGCATCAAAAGTAATTTTTACGGATTCCGTATGTGCACTCGAATCATTATTCGGCGTGCTTTGGCAAGACGTTAGCATACTGGTCATCGATAAAATGATTAACATCGTTAGCCAACGCCGATGGGAGGCGGCAGCATGATGCATTATTTTAGTAATCATTACGTCCTCCTTTAATATGAATAAGTAAAAGTAAAATTAAGGCGAGCGTTCCTTAACCCTGCCACACTTAATGTGGCAGGGCTTGTAACAAGAACTTAATTAGCTATGCTGGTTTGCTTTTACATCATAAGTCGCAGAGATAACACCAGACTTATGACCTTCAGCATTCTGCATTACATAATCTTCAGTTACTTTGGTGAAGGAGAAGCTAACTTCTTCACGTGGACGAGTTTCGTCTTTATGAGATCCACCCATTCCAACTTTAGTAATGATTACGTCAGTGAACTTCAGAATCATGTATTCCAGTGGATCGCCACCAGCTTTACGCACGGTGAAAGCGATATTTTTAATATGCTTACCAGTCAGACAGTAGCTCAACAGGTTTGGACTTGCTTTGTCGGTATAATGCTGGAACACGAAGTCAGCAACAGTAGCACGACCAGAACCACCGCCTGAACCGCTGTGCATATTCTTAGGCTGCAATACGTCCCATTTCCATTCCAGAACCTGGATCTCGTTTTTATGAGTAGCATCTAAAGATTCACCTTCGATGCCATCAATTTTAATAAACATATCTTGGGCCATAATTTCCTCTCATGGACTAGTTGTGTATAGATTATTCAATGCGATGCATTGAATGATACGAGACTACTGCACTGAATATATCCAGCACGTATTCTCAATTAATTCAAAGTAATTACATTTACTTTGAGTCTTAAATATTCGATTCAGACATTGTCCTTAATGTCCATTGTCAAACCGAATAGTTAAATCAGGCTCCGCCTTTAACAGAAGGAAGTTTGGCTACCATACGCAGAGATACGGTTAAACCCTCCAACTGGAAATGCGGGCGCAGGAAGAATTTGGCTTGGTAATAGCCAGGGTTGCCTTCAACATCTTCAACAATAACTTCAGCAGCAGCCAGTGGACGGCGAGCTTTAATTTCAATTGAGGAGTTAGACGGATCACCATCGACGTAATTCATTACCCAGTCGTTTAACCAGCGCTGCATATCGTCGCGTTCTTTAAACGTACCGATTTTGTCACGCACAATACATTTCAAATAGTGTGCAAAACGTGAACAAGCGAACAGGTAAGGTAAACGCGCTGAAAGCGTGGCGTTAGCTGTTGCGTCAGCATCATAATACTCTGCTGGCTTCTGCAGTGATTGGGCGCCAATGAAGGCGGCAAAATCGGTATTTTTACGATGCACCAGCGGGATAAAACCGTTTTTAGCCAGTTCAGATTCACGACGGTCTGAGATAGCGATTTCGGTCGGACATTTCATGTCTACGCCGCCATCATCGGTCGGGAAGGTGTGGCACGGTAAACCTTCAACTACACCGCCACTCTCAACACCACGAATCATGGTGCACCAGCCGTTCTCTTTAAAGGAACGGTTGATATTTACCGCCATCGCATAGGCAGCATTCGACCAGACATACTTGCTGTGGTTTTCGCCGTCGGTGTTCTCTTCGAAATGGAAGGCTTCAACCGGGTTGGTAACGGTGCCATATGGCAGACGAGCCAGGAAGCGCGGCATTGCCAGGCCAATATAACGAGAATCTTCAGACTGACGCAGACTGTTCCAGGCCGCGTATTCCAGATTCTGAGTAAAGATTTTAGTTAGATCGCGTGGATTAGAAAGTTCCTGCCAGGAATCCATCTGCAATACGTTCGGCGATGCACCTGCAATGAATGGCATGTGTGCAGAAGCGGCCACTTTACCAATCGATGACAGCAGATCCACGTCGGCAGCAGAGTGATCGAAGAAATAGTCCGCCACCATACAGCCGTATGGCTCACCGCCGAGTTGGCCATACTCTTCTTCATAGATCTTTTTGAAGAGTGGGCTTTGATCCCATGATGTCCCTTTATAGCGTCGCATGCTGCGACGTAATTCTTCTTTGGATACATCCATAAAGCGCAGCTTTAACTTTTCATCGGTCTCGGTATTGGTTACCAGGTGATGCAGACCTCGCCAGGCACTTTCCAACGACTGAAACTCTTCATGGTGAAGAACCAGGTTAATTTGCTCTGACAGCTTGCGATCAATTTCGGCAATAATTGAGGCGATACTTTTATAAGCATCGTCAGATACCGTCACCGAGTTTACCAAGGCCTGTTCAGCCAGCGTTCTCACTGCGCCTTCAACTGCTGCTTTGGTCTGTTCGGATTTAACTTTAAACTCTTTATTCAGCAAAGAACTAAATGCACTTGCCTGAGAAGCGGCTTGTGCTGCCGCATTTTGTTTTTCCATCATTCGTGAAGTTGACATCATGTCTCCTTATTTACTCTACGCAGGTTTCGCTTCAGAGCCGTCATTGCTCTTTTTAGGCGCAGAGGCCAGAGAATTTAACAGCGCTTTATCCTGCAGAAGTTTCATCACTAACTCTTCCGCTCCCGCTTTACCGTCCATATAGGTCTGCAGGTTGGCAAGTTGAGTACGTGCTTCTAGTAGTTGGGAAAGAGAATCAACTTTTCGAGCAATTGCATCAGGCTCAAAGTCACTCATACTTTCAAAAGTTACATCAATCATCAGCTGACCTTCACCGGTCAGTGTATTCGGTACCGCAAATGCCACACGTGGACGCATTGCTTTCATACGCTCATCGAAATTATCGATGTCAATTTCCAGGAATTGACGATCGGCAACCAGTGGCAACGGTTCAAGTGGTTTACCCGATAAGTCTGCAAGTACACCCATTACAAATGGAAGTTCAACTTTCTTTTCAGAACCGTATATTTCAACGTCGTATTCAATTTGAACGCGAGGCGCTCGATTTCGCGCAATAAACTTCTGCGAATTATTTTTATTAACCATGATAACCTTTCTGCATTTTATTATTTAAACGTACCCGAATGTTAATCCGGAATCATTAATCACTCATTTCTTACTGCAGTTACTTGTAAGTCAGGTCAATGGTGGAGCGAGTTTGCACAAGCCCCGCACTCACTGCTCCATTACTCTTAGCATAATAACTGGCGATAAAGTTGTGTGTCACTTCATCACCACTTGCAGGAATTAAATACTCCTGAAAGCTGTTATTATCGTCGATACTCAGTTGTGTACCGTCAATTTTCCGCACCCGCACTTGAACATCATTGCTGTAATCGTTGCCGGTGCTATTCACCAGGTTACCCGTCTCACTGTCTGATGTATTTCCACCACTGGTGGTAAAACGCATCTCAATGGTACGGTTAAGCGGACAATTTCTCAGAGAAATAGGGAATTGCGTGCTCCCTACCTCATCTCCACTTTTTTGTAATAATTGCGATGATACCGTGGGCAATACCACCGTTCCTGATTCACCACCATTATTAACGCTAACGTCGCAAGTCTGCGCCAAGAACGTTCCCAAAAATGTCACATCAATATTGCAGCTGCCTTTGATTGCGCAGCTCTCTGCAGCCGCGGAAAAACCAATCAGCATTAAGGTCATGCCAAGTAAAGGTTGCAGCACGTTTAATGAAGTTTTCCCACCTAGTTGCGTAAACATGTCACCTCCAGTTGGACCATATTCAGATCCTCAGAAACAGCCTTATTCACAGGTGCAGCATCTTTCGCTATACATTTAAGCTTCTCTTCACCAACCGTTGCTAATAGCGGCCCTTGCGCCGGATCCCAGCCACGGATAAAGGCTTGACCACCTTGCCCTACCACGCTTTGACTCTTGCCGTTCGCATCCATAAGATCGGTCCCAATAGGCAGGTAACTATGAGAACTGTCGCGTAATGTCAGAATCATTGGGGTCCCGGTGATCGTATTCATCACGACAGATAATGCCGCTCCCTGGCGCGGATACACGCGTTTTTCATTATCAAGAACATCAACTGTATCGGGTAAACCTTTCGCATCGAGTTGAACTGCGTTCTCACGGTATGGATAAAGAGAAGGCTGAATGGCATAACCAAAACGGTTAATCTTCGCTCCCTGTCCATTAAATATTCTTGCCCCTGCTGCGCCTTTTGCCTCAATAATGGCAAACGGTGCATCGTTAATTGGAGGTCCCAGCGTTACTCCACCCGCATGGGCGACTACGCTTCCCCTCATTGATCCAGAAAATTGCGTGTTCGAATCATTTGCCGTTGCACTCAGGCCAACCTGACCAACAGAAGATTGATATTGAATATTTCCGTTTACCGCGTTATCACTTGATTTATTGCCAGTATTCGCACCTACACCATATGTAAACTCACTCTGGTCGCCCTGAGAACCTGTAGCATTAGTTTGGAACTTCGTACCACTTTGGTTACTTTTGCTCACCGTGCTGTATAAAGAATTAAACAATGGCTTATTGGTATAACTTCCACCAAGAGGTATATTAATTGCCAGTTGAATAACATTCTCATCACTACCATTACCAGCACGCGAGCGTGACCCGGTGATTGAATAACTAAATTTCTCAAGTGAGTGGTTAAAGCTTACTGAATACTGCCGTGATTCAGTCTGGGATCCCCAATAACTCGCCAAACTCCCGCTAAACCATAGCGATTTATTATCATCTATTTTCTGATTGACGCTGGCTGTAAAGCGATTCTGCGTACGATAATTAACATATGGTGAGTCATATCCATTACGCTCTTGCGTGTTTACTGCCTCACGAGCCAGCGCCATTTCACGAAAGCTGTAATAGCCACGAGAAGAGTATCGATAAGCCGCCAGCGTAATGTTGGTATCGGTTGGTCCTAAATATTTACTGTAATTAACCTGGTAACTGTTTCCTAAGCGCTGAGTATTATTTGCCAAAACGCTACGGGCATTGATGACATCAAACGAGAGTCCCCCTATTGGCGTATTGAACGCTTGTCCTGCGCCAAAAGCTTTATAATGCTCACCAATCAGCGCGCCGCCATACATGGTCCAGAAGTTCATTAGGCCACGATGATAAGTTGCCTGAAAGAGATCGGGATGTGCACTTATTTGCTCCTCTTTTAACTGACCAAGAGCTAAAGAGAAGCGCGACGAACCCTCACGTAACAACATAGGTGGTGCTGAGAACGGTATAAGCTGCTGTCTGGTTCTTCCATCGGCTTCCGTTATTGTCATCACCAAATCACCACCGTACCCCATTGCCCCGAGATCGGTAATAGCGAAAGGTCCAGGAGGTACGATAGTTTCATACAGTAACTGCCCACGCTGGCGAACGGTGATTTTGGCGTTAGTTTCAGCCACACCACGCAGTATGGGCGAATAGTTACGCATTTCAGTGGGTAGCATCCGTTCATCCGTCTGTAGGATTACGCCACGCATACTAAAACTATCAAACAGCTGGCCATTACTGCTGGTTTCACCAACAGTGAGAACGCCTTTTAAGGGCGTAATATCACGCTGTGCATAGGTATAACTATTTTGTGTGGTAAATGGCGATTGATTACTCCAGCCAAAATTACTTCTTTTACGTAAGCGCCACTCCCCCGCATTAAACCCAGCCGTCACACCTAAGTTTGCAGTATTATTACTATTCCCTTTAACTACACCTTGATTAACCTGCCAAAAGTTGGCGGCATAATCGATAAAACCAGCGGTTTGACCAGATTCCCATAAACTTGGATCAACATAATCATCACTGCGATGGCGCACATAAAGCTGAGGCACTTGCATATTGAGTTCAAAATCGCCGCTATTATAGTTACTGCTAACGCCTTCAATCCAGCGGTCAATGAAATAGCAATGATCCGCGCCATCTGGGCGCATTATTCTGAGTTGTTTTGCGCGTTTCTCATCAGGCACCAATCCTAACTGGCTCAGCTGTCCTTGAGTGAAACAGGGTTGCGCATTGTCGCTAGTGTTTGATTGGATAAAGCTTAATTTCAGATAGCCGCGAGCCCTTCCATTTACATTGGTAGTAACATTATAAACACCAGGAAACGTCATATTTCCTTCAGTAAATCGGGAAATATCGATGTTCGATCCGTGCAAAAAACCACTATTGAAATTTATTTTCTCTGGCGTAACTGCACTATCTGAGACCTGTGGAACTTCCTGCACATTTGTTTGACCTTCAGCAATCAATGGGAAGCAGAGCGCCAATTTTATTAGCACACTAATCTTCTTAAACTTACTGAGAGGTCCATTCCCTGAATATTTACTAGGCACCACAGTGTAAACTCCTTTTAAGGGGTTTTATAATCCATTAATTAAGGCTTGCGGCTAAGCATTCATAGAGATCTTTTTTCAAAAACTCACTTTTTATCTTTTATGAAACCACCACCCTGTGACTGAAGTTTCTCGGAGATAATCCCACCAAACTCATTAATATACTGAAAATCCATAGAGGTAATAGATGACAACTTAGACTTGTTTTCTGGATAAAAAACCTTCTCAGATTTTGGTGCAATCATATCTGATGTCATTTTCACTTTTTTATTTTGAGAGAAGGCATTAATGGTATTAAAAGAATAATAGTAAGGTGTAGGGTTCTTCAATTTTATTCCTGCACCATGATTACTATCATTTACTAGTGACCACTCAAGCTTATCCAGCTCAGTTGAGACGGAGCCTTTAAGCAGTGCTTTGGGGCGATAAAAAATCTTTATTCGCGTACGAAACGCCAGCTCCAATTTTTGCCCACCACTATCGTTACTGGCCTTAGGCGGTATTTCCAGCAAGTTAAACCAGAAAATAGATTCACGATCCTGCGGAAGCGCCATACCGTTGTAAATCATACGGACACTCTGACCTTTATTAGGCTCTATGCGAAAGACCGGGGGCGTAACAATAAAGGGGACTTTTGTATTTTGCACGTCAACCTTAGTGTCTCCGTCATCAACCCAAACCTGGGCCAACGCGGGTGTATCACCTCGGTTAATGGTACGAACATTGACTTCAGTTTGATCACCTGGAAAAACGACGCGCGTCCCACTGATTATAATGGAAGAGAATGCCGGTGACACCACACTAATTAATAGTGAAGCTAAAAGGATTTTTTTAAACATAATATTTACCAGCCGCATAATATTTCATGAGCAAACAAACTATAACTGATTAATTTACTAATTTTAAAAGTGGTGCCCATTAAGGGCACTCACTTTAATTTTTCTTAGTTGTATGCCAGTGAGTACAGAACTTTCGCTTCAACATTACCCGCTGAGGAAGCTCCGCTCGCATAATAACCCGCTACGTAAGTTGTAGTCGCGGTTCCGGTAGCAACATCGATTGGGAAGTACTTACCGGTATCACCCAGCTTAATAACACTGCTGTCACCATAGTTATACAAACGAACCTGAACCTGACTAGCTGCATCGGTCAAAGCAGCGTTTGTCAGGTTACCTGTTGTTGCATCAAAACCGGTGCTACCAATCGCTTCAAAATGGACAGCCACCTCTGTCGGGTTTGCTGGATCTGCAGTTCGTGGGCAGTTTTCTACACTAATAGTAAAGTTTTTAGAGCCAGCCTCATCCCCTGGGTTCGCCAATGATGTGGTATTCACTGTTGGCAGAGTAACCACTTTATTTACGTCCGTAGGAACGATCGAGCAGGTCGAGGTGATAACTTTACCTTTAAAGGTGATATCACCACTGGTTGCTGCTGCTGCATTACCTGCTGCGATCAAAGCCAAAATTGCAACTGAAGTTTTCAACATGCGCATTATTACTATCCTCAAATAGATATTCCGTTAAAATTAAAACTACTTTGACATCCCATGTCAGGTATCACCTGAGCAATGAAATATTTTTTCTGAGCTATGATGACGCGTTTGCTAATGTCACCACATACTGATCACTTATTCTGTCTAAGGTAATGAGATTGTTTTTCAGCTTCGCGTGATGAGCCAAAATTTCCTTACCTAGTAGCGTTGTGATAGTTTGCTCAATAATTCGAATAATCAGACGAGCCCCTGTTTCTGCAACTCGGCACTGTGAAACCACATGTGCAACAACAGCATCGGTATAATGCAATTCACACTGATATTGCGTTGTTACACGATGTTGAATACGAGCAAGGTGCAGTCTGACAATTTTATCTAATGAACTTTGTTGCAGCGGTAAATAAGGCACCACATTGACTCGGCCCAAAAATGCCGCCGGGAATACCTTCAATAATTCCGGCTGCAATGCGGCTAATAAGCCTTCCTGATCCGGTGCAGTCTCTTCATCTGCATACAGTTGGCTGATCAATTCGCTTCCGGTGTTGCTGGTTAGCAGCAATACCGTGTTTTTGAAATCAATGCTGCGTCCTTCACCATCTTCCATCTGGCCTTTATCAAAGACCTGGTAGAAAAGTTCATGAACATCTGGGTGCGCTTTTTCTACTTCATCCAGCAGCACCACGCTATAAGGTCGACGGCGCACAGCCTCCGTTAACACCCCACCCTCGCCGTATCCGACATAACCAGGAGGTGATCCTTTTAACGAAGAGATGGTATGCGACTCTTGATACTCGCTCATGTTTACGCTGATCAAATTCTGATCGCCGCCATACATGCTTTCCGCAATCGCCAGTGCAGTTTCGGTTTTACCGACACCTGATGGCCCCACCAGCATAAACACGCCCAGTGGTTTTCTTGGATCGGCCAGTCCTGCGCGAGCCGTCATAATGCAGTCGCTAAGTTGATCCAGAGCGGCGGATTGTCCAATCACGCGCTGATTAAGACGCGCAGGCAACTCCATCACTTTTTTGAGTTCATCTTTCAGCATCTGGCCTACGGGAATCCCCGTCCAATCGCCAACGATGTGCGCAATGACCTCTTCATTAACCTCAGCCTGAACCATTTGCTCATCAGCCGAGATTAGTCTCAGATTTTTTTCTTCGTACTGAAGCTGTTCACGTAATATGGCCAGCTCAACTGAGCTTTCTTCTTCCTGCGACAGAGACTGGGCAATCTGCTGACGTAGCGCCACAATACGGCTAACAGTCTCACGCTCGTTCTGCCAACGCTTCTCAAGTGCCTCACCTGATTCAGCCCACTCCTTTAAAGAAGCGGTCAGCGAGTTCATTCGTTCTGAAGCGTCGCGACCAAACTGATGAGCTTTCTCTAAAGATTTAAGCTCTGTTCGTGCGGTTTCCTGCTGCCATACCAATTTCTGCAGCTCGGCTGGGGCGGCAAATTGCGCTACCGCGATACGAGCACAGGCGGTATCCAGCAAGCTGATCGCTTTGTCGGGTAGCTGACGCGCCGGAATGTAACGGTGCGACAACTTGACTGCAGCCTGTACGGCTTCGTCGGTGATCCAAACCCCGTGATGTTTTTCCAGCGCCGGCACGAGCCCGCGCAGCATCGACATTGCCACTTCCTCATCAGGTTCACTCACCTGCAACACCTGGAAGCGACGAGTCAATGCCGGATCTTTTTCTATATGCCGCTTATATTCACTCCAGGTGGTTGCGCCAATGGTTCGCAGCTGACCGCGCGCCAGGGCGGGTTTAAGTAAATTCGCCGCATCACCCGTCCCGGCATTTCCGCCCGCCCCAACAAGGGTATGAATTTCATCTATAAAAAGAATTACGGGCTGCACTGAGGCCATCGCCTCATCAATGACAGCTTTCAGGCGTGCCTCAAACTCGCCTTTCATGCTCGCACCCGCTGAGAGTGCGACAACATCCAGCGTTAATAAGCGTACTTCTTCAAGCGCAGGGGGAACGGCGCCTGACACTATCGCTTGTGCCAGCCCTTCAACGACAGCCGTTTTACCCACGCCTGCATCACCCGTCAGTAACGGATTGTTCTGGCGACGACGTAACAGGATGTCGATCATGGTGGTAATTTCCTGGTTACGCCCAAGAACAGGATCGATTTTTCCTTCACGCGCCAGTGACGTCAGATCTGTGGTGTATTGCGCTAACGAAGCAGTGCTGCTCTGCCCCATCGCCTGACTCGCTTCACCCGGCATGGAGCCTTCATAAAATGCGGTGCCATCACTCGCATCTTCCGTTGCTTCTGGCGACTCACGAGTAATGTATTTCAGATCACTACTCAGCACGTCTAGCGCGACTTTATCGAGCACGGGAGCAATGCCCAGCAACGTGCGACGAAGTTCCATATTACTCAGAAGTGCGAGGACTAAATGGCCGCTACGAATGCGGTTATCGAGGCATTCGAGGCTTGCACATACCCATGCGCGTTCAATCGCTAGCTCAATGTGATATGAGAAATCCGAAATTGAGCTGGCTCCCGTTGGCAGGCGCCCCAGAGCCTGGGCAATCCCGCGCTCAACTTGTTCACCATCAATATCGAAGTAACGGACAATATGCTTAATATCGTTATCATCGCTATGCCAAAGCTGATTTATCCAATGAACTAGCTCAACATATGGATTACCGCGCAATTTGCAAAAGGTGGTTGCGCTCTCAATAGTGGCGAATAAGGTTTTATCCAGCTTTCCAAATAAGTTCTTTCTGATAATAGCCACGTTTGTCACCTTTAACTCTATTTTAAGTGGATGAACCACTTTGTTATGTTGTTATGCTATCTGTGTGTAGTGAAGTGCAATCCCTAAGCACTCAATGCGAAGAAATTTATCTCCATAAACTATTTTTGTGAAGACCTAAAATGCACATTAGGAATAAAATCAACAAAATTCCTATGTACTGAAATTATCACAAAAGATGAAGGCTCACGTTGAAAACGCTATTTAAACCTGAAGATAAAACATTAAAGTCACTAACAAAAATAACTAACATACATTAAAAATAATCAATAAAATCAATTACATAAAAGACAATCATCTATTGCTTTTATTTTTATAATATTGCAAAGAGAAAAGACCAATAAGCATAAACCTACAAATTCGTAATCCATCGACTATTTCATTCATCAAGTTAATCCTTAGAATAAATTCACTCTAAGGTGGGTATTAAACTAATAAAAATAATGAACTCTTCACGGAGTGAGACAGACCAGTTTAATGAAAAGATTACACACAAGATAAAAACGCTGGCTGTCCTATCTAAACCGTCAAGACAGTAATTCAGAGAACGCAAATGGAACATAATTTCCTCGATTATTACAACAAAGAGCTTACGTTCATGCGTGAGATGTCGCGTGAATTTGCTACGCAGCATCCTAAAATAGCCAAACGTCTTGGCATGCATGGTATTGAAGTCGCCGATCCTTTTGTCGAGCGCTTAATTGAAGCCTTTTGCTTTATGTCGGCGCGTACGCAAATTAAGTTGGATGCTGAATTTCCCCTCTTTACACGTCGACTGCTGGATATTGTTTACCCGAACTATACGGCGCCTACTCCTTCAATGGGTGTTGTGCAGTTGCAACCCAGCCTGAAAGAAGGCGATCTCACTCAAGGTTATACCGTTCCCCGCAATAGCGCTTTTCTCACGCCAATTGCGCCAGGAGAAGTTACGCGGTGTGAGTTTCGAAGTGGCCAGGACGTCCAGCTATGGCCCTTTGAAGTCACAGATGCACGCCTGACCAGTCTGCCACCTGATATGCCCTCACTTGAGCGCCATCGAATTTCGGCGCAGCGACTTAAAGAAACGCTCCGCATCAAGCTAAAACTGCCTGCGGGTTTGTCCTTCTCGCAGCTCGAAGGGCTTGATCGTCTGCCGATCTATATCAATGGTGATGAACGTGTGGTGTCACATATCTTCGAGTTGCTGTATAGCAACCACGTTGCCACTATTCTTCGCGGTAAACATGATGGCCAGGTACATGATACCGTCATCAGCAAAGATGCATTGAGCTTCGATAGCCTGAAACCCGAGCAGAGCTTGTTGCCTGTCGCATGGAACATGTTCCATGGTCACAATCTGGTACATGAGTACTTCTCCTGCCGTCAGCGTTTTTACTTTTTTACCGTTACGCAACTGGCCGCGGCGGCGAAGTACAACACTTCAGATGAAATGGAAATCATCTTCCTGCTTGATCGCCAGTCACAAGCGCTGGCCAGCCATGTCACGGCATCACGCTTTTTACTGCATTGCACCCCGGTGATTAATCTGCTGCCACGCCGTATGGATAAGTTGGAAATCAATCGCAAACTGAATGAATTTCACGTGCTACCCGATCGGAGTCGGCCACTGGATTTTGAAATTTATTCCATTGAAAAAGTATTTGGTCAAAAGGCTGAAACAAGTCAGGAGATCAACTTCAATCCTCTTTTCCAAACCCGCCATAGCGATAAAGGCAACTACGGCCGCTATTTTTCGACCATCAGGAAAAATCACACGGGTAAGCGCAACACGCGTAAATACGATACCCGTACCGCGTATGCCGGCACTGAGGTGTTCCTGTCATTAGTTGATCAGCAGAACGCGCCCTTTAGCGATGATATTCGTTACCTTTCCATTGAAGCATTGGTGACAAACCGCGATTTACCTCGCCTGATTACGGCAGACGGCAATTTCACACTCACGATGACTGAATCGGCTCCTGTCAGCGGTGCTCGTTTTCTGTTTCAGCCAAGTGCACCTCGCCCACCCTTTGCTAAAGGTGAATCGGCCTGGCGCCTGATCAGGCAACTTAGCTACAACTATCTCCCTCTCTCAGATATGCCTCACAGTGAAGGGGGCGAAGCGATGCGTAACATGCTTCGCTTGTTTGTTAACAGCGCGGACCATGAAGCAAATACCCAGATTGATGCGTTGGTAGGGTGCAAAAGTGAACCGGTTATTCGTCGTTTACCGGGCAATGGCCTGTTGGTATATGGCCGGGGGATTCGCTGTTCACTGACTATTGATGAAGAGGGCTTCTCCGGCATTAGCCCCTATTTGTTCGGCATGATCATGGAAAACTATCTGGCGCGTCATGCCGCCATAAATGTTTTCACAGAAACCGAATTGCTGACGATGCAACGTGGCCGAATTGGTCTCTGGCAACCGCGTCACGGTCGCAGGGGAGTGTTGTAATGCCTGCAGAGCATCCGGCTCCACTCCCTTTGGGGCTTGAAAATTGGTTTGATGAGTCCAAACCCTGGGATAGCGGTTTTATCAGTTTAATGCGGACCCTGGCAGCGCGTTCACCTGAACTGCCCGCTCCCGGTACGTCTGCGCTGCCCGATAATGAAAATTTCATCATTGGCCAGTCACCACATATGGTGTTTGCCCCACGAGAAATTGAAAGCGTTAGTCAGCAAGATGATAAGACACACCTGAAGTTGTTTAGCCTGGGGATCTGGGGACCGCAGGGTGCAATGCCGCTCCATCAGACCGAAATGGCCTACATACGGAATGAACAGCATGATACGACGCTAACGAATTTCGTAGACCTTTTTCATCATCGTGCGCTTTCCAAACTCTACCGGGCATGGGCTGTTTCTCAGGACACTGCGGCACTTGATCGTCCACATGAGGAACGCTTTTCGTTTTATACCGGCAGTCTGATGGGTATCGATCCTCAGGAGCTAGCAGAAAGTGTCCTGCCACAGCACCCTCGTCTCTCCGCAGCCTCGCACCTTGTGCGTGAAGCGCGTAATCCTGAAGGTTTGCTCGGCGCACTGAATTACTACTTTGGACTGCCGGTACAAATCAGAGAATACGTCGGCCAATGGATAACGCTACAGCGTGACGATCAAACTCAACTGGGCTTTGGTCAGGAGAGTGCACTGCTCGGTGATGGCGCCATGCTCGGTGATACCGTCCTGGATCGTCAGCATAAGTTTCAGCTCATTTTTGGCCCACTGACGTTGAAGCAATACATCCGCTTTAGCCCATGGGGTCAGGATTTACCGGTGCTGTGTGAATGGATTCGGCAGTTCGTCGGTTTTGAATATGCATGGGAAGTCAGCCTGGTGCTCAATGCCAGCGACGTACCCTGCGCAACCCTCGGCGATGCCTACCAGCTCGGTTACACCAGCTGGCTTGAACGCGAAAACCACGATTCGCCACTGCCAGGAATGAGTTTTGAACCGGAGACGTATCACAATGCTTCATGAAGCAGGACCTGATCTGAATGCCATTAACGCTAGCTTATTAAGGAATGATTGTGAGTGACCTTATGACACCGATGTGCCCTGAATGGTATCAACCCCTGTTGATGCCCGTCACAGACACGTTGCCATGCGGAGAAAATCTGGAAGATGACGCGGCGTTTCTCCTGCTGGAGACCCGCATGCAGCCGAGAATGGGTGCGGAGTATGGCGACTTCGTTGAAACGGTTGATCCCATTAACTGGGGTGAAATCGAGCGCGAGGTCAAAACGCTACTCACGCGTAGCCTGGATCTAAGACTGGTTCTGGTATTAATCCGCTGCCGTTTCCGAAAAATTGGCATTCCAGCCCTGGATGAAGGCTTGTGCGCCCTACTCTGGCTACTTAAACAGTGGCCAGAGCAGGTGCATCCACAGCTATATGATGAGGGATCTTTTGAGCCCCTCATGCGCGCCAACGTGCTGGCAGAATTAGAGTCATCGAATGGCATTCTCGCAGATTTAAGAATGCAGCCTCTGCCAAAAGTGTCGGGCTTGCAACTGAACGTGCGCGACGTTGAGCGGGCCACACTAAACCCACAAGCTGAACAATCTCTTGATGAGAATGCGCTTTCACTGGCCCGATTGGGATGGCAGGAGCAGCAAGCAGACGTCATCTTCTCCTTAAGGCATGCGGAGCAACATCTCAATCAATTGCGGTTGCTGCTGATAGAGATGCTGTCTGATGATGCGCCTGATTTTAGCGGCTTATTTAAAGTGCTCGCTCTTTTTGGCTTTGCTGGAGCCCCACCGGCGCCCGTTGTAGATCAGGCAGAGCTGCCAGAAGTGACTATCGCAACACCCGCAGTCCAGCCTTTAGATGTGAGCTTGCCGGAGTCAGACCAGGTAGCAGCAAGGGTGGTGACGACGCCCACGATAGAAACATTAACCATGTTGCCCGTTCGCAATATTCAGGATCGTACGGATGCGCTGATGCGCTTACGTGAGATTCAGCAGTGGTTTGTGCGCTACGAACCCAGCAGTCCAGTGGGTGATTTGCTGACATTGACGGAACAAATGGTAGGTAAACGTTTTGCCGAATTGATGCAGATTCTGCCGCAGGATCTCATCGCCAGACTGAGTAATGGACAGGAGTCCTGAGTATGAGATTACGCAATAGCTTTTTGTTCGTCACGGGTGCATTTCTTAGCCAGTCAGCCCTTGCAGTGTGTACGGTGGATACAGACCCGCAATTTGGTGGGGCAAACCGCACCACGCTGACCATCCCGGGATATACCTTTTATGTTGATGCGGGAGCCCCCATAAGCGATACACCGCTGAATACCAGTATATCTAATAATCAAAACGTCATACTCAGTTTTAAAGATTGTGAAATTGGTGAGGCTTATGGCAAATCGACACTGCCACCGTTGGCTCCAACGGCGAAAGCCAAATATTTCACCACCAGCGTTGAGGGCATTAGCGTTCGTCCCCTCTGGAGCAATGGCGCTAATACTGGACAATTTCCTTCAGTTAACTATATGGATAAGAATCGCTTTAACTATCCTGTCAATTCGCATTTCGAGCTTGAGTTTGTCAAAACCTCTCGGCGCTTAAAGTTAACCGATCCTAATGGTGATGTAGTGTTACCACCGGGGGTTATCCTCAGGCACTGGGTAACCAGTGATACGCCGGCTAATTACGGCCAACTTCTTGAAATAGGCGAAATCAGAGTTATCAGTATCCCCAACTGCACTATTGATGGCCCAAAAACGGTGAACTTTGGCCAGCTGGGAGAGCGAGACCTAATAAGCGGCGTAGAAAAAAATCTAGATTTCAGCCTGAGGTGTGCCACGGATTACGGTAGCTACAGTGCATCCGCATCATTAATCACGGCCTCCCCGAATGCCGATGGCACCATCCCGGTAACGGATAGTGCTGGTAATAATGACCGTTTAAAAATTCAGATTACCGACAGTAACAATCGCAACATGCCTGCAGATGACAGTGCAAAAGAGGATCGCGCCCAGGTTGCCGATGAAGTGCCAGTGAATTACAGCTGGAAAGCCACCTTAATGAAAAATGGCAATGTATTACCAGAGGAAGGGAATTTTACCGCCAAGGCGGAGATTCTATTAGTTGTGAACTGATTTTATCAAAGGAATTGATACAGTTACCATGAATAACAATAAAACAATTTTCATCGGCATCGCCAGCTACCGGGATGCTGAATTAGTGCCAACGCTGCTCGACATACTTGCTCGAGCGCAGCACGCTGAACGACTACACATCGCTATTTGCTGGCAGGACAATGGTAAACTTCACCCATTTATTGACAGCGGTTTTATCCCCCAGCTCGTGGGTGAACATCATGGGCACACGCTTTACCGATTAATTAAAGGCAATGCTCAGATTCAACTCTTAGCCGTGGATTACTTAAAAAGTCAGGGTGCCTGCTGGGCGAGACATATGAGTAATACGCTTTACAACGGTGAGAGCTATCATCTGCAGATCGATTCACACAGCCGTTTCACTGCTCACTGGGACAGTGAAATGATCGCTATGCTGGAAAGCTTACGATCGCAAAGTCCTCGGCCAATACTCACGCATTATCCGCCACCTTATACCCCTGAACAAAAAAAAGAACAGCGTAGTAATAAGGTGAGTCGCCTGATATTTAGTCAGTTTAATGATAAAGGCGTTGTGTCTCTCAATTCAGTAGACATGGTCGAAGAGCAGCCACGGAGAAGTGGTTATCTGGCCGCAGGTTATCTTTTTAGCGACGGTCATTTCATTGAAAACGTCCCGTACGATCCTCAGCTTTTCTTTATCGGTGAAGAAATTTCGTTAGCCGCTAGGGCCTTTACCCACGGTTACGATCTGTATACTCCCCATAAAGTTCTGCTCTGGCACTACTACGGCCGCGCAAAATCACCGAAATTCTGGAGCGATCATACCAACGAAGCGAAGAAAAGTGGTCAGGTGGATCAGGTGTGGTGGGAGCGCGATAATATCTCTTATCAACGCATTCTCAGCTTGCTGGGGATCAGTGATAAGCAAGTGGATCTCGGGCACTGGTGTTTAGGTACGCATCGCACCCTGCAAGAGTATCAGTACCGCATTGGGGTCGATTTTCGCCAGCAACGGATTCATCCATTAATTAAAGCCAAAGAAAAACTAACCTGGTTTGATCACTTACCGGAAGAGCATGAACTTTGGCAACAACAACTGGTTAGCCCCCATCTGCGCATGTGGCAGTTGACGCATGCGGATGTCGATATCCTTCGTAAGGATGTGCTTTGGTGGCAGCTCAGCGTGTATCAAGCTGACAACACCCCGCTTATAAATCAGCAGCTTTCGCCTGAAGAACTCTTAAAACTTAAGAGTAATGATAATGGCGAAAAATTTGATCTTCGCGTGTATTTTGACACCCAACGCCCGGTGGCTCCTCACTGCGTACGTCTTTGTCCGTATATAGATGGTGAAGGTTGGGGTGACATCAAGGAGCGCGCGTGGTGAGCGGACATTCAGCACTTCAAGGACTCATCTCCAGCTGCACGCTGCTCGCAATGAAAGGTGTCGTCCCCTCTCTTCTGGATTTTCAGCAGCAGTTGCAGCAGCAAATTATACTTTATTGCCAGCACCTATCTGATGAAGCCTATCCACACGAAGAGATTATCGCCATCCAGCGGCTACTTTGCCGCGTGGTCGATAGTCTCGCCATGAGTAGCTTCTCCACACATGGAATCAGCTGGGCGAACTATCAGCTAGGCCACCATTTTTTTGGTTACCAGCATGACGAACTGTTTAACCCTGCGCACAGCGACTTGCTGTTCAACTCCGTACACCAGGAAATAAAAAACACCACGTTGATAATGTTCGCATTATCACCCTTATCTTTACCCGGTAAGGAGCGTATTGAGAAAAAAGTCACTGTGACTGAATCTGATGTCATTGAAACGGCAGATGACGAAAGTGAACCACTTGCCATTCAGGTTGAAGCCCAGGGTCCAACTATTCGCTGGATGTCATTAATGTGCCAGTTCGCCATCGCAGGATTTTTACTGGGGATATTCTGGTACGGATGCCGAATGTTTCAGAGTGGAGGACTGTAACATGAGCTATCAAAAATTAAATATGATGCTGGTTGCAGTCGCATTGCTTATTACTTCAGCGCTTTCCTGGCTACAACAAGACAAGCTCACCGGCGAACTGCTTATGTTCGGATTTGCCGTGCTCGCTGTACTTCTCATCATCAAGCAATTGCGCTGGGAAACGCGTGAATTACCTCAACCGCCCAAAGAACCACAACCGGAACCCGAGCAGCTCTCCCCTGTTGTCCTGATTTTGGGACCTTATGCAGAGAAATGGTTTACCGAAAGCAATTACACAGACAGTACTCGCTACTGTGAAAAGTCGACCTGGCTATTAATCAAAAATCCCGATGAATTAGCCTGTCGCCTTGACTATATTAAGCAGCATTCTCCAAATACGCCGGTTGCCGCTTTTTTTCCATTTCTGCCAGATGGACATGAAACGTCAGCATTATTGAATCACCACCTTCTCAACTGGCTGAGAGATTTTTCCGGGGTCATATCTGATATTAAAATCCCCTGCACAATAGGGATTTATGCGCATATCAGCACTGAACTCCGCAAACATTCCTCATCTAACGCGAGCTGGAGTGGTGAACTCGATTTCAATCGTCTGCAGGCGCAAAATATGCCGGACGAAATCAATCGGCTAAAAAATTATCTTAAAAATCAGGATAATTCCGCAAGTGATATACAACGTGCTGCGCTGGGCTATGACTTACTCTGCTGGCTAGAAGAACAAGAAATTAGTGCCGCGCTGACTAAGATATTTACCCATTCCACGCTTAAGCTGAGCGCTTTGCTATTGTGTGATTATGGTCATGGCTTTACACGGCATGGCGCATGGTCGATATGGCTGGAAGAACGTTACGCCATTCTTCCTGCGCTGGGTAACAGAATGCCGATGCCGCCGTTGCCCGCCATCAAACAGCTTTATATACCCAAGCCCGCAGTGGTTCCCGTTATTCCTATTTACGGTAAGCAGCCGGCTTTACTCTGGAGTATTTGCTTAATTACTTTGCTGCTATTAACCCAGATAGGAGTTGCTGGCTGGCAATCTTTGCAGCAGCAAAAAACCTACCAGCATGAAATAGCGCTACTCGAAGAACAACGTGAGTTATCGGTTGCAAGGTTGAATCAAAAAATTGCTCAACTACAGCAGCTTGATGAGCAATCGCAGCGCTGTTCCGCTGAAGTGTCCCTACAAAATTGGGGACTCAGCCCATGCGAAGCCATTAGCCGAACGTTGAATAAAAAGATGGCAAATTTGCAGGCGGTAAAAGTAGTGACGTCTGCAGGAGTCATTCCTTTATTTGATCCGGGTAAATCTGACATCTCAGCAAAAGCCACGCCTCCGCTGGAAGAGATGGCACACAAAATCGCGCAAGCGCCAGGCTACCGGATTCTGATTATTGGCCATTCAGATAGTACCGGAGGCGACGCACTAAATGCCTCTTTATCTCTGGAGCGAGCGGATGCTGTTCGCCACTGGCTCATCAAAAAAAATATCGATCCTTCGCTGATTCAAGTGCGAGGTGTTGGTGCAACCGAACCAATGACCAGCAATGTGACAGCGGAAGGGCGACAAATAAATCGGCGCGTCGAAATGTTGCTGATACCTATAGAAAATACAAAGGAGACCATTCTCAATGGATAATAAAAATACTATGTATCATATTGCTGAGGGAGTCTTTATGACGGCACCTCCGGTTATGGATCGTTCTATTCAGTTGCTGATGTTTCGTGATCCAGATGATAAAGAATACCGCGTCATCATTACTCGCGCGGGTTTAGCAGAAGAACAAACTCAGGAAGAGTGGGTAGAAAAAGAGATGGAAAATTTACGTTTCCGCCTGCCTGGTTTTCAAACTGAAGGAAAAATGTTGAGACATCAAATCGGTCCGGCAAAACTTGACGTTATCCAGGTTGCTAATCGCTATCTGGATGACGGTGAAATTGTGCGACAGGTTCAATCGGTAGTCAAACTTCCCAAGCACTCGCGTTATAACCCGATTGAACGTGATGTACTGGTATTTACCCTTCAGGCAAACGAAGAATTTACTGAATATCAGCGTAAGCACTACGTTCAAATCATCAATAGCTATTCACCTGCCGTCTGACATAACGAAAAAGAGACGCCGGAGTTGCAGTCTTTTTAAAACAATAAGGATAATAAGAATGTTAACCGTCGCCGTTGAGTCGCAAAATGTCTTCTATCGCCAGGGGATGATTAGCATGCTTGACTACGTCAAGCAGAGTAAATCGTTGAATGATTATAAAATCCTTGACGCCGATGTGAAGAACTTTAACGAAACGGCGAACATCATCTTCACCGACAATGCAGTAATAATAAATATATTCAGCAAAGACAAGACTATTACTCAACCCGGAAAAAAGAGCGGACAGCCGTCCGCCATTCACATTACATTTAACGTTTCCGGGTTATTTATTGAAGATATTCACAGCTTCATCGTACGTATTTTTACTGCTGCAACACTTCCACATGACGGAGTGGAAAAGAGCGATTTTTATCGACATTTCAAAATACGGAAAAACGCACAATTGTCTGAACCAGAAAAGAGGCTGGTATTGCTCAGTGGGCATGGGCATGATATTCGAAACATTTCGCACATTATGCGTTGCTCAACCAACAGTTCTTATACCTATCGGCGTAATGCTATAAAAAAGCTAGGAATGGATAATCGATTACAGTTTTATAAATACGTACAGATTTTGAATAAATTTGAAAAGCATAACAATATATTCATATGCCTTTAAGAAGAGAAATCAGATGAATAGCAATGATATTCAGTCATGGGACTGGAGCTTTGTGGACAGGATAGTTTATATTAACTTAGATGTTCGCAAGGATCGTGATGCACAATTACGGGATAATTTTAAACTCATTGGCATTCCAGAAGAAAAATATCATCGTTTTGCAGCCATTTCACATGAAGTTGGACAATATGGTTGTGTACTCTCTCACATAGCCGTGCTAAATGAAGCAAAAAATAATGGCTGGAGAAACATTTTAATTATCGAAGATGATATGGTTTTCAATAATTCCCCAGAAGACCCCGAGCGCTGGTTAACGTTTATTAATCATCTGACACAGCAAGCCTCCTGGGATGTGGCGATGCTTTCAGGTAATCATTACATTCTTAACACAATAACCACGGGATTTACCCGGACTAAATTTTCGTATTGTAGTAACTGTTATATGGTCAACGCACATTATTATGACAGGCTAATTGAAAATTTAAACGAAACCAAAGAGAACCTGGAGAAGGACTTAACGAATAAAAAACTCCATCTTGACGCCAATTGGATTAAAATAATGGAGAAAGATAACTGGTTTGCCATTTACCCCTGTCTGGGCTATCAATCGAATGGTTTTAGCGATATTGAGAGTAGAAATATTGATCATACAGGAACCTTTACGCGAAAAATTGACGATATAAAGATATATGGTTCATATTGATGTTTTAAGGTCATACTTTTTAAACTTAAGGACTATGGCCTACTAAACATAGATTCATATTTTAGCATCAACACTGAACTCTCGAATGACAGAACTACTCTCTCCTTGCTGTGATTCTACCATTTTCCCAAATACGCATTTGAAGGATAACTCCTACAAATCAGGAGTAGATTACTTAAACCAAATGAAAATCAGCGGATTGACGGCCAGTAAGAATAATCAATATAAGCGAACACCACTTAATCACTAAGAACTTTCTCTCAGAAATATCCTGCCAACATTTTCTTGAACTATCTTAATAAAATTTCCAGCTGATCTTGCAAACGTTTTAATTACGCTTTTATATGATAAACCCCTATTTAAATCCCTCCTGGAATTATGCTACGTTCTGCAACATCGGGAAAAAGTCGTGCGGTTAAGTTATGAATAATCCGGTAAACACAGTGTTAACAATGAATTAATACACTCATCAAATCAATAAGTTGCAGGAGTAACATTCATTATTACTGCTTCCGGGCGCAGCTGGACTGGTGCAATAAAGGCTTTAACGACTAAAGGAATGTCAAAGGGTTGAAGCCGCTGGCTTAATGTCGATTTTGCTCCGCAAAGATAATCGCCGGGTAAGTCAGGATTAACGTTCAAAGGGAATTAAACGATGGGCATTCAGGAATACATTATTGCCGGCAGTAAATTACCGTTCCATAACCATTATCAGCTCAGATTAACCCGACTGGAATCTCAGCTGCCCGGCGTAGATATTTCTGTGCTCAGGTTCAGCGGCAGCGAAGCCATCAGCGACATTCCCCGCTACCACATTGAGTTCACCAGCGCGGTGAAGGATCTCCCCGCCCACCACATCATTAACTATTCCGCCCTGTTTCTGATGTATCCCGACGGCAAGCCTTACGAGTCAGTCAAACCGCGCATTGTTCCCGGCGTCATTACGCAGTTTCGTCAGTGCGGCACATCAGCCGATGAAACCCGCTACGTCGCGACGCTCGAACACCGCGTTACCCGCTTAAATCAGGGCTGCAACAACGCGATTTACCAGAATGACAGCGTTGTCGCAATCCACTTCGTTGAACCTGACAGTGCCCCTTATCGTGCTCCTAACCATGTGTAGTACGTAATAGGTCACTTTGGACCGCTATGGAGCATAAATGAGTGTTATCTGCTGAATTTTATAGGAAAAGTAGAATTTAAAAGAACTGAATGGAAGAAAATATGGTACGCCCTACAGGATTCGAACCTGTGACCTACGGCTTAGAAGGCCGGTGCTCTATCCAACTGAGCTAAGGGCGCATAGTGATTGGGTCGGATTATACGTCCAGCGGCTCGCGCGTCAACGTTTTTGCCTCCCACGAGCAGCGGAGTGCTGCAAGATTAACCTAAACCCCTTAATGCCGCTTGCGCCAGTCGCTTAACGACACCAGATTGCCGCCTGCTTCTGTTTCGCCTTCCATCTCAATCCCTTGCTGGGTGAAGCGCGCATTATACTGGTCGCGCAGCGCATGCAGTTCCTGGCTGTCCGGCTCCAGCTGGCGCAAGAACCCCAACGCCAGCAACAATTGCTGCCTCGATATCAACGCAGAAAACCCCGCGCGGCTCAAAATGCCATGCCAGCGCTGCATATTCTCGTCGCTGCCATCGACAATCAGCACCTGCCAAATCAGCAGCACCGCCGCGCCGTTGTGCAGATGCGTGTCATTATCGCCGGCGATGTAATCGGTGAACTCTTTTGCCGCTTCTTTGCCCATCAGCGATAGCATCGATTCGATATGCACCGGCGGCAGCTGCAACCGTTTATTGAGCGCCTGCACCGCATGGCGCGAGCTGGCCGTCAGCAGCTGAAAACCTACCACGAACACCACCGCCAGCGTGGCGAGAATTAACCAAATCATCACGTCATCCATCTCATTCACTGCCGGGCATGATAAGCGCTAACGCGGCTTGGCGCCACGGCGAAAAGTCGGGAAAGCACCGTAGAGGGCGAATCTCTACCTGACAGCCGCACGCGCTTCTGACAGAATAGGCGCCATCCCCGATTTAACCCTCTACAGATGGATTTCCTCTCTGATGGCAGCAAAAATTATTGACGGTAAAACGATTGCGCAGCAGGTGCGCCTTGAGGTTGCCGAAAAAGTACAGCAGCGTCTGGCGGCCGGTAAACGTGCGCCCGGTTTGGCAGTGGTGCTGGTGGGTGAAAACCCGGCTTCGCAGATCTATGTCGCCAGCAAACGTCGCGCTTGTGATGAAGTGGGCTTCATCTCCCGCTCCTACGATCTGCCGGCCACCACCAGCGAAGCAGAGCTGCTGGAGCTGATTGATACGCTGAATAACGACAGCGATATCGATGGCATTCTGGTGCAGCTGCCGCTGCCAGCCGGCATCGATAACGTCAAAGTGCTGGAGCGCATCGTGCCGGATAAAGACGTGGATGGTTTCCATCCGTATAACGTCGGTCGTCTGTGCCAGCGCGCGCCGAAGCTGCGTCCATGTACGCCGCGCGGTATTGTCACCTTGCTGGAGCGCTACAATATTGATACTTACGGCCTGAACGCCGTAGTGGTTGGCGCATCGAATATCGTTGGCCGTCCGATGAGCATGGAGCTGCTGCTCGCCGGTTGCACCACCACCGTCACGCACCGTTTCACCAAAGATCTGCGTCATCACGTTGAGCACGCCGATCTGCTGGTCGTGGCGGTTGGCAAGCCGGGCTTTATTCCGGGCGACTGGATCAAACCGGGCGCGGTAGTGATTGATGTCGGTATCAACCGCCTCGAAAGCGGTAAAGTGGTGGGTGATGTGGAGTTCGACGCGGCGGCTGAGCGCGCCTCGTACATCACGCCCGTTCCAGGCGGCGTCGGTCCGATGACGGTCGCTACATTGATCCAAAACACGCTGACGGCGTGCGAAGAATTTCACGACATTGAGGAGGCATAATGGCCAGTTTTTCTCTCGGTAAACATGCCCACGTTGATTTGTGTGACCTGCTGAAGCTCGAAGGTTGGGTACAGAGCGGCGCGCAGGCGAAAGCGGTGATTGCAGAAGGCGAAGTGCGCGTAGATGGCGCAGTGGAAACGCGTAAGCGCTGCAAGATTGTAGAAGGCCAGAAGGTTGAGTTTGCGGGTTTTAAGATTACGGTTGTCGCGTAATTAAGTGCAGTAATTGATACGGTCACCATGAATGGTGACCCTACGTGGATATCGCCGGGTTTTCGTAGGGTGCGCATTCATGCGCACCTGCATAAAGAGACTTTTTTTGCTCAAGTGAGCGGCATTACGCCATTCATGGCGACCTTATAAAAGCCGTTCGTCACCCACCACGCGCGTTTCCCCTTCGATTTGCTCCAGCTCGATATGATTCACCGCGGTATGTTCAGCAATCAGCGTTGCCAGTTTCGGTGAATGGCTGGTGATCCACAGCTGGCTAAACTGGCTGGCTTCAGCGATCAGGCGCGCCAGCGCCGGCAGCAGATCTTCATGCAGGCTGTTTTCCGGTTCATTCAGCGCCATAAACGCGGGCGGGCGCGGGCTCAGCAGCGCCACCACTAAGCAAAGAAATCGCAGCGTGCCATCAGAGAACTCGGCGCTCTCCAGCGGACGCAAAATCCCGCGTCGCGACATCAGCATCTGAAAACGCCCGTTCTGCACATCCACGTGAAATTCCGTATCCGGAAAAGCCTCTTCCATCACCTGAAACAACAGCTCGTGATGGCCACGCTCGACGATGGTGGCCCACGCCGCCGCCAGATTGCTGCCATCGTGGCTCAGCACCGGCGCGCGCACGCCAATCTGTGGCGCACGAATTGGCGAACCGGGCCACACGGCAAACTCATGATAAAAGCGCCACTGGCGCAGCCGTTCGCGCACCTGCGAAAGCTCGGGATAAAGATGCGGTTCGCCCAGTTGCCCAAATAGCGACTCTTCCGGATGCAGCACCGCCGGATAACTCACGCGCTCGCCATCAACGTTATGCAGAAAAGCCGTTTGATTGCTGCGTTGCAGAATGCAGGAAGAGGGACGTCGCCGCTGGCCGCTCATCCACAAGCGTTCCTCTTTCACCAGCGGATCGAGGTTGAACATGCTGGTGGCCAACGGCTCAGGGAACCCGACATCGAGCTGGTAATCCATGTCGTCCATTACCACTGCCAATGAAAGACGTTTCGGATCGTGGCGACGATCGCCGCGCCGCAAGCCGCCCGCCCACATCGCTTTCTGGATGCCGCCCTCTTCCGCCAGCGCCAACGCTAAGCGCCCGATAGCCGCTTCGTGCAATAGCCGCACCGCTTTATACAGGTTGGATTTGCCGCAGCCGTTGGGGCCGCTTACCACGTTGAGCTGTTTCAGCGGCAACGTTAAGTTGCGTACCGAGCGGAAGCCGTAAATCTGAATCTGTTCAATCGCCATAATAAAAAAGGGCGATTTCTCGCCCTCTCCGGTTATTTGCGTCGCCAGCTGGAACCTTGTGGCCCATCCTCAACGATCACGCCCAACTCGTTGAGCTTATCGCGCGCCACATCCGCCTGCGCCCAATCTTTGGCTGCACGCGCGTCGGAACGGGCTTTCACCCAATGTTCGATTTCCGCCACTTCGTCGTCATTAACCTGCGCACCGCTTTGCAGGAACAGCTCCGGATCCTGCTGCAGAATGCCGAGCACATCGGCGATCTGGCGGAGTTTCGCCGCCAACGCATCGGCCGCCGCTTTGTCTTCAGTTTTCAGGCGATTCACTTCACGCGCCATATCGAACAACACCGAATAGGCTTCCGGGGTGTTGAAGTCGTCATCCATCGCGGTGCGGAAACGCGCTTCGAACGCTTCGCCACCCGCCGCCGTAGCGTTGGCGTCGGTGTGACGCAGCGCGGTGTACAAACGCTCAAGCGCCGCACGCGCCTGATTAAGGTTATCTTCGCCGTAGTTGAGCTGGCTGCGATAGTGGCCCGACATCAGGAAGTAGCGCACGGTTTCGGCATCGTAATGCTGCAACACATCGCGCACGGTGAAGAAGTTATCCAGCGATTTCGACATCTTCTCGCGATCAACCATCACCATGCCGGAGTGCATCCAGTAATTCACGTACGGACCATCGTGCGCACAGGTGGATTGCGCCACTTCGTTTTCATGGTGCGGGAACATCAGATCCGAGCCGCCGCCGTGAATGTCGAAATGGGTGCCGAGCTGTTTGCAGTTCATCGCCGAACATTCTATGTGCCAGCCTGGACGACCGTTGCCCCACGGCGAATTCCATGCTGGTTCGTCGGCTTTGGACATTTTCCACAGCACGAAGTCCATCGGATTGCGCTTCACGTCCGCCACTTCGACGCGCGCACCGGCCTGCAGCTGTTCCAGATCCTGACGTGACAGCACGCCGTAAGCTTTGTCGCTCAGCACGTCGAACATCACGTCGCCGTTGTCGGCGACGTAGGCGTGATTACGTTCAATCAGCGTGCCGACCAGCTCGATAATCTCATCGATATGGCGCGTGGCGCGCGGTTCCAGATCCGGCGGCAGAATGCCAAGTGCAGCGAAATCTTTATGCATTTCGGCGATCATGCGATTGGTCAGCGTTTCAATGCTTTCGCCGTTTTGATTGGCGCGCTTGATGATTTTGTCATCAATATCGGTGATGTTACGCACATACTTTAGCTGATAGCCCACGTAACGCAGATAACGCGCCACCACGTCGAATGCCACAAAGGTACGCCCATGGCCGATATGACAGAGGTCGTAAACCGTAATACCACACACGTACATACCGATTTCACCGGCATGGATGGGTTTGAATTCCTCTTTCTGTCGACTCAGGGTGTTATAAATCTTTAGCATTGAACGGTTCCGTTTGTTTTACGTGTGCGGGAATAGAACTATCAAAAATCTAGCTGTTTATTGCGTCAGCCGATCGGTTAAGCATGGTATTCAATGACCGCACATTCCGTAGCGGCGCGATTTATCGCGCAATAAATTGCGCCGCTACGATGTCTGCGCTCTGTATGATCTGTTTTCATCGCTTAACTGACCAACGTCAAGCCGGTTATTGTGCCGTATTTTTCTCAGTTGTGCATCGCTCGCTTGCCAACTGCCGTTGGGTTACTGACGCGTTATTGGAAATTGTGATATAAGGAGCGTCTACAAAAATGCCCCGCCGCCTCGCTGGCGCGGCAGCTGATACTGACGACAACCTTTACAGGAAGAATATAATGGTCACTTTCCAGACGAACCATGGCGATATCGTAATCAAAACCTTCGATGACAAAGCGCCGGCTACCGTAAAGAACTTCCTGGAATACTGCGCGGAAGGTTTTTACGATAACACTATCTTCCATCGCGTAATCAACGGCTTCATGATTCAGGGCGGCGGTTTTGAGCCTGGCATGAAGCAGAAAGATACCAAAGCAGACATTCGCAACGAAGCGAATAACGGCCTGAAGAATACCAAAGGCACGCTGGCGATGGCGCGTACTCAGGCTCCACACTCAGCCACTGCCCAGTTCTTCATCAACGTAGCAGACAACGACTTCCTGAACTTCCGTGACGAAAGCCTGCAGGGCTGGGGTTACTGCGTGTTTGCTGAAGTGGTTGAAGGCATGGACGTGGTTGAGAAAATCAAAGCGGTGAAAACTGGCCGTAGCGGCATGCATCAGGACGTTCCGGTTGACGACGTTGTCATCCAGAAAGTGACCGTTAGCGAGTAATGTCGCGCACGCTGTTTATCGCAGATCTGCATCTGTGTAATGAAGAACCGGCAATTACTGCCGGTTTTCTGCATTTTTTGCAGGGTGAAGCGCGTTCGTGCGATGCGCTTTACATTCTTGGCGATCTGTTTGAAGCCTGGATCGGCGACGACGATCCGAATCCGCTGCATCAGCAAATTGCGGCAGCGCTCACAGCGCTACCGGTGCCAACATTCTTCATTCACGGTAATCGCGACTTCCTGCTCGGCCAGCGCTTTGCGCGTGCCTGTGGCATGACGTTGCTGCCAGAAGAACAGGTGCTGGAGCTATATGGTCAGTGCGTGTTGATCATGCACGGCGATACCTTGTGCACCGATGACGAAGGCTATCAGCGTTTTCGCGCCAAAGTGCATCAGCGCTGGCTGCAGCGCCTGTTCCTCGCATTGCCTTTGCGCATGCGCATGCGCATTGCTGCGCGCATGCGTAATGGCAGCAAGCAGGCTAATCAGCACAAGTCGGTCAGCATTATGGACGTCAATCAGCAGGCCGTTGAGGAAACGATGACGCGCCACAAGCTGCGGATACTGATTCACGGCCACACGCATCGCCCGGCGATTCATCACTTCCCGCTGCATGGCGAAAACGCCCAGCGCGCGGTGCTCGGTGCCTGGCATGAGAATGGCTCGATGATTCAGCTTGATGCCAGCGGCGTAAGCCTAATCGAATTCCCCTTCTAACATCCGGGCGTAAATGCCCGTTTTCCGCCTACGCAACCGTTTTCCTTGCTGCCATCTCATGCTATTCTCTGTGCCCTTCTTCACCTGCCCGCCCGGCCAGGTTCGTTTGCATATTCACAGGAGTTGACCGCATGTCATCCAACGCCACCCCGGCCCGTATCGCCATCGTCATGGGTTCTAAAAGTGACTGGGCTACCATGCAGTTCGCCGAGGAAATTCTTAACAGCCTGGATGTGCCCTTCCACGTTGAAGTGGTCTCAGCTCACCGTACGCCCGACAAACTGTTCAGCTTCGCGGAAACCGCCGCCGAGAACGGTTTTCAGGTGATCATCGCCGGTGCTGGCGGTGCTGCCCATCTGCCGGGCATGCTGGCCGCCAAAACGCTGGTGCCGGTGCTGGGCGTGCCAGTGCAAAGTGCCGCGCTGAGCGGCGTTGATAGCCTCTACTCCATTGTGCAGATGCCGCGCGGTATTCCAGTGGGTACGCTGGCGATCGGTAAAGCCGGTGCCGCCAACGCTGCACTGCTGGCGGCGCAGATCCTGGCGATTCACGACAGCGCGCTGGCCGCGCGCATCGCCAACTGGCGTCAAACGCAGACCGATGAAGTGCTGAATAACCCGGATCCGCGGGAGGAAGCATGAAGCCGGTTTGTGTATTAGGCAACGGTCAGTTAGGCCGCATGCTGCGCCAGGCGGGTGAACCGCTCGGCATCGCGGTGTATCCGGTGGGTTTGGATGCAGAACCGTCTGCGCTGCCGATCGCTGAAAGTGTAATTACTGCCGAAATCGAGCGCTGGCCGGAAACCGCGTTAACCCGCGAACTGGCTAGCCATCCTGCATTTGTGAATCGCGATATTTTCCCGCGTCTGGCCGATCGCCTGACGCAAAAACAGCTGCTGGATCAGTTAAACCTGGCCACCGCGCCGTGGCAGCTGCTGGCCGATAAAGCCGAGTGGCCTAAGGTGTTCAATACCCTTGGCGAACTGGCGATTGTCAAGCGTCGCACCGGCGGCTATGACGGTCGCGGCCAGTGGCGCTTGCGCGCCAATGAAACCGACGCGCTGCCGGATGAGTGCTACGGTGAATGCATCGTTGAGCAAGGCATTAACTTCAGCGGCGAAGTGTCGCTGGTGGGCGCGCGTGGACACGATGGCAGCACGGTGTTTTATCCGCTGACGCATAACCTGCATCAGGACGGCATTCTGCGCACCAGCGTGGCCTTCCCGCAGGCCGATGCCGCACAGCAACAGCAGGCTGAAACAATGCTCAGCGCCATTATGCATGAGCTGAATTACGTCGGTGTGATGGCGATGGAGTGCTTCATTACGCCAGCAGGATTACTGATTAATGAGCTCGCTCCGCGCGTGCACAACAGCGGCCACTGGACGCAGAACGGCGCGTCAATCAGCCAGTTCGAGCTGCACCTGCGTGCGGTGCTCGGTTTGCCGCTGCCGCAGCCGGTGGTGTTTGCGCCGTCGGTGATGGTAAATCTGATTGGTACCGATGTGAATCTGGCGTGGCTGCAACAGCCGCTGGTGCATTTGCATTGGTACGATAAAGAAGTGCGCGCCGGTCGTAAGGTGGGACATCTTAATCTGACCGATAGCGATCGCCCGCGTTTAGCCTTAGCGCTGAATGCACTGGTGCCGCTGCTGCCGGAGGAGTATGCCAGCGGGATTGCCTGGGCAGTGGAGAAGCTCTAAGTCACCAGGTCGCCATGAATGGCGACCCTACCTGCCTCGGTAGCATTTTTCAGGGGCGGCATTCAAGCTGACCCTGTGCATTAAGCCGCCTCAAACCGCCTGAACAGCGCCTTGCCTTGCAGCAACCTTACGCCCAGCCAACCGCCGCACAGCGATAACAGCAGCGCACCACCGATCGGCAACACGATCCATAGCGTCCAGTCTGGCTGCCATGGGAAATCAAAGATCTTGCGCTGCAATCCCCACAGCGCCGCTTCCGCCCCCAACGCCGCCGCAATGCCCGACACCACGCCAAGCAGTGCAAACTCGCACCACAGCGTCCCACGCAGCAGTCGTTTGCTGGCACCCAGCGTGCGATAAACCACCAGCTCCTGGCGGCGCTGACGCATGCCCACCTGAATCTGCGCCAGCAGCAGCAGTACGCCGCACACCGTCACCAGCACCACCATCACTTCCAGCGCCTGGCTCACCTGCGTCAGCACCTGGCCTATTTGGCGCAGCATGCTGCCAATATCCAGCAGGCTCAGCGTAGGAAACGCCCGATTAAGCTGGGCCAGCAGCGCCGGATTGTTATCCATGCGGAAGCTGGTCAGCCATGTTTGCGGCTGTTGATCAAGTGCGCCCGGCGGGAAGATGAAGAAGAAATTCGGGCGCAGACTTTCCCAATCAACCTTACGCAAGCTGGTAATTTTGGCGCTGAACTGCTGAGTATCGCCACTGAAGATCAAGGTATCGCCGAGCTTCACGCCAAGACGATCCGCCAGCTCGACTTCCATTGAGACTTCACCGGCTTTTGGCGGCCAGCTGCCGGAAATCAGCGGATTGTGATCCGGACGATCGGCTTGCCACGTCAGATTGAGCTCGCGATTGAGCGCGTTATCCAGCTTCGGATCCGCCTCTTGGCCGTTCAACTCGGTCAGGCGCGCGCGAACAATCGGATAGAAGGTTTCAGGTTTAATGTGATGCCCATTCATAAAATCGCGAACCTGCGGCACCTGCTCTTGGGTGATATTCAGCAAGAAATAGTTCGGGCTATCCGCAGGGAGCTGCTGTTGCCAGCGATCGAGCAGATCGCCGCGCATCACCAGCAGCAGCGCCAGCAGCATAAACGACAGCGAAAACGCCGCCAGCTGGCTGAGCGTCATTGCCGGTTGCCGCAGCAGGCGGTTTATCGCCAGCCGCAGCGCCAGATTGCGCACCACCAGCTTTCGCAGCAGCAGTAGCGTGCCCCAGCCGAGCAACGCCAGCAATAGCGCCAGCATCACCACGCCCGCCAGCAGCGCCCACAGCATTTTGCTCCCGTCCATGAGTAGCGCCAGCAGCCCCATGACGATCAGCGCCATGGCGGGCAGATAAAAGCGCAACGGCCACACATTTGCCACCGCATCGCGACGCAATACGCGCAGGGGCTGAGTAGCCATCAGCAGACGATAAGGACGCGAACCGACCAACAGCGAGATAACGAACATCGCGCCAATTGCCCACAGCCACGGCCAGAAACTGGCGGCCGGCAGCGCGGCGGGCAGCACCGGTTTCAGCATTAACAGCAGGATGACTTCAATACCCTGCCCCAGCGCGCTGCCGACGATGGCGGCCAGCAACAGCACCGCCAGCCATTGTCCGATGATTAATCGCTGCAGCGCTTTACGCGTCGCGCCCAGCGTTTTCAGCACCGCCACCAAATCGTAGCGGCTGCGGCAATAATGGCTCATCGCCACCGCCACCGCAGCAATCGCCAGCATTAACGTTAGCAGCGCAGAGAGCAGTAAAAATTGCTGCGCACGCTGCATCGATCGCCCTAGCGCATCTTCCGAATTCTCGACGCTGACCCAGCGCTGATCGGCGTTTAGCTGTGGTTCGATCCATCGATCATAGCGTGCCAGCGGTGCCGGTTCACCCGAGAACTTATAGCGCCAGCTCAGGCGGCTGCCCGGCTGAACGGCCCCTGTTTTCTCTACGTCTGCCAGATTCATCAGCAAACGCGGCGCAGTCTGAAACGGATTGAAGCCGCCATCCGGCTCCTGGATCACTTCACCGGCAATGCGCAAGGTGGTGTCGCCGACGTCTACGCTGTCACCCACTTTCAAATTCAATAACGCCAGCAAACGCGGCGCGGCCAGCACCGTTCCCGCTTGGGGGCGCAGCCCCGGTGGATCAGTTTGCAACGTGCCAAACATCGGATAGGCATCGTCAACGGCTTTAACGTCCGCCAGCTGCGGCGTTTCTTGCGCGAAAGTCATGGTCATAAAGCTCAGCTGGCGGCTGACAGACAAACCTTCGTCACGCGCTTTACTCAGCCATGCTTGCGGCGCGGGTGCGCTGCTGCGCAAGGTGCGATCGCCCGCCATAAAGTCACGGCTCTGCTGGCTCAACCCTTTTTCCATGCGATCGCTGATCGATCCCAGCGCCAGCACGCAGGCCACCGCCAGCGTGAGCGCCAGCCAGACTATCAGCAGCGAGGGCGATCGCCACTCACGCCAGAACCAGCGCCAAATCATGCTTCCTCCCACAATTTGCCGTCACGCAGCCGTAAGCGGCGGTCGCAGCGCGCCGCCAGTTGTTCATCGTGCGTCACCAGGATTAGCGTGGTCGCAAAATCGCGGTTGAGGGAGAACAGCAGATCGGCGATGCGATCGCCGGTTTTGCGATCGAGGTTGCCGGTGGGTTCATCGGCAAACAGCAGACCGGGACGACCGCTAAAGGCGCGCGCCAGCGCCACACGTTGCTGCTCGCCGCCAGAAAGTTGTGCGGGCAGATGATGCAGACGATCTTTCAGCCCCAGCACGCTCAAAAGCTCCACGGCCTGGGTGCGGCTTTCACGATCGCTATCGCCACGCAGCAGCGCCGGCAGCTGAACATTTTCCAGCGCGTTGAGCGTCGGCACCAGCATAAAGGATTGAAAGACAAAGCCGACTTCACGCGCGCGCAGGGCCGCTCGCTGCTCTTCGTTCATGTTGTGTAGCGGCTGGCCCAGCAGGTGCACCTCGCCGCTGCTGCCATCGTCCAGGCCCGCCAGAATACCCAGCAGCGTGGATTTACCCGAGCCAGATTCGCCAATTAAGGCGATGGTCTCGGCTGGTTTGACAACCAGCTCAACTCCGGTAAGGATGGTCAGCTGATGCTCTCCCTGACCGACGGACTTAGTAAGATGATGAACTGCAACAATGTTTTCCGCTGGCATTATCCCTTCCTGTTGTTATTGCTTCTGCTGGTGTCGCGTATCGCTGCCGCCGATACCTTGCTGGTGTTGGGCGATAGCCTGAGCGCCGGGTATCGCATGTCGGCCACGACGGCCTGGCCCAGCCTGCTGAATAAAACGTGGCAACAGCAGCCCAATGTGGTGAACGCCAGCATCAGCGGAGATACCGTAGGCCTTGGGCTGGCACGTTTGCCTGGCCTATTAAAACAGCATCAACCGCGCTGGGTGTTAATCGAATTGGGCGGTAACGATGGCCTGCGCGGTTTCCCTCCGCAGAACATCGCTGCCGATCTGACCAAAGTGATCGACGAAGTGAAAGCCGCTAAGGCGCAGCCGCTGCTGATGCAGATTCGTCTACCTGCCAATTATGGACGTCGCTATACGGAGGCGTTCAGCGCGATTTATCCGCGCCTGGCACAGCAGTACAACATTCCTCTGGTGCCCTTCTTTATGGAGCAGGTCTACCTGAAGCCGGAGTGGATGCAGCAGGACGGCATTCACCCCAATCCGGATGCTCAGCCGTTTATCGCCAATCTGATGGCGACCGAACTGGCTCCGTTAGTAAAGCATGATTAATCCAGACGCGTGATTTTAACGGGTAATTATATGAAATATAAACCAGCATACTGAAAGACGCTTGCAACGCGCTGCGTAATCGCGGCGCGTATGGGTATCGTCTCACTATTTATCGCAAATATCCTTTCGATAAGCCTACAGTCTTAACTTTTGGTGGTCTCATTCTTAACAAAATGATGTAAAATTCTTCTCTTTAGACAGCGTGTTAGCAAGACGCGATCCTGGCGAAGATTATTTTATGAACAGAAGTTATTTTAAAGGTGTTCAGGCACTCAGAGGACTGGCTGCCTTAAGCGTGATGTTATTCCATTTTCGCTGGAACATTAACGAATCATACCCAAACCTGGGTGACCGGCTGTTTGGTTGGGGTGCAACAGGTGTTGATCTCTTTTTTTTAATTAGTGGTTTCGTTATCGCTTTAACCGTTAAAACTACACCGGCAACCTTTTCTGGCGCTGTAAATTTTCTCAAACGCCGTGCATTCCGTATTCTACCTGCCTATTACGCTCTTCTTATTATTACGTTTATGTTGTCCGGCGCCATGAGTACATTCCATTATGAAGATAAAGCGCTTAATTTTTTTACCTCTTTAATTTTTCAGCCAGCTTATCACGATCATGCTCCTTTTTACATCGACGATAGTGGGATGTATGGCATTCGCTGGACACTCAATTATGAGGTTTATTTTTATCTGGTAATTGGATTGTTATTAATGTTACCAATGCGCTGGCTATTTATCACTCTTTGGTTTATCGCATCTTTGGTACTTCTTCCATGGTTCAATGGTTACGCTATAAATTTCTCTCCTACCGGCTATGGCTTCTCTAGCGGGCAGTTAAACCTTATTTCGAATCCGATGATTTTGCTTTTCATCGTCGGTATGATAATTGGTGCTTCCATTTCATATATCCAACGCATTAATAGCAAACTGATGGCACTATTAGCTTTTGCATCCTTAATTTTTGCCTATAGCCAATTCAGTGAAGGGAAATTTTTAGCGCATGGCTTATTATCTTCAGGCTGGATTTACGCGCTAGTATTGCTCTTTGTTATCGGTGCTGAAAGATCTATTGAAAACTGGGTTCCGCAATGGTTACTCAAGCTGGGTGATATTTCATTTTCTCTCTATCTTATTCACAATCTTTTCAATTACGGATTGGCCAAACGTTTCGACAGCACGGGTATCGAACCTGGTATGCTGCGTTTTACCCTCTCGATAGTGTTATCTTTGCTATTAGCATGGTTATCGTGGCGCTATATTGAAAAACCCGCCTATAGAATTGGCAAAAGGCGCGAAAAGATATCGGCCACATAATAGACAAGGGTTGACTATGTCATAGCAATTCATTGATTCTGATAATAATCAAAATCATTGACTTAATTGCTATGCAAAAAACAATTCTCATCACCGGCTGCTCCAGCGGCATTGGCCTGGTTGCCGCGAATGATTTACTGGCGCGTGGCTATCGCGTGATTGCCGCCTGTCGTCGCGCTGAAGATGTGGCACGCATGGAAGCGCTGGGATTTATTGGCGTGCAGCTGGATCTGGATGATGCCGCCAGCGTCGATGCTGCGGCCGATCGCGTGCTGGAACTGACCGATCATCGCCTGCATGCGCTGTTTAACAACGGCGGTTTTGGCCAGTATGGGCCGCTCAGCAGCGTATCACGTCAGCAGTTGGAAAAGCAGTTTTCCACCAACCTGTTTGGCACCCATCAACTGACCATGCGACTGCTGCCTGCACTACAAGCCAGCGGCAACGGACGCATCGTCAATACCAGCTCGGTGCTGGGATTGATCTCCACGCCGGGACGCGGTGCCTATGCCGCCAGCAAATGGGCGCTGGAAGCCTGGAGCGATGCGCTACGCCTCGAAGTGCGCAATGCCGGCGTGCGCGTCAGCCTGATTGAGCCGGGCCCGATCAGCACCCGCTTTACCGACAACGTGCATCAGGGCGAGCAAGACAAACCGGTGCGTAATCCCGGCATCGCCGCGCGCTTTACTCTGCCACCTGAAGCGATTTTGCCGAAACTGCGTCACGCATTAGAGAGCAAACATCCGCGCCTGCGTTATCCGGTGACGCTGGTGGCCTGGGCAATGAGTCTGCTGAAACGGCTGTTGCCAGGTTGGATACTGGATCGCATTTTGCGCAGCAACTAAGCTGCAACGCAGAATCGAACTTGAACATGGGCAGCTTGCCCCCATATCCTCAACACACTTTCTGCCAAGAGACGTACTCATGTCACACGCTTTGATTATCGACATCAACGAATCCAACCTGCAACAGACGTTAGAGCAGTCGATGCAGCTGCCGGTGCTGTTCTATTTCTGGTCCGAGCGCAGTCAGCACTGTCAGGAGTTGACGCCGGTGCTGGAACGTCTGGCGCAGGAGTATGCCGGACAGTTTATTTTGGCGAAGCTGGATTGCGATAAAGAGCAGATGGTGGCGTCGCAGTTTGGCCTGCGTTCCATTCCTACCGTCTACCTGTTCCAGAACGGTCAGCCGGTTGACGGCTTCCAGGGCCCGCAGCCGGAGGAAGCGATTCGCGCTCTGCTGCAAAAGGTCTTGCCGCGTGAAGAAGAAGTAAAAGCGCAGCAAGCCATGCAATTTATGCATGAAGGCAAACCGCTGGATGCGCTGCCGCTGCTGAAAGATGCCTGGCAGCTCAGCAATCAAAACAGTGAAATTGGCTTCCTGCTGGCCGAAGTCCTGATCACCCTGAACCGCAGCGATGAAGCGGAAACGGTGTTGGATAAGGTGCCGCTGCAGGATCAGGATACGCGTTATCAGAGCCTGGTTTCACAAATTGACCTGCTGAAGCAAGCCGCCGATACGCCTGAAATTCAGCTGTTGCAGGAGCAGCTGGCGAGCGATCCCGCGAATGCTGAGCTGGCTGCTAAACTCTCCTTACAGCTGCATCAGGTTGGCCGCAACGAAGAAGCATTAGAACTGCTGTTTAGCTTCCTGAAAAGCGATCTCAGCGCCGGTGACGGCCAGGTGCGTAAAATGTTTCAGGAAATTTTAGCGGCACTGGGCACCGGCGATACCCTCGCCACCCGCTATCGCCGCCAGCTTTACTCGCTGCTGTACTGATCGGTACCGCGCGTTAAACGGGCCGAAGCGACTCGGCCCGACAATCTGACAGCCAGGAGGTTATATGTTAACGGTGATTCCCGTCATTATTGTGCTCGCACTCGTCACCGTGTGGGCCGGAGTAAAAATTGTTCCACAGGGTTATCAGTGGACGGTAGAACGCTTTGGCCGTTACACCAAAACGCTGGCACCTGGCTTAAATCTTCTCATCCCGTTCATGGATCGTATTGGTCGCAAAATCAATATGATGGAACAAGTACTGGATATTCCCTCGCAGGAAATCATCTCTAAAGACAATGCCAACGTCACGATTGATGCCGTGTGCTTTATTCAGGTTGTCGATCCGGCACGCGCCGCCTATGAAGTCAGCAATCTTGAGCTGTCGATACTTAATCTGACGATGACAAATATCCGCACCGTGCTCGGCAGCATGGAGCTGGATGAGATGCTGTCACAGCGCGATAACATCAACACCCGCTTGCTGCATATCGTCGATGAAGCCACCAATCCCTGGGGTGTAAAAATCACCCGTATCGAAATCCGTGATGTGCGTCCGCCGCAGGAGCTGATTGCGGCAATGAACGCGCAGATGAAAGCGGAAAGAACTAAACGCGCCGACATTCTGGGCGCGGAAGGTGTACGTCAGGCCGCGATTCTGCGCGCCGAAGGTGACAAACAGTCGCAGATCCTTAAAGCAGAAGGTGAACGTACCTCGGCCTTCCTGCAAGCCGAAGCGCGTGAACGCCAGGCCGAAGCCGAAGCCAATGCCACGCGCATGGTGTCTGAAGCTATAGCCGCCGGGGACATTCAGGCGGTGAACTATTTTGTGGCGCAGAAATACACCGATGCCCTGCAAAAAATCGGGGAGGCTAACAATAGCAAAGTGGTGATGATGCCGCTTGATGCCAGTAGCTTGCTTGGCGCGATAGGCGGGATCAGTGAACTGCTGAAGGAGAGCCGTCAGGAGCGCAGACCATGATCCTCATGGAGCTGATTGCGCACCCCCACTGGTTCTGGCTCACTCTGGGCGGCCTGCTGCTTGCCGCCGAAATGCTGGGCACCAGCGGTTACTTACTGTGGAGCGGCTTAGCGGCGGTGGCCGTGGCGCTGATTGAATGGATTGTTCCCATCTCATGGACCAGCCAGGGAATTATGTTTGCGGTGATGACGCTGCTGAGCGTTTTTTTCTGGTACCGCTGGATGCGCTATCGTGAATCGTCACAGCAGCCCAATACGCTCAATCAGCGCGGCAGCCAATTAATGGGGATGCAGCTCACGCTGGATAACACCCTAAAAAATGGCCTGGGCCACGTGCGCATTGGTGACAGCAGCTGGCGCGTGCAGGCGGAGAGCGATCTGCCTGCCGGTACGCCGGTGATTGTGACCGGCGTCATCGGTATTACGCTAATCATTCAGCCGCGCTTTCCCTCGGCCTGATGGCAGCACCCCGCCAGATGATTGATAATCGGACACTCCGCACCGTCATCGCCCGGACAGGCTTCTGCTAGCGCCAGCAACCGCGCGCGCATGGCATGTAACTCTTCAATATGTGCGGCAATCTCGGCGGCTTTCTGCAAGGTACGCGCTTTTACATCGGCGCTGTGACGCGCGGGATTGTTAAAAAGCGCCACCATTTCACGGCACTCTTCCAGCGTAAATCCTACCTGTCGCGCCTGACGCAGCAGGTTGAGCTCATCAATATGATGCGCAGCGTAATGGCGATAACCATTGTCACTGCGCGCTGGCGGCGTCACCACGCCTTTCTCTTCGTAAAAGCGAATCGCTTTGCTGGTAAGCCCGGTTTTTTTTGCCACATCGCTGATGTTCATATTCACCTCTTGACCTTCCCCTGAATGGAAGGTTTAGGCTCTATATCTAATGCAAATTTTGCATGCAGTCAAAACCAACATGAGGAATAAACCATGTCACACACACAACTGCTGGCGCTGGACGGTTTGTCATGCGGCCACTGTGTAAAACGCGTTAAAGAAGCGCTCGAACAGCGCAGCGATGTCGAGCAGGCGGAAGTTACCCAGCAAGAAGCCCGTGTTATTGGCGCAGCCAGTGCCAGCGATCTGATCGCCACGGTGGAACAAGCTGGCTACCACGCCGTGCTGAAAGATGGCGCTGCCAGCCCAAAGCCTGATCCGTTGACAGCTACAGAGCCGCCGCCGGAGGCGCTGACAACGGAGTCGCAACCGGCAGAAGAAAATCTTGCCGTGCATCACTTACTAATTGGCGGCATGAGCTGTGCCAGCTGTGTCAGCCGCGTGGAGCAAGCGTTACAAAAAGTGCCCGGCGTGAGTCAGGCTCGCGTCAATCTCGGTGAGCGTAGTGCGCTAATCGTGGGTGATGCTACGGCCGAAGCGCTGGTTAGCGCGGTTGATCAGGCCGGTTATTCCGCCGAAGTGATCGATGATGAACAGACCCGCCGGGAGCGTCAGCAGGTTAGCGCTCAACAAGCCATGCGCCGCTTTAGCTGGCAGTCAGCGCTGGCGCTGCTGCTCGGCGTACCAATGATGATTTGGGGCATGCTCGGCGACAACATGATGCTGAGTGCAGATAACCAAACCCTGTGGCGTACGCTGGGTATCATCACCTTGCTGGTGATGCTGATTGCTGGCGGGCACTTCTACCGCAGCGCATGGCGCAGCCTGCGTCACGGCACCGCCACCATGGATACGCTGGTGGCGCTGGGAACCGGTGCAGCATGGCTCTACTCCATGAGCGTGGCCATCTGGCCAGAATTTTTCCCACATCAGGCGCGTCATCTCTATTTCGAAGCCAGCGTGATGATCGTTGGCCTGATTAATCTCGGTCATGCGCTAGAACAGCGCGCACGGCAGCGCGCCTCAAAAGCACTGGAACGACTACTGGATTTGACGCCCGCGCAGGCGCGCGTCGTTAATGAACACGGTGAAACGCTGCTACCGCTGAGCGATGTTCAGCCAGGCATGCGACTAAAATTGGTGACCGGCGATCGTGTGCCGGTAGATGGCGAGGTTGCCAACGGTGAAGCCTGGCTTGATGAAGCGATGCTCACCGGTGAGGCGGTACCGCAGGCCAAACAGCCCGGAGACAACATCTTTGCCGGGACGCTGGTGCAGGACGGCACGCTGCAGTTTGTCGCGCGCGCTACCGGTAGCCACACTACGCTGGCACGCATCATCAATCTGGTGCGTCAGGCGCAGAGCAGCAAGCCGGATATTGGCCGCCTTGCGGACCGCATCTCCGCAGTATTTGTGCCGGTAGTGGTGGCGATTGCGCTGCTCAGCGGCCTGATGTGGTATCTGGTTGGCCCGCAGCCACAGCTGGCTTATACCCTGGTGATTGTGACTACCGTACTGATCATCGCCTGCCCTTGCGCGTTAGGCTTAGCCACGCCAATGTCGGTCATCGCGGGCGTAGGTCGGGCGGCGGAACTCGGCGTGCTGGTGCGTGACGCCGATGCACTACAGCGCGCCAGCGAAGTTGACACCATCGTGTTTGATAAAACCGGCACCCTGACGCGCGGCATGCCGCAAGTGAGCGATGTGGTGCTGTACGGGGACTGGGATCGCCAGCAGGTTTTGAAGGCGGCGGCACAACTGGAACAAGGCTCCAGCCATCCGCTGGCCAAAGCAATTCTCGACGCGGCACCGTCGGAGAGCGCCGAGGCGGTTAAGCAATTTCGTACAATACGCGGCAAAGGCATCAGCGCTAAAGTTGCCGACAGAACGCTGCTACTGGGTAATCAGGCGTTACTGAACGAGCAGCACATTGATTACAGCGCGGCACAGGCGGATATCGAGCGCTTCGCGGCGCAAGGCGCTACGCCGGTGTTGTTAGCGGATACGCACCAATTGCTCGGTTTAATCGCGCTGCGTGACAGCCTGCGACCAGAGAGCAAAGCGGCGTTACAGCGCCTGCATCAGCAGGGCTACCGCTTAATTATGCTGACGGGCGATCATCAGAAAACCGCACAGGCGATCGCCGCCGAAGCGGGGATTGATGAAGTGATTGCCGGCGTACTCCCCGACGGCAAAGCCCAGGCCATTATCCAGCTGCAGCAGCAAGGTCGCAAAGTGGTGATGGTTGGTGACGGCATCAATGATGCACCGGCGCTGGCGCAGGCAGATGTCGGCATTGCAATGGGCGGCGGTAGCGACGTAGCGGTGGAAACCGCCGCAATGACGCTAATGCGCAACGATTTGCACTGTGTTGCCGATGCACTGGCGATAGCGGGCGCTACCTTGCGCAATATGCGCCAGAACCTATTGGGTGCTTTTATTTACAACAGCCTGGGTATTCCGATTGCTGCCGGTGTGCTCTATCCCTTTACCGGTATGTTACTCAGCCCGATCGTAGCAGGCGCTGCAATGGCGCTGTCGTCCATTACCGTGGTGAGTAACGCTAACCGATTGTTGCGATTCAAGCCCGCGCAACGGCAATAGCCACTCCGGCCCTGTTTTTCAGTGAGTGAAATCGCTAGCATGGATTTTTGACTTCAAAAGGACAGGGAATGAGACACGGTCTGTGGCACAGCATCCAACAACGGATCGCGATCCTTTTCCCGGCCAGTTACAGCTGGCCGGCTATGGATATCCATCTGGATAACCGCCGCCTGCATCTGGCTGGCAGCATTCATATGGGCACGCGTGACATGCAACCTTTGCCCGCCGGTTTACTGCGCCAGCTGAATAAAGCCGACGCGCTGATTGTTGAAGCGGATATCACTCAAGGCGGATCGCCCTTCAGCAACGATGATGAATATCCGCCGCTGGCAACGCGGCTCGACGCAGAGGTTTTGCTACGGCTGCAGGCGCTGTGTGATGAGCTATCGCTATCAATTAGCCTGTTCGACACGCTGCCATTTTGGCAAATCGCGCTTATGTTACAGGCGCAGCAGGCGCAGCGGCTGGGGTTGCGTCCACAGTTTGGCATTGATTACCAGCTGTTACAGGCAGCGAAAGCCGCCAATAAACGCATCATTGAACTGGAAGGTCCGGAAACTCAGATCGCCCTGCTGAAATCACTGCCGCAGGATGGATTGCCGCTGCTGCTGGATACCCTTGAGCATTGGCATACCAACGCGCGTCTGCTGCAAACCATGATCAGCTGGTGGCTGGATGCCCCGCCAAAGCAGCAGCCGGTGGCGCTGCCCACCACCTTTAGCAGTGAGTTGAATGACACGCTGATGCGAAATCGTAATCAGCACTGGCGTGAGCTGCTGCTGGCGTTACCGAAAGGGCGATATGTGGTGGCAGTAGGGGCGCTGCATCTGTATGGCGACGATAATTTGCCGGGATTGCTGAAGCGTTAGGCCATTGCGGTGCGCCAGGATTGGCATTGCCCATCGTAGGGTCGCCATTCATGGCGACCGGTTAGAAGGGTGCAAATAACAATAAAAATCACAAAAAAAGAAGGCCAATAATAATATTGGCCCGTCAAAGAGGAATTTGTTTATGATTTTGGTTATCACCAGCAATCTCTTGCTGGCGCGGGCCAATTCTCGCGCAAAGTTCAGAATTTCGCCACTCTTTTTCCATTCAAAATGAAATAAGAATCTTCCTAACAAGGATTAAATATGACGCCTGCGGTAAAACTGCTGGAAAAACAAAACGTCACCTTTACCCTGCACCCTTACGATCACGATAGCCATGAAACCAATTTTGGTGACGAGGTGGTACGTAAACTGAATCTGGATGCGCGTCAGGTGTTCAAAACCTTACTGGTCGCGCTAAACGGTGATGCCAAAGCACTGGCGGTGGCGGTCACGCCCGTCTCATCGCAGCTGGATCTAAAAAAAGTGGCGAAGGCGCTGGGCGCTAAAAAGGCCGATATGGCCGATCCGCAGCTGGCGCAGCGCGTGACCGGTTATCTGGTAGGGGGAATTAGTCCACTCGGACAAAAAAAACGTCTGCCAACAGTAATCGATCAGCAGGCTGCGGAATTCGCCACCATCTTTATCTCCGGAGGCAAGCGCGGGCTGGATATTGAGCTGGCCGCGCAGGATTTGTCGCGCCTGCTGGATGCACCGCTGGCCGATGTGGCGCGTCGAAGCTAATCAGGCTGCTGAGCACAGAGCTGGTCGATCATCCAGCGACCAGCCGGTCCCGGCGGATTACGTCGCGACCACACCACATCGACCGCAATACGCTGCGGCCAGCCCGGCACCGGCAGCTCTTTTAGTACCTGATGCCCAAATTGCTCCACCAGCCAGCGCGGCAACACGCTCCAGCCGAAACCCTGCTCTGCCATCTCCAGCAGCAGCAAATAGGATGGCGCTGACCATACGCGACCCGCGGGCAGCGGCTCACGCGTTTGCACCCAGGTATTAAGCCGTAAATGCCGCAGCTCACCCAACTGCCCTTCACTCACCTGCTGCAGCTGCGATAAAGCATGATCCTGATGCAGATAGATCGCCATCTGTGCCCCCACCTGCAAGCGCGCAACCGCCAAATCTGGCGGCAGTTGCGGCTGAGCTCGCACCACACCAAGATGCACCCGCCCGGCCTGTAAAAGATCCAGCGCATCAGCATCCTCGGCAATCATGCATTCGAACTCAATATCCGGATAGCGTTGGTCAAAGCGATTAAGCAGATTTTGGTGATGATCGGCCTGCCAGAAATCTGAAATCGCCAGGCTGAGCCGCGGTTCCACGCCTTGCGACAAACGCACCGCCAGCTCATCCAGCCGCTGGCTAGCGGCGAGAATTTGCTGCACCTGCGCGAAGGCGCGCTGGCCATGCTCGGTTAGCACCGGCTGACGCCCACTGCGATCGAACAGCGTAAAACCCAAATCATCCTCCAGGTTTGCGACCGCACTGCTGATGGTTGACTGGCTTTTTGCCAGCGCACGCGCAGCAGCGGAAAACGATCCGCTGGCCACGGTTTGCACAAAGGCTTCTAGAGATTCCGGGGAGTACTTCATAGTGATCCATCGCTTTTATCGATAGGTGATCATTTTATCTTAGCATTACAGAGTGCCAAAATGTGCGACATCACTAATCAGGAGGTTTATATGCGTACCCGTTCGCTGAAAGAACGTTTTTGTCATGCCGCAGGCTTTGAAGGGTTGGCACTTATCACTGTTGCGCCGCTGGCTGCCTGGATCATGGAGAAACCGCTGTTTCAGATGGGCGCGTTAGCGATAATGCTGTCGACCGTCGCCATGCTGTGGAACATGATCTATAACACCGGCTTTGATCGCATCTGGCCGCCACAGGTTAAACGCGGCTTCGGTCTGCGTGCAATGCATGCGCTGGGTTTTGAAGGGGGCTTTATCCTGATCGGCTTGCCGATTGCGGCCTGGATGCTGAATATTTCGCTGCTGGACGCTTTCGTGCTGGAAGTGGCGTTCTTTCTGTTCTTCCTGCCTTACACCATGGTCTACAACTGGGTGTGGGATAAGTTGCGTCAACGTTGGGTGACGCAGAAAAATTGCCAGGCTTGATAAACCGGTCACCATGAATGGCGACCCTACGTGGATATCGCCGGGTTTTTGTAGGGTGCGCATTCATGGCGTAATGCTCGTCAGTTAAGCGTGAATCGGTCACCATGAATGGTGGCCCTACGTGGATATCGCCGGTTTTTTGTAGAGTGCGCATTCATGGCGTAATGCTCGTCAGTTAAGCGTGAATCGGCCACCATGAAGGGTGGCCCTACGTGGATATCGCCGGGTTTTTGTAGGGTGCGCATTCATGCGCACCGGGAAATCGGCGTTCAGTGTTGTGCCGCGCGCGGCCAAATCCACGCCAGAATCATCTGCGGATAGCTTGGCTTCCGCTCCTTCTCCTGGGCTTTATTACGCTGTTCAATCTGTGCTTCCGTCAGATGCACAATACCGGTTGGTACAAAATCATCAACTTTCAAGGGTGAATGCTGGCTGACAAATTCACGCAGCGCATCCGCATCGCGCAGCCCGCTATTGCTGAATCCGGCATGGTTTTCGATCACCGGATAACCGTCGCCACCGCTGGCATTAAAGCTATTCGTCGCCATACGGTAGGTTTTATCCTTTTGCAGCGGTGCGCCGTCGATCTTCACCTCGCTAACGCCTTTGCCATCCGCCACCAGACTGATGTTGGTGAACTGCGCGAAGCCGCCTGAATCCACTTTGATATTGGCCACCGTTGCCAGATAGTTCAGCAACTCATTGCCAGTGAGCGTAACCGACACCACCTGATTGCCGAACGGCTGCACCTGCAGCAGATCGCGCCAGCTGAGATTACCCTTGTCCAGCGAAGCGCGAATGCCACCGCCGCTCATAACCGCAAAGTCTGCTTTGGTCGCCGCCATTTGCGCACGTAAAATCAGCTGGCCAAGATTGGTTTGCTCAAAACGCACCTTGTCGCGCTCACCGACAAACACACCGTCACTGCTGCCGACGTTAACATCCAGCTTCTTGCCTGCGCGCAGCTGGTAAGGGGTTAACAACTTCATCATCGCGCTGTTTTTCGGGATCTCTTCCTGCCAGGTGAGCCAGGATTCGCTGCCGTCGAGGTTCTTCACTTTGTGCTTTAGATTAACCGGGATCAGCTGGTAGCTATCCAGCGTCAGCTCGCCGTTGCGGAAGGTGAAGTCGCCGCGACCAACAAACTTGCCCCACTCTTTGGCCTGCATAATCCACACGCCGTTCTGGCGATCCGGCTGGCAAGGTTGGCCCGGCTGATAATCTTTCACGCTGACATTCTCTTTTGCCATGCACACGGCATCCTGCGAGTGACCACCAACAATCACGTTGATGGTACCCGGCGGCAGGCTGCGCGCTAACTCCACATCGCCCGGCGCATTACTGCCATGCTGGCCATCGTCATAATGGCCCATGTGCGTCAGCGCGATGATAACGTCAGGTTTTTCAGTGGCACGCAGCTCAGCCACCGCTTTCTCGGTCTCTTGCACCGGATCGCGAATATCTATCGTCGCGATGTTCTCAGGATTGGCGATGCGCAGCGTGTCGGTCGTCGTCAGGCCAATTACGGCAATCTTCAAGCCCATACGATTAAATGTCGCCCACGGCTTAAATAAGCGCTTATCGGTGCCTTTTTGATAGATATTGGCCGAAAGGAAGGGGAATTTGGCCCACTTTTGCTGCTTTTGTAGCACACTAAGCGGTTTATCAAACTCATGATTACCCAGCGCCATGGCGTCATAGCCCACGAGATTCATGCCGCGTATATCCGGTTCAGCATCCAGCATATCTGACTCTGGCACGCCGGTGTTCACATCACCTGCCGACAGGATCAGCGCACCGCCACCTTTGGCCTGAACATCATAGCGCTGTTGATCCATCAATGTTTTTTGAGCGGCCAGGCCGTATTCACCTTGTGCATTAGTCCAGTAACGTCCGTGATGATCGTTGGTATGCAGAATACTGAAACGATAGCTGCGATCCGTTTGCCATGCTTGCGCCAGCATCGGCAGCAGTAACATCAGCAGCGCCACCCAGCGCCCTCTTCGCGGTAATAAAAACAAAGCCGATCTCCTTATTCTGCGTTTTTCCACTGAGCTGTGGACTAAATGTGCTTTATCGCCCACCTGTGTCGCACAGATGGCACTTTAACTCAAGACGAAAGGCTTATAGAGTCAATCAGTAAGTAACAATCTGATAACGATAACCGCCCTTTTCAGGATTATTATGGCAAGTGAACTCGCATCCCCGGCACGCGCACCGGGCCGCACCGCTTTTGGCATCTTAGGCGCCATCAGTCTCGCGCATCTGCTTAACGATATGCTGCAATCTTTGTTGCTAGCCATCTATCCGATGTTGCAGAAAGATTTCAACCTCAATTTTGTACAGATCGGCTTGATTACACTGACTTTTCAGGTCACCGCCTCGCTGCTGCAACCGCTGATTGGTCACTACACCGATAAGTACCCCAAACCCTGGTCGCTACCGGTGGGCATGGGCTTTACGCTATGTGGGTTGATTCTGCTGACCTTTTCCACGACCTATCCGCAAGTGCTGCTGGCTGCCGCGCTGGTGGGAAGCGGTTCGTCAGTATTCCATCCGGAATCTTCACGCGTGGCGCGTATGGCTTCCGGCGGTCGTCACGGTTTGGCGCAGTCGTTGTTTCAGGTAGGCGGCAACTTTGGCAGCGCACTGGGGCCACTGCTGGCGGCGATGATCGTGGCGCCTTACGGCAAAGGCCATCTTGGCTGGTTTGTGCTGGTAGCGCTGCTGGGTATTATCGTGCTGCTGCAGGTGAGCCGTTGGTATAGCCACCAGCAGCGTGCAAGCAAATCCAGCACCACCGTGGCGCCGGTGAATCCGCTGCCGCGTAAAAAAGTCGCACTGGCCATAAGTATTTTGCTGCTGCTGATCTTTTCCAAGTACTTCTATCTCACCAGCATCAGCAGCTATTACACCTTCTATTTAATACAGAAATTCGGGCTTTCCGTGCAGGCTTCGCAATTCCACCTGTTTGCCTTCCTCGGCGCGGTGGCTGCAGGCACCATTATCGGTGGGCCTATTGGCGATAAGATTGGGCGAAAATACGTAATTTGGGTGTCTATTCTTGGCGTTGCCCCGTTCACACTCCTCTTGCCGCATGCCAACTTAATGTGGACCAGCGTACTGAGCGTGATCATCGGGCTGATTCTTGCCTCGGCATTTTCCGCCATTTTGGTCTACGCCCAAGAGCTGATGCCGGGACGTATCGGTATGGTTTCTGGGCTGTTTTTCGGCTTCGCCTTTGGTATGGGTGGGCTGGGAGCCGCCGTGCTCGGCGTAGTGGCCGACCACACCAGTATCGAATGGGTTTATCAAATCTGCGCCTGGCTTCCCCTTATCGGCCTTTTAACCGCTTTCCTCCCCGATAATCGCCACGCCTGACCTTCTTTCGCGGGGGCAACTGCTTTTCCTTGCCCCCTCTCGCTCTGCATGTTTCCTGCCGATAACCTGAGATAAGTGATGAAAATGCAGCTTCAGCACCGTTTTTATCTCATTTTTTCAATTTAGCGACTTTTTACCGCTCAAATGTTTAAACGCGGTTAGCGATTGTGCATTACACTAGGTTGTTACAAGCGGATACATTTGCACACAAGGAGACAGGCATGCATCACACCACACCGTTGATCACTACCATTGTCGGGGGATTGGTCCTCGCATTTCTCCTTGGTATGCTGGCAAATCGCCTGCGCATCTCACCGCTGGTCGGCTATTTATTGGCGGGCGTGCTGGCCGGCCCTTTCACACCAGGCTTTGTCGCGGATACCAATCTTGCCCCTGAACTGGCTGAACTCGGTGTGATTCTGCTGATGTTCGGCGTCGGTTTGCACTTCTCGCTCAAGGATTTGATGTCGGTAAAGTCTATCGCCATTCCCGGCGCCATCGCGCAAATCGCCGTGGCGACGCTGCTGGGAATGGGGCTTTCCTGGACGATGGGCTGGTCGTGGATGACCGGCCTGGTGTTTGGGCTGTGTCTCTCAACCGCCAGTACCGTGGTACTGCTGCGTGCGCTGGAAGAACGTCAGCTCATTGATAGCCAGCGCGGACAAATCGCCATTGGCTGGCTAATCGTTGAAGATTTGGTGATGGTGCTGACGCTGGTGCTACTGCCTGCCATCGCCGGCATGCTCGAACAGGGCAACGCCAGCCCAACGCTGCTGCTGTGGGATCTGCTGCTCACCATCGGCAAAGTGGTCGCCTTTATGGTGCTGATGATGGTGGTAGGACGTCGCGTGGTGCCGTGGATTCTGGCAAAAAGTGCCGCTACCGGTTCGCGTGAGCTGTTTACCCTTGCGGTTTTGGCGCTGGCACTCGGTATCGCCTTTGGTGCGGTCGAATTCTTTGATGTCTCCTTTGCACTCGGCGCCTTCTTTGCCGGCATGGTGCTGAACGAATCGGAACTGAGCCACCGCGCGGCACACGATACACTGCCGCTGCGCGATGCCTTCGCCGTGCTGTTCTTTGTTTCCGTTGGCATGCTGTTTGACCCGATGATTCTGATTGAACAGCCGCTGGCGGTGCTCGGCGCGCTGGCGATTATCGTCCTCGGTAAATCGATCGCCGCGTGGCTGCTGGTTACGCTACTGGGTCATTCACGCCGCACCGCCATGACCATTTCAGTGAGTCTGGCGCAGATTGGTGAATTTGCCTTTATTCTGGCCGGCCTCGGTATTTCGCTGGGTATGTTGAGCGATGAAGGCCGCAATCTGGTGCTGGCGGCGGCAATTCTCTCCATCATGCTCAACCCCATTCTGTTTACCGTGCTGGAGCGCTACCTCGATAAAACCGAGACCATGGAAGAGCAGACGCTGGAAGAAGCTATCGAAGAAGAGAAGCAGATTCCGGTGGATATCTGCAACCACGCGGTGCTGGTCGGCTATGGTCGCGTCGGCAGCCTGCTGGGGCAAAAACTGATGGATGCGGATGTGCCGCTGGTGGTGGTGGAGAATTCCCGCCCACGCGTTGAAGCGCTACGTGAGCAAGGTATTAAAGCGGTGCTGGGCAATGCGGCTCGCGTTGATACCATGGAGCTGGCGCGGCTCGACTGCGCACGCTGGCTGCTGCTGACGATTCCAAATGGGTATGAAGCGGGCGAAGTCGTTACGGCGGCGCGTGAGAAGCGTCCCGACATTGAGATTATTGCGCGTGCGCATTACGACGATGAAGTGACCTATATTATGGAGCGCGGCGCCAATCGCGTGGTGATGGGTGAACGTGAAATCGCCAATAGCATGTTGCACGTGCTGGAAGAAGAGATTGCGCAGAACCCGATTGTGCGCGAGTGCCCGATTTAAATGAGTGCGGTCATTGTTAAGATCCCCATAAATGGCGTAATGCTCGTCAGTTAAGCGTGAATCGGTCACCATGAATGGTGACCTTTTTTGTAGGGTGTGCATTCATGCGCACCGATGCCATCATCAACGATCCCAGTACGACTCTTCTAAACTGTCTTCCCGCTCCGGCAGGCCGCGCGTCAGGCGTGGTGAATGCTGGTTCAACACTTGATAACTCACCCGGTTGGCGTATTTACACACCTGTGCCAGCGAGGAATACGTCAGATAGGCTCGTCCGTGTTTGCTGGAGTTAGGCACCTTTTGGCGGTGGAAGTTGTTGGCGGTGATATCATGCAGCAGTGCCGCCAGCGCGCCATCGCCCGCGCCATTGGTGTTCATAATCTTTTCTGGTCCGCCCATGTAAGGCGCGATATGCGAGAAAATACGCAGCGGCTGGTTGCAATCCTTGTGACGCATCGCCCGACTAAATTCATATTGGTTGAACTCAGCCAACGCGCCCGGCAGCAGCGGATGGTTGGTTTTGCGCTTGAATTCCTCTTCCGTGAAGCCGGCCATGTACAAACCGGTTGGCCCAGCGGTGCACAGCACCAGATCCACCCAATCCAGCGCCATGTTCGATGCCAGCAAAGGGTCTTGCTCACCGGTTAACGCGAAAGCCTCTTCTTCATTCATCGCGACAATCGAGACGTGATCGCGCAGGAAGTCGCGCCAGAACTGCGGGTTATCCTGAATCACATATTTAGTGCCGAGCGTTAGCACCACCGGCACATTGTGTTTCTTTGCGTATTCAATAGCACGCAGCGTCGCTTCCGGCATCGGTTCGCCCGGCTGGCAGCGCACCAGATACGACGTCAGCACCAGCGCCGACGCGCCGGCAATCACCTCTTCCGGAATGTTGCTGGCGTGCAGCTGGTTCATTAAACCCGGACTGATGGCAAAGGTGCGTTCGCCCTGCTCGCCAATCAGCGTGAAGCAGCGGCCAATGGCGCCGTCCACGCCCTGCAGGAAGTTAAGATCCATGCGGCTGGACGTGTTGCACAGGTAGCGATAGGCATAGCCGCCAATCTGGATGTTGTTACACATCACGCCCAGCAGCACCGAACGATCGTCGGCGAGTACCGAGTAGTTGTGCAGCGTATTGCCGATGGTGCCACCCGCGAATTGATGGCTGATGAGCTCTTCACGCATCAGTTCGTTATAGAGTGCTTCGGCAGTCGCATCGTCAATAACCAGCGAATGGCCGGCGCTAAGGCCGTAACGCTGCAAAAAGTCATCATCGACTTTAGCTTCAATATCCACCAGCGTCTGGTCGATACCCACCACCCAGCTGCCCTCTTCCTGCTCTTGCTGCGTAGCTTGCAGCAGCGGATCTCGCGCGTTAACGGGGAAATAGTGTTTGGATTTGCGTTTGCCGGGAAATTTCATCGAGAGTGCCGTCAGGGAAAATCAGGCAGAGAATGATATCACACTCTCTGCCGCACCATTAACGGCGTGCGTTGACCAGCTGCAGCATCATTTCAATGTGCTCGGCATCATCGTTGAGCGCAGGAATGTACTCGAACTTTTCACCACCGGCATGCAGGAAGATCTCGCAGTTTTCTCCGCTGATCTCCTCTAGCGTTTCCAGGCAATCTGCAGCAAAGCCGGGGCTCATCACCTGCACATGCTTGATACCTTTCGCCGGCAAACTCTTCATGGTTTCATCGGTGTACGGCGTCAACCACGGCTCACGGCCAAAGCGCGACTGGAAGGTCATCATGATTTTATGCGGCGCAATACCTAACGCGGCCGCTAACGCAGCGGTGGTGTCTTTGCAGCGCTGCGGATAATCATCACCTTCATTGGCGAAACGCTGCGGAATGCCGTGATACGACAGCACCAGCAGATCCGGTTCGCCATGCTGCGCGAACGAGCGTTCTACCGAGGCTTTCAGGGCAGCGATATAGGCCGGGTGTTCGGCATAATCGCGAATAAAAGCCACTTCCGGCAGCGAGCGCAGCGGTTTAAAGCTCGTGGCTAACCCATCCCAAACGGCGGCTACCGTTGAGCATGAGAACTGCGGATAGAGCGGCAGCACGATCAGTTTAGTGACGCCCTGCGCCAGCAGGCGCTGCAGCGCGCTATCCAGGCTTGGCTGGCCGTAGCTCATGCCGAGCTCAACCGGCATATCCAGGCGCTGTGCCAGGGCTTCACGCTGGCGCTTGCTGAATACCATCAAGGGTGAACCTTCGTCCATCCACACGGATGCATAGAGTTTCGAGACGCGCGGCGAGCGGAACGGCAGGATGATGAAATTGAGAATCGGCCACCATAACCAACGCGGCGTATCAACCACGCGTGGATCGCCGAGAAATTGTTTTAGATAGCGCTTAACCGCAGGTGTGGTGGGTGCCTCTGGTGTACCTAAATTAACCAGTAAAACCCCGGGCTTTTCTTGCCTCATTGTATTTCCTTGATGTCGAAACGAATGGGTCAAATCAAAATCAGGGGAAATTGTAGCGGAAATCGAGGGAGGAGAAAGCAATTGCTGCAAAAGGGCCGGACAACCGGCCCTCTGGACGCCTTAGCCGAGGATCGTGGCCAACTGCGTGCTCACTTCAGCGACGGGACGCGTGCCGTCGATTTTGTGATATTCGGTATTGCCGTCTTGCGCTTCTTTGCCGTAGTAGGCAATCAGCGGTGCGGTCAGCTGATGGTATTCCACCAGACGCTTACGCACGGTCTCTTCCTGGTCATCTTTACGCGTGGTCAGCTCTTCGCCGGTCAGGTCATCTTTACCTTCCACTTTCGGTGGATTGTAGGTGACGTGATAAACGCGGCCCGATGGCGTATGCACGCGACGACCCACAATACGATCCACAATCAGCTCGTCGGGTACGGCAAACTCCAGCACGTAGTCAACTTTGATGCCCGCTTCTTTCATGGCGTCAGCCTGCGGGATGGTGCGTGGGAAGCCATCGAGCAGGAAACCGTTTTTGCAGTCTTCCTGCGCGATACGCTCTTTAACCAGCGCAATCACCAACTCGTCAGTCACCAGTTTACCGGCATCCATGATCGCTTTTGCCTGCTGGCCCAATTCGGAGCCCGCTTTCACTGCCGCACGCAGCATGTCACCCGTGGAGATTTGCGGAATACCGTATTTCTCCATGATAAATTGAGCCTGAGTGCCCTTACCTGCGCCCGGTGCTCCGAGCAGAATAATACGCATTGCGTAATTCCCCTTGCGAATCGCATTGTTCAATCTGAGAAGGCGAAGAACATACCATTATGCCCCGCGCACCACAAGGAAACGGGCGCGCTTCTGACGAAAGGTCTACTTTGACCTGCTTTGTCAGGGAATACTAGCAGAGTGCCTGTTTTTAGGAATTTCGGCTACGTATCAGCGCTTCCTTCAGTCGTGTTTTTAAGGTGTTAGTGACGTTGAGATGTTTGTTCACGCTGCCACGAACGTTAGCACGCAGACGTAAGCGCTGCGGAGAAGATAGCACCTGAATATCCTGAGGAAACGTGCTGACATTCAGCCCGATAGGTAAGGGAAAAAGGGCGAACGGCAACCCCGGTTGCTGAATTGATCGCAGCAATAGCGGGGCTTCAAGCGCGATACTTTCTACCGTTGCGATGTTGAACGGCCGCCAGTCGTCGTTCTCCATTATCGCCAGCGCTTGTTCGGCTGCGGCGCCGAAAGCAAGCCCCTGCTCAAACAACCGCAGCTCACTGCGTACCAGGGTGCTGAAATCAGCAGTACGTAAAGCGATCAGCACCAGATCGCTACACAAGGCGGCGTGTCGATCCAAACGCGTAACAAAGAGCCGCGCATCGCTGATAAGACGTTTATGCAGCTGGGTGGCAAAGGATTCTGAGGCATCCGTAACCCCCTGACTCTGGCATTCGCTCAGCGCCCGCACGCGCCCGTGCTGCATATCGATATGTTCCACCAGCGCAATGTTGCCCGCCATCATCGGCAAGGTAGGCAGCACGCTGAGTTCGCTAACCGGATAGTGCGACGCGTAGCGGGTTTGGTTACGCGCCTGTTCCTGACGCAGAAATAATTGGGAAAGCAGCACCCGGGCAATATGCAACGAGGGTGCAAAGAAGAGGTCGTAATTTTCAAGCCGGTAGTGACGGGAAAGCAAGCCGCGAAGCTTATCGCGCGCCGCCGCCGCCCTGGCAGTAGCAAGTTGTGGAGCCATCGCGTGATATTTCTCTTGTTATTGTGCTGTGTGCGGGAGGTGCAACGTGACGGCGATTTCTGGCAAAACCACAGAGAGGCTTAGCCGTCAACCGCCAGAATCTGGGGGAAAGGTTAGGCCAATGCGGCTGGACATTAAAATGATATAAACTGACAATCCCTGTTAGGTTTTTACACAGGGGACGAGTATGACCGCGCTTCCATCGTTACGTGCACTGCACTATTTCCACCAGGCGGCACTGTATTGCAGTTTTAGCGTGGCAGCCGAACGTCTGCATGTCACCCACAGCGCCATTAGCCATCAGGTGCGGCAGCTGGAGAGCTGGATGGGCAAGCCGCTGTTTGTGCGCACCAACGGACGCGTCAAATTAACCTCACACGGTGAACGTTTGCTGGTGAGCTGTCAGAAAGCCTTTAGTGAACTCTCCACCAGCTGCGAAAGTATTCGTACCGGCATGCGCCATCATCTCAGCGTCTCCTGTGCGCCCAGCTTCCTGGCGCAATGGCTGATTCCACGCATCGCCAGCTTTTATCAACGCTATCCCGATATTGAAGTGCAGTTTCAGCCGCTGGTGGACATTGACCAACTGCGCAGCGAGCACACTGACGTGCTCATTCTCAGCGCAGAGCAATCGCCGGATGAGGATATTGATGCCACTTTGATTAGCGATGATTACATCGGCCCACTATGTGCTCCGCAGTTTGCCGTGCGTTTTCGAAATGAGCAGGATCTTGCCGCGCTGCCGCTGCTGCACGCCGATACGCGGCTGCATGCGTGGGCCGAATGGGCAAAAACCAGCGGCGCGCGCGGTAATTTCTGGATCGGCAAGCACTTCGATAATTTAACGTTAGGCATTCAGGCAGCCAGAAATGGCTTAGGCGTGATTATGGCACCGCGTCTGTTGGTGCGTCAGGAGTTGAGTGACGGAACGTTGATCGCACCGTTGGGCTTTGTACGCGTAGATCGCGCGACGCTGATGATGACCAAGATATCGCGCCAGCACGATGCGGAGATAACGCTGTTTCGCGATTGGCTGCGCGATCAGGCGCAGATATAAAAAAGGTCGCCATGTGAATGGCGACCCTGCGAGTTTGGTGCGATTACGCCGTCAGCAGTTGATTCATACGACGGATAAATTGGTTCGGATCGTCCAGCGTGCCGCGTTCTGCCAGCAGCGCCTGATCCAGCAGCAGCTCAACCCACTCCGCAAAGCGCGTTTCGTCCTGCGTATCAGCCACACGTTTCACCAGCGTATGATCCGGGTTAATCTCGAAGATGTACTTCACGTCCGGCACGTCCTGACCGGCCGCAGCAAACAGCTTCGCCATCTGCGTGGTCATTTCGTTGGCATCGGTGGTAACAATCGCTGGCGTGTCGGTGAGACGATGTGTCAGACGCACCTCTTTCACGCGCTCGCCCAGCAGGGTTTTCACGCGTTCAACGAACGGCTCCAGCGCTTTCTCCGCTTCTTTCTGCTCTTCAGTCTCTTCGTCAGCCAATTTGCTCAGGGAATCATCCGCTTTGCTCACTGACTGGAAGGTTTTGCCGTCGAACTCGGTGAGGTAGCTCATCATCCATTCGTCGATACGATCGGAGAGCAGCAGCACCTCAATGCCTTTCTTACGGAACAGTTCCAGATGCGGGCTGCTCTTCGCGGCGGCATAGCTGTCAGCGGTGATGTAGTAAATCTTGTCCTGACCTTCTACCATGCGGCTCAGATAATCTTCCAGCGAAATGGTCTGCTCGGCGCCTTCACTCTGGCTGGTGGCAAAGCGCAGCAGTTTGGCGATGGTTTCCTGATTCGCGTTGTCTTCAGCCGGGCCCTCTTTCAACACCAGACCAAACTCTTTCCAGAACTGCTGATATTTTTCTGCGTCGTCTTTCGCCAGTTTTTCCAGCATCTGCAGGCTACGCTTGGTCAGCGCGCTACGCAGGCTCTGAGTGACACGGCTGTCCTGCAGGATTTCACGCGACACGTTCAGTGGCAGATCGTTAGAATCTATCAGGCCACGGACAAAGCGCAGGTAGTTCGGCATGAACTGCTCAGCGTCGTCCATGATGAAGACGCGCTGCACATAAAGTTTCAGGCCGTGCTTGCTGTCGCGGTTCCACATGTCGAACGGCGCACGCGCCGGGATGTAAAGCAGGCTGGTATATTCCTGTTTACCTTCTACACGGTTGTGGCTCCAGATCGCCGGATCGCTAAAATCATGGGCGATATGCTTGTAGAACTCGTTGTATTCGTCGTCGCTGATCTCGGACTTGTTACGCGTCCATAGCGCCTGGGCTTTGTTGATCTTCTCCCATTTGCTTTCGCCGGTTTCTTCGTCTTTGCTTTCAATTTCAACCGGCAACGCGATGTGATCGGAGTATTTGCTGATCACATTACGCACACGCCATGCATCGAGGAAATCGTCCTCGCCTTCACGGAAGTGCAGCGTGATGTCGGTGCCGCGATCGGCTTTCTCAATCTCCGCCAGCGTGTATTCACCTTCGCCGGCTGATTCCCAGAACACCGCTTCATCGGCTTTTGCGCCGGCTGCGCGGGTGCGCACGGTAACTTTATCCGCCACGATGAAGGCTGAATAGAAGCCTACGCCGAACTGGCCGATCAGCTGGCTGTCTTTCGCCTGGTCGGAACCCAGAGATTCCAGGAAGGATTTGGTACCCGATTTCGCGATGGTACCTAGGTTCTCAATCACCTCATCACGGCGCATACCGATACCGTTATCGCTAAGCGTCAGGGTGCGGTTTTCCGGATTGACCGAGATGCGCACGCGCAGCTCACCATCGCCTTCATACAGATCTGGCGTCGACAGCGCACGGAAGCGCAATTTATCGGCGGCATCTGAAGCGTTGGAAATCAGCTCGCGCAGGAAAATCTCTTTATTTGAATAGAGGGAATGGATCATCAGGTGCAGAAGTTGTTTTACCTCTGACTGGAAGCCACGCGTCTCTTGTCCTTTCATGGTCATTGCTACCTCAACTGAATCGGGGTTGATGATACGTTGAGAGAGAAATGGGGATGAAGGGCAGGATTTCAAGCCGATATCCGTGAAGACATCGGCAAGTGATTAGAAATTAATCTTATGACGTCCAGCGAGCGAGTGCGACAGCGTGGTGCCGTCCACCATTTCCAGCTCACCGCCAACCGGTACACCGTGCGCAATGCGGCTGGCATCAACGCCATATTGCCCGCACAGCTCGGCGATGTAGTTGGCCGTTGCTTCTCCTTCCACCGTGGGGTTGGTGGCGAGGATCACTTCGGTTAGGGTTTCGCGCTCCAGACGCTGCTCCAGCCGATCCAGACCAATATCCTGCGGACCAATGCCATCCAGCGGTGACAAATGGCCCATCAGCACAAAGTAGCGTCCGCCGAACTGGCCGGTTTGCTCAATGGCGTGGATATCAGCCGGGCTTTCCACTACGCAAACCTGGCCGTTTTGCTGACGGCGCGGATTGGCGCAGATGGTGCAGATCTCCTGCTCGGTGAAGGTTCGGCAATCGGCGCAGTGGCCGATTTCCGACATGGCGCGGGTCAACGCCTGCGCCAGACGCATGCCACCGCTACGATCGCGCTGCAACAGCTGAAAAGCCATGCGCTGCGCCGACTTCGGGCCAACGCCCGGCAGGCAACGCAACGACTCCATCAAAGATTCAAGCAGTGGACTGGTTTGCATTAGAACGGCATCTTGAAGCCAGGCGGCAGCTGCATGCCACTTGATACAGAGGCCATTTTCTCTTTCTGCGTTTCGTCGATACGGCGTGCAGCATCGTTAAAGGCCGCGGCGATCAGATCTTCCAGCATGTCTTTGTCATCTTCCAGCAAGCTAGGATCGACTTCAACACGACGGCAGTTGTGCGCACCGTTGATGGTAACTTTAACCAAGCCCGCGCCTGATTCACCGGTCACTTCGATCGCGGCGATCTCTTCCTGCACTTTGGCCATTTTGTCTTGCATCTGCTGGGCCTGTTTCATCAGGTTGCCCAATCCGCCTTTACCAAACATAGTTTTCTCTCTCTGCTGGGGCTGCGCGCAATCAACGCGCGGCAGCATGTTCACACCGGTCGAATACTCTCTTCATCCAAATCGGCATCGAAGAATCGACGCAATGTCTGAATATGGGTATCACTTTCGATCGACTGTCGCGCCTGCGACAGTTTCTCTTCGTAAATGGCCTGGCGCCACTCCAGTGGCGTCAATACCGTGGGATTATCGTCTTCAATAATGGTCAATTCAACCGGCTGGCCGGCAGACTGACTTAATGCTTCCGCTAAAGTTTGCTGAGCGGAAGCGGAATTCAGATGGCGCTGGCTGCTGCGCAGATGCAGCGTAATGCCTTTTTCACTCACTTCTTTCCATGCGTTGAGCGCCACTTGCTGCACCAGTTTCGGTAACGTCAGCGTGGCAATTTCCGCTGCCCACGCATCGCGTTGCTGGGCCTCTTCCGCCAGACGCAGCGCCAGCTCAGGCGTTTTCTCATGCTCCAGAGCCGAACGCAAGGCTTTTGGCGTCGCTACCGGCTCTGGTTTTACCTCGGTCGGCAGCTGCGTTTTCCAGCGGTAGGCTTCCGGTTTAGCCGGCGCTTTTACCGTGGACTCAGAGGCGCGCTGCTGTACACGTTCGGTGACGTTCGCGAGACGTTCCAGCGCCGGATTCGCCGGCCGCGCGGAACGCGCTGCCGGCTCACTCTTTTTTGCTTTACCGGCTCCCTGACGCAGCAACTGCGTTCGCGCCTGTAACAGCTGGCTGGTGGAATCGGGTAACGGATCGGGCGCTGTTTGCATGTCAGGATAATCATCCGAAACTGGCGGCGCCTCGTTAACGGGTGGTGCCATTTGTGGCTGTGCAGCCTGCGCAGATGGCGCTTTGGCTGCCGCAGGTGCAGGTGCAGCAGCAACCTGCGGCGCGCTTTGTGGCGTTAATACCGGACGGGCGACGGGCTCAGCAATCGTCGCCTGCGGATGGAATGCCAATGCGCGCAGCAGCGTCATTTCCACGCCCAGGCGACGATCCGGTGCCAGCGGCAGATCTTTTCGCCCCATCAATAGCGTTTGGTAATAGAGTTGTACATCGGCCGGTGGCAGCACGCGCGCTAACTCACGCAGGCGATCGGCCTGGCTGAGATCATCCTCGCTAAGCGAGCTCGGCAACAGCTGCACCATCGCAATGCGGTGTAGCAAACGCAGCATTTCCACCAGCAGCGCTTCCCACTCCACACCGCGCGACGCCGCCTGATTCAGCAGCGCCATCACCTGTTCGCCTTGCCCCTCCACCAGCGCTTCAATCAGCGCCAGCGGCTGCTCATCGTCCAGCGTGCCAAGCATCTGCGCTACGGTATCACGCGTGACGCTGCCCTGCCCCATGGCGATAGCCTGATCGGTCAGGCTGAGCGCATCACGCATGCTGCCATCAGCGGCGCGGGCCAGCAGATGCAGCGCGCGCGGTTCGGCAGCGATGTGCTCCTGCTCTAACACATGCGCCAGCTGCTGCTGAATTTGCTCGACATCGAGCGCTTTAAGATGGAATTGCAGGCAGCGTGACAGAATCGTCACCGGCAGCTTTTGCGGATCGGTGGTCGCCAGCAGGAATTTAACGTGTGATGGCGGCTCTTCCAGCGTTTTTAGCAGCGCGTTGAAGCTGTGGCGCGACAGCATGTGCACTTCATCGATCAGGTAAACCTTGAAGCGACCACGCGCCGGCGCGTACTGCACGTTATCGAGCAGATCGCGCGTATCTTCAACTTTGGTGCGCGATGCAGCATCAATCTCAATCAGATCGACAAAACGGCCCTGCTCAATCTCACGGCAGTTATCGCATTGTCCGCAGGGTGTTGCGGTTATGCCGGTTTCACAGTTTAGGCCCTTGGCCAGCAGACGGGCGATCGAGGTTTTCCCTACGCCGCGGGTGCCGGAAAAGAGATAAGCATGATGGATTCGTCCCAGTGACAATCCGTTGGCCAGCGCAGTCAGCACATGTTCCTGACCGACTACGTCAGCGAAAGCCTGGGGACGCCATTTTCGCGCAAGTACCTGATAGCTCATGTGGATTCAATCACTGGATTTTAAGGAGAAGGGAGAAGATGCAGCTTCGCAAACCCTGTTTATTTTGGCAGTAGTTTAACAGCCACAACCGGATCAGCAACCGATAACTTTACGGAGGTTGCGCCCCGCCACACAGCGGAGCGCACAGGCCTTAGTGGCCGGGGAAATTCACCAGGCTATAGCATTTGACGCCCATGGCGGTCAGACGGGCTTCGCCGGTCAGATCGAACAGATTAATCACGAAGGCGGCATCTTGCACTTCACCACCGGCGCGGCGGATCAGTTTCACCGTGGCTTCAATGGTGCCGCCGGTTGCCAGCAGATCGTCGACGACCAGCACCACGTCACCTGGCTTGATCGCATCTTTGTGCAGCTCCAGCGCGTCGGTACCGTATTCCAGCTCATAACTTTCACTAAAGGTGGCACGCGGCAGTTTGCCAGGTTTACGCACCGGCACAAAACCCACGCCCAACCCCAGCGCCACTGGCGCACCAAACAGGAAGCCGCGCGCTTCCGTTCCCACCACCTTGGTGATGCCCTTGTCACGATAACGCTCAACCAGAATGGCGATCGACGCGGCGTAAGCCTGCGGATCTTCCATCAGACTGGTGACGTCACGGAAAAGAATGCCCGGCTTCGGATAGTCAGGAATGCTTTTGATGCTGTTTTTGATGAGTTCAAGCTGCTGCGCAGTTGCGGTCATAAATGTTACGCCTGGAGAAAATATCTAATACGCGCGACTTCTCAAGCGCCAAAAACCGGAAACCGGGTTAAGCGAAGAGGTTTATAAGGGAAGCCACGCACGAAGATGCCCAAATCTATGCAAATACCTCGCTAAATGCAACCCTAACGCTAAGGTTGCGGCGGGTTGTCATTCTCGTCCACCACCGGGATTCGCCACATAAACAGCAGCAGCAGGCACAGCATCACGCCTAACAGGATGCGCACCCACAGCAGGTTCACCAGATAAATGGACACCGAAAAGGTAATCACAATCAGCAATATGGCGCGTCCTTTAGCGCCGGGCGGCATAGCATGATGCTGCTGCCAGTGGCGAATAAAGCGGCCAAATGGCGATCGCCATAGCAGCCAGTCATGAAAGCGCGGCGACGAGCGCGCAAAACACCAAGCCGCCAGCAACACAAATGGCGTTGTAGGTAATAAAGGTAATACAATGCCGAGCGTACCTAGCACAATCGCCAGCCAGCCAAGGCTCAGTAGTAAAATACGCTGCATGCCGGATGCCTGAAAGAGTCAAAACAGCGTTACGTTAACACAGTCGGAAACCGAGTGATGCCCCAACCATCCGCACAACAGCGCCTTGGCGCGACACTGGATTTATTACGCCAGCAGATTGCGCAGCAGCCGGATGGTGCCTGTCGTCAGCCACGCTTTGATTCACAACTGTTTCGCACCTCCGGCACACGCCTGGCGGATTATCTCCTCGAACTGGAAGGCAATGTCGCGCAGTTAACCGCTGCTAATACTGATGTGGCACGGCGCCAATGGCTGGCGGATAAAGTGCTGGATCAAATCGCCGCGTTGCAGCGGGAGTGTCAGAGCCAACAGCTGCGCGTGCAGCGCGAGCGTCCACGTATCGATTCACGTCAAAAAAAGCGTGAAGAGTACCAAGGCTACGAGCAGCGATTGCTGGCAATGATTCAGCAACGCGAACAGCATCTGGCACGTGCTGAAACCCTGAGCGTTCAGCAACAACTGATGCGAGAAGTCGATCAGCTGCAAGAGCGGCTGGCGCGCTGCCGCGCTGCTATCTATAAACTGGCGCTGCCATCTACGCCACGCTAAACGCGACGCATTTTCCTCTATACTCCTTTTAGTCAGAAAGAGGAGAAAAATCATGACGCTGGTTTTTTGGATGGTGATTGGATTAGCCGCAGGTTGGCTAAAGCGGGTGATTTTTCCCGGTCGTCCGGGGGGGTTTGTGCCCACGCTGGTGCTGGCGGTGATTGGTGCGCTGATTGGCGGCTACATTGCTACCTACTTTACCACCGGCGATCTGGCAAGCTTAGCCCCCGCTGGTTTCGCCTCGGCACTCGCTGGCGCCCTCTTTATGCTGCTGGTCGCGGCAAAATTACGTATTTAGGAGAAACAATGTCACTGGATAGCGCACCAGACGAAATTAAGCTTGCCGTCGATCTGATTCAATTGCTTGAAGAGAATCACGTCCCCACCACCACCGTGCTGGCGGCATTAGCGATAGTTCAACGTGATTATGAGCAAAAAAAAGCGGCGGAGGTTAAGGCTGACTAATCAGCGTTGGGCTCAGGCGCAGCATATCCAGGAACGCATCCACCAGCTGTGGCGCATCTGCAGCTAAATCAAAGCTTTGTGGATTGAATAACCAGCTTTCCATCATGCCATTAATATAGCCACGCATCAGTAGCGCAGCTTGACGTGTATTAAGGCCGGCAGGTAATTTGCCAGCTTCAATACAAAGGCGAAGTACGTTTTCAATTCGATCGTAACACTCTTGCAGTAAGCTCTGCTGCATATCCTGTAACGTGGACATTTCGCCAACAAACTCACATTTATGAAAGATAATCTCCATTAATGCGCGTCTTTGCGGATCCTTTGCTGTGGCGTCAAGGATATAGATCAACATCGAGCGAACAACAGAAAGTGGATCGCCGGGGTATTTTGTCTGATACTCAAGTTCCACATCGTCCAGACCAGCGTCACAACGTAGCCAGATCTCATGTAAAAGATCGGCTTTGTTTTTGAAATGCCAGTAGATAGCACCGCGCGTGACGCCGGCCGCTGCTGCGATATCCGCCAGAGACGTGGCGGCCACACCGTGTTTTGAAAAGTGTGTCAATGCGGCGTCAAGAATTTGATGCCGTGTTTCAAGAGCTTGCGCTTTGGTTTTTCGTGCCATAAAGGGCTTTTTTTACAAACTTGTAAGTTTACATACATTTGTGAATGTATGTACCATAGCACGACCCGTGTTTTAACGCAGCAATGGGTTTATCGGTTTGTGATCCATTGATCATTTGATATCGGACACTAGAGGTTTATTTATGAATAAAAACAGAGGATTAGCGCCTCTGGCGGCCGTCCTGATGCTTTCAGGCAGCTTTTTGTTAACAGGATGTGATGATAATAAATCCCAGCAAGCCGCCCAGCAGCAGCCCCCAGAAGTGGGTGTTGTCACGTTAAAAAACGAACCATTGAAAATTACTACCGAGCTGCCGGGCCGTACCTCGGCTTTTCGCGTTGCTGAAGTTCGCCCTCAGGTGTCAGGTATTATCCTTAAACGCAATTTTGTGGAAGGAAGTGACGTCAAAGCCGGTCAATCGCTGTATCAGATTGATCCCGCCACCTATCAGGCAGCATACGACAGTGCCAAAGCGGATTTAGCGCAGGCAGAAGCCAATGCCCGCGTTGCGCAGTTAACCATTACGCGTTACAAGCCGCTGCTGGGTACTAAGTACATCAGTCAGCAGGATTATGACAACGCAGCAGGTACAGCAGCACAAACTGCTGCCGCTGCACAGGCTGCACGTGCCAACGTTGAAACTGCACGCATCAATCTGGCGTATACCAAAGTGACCTCGCCTATCAGCGGTCGTATTGGTAAATCATCAGTGACCGAAGGTGCGTTGGTTTCCAATGGGCAAACCACTGCGCTGGCGACCGTGCAACAGCTCGATCCTATGTATGTCGATGTGACCCAATCCAGTGATGATTTCCTGCGTTTGCGCGCAGAGCTGGAATCCGGTCAGCTGAAACAGAACGACGGTAAGGCCAACGTCACCCTGCTGATGCAAAACGGTAGCGCATACGCTCAGACAGGCACATTGGAATTCTCTGATGTGAGCGTCGATGAAACCACCGGTTCGATTACCCTGCGCGCCATCTTCCCGAATCCGGACAACCGCCTGCTGCCAGGCATGTTTGTTCGCGCTCGTCTGGATGAAGGCACCAACCCAACGGCACTGCTGGTACCGCAACAGGGCGTAACGCGCTCTCCAACCGGTCAGGCAACAGCGTTGGTGGTTGGCGCGGATAATAAAGTGGAATCTCGTAACATCACCGCTAATCAGGCATTTGGTAACAAGTGGCTGGTCACGGACGGTCTGAAAGAAGGCGATCGGGTGATTACCACCGGTATCCAGCGTGCCAAACCGGGTGCGCAGGTGACGCCACAAGAAGTCTCCGACGATGCCAAAGCTGCACCAGAATCACCGTCTGCTAAATCATCGTCATAAACAGGAGCCACTGATACATGGCTAAGTTCTTTATTGATCGCCCCATTTTTGCGTGGGTGCTCGCCATCATCATTATGCTGGCCGGCTTGCTGTCGATTATCAGCCTACCGATTGAGCAATATCCCAATGTTGCGCCACCGGCAGTTGAAATCCAGGCGACCTACCCAGGTGCTGATGCGAAGACGCTGCAGGATTCGGTAACCCAGGTTATCGAGCAAAACATGAACGGGATTGATGGCCTGATGTATATGGCCTCAAGCAGTGACTCGTCGGGTACGTTGACGCTGACGCTGACTTTCCAATCCGGTACTGATGCCGATATCGCGCAGGTTCAGGTACAAAACAAACTGCAGCTGGCAATGCCATTACTGCCGCAGGAAGTACAGCAACAGGGTATTCAGGTTAAAAAATCCTCCAGCAGCTTCTTGATGGTGGCCGGCTTTGTGAGCGATGACGACAACATGACGCAGAATGACATCTCTGACTATGTTGCCTCTAACATCAAAGACCCGATTAGCCGTACGCCCGGCGTAGGTGATACTCAGGTGTTTGGTGCCCAGTATGCGATGCGTATCTGGCTGGATCCGCACAAGCTGAACAACTATCAGCTGACGCCAGTAGATGTCATTAATGCACTGAAAATTCAGAACACCCAGGTTGCAGCGGGCCAGTTGGGCGGAACACCGCCGGTACCAGGCCAACAGCTTAACGCCTCGATTATTGCGCAAACCCGTCTGACATCGACAGACGAGTTCGGCAATATCATGCTGAAAGTGAATCAGGATGGTTCGCAGGTGCGTCTGCGTGACGTGGCGAAGATTGAACTGGGTGGTGAAAACTACGAGATCATCGCACGTTATAACGGCAAACCGGCTTCCGGTATCGGTATCAAACTGGCAACCGGCGCGAATGCACTGGATACTGCGGATGCCGTAAAAGCGGAACTGGCTAAACTGCAGCCGTTCTTCCCGTCAGGCATGAAAACCGTTTATCCGTACGACACTACGCCGTTCGTTAAAATTTCGATTTTCGAAGTGGTGAAAACGCTGTTCGAAGCGATCGTGCTGGTGTTCCTGGTGATGTATCTGTTCCTGCAGAACTTCCGTGCAACGCTGATTCCAACTATTGCCGTTCCGGTGGTCTTGCTCGGTACCTTTGCGGTTATCAGCGCCTTTGGCTATTCGATAAACACCCTGACGATGTTCGGGATGGTGCTCGCCATCGGCCTGCTGGTGGATGACGCCATCGTGGTGGTAGAGAACGTCGAACGTGTTATGGCCGAAGAGGGTTTACCGCCTAAAGAAGCCACGAAACGTTCGATGGAGCAGATTCAGGGCGCACTGGTGGGTATCGCACTGGTTCTGTCTGCGGTATTTATTCCGATGGCCTTCTTCGGCGGTTCAACCGGCGTAATCTATCGCCAGTTCTCGATCACCATCGTTTCTGCGATGGCGCTGTCGGTACTGGTGGCGTTGATCCTGACGCCAGCGCTGTGTGCCACCCTGCTGAAGCCGGTGGCAAAAGGTAACCACGGTAAAACCACCGGTTTCTTCGGTTGGTTCAACCGGCTGTTCGATAAGAGCACCAACCACTACGTGGATAGTGTTGGCCATATCGTGCGTAGTACCGGTCGCTACCTGCTGATTTATCTGGTTATTGTCGTCGGTATGGCCTACCTGTTCCTGAAACTGCCTACCTCGTTCCTGCCGGAAGAGGATCAGGGGCTGTTACTGGCACAGGCACAGCTACCCGCCGGTGCAACTCAGGAACGTACGCAGAAAGTACTGGATCAGGTAAGTGACTACTTCCTGACCAAAGAGAAAGACAGCGTTAACTCGGTGTTTACTGTTAACGGCTTCGGCTTCGCCGGTCGTGGTCAGAACACCGGTATCGCGTTTGTTAGCCTTAAGCCGTGGGATGAGCGTGGCGATGCCAACCTGAAAGTGCCTGCGATTGCCGGACGTGCTATGCAGGCGCTCGGACAGATCAAAGATGCAATGGTGTTCCCGTTCAACCTGCCGGCGATTATCGAATTGGGTAACGCCACTGGCTTCGACTTCATGTTGACCGATCAGGGTAACCTGGGTCACGAGAAGCTGACTGCCGCGCGTAACCAGCTGTTTGGCATGATTGCCCAGCATCCGGATACGCTGGTGGGCGTACGTCCAAACGGTATGGAAGATACGCCGCAGTACAAACTGATCATCGATCAGGAAAAAGCGCAGGCGTTGGGTGTGTCGCTGTCTGACATCAATACCTCGCTGGGCGCGGCCTGGGGTGGTTCCTACGTCAACGACTTCATCGACCGCGGTCGCGTGAAGAAAGTTTACGTCATGGGCCAGGCCGATTCGCGTATGTTGCCGGACGATATCAGCAAATGGTATGTGCGCAACGGCACTGGCACCATGGTTCCATTCTCGGCCTTCGCATCGGCGAAATGGCAATATGGTTCGCCACGCCTTGAGCGTTACAACGGCTTGCCGTCAATGGAGATTCTTGGCCAGGCTGCGCCAGGCAAGAGCTCCGGTGATGCCATGAACCTGATGGAACAGCTGGCAGGAAAACTGCCTGCGGGCATCGGATACGACTGGACGGGTATGTCCTACCAGGAACGCTTGTCCGGCAACCAGGCGCCGGCGCTGTATGCCATCTCGCTGATCGTGGTGTTCCTGTGTCTGGCGGCCCTGTATGAGAGCTGGTCGATTCCGTTCTCAGTAATGTTGGTGGTACCGCTGGGTGTTGTTGGTGCACTTCTGTTTACCACACTGCGCGGCTTGAGCAACGACGTCTACTTTGTGGTGGGCTTGTTGACCACCATAGGATTGTCGGCGAAGAACGCCATCCTGATCGTTGAATTCGCTAAGGATTTGATGGAGAAGGAGGGCAAGGGGTTGGTTGAATCAACGCTGGAAGCATCACGTATGCGTCTGCGTCCGATTTTGATGACCTCACTCGCCTTCATCCTCGGCGTAATGCCGCTGGCGATCAGTACTGGCGCAGGTTCTGGTGCGCAGAATGCGGTAGGTACTGGCGTTATGGGCGGGATGGTAACCGCGACAGCGCTGGCTATCTTCTTCGTTCCGGTGTTCTTCGTGGTGGTGCGCCGCCGCTTCAGCAAGAATAAATCTGAGCTGGAGCAGGGTCATCCGGTGGAACATAAGCACTAAGTTTTACCCTTCTCTAAAAGGCCGCTGATGCGGCCTTTTTTATTGTTATCTCCTCCCCCTTAGAATCCCTGTATTTAACACGGTTGCAATCGACATCCTTCAGGTTCATACTATTGTTATATTATAACATTACATAACGAGGTCATTATGAAACCGAATATTCATCCCCATTACCGTCCTGTTGTGTTCCACGACACCTCAGCTAACGAGTACTTTAAGGTCGGTTCTACTATCAAAACTGAACGGACTATTGAGTATGAAGGTGAAGTGCTGCCCTACGTGACGCTGGATGTCTCTTCTAAATCTCATGTGTTCTACACCGGCAAGCAGAAAGATTTCGCCAAAGAAGGCAGTACCGCACGTTTCAACCAGCGTTTTGGCAGCTTTCTTACGCGCAACAAGTAACACGGGAGATGAGGCATGCAGGTATTGAGTTCATTGCGGTCTGCTAAGACTCGCCATAAAGATTGCAAAGTCGTGCGGCGCAAAGGTCGCGTTTATGTCATTTGTAAAACGAATCCGCGCTTTAAGGCGGTTCAGGGAAGAAAGAAAAAAAGGTAGGAAAGTGTCGTGATAATTGGCCGGGATGCTCCCCGGCCTTTTTTTATTGCATGCTATGCAGTATAGCGTCAACGTTGTGTTTGAATGCCGCAACGTAGGTTGCAGCAGGGCCATTAGCCTCAGACAACGCTTCCGGATAGAGTTCCCCGCCCGGCTGCGCACCGGTTTCGCTGGCAATCTGTTTCACCAAACGTGGATCGGTCTGGTTCTCCATAAAGTAGGTGTTGATGTGCTCAGCCTTCAGCTGTTTGATGATTGAGGCCACATCGCTGGCACTGGCTTCTGCTTCGGTAGAGAATCCAACCGGCGCGAGGAAGCTTACGCCATAACGCTGGCCGAAATAGCCGAAGGCATCATGGCTGGTTAGCACCTTACGCTTACTTTTCGGCACTTTATTAAAGGCAGTTTTCGCCCAGCTATCTAATTTCTGCAGCTGCTGAATGTAGCTTTCACCGCTTTTACGGATATCCGCCGCATCTTCAGGATCCGCTTTGATGAGTGCATTCATCACATTCGTGGCGTAAATCACACCGTTTTGCATACTGTTCCAGGCGTGCGGATCGGTGACGCTTTTACCGTCCTCTTCCATCTTGCGTCTATTCACTCCATTCGATGCCACCACAATCGTGCCTTTGTAGCCTGACGCGCTAATTAGGCGATCCATCCACCCTTCCATCCCTAAACCGCTGACAAACACCACATCAGCCTTTGACAGCGCCTGGCTATCCTGCGGCGTAGGTTCAAAGGTGTGTGGATCGCCGTTAGGCCCCACCAGAGACTTCACATTGACGTGCTCGCCGCCAACCTGCTTAACGATATCTGCCAGCACGGTAAAACTGGCGACAACATCGACGCTTTTAGCCAGCGTCAGTGGGCTTACCAGCATTACACCAATCGCCAGACTCAGCGGTAACTTCTTCATTCCTATCCCCTTATAGTGTGGTTATCGACGGCGCACCAGGCCGCCACATGGTCCTGTCAAAACAGAAATCAGAAATAGCACCGCAGCGCTTAGCACCACCGCCGGGCCGGCGGGTAGCGAGAAATGCCACGATAGCATCAGGCCAATCAGCGCAGAGACGACGGCCAACAGCATGGCGATACCCAGCATGCAGGCCAGATGGCGACTCCAGAAACGCGCGCTGGTAGCGGGCAGCATCATCAATCCCACCGACATCAGCGTACCGAGCACCTGAAATCCAGCCACTAAATTGAGTACCACCAGCATCAGGAATAAGCCGTGTACCAGCGGTGCGCTCCATTTACCCTGAGCTCGCAGAAAATCGGGGTCAAAGGCATCAATGACCAGCGGACGGAAAATCACTGCCAATAGCAGCAGAGTGAAAGCCGCAATCCCGCCAACCAGCACAATGGCTGCGTTATCCACCGCCAAAAGTGACCCAAACAACACGTGCAGCAGATCAACGCTTGAACCACGCAGCGACACCAGCGTGACGCCAAGCGCGAGAGAACCGAGGTAAAAGCCGGAGAAACTGGCATCCTCTTTCAGATGTGTATAGCGGCTGACAGCGCCAGAGAGTAATGCCACCGCCAAACCGGCAATCAGGCCGCCGATGCCCATCGCCACCAGCGATAAACCTGACACCAGATAACCAATCGCCGCACCGGGCAGCACGGCATGCGACAGCGCATCGCCGACCAAACTCATGCGGCGCAGTGAAAGAAAGACACCCAGCGGCGTAGCGCTGATCGCCAATGCAACGCAGGCGACCAGCGCGCGGCGCATAAAACCAAATTCGATAAAGGGCTGGATTAATGTCACGACGCTACCCTGCCCAAGGGTGGCGTGTCCGCGGCGCCAGCTACGTCGAGCGACAACACATCGCGGAAATAACGCGCTACCAGTGGACGATCGTGCAATACGACTAATAATGTGGTGCCAGCCTGTTGCTGCTGTTCGAGGATCGACATCAGTAAGGTGACGGTTTGCGTATCAATGCCATTGAAGGGTTCATCTAATAGCCACAGCTGGCTGCGCTGCAGCATCAAACGCGCGAAGAGCACGCGCTGCAATTGTCCGCCGGAGAGGGTTGAGGGCTGAGCATCCGCGAATTCACGCATGTGTACAGCATCAAGTGCGGCATCGATTTCCCGACGTAACGCGCGATTGATGCCACCGAACCATCCACAGCGCGGCCAGCATCCCATGGCAACCAGCTCATAAGCCGTAAGAGGAAAACGTGTTTCGAGTTCACTGCGTTGCGGTAACCATCCGAGCGCTTTGCGCGGCATCTGCAATTCACAACAGCCCGAAATGGGAGGCAGTAAACCCGCAATGGTTTTCAGTAAGGTTGATTTACCCGTGCCGTTAGCGCCGACCAATGCCGTCATGCTGCCTTTCATCAATGCACCATTGACGACCGGCGTTACCGCGCGCCCGTGATACCCTGCTTGTAAGTCCTTGAAATGTATCATTACTGCAGGCCCCACCAAATTGAAAGCGCCAGCAGAGAAATCAGCAACAGCGCGATCAGCACACGCCCGCTAAGGGATAGAAGTAATCCACTGTGATTCATACTCTACAACCAAAAATGTTATAACATAACAATTACGTTACCCGATCTCCCTGTGTTATGCCTGAGCAAAAGTGTTTCAAAAGTTGTTCTTTACCGAAGACATCAGCAGAAATTCAATGCTTTCGCCTGATTAAGTTATGAAACCCATCACAACGATTGCTGTTTCTGTTTATTAGCGACTTGCAATGTTGCGTAAGAAGCCCAATGATAGAAACGTAACTCTTTTACTGGATACAAAATGGCGTCTATTATTCATTGTGATATTGCTATGGATGAGGACGATTGCGAAAAGTTGCAAAGAATTATCCAGGGGAATATTCTCAAAATAGCCGAGGCATTAGCCGGTGATTTACAGTGGTATTCTCAAAACGCGCAATTAGTTCCCAATAGCTTCCATGTTATTTCTATTCAACCTTCAGACGATTATCGATTTAAAATGCTTTACGATTTTAGCTGGAATTTATTTAATCCTTGCCTGGATTTAAATGAAACTTTTAAGCGTCGTGAAGAAGTGCTGTTCCAGGTATCGCCCGGCGCACTGGTGTTTGCGGTGATTGATAATGCGCGCCCCTCTCCTGCCGATGAATTGTAATATTTGGTAATTGAGGTGAGCAAAGCTAATGATTGTGGATTACATTTAAGGAGTCGCTAAGACATTTTTATTCGTAATCGCTTCCTGGTAGCTTTTCCTAATCTCGCCGCACTGCGGTAACTGTGCTAGCTATGGAGGGGAAAAAGATGGACGAATACTCACCGAAACGGCATGATATTGCCCAGCTTAAATACCTGTGTGAGAACATGTTCGACGAAAGTATGGCAACATTGACTGATAGCCATCATGGTTGGGTTAATGATCCTACTTCGGAAAGCAATTTACAGCTCAACGATTTGATTGAGCACATCGCTTCTTTCACGATGAATTACAAAATTAAGCACGTTGAAGATGAAGCCCTGATAACGCAAATCGATGAATATCTTGACGATACCTTTATGCTGTTCAGCAGTTACGGAATCAATACTCAGGATTTACAACGGTGGCAGCGTTCTGCAAAACGTTTATTTAATCTGTTTGCCGAAGAGTGTGCTTATCTCCAACAACCTAGCCATTCCTTTTAGCACCAGACTGAGACCGGTTTATTTATGAGCAACCAAGCCTTAACAAAAACAGACTATTTGATGCGACTGCGCCGCTGTCGCTCAATCGACACCCTTGAACGGGTAATCGAAAAGAACAAGTACGAATTACCTGACAATGAACTCGCAGTATTCTATTCGGCAGCCGATCATCGTCTGGCTGAACTGACGATGAATAAGCTGTATGACAAAGTACCGGTTTCTGTCTGGAAGTTCGTCCGCTAAGTTTCTCCTCTATCTGCCGTTCTGCAACGACATTGTATTCATCAAGGAGTGATTCCCCGGCAAAGGAGTGCCAGATTTCTCTGTGCGTCGCATTCAGTGAAGTTTTTAGGTGGGTACAAATGGGTGGGGGCCCTGCCAGCTACATCCCGGCACACGCGTCGCCTGCTGCGGCTGCTTCCTTCCGGATCTGACCGAGTTCACAAGTTAGCGTTGCGGGAGAACCAACAGGGCCCCCATTGACGAACCCTCATTTCGAGAGCGCAGGCATTATCAAGTAACCCCCTGGCAATTGCAAGCGCAGGCCGGACAACCGTTGTTTTCTTGCACAAGCACACAGCTAAGCGCTGTTGTCTACCCTTCTGCATGCTAAAGTTTAGCCCTTTCCTCAATAAAAATAGGTGCGCACATGAGCGACCAAAACAACTTCTCAGAGCGCGTCTGGCAGATCATTGCGGCCATTCCGGCGGGAAAAGTCACCACTTATGGTGATGTGGCGCAGCTGGCAGGATCGCCACGTGCAGCGCGTCAGGTGGGCGGCGTATTACGCCGTTTGCCAGAAGGCAGTAAATTACCCTGGTTTCGCGTCATCAATCGCCATGGGCGCATTTCACTGCAGGGCGATGACCTGTTTCGTCAGCGTGATGCGCTAGAAGCGGAAGGGATTGAAGTGAGTGATGCTGGGGAAATCGAATTAGAAAAATATCGGTGGCAAATTTAGTGGTGCTCTATGTCGCGCTCAGACAGCCCACCAACCGCACTCAACTTAACACGCTGGAAGTCGTCGTTGTGGAGTAAAGCGGCACACGCCATGGATGGCGTGTGCCGAGCGATCAGGGACGAGACAGCGGCTTTACGGAACAATGTTGACTTCCGGCGCGCGCTCGCCCCAATGATCGATTTAGAGACTCGTCGGTGCTGGCACCGAAGCCGATGGCGTAACCTGCGTCGGTGAAGTAGAAGGCACCGTGGTCGCTGCGCCCGGCTGGGTTGGCATGGCGACGTTAGTTACCGGCACCAACAGCAGCTCCGCTTTGGTTCCACCCTCATTAATCACCGGTTTCACCGTATCGGTAATAAACGCCAGCTTGCCATCAATCGCAATCGCCGCGCTTAACAAGATGCGCGCGTTTGGCTGAATGTCTGCCGGATTAAATGGCAAGATAAACTGGAACGGCGCCTGCTTACCTTCCGTGCGCACCACGCGCTGCGAAAGTACCTTAGACGGTGCATCAGCCAGCGAAGCATCCGAGAGCGTTACGGTCAGCACCGCATCCGGCGGCAGCGCAATACGTTGGCGGATATACACCGAACCACTGACGTTAGGCTGCGTGATCGCAGCCTGCTGCCCTGCTACTGCCGAACCCAGCGTAGGTGTTGCCACCGGCTTGCTGTGATCAGCACAACCTGTAATCGCTGCCGCCAAAGTCATACCGCTAATAACTTGCCAGAGTTTCATCGATGTCGTCTCCTTGTGAACATATGATTATCGGCGGTGAATATGTTGGGTAGCTTTTCAGCCGCCGAATGTCCTTAATTCTGGCACAAAAATCGGCATTGCGCCCAAAGCCGCCAGCAGCTTGCTGAAATCGCGGCAAAATCATTGACGGAAACTGGTCGGATCTTTCACACTGACGCGAAAGACACACAGAGGAATCCGCAATGAGCCAGGCACTGCACAACCTGCTTAATTTATTGAATCTGGAAAAACTGGAAGAAGGCCTGTTTCGGGGTCAGAGCGAAGATCTTGGGCTACGCCAGGTGTTTGGTGGCCAGGTGGTGGGTCAGGCGCTGTACGCCGCAAAACAAACGGTGCCTGAAGAACGCATCATCCACTCTTTTCACAGTTACTTCTTGCGGCCTGGCGATAGCCATAAAGCCATCATTTATGATGTTGAAACGCTGCGTGACGGTAAAAGCTTCAGCGCTCGCCGCGTAAGTGCGGTACAGAATGGTCAGCCGATCTTTTACATGACGGCCTCATTCCAGGCGCCAGAAAGTGGTTTCGAACATCAAAACAGCATGCAGCAGGTGCCGGGCCCGGAAAATCTCCCCTCGGAACAAGACTTAGCGAAAAAGCTGGCCGCGCACTTGCCGCTCAAGCTGAAAGAAAAATTCCTCGCCGAACGTCCACTCGATATCCGCCCTGTGCAGATTCACAACCCGCTAAAAGGGCACGTTGACGAACCGGTTCGCCAGGTGTGGATCCGCGCCAACGGCGAGCTGCCAGAAGATCGCCGTATTCACCAATACTTGCTGGGTTATGCTTCCGATCTCAACTTCTTACCCGTTGCTCTGCAGCCGCACGGCAAAGGCTTCCTTGAGGCCGATATGCAAGTCGCCACCATCGATCACTCTATGTGGTTCCATCGCCCGTTCGACTTATCAGAATGGCTGCTGTACAGCGTGGTGAGCACCTCTGCGTCCAGCGCACGGGGCTTTGTGCGCGGTGAATTTTACAAGCAGGATGGCACCCTTGTGGCAACCACGGTACAGGAAGGCGTGATGCGCCAACGCGACGCATAAAAAAGGGGCGAAATCATCGCCCCTTGTACTTTTTATAGTTTTAGCGCACTGCTCTTCTTCAGCCCGATACTTACTGGTTGTAAGCGTTCTCGCCGTGGCTGTTCACATCCAAACCTTCACGTTCCTGATCTTCCGGAACACGCAGGCCAACAATCATATCCGCCAGTTTGAAGCCGATAAAGGCAACAACTGCGGTCCAGACGATGGTTACACCAACGCTGAACAACTGCACCCAAACCTGATGTCCCATGGTCACGCCTTCTGCGTAGCCCACGCCGCCCAGTGAAGAGGAGGCAAATACACCCGTCAGGATACAGCCGAGGATACCGCATACGCCGTGCACACCGAACACATCACACGGGTCATCAACGCGCAGCCATCTTTTCAGCGTCGTCACGCCCCACAGACCGGCTAAGCCACCCGCCAGGCCGATGATCAGCGCGCCGCCGACACCAACGTAACCACAGGCAGGAGTAATCGCCACCAGGCCCGCGATGAAACCTGAGCACGCCCCCAACAGAGAAGGTTTACCACGCACCGCCCACTCGCCAAACACCCACGACAAAACAGCGCCCGCAGTTGCCACGACGGTATTCAGGAAGGCCAGCGCAGCGATTTCGTTCGCAGAGGAAGCTGAACCGGCATTAAAACCAAACCAACCGACGTACAGGATCGCAGTACCGAGGAACACCATCGGCAGGTTATGCGGTTTGAACGCTTCTTTACCGAACCCTGCACGCTTGCCAACCAGGTAAGCCCCCACCAAACCAGCAACTGCGGCATTGATATGGACAACGGTACCACCTGCAAAATCGAGCGCGCCATCTTGTGCCAGCAAGCCACCCGCCCACACCATGTGTGCGATTGGCAGATAAGCCAGCGTCAACCACACGACGACGAAAATCAGCACCGCAGAGAAGCGAATACGTTCTGCCAGGGCGCCCACAATCAGGCCGACGGTGATACAGGCAAATGATGCCTGGAAAGCCACGTGAATATATTGGTAGAAACTGCCCATCACGGCTTTCAGCTCAATATTCTTCAGCATCGCCCACTGGAAGTTCCCGAAGAAGGCGTTGCCTTCACTGAAGGCCAGTGAGTAGCCATAAATCACCCACAGCACGCATACCAGCGAGAAAGTCACGGCAACCTGGGTCAGCATGGAGAGCACGTTCTTACCGCGGATCAAACCGCCGTAGAACAAAGCGATACCCGGAATGGACATGAACAGTACCAGCGCGGTACAGATCATCATAAAGGCATTATCGGCTTTATCGGCTACGGCAGGCGCGGCCGCAATGGCCAGCGAGGGTAACAGCGCGAGGCTGGTGAGGCCCAACTTCGTCATTACTTTATTCATTTCTTTCCATCCCATCACAATTCAGAGCCCCAGTTACAGTGCTGCTTCGTCGGTCTCGCCGGTGCGAATACGAATGACGCGCTGCAGTTCCGCGACGAAAATCTTGCCGTCGCCAATTTTGCCGGTATAAGCGGCTTTGCTGATGACATCGACCACTTCGTCGAGTTGATCGTCCGCAATAGCGATATCAATTTTTACTTTTGGCAGGAAGTTAACGCTGTACTCGGCACCGCGATAAAGCTCTGCGTGACCTTTCTGGCGACCAAAACCTTTAACTTCGGTCACTGTCAGTCCCTGAATGCCAATAGAGGATAAGGCTTCACGCACGTCCTCCAGCTTAAATGGTTTGATTACCACGGTAACCAGCTTCATACGTTCCCCTCCGGATAAGAAATTGAGTGAGTCTTCGCGGACACGTAGGGATATAAGCAAAGGCTGTGCCATAAATAAAAAAAGTGGAATGTCAGTAGAATAGGCGCGCTGCATCACGCTTCGTTATGTGAAGCGCGACGCAATTTTGGCAGAGGGAAAGAGTAAGGTGTTGCAAAGTTGCACTGTTCTGGTGCCCACAGCCTCAAAGCAGTGCATCAATACAGAACATTCCGATAAAACTGTGCAAAAAAGGTGCAGATCACCCTTCAGCATGTACGGGAATGCCCGCTGCGAGTTCATCGCCAGCCTGCTGCAGCTGATACATTTGCCAATAACGTCCCTGCTGAGCCAGCAATTCAGTATGCGTACCGCGCTCAACCACCTGTCCACGGTGCAGCACTAAAATCTGGTCGGCTTCCGTGATGGTGGAAAGCCGGTGTGCAATCACCACCAACGTACTGTGCTGCCGCAGAGCGCGTAATGCGTGTTGAATTGCTTGCTCAGTCCCGGAATCGATATTGGCAGTGGCTTCATCAAGGATCAGAATCTGCGGCAATGACACCAGCACGCGCGCCAGTGCCAGCAGCTGTTTCTGTCCAACCGAGAGATTATTGCCCTGCTCGCCAAGGCGCGTGTAAATCCCATCAGACATGCTGCGCGCCAGCGGTGCCAGCTGCACGGTTTCCAGCGCTTGCCACACTTGCTCTTCTGGGATGTCGCGCCCTAAGCGGACGTTGGCCAGCAACGAATCTGCCAGCACCACCGGATCCTGCTGCACCATGGCGATGCTTTGGCGCAGGGCTGCGTGTGATAGCTGCGGCAGCGGACGACCATCCAGTTCGATAGTGCCGCGCGTCACCGGATAATAGCCCATTAACAGGTTGGCTAAGGTACTTTTCCCGCTGCCGGTATGCCCAACCAGCGCCACAAAATTGCGCGCCGGCACGTCAAGATTAATATTGCTCAGTACGTCGCGGTTATCACGATAAGCAAAGCTCACATCGCGCAGGGAAATCTCTCCTGACGCCAGCGGCCGATCATCTGCGCCGTAGCCTTGCTGCACGGCATCCATCAGTTCAAAAATGCGTTCGCCTGATACCACCGCCTGTTGCAGCATCGACTGCTGCGTGGTTAATTCAATCAAGGGTTCATTGAGTCGGCCAAGATACGTGATGAACGCATAAAGCACGCCAACCTCAAACACGCCCGGCGTGGCGAAGCTAAACAGCATCAACAAACCGCACAGAATCATGGCGGAGAACAAGCTCAGCAACGGACGCAACAGAAAACCGTCCAGCCGCAGCGTTTCCATCCGCGCCAGATAGTGCGAACGACTCGCTTCGCCCATGCGCTCACCAAACCGTGCCTGCTGGCGAAACTGTTGGATCACGCTCATGCCGTTGATCACTTCATTGAAACCGTTATTGATGTCGGCCAGATAGCTGCGCACGCGTCGGGCAATTGGCGTACTGAAGCGTTGATAAATCATCATCACCGTCAGCACCAGCGGGAAAATCACCAGTGCCACCAGCGCCATACGCCAATCAAGCGAGAACATCGCCACCAGCATCGCACCAATCAGCGCAGCAGCGCGCAATACGGTGGCGACCACGGTGACGTAGAGATCTTTGATCACTTCGGTGTCATTAGTGACGCGCGAGATTATTTGTCCGACCGGCTGCGTATCAAAAGCGCTGAGCGGTTGACGCAGCGCCGCGTTCATCACATCAACGCGCAGTTGCTGCACTACGCCAATGGCCGCACGGTTAAACAGCAGCGCCTGAAAATAGTGCAAACCGGCCGCCAGCAATTGCAGCAGAACAAAGCTCACCAGCAGCCCAGCCGCAATCCCCCACGGCATCTGATGTTTCGCCACCAGATTATCGATAAAGTAGCTGACCAGCACGGGCCCGGTAACTTCCGCAGCAGCTGCAATCCACAGCATTCCTACCGCCAGCCATAGCGATTTACGCCACGGTTTGCCGTACGCCAGTAATCGTTTCAGCGTTGGCCATAAACGTTGTGATTTAGCCACGGCGTGCTCCTTCTGCCACTTCATCCTCATCTAATGCGGCTTCTAGCTGCTGATAGCGGTACATATCGCGATACCAGCCCTCTTTGGCTGTTAAGGTGTCATGATCGCCACGCTGCGCCACCGCGCCATGCTGCAGCACCAGAATTTCACTGGCCTCGGTCAGCGCCGACAAACGGTGCGCACTGATAATTAACGTGCGGCCTTTTCCCCACTGACGCAGGTTATGCAGGATGTCATGTTCCGTGCGACCATCAACCGCCGACAGCGCATCATCAAGAATCAGGATTTCGGCATTCAGCAACAGCGCACGCGCAATTGAGATGCGCTGCTTCTGTCCACCAGACAGCATCACGCCGCGCTCGCCCACTTCGGTTTCATAACCTTGGGGCAGGCGTAGAATATCGTCATGCACGCAGGCCATTTTCGCCACTTGTTCCAGCTCTTGCTGCGTGGCATTTGGGCGACCGAGCGCCAGATTATTGGCAATGGTGTCGGAGAACAGAAATGGCGTTTGACTCACCACCGCCAAACGACTGCGCCAGCTATCAAGCCGTAGCTGCTGCAGCGGGGTATTGTGATAGCGAATATCTCCCTGGTCGATATCGAAATGACGCTGAATCAGGCTCAGCAACGTACTCTTGCCGCACCCGGTTGGGCCACATAAACCGAGCATCTGGCCCGGTTTTAGCTGGAAGTTAATATGGCTGAGAACGGCGCCGGAACTGGCTGGATAGCGAAATTCGCGGATCGCGACGTGCAGATCGCCGGGGTCGGCGGGCAACACTTTCTGTCCATCCTCAACCGCAGGCACTTCTGCCAGCAGCGAGCGAATGCGACTCCATGCCGCGCTACCGCGCTCAACAATATTGATCATCCAGGCCAGCGCCAGCATTGGCCAAATCATCAGACCGAGATACATCACGAAGCTGGTGAGCTGACCGAGCGTTAAACTGCCGTTCCACACCATCCAGCCGCCGCCGGCGATCGCCAGCAGATTGGATATCCCGACCGCAATATAGATGGTGGGATCGAAACGCGCATCGACGCGCGCCACATGCAGGTTTTTCTTGCCGGTATCCGCGGCAATGTCTGAAAACTGTTGCGACTGATGATCTTCCAGGCCAAAGGCTTTGATCATGCGAATACTGGTCAGGCTTTCCTGAGTTTGATCGTTGAGGCTGGAAAACGCCGCCTGGGCGACTTTGAAGCGCTGATGCAAACGGGCGCCATCTTTCTGAATGACGAACGCCATAATCGGCATCGGTACCAGTGCCAGCAGCGTAAGCTGCCAGCTGATTTGCGTGCTCATCACCGCCAGCACCACCAGCCCCATCACCAAAGAATCCACCAGCGTCAGCACGCCTTCACCCGCAGCAAAAACAACGCGATCAACATCATTGGTGGCACGCGCGATAAGATCGCCAGTGCGGTGGCGCAGATAAAACGCCGGATGCTGACGACTGAGTTGACGATAGAAATCCTCACGCAGTTCCACCGCCAGCTGATAGGAGGCCCCGAATAGCAGCACGCGCCAGACGTAACGCAGCAAATAGACCACAACAGCCGTCACCAGCATGATGCCGATCCACATGAAGATCTGCCCTGCGTCCAGAGTATGCTGTGTCACGCCATCGACAATCACGCCCACCACATGCGGTGGCAGCAATTGCAGAAGCGCAATCACAATCAGCAAGCTGACGGCACCTAAATACCGCCGCCACTCGCGCAAGAAATACCAACTTAACTGACTGAATAATCGCACAAGACTGTCTCTTTATGTGCCCGTTAGGGCGCTACCGGCAAGGCGGTGGTGTATTTGATTTCTTCCATGGCAAAACTGGAGGTCACATCCATCAGGCCCGGCACGCCATTCACCAGACGTTTGTAAAAACCGTCGTAACTCTTCATATCCGCGACCTGAATGCGCAACAGATAATCGTATTCGCCAGCCATGCGGTAAAACGCCATCACTTCCGGCATTTGCTGCACCACGCTGACGAATTGCCTGAACCATTCGCTGCTGTGCTGCTGGGTTTTAACAAACATAAAGGCAGTAAGAGATAGACCAATCTTTTCGCCATCGATCAACGCCACGCGCGCACGAATAATGCCATCATCTTCCAGTTTTTTCAGGCGTTTCCAGCAGGGTGTTGTGGTGAGATTTACCGCATCGGCTAATGTCTGCAGCGACAATGTGCAATCCTGTTGCAGCATTGACAGCAGAGTGCGGTCAGTTTTATCTAACATCGGCCACTCCCGGAGAAAAATTTTCTCTAATCGCACCATTATAACCGGATTAAGGCAACCTCTTTTTCCTGCCAGTGCCTTACACTGTGCGCAATAATGATCACGGAAAAGCAACATGCAAACGCCCTGGGTTCGCCACGCCATCAATGAAATTAACGCCGATTTTCAGCGCTCGGCGGATACGCATCTGATCCGCTTCGCGCTGGATGATTTTCCCGGCATTCACTTCTATCTGAAGGATGAAAGCACGCATCCCACCGGCAGCCTGAAACATCGACTGGCGCGCTCGCTATTTCTCTATGGTTTGGTTAATGGTCGTATCCGTGAAAATACGCCGATCATCGAAGCGTCATCTGGCAGTACTGCTGTATCAGAAGCCTACTTCGCACGTTTGCTTGGCCTGCCGTTTATCGCAGTGATGCCCGCCAGCACCGCCAAACGCAAGATCGAGATGATTCGTTTCTATGGTGGCGAGTGCCATTTCGTTGCCGATCCCTGCCAGCTTTACAGCGAATCGGAGCGGTTAGCGCGTGAACTCAATGGCCATTTTATGGATCAGTTCACCTATGCCGAGCGCGCTACGGACTGGCGCGGTAATAACAACATCGCTGAAAGCATTTTTCGTCAGATGTCCCACGAACCGTTCCCGGTACCGCATACGGTGATCATGAGCGCAGGCACCGGCGGCACATCAGCCACCTTAGGCCGCTACATCCGCTATCAGGGTCACAACACGCGCCTGCTGGTCGTGGATCCACAGCATTCAGTGTTTTTCGATTACTGGCACAGCCGCAATCCTGCGCTGCGTAGCAATCGCGGGAGCTTAATTGAAGGCATTGGTCGGCCGCGCGTTGAACCATCTTTTTTACCCGACGTGATTGACGAAATGATGAAAGTGCCCGACGGCGCAACCGTTGCCGCGATGCTGCAGCTAGAGCAGATCCTTGGACGTCGTCCTGGCGCCTCAACGGGTACTAATTTCTGGGGGATGCTGCAGGTGGCAAAACGTATGCGTGTAACAGGTGAGCAAGGCTCGCTGGTGACGTTATTGTGCGACAGCGGGGAACGCTATCCCGACACCTATTACAATGCAGACTGGGTGAAGCTGAATATCGGTGACATCGAGCCTTGGATCCGTGAACTGCAATAAAAAACCGGACGTCCTGTCCGGTTCACTGTAAGCCTCAGCATTCGGGGGAATAATCGAGGTGTGGTGTGGTCATCCAGTGATTTAAGTAGTGAGACACCGCCTGTGCCTCGCAATGACCAATAATCGGCAGGTGGGGCAACGACGTTTTAAGTTGATTCATCGCGTTGCCCATAATGAACCCGCGGCCGACGCGTTCCAGCATTTCACGGTCGTTCATCGCATCGCCAAACGCCATGCAGTCCGCCAACGACAGCGAAAGATGCTGGCACAAACGCCCCAGCGCTGCGCCTTTATGGCAATCGACCGGTAACACTTCCAGACAATCCCACGCGGAAAAGCAAATATTCGCCCGATCGCCCAGCGCTGCCTGCAATTCACTGCGCAATGCCTGCAACATCTCGTGAGGTGCAATAAAACAGATCTTGGTGACCTCATGCGCTGACATCTGGCGCAAATCACGCAGCTGATAATGGAAACCGCTCATAGCATGCGCCTCAAGCGCGCCGAGCAGCGGCTTATCGGTAAACCAGCCTTCGTCGTTGAAAATATGAATCGAAGCAGGGGTTTGCCAATGAGTATGAATCACCTCTTCTGCCACCGATGAGGTTAAATCACAGCCGTAAAGCTGGTTGCCTTCCAAATCGTGAATACGCGTGCCATTGCCGGTAATCAGCCATGCCGGCAAGGTAATTTGATCGCGCACACGCTGCATATCCATGAGATGTCGGCCGGTGGCAAAAGCCAGGGTTACACCGCGCTCATGCAACGCATGCAAACTTGCCAGCGTTTCATTACCTAAACGATGCGTGGGCAGAAGCAGTGTACCGTCCATATCAAATGCCGCGAGGCGTGCCATGCGAATTCTCCTGTCTGAGTGAGGAGCTTACTATCACCTGGTAATTACGGAACTAATAGTGAATACTTCATTAAAACTGTTCCGGGTTTAGCGATGCGCGAACTTCATCGGGTTAATCAATTTCAACGTCTTTGGCAACTCAGTCACGGTGAGACGCAACGCCTTAGCGTCGCCGCGATGGCGCAGCACTGTTTTTGCAGCGAGCGCCATGTGCGCACGCTACTACGACAATGGCAAGAGATTGGGTGGCTGCGCTGGCGTGGCGAATCAGGGCGCGGCAAACAGGGCGAACTGACTTTTTTAGTATCGCCAGAGCAGCTGCGTCAACAACTGTTAACTCAACAGCTTGACGCCGGCGAAGCGGTGCAGGCATTGCAGGTGTTGGATCTCGATCCTGAACGGCTGGTGAAAATGCTGCGGCCACTGATGGGTGGGCAATGGCAGAATCAGTCTCCGGTGCTGCGTATCCCCTACTACCGTCCAATGGAGCCATTGCACCCTCTGCAACTAACCGGACGCGCTGAACAGCATTTGGCGCGACAAATTTTCTCGGGATTAACGCGGTTTCGCGGTAATGATGTTGAAGGTGATATCGCCCATCATTGGCAGCACGATGCCAGCGGCAGGGACTGGTACTTCTGGCTGCGTCCACAGCTTAGCTGGCATAACGATGAGCCCATGCAGGCCGCGCAGTTGGTCGAACAACTGATGCAGATCAGGCAAACTCCGCGCGGCTTGCGTCTGCTATCGGCCATTGAAAAGATTGAAGCCCCGCATCCTCTGGCCATTCGCATCCAGTTAAATGAAAGTGATTACTGGCTACCGCAGCGGCTTGCGCATCAGTTTTGCTTGTTACCTCATCCTGACTTTGCTGATATTGGCAGCGGTCCCTGGAAACTGACTCATTTCACTCCTGAAATGGTGCGGCTGGAGAGCCATACTCGCTGGCACTTTCAGCGCCCGCTGATTCAGCGCATGGAATATTGGATCACACCACAACTGTTTGATCGTGACCTCGGCACCAGCTGTAGCCACCCGGTACAAATTGCCATTGGCGATCCGGATGAACTGGATAAGCTGCGATCGGTTGACCGCAGTATCAGCCTGGGATTTTGCTATCTGGCACCGCGTATCTCGTCACATTTCAGCACCAAACAGGCCCAATTATTGATTGCCCTAATTCAGCGCAGCGGCGTGATTCAGCAGCTACCGCTGGCTGAAGGGTTGATTACCCCCAGTCATGAGTTGTTGCCTGGCTGGCCGGTGCCATTAGCAGCAAGTGATGCGATAGCACTGCCGCAAACGCTAACGTTGCATTACCATTTACCGGTTGAACTACATGTGATGGCACAGGCATTGGTTCCGCTATTAGCGCAATACGGCTGCGCCCTTACCTGCGTCTTTCATGATGTAAAAAGCTGGCGCGATGATAGCGATCTTAGTCAGGCCGATGTGGTGATGGGCGATCGACTGATTGGCGATGCTCCGCTGTTTACTTTGGTAAACTGGCTGGAGAATGATCCGCTATGGCTGCCGCTGCGCGCAAAAGTATTGCAACCCTCCCTGAGCGCCATTGCTCAGCAGGATAGTGCGATGCAGCGCAGTGATTTAACCCAACAGCTGTTCCAGCAGCTGATGAGCGATGGCTATCTGCTCCCCCTGTTTAACTATCGCTATCAGGTATTTGCGCCACCGGGCGTGGAAGGTATCCAGCTTAACAGCTTGGGCTGGTTTGATTTCACCCGAGCATGGATCCCACCGCCAACGGCTGCCAACACTGTTCAGCCCTTGCCTGAGCCAGTACCATAGGCACACTGAATTTTGGGGAAGAACAAATGAAACGAGCTGTTGTGGTTTTTAGTGGCGGACAAGACTCCACCACGTGTTTAATTCAGGCGCTGCAACACTACGATGAAGTGCATTGCGTCACTTTTGATTACGGTCAGCGTCATCGTGAAGAAATTGAGGTTGCGGCAGCACTGTCACACCAGCTGGGCGCACGCGCGCACAAAGTACTGGATGTTACGCTGCTTAATGAACTCGCCGTCAGCAGCCTAACGCGCGACAACATTCCCGTGCCCACTTACGATCCTAATGCCAGCGGTTTACCGAGCACCTTTGTGCCGGGCCGCAATATTCTGTTCCTGACGCTGGCCGCAATTTACGCCTATCAGGTTGAAGCAGAAGCCGTGATCACCGGCGTGTGTGAAACGGATTTCTCTGGCTATCCGGATTGCCGGGATGAGTTTGTAAAAGCGCTCAACAACGCTGTGAGCCTTGGTATGGCGCGCAATATTCGCTTTGAAACGCCACTGATGTGGCTGAACAAAGCCGAAACCTGGGCGCTGGCTGATTACTGGCAACAGTTGCCGCTGGTGCGTGCAGAAACCCTCACTTGTTATAACGGCGTGAAAGGCGATGGCTGTGGTGAATGCGCGGCTTGCCACTTACGGGCTCGAGGCCTGGCAGATTATCAGGCTAATGCGTCAGCCGTAATGGCAGCAATGAAACAAAAAAGCGGCCTCAACTGATTAGGCCGCGACTTACACTGGCGCCACTGGCGTCAGTCACTTTCCGCCATCAGAGAAGCCAAACGCTCACGTAATTCTCCTTCCATCGGTACCGCTTTTTGCGTGCGCAAATCAATACAAACAAAAGTCAGTGCGGCATCGGCCACAACTGAGTTATCACTGGCCAGCAGCACCCGCTGTGTTATGACACCGCTTTTACCGCTCAGCTGTGACACTTCACTTTCAATATTGAGTACGTCGCCCAGCACCGCTGGACGACGGTAATTGATATTAATATTGACCACCACAAACGCCAGCTGCTGCTCCATCAGCCAATGAAACGCATCGACATCCTCCAGCCACTGCCAGCGCGCCTCTTCAAGAAACTCCAGATAGCGCGCGTTATTCACGTGCTGATAAACATCCAGATGATAACCGCGCACTTTAATTGTGGTTTGCATTGTAGCTCCTGTTCAGGCTGAGAATGACAACTGGTAAGACCTGTTGAGCATAGCACAGCCTGAATTCAGGCTATTTCATTCCTTCAAAGTCGCGAGTCGCTTCACAGTTTAAGCCGATCGCTATTCCGCTCAATCAATGCGCTGCCAATACCGGGAACCTCCTTAAGTTGCTCAATGGCAGTAAACGGACCGTACTGCTCGCGATAACTGACAATCGCCTGAGCTTTTTTCAGTCCAATACCATTCATACCTGCGGCGAGCTGTTCGGCGGTGGCAGAATTGATGCTGACCTGCCCTTCCTGTGGCGTTGAGACCTGGGTCGACTGCGTTTCGCTGGGACTTTCGGCAGCCGCCAGTCCGGTGGTATAAACTGCGCCACCCAGCGCCAGCGTAATGCATAGGGCTTGAAACGTTGATTTCACCATGCTGTGTTTCTCCTTGTGTTTGACAGCCACAGCAGGGTGTCACAGCTGAAATCAGGGCTCAAAAGGGCAATTTCAGAAATGGAAAAGGCCGCATAAGCGGCCTTTCGATATTGCAGTGATTTAACTTTTTTTGTGAGGCTTACTGGTTTTGTGCAGCGGCGCCGTACTTAATCTTCGCCTCTTTACGCAGGTTTTCCAGCAGCGCTTCGAAGGCGATTTGCGCATTATTTTGCGTCACACCTTTCACCATCTCGTCGATCTGCGCTTGCGGCATATTGCCCGCACTGACTTTATCCAACGCAACCAGCACCACGTTGCCCTGCATATCTTCGCTCACGCCCCAGGACGGCTTATTATCCGTCGGTTGTGGCAGATTAAAGGCCGACTGTGCCACTGGATCTTGCGCGTTACGATCAAACGATTTGCTGGCGCTCAGCGTCAGGCCCGCAGCTTGCAGTGCATCCGCTTTGCCGGCTTTCAGATCGGCCAGCAGTTTGTCTGCTTGTGCTTTCGCCTGTTGCGTTGCTTTATCGTGCTTCAGGGTATCCACAATCTGCGCTTTAACCTGATCTAACGGCTTCACCGCTTCCGGCTTATGCTCGCTGATACGCAAGACGAAGGCGCGATCGCCATCTACAGAGATGATGTCGGAATTGTTTCCTGGCGCACCGTTCTGGCCCACTAAACCACCGTTAAAGATGGCCTGCTTAACCTGGTCAAAATCCAGATCGGCTGGCAGATTATCACGCGTAATCCAGCCGGTTTCCGCCACTTTAAGACCTGAAGCCTGCGCAGCACCTGCCAGCGATTCGTTATCGTTGCTGGCCGCTTCGCTCACCTTCTGCTGCATCTTGTAGAAAGCATCAACCGCTTTTTCTTGTTTCACTTTGTCGGCAATGGCGTCATGTACTTCAACCAGCGGCTTGACCTGCTCCGGCTGGATGTCATCCAGACGCACCACCAGGAAACCAACAGAAGATTTGATAGCGCCGGAAAGCTGGCCTTTCTGCGTCAGGTTGGCGTTTTTCAGCTCATCTGGCGTAGTGTTAGGTTCCAGCCAACCCATGTCGCCGCCTTTGCGGGCTGAAATGGGGTCGATGGATTTGCTTTTCGCCAATGCGGCGAAATCTTCACCCTTCTTCAGCGCCTCAACAACCGCGTTTGCATCGGCTTCCGTTTTGGTCTGAATCACGCTGTAGCGGTTACGCTGTGGCTGTGAGTAATCGGCTTTATGTTGATCGTACCAGCTCTGAATATCTGCTTCGCTGGCGTTTTCCTGCAGGCTCGCGGCATCCATTTTGATATAGCTTACGCGGAACTGCTCCGGTGCCATAAAGCTGTTTTGATGCTGCTGATAATATTGGCTGACCTCTTCATCACTGGCAGTCTGCTTAGCCGCAAGTGCGTTGACATCAATCACCGCCTGACGGATTTCACGCTGCTGTGAAACCAGATCGACCAGCTTGCCGGTTTCGCCTTTCAGCATGAAATCGGTATTAGCAATCGCGTTGATCAGCTGCTGGGTTGCCAGCTGCTTACGCAGTGCTTCGGCGTATTGATCTGCCGTAAAGCCCATGCTGGTTATCAGACCGCTATATTTAGCGTTATCGAACTTACCGTTGGTCTGGAAAGCTTTTTGATTGAAAATCGCCTGCTTAACCTGCTCATCGCTAATGCCAATGTGCAGATCTTTGATGTACTGATCGAGCAACGCCTGATCAATCAATTGCGACAGCGCCTGTTGACGCATCTGCTGCATATAACCTTCATTGCTGGCTAACTGCGAGAACTGATCGCCTAGCATCTGCTGCTGACGATTGCGCTCATTGTTATAGCCCTGCTCCAGTTCTGCGCGACTGATCTCGTGACCGTTAACTTTAGCAGCATAATCATTGCCGCCACCAATCAGGTAGTTGCCCACCCCGGTGAGTACGAAAGACAGGATGATCAATCCCAAAATAATCTTGAGCACGACATGATTCGACGCCGCGCGTAAATTGTCCATCATGGTATGACAACACTCCGCTGTAGTGTGAATGTAAAGCTTTGACACGATGTCATCATCGTGCAACTGCTGTTCAGGCTGGCAGTTGGCAACCATGCGGAGACAACAACCATAGGCTATCGCCGCGCATCAAGAATAAAAAAGGCACATCAAAAATGATGTGCCCGTATGTTACATGAGAACGGCTTTTGCGTCCTCAATCCATAGAAGAAAATGCTTCAATGGAGGTATCAGCGGTCATTAATTGACGGAATCTTTCAGTGCTTTACCCGCACGGAAGCCCGGAACTTTACCAGCCGGAATGGTCAGCTCTTTACCGGTTTGTGGGTTACGGCCTGTACGAGCTGCACGCTCACGCACAGAGAAAGTACCGAAACCGACCAGTGCCACTTCATCACCGCCTTTCAGAGCTTCGGTAACGGAGTCCATGAATGCATCTAAAACACGTCCCGCTGCTGCTTTAGAAATGTCAGCATCTGCAGCAATTTTGTCGATCAACTGTGACTTATTCACTCTATTCATCCCCTCTTTTATTATTCACATCGCACCCGTGCTTCCCGCCCGGTGCGAACGCGCAGCAAGTTATATCAAGCCTGTGGAGCCGAAACAACGGTATTCATCTTAATCGTTGATCCAGCAGCCCACTAAGTTAGCGGCACAAAAAAAAGCTGGCAAGCACCATTTTGCCTGCCAGCTTCGCTTTTTAGCGGTTTATGCCGCTAATCACTATTTTGCGGTTGCAACCTGCATGCCGTAAGGCGCATTTTCGAGTGCCAGGTTCAGCACTTCTTCAATACGCTTCACCGGGTGAATCTCCAGATCGGCAATCACGTTCTGTGGAATATCATCCAAATCGCGCTTGTTTTCGTCCGGGATCAGTACCGTTTTAATGCCACCGCGGTGTGCTGCGAGCAGTTTTTCTTTCAGGCCGCCGATCGGCAGGACCAAACCACGCAATGTAATTTCGCCTGTCATCGCCACATCAGAACGCACCGGATTACCGGTTAAGCAGGAGACCAGCGCGGTGCACATGGCGATACCAGCACTCGGACCATCCTTGGGTGTTGCACCTTCAGGCACATGCACGTGGATGTCGCGTTTTTCGTAGAAATCAGCATTGATGCCGAGTTTCTCCGCACGCGCACGCACAACTGTCAGCGCGGCCTGAATCGATTCCTGCATCACTTCGCCCAGCGAACCGGTATAGGTAAGTTTTCCTTTGCCTGGCACGCATGCGGTTTCGATGGTCAGCAGATCGCCGCCCACTTCTGTCCATGCCAAACCGGTGACCTGCCCCACGCGGCTTTCACTTTCAGCACGACCATAATCAAAGCGCTGTACGCCAAGGAAATCCTTGAGGTTGTCACCGTTGATCACGATATATTTTTTCGATTTGTCCATCAGCAGCGTTTTTACCGCTTTACGGCACAGCTTGGAGAGTTCGCGCTCCAGACTACGCACGCCCGCTTCACGGGTGTAATAGCGAATAATACCGACAATGGCGCTGTCATCGACAGTGATCTCTTTGTCTTTCAGCGCATTACGCTCAATCTGCTTCGGCAGCAAATGTTGCTTAGCGATGTTTAGCTTTTCATCTTCGGTATAACCGGAAAGACGAATCACTTCCATACGGTCAAGCAGCGGTGCCGGAATGTTCATGGAGTTGGAGGTCGCCACAAACATCACGTCAGAGAGATCGTAATCGACTTCCAGATAGTGATCGTTGAACGCGATGTTCTGCTCGGGATCCAGCACCTCAAGCAGCGCTGAAGCTGGATCGCCACGCATATCAGACGACATCTTGTCGATCTCATCCAGCAGGAACAGCGGGTTTTTCACGCCGACTTTCGCCATTTTCTGGATCAGTTTGCCCGGCATAGAACCGATGTAGGTGCGACGATGTCCGCGGATTTCCGCTTCATCACGTACACCGCCCAGCGCCATACGCACATATTTGCGTCCGGTAGCCTTAGCAATTGACTGGCCCAGCGAGGTTTTACCTACGCCTGGCGGTCCAACGAGGCACAGAATCGGCCCTTTGATTTTGCTAACACGGCTTTGCACCGCAAGGTACTCAAGGATGCGATCTTTGACGCGCTCTAAACCATAATGGTCGATATCCAGTGTCTCTTGCGCTTTGCGCAGGTCTTTTTTCACCTTGCTGCGCGCGACCCATGGAACCTGTACCATCCAGTCGATGTAACCACGAACTACCGTAGCTTCTGCAGACATCGGCGACATCATTTTCAGCTTCTGCAGTTCAGCTTCCGCTTTTTCACGCGCTTCAGTCGGCATTTTTGCCGCTTCAATTTTACGTTTCAGCGCCTCGTATTCGTCAGGCGCGTCATCCATTTCGCCCAGCTCTTTCTGAATGGCTTTCATTTGCTCATTCAGGTAATACTCGCGCTGGCTTTTCTCCATCTGCTTCTTAACGCGGTTGCGAATGCGCTTCTCAACCTGCAGCAGATCGATTTCTGATTCCATCATCGCCATCAGATATTCCAGACGTTCATTGACGTCGGACATCTCCAGCACCGACTGTTTGTCAGCCAGTTTTAGCGGCATATGCGCGGCTACGGTGTCGGCCAGACGGGCCGCATCGTCGATGCTGTTGAGGGAAGTTAATACCTCAGGCGGGATCTTTTTGTTGAGCTTGATATAGCCTTCAAACTGGTTAATGGCCGTGCGCACCAGCACTTCCTGCTCACGCTCTTCAATTTCAGGTGAGATCAGGTATTCGGCTTGAGCAACGAAATGGTCGCCATTATCCGCCAGCGTGGTGATGTGCGCGCGCTGCAAACCTTCAACCAACACTTTTACTGTGCCGTCTGGAAGTTTCAGCATCTGCAATACAGAAGCGACGGTCCCTACTGAGAAGAGATCGTTAATGCCAGGTTCATCCGTTGAAGCCTCTTTCTGTGCAACCAGCATGATTTTTTTATCATGATCCATCGCGGCTTCTAGGCACCGAATCGATTTTTCCCGGCCAACAAACAACGGAATTACCATGTGCGGATAAACCACCACGTCGCGCAAAGGCAACACGGGGATTTCAATGCGTTCAGAACGCTCAGGATTCATAGAGCTCTCTCTTAGTTTAATGTCCGCCAGGTGATGGGTACCGCGTAATTGAGGTTTTGCAGTTAAACCCACAGGATATTGAGTATATGGGGATGCTTGTACGACATTCAATGTCACTGGCGAGAGAAAAACAAAAGGGGAAAGATTTTCCCCTTTTTTAAGACATCAACGTAGTGCGATTGTTTATTTATTCACCAGAAGCCTGGGCTTCATGCTTTCCATAAATCAACATTGGCTCAGATTGACCCTCAATAACTGACTCATCAATCACTACTTTTTCGACATCATCCATTGAAGGCAAGTCATACATGGTTTCGAGTAGTGCGCCTTCCACGATGGAGCGCAGACCACGAGCACCTGTTTTACGCGACATCGCTTTTTTGGCGATAGCCGTTAATGCCTCGTCACGGAACTCAAGTTCAACGCCTTCAAGATTGAACAGCGCCTGATACTGTTTCGTTAACGCGTTCTTAGGCTCACGCAGAATCTGAATCAGCGCCTCTTCGCTCAGTTCGCTCAGCGTTGCCACAACCGGCAGACGACCAATGAACTCAGGAATCAGGCCAAATTTAATCAGATCTTCAGGTTCAACCTGCGACAGCAGTTCACCTTCGCTCGCTTTCTGCGATTTACCTTTCACCGTTGCACCGAAGCCGATACCCGATCCTGTCTCAACGCGTTGAGAAATCACTTTGTCGAGACCGGCAAATGCGCCACCACAGATGAACAGAATCTTAGAGGTATCAACCTGCAAGAATTCCTGCTGCGGGTGTTTACGTCCCCCCTGCGGCGGTACGGCAGCCACGGTGCCTTCAATCAGTTTCAACAGCGCTTGCTGTACACCTTCGCCCGAAACGTCACGGGTGATCGACGGGTTGTCTGACTTACGAGAAATCTTGTCGATCTCATCGATGTAGACAATGCCGCGCTGTGCTTTCTGCACGTCGTAGTCACATTTTTGCAGCAGCTTCTGGATGATGTTTTCAACATCTTCACCCACATAGCCCGCTTCGGTCAGCGTAGTGGCATCGGCCATGGTAAATGGCACATCCAGTAAGCGCGCCAGCGTTTCTGCTAGCAGGGTTTTACCGCTACCGGTTGGACCGATCAGCAAAATGTTACTTTTGCCCAGTTCGATGCCATTGCTGGTATCGCCATTGCGCAAGCGTTTGTAGTGGTTGTATACCGCTACCGCGAGCACTTTCTTCGCCCTTTCCTGACCAATAACATAATCATCAAGGTGATGGCGGATTTCATGCGGCGTCGGCAGTGAGCTGCGCTCGCGATGCGGCGCAACTTCTTTGATCTCTTCACGAATGATGTCGTTGCAGAGATCAACGCACTCATCGCAAATGTACACTGACGGCCCGGCAATTAGCTTACGGACTTCATGCTGGCTTTTGCCGCAGAAAGAGCAGTACAGCAACTTACCTGAACCGTCTTTGCGCTTATCTGTCATCAGCTAACCTCTTTTGTTTCTCAGACCAAATTTGTTGTACGGCTCTGGCCGCACATCAACGGCCGATATTCATTCAACCCATCTGCCTGTTCCCCGTTAACTATAGCGTAAGGGACAGACAGATGTGTCTTATTGGCGATGCGTCAGGATTGAATCGACTAAGCCATACTCTACCGCTTCGCCCGCTGAGAGGAAACGATCGCGCTCGGTATCGCGTTCAATCTCTTCCAGCGATTTGCCGGTGTGCTCAGCCATCAACTCATTCATGCGCTGTTTAACTTTCAGAATTTCACGCGCATGGATTTCGATATCTGTCGCCTGACCCTGATATCCGCCCAGTGGCTGATGAATCATCACACGTGAATTAGGCAGGCAGAAGCGTTTGCCTTTGGTGCCTGCAGTCAGCAGGAACGCGCCCATTGAACAAGCCTGGCCCATACAAATGGTACTTACATCAGGCTTGATAAATTTCATTGTGTCATAAATAGACATTCCCGCAGTAATCACGCCGCCTGGCGAGTTAATGTAGAGATAAATGTCTTTTTCAGGATTCTCAGCTTCCAGAAACAGCATCTGCGCCACGATCAGGTTAGCCATATGATCCTCAACCTGACCGGTCAGGAAGATCACACGCTCTTTGAGCAGGCGAGAGTAGATGTCGTAGGAACGCTCGCCGCGCGAGGTTTGTTCAACCACCATAGGCACCAGCGCCATGTGCGGTGCAGTAAATTCACGATCGCCACTGTATGACATTACCGTCTCCTGATAAATTTCATTGGCAACATTCTGTACCGATTTTACGTGAGGCGCGCAGGGAAAACTATGCGCGGTCCTCTCACTCCGACATAACAGGACGGTTAATCAGCCAGTCTCACTGTTTTCATGCATTCTCCCTGTATCTGGGGATGCTGCCCAGTTGTTTCAAGCATAACAACCTTTTGCTCATTCGCTAACACGGAAAAAGAGCTTAGCGGATAATTTGCCGATTAATTAAGCAAATAGACGACAAATCTGCGCACTTAACGCCAGAAACGAAAAAGCCCGCGACTTTTCAGTCACGGGCTTAGCACTTACGGTTAACGAACGAATCAAGCCGCTGAGGTTTGGTTCATCAGTTCCTGGAAGTTAGTGGCTTTATCGGTGACTTTCGCTTTCGCCAGTACCGCTTCAACCGCTTGCTCTTCCAGAGCCACGTTGCGCATGTTGTTCATCAGCTCGCTATTCTTGCTGTAGAACTCAATCACTTCCTGCGGATCTTCGTACGCAGAAGCCATCTCTTCAATCAGCGCTTTAACGCGGTCTTCGTCAGCCTGCAGCTCGTTGATGCGAATCACTTCGCCCAACAGCAGTCCAACAACAACGCGACGTTTAGCCTGCTCTTCGAACAGTTCACGTGGCAGTTCCAGCGCTTGCTTCTCGTTGCCACCAAAACGCTGTGCCGCCTGACGACGCAGAACGTCGATTTCGCTGTCGATCAACGCTACCGGTACATCGATTTCGTTAGCGTTAACCAGACCGTCGATCGCCTGAGACTTCACGCGATTACGGATAGCGCCTTTCAGCTCGCGATCCATGTTCTTACGCACTTCAGCACGCAGACCGGCAATTGAACCATCTTCCACGCCAAAGCGCTTGATGAACTCTTCTGTCAGCTCTGGCAGCTCACGGGTTTCAACTTTCTTCAGCACGATTTCGAACTTCGCGTCTTTCCCTTTCAGGTTTTCAGCGTGGTAATCGTCTGGGAATTTCACGTCGATAGTGAAGGTTTCGCCGGCTTTATGGCCAACAACGCCCTCTTCGAAGCCTGGGATCATACGGCCTTGGCCCATTGCCAGCACGAAGTCAGAGGCTTTACCGCCTTCGAATTCTTCACCGTCAACAGAACCGCTGAAGTCGATGGTAGCGCGATCTTCAGCCGTTGCTGCTGCATCGCTCTCTTTCCAGGTCGCCTGCTGCTTCTGCAGGGTTTCCAGCATGGTATCAACGTCAGCGTCGGTCACTTCTACCACTGGCTTCTCAACTTCGATAGCGTCCAGGCCTTTCAGCTCAACTTCTGGATACACTTCGAACTCAACCGCGTAGGTGAAGTCTTCGCCTTCTTTATATTCGCCCGGCACATAGTTTGGTGCGCCAGCCGGATTGATTTTCTCTTTGATGATGGCGTCAACGAAGTTGCGCGTCATCAGCTCGCCCAGCACGTCCTGGCGAACAGAAGCACCGTAGCGCTGAGAAATGATGTGTGCCGGCACTTTGCCTTTACGGAAACCGTCGATACGGACTTTCTTAGCCACTTCCACCAGTTCTTTCTTCACTGCGCTTTCGATGCTGTCAGCTGCAACAGTAATCGAAATGCGACGGCCCAGACCCTGAGTGGTTTCTACTGAAACTGTCATCTTGTTACCTCAAAAAATCACGTGCTCGGTCAACTTCAGACACCACACATAAATGCGCCGTATCCAACAACCGGGACGGCCTCTGCAGGCAGAACCTAATCCCTGTCACCAGAAGCGTCCCGAAGACATTCCGGAAAAATAGACGCCGCATTATAGCGGCATCGCTGGAATGAGTCGAGGCTGCAAACTCACCACTTTTTAGCGGTTTTGCTGCTTTTTTGCGCCGTGGATCGCGTTTAAGGGGAATAAAGGAAAAGAAAACGGCCTGCTGGCCGTTTTTAGATGACGTGGTGATAAGGTTTCAGGCGAGCGTCCCGGCACCGCGACAGTTTGGTGAAGCCAATACGGTATCCTGTAATCCATCCCACTCTTTTTGCGTATAGGTGTGCAGTGCCAGCGCGTGCACGCTGCCTGCTAGCTCAGCGGCCAGTTCACCATAAATGGCGCGATGACGCTGCAAAAAGCGCTGACCGGTAAATCGATCGCTGACAATCACCACTTTAAAGTGACTTTCAGAACCGGCGGGCACGTTATGACGATAGCTCTCATCATGCACTTCAAGATGTGCAGGCTCGAAAGCGTTACGCAGCTTTTCTTCTATTTGTTCGCGAATCATGATTAACACTCCTTTCCGGCGAGCGCTGTGCCCATCTGTATAAATATTAGTAGGTTTTTTGCCGCTTCCGCAGGTTAGCCGGAAATAAATCCCCCGCGCTGCGCATAGTAACCCGCTTATCTGCCAGGTCAACCGGACGACGTTCCCGTTAACCTGAAAAAATCCTTTACAATCAATTTCCATTCGCACGGGGCTTTTTTCACCGCTGCGCAATGCTATGATGGCCGCAGTTTTGCAAACCAACCCATATGCTAACGAGAATGAGTATGTTGAAAAAACTGTTATTCCCTCTGCTGGCTGCATTTATTTTGGCCGGCTGTGCCAGCAACACCACAACACTGGATATTCAACCGAAGATCCAACTTCCTCAGCAAGATCCCAGCCTGATGGGTATTACCATCAGCGTTAACGGTGCCGATCAACGTTCCGATCAGGCGCTGGCGAAAGTTAACCGTGATGGTCAGCTGATCACGCTGACCCCATCGCGCGATCTGCGTTTCCTGCTGCAGGAAGTGCTGGAGAAGCAGATGACGTCGCGCGGTTACATGATCGGCCCAAGCGGCGCAGTTGATCTGCAAATCGTGGTTAACGGCTTATATGCAGACGTGACCCAAGGTAACGTGCGTTATAGCATCACCACCAAGGCTGATATTTCAATTATTGCTACCGCGAAGAACGGTAACAAGCAGGTGAAAAACTATCGCCAGACTTATAGCGTAGAAGGGGCATTCACGGCCACTAACGAGAAAATCACCAACGCCGTTAACTCAACGCTGAGTGATGTGATCGCTGATATGGCGCAGGACACCAGCGTGCATAACTTTATTAAGCAGAACGCCCGCTAATTTCCGCAGTAATCTGCCCGGCGACATTCAGCCGGGCTTCATTTCAGGTTGGTTATGACTTCTCACTATCTACGTATTTTCACCCAACGCAATGCGGCGGTATTGCTGCTGCTGGGTTTTGCCTCCGGCTTACCGCTGGCGTTAACCGCCGGGACATTGCAAGCGTGGATGACGGTAGAGAATGTTGACCTGAAAACCATCGGGTTCTTCTCCCTTGTCGGTCAGGCTTATGTATTTAAGTTTTTGTGGTCGCCGATGATGGATCGCTATACGCCGCCGTTTCTCGGCCGGCGTCGCGGCTGGCTGCTGGTCACGCAGCTGGCATTGATTGGCGGCATTATCGCCATGGGTTTTATGCAGCCGTCACGTGATTTAGTGCTACTGGCTGCATTAGCGGTATTGGTTGCCTTCTGCTCTGCTTCGCAGGATATCGTGTTTGACGCCTGGAAAACCGACGTGCTGCCGCCGGAAGAGCGCGGCAGTGGCGCAGCCATAACCGTACTGGGTTACCGTTTGGCGATGTTGATTTCGGGCGGACTGGCGCTGTGGCTAGCAGATCGTTATCTCGGCTGGCAGGCCACTTATTGGCTGATGGCGCTGTTAATGGTGCCGGGACTCATCGCAACACTGCTAGCGAAAGAGCCAGCAACGCCAGCGCGGGAACCGCATACATTACGTCAGGCCGTGACCTTCCCGCTGAAAGATTTCTTCCAGCGCAATAATGCCTGGCTGCTGATCACCCTCATCATCCTGTATAAGCTGGGTGATGCCTTTGCTGCATCACTTACCACTACCTTCCTGATTCGCGGCGTTGGCTTCACTGCCGGTGACGTTGGCCTGGTTAACAAAACGCTCGGCCTACTCGCGACGATTATCGGCGCGCTGTATGGCGGAGTGTTAATGCAGCGCTTGAGTTTGTTCCGGGCGCTGATGATCTTTGGCGTGCTGCAAGCCGTTTCCAATTTCGCTTACTGGCTATTGGCCGTGACGTCACCGCACCTGTGGAGCATGGCGAGTGCCGTGTTTATCGAGAACTTGTGTGGTGGCATGGGTACGGCGGCTTTTGTTGCGCTATTAATGACGCTATGTAATAAGTCTTTCTCGGCGACGCAGTTCGCGCTGCTTTCTGCCCTTTCGGCCGTTGGGCGAGTTTACGTCGGACCCGCCGCCGGCTGGCTGGTGGAATTGTGGGGCTGGCCAACCTTTTACGCTTTTACCGTTTTTGCTGGCGTTCCAGGCTTGCTGCTGCTTTGGCTGTGTCGCGGCACCTTGCACCATATCCAGCAAAGTGGCGAGTTTGTGATGCGCAGTTTATGGCCGCAGGGCTATCGCTGGACGGTTCGTTTATTCAGCGTTGGCTGCGGTTTACTGGCCGTGTGGCTGCTCTCGCTCGCCCTGAATGCCACTGGCATGCTGCCGCTTGATGCACTACTCACACCGATGTTTGAGATTGGAATGGCCGTTGCGCTGCTCGCCGTTGCTTTAGGCGTAATTTTAGATGCTTTAGCGTTAAGAAAAATGCCCCGATAAAATCGGGATTAGGAAAAGGTTAATTGTTTGCCCCGGAATAATTGGCTAAAAATATCGCCTACTCTTTTTTACCAATAGCATTTTTTTTATCGCGAATTAGAAACATTAAATTAACATCAAAGGCTAATATTTAAATCCGGTGAGCAATTAGTTTGTTTAAAAGTCATCGCCAAAATGATGCAGAAATGTTAAATAAATGAGCATTAAGAGTACGGTTTATACTTTCCCTGATTTTTCTGCGGTTTCTATCATTGTTTTTTGTTATATTGACGCCAACTGCTTGTCGCAGTTAATAATTTGTCACCCTGCGTAACATCTGTGACACCCTTAGCAAAAGGTGTCAACAGCCTTCTGACACATCCTTAAGCTGGTTTACACTGCATAAACCTTCCCGTAAAATGCGCGCACACTTAAACGACAATAGAGCCCTTTGTCATTGAGGTCGTTAAATGAGACTCAGTAAATACAATAAAAGTTTGGGGATTTTGTCATTAATTGCAGGCGCTGTATTACTCAGTGGCTGCGATAGTGCGTTGTTAAATCCCAAGGGACAGATTGCACTGGAGCAACGTTCGCTGATTCTGACAGCTTTTGGCTTGATGATGATCGTGGTTATCCCGGCAGTCTTCATGGCAGTATTTTTTGCCTGGAAATATCGGGCAACCAATACTAATGCAACCTATAGCCCTAACTGGTCACACTCAAACAAAGTGGAAGCCGTGGTTTGGACCATTCCGATCCTGATCATTATCTTCCTCGGCGTTTTGACCTGGAAATCAACCCACGCGCTGGAACCAAGCAAACCGCTGGCTTCTGACGTTAAACCGGTTGAGATCGATGTAGTGGCGCTGGATTGGAAATGGCTGTTTATTTACCCAGAACAGGGTATTGCAACCGTTAACCAAATTGCCTTCCCGGCAAATACTCCGGTGAACTTCAAGATCACCTCCAACTCCGTGATGAACTCCTTCTTTATTCCTACTCTCGGCAGCCAGATCTACGCGATGGCCGGTATGCAGACCAAACTGCATCTGATCGCCAACGAGCCAGGAACATTTGACGGTATCTCTGCAAACTTCAGTGGTCGTGGTTTCTCTGGTATGAAGTTCAAAGCCATTGCAACCAAAGACGATGCGGAATTCCAGCAGTGGGTGGCCAAAGTTAAAGCGGCACCTAACACGCTGACCACCATGGATGATTTCGAGAAAGTGGCTACGCCAAGCGAAAATCACCCGGTGGAATATTTCTCAACTGCTAATCCAGAACTGTTCAAGCAAGTGATTGATAAGTTCATGATGAGCCACGGGAAGATGGACATGCCAGAGCATAAAGGTATGGACATGAGTCACGCCGCTTCCGCGGGAGCCGAGGAATAATACGATGTTCGGAAAATTAACACTGGATGCAGTGCCATACCACGAACCCATTATCGTGGTTACGGTTGCCGCTATCATTCTGGGTGGTCTGGCGCTGGTTGCGGCGATTACCTATTTTGGTAAGTGGCAGTACCTGTGGTCTGAATGGTTCACCTCCATCGACCACAAAAAACTGGGTATCATGTACATCATCATGGCCTTCGTCATGTTGCTGCGCGGCTTTGCCGATGCGGTAATGATGCGTACCCAACAAGTGATGGCTTCCGCTGGTGAAGCTGGCATTCTACCGCCGCACCACTACGACCAGATCTTCACCGCGCATGGCGTGATCATGATCTTCTTCGTGGCGATGCCTTTCGTGGTAGGTCTGATGAACATCGCGGTACCGCTGCAAATCGGTGCACGTGACGTTGCCTTCCCGTTCCTGAACAACCTGAGCTTCTGGTTTACCGCGATCGGTGTGATCCTGGTGAACATCTCTCTGGGTGTGGGCGAGTTTGCACAGACCGGCTGGTTGGCTTATCCGCCGCTTTCGGGTGCGGAGTACAGTCCTGGCGTCGGGGTCGATTACTGGATCTGGAGTCTGCAGCTGTCCGGTATTGGTACCACACTGACCGGTATCAACTTCTTCGTTACCATTCTGAAGATGCGTGCGCCGGGCATGGACCTGTTCAAAATGCCGGTATTCACCTGGGCATCACTGTGTACTAACGTCCTGATCATCGCTGCGTTCCCGGTACTGACCGTTACGCTGGCTCTGTTGACACTTGACCGTTATCTCGGCTTCCATTTCTTCACCAATGAAATGGGCGGTAACATGATGATGTATGTCAACCTGATTTGGGTCTGGGGTCACCCAGAAGTGTACATCCTGGTTCTGCCGGTGTTTGGTGTCTTCGCTGAAGTCACTGCAACCTTCTCTAAAAAGCGTCTGTTCGGTTACACCTCACTGGTGTGGGCGACCATCGCGATTACCGTACTGTCGTTCATTGTTTGGCTGCACCACTTCTTTACCATGGGTGCCGGCGCGAACGTAAACGCCTTCTTCGGTATCATGACGATGATCATCGCCATCCCGACCGGCGTGAAAATCTTCAACTGGCTGTTCACCATGTATCAGGGTCGCGTTGAGTTCCACTCAGCGATGCTGTGGACCATCGGCTTCCTGGTTACCTTCTCTATTGGTGGTATGACAGGTGTTCTGCTGGCGGTTCCAGGTGCAGACTTCATTCTGCACAACAGCCTGTTCCTGATTGCCCACTTCCATAACGTGATTATCGGTGGTGTGGTGTTCGGTTGTATGGCTGGCGTGACCTACTGGTTCCCGAAAGCATTTGGCTTCACGCTGAATGAAAAATGGGGTATCCGCGCGTTCTGGTTCTGGATCATCGGCTTCTTCGTGGCATTCATGCCGCTGTATGCGCTGGGCTTCATGGGTATGACGCGTCGTATCAGCCAGGACATCGATCCTCAGTTCCACACTCTGCTGGTGGTTGCAGCAGGCGGTGCGGCGCTGATCGCTTGCGGTATCCTGTGCCAGATTACCCAGTTCTACGTTTCAGTGCGTGACCGTGACCAGAACCGCGATCTGACCGGTGACCCGTGGGGTGGCCGTACGCTGGAGTGGGCAACTTCTTCACCACCGCCGTTCTATAACTTTGCCGTTATCCCACAGATTCACGAGCGTGATGCGTTCTGGGAAATGAAAGAGAAAGGCGAAGCGTATAAGCAGCCAGAAAAATATGAAGAAATTCATATGCCGAAAAACAGCGGTGCAGCTGTTGTTATCGCGGCTCTGATGACTGTCTTCGGTTTCGCAATGATCTGGCATATCTGGTGGCTGGCTGGCCTCACCTTCCTGGGTACTATCGTGACCTGGATTGTGAAGAGCTTCGATGAAGACGTGGATTACTACGTACCGGTTGCCGAAGTCGAGCAGATCGAGAAGAAGCACTTTGACGAAATCAGCAAAGCAGGTCTGAAATAATGTCAACTGAAACTGCAAAACACCACCACGACGCCCATGCGGAGCATGGGCATCACGATGCAGGAGCCAATAAAGTCTTTGGCTTCTGGATCTACCTGATGAGTGACTGCATTATCTTCGCAACCCTGTTTGCGACCTATGCAGTTATGGTCAATAACACTGCCGGTGGCCCGGCAGGTAAAGACATCTTCGAACTGCCGTTCGTTCTGGTCGAAACCGCGCTGCTGCTGCTCAGCTCCATTACTTATGGCATGGCAGTGATCGCGATGAACAACCAGAACAAAGGCTCGGTCATCAGCTGGTTAGCTTTGACCTTCCTGTTCGGTGCAGGCTTCATCGGGATGGAAATCTATGAATTCCATCACCTGATCAAGGAAGGCTTCGGTCCTGACCGCAGCGGCTTCCTGTCAGCGTTCTTTACGCTGGTCGGCACGCACGGTCTGCACGTGACCTCTGGTCTGATCTGGATGGCAGTGATGATGTTCCAGATTTCTAAACGTGGTCTGACTGCAACCAACCGCACCCGTATCATGTGCCTCAGCCTGTTCTGGCACTTCCTGGATGTGGTGTGGATCTGCGTATTCACCGTTGTCTACCTGATGGGAGCCATGTAATGAGTCATTCTGTTAACGAACATGGCGCTTCGCACGGTAGCGTGAAGTCTTACATGATCGGCTTCGTCCTCTCGATCATCCTGACCGGTATTCCGTTCTGGATGGTGATGGATGGCGGCGCTTCACACGGCACCATTCTGGGTGTGGTTCTGGTGTGTGCGGTGGTTCAGGTGCTGGTTCACCTGGTCTACTTCCTGCACTTAGACAGCAAATCAGAAGGTGGCTGGAACATGGTGGCCATCGTCTTCTCAGCACTCATCATCTTGATTGTTGTTGTAGGCTCACTGTGGATTATGTGGAACCTCAACTACAACATGATGGCCCACTAAAGAGTCGCGTAATGATTAAGCAATACCTGCAAGTAACAAAACCAGGAATTATTTTCGGCAATTTAATTTCTGTGATCGGTGGATTCCTGCTGGCTTCGAAAGGCAGCATTGATTACACCCTGTTTCTCGCCTCACTGGTTGGCGTATCGCTGGTTGTCGCATCAGGTTGTGTTTTCAACAACGTGATTGACCGCGATATCGACATCAAAATGGAGAGAACGCGGAACCGTGTTCTGGTCAAAGGCCTGATCTCGGCGAAAGTAAGCCTGGTTTATGCAACCGCATTGGGTATTGCTGGCTTTGCGTTGCTGTATTTCGGCGCTAATCCGCTGGCCATGTGGCTGGCGGTGATGGGCTTCGTGGTTTATGTAGGCGTTTACAGCCTCTATATGAAGCGTAACTCGGTCTACGGCACGCTGATTGGTAGCCTCTCTGGCGCTGCGCCGCCAGTGATTGGCTACTGCGCGGTGACCAACCAGTTTGATGCTGGCGCGTTGATTTTACTGGCTATCTTTAGCCTGTGGCAGATGCCGCACTCCTATGCGATTGCCATCTTCCGCTTTAAAGATTACCAGGCTGCCAACATTCCGGTGCTGCCGGTAGTGAAAGGCATCTCGGTGGCAAAAAATCATATTACGCTGTATATCCTGGCGTTCATGATTGCCACGCTGATGCTGACGCTTGGCGGTTACGCGGGCTACAAATATCTGGTGGTGGCTGCAGCCGTGAGCGTGTGGTGGCTCGGCATGGCGCTCTCAGGTTACAAAACCTCAAACGATAAAGTTTGGGCGCGTAAACTGTTTGTGTTCTCAATTGTCGCAATCACCGCATTGAGCGTGATGATGTCGGTTGATTTCATGACGCCAGCGTCAAAAGATCTGCTGACTTACGTCTGGTAATACAGCACCGCAAATGGAGTAAAGGGCGCGAATTTCGCGCCCTTTCTTTTTGTTACCACTGCTTAAGAACAAATGTTTTACCCGCCCTGCCCTGCTGCCTAAAATGGGCACAGCATAATTTTGAGGTAAACATGAACGACAATAAAATGACGCCAGTAGAGCTTCGCGCTACATGGGGTTTAGGCACCGTTTTTTCCCTGCGCATGCTGGGAATGTTTATGGTCTTGCCAGTACTCACCACGTACGGCATGGCGTTACAGGGCGCCAGTGAAACGCTGATTGGTCTCGCAATCGGTATCTATGGTTTAGCACAAGCCGTTTTCCAGATTCCCTTCGGTCTCCTCTCCGATCGCGTTGGCCGTAAGCCGCTGATCGTCGGCGGGCTGCTACTCTTTGTCTTTGGTAGCGTTATTGCCGCCACTTCCGATTCCATCTGGGGCGTGATTTTAGGCCGCGCCTTGCAAGGCTCCGGCGCGATCGCCGCTGCGGTAATGGCGCTGCTGTCAGATTTAACTCGCGAACAGAACCGCACCAAAGCCATGGCGTTCATCGGTATCAGTTTTGGCGTTACCTTTGCTATTGCGATGGTGGTCGGCCCGATTGTCACCCATGCGCTGGGCCTGCACGCGCTGTTCTGGATGATTGCCATCCTCGCCACGCTCGGCATCGTGATTACCTTGTTAGTGGTACCAACGGCGCCGAACCACGTACTCAATCGCGAATCGGGTATGGTAAAAGGCAGCATCCGCGCGGTGTTGGCCAATCCAAGATTGTTAAAACTGAATATCGGTATTCTCTGCCTGCACATTTTGCTGATGTCGAGTTTCGTGGCACTGCCAGGCCAGTTTGAACAGGCCGGTTTGCCCGCGGCAGAACACTGGAAAGTCTATTTGGTCACGATGCTGATCGCCTTTGTCGCCGTGGTGCCTTTCATTATTTATGCCGAAGTGAAGCGCCGCATGAAGCGCGTGTTTGTCGGCTGCGTAGCAACCATTATCGTCGCGGAGATCGTGCTATGGGGCGCTGCGGGCCACTTCTGGACGTTAGTGATTGGCGTGCAGCTGTTCTTTCTCGCCTTCAATCTGATGGAAGCAATTCTGCCATCCTTGATCAGTAAAGAGTCGCCCGCGGGCTATAAAGGCACCGCAATGGGTATCTACTCCACCAGCCAGTTCATTGGTGTGGCGATTGGCGGCAGTATGGGCGGTTGGATCTTTGGGCACGTAGACGCACAAACCGTATTCCTGGTGGGTGCGATTGTCGCAGCAGCGTGGCTGTTTGTGGCGATGTCGATGCAGGAGCCACCTTACGTCAGCAGCCTGCGCATCATGCTCAGTGATGCGGTGCTGGCGGTGCCAAACCTTGAGAAACGTTTGAAAGCGCAGCCTGGCGTAGCATCGGTATTTATCGTGCCGGAAGAGAAAAGTGCTTACATCAAGATCGACAGTAAAGTGACGAGCCGCGTCGAACTTGAAGCGCTGCTCGCCAGCTGCTAATAAACATGCCCGACCCTAGCGTCGGGCTTTTTATTACAACGACATATCCACCACAATGCGCCCTTCAATCTTACCGGCGTGCATGCGTGCAAAAATATCGTTGATGTTGGTCAGTGGTTCCACCGCCACGGTGGCTTTCACTTTGTGACGCCCGGCAAAATCTAATGCTTCCTGCAAATCTTTACGCGTACCGACGATAGAACCGCGCACCGTGATGCCATCCAGCACCATATTAAAGATCGACAGATCGAATTTGCCCGGTGGTAAACCATTTAGCACCATGGTGCCGCCACGACGCAGCGTGCCAATCGCCTGCTCGAAGGCTTTTGGTGAAACCGCAGTGACCAGTACGCCGTGCGCCCCACCGAAACTCTCCTGGAACACCTTCGCCGGATCGACATTTTTCGCATTGGCCACCACGCTGGCACCAAGGCGTTTCGCAAACTCGAGCTTCTCGTCGTCGATGTCTACCGCCGCCACGTTGAGCCCCATCGCCACCGCATACTGAACCGCCATATGTCCCAATCCACCGATACCAGAAATCACCACCCAATCGCCAGGCTTGGTGTCAGTCATCTTCAGGCCTTTGTAGACGGTGACCCCCGCGCAGAGGATCGGCGCAATTTCATTGTAATCAACGTTATCCGGAATGATGCCAACATAGTTGGCATCGGCGAGGCAATATTCTGCGAAGCTACCGTTTACTGAATAACCGGCATTTTGTTGCGACAGACACAGTGTTTCCCAGCTATCCAGACAGTGTTCACAGTGACCGCATGCCGAATAGAGCCACGGCACACCTACGCGATCGCCCATCTTCAGATGTTTAACCCCTTCCCCTAGCGCCACAACCTGCCCTACCCCTTCGTGACCGGGAATAAACGGCGGATTGGGCTTGATTGGCCAGTCTCCTTCCGCCGCATGTAAATCGGTATGGCACACGCCGGTTGCCGCGATCTTCACCAAAATCTGCCCCGGTCCAACCTGCGGCACCGGTACCTGCTCAATCACTAACGGTTCACCAAAAGACTTTACAACGGCGGCTTTCATGGTGGTTTTGATGTGCATATTCATCTTTCACTCTCCATTTGATCGGATGCGGACTCAGAACAGACCCAAAGGCGCGGTGCCATAGCTGACCAGCAGATTTTTGGTTTGTTGATAGGCGCTCAGCGCCATCTTGTGCGTCTCACGACCCACACCCGATTGCTTATAGCCGCCGAATGCCGCGTGAGCGGGATAGATGTGATAGCAGTTGGTCCAGACGCGCCCAGCTTTAATACCGCGTCCCATGCGATACGCCAGATTGGTATCGCGTGTCCATACGCCAGCCCCGAGACCAAACTGCGTTTCGTTGGCGATGGCGAGCGCTTCTGCCTCATCCTTAAAGGTGGTGACGCCAATCACCGGCCCAAAAATCTCCTCCTGGAAACAGCGCATCTGGTTAGTTCCTTTGATTAAGGTAGGCTGAATATAAAATCCGTTATTCAGCTCAGCAGCGACGTTTGCACGATCGCCCCCCGTCAGAATCTGCCCACCTTCGTCGCGTGCGATGTTGATATAAGACAGGATTTTGTCGAATTGCTGACGCGAAGCCTGCGCGCCAATCATGGTGTCGGTATCCAACGGATCACCACGGCGGATATTTGCCACCTTCGCCATCACGCGATCCATGAAGGCTTGATAGATCGATTCATGAATCAACGCGCGCGACGGGCAAGTACAGACTTCGCCCTGATTGAAGAAGCCGAGCACCAAACCTTCCACCGCCTTTTCAATAAAATCGTCCTCGCCGTCCATGACATCAGCGAAATAGATGTTCGGTGATTTACCACCCAGCTCGACGGTACAGGGAATGATGTTTTCCGCAGCACACGCCATGATGTGACGCCCTACCGGCGTAGAACCCGTAAAGGCGATTTTGGCGATACGCTTGCTGGTCGCCAGCGCCTCACCGGCCTCGCGGCCAAAACCCTGCACCACATTTAGCACACCCGCCGGGAACAGATCGCCAATCACTTCCATCAGCAGCGTAATACCCAGCGGCGTTTGTTCCGCCGGTTTTAACACCACACAATTCCCCGCAGCCAACGCCGGCGCAAGTTTCCACGCCGCCATTAATAGCGGAAAGTTCCACGGGATAATTTGTCCCACCACGCCCAGCGGTTCATGGAAGTGATACGCCACGGTCGTTTCATCGATTTCTGCGGTGCTGCCCTCCTGTGCGCGCAAGCAACCGGCAAAATAGCGGAAGTGATCCACCGCCAGCGGTAGGTCGGCATTCAGGGTTTCACGAATCGGTTTACCGTTATCCCAACTCTCCGCTACCGCCAGTTTCTCGAGATTCGCCTCAATGCGATCCGCCACCTGCAACAGGATGTTGGCGCGGTGCTGGACGCTGGTTTTCCCCCAGGCTTCCGCTGCCTGATGAGCGGCATCCAGTGCTAAATCGATGTCGCGTGCATCCGAGCGAGGAAACTGTGCGATATCGCCGCCAGTCACCGGTGAGGTGTTAGTAAAGTATTGGCCGCTCAGCGGCTCGACGAATTTGCCCGCAATATAGTTGCCGTACGTCGCTTGAAAGGAAACCAAAGCGCCGGTCGTACCGGGATGTGCATAACGCATCGCAAACTCCTTAATGTAGGGTCAGATAATCTGAACGGACAGCGTCAGCCCTGTGGCTTCTCATTGAGTCAATCGCCGTCGCGTAAGCTATTGCAGCGCGCGTGCCAGCTTTTCCCAATTGGCGAAAAATGAAATAAAAACGATTTAATTCAAGAAATTAATAAAAAATAAGCATTCTTATAATGGGTATTAACGCAGCAAAGTTCGTCATCTGTGTTGCGTATCGCAACAGTACGGAAACTGAACCGCTACAATGCTGCAACACATTTATCAGCACACGAGGTCAACAATGCAGGGAAATCCATCCGCGTCTGCCGCTAACGGCAATCCGCTGTTAAGCGACTCCTGGTTCCGTAGCCAGCTGTATGGCCTCGACCGCACCGCCGATGATTTTCCGCGCGTTCGCCAGGGTGAACTGGCAGATTTACTCGCCAGTAACGCCGGGCTTCAGCAGTTTGCTCAGCCGGTCATCAAGCAGCTGGCGCAGAAACTGGCTGAAAAGCAGTCAGTGCTGATCCTGTCGGATGCCACCGGTATGGTGCTTAATACCTTTGGCGACATGCCTTCAATGGAGAAAGCCCAGCGTTATGCGCTCGCGCCCGGCAATTTATGGAGTGAATGCGGCCGCGGCACCAATGCGATTGGTACCGCTTTGGCGATTGATGACGGCTGTGAAATCGCCGGCCATCAACATTTCCTTACGCTCAATCAAGGCCTGTACTGCGCAGCGATGCCGCTACAAATGCCAAATGGTCAGATTGCTGGCGTGCTGGACATTTCCGGTCCTGCCCACTTCCCACATCCGCAAACCTTTAGTTGGGTGAAAGCAGCCGCTAAACAGATTGAATACCTCTGGGTGAAGCAAAGCCTGCATCCACAGCAGTGGTTGATGAGTTTGCATTGTCAGCCGCAGGGTATTGATACTCGCGATGAACTGCTGCTGGTGTTCTCCGACAACGTGTTAACTGCCGCTAATCGACTGGCGATGCGTGAGCTGGCGCTGAGTGCGGAGCAGCTGGGCACCCTGACTTTCCAGCAGCTGTTTCCACAACAGCAGCAACAAGACAACACCGTTCCCGCTCCGCTCGAGTACGCCACGCAGCGCTACTATTTCCGCCTGCGCGCTCCGCATCGCAACCATTTCGCTATACCGAGTGAATCCACCCGTGATTTACCTTTCTCCCTGCGTCGCGATGGCGAAAAAATGGTGCGGCTACTCAATGCTGGCGTATCGCTGTGTATTCACGGCGAAACCGGCAGTGGCAAAGAGTACGTGAGCCGGGCGTTGCATCAGCAGAGTCGCTGGCAGGCCGGTAAATTTGTCGCCATCAACTGCGCAGCGATTCCCGAAGCGCTAATCGAATCTGAACTGTTTGGCTATCAGCCCGGTGCCTTTACCGGTGCCAGCAAACAGGGCTACATCGGTAAGATCCGTGAGGCGGACGGCGGCGTGCTGTTTCTTGATGAGATTGGCGATATGCCGCTGGCGCTGCAAACACGTTTACTGCGCGTGTTGCAGGAGAAAGAAGTGGCACCGCTCGGGTCCAGTCGCAGCTGGCCGGTGAATTTTGCCGTCATCTGCGCCACGCACCGTGATTTAGCCTCACGCGTTGCCGCTGGGGAATTCCGGGAAGATTTGCTCTATCGGCTGCAGGAGTTTTCTATGACCATTCCACCCCTGCGCGACTGGCCAGATGTGGAAGGATTTATCAGCCGTTTATGGCTGGAGTTAGGCGGTGGCGAGCGCGATATTCAGCTCTCGCCTGCGCTACTAACTTCTCTGGCTCAGCTCCCGTGGCCAGGTAATGTGCGACAACTACGCAGCCTGCTACGCGTACTCTTAGCGCTGGCGGATGAAGGTGAGGAAGTGACAGACGTACATTTACCTGCGGAATATCGTCGCGCGACGAGGCCTTCTCAGGAAAATCGGCAGAGTCATGATGAGCGGCTGATTAACGAAACGCTACAGCGTTTCAATGGCAACATCAGCAAAGCAGCAGAGGCATTAGGCGTTGCGCGCAGCACAATCTATCGTCGTGCTGCGCGCGATAAACGCGATTAGTCGCGGAAGTTTTTAAACTGGAAAGGTTGACCAAGGTTGCCACCGCGCACCAGCGCCATCGCACCTTGCAGGTCGTCACGTGACTTGCCGGTTACGCGCAGCTCTTCACCCTGAATCTGCGTTTGCACTTTCAGCTTGCTGTCTTTGATCAGTTTTACCAGCTTTTTAGCCACATCACTTTCGATGCCTTTTTTCAGCTTGGCTTCAACAGACCAGCTTTTACCGCTGTGCACAATCTCTTCTGGCACGTCAATCGCCGCGCCTTCAATGCCACGCTTCAGCAGCTTTTCGCGCAGAATATCCACCAGCTGTTTTACCTGGAAATCAGATTCGCTGCTGATTTTGATGGTCTCATTCTTTTCGTTGAGCTCAATGGTTGCACTCACGTTACGGAAATCGAAACGGGTTGAGATCTCGCGGCTCGCATTCTCCACGGCATTTCGCACTTCCGGCAATTCGACTTCGGAAACGATATCGAAAGATGGCATCTTTTCTTCTCCTGATACTAAAGTGACATGCATAATACGCGTCTTGAGGCGCTAATAAAACACGATACGCGGAAAGCTATACTTACCGATGACGTGCAAACAGGAACCCACCCACGGGAGGAAAAATGAAAATTACCGTGCTAGGGTGCGGCGCTCTGGGTCAGATTTGGCTCGCGGCTCTCGCCCGCCAGGGACATGAGGTCCAGGGTTGGTTACGTGTGCCGCAGCCGTACTGCTCGGTGAATGTGGTTGATCTACAGGGTCACGTAAGTAATCAAACTTTTATTGCCAACGATCCGCTATTCCTCGCTGAAAGCCAGCTGTTGCTGGTAACGCTCAAAGCACCGCAAGTCTCTCCGGCCGTGAAAAACCTGCAAAGCGTGCTGCCCGCACATACACCGGTTCTGCTGCTGCATAACGGCATGGGGACGCTGGACGAGTTGAAAGATCTGCGTCAGCCGCTGCTGCGGGGGATCACAACGCATGCCGCCATGCGTGATGGAACGGTCATCAAACATATCGCTCAGGGCATTACCCATATTGGCCCCGTCAGCCGGGAAAGTGCCGCGCTGAGCGATATCGCCGATATTCTGCATCAGGCCCTGCCAGATGTGGCCTGGCATGACAATATCGCTGCAGCCAGCTGGCGTAAGCTGGCGATCAACTGCGTCATCAATCCGCTTACCGTGGAGCACAATTGCCAGAACGGCGCGTTGCGTGCATGGCCACAGCAAATCGCAGCCTTATGCGAAGAAATCGCGTGGGTTATGGAGCGCGAAGGCCAGCATATCGCGGTGGATAATCTGCGCGACATTATCTATGACGTGATTGATAGCACCGCCGCGAATGTCTCATCCATGCTGCAGGATGTACGGGCGCAGCGTCTGACTGAAATTGATTACATCACTGGCTACCTGTTACGCCGCGCCCGGGCGCAAGGGATTTCGCTGCCAGAAAACACCCGTCTGTACGATCTGATTAAACGTAAGGAGTCCCACTATGAGCGCGAACGCATCGGTTCTGGTTTGCCTGGCACATGGCAGTGAAGAGACCGAAGCGGTCACCACTATCGATTTGCTGGTGCGTGGCGGATTAAGCGTCACCACCGCTAGCGTGGAGAGCGATGGCACCCGTGAAATTGTCTGTTCACGCGGCGTCCGCTTACTGGCGGATGCACCACTGGTTGAAGTGGCCGATAATGAATACGACGCGATAGTGCTGCCCGGTGGCCTAAAAGGTGCCGAAACCTTCCGCGACAGTCCGCTGTTGGTGGAAACCGTGCGCCAGTTCCATGTTTCAGGCAAAATTGTGGCGGCGATCTGTGCCGCGCCGGGTACGGTTTTGGTGCCACACGATCTTTTCCCGGTCGGCAATATGACTGGTTTCCCCGGCTTACGCGACACCATTCCAGACAATAAATGGATGGAGCGTCGTGTGGTGTGGGATCCGCGCGTTAATCTACTCACCAGCCAGGGGCCAGGCACCGCAATGGATTTTGCCTTGAAGCTGATTGATTTGCTGGTAGATAAAGAGAAAGCGCGCGAAGTGGCTTCGCAGCTGGTGCTGGCGGCGGGGATTTATAATTATCAGGAATTTGAAGAGCGTTAATTTGCAGGGGTCGCCCTAAATGGCGTAATGCTGCTCACTCAAGTAAAAAAATGCCTGTTCAAGCAGGTGCGCATGAATGCGCACCCTACGAAGACCCGGCTATATCCACGTAAGGTCACCATTCATGGTGACCGATTCACGCTTAACTGACGAGCATTACGCCCTAAATGGCGCCGCTGCGACAAACGTCAGCAGCCTTTAAGGGCGATAGACCTTCACGTTTTTGAAACCCTGTTCGTGCAGATAGAGCGCCTGCAGGCGACTCATCACACCGCGATCGCAATACAGCAGCCAGGTTTTGCTCTGGTCCAGATCGCCGAATTGGGTGCTGAGTTTGTAGAACGCCAAAGGTTTGACCTCAACGCCTTCAACGATCAGTGGCTTCGCATCCTGCTCATCCGCCGAACGAATATCCAGCACCACATCGTTGCTGGTGAAGGAGTCGACGGTTTCCACTTCCACCACTTCTTCTTCGGTTTGTTCGGCGATTTCACGGATATCGACGTTGCTGGCTTCCTGCACCACGCGATTGAGGATCTCGAAATCGAAATTCAGCTCTTCCGCTTCGATCTTCGCCTTCACCGCCTTCACGGTTGGGCTTTTCGAAATCACACCGCAATATTCCGGCATGGTGCGTGCAAAATCTTCGGTGCCAATTTTGCGCGCCACATCGATGATATGTTCTTTGTCGTGGGAAATCAGCGGACGCAGAATCAGTGTATCAGATGCGTTATCAATCAAGCGCAGATTGGTCAGCGTCTGACTGGACACCTGGCCCAGCGCTTCGCCGGTCACCAGTGCTTGCACGCCGTAACGTTCCGCCACCATTGACGCCGCACGCACCATCATACGTTTCAGCACCACGCCCATCTGACCGTCGTCAACTTTCTCCAGAATCTCACCCACCACGGGTTCGAAATTGATCGCCACAAAACGTACGCGGTGCGAACGACCGAAGCGCTGCCACAGATAATGCGCGACCTGACGAACGCCAATCTCATGCGCTGCGCCGCCAAGGTTAAAGAAGCAGTAATGCACGCGGCAACCGCGACGCATCAGCATGTAGCTGGAAACGCCGGAATCGAAACCACCGGAAATCAGCGACAGCACATCTTCCTGGGTACCAATTGGGAAACCGCCCAAACCTTCATAGCGTGCGGTGATCAGTAGCAGGCGATCGTCTTCGATCTCCAGGTTCACCGTTTCATCCGGGCGATTGAGCTGCACGCGCGCGCTGGCGATGTGCTGATTGAGGCCGCCACCGACGTAGCGCTCAACGTCCTGCGAGCTGAAGCTGTGGGTTCCGCGACGCTTTACGCGCACGCAGAAACTTTTGCCTTCCAGGCGCTCGCGGTTCAACGCCAGCGTCTGCTCGAAGATATCGTGCATATCGCTATACGCGCGATCTTCCACCGCCAGCACGTGATGAATGCCGGGAATGCGCGTCAGTTCAGTGACGATGGTTTCACGCAGCGCTTCATTTTTGGAACGCACTTCAACGTGGTCCCAATGACGCACGACCTTGATCTCTTCATCGACGGTACGCAGGATATTACGAATGCTGCTGGTGAGAATTTTGATAAAGCGCAGACGCACCGACTGACTTTTGATGGTGATTTCTGGGAACAGCTTGATGATAAACTTCATGGCGACAGGGGTTCGTTTGGGCAAATAAGTGCTAAAAGCATCGGCACTTAGCTGTTAAAATCATGTAATTGCGGGTTGATTCAGGAGCCCCCGCATCCGAGGCGCAAAAGTATATCACCTTTGAGGGGTGACTGCTTCTGCTACCGCAGTCACATTCATTATTTTGCTAATTAATCCTCGTCGGCTACCATGACCGATTGCAAGATAATGTCCTAACCTGTGAGTCGACACTGAATATGCCGAAAAAAGCCGAAGCGCCAGCCAGTTTTGAAAGCGCATTGCAGCAGCTGGAACAGATTGTCAGCCGCCTGGAAAGTGGCGAGCTGCCGCTGGAACAGGCGCTGAATGAATTCGAACGCGGCGTACAATTGGCACGTACCGGTCAGCAAACCCTGCAACAGGCAGAGCAGCGGGTGCAAATCCTACTTAGCGACGAGAAAGATGCCGCCCTCACCCCTTTTACCCCGGAAAATGAGTAATGGATTTCGCCAAACTGCTGAGCGCGTACCATCAACGCGTTAATCAGGCGTTGACGCGCTTAATAGATCCACTTCCTTTTCAGAGTTCTCCTCTGGTGAACGCCATGGAATATGGGGCATTATTAGGTGGTAAGCGTCTGCGCCCCTTTCTGGTGTACGCGACAGGCGAAATGCTAAAGGCCGACGCGGCCAGCCTGGATGTGCCGGCTGCTGCCGTTGAATGCATTCATGCATATTCCCTGATTCATGACGATCTGCCGGCGATGGATGACGATGCGTTACGCCGCGGGCAGCCAACCTGCCATATTAAATATGGTGAAGACACGGCGATTCTCGCCGGCGATGCTTTGCAAACCCTGGCATTTTCGATTCTGGCCGACGAGCCGATGCCTGGCGTTAACGCCGAAGCGCGTATTGCGATGATTTCTGAACTGGCACAGGCCAGCGGCGTTGCGGGCATGTGCGGCGGTCAGGCACTGGATTTAGCGGCAGAAGGCAAACGTATCGATCTGGCACAGCTTGAGCAGATTCATCGTCATAAAACCGGCGCGTTAATTCGCGCAGCGGTGCGTCTTGGCGCATTAGCCGCCGGAGAACGTGGCCGCGCCGCATTACCGGTACTGGATATCTATGCCAACGCCATCGGACTGGCGTTTCAGGTGCAGGACGACATCCTTGATGTCGTTGGTGACACTGCCGTGTTAGGGAAAACGCAGGGCTCGGATCAGGCGTTAGGTAAAAGCACCTATCCGGCGCTGATGGGATTAGAAAATGCCCGCAGTAAAGCCTGGGACCTCTATCAAGAAGCGCTCGGCGCGCTCGATATTCTGGCGGCACAGTCTTACAACACAATCGCCTTACAAGCGCTGGCAAGCTTCATAATTGAACGCGATAAATAACTTTCATAATGAGTCTCTGATGAGTTTTGATATTGCAAAATACCCGACACTGGCGTTAGCAAACACGGTTCAGGAATTACGTTTATTACCGAAAGAAAAACTTCCGGAGCTGTGTGACGAACTGCGTCAGTATCTGCTGGACAGCGTAAGCCGTTCTTCCGGTCACTTTGCCTCGGGTCTGGGCGTCGTCGAGCTAACCGTGGCGCTGCATTATGTTTATAACACCCCATTTGACCATCTGGTGTGGGACGTGGGCCATCAGGCTTATCCACACAAGATTCTGACCGGACGCCGCGATCGCATCGGCACCATCCGCCAGAAAAATGGCCTGCATCCCTTCCCGTGGCGCGGTGAGAGTGAATACGACGTGCTGAGCGTCGGCCACTCTTCAACTTCGATCAGCGCCGGTCTCGGCATGGCGGTTGCCGCCGAGCGTGAAGGCAAAGGTCGCCGCACCGCCTGCATCATCGGTGATGGCGCCATCACCGCGGGTATGGCGTTTGAAGCCATGAACCACGCCGGTGATATCAAGCCGGATATGTTGGTGATCCTCAACGACAATGAAATGTCGATCTCTGAGAACGTCGGTGCGCTCAACAATCGGCTGGCACAGATTCTCTCTGGCAAAACCTATTCTCGCCTGCGCGAAGGTGGCAAGCGTGTGCTGGGCGGATTACCGCCGATCAAAGAGCTGGTGAAACGCACCGAAGAGCACCTGAAAGGTATGGTGGTGCCGGGCACGCTGTTTGAAGAGCTGGGCTTCAACTACATCGGACCGGTGGATGGTCACGACGTGCTGACGCTGGTGAGTACGCTGAAGAACATGCGCGATCTGAAAGGCCCGCAGTTCCTGCACATCATGACCAAAAAGGGCAAAGGTTATGCTCCGGCGGAACAGGATCCGATCGCCTGGCACGCGGTACCGAAGTTCGATCCCGCTAGCCTGTCGCTGCCAAAAAGCGTACCGGGCCTGCCAAGCTATTCGAAGATCTTCGGCAACTGGCTGAGTGAAATGGCCGCTGACGATCCGCGTTTGATGGCCGTTACGCCAGCGATGCGCGAAGGTTCGGGCATGGTGAGTTATTCCCGCGACTATCCGCAGCAATATTTTGATGTGGCGATTGCTGAACAGCATGCGGTAACGTTCGCGGCAGGCATGGCGATTGGTGGTTATAAGCCGATTGTGGCGATCTACTCGACCTTCCTGCAGCGCGCCTACGATCAGCTGATCCACGATGTTGCGATCCAGAAACTGCCGGTACTGTTTGCTATCGATCGCGGCGGCATTGTCGGTGCCGATGGCCAAACCCATCAGGGCGCGTTTGATATCGCCTTTTTACGCTGTGTGCCAGAAATGGTGATCATGACGCCAAGCGACGAAAACGAATGCCGTTTGATGCTCTACACGGGTTATCACTATCAAAATGGCCCGAGCGCAGTGCGCTATCCACGCGGCACCGGCACCGGTGCAGTGCTGGAACCGCTGGCAAGTTTGCCGCTGGGCAAAGGCATTGTGAAGCGTCGCGGCGAGAAACTGGCCATCCTCAATTTCGGCACCTTGCTGCCAGAAGCGGCGGCGGCGGCGGAAGCGCTCAACGCCACGCTGGTGGATATGCGTTTTGTGAAGCCGCTGGATGAAGCGTTAATTGCCGAACTGGCTGCCAGCCACGACGCGCTGATTACGCTGGAAGAAGGGGCGATCAAAGGCGGCGCCGGCAGCGGCGTTAACGAATACGTGATGGCGAAACGCCTGCGCGTACCGGTACTCAACCTCGGCCTGCCGGATGAGTTCATTCCACAGGGCACGCAGGAAGAAGTACGCCAGGATTACCAACTGGATGCCGCCGGTATTCAGCAACAAATCGCTAACTGGCTCGCCCAATAATCTTCAACCCTCCTCGCTCACCGCCCGGTGAGCGAGCCTGCTGCTATGCTTAGGGAACGATTTCCCTCAAGCATAAGAGCAGGAGCCCACATGAAAACTATTCCCTTAGGCCAAACCGACTTACAGGTTTCGCGTCTCTGTTTAGGCTGTATGACGTTCGGCGATCCTACGCGCGGTAATCACGCCTGGACGCTGCCGGAAGAGAGCAGTCGACCGCTGATCAAACAAGCGCTGGAGGCTGGCATTAACTTCTTCGATACCGCCAACAGCTATTCCGATGGCAGCAGCGAAGAGATTGTCGGCCGTGCGTTAAGAGACTTTGCGCAGCGCGATCGGGTGGTGGTCGCCACCAAAGTCTATTTCCCGCTGAGCAATCTGTCACAGGGATTGTCGCGCCAAAACATCCTGCAATCGATTGACGACAGCCTGACACGCCTCGGCATGGAGTATGTCGACCTGCTGCAGATTCACCGCTGGGATTACAACACGCCAATCGAAGAGACGCTGGAAGCACTGCATGAGGTAGTGAAATCGGGCAAGGCGCGCTATATCGGCGCCTCGTCGATGCATGCATCACAGTTTGCTCAGGCGCTGGAACTACAGAAGCAAAACAACTGGGCACGCTTTGTCAGCATGCAGGATCAGTACAACCTGATTCAGCGTGAAGAAGAGAATGACATGCATCCGCTGTGTCAGCGTGAGGGGATTGCCGTGCTGCCGTGGAGCCCGCTGGCACGCGGTAAACTCACGCGTCCGTGGGGCGAAACCACCGCCCGCTCCGTATCAGACAATGTGATGGAAAAGCTGTATACCGGCACCGAAGAGAACGATGCAGCGATCGCCGAACGGCTGGCTAACGTTGCGGCGGATAAAGGCGTGACGCGCGCGCAGGTGGCGCTGGCATGGCTGCTACATAAACCTGCCGTCACCGCGCCGATCATTGGCGCCTCGCGCGAGCAGCAGTTTGCTGAGCTAGTGAAGGCCGTCGATGTAGAGTTGAATACAAATGAAATTGCAGAGCTGGAAACGGTGTATCAACCGCATCCGACCGTCGGATTTGAGTGATGTCCCGCATCCTCTCCCGCCAGCGGGAGAGGATGCGGTTTTCGGCTAAAAGGCCAATCCCAGCCCGTACAAAATCACCGCAGAAATCACGCCAGCAATAATGTCGTCGACCATAATTCCCATGCCGCCATGCACATTCTGATCGAACCAGCGAATTGGCCAGGGTTTCCAGATATCGAAAATGCGGAAAATCACAAATCCCGCCACCACCCATTGCCAGCTCATGGCCGGAATTGCCATCAGCGTAATCCACATGCCAATGAACTCATCCCAGACAATGCTGCCGTGATCGTGCACGCCCATATCTTTGGCGGTGCGGTGACACAGATAGACGCCGACGCTGATCCCCACTAACAGCACCAGCGTATAGATCTGGAACGGCAGGAAGGTCAGCAGCCACCAGAAAGGGATGGCGGCAACCGAGCCAACGGTGCCCGGCATTGACGGACTTAAGCCGCTGCCAAACCCCGTCGCCAGCAGATGCCATGGATTGCGCAGGCGCAGGCGACTTTTAGCAACATCTTTACTTGCTAGCAAAGTGATCAAATCCTTTTAGATTGACGCTGCGCGGCTTACCGTTCTCCAGCAGGTTCAGCCCTTCTGATTCCGGAGCAATTTGGCCAATGCAGGTATAAGGCACGCCAAAATGACCGAGCGCCAAGTCAAGCGCGCCACGGTTAACTTCGGGCACGGTAAAGCACAGCTCGTAATCTTCGCCACCGCTCAGCGCCCATTGCAGCACCAGCTCAGGTTCGAAGTGGTCGCGCAGCGCCGGAGAAAGCGGTAACGCGTCAAGATTAAGGCGCGCACCCACGCGGCTGGCGGTCAGCACATGCCCGAGATCGGCAATCAAACCGTCTGAAATATCGATCGCCGAGGTCGCCAAACCGCGCAGCGCCTGCCCTTGCAGTACGCGCGGCATCGGACGCAGATGGCGCTTAATCAACGCTTCGTGCACCGCAGGATCGTTCAGGCGATGGCGATGCTGCAGCAGCGATAAACCAGCAGCGCTATCGCCCAGCGTACCGGTGACGAAGATCCAGTCGCCTGGCTTGGCACCAGAGCGTTTCAGTGCCCTGCCCACCGGCACCAGGCCATGAATGCCGAGCGTCATGCTCAGCGGGCCGCGCGTGGTATCACCGCCAATCAGCTGCATATCGTAATAATCCAGCAGCTCAAACAGGCTATCGCTAAAGGCAGCCACCCAACTTTCATCGATCTCGGGCAGCGTTAATGCCAGCGTTAGCCAGGCAGGATCGGCGCCCATGGCGGCTAAATCGCTGAGGTTGACGGCAACGGCTTTGTAGCCGAGATCGGCAGGATGGATGTCACGTAAGAAGTGGACGCCCGCCACCAGCGTGTCGGTACTGATGGCGAGGGTCTGTTTTTCTGGCACGTTGAGTAACGCGCAGTCATCACCAATTCCTTTCTCCACATCGCGGCGGGAGCTGGTGACGCGGTTAAAGTAACGTGCGATCAGTTCGAATTCACCACAAGACATAAGTCAGGTCTCAATGAGAAAAAGGCCGGTAAACCGGCCTTCATTACTATTTTTTATTGGGTCGAATTTGCGGGGCAGCTTTGTCGAGGACACCGTTGACGAATTTGTGGCTGTCTTCAGCACCAAACACTTTGGCCAACTCAATGCCTTCGTTGATGGCCACTTTGTAAGGCACATCAGAACGCTTGCTCAGCTCATACAGCGAAATACGCAGGATGGCTTTTTCTACCTGGCCCAGCTCTTCCAGCTGACGCGACAGGTAAGGCTTCATCAGACCGTCCAGGTACGCGCTGTTAGTCGCCACACCGGCCAGCAATTCGCGGAAATAGCTAATATCGACGTCTTTGACGTCTTGTTCCGCCAGAAACTGGTATTCCACATCGGCAATGTCGTTCTTAGACAGCTGCCAGGAGTAAAGCGCCTGAACAGCGCACTCACGGGCGCGACGACGAGCAGCAGGTTTCACAAAATTCCCCTTACAAAAATCAGGCTTTGATGGCTTTCAATACGTTGATCATTTCGAGTGCAGTCAGGGCCGCTTCGGCACCTTTATTTCCTGCTTTCGTGCCGGCGCGTTCAATCGCCTGCTCGATATTTTCAGTGGTCAACACGCCGAAGGTCACCGGGATTTCGCTGGACATGGCGACGTGCGCAATGCCCGAGCTGGCTTCACCGGCCACATATTCGAAGTGTGCGGTGCCGCCACGGATGACAGTGCCCAACGCGACAATGGCGTCGTGCTTACCGGCTTTCGCCAGTGCGCGTGCTGCCAGCGGCAGTTCGTATGCGCCCGGAACCCAGACAACGGTGATGTTATCTGCTTTCACCTGGCCGATGCGCTTAAGTGCATCCACCGCGCCGTCCAGCAGGCTGTCATTAATGAAGTTGTTAAAACGCGCAATTACGATGGCAATCTTTGCATCAGGCGTGGCAACAGGAGCTTCGATAACTTTCATACATATCCTTTGGGTTGTTTTATGGCCCCGCAGAAGGGGGCGGATTCTATCATACTCTTTGGCGACGCGCTCAGGCTTTTCCGCGCGCTGTCAACGCGGGGTTAACGTTAAGCGCAGGTCTTCGCCGACCCGGCGCACATCGCTAAAATTCAGGGCGGGCGCATCCGTCAATTGTTCCAGTCCGGGCAGCTCGCACAGGCCACGCGCGGCGTTGCCCAGCAGCTTCGGTGCCATATACACGATCAACTCATCCACCAGCCCCGCCTGCAGCAGCGCGCCGGCTAAGCTGGCACCCGCTTCAACCCAAACGCTGTTAATCTGGCGCTGGCCGAGCAACATCATCATGGCGACCAAATCGAGCTGTTCGCCGCGTTGCGGCACCGCAATCTGTGTAACGCTAGCAGGCCACGTTTGGCGATCGGGTTCGCTGCGCATCAGCCAGGTTTCGCCGGGCTGGTCAATCAAACTATGCTGCGGCGTAACGCGCTGTTGGCTGTCAATCACCACCCGCACCGGCTGACGCAGCTGGTTTTCATCGAGCCGTGCACGGACATCGGCACTCAGTTCATTCCAGCGCACCGTCAGCGAGGGATTGTCGGCTAACACGGTGGCGCTGGTGCTAAGGATAGCTGAACTCTGGGCGCGCAGACGTTGCACATCGCGCCGTGCCGCTGCCGAGGTGATCCATTGACTTTCGCCGCTCGCCATCGCGGTGCGCCCATCAAGGGATGCGCCAAGTTTCAGCTGAATCCACGGGAAGCCGGTGCGCATCCGTTTCAGAAAACCGCGATTCAGCGCTTCCGCTTCGTTGATCATGACGCCATGGCTGACATCGATGCCCGCCTGCTGTAAACGATACAGTCCGCGCCCTGCCACCTGCGGATTGGGATCCTGCATCGCGGCGACCACGCGTGTGACGCCTGCGGCAATCAGCGCATCGCAACAGGGCGGCGTGCGTCCATGATGGCTACAAGGTTCCAGGGTGACATAGGCGGTTGCGCCTTTGGCACGTTCGCCCGCCATACGTAGCGCGTGCACTTCCGCATGAGGTTCGCCCGCGCGCTGATGCCAGCCTTCGCCGACAATTTCGCCCGCGCGCGCAATCACGCAGCCAACGTTAGGATTAGGCGTGGTGGTAAAGCGTCCGCGGCGCGCCAGTTCCAGCGCGCGCGCCATGTAGCGTTCGTCAGTCATGGATTAATCCTGTAAACGGGCAATCTCTTCGCCAAAATCGCGAATATCTTCAAAGCTGCGGTAGACCGAGGCAAAGCGGATGTAAGCGACTTTATCGAGCTTTTTCAGCTCATCCATTACCAGATTACCAATCAGGGCACTGGGTACTTCACGTTCGCCGGTGGCACGCAGCTGGGTTTTTATATGATTTACCGCGCTTTCCACCGCATCGGCGCTCACTGGGCGTTTTTCCAGCGCCTTGATCATGCCGCTGCTGAGCTTATCTTCGTTGAAGGGTTCACGTACATCGTTGCTTTTCACTACGCGCGGCATCACCAGTTCAGCCACTTCAAAGGTGGTAAAACGCTCGTGACACACCAAACACTGGCGGCGGCGGCGCACCGAAGAGCCTTCACTGACCAGACGCGAATCAATCACTTTGGTGTCCACAGCGGAGCAGAATGGGCAATGCATGACGTTTCCTGTCGCGAGATAATTAGGTCACACAGTGTAGCGCGATCTCGGTTGCAACTAAATACAAGGCGCGGAATCTGCATCCCCTTCACAGACATGGCATCAGCATGCCAGCAAACGGTAAAAAACCACTACGCTTTAAGAGCCAATCCGGCACATTTTCAGGAGGTTTCTATGGGTCTGTTCGATTTCGTGAAAGAAGCTGGAGAAAAACTGTGGGATGCCGTCAGTGGCGGCGATGATGCGAGTAAGAAACTGCAGGATCACATCAATAAACTGGGTTTACCCGACAGCGATAAAGTGAAGGTGAATGTGCAAGGGGACACCGTTACGGTCAGCGGCGATGGCGTTTCCCAGGAACTGAAAGAGAAGATTCTGGTAGCGGCGGGGAACGTGGCAGGGATTACTAAAGTAGACGATCAGGTAAAAACCACCGATTCCGCCACGCCAGCCGAATTCTACACGGTGAAAAAAGGCGATACCTTGAGTGCGGTATCAAAAGCCGTTTACGGAAATCCTAATGAATACAACAAGATTTTCGAAGCAAACAAGCCAATGCTGACGCATCCTGATAAGATCTATCCAGGTCAGGTTTTACGCATTCCCAAATAACAGAAGGATATTGCATGACGATCAGGAGGTTTATGGTGCCAGCGGCGCTCTCAATGCTGGTGCTAAGTGGTTGCAGTTCAACGCCGGTTTCACCGCAGGTCAAAGAGTTGCATCAGGAAGTGAGTCAGCTTAATCAACAGATGCGCAAGCTGACGAATCAGGCAACGGCACTGGAAATCCAGGGACAGCTGAACAGCCAGTCGACGCAAGGCGCATGGCTGTTACCGCAGGCAAACACGCCGGTGGAGTTGCAAACACAGCTCGGCAAGCTGCGTTTATCGCTTACTCAGGTGGCGGGTGAAGCCAACGGCAGTCGTGCCAACCTCAATATCCGCGCCACCGATGACCAGCCGATTCCGGCGCTGCGCGCTACCGTTGTCTGGGGTGAAATGGATCCAGCCAGCGGCAAACCGCTTAATGCAGAGAGTCTTAGCCAGACCATCGACGTTCCGGCTAGCTTGATGCCGCGTAGCACGGTGACCGTACCGCTGCGGCTGAGCGGCTTAGCGCCAGATCAGCTCGGCTACGTACGCGTGCACGATGTTGAGCGTCCCGCGGCGAACACCACCACGCCCTGATCGCAGGCATAAAAAAACGGGCTGCCACTGGCAGCCCGTTTACTTTTTCACGTAGCGTTAAGGCAGAATAGAAGGCTGATCGGCGCCCTCTTTTTCCACTTTCTGCACCAGCATGTGTTCGCGCTTCATACCGAGTTTCAGCGCCAGCGCTGAAGAAACGTAGATGGACGAAATGGTACCGATGGTGACACCGATCAGCATGGTCAGTGAGAAGCCTTTCAGCAACGCACCACCAAACACGAACAGAATCAGGATCATCGCCAGCGTGGTGAGTGAGGTGATCAACGTACGGCTCAGCGTTTGGGTAAGCGACACGTTAGTGATGTCGTAAGAGGAACCGCGACGAATCTTGCGGAAGTTCTCACGAATACGGTCAGATACCACGATCTTATCGTTAAGCGAGTAACCAATCACCGACATCAGTGAAGCGACAATGGTCAAATCGATCTCAACATGCGCCAGCGACAAAATGCCGCAGGTGATAATCACGTCGTGCGCCAGCGCCAGCACGGTACCGAGCGCTAAACGCCACTCAAAGCGGAAGCCGATGTAGATCAGAATCGCAATCAGTGCCGACAGCAGCGCCATTGCGCCGGCCTGCGCCAGATCGCTACCCACGCTGGGTCCAACGAACTCGACACGCTTCACGGTGGCGTTCTGTTGCGTAGTCTGACTGATGGATGCCAGCACTTTATTACCCAGTTCCGTACCGGCATTGCCGGTGGCTGGCGGCATACGCACCATCACGTCGCGGCTGCTGCCAAAGTTCTGCACCAGCGGCTCTTCAAAGCCCGCCTTCACCAGCCCTTCACGCAGCGCATCCAGATCCGCCGGTTTTTCCAGGTTAATCTCAATCACCGTTCCGCCGGTAAAGTCGAGGCCCCAGTTGAAGCCTCGCACACCAACGATGGCAATAGACGCCACAATCAGCAAACCGGAGATGATGAAAGCCAGCCGATCCCAGCGCATAAAGTCGACGACTTTACGCCCGTGATTGAGCTGCTCAATACTATATTCCTGTGCCACAACGCACTCCTCAGATAGACAGCTTGTTGATGCGTTTGCCGCCGTACACCAGGTTAACGATGGCACGGGTGCCGACGATAGCGGTAAACATCGAGGTTGCGATACCGATAGCGGTGGTAATCGCAAAGCCTTTGATTGAACCGGTACCGACCGCATAAAGAATGATGACTTTAATCAGCGTGGTGACGTTGGCGTCGACGATACTGGAGAAGGCGCCTTTATAGCCCTCATGAATCGCCTGCTGTACCGAGCGTCCGTTACGCAACTCTTCTTTAATACGTTCGTTAATCAACACGTTAGCATCGACCGCCACCGCCAGCGTCAACACAATACCGGCAATACCCGGCATGGTGAGCGTCGCGCCTGGCAGCAGTGACATGATGCCGACAATCAGCACCAGGTTACACAGCAGTGCGCTGGTCGCGATAAGACCAAACTTCTTGTAGAACACCACCATAAAGATGATAGAGGCGATCAAACCCCACAGGCAGGCTTCAAGGCCTTGTGTGATGTTCTGCTGGCCCATGGTTGGACCGATGGTACGCTCTTCTACAATCTGGATCGGCGCAATCAACGCACCCGCGCGCAGCAGCAGCGACAGCTGGCGTGCTTCGTTTGGATTGCTGATGCCGGTGATACGGAAGCTATTGCCGAGGCGCGACTGAATGTTCGCCACGTTAATCACTTCTTCCTGTTTCACCAAAATGGCACGGCCGTTGGCATCTTTCTTACCGCTGTCTTTGTACTCCACAAACAGGGTCGCCATCGGTTTACCGATGTTGTCCTTAGTGAAGTTCGACATCATGTTGCCGCCCGCGCCATCCAGCGAAATGTTCACCTGCGGCTGGTTGTACTCGTCCATGTTTGAAGTGGAATCGGTGATGTGGTCACCGGTCAGAATCACACGTTTGTACAGCACCACGGGCTGCCCTTCACGCGTCTTCTTCACTTCTGAATCGCCTGGCACACGGCCGCTTGCCGCCGCGCTTGGGTCTACGCTGGTGTTAACAAGACGGAACTCCAGCGTCGCGGTTGCACCCAGAATCTCTTTGGCGCGCGCGGTATCCTGAATACCCGGTAGCTCCACCACGATGCGGTCAGAACCCTGACGCTGCACCAGCGGTTCGGCGACACCAAGCTGGTTCACACGGTTACGCAGGATAGTGATGTTCTGCTGAACCGCATACTCACGCGCTTCGCTCAGACGCGCATCGCTCATGACGGCACGCAGCGTATCGCTGCCAACGCTCGAAATCACCAGATCGCGATGACGAGATGACAAATAGCTGATTGCTGCGTCGCGGCTAGCGCCGTCACGGAAACGCACTTCTACGCCATAGTTCGCGATTTTGTTAACGGTAGTATACGGAATGCTTTTGTCGCGCAGATCACTGCGCAGGCTATCGGCATTCTGCTCTTGCAGTTTGCCCAGCGCGGTATCCATATCCACTTCCATCAGGAAGTGAACGCCGCCGCGCAGATCAAGACCGAGTTTCATCGGTTCTGCGGCCAGCATGGTCAGCCAGCGTGGCGTAGCCGGCGCGAGGTTGAGTGCCACAACGTAGTCTTCGCCCAGCGCGGTGGTGATTGCATCACGCGCGCGCAGCTGCACATCCTGAGTAGAAAAACGGGCCAGAATGGCACCATTTTCCAGAGCAAGAGATTTGCTCTCAATATTGTCTTGTTTTAATACGGTCTGGATCTGATCCAACGTTTGCTCACTGGCGGCGCCACCGCGCGCACCAGTGATCTGAACGGCCGGATCCTCACCATAAAGGTTAGGAAGCGCATAGAGCAGGCCGACGAGAATCACGACGACCAGCATGATGTACTTCCACAAAGGATAACGGTTTAACACGGCAGTTCCCTTCGGGAAGAAAAAATTACAGCGCCTTCATAGTACCTTTCGGCAGAACGGCGGCCACAAAATCACGTTTAACAACTACTTCAGTGGTGTCGTTCAGGGCGATAGAAACATAGCCAGTTTCTGCCACTTTGGTCACACGGCCAACCAGGCCACCGCTGGTCAACACTTCATCACCTTTAGAGATGGAATCCATCAGCTTCTTGTGATCTTTGGTACGCTTCTGCTGCGGGCGCAGAATCATGAAGTAGAAGATCAAACCAAAGACCACCAGCATGATCACCAGAGAATACGGACTTCCCTGCGACGGTGCGCCTGCTGCGGCTACGGCGTCAGAAATGAAAAAGCTCATTAAATTTCCCTCATTGATGAATTATCAGACGTTCAGCGGAGGAACCGCTTTCCCCGTCCGTTGGTAGAACTCGCTAACAAAGTGCTCTAATTTACCCTCTTCGATGGCATTGCGTAAACCTGCCATCAAACGCTGGTAATAGCGCAGATTGTGAATCGTATTCAGGCGTGCGCCCAGTATTTCGTTACAGCGATCAAGATGATGCAAGTAGGCACGGCTATAATTGCGACAGGTGTAACAATCACACTCAGCATCAAGCGTTGCGGTGTCATCTTTATACTTGGCATTACGAATTTTCACCACGCCATCGGTAACAAACAGATGACCGTTACGCGCATTGCGCGTTGGCATGACGCAGTCAAACATATCGATACCGCGGCGAACGCCCTCCACCAGATCTTCTGGCTTGCCGACGCCCATCAAATAACGCGGTTTGTCTTGCGGAATTTGCGGACAGACGTGCTCCAGGATACGGTGCATGTCCTCTTTAGGTTCACCCACCGCCAGGCCGCCCACAGCGTACCCATCAAAGCCAATCTCTACCAGACCTTTAACCGAGACATCTCGTAAATCTTCGTAAACACCGCCCTGAATAATGCCGAACAGCGCATTTTTGTTGCCGAGCGAATCAAAACGGTCGCGGCTGCGTTGTGCCCAGCGCAGCGACATCTCCATTGAACGCTTGGCATAATCCCAATCGGCAGGATAAGGCGTACATTCGTCGAAAATCATCACCACGTCAGAACCGAGGTCGAACTGAATCTCCATCGATTTTTCCGGATCGAGGAAAATCGGGTCGCCGTTGATCGGGTTACGGAAGTGCACGCCCGCTTCAGTGATCTTACGGATGTCGCCAAGGCTGAATACCTGAAAGCCGCCGGAATCAGTGAGGATTGGGCCCTGCCAGTTCATGAAATCGTGCAGATCGCCGTGCAGCTTCATGATCTCCTGGCCTGGGCGCAGCCACAGGTGGAAGGTGTTGCCCAGCAGGATCTGTGCGCCGGTCTCTTTCACTTCTTCCGGCGTCATGCCTTTTACCGTGCCGTAGGTGCCGACGGGCATAAAGGCCGGGGTTTCGACAACGCCACGATCAAAGACCAGACGGCCACGGCGCGCGCGCCCGTCGGTAGTATCTAATTCAAATTTCACATTAACCTCATCAGAAAGACAGTCTGACTTTTTATGCCCCGACACTTTCGTCAGGTGCTTGTGGATTACGGGTGATGTACATCGCATCCCCGTAGCTAAAGAAACGGTACTGCTCTGCCACCGCGCTGTGATAAGCCGCCATGGTGTGTTGATAACCGGCAAAGGCCGATACCAGCATAATCAGGGTCGATTCCGGCAGATGGAAATTGGTGATCAGCGCATCAATCACCTGATAGTGATAGCCGGGATAGATAAAAATCTGCGTGTCATCGAAGAACGGTGCAATCAGCGCGTCCTGGCTGGCCTTCGCCGCGCTCTCCAGCGACCTTACCGAGGTGGTGCCCACGGCAACCACTTTATTGCCGCGCGCTTTACACGCCAGCACGGCATCGACTACATCCTGCGGCACTTCGGCGTATTCAGCGTGCATGATGTGATCTTCGATGGTTTCCACGCGCACCGGCTGGAAGGTGCCGGCACCAACGTGCAGCGTGACAAACGCCATCTCCACGCCTTTGGCTTTCAGCGCCTCCAGCAGCGGTTCGTCGAAGTGCAAACCGGCGGTTGGCGCGGCGACAGCACCCGGGCGCACGCCATACACGGTTTGGTACAGCTCGCGATCGGCATCTTCATCCGGACGATCGATATACGGCGGCAGCGGCATATGGCCGACGCTGTTAAGAATATCCAGCACCGCGCGATCGTCTTCAAAGGCAATTTCAAACAGCGTGTCATGACGCGCCACCATCGTCGCTTTGACGCTTTCGTCATCGCCAAGCAGTAACTCTGCGCCTGGCTTTGGCGCTTTCGAGGCGCGCACGTGCGCCAGCACGCGTTTATCGTCCAGCATGCGCTCAACCAACATCTCGATTTTCCCGCCGCTGGCTTTACGGCCAAAGACGCGCGCCGGAATCACGCGGGTGTTATTGAACACCAGCAGATCGCCCGGATTGAGCTTATCCATCACGTCAGTAAATACGCCGTGGCTTAACACACCGCTTGGGCCATCCAGCGACAGCAAGCGACAACCGCTTCGCTGCGCCTGCGGATAATGGGCGATTAAGGATTCAGGCAACTCAAAGGTAAAATCGGCTACGCGCATGCTTCACTTCTTCAGGACTTAAAATCAGGCGGCATAGTCTAGCGGAAAAGCGGCAAATTCTGAACAACTGGCTGTGCTTCTGTGATTCTGCCTAAACACACCATAATTCGAGTCAGTGATTCGGGTGAGCGAGAGCAGCCAGCGCACCTGTAACTTGAAGTCTGACGTGTATATAATGCGCCATGAACTTTCTCGCTCACCTTCACCTGGCGCAGCTGGCAAACAGCTCACTGCTGGGCAATCTCATGGCCGACTTCGTGCGCGGCAACGTGCAATCGCAATGGCCTGCTCCCGTTGTGGATGGCATTGCCATGCATCGCCGCATCGACGTGTTGACCGACAATCTGCCCGAAGTGCGTATTGCTCGTGAACTGTTTCGCCCTGAAACGCGCCGCGTGGCGCCGATCACGCTGGATGTGATTTGGGATCATTTCCTTGCGCTGCATTGGGATAAATTTCACCCTACGCAATCGCTGGTCGCATTCACCGCCGCGGCCGAGCGCGACATCGTGCCGCAGCTGGCGGGTACGCCGGAAGGCTTTATCGAGCTAAACGCGGTGATGTGGCGCGAGCGCTGGTTTGAGCATTACGCTGAGCCGACGCGGCTGGCGCGCGTATTAAGCGGCATGGCGCATCGCCGTCCACGCCTGGCGGCGTTACGCGATTCCTATCAGGATTTTGTCGATCACTACGATCAACTTGAACCGCTTTTCTTCCAGTTTTATCCCCGCCTGATGGCCGACGCGCGCGCGCAGCGACTGTAAGTGCAACGCCGCGTTCGCCGCTTTACACACCACGCGTGCGAAATTTCCTGCTGTCCCGCCCTGCCCTCTTGTCAGCCGCAGTCATCTGCGGCTTAATGAAGCCTTTCTTAACTTTTGTTAAGTCTGTCACACAGCCAATGCGCCATTTTTGGCGTTTGATGTTGCTTCTCCGGCCTGAAATCATAAGAGGGAAAGATGTCATCAGCTTCGCTTACCGAACTCGACGCTCGTTATCAATTCGCCCGCGATGTGGCAAAAGCCGCCGCCAGTCGCGCCTTATCCTGGTATCAGCAACGCCATCAGTTAGTGATTGAGCATAAAAAGAATCTGCAGGATGTTGTGAGCGAGGCGGATCGCAACGTGGAGGAGCTGGTCAAGCACCTGATCGATGAACGCTTTCCTGAGGATGCGGTGCTCGGCGAAGAGAGCGGCGGTGAAACCGCTAACGCACGTTTCATCTGGGTGATTGATCCCATCGACGGCACCAGCAGCTTCCTCAATGGGCTCCACAACTGGTGCGTTTCGCTGGCAGTGGTGTGCGAAAACGAACCGGTGATTGGTGTGGTATGCGATCCTAATCATCAGGAAACCTTTCATGCCTGCCGTGGTAAAGGGGCGTGGGTCAATGACCAACGCATCCATGCGCATGGCGCGCAGCGGCTCGATCAAGGCGTGCTTGGCCTTAGCAGTTCGAACAGCCAACCGATTGAACCTCTTACCCGGTTTATTGGCGCACTCCTGACGCAGGGCGGAATGTTTATCCGTAATGGTTCGGGTGCGTTAATGAGCGCCTGGGCGGCTGCCGGTCGCCTGATCGGTTACTACGAAGCACATATGAATCCGTGGGATGGCTTGCCAGGCATTGTCCTGATGCGCGAAGCGGGTGGGATCACCAACGATTACCTTAGCCACGACGGACTTCAGCACGGCAACCCTGTTCTGCTGGCGAATGCGGTCATTTACCCCCAGCTGAAAGCGCTGCTGCCTGCGCACCAGAGCCTGTGATGGCACGCTTGTTTCTCGCCTTGATCTTCTGCTTGCTGGCGACGCAGGCAGCCGCCGACGAGCGCTATCAGTTGGAAAAAGTGGTAGAGATCAGCCGCCACGGCGTCAGGCCCCCGACGCCAGGCAATCGCAAAGAGATTGAAGCCGCAACGGCACGGAGTTGGCCGCAGTGGAATACCGCTGATGGCGATCTCACCGGGCATGGCTATGCGGCAGTTGTGAATAAAGGGCGCTGGCAAGGCGAGCACTATCGCCAACTCGGGCTGCTAACCACCGGTTGTCCGGATAGTGCGCAGATCTACGTGCGTGCCAGCCCTCTGCAGCGCACGCGCGCCACCGCCGATGCGCTGGTAGACGGCGCCTTTCCGGGCTGCGGCGTTCAGATCCATCATGTGGATGGCGATATCGATCCGTTATTCCAAAGTAATAAGCTGCCGTTCGCGCAGCTCGATCCCACGCAGGAAAAAGAGGCCATTGCCGCGAGAGCGGGTGATCTTGCGGCGTTACAACGGCGTTTACAGCCCGAAGTTCAGCAATTGAAACAGGCCGTCTGCAGTAGCGACTGCGCCTTTTTTGATCGACCCTGGCAACTGCGGCAGACCAAAAGCGGCCACACTTATGTGCAGGGTTTGAGCGTGCTGGCGAGCATGGTGGAAACGCTACGGCTCGGCTGGAGCGAGAATTTGCCGCTCAGCCAGCTGGCGTGGGGAAACATCACCTCGGCGCAGCAAATCAGCGCCCTGCTGCCGTTGCTCACCACCAATTACGATCTCAGCAATGACGTGCCCTACATCGCCCAAAAGCGCGGTTCAATCCTGCTCGATGCGATTGTAAAAGGGTTAGATAACCGCGCTGATTCGCCAAATACCCGCTGGCTGCTGCTGGTCGCGCATGATACCAACATTGCTATGCTACGTACGCTGATGCATTTCAGCTGGCAGCTGCCCGGCTATGCGCGCGGCAATATTCCGCCCGGCAGCAGTTTAGTATTCGAGCGCTGGCGGGACACCACTGATAACACGCGTTTCCTGCGTATCTATTTTCAGGCACAAAGCCTGGACGATCTGCGCCATCTCACGCCGATCGATGCACAACATCCGTTACTACGCGCAGAGTGGCATCAGCAAAACTGTCGTGAAACCAAGGTGGGTACGCTTTGCCCTTATCAATCAACCCTGCAACAGTTGAACCAAGCCATCGATCGCCATGCATTAAGTACGGTGGATTACCCTCAACCCTAAGATTGATTTCAATTACGCTTAAGCTCGATAAATGATGCGGGCTTAACTTTCCTGAAAAATTACTCAAGCTCAGCGTAAGTAACGATCTCATTCCGGCTGCGACTTTTCTCCTTTTAGCTTTCTCTATCCCGGCGCCAATAAAAATAGGATATGCTGCGCAAGTCAAACATCCCTTAGTCATACTCATTTTCTCTTTTTTGCAGTTTTTTCGGCGACAGGATGCGCCGATTTATTTTTTAACGCCCTGTATTCGTCCAAGCCCAAATCATTAATATCAATTTGGATCACTATTATGACTGCGACTGCCTCTCACCGCTATCGGGCGGACATCGACGGCCTGCGTGCCGTGGCCATTATCCTGGTGGTACTGTTTCATTCCGGCGTCACCACGCTGCATGGCGGCTTTATCGGTGTTGATGTGTTTTTTGTTATTTCTGGCTTTTTAATTGGCGGGATTATTAGTAAAGAAATAGCCGAAGGGCGTTTCTCGTTTTATCAATTCTATTTGCGCCGTATTCGTCGTATCGCCCCTGCGCTATTTTTTATGATGACGATATTGCTGCTGCTCGGATTTATTCTGCTTTCACCGCTGGAGTTCAGCCAGCTGGCGAAATACAGCGTGGCGGTATTTATCTCCGTACCCAATATGTTATTGCTGAAAAGCGGTGACTATTTTAGCAGTGATTCCGATTTAAACCCGCTCCTGATGACCTGGTCGCTGGGCATTGAAGAACAATTCTATATCGTGCTGCCGTTTATTCTGCTGTTGGCGGCGCGTTTTACGCGTTCCATGGTTGGCATCGTGCTGGCACTGAGCGTGCTATCGCTGGCGGCCTGTATTTGGCTGACACCTTTTGCCAGTACGCATGCTTTTTACCTGCTGCCAACCCGCGCCTGGGAATTGGGTGCCGGCGTACTCGTGGCGCTGTGGAAACCACAGCCGCTAGAAGGTCGCTCCGCTAATCTGCTCAATTTGCTCGGCTGGCTGCTGATTATTGCCGCCAGCTTATTGCTCAGTAAACAAGATAGTTTTCCCGGCTGGCTGGCACTTATTCCCGTAGTAGCGGCATGCCTGATGATTGGCGCGCGCGGCGAGCTGAACAAACGGCTGCTGGAAAACGCGCCAATGCGCTTTATCGGCAAAATATCTTACTCCTGGTATCTGTGGCACTGGCCGCTCCTCAGCCTGGCACGCATCTGCAGCGATCGTCCGCTCAACGCATGGCAGGGATTAGCGATCAGCAGCATAGCATTCGGTATCGCCTGGCTATCATGGCGTTTCGTTGAACAGCCATTCCGTCAGGCAGGAAGCCGTACGCGTTGGGTGATTCCGGGTTACTGTGCCTCATCGCTGGTAGCTGCTGGCGCGATGGTGCTGCTATGGCAAACTGGCGGCATGAAGTCGCGCGTAAGTGAGATAGTGGTTAACGGGGAATCGTGGAAAATTTCCGCTCAGCGTAATCCGTGCTTACTGGATTACGGTGCCAATTTCCCCTCACTGAATGCCGAGTGCCATCCCGTTACCGATCGTCCCGGCATCGCGTTGATTGGCGATAGCCACGCCGCAGCGTTACGCGCTTCCGTCGCCGGTTATGCGCTGCGTCAGCACAAGCCGTTATTTCAGCTTACCAAGGCTTCTTGTCCGTTCCTGATTGGCGCGACACGGGTGGTTAGCCAAATGCCAAAACACACTCAGCAGTGCATCGATTTCAATCAGCAAGTATTGAAAATGGTGCTCAGCGACAAGATTGATGAAGTGGTCATCAGTGCCTATTGGGCCTCGGGGATGAGCCTGCTGCCTGGCGCTGGCTTCAGGGCCATCGATCATCCCGAAAAAAGTAATCTTGAAGCACTCAAATTGGGTATGGACCAAGTGCTGGTACTACTGCGTCAGGCGGGCAAAAAAATCACACTGATTGAGGATGCGCCCTCGGTGGATGTCGATCCGCTGCGCTTCAGCAATAACCGTAATATGCCGCTTCGCCGCGAGCTGAGCGCCTGGTTGGGGAAATGGGAAACGCCGCCGCTACGTAGCGAGCGTACTCAACTGTTCCAGTTGCCGGAAGAGGCGGTTGAGACGCTCCTGAAAAGCTATCAGCAGCAAGGCGTGCGCGTGCTTTCGTTACGTGACAATCTGTGCAACCAGCAGGGTTGTATGATTACCCGCGAAGGGCTGCCGCTCTATTACGACAACAACCATTTGAGTCCCTTCGGCGGCGAGATTGCGTTAGGGAAGAATTGGTAACGCGAGACGGCAAGCTTCGAAGGGCGCCATTCATGGCAATCAGGTGCGCAGAAATGCGCACCTGGAATAACAACCTCAGCGCTTATGCTTTTTCACCAGCGGCCACGCCAGTAACAGCAACACAATCCACGCGAAACCGACATACAGCGACACGCGCGTATCCGGGAAATAACCAATCAACCCGATGATAAACGCCAGGAACAGCACGCCGAACCACGCCGTAGCGCTGCCGCCCGGCATGGCAAACTGCAACTTACCGGCTTCTTCTTTGCCAATCTTGCGGCGGAAAGCGATCTGCGACAGCAGAATCATGATCCACACCCAAACGGTGGCAAAGGTCGCCAGCGAGGCGATCACCAGGAACACTTTTTCCGGCATCAGGTAATTCAGATACACCGCAACCAGCATCGCCAGCATCATCACCACAACAGTGACCCACGGAATGCCGCGCTTAGAGATCTTCTGGAACACCTTTGGTGCGTGGCCCTGCTGCGCCATGCCGTGCAGCATACGCCCTACACCAAACACATCGCTGTTAATCGCTGACAGCGACGCCGTCAGCACCACGAAGTTAAGGATTGAGGCCGCGGCGGCAATACCCAAATGCTGGAAGGTCAGCACAAACGGGCTGCCTGAGGTGCCAACCTGGTTCCACGGATAAATCGACATGATCACGAACAGCGTGCCGACATAAAACACCAGGATACGCATCGGTACCGAGTTGATGGCGCGTGGAATTGAGGTCTTTGGATCGTCGGCTTCACCGGCCGTGATGCCGATAATCTCAATGCCGCCGTAGGCAAACATTACCATCTGCAGCGAAAGCAGCATGCCAACGATGCCGTGGGCGAAGAAGCCGCCGTTCGTCCAGAGATTGTGAATACCGGTCGGCTGACCACCGTTGCCAATACCCCAGAAAATCATGCCGAAGCCCGCGATGATCATAATGATGATGGTGGCGACTTTGAAGAACGAGAACCAGAACTCCACTTCGCCAAACACTTTCACACTCATCAGGTTAATGGCACCGATAATCAGCACCACGCTCAGCACCCATATCCAGTGCGGCACCTCGGGGAACCACACGCCCATGTAGATACCAAAAGCCGTTACGTCGGCAATCGCCACAATCAGGATTTCAAAGCAGTAGGTCCAACCGGTGATGTACCCCGCCAGCGGGCCGAGATAGTCCTGCGCATAGCGCGAGAAGGAGCTGGCCTGCGGATTGTTCACCGACATCTCACCCAGCGCGCGCATGATGATGTACGCCACCGCACCGCCGATGATGTACGCCAGCAGCACGCTAGGGCCCGCCATTTTGATGGCATCAGCCGAGCCGTAAAACAGCCCAGTACCAATTGCCGATCCCAGCGCCATAAAGCGAATGTGGCGCGTGCTCAGTCCGCGTTTGAGCTTATTGGTTTCTTGCATAACACTCAGTACCTTGAAATGAAAAAACCACGGGCGAGCCCGTGGTCGAAATTAACAGCAGTGTCGCTTACTGATGCACAGCGACCTGTTCACGTCCTTTGGCCCGATCGACCACTGCGGCAATCACCAGCATCGCCAGTGACGGCGGCAACCAGGAGAGTCCCTGATCGGCCAGCGGCAGATGCTGGCTAAACAGCGGCAGCACATCTTTAAAGCTGGTGGTTTTAATCGCATCCACAACACCGAAAAGCAGGCTTATCAGCATGGTCGGCGCAATGATACGCGTGCTTTTATTCCACCATTTCAGGGTGAAACTCAATACCACCAGTACGATGCATGGCGGATAAATCGCCGTCAGCACCGGAATCGAGATCTGAATCAGATGGCTCAGGCCGAGATTCGACACCACCATGGAGAACAGACCCAAAATAAATACCAGCGTTTTATACGACAGTGGCAGGTATTGCGCAAAGAATTCTGCACAAGCGCAGGTCAGTCCAACCGCCGTCACCATGCAGGCCACGAAGATCAGCGCCGCAAGGAAGAAGCTGCCCATGCCGCCGAACGTCTGCTGTACGTAAGCATGCAGAATCTCTGCACCGTTGGCGCTCTGCGCCACCAATGCACCGCTATCGTTGCCGAGTTTGAACAGCGTCAGATAAATCAGCGTTAAACCGATACCCGCGATGATGCCAGCCAGCATGGTGTAGCGCGTCAGCAATTTGGCATCTTCAACACCGCGTGAACGCGCCGCATTGACGATGACGATACCGAACACCAGTGCGCCCAACGTATCCATGGTCAGATAACCGTTGACGAAACCGCTGGAGAAAGCCGCACGCTGATACTCTTCAGTGGCCGGCGACAGGCCGCCAGCTGGCCAGATCAGTACGGCAACGCCAAGTACAATCAGTGCCAGAATTTTCAGCGGTGCGAGGAAATGGCCCACGGTATCCAGCAATTTGCCCGGATAAAGCGAAATGCCGATCACCAGCGCGAAGTAAATCAGGCTGTAGATAAACAGCGGCATGGCGCCATCGCCTGTCAGCGGAGCAATACCCACGGCAAAGGAGACGGTGGCCGTACGCGGAGTCGCAAATAGCGGTCCAACGGCCAGGTAGCAGACGGTTGCCAGCAGCAAACCAGCCGCTTTACCAATCGGTGAGCTCAGCGCATCAATGCCGCCGCCAACGCGCGCCAGCGCAATAACGGTGATCACCGGAAGACCTACAGCAGTAATCAGGAAGCCGAGAGCAGCCACCCAAACGTGTTCGCCAGACTGAATACCCACCATCGGTGGGAAGATAATATTTCCTGCGCCAACGAACAGGGCAAACGTCATAAAGCCCAGCGCCAGGATATCCTTGGAGGTTAAACGGTGTGTCATAAACTTCTGTACTGCCTGTAGCTGATGTTGCGGTGGAAGTTGGGTTCGTGTTGTCCTCTGGATGCGCTAAAACAAGGGCTTAACTGACAAGACCAGCGTGTTATACCGGTCAAAACGCCAAAGCGCAGGTGATTTAAACTACTTTTCTTCTGTTCGCAGAGGGATAAATCGACAACGGCGCAAATTAGAACGTTTATAGCGAAGAAAGGCAATACAGGATCGGAAAACCAGAAGGATATAACAAGATAGCGGCATAAAGCAGTGAATCACGGCGGATTAGCGGTAAAACACCCCAGATGATTTGCTTAAACTTTCCTCAGAGCGAAAGATTTCTTTGCATAAATCCGCCTGAAAATGCACAAAAGGCGCGATTTACGCGCCTGTTTGCTCAGGTTTACAGCATCACCAAACGCTTTTAGCGATATCGACCACCAGACGAATCTTCTGCCACTGCTGCGCTTCGCTCAGGCTGTTCCCCTCTTCCGTTGAGGCAAAACCACACTGTGGGCTCAGGCAAATCTGGTCCAAGCTTACGAACTGCGACGCTTCCTGCAGACGTGCTTTCACCTGCTGCGCGTCTTCCAGCTCGCCGGTTTTGGTGGTGATCAGCCCGAGAACCACCTGCTGATGGCCTGGCTTGAGGAAGCGCAGCGGTTCAAAGCCACCCGAACGCTCGTTATCATACTCCAGATAGAAGGCATCAATATTTACCCCGCCAAACAGCACTTCGGCCACCGGTTCATAGCCGCCTTCAGAGATCCAGGTTGAACGGAAGTTGCCGCGACACACATGCAGCCCAACGGTCAGATCTGCTGGTTTGCCTTCCAGCGCGCTGTTCAGTACGTGAGCGTAGATGCGCGCCAGTTCCTGTGGATCTTCACCCCGTTCACGGATCTGCTGCTGCTGTTCGGTAGAGCACAGATAGGCCCACACCGTGTCATCCAGCTGCAAATAACGGCAGCCTGCGTCGTAAAACGCTTTGATAGCATCTTTGTAGGTTTGCGCCAGATCGGCGAAGTATTGCTTAAGGTCGGGATAAACCGTGGCATCAATCACCTTACGGCCGCCGCGGAAGTGCAGCACGCTTGGGCTCGGAATGGTCATCTTCGCCACCGCATCGCCCGCAATGCTTTGCAGGAAACGGAAGTGATCCAGCATTGGGTGATGCGGATTAAAAGCCACTTTGCCGGTGACTTTCACGCCGTGGGCTTTGGTCTGTACGCCATTGAATTGAATGCCCTGCTCCGCCTCGAACAGCTCAACGCCGAGCAGATCGCCGAAGAAATCGAAGTGCCACCATGCACGACGGAATTCACCATCGGTAACGATTTGCAGGCCATTGGCGCGCTGCTGCTCGACGACATTGCGGATTTCACGGTCTTCAACCTGACGCAGTTGGTCAGCATTGATTTCACCTTTGGCGAACTGCTCGCGCGCCTGCTTGATAGCGGCAGGACGCAAGAAACTTCCCACGGTATCGGCACGGAACGGGGCTTGAGCTGGCATCTTCACTCCTTTAACCCCACGTATAATTACGACAGGGTATAATTTCATTGGGTTATTTTAGCCGTCTGGATGGCTACATGTCCAAGAAGAGTGCCACGCTATGCTCATCCCGGCAATAGAAGAAATTTCAGCTCACATGAAGGAATTTCATGATCAGATGCACGTTCTTCAATTTCCTTCAACGGCGGCACGCGCCTGTGCCATTTGGCTGTCCGATAACGGCAGATAACCGGCTTCGCTCACCCGCCGCTGTCCTTGTGGTGATAGCACCTGATGCAGGAAGGCATTGACCAGCGGCGGTAAGGGTTTGCCCGGCGCTTTATTCACGTAGATATACAGCGGACGCGACCACGGATAACGGCCGCTACGAATGGATTCGGCATCCGGCATCACGCTTTCGCCCGCCGGCGTATCCACCGGCAGCATTTTCACACCGCTGAGATGAAAGCCAAAGCTAGCGTAGCCAATGCTGTTCGGTGTGGCGGCGACGGCCTGTACCACCGCTGCGGAACCGGGAAATTCAGCGACATCCGCCCGAAAATCGCCGTTACACAGCGCCTGCTGCTTAAAGAAACCCCAAGTGCCTGAAGCGGAGTTGCGGCCGTAGCGCTGAATGCTGCGCGTCGTCCATGCGCCGCGACTCAAGCCGAGATCGCCCCAGTGCTGCGGCACCTGTTGCGCGCCACACAGTCGGGTAATGGAAAACAGCGCATCAAGCTGCTGCGGCGCGATATGCGACAGCGGATTGTCCTGATTAACGACCACCACCAGCGCATCCATCGCCACCGGAACCGCCAGCGGCGGGTAGCCGTAGCGGGCGATAAACAGCTGACGTTCATCACTCTGCATCGGACGGCTCATCGCCCCCAGCTGCGCCGCCCCCGCCGCCAGTGCGGTAGGCGCCGTTGAGGATCCCGCCGCCTGTACCTGCACGTTCACACCCGGTGACTGGCGGCTGAAATCTTCCCCCCACAACGTCATCAGGTAACCTAGCGTATCCGATCCCACGCTGCTGAGATTGCCCGTCAGCATAGTTTGTTGGGCGTGCGCTAAAGCAGAGCAAAGCAGCAAGCAGGAGAGCAACAGCGATTTCATGAGTGGTTCCGCAATTCAATAAGGGCTCTATTCTGTCGCGGCGCGATTTATCGCGCAATTAAATGCGTCATGGCAGCCAGCGAGGCGCGAATAGGTCGCCATGAAAGGCGTAATGCTCGTCAGTTAAGCATGCATCGGTCACCATGAATGGTGACCCTACGTGGATATCGCCGGGTTTTCGTAGGGTGCGCATTCATGCGCACCTGCATAAACAGGCATTTTTTTGCTTAAGTGAGCGGCATCACGCCATGAATGGCGCCCCTACGTTTGCGGAGCTGGGTTTTCGTAGGGTGCGCACCTGAATGCATAGGCAATAAATTGACTCACTAGGTGTTAACACGCTCTTGAGCCACGTTAGCCACAATCAACCGTGGCGGCAGAAGAAAGCTGAAGCAGGTTTCCTGATGCGGCACGCTGGTGATCTCCAGCCGCGCATTATGATGGCCCAACGCGTGTTTCACGATCGCCAGCCCTAGCCCGCTACCGCCGGTGGCGCGCGAACGTGCTTTATCCACGCGATAGAAGCGTTCAGTCAGGCGCGGCAAGTGCTGCTCGCTGATGCCGGGGCCGTCATCGCACACCTTAAACTGCGCGCCTTGTTTGGTACGCAGCCAGCTGATGTCGATACGCGTCCCTTCCGGCGTGTGGTTCACCGCGTTATACACCAGGTTGGAAATGGCGCTGCGCAGTTGCTCATCATTGCCAAATACTTTGAGATGCGGATCGGTATGGAAATGGAGGGTATGACGTCCCTGACTCAACGTTTCTGCTTCACGCTGCAGCAGCAGCAGCATGCCCGGCACATCTACCGTCTCTTTCAGATCGATGGCCGGCGCCGCTTCAATACGCGATAAGGTCAGCAACTGTTTTACCAGGCTGTCCATGCGGCGCGTTTGCTCTTGCATGGTGTGCAGCGCTTTGCTGCGCGTGCGCTCGTTCATCACTGCGTCATCCATCATCTCCAGATAACCCTGCAACACGGTGAGCGGCGTGCGCAGTTCATGACTAACGTTGGCAAAGAAGTTACGTCGCGCGCCTTCCAGCTGGTGCATCTGGGTAACATCACGCGCCACCATCAGCCATTGCCCTTCACTGTAAGGCATCACGCGGAATTCCATATGATGCTGATTATTGAGGATCTGCGTCAGCGGCGCGTCAAAATTGCGCTGACGGATATAGCGGGAAAACTCGGGATAGCGCAGTAAGTTGAGGATGTTCTGCCCGTTATCCTCTGGCCAGCGCAAGCCCAGATGCTGCTGCGCCAGGCCATTACACCAGAAAATGGTGCCCTCTTCGGTGGTGAGCACCACGGCATCCGGCAGCGATTCTGCGCCGCTACGGAAACGTTTGATCAGGTTACCCAGCTCGCGCCGACGCCGGCGGTTACGCAGCTGCATCTGATACAAACCGTAAAACAGCGGTTCCCAGCTGCCGCGCCCGGCAGGCGGCGTCATGGAGCGATCAACCCACAGCCAGTGCGACAGGCGCATGAGATTCCTGAAGTGCCAAAACAACACGCCGGTGACGGCAATCAGTAGCAGCCACGGCAGATAACCGAACAACAGACCGAGCACCAGCGCAGGTAAACACACCAGCGCCAGCTCAATCAACAATCTCTTCCAGGAGAGTCGTTCCAGCACGGTAAAAACTCCGTTTAGTAGCGGGCAGAGAAACGATACCCTGTTCCGCGAACGGTTTGAACCATGCGATCGTGGCCGGTGAGCTCCAGCGCTTTGCGTAAACGGCGAATATGCACATCGACGGTACGATCTTCGACATACACATTGGTGCCCCAGACGTGGTTCAACAGCTGCTCGCGACTGTAGACGCGTTCCGGGTGGGTCATAAAGAAGTGCAGTAATTTATATTCGGTCGGTCCCATCTCCAGCGGCGTGGTTTCGGACATCACACGATGCGAGGAGGGATCGAGGCTTAAACCCTGCATCTCAATCACCTCTTCCACCGCCATCGGTGAAATTCGGCGCATGACCGCTTTGATACGCGCCATCAACTCTTTCGGCGAGAACGGCTTGGTGATGTAATCATCCGCGCCCACTTCCAGACCACGCACGCGATCTTCCTCTTCACCACGCGCCGTCAGCATCATCACCGGAATGTCGCGCGTCATCGCTTCGCGTTTCAAATGTTTAATAAATTGAATGCCACTGCCACCGGGCAACATCCAGTCCAGCAGAATTAAATCAGGCCAGGGTTCGATCAGCTTACCAATCGCGCTGTCATAATCTTCCGCCTCAATAGGCTGGTAATCATTCTGTTCCAGCACGAAACATAACATTTCACGGATGGGAGCTTCGTCTTCCACAACCAAAATGCGCTTAGCCATTGTAACTCCTGCTAGTGTGACACCGTGTCACTGGGATTTGCGGCGCCATTATGCGTCAGTTTTATGACACTTTTATGAAAACCCCGCCCCGTGATAAATAGATAAAAAACAGAAATGTGACAAGCAAAATCCCCTTTTTTCGTTTGCTACTGAAGCCGTTATACTTGCGCATTGTTTTTATTTAGCAGGAAGCATACATGCGCATCATTCACACCGCTGACTGGCATCTTGGCCAGTTCTTTTACAGTAAAAGTCGCGCCAGGGAACATCAGGCGTTTCTCGACTGGCTGCTGGATCAGATTGTGCAGCATCAGGTGGATGCGCTGATTATCGCCGGCGATCTGTTTGATACCGGTTCGCCGCCGAGCTATGCGCGTGAAATGTTTAACCGCTTTGTGGTGGCGCTGCAGCCCTGCTGCTGTCAGCTGGTGCTGCTGGCGGGCAATCACGATTCGGTTGCCACCCTGAATGAATCGCGCGAGCTGCTGGCCTGCCTGAATACCCAGGTGATCACCAGCGCCACACCGCAGGGCGAGCAGCAGGTGCTAACGCTGAAGCAGCGCGATGGCGCGCCGGGCGCGCTGCTGTGCGCCATTCCTTACCTGCGCCCGCGCGATATTCTGCGCAGCCAGGCCGGACAATCCGGGCGCGAGAAACAGCTTTCGCTGCTGGAAGCGATCGAGCAGCACTATCAGCAGTGCTTTGCCGCCGCCCAGGCGCAGCGCGAGGCGCTGACGAACAAACTGCCCATTATCGCCACCGGCCATCTCACCACCGTTGGCGTCACCAAAAGTGACTCGGTGCGCGACATCTATATCGGCACGCTGGATGCCTTCCCGGCGCAGGCGTTTCCACCGGCTGATTACATCGCGCTCGGCCACATTCATCGCGCACAGCGCATCGCTAACAGCGACCATATTCGCTACAGCGGCTCGCCGATTCCGCTCAGCTTTGACGAACTTGGGCGTGAAAAGAGCGTGTTTCTACTGGAGTTCAGCGCCACGCTTGATGCCGTTACGCCGTTGACCATTCCACTATTCCAGCCGATGCAGATGCTTAAAGGCTCAATGGCGGAGATCGAACATCAGCTGGCGCAGTTCAGCGAGCGTGCCAGCGAACATCCCACCTGGCTGGATATTGAGATCACTACGCAGGAATATCTCAGCGATTTGCAGCGCCGCATCGAAGCATTAACAGAAAATCTACCGGTTGAAGTGCTGCTGGTGCGCCGCAGCCGCGAACAGCGGCAGCGCAGCCTGGAACGTCTGGAAAACGAAACCCTGAGCGAATTAAAAGTCGAAGAGGTTTTTGCCCGCCGCCTGGCGCAGGAAGAGCAGCTGGATGCTGAGCAGGCCGAGCAGCTGACGCTGATGTTCCGCCGCCAGCTTGCAGCGCTGGAGAATCCATCCGCATGAAAATTTTGACGCTCCGATTTAAAAATCTCAATGCGCTGCGCGGCGAATGGTTTATCGACTTCCGTCGCGAGCCTTTCGCCAGCAACGGCCTGTTTGCCATTACCGGTGCCACCGGCGCGGGCAAAACGACGCTGCTTGATGCCATTTGCCTGGCACTTTATCACCAGACGCCGCGCCTTGGCGTGCTGTCGCAAACGCAGAATGAGCTGATCACCCGTGACACCGCCGAATGTCTGGCAGAAGTGGAATTCGAAATCAAAGGCGAAGCCTGGCGCGCCTTCTGGAGCCAAAACCGCGCGCGCGGGCTGGTTGACGGCAAATTGCAGGCGCCGCGCGTCGAGCTGGCCCGCGTCGCCGATAATCAAATCATCGCCGATAAAGTGGGCGACAAGTTAAAAGCGATCGAAACCTTATCAGGACTGGATTTTGCCCGCTTTACCCGCTCAATGATGCTGTCACAGGGCCAGTTTGCCGCCTTCCTCAATGCGAAACCTGGCGAACGCGCCGAGCTGCTGGAAGAGCTCACCGGCACCGAGATCTACGGACAAATTTCGATTCAAATCTACGAACGCTGGCGCAGCGCACGTGGCGAGCTGGAGACGCTGCGCGCCCGCGCGGGCGGCATGTTGCTGCTGGATGAAGCGCGACGGGCAGAACTGACGCAGCAGCTGGCGGAGCTGAGCGCTCAGGAAAAAACGTTAAGCGAACAGCTAATACAGGCCCAGCAGCAGCAGCAGTGGCTGACGCAGTCACAGCAGCTGGCGCAGGAACAGCAGCAGGCCGAACAGGCGCTGCTGAGCGCACAGCAGGCATGGCAGCAGGCCGATAGCGATCGTCAGCGCCTGGCGCGCGCGGAACCGGCGGAAAAGCTGCGCGATAAACTCCAGCAGCGCGAACGGCTGCAAGCCGATCGGCAAGCTCTGGAACAACACTCACAGCAGTTGCAGAGCCAGCAGCAGCAAGCCAAAGCGACGCTAGAGCAGAGCGAGAATCACTATCAGGCAGCACAACAGGCGCGTGAGCAAGCGCTACAACAGCAGCAGCAGCTGGAAACGCTGCTCACCGAGCAGGTCATTCCGCTCGATCACAACATCGCGCATACGGCGCAACAACTTGAGGAACAGCAGCGGCTGCATGCCCAGCAGCAACTGACACTGCAAAACAGCCAAAGCGCGCTCACCCTGCAACAGCAGGTGAGTGAACGTTTACAGCAGCAGCTGGCGCAGCAGCAGGAATATCGTAGCCGCGAAGCGGCGGTGGCCCATTGGGGCGCAGAAATAACCCGCTGGCAGGCCGACATTGCCCGGTTGACCGAACGCGAACAGGCGCTGACACAGCTGGCTCAAAAACAGCTGCAGCAGCGCAGCCAGCTTGAACAGCTGCAACAGGCGCAGGCACAGCGCGAGCAGGCCGCGCAGCCTCTGCAACAGGCTGAAGCACAGGCCGCACTGCAACAGCTGCAAGCAGAGCAAGTACTGACTTCGCTTGAGAATGAGCTCAGCAGCTCGCAGCTGCGGACCGCCCTTGCCCAGCATCAAAAACAGCGTCCAGCGCGCCAACAGCTCACTCTGCTCGCCGCTCAGTGGCAATCGCTACAACCGCAACGCTTACAGCGTCAGCAGAAATTAGCCCAGCTGCAGCAACAGCATCAGCAAGCAGAGCAGGCGTTGCAGGAGCTGCGCGAGGATTATAAGCGGGAACATCAGGCGCTGCTTGATGTGCGCAGAATCTGCGAGCTGGAGCGCACCATTGCGCAGCTGGCCGAGGAACGTGCAAAGTTGCAGCCAGATCAGCCCTGCCCGCTGTGTGGCTCATGTCAGCATCCGGCGATTGCGCAATATCAGCAGCTTGAACCTGGCGCAAATCAGCAGCGTCTAAACGCGCTGGAAACACGCGTGGCGCAGCTAAAAGAATCCGGTACGGCCAAAGGCGAGCAGCAGAAACTGTCACTGCAACAGCAGCAGGCATTGCAGCAGGAAATCAGCGAATACGATCGGCAGATTGCGACGGCAGCCACTCAGTGGCAAGCGCTGTGTGGTGAGCTGGCACTTACCTGCACGCTGGAGCAGCAGGCCGAATTTGCTCAATGGCAGCAGCAGCAGGATGCACAGGAACTGACTCAACAGCAGCAGCTTCAGGCGCGGGAAGACGCGGTGCGCGCCGCACAGCAGGCGAAGGATGCGCATCTGCAACAGCAGCAGCAGTGGCAACAGCACCAAAACCAGCAGCTATTGGCGCAGCAGCAGATCGCCAATATCCAGCACGTGCTGGAAGAACATAGCCAGCATGAAAGCAGCGAACGCCATGCGCATCAGCAGCTGGTGCAGCAGCTGTCACACCAGGTAGAGCAGCATCAGCTCAGCCTGCCAGAGCCGACCGCGCGCGATAGCTGGCTCGACGCACTACAGCAGCGCTGGAGGAAATGGCAGGATAGTGAGCGGTTGCTAGCTGAATTGCAGCCACAGCGGGCAAAAGCCGAGAGCGAACGCAGCAACCTGCAACAGAATCTGGAACGTGAACAGCGGCGCAGCGCTGAGCTACAGCAAACGCTCAGCGCCTTGCAGCAACAACAGCAGCAATTGCAGCAGCAACGTCAGCAGCTGTTTGGCGAGCAATCAGTGGCGACAGCGCGTCAGCAGCAGCATGCCGCCCTCCAACAGTGTGAACAGGTGCTGGCGCAGCAGTTGCAGCAATGGCAACAGGCGCAAAGCGCGCTGCACGGCCTGAAGGGGCAGTGTGAGCAAATTGCCGCGCAGCAGCAGACGTTGCATGATCGCGTAGCCGCGGCTGAAGCCGCCCTGCAGGCGGCGCTACAGCAGAGTGATTTTGCTGATGAAGCCGCGCTGCGTGCCGCACTGCTGGAGGAAAGCGAGGTGCAGCAGCTGCGTCAGCGGCTGCAAACGCTTGAGCAGCAGCGTCAGCAGCAGTTCACGCTACACGAGCAGCTCACCCTGCGACAAGCCGCACATCAGCAGCAGCGTCCGGCGGATCTCCGCGATGACACCGCCGCCAACATCCAGCAGCAGCTGGAACAGCTGCGTATTGCGCTGCGCGACAATGCCCGTCAGCAGGGTGAAGCGCAGCAGCAATTGCAGAGCGATGCCGAACAGCGTCAACAGCAGCAGGCGCTGCTGGCACACATCGCCGCCGGGGAAGTGGAGCTTGCACAGCTTGGTCGCCTGAACGATCTGGTCGGCTCGGCTAAAGGCGATAAATTCCGCCGTTTCGCGCAGGGGTTGACGCTTGATCACCTGGTATGGCTGGCGAACCGGCAGCTGGATCGTTTGCATGGTCGCTACCTGCTGCAACGCCGCATCAGCGAGGAGCTGGAGTTGCAAGTGGTGGATACCTGGCAGGCGGATGCTACGCGCGATACGCGCACGCTATCGGGTGGTGAGAGTTTCCTGGTAAGTCTGGCGCTGGCGCTGGCGTTATCCGATTTGGTCAGCCATAAAACGCGTATCGAATCGCTGTTCCTCGATGAGGGCTTCGGCACGCTGGATGCCGAGACGCTGGATACCGCGCTGGATGCGCTCGACGCGTTAAACGCCAGCGGTAAAACCATCGGCGTGATTAGCCATGTTGAAGCGATGAAAGAGCGCATTCCCGTGCAGATTAGAGTGCGCAAGATGAACGGATTGGGTTACAGCAAGCTGGAGCTGCCGGGCGAGTAAACCAGGTCGTCATAAATGGCGACCTTACGAAGGGTGCGCATTGCTGCGCACCTGGTTTTTACCTTACGGTCGCCAACTTATAGCGCGGGCCGACCAGTAAACCGCCCTGCTCGTTTTGCGCTAACAGGCGAGCGCTGGTAACGCCGGCAATGGTATGGGCTTTATCCGAGACATTGCTGGAAATCTGCTTGATGGCTGCCGACACCAGCATGCCGATAAGGCCGCCGTTGTTATTGTTGTTGTCTTCCGCATCGCTGGCGGTGGCAACGCCCTGCCAAATCTCTTTACCCGTGCGCAAATCCACCAGACGTGCCGTCGCCGATACGGTAGTGACGCTCTGGATCACCTGATAGCTGCTGCCGTAATCGTTAACGGAAATATAAAGTGCACTGTCCGCATGGAAAATATCGTGCAGGCGCTGTGGGCTAACCGCTTGAATTTCATGACCGTTAGTCAATCCATTCTGCTGGAAAGTTTCATCCACCACCGCGACCGGGAACACGTAATAGCCCGCTTCTGCCAGCGGTTCGGTTACCAGCGACGTGAAACTGCTCGCCGCGTTCACATCAGGAGCTTTGTTATCTGCCGGCAATACCAAAATAGAGGCGGGTTTGCTGGCGCGGAATGCGCTGTAGTCGTAGGGTTTTTTATGCGGTGCACAGCCGGTCAGCAGCAGTGCCGCCAGCACGCCACAAGCAGCAATGAGTTTCTTCATTGTGCAACTCCTTGTTTTTTCTTCATCAGAAAGTCCATATAGGGGGCAGATTCCGGGAACAGCTGTTTTTCGGTAGCAAACTGTCCGAAGGCTTTATCGGTAGCACCGGTTTTGGCATACAGCAGCCCCAGCTGCGCGTGCAGACCCGGTGCGACCGGCTTATTAACGGCCCTGGCTTTTTCGATATCCAGATTCAGCGCGTCGATCTGCTTCTGCGGATCGCTATCTTTTTTGTAGTAGCTGTAGATCTGCTGCTGGTAATCCCCCCAGTAATAGATCGGCTCCGGTGCTTTAGGCGCACAACCCGCCAGCACGCCTGCGGCGATCAGTGCCGCACTCAGTTGCAACATTTTCATGCTCAATATCCTTATTTCGCTGGACGCCATGCGCCGCTGTTAATGCCATCCACTAAGTGATCCACCGCTTCACGGATCGCCAAATCCATCACTTTGCCATTCAGCGTAGAGTCATAGCTGGCGGTGCCACCAAAGCCAATGATCTCACGTGCCGACAGCTGGTATTCACCGGCACCTTGCGCGCTATACACCACTTCGGACGTGGTCACATCCACCACGTTCAGGTTCACTTTGGCGTACGCGACCTGGCTCTTACCACGACCGAGGATGCCCCACAGCTGCTGATCGCCCACTTCTTTGCGACCAAACTCAGTAATATCACCGGTGATGATGTAGCTGGCACCCTTGATATTCTGCTCGCTCTTTTTAAAGCCCGCTTCCTGCTGCAACTCTTTCAGGTTGCTACGATCCAGCACGTTGAAGCGATTGGTCTGCTGCAAATGCGTAACCAGAATGGTTTTTGATTGATTGCCGAGACGATCAACACCATCTGAGAAGATGCCATTCATATACGAGGAACGGTTATCGAACTGTCCAACGGCAATCGGGCTGCGTACGCCTTGATACGCAGGCTGGCTGGCCGCGCGTACCTGTGGCGCTTCAATGGCGCGTGACGATTCGGTGGCACAGCCGCTAATCAGCGTCGCGCTTAACAAGGAGAGTGCCGCAAGGGCATATTTTTTCTGCATTTCTAATCCATGAATCAAGAAAGGATAACACCGCAAGACTGCGGCAAATTCTGGTTCTGCCGACTGTCAGAGTAATGCCATAGCATTGATTGAGTCGGTCTGTAGACTGTCGGCAGAGCGAGAGAAAACCTTTAGTGAAAAATAGGCATATTAATGAATTTAATTAATAGAATGATGGGATTATTGGGCGGGTTAATGATTATTGCTTTACTGAGTGCCTGCCAGCATTCTCAGCCAAAGCAACAGGATAGCATCGTCAATCTGTGCCAGCCGCAGAGCGAGCCGGGCAGCGCATCCTGTAAATGGGCTGATGAGATGCAGCATCAGCTTAACCAGCATTTCCGCGATGCCCCGCGTTATGCTGGTCAGCAATGTCTGGTGCGTCTGGAGTGGCAAACCAGCGGGCGCTATGCGGTGACCCAGACGCAAGGCGATGAAACGCTTTGCCTGCGCGCCTGGCAACTTATTGGCCAAACCAAGGACCTACCGCCCCCGCCCGATCGCAAACAACCGGCGTGGTTCGGTTTTGCCCCTAGCTCGCCAGCCCATCCTGGCGCCACTGGCGCGGGCTGATGCCAAACCAGCGGCGGAAGGCGCGTGAAAAGGCGCTGACTTCGGAGTAACCGAGCAGCAGCGCCATTTCCGAGATCGGCAGCTGCTTTTGTTGCAGATAATGCGTGGCCATCTCACAGCGCACCTTATCCACCAGCGCCGTGAAGCTGATCCCCTCTTCGCGCAGTCGCCGTTGCAGCGACCAGCTCGACAGCCCCATTTTTTCAGCAATCTCTTCCAGCACCGGTTCGCCCTGCATCAATGAGAGATTGACCTGCGAGCGCGCCTGTTCTACCACGCTTTGCAGGCTGGCAGAACTGTTAAGGCGACGAATGGCATCCTGCATTACCATCAGCAGCATCGGATCCTGCTCTGGCATGGTGCGCAACAGATCGCGCTTCGGGATCAATAAGGAGTTAAACGGCTGATCAAACCACACGGGCGCATCAAAGACTTTGCAGTGCTCGTGCCACTGTTCAGGACGCGGATGTTCGAAATGTACCTCGCGCGGCGCCCAGTTTCTCCCCGCAACGTGGCGGATCAAATTGAGGAACATGCCGAGCGTCAGCTCTGCATCCTGACGCCGCGACAGAATGGCGCCGTGGCGCACCTGGTAATCGAGCCGCCAGCAGTCGCCCTTATCCACCAGCCGCGTCAGCGTATCATGCTGGTGCCACGGAAAGGCATTCACTACGTTATGCAGCGCCTGCTCCAGCGTCGGCGAGCACAGGCCGATATAACCAATCAGGCCTAATGACTGCGGTTTGAACTGCTTGCCGTAATGCAAACCGAAGTTATCAAAACCGGAGTGACGTGCCGCCTCCTCCATCACGCGACAATAGTTCACCAACCCCAGACTTAACGTTGGGCTTGCCAACAGCTCTGAGTTAATCCCGCTGATACCGAAGATGCGATCGACATCGCCGCCCTTGTCCGTAATAAACGCGCTAAGTCCAGTGGCCGCCGCCGCCAGCACGCCACGGTTGCTGGCGCTGACGGATAACGCGCTAAACGCTGCCGTCGGTGTCATCATTGATTGCATTAGAACCTCACAGGGTGGCGTGAATGAAACAGGTGGAGGATTCCAGCAATTTTCATACCAGGCGGATGATCTGCGGGTTTTGTCGTAGGGTCGCCATTGATGGCGACCTCAATTGCGCAGTGACAGCGCAAAGCTGCTCACTGCTGGTGCATCAAACGCCGAGCGGCAGCTGATTGGTTTCCAGATAACGGCGGCAAAGCCGTACCGAATGATCGGCCCACTGCGGCCCCAGACTCCGCGCCATGTCGGTTTCCGCGTGCGATCCCATCCACGCTGTCATCTGAATACGCCGCTGGATCAGCAGCGTCGGCACCAGCGCCATCTCTTCATCGCTGATGTGGGCCACTTTTTCATAGCCGAGGATCCAGTTATCTACCCATTCGGCAGCGCGTGGATGGTGCTCGACAAAACTGACCGCCGCCGCCAGATCGTGCAGATACCAGCCGAGCCCGCAGTCATCAAAATCGATCACCCGCGTTTCGCCCTTGTGCAGCAGCAGATTGGTTAGACGCAGATCGGCGTGGATCAAACCATAACGATCCGCGCCTTTGCCAAAGCCCTGCAGCTCTTGCCCCACTCGCGCCACCGCCTCCGCAACGATGCCGTGATCGGCCGGATTAAGATTCGGCGCATCCTGCCAGCGTCCCCAATGGCTGCGATCGCTGACCATGGTGTGATGATCCCAAATGATGCGCTGGAAAGCGGCCGGTTTCTGCCAGCTACGGCTGTGCTGATGCAGGCGGGCGGTAATCTGTCCCAGCTGCTGAAAGGCTTTGGGATCGACATCGGTAGTTGGCATCTCCCCCTCGATCCAATGGAACAGCACCGCGTAGCGCTCGCCGCCATCCGCCATCGGCAGCGTTAGCACGGTTTCACCCTCGCTGGTGGGGATCGCCTGCGGCACCATAATCCCGGTATCGCGAAGCGCATCCAGCCACAGCAGTTCGCTCAGAATATCTGCTTTGCTGTGATAATTAGGACGATGCAGCCGCAGCGCATAACGCTTGCCCGCCGCCATCAATAAGAAAGTGGCATTTTCAGAACGACACAGGAGCTTCAGCTCCCCGCACAGCGCGGCAGGAAAACGGGCCAGCGCCTGGTGCGCCAATAAGGTGATTTCCGCATCGGTTAAGGTATCGGATTGTTCGGCACTCATTCATCAGTCTCCAGCATCAAGCACGTGTTATCAGCATGGAATGACGTCGTCCTGACCGCTTGACCGCAGACAACCCAAAGTTGACCGCAGCGTGCATCTGGCACTTTTCTTGCCGCAGAGTTGACCGTGGAGGACAAAACTCACTGCGCCCGCGTCAAGTTTTCCCGCATAAGGCGGCGGCATTATCACTTCACTGTAGCGCAAACAATAAAAAAGCGCGGTGAAGCTGCCGCACCAACAATGACGACGGGGAGAAGATGATGACGACTAAGCTCAAACCCACGCTGGGCACCCTGCATTTGTGGGGCATCGCGGTTGGACTGGTGATTTCCGGTGAATATTTTGGCTGGAGTTACGGTTGGGGCGTGGCGGGCACGCTGGGATTTTTGATCACCACCGCGATGATCGCCACTATGTATACCTGCTTCATTTTCAGCTTTACCGAACTGACCACCGCGATTCCGCATGCCGGCGGCCCGTTTGCCTATAGCCGCCGCGCCTTTGGTGAAACCGGCGGCCTGATTGCCGGCCTGGCCACACTGATTGAGTTCGTGTTCGCACCGCCCGCTATCGCGATGGCGATTGGCGCCTACCTCAACGTGCAATATCCCGATCTCAATCCGAAAACCGCTGCGGTGGGTGCTTACGTGGTGTTTATGACGTTGAATATTCTGGGCGTGAAACTGGCAGCGATGTTCGAACTGGTGGTCACCGTGCTGGCGGTACTTGAACTGCTGGTGTTTATGGGCGTGGTATCGCCGGGCTTCAGCATCGCCAATTTCGCCGCCAACGGCTGGGCCGGTAGCGATCACTTTGGCATGCCTGCGCTCTCCGGTATCTTCGCTGCCATTCCGTTCGCCATCTGGTTCTTCCTGGCCATTGAAGGTGCCGCAATGGCAGCCGAAGAGGCCAAAGATCCCAAACGAACCATTCCTAAAGCCTACATCACCGGCATCATGACGCTGGTGGTGCTGGCGATTGGCGTGATGCTGCTGGCCGGCGGCGCGGGCGACTGGCGCAAGCTGTCTGACATCAACGATCCGCTACCGCAGGCGATGAAGATGATTGTTGGTGAGCACTCGAACTGGATGCATATGCTGGTATGGATCGGTCTGTTTGGCCTGATCGCCAGCTTCCACGGCATTATTCTGGGCTATTCCCGCCAGTTTTTCGCCCTCGCCCGCGCCGGTTATCTGCCGCAAAGCCTGGCGAAACTGTCACGCTTCCAGACGCCGCACCGCGCGATTATCGCCGGTGGCTTAATAGGGATCGCCGCGATTTACAGCGATGGTTTCGTCAATTTGCAGGGCATGACGTTAACCGCCGCGATGATCACCATGGCGGTGTTCGGCGCGATTGTGATGTACCTGATGAGCATGCTGAGCCTGTTTAAACTGCGCCGCACGGCACCCGAAATGGAACGCAGCTTCCGCGCGCCGGGCTATCCGATTGTGCCGGGCATTGCGCTGGTGCTGTCGCTGGTGTGTCTGGTGGCAATGCTGTGGTTTAACCCGGTGATCGGTGGCTTATTCGTGGCGATTATGGCGGTGGGTTACGTCTACTTCCTGGCCACCAAATCACAACGCGATAACGCGCCGCAGGATTCGATGTTAATAGGTGAGTGATGTTTGCAGGTCGCCATCAATGGCGACCCTACGGCATATGCGGGTTGTGTTGGGTCGCCATTCATGGCGACCTCTGTTAACCCTTCACCGGCCACAGCCACGCCGCACCGCGTACGCCGCTTGAATCACCGTGCACCGCTTTCAGCACCGGGGTTTCACACTCACGGCCAAATACCCACTGCTTCATCAGCGCCGGCACGGTTTGATACAGACGATCGTTATTGCTCATTCCGCCGCCCAGCACAATCACATCCGGATCAAGTAAATTCACCACCTGCGCCAGCGATTTCGCCAGGCGCATTTCGTAGCGATTCATCGCCAGCTCTGCCACGGGATCCTGCTGCTCAATCAGCTTAATGATCTCAGCCCCTTTCAAAGCCTTACCGCTCAAACGCTGGTAATCGATGGCAAAACCGGTGCCAGACACGAACGTCTCAATACATCCCTGCAACCCGCAATAACACGGCACTTCCGCGCGGTAACGCAGCTCATCTTCATCCATCCACGGCAGCGGATTGTGGCCCCATTCGCCGGCGTTACCGTTACCGCCGATGCGCGACTCGCCGCCAATCGCCACGCCCGCGCCTGAACCGGTACCGATAATCACCGCAAACACCAGCGACTTTCCGGCGCCTGCTCCATCCACCGCTTCGGAAACCGCCAGACAATTCGCGTCATTGGCGATGCGCACGTCACGATTCAGCGCCTGCGCCAAATCCTTATCCAGCGGTTGCCCGTTTAGCCAGGTGGAGTTGGCATTTTTCACCCGCTGGGTGTAAGGCGAAATCGTGCCCGGAATGCCGATGCCGACGGTACCCTGCTGCCCGGTTTTCTCTTCCGCTAACAGCACTAAATCGACAATCGCCTGAACCGTGGCAGCGTAGTCATCACGCGGCGTATTGACGCGATGGCGGAACAACTCTTGTCCCCGATCGGAGAGTGCAATCACTTCAATTTTAGTGCCGCCTAAATCAATCCCAATCCGCACGATTTATTCCTCATTATTCGTTCTGGTGACCAATACAGTAGAAGGCTGAATCGGGAAAGGCAATGAAACGAATCCGATGTTTCGCTATCATGCGCGCTGACTTTGAGACTTGTGCGCCCGATCGCACCCACGGTAAGGAATCCCGATGTTGTGGTTTAAAAATATGATGGTTTATCGTCTGAATCGTGACATTCCGCTGTCCGCAGACGATCTGGAAAAGCAGCTCGACGCCTTTACCTTTTCCCCGTGCGGCAGCCAGGATATGGCGAAAACCGGTTGGGTTTCACCGATGGGCAACCGCAGCGAAGCGCTGACGCATGAAATCAACGGTCAGATGGTAATTTGCGCGCGCACCGAGCAAAAGATCCTGCCATCGCCGGTGGTGAAACAGGCGCTGGAAGCCAAAATCGACAAGCTGGAGGCGGAACAGAGCCGCAAGCTGAAGAAGACCGAGAAAGACTCGCTGAAAGATGAAGTGCTGCATAGCCTGCTGCCGCGCGCGTTTAGCCGCTTTAGCCAGACGTTTATGTGGATCGATACCGTCAATAACCTGATCATCGTTGACTGCGCCAGCGCCAAAAAAGCCGAAGATACGCTGGCACTGCTGCGTAAAAGCCTCGGTTCATTGCCGGTGGTGCCGCTGACGCTGGAGAATCCGATCGAGCTGACGCTGACTGAATGGGTGCGTTCCGGTGAATTGCCGGCCGGTTTTGCCCTGATGGATGAAGCCGAGCTGAAGGCGATGCTGGAAGATGGCGGCGTGATCCGCTGCAAGAAGCAGGATCTGATCTCCGATGAAATCGCCACGCATATTGAAGCCGGTAAAGTGGTCACTAAGCTGGCGCTCGACTGGCAGGAACGCATTCAGTTTGTCATCGCCGATGATGCTTCGGTGAAACGCCTGAAGTTTAGCGACACGCTGCGTGAGCAGAATGATGACATTGACCGCGATGATTTCGCTCAGCGTTTCGATGCCGATTTCATTTTGATGACCAGCGAACTGGCCGCGCTGATCGCTAATCTGGTGGAAGCGTTAGGCGGCGAAGCGAAGCGTTAACGACGATGACAATGCAGGGCAAAACGTCTTCCTTAAGTTTTGCCCTGCGCTGCCGATAGCCTCTTCTTTCGGCAAAGGGATTCTGCATATGTCTTCTTCAATTCAACGCGCGGTATTATTCGGCGCACTCTCACTATTCACCGTCAGTAGTTTCAGCGAACCAGTCATTACCCGACTCAATGCAGTGCGTATTGGTGATCGTCTTAATGTCATGGTTGCGTTGGCCGGAAAACAAGGCGGCGCCATGCAAGTGTGGCAAGCCTACGACTGTAAAACGCTACGCGCTGAAGCACTCTATCGTAACTTCCTAGATAATGATGGGTCGACAAAAGGCCGCTTTTATGGTTCTGAATTCAGCCACTATCTGGCCCCACAGCCCGGCCCAAACCAGGATCCTGAAATCATTAAACGGATTTGCTCGCTACCCGAGCGAGCTGTCGTGTGGGAAAAAATTCAAACCGAAGATAAGTATGGCAGCACAGCGTTGATTGACATCGCTAATCTAAAGCGCGACGGCGATGAATTGCAGGTACGTGTTGGTTACGATTATGCAGCTAAGGACTTCGATCCACCGTACGATGCACCTTATGCGCTGAAAGTTGAAAATTACCGCTTTAACTGTAAAACGCAATTACATATTCCTGTGTCTGCGCAGGATATTGATGAAAATGGCTATGTGACTGACTCGCTCGATAGTGCAGATATTGAGCGGCGAAAATCCTCTTTTCCGTTAACAACGCTTTTGGAAAAAAACTTCATTCAGCTTTGCTCGCTGGCCGATCCGCAGCACTTTCGCGCGCTGGGGCGCTTTACCGCCGCTACACACAAGCCTCTCAGCACAACAGCCATGCCTGTGCTACCCGACCTAAGCGCTAATCCTTCCTCTGTCATGGCAAGATTTCCTTTATCTGCCTCAGTGCAGCAGCAGGCAAAATCGATTATTCATCCTTGGGCGACGCCACGTTTTCGTCAGATCAGCTGGGTAGAGAAAAATCGTAGCGGTGAAGTCAAAGTACTCATGGATGTAGACGAGCAAGGCTTTATTCGCAAACTTGAAGATTACGGTATCTGGAAAGTACAGCGGTTATCGTTAGCAAACGACACACAACTCGAATTTGCCATGTCGATAGCTTCCTATCCGACTCGACTTAAAAAGCTGGACACCACGCTACGTTACCCGTTGCATGCCGGGCAGCAGTATAAAAGTGTGCTGATCAATGAGGACCCGGTGAAAAGGGTCAGCGAAAGTTATCAAAGTGAAACCTGCAATGTTTACGAAGGCGGCAACGCTCACGAAATTACCCCCGCGTTCAGCGGTCACTATTTACGCGTGGATTGCCTGATTGAATCTGATAAACAGCCGGCACTCGTGTCACGTCAGGCGTGGATCGATGATTTGAAAGTGATGGTTCCAATCAGTGCGAAGATAGGTGACAAGCCTGAGGAACAGACACAACTGCTTGATGTGAAGATTTGGCGTTAAAAAATGGCCGCATCGCGCGGCCATTTTAAGTCTTACAAGTAGCGGCACAGATATGAAGAAGGCTCGGCCACCTGCAAATGGAATTCGCTCTGGCCCGGTACGCTGAAAACGGAACCGGCTTCGTACCATTTCCACTCGGTTTCGCCCGGCAGCAGCACTTTCAGTGCACCGCTGACTACCGTCATCTCTTCCGGCTGAGCAGTGCCAAAGGTGTATTCACCTTCCGCCATCACGCCGACGCTGGCACGGCCAATGGTGACGCTGTCGAAACCAATGGATTTCACTTTTCCGTCGAAATACTCACTCGTATTGAGCATATTACTTCCTCACAGCACATTATCGTGACTGGCAGATTACTAAGGAACTCGCTGATCTGTCACGCGAAATAGCGCCACAGATCGCAAGTTGTGATCTCTTCGCATTAGACGATCAATTCTGCTGCCAGCTTGGCCACCAGCACGTTCGATAACAGTACTGGAATACCCAGCATTTTCTGCAGGAAATCACGGTGCTTCTGGTGGTAACCGATGCAATCCAGTACCACCACATCCGCCCCCTGCTCCTGCAACGACAATCCTGCTTCCACCAGATCCGACTGCTCTGCCAGGTAAGGGCTGGCAACCGCAAAACACGGCGGGCAGTTCAGATTGCGCCATTTACTGGCCTGCTCGGCAATCTGCTCTTTGACCGGTACCACAATGCCCACTTTGTGCTCCTGCACAATTGCACGCACCAGCGGCGGAATGATGCGATCCGGCTCCAGCAGCAAGGCGGATTGCGTTTTCAGCGTGCCAAACTCGCCGGTGCACAAAAGCAGAATAGTGTCGTAGCCCTGCTGTTCCAGCGCGTTGATTTTTCGCTGCAATTCCTGCTCCACTTTGGGTGCCGACAGGCGCACCTGCTCGCCGCTGGTCATGCGCGAGACCAGTACTTTGTCACCCGGCGCGGGCGCGTACTGCTGTTCAACGTCGGCCAGCGTCAGGCCGTCGAGCAGTCCAGCATGTGCCACCTGTTCAGCGGGTAAATGCTCCAGCAGCAGCGGCAGAATGTCGCTGCGCGGTGATTGACCAATCGTAAGTGTGACCAGAGACGTATTCATTATCAGGCTTTCCGGTTGCGCAGGTGGCTGAGGCTACCATACAAAGATAGCAGCAGCGCATACTCTTGCGGGTCATAGAAGTGGCAGGTTTCACGCCCAAACTCCTTCGCCACTTCTACCGCAAACTTCACCGCAGAGGCGATATCCACTTCATGGCTGGCGCCGGTACCGCAGCCCGGCACCACCGATTCGGCACAAATTGCCACGCCGACCACCGGCACATCAGTGGCGGTGGAGGGCTGCAGAATGCTGTTGAGGTGATAAACCCCGTTGCCGTAAGGCGTGATGTCCTGCGTGGTGATCGGGAAAGTGACCGCCGGTTTGCCGCTGGTCATCTCCATAATGCGCAGCAAATCCTCCGAGACGCGCAGGATGTAGCCCTCTTTCACCGTCGGCGACAGCGCATAACCTTTGTGATTAAGGATGCGATTCCCTTTGGTGGTATCGATCGAGAGAATCGCATCGACGCCCGCAATCACTTCATTGTCATTCATGGTGATGTCGTCGCACGGCGAATCCATGAAATCGACCGGTTCGTGCGGACGGGTTGGCGCATCCGGACAGATGTGGGTGGTGATGATCACGTCACCCGCCAGCACGTCGCCTTTGGTCTGCATGTGCGCCAGCTTCAGCGCGCTGCTCACCGCCGCCACCGCGCCATCGGCATCAGAGACCATGCCAATGCGCGTTGGGCGCGCACCGATGCCGCCGAGGCGACCAATAATTCCCAGCGTCGGCGCGTTGCCGCCGTTGCTTTTGCCCTGCGCGCCGGGGATATCGATGCGCACAAAATCGGTACGCCCTTTCGGCCCGCTGACGCGTTTGGTGCTCGCCGTCACACCGGGATAAGCCGCAAAGAGATCCACGATCTGCTGACCATCAATGTAGGCGCTGTCGAGTAACTCAAAAACCTGCAGTGTCTGCTGTAAACTCATAATAATTTCCCTGGATTATTTCTTGGTGCTGCTGGCAAAAAGTGAATGGAAGAAGCTGTAGAGCGCATCGCCCGCGATAAATCCAGCGGCCATCACCTCCATCGGTGAACGTCCACGCTCGCCCCACACGCGCAGGATCAGGATACGCAGCGCGATGCCTACCATCACTGCCCAACCGGCAGCGGCATTGTTAATGAGCAAACCGGTTGCCAGCAGCACGCCAAGCTGACGTTTCGGCCCACCGATCAATTGAATGATGGCGCCTGGAATCGCCCACATCAGCAGGTTACCGGCGATACCCGGTTCCGCGCCGGCCTGAATCGTTTTGGCATAGACGCGCGCCACCGGCGGCAGCAGATTTTCGGCAAAGAAAATGGTGTGCGCATACCACACCACCGGAATACAGATGACAAAGGCGATCATCGCGGCGATCAGCTGAATGCGGCGGCCCCACAGCTCCTGCTGCACATCCGCGCCGTTACCGCGCAGAATAAAGCCGGCTTTCAGGTCATAGCCCATATCGGCAAATGCCGGGCCGGTGGCGGCGGTGAAACCACACAGCAGGCACAGCGCCAGCGGCGGAAAGCCGAGCAGGATCCCAAGAATCAGCGTGATCAGCGCCACCGCAAAGGCGGGGAACCAGCCCGAGTGCATGGCGGCGATGCCAACAATCAGTTCATGCACAAAGGCAGCAAACGCGGCGTAAACAATAAACAGCACCAGCATCGGCAGCCCCATCTGGCTCCATAATCCGCCCGCCAGCGCCAGCAGCGTGGAGATGACGATGTAACCCACGGTGCCGAAACCGAGCGAACGCTTCACTTCGCTGTCGCTGCGGCTGACGTTAACCTGATCGTTGCGGCGGCTGCGAATCACCTGCACCACCTGAATCAGCGCGACCAAACCAGCACCGACCATCACGCCGTGCGGAATATAGAGTGCGTTGATGTCAATACCGGCAACCGGTTGCGCATAAGCACGCAGCAGGAACCCCAATCCGAGCATGCTCAGCGCCCAGATATTGCCGATAAATGCAGTACCAAACGCTGACATGGGGATTTTCAACATTGAGCCGACAATGCCACCGACAATCCCCACCACCAGCAGCCACGCCTGACGACCGCCTTTATCACCGGCTTTGATCGCTTCGGCTGCCGCCACGCCCGGTGGCCACGCATTGCTGGCCGGGAACACGCGCGTATCAAACAGGCGATAGAGTAAATAGGCATCCAGCAGCATCGCTGCACTGACGCCGACAAACAGCGGCAGCACCAATTGCGGTTCACCCAGCGCCCACGGCACGGCAATCGGCATCAGCAGGCTGTTGGCTGCGCCGAAGGTGGCTGAGGAGATCGCGGTCTGCGCCAGGTTTTGGACTTCTATCGAACGGTAGCGACGAAACCATTGCAGAGGAATACGCGCCAGCAGCATGGCAAACAGCGCGCCAATAATAGACGTATTGGGTGTTACCCCAATGGTGGTAATAAGCTGAACCCCAATAATGGCCCCTGCAACAGAAAGCAGAACCAGCATTAAGGCAACGCCAACACTTTTTATTGGATTATTTTGACGCATGATATCCCCGTATTTTCACCCTGAAGAAAACGCATTTAAAATGCAACGCCCGACACGCGGGACATCCACATATTTATTTAATCGTTCCCTGATTATTGAAATAAGCAGGTCCGAAGACCTGTTATTTCCCTGGTGTGGCGCGAATAAACGCCTTTAAAACAAAAATAGGGTTTTCCTGTTTAAACAGGATTATGCGCCGTATTTTTCGGCCATCAGTGCAGCCGTTGCGCGTAGTTCACTGAGCAGCGTCTCCGGATAACCGGGCGCCGCCTCTTGCGATAAAAACGAGAGACAGAGCGCGGCACTTTCTCCGCGATGTTTATTGGTTACCGCAACGGCCAAAGAGCTGATGCCCGGCAGCGTCTCATTGCGCGCCAGTGCCCAGCCCTGCTGGCGAATCACAGCCAGTTCACGACATAAATCATCCAGCGTGAGCGGTGAGTTCATCGAAGCCGCCTGCCAGTGGCTGGCAAAACGGTCGCGCACCTCCTCATCACTGAGCTGTGCAAGCAGCACGCGTCCGGTCGAGGTGCCGGTTAATGAAACTCGCGTGCCCGGCGGCGTCACCAGCTGGGTAAAGAAGCGACCGTGATACATGCGCATGACCAGCACATCGTCGCCATCCAGCACCGAGATATAGCCCATGCAGCCGCTGCTGGCTGCCAGACGCGCCATCGGTGCTGAAGCGCTATCTACCAGCGGCGTTGACAGATAGTGACCAGCCACCGAGAGCAGAACGCGGCCAATCTGGAAGCAACGGCTCTCGACATCACGCTCAAGCAAGCCTTCATTTTCCATGGTTGCCAGCAGGCGCGACACCGTACTTTTTGGCAAACCCAATGCGTCAACCACCTCGGTAAAGGTGAGGCCCGGATGGCCTTGCGTCACGCCAAAGCGCTGGAACAGCTTTAATACGGCAGAGGCATTTTCGAGTGTGGTCATGGCGCCTGTTTCACTATATGGAACTGAGTTCCTCTATCAAGATCTCGAAAGTAAAACGCACGGCTTTATGCGTCAAGCGCAAATTTTGAGCCGCGCCGTTGCCACTAAATTTAGGACAGCAGAAAATACGGTGGAAAAAGAAAATTGAAAGATGTTATCAGGCCAGATAAATAGTTAGCAGGAAAGTATGCAGATTTATTTGAGGATGACAGCGCGTTTGCGGAAATATAAAAAAGCATGTAGTGACAGGCGGTAATTAATTATGTGCTAGCATCCTTGCCAGCCGACGTTAATCTTTTTCGACGTTAATCAATCTTTGCCAGCATCCTCATAGCGCTCTTTCGCATCTTGCGCTTCGGCTTCCGTTTTGTGTTCGCTAATTAGGGTATCGGGTTTGGGATGGTCGGCGCGTAATTCATACCAGGTGACGGTTTGATCCGCCGAACCCTTTTCAACCGTGACGATGCGCGCTTCACGCGGATAGGGTGGTTTAGTTGGCATAATTTTCCCTCTTCTATCAGTTGTCCACGGGCAGCAGTGATCCTCTGCCTACCATTCAGTATAGACAACGGAGGATCGCTGCAAAAAAAGAGAGAGAAATCTGAGGGTTTAGCTGGCGCGGGCGAGCGAAAGCGACTGCAGTATATGTTCCACCACGCGATCGGGTGATTGCATGGCGTTGACTTCGTGATGCGCCGTTTGACGATAAAGATGCGCACGCTCGCGCAGAATATCGCCCATCTCTTCGGCAATCGGACGCCCGGTTAAGGTGGGACGCTGCGCCGCTTCCGGCTGATGTTCCAGCCGTTCAGCCAGCACATCCGATGGCGCATTGAGCCAAATCACCTGACCGTGTTCGCGCATAAAGCGGCAGTTGACCTCAGCCAATATCATGCCGCCGCCGGTGGCGATGACGGTGTTAGGTGCAGTGACGGCGCGCAGCGATTCAGTTTCACGCGCGCGAAAACTCTCCCAACCTTCAGACGCTACAATCTCCGCCACGCTACGCTGCGTGCTGAGTTGCAGATGGTGATCGGTATCGTTAAAGGCATAGCCCAACGCTTGCGACAGCGCCTGGCCAACAGTGGTTTTACCGCAACCGCGTGCGCCGATCAGATAGATGGGTAATGACATCCGGGCTCATCCTCCGCCGTAATGTGCCGCACGGGCAACGTCATCAGGTCAATAATGCGTCGCATAATACCTGGATTTTATTTTATCAGCCACCCGCCAGGCACGATTTACGCATATTTCAGCGCTTGGCTGAGCTACTTCTTTGTTAAATAAAAGAAAAACAATGCTTGAAACGTGCATCAGGCTAAATGTAAGAGCAGGCAACATTTCCTTACCAGGCCGTTGATTTACTTTCTCTGTTCGCACCCTCATATAGTGTGATAAGTCGCAAACGGAGGATTCCCCATGCAAAGCGAAGAACAACAACTCATTGAAAGTCTGTTCAGCCGTCTGAAACAGGCTGAAACGCAAAGCGGCCCGCGTGATGCGGGTGCCGAGCAATTAATCAAACAGCATTTACAGAACCAGCCGGGCGCGCCCTACTACATGTCGCAGGCGATTTTGATTCAGGAGGCCGCGCTGAAAAAGCTTAATGCGCAGGTCACCGATCTGGAAAATCGTCTGGCGCAGGCGCAGCAGCAACAGGCGCCGCAGCAGAGCAGCGGCGGCTTTCTCTCTAGTCTGTTTGGCGGCGGCTCACGCCCGGCAGCATCACAACAGCAGCAACCGGCATGGGGCAATCCACCGCCACAGCCTCAGCAACAGTATGCGTCGCCGCCGCAGCAGCAATATGGTGCAGCGCCGGCGCGCGGTACCGGTTTCCTGGGCGGCGCATTGCAGACGGCGGTGGGCGTGGCCGGAGGCGTGGTCATGGCGGATATGCTGACCAGCATGTTCCACCACTCGCAGCCGGAAGAGATCGTGAACATTATCAATGAACCCGCGCTGCCGCAGGTGGATAACAGCCTCGATACCTTTAACGGTAACGACAGCAACAGTGCCTTCCTGAACGATAACTCAGGTTGGGATAACAACCTGGCGGATAACAATGATTTTGGCGACTTTGGCAGTGGCGGCGACTTTGATGACGATGACAGCTTCGTCTGATTACCGCTGACGTAGCCACTTATCCAGTTCGTTAGCAAACAGTTGGCGGTCGCGTTGGCTCAATGTCGATGGGCCGCCACTCTGAATCCCGCTGGCGCGCAGAGTTTCCATAAAATCACGCATGGTCAAGCGCTGACGAATCGTATCCGCCGAGTAGCGTTCCCCACGCGGATTCAACGCCGCCGCCCCTTTCTCCAGCACTTCCGCCGCCAGCGGAATATCGCCAGTAATGACCAGCTCACCGGGCTGCACGCGTTTTACAATCTCATTATCAGCCACGTCAAAACCGGCGGCGACCTGTAGCGTCTTGAGCCACGGCGACGGCGGCACACGTAACGGCTGGTTGGCGACGAACGTCACGGTAACCTTGGCACGCTCGGCGGCGCGGTAGAGCACCTCTTTGATGACATTGGGGCAGGCATCAGCATCAACCCAAATCGACATAGTGAATCCTTTTTCGCGGAGAATGTGGCTGATCTTGCCGTGCTGCTGAAGAATGGCAACTGTTTTTGATAACTGCCAGCCTTGTTATTCATGGCCGCTAACGTAAGCTTATCCCCACAGAAAAATGAACCACGTGAAGGAGAATGCGATGCTGGAGAAAAAAATCGGGTTTGTTGGCTGCGGCAATATGGCAAAAGCCATCATCAGCGGACTGGTCAATAGCGGAAAAATCGCCCCGGCCAATATCTGGGTGTGTGACCGTAAGCCGGCAACCAACCAGGAGATGGCGCAGCAATACGGCGTAACCGCCGCCGCAAGCGTTGAAAGCATGGCGCGTGAAGTCGATATTCTTTTTGGCGCGGTAAAACCCAACGTCATCCTCAAAGTGCTGAAAGATCTTGCCGGCCAACTTAAAAAAGACGTGCTGGTCGTATCGATTGCCGCAGGCGTGACGCTGGATTCGTTAGCCTCAGTCTTGGGCCACGATCGTAAAATCATTCGCGTGATGCCAAATACACCGTCGCTGGTGAATGAAGGCATGACGTCGGTGACGCCAAACGCGCTGGTTGAACCGCATGAAGTGGATGAAGTGGTCAGCATCTTCGAAAGCTTCGGCAAAGCGGCGGTGGTGAACGAATATCTTATTCACGCGGTGGTTGGCGTGAGCGGATCGGCGCCCGCCTATGTGTTTATGTTTATTGAAGCGATGGCCGATGCGGCAGTGCTTGGCGGCATGCCGCGGGCGCAGGCGTACCAGTTTGCCGCGCAGGCGGTTAAAGGCTCGGCGCAGATGGTGCTGGAAACCGGCAAGCATCCGGGCGAGCTGAAAGATATGGTGTGTTCACCAGGCGGCACCACCATTGAAGCGGTAAAAGTGCTGGAAGAGAAAGGCTTCCGCGCTGCGGTGATCAACGCGATGCAGGCCTGCATGGCGAAGTCAGAGGCATTGAGTAAGCAATAATCGGAGCGGCTTGCCCCTCACCCTAACCCTCTCCCGACAGCGGGAGAGGGAACCGATCGAGCATGTTGCAGCATCTATCTTTCCCACAGGCGGGAGAGGAAATAGTTAGCTCGGACGGCCCCCTTCTCCCGCTGGCGGGAGAAGGTTGGGATGAGGGGGCTGCGCGCACTTTACCCCTGACTCGCCTCATACAGCGCAATCCCCTGCGCCAGCGTCATTGGCTGCTGCATCTGCTGCACCAGCGCTGCCGTCAGCGTATACAGCCCGGCAGAACACACCGCCGCAATCATTCCTTCGCGGCAATAGAAGGCGATAAAGCGCTTATCCTGCAGCGATCCCAGCAGACGATAATCATCCCACTCTTCCGCATGGCCTAAATATTCATAGCGCGTACCGTAATGTGCGGTCCAGAAGAACGGCACGCGATCGTACATTATCTGTTTGCCCAGCATATTCAGTGCGGCAATGCGCCCCTGCTGATGTGCCACGCGATAATGCTCAATACGTTGCGGGCCGCGCACCGAAGGATAGCTGGCAATATCACCGGCCACCCAAATGTTGTCAGCCACACGCAGCTGGCTATCCGTCAGCAAACTGCCATCCTCTTCGAGCGGCAGGTCGTGAATAAACTGCGTGGCAGGCACCACGCCGGTTCCAAACAGCACCAGGCTGGCCTCCACCGTGTTGCCGCTTTTTAACCGCACCGCCTTTACCTTGCCCTCGCCCTCCAGCGCCACTGGATCGCCCTCAACAAACTTCACGCCGTTGCTGCGGTGCAGATCGTAAAAGTGGCGGCCAATCTCTTCGCCAAACTGTTTAGCAAAGGGCAGCGGATGACGCGCAATCACCGTGACATCCACATCACGATTGCGCAGCGATCCCGCCATCTCCATACCAATAAAGCTATTGCCAATGATCACCAGCTGCTCGGTTTTATCTATCTCTTTCAGCAGTTCATCGGCCTGATTGAGCGAGCGCAACAGATGCACGCCGTCCAGATCTTTGCCTGGAATGTCCAACGGCTTCGGCACGCCACCGCTGGCAATCAGCAGCTGATCGAATTTAACCTGTTGGCCGCCCTTGAGAATCAAGGTTTGCTCATGTGCTTTGAGTTGTTCTACTTCTCCCTGAATCCGCTCCACCGCGCCCAGCACATCCTGCTTTAACAGTTTTGGCACATCCTCAATCGCCATTTTTCCCGACGGCACAAATTTGCTCAAAGCCGTGCGATCGTAAGGCGCCGGTGATTCGCGCTCGATCAAGACGATGTGTCCGTTAAAGCCTTCATCACGCAGCGTCCAAATCGCAGCGCTACCGGCAGCACCGGAACCCAGGATCACGCAAACCGGGGATTGACCTTGAGGAGAAGGCGAACTGGCGGGCGACATCGCTTGCGGATTGACCAGCACTTTGCCCTGTTCAACGCGCACCGGATAACGCTTCAGATGAGCCAGCGCCAGCGGCTCGCACATCTGACCATCCTGCAGCTGAAACACCGCTTTATGCCACGGGCACACCAGCTTGTCGCCACATACTGCGGCCTGCTCTAACGGCGCACCCGCATGCGGGCATTTGGCTTGAAACGCTTGTACCCGCTCATCGTCACGAATCAACACCACATCGGTATCACCCACGGTAAATTTGGTGGGTTTGCGCTGCGCCAGCGACTTGAGTTCCACGACGGTTTGATAGCTCACGATAGGCCTCCATTCTTCTGGTTTTTGATGTAGACAACAAATCCCTACAAAGAGTAAGCCTGGCAAAACGTCGTGATTTGTCCGCAACAACAAAGCGCAGCGGTGGATAAGTGGTTGTTTAACTTAGAAAGATAATCTGCGGCTGTTACGCCGCAGCGTCATGACTCCACACCCGAGCGCCCTGTTTTACGCAGCCGCGTAGCGTCACGCTCCCGTCCGCCAACGGCGCCAGCAGCAGCACATCAGCGGGAGCGCCGCACGCTAAACCTTGCTGCTGTGGCAGATCAAGCTGGCGCGCCGGCCGCAGCGATGCCATCTCAATCGCCTGCGCCAGCGTGGCGAGCTTGTGGCGCAAGAGAACGTTTACGCCGTCCAATAGCCCGCGCGCTGAGCCCGCCAGCAGCTGCGGGGCATCCGCCATGCTGAGACGTCCGCTGGCGCTAAGCTGCACGCGGCCACCAATAGCGGTGTGGTAGATGCCCGGCGGCTGTCCGGCAAACGAGGTCACATCACTCACCAGCAATGCCTGCTCCCCTTTCGCGCGCAGAAATACTTTTAGCACCTCTGGCGGCAGATGATCGCCATCGGCAATTAGCGTTGCCGTCAGCGCGTCTTCCGCCAATTGCTGCCAGATGTAATTCGGATGACGCGGCAGTTGCAGATGCGCACCATTGCCGAGATGCGTAGAAAGCGTGGCGCCGGCTTCCACCGCCGTATGAATCTGTTCCGACGTTGCCGCAGTATGGCCAATCGCGACGCGCACCTGCTGCGCCACACAATGCCGAATCAACGCCCCGCTTTGTGGCCACTCCGGCGATAGCGTCAGCATTCGGATACGCCGCTGTGCTGCGCGCTGCCAGCGGTCGAACAGGGCGATATCCGGTGCGCAGATCGCCTCACGCGGATGTGCACCGCGCGGACCATCCTCCAGGGATAAAAACGGTCCTTCCAGGTGGAAGCCCGGCACCGCGCGCGCCACGTCCGCATAATGTTCACAGGCGCTGGCAAGCCGCTGCATGGCCTGGTCGATCGCTTCTGGCATAGCGGTAATGACCGTCGGCAAATAGCTGGTCACGCCCTGCTGCCACAGCGCGCGTGTAGCATGCAGCACATCCAGTTCACTGAACGGAAAATGGTTGAAATCCACGCCCTGAAAACCGTTAACCTGCAGATCCACCAAACCCGGCGCGAGTATGACATCCTCCTCAACGTCACGCAGGGAACGCACCTTGATGATGTAACCGTGCTCAATCTCCAGCTCAATCGGTTGCAGCGTGCGGTAATCACGGCCGCGCAAAATGGAACTAGTCAAACGTCACCTCCGCGCAGGCTTCGCTATCGGTATACAGCGTGCAGTGCGGATGCTGGCGCAGCCGGGTTGCCGGACAAGCGGTGGAGAGTTCATCATTGAGCGTTGCGTTTACCGCCGCACGTTTGCTGGCCCCCGGCACCATGCAGAACAGGCGCGCCCCGCTCATCAAGGCCGGAATGGTCAGCGTCACCGCCTGTGTTGGCACCGCGTCCAGCGTCGCGAAGCAACCATCGTTGACCTGTTGCTGACGGCAGGCGGCATCCAGTTGCACCGTCTTGACGGTGAAAGGATCGTTGAAGTCAGCCACTGGCGGATCGTTAAAGGCTAAATGCCCGTTCTCGCCAATGCCGAGGCACACCACGTCAATCGGCGCAGCGTGGAGTTTTTGGCTGTAATCGGCGCAAATTGCCGCCGGTTCGCCCTCATAAGGGATCAGATGAACCTCACCCGGCCGCACCGCATCAAACAGGTGTTGACGGAGAAACTGACCAAAACGCTGCGGGGCCGCGCGATCGAGTCCAATGTACTCATCCATATGGAAGGCGTGAATACGCGACCAGTCGATATCGTTCTCCGCAATCAGCGCAGCGAGAAACTCGTTTTGCGACGGCGCAGCAGCAAATACCATGCGCACTGCATCTTGTGTGCTCAACAGCTGACGCAAATGCGCCGCAACGTCATGTGCAGCCGCGACTCCCAGCGCAGCGCGGCTGGCGAAGCGTTTGACCCATAGACGATCTCTTTTCCCCTGTTGTAATAGCGTCATGTTATCCCTCCTGAGAAATATTGGTTTTCTGCGGCCAGCGCTGATCGCCGGGCACATGCTGATCCTGATTCAGTGCGTTGAGCAACTGGTCCACTTCCGGACGTACCGGTGCGCGGCGCAGCCAGCCCATCACCACGAAAAGCACCAGCGATGACATCACCGGTGCAGCCACCACGGTGGCGGTGCTGACATCGGCAAAAACGAATTTCACGCAGAAAAAAGTCCCAACGCCGACTGCCCAACTCACCAGCGCGGCGGCACTGCCGCTGCGACGAAAAGCGGGTAGTAAACCGAGCAGCATCGGAATCGAAATCGGGCCGACCAGGCCGCCAAACCAAACGATCAGCAGCGACAGTACGCCGCCAAAGTGGCTGGCATTGATGGCAATCACCAGCGTGGTGATAATGAACAGAAAGGCGGTGAGTCGCGCTACCAGCAGCGAGCTGTTACCGCGCTGAAAGCGTTTTGGCAGCATGCCCGGCAGAATATCGCGCGTGACGACGGCGGTGATGGCGTTGGCGTCAGAGGAGGTCATCGATAGTGTATGAGTGAACATCGCCACCAGCACCAACCCCACCAGGCCATTCGGCAACAGCTCCATCGCCATCATCGAATAGGATCGCGACGGGTCGCTCAGACCGGGAAACAGCAGCGGCGCCGCCCACATTGGCCAGAACAGAATCAGCGGCCAGATGAGATAGAGTGCCGCAGAAAGCAGCGCCGCTTTGCGGGCATCGCGGCCAGCGGGTGCGGCAATAAATCGTTGAGCCAGGTTCCACGTCCCGCCGTTGTAACTCAGGGTATAAATCACAAAATAGGCGAGGATAAAGCCGAGCGAATACGGTTCCTGAATAATCTGTGTGTGCGTGGATGGCAGGCGTTGCCAGATGGTGAACAGCTCAGCAAAACCGCCCAGATGCATTGCCACCGCCACCACCATCACTATGGCGGCAACAAACTGTACGACAAATTGACCGAAATCGTTGCAGGCATCGGCCCACAACCCGCCCATTACGGTATAAAACAAACTCAGCGCACCCGATACGCAGATGCCCACCAGCGGATCGAGTCCGGTGAAAACGTTAATGATTACCGCAATTGCCGCCCACTTTGCTCCCACATCAAAGGTTTTCAGCAGCACCCCACTCCACGCCAATATCATTTGCGTCGGCAAGTTATAGCGCGTGGCGAGATACTCCATCGGTGATTCGATGTTCATATAAATGCGCAGTCGCGCCCAGCGCGGCGCAAACAGACGCGATCCCAACAGCACGGCAATCGCAATGGGAAAGGCCCACCAAAAGTAGATGGTGATGCCCATGTTGTAAGCCACCGCAGCGTAGGCCACGAACACCGCGGCGCTGTAACCCGACATGTGGTGCGATACGCCAGACAGCCACCACGGCATTTTGCCACCCGCAGCAAAGAAATCGCGCGTGCTGCCCACCTTGCGCATCGCCCACAGGGTTATCGCTACAATCATCAGCGCGTATAGCGCCATCACTGCATAATCAAGCACATTCATAGCAGACTCCACAGGTAAAGGCTGCCCAACGAACGGTCTGGCTTCGCGGGGATTAAAAAGATTCGAATTAATTAGTCACTAATTAGGACTAATGCATCCTGCCAGTGTTGTTGGCCTTATTTTGTGATGTGCATCCTGGTATGAGTTTTTCCTCTGACGTGATAAGAGAAGATGAATATTTCGATGAGCGCATCATCAAGATAAAAAAAGGGTTCATGTTTACCATGAACCCTTCTTATCTCTACTTTGCCATTAATTACACGCGACGAGTAGGTTCGCGGGAATTAAATCAGCTCTTCTTTAAACAGGAACTCATAAAAGTTTTACGTGCATCGCCGGTGAGTTTTTTATCGCCCGCGTCGGCATTACAGGTTTTCATCTTCATTTGTTGCGGTGACATGCTGCCCATTTTGCTGTCTTTTTTCAGACAGTCACTCATAAAGCTTTTACGCGCATCACCTTTCAAATTCTGCGAACCTGCATGCTGATTACACATGGTCATTTTTTCCTGCTGTGCGGTTTTTTCGGCCGCACTCGCACCGCCTGCCAACAGCAAGCCTGCTGCCATTATTGCCAAAAGACACGATTTCATTACCGGATTCTCCATAGCATTATTGCCTGTTAAGCATGGCACGGAATAAGCAAATGCGAGAAATCAATAATGGAAATCGCCTGCAAAAACAGGCGAAACAGGGTTAAACGCGGGGATGATCCAGCAGTTTTTCAACGTAATTGCGCAGCAGGGTGGTATCAGGCGTTTCAGCAGCGGGGGCAACGGGCGGCATGGCTAATTTAATACCCGCCGCAATGTCATGGAACTGTTGTGGATCCAGTTTGCGCAGCATCGCCGTTAACACGATTTCTAACGCCTCAACCTGAACCACTAATTCTTTAGACTCTTCTTCTTTTTCAGCCAGCTTTAGAAGGAGTTCCGCAATCAGGTTTTTCATGCGACAAGCTCATTGAGAGAAGAAAAAAAGACGTTAGCACTGAGCAGATTAAAACAACAAGAAATTTTCAGTATTTTTGAGAAAAAAAAGACGCGCTGCGACGCGAAAAAAGAAATGTATTTCAATATCTAACGGCGAAACGTTTCACTGACGTGAAGCCTATTTATTGAAACGTTTCGCTTAAAAGTTAAATAATACTAAGACGCATTAATGAGGCCCGACAAATCCGCGTCCCGGTCCGCCGCCATGGCCATGACCGCCACCCCAACCGCCGCCCGGCGGTGGGAAAATACAGCCGCTCAACGCGGTAACCAATGCCACAACTGCGGCGAGTTTAATCATACGAACCATAATTACCTCAGAATGGTGAAATCGGGCTGAGTGTATGAGGCCGCATCGGGCGCGACAATACAGAATTCTCCGCAACCCCACGCTATTCATCTCTGCTCACCACGCTTAACAATTTACTGGCACTACCCCGGCAAAAACATCACACAGCTGGCATGCAAGTCAGCCGATGGCTCTCGCAAAATCACTGTCGTTCACTTTACAGCTGACGCAAATTCACGCAATGTGAGCGCATTACAATAAATGAGATCTTATCATGAAGTTATCTGCTGTTTCCCTCAGTGAAATTCTGGCGCGCCGGGATTGGGAAAATCCGGTGATCACCAGCCTTAACCGGCTGGATGCGCATCCACCGTTTGCCAGCTGGCGCGATGAATTGGATGCGCGCGACGATCGCCCATCGCCCTCGCGCATGTCGCTTAACGGTCAATGGACCTTCAGCTACTTCACCCAGCCTGAAGCGGTGCCGCAAAGCTGGCTGCAGCAGGATCAGCCTGATGCACGCGCCCTGCCCGTACCCGCTAACTGGCAGTTGCATGGTTTCGATACCCCAATTTATACCAACGTACAATATCCGATTGCGGTGACGCCACCATATGTACCGCAGGAAAACCCCACAGGATGTTATTCGCTCACATTTAATCTGGATAATGGCTGGCTGCAACAGGGTCAAACGCGCATTATTTTTGATGGCGTCAACTCGGCATTTTTCCTGTGGTGTAACGGCCACTGGATCGGTTATTCGCAAGACAGCCGCCTGCCCGCTGAATTTGATCTCAGCGCAGCGTTACAGCCGGGCCAAAACCGCTTAGCCGTGATGGTGCTGCGCTGGAGCGATGGCAGCTACCTGGAAGATCAGGATATGTGGCGTATGAGCGGCATCTTCCGGGACGTCACGCTGCTGCATAAACCAGCAACGCAGCTGGCAGACGTGCAAATTGAAACCGCGCTCAGCCCGGAATACCTGCGCGGCGATCTGCGCGTTAGCGTCAAAATCGATGCGGGCACTCGCCAGCTTGCGCAGTGCCGTTTGCGCGTCAGTTTGTGGCGCGGCGAAAGCTGTATTGTGGAGCAAGAACAAGCCCCCGGCAGCGCTATCATCGACGAGCGCGGTCACTATCCAGAGCGCGCGTTGCTGATCTTGCCGGTTCACCAACCGCTGCTGTGGAGTGCCGAAACGCCGCATCTCTATCGCGCCGTGGTTAGCCTGCTGGATGAAAATGGCATGCTGCTGGAGGCCGAAGCCTATGACGTTGGCTTCCGCCGCGTCAGCATTGAGAACGGCCAACTGTGCCTGAACGGCAAGCCGCTGCTGATCCGCGGCGTTAACCGCCACGAGCACCATCCGGAAAACGGCCAGGTGGTGGATGAAGCCAGCATGCGCCGCGACATCGAATTGATGAAGCGCCATAACTTCAACGCCGTACGTTGCGCGCACTACCCCAATCATCCGTTGTGGTATCGGCTATGCGATGAGTACGGTTTGTACGTGGTGGATGAAGCCAACATTGAAACCCACGGCATGCAGCCAATGAACCGGCTCTCCAGCGATCCGCGTTGGTTTGCCGCGTACAGCGAACGCTTGACGCGCATGGTGCAGCGCGACCGCAATCATGCCTGCATTATTATCTGGTCGCTGGGGAATGAATCCGGCCACGGCAGCACGCACGATGCGCTCTATCAATGGGTGAAAAGCAGCGATCCCACCCGTCCGGTTCAGTACGAAGGTGGCGGCGCAAACACGGCCGCCACTGATATCGTCTGCCCCATGTATGCACGCGTCGATCAGGATCAGCCCTTCCCCGCCGTACCAAAATGGTCGCTGAAGAAGTGGATTGGCCTGCCTGGCGAAACGCGCCCGCTAATCCTGTGTGAATATGCGCATGCGATGGGCAATAGCTTCGGCGGCTTCGAAAAGTATTGGCAAGCCTTCCGGCAGTTCCCGCGCTTGCAGGGCGGCTTCGTCTGGGATTGGGTGGACCAAAGCCTGACGCGCTATGACGATAACGGCGCGGCATGGCAAGCCTACGGCGGCGATTTTGGCGATACGCCCAACGATCGTCAGTTCTGTATGAACGGCTTAGTTTTTGCCGATCGCTCGCCGCATCCGGCGCTGTTTGAGGCGCAGCGAGCGCAGCAATTCTTCCAGTTCCAGCCAGATGCTACCAATGCGTATCGCTTTACCGTCAGCAGCGAATATCTGTTCCGCCGCAGCGATAACGAGCTCCTGCGCTGGTCGATTGAGCAGGACGGCATCGCCCTGGCCAGCGGTGAATGGCCGCTCGATCTCGCTGCACAAGGTCACCAGTCGTTTACGCTGCCAGTCAGTGAGAATCTGCAGGGCAATGCCTGGCTCAACGTGGCGGTTTATCAACGTAACGCCACCCCGTGGTCCGAAGCGGATGCCCGCGTCGCCTGGGATCAGTGGCCGCTGCCTGCGGCACTGCCTGCGCGCGCGCCAACGCTCAGCGCCACCGCACCTGAGCTTATCGCCAATCACGAGCTGGTGGCGGTGGTGTTGCCGCAGCAGTGCTGGCACTTCTCCCGCCGCAGCGGCGAGCTGCTGCAATGGTGGGTAGATGATGAAGAAACGCTTCTGACGCCGCTGCAGGAGTGCTTTATTCGTGCGCCGATTGATAACGATATCGGCACCAGCGAAGCCGCTAACATTGACCCCAACGCGTGGGTCGAGCGCTGGAAACGAGCGGGCTACGATGCGCTAGAAGCGGTGCTGGTAGATATGCAGGTCGATAGCCTGAAACATAGCGTGCTGATTGAAACCTGGCATCAGTGGCTGGCTCACGGAGAAGTGGTTTTCACCAGCCACAAACGCTATCAAATTGGTGGCAATGGTGAGTTGTCGATAAGCGTGCAGGTGGAACAGGCGCCGGGCTTACCGCCTCCGGCGCGCATCGGCCTGCGCTGCCAGCTGATGCAAGCACCACAGCAGGTGAATTGGCTCGGTCTGGGACCACACGAAAACTATCCGGATCGCCAGCTGTCAGCGCAGTTTTCCCGCTGGCAGCTTCCGCTGGCGGCGCTCAGCACCACGTATGTGTTTCCGGGGGAAAATGGCTTGCGCTGTGGCACGCGTCATTTAATGTGCAATGGGTTACAGGTCAGCGGTGATTTCGCTTTCTCGCTCAGCCGTTACAGCCTTGAACAGCTGCGCGCAACCTCACATCGCCACTTATTACAGGAAGAGGATGGCTGCTGGCTGCATCTCGATGGCTTCCATATGGGTGTCGGCGGTGATGATTCCTGGAGTCCGAGCGTTAGCCCGGAGTTTTTGCTTTCTCAGCAGCGCTGGTACTACGCGTTGACGCTGCGTCAGTAGGTTTTTCCGCTGTATCACGCTGGCTCAACGGTGGAGTCAGCGTGGTTTTCGGGCGACGATAAAAACGACGCAGCAACACCACGTTGGCGAATACCACCATCGCCGTAGCGAAGAAGACCCAGCGATAGCCGGTGGCTGCCGAAACTGCAGCCCCCAGCAGCGGCCCCGCCACATTCCCCAGATACATAAACGATTGGTTATAGCCGAAGATGCGGCCCGTGACGTTATCGCGTGAATGGCGTACCAGCAACGTTTGCACTGCTGGCATCATGGCGCCATCGGCGAATCCCAGCAAGAAACGCAGCACACCAAGCTGAGTGGCGCTGGTGACAAATGACATCGCCACCAGCAGCAGCAGCGAGGCGATCATGGTGGCGATGAGAATGCGCTGCGTGCCAATACGGTCGCCCAGTTTACCGAGCCGCGGGGCTGAGATCAGCGCTGAAAAGCCCGGTAGCGCAGCAATCACGCCGCTGAGAAAGGCGATGTTCTGCGCATTCGGTGCCAGTTCGCGCACAAACAGCGTCAGGATTGGATTTACCGAGCCGTTGCACATCTGGATCACCATGGTGGTGATAAATAAGCACAGCATCAAACGCGGGTTATCAAGGCTGCGAAACACCTCACGTCCACTTAATTTGTCTTTCTTGCTGACCGGGGTATAACCGGTCTCTTTAATCAGGAACAGCGTCACCAGGAAGCTCACCATCAGCAATACCGCAGTGACAATAAACACCATGCGTAATCCGAGCCAGTCCGCCAACAGGCCGCCAATCATCGGCCCAAGGATCACCCCGCTAATCTGACCGGTAGAGACACAGCTCAGCGCCCAGCCGCTGCGTTCACGCGGCACCTGCGCCGCCACCAGCGCCATCGCATTTGGAATATAGCCGGAGGTCAGCCCCATGAGTGCGCGCAGCAGCAGCAACTGCCACGCCTGAGTGACAAACGCCTGCATTAAGATCACTGCGCCCATGCCAAACGAGGCGCGCAGCAGCATCAGCTTGCGCCCTTTACGGTCTGCCAGGCTGCCCCACAACGGCGCAACGGCCGCAGACACAATGAAGGTGACGCTAAAGGTGAGCCCTGACCAAACGCTAAGCGCATTACCGCCATGAATCCCGAGTTCTTCAACATACAGCGGGAGGAAGGGAATGATCTGACTGATGGCAAGACCGGTAAAAAAACAGCCAAACCAGACCGATATCAGATTAACTTTCCAGGACTCGATGGAGCGTAACATGGGCGTGAGCGTCAGAAGAATGAAACGAGGGTTCAGTCTAACAATCCCGTAACATTACTGGACGGCAAAACATGGCATCGGGGTAAAAACGCAGTTTTACGCTGTAGAGCGTGATTCTGCTCACAGCAAATCATGCAAGAGAGCGTTTTTTTAGTGGCTTTATGTGCTGAAACCTCTTTCCCCGCAAGATAAGCGCATCCTGATGACCGGCAAACGTGAAAAAATATGTCTACTCGTTACTGACAATCGTCATCACCGCATCTATGTTTAAAAAACAACCAGCCATCGCTGGCGACGTACTGCCCGTTCTGGACAGTCCGCATGCTTAAACCTTATTTCCCCATGCTGCTACTCTCAGGCGGCGGGCATCGTTGTCTCTGCGGAGGTCAGCCATGAGAACCCAACCAAACAGCGCCAGTCGGGCGATTACCGACTACTTCAACAGTCCGGCCTGGCATGCGCCTCATGAGAGCGATTTGCTGGCGGCAATCATGCGCGAAATGATGGATGAAGGGCAGCCAGCGACCAGCAAAGCCATTATTGCGCGCGTAATCGATAAGCTGGAATTTGCCGGGGATGAGCAGCAGCTGCAAAGCTATCGTGCGCTGCTGGCAAAACTGCTGGAATCAGGGCCGCAGAAGTAGCAGCCCGAAGGATTATTTCACCGCGCGCAGCTGGTCGGCTTCGCTGACAAACGCCTTACCGCTTTGACGCTGATACAGGCATAGCTCGCGCCCGACCTGGTTCTTCATGTGCTTCTGCGGATAGCGGCCTTCCAGCAGCAGCGCATCAATACCGATGCGGTCGTCATACTGGATCGGCTTGCCGACCACTTTCACGCTCTTCAGACCGCTGGCCTTAAGACAGCTTTGTAGTCTGTTATTGTCGTTCTGCTGCCAGGCCGCTTCGCTTGATGCCTGCGCCAGCGGGCTTACCAGCAGGGCTAACAACAGTAATTTTTTGGTATGTCTCATCATCACTCCTCAATTGGCGGCATTACGCCAACCGATAAAAAAATTCCCGCCGAAGCGGGAAGAAATAAGACGAGCATTGCATATTCGAGAGTGACGAGGAAATCTCCGTAGTGCGCAGCTATCCTCGCCCGGCGCTGTGACAGCCGGATGACAATGCAATGTCGGTTTAGTGTTATCCGCAGTAAACCCGTGAAATCTTACCGCTCTGATCCGCCGCGAAATTCACCCGACGCAGATTGAAATCCATCGTTACCGCTGAATTCCAGGGAATCGCGCGTACCGGAACGGCAAAGCGCTTGTTGTCGAGGGTCGATAACGGTTGACCAACATAGTTCTGATATTGCGATGCGCCACACTGATCGGTTTCCGGATCGTGGCTGGCCGCCGCACTGGTGTCAGGTTTGCTGGCAGACTGGCAGGCGGTCAGGGCAAACAAGGCCGTAACCAGCAGCGCTTTTCCATAATGGGTCACAAGTTTCTCCTCCTGGATAAATAGACAACCGGTGGGTGAGAGTAACAAAGCACGACCGTGAAGCGAAAATTTTTACAGCAGATAGTGGGTCTGGATCGGCTTTAAAGCGCGATCTTGTTCCCAATTTTTAAGATTAATCGCACACACTGTCTAAAAAACAATCCTTCAGCCACTAAAATTACCTAAGACAATTCTTAGAGGAGGTCATTATGGAACTGGTGATTTTTGTTGGCTTCGCCGCATTGATGACGTTTGTAGCGATTAGAGTGCGTTGAGTCACTGCATGTGGTTGGTCGCCATGAATGGCGTAATGCTGCTCACTTAAGCAAAAAAATGCCTGTTTATGCAGGTGCGCATGAATGCGCACCCTACGAAAACCCGGCGATATCCACGTAGGGTCACCATTCATGGTGACCGATGCATGCTTAACTGACGAGCATTACGCCATGAATGGCGACCCTACGATGCAACTTCCTCCTGTAACCGCGCATTAAACGCCGCTAACGGCATCGGACGCCCCAGGAAATACCCCTGTCCCTCCTCGCAAGAAAGTGCTTTTAGCGCATTTAACTGCGCTTCGGTTTCGATCCCTTCTGCGGTGATGGTGAGCGCAAACGCGCGTGCCAGCCCCACAATACCGGCCACCACCGATTGTGCCTGCTGCGACTCTGGGAACTCTTTCATCCACGAACGATCAATCTTTAAGCCATTGAACGGGAAGGCTTTCAGATAACCGAGCGCCGCATAGCCGGTACCAAAATCATCCACGGTTAAACGCACGCCAAGCGCGCGCAGACCTTGCATGATCTCCAGCGCGCGATCCGGGTTTTCGAAAGTGACGTTTTCGGTAATTTCCAGCTCCAGCCGCGTCGCGGGTAATCCGCTGATGTCCAGCGCATGCGCGACGCGCTTGACCAAATCACTATTACGGAACTCCACCGGCGAAATATTCACCGAAACATAGCGATGTTCGCCCCAGTGACTGGCATCGAGACAGGCACGCATTAGCACCCAGTCGCTGATGGCGGTGATTAACCCTTTCTCTTCCGCCAGAGGAATAAAGCGGTCTGGTGTGATCCATTGTCCCTCCGCGACCTGCCAGCGTATCAGCGCTTCAGCCCCCGCCAGCTGCCCGCTTTGCAGCTGATAACGCGGCTGATAGTGCAGCGTAAACGCGTTTGACTGCAGCGCCTGTTCAATCGCCTGCACCATCTCGCGTTTTGACTGCAGGTGATTCGCCATATCGCTGGAGTACCACATCCATTGATCGCGACCGGCGCTGCGGGCCTGGCTCAATGCAATATCCGCGAGCCGCAGCAGCGCTTCCGGCTGTGCCGCATCCTGTGGCGCAGAAACAATGCCCATACTGGCGGTCAAACTGATCTGATGCGAGCCGCTGAAAATCGGTTGATGAACGATGTGTTGCAGTGCCCGACAGCGATACTCCACCCCCGCACGACTGTTTTCACGCAGCAGCAGAATAAAAGCATCGCCGCCAAGACGCGCCGCCAGCTCATTGGGTGCCAGCAGGCTTTTTAAGCGCTGTGAAACCTCATTCAGCACCTCATCTCCCACCGCGTGGCCCCAGGTATCGTTGATGGGCTTGAACTGGTCGATATCAAAACTGATGATGAACAGCGGATCTTCTTCACTGACGCGCTCCAGATACGCGGTTAAATACTCCTGCAGCTGGACGCGGTTGGCCAATCCCGTCAGCATGTCGTGGCGTGACAAAAACTGAATGCGCGCTTCTGCATCCACTTCATGGGTGATATCTGACACCGTGCCACGAAACCCCGTGCGCAGGCCGCTGCGGCGAATAGCCTTCGCCATCAGCTGTCCAATACGTCGCTCGCCGCTGGCTGACATAAACTGGCAGCGCAGCGGCACATGCTGCACCTCTTCTCCCTGACGCATCAGCCAGGAGACCAGCGAATGGCTAGGATGACTGAGGAGCTGGTCGAGCGGGCGCCCCATCCAGCTTTTCACTTCATGGCCGGTTACCACGGCAAAACGCGACGAGAGATAGCAGAGACACCCGCGATCGTCGATTTCCCAAATCCAGTCCGACGCGGCTTCCGCCAGATCGCGAAAGCGTTCTTCGCTGTCAGCCAATTCGCGCTGGCTGATGGCCAGCAATGCAAAGCGCCGATCGGAAATGACGGCATTGTGCAAAGCATGGCGCAGCACCCGACGCGTAACCAGCGTCACGGCCAGCGCCGTGAACAGCAGCAGCGGCATCATCAGCCAGATCACCCCAAAGCCCGGATCTTTCGGCTGCCAGCGAATCACCATCGCTTCACCCTGCAACACCGGCTCTACCAGCCGCGGCTCATACCGCGCATCGGCTACATCCGAGGCGATACGCGGCGCAATCACATTTAGCGATTTACCCAGCGCCTGCAGTTTATCCGGGGTAAACACATTGATGAACACCATCACCGAAGCGGGACCGGGAAGGCTTGGTAAATCGGGGACTTTTCCCGGCGTAATGGGGGCGGCCACCATAATCGCCGGGTTGTTATCTATGATAACGTTGCGCGCCACTCCGTCACGCAGGGTGCGCGCCGAGTTCAATAACAGCGCGCTTTGCGCACCTAACCAACTCTCAAGTGACACATCGGATAATTTGCCGCGAACCACCGCATAACGGGTTTTACCGGCACCATCGACAACAAAGACACCGTCGTAGTGATACTCCTTGTAAAGCCCCGCGCCAAAGTTCTCTTCATCCCAGGCCCAGACTTTGTTTACCGTGAGATGCAGGTTTTTCCAGCCTTCGCCCCAGTTGGCGTAATCTCGCGCATCAACAATCATCTCCTGCTGCTGTTGCTGCCACGCCTGACGCATCAAATTGACGTCCTGGCGGATCGCGTCGCGGTTTTGTCGATGGGCGATAACCAGCACCATTACAACAGAGAGAAGCAGTACGCCAAACAGCAGCGAGGATAAGGTGCGAAGACTGCGCCGCGTCACCCGAACCGTATGTGCCTCCATATTGGCCCTGGCGTTTAACGCCGGCTGCCGGTGATACTCAGAATTCATGCGCATTGCTCGTAAAATGCAGGCGGCGAAAAGAGGCGGATGAGGGGCAACAACCGCCCCTCTCCACCCTGTAAGGTTTGATCGGTTATCGGCGCTGGCCGTCGCAGATTTAGCCTTGGCGGTGGAATATTTGAACAGCGCAAATGTGCAGCACACCACCTCGACAGCGATCACCGCCGTTGCTACTATGCGCTCTCCTCTGTCCGCTGAGTCGCCTATGGATACGCAATCCGACAAAGTTACGTTAACGCTCTTCTACGTTGGTAGCTTTGTGGTCTATTACCTTGTGACCATGCTTGTTACGCTGTTTCCCAACTATGGGGTGCTGCGTAACGATGGCTTGCTGATGCCGGTACTTTGCTTATTTGAATTCGCCGTGATTTACCCGCTCTACCGCTTTTATTGCCAGCGTCGTAGCGATATTCCACTTGGCTATGTGCGTCCGCTGCAGGCGCTGCTGTTTATTGGCCTGCTGTTCGCGTTGATGGTGGCACAAACCCAGTTTTTGCAGCCGGAAGGTTGGTTGATTGCGCAATCCCAGCAGGGACGCAGCTCCATGCTAATTCTGTTGCTGACGGCGGTGCTGCTGGCACCGGTGTTTGAAGAAGTGCTGTTTCGCGGATTCTTACTGCAAGGTTTTCTACTGTGGGCGCCAAAAAGCCGTTTTGCCTGCATGCTGCTGACATCCCTGCTGTTCGCCGCCATGCATACCCAATATGTGCACTGGGAAACGCTGGTCGCCTTAACGCTGTTTTCGCTGCTATTATGCTATGCGCGCCTGCGCAGCAATAGCCTCGCGCTCCCGATTTTCCTGCATACGCTGAATAACCTGATTGCGATCCTGCCCGCCTGGTATTTCGCCTGAAAACAGCCATCATACGATGGCCGTAAACCTAGCGCCTTACACCTGCGTTAAACCGCCATCCACACAGATCTCTGCCCCGGCAATATAGCTGCTCTCGTCACTGGCGAGGAACAGTACCGCGTTAGCGACCTCTTCTGGCTTGCCCATGCGGCTCAGCGGAATGGTGCTGGTGATGCCCGTGCGCACCTCTTCAGAAGCCGCCTGCATCATATCGGTATCAATGGGCCCAGGCGCCACCACATTAATCCGGATGCCACGCGCGGAGAGTTCACGCGTCCAGGTGCGCGCAAAGGAACGCAGCGCCGCTTTACTGGCGCTGTAAACACCGTAACCCTGCGTACCAATGACATCGGCGATCGAACCAATCAGCACCACGCTGGCGCCAGGTTTCAGCAGCGGTAGCGCTGCCTGCAAAGCGAAGACCGGCGAGCGCACATTGAGGCCGAAGATCTGATCGAAATGCTCTGCGCCGATCTCATCAATGGTGGCGTACTCGGCCATGCCCGCGTTAATCACTAGCACATCCAGCTGCCCGGCTTCGGTCTTGATCGTCTCCATAATGCGGGTGAGTTCGCTTTGCTGGCTCACATCGGCACGCAACGGGTGCGCATGACCGGTAATGGTGCTGCCGGCCGCCTGTAACTCTTCATCACGACGCGAGGTATACCAGGTTGTCGCGCCTTCGCTGGCAAAACGCTGGCTGATTGCCAGCCCAATCCCTTTTGCGCCGCCCAGGACGACGGCCACTTTTTTTTCCAGTCTGCTCATTTGCTTTCTCCGGTTGGGTAGAAAGCTGATGGTATATATTTTATACTTGATATCAATTACGCACTTTATTTATACCAGATATCGCGGAGTATATCGCCATGGCAGAAATCAACGGTAACAGCTTGAAAGAGGTAGGAAAAACGCGTCCAATCCTGGAACACATCACCAATAAATGGTCGATTTTAATTCTCACCGTGCTCTGCACTCAGCCTGCGCGGTTTAATGAAATTCGCCGGCGACTGGATGGCATTACTCATAAAGCGTTGGCGGATGCGTTAAAGCGTCTGGAGCGCAATGGGTTAGTGAATCGTGAGGTGCTGAACACGGCACCCATCGGGGTGGAATACAGCCTGACGCCGCTGGCGCAGACGCTACAGCAGCCGTTTATCGCGCTGTACGATTGGGCATTGGAGCATGGCCCTGCGCTGGAACGCGCGCAGGCAGAGTATGATCGCACTCATGCAGAAGCGCTGTTGTAGGGCCGCCATGCATGGCGTAATGCTCGTCAGTTAACCGTAGGGTTTTCGTAGGGTGCGCATTCATGCGCACCTGCATAACGCGGTTTTTATGGCTCAAATGAGCGGCATTACGCCATTCATGGCGATCGCTGACCAGAAAAACTACGCTTTTTCCGCTTCGAAATGGTTTTTGAACTGCTCGTAAATGGAGATCATATTTGACGCATCGCCGTGCAGCGGGCTCAGTTTTCCCGCGCGGACCAGTTCAATCACCAGCTGCAGGGCGGCTTGTTTAGGGCTGCTGGCCGGATGGGCAATTTCGTTAGACATGGTTTACTCACTCATCATTATTGTCAGGGCCGCACAGTTTAGCCCAGATTACGCTGCTGATGCGCGCCACGATGGGTATAATCTTGCCGACCGAACAAGAAAGCCGCTCAGGGTGATAATTGACTCCCGACGCGTTTAGCTATACTGGATCAAAAAAGGGAACGACCAGCCACACATTCCGTACCAGCGAGAAGGTGTTAAAGGAGTCTGAGTATGCTGATTGGTTTTGTTTTGTTAGTGAGCGCGTGTGGGCATGATGCCTGCGATGCGTTGCCGGTATCGGAGCGGATTTACCCAACCAAAGTGGCCTGTGAGCAAATGGCCGATCGCATCCATAAAGTTCGGCCTAACGTGGTCTTACTTTGTGGCGAAGTGCACCGTTAATTCGGTGCCAGTTTTATTACAGTCGCGCAAAAAACAGCCAGGCGGCATTGCAAGAATGGGTTGTAGCGTTCAAAATATAAGCTGCTTTTCACTATTACCGTTGTGAATCCAATGAAAACATCTCGCCCCCGTCGTCCAAACGGACGCTGGGTTTATTACATTTTGTATGATGGCATTCTCTGGCCCTGCCCCGTGCGTTGGGAATGGGAGAGCGGCTTCGGCGGCTGGCTGCCGTTTTACTTCTCGCCAACCTTTGAGTTTGTGGCGGGCGATCCACGCAAGGCTTATCGCATTGCGCGCAGCAGCGTGCGTAACGTACGTCAGACAGACGGCGAGTACGCCTGATTGATTAGCTAATCTGCCACGGGAACCATGACGCCGTGAGCAGATAGTGCAGCAGCTCCAGCACTAAAATCACCATCACCAACACGCCGAGCTTGTGGCTGCAAATCCAGTCTTTCAGCCCCATAACATGGCCGCCCAGCGAATTAGCATCAGCGCGCCACAGATGCATAACAGCACCACTATCATTTTCCAGTGTTTGGTTGCAGCCAGTTTTTTTGCCACGCACCCTCCAGATGACAGAAAGCAACAATGCGCCCTGAGGCGCATTGTTGATTCTAACGCTGGTCACCCGGAAGGGCGATTATTTATTCAGCGTATAGTCGAGCGTGATCTCAGCGTTCAGTACCTGAGACACCGGGCAGCCCGCTTTGGCTTTCTGGATAATCTCATCGAACTTCGCATCCTCAATGCCTGGCAGCACAATGGCGCTGGTCAGCGCGATTTTGGTGATGGCAAAACCCTCGCCCTTTTTATCCAGCGACACATCAGCAGTGGTATCGATGCTGGTCGCTTTATGTCCTTCATTGCCCAACATCAGCGACAACGCCATGGAGAAACAAGCGGCATGTGCTGCACCAATCAGCTCTTCCGGGTTGGTACCCTTCTGCCCTTCAAAACGGGTGTTGAAACCGTACGGTTGATTGCTCAACACGCCGCTTTCAGTACTTACCGTTCCTTTGCCTTTGATGTCGCCTTCCCAATGGGCCGATCCTTTCTTATGAATGGTCATGTCATTCCTCCTGTTTAGTTCGACAGGTAATGAGTATAGACAACCTCCCTGATTTTGCTGGCGCTTAGCTCACCGCGCGCGGCCGTGCCGGGCTCAATCCTGCCTCGCTCAGCAGCGCATTGGCCTGCACCAGCGACGCCTGCGTAATCTCTTGAATGGATTTCGCACCGGTCAGCGTCATCGCCACTTTCATCTCTTTCTCAATCAAATTGAGCAAATTCTCCACGCCGCGCTGACCATGCGTTGCCAATGCATACACAAAAGCGCGGCCCAACAGCACGCTATCGGCACCAAGCGCGATCATGCGCACCACATCCAATCCGCTACGAATACCGCTGTCGGCCAGAATGGTAATGTCACCTTTTACCGCATCGGCAATTGCCGGTAACGCGCGCGCTGAAGAGAGCACGCCGTCCAGCTGGCGCCCGCCATGATTTGACACCACAATGCCGTCGGCGCCAAAGCGCACCGCATCGCGCGCATCGTCGGCATCGAGAATACCTTTGATCACCATCGGTCCATCCCAGAATTCGCGGATCCACTCCAGATCTTTCCAGGAGATCGACGGATCGAAGTTGTTCGCCAGCCAGCCAATGTAATCTTCCAGCCCGGTCGGTTTGCCAAGATAGGTAGAGATATTGCCAAGATCGTGCGGACGGCCATGTAACCCCACATCCCACGCCCATTGCGGATGCGTTGCCGCCTGCCAGTAACGGCGCATGGCCGCATTCGGGCCGCTCATCCCCGAGTGCGCATCACGATAGCGCGCGCCCGGCGTCGGCATATCCACGGTGAATACCAGCGTGGTACAACCGGCGGCTTTGGCACGCTCCAGCGCATTGCGCATAAAGCCGCGATCGCGCAGCACGTAGAGCTGGAACCACATCGGACGGTTAATCGCCGGTGCCACCTCTTCGATCGGGCAAACCGAGACCGTAGAGAGCGTAAAGGGAATGCCTTTCAGCGCCGCGGCACGTGCCGCCTGCACTTCGCCGCGTCGCGCATACATGCCGCACAGTCCCACCGGTGCCAGCGCCACCGGCATCGATAAAGTTTCATTGAACAGTTTGGTCTCAAGGCTCAGTTCCGACATATTTTTCAGCACGCGCTGGCGCAGCGCGACATCGGAGAGATCGGCGACGTTGCGCTTCAGCGTGTGCTCGGCATAGGCGCCACCGTCCAGATAGTGAAACAGGAACGGGGGCAAGATGCGTTGCGCCGCGGCGCGATAGTCACTGGCAGCTGAAATGATCATCCGTTTTTTTCCTTATGCTGAGGTAAATCATGGCCCGGCAGACGCGTAATCCGCGCCTGCCGCGCTTCATCTTCATGCAGAGTTTTCATGGTGGTGTGCACAAAACCGAGGTGATCCATCGCCGCCTGGCGCGCGGCTTCAGCGTCGCCGGCCATGACGGCATCAAACATCGCCTGATGCTGTTCGTGCAGGCGATTGAAAATCACCGGATGGGTATACATGCGTTGACGGCTGTGCAGCACCGAAGATTGCAGCAGATCGAAAAAACCGCGCATGGTTTGCAGCAGCACCACGTTATGTGAGGCTTCGGCGATGGCGAGATGGAAGCGCAGATCGGCCTGCGCGGCGAGATCGGGATCGTCGCTCTCATGCATCTTCAGCAGCGCGTCAAAGGCGTAGCGCAGCTTCTCTTTGTCAGATTCCGTGGCGCGTAACGCCGCATGCCACGCAGTACTGGCTTCAATAGCGTGGCGCGCTTCCAGAATGTCATAGCGATAATCGGGATCGGCGGCCAGCAGCTGACGAATCGGCTCAACGATACGCTGCTCCGGCCACGGCTCCTGCGGTTGACACAGCCAGGTGCCGCCGCCGCGTTTACTGATTAACACGCCGCTGCTGATCAGCTGCTGAATCGCCTCGCGCAGCGACGAGCGCGAAACACCCAATTCGGCTGACAGCGCACGTTCCGAGGGTAAACGCATCCCCGGCTCAAGCTGGCGTTCACTCATCCAGGCGCAGAGGCGCGCCCGTAGCGTATCCGCTGAGCGCGGCGTGTTTTCAGTCATGGAATCATCCAGGTGAGGACATAAGCCTGAAGCGTGGTAATCACGCCGACCATGCAGGTAAAGATCAGGCTATGTTTGACGGTGAAACGGAACAGATCCGACTCTTTGCCCACCAGCCCAACGGCGGCACAGGCAATGGCAATCGACTGCGGTGAAATCATCTTGCCGGTTACCCCGCCGGTGGTATTGGCCGCCACCAGCAACACATCCGACACGCCAATCTGCTGCGCCGTTGTTGCCTGTAGCGCAGCAAACAGCGCGTTCGATGAGGTATCTGAACCGGTAAGAAACACGCCGAGCCAGCCAAGGAACGGCGAGAAGAAAGTAAAGGCATTACCGGTATGCGCCAGCGCCAGCGCTAAGGTCGCCGACAGGCCGGAATAGTTGGAGATAAAGGCAAATGCCAGCACCATACCGATGGAGTAAATCGGCAGCGCCAGCTCCTTCAGCGTTTCGCCAAAGGTCTCGATTGCCGCCTTCGGCTTCATGCGCAGCCAGATGACAGACAATACCGCCGCCAGCAAAATCGCCGTACCGGTGGCCGACAACACATCAAACTTGAACAGCGCCGGATATGGCGTCGCCGCGTTCACCACCGGCGGCATGCGCGCCACCAGTTCATTCAGCAGCGGCACCGGCACGGTGAACACCCAGTCATACATCGCGCCGCCTTTGGCGAACAGCGCTTTAAACGGCGGAATACTCCACAGCGTTACGGTGGCGGTGAGAAACAGGAACGGCATCCATGCACGCACAATCTGGCCCAGGCTGTAGTGCTGCTGCGTATTGTTCGCATCGACCGCGGCCTGCTCAAAGCGGAAAATGCGCACCGGCTGCCAGCGGCGCAGAAATAGCGTCAGGCAGACCAGCGATACCAGTGAGGAGATGATGTCGGGCAGTTCCGGGCCAAGAAAGTTAGAGCTTAGGAACTGGGCGATGGCAAAGGATCCGCCTGCGACGATCACCGCCGGCCAGGTCTCTTTCACGCCGCGCCAGCCATCCATAATCGCCATGATCCAGAACAGCACAATCATGGTGAGGAACGGCAGCTGACGCCCCGCCATCTGTCCAATCTGGAAGCTGTCGATTCCGGTCACTTGCCCGGCAACAATAATCGGAATGCCCATCGCGCCAAACGCCACCGGTGCGGTGTTCACAATCAGGCAAAGCCCTGCGGCATACAACGGATTGAAACCCAAACCCACCAGCAGCGCGGCGGTGATCGCCACCGGCGCACCAAAGCCCGCCGCACCTTCGAGGAAGGCACCGAAACAGAAGCCAACAATCAGCATCTGCAAACGCTGATCGGGCGTTATCGTCAGGATCGAGGCGCGAATGATGTCGAACTGGCCGGTTTTTACCGAGATTTTGTAGACAAACACCGCCGCGACGATAATCCAGGCGATGGGCCACAAGCCGTATAAAAATCCGTAGACCACGGATGCCAGCGCCTGGCCTAACGGCATACCGTACAGAAACAGCGCCACCAGCAGCGCAATCACCACGGTGGCGGTACCCGCCTGATAGCCTTTTAGCTTGAGCTTAATCAGCGCGAAGAAAAAAAACACAATCGGGATCACCGCCACAAGGCTGGAGAGCCACAAATTATCGAGCGGATCGTAGTTTTGTTGCCATACCTGCATGCCGTTTACTCCAGAGGTGACCAGAAGGGGGGCGGCGCATCGGCTAATGCAGGTGCGCGCCGCCGCTATTGCCCTGTTCTGCCCTGAATTGGTAGGACCACATTCAGGGCGCCGGGCTTTCTGGCTCCAGATAGTTAATGCATTGTTAACCTAAAGCAACGAAGCAGGTGTGATTTTTCGTGTTATGTGACGATATGGCAACATTTAACGGTTTTGGTAGGACCAATTATCGTTAATTCAACCAAAGGCCCGACCATAACTGCGGGGATGGAAGCGCAGATTGAGCACAATTAGCCCAACTGTCACCAGGGTTTGCATCAGCCAGACGCTGCTGAAACTGTGGGTGAATGCCTGAAGCTGGCCCGCGATAAACGGCATGCAGCCGGCGATGATAAAACCCGCCCCCTGCATAAACGCCACCAGCCGTGCGCCAGCCTGCGGATGCGGCAGGTGATCGAGTGCCAATACCATCGCCAGCGGAAACGCCGCGCCCAGGCCAAAACCGGCGATCGCGGCCCACAGCCACGGTGCCAGCAGCGGTGCAAACAGAAAGCCGCTCATGCCGAGCAACTGACAAATCAGGCTAATAATCAGCTGTGGACGGCGATCGGCCTTGCGCGCCAGCAGCGGCATCAATAACGCTCCAGCCACCTGACACAGAATCATCACCCCCAGCAGCGAGCCACCGGCCTGCGCCGACCAGCCAAGATGATGGTAGGCATCCGGCAACCAGGCAACACAGGTTGCATAACCGCCGTTCACCAGCCCGAAGCTCAGCGCCAGCGTCCAGGCGCGCGGCTTGCGCCACAGCGCTGGCAGCACAATATTCTCCCTGCTGGCTGCGGCAGGCACGCGCACGCACAGCCACAATGCTATTGCCAGCAGCACCGGTAGCGCCCAGCCCGTTAGCGCCAGCGACCAGCCGAACTGCGCGCTGAGCCATGGCGACAGCGCCGCTCCCAGCCCGCCGCCGCCCATCAGCGCGCCGGCCCATAAGCCGGTCACCGGTGCGCTACGCTGGGCAAAGCGTTGACGGATCAATCCCGGCATCGCCATCTGTACCACGCCCACGCCAAGTCCACCGAACAAGGCGCTGATCACCAGCCAACTGCCGTCATGGATCACGCCACGTGCCAACAGCGCCAGCAATAACAGGATTAAGCCGCCCAATAATAATCGTTGCAGCGGCACGCGCTGCATCAGCGAGGCGCTGAGCAGCGCAACCGCCCCCATCATCACCATCGGCACGGCGGGCAGCAGCGAGGCGGCCAGCGGAGAGAGCCCCATCGCCTGGCGTAACTGGCCGAGCAGCGGGCTAATTGAAGTCAGTAACGGACGCATATTCAGCCCAGCCAGCACTAAAGCGGCGAGCGTCAGTCCGTTGGAATGTCGGTTCATACGCAATCCAATAGTGAAAAGGTTGCCAGCATCGCAGCAGTCAGTACTATTTGGAAATGAAATAACACCATAACGACCAGTGGAAAAATGAATCGTCAGCCGATGTTTACCCCGCAGCAGCTGCTCAGTTTTGTGGCGGTATGCGAAACCACCAGCTTTACCCGCGCCGCCGAGCGCGTGCATCTTTCGCAATCTACCGTCAGCCAGCAAGTACGCCGTCTGGAAGAGATGATAGGTAAAGCGCTGCTGGAGCGGACGTCGCATCAGGTGGCGTTAACCGAAGAGGGGGAAAAACTACTCGGTTATGCGCGGCGCATTATTGCCCTGAACGGCGAAGCGCACGATGTGCTGAGCGACAAATGGCGCGATGGCATTTTGCGCCTGGGGGTACCGGAAGATTTCGCCGCGCCCACGGCCAGTTTGCTGGCGGAATTCAGCCGCGAGCATCCGCAGCTACGGCTGGATGTCATGAGCGGCATGTATGTCGATCTGCACCGCGCGTGGCAGCGCGAAGAGCTGGATATCATGTTGATCAAGCAGCCGGGCGGCGAGCGGCCGCTGGCCTCGCGCCCGGAGCCGCTGCTGTGGCTGGATAGCGCCGCGCATCCCTGCTTTGAGCAAACGCCGGTACCGCTGGTGGTGTTCCCGCAGCTCGGGTTGTATCGCGAAGAGATGGCGCAGACGCTGGATCACCTTGGCCGCGGCTGGCGCATCAGCTACAGCAGCGCCAGTCTCGTCGCGCTTGCCAGCGCCAGCGCCGCCGGATTGGGTGTCACCCTGCTGCCCGCCAGCTGTCGACTGCCTGAACATCGCGTATTAGGCGAAGCCGAAGGTTTACCTGACATCAGCCATTTTGAACTGGCACTGTTTTGCCGTTCGCCGCAGGACGATTTGCAACAGGCACTGGCCGCCGCGCTGGTCAGGTTTTGCCATTTGCAGTGGCAGTGATTTTCCCACTGCCAGTCAGTGGAAAATATCGCAGCGCCCCGCGCCGGGTTTTGCCAGATTAGGCGTTTTCATTTGATGGAGCCTCTGATGCAACTCACCTCTCCCAGCCGTCGCGAATTTCTTAGTCTGACTGCCGCCGGTAGCCTACTGGCAGCCGGTATCAGCTATGCCGGACAAGCTTCGCCGTTATTGCCTGAAAAAACGCAGCCTCATACTCCACCCCCGCGCGTCGCCCATTACCAGCTGCTCAATGTGCGCCTCGAAGAGGGTTTTGAGCGCGACGGTAACGACGTGATTGCCACGCGCACCGCGCTGTATGACATCACCGTCAAAGAGGGCAAATTCGCCGCGATTGAACCGGCAGGCAAGGCCCGTAATGCCGCATTGCCCCAGTGGGATGCCAACGGCGCTCTGCTGCTGCCGCGCACCCGCGATATGCATATCCATCTCGACAAAACCTTCTACGGCGGTCCGTGGCAAGCACCACGTCCGCGTCAGGGCAAAACCATCATGGATATGATTGCCCGGGAACAGGTGCTGATCCCGCAGCTGCTGCCCACCTCACAGGCACGCGCCGAAGCGATCATTGGCTTGTTGCACAGTAAAGGCACCACCGAAGCGCGCAGCCACTGCAATATCGATCCGGTTAGCGGCCTGAAAAGCCTTGAGCATCTCAAGCTGGCATTGGCTAACCATCCGCAATTCCCGTGTGAGATTGTCGCTTTTCCGCAGCATGGTTTGCTGCACTCGAAGGTTGATGGATTAATGCGTGAAGCGATGCAGATGGGCGTCGAGTTCGTCGGCGGACTCGATCCAACCAACGTGGATGGCGCGATGCAGGCGTCGCTGGATGCGATGTTCCAGATAGCGCTTGATTTCCAGCGCGGCGTAGATATCCACCTGCACGAAACCTCGCCCTCCGGCGTGGCGGCCATTCAGTACATGATCGATACCATCGCGAAAAATCCACAGCTGAAAGGCAAAGTCACGCTGAGCCATGGCTTTGCGCTCGCAACGCTTGAAGGCAAAGCGCTGGATCAGATGATTGCCGGCATGGCCGAGCAGCAGATGAGCGTGGCCTCTACCATCCCAATCGGTAAGCTGACCATGCCGCTGCCGCAGCTCCAGGCGGCGGGCATCACGGTGATGACCGGTACCGATAGCGTGTTCGATCACTGGTCGCCGTTTGGTAGCGGCAGCATGCTGGAAAAAGCCAATGTGTATGCGCAGCTGTATCGCGGTTCTGATGAGTTTGGCTTAAGTCGTGCACTGCACATAGCCACCGGCGGAATTTTGCCGTTGTCGAATCAGGGCGAGCGGCAGTGGCCCCAGCTGGAGGATGAAGCCAGCATGATGTTGGTCGAGGCCAGCTGTTCCGCCGAAGCCGTGGCACGCATTTCCCCGGTGAGCGCCACCTTCCAGCGCGGATTGCCGGTGTTCAGCGCCTGATGTTCCCAGGTGCGCATGAATGCGCACCCTACAGTGTTGTAGGGTCGCCATTTATGGCGACCGTCCCAATCATTGCGCGAATCATATTGACGCCATTTATGGCGACCGTCCCAATCAAGGCGCGAATCATATTGACGCCATTAATGGCGACCGTCCCAATCATTGCGCGAATCATATTGACGCCATTTATGGCGACCGTCCCAATCAAGGCGCGAATCATATTGACGCCATTAATGGCGACCGTCCCAATCATTGTGCGAATCATAGTGACGCCATTGATGGCGACCGTCCCGCATTCGAGTCCTGCCAGCAACAAAAAAGCCTCCGCAAGGAGGCTTTACGTACGACATAAAAAGGGTGGCATGCGCACACCCGATGAGTGCTGGATTTACGAAAGCATCTGAATCGCCAGCGCATACAATCGCTGGTTTTCATCGTCGCTGACAGGCTCTTCTTCCGCGTAACAGGCAATCATAGAGCTCACTTTATCCGAAGATAACGTTTCCCCATGCAGATGCAGCGTTAACACGGCGCGGCCGACGATTTTCAGAATGTCTTCGTTTTGTCCCTGGACATAATGACTCAATGAAATGACCTCTGAAGTATCTTGGGTTTTAATCGTTCGCCAAATGGCGCGCTAAATATAAAGCAAATCGACCATAATCTTTAATCAGAATTTTCCCAGCCCTTAGGCACACATAAGCATAACGCCTGCAAAAGGGTGGTGAATAAGCGCTGAATAAGCGGCAAATTCTTGCTAATCACCCCAACTGGCTAAAGATGTCTGATTCTACCCCCCTCATGGCGCAACAAAATCAACCGCAAAAACATTAGAACTATGCGATAGTTTTCGCTCATAATCTAATCAATGCGGTGGCGAGGCTAACTGGTTTCCGGGGTAAACCACCTGCGCTTTTGCCATTGCCGATCACCGCCCTTTCTGCCAGACTGACCGCCGCAATCCTACCCGCAATTAGAGACATTTCCGTGACTGCTTTTTCTACCCTGACGCAACTGCCTGCCAGCCAACTCGATAACCTGCGCGAGATGGGTTTCGACGCCATGACGCCGATTCAGGCCGCTTCCCTGCCCGCCATTCTGGAAGGGCGCGACGTGCGTGCGCAGGCGAAAACCGGCAGCGGCAAAACCGCCGCATTTGGTGTCGGCTTATTGAACCGCATCGATAACAGCCAGTTTCATACGCAGGCGCTGATCCTCTGCCCCACGCGCGAACTGGCCGACCAGGTGAGTAACGTTCTGCGCCAGTTGGCACGTTTTACCCGCAATATTAAGATCCTGACGCTGTGTGGCGGCCAGCCGATGAGCGCGCAGCGCGACTCGCTGGTCCATGCGCCGCATATCGTGGTGGGCACGCCGGGCCGTCTGCTCGATCACCTCAAGCGCGACAATCTCGATCTCAACCAGCTGCAAACGCTGGTGCTGGACGAGGCGGATCGCATGCTTGAGATGGGCTTCCGCGACGATATGGAAGCGATTATTGGTTTCACCCCCGAAACACGGCAAACGCTGCTGTTCTCCGCTACCTGGCCAGATACCATTGCCAGCCTCAGCCAGCGTTTCCAGCGCGATGCGCTGGCGGTGGCCACTGAAGATAAGTCTGAACTGCCGGCCATTGAGCAGCAGTTTATTGAAGCCAGCGCCAAAGAGCGTCACAGCCTGCTCGGAGCCCTGCTCAGCCAACAGCAGCCGGCATCGTGCGTGGTGTTCTGTAATACCAAACGTGAATGCGATGACATCGCCGCTGCGCTAAATGAACGCAACATCAGTGCTCTGGCGCTGCATGGCGATCTCGAGCAGCGCGATCGTGAACGCGTGCTGATTCGCTTCGCTAATGGCAGCATCCGGGTGTTGATCGCCACCGACGTGGCCGCGCGCGGTCTGGATATTAAATCGCTGGCCTTAGTGGTGAACTTCCAGCTGGCGTGGGATCCGGAGGTACACATTCACCGTATCGGTCGTACCGGGCGCGCGGGTGAAAAGGGATTGGCGGTGAGCTTTGTGGCTCCCGACGAAATGGTGCGCGCGAATGCGCTGGAGGAGTATCTGCAGCAGAAACTCAACTGGGTTTCCTCCAGCACGCTGAAAGGCAGCAGCGCGACGCCGTTGCCCGCCACGAAAATGACGCTGTGCATTGATGGCGGCCGCAAAGCGAAAATCCGTCCGGGTGATATCCTCGGCGCGTTGACCGGTGAAGCCGGATTCAGCGGCGATCAGATTGGCAAGATCGACATGACCGCAACGCATGCCTATGTTGCTATTGATGCCGCACAGGCGAAAAAAGCGCTGATCAAGCTGAAAGAGGGCAAGATCAAAGGCAAAAGCGTGCGTGCCATCCTGCTGAAGTAATCTCCTCAAGCGTGAGGGCGTCGCTCTCACGCTAAAATTTCATCCCCTTTCCCTTCATTTTTTCGCCCTTCTGCCGATAAGTTAATCATGGCGATTTTGCCCTGCCCAGATTCAGCCCCGAGGCCATGATGGATAATTTTCAGAAAGAGATCGATGAACGCGCCAATCTTGCGCTTTCCAATAAATTCGAACTGCTGTTGTTCCGCCTGGGTTCCGATCAGCTGAAAGGCAAATCTGAGCTGTACGGCATCAACGTCTTTAAGCTGCGTGAAATCGTGCCCATGCCAACCATTACGCGCGCGGCAGGTATGCAATCACCGCTGCTAGGCATGGCGAGCATTCGTGGTCAGTTTATACCGGTAATCGATCTGCCTGCGGTGACCGGCTGTAAACCAGAGACCGGACTGAATCTGCTGCTGGTGACCGAATATGCCCGTAGCACCCAGGCGTTTGCCGTTGAATCCGTGGAGAATATTGTCCGTCTCGACTGGAGCCAGGTGCATACCGCGGAAGCGGGCATTGGTAGCCGTAACATCACCAGTATCGCCTGCCTGGATACCGATGGTCAGAGCAATAATCTGGCGATGGTACTGGACGTTGAGCAGATTCTCTATGACGTGATCCCTTCCGTGCGTGGCGTTGAGCCAAGCGCAGAGACGGCCAAAGATTTCAATTTGAAGCCGGGTCAGGTTGCTATTGTGGCGGAAGATTCCAAAGTGGCGCGCCAGCTGCTGGAGCAGGGTCTGAAAAGCATGGGCATACCGGCCATCATGCATAACACCGGGCTTGAAGCCTGGATCAAAATTACCGAGATGCAAAAAGAAGCCGCGGCTAACGGGGAGTCGATCCACGATAAGATCGCGCTAGTGCTGACCGATCTCGAAATGCCAGAGATGGACGGTTTTACCTTAACGCGTAATATCAAGCGCGATAACGTGTTGCGCCATATCCCGGTGGTGATCCATTCGTCGCTCTCCGGCAGCGCCAACGAAGATCACGTGCGCAAAGTGGGCGCCGATGGATACGTAGCAAAATTCGAAATCAATGAGCTCTCCAGTGTGATCCACAGCGTGCTGAAAACGCCGCGTTAAATCCTTTCGCCCTTTTCCCGGTGCGCGTAAATGCGCACCCTACGAAATCCGCATCCGCCATTTATGGCAACCTCATACGCACATATCTAATGCCAGCCAAAAATCCTCGTTTACACCATTCACCAAACTGTGACCTACCTCTAAAAAATTAAAGTTAAAACATTAACAACCGATAACAGAAAGCGCTTGCGCCGGTGCTGCCATACCAGTTTTGTCACGCTGCGTAATTATTTTCACCTTTAAAAACATCAACCTGCTGTGGGCGCCTTGCCTGCGCTTCCATCTTGAAACATCAATTTTTGGCATTACGGGGAGATCCAATGTTGAGCTTAAAGAATATGAAGGTCGGCGTCCGTCTGGGCATCGCCTTTGGTTTAGTGGTGGCACTGCTCGTCATCGTCGGTGTGACATCAATTAGCAAAATCAACACTATCAAAACCGGCATCACATCAATCGTGGAAGATCGCTATGTGAAAGTGCGCCTCGGTTTTGATGTGCGTGATGGCGTCAACGATCAGATTAAATACCTGCGCGGCATCGTGATTGATACCACGCGCCCCGAAAATAATGTCAAACGCTATCAGCAACTCGCCGATGCCACCGAACATACCAATAGCGCGATGAATAAAATCAAAGCGGTTCAGGTAACTGAAGTGGGTAAAAAGAAAATTGCCGGGTTGCTGGCCGCCAGTGACAAGTTCGAAGTAGAGAAAAAGGCGTTACTGGAGCTGGTGCGCGCGGGCAATGCGGATGCGGCCAGCACCTATGTGCTGAAATCCATCACCGAAACGCAAAACGCGTTTCTGGATAGCGCGATAGCCTTTGCCAATTCTCAATCGGCACAGCTGGAACAGGAAGGCACAAAAATTATTGATAACGGTTCATCGGCGATTGAAATGACGCTGATCTTTTCCGCTATCGCCATTGCTGCCGCTATCGTACTGGGCTTTATGCTGACGCGTTCAATTGTGCGTCCGCTCAACGAAGCGGTAGAAATTGCCGGGAAAGTGGCGGCGGGCGATCTGAGCTCACACATTGAAGTCACCGGCAAAGATGAAACCGCCGTGCTGATGCAGGCGCTGCAGGCGATGAACGACAATCTTTTGACCATCGTCTCGGACGTGCGTGCGGGTTCCGATACCATCGCGGTGGCGTCAAATCAGATCTCCAGCGGCAATATCGATCTCTCCTCACGTACCGAGCAGCAGGCGAGCTCGCTGGAAGAGACGGCTTCCGCCATGGAGCAGATGACCGCCACGGTGAAACACAATGCCGAGAATGCGCGCGAAGCCAATCAACTGGTCGCCAATACCTCGAGCGTAGCCAAAGAAGGCGGCGTGGTGATGGAACAGGTGATTGAGAAGATGGAAGCCATTACCCTGTCATCGAAGAAGATCGTCGATATTATCAGCGTGATTGACTCCATTGCCTTCCAGACCAACATCTTGTCCCTCAATGCTGCCGTCGAAGCGGCGCGCGCGGGTGAACAAGGTCGCGGTTTTGCCGTGGTCGCCACCGAAGTGCGTAATCTGGCAGCACGTTCCGCTTCTGCGGCTAAAGAGATCAAGGTGTTGATTGAGGATTCTGTCGCGAAAGTGGATGAAGGCAGCCGTCTGGTGACACATGCGGGTTCCACCATTGGTGAAGTGGTCAACAGCGTAAAAAGCGTGGCGGATATTATGAGCGAAATCACCATTGCCAGCAGCGAGCAGAGCAGCGGGATCAGCGAGATAAACTCTGCGATTACGCAGATGGAAGCGGTAACGCAGCAGAACGCCGCATTGGTGCAGGAAGCCTCAGCGGCATCACAGGCGTTGCAGGAGCAGGCCGATCGTTTGGCGCAGTCAATGAGCGTGTTTAAAACGGCTGCGGTGTAAGGTTTGCCAGGTCGCCCTAAATGGCGACCCTACCAAATTGTTAGGTGCGCATTAATGCGCACCTTATTGATAACGAAGATCAATTCACCAATGAATACGCGATAGAAGAAATCGCCAGCACGCCAATCATCACCACAAATACGTTACTGATCTTACCGCTGTACTGACGCATTGCCGGCACCTTTTGGATGGCGTACATCGGCATCAGGAACAGAATCATCGCAATAATCGGCCCGCCCAGGGTTTCAATCATCCCCAAGATGCTGGGATTCAACGTCGCCACCAGCCAGGTGGTCAGCAGCATAAAGCCGGTCGTCAGACGATTCAGGCGCTGCGGCGTGACACTTTTACCGCGGCTGCGCAGCGATTTCACCACCATGCCGTTAAAACCTTCACGGGCGCCCAGGTAGTGGCCGAGGAACGATTTGGTAATGGCGACCATCGCCACGATCGGCCCCATCCACGCAATCATCGGCACATTAAAGTGGTTCGCCAGGTAGGAGAGAATGGTGATGTTTTGATCTTTCGCCGCCTGTAAATCAGCAGGTGACAGGCTCAGCACACAGCTGAACACAAAGAACATCACCGTAAACACCATCAAAAGATGGGCATTCGCCAGGATGCGTGAACATTTCTTCTCAGCGCCATCGCCGTACTCATTACGCTTGGCGACGGCAAAAGAGGAGATGATCGGCGAGTGATTGAAGGAAAACACCATCACCGGAATCGCCAGCCATAGCGTCATCCAGATACCACTGCCGCTCTGGCTCAGGGACAACGTTTCCAGCGCCGCGCCATGCCAGTGCGGTACCAGATAAGCCGCCAGCAGCATTAGCACGGCCACAAACGGAAACACCAGCACGCTCATGGCTTTCACAATCATCTGCTCGCCAAAGCGCACCACCGTCATCATGCCGATGATCAAAATCAGCGACAGAAGCACACGCGGCGGCGAAACCAGGCCCAGCTGATGCACGATAAAACTATCGACGGTATTGGTGATCGCCACGCTGTACATCAGCAGGATCGGATAGATAGCAAAGAAGTAGAGCAAGGTGATGATCTTGCCGGCACCGACGCCAAAGTGCTCTTCCACCACTTCGGTGATGTCTTCGCCGGGATTTTTACCGGAAAGCACAAAGCGCGTCAGCGCGCGGTGCGCATAATAGGTCATTGGAAAGGCAAGAATCGCCATAATAATCAGCGGAATCAGCCCGCCTGCACCGGCGTTAATCGGTAAAAAAAGCACGCCCGCTCCAATCGCCGTACCGTACAGACCCAGCATCCACACGGTATCACTCTTGCGCCAGCCCTTAGCTACCGTTTCAACGGTGCCAAGCGTACCGGTTTGTGAGTTGTCCATCTGTCTCTCCACAAGTTAAAGCTTAATCAACGCAGCCAAACGGTGGCTGCCAATTATGGCGCGGGCTTTGCAGCTCTGCCGTTGCGCAAAGGATGACGCTTAAAGACCACAATTTCACGCGTCCTGATGTTTTGCGCCGCAGTAAATGCACGAAACATGCGCGCAATCGATTGCATGGGGCGCTATTTGACATGAGACGCGGGATGAGTGCAAGAAGGAGTCACGGAGAGGAAGCAGAAAGGTCTGGTAAGCGTGGGGAAAGGTAGGTCAGTTGCGTTAATCGGTCGCCATGAATGGCGACCCTACGTTTGATGAGCGGGGTTTTCGTAGGGTGCGCATTTATGCGCACCTGGATACAAGCGAAAGTGGCAACGGTGAGTTGTTGCCACTGATAGCGGTTTTCTCCCAAATGATTCACGCAGCCAACGCACCTGCAGCGTGAAGTATGAAGGGAGAATCAGAATGCGCGCATCCTGTAGAGAGCATAAAGAAAATAGTACGCTGTGAGAGTATTCAAATTCATAATCATGTACTTCAGTTTTTCATTTTTATTTAGCAGTATGAAAATACCTTTTGAGTATTTCCCCCGCTTAATTTCATTAATTTCCTGGGCAATATCCGCAGGTGAAAACGAAGAGTGATACATTGCGGTCACGATTTGCATATCTAACGCTAATACGCGTTTTGAAATGCCTTTCAGGAAATAATCGAGATCGCTGGAGTGATATTTACTGATAATAGCGTCATAAAGTGCCGTCAGAAACTGCTTTCTCACTTTTAGTTCACTGTATTGCACCTTACGCTTGGATAATGATGCCTCCACATCTTCATAGTGATAAGCCGCGCCCGGTGTCACCAGGAAATTGTTAATACAGCTAAAGAACTTCAGGTTGAACAATAAATCCTCGCTCATTGAGATGCCTTCTAAAAAGCGCAGATTCAGTTCTTCGATGATCTGACGGCGATAACATTTGTTATGCAGATAACCGATGTTATCACTCATCTCCAGTTCACCGAGCACGTAGGGAATATCCTCATTACTGAAGAAGCCCGCCTGCGATACCTTCCCCACGCGGTTATCATTGAGGTTTCCTACCATCAAATCGACAGTTTCAGCTGGCCAGGCATCAAGATTCTGTTTGAAGATCATTAGGAAGTTATCATCCACCCAATCATCCGCATCGAGAAAGAGTACATATTCACCACGCGCCTGTTGCATTCCGCTATTGCGCGCCGCGCTAACACCGCCATTAACCTGGTGAATAACGGTGACTTGCGAATAAGCGCTAAACTCCTCCAGTATTTTCGGGGTTGTATCGCTGCTGCCATCATTAACGACAATAACCTCATAATTGCTGAACGTCTGTTTAAGTACGCTCAGCAAAGTACGCTTAATGGTTTTTTGTGAGTTATAGACGGGAATGATAAGACTAAATAGGGGTTTTTCATTCATGATAAACTCTCTTTACTGTCTGAGGTTTTGATATTGCTAAATAACAGCCATAGTTTCCTGGGGTTGATAAACACTTGATGAATACGCATAACTGGCTGAGCCGGGAAAAAGTAATTAAGTAGCGAGAAGGAGAGGAACTCGGTTAATACCACGCTCATTGCCGCGCCGTTTAAACCAAAATACGGTACCAATAACAGTGATGACGCCACGCAGATAACTAATACGACGAAGGTTTTCTTCACCAAATAACGATAACCGTTGTACTTAATAATAAAGCGATCCATGACGCTACTAAGCACCGCGCACATCGCCCCTACGCTGAGTAATAACGTTGGCGCTACCGCATCGAGATACTCGGCACCGTAAAAGTCGCGGATGAACCATCCGGACAGCAACCAAATAGCCAGAATCACCATTGATGAGACGCCAATCACCAGCAAATGTAATTTCTGCGCCTTGATAATCGACTGCTCATCATCACGTTCGGCAAAGAACGCAGGGAAAAATGAAGCCAGCAAGGCATTGGGTAAAAATACCCACGCGGTGGCTAACGTCAGCGCCACCGAGAAAATGCCCGCCTCTTTAACACCAAGGAAATAGGAGACGCTGATTTGGTTAACACGCGTATAGATCGCGACAGCAATCACGGAAAACACCAGGGAAATACCCGAGGCCACCATATAGCGTGAATACTTTTTCATCTGACGAATGGCCGGAATAGGCACCTGACGATGATATCTAAGAAAGATGGCGAGCTTAATGACGAACGGAATAAAGGTGGCCAGCACGATAGGAATAGCCAATAACCTGGCGTCCAGTTCAAACCAGGAAATAAAGAAGCGCACGGTTAAACTGATTGCCAACCCCGCCAGGTTGGCGATGACATTCAGGCGGGCATTAAGCATCGCCTCATTGTAGATATTCACCAAATCGAGTGACGAGAAGAGACAGGCAATGGCCGCCGCACAAATAAATACCAGCGCCTCACTACTCCACTCCTCGCCCATAATCAGCATACCCGTTGCTGCCAGCACGCAGTAAATCACCAACACCAGCAGGAACGTGGCCATCATTAAGCGCATACCGGAGTGCCGGTTTTGCGATATACGTTTCAGCAGAATGACATCGCTGCCCATCAGCGCGATGCTTTGAATGAACTGAAAGACCAGCATCGAGATCGAGATAATGCCGAAGGTGGTGGGACCTACATATTTCGCCACATAGGAAGTGACAAATATCAGACCGAACACCGCAATCAGCTTTTCAGCGATCATCCACATGGAGTTTTTTAATTTATCTTTCACAACTCAACCTCAGCGTTTATTTCTGTGCCAGCCGGCGCAGACGCGATACCAGTCGTGGACTGACGAAAAACAGCGCAAAGTACAGACTCCACGGATTGAGCATCAATCCTGATGTGAAATAAGACTTAAAGCTGCGGCGGTAGAGTGAGATATATTCATCAACAAAGGCGCGACTAAATCCGTCGCTGTACAACGCTTTATAGATATAAGAGGAAGTGACTTTTAAATAGAGATGGTAATAACAACGGCTGTGCTGTGCAGATAAAAACGCCTGCATACCATTAAAGGAGCGCGCAAAGGAGAAGTGCTTTTCCCGCAGTGCCGAGCGCGTCGCGGAGTTATCCGATACCACATAGTGATAAACCACCCGTTGCGTAAATATCACCTGGCGATCCTGTTGCAGATGCAGGTAATTAATCACAAACAGCAGATCTTCAAAGTTATAAATTTCTTCATTAAAGCTAAGCTGATGCTGACGAATCACATCGCCGCGAAACACCTTATCGCAGATGCCGTGGCGGGGATTGAAATAGAGCAAATCGTTGATAGCCGCAGACGCCGCCAGCTGGCGCGTATCGGTGGCGTTGGCCGGGAAATCAAGAGGCTGCCCCTGCGGCGTGAAGTGCTGCGACTCCCCCACCACCAGCGCGACCGGGTTTTGCATCAGGTGCACATAGGTGGCAAACGCGCTGGGCGGCAGAAAATCATCCGCATCTAAAAAGCACAGCAGTTTGCCGCGCGAGGCGCGAATACCCTGATTGCGTGCCGAAGAGACGCCGCCGTTGGCTTTATCGATAATGTGAAAATGCGGGTAATGGGCGTAATGCTGTAATATCGCGAGCGAGTTATCGCTGGAACCGTCATTAATGAAGATGGCTTCAAAACGGGTTTCATCCTGCTTTAGCAGGCTATCAATGCATCGCTCCAGATACGCTGCGGCGTTATACACCGGCACAATGACGCTGAGTAAAACGTCGTTAACGGGATTTTGCATATGACCTCTGGACTCTGTCGACTTTAAAATTGCGGGCGGATAAAAACATCGGTGAACGCAATGGTGATTAATCGATAACTATCACTACACGTTGCTTTCGCCCTGCTTAACATTTATGGGATAGGTATTTCAGAGTTTCCTCAGGCTAATTAAAAAAGCCGGGAAATGCTGGCTATAAAAAAAGCGTAATAAGATAATCGCCATATAAACTGAGCAATCTCATTCTGTTTTCAGCTGCTAAAATAGGCAGGCTACCGCCCCAGGCTTACAGCTACCCGTGTACTGAAAACAGTTAACTCTTTTTTTTGGCGTAAAGAAGCTGCGCTGCACTCACAGGAGTTCAGTTGTTTTTCAGCAAGTTACGCTTTCATGCGGCGATTTTTGCATTACGCAGATACCGCATTCATCAATGTGTACTTAAATTAAATTTTTATCTTTTATGTAATGAGAATAAAAAACGCTGGCGCTTTATTGCACCCATTACGTAACGCAAGACATGTCGATCGGCGGTGAAAAGACGCATCAAAAAACGGGCCTTTTCAACCCACGTGACGACATTAACGATATTTGCTGTATGCCCTGCACTTTTATTACCTCGGTGCGTCTTTCGCTAGCCGATAAGTGCAAGTGGCGTTAATCCAGTGCGGCTCTCGCAGCCGCACTGCAACGGGCATAAGGCCCAAAATTTGCGATCTGGTTCAAAACTTATAGCGGCATTCTCACCAGTAGTGGTTATAAGGTCAATGGCTTCCAGACCAAAACGGAATTTACTCAGGGGCAGCATTGATAAATTTTAAGCCTATAGATTAGCCGTGATGAATGAATATTTACGCCATTGATTAGCGCCAGCAACTCGATAGGCCAGGAATAAGAGGGGGAAGCCCGATCTCAACGTACCAGCACAAACCACCCCTTACGTCGCGAGGAGATTGTAGCCAGCTCACAACTCTGGCGTTAGTCGATCACCGCCTGCATTTTCGCGTGCTAGTCTGCCTGGATGCCACTCTCCAGTTTTCCTTACTGCAGGCCGTATGAAACGCAGACTCCCTTTTCAGGTAAAACTCTTTCTCTCTCTGGTGCTTTTTTCCTGCCTGCTGCTGGCTTTGCTGGGCACAATTCTGTTTCATTTTATCGACAGGCAGTTGCATCACGATCTTGGGCAGCGCGCACGCGTGCAGGCCAGCGAAATTGCGCTGATGCCGGGCCTGGCGGATAAGGTGGCGCGTCGGGATATCGCGGGGATTGCCGCGTTGATTCAGCCGCTGCGCGACCAAAGTGATGCCAGTTACATCGTGATAGGTGACGTGCGTGAACAACATCTTTACCACTCGGAATCGCCCGAGCGCCTTAATCTGCCCTTGATTGGCGGCGACAATGCCGAGGTGCTGCAAGGCAAAACCATCATTTCCGTACGCAAAGGTGGCATCGGCGTTTCCCTGCGCAGCAAAGCCCCGATTTTTGATGCGCAGCATCAGGTGATTGGCATTGTCTCGGTGGGTTATCTCACGTCCTATATTGCCAATATCAATGCCAGCCTGCTGTGGCAAGCCAGCCTCTACGGTGTGGCCCTGCTGCTGCTGCTGTTTATTTTTTCATGGGTGTTTAGTCGCAACCTGAAAAAACAGATGTTCTGGCTTGAGCCAAAAGATATTGCGCTACTGGTGCTGCAGCAAAAAGCGTTGCTGGAGGCGATGTATGAAGGCGTGTTTGCCGTGAATGCAGAAAAACAGCTGATTTTGATCAATCGCGCCGCCCGGGAATTACTGGATTTGCAGCAGAGCGAAAAAGAGCTGCTGGGGAAACCGCTTGATGCGGTGTTGCAGATACACCCCGCGTTTCTCAGCCAACGTGACGTACATGAGCCAAATCGTCATCATGACCAGATTACCGTACTGAATCAGCGCCAGGTGATCGTCAATCGGGTCGCGATTGAGCTGGAGCCCGGCGAGCCCAGCGGCTGGGTATGCAGCTTCCGCGATAAAAATGACATCAATACGCTGAGCAGCCAACTAAGCCAGGTGAAGCGCTACGCGGATAATTTACGCATCATGCGCCATGAACAGCTGAACTGGACGGCGACGCTGGTCGGCCTGCTACAAATGCAGCGTTATGACGATGCCATGCGCTATATCCATGCGCAATCTGCGGGCGCGCAGCAGGTCCTGGATTTTGTCTCGGCGCGCTTTACTTCGCCCGCGCTCTGCGGACTGCTGCTGGGGAAATATGTTAGTGCCAGAGAGAAAGGCGTCGAGCTGAAATTCGATCCGGCCTGCCAGCTTACGCGTCTTCCCGCCGCGCTGAGTGAAACGGCGCTCATGTCCGTGGTGGGAAATGTGCTGGATAACGCCGTGGATGCCACGCTGAACGTTAGGCCACCGGCCAACCCTATCGAGCTCTATATTTCAGACAGAAATCACGAGCTGTTAATTGAAGTCGCCGACCAGGGCTGCGGCGTCGATGAGGCGATAAAACCGCATCTGTTTGAGCAAGGCGTGACCAGCAAACCCACCAGCGGCGACGATATGCTGGGTTCCGAACACGGCATCGGCCTCTACCTGGCGGCGGGTTATGTTCATCAGGCGGGCGGCAGCATTGAGATCAGCGAAAACGCGCCACAGGGCACCATTTTCTCCATTTTCATTCCGTTCCAGCCCGAGGTTTCAACAGGACTATCCCATGAATAACGCCAAAGCACTTGATGTCGTCATTGTGGAAGATGAACCCCATCTGGCCGATTTGCATCGCGAATTTATCGAGCAACATTTTCATCTGCGCGTGGTAGGTATTGCCGCCACGCTGCAGCAGGCGCGGGATCTTATTCGCGTGCATCAGCCGCGCCTGGTGCTACTCGATAATTACTTGCCGGATGGCCAGGGCGTCACGCTGATTGACGATCCTCTCCTGAAGCGATTTGAGTGCTCAGTGATTTTCATCACGGCCGCCAGCGATATGCAAACCTGCAGCCACGCGATGCGCAGCGGCGCTTTCGATTACCTGCTAAAACCGGTGTTTTTTCATCGCCTGCGCGCCTCGCTGGAACGCTTTATGCTTTTGGTCCAGACGATGCGCCAGATGACGAATGTTGATCAGCACGCGCTGGATAAGCTGTTCAATTTGCCCACCAGCGATGTGCCCGCTGCCCCCTCGACTAAGGGGATAGAAACCATCACGCTGGAACGGGTTAAGCACTTTTTTAGCGCTGCGCCCGCCGCCAGCTGGTCGGTGGAGCAAGTGGTGGAGAGCGTGGGAATCAGCAAAACCACTGGACGCCGTTACCTGGAATATTGTGTCGAAATCGGCTTTATTGGCGTGGAGATGCAGTATGGCAATATCGGCCATCCGCGTCGGCTCTACCGTAAAATCACGCAGGCGGAATAGTGTGACCGAGCGCAAATGCCAGGCCGCCGTGTGCGTGGTTTTAATGGTGTTAATTGGCTAAACAGCGCCAACAATCACACTTCGTGAAGATAACGATCTGTCACCTCTTGTCTGACAAAATCGATCGGCTATGTTGACCTTTAGTTCCTCAAATGTAACTAAAAGGTTAATTATAATGTCGAACACTTTCCATCTCTCTCTGGTTGCTACTACTGTCCTGCTCGCCTCTTCTGCCTTCGCCGCCCCGCCGCAGGGCTATCCGGCCAACTATCAAAACGTGATAGATGCCGCGACAAAAGAGGGCAAAGTGGTGGTTTACTCCACCACCGACACCAAAGCGGCCGGTCCGCTTATTCAGGGCTTTGAATCCACTTATCCGGGTATCAAAGTGGAATATAACGATATGAACAGCACCGAGCTGTATAACCGCTTTATCAGCGAGCAGGCTTCAGGCGGCAGCAGCGGCGATGTGGTGTGGAGCTCCTCAATGGACACCGGCCTGAAGCTGGCGACCGACTATGCGCAGGAGTATCAATCGCCAGAGTTGAGCCAGATCCCTAAGTGGGCGGTGTGGAATAATAAAGCCTACGGCACCACCTACGAACCGGTGGTTTTCATTTACAACAAACGCCTGATTCCCGCCGCTGACGTGCCTGATTCACACACCGCGCTGGCCAAGCTTATTGCCAGCCAGACGGACAAATTCAAGAGTAAAGTCACCACCTACGATATTGAAAAATCGGGCCTTGGCTTCATGCTTTCGGTGCAGGATGACAAAGCCGATCCTCACTATTTCACCACCCTGGCTGACGTCGCCAAAGGTGGGTTAGCCGTACAATCCTCTACCGGCACCATGATGGAAAGGGTGTCATCCGGCGAAAACCTGATCGGTTTCAACATCCTCGGTTCCTACGCGGAAGCCCGCGCCAAAACCGATCCTTCACTGGGTATTTCCTATCCGAAGGATTACACCCTGGTCCTGTCTCGCGTCTCCTTTATCAGCCAGCAGGCGCACAACAGCAATGCGGCCAAACTCTGGCTCGATTACGTGTTGTCGGAGAAAGGACAAAGCATTCTGGCCAATCAGGCCGATATCCCTTCCCTGCGTAACGATATCGAAGGCAAAAACGATATTGATGGCATGACCAAAATGTTAGGCAAAGCGCTGAAACCGATCCCGGTTGACGAGAGCCTGCTGGAATATCTGCAGCCGAAAAAACGTCTCGATTACATCAAACAGTGGCGCACGGCCGCCGGTAAATAACGGCAGTAAGCAAGCGCGGCGGCTGCGTCGCGCTTCTCTTTCTCTTATCTGATTTCGCCATTCAGGGTCTCATTATGAGTACATTGCGCAGAAAGTGGCAAAGCTTGCCGCGCGGCGTCGTGGTGCTGATAACCGCGCTGGTTATCTACGTACCGCTGTCGTTCATCGTGATACAAAGTTTTCTCTCCGCCCCGTTCTTCTCTCCGTCGAAAGCGTGGAGCCTGGAAGCATTCGAATTTATTTTTACCGATCCCGATTTCTACAAGGCATTGCGAAGCGGATTTATTCTGGCCTTCGGCCTGGTGATCATCGCCATCCCGCTGGGCGGCATTTTGGCGTTCTTAATGGTGCGCACCGATCTCCCCGGCAGACGCATTATTGAGCCACTGATCCTCGTACCGATTTTTGTCTCGCCGATGGTGCTGGGCTTTGGTTATGTGGTGGCGGCCGGGCCGGTGGGATTCTTCTCGCTGTGGGCGCAGTCGCTGCTGGGATTTGTGCCGTGGAATATCTACGACATGTCGAGCATCGTGGTGATTGCCGGTTTAACCCACGTGCCCCACGCCTATCTTTACATCTCATCAGCCCTGCGCAGCGTGGGGTCGGATGTGGAAGAAGCCGCACGTATCGCCGGTGCCTCGCCGTTGCAGGTGATGACGGCCGTGAGCCTGCCGATGGTACGTCCGTCAATCCTGTATGCCATTGTGCTGCTGTTTTTCCTCGGGCTGGAAGTGTTCGGCCTGATGCTGGTGCTGGGCGATCCTGAAGGCAACATGGTGCTGGCAACCTATCTCTACCAGCTCACTAATAAACTCGGCACACCGTCCTACCACCTGATGGCCGCAGTGGCCGTGGTGCTGATTTGTATCACGGTGCCGCTGGTGATGCTGCAACGCCGCCTGATGCGCACCGCCAACCGCTTTGTCACCGTCAAAGGGAAAGCCTCGCAGGCGCGCGCCCTGCCGCTGGGCAAATGGCGCTGGGTGGCCGGTGCGGTGGTCGCCTTCTGGCTGACCGTGACCATTGGTGTTCCGCTGCTCGGCGTGGTGCTGCGCGCCTTTATCTCCAACTGGGGCGTTGGCGTCTCGCTGTGGGATGAGCTGTCGATCAAAACGTTCCAGACCATCTGGGCGCAGCCCAATCTGCTGCGCGCCATCGTCAACTCCATGGCGATCGGCGTCATTGGCGGTGCCGTGGCGGTAGGCTGTTATCTGTTTATCGGCATCGCTATGCACCGCAAACCGGACAACACCACGCGCTTCCTTGACTACAGCGTGCTGGTGCCGCGCGCGGTGCCGGGATTGCTGGCGGGCCTGGCGTTTCTCTGGGTATTCCTGTTCCTGCCAATGTGGCTGGACAACGCGCTGAAATCAGGCTGGCTTTCCGATTTTGCCTGGTCGCAGTGGCTGCGCGATAACCTGGTGGTCTGGCTGCGATCGCTGCGCAGCACCATCTTCAGCGTCTGGCTGGCCTACACCGTGGTGTGGATGGCTTACGGCCTGCGTTTGATCTCTTCCACGCTGCTCCAGGTGGGTCCGGAACTGGAAGAGGCGGCACGCAGCACCGGCGCCACGCGCGGACAGATTACGCGTCACGTGACCATTCCATTATCCCGCTACGGCCTGATTGGCTCCTGGCTGCTGATGTTCCTGATATTCGAACGCGAATACTCAACGGGCGTTTATCTGCTTTCGCCGGGTACAGAAACCATCGGCTCAATGCTGGTTTCTCTGTGGGCGGCAGGCGCGATTGATATCGTCGCCGCACTCTCCTTTATTAATATCCTGCTGGTGGTCGTCGGCTTGGGTATCGCTTTACGCTTTGGAGTGAAATTACATGATTGAATTATCGGTCGAGAACCTGCACTTAACCTACGGCGACAACCCGGTGCTGAAAGGCGTTTCAATGAACCTGCAGCGTGGTGAAGTGGTGTCCCTGCTGGGGCCCTCCGGCAGCGGTAAAACCACGCTGCTGCGCGCGGTCGCCGGGCTGGAGAAGCCGACTCAGGGCACGATTATCATCGGCAAAAACCAGGTTTACGCCGGCACGCCGCGCAGCGAGATCCCCGCGGAGGAACGTAATCTGGGATTAGTGTTCCAGTCTTACGCGCTGTGGCCACACAAAACGGTGTTTGAGAACGTCGCCTACCCTTTGAAACTGCGCAAAGTGGCCTCTGCTGAAATCACCCAGCGGGTGAATGATGTTCTCTCACAGCTTGGCCTTGGCCATTTGGGTAAACGCCATCCGCATCAGCTTTCCGGTGGGCAGCAGCAGCGCGTGGCGATTGGTCGCGCGCTGGTTTACAACCCGCCGGTGATCCTGCTGGATGAGCCACTTTCAAACCTGGATGCCAAATTGCGTGAAGAGGCGCGCGTGTTCCTGCGCGAGCTGATCATCAAGCTGGGCTTGTCGGCGTTGATGGTGACGCACGATCAAAATGAGGCGATGGCGATTTCCGACCGTATTTTGTTGCTGAATAACGGCAAGATCGAGCAACAGGGTACGCCGCAGGAGATGTACGGCTCGCCGAAAACCCTGTTTACCGCCGAGTTTATGGGTAGCAATAACCGGCTGCACGGCAAAATCACCGAGCTGCGCGACGGCAAAGCGCGGATCGAGGGGAAAGGCTGGGCGTTATGGGGGCTAGCGGGTGAAGGTGTGCAACAGGGGCAGGACGCCACGGCGGTGATTCGCGTGGAGCGCGTGAGGTTGGTTGATGGCCCTGGCGAAAACCAGCTGGAACTGCCGCTGCTCACCAGCATGTATCTCGGCGACCGCTGGGAATATCTGTTCCGCACCGTCGGCGACGATTTTGTGATTCGCGCCTACGGCACCGAGGTGCGCGATCCGCAGCACTGCCATCTGGCATTGCCGGAAAACCATGTATGGATTTTCCCGAAAGGGTGAGATGTTTGGGAGCGGTTTTTGCCGCTCCCTGCTGGGTTGGCTCTCAATACTTCCTGATTCTCCATCCCGATAAAAAATTAGCCAAACCATCACGACAACACAAACAATAAAATTAAGCGCCCTTTTCACCCATAAGTAATAACTATCGTTAACGGAATAATTCAAGACCAGTCTCAATTATATTTTCTGTGTAATTCAAATATCATCCCTCCCGCAAAGCATCGACTTACCCATATTAATCTCAACCACCAACCAACCCATTCAGCGCACGAAATTATTTTTCGCGCGTAATTTGCTTGCGGGAATAAAAAATGAACAAAAATTATCGCGTCATCTGGAATCATAGCCAGGGTAATTATGTTGTAACCTCAGAACTTGCGCGCGGAAAAGTTAAATCATCCTCCTCAACATCTGTCATTCAGGTTATTCGCCGCGGAGCACTGGGTGCCTTAATTACGGCAGCAGCAGTAGGGCTCTTTATTCAACCCGCATTCGCCGCTCCCGCCTACGGAGAATACGCATCCGGCCAGGGAAACATCCTCAATATTAAAGATAAAGATGTCAATACCACTGGCGCTGATGCCCATGGTTTATTCGTTGAAAAAAACGCCACTGCTAATAGTAACAATGTGAATTTTAATACTTCCGGTAGTGGTGCTTACGCCGTTTATGTTACTGGCGCAGGCTCAAATATTAATGTATCCGGAGGAAGTGTTACCACCACAGGCGCAGCCGGGCATGGGTTAGTTGCGGGTAAAAGCGGTAACCTGACGGCCAGCGATATCACTATCAATAGTTCGGGTAAAGGGGTGTACGCGAACGCAGCAACGATTAAAGCTAAAAATCTGAATGTGAACGCCGCTGGATTTGGCGTACATGGTTTAGGTAAAGGTGCACTCGTGGACATCGCAGACAGCACGGTTAACGTGGCGGGAAATGGTGCCTATGCCGTTGCAGCTGAGACCAGCGGAAAAGTCTCCAGCACTAACGTTGACTACATCACCAGCGGTGAAAAATCATATGGTGGCTGGGTGGGCGGCGGTTCACAGCTGGATATCACTGGCGGTTCGATTACCGCCACCGGTGCGGGAAGTTACGGTATTTATACTAAAGGTAGCGGTATTCTTCATGCCGATGGCGTAACGGTAAACTCCGCACGCTGGGGGGTTTACAGTGAAAACTCGGCTGTAACGCTCAAGAATATGCATATTACTTCAGGCTCTTCAGGTATCTATGCCACGGGAAGCAACGCGATATTCAATATTGAACATACCGATATATTAAGTACGAACAATGGCGCAGAAGCCGTTTCCTTTAAAAAAGGTGCCAGCGGAATATTGAATCATGTCAATGTTGAAACGACCGGTGATAAAGCCTACGCCATTTATGCCAGTGGCCAAGGTTCCACACTGACTATCAGCGATACGCGCGTAACAACCCATGGTGCGGCAAGTTACGGTATTGCTGCACTCGATAACGCACAACTATTTATTAAGGATGTTCAAGTTGCTTCAACGGGTTATGGTCTCTACGCAAATTCGTCAACTGTTGACGTCAGCAATGTAAATATTAATGCGAAGTCATCCGGCATTTACGGAACTGGAAGTGGCACCTCAATTAAAATTGACAATAGTACGATTTCTGGCAGCCAATATGGCGGAGGTGCAGTTTATATTTCAGGCACGGGTACTTCCGCAACGATTAGCAATAGTAAGTTAATATCAGTAGGTGCCAACTCCGGTGCTCTTACTTCACGCTACTCGGGTATCATCGATGCCGATAATGTTGATATTGAAATCGTCCAAGGCGGCAGCGGGGCCTTAGCGACCCATCGGGGAAAATTAGTAATTTCAAATTCAAAAATAACCAGTTCGAGTGGTGGCGTGGCTTTACAGCAGGAGAGCGGTGCATCCCTCACCGCTAATTCTGTGCTGGTGGACATGAATAATAATAACAACCCAGGTTGGGAAACCATTGCAATTTCCACCTCCAGCATTGACTCAGCCAACAAATATCTTCAGTTTAATATTGATAATTCATCCCTGAATATACGTGGCGATAATGCAATTGGCATCAGAACCCGCAAATCTGAAAGCGAAATAAATTTAAATAATACGTCATTGATGGTTGAAAATGGACCCGCCGTGCTTGCCTACAATGCCGCGTTAACCACTATCAACCTGGATAATAGCGTTTTGTCCGGCAGTACATTGCTGGAAGCGGGTAAGCTGGCATCCGGCGAAGATGCGGGTGCCGATGTCTTAGGCATCACGCTGAACGCCAGCAATCATTCTCTGCTGCAGGGCGATATCAATATTGAACGCAGCAAAACGTTAGACAGCACTCTCTCTTTGAACGCCGGTTCGACCTGGCGCGGCGCGGCTCATGACCTGCAAAACCTGACGCTGGGCGACAACAGTAGCTGGAATATTACCGGCGACTCCACGGTTGACAACCTGACAGCAAAAGACAGCATCATCAGTTTTGATCACAGCGACGGAAGCTTTAAAAACCTGACCGTTAACGGCAATTACCACGCTGACAACGCTAGGCTGGTAATGAACCTGGCGCTGGGCGATGACAACTCCGCCACGGACCGCCTGCATATCACTGGCGACAGCAGCGGCACCACCAAAGTTCAGGTGCATAATGCTGGCGGCAAAGGTGATGCCACGCTGCAAGGCATTGAGCTTATCAAGGTTGACGGCAACGCAGCGGGCAAATTTGAACAGGATGGCCGCATTGTTGGCGGCGCGTGGGATTACGATATGGTGCAAGGCGATAACGGCAAATGGCAGCTGACGAGCTGGTCGCCGGTTGATCCCACCACGCCGATTGATCCCACAATACCTGTTGATCCAGGAATCACACCGCCTGAGCATGCACCGCGCGCACGTCCTGAAGTTGGCAGCTATATCGCCAATCTGGCAGCGGCTAACAATCTGTTTACGCTGAGTGCCGCAGATCGGTCCGGTATCACCGAATATCGAGATCCGATGACCGGCAAAGTGGAAAAAACTACGCTGTGGCTGCGCAATAAAGCGTCGCACAATCGCTTTGACGACAGCACCGGCCAGCTGAAGAGCACCACCAATATCGCTATGACACAGCTGGGCGGTGACGTGGCGCAGTGGAGTCTAAACCGCAGTGAACGTTTCAGCCTTGGCGTGATGGCCGGCTACGGTAATGCGAAAAGCCATACCAAATCTACCATCACCGGCTACACCGCCAGGGGCCAGATTAATGGTTACAGCGGTGGTGTTTACGCAAACTGGCAGCAGGACAGCGTGTCAAAAACCGGTGCCTATGCCGACAGCTGGCTGGCTTACAGCACATTCAACAACAGCGTGAAAGGTGACGGTATCGGTCAGGAGAGCTATAAGTCGCACGGCCTCAGCGCATCACTGGAAGGTGGCTATACCTTTGCGTTCGGTGAGCAGCAGCAATATCGCCTGCAGCCAAAAGCACAGGCAGTATGGATGGGTGTGAAACCGGGTGATTACACCGAACAAAACGGGACGCACGTCAGCGCCACCGGCAATAATAATGTGCAAACCCGCGCTGGCGTGCGTGCTGCGATGAAGAGCGCTATCGTTGAGCCCTATGCAGAAGTGAACTGGCAGCACAACACGCAGCGCTACGGTAGCCAGCTAGACGGCGTGAAGATCGAGCAGGCCGGCGCGCGCAATATCGGTGAAGTGAAGCTCGGCATGGAGGCAAAAGTGCTCGACCGCGTGGGTGTCTGGGGCGGCGTGGCACAACAGGTTGGTGGTAAAGGCTTTAGTGAATCTAGCGCCTCTCTGGGCGTCAACGTCAGTTTTTAATCGCGCAATCGGCCTGTCTTAATCAGAGCATCGCTGGAAACAGCGGTGCTTTTTTTATGGCCTGGATTCTTCCCCCCACAAACAAAAAAAGGCGAGGCCAGAGGCCTCGCCAAACAGGTGCTGGACCTCAATCGTAATAGGGAAGCTTACGATCGACACCGTTGATATTGACCAGCACAAAGCCCGTCGGAGCGGTGGCATTGGTTGGTGTACCGGCCGCCGTCGCCACGGTCAGCACCCCTTTCTCATTGGCGCCAATACCCGCCAATCCGTTATGCAGACCGAAGCGCGCCGCCGGTTTAAAGCCGCCCAGCTTGGTGGTATCGGTCACTACCGAGAAGTCCTGCTGGAACAGCGAGCAGGAACCGCTATCGAAACGCGTTGGACCGGTGCATTTCAGGTTCATCATGGTGTCACCGCTGTTGGCGCGCAGCTTTACCCACACCGCCGCATAGGTGGTGCCCACGCGGCTGTAGCGGATATCCAGCACCGCTGGCTGTCCCATGTGATAGACATCGGCCCAGACCGTTTCCAATCGCTGCAGGTTGATCCAGGTTTTCCCGGTCGCCGCCACATTCACCGGCGACCCCGCGGTACCGGTTGGCTGGGTGGCATCCGCCTTACCAATAAACTCCATCACCCACTGCTGGTTGGCGTTGGGGAAGAACAGCTGCCCCAGGCGATACCAGTTATCGGTGTCGGTATTGTTAGTGATTTTGTAGCCGCTGAAATAGCCGGCACGCAGCGATCCGGTGAGGAAGCTGCCGTAGCTTTCATCACGGCGGTAGCCATATTCAAAGGTGGATAACCAGCGTCCGGCGGCGGCATCGGTACTCACTTTAGCGCCCGATTGCAGGTTGAGCTGGCGGATAGTGACGCGCGCGTTGTTGAGGTTGAACGGATTACCGCAGTCCTCAATATTCAGCGTATCAATGGTCCAGCCGCCGTCGGAGAGATCGCCCGGGTTGCGCGTGTGCTCGATCCACACGTTACGCAAAATCCCCTGCGTCACGCGCGGCATGTAGAGCGTGGCATCCGCATAACCGGTCTGGAAGTTACAGTTACAGATCTCAATTGCCGTGGAGTGATCCCAGGCGCCCTTCGGCGAGTTCGACCAGCCAACATCAAACACGCGCCCGTAGGTATACAGGGTGTAAATCTGGTCAAATTTACTGTCCAGCGTATCCAGCAGCTTGATCACCGTACCGCCGTTATTCTGCGCGCGGAAACAGTAGATATTGACGGTGGTGCCTTCGATACAGGTATTCTCGAAGAACGGCTGCACGTTGCTGCACATATCGGCGGTGATGGTGCTTTTGTTGGTAGTGACGTCCGCTGATGCCTGACCGTTCCACGCAATGCCTCGGATCGACGTGCGGCGCGCCTTCACCTTAAATACCGTGTTGGGGCTTTTGTCAGAGATGATGGTCGTACGCGGTAAAGAGCCCAGCTCCACGTCATCGCCTTGTAAACCAAAATAGGCGCGCTCGGTGCCGCTAATGTCAATGGGGTTAATCAAGAACCGACCGCCAGGGAAACGCACCGGTAAGGCAGCAATATTTCCTGAATAATTTTGCGTCCACGCCAGCATCCGATTGAACGCATCGGTATCGTTGGCGTAACCATCACCTTTGGCACCAAAGTGATACACGTTGATATCGGAAGGATCGTTAATCACACGTTTCCAGTAAAACCCGTTCCCCACCGCCAGCGTACCGCCATCATCGGCGGCCGTGGTGCTGCCGATAAAGCCGGTAAAGTCACCGCCGCCGTGGAAGGTGGAGTCGGCGTTGTAGCGACGTAAGAATGCCAGATCGCCGTTTTTGGTCGGTACAGTGGTGCGCAGTTCTGCATAAGAGTTAACTTCGATCATCATAGCCTCCTCGGCTTTTCAGGTAGGTAATGCAAATACGTGAGAGCAGCGTTAGGGGGCCGGTTGGCCGCAGTGCCGATCCCAAAGGTCGTTGTGGTTGTTAATGGCGCGCACGGTGCGAACGTCCATGCGCTCGGCGTCATTGCCGTGGGTATAAATCGGGGAAAAAAGCGTACAGGCAGAGTCGATGACGACGGGGGCTTCAGGGTTGGTGGTATTTCGATTGCTGCAGCTTGTCGCGAGCAGCAGCGTCATCAAGATTAAGATTGCTGGCTTCCACACGTTTGGCCTCCTCGCGCAGCTGTTGCTGCTGCTGATTAACCGCCACCGCCTGTGCCGCCGCTTTGTCGGCGCTTTCCACTGCGGATTGAGATTGTTGCTGCACCTTGCCGATCTTCTTGCCGCCGAAGTAGCTGGCAGCTAGCGCGGCAATCACGCCCGCCAGCGCGGCCAGCCAGTGCCAGCTGCCGCCGAGCAATGTCATTAGAAACGTCATGCTTTTTCCTCCAGCGCCGTTTTCTGTTGGTTAAGGCTCTTCTGACGAATGAACTGAGCAATCACGCCCATCGCCACCATGAAGGCGCCAATCAGCCCAAGGTAGTTATGCGGCAGAATCTCTTTCACGTCTGGCGGCATGTTGTTCCACGCATCAAGCGCCGCGGAGGGGAAAGATTGCACCCATGCGCTCAGCATTGAACCCAGCGACGCCAGCCACACCGACCAGGTTTTAAACAGCAGGCGCGCATGCTTCACGAACTCCAGCGTGGTGAAGCGCTGCATGATCAGCACCACAATGATCACCAGCAGCACAGCAATGATAAAAATCAGTAGTTTCAGGTTCATAGCAACCCCCGATAGATGTCGTAGGTGCCGCTACGCATCACTTCCGCATGCCGCCGCGCGCGTCCTGAGGTCTGGCGCGCCCACAGGCTATCGAGCATGGCGTTGGCAGCAGCGTCAAAGTCACCTTGGGTGATGGACGTCAGCATGCCGCGAAACATCGCCAGCCCATCAATACCGAGTTGATAGCCCATGCTGATCAATACATCGCAGCGCGCTTCGTTGCATTTGGCGAGCGCCTGTTGCACCAGCGCACGCTGATTCATCTGCTGCACCTTGCCCTCGACAATGCACTGCTTCCACACGTCGCCCACGGGCCGTGGCACCTGAAAGATGTAATTGCTGAGCGAGGCACCTTTCGGGCCAATACGAATTCCCCCCGCGACGGTGGGAAACCCCAGGGTGTCAAGGTAAGGCGCTTCGCGGTAACCCTCTTCGAAATTCAGGATGGCAATAATCTGGCTCATAGTCGTTCCTCTTTGACGGGCGCAACGGCCTGAAATGGGCTGCGCAAAACGGCAAACAAACATAAATCACGCTGATCCTTCACCGGCTTGAGCGCGTCATTTGATAAGCGAAACGCTCAAGGATGCTTAAACAGTGAGCAACAAAGAAACGTCCCGTTTAAAACTGGGGAAAAGTGATGAAAGGATTAGCGCACGGCGTACAAATACACATGGGGTAAACAGCAGTTATCAAAGCTGGCTTGTTCCTGCTGAACGCGCGTCGGCGCCAGAACGGCGCAATCTACGCGTGAGTGCGTCTGGCGCTGACAGATGCGTTCAGCGGTACGCAAGGTGATGTTATCGGGTTCGATGCCGAGAGCGCTGTCGATGCTGCGCTTAAGGCGGCTGATGGATTGACGCCGCCGATGGCGGCGCGTGCGTGTATTTCCTGAAAATACTGATTTTCCGTACTGGATAATCGCCATAACTCCTCCTGTGAATGAGTCTTTGGCGATGGGGTGGCAGGCACGGCAACTCGGCTTAAACCGAAGCGTCCGCTGTTCCTCTGAAAAATACTCGACGTCAACTCGCCCGGCAGTATTAACGGCCAGGGTGAAGTAGAGGAGAGTGAAAAACAGAGGGCAACTGACAACGCTGCAAAGTGCGTATCCACCCCATCCCAAAGTTCACTAACTTTGGGTGGTATGCATCGCGCTTGTGCAGCGCCTCAATTGTTTAAGAGCGGGCTCATCCGGGAGCAGGTGTGTCGTCCTTCTATGCTCAAATTATTAACAGGATCTAATACATTGGCAAACACCAATGGTTAATTTTTTATTTACCATCAGTTAAATTTTTGATTTCAGCCACAATATTTTTTTGCCCGTGGCTGAGGTGATGCGATCAGCCCAGGATTTGGTAATCGCGCGCCTGGCTCATGATGACCCGCGCCACCACTTGCAATGTTTTGGCTTCGTCGAGGGTTAAATACCAGGTTTCATAACGCTTGTTATCGGAGATCACCGCCACCTTTTTGTGCTGTAACTGCAGGCGTTTGAGATAGAGTTGATCGTCAAGCGTGAATAAATAAATGCCATCGCCATCAAAGCGATGCACGCTGATATCGACAAACAGCTGATCGCGTGGCGCAAAAGTGCCCGCCATCGAATCGCTGTTGAGCGCAATGAGGCGAATGTTTTCGGCCGGACGGCCATTAAACAACACGCGCGCTTCTTCCAGACCGTATTCAATGGCTTGAATGGTTTCGACCAGTTCATCACGCGTGCTGCTGCTGCGGACGCCATGTTGTCCAATATCCAGACTCTCGACGCGAAATAAATGCTGCGAAGGGGTGAGACTGTGATGCGTGAGTAAGGCAGCCGGTTTTTCCATACCAAATTGCAGCCACTCAACGCGCACGTCTAACAGCTGGCTGAGCGCCAGTAGATTGTTATCGTCAGGAATCGATTGTCCGTTAAACCATTTCCAAACCCCCGGCGTTGAGATCTTGCATCCCCTCTCCTGCAGAGCAAGCGCAACCTGTTTGTTCCGTCCATGTCCGACAATTCCCGCGCTTTCACACGCGGCAATCAGCCTGGCAGTAAACCCTTGTCTGGTACTTTCTTTTTTAACCATCAGTTAATAATCTGCCTTCAGTAAAAGACTGAATGTTATTTTCATTTTTGCTACCAGTTCATTTTATATTACCGTCAGTTTACTACCCAACCGCTTTTATCAATGAGGCTGCATGATCATTATCCCCTTCGGTTATGCCGAAACCAGTGAACAATGCCATATCGCTTGTTCTGACAGGGGTTTTCAGGATTGTTCTGTAGCAGTAAGACCAGTATCTAAAGGAAAAAATGGGTGAAAAGCCGTGACCCCGCCATAGATGACAGAAATAAATCAAAAACCTCTGGAAATAACTGGATCGAAAGCGAAAAAAATGGGCACCGTTTTCGGTGCCCATTGTCATGCAGGAGCGAACATTAGCGACGTAGCGTATCGTCGCCCCAACCAATCCATTTGTAGGTGGTTAGCGCTTCCAGACCCATGGGACCGCGCGCGTGCAGCTTCTGCGTGCTGACTGCCACTTCGGCACCCAGGCCAAACTGGCCGCCGTCGGTGAAACGGGTGCTGGCATTAACGTAGACCGCAGAGGAATCAACCTGGTTGACGAAGCGATTGGCGTTGCTAAGGCTGCGCGTCAGGATGCCGTCGGAGTGCTGCGTACCGTGCTCGCGAATGTGCGCGATGGCGGCATCCATATCGGCCACCAGTTTGACGTTCAGATCGTTCGACAACCATTCGTCGTCGTAGTTTTCCGCTTGCACGGCCACCACGTCAGCGGGGCCGTTTTGCAGCAGCGCCAGCACGTTTTTATCGCCGTGCAGCACGATCTTCTCCTGCGCCATGCGCTGCAGGAATGCCGGGATAAAGCGCTCCGCCCGATCGCGATGAATCAGCAGCGTTTCCAGCGAATTGCAGGCGCTTGGCCGCTGTTTCTTCGCATTGACGATCACCTCCAGCGCCGCCTCGGTCTCCATGGTTTCATCCAGATAGAGATGGCAAACGCCGATGCCGCCGGTGATGACCGGGATGGTCGAATTTTCACGACACAACTTGTGTAAACCTGCGCCGCCGCGTGGGATCAGCATATCGACGTAGCGATCGAGCTTCAGCAGCTGATTAACCAACTCGCGATCGGGATTTTCAATCGCCTGTACCGCACCCGCTGGTAAACCGTGCTGCGTCAGGGCATTTTGAATCACCCGCACCGTGGCCGCATTGGTGCGATACGTCTCTTTACCGCCGCGCAGAATCGCGGCATTGCCGGTTTTCAGGCAAAGGGAGGCGACATCGACGGTGACGTTCGGACGCGCTTCATAGATCACGCCAATAACGCCGAGCGGTACGCGACGACGTTCAATGCGCAGACCGCTATCCAGCTGGCCGCCATCCATCAGCTGCCCCACCGGATCGGCCAGGCGGCAGACCTGGCGGACATCATCCGCGATCCCTTTCAGGCGCTGCGGATTAAGCGTCAAACGATCGAGCAGCGCTTCACTCATGCCGTTTTGCCGCGCATCGGCCAGATCCTGCTGGTTCGCAGCCAGAATCTCGGCGCTGTCGGCTTCAAGGCGATCGGCGATAGTGAGCAGCACCTGATTTTTTTGTTCGGTGGTGAGTTCCGCCAGCTTGTACGACGCTGCACGCGCCGCTTTACCCATTTCATCTAACATCATCCACTCCTTAACTGACGATCATGTCGTCGCGGTGCACCGCTACCGGGCCATATTCGTAACCGAGAATCTCGCCAATTTCCTGGCTGTGATGACCGGCGATCATGCGCATGGCATCGCTGTTGTAGCGCGTCACGCCGTGAGCGATATCCCGTCCTTGCAGGCTGCGAATGCGGATCACTTCACCACGTGAGAAGTTGCCCTGCACCTCACGAATCCCTTTCGGCAGCAGCGAGCTGCCGCGCTCCAGCATCGCCGCCAGTGCCCCATCATCAATGGTGATCTCTCCGGCAGGCGGCGCGCCAAAGATCCAGCGCTTGCGGTTTTCCAGCGGCGATTGCTGCGCGTGGAAGCGCGTGCCCACCGGTTTGCCATACAGCACGTCGCTGATCACGTCTGGACGACTGCCAGCGGCGATGATCACATCAATGCCGGCGCGACAAGCCACGTCCGCCGCCTGCAGCTTGGTGGCCATGCCGCCGGTACCGAGGCCGGAAACGCTGCCGCCCGCCAGCGTGCGTAGCGCGTCGTCGATCTGGTGCACGTCGCTGATAAGCGACGCTTCAGGATTAGTACGCGGATCGGCGGTGAATAGCCCTTGCTGATCGGTGAGCAGCAGCAGTTTGTCGGCGCCGCCCAGCATCGCCGCCAGCGCCGACAGATTGTCGTTGTCGCCGACTTTAATCTCGGCGGTGGCTACCGCATCGTTCTCGTTGATTACCGGCACGATGTGGTTATCGAGCAGCGCACGCAGCATATCGCGCGCGTAGAGGAAGCGTTCGCGATCTTCCATATCGGCGCGCGTCAGCAGCATCTGCCCAATGTGGATACCGTAAATCGAAAACAGCTGTTCCCACAGCTGGATCAAACGGCTCTGCCCCACCGCAGCCAGCAGCTGCTTTGAGGCGATGGTAGGCGGCAGTTCGGGGTAACCAAGGTGTTCGCGTCCAGCGGCAATCGCGCCGGAGGTAACGATAACAATGCGATGGCCCGCCGCGTGCAGTTGTGCACACTGACGAACCAGCTCCACCATGTGCGCCCGATTCAGCCGACGCGAACCGCCGGTGAGGACGCTAGTACCCAACTTGACCACAAGGGTCTGACTGCCACTCATGTTTTTCCTGCCATATAAGAAAAAAATCTGCGAAGGGACGTTTTATCAGGAGTGAGCAAGGAAGCCAACAGCAGCAAGGGGAAAAGCACAAAAATCCGCTGACAATGCGCTAGACCAAAAGTTCGCAATTAACAAGAAATCCGAAAAACTGTCATAAAACGTTCATCGCCACCCGGTAAAAAGTCCCGTGTTTTACAAAACCTTTCACGGGTACAACAAATTTTACTCATTGGGATTGATAGCAAAATGAAGAAAAGCACACTGGCATTAGTCGTTTCAGCGCTGGCGCTGGCTTCCACCGCAAACGCCGCAGAAGTTTATAACAAAGATGGTAATAAACTCGACTTCTACGGCCGCGTTAAAGCTGAACATTACTTCAGCGATAATGCGAGCCAGGACGGCGACAAATCTTACGTTCGTATCGGTTTCAAAGGTCAGACGCAGATCAATGACCTGATGACCGGTTATGGCCAGTGGGAATATCAGTACAACGTCAATAACTCTGAAGGTTCTGACGCGAACGCCGGCAACAAAACCCGTCTGGGCTTTGCCGGTCTGAAATTCGGTCAATACGGTTCATTCGATTACGGTCGTAACTACGGCGTGCTCTACGACGTAGAGGCATGGACGGACGTATTCCCAGAGTTTGGTGGTGACGGTACAGCGCGTACCGATAACTTCATGACCGCGCGTGCTACCGGCGTGGCCACGTACCGCAACAGCAACTTCTTCGGTCTGGTTGATGGCCTGCGCTTCGCGCTGCAATATCAGGGCAAAAACGATGCGACCAGCGCCAACGCCCGTGGCAGCATCACCGATACCTCTCGCCAGAACGGTGACGGTTACGGTGCATCACTGGGCTACACCATTGGTGATACCGGCGTCAGCCTGATGTCGGCTATCACCTCTTCCGATCGTACCATTCAGCAGCAGCAACAGGCGCTGGGGCATGGCGATAAAGCTGATTCCTGGGGCGCGGGCATTAAGTATGATGCCAACAGCATCTACCTGGCCTCTATCTACACCGAAACCCGCAATATGACGCCAATCGGTACACGTGGCTTTGCTAACAAAGCGCAAAACTTCGAAGTGGTGGCGCAGTATCAGTTTGACTTCGGCCTGCGTCCGTCCCTTGGCTATATCCAGACCAAAGGTAAAGACATCGAAGGTATCGGTGATGAAGATCTGGTTAAATATATCGACGTGGGCATGACTTACTACTTCAACAAAAACATGTCGACCTTTGTTGATTACAAAATCAACCAGCTGGATGATAACAACAAGCTGAACCTGAACAACGATGACATCGTAGCCGTGGGTCTGACTTACCAATTCTGATTGCGTATTACCCTTGCTGTGTCGATAAAAAAAGAGCCGGCTCATCACCGGCTCTTTCTTATTTATTCACGCGCGAGAGTGTCAGGCGCTCAATTTTACCGGCTCGTCTTTAAACCCTTCCGCCGGTTTCAGATCCAACTTCTGCTCTAACAGCATCGCTTTCAGACGCTCGTGGAAATTACGCAGCGTGCTCTCCACTTTGGCATTGTTCTCTTTGCCCTTAATGGTTGCGGTGCCCCAATCGCCGGCTTTATCAAACAGACCAAAGTGATATTCATAGGTGAAGTGATCTTCGTGCGCTTCCAGCGTCATCCACCAGCCCCAAAATTCACGCAGCTCCGGCGCAGGCTTGACGTTGACGCAGGCCGCCAGGCAATCAAAGAAGAAACGCGTCTCTTCGCATTTTCCTTCACGGATGTACGGCCCCAATTCGGTGAAGCGCTTAAGCAGGCGACTACGGGGGTGACCACTCGGTAACGTCATGCAAACTCTCCCTCAAATAAACCGCATCAAATGCATTTTTAGCTTCCCATGAAACTAAAAATGGAAAATCCCGGATATAAGTAGTAGCAGAGGTTTGAGGTTTCGCCAGTTAGTTTTGCAACTGTTTTGCCAGCCAGTCACAAATTTGGTTTAAAGCTTTGTCGAAACTGGCAAAAACCGGCTTGCCTGCAATTGCCAGCGTCTTACCTTGCGCAGAGGAATTCGCGATCAACTGCGCATCCTCTTCCGGGCCAAAAATATCATCCGGCCAGTACGCTGCCAGCATTGGCGTTGGCGTGCGGCGACCGAGCAAGCCCTGCACTTTCAGGGAATAGCGGTTGAGCTCGATACGCAGATTACTGTCGGAGGTGGATGACATGCCGAGACGGCTCGCCAGCATATCCATATACATATCCGGTAACTGCTGCTGTTGCTGCGCATCAACAAACACGTTGTGCACCATCGCCCCCAGCGTGGCGACGGCACGCACGCGCGGCACTTCAAGATACGCCAGCCGTGTTGCCACATTGGCACCGAAGCGGTAGCCCAGCAGCGCAACGCGGGTATGATCAATCCACGGCACGTTACTCAGCTCGCGCAGCACCTGCTGATGCAGCTGGCTGGTGTCCTGATTCAGCGTCCATTTGCTGCTGAAACCCACCGACGGCATATCCAGCGTCAGCATAGCAATGCCACGTGGTGCCAGGTAATCGTGGAACAAGCGATAGTGATCGCTTTGTAGCGAATCGAGACCGCCGCACAGTAACACGGTGGGATACGGCGCTTTAGCCTGCGCAGGCATGTGCAGGAAGCCGGTCACCGGCGCGCCACCGTTTATCGGGAACGTCAGTGATTTCAGTTCACCCGGCAAACGCTGCGTGGCCTCTTCATAGGCGCGATTGGCTAACACCTGCGCCTGATCGGCCAGCTCATCGCCTTTAATATAAGGATAGGCCGCGAGGCTGAATAAATTGGCGGCATGCAGCCAGTGTTGTCCGGCTTCGTCGTGATTTTCAGATTGCATCGCGCGCTGCTGCCAGATTGCCGCCTGTTTTGACCACTCATAATTCCAGTTGCCGCCGCGATAGCCAATCACGGTATCCAGCAGAGATTCCGTGGTGCGCTCAAAGTTGCTCACCGCAATGCGCGCCAGCACTTCGCTGATCTCCTGCGGCGATAAACCCCGCCACGTCCACAGCAGCTTATTCAGCATGCGATACCAGCCGCGCTGGGTATCCCCTTCCAACGCGTTATGCACCTGCGCTGGCGTGTGATGCTGACGCCGCACCAGTGAAGAGGTTTCCGGGTGTTTAAAACGGGGTTTAAAGAGTTCTTCGCTCAGGTTTTTATCAGACATTTTTGTGATTCTCCTGCCAACGTTACAGCGATGGCTAAGAGTGTACTGCACACGTCATACGCGCGCGAGACGCAGAAAGCACAACGCCCGGCATAACCGGGCGTTGTTTGCGATGCATCAATCAGCTTTTAACGATAGGCGGGATATACACCACGCCCATATCCCAGGGCTGCTCGATCCAGGTGTTCTGCGGGATATCGACAATATAGTCGTCCACCAACGCACGGCCTGCTGGCTTAGCGAAGATGGTGCAGAAACGCGCTTTTGGATACATATCGCGGATCGCCTGCGCGGTGCCGCCGGTATCCACTAAATCGTCAATTACGATGAATCCTTCACCGTCGCCTTCGGCACGCTTCAGCACTTTCATTTCACGCTGATGATCGTGATCGTAGCTGGAGATGCACACGGTATCGACATAGCGAATACCCAGTTCGCGCGCCAGCAGCGATGCCGGAACCAGACCACCGCGGCTCACCGCGATAATACCTTTCCACTGTTCCACAGGAAGCAGGCGCTGGGCCAGTTTACGGGCATGAATCTGCAGCATGTCCCAGGTTACGACGTATTTTTCGCTCATATGAAGGAATCCCAACCAATAAACTTGGCTTAAAAAATATGCAAGGGGGAAAAGGTTGCGCGAGATTATAAGGATCTGACGCCTTAAAAACCAGCATCTGTCTTACTGGTTGCAGGTTTTTAGCGCGCCTGATTACGCACCCGGTGAGAAACAGTGATATTCTCAGCCCCATCACGTCAGATGTTCTGACGACGATTTTTACTGGAAACCCGCGTGCGTGCGGTATGTCCGCCACGCTGACACAGGAGACGCATGGTGTCTGAATTGTCGCAACTTTCACCCCAACCGCTGTGGGATATTTTTGCCAAAATTTGTTCCATTCCACACCCTTCTTACCACGAAGAAGCGCTGGCCGAATACGTTGTTGGCTGGGCCAAAGAGCAAGGTTTTTGGGTTGAGCGCGATCAGGTTGGCAACATCCTGATTCGTAAACCCGCTACCGCCGGCATGGAAAAACGCACGCCGGTGGCGCTGCAGGCACACCTTGATATGGTGCCGCAGAAGAACAATGACACGGCGCACGACTTCACCAAAGATCCGATTCAGCCGTACGTTGATGGCGACTGGGTAAAAGCGCGCGGCACCACGCTCGGCGCCGATAACGGCATTGGTATGGCGTCTGCGCTGGCCGTATTGGCTGACAGCAGCCTGACGCACGGTCCGCTGGAAGTGCTGCTGACCATGACCGAAGAATCCGGCATGGACGGGGCATTTGGTTTACAGCCAAACTGGCTGCAGGCCGACATCCTGATCAACACCGATTCCGAAGAGGAAGGTGAGATTTACATGGGCTGCGCCGGGGGGATCGACTTCATCACCACCCTGCCGCTGACGCGTGAAGCCATTCCAGCGGGTTATGAAACCCTGAAGCTGACGCTGAAAGGCCTGAAAGGCGGTCACTCCGGTGCCGACATTCATCATGGTCTGGGCAACGCCAATAAACTGCTGGCGCGTTTTCTGGCGCTGCACGCGCGCGATCTCGATGTGCGCCTGATTGAATTCACCGGCGGTACGCTGCGCAACGCTATCCCGCGTGAAGCCTTCGCGACGCTGGCGATCGACAGCCATAAAGTGGATGCCCTGAAATCGGCTGCGGCCCATTTCCAGGCAACCTTGCTGAACGAGCTGGGAGCAAAAGAGAAGAATATCGCGGTCGTGACTGAGTCGCTAGCGCATCAGGGCCAGGCGCTGAGCAGCGATAGCCGCGATCGCTTCCTGAATCTGCTAAACGCCACGCCAAACGGTGTGATTCGTAACTCCGACGTCGCCAAAGGCGTGGTGGAAACCTCGCTGAACGTTGGCGTGGTGAGCATGGATCAGGACAATGCCGAAATTATCTGTCTGATTCGTTCGCTGATCGATACCGGTAAAGATTGGGTGGTTGAAGTGCTGACTTCGCTGGGAGAACTGGCTGGCGCGCAAACGGCACCCAAAGGCGGCTACCCAGGCTGGCAGCCCGATGCCGATTCACCGGTTATGGCGTTGACGCGTAAAACCTATGAAGCGCTGTTTGGCAAAACGCCAAACATCCAGGTGATTCACGCCGGTTTGGAGTGTGGCCTGTTCAAGAAACCGTATCCGAACATGGATATGGTTTCGATCGGTCCCACTATCACCGGCCCGCATTCACCGGATGAGCAGGTACACATTGAGAGCGTTGGTCTTTACTGGAAACTGCTGACAGCGCTGCTGAACGTGGTACCCGAAAAAGCGTAAGTTTACGTTTGACCTATCAACCAGGCTACGGCCTGGTTTTTTTATGCCTAAGCCACTCGTTTCCGGCTATCGCCTTCAGCAGCACAATACTCTACCCATTATGTATAACGCCTCGTAGTTAAACCACCGCTTTCCCTTGCGCCAGCGTTAGCCACCATTACATCCAGATGTCTGGATGGCTAATAAGATTTCGTGCTAGCTTATGCCCTTTCGTTTGTTGCCCAGCGCGAGGGTTCAGGAAAAAATGCCCCCAACTCAAATAATTAAAGGCACGGCTGCATGACGGCGATCAACCGCCTGGAGATGCGTAATATCTCCATCGCTTTTGGCGGTTTTGCCGCGCTATCGCAGGTCGATTTTCTGACTGAAGGCGGTTCGGTACATGCTCTGACGGGCGCCAACGGCGCGGGGAAATCGACGCTCATGGCGGTGCTGGCTGGAGCGCACACCCATTACAGCGGGGAAATTTTGCTGGATGGCGTTCCCGTCGCCCTGCGCTCGCCGCGTGATGCCAAAAAGCTTGGCATTCATCTGGTTCAGCAGGAAGTCGACGTGGCGCTGGTGCCGCAACTCAGCGTAGCGGAGAACATTCTGCTCGACCGCTTAGCGGAGCCGGGCCATGGCTACAACTGGCATGAAACGCGCCATCAGGCGCGCGCGCTGTTGGCACAGTTGGAAGTCAACCTGGATGTGAACCGTTTGGTTGAGCGCTGTTCGCTGGCGGAGAAGCAGCAAATCTTGCTGGCGCGTGCGCTATCTCACCACTGCCGCTTCCTGATTCTTGATGAACCCACTGCCCCGCTCGATCAGCATGAAAGCGAGCGCCTGTTTGCCGTCGTGCGCCGCTTGCAGTCGAGCGGCATTGGCGTGGTATTCATCTCGCATCGCATTCATGAACTTAAAGCGATTTGCGATCGGCTGACGGTGCTGCGCGATGGACGCCTGATCGAAAGTAGTCCGATGGCGGCGCTAAGCGGCGAGCAAATCGTTGAGAAGATGCTGGGACATCAGCTCGACGATGTCTTTCCACCGCGCCGTATACATCAGGCGCAGCCGCTGCTCCTGTCGGTTGAAGGCTTACATGACGATCGTCTGCTGCAAGATATTTCGTTGCGCCTGCATAAAGGCGAAATCCTTGGCATTGCAGGTTTAGCCGGTGCCGGGAAGACCGAACTGTGCAAAGCGTTGTTTGGAGCCAGCAAAAGCCGGGTTGAGAAAGGCGAGTTACATGGCAAGCCGTGGCGACCGCGTTCGCCGCATGATTCGGTGGAAAACCGCATGGCGCTGGTGCCGGAAGAGCGTCGTAAAGAGGGTATTTTCATTGATGAGCCGGTGAGCATGAATTTGAGTATTAGCGCCGATAACAGCTTTTCACGCTGGAGCCTGTTTGGTCATCGTCAGGCATGGCGCTGGGCTGAAGAGGTGATTCAGCGCCTGAATGTACGCACCACCGGGCCGGCGCAGATCCTGCGACGTCTGTCGGGTGGCAATCAACAAAAGGTGGCGATTGGCAAATGGCTGCGTAATAACGCCGATGTTCTGATTTTTGACGAGCCCACCAAAGGCGTGGATATCAAAGCTAAAACCGAACTGTTCAGCCTGATTGACGGCTTAGCGCGCGAAGGTAAAGGCATCATTTATGCCTCGGGTGAGTTTGCTGAACTGGTCGGCCTATGCGACCGCATTTGTGTGCTCTGGGATGGGCGCATCGTGGCAGAAATGGACGCCGATGTAGCTACAGAAGAGATGCTTCTGCTTTATTCCACCGGAGGAACACCTGCGTGAGCAGCAAAGAATTATCCCTAAACCCGCGGCCTTCTCTGCGCCATCAACTCTTCGAGTTCCTTTATAAATGGGGCATGTTGCTGACGGTTGTCATCCTGATTGCGGCATTTGGACTCGCCTCAGATAGCTTTCTGGAACCGACCAACATCATCAACATCCTGCGATCGATTGCCATCGTTACGGTGATCGCGATTGGCGTATCCCTTTCGCTGACGGTTGGCGGCTTTGACCTGTCGGTGGGCTCTACGGCGTCATTAGCCAATGCGCTGGTGATATCGCTGTTCGTGTGGCACGGCTTTGGCACTACCGAAGCTATCATCATTACGCTGCTGCTGTGCACGCTGGTCGGGCTGTTCAACAGCTTCCTGATTGTGATTCTGCGGATTCCCGACATGCTCGCCACCCTGGCCACGCTGTTTGTGATTCAGGGCGTCGCAATGACCTACAGCTTTGGCGGCTCGATCACTGAAAACATGGTGCTGCCCAGCGGCGATATGGCCGAGGGCACCATTCCTGCCGCCTTTGGTCTGCTCGGCCAGGTGCCAACTATCGTGATTATCATGCTGGTGGTAACGATTGTGGCGCAGCTGGCGCTGTCGCTAACGAAGCATGGTCGTCGCATGTATGCGCTGGGTGGCAACCCGGAAGCGGCGCGCCTGTCGGGCATTCGCACTACACGCTATCGCGTGCTGGCCTATGTGCTGGCATCGCTGCTGGCGGGATTGGGCGGCATTTTACTGGCTTCGCGTATTGGCTCCTCGCAGGTGAATGCCGGCGGTGGCTATTTAATGGATGCCGTGGCCGCAGCGTGGATTGGCTTCTCGCTGGCCGGTTCCGGCAAACCTAATGCGCTCGGGACCTTAGTGGGCGCCGTGATCCTCGGTGTGTTGCAAAACGGGCTGGTGATGCTGTCAGTACCCTATTACGCCATGGACATTATCAAAGGCCTGGTGCTGGCGCTGGCGCTGGCCATCACTTACATCCAGCGCCGCTAAGGCGCGTTAAACCAGAAAGAGATCATAATGAAAAAAATCACCCTTTCGCTGCTGGCCGTTAGCCTGCTCAATACCAGCATCGCCTTCGCCGACACCGTCACACCGGTGCCTGCGGCGATCGCCAACCACGAAGGTCCGGTGCGCATTGCGATTATCCGTAACCTCGGTTCAGACGATAACACCACGCAGTTTGTTGCCGGGGCAATCCAGCAGGGACGCAAGCTGGGCTTTAAAGTCAGTACTTTCCTAAGCAACGGTGACGATGCGCGTTTCCAGGATTTCGTTAATCAGGCGATTAGCCAGAAATATGACGGCATTATTCTGTCGCACGGTAAAGATCCTTACTCTACCGCGCTGGTGCAACGTATCACTGCGGCCGGCATTAAGCTTTCCGTGTTTGATACGCCGGTTAATACCCCGGTGGAGGGCGTAACCGTAACGGCACAAAACGACGCCTCGCTGGCGCAAGAATCACTCGGCAGCTTGATCAAAGACTTCAACGGCAAGGCGAACATCGTCAAGCTATGGGTGGCGGGTTTCCCAGCGATGGATCGCCGGCAGGTGGTGTATGAGAAGCTGTTAAAAGCGAATCCTGGCATTCATCAACTGGAATCGATTGGTGCGGTTTCCTCTGATGTGCAAGGCGATACCGCCAACAAGATTGGCGCCATTTTGGCCAAATACCCGAAAGGTAAGATCGATGCCATTTGGGGATCGTGGGATGCCTTCAGCCAGGGCGCTTACAAAGCGTTGCAGGAGAACGGCCGTACCGAGATCAAACTCTATAGCATCGACGTATCCAATCAGGATCTGCAGCTGATGCATGAGAAGAACAGCCCGTGGGTGCAAACGGTAGCGGTGGATCCAAAAACCATTGGCGCGGTCAATATGCGCCTGGTGGCGAATAAGATTGGCGGCGAAGCAACGCCCGCAACCTATGAGTTCAAAGCGGCGTCGATTTCGCAGCAGCAGCTGAACAGCCAGCAGGGTGCAGTTAACATGGCTTCACTGAATAACATCATCCCAGGTTGGGGCGAGAACAGTGATTTCGTCGCGCCCTGGTTTGCCACGCTGGAAGCGAAGTACGCTAAGAAGTAATGCTTTGACAGGGCGTGCACCAGCGCGCCCTGTTATAACCCCAGCACCAGCTGCCGCTCCAGCTGCGGATCCACCATGGTGACATGCAATCCCACCAGCCTGACACCGCGCCCTGCCCGACGATCATCCCAGGCCTGACGCGCGACGGCGATCATGTCCTCTTTATTCAGCACCGGCCAGACATGTTCCTGCGTGGTCTGCTGGAAATCGTTAAACTTTAGCTTAACGCCCTGGCGGGCAATCTGCTTATCCGGCTTGATGGCGGTTAAGCGACGCTCCAGCTCAGCGTAGAGAAAATCAATAATTTCCAGGCACTGCTCCCAGTGATGAATATCTTCCATTAACGTGCGCTCAACGCCGAGGGATTTACGCTCACGCTCCACCACGACATTTCGCTCGTCAATGCCGTTGCTGCGTTCCCACAATATGCGGCCAAACTTGCCAAAGCGCTTGAGCAGCAGGGCAAGATCGGCCTGCTGCACATCGGCGCAGGTGCGTAAGCCCATCTCTTCCAGCTTTTTGGTGGCGACTTTGCCAACGCCGGGGATCTTACTCAGCGGCAGCGTCAGTAAAAAATCAGACATGGCGTCAGGCGTTATCACATATTGCCCATTGGGCTTGTTGAGATCGGAGGCGATTTTGGCAAGAAACTTGATGGGCGCGATACCGGCAGAAGCGGTCAATCCGGTTTCGCGCAGAATATCCGCACGAATGGCCTGCGCCATCAGCGTTGCCGAGCCCTGGCAATGCAGGCTGTCGGTAACATCAAGGTAGGCTTCATCCAGCGAGAGCGGTTCAATCAGCGAGGTATAGCGCGCGAAGATGTCGCGAATCTGGTGCGAAGCTTCTTTATACGCATCAAAGCGACCGGGCAATAAACGCAGATGAGGGCAAAGTTTTAGCGCCATGCCGGTGGGCATCGCGCTGCGCACGCCATACTTACGGGCCGGATAGTTGGCGGTACTGATCACGCCACGTCGCTCACGGCTGCCACCAATTGCAATGGGGATATCACGCAATGAGGGATCATCGCGCATCTCCACCGCCGCATAAAAGCAGTCCATATCGACATGAATGATTTTCACGTGTGTAACTAACCCAGATTAAAAATAAGACCTCATTATAATACTGGATATTTGTACAGATGCAAAAGTGTTCACAGAGCGCGCATGTGGGATTAATTTCAGGGATTAATCACCATTCCTTTATCGCTGATGGTGATATTTAAACGTTTGTTAGAGGGATGTTGTGCGATAGCAAGCTCACCAAACAGCTCGACTTCATAGCCCAATTCCCCGCGCACAAAGTCCAGCAAGCGGTTACGTTTTGGAACGAATGCTTTGAGCTGCTCTCGCCAGACTTCGAACAAAATGGGCGGATAAGCAGACGTTTCAAGCCAGTGACGAGCGCCCCTGAGTACTTCAAGCTCCAAACCTTCAACATCCACTTTAATGAGGTGCGCGCCAGGCAATTCCAGACTATCCAGCGTTGCAATACGCACAGATTCACTCTCGGTTAATTTGGTACTTAATACCTGCCTTTGGGCACGAATTTCAGCATCCAGAGAAAGCGCACCAACATTAATCTCGGTTTGCATATCCAGCACCGGAACATCAATTTCACCATTGATATCACCTATTGCCATCTGCCTTGCATGACAATGAAACAGCTGATTGATAAACAGATTGGCGCACAGCTGATAAAACACCTGCCGCTGAGGTTCGAAGGCATATAACGTGCCGCCCTGCTCACGAATATGGTCTCCCATCGGCACCGACCAGGCCCCCAAATTGGCCCCGACATCGATCAACACCGGGCGATCTATCCCTTTAATGAGTAATTTTGAGAGAGAGACCATTGCCGGTTCCCATGGGGTGCCATTCCTGAGATGCCGATTAATCAGGTCAGGACCGGGCGACAACATATAATGAAGCTCCTCAACCTGATAAACCGAAGGGGCCACCGAAGGATTCATAGATTTTTTCCTGCTGAAAGGGTTTGGCGCAGTATAAGGAGGTGGCTGACCCCTTCCGACAAGACCGTTCTTGTTTGCTGCTCGGATTATAAATTTTAACCTTCGTACAAAATGCGCGAAATTTTTGTCGGACTAATTAAAGTTTACAAATTTATGGCCGCATTCCCTTTAGGAACGCGCCATTTTCTCGGACACTGGCTTGATTAAAAGCCAGACAATGTTAATGTTGCGCAGCGATAGCGGATATTTCCGATAATGCAATACCCAGACGCGCAGCGTCATCGTCTCTCTTCACATCAAGGTATCTACAGAATGGGCAGAATCGCATTATTGCTTGCGATGATTCTTATGCCGCTCCTTAGCTGGGCAATTAACCCCGAGCCTACGCAACCGCTGGCTCCGGTGAGCAAAGAGTTAAAGAAACAACTGATTGGAACCCCGGTTTTTATTCAGATTTTCAAGGAAGAGCGTACGCTGGAACTGTACGGCAAAATCGGTAATGAATATCGTCTGCTGGACAGCTATCGCATCTGTAATTTTTCTGGCGGTTTAGGACCTAAACGTCGTCAGGGCGATTTTAAAAGTCCGGAAGGCTTTTATAACGTTAAGCTTAACCAGTTAAAACCCGATAGCCGTTTTTACCGCGCCATTAATACCGGTTTCCCTAACCAGTACGATCGCGCTAAAGGTTATGACGGTAAGTTTCTGATGATTCACGGTGATTGCGTATCGATTGGCTGCTACGCGATGACCAATGCGTCAATGGATGAGATCTTCAACTATACCAACGCCGCGCTGCGTAATGGTCAGCAGGAGATTCAGGTCAACATCTATCCATTCCGCATGACGGAAAGCAACATGCAGCGCCATCGTTATTCAAGCGATATTAATTTCTGGCGTGAACTGCAGCCGGGCTATGCCTACTTTGTGAAGTACCGCGTGCCGCCAACGGTGAACGTGACGGCAACCGGCCAATATGCGGTGAACAACACGCCGGTGATATCGACACCGGATGCTGCCTCGAAATCATTCCTGGCGCTCACCCAGGCAAAATAACGCCCACTCGCCTGGCACTATCCGGTGCCAGGTTTCATTCCCCGTTAATGGCTGTGTGGCAATCACTGTCACCACATCTTGCGGCGTAGTCTGCTGCTGAAAATCAATTTCTACGTCCTGATCGAGCAGCGTCGCTTTGCCAAACGGCGCGCGGCGCGTGATCCAGTAAAGATTGGTTGAGCAGAAGGCCATTAGGTAACGCCCATCCGATAACAGCATGTTAAATACGCCCTTCTCACGCATTTCTGCAGCCAGCTCTGCAATATAGCGAAACACCGCAGGCCAGTTACCCGGCGTGCGCGGATAGCGCTCGGTAAGTTTGTGCAGAATCCAGCAAAACGCCTTTTCACTGTCGGTTTCGCCAATAGGACGGAAGGGCCCGGTATCCAGCTGGCGATAGCCTTTCAGCTGCCCATTATGGGCGTAGGTCCAGTTACGCCCCCACAGCTCACGCGTAAACGGATGGGTATTTTCCAGCGACACTTCACCGCGATTCGCCTGGCGGATATGCGCCACCACCGAATGCGATTTGATGGGATATTCCTGCACCAAACGGGCAATAGGCGAGTTAAAGCTCGGCTGCGGATCTTTGAACGTGCGGCAACCTTTGCCTTCGTAAAAGGTGATGCCCCAGCCATCTTTGTGCGGCCCGGTTCCACCGCCACGCTGCACCAGACCGGTAAAACTGAAACAGATGTCCGTAGGGACATTGGCGCTCATCCCGAGCAATTCGCACATAGCAACCGCCTTAAATGAGTCCCTCTCGCAAGCGGCGAGAGGAACACGTCATTACTTAACCATCTCTTTTTCGATTAACAGCATCAGGATATGAATCACTTTAATGTGGATCTCCTGTATGCGGTCGGCATAGCCAAAGTGCGGCACGCGAATTTCGATGTCCGCCGAGCCCGCCATCTTGCCGCCATCTTTGCCGGTCAGGGTGATCACTTTCATCCCTTTGGCGCGGGCAGCTTCAATTGCTTTAATAATGTTGGCGGAGTTACCCGAGGTAGAGAGCGCCAGCACCACATCCCCTTCACGGCCCACCGCTTCGATGTAGCGTGAGAACACATAGTCATAGCCGAAATCGTTGCTGACGCAGGAGAGATGGCTGACATCCGAAATGGCAATGGCTGGATAACCAGGACGATTTTCACGATAGCGCCCAGTCAGCTCTTCAGCAAAATGCATGGCATCGCAGTGTGAGCCGCCGTTACCGCAGGAGAGCACTTTGCCACCCGCTTTAAAGCTATCGGCCAGCAGAACCGCGGCGCGCTGAATCGCATGAATATTGGCTTCGTCACTCAGGAACGTAGTGAGCGTATCGGCTGCTTCATTGAGTTCTGAGCGAATAATGTCCTGATACATAGTGATGTCCTTTAGAGGAAAGATTGACCCAGCAAGTTTAACGGAATGGGGCTAAGCCGCAAAGCGCCAGCACCGAGGAAAAGCGCGATGGCTGAAGGAAGTTTGGCAGTTGTTGCCGTACACGCAATGAATTTGTGAGTTGGGTTGTAATTGCGATGTAAACAGATTGATAAATTTTGCCCGCTATTCTAAACCTACACCCATAACAGGTCAGACCTCTTACTACTTATGGAGTGGTTCATTATGTTGGTTGCCTCAATTGTTGCGACGCTAATTTTACTTAGCGTCTTGTTTTACCACCAAATCTCCCTGCAGCTGAGCAGCGTCATATTGCTGCTGTGGACCGGCGCACTCGCGGCCGCTGGCCTCTGGACCCCGTGGCTGCTGGTGCCGCTGGCGATTATCCTGCTGCCGTTTAACCTGCCTGCACTGCGCCGCAGCATGTTTTCAAAACCGGCGCTGCGCAGCTTCCAGAAAGTGATGCCACCGATGTCACGCACCGAAAAAGAGGCGATTGACGCGGGCACCACCTGGTGGGAAGGCGATCTGTTCCGCGGAAAGCCGGATTGGCAGAAGCTGCACAACTATCCGCAACCGCGACTGACCGAAGAGGAACAGGCCTTTATTGATGGCCCGGTGGAAGAAGCATGCCGCATGGCGAACGACTTCGAAATCACCCATGAAATGGCCGATCTACCGCCGGAGCTGTGGGCGTATCTGAAGCAGCATCGCTTCTTCGCCATGATCATTAAGAAAGAGTACGGCGGCCTGGAGTTCTCAGCTTATGCGCAGGCGCGCGTGCTGCAAAAACTGGCCGGCGTTTCCGGCATTCTGGCGATTACCGTCGGCGTACCAAACTCACTTGGCCCAGGCGAGTTACTGCAGCATTACGGTACCGATGAGCAGAAGGATCACTATCTGCCGCGTCTGGCACGCGGTGACGAAATTCCCTGCTTTGCGTTGACCAGCCCGGAAGCCGGATCTGATGCCGGCGCTATTCCTGATACCGGCGTCGTGTGCATGGGTGAATGGCAAGGTCAGCAGGTGCTGGGCATGCGCCTTACCTGGAACAAACGTTATATTACGCTGGCACCGATCGCGACCGTACTCGGTCTGGCGTTTAAGCTTTCCGATCCGGACCATCTGCTGGGCGAGACGGAACAGCTGGGTATTACTTGTGCACTGATCCCTACGCACACGCCTGGCGTGGAGATTGGCCAGCGTCACTTCCCACTTAATGTGCCGTTCCAGAACGGCCCAACGCGCGGTAAAGATATCTTCGTACCCATCGATTTCATCATCGGTGGCCCGTCGATGGCCGGCCAGGGCTGGCGTATGCTGGTGGAGTGCTTGTCTGTAGGCCGTGGTATTACGCTGCCATCCAACTCTACCGGCAGCGTGAAGAGTATGGCATTGGCAACCGGTGCCTATGCGCACATTCGCCGCCAGTTCAAACTTTCCATCGGTAAGATGGAAGGGATTGAAGAGCCGCTGGCACGCATCGCCGGCAATGCCTACGTGATGGATGCCGCTGCGACGCTTATCACCAGCGGCATCATGCTCGGTGAGAAACCGGCGGTGCTGTCAGCGATTGTGAAGTATCACTGCACCCATCGCGGCCAGCGCGCCATCATCGATGCGATGGATATCGCCGGTGGTAAAGGCATCATGCTGGGCGAAAACAACTTCCTGGCCCGCGCTTACCAGGGCGCGCCGATCGCCATCACCGTGGAAGGCGCCAACATTCTTACGCGTAGCATGATTATCTTTGGTCAGGGCGCCATTCGCTGCCATCCATGGGTGCTGGAAGAGATGAACGCCGCGGCGAAAAACGATTTGATTACCTTTGACCGCGCGCTGTTCAGCCATATCGGCCACGTGGGCAGCAATAAAGTACGCAGCCTGTGGCTGGGTTTAACCGGCGGCCGTACCAGTGCCACGCCAACCCGCGACGTTACGCGCCGCTATTATCAGCATCTCAACCGTTTAAGTGCCAACCTCGCGCTGTTGTCGGATGTATCGATGGCGGTACTGGGTGGCAGCCTGAAGCGTCGCGAACGCATCTCGGCGCGCCTCGGCGATGTACTCAGCCAAATGTATCTGGCATCGGCCACTCTGAAACGCTATGACGATGAAGGCCGTAACGAGGCTGATTTACCGCTGGTGCATTGGGGGGTGCAGGATGCGTTGCATCAGGCCGAGGTAGCGATGGATGATCTGCTGCGCAACTTCCCAAATCGCATGGTAGCCGGTGCGCTGCGTCTGGTGATTTTCGCTGGCGGTCATCACTGCCCTGCACCATCAGATAAGCTGGATCATAAACTGGCGAAACTGCTGCAACTGCCCTCCGCCACGCGCACCCGTTTAGGCCGCGGCCAGTATCTGGCACCCAGCGCGCACAATCCGGCCGGTCAGCTGGAGCAAGCGCTGCAGGATGTCATGGCAGCAGAAGTGATTCACGATCGCCTGTGCCAGCAGCAGAAAAAACATCTGCCGTTTACCCGGCTGGATGCGCTGGCGCAGCGTGCGCTGCAAGAGGGATGGATTGATGAGAGCGAAGCCCAGGTACTGGTGCGCGCTGAAGCAAGCCGCCTGAAAGCGATTAACGTGGATGATTTTGCTCCCGAGGCGCTGGCGGTCCCCAAGCCGCAAAGCAAGCCTAACCCACGAGCAAGTGAAGCCGCATAAAAACGAAAAGCCTCCTTCTGGAGGCTTTTTTTTTTTATCAGAAATTCAGCCCGCCTGGCGAATCCGCGCAATCAACGCATCAACATCCGCAACATGATCGGCGGCTAAAATCAGCGTGCGTCCCAGCGTTATGCAGCTGCGGATGCATTCAGTGCGCATCGTCACATCTTCAATCTGTTTGAAATCCGCAACATGTGACATGCCTACGGTACGTCGAATCAACTCAGTGCCGCAGTAGCCGATGGTGTCGCGCCAGACTTTTTGCAGGAACGATGCGGCATAGCCGGGATAAGCCAGCGCCACGTCGGTGGTTTTTTCCTGTGCCAGCTCAAGGAAGCGGCTAGCAAAGTGGCTCCAGATATCGTGTACGTCACTCAAGCGACGCTCACGCCCTTCCGCCGCTTCACGCGGGGCCAGCAGGCCCGGCAGGCAGCAGTAATTAATCAGCAGGTTGCCAATAGCGCTGCCGACGTCAAAGCCGATCGGTCCAAAGTAGCCAAACTCGGCATCGATCACTTTCAGGCTGCCATCTGCCACGAAGATCGAGCCACTATGAACATCACCGTGCAGCAGCGCTTCCGCATCAGCGAAAAAGCGGTGCTTCAGTCCCGCGACGGCGATTTTGAGTGCGTCGTCGGTGCGCAGGCTAACCACCAACGATTCCAGCGCGGTGGGATAGCTATTGCGTTCGTGATCGGTAAAGGGATCGTTGAAGAACAGGTCTTCTGTAATTTCACACATTTCCGGATTAATAAAACGCGCGACTTCCGCTTTTTTCTTGTGGGGATGCAGGAAGAAATCGGAAGTATGGAACAGCGTCTGTGCCAGATATTCCCCTACCTGACGGCCCGCCAGCGGGTAGTAGGCGCCTTTCACCAGCTCGCCGCGCCAGATGCGATGGCTGGAGAGATCTTCCATCACCATCACCGCTAAGTCTGCGTCGTAATGCGTGATGTTAACGGTGTGCTGAGGACAATATTTGTAGTGTTCAACCAGCGTCTGCGCCTCCAGACGCGCGCGATCCAGCGTGAGCGGCCATGACTCGCCCACGCAGCGCACATACGGCAGCGCCTGCTTGACGACCACACGGCTGCGGCCTTGATTATCGAAAATCTTAAATACCAGGTTGAGATTGCCATCCCCGATCTCTTCAGCGCTCACCAGCGTGGACGGGTCGTCAACACCGCCAAATTTTTTAGCATATTCCACAGCATCGGCAGCGGTGAACGTACGGTATTGCGACATTGCCTGTTCCTCGAGTTTCGATAGTAATAAGCCGTTCAGACGTCTATACATCCGTTCAGCATGTTGGCACAATAGCCAGCATCAACGCAACAGGGATTTCACATCATGCAAACACTTCGCACCACCAGCCTTGAGGTCCGCAATAATCAACTGTGGATCCTTGACCAGCAGGCGCTGCCACAACAGAAAAACTGGCAGCCTGCGCATAGCGTTGCTCAGCTGGTTGATCATATTCACGCCCTGCGCGTGCGCGGAGCGCCATTGATTGGCCTCTCCGCCAGTTTGCTGCTGGCGCTGCTCGCCGAGCAAGGTGCAACGCGCCCCGAACTGGCTGAAGCGCTTAACGTGCTGCGCGCCGCTCGTCCAACGGCGGTGAACTTAATGAACAATCTTGATCGCATGAAAACGGCGCTCGCTGAGCACGATTATGGCGCGGCGCTCAGTGCCGAAGCACTGCGGCTGGTGGCGGAAGATAAACAGCTATGCGACAACATCGCTCGCGCCGGGAGCACACTGGTGAAACCGGATAGCCAGTTGCTGACGCACTGTAATACCGGTGGGCTGGCGACGGCGGGCGTCGGTACGGCGCTCGGCGTGATTGCCTATGCCCATCAGCAGGGCTTGGTGAAAAATGTCTGGGTAGATGAAACCCGACCGCTGCTGCAAGGTGGGCGTTTAACCGCGTGGGAACTTGGCGAGCTGAATATTCCCTATCAGTTGATCACCGATTCGATGGCCGCCAGTTTGATGGCGCGCGGCGTGGTCGATGCGATTTGGGTGGGTGCGGATCGCATCGCTGCCAATGGCGATGTGGCGAATAAGATTGGCACTTACAGCCTGGCCGTGCTGGCGCAGTATCACGGCATTCCCTTCTATGTGGCGGCACCGCATACCACGCTGGATCGCTTATGTCCGAACGGTAACGCAATACCGATTGAACAGCGCGCCGCCAGCGAAGTGACGGGCGTAGCGGGCAGTTTTGGCAGCGTGCAGTGGGCACCCGCCAACGCAGCGGTGTATAACCCGGCGTTTGACGTCACGCCTGCAGCGCTGATTAGCGGTTGGGTGCTGGATACCGGCGTGGTCACGCCGGCGCAAGTTCAGGAAGGGATTTTTCAGCCGTAAGCTGATTGCCGTTGATTAGTGGTCGTCATAAATGACGACCTTACGGTTGGCGCATGGTTGTAGGGGCGGCATTCATGCCGCCCCATGATCACGCCAGGCGCGGATAGGCATCGGCAATCTTGTCGCCGGTAAAGTTCGCTACCCAGCCTTCCTGGTTATCGAAAATACGAATCGCAGTAAAGTGCGGCTCAGATCCCATATCAAACCAGTGCGCGGTACCCGCTGGCACGGAAATCAAATCGTTCTTCTCACACAGAATCTGATAAACCTCGCCATCCAAATGCAGGCAGAACAGCCCTGAACCCTCAACGAAGAAACGCACCTCATCTTCGCTGTGCGTGTGTTCATTGATAAACTTAGCGCGCAACACCGCTTTCTGCGGATTATCCGCCCGCATGCTCAGCACGTCCCAGCTCTGATAACCCTTCTCAGCGACCAGTCGATCTATCGCATGTTGATAGGCGTTAATCACCGTCTCTGCATCGGGATTCGCCCCCAAATCACGATCGGCTTCCCAGCGTTCAAAGCGCACGTTTTTAGCATTCAGGCGGTCGCGAATCGCTGACGCATCGGTGCTGTGCCACACCGGCTGATGGGCTTCGGTATCGGTAAAAATGGTCAATGCGCTCATGTTAAATCGACTCCGGTTTAATCTGGGAAAAATCATTTACCTGGTGATGACGACTGGCGTTATCCGCCTCGCCACGAATTAACTGCACCGTGTGCCAGCCCGCTTCCGCCGCCGCGTCGAGTTCCTGATGGATGTCCGACAGGAACAACAACGAGCCCGGCGCGTGGCCGATTTTTTCGGCGATAGTGCGATACGATTGCGTTTCACGTTTCGCGCCAACGCCGGTATCAAAATAGCCGCTAAACAGCGAGGTTAAATCACCTTCATCGCTGTAGCCAAATAACAGTTTTTGCGCGGCGATCGATCCGGAGGAATAAACATACAGGCTAATACCTTGCTGCTGCCAGCGTTCAAATGCTGGCAGCACATCGGGATAAAGGTGGCCGGTAAACTGGCCGTCAACATAACCCGCGCGCCAGATCATCCCCTGCAATGCCTTGAGGCCCGGTGACTTGCGATCTTCATCGATATAACCCATCAGCGTGGTAATCAGCTGATCAAGCGTGGCCTGCGGTGTGCCCGCTTCGTCACGCACCGCGTTTAGTGCGGCAGCCACATCTTCATCTGCATGCTTCTCGCGCACAAAGGCGGCCAAATGCTGGCGGGCATAGGGGAACAAAACGCTATGCACGAACTGGATATCGCTGGTGGTGCCTTCAATATCGGTAACAATGGCGCGGATCATTTAGCCTCCAGCAGGCGACGTTGCAGTTCACATTCAAACAGGAATTCCAGCCCTTCCAGGTGGCGGCGCGCTTCATTCACATCTTTGCCCCAGCAGGTCAAGCCGTGGCCGCGCAGCAAAAAGCCATATTGCAGCGGGGTGTTTGCTGCAAAGGCGGCAATACGCTGTGCCAGCGCGTCAATATCCTGATCGTTATCGAATAAAGGAATGGCAATGGTATTAAGGTGCGTCTGCTGGCCGGCCAGCGTTTTCTGCATTTCATAGCCACTTAACCGCAGCGCATCTCCCTGCTCAACGCGCGACAGCACGGTGGAGTTGACGGTGTGGGTATGCAATACCGCGCCAGCCTGGGGGAAAAGGCGATAAATCAAGGTATGCAAACCAGTTTCCGCCGATGGCGTGCGCCCGGATGGCACGGCGTTATTCGCAATCTCCACCTGAATAAAATCATCACGCGTCAGGCTGCCTTTATCTTTCCCTGACGCGCTCAGCAGACAATATTCTGCGTCCTGCCGCACCGACATATTACCGCCGGTGGCGGGTGCCCAGCCTTTGCCACCAATCCAGTGGCAGGCGGCCACTAAATGCTCCAGTGGGAGAAAATCCGTCATAGCGATATACAGGCTCCGCAGGTTAGTTTAGACGTCTAAGCGTCTCGATTGCCAAATATTAACATCCTGTTTATAGTGGCAGCAACACAGGGTTTCTCCGCAACGACATTCGCGCTTAAGGCCACAAATAATGACGCAGCACAACCTGATCCCCGAGAGCAAATTACCGGCGCTCGGCACCACCATTTTTACGCAAATGAGCGCGTTAGCGCAGCAGCACAACGCTATCAATCTTTCGCAGGGCTTTCCCGACTTCGACGGTCCACGCTATCTGCAAGAACGTTTGGCCTATCACGTTAGCCAGGGCGCGAACCAATATGCACCGATGATCGGCGCGCTGCCACTCCGTCAAGCCATCGTAGAGAAAACCGCCGAACTTTATGGCCACACGCCCGACGTTAACAGCGACATTACCGTAACCGCCGGCGCTACCGAAGCGCTCTACGCCGCGATCACCGCGCTGGTACGCCAGGGCGATGAAGTGATCTGCTTCGATCCCAGCTATGACAGCTATGCACCTGCTGTTCAGCTCGCCGGCGGCGTGTTGAAACGCATCGCGCTGCAGCCGCCAGAATTTCGCGTTGATTGGTCTGAATTCCGCACGCTGCTAAGCGCCAAAACCCGCTTAGTGATTCTGAATACGCCGCACAACCCTTCCGCCACCGTATGGCATAAAAGCGATTATGCCGAACTGTGGCAGGCGATTGCAGAGCAGGAAATTTATGTGCTGAGCGATGAAGTCTATGAACACATCTGCTTTGCCGATGAAGGTCACGCCAGCGTATTAGCGCATGCCGACCTGCGTCAGCGCGCTATTGCCGTGTCGTCATTTGGTAAAACCTTCCATATGACCGGCTGGAAAGTGGGTTATTGCATCGCACCAGCCGCGATCAGCGCCGAAATCCGCAAGGTGCATCAGTATTTGACGTTTTCAGTCAATACGCCAGCGCAGTTAGCGATTGCCGATATGCTGCGTCAGGAACCCGAACACTATCGTGAGCTGTCAGCGTTCTACCGTGGCCGCCGCGATCGGTTGATCGCGGCACTCGCAGGCAGCCGGTTTAAGGTGTTACCGTGTGAAGGCACCTACTTCCTGCTGGTGGATTACAGCGCCATTTCCGATCTGGATGACGTGAGTTTCTGCCAGCTGCTGACCAAAGAGGTCGGCGTGGCGGCCATCCCCCTTTCGGTGTTCTGCGCCGATCCTTTCCCGCACAAGCTGATTCGCCTGTGCTTTGCCAAACAGGAAGCGACGCTCGACGCCGCTGCGGAGCGCTTATGTCAGCTTTAAAAATTACCGTTCTGCAGGAAACGCTGAGCTGGATGGATGGCGCGGCTAATTTGCACCATTTTGATGGCGTACTGAAAGGTATTGAAGGCCGCGACATCATTCTGCTGCCAGAGATGTTTACCACCGGCTTTGCCATGGAAGCCGCCGAAGGCTCGCTGCCGCAGGATGACGTGGTGGCGTGGCTGCACGCACACGCGCAAACCAGCAATGCTTTAGTCGGCGGTAGCGCAGCAATTCAGACGGCGAAAGGCGCGGTTAACCGTTTCCTGCTGGTGGAACCCAACGGCACGCTGCATCAATATGACAAACGCCATCTGTTCCGCATGGCCAATGAACATCAGCACTATGTGGCGGGTGAAACGCGCGAAGTGTTTGAGTGGCGCGGCTGGCGCATTCTGCCGCAAATATGTTACGACCTGCGCTTTCCGGTATTTTCGCGCAATCATAATGATTACGATCTGGCACTGTATGTCGCCAACTGGCCAGCGCCGCGTGCGCTGCATTGGCAATCACTGCTGCTGGCGCGTGCGATTGAGAACCAGGCTTATGTCGCCGGCTGCAACCGCGTTGGCAGCGATGGCAATCAGCATCAATACAGCGGCGATAGCCGGATTATTTCGCCGCAGGGTGAGATTCTGGCGAGCGGTGAGCCTTTTGCACGCGCACGCCTCGACGCTGAGCTGTCACTGGAAGAGCTACAAGCCTACCGCGAACGCTTCCCGGCGTGGCGCGATGCGGATGCTTATATGTTGAAGTAATAAAAACCCCCGGCTAGCCGGGGGTTTATTTTGGTTTATTGAATTACAGCTCGAACCGATCCAGATTCATCACTTTCGTCCAGGCAGCAATGAAGTCGGCCACGAATTTCTGCTTCGCATCGCTGCTGGCGTAAACTTCTGCCAGGGCGCGCAAAATAGCGTTCGAACCAAACACCAGGTCGGCACGTGTGGCGCTGAACTTCACTTCTCCCGTCAGACGATCGCGACCTTCAAACAGCTCCTCGCTCTCATCGGTAGCTTTCCATGCGGTACGCATGTCGAGCAGATTAACGAAGAAGTCGTTGCTCAGCACGCCAACGCGATCGGTGAATACGCCGTGCTGGCCGCCGTCAAAGTTAGTCCCTAACACGCGCAAACCGCCAATCAATGCCGTCAGCTCTGGCGCACTCAGCGTCAGCTGCTGCGCTTTATCCAGCAGCAACGTTTCCGTCGAAGAACCTTTGGCAATGCGGCGATAGTTACGGAAACCATCCGCCAGCGGCTGCAGGAAGTTGAACGACTCGATATCGGTTTGATCCTGACGCGCATCAACGCGCCCTGGCGTAAACGGAACTTGTGTCGCCACACCCGCCGCAGCTGCAGCCAGCTCGATACCGACGCTGCCCGCCAGCACAATCACGTCAGCGAGTGAAGCTTTGCCCGATTCCTGCTGAATCTTCTGCAGGATCGGCAGTACATCACTAATAACGCTGGCGTTGACCGCCCAACCGTTTTGCGGAGCCAGCGCCAGACGCGCACCGTTTGCACCGCCGCGTTTGTCACCACCGCGGAAGGTTGATGCCGAAGCCCAGGCGGCAGAAACCAGCTGGCTTACGCTCAAACCTGACGCCGCAATACGCGCTTTGATATCGCTAATATCCGCCGGCGTTGGCTGATGAATGGCCTGCGGTAACGGATCCTGCCAGATCAGATCTTCTTTCGGCACTTCCGGACCGATGTAACGCGCTTTCGGCCCCATATCACGGTGCGTCAGTTTGAACCAGGCACGAGCAAAGGCTTCGTTAAACGCCTGCGGATCGTTGAGGAAGCGGCGCGAGATCTTGCCGAACTCTTCATCAAAACGCAGCGTCAAATCGGTAACCAGCATGGTCGGCTTGCGTTTTTTCTCGGGATCAAACGGATCCGGGATAATCGCTTCGGCATCCACCGCTTCGAACTGAATCGCGCCTGCTGGGCTGTGCGTCTGTACCCACTCGTATTTGAACAGGTTTTCGAAGAAGTAGTTGCTCCACTGCGTTGGCGTTTGTGTCCACACCACTTCCAGGCCAGAAGTAATGGCATCTTTGCCGACGCCGCTGCCGTAGCTGCTGCTCCAGCCAAGGCCCTGCGCTTCAATCGGTGAGGCTTCCGGATCGACACCCACATGGCTGGCCGCAGCCGCGCCGTGGGTTTTACCCAACGTATGACCACCGGCGATCAGCGCGACGATCTCTTCATCGTTCATGCCCATGTTGCCGAAGGTGGCGCGAATGGCCGGTGCGGCGGATTTCGGATCGCCGCTGGCTTCCGGACCTTCCGGGTTAACGTAGATCAGACCCATTTCAGTCGCGCCCAGCGGAGCGTTAGCCAGCGCTTCGGGATGGCGATGTGCCAACCATTCGGTTTCGTGGCCCCAATCCACATCCATATCCGGTTCCCACACGTCTTCACGACCGGCACCAAAGCCGAAGGTGCGGAAGCCGGCGTTTTCCAGCGAGACGTTACCCGCCAGAATGTAGAGATCGGCCCAGGAAATTTTCTGACCGTATTTTTGTTTCACCGGCCACAGCAGACGACGCGCTTTATCGAGGCTGACGTTATCCGGCCACGAGTTAAGCGGGGCAAAACGCTGCTGCCCACGCCCTGAACCGCCGCGACCATCGATGGTGCGATAGGTGCCCGCGCTGTGCCACGCCATGCGAATGAACAGCCCGATATAGCTGCCCCAGTCGGCTGGCCACCAGGATTGCGAATCGGTGAGAATGGCGCGGATGTCGGCTTTTAATGCGGAGTAATCAAGTTTGCTGAATTCGTCGCGGTAGTTGAAGGTATCACTGAGTGGGTTGGAACGGTTGGAGTGCTGGTTTAACAGATCGACACGCAGCATATTGGGCCACCAATCGCGGTTAGATGTCCCACTACCGGCGCCGCGTGCTAATACGCTCTTCTCTTCTGAAGCCCCGTGATGAAAGGGGCATTTACCTGAGGCTGCTGCATTATCGTTATTGTCGTGCGTGCTCATTTTTCGGCTCCATTGGCTTCACATTGCTTTCTTTAATGCGACTAAGATTAGCCGCACTTGAGCCAAGAATATATTTGGATGAACCGAAGGTTTTGATAGTTACTGGCTTTCAAGCGCAGCCGTGTGATGCAGTGCGCATTTATACAATTGGTCGCCATGAATGGCGCCCCTACAACCGCCGCAGCCACTTTTGTCAGGTGCGCATTTGTGCAATTGGTCGCCATGAATGGCGCCCCTACGACCGCCGCAGCCACGTTTGTCAGGTGCGCATTTGTGCAATTGGTCGCCATGAATGGCGACCCGACGGTTTTTGTAGGGGGCGCATTGATGCGCACCAGGCGTACTACAGCGCGGATCAACTACCGCGGTACGTCGACCACGACCACGGCGAAATCAGAAACGGCAGATGATAGTGGCTGCCCGTCGCGCCAATCACGAAATCGATCTGCGCACTCACATACAACGCATCACGTCCTGCACCCGCAAAATAATCGCCGATCTCTGCCGTCAAACGATAATGACCGGGCGCGAGCGGCTCGGGCGTTAGATCTTTGATGCGCCCGTCGCTGTCGGTTTCTCCTTCCACCAGCGGCAGCCAGCCTTCCGGGCTGTTTTGCTCGAGCGAAACCGCCACGCCAATCGCTGGTTTTCCCAGCGCGGTATCCAAAATGTGGGTAGTAATGGTGCTCATCTGATGCTCTCCTTCAGGCGTAATAGGGTGATTTCGCGCAGCTGCGCCAGCGCTTCACGCTGTTCACTCTCCGCATCATTGTTCAGCCGGCGCTGTAATTCCGCCAGCATCTCCTCGCCGCTGCGCCCTGTGGCGCGAATCAGGAATACCCGACCAAAACGCTGCTCGTAGGTTTGATTGCCCGCCAGCATCGCCAGCTGCAGTGCGCCGCTAGCCTGCTGCATCGCTGACTGCTCCTTGCGCGACAGCGCTGCTTCTTTATCTGCCCCCGCCACCTTATCACCAATGCGCGGGTGGGCGCTCAGCGCCTGACTCAATTCATCAGCCTGCCACAACTGTGCCAGACGATCGGCGGTTGCCTGCAGCGCCGCCATATCGGCAAAAGGTCGCGCTGCCACCAGCGCCTGTTGCCAGGCCGGAATCGCCACGCAGTGCGCAATCGCCGCCTGTGCCGCTTCGGGTGGCAACTGATTAAAGCTGACCAAATCCATATTTGTTCCTTTATACGCGGGCGATATCGCAAACTGCTTGCAGATAGGCCTGTACGCCGAGCGCCACATCGTCAGCCTGCACCGATTCCGCCGGATGATGGCTAATACCGCGATGATTGCGCACAAACAGCATCCCCACCGGCCAGCGCTCGGCGATAGCAATCGCATCGTGGCCCGCGCCGCTCGGTAGCGACAGGCTGCGCCCCTGCACGGTTTCCACCGCATGGCTCAGCGCCTGCTGCAAGCGCGCATCACAGGCGGTGGCGGCAATGTGGTAATACTCGTTGGCGCTGAAGGTTAAGCCGCGACGCAGCGCAATCGCCTGCGCCTGAGTCAGCAGCGTGGAGAGCAGGCGCTCCAGCGGCTCATCCTGCGGACCGCGCACATCGAGCGAAAGCTGTACTTCACCGGGAATCACGTTAACCGCGCCCGGCAAGCAGCTTAGCGTGCCGACCGTCGCCACCAGCTGCGGATCCTGCTGCTGCGTAGTGTGTTCAATAAACACCATCCATTCGGCAGCGGCGGCCAGCGCATCTTTGCGATGCGTCATCGGCACGGTGCCGGCGTGGCCCGCTTCGCCAACAAAACTGCAGTTCAGACGACGGGCGCCGTTAATCGCCGTGACCACGCCGAGCGCCAAATCTTCCTGCTCGAGACACGGCCCCTGTTCAATATGCAATTCCAGATAGGCCGCGATGTCATTCACCTCGCGCGCCGCGTCGAGGATTTTTGCTGCATCGAAACCGACATCCTGCATCGCTTCCGCCACGGTGATACCGTTGCCATCCGGATGCGTGACCCAACTTTCGGGCCAGCTGCCGGTTATGCCACGGCTGCCGAGCAGCGTAATGCCAAAACGCGTGCCCTCTTCATCGCCAAAGCCGACAATCTCAATCGCCAGCGGCAAACGCTGTTGACGATCGTGCAGCCACTGCACGGTTTCGATGGCGCTTAATACCCCGAGCATGCCGTCATAGCGACCGGCATTGCGCACCGTATCCAGATGCGAACCGAGCAGCAGCGCCTGCGCGCCCGGCTGCGCCGCTTCATAGCGGCCGCAGATGTTGCCCACCGCATCCTGCCATGTCGTCATGCCCGCAGCCTGCATCCACTCAGCCACGCGTGCGTTAGCGTGCAGCTGTTCCGGCGACAAATAAACGCGCGTCAGCCCCTCTTCGCTTTCACTGATCGCCGCTAACGTGTCACAGCGCACCATGACGCGCGCGGCGGCAGATTGTGCCTCGCTGGCGCTCATCAGGCTTTGTGTCATGCGCGGCTCCCGTAAAGATCCCACGCCGCCTGCAGCGCGGCGCCTTGCGTGGTGCGGAAACCCACGTGATTCAGCACAGCTTCCAGCGCGCTGAGGGTTTGCATCACGCAATCTTTGCGCGCGTTGTAACCCATAGTGCCGATGCGCCACACTTTGCCGTGCAGCGGCCCAAACGAAGTGCCGATTTCGATGCCGAAATCTTCCAGCACCAGTTTACGTACCCGATCGCCATTCACGCCCTGCGGGATCACAACGCCGAGCACGTTATTCATTTTGTGTTTAAGATCGCCGAAGGTTTCCAGACCCATGCCCTGAATGCCTTTCAGCAGCGCATCGCCGTGCAGCTTATGGCGCGCGATGCCGTTATCTACTCCTTCCTGCATCATCAGCCGCGCACATTCTCGTGCGCCAAACAGCGCGGTGGTGGCTTCGGTGTGGTGATTGAGGCGTTCCGGTCCCCAGTAATCCATGATCATGCCGAGATCGAAATAGTTGGAGTAGATCATCTCGTCGTCGCCATCCTGATGATCGGCAGTGCGGATGCCCTCCTCCACGCACTTACGCTTGCGGATCGCCGCTTCCATCTGCGGACTGAGGGTGATCGGCGAGGTGCCGGACGGTCCACCAAGGCATTTCTGCATGCCAGCGGAGACCGCATCAAGGCCCCACGCATCGGTTTCCAGCGCGTTACCGCCGAGCGAGGCGGTGGCATCGGTATAAAACAGCACGCCATATTTCTGGCAAATCGCGCCCAACTCCTCCAGCGGCTGCAGCATGGTGGTGGAGGTGTCGCCCTGCACCGTCAGCAGCAGGCGCGGCTGCACCTTTTTGATCGCATCTTCAATCTGATCCGGGGTAAACACTTCGCCCCACGGCACTTCAATGGTATGTACTTCCGCGCGGCAGCGACGGGCAATTTCACACAGCAGGTGACCAAAACGGCCAAATACCGGCACCAGCACTTTGTCGCCTGGACGGATCGCCGACAGCAGAATCGCTTCGATCCCGGCGCGCGAGGTGCCGTCGATCAGCATCGTCCAGCGGTTTTCAGTGCGAAATACGCCACGGTACAGCGCCATCACTTCGTTCATGTAGTGCGTCATCGCCGGATCGTACTGACCAATCAGCTGGCTCGACATGGCGCGCAGCACGCGCGGATCGGCATTGATCGGGCCCGGTCCCATCAGCAGACGCTGTGGTGGATTGATTTGCGAAAATTGGCTGATATCCATGTTGTATTCCTTAATGAAAACCTAGAGGCGGACCGTGGAAATAAACTGCTTCAGCTCCGCAGTTTGCGGATTGGCGAACAGCGTTTTGCTGTCGCCCTGCTCCCAGACGCGCCCCTGATGCATAAAGACCACGCGATCGCCCACGTCGCGGGCGAAGTTCATTTCATGGGTGACGAGAATCAGCGTCATGCCTTCGGCGGCCAGCTGCTCCAGCACTTTCAGCACTTCGCCCACCAGCTCGGGATCGAGCGCTGAGGTGATCTCATCACAGAGTAAAACTTTCGGCTGCATCGCCAGTGCACGGGCGATCGCCACGCGCTGCTGCTGGCCGCCAGACAGATTGGCCGGGTAGTAATTGATGCGCTCACCAAGGCCGACTTTTTCCAGCATCTGCGTCGCCAGCGCGCGGCATTCGGCTTCGCTTTTCTTCAGCACGCGGCGCGGTGCCAGCATCACGTTTTCCAGCGCCGTCATGTGCGGGAACAGATTGAAGTTCTGGAATACCATGCCGACCGAACGGCTGATTTCCCGCGCCTGCGATTCGCGATCGGTAATGGTCATGCCGCCCAGTTTGATGCTGCCATCCTGATAGCCTTCCAGCCCATTCATGCAGCGCAGCAAGGTACTTTTGCCCGATCCGCTGCGGCCAATAATCGAGATCACTTCGCCGTGATCGACATCGAGATCGACCCCTTTCAGCACGTGATTATCGCCGTAGTACTTCTGTACCTGATTAATGGTGATGAGCGGCATTGAATTTTTTCTCCAGGTACTGGCTGTAACGCGACAGCGGATAACACATCAGAAAGTAACCGAGCGCCACCAGGCCAAACACCTTGAAGGGCTCATAGGTCACGTTATTCAAAATGGTGCCGGCTTTGGTCAGCTCGACGAAACCGATAATCGAGGCCAGCGCGGTGCCTTTAATCACCTGTACGGCAAAACCGACCGTGGGCGCGATGGCGATACGAATCGCCTGCGGCGCCACCACGCGAAACAGCGTTTGACCAAAGGTCAGGCCGAGGCAGCGCGACGCTTCCCATTGTCCTTTTGGCAAGGCGCGAATGCTGCCGTACCAGATATCCACCAGAAACGCGCTGGTGTAGAGCGTTAATGCCAGCGAGGCGGCGGTCCAGGGCGCTACGTCAATGCCGAACAAACCGACGCCGAAGAAGGCGAGGAACAGCTGCATCAGCAGCGGCGTGCCCTGAAACAGTTCGGTGTAAGCGCGCACCAGCCGCATTGGCCATTTGCGTTTCAGCAAGCGCATAAACAGCAGCGGCAAGGTCACCAGCGTGCCGCCGAAAAACGCCACCAGCGAGAGTAATATTGTCCAGCGCGCCGCCAGCAGCAGGTTGCGCAGGATGTCCCAGTCGGTAAACGTCGTCATGCCGGCTGCGCTCCTAACCATTTACGTCCCAGCGCCAGCAGCAGTTGGCGCATGGCAATCGACAACGCCAGATAGATCAGCGTGGTCACGAAATAGACTTCAAAACTCAAAAAGGTGCGCGACTGAATCAGGTTGGCGGCGAAGGTCAACTCTTCGTACGACACCTGCGACACCACCGATGAGCCGAGCATCACAATGATGCACTGGCTCACCAGCGCCGGATAAATGCGCTGCAGCGACGGCGGCAATACCACGCGGATAAAGGTTTGCGTGCGGGTTAAGCCCAGCACACGCCCCGCTTCCCACTGGCCGCGCGGCGTCACCTGAATCCCGGCGCGAATAATTTCGGTGCTGTAGGCACCCAGATTAATCAACATCGCTAGCAGTGCAGCTTCGCCCGCCGTCAGTTTCAGACCAAGATTGGGCAAACCAAAGACGATAAAAAACAGCTGCACCACAAACGGCGTATTACGAATCAGTTCAACGTACACGCCCCAGAGGCGGCTCGCCCAGCTCGGTTTACCGCTGCGCAACGCCGCGCCGAGAATGCCGAGGCTAACGCCGCCCACGGTGGCGAGCACGGTGATCTGAACGGTGACCCACAGCCCGGCCAGCAGCTCTGGCCAATGTGGCCAGAGATCGGCAAAGTTAAGTTGCCCCATGTTTTATGCGCCGAGGTTGGCTGGCAGCGGCGCTTTCAGCCACTCTTCCGACAGCTTGTTCAGCGTGCCGTCTTTGATGCCCTGCTCAATCAGCGCATTCACTTTCTCTTTCAGCGCCGGCTCATCTTTTTTCAGGCCGATGTAGCACGGCGAATCTTTCAACATGAACTGGGCAACCGGCGCTTTATCGGCATTTTGGCGCGCAATCGCGGCGACAACCAGGTTGCCGGTAGCCACATACTGCACCTGACCTGAGAGATAAGCTGACAGCGTGGTGTTGTTATCTTCATAACGCTTCACCTGCGCGTCTTTTGGCGCGATATCGCTTAACACCATGTCTTCCACCGCACCGCGCGTCACACCGATGGATTTACCGCTGAGTGCCGCCGCATCCTTCAGCGTGTCGCCTTTCGGACCAAATACGCCGAGGAAGAACGGCGCGTAGGCGCGGGTGAAATCGATCACTTTCTCGCGCTCGGCGTTTTTGCCCATGCTGGAAATCACCAGATCGACTTTATCGGTTTGCAGATATGGCACGCGGTTGGCGCTGGAAACCGGCACCAGCTGCAACTTCAGTTTCATCTGTTTGGCAAGGTACTTCGCCATATCAATATCGTAGCCCTGCGGCTGCAAATCGGTGCCCACCGAGCCGAACGGCGGGAAATCCTGCGGTACCGCCACGCGGATCACGCCGCGCTTCTGGATATCCTGCAACTGATCGGCCATCGCGCTACCGACCTGCGCCATCAGCAAAGCCGCGCCCGCTACCGCCAATAATACTTTTTTCATTATGCACCCCGGTGAGTTTACGTGAAACAAAAGATTCTTGATGAATCATTCTGCAACTAATGTGCCAACCGCAGCGTCAGGGAAAGAAAGAGGAAAAAATGAGGTTTTACTGAATACAAGGCGAAAAAAACGGGCCTAGCGCCCGTGGAAGTTAACGTTCTAAAACAGTGCAACGCACCAAAATGGCGCCCGTTAACGGTGTTCCAGCTCGTCGAGATGCTGATAAAGATCGGCGATTTGATGGATGCGCTGACGCCCCTGCGACAACATTTCATGTAGCAAAGCGTTGGCCAGCAGATTAATCAGGCTCATGGCGGAGGCGTAGCTATCAAAGGCGGAAACGCTATCGAGCGATGCACACAGCTGCCAGCGCGCCAGCGTAATGATGCCCTGCGCCTGCGGCTCACACAGCGCCAGCACCGGAATGTTGCTCTGCTGCAGCTGCTGCATCAGCGGACGAATGATGCGCGGGCGGCGGCGAAACGCCATCACCACTACAATGTCCTCCGGCGTGATGTCCACCAGCTCTTCGCCCAGCGTCTGGCCCGGCTGCGGCAGGACATGCACCTGTGGACGCGCCTGCATCAGCTGCTGACGCAGGTGCAGCGCCACCGGATACGCATTGCGCATGCCGATGATAAACACCCGTTTAGCCACGCCCAGCGCCGCAATCACTTCACCGAACTGCTGCGGATCGATGCTGTTAACCCACTGCGTCAGATTCGCCATTTCTTGCTTGTAGTGGCGTGACAGTAAGGTGTTGCCCTGCACCGCATCGCGATTGTCGGTGAGCGGCATGCCGCTCTGGCGCAGGATGCGCAGCTCATCGCGCATGTCCTTGTATTTTTCGTAACCGAGACGCTTGAATAAACGACTGACCGTGGCCTTTGAGACACCGCTCAATCGCGCCAGCTCGGCGCTGTTGTAGCTGATCAGGTCATCAAAATGGTCAAATACGAAGTCGGCAATGCGCTGCTCCTGCGGCGACAGTTGCGGATAGTGACTACGAAGTCGTTCATCAAGTTGTTTCATCATCGGTCCTGTAACTTTTGTTTCATCACAAGCTAGCATAAATCGATCCAGATTGATGTCCGAGCAAAACTGGAACAGCTCTTGCTTAGGTTTATGCAGGATCTGCCAGGTGCGCATAAACCCGCACATTCCGTAGCGGCGCGATTTATCGCGCAATAAATTGCGCCGCTACGGAATGTGCGGGGATTAAATAGCGTGCTCACAAAAGAACAAGAGAAGAAATCACTATGATACAGAGCAATATGGCGCCGTTAGGCATGGCCGTTACGCCGCATCATCTTGCCAGCGAAAGCGCGTTAGCGGTGCTGCGTGAAGGCGGCAGCGCAATTGAAGCGATGGTGGCTGCGGCCGCCACCATCGCCGTGGTTTATCCGCACATGAACGGTTTGGGCGGCGACGGTTTCTGGTTGGTGGTGCCACCTAACGGCGATCCCATCGCCATTGACGCCAGCGGGGCGGCCGGTTCGCTGGCGCATGTCGATTTCTATCACGGCGAAACCCATATTCCGCATCGCGGGCCGAAAGCGGCATTAACCGTTGCCGGCACCGTGAGCGGCTGGCAGGAAGCCTTAACGCTGGCGCAGGAACTCGGTGCCGCGCAGCTGCCGTTAACGCGCCTGCTGCGCGATGCGATTCGCTATGCCGCCGACGGCATTCCGGTCACCGCTTCGCAAGCCGCCGCCACCGCCGCTAAGCAGCATGAGCTGCAGCATCAGCCCGGTTTCGCCGCCACTTTCCTGCCAGATGGCAACGTACCGACTGCGGGCAGCCGCTTTACCCAACCGGCGCTGGCCAATACGCTGAGCATGCTGTGCGATCACGGGCTGGAGAGTTTTTATCGCGGCGAACTGGCGCACCATCTGGCGCGCGAAATGACCGCACTCGGGATGCCGATCACCCTGGAAGATTTGCAAACCCACCAAGCGCGGCGCTGCACGCCACTGCATCTGGCACACAGCGAAGGCGATATCTGGAACATGACGCCGCCGACGCAGGGTTTGGTGTCGCTGGCGATCCTCGGCATTACCGATCGGCTCGCTATGGCAGACGCCGATGAGGCACAAACCGTGCACCGCATCGTTGAAGCCACCAAAAAAGCCTTCGCGCTGCGCGACCAGCACATCACCGATCCGCGCCACATCGACATTAATGTGCAGAGCCTGCTGGACGCCGAACATCTCAGCACGCTGGCGGCACAGGTAGACGACAGGCAAGCCGCGTCGTGGGGCACCGGGCGCGGACCCGGCGACACGGTGTGGATGGGCGTGATGGACAGCAGCGGGCTGGCGGTCTCCTTTATCCAGAGCATCTACCACGAATTCGGCAGCGGCGTGGTATTGCCCGGCACCGGCATCACCTGGCAAAACCGTGGCGCTGCGTTCAGCCTGCAGCCCGACCATCTACTGGCGCTGCAGCCGGGCAAACAGCCGTTCCACACGCTTAATCCCGCCGCCGCGCGTCTTAAAGATGGCCGCACCATGGTGTATGGCTCAATGGGCGGCGACGGCCAGCCGCAAACCCAGGCGGCGATTTTCACGCGCCATGTGATTCAGGGGCAGCCGTTGCAACAGGCAGTGAGCGCGCCGCGCTGGCTGCTGGGGCGCACCTGGGGACAATCATCGGACTCGCTCAAGCTTGAAGCTCGCATCGCGCCGGAAACGGTGCAGCAGCTGCGCACGCTCGGCCATGAGGTGGAACTGCTGCCTGATTTCAGTGAAGTGGTCGGCCATGCGGGTGCCATCGTTCGACATAACAACGGCATGCTGGAAGGCGCGTTCGATCCGCGCAGCAACGGCAGCGCCGCCGGTTTCTAACGGAGATTATTGATGAGTTCACAACCGGACTGGGCCTCCTATATCGCCCAAATGGAGCAGATTCTGGCGCTGGAGCTGGACGATGCGCGCCGTGCCGAATTGCTGACGCAATTTAATCGCATCGCCGCGATGGCCGAGCCGCTGATGGCGCTGCCGCTCGACGATCGGCTGGAAGTGGCGGGAGTGTTCCATCCATGAAACTGTCGTCATTATCGATTAACGCCCTGCATCAGGCGCTCAGCCTGGGTGAAATTAGCGCCCGCGAGATCGCACAAACGACGCTGGCAGCGATTGAGCAACATAACCCGGCGCTCAACGCCTGGACCGAAGTGACCGGCCAACGCATGCTGCGTGAAGCCGAGCAACTCGATCAGCAACGCCAGCGCGGCGAGACATTAGCGCCGTTGGCCGGCATTCCGTATGCGGTAAAGAACCTGTTTGATGTCGCTGGACACAGCACTTTAGCCGGTGCCAGCCTGTTCAGCGATCGCGCCGCGGCACGCGAAGATGCCTGGGCGGTGAGCAAACTGCGTCAGTCCGGCGCGCTGCTCTCCGGTATGTTGAATATGGATGCCTACGCTTACGGCTTTACCACCGAAAACACCCATTATGGCGCGACGCACAACCCACGAGATCTAACCCGCGTGGCGGGCGGCTCGTCCGGCGGTTCGGCGGCGGCGGTTGCAGCGGGTTTGGTGCACTTTTCACTCGGCACCGACACTAACGGTTCGATCCGCGTACCCGCTTCGCTGTGCGGCATCTTCGGTTTAAAACCCACTTTTGGTCGCCTGTCGCGCAGCGGCAGCCATCCGTTTGTCGCCAGTCTCGATCACATCGGCCCGTTTGCCCGGTCGGTGGAAGATTTGAGCCTGGTGTATGACACTCTGCAAGGCGCGGATGCCAGCGATGCCTTCCAGGCCGCGCAGCCGGTTGCGCCGGTCAGCGATTTACTGCGCCATGGCGCAGAAGGCGTGCGCAGCGCAGTGCTCGGTGGTTTCTTCTCAACCTGGTGCAGCGATGAAGCGCGTGCAGCCGTCGCAGTGGTCGCCAAAGCGTTAAATGCCGTGGAGGAAGTCAGCTTACCCAATGCTGAAATCGCGCGTTCGGCGGCCTTTATCATGACCGCTGCCGAAGGTGGCAATCACTATTTACCTGCGCTGCGTAGCCAGCCGGAGCAGTTCGAGCCTAATTCGCGTGAACGCTTGCTGGCTGGCGCAATGCTGCCTTCGGCGTGGTACGTGCAGGCACAGCGTTTCCGCCGTCACTTCCAGCAGCAGGTGCTACCGCTGTTTGAGCAGTTCGACGTGCTGATCGCCCCTGCCACGCCGTGCACCGCCACCACCATCGGCCAGGAAACCATTCACATCAACGGCCAGGATTTACCGACGCGCGCCAGCATGGGCATGCTCACCCAGCCGATCTCCTTCCTCGGCTTACCGGTGTGCACCGTACCGCTGCACACCGCCAGCGGCTTGCCAATTGGTTTGCAATTGATCGCCGCACCGTTTAAAGAACATCTGGCACTGCGCGCCGCCTGGGCACTGCAACAGCAGGGGCTGACGCTGCCACAAACCACCTTATTGGACGCCTGAAGATGACACCTGAAGATATCGACCGCCCGGCGGTACTCGCCGACGTCACCGCCGCCTTTTATCGCTACGAGCAAGCGCTGATTAGCAATGACATCGCGGTGCTGGATGAGCTGTTCTGGCACGACCCACGCACCGTGCGCCTGGGTGCGGGTGAGAATTTATATGGCATCGACGAGATCCGCGCGTTTCGCGCCGCGCGCCCGTCAAAAGGCCTGGATCGTACGCTGCGCAATACGGTGATCACTACCTTTGGTGATGATTATGCGGTGTGCAGTACTGAGTTTACGCGCGCGGGCGTGGAGAAGATTGGGCGTCAACAACAGACGTGGGTGAGATTGCCTTGCGGCTGGCGGATTGTGGCAGCACAAGTGAGCTTGATGAGCTGAGGGCGCAGCGTTTCGCCCTGATTGGCAATCAGACTGCTTTTTTCAACGTCCACTTCAAGGTCAAGGTCAAGGTCAAAGTCAAGGTCAAGGTCAAGGGCGGTTTCGATCGGCTTTCAGCCGACCGACCCAGGGGAGGCAGTCGCCCCTCCCCTGGGAACCCGGGCTTTTCGGCAGCACTCTCGCCCGCTACGCGGGTTCCCTCGTCAAATCCCACTTCCTGACGGACCGGCCCTGATTCGCCATCCTGGCTCAGCAGGCCCTTTCGCCGCCGTCCTGGCGGCTCATCCTGGAAGCAGGCTTCTCCTCGGCGAAAGTGATGCCGACTCAACACCCCCGCGGCAAGATTTTTAATAAAATCAAATATTCTTATCGCGATGCGATCTCTTTTTTGGTGCAGAGGTTTTGCAGCGGGAGAGTGTCGTCAGAATTGCCGAACGGAGGGGGGATTCCAGGATGAGCCGCCAAGACGGCGGCGAGAGGCTGCGCTGAGCAGGAGCGAATCGCAGCCGGTCCGTCAGAAATTCACCTGAAGTGAGGGGACCGCGCAGCGGCAATTCTGCCGACAAAGAGACCGGGTCCCCAGGGGAGGGGCGACTGCCTCCCCTGGGTCGGTTGTCCGCAGGACAATCGAAACCGCCTTTGACCTTGAAGTTGCCTTTAAAAAAGCGGTCTGGCAGCCCGCCAGCGCCCATCAAGCATCCGGCGCGGGATGCGTCTTAATCCAATGGTCGGCAATTTGCTGCCTCGTACACACCCATACATCCTCATGCTGCTGAATATGATCGAGGAAGCGCTGCAGTCCGCGGAATTTCCCCGGACGCCCCAGCAGGCGACAGTGCATGCCAATCGACATCATCTTCGGCGCGGTTTCGCCCTCTTCATACAGCACATCAAAGGTGTCACGCAGGTAGGTGAAGAACTGCTCTGCGGTGTTGAAGCCCTGCGGCGAGGCGAAGCGCATGTCGTTGCACTCCAGCGTGTAGGGAATGATCAGATGCGGTTTTACCGTGCCGTCCTGACAGGTGACCTGCGTCCAGAATGGCAGGTCGTCGCCGTAGTAATCGCTGTCGTAGCTGAAGCCGCCCTGCTCGACCACTAAGCGACGCGTGTTGGGGCTGTCGCGGCCGGTGTACCAGCCGGTCGGCGCTTTGCCAAACAGATCGGTTAACACATCAACCGCCTGCTGCATATGCTGGCGCTCGGTTTTCGCGTCCATCGCCTGATAGTGGATCCAGCGCCAGCCATGGCTGACTACATCGTAATCTGCCGCTTTAATCGCGTTGACGATTTCCGGATGACGCGCCAGCGCCATCGCCACGCCAAACACCGTTAACGGCAAACCGCGCTTTTGAAATTCATTATGGATGCGCCAGAAACCGGCGCGTGAGCCATATTCATACAGCGAATCCATCGACATATGACGATCGGCGTAGCTGGCCGCACCGATAATATCGGAAAGAAACTGCTCGGAACCGGCATCGCCGTGCAGCACGTTATTCTCGGCACCCTCTTCGTAGTTGAGGACAAACTGCACCGCCACCCGCGCCTTGCCTGGCCACTGCGCATGCGGTGGGTTGCCGGCATAGCCGATCAGATCGCGTGGATAGTTCTTGTTGAAGCTGTACTCTTTCTTTTCAGATACATCATTCATTCTGCAAGTTCCTGTCGTCAGTCCTCAACCAGCACTTAGTTTAGGTGCTGAAATGCCCCGCTGAGCGGTTTTTCGAGCGGATAATCGAGATCGCCATGCTTACTGGTGCCGAAGCCTAGCGCCACCAGCGACTCCACCATTTTCACCGCGGCGCTTACGCCGTCGATCACCGGCAATCCAAGCTCTTTGGTTAACTCTTGCGCCAGCGATGCCATGCCGCCGCAACCTAAGACAATCGCACCGCTGCCATCTTCACGTTTCGCCTGAATGCAGCGCTGACGCACCTTCTCCTGCGCCACACCGCTACCGTCCTCCAGCGCCAGCACCGGCAGATCGATGGCGTGCAGCGCAGCGCAATGGTGGGTAAAACCGTATTGCTGCAGCAAATGGCGGGCAATTACCAGCGTGCGCGGCAAGGTGGTGACGATTGAGAAGCGCGTTGCCACCAGCGTGGCGGTGTGCATCGCCGCTTCTGCAATGCCGATCACCGGTCCGCTCGCCAGTTCGCGCGCCGCCAGTAATCCCGGATCGCCAAAGCAGGCAATAATATGGCCGATAACCCCCTGCTCTTTACCGCGCTTCACCTGCTCCAGCACGCCAATTGCCGCAATGGCTTCATCAAAATGCCCTTCAATCGACGGCACGCCGTGGTCTGGACATACCGCCAGAATCTCGGTGCCCGGTGCGGCGACCGCGCGGGCGGCGGCGCCAATGGTTTCCGTCATCGCCAGGCTGGTATTGGGATTGATCACCTGGATCAGGCTCATGATGCCGCTCCTTTGTTACCGGCAAATAACCGGGAGAAATCGGGTAACGTTTCGCCGCTGCGCTCAAAGTGCAGACTGCTAACAATGTGCTCAAAGTGGTGCTGCAGAGCGGCGGTTAACGCCGGCAGATCTTTTTTTCGTAGCAGATCCACGAGCCGATCGTGATGATCGCAACGGCAGCCGCGCTGCCACGGCGCGCCGTAAGCGGCGATCACCAGCGACGAGCGCTGCGTTAAACGCGTCACCATATCGGTAAGCACTGCATTACCGGAAATCGCCTGCAGCTGAATATGGAAGGCGGCGGATAAGCGGATCGCGGCGGCACCATTGTGCTGCTGGTGCGCCTGCTGTTCGGACTCAATCAGATCGGCCAGCGCAGCCAAATGCGGTTGCTGCACATGGCTCAGCACCGCCGGCAGATTTGCACACTCCAATAAACTGCGAGTGGTGAAGATATCGCGTGCTTCATCCACGCCCGGCGTCGCCACTTGTGCACCACGTCTGGGCGACAAGGTGATCATTTGCACCGCGGCGAGGCGTTGCAGCACTTTACGAATGCCGGTGCGGCTCACGCCAAATACTTCTGATAAGGCTTCTTCCGGCAATTTACTGCCCGGCGGCAGTTGATGTTCAACGATGGCGGTGAGAAGCGCCTGGTAGATGGGTTCATCGCGATCGGTCAGATCGGCAGCCGTTTTCTGGCCTGTTTCACTCTTCATTACCTGCTCCGGTAAGTGCCTGTGTGCTGCACATCGTATACGTGAAATTAATTTTTTGTATACAAGAAATCAATTCTGGCCTGGATCCTGCAATACCGTTTCACGCTGTGATTATTTTTCCATGATGTTGAGAGGAGCAGGTTTCATGCCAAAACATTCTGAAGTGACCTCGCGGGTGGCCTCTGAAGCCAACGCGCAATACAGTCCGCGCCTGTGCAATGACGATCTGGCGCCAACGCGCGATCAGAACTGGTCGTGGTACAACATCTTTTCATTCTGGATGTCGGATGTGCATAGCATGGGCGGCTATGTCGTTGCCGCCAGCTTCTTTACCTTAGGCCTGGCGAGCTGGCAGGTTCTGCTGTGTTTGTTAGTGGGCATCTGCATCGTGCAGCTGTGTGCCAATCTGGTGGCCAAACCAAGCCAGATGGCGGGCGTGCCGTACGCGGTGATTTCGCGTCAGGCGTTTGGCGTATTCGGTGCCAACATCCCGGCCATCATTCGCGGGCTGATCGCCTTCGCGTGGTATGGCATCCAGACATATCTGGCGGCCAACGCCCTGATGCTGGTGCTGCTGAAGTTCTTCCCGACGCTTAGCAGCATGACGCAAAGCAGCTGGCTCGGCTTATCGCAGCTTGGCTGGTGCTGTTTCGGCGTGATGTGGTTACTGCAGGCAATGGTGTTCTGGCATGGGATGAGCGCCATTAAACGCTTTATCGATGTCGCGGGTCCAGCGGTATACGTAGTGATGGTGGCACTGGCCGGCTGGATTGTATACAAAACCGGTTTTGACGGCATCTCCTTTACACTGGCCAGCAAACAGTTGAGCACCGGCGAGCAAACCTGGCAGATGATCACCGCTACCGCGCTGGTGGTCTCTTACTTCTCCGGTCCGCTGCTCAACTTTGGTGACTTCTCGCGCTACGGCAAAAGTATGGGTGAAATTCGTCGCGGTAACCGCTGGGGCTTGCCGTTCAACTTCCTGCTGTTCTCGATTGTCACCGTGGTCATTGTCTCCGGCACGCAATCGCTGTTCGGCAGAATGATCACCGATCCGATTGAGACCGTGAGCATGGTAGGTAACGACGTGGCGGTAGCGATTGGTCTGCTGACCATGATTATCGCCACCATCGGCATTAATATCGTGGCCAACTTTGTTTCGCCCGCGTTCGATTTCTCTAACTGTTCGCCGCAGAAAATTAGCTTCCGTACCGGTGGCATGATTGCCGCCGTCGGCTCGGTGTTGCTGACGCCGTGGAACCTGTTTCAGTCACCGGAATTGATTCACTATACGTTGGATGTACTGGGCGCGTTCATTGGACCGCTGTTCGGAATTTTGATTGCTGATTTCTACCTGATTAAACGCAGCAAAGTGTACGTTGACGATCTGTTTGATGACACGCCGAAAGGACGTTACTGGTATCGCGGCGGCTTCAACCCGAAAGCAATTGCTGCGCTGCTGCCGTCGGTGGGCATCGGTTTAGTGATTAGCTTTATTCCCTCACTGCATGCAGTGGCGAACTTTAGCTGGTTTATCGGCGTGGCGTTGGGCGCCGGCTGCTACCGCTGGCTGGGGCGCGCCGACCGTGAAGAATCTGTGGCGACGTATCACGTGGCGGTGCAGAAAGATTAATTGTGTGCTGGTCGCCATGAATGGCGACCCTACGCTGGATGTGTAGGGCTGGCATTTATGTCAGCCAGAAAAAGCAAAAAGCCGATGCATTTCTGCATCGGCTTCTTTAAATAGATTGGCGGAACGGACGGGGCTCGAACCCGCGACCCCCTGCGTGACAGGCAGGTATTCTAACCAACTGAACTACCGCTCCGCGCTTTGTTCCCCGTCGAGAACGAGGCGCATATTAATAGCAGCTTCCACACCCGTCAACGCTTTTTCTGTGGGAATGTTTCGTTTGCCGCTTTTTTCAGCTTAACGTCGATTATGCGTGCAAAACCAGCCGTTTTACGCGCGCCACAGGCAGCTGCCGCCCTTCTTCTGCACTAAATCCAGACGACCTTCATGCGCAACGATCTCTTCATCACTGGCGCTAACCACGCGCAAGCCTGAACTCGGGCGCACAATGCGCTGAATACTTTCACCGGAGCCCTGATTGTTCTGCTCACCGTCCAGTGAAAACGAGAGTGAGGTTTGGCCACCGGTCATCATCAGGAACACTTCTGCCAAAATCTCGGCATCGAGCAGTGCGCCGTGCAGCGTACGTTTACTGTTGTCTATTTCATAACGGTTGCACAACGCATCAAGGCTGTTGCGCTTGCCGGGATACATCTTACGCGCCATTGCCAGGCTATCGGTGATCTGGCAGAAGGTCTCGGTTTTGCCGATATCCCGCTTCAGCATGCCGAATTCGTAATCCATAAAACCGATATCGAACGAGGCGTTATGGATCACCAGCTCCGCGCCGCGAATGTACTCAAGGAATTCGTCGGCAATATCTGCAAACAGCGGCTTATCCGCGAGAAACTCATCGGCAATGCCGTGCACGCCGAAAGCTTCGGGATCTACCAGCCGATCGGGCTTCAGATACATGTGGAAGTTGTTGCCGGTCAGGCGACGGTTGATCACCTCAACCGCACCAATTTCAATGATGCGATGCCCTTCATAATGCACACCGATCATGTTCATGCCGGTGGTTTCAGTATCGAGGACAATCTGGCGGTTATTTGCAGTGCTCATAGGACTCGTTTTATGTCAGACTTGGCGTTTTGTCAGAAGGAAGTCTACCAGAGATGCGCAAACAGGTAGAAATATTCACCGATGGATCTTGCCTGGGCAATCCCGGTCCCGGCGGTTATGGTGCCATTCTCCGCTATCGCGAACACGAAAAATTATTCAGCACCGGCTATCGTCTCACGACCAATAATCGCATGGAATTGATGGCGGCGATTGTGGCGCTTGAAGCGTTGACGCAGCCGTGTGACGTGGTAATCAGCACCGACAGCCAATATGTACGCCAGGGGATCACCAGCTGGATCCATAACTGGAAGAAGCGCGGCTGGAAAACGGCCGATAAGAAGCCGGTGAAGAATGTCGATTTGTGGAAACGCCTCGATCTGGCGCTCAGCAATCATGAAATTAAGTGGGAATGGGTAAAAGGCCATGCCGGTCATCCAGAAAACGAACGCTGCGACGAATTAGCACGCAGCGCGGCGGGCAACCCAACCCAGGATGATATTGGATATCAGGTTGAGTCCTGATCCTTCACTTCACGAAACTGGCGCGTCACGTTGACGGTTTGGCGCAGTTGGCTTTGACTCAGACTCTTCTTCATTTTGGTGGGCGTTAGCGGGAACGTGCGCTTACGTGCCACCACAATATTCAGACAGCCCAGCGCAGGTAAATGCGCACTAATCACTCGGCCGCCTTGCCGATGCCACGGCACCACCTGAAAACGCGTGCGATATACTACTTCATAATTGAGCAGGCTTAGCCAATCGAGCAGACGAACCTGACTGAACATGCGTCCACTCCACGGCGCGCGCGAGTGCAAGCCCGGAATGACTTTACTGATACCGAGTAAACTGAAGGGATTGAAGCCGCTGATGATCATCCAGCCATCATCGATTAATACCCGATCCACCTCGCGCAACACACGATGTGGATCCTGACTCCAGGCCAGCGTGTGCGCGAGTAAGCAGGCATCAATCGATTTAGATTCAAAGGGTAATTGTGTGTTATTGGCGATAACCTGCAACTCATCGCCCTCAATGCCCACATTCACCTGGTGCGATATGGCACACTGACTCGTATTGATTTCTGCGCTAAGACTGCCAATTTTAAGCATATGAAAGCCATACAGCTTTCCGAGGTAGGGCTGCAGTTGCTGCGTGAGCGCATCGCGAAAATAATCTCCCATGGGCATATCGCGCCAGGAGCGCGGTGCAGTCAGGATTTGGCGTGTTTTAGCCGGCTTCATGCTCTACCATTTTCCTTTTTCTACGACCTGAGAGGTGTTTATGAATCTTACCAGCATTCCCGCATTGCAGGATAACTACATCTGGACACTGACGGACGAGGATAACAAGTGCCTGATTGTCGATCCCGGCGAAGCACAGCCGGTAATGGATAAAATTAAGGCCAATCGGTGGCAACCGGTCGCGATTTTATTGACCCATCATCATCACGATCATGTTGGCGGCGTGGAGGAGCTGTTGCAGCACTATCCCGATCTGGAGGTTTTCGGCCCACAGGAAACGGCAGATAAAGGTGCAAAACGTATTGTGGCTGAAGGAGATGAATTTACGCTGCTTGGGCTAAACTTCTGTGTCATCGCCACCCCCGGCCACACTTTAGGACATATCTCATATTTCAGTTCTCCTTATCTTTTCTGTGGCGACACGATGTTTTCTGGTGGCTGCGGGCGTCTTTTTGAAGGCACTGCAGAACAAATGTTTGATTCATTTCAAAAGCTTAATCAGCTTCCTGAAGATACTCTTATTTGCTGTGCGCATGAATACACTTTATCCAATATGAAGTTTGCGGCAGCAATTTTGCCTCATGACCCGAAAATTTTGGCAAGGTATCAGCAAATTAAGGACTTACGCGCAGAAAATCGCATTACTTTACCGACAAAACTGGCCCTTGAGCGAGAAATAAATTTATTTTTACGCACGCAAGATCCTGATTTACAACAGGCTTTAGGCGGTAATGTCTCATCGTCGGCGTTATGGCAAACTTTCGCCGATCTACGCGAGAAGAAAGACCGCTTTTAATTTTTGAGGTTGTGTTGTGGCGGACCGTCACGTATAGTTGCTCGTCTTTTAAGCGAACTATTGACACACACATGAAGGCTAAAGCGATATTACTCGCCTCGGTCTTGCTGGTAGGATGTCAGGCATCAAGGAATGACGCCAATATCCCCGTACAGCATGCACAGAGTCTGTCTTCAGCTGGTCAAGGTGAAAATGGAAAGTACGGAGATCGATTGTTGTCGCCGCGATGGCAGGATGATGGAACAAGCCTCGCAGAAGATACTGATCTCTGGAATCACATTAGTGACGAGTTGAAGATGGGGATTCCGGAAAACAGCCGGATCCGCGAACAAAAAACAAAATTTTTAAAAAATAAGAGCTATCTCCACGATGTAACATTACGGGCAGAGCCGTACATGTACTGGATAGTCGAGCAGATACAGAAACGTAAAATGCCGATGGAACTGGTACTGCTACCCATAGTGGAGAGCGCTTTTGACCCACACGCAACATCGTCTTCCAATGCCGCCGGCATCTGGCAGATTGTTGCACAAACGGGCAAAAACTATGGTTTGAAACAGAACCAATGGTATGACGGGCGCCGCGATGTGGTGGCCTCGACCAAAGTAGCGCTGGATATGATGCAGCGTCTAAACGGTATGTTTGACGGTGACTGGTTACTGACCATCGCCGCCTACAACAGCGGTGAAGGACGAGTGCTGAAAGCGATGAAACAGAATAAGGCGCGCGGCAAGCCGACTGACTTCTGGAATTTATCGTTACCACGCGAAACGACGGTCTATGTACCTAAAATGTTGGCCTTGAGTGAAATTCTCAAGAACAACAAGCGTTACGGTATCAAACTGCCGACCCCGAACGAGAGCCGTGCGTTAGCTCGCGTAGAGGTGGGACAGCAGATGGAACTGACGCAAGCCGCAGATATGGCCGGTATGTCTCTCAGTAAACTGAAGACATTCAATGCCGGTTATAAAAACGGTGCGACGGCGCCTAATGGACCGCACTACATTATGGTGCCAAAGTCCAATGTTGCTAAGCTGCGAGATTCACTGGCTTCCGGTGATATTGCTTCCGTGCAGCCTACCGAGATGGCGAAAGCCAGCGCGGCAGGAAATAGCTACACGGTGCGCAAAGGCGACACCTTGTCTGGCATTGCCAGCAAGCTTGGCGTAAGCGTCAGTACACTGAAACAGCAGAACAATCTGCGCAGCGCTTCAGTTCGCACGGGTCAAACATTGACCGTAAGCGGCAAAGCGTCCACGCAATTGGCTGATAACGGCAACAGCATCACCTATCGTGTACGTAAGGGTGATTCTTTTGCCAGTATTGCAAAACGTCATGGTGTGAATACCAAAGATGTGATGCGCTGGAACAGTGACGCTAAAGACATCCAGCCGGGCGATAAGCTCACGCTGTTTGTGAAGAATAGCGCAACACCTGATACCTAATGCGTCGAAAAGGCTGACTTTTGTCAGCCTTTTTCATTTTCAGCTTTTGCCAAATTGTGTACTTCCCCGACTCTCCAGCCTTTAGCTAACTCATCAGCTGTACTCGGTTCTGGCCATTTTCGGCTGTAGCAGAGTGGGAGCCTGAGCGCCTTTAGTTAACGCTCAATGCCATAGAGAGAATTGAATTCAACCAGCAGCGGGTTGTGATCGGAAGCTCGTGTTACCAGTACAGAAGCGTCACTCACCTTCATATCACGATAGAAAACGAAATCTAGCGGTCGGCCAAAGGCTTTCCGGCGGTGGTCGTCAGTGAAATTAACTTCCCGCAGCGACATCTCCCGCGCAAAACGATATAACGCATTCATACGCTGGCGGCTCCAGGCATTGAAATCGCCTGCCATAATTACCGGCCCGCGATGATGCTGAATCTGTTCGCCAATCGGCCCCAGCTGTTTGCTGTAGACATCGACACCCAGGCTAAAATTCACCGCGTGGATATTTACTACCATCAGCATTTCACCGGTGGGTAATGGGTACGCCGTAACGAGCGCCGATTTGGCAAGGCGCAGCAGCGGTTCGCGCTCACGTAGAGGACAGCAATACACAGGATGCGCAGAAGCCAACGTCATGACGCCAGAAGGATGTTGCGGTAAGACAAAGGCAGGCACCTGATCGGCCGCGAGATAGTTGCTGGTGGCGAATTTGACCAACTCAGGGGTTGCCTGTGCTTCCTGCAGCAATACCAGATGGGCATGCTTGCCGAAGCCCTGCAGGACTGACATCCAATCGGCACGCTGCTGTTTAAAGATATTCCAGACTAAAACCCGCAAAGTGGGATCCGCTGGCAGGGGCGCGCCAGGCGGCAGTGCCTGGCCAAGATGCAGCATTGCCCCTGGCGGAAAGATTCGCTCAGCTGGCTGACCTGCTACATAACGCATTGAATAAGTTTTTTTCCGCACTTTCCCGCCTGGCTGATTTACGACTAGTACTTCACCTGACTGTTATAGGGATTTTAGTGCGGGGTTTCAATTGGTGTTGGTAATTGTCGGAATTCACCTCACAGCATACCCATGCAATAGCCTGCCGGTTGGCAGGCTATTGTGTAGATTATTCCATTGCTATCGCACTCTTCGGTTTATCGAGCTGGCCACTCAGTCGCACCAGCAATAATGCGCCCAGCACAATCACTGCGCCTACCCATGGTGTTTGCGCCAGACCATAGTGCTCAACGATATAGCCCCCTACAGTGGATCCCAGAGCAATACCAATATTGAAGGCCGCAATATTTAAACCTGAAGCGACATCAACCGCACCTGGCGCATAGTGTTCTGCTTTCTGCACCACATACACCTGCAGACCAGGCACGTTGGCAAAGGCAAAGATTCCCATGAGCAATACGGTTACCAGTGACATGATGTGCATACTCGCGGTGAACTGGAACACCATCAGTAAAATGGCCAGTGCCATAAAGATCAGTGTCAGTGCGGGAATTGCACCGCGACGATCGGCCAGTTTACCGCCCCATATATTGCCTATGGCAACAGAAATGCCGTATCCCAACAGAATCATGCTCACCGCAGTAGGTGAATAACCTGCCAGCGACTGCATCATCGGCGCAAGGAAAGTAAAAGCGGTGAATACGCCACCATAACCGAGTGCTGTAATTGCATAGATCAGCAACAAACGAGGATTAACCATTACCCTCGCCTGCTGTGCTAGCGTAGTAGAAGGTGGTTGAGCAATATTGCGCGGAATGAGCACCTGGCTTGCTACCAGAGCAATAACGCCCAGTAACGATACGGCGAGGAAGCTTTCACGCCAGCCGAAATGTTGCCCAATCAATGTTCCCAATGGAACACCGGTCACCAGCGCTACCGTTAAACCACCAAACATAATCGCGATGGCGCTCGCAGCCTTCTCTTTACTCACCAGACTCGTTGCAATCGTCGAACCGACTGAGAAGAAAACGCCATGCGCAAGTCCTGTGAGCAAGCGCGCAATCACCAGCGTTTCATAATTGGGTGCCAGCCAGGCAACCAGATTACCGACGGTGAAGAGTACCATCAGCCCCATCAATAATTGCTTACGCGCTAATTTACCGGTTAAAGCCGTGAGCACTGGAGCACCAACGGCCACACCCAATGCATAAATGGATACCAGCATTCCCGCCGAAGGTAGCGTAATACTGAGCTGTTCAGCGATGGTCGGAATGAGTCCGACAATAACGAACTCGGTGGTTCCGATCGCATAGGCACTGATAGTAAGCGCCCAAAGTGCAAGTGGCATGATTGACTCCCATTGAGGTTTTGATGGGCGTTAGTATCACTTCATGCTTTAATGACAAAAAGATGCAAAATGAGAATAGACTTTTGTCCCTGAGGGAATAATGAAAGCATCATCAGAAGAGCTGAAGGTATTCATTGCCGTAGTTGAGAGCGGTAGTTTCAGTCGTGCTGCGGAACAGTTACACATGGCCAACTCTGCTGTGAGCCGTACTGTAAAAAAGCTGGAAAACAAGCTGGGTGTTGCCCTATTGACTCGTACGACTCGTCAGCTAGCGTTAACCCACGAAGGCGAACACTACTTTCGTCGCGTGCAAAAGTTAATGCAGGAGATGTCTACGGCCGAAAGTGAATTATTAGAGCGTCAGATGGCTCCACGGGGCATACTGCGCATTGATGCCGCTACGCCTGTGGTTCTTCATCTTCTACTGCCTATGATCAAGCCCTTTCGCGAACGTTATCCAGATGTCACGCTTTCGCTGATTTCCTCTGAGAGTTTTATCAATCTTATTGAACGCAAAGTTGACGTTGCGATTCGTGCAGGAAACCTGGTGGACTCCACACTACGTGCTCGTTGGCTTTTTACGAGCTATCGTAAATTAGTGGCTACGCCGGCTTATCTGGCAACGTATGGCGTTCCAACATCCGTTGCTGATTTGGCACATCATGAATGTCTTGGCTTCGTTGAAACACCACGCTTAAATCGCTGGCCCGTGGCCGACGAAAGCGGCGTGCTTTACGATATCGTTGCTGGGATATCATCTAACAGTGGTGAGACGCTCAAGCAATTGTGTTTAGACGCTCAAGGCATTGCCTGTTTATCGGATTTTATGGTGGACAGTGAAATAGCAGATGGCACTTTTATCGAATTATTAGCTGAGCAGCGAGTGGCAGTAGAGATGCCTTTTAATGCGGTATATTACAGTGATTTAGGGGTAAGCCAGCGCGTGCGCGCTTTTATCGATTTTCTCAGTGAATGGGTAAAAGATCAGCCCTGGCGAGTGCAGGGCTGAATACCGAGGAGATTAATCCCAGTCTGGTGCCAGACCTTCCGGGCTAACTAATCGCTGCTGGCGATCCAGCGCTGCAATACTTGCCATGTCTTCTTGATCCAGCGTTAGATCCCTCGCAGCCATATTGCTGGCCAGATTTTCACGCTTAGTGGATGACGGGATCACCGCATAACCTAACTTCATCGCCCAGGCCAAAACAACTTGAGCCGGAGTGGCTTGATGCTTTTCTGCAATTGCATTAATCACGTCATCCTTCAGCGCCTCACCATAAGCCAGCGTCATATAGGAAGTGATATGCAGACCTTGCTGTTTAGCAAAGTCGACCACCTGACGATTCTGCAGGAAGGGATGCAATTCAATTTGGTTAGTGGCAATGTTTTCTACACCAACGGCTTCAATAGCCTCTTTCATCAAGGCAATGGGGAAATTCGAAATACCAATCTGACGCGTCAGTCCCGCTTCTTTTGCGGACATCAATGCCAGCATGCTCTCTTTTACCGAAACTGCCGAGCCAGGCGAGGGCCAATGAATCAATGTAAGATCGACATATTCGGTACGCAGCTTTGTTAGGCTCTCTTTTAAACTCGGGATTAACTTATCTGCAGAGAGATTTTCTATCCAAATCTTAGTCGTAATAAACAGTTCATTACGATCTATGCGGCTTTCTTCGATCGCCTGACCCACAGCTGCTTCATTTTCATAGATTTGAGCGGTATCAACCGTGCGGTAACCAAGCTCAAGCGCGGTCTTAACTGAATGGATTACAACATCGTCTTGCAGACGGAAAGTACCTAAACCAAAAGCGGGGATTGTCATGATTTCCTCATCGGATTGTGTTGTGCTTCGATGAGAACATTCTGGCAGGTTTATTGTTGCTGAAAAATCCGCTTATAAGCAGAAGAATATTGATTAACAATCAACAATAACGGCTGAATTATAAACATGAAAAAGCCCTGACTTTGCAGTCAGGGCTTATCAATTAAGTGGCGGAACGGACGGGGCTCGAACCCGCGACCCCCTGCGTGACAGGCAGGTATTCTAACCAACTGAACTACCGCTCCACCGATTCTGTACTGATATCAGAAAATCGTTCTGATTTCAGGTGTTTCACCCTTTCCGCGTCACCGGGAAGGTCACGACCCGATAACGGGTCTTAAATTGATGCCTGGCAGTTCCCTACTCTCGCATGGGGAGGCCCCACACTACCATCGGCGCTACGGCGTTTCACTTCTGAGTTCGGCATGGGGTCAGGTGGGACCACCGCGCTACAGCCGCCAGGCAAATTCTTTTCGCTCTGTCCTGTGTCTTTTACGCTGCTGCTGCGTTGGCCGCTCTCGCGCTACTCCGTCACATACCCTCGTATGCTCCCTCGTAGCGTCTCGTTTGCCGCCTTGCTTCAGCGCAAAATCCTTCGGACCTAACTCCGCAGGACAAAACTGAATTCTTTATCCGGTAAAACAAGCTGAAAATCTCTGGTCTCTCTCACCAAAACGCCTCTGGCGTTGTAAGGTTAAGCCTCACGGGTCATTAGTACCGGTTAGCTCAACGCATCGCTGCGCTTACACACCCGGCCTATCAACGTCGTAGTCTTCAACGTCCCTTCAGGACTCTCAAGGAGTCAGGGAGAACTCATCTCGGGGCAAGTTTCGTGCTTAGATGCTTTCAGCACTTATCTTTTCCGCACTTAGCTACCGGGCAGTGCCATTGGCATGACAACCCGAACACCAGTGGTGCGTTCACTCCGGTCCTCTCGTACTAGGAGCAACCCCCCTCAATTCTCCAGCGCCCACGGCAGATAGGGACCGAACTGTCTCACGACGTTCTAAACCCAGCTCGCGTACCACTTTAAACGGCGAACAGCCGTACCCTTGGGACCTACTTCAGCCCCAGGATGTGATGAGCCGACATCGAGGTGCCAAACACCGCCGTCGATATGAACTCTTGGGCGGTATCAGCCTGTTATCCCCGGAGTACCTTTTATCCGTTGAGCGATGGCCCTTCCATTCAGAACCACCGGATCACTATGACCTGCTTTCGCACCTGCTCGAGCCGTCACTCTCGCAGTCAAGCTGGCTTATGCCATTGCACTAACCTCCTGATGTCCGACCAGGATTAGCCAACCTTCGTGCTCCTCCGTTACTCTTTGGGAGGAGACCGCCCCAGTCAAACTACCCACCAGACACTGTCCGCAGCCCGGATCACGGGCCTACGTTAGAACATCAAACATTAAAGGGTGGTATTTCAAGGTTGGCTCCACGCAGACTGGCGTCCACGCTTCAAAGCCTCCCACCTATCCTACACATCAAGGCTCAATGTTCAGTGTCAAGCTATAGTAAAGGTTCACGGGGTCTTTCCGTCTTGCCGCGGGTACACTGCATCTTCACAGCGATTTCAATTTCACTGAGTCTCGGGTGGAGACAGCCTGGCCATCATTACGCCATTCGTGCAGGTCGGAACTTACCCGACAAGGAATTTCGCTACCTTAGGACCGTTATAGTTACGGCCGCCGTTTACCGGGGCTTCGATCAAGAGCTTCTCCTTGCGGATAACCCCATCAATTAACCTTCCGGCACCGGGCAGGCGTCACACCGTATACGTCCACTTTCGTGTTTGCACAGTGCTGTGTTTTTAATAAACAGTTGCAGCCAGCTGGTATCTTCGACTGGCTTCAGCTCCGGGAGCAAGTCCCTTCACCTACGCGCCAGCGTGCCTTCTCCCGAAGTTACGGCACCATTTTGCCTAGTTCCTTCACCCGAGTTCTCTCAAGCGCCTTGGTATTCTCTACCTGACCACCTGTGTCGGTTTGGGGTACGATTTCGTGTTACCTGGAGCTTAGAGGCTTTTCCTGGAAGCAGGGCATCAGTTACTTCACCACCGTGGTGGCTCGTCGTCACGCCTCAGCCTTAAGACACCCCGGATTTACCAAAGATGTCAGCCTACACGCTTAAACCGGGACAACCGTCGCCCGGATAACCTAGCCTTCTCCGTCCCCCCTTCGCAGTAACACCAAGTGCAGGAATATTAACCTGCTTCCCATCGACTACGCTTTTCAGCCTCGCCTTAGGGGTCGACTCACCCTGCTCCGATTAACGTTGAACAGGAACCCTTGGTCTTCCGGCGAGCGGGCTTTTCACCCGCTTTATCGTTACTTATGTCAGCATTCGCACTTCTGATACCTCCAGCAACCCTCACAGGCCACCTTCAACGGCTTACAGAACGCTCCCCTACCCAACAACACATAGTGTCGCTGCCGCAGCTTCGGTGCATGGTTTAGCCCCGTTACATCTTCCGCGCAGGCCGACTCGACCAGTGAGCTATTACGCTTTCTTTAAATGATGGCTGCTTCTAAGCCAACATCCTGGCTGTCTGTGCCTTCCCACATCGTTTCCCACTTAACCATGACTTTGGGACCTTAGCTGGCGGTCTGGGTTGTTTCCCTCTTCACGACGGACGTTAGCACCCGCCGTGTGTCTCCCGTGATAACATTCTCCGGTATTCGCAGTTTGCATCGGGTTGGTAAGCCGGGATGGCCCCCTAGCCGAAACAGTGCTCTACCCCCGGAGATGAGTTCACGAGGCGCTACCTAAATAGCTTTCGGGGAGAACCAGCTATCTCCCGGTTTGATTGGCCTTTCACCCCCAGCCACAAGTCATCCGCTAATTTTTCAACATTAGTCGGTTCGGTCCTCCAGTTAGTGTTACCCAACCTTCAACCTGCCCATGGCTAGATCACCGGGTTTCGGGTCTATACCCTGCAACTTAACGCCCAGTTAAGACTCGGTTTCCCTGCGGCTCCCCTATACGGTTAACCTTGCTACAGAATATAAGTCGCTGACCCATTATACAAAAGGTACGCAGTCACCCCATAAATGAGGCTCCCACTGCTTGTACGTACACGGTTTCAGGTTCTGTTTCACTCCCCTCGCCGGGGTTCTTTTCGCCTTTCCCTCACGGTACTGGTTCACTATCGGTCAGTCAGGAGTATTTAGCCTTGGAGGATGGTCCCCCCATATTCAGACAGGATACCACGTGTCCCGCCCTACTCTTCGAACTCACAGAATGTGCACTTTCGTGTACGGGACTATCACCCGGTGTCGTGCGACTTTCCAGACGCTTCCACTAATGCACAAACTGATTCAGGTTCTGGGCTGCTCCCCGTTCGCTCGCCGCTACTGGGGGAATCTCGGTTGATTTCTTTTCCTCCGGGTACTTAGATGTTTCAGTTCCCCGGGTTCGCCTCGCAACACTATGTATTCATGTTGCGATGATGCACTGAGTGCACCGGGTTTCCCCATTCGGACATCGTCGGCTGTAGCGGTTCATATCACCTTACCGACGCTTTACGCAGATTAGCACGTCCTTCATCGCCTCTGACTGCCAGGGCATCCACCGTGTACGCTTAGTCGCTTAACCTCACAACCCACAGGCGTTTTGCAACGCTGCAGACTGTAAGCATTTGAGAGACTCGAACATGTTGTTATTCATTTCTTATTACGGAGAAATGAACCAACACGTCGTTTCAATTTTCAGCTTGTTCCGGATTGTTAAAGAGCAGTATCTCAAACATGACGGTTACGTCAGTTTTGAGATACATCGTGGAGACACCTTTCACCTGTCACCAAGCAAGTGGCGTCCCCTAGGGGATTCGAACCCCTGTTGCCGCCGTGAAAGGGCGGAGTCCTAACCGCTAGACGAAGGGGACACGATAGTGTCACGACTTCGCAGCCGTCTTGCTCATTACTTTTCTATCAGACAATCTGTGTGAGCACTTCGCGGGAAGGTATCTTCAGGTAAGGAGGTGATCCAACCGCAGGTTCCCCTACGGTTACCTTGTTACGACTTCACCCCAGTCATGAATCACAAAGTGGTAAGCGCCCTCCCGAAGGTTAAGCTACCTACTTCTTTTGCAACCCACTCCCATGGTGTGACGGGCGGTGTGTACAAGGCCCGGGAACGTATTCACCGTAGCATTCTGATCTACGATTACTAGCGATTCCGACTTCACGGAGTCGAGTTGCAGACTCCGATCCGGACTACGACGCACTTTATGAGGTCCGCTTGCTCTCGCGAGGTCGCTTCTCTTTGTATGCGCCATTGTAGCACGTGTGTAGCCCTACTCGTAAGGGCCATGATGACTTGACGTCATCCCCACCTTCCTCCAGTTTATCACTGGCAGTCTCCTTTGAGTTCCCGGCATTACCCGCTGGCAACAAAGGATAAGGGTTGCGCTCGTTGCGGGACTTAACCCAACATTTCACAACACGAGCTGACGACAGCCATGCAGCACCTGTCTCACGGTTCCCGAAGGCACCAAGGCATCTCTGCCAAGTTCCGTGGATGTCAAGAGTAGGTAAGGTTCTTCGCGTTGCATCGAATTAAACCACATGCTCCACCGCTTGTGCGGGCCCCCGTCAATTCATTTGAGTTTTAACCTTGCGGCCGTACTCCCCAGGCGGTCGACTTAACGCGTTAGCTCCGGAAGCCACTCCTCAAGGGAACAACCTCCAAGTCGACATCGTTTACGGCGTGGACTACCAGGGTATCTAATCCTGTTTGCTCCCCACGCTTTCGCACCTGAGCGTCAGTCTTTGTCCAGGGGGCCGCCTTCGCCACCGGTATTCCTCCAGATCTCTACGCATTTCACCGCTACACCTGGAATTCTACCCCCCTCTACAAGACTCTAGCCTGCCAGTTTCGAATGCAGTTCCCAGGTTAAGCCCGGGGATTTCACATCCGACTTGACAGACCGCCTGCGTGCGCTTTACGCCCAGTAATTCCGATTAACGCTTGCACCCTCCGTATTACCGCGGCTGCTGGCACGGAGTTAGCCGGTGCTTCTTCTGCGGGTAACGTCAATCGGTGAGGTTATTAACCTCACCGCCTTCCTCCCCGCTGAAAGTACTTTACAACCCGAAGGCCTTCTTCATACACGCGGCATGGCTGCATCAGGCTTGCGCCCATTGTGCAATATTCCCCACTGCTGCCTCCCGTAGGAGTCTGGACCGTGTCTCAGTTCCAGTGTGGCTGGTCATCCTCTCAGACCAGCTAGGGATCGTCGCCTAGGTGAGCCATTACCCCACCTACTAGCTAATCCCATCTGGGCACATCCGATGGTGTGAGGCCCGAAGGTCCCCCACTTTGGTCTCGCGACGTTATGCGGTATTAGCTACCGTTTCCAGTAGTTATCCCCCTCCATCGGGCAGTTTCCCAGACATTACTCACCCGTCCGCCACTCGTCACCCGAGAGCAAGCTCTCTGTGCTACCGTTCGACTTGCATGTGTTAGGCCTGCCGCCAGCGTTCAATCTGAGCCATGATCAAACTCTTCAATTTAAGTTTGATTTGCTTAAACAAGTTAAGCATGCTCATCTGTAAAACGTCATAATGAATTTCATTATGTGTTCACTCGTGAGACTTGATATTTTGTTGCGTCCGGAGACGCTGATATCAATCCTGCGAGTGCCCACACAGATTGTCTGATAAATTGTTAAAGAGCGTTGCGAACAGCGGGTTAACCGCCTGTCGCGAGGTGGCGTATATTACGCTTTCCCTCTTCAGAGTCAAACACTTTTTTCAGCGCTTTCATCCGGCGGGATGAATTTCTTCACTCCCTGCTGAGCCGCCTGCGTTGCCGCTTTGCCGTCTCAGTGGTGGCGCATTATAGGGAGTTATTCGGAGCTGACAAGTGCAAATTTCAACTTTTTTGCCGTTCGCTTGAAATTTGCACAAAGAGCCCGCTTTTAGGCCTTTTTGATGCGCGCAGGCAGCTCTGCCAGGCTATTAATAACCCAATCTGCTGCAGCTTCGCCTTCTGCCGTTACCGGCTTACCGCTACGCACCAGCACTTTAGTACCCACGCCTGCCGCTTGCGCCGCCTGCATATCTTCTATTTTGTCGCCTACCATATAAGAAGCAGCCATATCGATATCCAGATGCTGCTGTGCGGAGAGCAACATACCCGGCTGCGGTTTACGGCAATCACAGTTTTGGCGATAGGCTTCTACCGGAGCATCAGGTAAATGCGGGCAGAAATAGATGCCATCCAAATCAACATCACGATCGGCCAGCGACCAATCCATCCATTCGGTAAGCTGCATAAACTGATCTTCAGTAAACATGCCACGCGCAATGCCCGACTGATTCGTCACCAACACCAGCGCATAGCCCATCTTCTTCAGCGCCTGCAGCGCTTCGATGGTGCCATCAATAAATTCAAAATTATCGATTTCATGGACATAGCCGTGATCGACATTCAAGGTGCCATCACGATCAAGGAAAATAGCCGGGACTTTGTTCGCCACGTAGAAACTCCTGCTGCAAATAGAGCTGCTAAGTATCGCATGATTGCGTGCAGCGAGAGAATGGCAGATTGAATGACTACGATTGATTTAGCCGTCTGGATGCCTTAACATCCATCCAAATTTCGTTCAGCCCGGCTGAGTGAATCCTGACACACCACGGACCATGCAACACGATAATAAATAACCTAATGATTAAACTTGAGAATATAACCAAAGTGTTCCAGCAGGGCTCACGCACTATTCAGGCGCTGTCAAATGTCAGCCTGCACGTGCCTGCTGGGCAGATTTACGGCGTCATCGGTTCATCCGGTGCCGGTAAAAGTACCCTTATTCGCTGCGTCAATCTGCTGGAGCGTCCAACCTCTGGTCGTGTTCTGGTTGATGATCAGGAGCTAACCACACTTTCATCAGGTCAGTTGACACTGGCGCGCCGTCAGATTGGCATGATCTTCCAGCACTTTAATCTGATGAACTCACGTACCGTTTCCGGCAATGTGGCACTGCCACTGGAGCTAGGTAATCTTTCGCGCGAGCAAATTAAAAAGCGCGTCACCGAGCTGCTCGAACTGGTGGGCTTATCCGACAAGCACGATAGCTGGCCGGCAAATCTCTCTGGCGGACAAAAACAGCGTGTGGCCATTGCCCGAGCGCTGGCAAGTAGTCCCAAAGTTTTGCTGTGCGATGAAGCCACCAGCGCACTGGATCCCGCTACGACACGTTCCATTCTGGAGCTGCTGAAAGACATTAACCGCCGTCTCGGTATTACCATTCTATTGATCACTCACGAAATGGATGTGGTGAAGCGTATCTGCGATCAGGTTGCGGTCATCAGCAATGGTGAGCTGATCGAGAAAGACAGCGTTAGCGAAGTGTTCTCACATCCAAAAACACCGCTGGCGCAGCAATTTATTCAATCTACTTTGCATCTTGATATTCCCGACGACTACCAGCAACGCATGGTGCCACAGGCAACAGCCGAGAGTGTGCCGTTACTGCGTATGGAATTCACTGGTAAATCGGTTGATGCCCCGCTGCTCTCCGAAGCGGCACGCCGCTTTAACGTTAACAACAACATTATCAGTGCGCAGATGGATTACGCCGGTGGCGTGAAGTTCGGCATCATGTTGGCCGAAATGGATGGCAGTGAAACAGATACACAAGCCGCAATTGCCTGGCTGAAAGAAAATCATGTGAAAGTAGAGGTGTTGGGTTATGTCTGAAGCGATGATGTGGTTACTGACGCGCGGCGTCTGGGAAACGCTGATGATGACCTTTGTCTCCGGTTTCTTTGGTTTTGTCCTCGGTCTTCCAGTTGGCGTGCTGCTGTATGTGACGCGTCCGGGTCAGATTCTGGCCAACAATGCGCTTTATCGCGTGTTGTCAGCGCTGGTGAATATCTTCCGTTCGATCCCATTCATTATCTTATTGGTGTGGATGATTCCCTTCACGCGCGCCATCGTCGGCACGTCCATTGGTTTGCAAGCCGCCATCGTGCCGCTGACCGTGGGGGCCGCGCCATTTATTGCACGTATGGTCGAGAACGCACTGCTGGAGCTGCCAACCGGTTTGATTGAAGCCTCGCGCGCCATGGGCGCCACGCCGCTGCAGATTGTGCGTAAAGTCCTGCTGCCAGAAGCCCTGCCGGGTCTGGTGAATGCCGCTACAATTACGCTGATTACGCTGGTCGGCTACTCTGCAATGGGTGGCGCAGTGGGTGCTGGCGGTCTGGGCCAGATTGGCTATCAATATGGTTACATCGGCTATAACGCCACCGTCATGAACACCGTACTGATCCTACTGGTCGTTCTGGTGTATTTAATCCAATTCTGTGGCGACCGCATCGTGCGTGCTGTGTCCCATAAGTAAGCAAGCAACATCAATAGTCCTCTATTAAGGAAGGGATATGTCTTTTACATTTAAAAAGATTGCCGCTGTGGGTGCTCTGATTGGCGTGATTGCGCTGGCAGGATGCGATCAGAAAGCAAAAGATCCAAACCATATCAAAGTGGGTGTAATCGTCGGTGCTGAGCAGCAGGTTGCTGAAACTGCTGTGAAAGTCGCTAAAGAGAAATATGGCCTCGATGTTGAGCTGGTGACCTTTAACGATTACGTGCTGCCGAATGAAGCGCTGAGCAAGGGGGATATCGACGTGAACGCCTTCCAGCATAAGCCGTATCTGGATCAACAGATCAAAGACCGTGGCTACAAGCTGGCCGTTGTTGCCAACACCTTCGTTTACCCAATTGCAGGTTATTCCAAGAAAATCAAATCGCTGGATGAGTTGCAGAATGGTTCTCAGGTCGCTATCCCGAACGATCCGACTAACCTTGGCCGCTCCCTGCTGCTGCTGCAGAAAGTAGGCCTGATTAAATTGAAAGATGGCGTTGGTCTGCTGCCAACCTCTCTGGATATCACAGAAAACCCGAAAAACCTGAAGATTGTTGAGCTGGAAGCGCCGCAGTTGCCACGTTCACTGGACGATCAGCAGATTGCACTGGCGGTGATCAACACCACTTACGCCAGCCAGATTGGCTTGACGCCAGCCAAAGATGGCATCTTCGTGGAAGACAAAGATTCACCGTATGTGAACCTGATTGTGAGCCGTGAAGACAACAAAGACGCTGAGAACGTGAAGAAGTTTGTTCAGGCCTACCAGTCAGACGAAGTGTCTGAAGCGGCCAACAAGATCTTCAACGGTGGTGCCGTGAAAGGCTGGTAATTTTCACCTTTCATGCCTTGCAGGGCGGCTTCGGCCGCCCTTTCTTTTGCCATAAATTGCACCTGACTTGTTATTTATTGTCGTCCTTGTTTCAATAACGCCACTTTTTATTACTTGAGGATGTTGCCATGCGTTTTTTACCGCTCTGCTTGTTGGCATTGATGCTAACTGGGTGTGTGCGTGAATATCACCCGATAAGCAGTGCTCCATCTCGACCGCAACAGGCATCCAACCAACCAGAACGCAAGCCTGCGGCACGTCCCGCACCGGTGAAGATCTACACCGATGCGACCGACCTGGTTAGCAACCCGTTCCGCGATTTAGGTGAAGTTTCTGGCGAAGATTGCCAAAGCAGCAACCAGGATTCCCCCCCGAACATTAACACCGCACGTAAGCGTCTGCAGATCAAAGCGGCTAGCATGAAAGCTAACGCCGTGCTGCTGCATAAATGTGAAATTGTCTCGAGTACGCCCGGCTGCTATCGCCAAGCCATTTGCCAAGGTTCCGCACTGAAAGTCTCGAATCAATGAGTGAGTTTGCCTGCGCGCAAATCGGCGTGATTCGTTCACCGTGGAAAGAGAAGTTTGCCGTCCCGCGCCAGCCCGGTCTGGTGCAGGATGGCGGCGGCGAGTTGCATCTCTTACCGCCTTACAACCAGCCGGAAGCGGTACGCGGGCTGGAAGATTTCAGCCATCTGTGGATTCTGTTTATCTTTCATCAAACCATGGAAGGTGGCTGGCGTCCGACGGTGCGCCCACCGCGTCTCGGCGGCAATGCGCGCATGGGCGTGTTCGCCACCCGCTCGACCTTCCGCCCCAATCCTATTGGCATGTCGCTGGTTGAGCTAAAAGGCATTCGCTGTGAGAAGCAGCAGGTCATTTTACAGCTTGGCAGCCTCGACTTAGTCGATGGCACGCCGGTGGTGGACATCAAACCCTACCTGCCCTTTGCCGAAGCGCTACCTGATGCGCGCGCCGGTTTTGCCCAGGCCGCTCCGGATGCCACTATGCCGGTACGCTTTTCGCCGCTGGCGCAGAGCCAGCTTGAGCAGCACCTGAAAACATACCCGCAGCTGGCACGTTTTATCACCGACGTACTGGCGCAGGATCCACGTCCCGCCTACCGTAAAGGTGAAACGCAGGATCGTGAATATGCCGCATGGCTACTCGACTTTAACGTGCGCTGGCGCATTGATGAGGCAGGAACCGAGGTGATCGCCCTCGATCCACGCTAAAACGCGCTTTTGAGTGATTGATCTCACTGGTACACTAGCCGCCAGAAAAATTTTGTCAGTTTCCTTCCGTATAACTGGAATCGTAATCAATGCGTACTACTCAATATCTGCTCTCCACTCTGAAGGAGACACCTTCCGATGCAGAAGTGATCAGCCACCAGCTGATGCTGCGCGCCGGCATGATCCGCAAACTGGCTTCCGGTCTCTATACCTGGCTGCCAACCGGTATTCGCGTATTGCGAAAAGTTGAAAATATCGTGCGTGAAGAGATGAATAACGCCGGTGCGATTGAGATCTCCATGCCGGTGGTTCAGCCTGCCGATTTGTGGGAAGAGAGTGGCCGCTGGGAGCAGTACGGCCCGGAACTGCTGCGCATTAAAGATCGCCATGAGCGTCCTTTCGTGCTGGGTCCAACCCACGAAGAAGTGGTGACCGATTTGATCCGCAACGAGCTGAGCTCTTATAAGCAGTTGCCGCTTAACCTGTATCAGATCCAGACCAAATTCCGTGATGAAGTGCGCCCGCGTTTTGGTGTGATGCGTTCACGCGAGTTCATCATGAAAGATGCTTACTCGTTCCACACTACGCAGGAATCGCTGCAGGAAACCTACGATGCGATGTACCGCGCCTATAGCCAGAGCTTTAGCCGTATGGGTCTGGATTTCCGTGCGGTACAAGCGGATACCGGTTCGATCGGCGGTAGCGCATCGCACGAGTTCCAGGTCCTGGCGCTGAGCGGTGAAGACGATGTGATCTTCTCGAGTGAGTCTGATTACGCGGCCAACATTGAGAAAGCTGAAGCCTTAGCGCCGGCTGGCGAGCGTCCGCAGGCATCACAGACGATGACGCAGTTCGATACGCCAAATGCCAAGACTATCGCCGAGCTGGTTGAGCAACATCAGCTGCCGATCGAGAAAACCGTCAAGACGCTATTCGTCAAAGCCACCGAAGAGAGCGGCCACACGCTGGTTGCCCTGCTGCTGCGCGGCGATCATCAGCTAAACGAAATCAAAGCTGAAAAGCTGGATATCGTGGCAGCACCGCTGGAAATGGCCAGCGAAGAAGAGATTCGCGCATTGTTAGGCGCAGGCCCGGGCTCACTCGGTCCGGTTGGTTTGACCATGCCCGTGATTGCCGATCGTACCGTGGCGAAAACCAGCGACTTCTGCGCCGGCGCGAACATCGATGGCAAGCATTTGAGCGGCATCAACTGGGGTCGCGATCTGCCAGAACCCCGCGTGGAAGATATCCGTAACGTGGTTGAAGGTGACCCTAGCCCGGACGGTAAAGGCACGCTGCAGATTAAACGCGGTATTGAAGTCGGTCACATCTTCCAGCTGGGAACCAAGTACTCGGAAGCGATGAAAGCGGCGGTACAGGGCGAAGATGGCCGTAACCAGGTGATGACCATGGGTTGCTACGGCATCGGTATCACGCGCGTGGTGGCAGCGGCAATTGAGCAGAACAACGATGAGCGCGGCATCATCTGGCCTGCAGCGCTGGCACCGTTCGAAGTCGCCATTTTGCCGATGAACATGCACAAATCTTTCCGCGTGCAAGAGCTGGCAGAAGAGCTGTACAACACGCTGCGTGCAAAAGGCATCGACGTAATTCTGGATGACCGTAAAGAGCGTCCAGGCGTGATGTTTGCGGATATGGAGCTGATCGGCGTACCGCACACTATCGTGATTGGCGATCGTAATCTCGATAACCAGGAAATTGAGTACAAGGCGCGTACCGCCAGCGAGAAGCAGATGATTAAGCAGCACGACATCGTCGACTTCCTTGTGCAAGCGCTCAACAAGTAACACTGAAACGCCTCCAAACGGAGGCGTTTTTTATTGCACTTTTCCGCGCATCGCCTTCACGTTACTGCGCCGCGTTTTGCCTTCCAGTCGCCTCACTTTAGAACCGTGCGTCGGTTTCGTGGCGCGCCGGACTTTTTCCACCGTGGTTAACTCCTGAATCAGGTTGATCAGACGCTGCACAGCCGCTTCGCGATTCATTTCCTGACTGCGGTGCTCCTGCGCTTTGATGATCACCACACCTTCCGCCGTGATCAAATGGTGGCTCGCCGCCAGCAGCCGCTCTTTGTAAAATGGCGGCAGCGACGACGCATTAATATCAAACCGCAGGTGAATAGCCGTTGAGGTTTTATTCACATGCTGCCCGCCGGCACCTTGTGCCCGGATGGCACTGAGTTCCACTTCATTATCGGCCAGTGAAACCGAACGAGACAGCACAATCATCTGTCACCTACCGTTTGTTTCGACGCTATGACGCGTAATAACCTGTTCATCAACTTAACCTTTTGTGCGCATGCAGAGCGCGTAAGACCAGCGCAATGTGTCACTTTTGTCCTGCTGTTTGCATCATTCCCGTGACGACCGGGCTGATTTCCATGAATTCCCTGTGATATAGTCGCCTATCATCCAGAGTATCAAGCTCTGCTGAGGAGGTGTATGTGCAAAAGTATTGTGAGTTAGTTCGCCAGAAGTATGCCGAAATTGGTAGCGGCGACCTTGGGTATGTGCCAGACGCGATAGGTTGTGCGTTAAAGGCTCTCAATGATATTGCCGCTGATTCTGCGCTAAACTCTTCTCTCAGGGAACAAGCAGCGTATGCCGCTGCAAACTTATTGGTGAGCGACTATGTTGACGAATGAAGCCTACAAACCCATCAACTGCGATGACTACGACAACCTCGAACTCGCCTGCCAAAAAAACTGGACGCTGTCGCTGGAGTTAAAAAACGGCGATCAGATCAAGGCGAAAGCCGTGGACATGGTCTCACGTAAAAACGTCGAGTACCTTGCCGTCGATCTCTCCGGCGAGACCCGCGAAGTGCGGCTCGACCACATCGCCAGCTTCACCCATCCGGAGCTGGGCACCGTCGTCGTTAGCGAAGAGTAAACCTCTCTCAGGGCGGGAATCCTATCCCGCCCACCTCGCTTAAGGCTTTAACGAACTGTAATACGCCGACAAATCTTCCATATCCTGATCGCTCAATCCCGCTACAAAGGCTTTCATTACTTCCGCCTGGCCGCCGCTGCGTTCGCCTTTTTTGTAGGCCTGCAGCGAGTGCAGCAGATAAGGCGCATGTTGCCCCGCCAGGTTCGGATAAAGCGGCACTGCACTTTTGCCCTCCGCGCCGTGACATGCCATACAGCTTGCCGCTTTTTGCGCACCAGCATTGACATCGCCCTCGGCAAACGCCGGCAGCGTCGCAGCGCATAAAAGCGCAGCAATTAAATACTTCATCATTGCTCTCCATTTTATTGTTGTGGTAACCAGATCGCCTGCCAGCCTTGCTTATTACTGGCTGCGCCTTCGCGCGTGATAAACAGTCCCGGCGCGCAAATGAGCGTCTGGTTGTAGTAAATCAAGGGGATACGTTCGCGTTGCCAGGGCGCAACGCCCAACTCTTGCCAAAGCTTTTTGATCTCGCGGCCACCCGCGCGACCCAGCAGGTGATAATAGCCTTGTGCCTTGAAGCGAATAGTGATCTCTTCATCCGCATCAGGCTGCCGTAACTCTGCAATCTCGCCGTTGGCGTGCAGAACACCTAAACCTGCCGGTAAATCGAGCGGCTGGCTGCGGTCTTGCCAGGTTAGCGAGTGCTGACTCAGCGATGGCTGCGGCCTTAGCCAGTAGAGTTGCTGGCGATAGCGGCGCAGCTCAAATGCGCCAAAACGCAGGCAAGGTCTGGCATCTTCACGGCTGTTGATGACTTCATCGGTAATACGTTTTAGTGCCTCGCGCGAGGGCATTGCGCCGCCCTGCTGGGCAATCCAGCGGCGTAACAGCGCATGGCGCCGCGCTTCACTCATGGTAACCAACGGCGGGAAATGCAGGGCACCGCGCCCATCGGTAAGCTGCACCAACTGTTCCGCCAGTAGCTCATCCAACAGCTGCTCCTGCTCGCCACAGAGTGCGGCACTACGTGCGCTGGCGGCACTGAAATGTGGCCAGCGCGCCTGCAGCAGCGGCAAAATCTGCTGGCGCAGGAAGTTGCGGTCATAGCGGCTATCAGCGTTACTTTCATCTTCAATCCAGCGCAGATGATGTTCCGCGGCGTAGGCTTCCAGCTGCTGCCGAGGGATATCGAGCAACGGGCGCAGGTGCACGCGATCGCCAACGCTGCGCTGCGACGGCATCGCCGCCAAACCGGCCGGTCCACTGCCGCGTTTTAACGCCAGTAGCAGCGTTTCAGCCTGATCGTCGAGGTGCTGTGCAGTAAGTAAGTGCTCACCGGGTTGTAGCTGCTGAAACAGCGCCTGGTAGCGCGCCTCGCGTGCTGCCGCTTCAATGCCATTGTGGCGGCCATCAACCTGTACACGCAGAATCTCACAAGGAATCTGCCACTGCTGGCAAATCTGCTGGCAATGTTGCGCCCAGCTATCAGCATTGGGGCTTAAGCCATGATGAACATGTAACGCACGCACGCGCAGCTGCGGCTGCTGACCTTGCCAGCAGACCAACTGATGCAGCAGCACGGTTGAATCGAGTCCGCCACTGAACGCCAGCACACAGCGGGCGTCGGGTGTCAGCAGCGAAGCAAGATGAGATAAAGACATGAGCGCGTTCCGTCCAAGCGAGCCACCGAATTGCGGCTCGCGGCGGACGCTAGTTTACGCCTGATACAGCTCCAGCGGCAAACCGTCCGGATCGGGGAAAAAGGTGCAGGCTTTGCCAGTTAGCGCATCGATACGAATCGGTTCGCACATCACGCCTTTTTCCGCCAGCGCGGCAATCGACTGCTCAACATCATCCACGCAAAATGCTAAATGGCGCAGGCCACAGGCTTCCGGCCCGCTGACGCGCGGAGGTGGTGATGGGAATGAGAAAAGCTCAATGGTGTAAACCCCATTCAGGCCGAGGTCGCCTTTCCAGGAGTCGCGCTCGGCGCGATAATATTCACCCAAAAGTTCAAAGCCCAGCACGTCACAGTAAAACGCCTTACTGCGCTGGTAATCGGTGGCAATAATGGCAATGTGGTGGATCTGTTTAATCTGTAGCATAGCGGCTCCGGTTGTCACATCAGCCGCTTACCCTACGTGGCAAAAGCGGCAATGGAAAGAGGGGATTATCCTAAGTTAGCGATCGTCTTCTTCACGCAATACGCGCACCAGATAGCGGCCATCTTCGGTCAGCGTCGCGCCATGGATATCGGTTTCGAAGCCGGGATAATGGCGCCCGATGGTACAGAGCATCAGCAGAAAATCGAGCACTGAACGGCTCTCTTCAGTGATCATCTCGCCCGGCATCACGACCGGCACGCCTGGTGGGTATGGCAAAATCATGTTGGCCGAGATACGTCCCACCAGCTCACCAATATCAACGGTTTCAACCTGGCCTTTTACCTGACGCTGAAAGGCCTGATGCGGTGTCATTTTCATCTCAGGCAGCACGTCAAATGCCTTCAGCATCAGACGCGGCAGATCGTGTTGCAGAATCAGCTGATGAATCCCCTGCGCCAGCGTTTGAATACGCATATTGCGATAGAAATCGGGATCTTCAGCGTAGAGATCCGGCAGCATGTTTTTTACCCGCAGATTGAGATCGTAGGCGCGCTTAAATTCGGTAAGACCACGCAGCACGCTCATCGCCTTGGTTTTATCGATACCGATGCTGAACAGGAACAGCAAATTGTAGGGTCCGGTTTTCTCCACCACGATGCCGCGCTGGTCGAGGAATTTCGCCACCAGCGCGGCGGGAATGCCCTCTTCCGCCATCTTTCCGAGCTCACTCATGCCCGGCGTCAGGATGGTGACTTTGATCGGATCGAGATACATGTGATCGCGGTCGGCGTTGGTGAAGCCGTGCCAGTCGTCTTCGCCCGGCTGGATCGGCCAGCATTCAGCTTGATCGACTCGCTCGGGCTGCCAGATATCAAAGAACCAGCCATCGGATTCTTCGCGTAAGCGCTGAATCTCACGGCGAAAATGCAGCGCACGCTCAACAGACCGATTGATCAGCCGCTTGCCCGGATTGCCGCGCAGCATCGCGGCCGCCGTTTCAATCGATGACACGATCGCGTAGCTCGGCGATGTGGTGGTGTGCATCATGTAGGCTTCGTTGAAAGTGTGCTCGTCGTAATCGCCTTTGATGTGAATCAGCGAAGCTTGCGAGAACGCCGCCAACAGTTTGTGCGTCGATTGCGTTTCATAGATCACTTTGCCGGGAATACGATCGCCGCTCATGCCGCTTTTTCCCGCATAGATCGGATGGAAATTGGTGTACGGCACCCATGCTGAATCGAAATGAATCGACGGCACATCCAACGTTTGCTTGATGAACTGCGTGTTATACAGCAGGCCATCGTAAGTTGAGTTGGTGATCACCGCATGCACAGGCCAACTGGCGCGCGGCGTGGCGTTGACCTTTTGCTGAATGCTGTCGCGCGTAAATTCACGCTGCGGGATACCACCAAGAATGCCTAGCGCGTTACGCGTCGGCTTGAGCCAGATCGGGATAATATCGCTCATCATCAGTAAATGGGTCAGCGATTTATGGCAGTTACGGTCAATCAATACCGTGCTGCCGGCGGGAGCCGCGTACATGCCGACGATTTTGTTTGAGGTCGAGGTGCCGTTGGTCACCATGTAGCTTTGCTCAGCACCAAAGGTGCGCGCGACATACTCTTCCGCTTCCAGATGCGGACCGGTGTGGTCGAGTAACGAACCTAATTCTGTTACCGAAATCGAAACATCGGCTTTTAAGGTGTTCGAGCCAAAGAAATCATAGAACAGGCTGCCGACCGGACTTTTCTGGAAGGCACTACCGCCCATATGACCAGGCGTGCAGAAAGTGTATTTGCCCTCTTTGACGTAGGTGAAGAGGGCTTTCGTCAGCGGCGGCGTAATGTTATCGATGTACTCATCGGTGTACTGACGGATATGCAATGCGATGTCGTCGGCTGCGCTTAAGGCGTACTCAAAGAAGTGCAGCGCCATACGCATCTCGTTGATGCTGACATCCATTTGTGAATGGGTGTTGATGAAGGCGTACAGCGGCAGATATTCGTTGAGCTGATTGATGTCGCTACATAGCGCCAGACTGTATTCGTCCCAGTCGAAAATCACGCCGCAGATGCGCGGATTGTGTTCGATCAGTTTCACCAGGTCGCTGGCATTATTGGGATAAACGGTTTGGAAGCCCTGCTGTTTCAGTGCGGCATCCAGTTCGCGAATAGGCTCATCTTTGTAGAAAGCGCCGTGCGGTCCCATGATCGCAATAATATTCACTGCTCACCTCCTGTGGTGTTGTGGCACTGAATAAGGATAGCGAAAAGCGGACAAGGATGGACCTGGAATGCTCTGCTGTTACCCGGTTATCCTAACGTTAATGATGTGGGCGTATAAAAGGTCGTCATAAATGACGCCCCTACGGAAGGCGGTGCGGTTTTGCAGGGGGCGCCATTTATGACGACCGATTCATAATCAGGCGTATCGAAGGCATAAAAAAAGCGGACCGAGGTCCGCTTCTTGCTAAGCCTAATGTATCAAGCGTAGCCGTAATTCATCAGGCGCTGATAACGACGGTTGAGCAACTCTTCGGTGCTCAGCACATCAAGATCGGCAAGATCCGCTAACAGCTGCTGCTTGAGGCTGGCAGCGATGTCCAGCGGATGACGATGCGCACCACCCAGCGGTTCTGGAATGATGGAATCGATCAGTTTCAGCTCTTTTAAGCGCTCAGCGGTGATGCCCATCGCTTCTGCAGCTAACGGCGCTTTATCGGCGCTTTTCCACAGAATTGACGCACAGCCTTCCGGTGAAATCACCGAATAAGTGCTGTACTGCAGCATGTTCACCTTGTCACCCACGCCGATGGCCAACGCCCCACCGGAACCGCCTTCACCGATGACGGTACAAATCACCGGAATTTTCAGGCCAGACATTTCGCGCAGGTTACGGGCAATCGCTTCAGACTGGCCGCGCTCTTCTGCGCCCACGCCCGGATACGCACCCGGCGTGTCGATGAAGGTGATCAGCGGCATCTTGAAGCGTTCAGCCATTTCCATCAGACGCAGCGCTTTACGGTAACCTTCTGGTGCTGGCATACCGAAATTACGGCGGATTTTCTCTTTAGTTTCGCGACCTTTCTGGTGACCAATGACCATCACTGGACGACCGTCTAAGCGCGCAATACCGCCGACAATCGCTTTATCATCGGCGTAAGCACGATCGCCAGCCAGTTCGTCGAAATCATCAAACGCGTTGCGGATATAGTCCAGTGTATAAGGACGCAGCGGATGACGCGCAAGCTGCGCCACTTGCCAGGCGCCTAAATCAGAGAAGATTTTACGGGTCAGCTCGACGCTTTTTTCGCGCAGACGCTGCACTTCTTCATCCAAATTAATATCGTGTTTTTCATCCGAACGACCAATCGATGTTAACGAGTCGATTTTCGCTTCAAGCTCTGCGATTGGCTGTTCAAAATCCAGGTAATTAAGACTCATAATGTTCCTGTTTTAGTCAAACTCCAGTTCCACCTGCTCCGATCCTACTAACGACCGCAAATCGTTGAGTAAACGATCGCTGGGCGAAATTCGCCACGCTGCACCAAAGCGCAGCTTCGCCCGCGCATCGGCTCTCTGATAGTAGAGATGCACCGGAATGGTCCCGGAGCGATGAGGCTCCAGAGACTGGCGGAGACGGTTTAAAAGCTGGTCATCAATTTGCCTGTCCGTCAGCGAGATAGCAAGTCCGCGCGCGTATTTTTCCCGCGCTTCGTCGATGTCCATAACTTCTCTGGCGGTCATTTTAAGGCCACCGCTAAAGTCATCAAAGCTGACCTGTCCGCTGACGATCAGGATACGGTCCTTCTCCAGCAACTGCTGGTATTTATCTAACGCATCGGTAAATAACATCACTTCAAGACGACCAGAACGATCGTCAATCGTACAAATACCAATTCGGTTGCCGCGCTTAGTCACCATCACCCGGGCGGCAATCACCAGCCCCGCTGCGACGGTTACTTTACCACGATCTGTCGGATGCATGTCTTTCAGCCGCATGCCGCCGACGTAACGCTCAATTTCTTTCAAATACTGATTAATCGGATGGCCGGTAAGATACAAACCGAGCGTCTCACGTTCGCCATCCAACTGAACCTGCTCTGGCCAGGGCGTAATGCTGGCGTAGGATTTCTCCACCTGCTCCGGCTCTTCTGCCAGCACACCAAACATATCGGCCTGGCCGATGGCTTCGGCTTTGGCGTGCTGATCGGCGGCTTTTAACGCATCGCCAAGCGCACTCATCAACGCCGCACGATGCGGCCCCAGACGATCAAACGCCCCCGACATGATCAGTTTTTCCATCACGCGACGGTTGATCTTCTTGGTGTCAGTGCGCGCACAGAGATCGAACAGCTCTTTGAAGTAGCCGCCTTCGTTACGCGCATCAATGATCGCTTCAATCGGGCCTTCGCCCACGCCTTTGATCGCGCCGATGCCGTAAACGATCTCACCTTCATCATTAACGTGGAACGGATAGAGGCCTGAGTTGATGTCAGGTGGCAGCACTTTAAGGCCCATGCGCCAGCACTCATCCACCAAACCGACCACTTTCTCGGTGTTATCCATATCGGCGGTCATTACCGCTGCCATAAACTCTGCCGGATAGTGCGCTTTCAGCCACAGCGTTTGGTAGGACACCAGTGCGTAAGCCGCGGAGTGTGACTTGTTGAAGCCATAACCTGCAAACTTCTCTACCAGATCGAAGATTTTCATCGACAGTTCGCCGTCGACGCCCATCTTCTCCGCCCCGTCCTGGAACACCGAACGCTGCTTCGCCATCTCTTCCGGTTTCTTTTTACCCATCGCACGACGCAACATATCTGCGCCACCCAGCGTATAGCCAGATAGCACCTGCGCGATCTGCATCACCTGTTCCTGGTACAGAATGATGCCGTAGGTCGGCTCCAGCACCGGCTTCAGGGTTTCGTGCTGCCACTGAATATCCGGATAGGAGATCTCTTCGCGGCCGTGCTTACGGTCGATGAAGTTATCGACCATGCCGGATTGCAGCGGACCCGGACGGAACAGCGCCACCAGTGCGATCATGTCTTCGAAGCAGTCAGGCTTCAGACGTTTGATCAGATCTTTCATGCCGCGCGATTCAAGCTGGAACACCGCAGTGGTTTCCGAGCGTTGCAGCATGTCGAAGCTTTTCTTGTCATCCAGCGGGATGGCGGCGATATCGATCGGCGGCAGACCCTGCTTTTCACGGCGCGGGTTAATCATCTTCAGCGCCCAGTCGATGATGGTGAGCGTACGCAGGCCGAGGAAGTCAAACTTCACCAGCCCGGCGTACTCCACGTCATTCTTATCAAACTGGGTAACCGGGAACTGTCCGTTCTCATCGCAGTATAGCGGAGCAAAATCGGTAATCTTAGTCGGCGAAATCACCACACCACCGGCATGTTTACCGGCGTTACGCGTGACACCTTCCAGTTTGCGCGCCATGTCAATCAGCGCTTTAACCTCTTCGTCTGCCTCATAGATCTCCGGCAGCTGCGGTTCAGCCAGGAAGGCTTTTTCCAGCGTCATGCCCGGATCCGGCGGGATCAACTTGGAGATACGATCGACGAAACCATACGGATGACCCAGCACGCGTCCAACATCGCGGATTACCGCTTTCGCCGCCATGGTACCAAAGGTGATGATCTGCGATACCGCTTCACGCCCGTACATCTCGGCAACGTGATCGATAACCTGATCGCGCTTCTCCATGCAGAAGTCGACGTCGAAGTCGGGCATCGACACACGTTCCGGGTTAAGGAAGCGTTCGAACAGCAGGTCAAACTCCAGCGGATCGATATCGGTAATCTTCAGCGCATACGCCACTAACGAACCCGCACCCGAGCCGCGGCCTGGGCCAACGGGAATGCCGTTGTCCTTCGACCACTGGATAAACTCCATCACGATCAAGAAGTAACCGGGGAACCCCATCTGGTTGATAACGGTAAGTTCAATTTCCAGACGTTCGTCATATTCCACGCGTTTCTCGGCGCGTACTGCGGCATCGGGGAAGAGAAATTCCAGTCGCTCTTCCAACCCTTCACGCGATTTCGCCACAAGGAAATCTTCGGTGCTCATCTCTCCGGTGGGGAACTGCGGCAGGAAATATTCACCGAGGCGCACCGTCACGTTACAGCGCTTAGCAATCTCTACGCTATTTTCCAGCGCTTCCGGGATGTCCGAAAACAGCTCGCACATCTCCTCTTCACTGCGCATATATTGCTGAGGACTGTAATGACGCGGACGTTTCGGATCGTCCAACGTATAGCCGTCATGAATCGCTACGCGGATTTCATGCGCATCAAAATCTTCTTCATTCAGGAAACAGACTTCATTGGTGGCAACGACCGGCACGCCTTCGGCAATCGCCAGCTCCACGGCAGCGTGCAGATAGGCTTCTTCATCGGCGCGGCCGGTGCGTATCAGCTCAAGGTAATAGCGATTGGGGAAGTGTTCCTGATAGAAGCTCAGGCACTGCGCCACCATGGCACTGTTGCCGCGCAGCAAGCTACGACCGACATCACCACGGCGTCCGCCGGACAGGAGGATCAAACCTTCGCCTAACTCAATCAGCCAGTCACGATCAATAATCGGCCCTGCAATACCATAACCGCGCTGATAAGCGCGCGAAATCAGCAGGGTGAGATTTTGATAACCGGTATTATTCGCTGCCAGCACGGTTAGCTGCGTCAGCTCGTCGCCCATTAATTCACTGGCGACGTGGAAGTCAGCACCAACAATCGGCTTGATCCCCGCGCCGTGCGCGCTGCCGTAAAAACGCACCAGCCCACAGAGGTTGATGTAATCGGTAATCGCGATTGCCGGCATACCCAGCGCAGCCGCCTTCTTGACCAAAGGTCCGGTTTTCGCCAGACCATCAACCATGGAGTAATCGCTATGGACGCGCAGATGTATAAAACGAGGTTCAGCCATATCAGTTTCCGGTTAAAACAGCGTCAGGCTATTAAAGCGTAGTTGGCTGGCGCGCGGCCAGCACGTCGGCATCAATCAGGGCATTACGCACCGGCGCAAAGCTGCGACGATGGTGAGGTGTGGCGCCATGCTGTGTCAGCTTTTCCATGTGCAGCGCAGTAGGATAACCTTTGTGCTGCGCAAAACCATATTGAGGGAACAGCAGATCCAGCTCGGCCATTTCCCGATCGCGCGTGACTTTGGCGATAATCGAAGCCGCGCTAATCTCTTGCACCAGACTATCGCCCTTCACCACCGCCTGCGATGGCATGGATAATGCCGGACAGCGGTTGCCATCAATCAGCACAAAATCCGGCACGATGGGTAAACCCGCCACCGCGCGCTGCATCGCTAACATGGTAGCGTGCAAAATATTGAGCCGATCGATCTCTTCAGGTTCAGCACGGCCAAGACTCCATGCCAGCGCCTTCTCTTTGATCTCGTCATACAGCGCTAAACGGCGCTTCTCGGAGAGCTTTTTTGAGTCCGCCAGCCCTACAATTGGGTTGGCGGGATCGAGAATCACCGCAGCCGTTACGACGGCACCCACCAGTGGGCCACGCCCGACTTCATCAACGCCTGCAATGAGCTGGGCGTTGGGATAGATAAATTCAGCCATTGATGATCTCCAGCACCGCATCCGCCGCCTGCTCGTCGGCATTCCAGCGAATCTGTTGATGCAGTTCGGTGAACGTGTTCAGCAGCGCTTCGCGTTCAGGTCCGGCATGCAGCAACGGCTCCAGCGCTGCAGCCAAGGCTTCAGGCTGGCATTCATCTTGCAGCAGCTCTTTCACCAGTTCGCGGCCCGCCAGCAAATTAGGCAGCGAAACATACGGTGTTTTCACCAGGCGTTTTGCCAGCCAAAAGGTAAACGGTTTCATGCGATAGCCGACCACCATTGGGCATTTTGCCAGCATGCACTCTAGCGCGGCAGTCCCGGAGGCAAGAATAGCGGCATCACTGGCCAGCATCGCCTGACGACCTTTACCATCCAGCAGATGCATCGGCAGTTCCGGTGCAACCTCCGCTTTAATCTGCTCGAACTGTTCGCGGCGCTTGACGTTCACCAGCGGCACGACGATTTCCAGCGTCGGATAACGCTGGCGAAGCAGCTGTGCGGCGCGCAGAAAATCGGCGCTGAGCATTTCAACTTCAGCACCGCGGCTGCCCGGCAGCAAACCAAGGCAAATCGCGTCATCCGCGATGCCTAATTCGCGGCGTGCCGCCAGCTTATCAGGCTGCAACGGCATCGCATCGGCCATGGTGTGACCAATAAAGCGGCACGGTACGTTAAAGCGGTCATAGAAAGCTTTTTCAAACGGCAAAAAGGCCAGCACCAGATTGGTGTTGCGGCCAATTTTAAACACGCGCTTTTGACGCCACGCCCATACGGAAGGACTGACGTAATGAATCGTGCGAATGCCCGCGCGCTTGAGATTGCCTTCCAGCGTAATATTGAAATCCGGCGCATCAATGCCGACGAAAACATCGGGCTTGAGTTCACTAAAGCGCTGCGTTAGATCGCGGCGAATTTTTAGCAAGCGGCGCAGGCGCCCCAAAACTTCGACAATGCCCATCACCGCCAGCTCTTCCATCTCATACCAGGCTTCGCAGCCTTCGGCTTGCATCAGCGGGCCGGCCACGCCAACAAAGCGAGCATCAGGATGGCGTGCTTTTAACGCACGGATGAGGCCTGCACCAAGAATATCGCCGGAGGTTTCTCCGGCGACCAAGGCAATCGTTAGAGGACGCGATGACATGGATTAACGAATCAATCCACGCGTTGAACGAGCAAAGAAGTCATAGAAAGGTTGCACTTCGCTGTGTTGTTTCGCCAGCTCTTCAATCTCTGGCTTCACTTCATCCAACGTTTTGCCGCTGCGGTACAGCAGCTTGTAAGCATTGCGAATGGCATGCAGCGCTTCTTTGCTAAAGCCGCGACGCTTCAGACCTTCGATATTGATCCCAAACGGCGTTGCGTGATTGCCCTGCGCAATGACGTACGGTGGTACATCCTGCGCGACGCCTGAACAACCGCCAACCATCACGTGAGCACCAATGGTGCACCACTGGTGAACCGCTGTCATGCCGCCAATAATAGCGAAATCATCAACGGTAACGTGCCCACCCAGCGTAGCATTGTTAGCAAAGATGCAGCGGTTGCCAATCACGCAATCATGCGCGATGTGAGCATTCACCATCAGCAGATTATCGCTGCCAATCTTCGTCACATTACCGCCCTGAGTCGTGCCACGATGAACCGTGACGCTTTCGCGGATGCGGTTGCGGTCGCCAATTTCAACGCGCGTGGGTTCACCGGCATATTTCAGATCCTGATTCACTTCACCAATGGAAGCAAACTGGTAGATCTGATTGTCTTTACCGATTCGCGTATGGCCGTTTACGACTACGTGCGATTTAAGTACTGTCCCTTCACCAATTTCCACATGAGCGCCGATAAAACAAAACGGGCCGATATGAACATTGGCACCGATGACGGCACCTTCTTCAATGACAGAACTGGGATGGATATTGGCGGTTGAATCAATCACTTATTATGCCTCCCGGCTACGGGCACACATCATGGTCGCTTCACAGACAATTTTGCCATCAACGGTTGCCACGCCTTTAAAGCGCGTCAGGCCACGACGGGTTTTCTCGAATGTCACTTCCATGATCATCTGATCGCCCGGGACAACCGGACGTTTGAAACGGGCTTCATCGATACCGGCGAAGTAATAGAGTTCGCCGGGTTCCAGTTTGCCAACGCTTTTGAACGCCAGAATACCGGTCGCTTGCGCCATCGCTTCCAGGATCAGAACGCCTGGGAAAATCGGCTTACCAGGGAAATGTCCCTGGAAAAACGGTTCGTTAACAGAAACGTTCTTCACCGCGCGCAGATATTTATGCTCTTCAAAATCCAGCACGCGATCAACCAGCAAGAAAGGATAGCGGTGTGGCAGCAGTTCTAAAATCTCTTCAATTTTCAGAGTATGCGTTTCAGTAGTCAAAATACTCTTCCTGTCCTAAAAAATCTGATGGCAACAATAACACGGCCTGCACCGATCAAAATGATCTTCCGCAGGCCGCAAATCAGTTCGGGGGCGTTTCGCTTACCTAAGATACCTGCTGCCGCGCTCGGGTTGCCCTGAGCGGAAAGAAAGTACGCTTTTTATTATGAAAGCGAATAGCGTGGGATGCGTTTAGTCGTCTTTGCCGACCTTACGTTCGATGGCTTTTAAGCGTTTGCTTATGTCATCGATATTCATCACCAGCGCTGCTGTTTTACGCCAGCTTTTGTTGGGTTGCAGTGGAATACCCGACGAGTATACCCCTGGTTCTGTGATGGGGCGCATTACCATGCCCATGCCCGTTACGGTCACTTTGTCACAGATTTCCATATGGCCGTTAATGACGCTGGCGCCGCCAATCATACAGTAACGTCCAATCTTCAGACTACCCGCCATGATCACACCACCAGCAACCGCGGTGTTATCACCAATCACAACGTTGTGCGCAATCTGACACTGGTTGTCTATGATAACACCATTGCCGATCAGAGTGTTATCCAGTGCGCCGCGATCAATGGTGGTACAGGCGCCAATTTCCACCCGATCACCAATCACTACGGTACCCAGCTGCGGAATTTTCACCCAGTTACCGCGATCGTTAGCATACCCGAAACCATCGGCACCGATGACCGTGCCGGACTGAATCAGACAATCCTGACCGATCTGGATTTCGTGATAAAGGGTGACGTTAGCCCACAAGCGTGAACCACGACCGATACGCGTCTGCTTACCCACAAAACATCCTGCGCCAATAACGACGTCGTCACCCAGCTCAACGCCGGACTCGATCACCGCATTCGCACCCACCGAAACATTCCTACCCAGCTTAGCAGTTGCATCGATCACCGCACTGGGCGCGATATTCTGCGCGGGCTGCGGCGTTGTGTCCAGCAGTTGTGCCATGCGGGCATAAGTTAAGTAGGGATTTTTTACCACCAGGGCGGCCGTTTTACACCACTCCAGATCCGCTTCCGTCAGCACCACGGCTGAAGCCTGAATAGTAGCGAGCTGCTCGCGGTAGCGGCTGTTTGCAAGAAAAGTGATTTGGCCAGTTGTGGCGGATTGCATAGAAGCAATGCCGGAGATGACGATATCGCCATCTCCGTGCAATTCTGCATCCAACTGCTGGGCTAAATCAGCCAGTCGAATTGATGACATCAATTATTTAACCTGTTTAACAACGTCAGCAGTGATGTCTTTAGCATCAGATGAAGAGTACAGAACGGCCTGAGAGTCCAGCACCAGATCGTATCCTCCGCTTTTCGCTACAGACTGAACGGCTGTCTGGATTTTAGCCAGCAGCTTGTTACGTTCTTGCATCTGACGAGTCTGGTTGTCTTTGTCAAAAGCCTGCGCTTTTTGTTCAAAGGCAGCACGCTCAGAAGAAATTTGCTTCTCTTTCTTCGTACGATCGCTTGCTTTCATGGTCGATGCGTTACGCTGCAGATCCTGAATCTCTTGCTGGATCTTTTGCTGCTGAGACTGGAGGTCAGAGGCGCGGCTCTGGAATTCACCCTCAAGTTGCTTAGCAACAGCGGCACGCTGTGGAGACTGCTGGAAGACCTGGCTCAGGTTAACAACAGCAACTTTATCAGCCGCTTGGGCACCCGCAGAAGCAGCTAATGCAACACCCAGAGCAGCGGCACAGAACAACTTTTTCACTATAAACTCCTTACCTCAACGTGTGTGTTTGCAGCGTGTCATCTTATTAAGCGACACGCCTGCAAGACGGTATTTTCACTTCCCTGCTCAGAGCTTTACCAGGTTTTACCAATGTTAAACTGGAACTGCTCTGACTTGTCTCCCTCGACTTTCTTCATTGGCTGGGCGTACGAGAAGACCAGCGGTCCCAACGGCGACATCCACTGCAGTGCCACACCGGCAGAGACACGAATGTTGTTTGGATCGCTGTAGTCTGGCACACCCGCAGCACGTGTTTCTGCGGTATTCTGCCATTTGGTATCCCAAACGGTACCGGCATCCATAAACACCGAGGTACGGACAGAGTTCGCGTACTTCTCGCTCAGGAATGGCGTTGGCGTAATCAGCTCAAGGCTGGCAATCGCCATCGCGTTACCCCCTACCGCATCATCCGACTTACAAACGCCGTTCGGGTCAGTCAGATTACAGGTAGAAGAATGATCGTTCAGGTACGCTGCTTTAGGACCAATGGTATTGGACTGGAAGCCACGAACCGTGCTCGAACCACCGCCGTAGAAGTTCTCATAGAACGGCATCTCTTTTCCACCGAGTCCGTCACCATATCCAACACGACCACGGCCTAACACCACCCATGTGCCATCGCGATTAAGCGGCACATATTGCTGGCTGTCCAATGTCGCTTTGTAGAACGCGTTATCGGAGCCTGGAATGGTCACTTTACCGTTCAGGTTGGTGCGGTTACCGCGCGTAGGGAAGAAGCCACGGTCTAAGGTGTTGTACGTCCAACCGTAGTTGAAGGTGAAGTCATCTGCAGAGAAATCACCGTCATCATTCAAGCCCTGATGACGACCTACTGAATCAAGATAACGCCACATTGCGATCTGAGGACGCATATTGGACAGGTCGTTATGTACATAGCCTAAACCAACGCGCAGCGTATTGTTTTCGTTGACCGGGAAGCCCAGCGTCCCATCAAGACCATAACTTTTATTGGTATAGTCAGAGAGATCGGCGTCATCCGCTTTGAAGTCGTTATAGAACAGGCGACCGCCAAGACTCACGCCATCGACCGTAAAGTACGGATCGGTCAGCGAGAATTCAGCATAGGTCTGGTAATCGTTCTTAGTACCGCTGATGCCCACGGTGTTACCGGTGCCGAGCCAGTTTTCCTGGGTCACACCCACCTGGAAGCTCACCCCGCTTTCAGTACCGTAACCGACACCAAAGTTAAAGGTACCGGTATTACGCTCTTTCACCTTGTAGACCACGTCAACCTGATCGGGCGCACCCGGCACGCGTTGCGTATCCACATCGACGGTTTCGAAGTAACCCGTCCGGTTCAGACGCTCTTTACCCTGATCAACGAGGTCGCTGCCCAACCAGGCACCTTCCATTTGACGCATTTCACGGCGCAGTACGGAATCTTTTGAGGTGTCGTTACCTTCGAAGCGCACTTTACGCACGTAGTAACGGTTGCCCGCATCCACGTTAATATGCAGCTTGACGGTTTTATCAGCATCGTTAATTTCTGGCTGCGTCACGACACGCGGATAGGCGTAACCGTAGCGACCCAGCAATTTCTTAATGTCATCTTCCATCTGGGTGACTTTGGTGCCGTTATACAGCTCGCCCGATGGAATTTTGGTCATCTGTTCGATTTCCGCCGAGTGCCCTGCCATGCTGCCGTTCACGATCACGCCAGCAATTTTGTACTGATCGCCTTCGTTGATGTTAACGGTGATGTAGATGCCTTTTTTATCTGGCGTCAGGCTCACTTGGGTAGAATCGATGTTGAAACGCGCATAACCGCGATCCAGATAGAAGCTGCGCAGGGTTTCGAGATCGCCTGCTAACTTCTGCTTCTGGTATTTACGATCGCCCACCACGTTCCACCACGGCACTTCATCGCGCAGTGAGAAGCGCGAGATCAGTTCGTCAGAGCTAAACGCTTTATTACCCACGATGTTGATCTGCTGGATCTGCGCTGAAACGCCTTCCTGGAAGACAAATTTCAGATCAACGCGGTTACGCGGCAGCGGCGTGGCAATCGCTTTGACGCTGGCGGTGTATTTACCGACGCTGTAATAGAAATCTTCCAGCCCCTTCTCGATAGAAGAGAGCGTGGTGCGGTCCAGCGCTTCGCCGACGCGAACGCCAGAAGCCTCCAGATTCTGTTTCAGCTGATCTTCTTTCACCGCTTTGTTGCCGGAGAAAGTGATGTTGGCAATGGTTGGACGTTCTTTCACCTGAACAATCAGGGTTGTACCATCACGCAGAACCTGCACATCTTCAAAGTTACCGGTGGCGAACAGTGAGCGAATGGTATTTCTGACGTCATCGTCATTCACCGTATCACCGACGCGTACCGGCATGCTGAGCAGAGCCGCGCCGACGGCGACTCGTTGTAGACCTTCGAAATGAATGTCCTTCACTACGAAATCGTCTGCACCGTAAACGGTGGCGCTGCTAAACAGCAGCGACGCTATGAGCAACTTTTTCATCGCCATCGTTGTTATGCGTTTTCCTAACACATCCCGCGCCTGTATGCGTTCCAGCTATTACAAACGAGAGAAATCATTGAAAAGTGCAAGCCCCATTAACAGCACCAGCAAAATTGAGCCAATGCGATAACTAAAGTCCTGAACTCGCTCGGACACCGGTCCACCTTTGATCTTTTCGATCGCCAGAAAGAGCAGATGACCACCATCTAAAACCGGCAGAGGGAACAGGTTAATGATGCCCAGATTGACGCTGATGAGCGCCAGGAACATCAGGTAATAAATCACCCCGTACTCTGCTGATAACCCGGCACCTTGCGCAATCGAAATTGGCCCGCTCAGATTATTCAGCTTCACATCCCCGATTATCAACTTGCCCAGCATGGAAACTGTCAGCTTCATCAGCTGCCAGGTTTTTACACTGGCTTCGCCGATCGCCGCAAAAGGTCCATACTGCCTTACCGTTTTGTACTCATCGGGCAGCGGAATCACGCGCGGTATAACTCCCGCAAATCCTTCCGCTTCTTTGCCCGGTTTCGCTTCCGGCGTCAGCGTCAACGCCACAGGTTCACCGTTGCGCTCAATATCTAGCGCCATGTTTTTGCCCGGGTTATCCCGCACCTGTGCCGCAAAAGCCTGCCACTGTGACAATGGCTGACCATCGACTTTAACGATCCTATCGCCCGCTTGCAAACCAGCGTTGCTTGCCGGTGAGTTTGCCTGAACTTCAGCTAAGGTCGTTTCGATCTGCGGCCCACGTGGACGAATACCTAAAGCAACCACCGGATCCTGTTTATCTGGTTCAAACTGCCATTCGCGTAAATCTAATTGCTTTTGCTGCGTAGCTTCTTCACCAAATTGCGAGACCGTAAGCGTGGCGTCGCTGTCACCGATTTTGCCGATCAGCGCCATACGCACAGCATCCCAATCAGGCGTTTCGATACCATCTACCGCTTTAAGTTCCATGCCAGAGGTAATTTGCGCTTCAGCGGCAACGGAACCGTTCAGAATTTCACCTACCACTGGGCGTACACCCGGCACGCCGTGGATGAAAACGACCCAATAAGCGAAAATGGCAAAAATGAAGTTAGCGATAGGACCGGCTGCGATGATAGAAGCGCGCTGCAGCACCGTTTTGTTGTTGAAGGCTTGATGACGAAGTTCAGCGGGGACGCTCTCAACGCGTTCATCCAGCATTTTGACGTAGCCGCCAAGGGGGATCAGCGCGATAACATATTCAGTGCCCTGACGATCGGTGCGACGCCACAGCGCCTTACCAAAGCCAATCGAGAAACGTTCAACCTTGACGCCGCAACGGCGCGCGACCCAAAAATGGCCAAATTCGTGCACCGTAATTAGCACGCCCAGCGCCACGATAAAGGCGGCAAAACTCCAAAGTATACTCAACATCGCCTGTTATCCTCAGAGGGTGCGAAACACCAACAGCAGCAGGCAGGCAAATACCGGCACCGCAGCAGTCAGGCTATCAATACGATCGAGGATACCACCGTGCCCCGGGATCAAGTTACCGCTGTCTTTAATGCCCGCTTCACGTTTGAACATGCTTTCCGTAAGGTCGCCCAGTACCGAAGCCAGCGTGGCAATCACGGCGCAGATAATCAGCGTGCCTGGCGCGATCGACAGTGGCGCTAATAGCGCAAACAGCCAGGCAATAAGGGCAGACGACAGGAGGCCACCAAAGAAACCTTCCCAGGTTTTACCCGGTGAGACTTTAGGTGCCAGTTTATGTTTGCCAAACAAACGACCGAACATATAAGCACCGGAGTCGGCGCCCCAGACAATGAACATAACGAACAGCAGCCACCATGCACCGGCGAAGTGATCGGTATCGTAATGATACTGACGCAGCGCCATCATTCCCCAGAAGAAGGGGATCACGGTGAGGAGACCAAATAGCAGACGCAGCGGACGCGATGAGCGCCACAGCGCCGCAGAGGCGGGATAGAACAGCACTAAAAATAGCGCGACAATCCACCATCCCAGCGCGGCCCAAAGCGAGCCTTCCATCTGGAATTGATGCAGATTGCGTTGATAGGGTTGCAGGCTAAAGAGCATTGCGGACAACAACAGGCCGCATAGCACGGCCAGCCAGATACGCTGCTGGCGCGTCTTCATACCCGCCAGCTGCCCCCATTCCCAGGCAGCAAGCATACAGATGATGATGGTGGTGATCGCAAAACCGTACAGCGGTAACCAGAACAGTGCAGCGATCACCAGCGGAATCAAAATTAACGCGGTGATCAGACGAGACTTCAGCAAAGGTTACCCCCAAATTGCTTAGGCGCCGCCTGGTGCAGTACCGCCATAGCGTCGCTCCCGCGTAGAGAATGCATTCAGTGCACCTTCAAAAACGTGTTCATCAAAATCAGGCCAAAGAACATCGGTAAACCAAAACTCAGCATAGGCGATTTGCCACAGCAGGAAGTTGCTAATCCGATGCTCTCCCCCGGTCCTTATCACTAAATCCACTGGCGCCAGCTCCTGCATACACAGATACGGAGCCAGGCTTTCTTCGGTAATCTGGTCAGGCCGCAGCAAACCTTCCTGCACCTGTTCAGCCAGTTTTCTGGCACCCTGGATAATATCCCAACGGCCGCCATAATTGGCAGCAATGTTAAGAGTTAGTCCATTATTTTGCTGAGTCAGTTCCTCGGCGCGGCGAATGCGTTCCTGAATACGGTTATTGAAACGGCTGATATCACCAATAATGCGTAGACGCACATTGTGTTTGTGCAGGCTTTTGACTTCGCTGTCGAGCGCCCAAACAAACAGCTCCATTAACGCTGTCACTTCCTGAACCGGACGGCTCCAGTTTTCACTGCTGAACGCATACAGCGTAAGCGCTTCCAGTTTATGACTGACCGCGAAGCTAACAGCCCGACGTACTGATTTTACCCCGGCTTTATGGCCTGAAATACGCAGTTTGCCCTGATTTTTTGCCCAGCGACCATTACCATCCATAATGATGGCCACGTGACGTGGCGTGCAGTACGACTCGTCATCGATTGTATTGTGATTGTTGGACGACATAACGCGTAATAATTCCTTTCATCAGAAATGCTGTGGTTTCTGAATACATTGCGCCTGCAGCAAACTCCGGTAAACACACCGGATGACATCGAAACAATGTCGGGCTGTGAAACGCGAGCGAGCGACTATACCATTTTCACCCAGAGCGAACAAATAGCGGGAACTATCAACCTGCTAAACGAAAGCGCGGTAACAATTCATTGGCACGCACGCGCGCTAACCGATCAATCTCCATCACCTCGTCGATGCTGCCAGGCTCCTGACACGTCAGGGATGCCAGCACTTCGCTGTTGATGGCGGCAATGTCGGTAAAGCGAATCTGGTGCTGCAGAAAAGCCGCAACCGCCACTTCATTCGCTGCATTCAGCGTCGTCGTAGCGGCCTGACCTGTGGCACAGGCATCAATCGCGAGCTTCAGGCAGGGATAGCGCTCGTAGTCCGGTTCGGCAAACGTCAGCGACTTCATTCGAGTGAAGTCGAGCGGCGTTACGCCCGCAGAGATACGTGCTGGCCAAGCCATGCTGTGCGCTATTGGCGTTCGCATATCCGGTGAACCGAGTTGCGCCAGTACACTGCCGTCGCAATAACGCACCATCGAATGGATAACGGACTGCGGATGCAGGATGACCTCCATCTGCGCGTCAGTTGCATTAAATAGCCAGCGGGCTTCAATGTATTCAAGACCTTTATTCATCATGGTGGCCGAATCAACGGAGATTTTTCGTCCCATTGACCAGTTCGGATGCGCACATGCCTGATCTGGCGACATCGCGGCTAAATCCGCTAATGGCGTGTCACGAAAAGGACCACCCGATCCCGTAAGGAGAATCGACTCGATGCCATTCCCCCGCAGATCAGCGTACCCCAACTGATGCTGTATGGAAGCGGGTAAACTCTGAAAAATGGCATTGTGCTCGCTATCCACCGGCAGCAACTGCGCCTGATGTTGGCGCACTGCCTCCATAAACAGGCGGCCGCATGTGACAAGCGATTCTTTATTGGCGAGCAGCACGGTTTTACCGGCGCGAATCGCCGCCAGGGTAGGTTGCAGACCCGAGGCGCCAACAATCGCCGCCATCACCTGATCCACCTCATCTAGCGCAGCCAGTTCGCACGCGGCCTGAACGCCGGAGAGCACTTCGGTATTCACGTTGAGTGCTTTCAGTCGCTCACGCAGCGCCTGTGCGGAGGCCTCATCAGACATCGCGGCATAGCGTGGCTGGAATTGCTGGCACTGTTCAGCCATCAACGCCACATTTTGGCCAGCTACCAGCGCAGTTACCTGATACAGCTCAGGATTCGCGGCAACCACTGCCAGCGTGCTGGTGCCAATTGAGCCGGTCGATCCCAGCAAAGTTAATCGCTTCATCATGCTATCCCTGTGAAGTCGTGGACTGTGACCGCAACAGCGCCGGACACAATGTAAAACGCCGCCAGAGTCGAATACATCTCGTCTCTGAACGGCGTTTTTAAAAAGAAGATGATGGCGTTAGAAATCCATCAGTTCCTTTTCTTTTTCGGCCAATGCCGCATCCACACTTTTGATGTGCGCATCGGTCATTTTCTGGATCTCGTCCTGCGAACGACGTTCGTCGTCTTCGCTGATCTCTTTGTCTTTCAGCAGCGCTTTGATCTTATCGTTCGCGTCGCGGCGGACGTTACGGACAGATACACGACCCTGCTCAGCTTCGCCACGGACGATCTTGATCATATCTTTACGACGCTCTTCCGTCAGCGCTGGCAGCGGCACACGAATGTCGCTACCGGCCGAGCTTGGATTCAGGCCCAGATCAGAAGACATGATGGCTTTCTCTACCGCGGCGCTCAGCGAGCGATCAAATACGTTGATTTTCAACGTACGTGAATCCTCTACCGTGACGCTAGCCACCTGACGCAGCGGCGTAGGTGTACCGTAGTAAGGCACCATAATGCCGTCGAGCAGTGAAGGCGAAGCACGACCGGTGCGCACTTTGCTGATGGTGTTTTTGAATGCATCCACACACTTTTCCATGCGCGTGTCTGCATCTTTTTTAATGTCGTTAATCACGTTGAAACCCTTGGATTCGGTTTGACCTGGCCATTTCCGGGCTAACCGGAAGCGGTATCGATAAACATCGATCATCCTAATTGCTGCGCGATGACAGAGCATCGCGGCAAAAGAATATACCTTATTTTAACCTGCGTCGGGTATTAATGCGTAATCAGGGTGCCTTCTTTTTCACCCATCACTACGCGGCGCAGCGCACCAGGCTTGTTCATGTTGAAGACGCGGATAGGCAGTTTATGGTCACGCGCCAGCGTAAACGCCGCGAGATCCATCACTTTAAGCTCTTTATCCAACACTTCTGCATAGCTCAGCTGATCGTACAGCGTTGCATCCGGATTTTTTACCGGATCTTCAGAGTAAACGCCGTCTACTTTGGTGGCTTTCAGTACCACGTCGGCTTCGATTTCGATACCGCGCAGGCAGGCTGCAGAGTCAGTGGTAAAGAATGGGTTGCCGGTACCGGCCGCAAAGATAACGACGCGGTTATTACGCAGCAGGCTGATCGCTTCTGCCCAGCTGTAGTTGTCGCACACGCCATTCAGTGGAATCGCCGACATCAAACGCGCATTGACATACGCACGGTGCAGCGCATCACGCATTGCCAGGCCATTCATTACCGTTGCCAGCATGCCCATATGGTCGCCGACCACACGGTTCATTCCGGCCTGTGCCAGACCTGCGCCACGGAACAGGTTACCGCCACCAATAACCACACCCACCTGGATGCCCAGTTCAACCAGCTCTTTCACCTCTTGCGCCATGCGGTCAAGCACGCTCGCGTCGATACCAAAACCTTCGGCACCTTGCAGTGCTTCGCCACTCAGTTTTAGCAGGATACGTTGATATACAGGTTTTGCGTTGGTCGCCATGGTCGATTCTTCCTGGAAGATATGATGAAAAGGAGAAATAAAATCTGGTCGATCATCCGTAAAGCACGCGAGAAAAGCTATTGGGATGAGACTGAAAGTGCTGTACTAAATTGCAGGCAAAAAAGAACCGCCTTTTGGCGGTTCTTTCAGACCATTAAGACTGTTTGGACATTGCAGCAACTTCTGCTGCGAAGTCAGATTCAACTTTCTCAATGCCTTCGCCCACTTCGAAGCGGATGAAGTTGATGACGTCAGCGTTTTTCTCTTTCAACGCCTGGCCAACAGTTTTGCTTGGGTCGATAACGAAAGCCTGACCGGTCAGAGAAACTTCGCCGGTGAATTTCTTCATGCGGCCTTCAACCATTTTCTCTGCGATCTCTTTTGGCTTGCCAGACTGCATGGCGATGTCCAGCTGAACCTGGTACTCTTTCTCAACCACATCAGCAGACACGTCTTCTGGCTTAACGAATTCTGGCTTGCTTGCAGCGATGTGCATTGCGACTTGCTTGCTCAACTCTTCGTTAGCGCCGGTAGTAGAAACAACGACACCGATGCGTGCGCCGTGCTGATAGCTGTTCAGCTCAGCACCTTCAAGGATAGCAACACGACGGATGTTGATGTTCTCACCGATTTTCGCAACCAGCGCTACGCGTTCTTCTTCGAACTGCGCTTTCAGAGCTTCCACATCGGTAACTTTGCCAGCAGTTGCTGCATCCAGAACTTTGTCAGCAAATGCCTGGAAACCGCCATCTTTAGCAACGAAGTCAGTCTGGCAGTTTACTTCCAGAATCACCGCGTAGCCGTCAGCGATTTTAGTTTTGATCACGCCATCAGCAGCCACGTTGCCTGCTTTCTTAGCAGCTTTGATTGCGCCAGATTTGCGCATGTTCTCAATTGCCAGCTCGATGTCGCCGTTCGCTTCAGTCAGCGCTTTTTTGCAGTCCATCATGCCTGCGCCAGTACGCTCACGCAGTTCTTTTACCAATGCAGCGGTAATATCAGCCATTCCAGAATCCTCGATTCGTCTCTGTGTGTTCACACACTGTCAGAAACTTGTTGCGGAAATTTACTCTGCCCCGCTCTCAAATGTGAGCGTGACAGACTTAGATAAAATAAAGGGGCCTGAACGGCCCCCTTAACAGATAACATCTGATGTCTAAGGGCTCTTAGAAAGAGCGAACCTTATTAAGCTTCAGCAGCTTCTTCAGCCTGCTCAGCCAGATCCTGTGAACGGCCTTCGCGCACAGTAGTGGCAACGGCAGTCAGGTACAGGCTTACAGCACGGATCGCATCGTCGTTACCTGGGATAACGAAGTCAACGCCGTCTGGATCAGAGTTGGTATCAACGATAGCAAATACTGGGATACCCAGGTTGTTTGCTTCTTTGATAGCGATATGCTCGTGATCAGCGTCAACAACGAACAGTGCATCCGGCAGACCGCCCATGTCTTTGATACCGCCCAGGCTGTTTTCCAGCTTGGCCAGTTCGCGAGTGCGCATCAGCGCTTCTTTCTTGGTCAGTTTGTCGAAAGTACCGTCCTGAGACTGAGACTCAAGATCTTTCAGGCGTTTGATTGACTGACGAACGGTTTTCCAGTTAGTCAGCATGCCACCCAACCAGCGATGGTTTACGAAGAACTGGTCGCAGCTCAGAGCTGACTCTTTTACCGCTTCGGCAGCAGCGCGCTTAGTACCAACGATCAGGATCTTACCTTTACGGGAAGAGATCTTTTTCAACTCAGCCAGAGCGTCGTTGAACATTGGCACAGTCTGCTCGAGGTTGATGATGTGAACCTTGTTACGTGCGCCGAAGATGAATGGCTTCATTTTCGGGTTCCAGTAACGGGTCTGGTGACCAAAGTGAACACCAGCCTTGAGCATGTCGCGCATTGAAACAGTTGCCATGATTACCTCTAAAGTTTGATTTGGGGTTGGGCCTCCATGTATCCCATACGACCGACCTCTTTCAAGGCACCCCGGCGTATGTGTCGATACATGTGTGTTTTAGTACACATAATGAGTTTTATGCGTTTCCTGCCAGCCAATAACCTGGCGACAGAGAATCGTCGGCGCGCTTTATACCACAATGCGCAGTAATACGCCAATAGTAGTTAGCGGCGAGAGGCGCAGACAATCCCCATTTGGCAGCCCATTTGCTGGCTGCTAACATGTTTGCCACAGAACTCATTATTGTCGAAAATTTCGACGATTGCGGATTAATTTAATGGCTATTTCAATTAAAACCCCTGAAGAAATCGAAAAAATGCGCGTCGCGGGCCGTCTTGCCGCTGAAGTGCTTGAGATGATTGCGCCGCACGTGGTGCCTGGTGTTACCACCGGTGAACTTGACCGCCTCTGTCACGAACATATCACGCAGAAGCAACAGGCCATTTCCGCTTGCCTGGGTTATCACGGCTTCCCGAAATCAGTCTGTATCTCCGTGAATGAAGTGGTCTGTCACGGTATTCCGAGTGACGATCGCGTGCTGAAAGATGGCGATGTCGTGAACGTCGATGTCACGGTGATCAAAGATGAATATCACGGCGACACCTCAAAGATGTTTATCGTCGGTAAACCGACCATTCAGGGCGAGCGCCTGTGTCGCGTCACGCAGGAAAGTCTGTATATCGCGCTGCGTTTGGTAAAACCGGGGATTCGCCTGCGCGAGCTCGGTCGTGCCATTCAGCAGTATGTGGAAGCGCAGGATTTCTCGGTGGTGCGCGAATATTGCGGTCACGGTATCGGCAAAGGCTTCCATGAAGAACCGCAGGTGCTGCATTACGATGCGGACGACAGCGGCGTGGTGCTGCAAGCAGGTATGACCTTCACCATCGAACCGATGGTCAATGCCGGTGATTACCGCATCCGCACCATGAAGGATGGCTGGACCGTGAAAACCAAAGATCGCAGCTTGTCCGCGCAGTATGAGCATACTATTGTGGTCACAGAAAACGGCTGTGAGATTCTGACGCTGCGTGAAGACGACACCATTCCAGCGGTGCTCGAAAACGTCGCGTAATCATCTCCCTGACAGTACCAGGCCGGCTCATAGCCGGCCTTTTTTATGTTTGACGCGTAATGAAGAGGCATGTTGATGAGTGGTAGCGTGACCGAAGCAGTACACAAAGGCCTGACCGATTCCCCCGCCAGCTGGCCCGATGAAGCCCTGACGCGCGACAAGCTCAAACAGTATCTTGAGCAATTCCACCAGCATCTCGGTAGCGCGTTTGATGCGGGCACCGATATCGAATCCCTGATCGATGCGCGCACCCTGTTTATTGACCGCTTACTCCGTCGCCTATGGCGCTTCTTTGGTTTTGATCGGCTGAAAGAGATCGCGCTGGTTGCCGTAGGCGGTTATGGCCGCGGTGAACTGCATCCGCTCTCTGACATTGATGTGCTGATCCTCAGTCGTCAACCGCTGGACGACGCTGCGGCACAGCGCACCAGTGAACTGTTAACGCTGATGTGGGATCTGAAGCTGGAAGTCGGCCACAGTGTGCGCACGTTAGAAGAGTGCTTGCTGGAAGGATTATCCGATCTCACCGTCGCCACTAATCTGATCGAATCGCGCATGCTGACGGGCGACGTGGCGCTGTTTCTCGAGCTGCAAAAGAATATCTTTAGCGATGGTTTCTGGCCATCGTCGCGCTTTTTCGCTGCCAAAATTGAAGAGCAGCAGGAACGCCACCAGCGCTATCACGGCACCAGCTATAACCTCGAACCCGACATCAAAAGCAGCCCGGGCGGCCTGCGCGACATTCACACGCTGCAATGGGTGGCGCGTCGTCACTTTGGTGCCACCACCATGGATGAGATGGTTGGTTTCGGCTTTATCACCGAAGCGGAACGCAATGAAATCAATGAGTGTCAGGAGTTCCTGTGGCGCATTCGTTTTGCGCTGCACTTAACGCTGCCGCGCTATGACAATCGCCTGCTGTTCGATCGTCAGCTAACCGTAGCTCAACGCCTCAACTACCTGGGCGAAGTCAACGAGCCGGTTGAGCGCATGATGAAGGACTTTTACCGCGTTACGCGCCGCATCGGCGAACTCAATCAAATGCTGCTGCAGCTGTTTGATGAGGCCATTTTGGCGCTATCGACCACCGAGAAACCACGCAACCTTGATGATGACTTCCAGATTCGCGGTGACTTAATCGATCTGCGCGATCCCTCGCTGTTTGAGCGTGAACCGCAAGCCATCCTGCGCATGTTTTACGTGATGGTGCGTAACGAAAACATCAAAGGCATTTACTCCACCACCCTGCGCCAGCTGCGCTATGCGCGTCGCCATCTGAAACAGCCGCTGTGCCATATTCCTGAAGCGCGTGAAACCTTTATGGCGATACTGCGTCATCCCGGCGCAGTCAAGCGCGCACTGGTGCCGATGCATCGTCACAGCGTACTGTGGGCCTATACGCCGCTGTGGGGCAATATCGTCGGCCAGATGCAGTTCGATCTGTTCCACGCTTACACCGTTGATGAACACACCATTCGCGTGCTGCAGAAGCTGGAGAGCTTTGCCGATGAAGCCACGCGACCGATGCATCCGCTGTGCGTAGAACTCTGGCCGCGTCTGCCACAGCCGGAACTGCTGCTGATGGCCGCGCTGCTGCATGATATTGCCAAAGGCCGCAATGGCGATCACTCGATTCTCGGCGCGCAGGATGCGCTGGATTTCGCCGAATTACATGGCCTGAACTCCCGTGAAACGCAGCTGGTTGCCTGGCTGGTACGCCATCATCTGTTGATGTCGGTCACCGCGCAGCGTCGCGACATTCAGGATCCGACCGTGATTCAGCAGTTCGCCGAAGTGATGCAAAACGAAAACCGTCTGCGTTATCTGGCGTGCCTGACGGTGTCTGATATCTGCGCCACCAATGAAAGCTTGTGGAACAGCTGGAAACAGAGCCTGTTGCGCGAGCTGTTCTTTGCCACCGAAAAACAGCTGCGTCGCGGTATGGAAAATAGCCCGGATCTGCGCGAGCGGGTACGTCACCATCGGCTGCAAGCGCTGGCGCTGCTGCGCATGGAAAACCTCGACGAAGAGCGCCTGCACCATATCTGGAGCCGCTGCCGCGCCGACTATTTCCTGCGCCACACGCCGAATCAGCTCGCCTGGCACGCGCGTCATTTAATTCATCACGATCTCAACAAGCCGCTGGTGCTGGTGAGTCCGCAGGCCACGCGCGGCGGCACCGAAATCTTTATCTGGAGCCCGGATCGCCCGCACCTGTTTGCGGCGGTGGCTGGCGAATTGGATCGTCGCAATCTCAGCGTGCATGATGCGCAAATCTTTACCAGCCGCGACGGCATGGCAATGGATACCTTTATCGTGCTGGAGCCCGATGGCAGCCCGCTGGCCGCTGACCGTCATCCAATGATCATTCACGCGCTGGAGCAAGCCATTACGCAAACTGAGTGGGTGCCGCCGCGTACGCGCCGTCAGTCAGCACGTCTCAAGCATTTCAGCGTGGATACCGAGGTCAATTTCCTGCCGACGCATACCGATCGCCGCAGCTATCTGGAGTTAGTCGCACTCGATCAGCCAGGCTTGCTGGCGCGCGTGGGAGAAGTGTTCGCCGATTTGGGTGTATCGCTGCACGGTGCGCGCATCAGTACAATTGGTGAGCGGGTTGAGGATCTTTTCATCCTGGCCGATAGCGAGCGGCGTGCGCTGGGGGTCGAAATGCGCGATGTGTTGCAACAGAGGTTGACAGAGGCCCTTAATCCAAACGATAAACTCTGACCTGGCTTTCATCGTTCACGTTGCAGGTGCGTTGGCTTTCCTCGCTTGACCTGCAGCTTGAATGATTTAGGGTAGATATTTTAATCATGTCCGAAATTACGGACATCCGCTATGACAGAATCAGGAAATAAATATGCAACAGTTACAGAGCGTTATCGAATCTGCCTTTGAGCGCCGCGCCGACATCACGCCATCTAGCGTAGACGGTGCAACCCGTGATGCTATCAACCAGGTTATCGGCCTGCTGGATAGCGGTGAACTGCGCGTGTCTGAAAAGATCAACGGTGAGTGGGTAACGCATCAGTGGCTGAAGAAAGCAGTGCTGTTGTCGTTCCGCATTAACGATAACCAGGTGATGGAAGGTTCTGAAACCCGTTTCTACGACAAAGTGCCGATGAAATTTGCCGGCTGGGACGAAGCGCGCTTCAAAAACGCCGGTTTCCGCGTTGTGCCACCGGCTGCCGTGCGTCAGGGCGCATTCATTGCACGTAACACCGTGCTGATGCCTTCTTACGTCAACATCGGTGCGTACGTCGATGAAGGCACCATGGTAGATACCTGGGCAACCGTGGGTTCATGTGCGCAGATCGGTAAAAATGTTCACCTGTCTGGCGGCGTAGGCATCGGTGGCGTACTGGAGCCGTTGCAGGCAAATCCAACCATCATCGAAGATAACTGCTTCATTGGCGCACGCTCAGAAATCGTTGAAGGCGTGATCGTTGAAGAAGGTTCAGTGATTTCAATGGGTGTTTACATCGGCCAGAGTACCAAAATCTTTGACCGCGAAACCGGCGAAGTGCATTACGGCCGCGTACCGGCGGGTTCGGTGGTGGTTTCCGGCAATCTGCCATCGAAAGATGGTAGCTATAGCCTGTACTGCGCAGTCATTGTGAAGAAAGTAGATGCTAAAACCCTCAGCAAAACAGGCATTAACGAACTGCTGCGCAGCATCGATTAAGTTTATCCTGCCTTAAAATCTTCCTAACGGGCCTGTATTCAGGCCCGTAATTATTTGTTTACACTCCCACCTGAATTACCTGTTTCGCGCCGCGAATTAACCCGTGCGTTTATTTTTCAAACAGTTCATAATCCGCGCCAAGTTAACTCCGGTCGCGCACTGTTCATCCCGGTTTTTGTGTCTACAGTTGATTAAGTATGCCGTAAGCGTTCCGGTTGCCGCGTTTCTGCAGCATCCCGAATGATGATGATAGTCCTGCGCGCTCACCCACTCTTAGATGGAATATAAACGCTATGTACGACAACCTGAAAAGCTTAGGTATCAGCAACCCTGACGACATCGACCGTTACAGCCTGCGTCAGGAAGCTAACAACGACATTCTTAAAATCTACTTCCGCAAAGACAAAGGTGAATTCTTCGCGAAAAGCGTGAAATTCAAATATCCGCGTCAGCGCAAAACCGTCGTCGCCGATCACACCAGCCAGGGTTACAAAGAAGTGCAGGAAATCAGCCCGAACCTGCGTTATGTGATTGATGAGCTGGACCAGATTTGCCAGCGCGATCAGGTTGAAGTGGATCTGAAACGTAAAATTCTGGCGGATCTGCGTCATCTGGAAAGCGTCGTGTCAAATAAGATCGCGGAGATCGAATCTGACCTCGACCAGCTGACTCGCAACGGTCGTTGATTTTAGCGTGTTTGATAAGAGGCCAGCCGATGCTGGCCTTTTTTATGGCTGCTGAAAAGGCAGCGAAAGCAGCCAGGTATCGCGCTGCGCCTGCATCACCGCTCCCCTGCTCTTTTTATCTGTCGACCAGTGCGCCTGCGCGATCCACTGCTGATAACGGGGCTGCTGCAAACTGTTGTCGGCGATAGACAGTAATGGGATCAGCCGCTGGCTCACCCGATCGCGGTTTTTCCACGGCCAGGCTTTTTGCTCATCGCTATACGGCGCTATAGCATCCAGCGCATCCAGCAACGATCCGCTTTGCTGGCGGCTATGCCATAAATCACCCAGCCCCGCTTTGCTGGCCAACTGCGCCATTGCGGTCAACGCCTGCAGATTAAAATAGCTGTAATGGAACGATCGCGTACGTGCCAGCTCGGCTGGCTGGCTACCATCAGCACGAATTTGCATGGCCATTTTGCTGCGCGCCAGCTGTACCATCGCGGTTACCGTTGCACGATCGTCCAGATACCATGCGATCCCAGCCACCTGAGCGCAATACCAGCTGCCATGGTTATTTTCCGCCGCCGCTTCCTCAAGCGCCAGCGGGCTGCGCTGTAGCCAATGCAGATAATCAGTAAACCACTGCCGCATCACCTTTTCATCTGCTGGCTGCCAGCCCGGCGCGGCGCGCAACAGCGTCAATGCATCCACCACACGCGTGGCAAAATAGCGCCCATCCAGTACGCCATCATGACGACCAGCGGACCGGCCTGGTATGCCTTGCGCAAAATTAAGATTGGGATTCATCCGGCTAGCGGGCTCGATAAACCAGTGGCGCATCATCGCCAGCGCTTTATCTGCATAGCGTCGCTCGCCGGAGAAGTACCAGGCCAGCGTCAACGCCTGAAAGTCAGCGGTAAAACGCGCCAGGCGCACGCCATCGCTTTGCGCGTTTTTACTGGCGGGATTGACTTCACCATCGCGGCGCTGCCAAGGTAGGCCATCCGCCTTGCTGGCGTCTGGCCACCAGTAGGCGCTTAAACTTAAATAATCCTGCTTTGAACCGCTGGGTGGCAGCATGCCCTTATCGGTGACGCTGGGATTAGGGTGCTTCAGCGCCTTATCCGCCTGCTGTTGCAGTTGCTGCCAGCTATCGAGCGTGGGCGGCGCAGCCTGGTGTTGTGCGAGCTGCTGCTTCACCCGCTGAAGATCGGATAAGGAGAGGAAAGCCGGATCGTTGGCAAAACTTAGTGCACTACAAACCCACAACAGCAGAACCCAGGCGTTCTTCATCAACTTTGCTCATCCAGTTGTAACGCCACGTACAGCAGCAAACGATCGTCAAAGTTGCCCAGATCGAGTCCGGTCAGTTCAGAGATACGATTGAGGCGATACTCCAGCGTATTGCGGTGAATAAATAGCGCGCGCGCCGTCGCGCTGGGCTGTACATTATGACTGAACCATGCCACCAGCGTACGTCGCAGCAAACCATTGTTATCCATGCTTTTTAGTTTAGCCAGCGGGCGCGCCAGTTCGTTGGCTTGCCAGCCGCCGCGCAAACTGTCGAGCAGTACCGGCAGCACCAGATCCTGATAAAAATAACTGCGCTGCTCCGGCATACGCTGCTTCCCCACCATCATGGTGGTACGCGCCGTGCGATACGAACGCGCAATACTGCCAGGACCGGTGAAATAGTTACCGAGCGCAATACGCATGCGCACCTGGCCACTCTCTTTCATACGTTGCAGCAGTTGATCAACGCGACGTCGATGGTCGTCCTGATCGTAGCGACCATGCGCATTGAGCGCCGGTTTCAGCACCACCATTTCGGTGAGTGAGACAATGGCAATCAGATTGTCGCGCTCAGGCGTCGTCAGCAAGGTTTGCAGTTGCTGCAATTCTGACATGGCGCTATCTACGCCAAGCTGGCCGCTATCAACCTCAACCACCGCCACCACACGCGGCTGATTGAGATCGATGCCAAGCCGCTGTGCCCATTCACTCAGTGCCGGTGAAAGGGTTTCACTGCGCACCAGATTCAGGACCAGCTCTTCACGTAGTCGACTGTCTTGCGCCAGCATATGCAGTAAGCGAGCCTGCTCGAGCATCATTTCAGCGGTCATGCACACCAATTCACCGTAGTGACGCAGCGTTGCTGGCTGCCCGGTTAAACCGATAACGCCAACGATTTCGCCATCAATCCGCAGCGGTAAATTAATACCGGGACGTACCCCGTGCAGGTGTTTTGCTACGGCTTCGTCGATGTCCACCACGCGGCCTTGTGACAGCACCAGCAGTGCCCCTTCGTGCAATTCGCCAATACGCTCACGATCGCCACTGCCGATAATACGACCACGCGCATCCATCACGTTGACGTTGCTATCAATAATTTGCATCGTGCGCGCAACAATATCCTGAGCCAGTCGCGCATCGAGATGATAGGTGGCCATCAATCACTCCGAAGATAAGGACGAACGGACAGAATACGCATCCGTAATCGCGCTGACATTGTGCAACTGCCCATAGCCGAAGGGAGAATGCCGAATATGCGGCGGCCGTCACATTCAGTACCGGGCATTTGCACAGGCATTAAAAAGGCGAGCCTAAGCTCGCCTCTCATTTACTGCCTGAAACTTACTGCATCAGCAGATACAGGCTACTATCACCACGCTGTACATTCAGTGCCAGTACGGAAGGTTTAGTGTCGAGAACTTTGCGCAGCTCGCCAAGATTGGCCACCGCTTGCTGGTTCACGCCTAAAATCACGTCACCTTTTTTCAGACCAATACGCGCCGCTGCACTTCCCGCCTTCACGTTATCAACGCGCACGCCTTTCTGGCCGTTGCTGTCGATGTTGCTGAGATCGGCACCTTCAATGCCGGTGTAAATGGTGGCGGACTGTACTTTGTCCTGCGAGCTCTGCTGCAGTTCAACCGTAACGCTCACAGGTTTCCCCTCACGCAGCAGGCCCAATTGCAACTTGGTGCCTACCGGCAGCGAACCAACTTCCGCACGCAGCGCGGCGAAGCTGGTCAATGCTTTGCCATTCATTGACACCACGACGTCGCCGGCTTTCACACCCGCTTTAGCGGCGGCTGAGTTTGGCAGCACCTGACTAACGAAGGCACCGCGCTGTGCGTCGACTTTCATCGCTTTCGCCAGTTCGGAATTCAGCTCGGTACCCATAATGCCCAGCTCGCCACGTTTCACCTGGCCATATTCCACCATCTGCGCCGTCAGGTTTTTCACCATTGAGCTTGGGATAGCAAAGCCGATGCCGATGTTGCCACCGTCCGGCGCCAGAATCGCGGTGTTAATACCGATCAGTTCACCATTAAGGTTAACCAGTGCGCCACCGGAGTTGCCGCGGTTAATGGCCGCATCGGTCTGGATAAAGTTCTCATAATTCTCAACGTTCAGGCCGCTACGGCCCAGCGCTGAAACAATCCCCGACGTGACGGTTTCGCCGAGGCCGTAAGGGTTACCAATCGCGACGGTGTAATCTCCGACACGCAGATCGTCAGAATTGGCAATCTTAATCGCCGTAAGATTTTTGGCGTCCTGCAGCTGAATCAGTGCGATATCAGACTGCGGATCTTTGCCGATCACTTTGGCTTCGTAGCGACGACCATCGCTCAGCTGAACCTGAATTTTGGTGGCGTTATCCACAACGTGGTTGTTAGTCACCACATAGCCTTTGTCGGCGTTGATCACGACGCCAGAACCCAGTGCGCGGAATTGCTGTTTCTGCGCGTTAGCCCCGCCATCGGCGCCACCGTCACCCCCGCCGTTCTGGCACATGGGCGAACTCTGGAAAGGTGAGCCGTCCTGGCAGAAGGGTGAATTATCACCAAAGAATTGCTGGAACTGCTGCGGCATGCGCGGCGTTTTCACCGTGGTGCTGCCTTCAACGCTGATACTCACTACGGAAGGCATGACTTTTTCCAGCATCGGTGCCAGGCTTGGCAACTGTTGGCTCGAGGAAGACGCCGTCTCCGCCGCGAACGCACTCACAGGGCTCAATGCCATGCCAAGACTCAGCGCCAGCGCACTTAACATTAAGGTGCTTTTTTTCATTTTTCTCTGTCTCTCTAAGATTTAGGGCAGACCATTGCTGTGGCCGTGATGATGAGATTAAGTTTGTAGCGCGAAGTTCCTAATAAAGTTTTAGGGAAAGGTAAAAAATTGTTCTTCATCTTTACAAAACTCCGCTTATTCAACCGCCATTAAACGGCGATATTCATCCCATGCATAATTGTCCGTCATTCCACTAATGTAATCCTGAATCAGGCGTGCACGATAATAGCGTTCCCACAACAAACGCTCATATTTATGCTCAACAATTAATGCACGCATGTGCTGTTGATACGCTTTGCGATGTTTTCCAGAGAGCTTATGAAACAACCGCGTTTCAATAGGATGCTTTGCCAGAAAATCCTCGTTCATCAGGGTGGTGAATTGTTCATAATCCAGTAGCAGCAAAGATTGATATATCTCAAGCAATCCTTTAATTACGCGATAACCCTGTAATTCTAACTGCTCAACTTCCGGATGATTAAATACGTGCTGGCGCGCGACGGTCTTAAATAATTTAAGCAAACGCCCTTCTTCACCATCATCTTCCAGCAATGCGTGATTAAAATCCCCTTCATAAATCGCAGGAAGGTTATCGATAAAACGACGTACCGCATGGCTCACTAATACGTTTTGCACATTAACCCGTAGCGACATAAAGAATTGATCGCTAATGCTGCGACGCTTTTTCTGATTAGCTTCTTTCCAGGCATCACCAATGGTGCGGCTGAATACATCGCCATTTTTTACCGGCCCCCACGCCTCAATGAGATGCTTATACAATGTTTCAACATGGAAAATATCTTTTTCTACGGCGTCATCCAGGTCGGCAATACAATAAGATATGTCATCAGCGGCTTCCATTATCCAGGTCAGCGGAAAACGGTGATGTTCTTTAATATTCGTCGCCTCACGCAGCTCAGCTACATATTCCCGCTCTGATAAGTAGAAACCCGGCTTTTTCATTAGAACGCTGAATGCCTCAGGTTTATCTCCCTGCCACCAGGCAGGCGCGGTGTATTTCAGAATACAGGCGACCTGTGCATAGCTAAGATTAAGCTGCAGCAGCGTATGCACCAGACGAATGGCTTGCGCATTGCCTTCAAAATGGCACAAATCCTGACGAATCATGGCATTTAATTGGTCAAACGCTGAGCGCTCGGCTTCATCGGCAACGCCCGCCACCAGCGGGTCGACGAGCTCGGCAGACAAATTATCGTCGAACCAGTCATTGATCGCTGCTTCACCAAAATGTCCAAATGGCGGATTGCCGACATCGTGCAGCAGACAAGCCATCTCAATCAGGCTTTCAAATGCCCCTTCAAACTCATCCAACCCATAATTGGCCAGCCCGCCGCCCTGCGTTTTCAGCGCTTGCAGAATCTCTTTGGTGATATAGCGTCCGGTTTGCTGCACTTCCAACGAGTGTGTCAGACGCGAACGTACCGCGGCATTCCTTTCAAGCGGAAAAACCTGGGTTTTCTGTTGCAGACGCCGAATCGCAGCGGAATTAATAATGCGCCCGCGATCGCTTTCAAAGTGGCGCGTAATAAAGTATTCCCCTTCGGGATCTTTGCGGCTGGTATAAGGGCGGGTGAAACTGATCTTCTTCCTGAAATTGATCGTCGCCATAATTACCCCTTATTTTTTCGTGAATTCTTCCTCAATCAGCCATGTTAGACTATGCCTCACTTTTGCGGGCTACATCCATTAAATTAGCGAGATTGTTATGAAAGTAGGCATTATTGGCGCGATGGAGCAGGAAGTTACCCTGCTGCGTGACAAAATTGAAAACCGTCAGACGCTGACGCTGGCTGGCTGCGAAATTTACACCGGCACGCTGAACGGTGTTGAAGTGGCACTGCTGAAATCAGGCATTGGTAAAGTCGCTGCCGCGCTGGGTACCACCCTGCTGCTTGAACTGTGCAAGCCGAATGTCGTGATCAATACCGGTTCCGCAGGCGGATTAGCGCCGACGCTGAAAGTAGGCGATATCGTGGTTTCAGATGAAGTGCGCTACCACGATGCTGATGTTACCGCCTTCGGTTACGAGCCTGGCCAGATGGCCGGCTGTCCGGCAGCGTTCGTCGCGGATAGCAAACTGATTACCGCCGCTGAGCAAGTAATAAAGCAACTCGACCTCAACGCGGTGCGTGGCTTAGTGGTGAGCGGTGATGCGTTTATCAACGGGGCTGAACCACTGGCGCGCATTCGTACTACCTTCCCGCAGGCAATTGCCGTGGAAATGGAAGCGACCGCGATTGGCCACGTTTGCCATCAGTTCAAGGTACCATTTGTGGTAGTGCGAGCCATTTCTGACGTTGCCGATCAGGAATCACACCTGAGCTTCGACGAGTTTCTCAGCGTTGCGGCGAAACAATCTTCCCTGATGGTAGAAAACCTGCTGGTTCAACTGGCGCGTGGCTAAATATGTGCTGCTGGGGCTATTGCTGCTGTGCAATAGCCTGCTTGCCGCTGCGCCGCGGGTTGTCACCCTTTCACCGCATCTTACCGAGTTGGCCTTCGCCGCTGGCATTACGCCGGTAGCGGTCAGCACCTACTCTGATTATCCCGCCCAGGCCAACGGGCTGGAGCAGGTGGCGAACTGGCAAGGCATCAAGGTGGAGCGCATTCTGCAACTCAAGCCGGACGTGGTGCTGGCGTGGCGCGGTGGCAATCCACAGCGGCAAATCGAACAGCTGCAACGTTTCGGCATTAAAGTTGAGTGGATCGATCCGCAGACCATCGATCAAATGATTGATGCGCTGGCGGCGTTACAGCAGTGGAGTCCGCGGCCGCAGCAGGCCATTGATGCGGCGCAAGCGTTGCGGAAACAGGAAGCGGAATTACGACAGCAGTATCAGCAAAGCACGCCAGTTCCGCTGTTTCTGCAGTTTGGCCAGCAGCCGCTGTTTACGGCTTCACGTAATACTCTGCAAAATCAGGTCATTGAGCTGTGTGGTGGGAAGAACATTTTTGCCGATAGCAGCGTGAGCTGGCCGCAGGTGAGCCGTGAACAGGTGCTGATGCGCCATCCGCAGGTGATTGTGATGGGGGGAGACGCTGCACACGCCGTCAGCATTGCCAGATTCTGGCAGCCCCAGCTCAATGTGCCGGTGATCGCCATCAATGATGATTGGTTAAGTCGCCCCGGTCCACGTATGCTGCTGGCAGCAAAACAGCTGTGTACAGCTTTACATCCGACGAAAAAAAATACCGAAAAAGAGTAAAGATTCGGCAAAAATTGTCGAAAATCAGAATACAAGGCACTGCAGCCACGTATGCTCTGTGCCCCTTTAGCGCGTAGCGCAATTTTGTCTTCACCAGGAACTAACCATGACCAGAGCTCTGCTGCTGGCCATAGGGCTTATGATTGCTGCGCCACTGAGTGCAGCAACGTCCACCGGCTCTATTGCCGTCGCGTTGACGCTATTCTCGCGTTGCGACATCTCGCGCCAGAATGAACACACGCTGCCGACTATTGATTGTGGTCGTCACTTTAGCGCGCAGCCGCGTATCACCGAACGCGTATTAAAACGCGACGCCAAGCGCCGTGAATCGGCACGCTTAGTCACTATTGAGTGGTAAAGATCTGGCTACCGGGACGGCAGCCAGAAGCAGCATTAGATGCTGAAGGAAGAACCGCAGCCGCAGGTGGTTTTGGCGTTAGGGTTAGTGACGATAAAACGTGAACCTTCCAGGCCTTCTGTGTAATCCACCGAGCCGCCAACCAGATATTGCAGGCTCATCGGGTCAACCACCAGCGCCACACCTTGTTTCTCGATGGTCATGTCGCCGTCGTTCATTTGATCGTCAAAGGTAAAGCCGTACTGGAAACCGCTGCAACCGCCGCCGGTGATGTAAACGCGCAATTTCAGCTCAGGATTCTCTTCATCAGCAATCAGGTTTTTTACTTTTTTAGCTGCTGCATCAGTGAATTGCAAAGGCAGCGCTGCTACGTCGTCACTCATCTTTTACTCCGGGTAAACGTCCAGGTCAGAAAACGACCTTAATTTCGCTATTATCTGCCAGCCGTCCAGTGCAATCAAGTCTCAAGCTTGGCACTGTGTGCCGCAGCATGCGCATGAAAGTATATACCCTAAACTTTAGCGCAAGCCGTTCTTCCCGTAGAATGGCGCCAGATTTTTTCCCGAACAGCAGGAGCAGAACCATGAGTAAGTCAGAAAACCTGTATGCCGCAGCGCAACGCCTGATCCCCGGCGGTGTGAACTCCCCGGTACGTGCCTTTACCGGTGTGGGCGGTGTGCCGCTGTTCATCGAACGCGCTGACGGTGCCTATCTTTATGATGCCGACGGCAAAGGCTATATCGATTATGTCGGTTCCTGGGGCCCGATGGTGCTGGGGCATAACAACGCCAACATCCGCAATGCGGTGATTGAAGCGGCCGCGCGCGGTTTGAGCTTCGGCGCACCGACCGAGATGGAAGTCAAAATGGCCGAGCTGGTGTGCGAACTGGTGCCAAGTATGGACATGGTACGTATGGTGAACTCCGGCACCGAAGCCACCATGAGCGCCATTCGCCTGGCGCGCGGCTTCACCCATCGCGACAAAATCATCAAATTCGAAGGCTGCTACCACGGTCACGCCGATTGCCTGCTGGTGAAAGCCGGTTCTGGCGCGCTGACCCTTGGCCAGCCAAACTCGCCGGGTGTACCGGCCGATTTCGCCAAACACACGCTGACCTGCACCTATAACGATCTCAGCACCGTACGTGCCGCGTTCGAGCAATATCCTGAGGATATCGCCTGTATCATCGTGGAACCGGTGGCAGGCAACATGAACTGCATTCCACCGCAGCCAGACTTCCTGCCGGGCCTGCGTGCGTTGTGCGACGAATTTGGTGCGCTGCTGATCATTGACGAAGTGATGACCGGCTTCCGCGTGGCATTGGGCGGTGCTCAGGCTTATTACGACGTCACGCCCGATCTCACCTGCCTGGGTAAAATCATCGGCGGCGGTATGCCAGTAGGCGCGTTTGGCGGTCGTCGTGATGTCATGGATGCGCTGGCACCCACCGGTCCGGTTTATCAGGCCGGTACATTGTCCGGTAACCCAATTGCGATGGCGGCGGGCTTTGCCTGCCTGACGCAGATTGCACAACCGGGCACGCACAGCACGCTGACCGATCTGACCACGCAGTTAGCAGAAGGTCTGCTGGCAGCGGCGAAAGCCGAAAACATCCCGCTGGTGATCAATCACGTTGGCGGCATGTTTGGTATTTTCTTCACCGATGCGCAAGAAGTGACGTGCTATCAAGACGTAACGCAGTGCGATGTTGAGCGCTTTAAGCGCTTCTTCCACCTGATGCTGGAAGAAGGCGTCTACCTCGCACCATCAGCGTTCGAAGCGGGCTTTATGTCGCTGGCGCACAGTAAGGAAGATATTCAGCGCACCATCGATGCGGCGCGCCGCAGCTTCGCGCAGCTGTAAATGACAAGGGCGCCACATGGCGCCCTTCTGCTATGCCCTTCTCAGCAGCCAGATAAAATATGGCGCGCCGAAGAAGGTGGCCATCAGCCCTGCTGGAATCTGATCCGGGAACGCCAGCATCCTGCCGCACCAGTCGGCGAAGATCATCAATCCGCCACCCAGTAAACCGGCCATCAGCACCTGCGGTAACGCGCGGCGGAAGCCGAGCATTCTTACAATGTGGGGTGCCATCAGGCCGACAAAACTCAGCGGCCCAATGGTTAAGGTGGCTGTGGCGGTTAGCGCTGCCGCCAGCAGCAGCAAACAGAGGCGTGATGTGGTCAGCGCCATGCCTGCCGAACGCGCAGTGGCGCTGCCAAGTGGTAGCAATGTCAGCCAGCGGCTCGCCAGCGGCGCCAGGGCAATCAGCACTATGCCAACCACTGCGCTTTGAACGGCCTGCTGCATATTGATGTTGTAGGTCGAGCCAGAAATCCAGCTCAGTAAGCCGCCCATGCGCGGATCGCCACTCGCCAACAGCACCATCAATAACGTCACGAAGGCGCTGTTGAGCGCCATACCCGCCAGCAACATGCGTTCTGGCGAGAACCCGCCGCGACTCGCCACCAGCATAATCACCAGCAGCGTCAGGGCCGCACCGAGCGCGCCGGCGGGCAGCAGCCATGCCACGGCATCGCCCGGGACGAAGAACATCATCACCACGACGCCGCACGCGGCCCCCGAGCTGATGCCCAGCACTTCCGGGCTTGCCATGGGGTTACCGGTCAGCCGCTGAATCAGCGCGCCTGCTACGCCAAGCATCATCCCGACCACCAGCGCGGCCAGTACGCGCGGAGCGCGCCACGGCAGCAGCTGTTGCAGCATATCGCCGCTCACCCAGCTAAAGCCTTGCGCGTCACGCCCAAAAGTGATGCCAATCCAGCTCAACAGCGCCAGAATCAGTAAGCCAGTCAGGCACCAGCGCAACACGTTCTGCCGCTCGGCAGGCACATTGTCACCCTGATTGAGCGCAGGTGGCACCGAGCCCGTGCGCAGTCGCGGTAGCAGCCACAGCAGAATCGGCACGCCAATCAGCGCGGTCGCCGTGCCGGTAGAGACTTCACGCCAGTGGCCGGTCAGCCACTGCACGGCTTGATCCGCCAGCCACAGCAGCAGCGCACCAATCAGCGGGGCCAGCAGCATGCGGCTAAATAAGCGACGTCCGCCGAGCATCTTCGCCAGCAGCGGCGCAAACAGGCCGATAAAGCCGATAATACCCGCCACATTGACCAGCTGCGCGCTAAGCAAAATTGCCAGCGCTAATGCGGCAATTCGCGCCGCCGATAGCGCCAGACCGAGGTTTTTCGCTACACCATCGTCCAGCCCCATTAGCGTCAGCGGACGCAGCAGCGCCAGCGCCACCACAAACGCCAGCAGCAGACGCGGCCATAGCTGCGCCACGTTGTGCCCATCAAGCTGATTGAGCGCACCAGTACTCCACAGGAACATGTTCTGCAGCTGATCGTGATTGAAGATAGCAAAGATCTGGTTCACCGAACCGGCATACAGACTCAGCACCAAACCGGCAAGAATCAGCGTCACCGGCGAAAGACGTTTGCCCCAGGCAACCCCAAAGACCAAAACCCCGACCATCACCGCGCCACCCATCGCTGCAAACTGCTGTGTCAGCTCGCCACCCGGCAGCTGCCACAGCGTTGCCACGGTAATACCAAGCTGCGCACCGGACGATACGCCGAGCGTAGTGGGTTCTGCCAACGGATTGCGCAGTACCTGCTGGAACAGCAAGCCGGCCAATCCCAAGCCCGCACCGACCAGCAGCGCCAGCGCTAAACGCGACAACATGCTGTGATGAAAGACCACTTGCTGGATGTTGTTAATATCGGGCGCAAAAAATCCCTGCGGCCACTGTTCGATCGGCAATGCGTTACGTAAGTTAATAAACGTTAGCGCCAGCGCCAGCAGACATAGCGTACTCAGCAGCGCGACGGGAAAAAGACGATTGCGCATCATTGCGACTCCAGCGCGTGTTCCAGCACGCTAACAAATTTCAGCGCCGAATAGGTCGCACCGTAATACCACACCGCCGGAACGCGCTGGAAACGTCCGCCGCGTACAAACGGCAGCGCCTGCCACAACGCGGTTTTCATGACTTGCTGCATATCGCGCTCGTTGTCGTGATCGAAGCAAATCACCTGTACATCACCGACCTCCGCCAACCGCTCCAGCCCGACGACCGCGCTGCCCCAAAAGTTGGTTTCGCCCTGCCAGGCATTCCGCAACCCGAGGATCTCCATCACTTCGAGAAACAGGCTGTTTTTACCGAAGGTGATGGCATGGCGACTATCCATTAGCGACATCAAGAGCACCGGGCGATTGGCCCACGGCTTAAGGCGATCACGCGCTGCCGCCAGCTGCGCATCCACATACTGTAGATGCGCAGCTGCCTGCGCTTCTCGCCCAATCCTTGCTCCCAGCGCATGTAACGAGTGGCGCGCGGTGGTTAACGGTTTGCCATCGCCGCTATTGAGGTCAAAACCCATGGTTGGCGCAATGCGCTGCAATTTATCCAGCGCCGGGCCGTAACCATTGGAGTGCAGAATCAGTGAAGGTTCGAGCTGGGTCATTAGCTCAAGATTAGGTTCGGTGCGTAACCCCAGGTCAATCACGCGGGATGGCAGTGGTGGATCGCCCACCCACACGTTGTAGTTGTGCATATCAGCCACGCCGAGTGGCACCACGCCGAGCGCCATCAGCAGCTCCACCGGCAGCCACTCCAGCGCCAGAATGCGTTGTGCATCCGGCAATGCCGCTCGCAGCGGTAGCGCGGACATGAAGGGTGAGAGCGCCAGCGCCGTCAGTAGGCGGCGGCGAGAGATGTCTAACATAGTGCGCCTCAGTACACGAAACTGACGGGCGCGCCGCCCTGCGGATGAGGCAAAATCCCCATCGGAATACCGTAGATGTTGCCCAGCACATCAGCCTGCATGATCACTTCGGGGCCGCCTGCGGCAATCACTTCACCGCCACGCAGCGCCACTAAACGATCGCAATAGCGTGCCGCCATGTTGAGATCGTGCAGTACCGCAATCACCGTTAGCCCGCGCTCGCGGCTGAGTCGTTGGATCAGCGCCAGCACATCAACCTGATGGGCGATATCCAGCGCTGACGTGGGTTCATCCAGCAGCAGACAGCGGCTGTTTTGCGCCACCAGCATCGCCAGCCACGCGCGCTGCCGCTCGCCGCCGGAAAGGCTATCCACCAGACGTCCGGCAAAGGGTTTTAATCCCACCAGCGTAATCGCTTCGTCCACCCGATCGCGATCTTCCTGACCATAACGCCCCAGCGCGCCGTGCCACGGATAACGGCCAATCGCCACCAGTTCACGCACCGTCATCCCCTCTGCCGCTGGCAGCTGCTGCGGCAGATACGCGACCTGGCGCGCAAAATCTTTACTGCCCCAGTTTTCCACCGCATCTTCATTCAGCAGTACACGCCCTTCACTCGCCGCATGGTGACGGCCGAGCATTTTCAGCAGCGTAGATTTGCCGGAGCCGTTGTGACCGATCAGCGCCGTGACTTTGCCGGGCGCAAAGGTGAGAGACAGCGGATGAAGGAGCGTGCGGCCAGGCACCCGAAAACTAACGTTATCGAGCCTGAAAGTGGTTTCTGCGTGATGCGGATGCTGCATGATAATCCCTGGTTAATGGGCATTGTAAGGTCGCCATTAATGGCGACCAGAAACTCAGGTGCGCATAAATGCGCACCCTACAAACGCGTTAGAAGCGGAAAGTCGCGGTTCCGACAATCTGCCGCTCAGCGCCCCAATAGCAGGCGTATTCGCGGTAGCAACTGGCAACGTATTCACGATCGAACAGGTTATTCACGTTCACGCCAATCGAAGAGCCCGGCAGGCCGAAACGGGCAAGATCGTATTTCAGCGCGGCATCAACGGTGGTGTAACCGGCTACGTCAAAGTTTTGGTTAACGTTAGCCGCGTCATTGGGGCTGTAGATACCTTTACTTTCACCGACATAACGCACGCCTGCGCCCACCGTTACGCCTGAAAGCGCCGTTTCATGGAAGGTGTAATCGGTCCACAGCGATGCCATATGCTTCGGCACCTGATTTGGCGTTTTGCCCTTCAGGTTGGTGTCTTCGGTATACTCCGCATCGGTGTAGGTATAAGACGCCGTCATGTTGATGTTGGCATTCAGAGCCGCTTTAGCTTCCAGCTCAACGCCGCGTGAGCGAATTTCACCACTCTGAATACTGGCAAACGGGTGGTTAACCGTATCCGGATCGGCCGTCAGATTCTTGGTCTTCGTCAGTTGATAAACCGCAGCCGTGAGGACAACAGGACGATCTTTTGGTACGTATTTCACGCCCGCTTCATACTGTTTAGCGCGGGAAGGATCAAATGCCTGGCCATCCCAGGTTGAACCCGAGTTCGGAATGAAGGCTTCGCTATAGCTGAAGTATGGCGCGATCCCATTATCGAACACGTAGTTCAGGCCACCGCGCCAGGTGAAGGCCTGATCGTTCTGGCGATCAACCTTATCCGTCACGCGATCGTAAACCGAGTTCATGGCGTAATCGTAGCGTCCGCCCAGGGTTAACACCCAACGGTTCCATTCCATCTGATCCTGCGCGTACAAGCCGGTTTGGCGCTGCTTGTTAAGATGCTGATACGGATCATCAAACGGCGTTACGCTATCGTCGCCATATTGTGGATTGACTGCACTCAGCGGTGATGCGGTACCAAACTGCGCATCAATGTCGTTGCGGGTTCGCTGGAAATCAACACCCAGCAGCAGTGTATGATCAACCTGGCCCGTCGCAAATTTGGCTTGCGCCTGGTTATCCACCGCAAACTGATTCAGCTTTTCATTGGAAACGGCAGAACCGCGAATGATCTCTAAAGTGGCCGGATTAAAGTTGCTGCCATAAATACTGCGATAATCGGTACGCAGATCGGCATAGCGCAGATTCTGCCGCACCGTCCAGGTATCGTTGAAGCTGTGCTCAAAGTTGTAGCCCACCATCTTGGTGTTACGCGAGATCTTGTTGCTGTCTTCGCCTTCATCAAAGTTGGTCGGCAATTTGTATTCGCTACCATCAGGACGTTTAATGCCTACAACGGTTCCCTGACGCGGCAGCCAACCGTAATAGCCGGTTTCCGGTTCGTTCTGGAAATAGGTCAGCAGATCGAAACGGGTATTTTCATCTGGACGCCAGCTGAATGATGGCGCAATGGTATAGCGCTTCTCTTTGTTCATATCTTGCTGGGCGTCAGCGCTATGCGCCAGACCGGTGAGGCGATAACTGTACACGCCGTCATCATCAATCGAGCCGCCGAAGTCGAAACCGGTGGAGAAGAGGTTGTCAGTGCCCATTTGGAACTGCACTTCACGCAGCGTCTCCTGCGTTGGACGTTTGCTCACCAGCGATACAACGCCGCCTGGATTGCTCTTGCCATACAGCACCGAAACCGGACCGCGCAGCAGTTCGGCGCGTTCCAGGAAATAGGGATCGATCGCAAACTCTGAGTAGTTATCACCCTGCAGTTTCAGGCCATCAAGATATTGGTTGGTATTCGTTTCGCTGAAACCACGAATCGACAGGGCATCAATGACATTGGAACTGCCGCGGTTGCCGGTCAACACGCCAGGCGTATAGTTGAAAGCCCCTTTCACGCTGGTGACGTTTTTCATCGCCATCTCTTCCTGCGTGACCACAGAGATCGACTGCGGGGTCTTCTCAATCGGAGTATCGGTTTTAGTACCGGTAGCGCTACGCTTGGCGGCGATGGTAGGTGACGGCCCCCACGCGCTCTCCTGCGCAACGGCACTGCCGCCATCCGCGCTGACAACGACAGTATCTTCTGCCAGCGCCTGCGCGCTGAGCGTGCCCAGAGTCAATGAAATAAGCCAGGCCAGCGGTCGACGGGGTGAACTCGGGCGTAAAAAACAAGGATTAGTGCTTCGCGTATTCATAAGTGAGATCTCTCGAAAAAAGTCGATGCAGGCGAATACAAACGAGAATGATTATTATGACGCACGGATAATAGGCGAAATACGCCAATATTCGCAACTTGTAATGGCTTATTGCGCGGGGTTAGCGACCAGATCGCGCATATCCATGATCGCGATTAACAAAGTTGCAGGCATGAAAAAAGGGCGCCGTAGCGCCCTCTGTTTTCTCAGCATGCTATTTGCTGCCGAACATATCCTTAATCCAGCCAGCCACGCCGTCTGAATCTTTCTGCTCGTTTTGCGGCTGCTGCTGTTGCTGCTGCTGTTCTTGCTGCTGCAACTGCTGCTGCTGTTGCTGCACCTGCTCTTGCTGCTGCTGACACAGCGCATTCGGATCCAGCGACCACACCGGCAGAGAACGCCATGTGCTGCTGCCGCTACCACAGATAAAGTTACCGGCAGAATCGACGTTCATCTGCGTGATATCTTCCGGTGGCGTCAGCACCAGCGGCATCGGCGCCTGATTATCGAGATAGCGGCGATAGAGTTGCATCGCCCCGCTCGCACCGTACAGCTTCGATGTCTGGTTGTTGTCGCGGCCTACCCAGGTAATCGCCACCTCTTTGCCATCAACACCGGCGAACCAGCTGTCGATCAGGTCATTGGTGGTACCGGTTTTGCCGGCCAGATGGGCATTCGGGTAACGCGCACCCAGCGCACGCGCGGTACCATGATCTGCCACCTGCTGCATGGTGTAGAGCGTGAGATAAGCGGCCTGCGCCGGCTCCACGCGCTGCGCCTGCGGGTAGCTCTGATACAGCACGGTACCATCTTCAGCAATCACCGAGCGCACAGCCGAAAGCTCCGCGCGGTTCCCTCCACTGGCAATCGACTGGAACGCCTGCGCCACTTCAATCGGCGTCAGGTTCAATGCCCCCAGCAGCATGGACGGCACCGGATGCAGCTGATCTTTCGGCACGCCCAGCTTGGTCCAGGTATCCACGACCGCATCCAGACCCAACGTCATACCAAGGTTAACCGTCGGTACGTTCATCGAGTTGGTTAATGCATCCACCAGCATCACTTTGCCGCTGAAGCGACGATCGTCATTCATCGGTTTCCAGATGGTGCCGTTCGGCTGTTTCAGCGCAATCGGCTCATCAGCGATCCAACTGTTAAGGCGATAGCTGTTCGGCTGGCTCAGTGCGGTTAAATAGGTAGCCGGTTTCGCCAGCGAACCAATTGAACGACGCGCCTGCAGCGCACGGTTATAACCGGCAAACTGCGGATCGGCACCGCCTACCATGGCGCGCACTTCACCGCTAAAGCGGTCAACCACCACCATCGCGGTTTCCAGATCCTTCAGGCCACGCTGTTTTTTCAGCGTTGGAATCCCTTCCACCACCGCTTTCTCGGCCGCATCCTGTGAAATCGCATCCAGCGTGGTGAAAATTTTCACGCCAGAGAGATCTTTCATTTTGTCGCCGAGCTTAGCCTGCAGCTCATTCCGCACCATCTGCATAAATGCCGGCTGCGGCGTGATGACACCGCCTTTCGGCTGCACGCCAAGCGGACGCGCCGACAGCATGTCGTAAAGCTCCTGATCGATGACGTTCTGCTGCTGCAGCAAACGCAACACCAGATTACGTCGCTCCAGTGCCAATTTCGGGTTACGCCACGGGTTATACAGCGACGCTCCTTTCACCATACCCACCAGCATCGCCTGCTGATCGAGGCTCAGCTCATCCACCGGACGCCCAAAGTAATACAAACTCGCCAGCGGGAAGCCGCGGATCTGATCGTTACCGGTCTGGCCGAGATACACCTCGTTGAGGTAGAGCTCGAGGATGCGATCTTTGCTGTAGCGCGCATCCATGATCACCGCCATGTAGGCTTCACGCGCTTTACGCCACAGCGAACGCTCGTTGGTGAGGAACAGGTTTTTCACCAGCTGCTGCGTCAGCGTACTGCCGCCCTGCACCGCTTTACCGGCAGTCAGGTTGGCGAGGAACGCGCGACCAATCGAGTACGGGCTAATGCCATCGTGCTCGTAGAAGTGGCGGTCTTCGGTGGCGATCAACGTGCTGACCAACAGGTCCGGGAAACCGGCGCGCGGCACGAAGAGACGTTGTTCACCGTTTGGCGACTGCAGCATGGTGATCAGACGCGGATCGAGGCGGAAAAAGCCAAAATCGCGGCCGGTGTCGAGGTTTTTAATCTCGCTCAGCTCATTTTTGCTAAACGTCAGACGGGCGTTAATCTGCCCTTCTTTGCTGTCCGGGAAATCAAACGGACGACGCAGCAGATCAATGGTGTTGCCCTTAACGCTGAACTCACCCGGACGCGTGATGCGCGACACTTCGCGATACTGCGTGCCTTCCAGCAGCGCAATCATCTCTTTTTTGTCGTAGGGCATGCCCGGTTCAAGGCTCACCATGCGACCATAAACGGCCGCGGGCAGTTGCCACACTTTGCCGTCGATGCGACTGCGAATTTCCGAGTCGAGATAGACGCCCCAGGCGGCCATCACCACAACAAACACCAGGAAGAGTTTAATCAACCAGCCTAACCAACGACGTTTGCCGCGTGGCGGTCGTTTTCCTTTACCTTTACCTTTTGGTGGCACTGGTCCACTCTCCTCATCTTCTTCGTCAAAATCGTCCTGATCGATATCATCATCCAGCTCCCTGCGGCGACCCCGACGCGCAGTGCTGCGCGGTGGCTTTGGCGTTTTTCCTTTACGCCCAATAGGTTCGCGATCGTTCCCAGACATGCTTTTATTCTCCAGGCATTGCTACGGCGGCGGCCGTTACTCTAACTGCTTTCTCGTGCTGCGCATGGCAGAACCCTCTGAATTCGATCCAAAGCGTTTCACGATGAAAATTTCTTGGTCCGCCTTGTGGGTAAGGCGTTGGCCGGATCGTCCGGCCACGGATGCTTCGGATAGCGCCCTTTCATCTCTTTCTGCACGTCCAGATAGGCACCGCGCCAGAAGGCTGCCAGATCGCGGGTGATCTGTAGCGGACGGTGTGCAGGTGAGAGCAGCTCCAACACCAGCGGTATGCGGCCATCCGCCACCGCCGGATTCTGCGCTTCGCCAAACATCTCCTGCATCCGCACCGCCAGCGCAGGTGGCTTCTCAACATCGTAGCGGATCGGCAGGCGGCTTCCGGTCGGCACAGTGTAATGAGTTGGCAGCACACTATCCAGCCGCTGGCGCTGTGACCATGTCAGCAAATGTAATAATGCGCTGACAAGGTTGATGCCCTGCAATCCTTTCAAATCGCGCACCGTGCTCATCTCAGGTAATAACCAGCTTTCCAGCGTATCGAGCAAACTGTCATCGTCCAGCTGCGGCCACGCCTCTTCCGGCAACCACTGCGCTGCACACTGCACCCGCAAGCGTAGCTGTTCGGACTCCGGTTGCCAGCCCAGTACCGCTAAGCCTTTTTCACGGATCCAGCGCAGCATCGCCGGATGCAATATTTCGGCTTCCGGACGCGCCTGCGGCTGCGCTTTTAGCACCAGCGCACCGATGAGTTCGCGTTTCCAGGCGCGTAACGTGCCTTTCTCCTCATCCCACTCCACGTCGGTGCGTTGCTCAATCAGCGTTGGGCACTCGCGGCTTAGCGCGTCGATGTTCACCGGCAGCGCCAGCAGCATGCGCGCATCCGCCGCGCTCGCGCCCTGCAACAGCACCGGCGCGATCAGCCATTCATAGCGGCTCAACCCATCCTGCTCGTTGAGCATTGCGCCAATGCCGTTCGCCAGCTGATAGCGCGCGCTGTCGCCACGGCGCTGCGCCAGACGATCGGCAAAACCAGCAGCCAGCAGTTGCGGAAACAGATCGGGATTGATGTTGCCGCCGCTGGCGTTAAGGCGTTTTTGCCACTGACGCGCACGGCGTTGCCAATGCGATTGCGGATGGTTGAGCGCATCGCGCAGATCGACGCTGCTGCTGCGCGGGGGATCTTCCAGAATCGCCACCAGCAGCGCGGCGCTGGCAATGGCGTTGTTGTCTTGCCCGGCAGCAACCAGAATGGCACTCAGACGCGGATCGCTACCCAGCGCAGCCATTTTGCGACCGCGCGCGTTGAGCTGGTGATTTTTCAGCGCGCCTAAGCGGGTTAATTGTTCGCACGCTGCGCGCAAATTACGCGGCGGTGGTGCGTCGAGCCAGCTGAGCTGAGCTGCCTCCAGGCAGCCCCATTGCAGCAAGTCGATCTGCAGCGACGTCAGATCGCTGTTAAGGATCTCCGGTTCGCTCTGCGCCGCGGCACGCAGTGCCTGTTCCTGCGGCAGTAAATGCAGGCAGATTCCGGGTTCAAGACGTCCGGCGCGACCGGCGCGCTGCGTCATCGACGCCTGGCTAATGCGCTGCGTTTGCAGCCGCGTTACGCCGCTGCGCACATCAAACTGCGCCGAGCGTTCCAGCGCGCTGTCGACCACCAGACGAATGCCCTCGATGGTCAAACTGGTTTCCGCAATGTTGGTCGCCAGCACCACTTTGCGACGCCCCGCCGGTGACGGTAAAATTGCCTGCCGCTGGGCATCCAGCGATAACGCGCCATATAAAGGTGCCAGATCCACCTCTTCACTGACGCGCGCTTCCAGCTCGCGCTTCACCCGCTCAATCTCTGCCACGCCGGGTAAGAACAGCAGCAGCGAACCGCCTTCTTCGCGCAGTAGCTGCGCCACTTCGCGCGCTACCGCTTCTTCAAAACGTTGCTGGCTATTAAGCGAGGCATAACGGCGTGTGACCGGGAAGCTGCGGCCTTCCGACACAATAAAGGGCGCGTCCGGCAGCAGCTGACGCAAACGCTGGTTATCGAGCGTCGCTGACATTAGCAAGATCTTCAGATCGTCGCGCAGCCCCTGCTGCACATCGAGCAGCAGCGCCAGCGCTAAATCCGCTTGCAAACTGCGCTCGTGGAATTCGTCGAGGATCACCAGCGACACGCCTTCCAGCATCGGATCGTGCTGCAGCATGCGCGTCAGAATGCCTTCAGTTACCACTTCCAGTCGGGTAGTGGCGCCGCAACAGCTTTCACCGCGCATGCGATAGCCGACAGTCCCGCCTGGCTGCTCGTCGAGCAGCTCTGCCAGACGCTGTGCCACGTTGCGTGCAGCTAACCGACGCGGTTCCAGCATGATGATGCGGCCCGGTAATTGACCGTGTTGCAGCAGCTGTAACGGCAGCCAGGTGGATTTACCTGCGCCCGTTGGCGCCGCCAGCAGCACCTGTGGCGACTGCGCCAGCGCGGCCAGCAATTCGGGCAGCACCTCGCTTACCGGTAACTCACTCAAACTCAACTCCCAAAATGCCTGTGCTAAGATGGCGCGCATTGTAGCACTCTACGACGCGGATTACCGGAGGCCAACCTGGCAACGCAACGTCTGTTTTTTGCCCTTGAACTGCCCGCTCCGCTTCAGCAACAGCTGGTGCAGTGGCGTGCAGATAACTTTGCTGCGGAGGCGGGTAAACCGGTGGCGGCGGCCAATTTGCACCTGACGCTGGCGTTTCTTGGCGAGGTGAGCGATGAGACATCGCGCAAGCTGCAGCGGTTAGCCTCGCGCATCGTGCAACCGGGCTTTGCGCTGGATCTGGATGATGCCGGCCACTGGCCGCGTCCCGGCGTGGTGTGGCTAGGTTGCCAGCGTGCGCCGCGCGGTTTATTGCAACTTGCCAGCCTGCTACGCGCACAGGCCGCACGTCATGGTTGTGCGCAGAGTCCACAGCCTTTTCATCCACACGTCACGCTGCTGCGTCACGCCGCGCATCAGGTTACGCTGCCGCCGCGCGGCTTTCACTGGCGCGCTGATATCCGCCATTTCGCCTTGTTTGCATCGAACGTTGCTGGCGGGCGCACGCGCTATCAGGCGCTAGCCCGCTGGCCGCTGCCCTCATCGACAGGAGTATAAATGCAGTTCGATCCGCCGCTCAGACCCGCCCGCTTAATCGCCCGCTACAAACGTTTTTTAGCCGATGTGATAACGCCAGAAGGCGAAACGCTGACCATTCACTGCGCTAACACCGGCGCGATGACCGGCTGCGCCACGCCGGGTGATACCGTGTGGTACTCAACCTCCACCAGCGCCACGCGCAAATATCCGCACAGCTGGGAGCTCACCGAGACCCAACAAGGCCACTGGATCTGCGTGAATACCCTGCGCGCTAACCAATTGGTGCGTGAGGCGCTGACTCTCAATACGATTCCGGAATTATCCGCTTACAGCCATTGCCAGCCTGAAGTGAAATACGGCACGGAAAAAAGCCGAATTGACTTCCTGCTGCAAGCGGAGGGCCGATCGAACTGCTATATTGAAGTCAAGTCCGTCACCCTTTTACATCTAGGTAAAGGCTACTTTCCGGATGCTGTGACGACTCGGGGCCAGAAACATCTGCGCGAACTTAGCACTATCGTGGCAGAAGGCCATCGGGCCGTTTTGTTGTTCGCTGTTTTGCATACGGGGATTGAGGACGTTTCCCCGGCACGCCATATCGACGTGCAATACGCAGAACTACTGGAACAGGCGCAACGCTGTGGTGTGGAAGTGTTAGCGTACCGTGCTCAGATATCACCTTTACAGATATTACTTACGCATCCAATTAACGTAGCGTTGTAATATTTATAGCAATTTGCTGTGATAGGAATGTTCTGGGCGAGGCGCTGAATACGCGATTCTTCAGAGGCTTGTCAAGTAGTGGTCAGGATTAATTGCCAACCTTGATTGCTTCTGCTATTTATAGCGGCCTGTTTTTTTCCCTTTAAGGGAATCGATAGTGCGTGTTATCCAGGAGAAACAACATGCAAGAAGGGCAAAACCGTAAAACATCGTCCCTGAGTATCCTCGCCATTGCTGGAGTGGAGCCGTATCAGGTGAAACCGGGCGAAGAGTATATGAACGACGCCCAGCTAGGTCACTTCCGTAAGATTCTGGAAGCCTGGCGCAACCAACTTCGGGATGAAGTAGATCGCACTGTGTCACATATGCAGGACGAAGCTGCCAACTTCCCGGATCCGGTCGACCGTGCCGCACAGGAAGAAGAGTTCAGCCTGGAATTGCGTAACCGCGATCGTGAGCGCAAACTCATTAAAAAGATTGAGAAAACGCTCAAGAAAGTGGATGACGACGATTTCGGTTACTGTGATTCCTGCGGTGTAGAAATTGGTATTCGCCGCCTTGAAGCGCGTCCGACTGCCGATCTCTGCATTGACTGCAAAACGCTGGCAGAAATCCGCGAGAAGCAGATGGCAGGCTAATGGCCGTGAGCAGACTGTTACCGCACAGCCGGGAAAATGCTGGTTTTCCCGCCGTGCGGTACACTTCTTTATGAACACTTCAACCTCTCCCTGCATCGGGCGCTTCGCTCCCTCTCCTTCTGGTGACCTGCATTTTGGTTCACTCATCGCCGCATTAGGCAGTTATCTGAGTGCGCGCGCGCAACAGGGACGCTGGCTGGTTCGTATTGAAGATATTGATCCCCCCCGTGAAGTTCCCGGTGCGGCAACGCGTATTTTGCAGCAGCTGGAACATTATGGTTTGCATTGGGATGGCGACGTTCTATGGCAGTCACAGCGTCATGAAGCCTATCGTGACGCACTCAGCTGGCTCCAAACCCATCGTCAAAGTTACTTTTGCAGCTGCCCGCGCAGCCGTATTCAGCTGCTCGGCGGCAGTTATGACGGCCATTGCCGCGATTTGCAGCTGCCGCGGGAGAATGCCGCACTGCGCCTGCGCCAGCATGCACCGGTGTATGGCTTTGACGATCGCCTGCGCGGGCATTTACAGGCGGAAGAACGGTTAGCAGAGGAAGATTTTATTATTCATCGCCGTGATGGGCTGTTTGCTTATAACCTGGCGGTGGTGGTTGACGACCATTTTCAGGGCGTGAACGAGATTGTACGCGGCGCGGATTTAATTGAACCCACCGTACGGCAAATTGCGCTCTATCAGCAGTTCGGCTGGCCGGTGCCGGCGTACCTGCATTTGCCGCTGGCAATCAATCAGGATGGCAATAAGCTTTCCAAACAGAATCATGCGCCCGCGCTGCCCACTGGTGATGCGCGACCGCTGTTAGTCCAGGCATTGCGCTTCCTGGGCCAGCCGGTAGGTGAAGGTTGGCAGGATGAATCGCTGGAAAGCCTGCTGAAACAGGCTGTCGCACAGTGGAATATCCGCCTGATTCCGTTGCAGAACGCCATGAAGCCCGATGAAATGACATCGCCATTCCTAAATGGTTCTCAACAGGCTATGATTAGCCGCTGATTTTATTAACACCCTTTTATCACTGTCGAGGTGTCCCATTTTTACCCGAGTCGCTAATTTTTGCCGGAGAGTCCTCAAGCGTGATGAGGAGGCGCCTGAAGAGGTGGAAGCTGAGAGTCTGATGACCGTCATTCCACGAGAAAGCCACAACATCTCACGCAAAGATATCAGCGAAAACGCCCTCAAAGTGCTCTATCGTCTGAATAAAGCCGGATACGAAGCCTACCTGGTTGGCGGCGGCGTGCGCGATTTGCTGCTGGGCACCAAGCCGAAAGACTTTGATATCACCACCAACGCCACGCCTGAGCAGATGCGTAAGCTGTTCCGCAACTGCCGCCTGGTGGGACGTCGTTTCCGTCTGGCGCACGTGATGTTCGGTCCGGAAGTGATCGAAGTGGCGACGTTCCGTGGCCATCATCAGGAAGAGAGTGAAGAAGATCGCAATAGTTCGCAGCGCGGCCAGAACGGCATGCTGTTGCGCGACAACATTTTCGGCAGCATAGAAGACGATGCTCAGCGCCGCGATCTCACCATCAACAGCCTCTATTACAGCGTGGCGGATTTCACCGTCCGTGATTATGTTGGTGGCCTGCACGATTTGCAGGAAGGCATCATTCGACTGATTGGCGATCCGGAAACCCGCTACCGCGAAGATCCGGTGCGCATGCTGCGTGTGGTGCGCTTCGCCGCCAAGCTCGAAATGCGCATCGCGGCAGAAACCGCCGAGCCGATTCCACGTCTGGCTACCCTGCTCAACGATATTCCTCCGGCGCGTCTTTTTGAAGAGTCGCTGAAGCTGCTGCAGGCCGGTTACGGCTACCGCACCTATCAAATGATGCGTGAATATCAGCTGTTCCAGCCGCTGTTCCCAACGCTAACGCGCGGCTTCACCGCTGAAAGCGATAGCCTGATGGAACGCATGCTGGCGCAGGTGCTGAAAAACACCGATACCCGTATTCAGAATGATATGCGCGTGAATCCGGCGTTCCTGTTCGGTGCAATGTTCTGGTATCCACAGCTGGAATCCGCCGAGCGTATAGCGCAGGAAAGCGGCCTGACCTATTACGATGCCTTCGCACTGTCGATGAACGAAACGCTGGATGAAGCCTGCCGTGCTCTGGCGATTCCGAAGCGTATTACCACGCTGATTCGCGATATCTGGCAGCTGCAACTGCGTATGTCACGCCGTCACGGCAAGCGTGCGTGGAAGCTGATGGAGCATCCTAAGTTCCGCGCGGCCTACGATTTGCTGGCGCTGCGTGCCGAGGTGGAAAACAATCCAGAGCTGCAAAAGCTGACGCATTGGTGGGGTGAGTTCCAGGCGGCCGCGCCGGTTCAGCAAAAAACCATGATGACCACGCTGGGCGACGATCCGGCACCACGCCGTAAACCGCGTCGTCCGCGTCGCCGTCCAACCGGGCCACGTCGCGATACCAATAGCGCGCAATGACCCGCGTTTACCTCGCTTTAGGCAGTAATCTGGCCGATCCGCTGCATCAGGTTGATGCAGCGCTGGCCGCGCTCGATGCCATCCCACACACCTCGCGCATCAAAACCTCTTCGCTGTATCGCACACCGCCCTACGGCCCGCCGGATCAGCCCGATTACCTTAATGCGGTGGTTGAACTGGAAACCGCGCTGGACGCCGAAGCCCTGCTCGATCACACCCAACGCATTGAGCTGAAACACGGGCGCGTGCGCAAAGCCGAACGCTGGGGACCGCGCACGCTGGACCTCGACATCATGCTGTTTGGCGACGCCACAATAACTACGCCACGTCTTACCGTGCCGCACTACGACATGCACAACCGCGCTTTTATGCTGGTGCCGCTGCTGGAAATTGCCCCGCAGCTGTCGCTGCCGAATGGACAAGCATTGTCCGCCATTCTTGCCACGCTCGATCGCAGCGCTATCCGTTTGTGGTCTGAGTAACCCGTAGTACACTGCGCGCATCAGAAAACTCTGGAGTGTGTGATGAAACCGACAACTATCTCCCATTTACGCCAACTGAAAGCCAGCGGCCGCAAATTCGCCACGCTAACGGCTTATGACTTCAGTTTTGCCCGCCTGTTTGCCGACCAGGGCATTCAGGTGATGCTGATTGGTGATTCGCTGGGCATGACCGTGCAGGGCCATGAATCGACCCTGCCCGTCACCGTGGCGGATATCGCTTATCACACCGCCGCCGTCCGTCGCGGCGCACCGCATGCGCTGGTGATGGCCGATTTACCGTTTATGAGTTACGCCACGCCGGAGCAGACCTTCACCAGCGCCGCGCAGCTGATGCGTGCCGGCGCCAACATGGTGAAGCTGGAAGGCGGCGAGTGGCTGGCAGAAACCGTGCGCATGCTGACCGAGCGCGCCGTGCCGGTATGTGGTCATCTGGGCCTGACGCCGCAGTCGGTGAATGTATTCGGTGGCTACAAGGTTCAGGGACGCGATGAAGCCGCCGCCGAACGTCTGCTGGCCGATGCGCTGGCGCTGGAAGCCGCTGGCATGCAGCTGCTGGTGCTGGAGTGCGTGCCGGTGGCATTAGCCGAACGCGTCACTAAAGCGCTGTCGGTGCCGGTAATTGGTATCGGTGCCGGCAATGTCACCGACGGTCAGATTCTGGTGATGCATGATGCCTTCGGCATTACCGGCGGCCACATTCCCAAATTTGCCAAAAATTTCCTCGCCGAAACCGGCGACATTCGTGCGGCGATTCGCCAATATATTGCCGACGTTGAGGCGGGCACCTATCCAGCCGCTGAACACAGTTTCCAGTAAATCAGGAGATTTGCAGTGCTGATCATTGAAACACTGCCGTTGCTGCGTCGTGAAATTCGTCGCTGGCGTCAGGCAGGCAAACGTATCGCGCTGGTGCCCACCATGGGCAACCTGCATGACGGTCATCTGACGTTGGTCGATGAAGCGCGAGAACGGGCCGATATTGTGGTGGTGTCGATTTTCGTAAACCCGATGCAGTTTGATCGCCCCGACGATTTGGCGCGTTATCCCCGCACGTTGCAGGACGATTGCGAGAAGCTTAATCGTCATAGCGTGGATGTGGTCTTCGCCCCAGCGCCGGCGGAAGTTTATCCGCAAGGCCTTGATAGCCAGACATTTGTCGAGGTGCCGGGACTCTCATCGCTGCTGGAAGGTGCCAGCCGTCCGGGCCATTTCCGTGGCGTCTCCACCGTCGTCAGTAAACTGTTCAATCTGGTGCAGCCGGATATCGCCTGCTTTGGCGAGAAAGATTTCCAGCAGCTGGCGATTATCCGCAAGATGGTGGCGGATATGGGCTTCGATATTGAAATTGTTGGCGTACCTACCGTGCGGGCCAAAGATGGCCTGGCGCTAAGCTCGCGCAATGGCTATCTCACCGCCGACGAGCGTAAAATCGCGGCGGGCTTAAGCCAGGTGATGAACAGCATGGCTGAACGCCTGAGCAAGGGCGAACGTCATGTGGAAGAGATTATTGAACAAGCGGAAGCCGCGCTACGTGAAAAGGGTTTCCGTCCAGACGGACTGGCCATTTGCGATGCCGCCACGCTGCAAGCATTGACGGTTGATAGCCAACGCGCGGTGATCCTGATGGCAGCCTGGCTGGGCAATGCGCGTCTGATCGATAATCAGCAAGTGGATCTGACGGAGTAACGTTCCGTCGTTTATTAGCAGCATACAAAGGTTATCCCGCTATGATACGTACCGTACTTCAAGGCAAACTGCATCGCGTTAAAGTGACCCAGGCAGATTTGCATTACGAAGGTTCCTGCGCCATTGACCAGGATTTCCTCGACGCGTCCGGCATTCTGCAATATGAAGCCATCGATATCTATAACGTCACCAACGGCCAGCGTTTTTCCACCTACGCTATCGCCGCAGAACGCGGCTCGAAGATCATCTCCGTTAACGGTGCCGCCGCACGCTGCGCCTGCGCTGGCGATATTATGATCATCTGTTCTTATGTGCAGGTAGAAGATGAAGTCGCCCGCAGCTGGCAGCCGAAAGTCGCCTATTTCGAAGGTGATAATGAGATGAAGCGCCTTGCCAAGGCGTTGCCAGTTCAGGTCGCCTGATGCAACAAGGGCGCGGTTTTTATACCGCGCCCTTGTTATTCGGCGGGTCGCCACTGCTGGTGACCGCGACCGTCATTACGTACGTAATCCCCTGCCACGCTGAATCAGCGTATACACCAGCACGTAAAACACCACGATAAAGGCAATTAGCACCGAGAGCGTAAACACCAGCGGCACATCGTTGATGCCGAGGAAACCGTAACGGAAGCCGCTGATCATATACACCACCGGATTCAGCTTCGACACCGCTTGCCAGAACGGCGGCAGCAGCGTCAGCGAGTAGAACACGCCGCCCAGATAGGTTAACGGTGTCAGCACGAAGGTAGGAATCAGGCTGATATCATCAAAAGTGCGCGCGAAGACCGCATTCAGCAGGCCCGCCAGCGAGAACAGGATGGCAGTGAGCAGCAGCGTCAGCGCCACCATCGACCACGAATGCACGTGGAACGGCACGAAGAACAGGGAAATCGCAGTAACCAAAATGCCCACGCACACGCCACGCGCCACGCCACCGCCGACATAACCGGCAATGATAATGTGCGTCGGCACCGGCGCCACCAGCAGCTCTTCAATATTGCGCTGGAACTTGGCGCTGAAAAACGACGACGCCACGTTGGCATAAGCGTTGGTGATCACCGCCATCATAATCAGGCCCGGCACGATAAACTGCATGTAGCTGAAACCGTGCATATCACCGATACGTGAACCAATCAGGTTGCCGAAGATGATGAAATACAACGTCATGGTGATGACAGGCGGTACCAGCGTCTGAATCCAGATGCGGGCGAAGCGGTTAATCTCTTTGCTCCAGATACTCTTGAGCGCCACCCAATACAAGTGCGTCATGCTTTCACTCCTGTTTTTCCCTGCGTCAGGCTGACGAACAGCTCCTCAAGGCGGTTAGCTTTGTTACGCATACTCAGCACCTGCACGCCCTGCGCGCTCAGCTGGCTGAACACACTGTTCAGCCCCTGCTCGCGCATCACTTCCACTTCCAGCGTGGAGGTATCCACCAAACGATACTGGAAGCCCTCCAGCTGCGGCAGCGGGCTGCGCGGAGCGAGATCCAGAATGAAGGTTTCGGATTGCAGCTTGGAGAGCAACCCTTTCATCGAGGTGTTTTCCACCAGCTCGCCGCTCTGGATAATACCGATATTACGGCACAGCATCTCCGCCTCTTCCAGGTAGTGCGTGGTGAGGATAATGGTGGTGCCTTTGATGTTCAGCTCTTTCAGGAAGCTCCACATAGAGCGGCGCAGTTCGATATCAACGCCGGCAGTGGGTTCATCGAGGATGAGCAGCTTCGGCTCATGCATCAGCGCACGCGCAATCATCAGGCGACGCTTCATGCCGCCCGAGAGCATGCGTGCACGTTCGTTGCGTTTGCCCCATAGATCGAGCTGATTGAGGTATTTTTCCGCGCGTTTATTGGCTTCAGCGCGTTCAACACCGTAATAACCGGCCTGATTGACCACAATCTGCATCACGGTTTCAAACGGGTTAAAGTTGAACTCCTGCGGCACCAGCCCGAGCTGACGCTTGGCATTGACCACATCTTTTTGCAGGTCATAACCAAACACGCGCACGCTGCCGCCGGATTTATTCACCAGCGAGCTGATAATACCGATGGTGGTCGATTTTCCGGCGCCGTTGGGGCCCAGCAAGGCGTAAAAATCACCCGCTTCTACGTTGAGATCGAGTCCTTTCAGCGCCTGTACGCCGCCGGGATAGGTTTTGGTTAGCCCGGAAATTTCCAGTGCATATGTCATTGCGAATCCATACCTTGTTGTAGTGACATCAAAGCCAGATGAAAAAAGCCGATGCGCGCGAATCTGCATGCGCTGTCGCAGGTCATTAAGATTAAGAAATCAATGGAGTTTAGCAGAGAGTCGAGCCAGCCCATAAGCCGCTGGCTCACGGGCTGCGCAGTTTATCTCAGGCGGGAGAGATTAGCCTTGGAAGATTGTGCGGTTATTCGCCAGTTGGGATAACTTTGCCGATATACGGCAAATGGCGATAGCGCTGGGCGTAATCGATACCGAAGCCCACCACGAATTCATCCGGAATGGTGAAGCCGACATATTCCACGGTCACATCCACTTCGCGGCGCTCTGGCTTATCCAGCAGCGTACAAATCGCCAGCGACTTTGGCTCGCGCAGGCGCAGAATCTCGCGTACTTTGCTCAGGGTGTTGCCGGAATCGATGATGTCTTCGACGATCAGTACATCTTTGCCGCGAATATCTTCATCAAGATCCTTGAGAATTTTCACGTCGCGGGTGCTCGACATTCCGCTGCCATAGCTTGACGCCGTCATAAAGTCGACTTCATGCGGCACGTCGATAGCGCGGCACAGATCGGCCATAAACATAAAGGAGCCGCGCAGCAGACCCACCAACACCATTTCGCTGCCGCTGTCGCGGTAATGTTCGTTAATCTGCGTGCCCAGTTCGGCAATGCGGGTTGCAATCTCTTGCTCGGAGATCATCACGTCGACGGTATGTTTCATTGCATGCGTCCAATAACGGTTTTTGGAAAGCCACGAAGTCTATCATAGACGAACGGGCGTCTAACGCTGCGCACACAACGCAAACGATTTCGTGGCGAAATTTATCGCGCTGACGTTAACTGTATGGATGAGTTCGCCCCTTCACCGCTTGGTTCTGGAGTTCCTATGACCGCTTCATCCAGTAAAAAAACACAGATAGGTACGCGCGATTTGCATCCGGAAACGCAGATGCTGAATTACGGTTACGATCCGCAGTTGTCAGAAGGCGCGGTTAAACCGCCGGTGTTTCTTACCTCCACCTTTGTGTTTAACAGCGCCGAAGAGGGACAGGACTTTTTCGATTTTGTCGCCGGACGCAAGCAGCCGCCGGAAGGCAAAAGTGGCGGCCTGGTCTATTCGCGCTTCAACCATCCCAACAGCGAAATCGTTGAGGATCGGCTGGCCATCTATGAAGGTGCCGAGAGCGCTGCGCTGTTTTCTTCTGGCATGTCGGCAATTGCCACCACGCTGCTGACGTTTGCCCGCCCGGGCGAAGTGATTCTGCATTCTCAGCCGCTGTACGGCGGCACCGAAACGCTGTTAAGTAAAACGCTGCACGATTTGGAAATCAAAGCGGTCGGTTTTAGCGATGGCACCAGTGAAGACAAGGTGCATGAAGCGGCGAAAATGGCATGGCAACGCGGGCGCGTGGCGCTAATTTTGATTGAAACGCCAGCCAATCCCACCAACAGTTTGGTGGATATCAAACTGATGCAGGAAGTCGCGGATGTGATTGCTCAGCAGCAAGGCTCGCGCCCCATTCTCGCCTGCGATAACACGCTGCTGGGCCCGGTGTTTCAGCATCCGCTGCAGCATGGCGCGGATTTGTCACTCTATTCGTTAACCAAATACGTGGGCGGCCATTCGGATTTGATTGCCGGCGCGGTGCTGGGCAGCAAAGCGTTGATCGGTAAAGTGCGATCGCTGCGCAGCGCCATCGGTACGCAACTCGATCCACACTCTAGCTGGATGATTGGTCGATCGCTGGAAACGCTGTCGCTGCGGATGGAGAAAGCGGCGAGTAATGCGGAGAAAGTGGCGGCATTTTTACGCGATCATCCGCAAGTGGAAAAACTGCATTGGCTGCCGTATCTGGATGCAGAGAGCCCGGCGGGCCAAACCTATCAGCGTCAGTGCAGCGGCGCGGGATCGACGTTCTCGTTTGATATTCGAGGCGGACAACCGGCCGCATTCCGCTTCCTCAATACGCTGGCGCTGTTCAAGCTGGCGGTGAGCCTCGGCGGCACGGAATCGCTCGCCAGCCATCCAGGCAGCACCACCCATTCAGGCGTGCCGCAGGAAGTTCGTCAGCGTATCGGTATCACCGACGCGACCATTCGCTTATCAATTGGCATCGAACACGCCGATGATTTGATTGAAGATATGCGCCTGGCGCTCGAGGCAGCGCTTAACTAACGCTAAAACCGAGCATCATGCCGGTATCTTCATGTTCCAGCAGATGACAATGCGCCATATAGGCATTTTCAGCGTTAGCAACATAGTTGAAGCGCACCAGCACTTCACTGCGCCAGCCGTTGACGCTGACAATGTCCTTCCATCCGGCGCGGTGCGGCTCCGGCGGCTTGCCATTTTCTGACAGGATGCGGAACTGAGTGCCGTGAATGTGGAACGGATGCAGCATCGCATCGCCTTCGCCGGAGATGGTCCACTTTTCCAGCTTGCCGAGTTCAGCATGGAACATCGGCTTGGTCATGTTGAAAGCCTGGCCGTTGATCTTGTTGCCGTTGTGGAAATCATACGCGGCGGCTTTGCCGTGGCTGCTGTGATCCATCGCCATATTGCCATGGTCCATCGGCTTGTCGCCGCTGCTCATGTCCATGTTGCCGTGGTCCATTTTCATGTCGCCCATGGCTTTATCGCCATAACGATCCATAAGCGCCTGCATACCTTGCTGATCAAGCTGCGGATCCATCATTAGCTGCAGCCAGCGGCTTTGCAGGCCATCGGTCGACGGGATCGGCGGCAGATCCACCAGCTTATCCGGCAACGTGCCGCTCGCCATCACACGCAGCGGCAGGATCTGCACCAGCGGAAGGGGTTGATCAAACGGCGCTAACGTCATGCCCATTTGCGTCACGGGTAGCGTTACCACGTCGAAGGTTTTGCCATCCGAGGTATCCACCATCACTTCAAAACGTTCGCCCGGCAGCAGCGGCAGGTTCTGCACTTTTATTGGCTCAGCGAGCAAACCGCCGTCGCTGCCAATCACATACAGTGGGCGACGATCGCTGGTGGAGATGTTTAGCGAACGCGCGTTACAGCCGTTCAATAAGCGCAGACGCAGCCAGCCGCGCGGTACCGCATGCTGTGGATAAGGCACGCCGTTGGTCAGCATTAAATCGCCAAACCAGCCGACGGCGGCCTGCATGATATCGAGTTGATAATCGATTTTCGTGCCCGCTTTGTTCAGCTGTTTATCCTGAAAGATCAAGGGGACATCGTCTTCACCCCACTGCATCGGCAGACGCAGCTTGCCGGAGGCCTCATCTTCCAGCAGCACCAAACCCGCCAGGCCTTGCGCCACCTGATAGCCGGTTTTGCCATGTTGATGCGGATGGAACCAACAGGTCGCCGCCGGTTGATCCGGGGTGAAACTCACCTGTCGCGTGGCGCCTGGGGCGATGATGCCCTGCGGTCCGCCATCGACATCGCCGGGTATTTCCAGGCCGTGCCAATGCAACGTCGTGGCTTCGGGCAGTTGGTTATGAATGTTCACCGTAACGGCTTTTTCGCGCTGTAGTCGCAGAGCTGGCCCCAGCAAGCTGCCGTTGTAGCCCCACGTAGGCACGGCTTTGCCATTCCATTGGCTGCTGCCGGTCATGGCGGTTAAGGTATATTGCCCGCGCGCATCAGGTTCCAAAATGGAAGGAATCGGCAATAACGGGCGCGTGGCGGCCATAAGCGAGCGGCTCCACAACGGCAGCGCGCCGGCGGCGCTGAGTGCGGCAGTCAACTTTAGAAAATGACGACGTTGCATATTCTTATCCTTGTCGTGAATAAGGGCACAGCGTAAACCTTTACCCTGCGGGAGGGTCAAGCACTGAAACAGAATGGGCTGATAAAAAGGCCGCAGATGGCCCAAAAGGGCAAATTTAGCGGAATAGCGTCAATAACTGTGCTAACGTCAATAAATTGTCCCTTGTTGAGAATGATTATGACGAAAAGCATCAAGATCCTGCTGCTGGCGGGACTCCTTGGCTTCTCCTCCACCAGTTTTGCCCTGAGTGAATCCGAAGCAGAAGATCTGGCCGACCTCACCGCGGTGTTCGTTTATCTAAAGAACGATTGTGGCTATCAGGATTTGCCGGACGCGCAGATTCGTAAAGCGCTGGTGTTTTTTGCCCAACAGAACCGTTGGGATTTGAGCAACTACAGCAACTACAACATGAAGTCGCTCGGTGAAGAGAGCTACAAGGATTTGAGCGGCATCGCCATTACCAACGACCAGAAGTGTAAGTCGTTAGCACGCGATTCGCTGAGTTTGCTGGCTTACGTTAAGTAATCAGATTGGGGGCGGTCTGATGCCCTCTCCCACGGGAGAGGGAGACGCTGCAACATGTTAGGTTAACTGCAAACCCAATCCACGCTCGCGCAGGTCGCGACATACCGCTTCATCCAGACGCGCATCCGTCACCACATCGGTCAGGCTATCAATGGGTGCCGCGCAGTACAGCGACCATGACCCGTATTTACTGCTGTCAGCCAATAGTACCCGGCGGCGCGCATTGGCCAGCAGGTCCATCTTCAATCCGGCTTTATCTTCGGTAGGCGTGGTAATACCGCGTTCGATACTCCACGAGTTACAGCTGACAAAGGCGATATCCGGATTGATGCTGCGCAACAGGCGACGCCCATGTTCACCAATACAGGACTGGCTGGAATCATCGATGCGTCCGCCGATTATGGTGGTTTCGATTTGCTTAAACTCGGATAAAAACAGCGCGATATGCAGATCGGCGGTGATGACGCGCAGCTTGAGATGCGTCAGCTGGCGCGCCAGCTCCAGCATGGTGGTGCCAGCATCCAATACTACCGCATCACCCGACTGCACATAACGGGCGGCAAACTGAGCGATGGCCTGTTTTTCCGCCAGATTACGCTGCATCTTCTCCAGCGTGGTGGGCTGGTTGGGAATAAAGCGATTCAGCGTAACGCCGCCGTGGCTGCGGCTAATCACGCCTTCCATGTCCAGCTTAATCAGATCGCGGCGGATGGTCGCTGGCGAGGCGGAAATAGCGCTCACCAGTTGTTCAACGGTGACCAGATTATGACTCTTCAGATAGTCCATAATCTGGTCGAGACGACTTTGTCCCTTCATATTTCCCTATGCAAGCTGCATCGCGAGTTTAATGGAGATTGCCATGCTCGCAGAGTTCGCTTTACCTGTCCAGGCGATATCAAATGCGGTGCCGTGGTCCGCCGAGGTGCGGATAAAGGGCAAGCCCGCAGTAATATTTACGCCATCATAGAAACCTAATAATTTGAGTGGAATATGCCCTTGGTCGTGGTACATCGCCACCACCATATCGTATTGCCCCTCCTGACACTGCAGGAACACGGTATCGGGCGGGCATGGGCCATGTACATCAATGCCTTGTTGTTTCATCTCTTTAATCGCTGGCGCGACGATAGCGATCTCTTCATCGCCGAACAGTCCGTTTTCACCGGCATGAGGATTAACCCCCGCTACCGCGATGCGCGGCTTATCAAATCCCACGCGGCGCAGGAAGCTGTCGGCCATGCCGATCACCGTCTGAATACGTTCACCGTTTAAGGTATCGAGGAACTTACGCAGCGCGATATGTGTGGTGACGTGAATCACTTTCAGCTTATCGGTGTAAAGCACCATGGCGTAATTTTTCGTGTTGGTTAGCTGGGCCAGCAGCTCGGTGTGACCAGGATAAAGATGACCTGCCGAGTGCAGCGCTTCTTTATTCAGGGGGGCGGTCGCAATAGCGTGTACTTCCCCGGCCAGCGCTAACTCGGTAGCACGTTTAACACAGCGCCAGGCCAGATCGCCCGCCTCTTTCTGCACCACGCCCGGTTTTAGCGCATCAGCATCCGCCAGCGGTTCATCAATCACGTTGATAATGCCCGGCGCGAAATGTGCCTCTTTAATCTGATCAAGTACCCGTAGCTCAGCTTGCGGGGTCACATTTAGCCCCATCACCCGGCGCAGCGTATTTGCACAGCCAACCACCACGGCCGGCACGCCCGCTAACTCACCTTCTGCCAACGCTTTAATGATGATCTCCGGGCCAATGCCCGCCGGATCGCCCATGGTAATCGCAATAATTTTATTCACTCAACTTCTCCTCAATAAAACGAATGGCTTCTACCAGGGTATTTTCGTCACCAAAGCCACCTGCTTTGGTCATCACCGGCAGGTGTAATTCACTGTCAAGCAGAACCCCGTGCGGCACACAGCCCGCCACCAGGCCCTGAATCTGGAAACCGCTGGCACCTAACGCCTGCGCCACGGCAATCGCCACATCTCCGCCAGAGAGATAAAGCCCCGCAGGCTGCACCTGACGACAAACGGTGCTGGTTAACTGCGCGAGAAACTGGCAGATGCGTTCGCCTAATGCCTGGCGCGAAACCTGATGCTGCAGACAGAGTTGCTCAATGTCGTGACGCTGATCGGCATGCTGCGTGGTGCGCACCACGCAATGTGCGCCATCGTGCAGCGCCTGCAGTATCGCCTGTTGCCAATCGGCGGCTTGCGGCCAGGCCGGCTGGGCAAACAGCTGGCGGATATCAATGTCGATAATGCGGATGTCGCGCTGACTGGCGAGGCGCGCAATTTGCTGCTGCGCCATCGCGCTCATCGACCCCACCACCGCCAGCACCGGACGCGGCTGACGGGCAGCCAGCAGTTCGCCCAGCGCATCGCTCAGGCCAGAGGCTCCGGCCAATAGCGGCCGCTCATCTAACGCGGCCGCCGCCGCCATTAATAAGGCAAGATCGGCATCCTGCTCGATATCCACCACCAGTAAGCCCTGTTTGCTCGCCAGTACCTGCGTGAGTTGGTCGCCGCGTACCGTGGCGAGATCGAGAGTTTCGCCGGTCAACGCGCTTTGCATTTGCAAACGCGTCAGCACATGGCTGCTGGTGACCGGGGTTTTGGGATCGCTGGCGAATTCGGTATCGATCAAACGCTGCCGATCGATCCAGACTTCACCGTCGCGTGTAGTACGGCCCAGTTTTGGCACCGCCGGCACGACCAATGCTAATTTTTTGCCGCTGGCCTGCAGCGCCGCGCTGATTTCCGCACCGGGATTGCCGCGCAGCGTGGAATCGATTTTCTTAAACAGCCAGCCATCGTTGACCATCGCCTGATGCTGCTCCAGCGCAGTACGGGTGCGACGCGCCGCTTCTTGCGCGCTCACCGCGCGGCTATCGGTGCTGATCACCAGCACATCGGCGCTGCCAGCTGGATGCGGCGTGCTGCTGTCAAACAGCACATGCACGCGCGCTCCGACGCGTGCCAGCCCGCTCCCCGCATCATTAGCACCGGTAAAATCATCGGCAATCACTAAGACGGGTGTTTTCCATGGCTGTGAAGTCATTCTCTCTCCTTAATCGGCTACCGCCGCGCTGTAATGATTATATTCAATCATGATTGATTATATGTGAGCAAGATCAAATTAATCGAAATCAATTTGTCCTATAAAATTAGGCTCTGTAGTGATGGACCTCGCGCCGTTTGAGCAAAATTAATCATTCAGCACGAAAAACGCGATAAGGGTATGTAATGAATATCAACAGCACCGTGATAAGTGGCTTTCAGGCGCTTAATGACCTCAGCTATCTGCTGCGAGGTAAGAAGCAAGCCCTGCTGGTGACCGATAAGAATATCGAAGGCATTCCGGCGGTTCAGAGGCTGATCGCCCAGCTGCAGCAGCAAATGGGTAGCCTGTGCATCATCAATACGGTGCCGCCAGAACCAAGCCAGCATGATGTGGCGTCCATTGTCGCTGCGCTACCAGGCAGCGATATCGATCTGGTGATTGGCGTCGGCGGCGGCAGCGTATTGGATGTCGCGAAGCTGCTCTCTATTCTATGCGTCGCGGGCGCGCCAACGCTGGATGCGTTACTGGCCGGTGAAAAACCGCATACGCGCACCCCTTCGCTGCTGATTCCCACCACGGCAGGTACCGGCTCGGAAGCCACGCCAAACGCCATTCTGGCTATCCCAGAGAAAGAGACCAAAGTCGGCATTATCACGCCGGTGATGCTGCCGGATTATGTCGCGCTGATACCGGAACTCACCACCAGCATGCCGCCGCATATCGCCTCTTCTACCGGGATCGATGCGCTGTGCCACCTGATCGAATGCTTTACCGCTACCGTGTCAAATCCGGTAAGCGATAACTATGCGCTGATCGGCATGAAAAAGCTGTTTACCAGCCTCGAAACCACTATTGCAGAGCCAGATAACCTTGAAGCGCGCCTGAACATGCTGTGGGCATCTTATTATGGCGGCGCATCGATTGCGCATGCCGGTACGCATCTGGTGCACGCGATGTCTTATCCGCTAGGTGGCAAATATCACCTTCCGCACGGCGTGGCTAACGCCATTCTGCTCGCGCCGTGCATGCGCTTTGTGCGTCCAGCGGCAGTGAGCAAATTCGCTCAGGCTTACGATTTGTTGCCCAATGTCGATACGTCACTGGATGAAGAAGCCAAATCTCATGCGCTGGTTGAATACTTTGCCGCGCTGGTAAAACGCCTGAAGCTGCCCGCCAGTCTGGAAGAGCTGGGTATCGGCCCGGATCACCTGCCGTATCTGGTTGAAGCCGCACTCGACGTGCAGCGCCTGATGAAGAATGTACCGATGAAAGTGGGCGCCGATGACGTACGCAACGTTTACCTGACGCTGTTTCCCGCTTTGAGCCACTAAGCATTATCGAGGACACCATGAGTAAGAAAATTCAGGGCGTGTTAACCGCCATCGTTACCACCTTCGATCGCGACGGTGCCTTTAATCCCGTCGCCCAGCGCGAGCAGGTCAAACGCCAGTTAAGGGCTGGCAACGGTATTTTCTGCGGCGGCACCAACGGTGAATTCTTCGTGCTGAACGAGCAGGAGAAGCTGGCGGTGACGCAAACCTGCGTCGATGAAGTTAATGGCACGGCGCCGGTAGTGGCGCACATTGGCGAAATCTCCACGCGTGAAACCATTCGCCTCGGCAAGCAAGTGGCGAAGCTGGGCGTGGATGCGGTTTCGGTGATTACGCCCTATTTCGTGCCGCTGAAACAGGAAGAGCTGATCGCCCACTATCGCGCGGTAGCCGACGCCATTGATGTGCCGCTGTTCCTCTATAACATCCCGGCGCGCACTGGCAACACGCTGCAGCCAGAGACCGTGCGCACGCTGGCTGCGCATCCGAACATCATCGGCATCAAAGATAGCGCAGGCAGCTATGAAAGCCTGAGCGGTTTTCTGCAGGCGGCAGCAGGCATCGATAGCTTCGATGTGCTGAATGGTCCGGATTCGCTGATTCATCAGGGCTTCGTCGACGGCTGCTCGGCTTGTATTTCAGGGCTCGCCAACGTTGCCCCCAACGAGATCAACGCCATTTGGGCGCGCTTCCATGCTGGCGACATCGAAGGTTCACGTCTGGCGCAGGAAAATGTCACCGGCTTGCGCACCGATCTGTATAGCGTCGGCTTCTCGCCGGCTGCAGTAAAAAAAGCGGTGTCGCTGCTCGGCTTTGACGTGGGCGATAGCCGCTATGCGGTGAGTTTCTCTGCCGAGGAAGAGCAGAAAATTCGCCAGATTGTGAACCAGTATTTGCAGTAATTAGCGGATGAGCGGCCTGCCAGGTCGCCATAAATGGCGCCCCTAGGTGTTTTGTAGGGTGCGCATTTATGCGCACCCTGTTAATCGCCGCACCGGCTCTTAGCTGTATTTTCAACATCGGGAAGATTTATGAAAGTCATCTGTACTTCACCGTCGTTTGCGAAATATGACGCGACGCCCATTGAAATCCTGCAACAACAGGGTTTTGAGCTGATCACCCTGCCCGCCGATGCGCCGCTGAGCGCGCTTGAGCCGCATCTGGCTGATACGGTCGCGCTGATCGTCGCTTTTACCGACGTCAACGACGCGTTACTGGCGCTGGCGCCACAGCTGAAAATCGTCTGTAAGCACGGCGTGGGCGTCGACAATATCAATCTGGATGCCACACGCAAGCGCGGTATTTACGTCACCAACGTGCCGGACGCCAACAAACATGCGGTAGCCGATTTCGCCTTCGCGCTAATGCTAAATTGCGCGCGCCAGGTGACACAGGCGGCGATTGAAACGCGCGCCGGCACGTGGCCGCGCATTTTTGCCACCGATGTTTACGGCAAAACGCTGGGCATTATTGGGCTGGGCAATATCGGCAAGCAGGTCGCGCTGCGCGCTAAAGGCTTCAACATGCGGGTGATTGCCTTCGATTTTTATCCAGACGAGACATTTGCTGCCGAGCACGGCATCGAATTCGTCACGTTGGATCAGCTGACGGAAACCAGCGATTTCATCACCCTGCATATGCCGCTGACCGACAAAACCCACCACTTGTTCGATGCCGCCCGGCTGAAACGCATGAAGAAGAGCGCCTTCCTGATTAATGCCTCACGCGGCGGTGTGGTGAATGAGCAGGATCTCTATCAGGCGCTGCGGGATAACGTGATTGCCGGGGCTGCGGCTGACGTGTTCGTGCAAGAACCGCTGACGGAGCATCCGCTGTTCACGCTCAGCAACTTCATTCCCACCGCGCACATCGCCGGTTACACCGACGGCGCCATCAGCGCGATAGGCGAACGTTGCGTGACGCAAATCGTGCAGTGCATTTGTCAGGGCGAACGCCCGCTTAACGTGATGAACGGGCTGGAATAATTCGCCGCCTCTCCCTGTAACCCTTTTTCGAGTGGATAATTATTATGACTAACTCTGCGCGCTCGAGTCGTATCCGTTGGTGGATCGCTGGCCTGATGTGGCTGGCCATCGCCATTAACTACATTGACCGCACCGTTCTCTCGGCGGCGGCACCGCATCTGATCAAAGAGCTCGATATCAATCCGGAAATGATGGGCTTTATCATGGCGGCATTCTTCTGGTCTTACGCGCTGCTGCAGATCCCGGCGGGCTGGTTCGCCGATCGCTTCGGTCAGAAAAAAGGCCTGGGGATTGCCGTCGGCTGGTGGTCAATCGCCACCATGGCAATGGGTCTGGCGACCGGCTTTAAATCGCTGCTGGCGCTGCGTTTAGCGTTGGGCGTGGGTGAAGCAGCAGCCTATCCGAGCAACGCGGGCATCACCGCGCGCTGGTTCCCGGACCGCGAACGCGCCACGGTGTCGGGCCTGTTCGACAGCGCCTCGAAGTTTGGTGGTGCGGTGGCGATGCCGCTGATTGTGTTTATGATCGCCATGTTCGACTGGCGTCTGACCTTCCTCGCCATTGGTGCACTAGGGTTGTTCTGGGTTATCGCCTGGTACTTTATCTACGCCGAAAACCCGGAAGATCATCAGTCGATCAGCAAAGAAGAAGTACGCTTTATCCGCGGCGGTCAGACGCAGAAGCATGGCGATAAAAGCGTGCGTCCGATGAAGTGGTACAAGCTGCTGCGCTATCGCAATATCTGGGCGATGTGCATTGGTTTCTTCACCATCAACTACACCTCCTACTTTTTTATCACCTGGCTGCCGACCTATCTGGTGAAAGATAAAGGTATGGATTTCCTCAAAATGGGAATGGTGGCTGCGCTACCGCTGATTTGCGGCATGGTGATTGAAGTGCTGGCCGGTTGGGCATCGGATCGTATGGTCCATAACAAAGTGCTGTCGCTGACCGCCACGCGCAAACTGTTCCTGACCATTGGCCTGTTGATGGCGCTGTGCATCGGCTTTGCGCCGTTCACCGACTCGGTGTTCATGACCGTGCTGCTGCTGTGTATCGCAAAATCAGGCACCACCGTTGCGGCCTCACAGGTATGGGCACTGCCGGGCGATGTTGCGCCGCAAAATAGCGTATCGATTGTCGCCGGGCTGCAAAACACCGTCTCCAATATGGGCGGTGCCGTTGGCCCGATTATTACCGGCGCCATTGTCGGTGCGACCGGCCACTTTACCTGGGCGCTGGTGTTCTCGGCGGTGCTGGTGGTGATTGGTATTCTTAACTATCTGTTCCTGATGGGAAAAGTTGAACCTATCGTGGATGAGGAACAGGTGACGCATTCCCACTCTGTCGTAAGCGGCGCATAAGCGCCAAACCCGCCGCATCGTTCTGATGCGGCTTTTCCCCTACTGAAAATAAAAAATAATTGGAGGCGATGATGTCGCTAAATTCCAATGGATCACCTGCTGCAATTTCGGCAAGTAAAGCGAAAGGGAAATTTCGTTTCGTCATTCTTACGGTGCTGTCCGTCGGCATCGCCATCAACTATATCGATCGCGCCGCAATGAGCGTAGCGATGCCGTTTATGAGCCAGGAGCTGAACTTTTCGCCCACCGACAGCGGCTTGCTGCTCTCCGCCTTCTTTTGGAGCTACGTGCTGTTTCAACTGCCCGGTGGCTGGCTGGTGGATAAACTCGGACCGCGCATTACCTTTGCGCTAAGCAGCCTCGGCTGGGGATTAGCCACTGCCGCATGCGGACTTGCCAGTTCGATTACGGCGTTGGTTGGCTTTCGCTTTGTGCTCGGTGCCGTGGAGGCGCCGAGTTATCCCGCTAGCTCCTCTACGGTTACACGCTGGTTCCCGCGTCAGGAGCGCAGCTTCGCCGCAGCGACCTTTAACAACGGCAGCAAAATTGGCGGCACGCTGGCCATTCCGATCATCTCGTTTCTGATTGCACTGGTTGGCTGGCGTATGACCTTCGTTATTTCTGGCGTGGTGGCGGTCGTGTGGGCGCTGGCGTGGTATCTGTGGTATCGCGATCCACGCCAGCACCCCAGCGTAACGCGCGAAGAAGTGGAATTCATCGAAACCAACCAGGATCCGCAAACCGGCGATCCGATGAGTGTACGTCAGCTACTTAGTCAACGCACCGTGCAGGCGATGATGGCCGGATTCTTCTGCATCAACTTCGTCTCGTACTTTTTCTTCACCTGGTTCCCCAGCTATCTGGTGGAAACCTTTCATCTGTCGCTGATGAAGTTCGGCTTGCTCGGCATGCTGCCGGGCGTTGCCGCGATTATCGGTGGCTGGTGTGGCGGATTGCTGTCGGATGCGCTGGTACGTCGTGGCTATTCGCTTAGCGTGGCACGCAAGATCCCGCTGGTAGGCGGCATGCTCGGCAGCGCGACCATTGGGCTGGCGGCCTTCTCGCCAACCGTAGGCCTGGCGTTGACAGCACTGTGCTTTGCCAACTTCGCCGCCACGTTTGCTTCGGCAGCCTTATGGGCGCTGCCTTCGGACGTTGCGCCTAACCGCGCCAACGTGGCCACTATCGGCGGCATTCAAAACATGGCGGCTAATCTTGCCGGGATCATCTCACCGATTTTGATCGGCGTGCTGATGCAATTCACCCATTCGTTCGTGATTCCACTGGAAATTGCCGGTGTCATCGGCGTGGTTGGCGCGCTGATTTACGCGTTCTGGTTGCCGCGCGTACAGCCAATGGGTGCAGACCACAACGCCGCGCTGGATGGCACCTTAAGGAGAGAAGTATGAATGCACGTTGGAAAAAACGCCCAGCCCAATCGACATGGGGCGATTTCGGTTCGGACGATCAGCTCGGCCGGCTTAATCTGCTTACTGCTGCCAAAGTGCGAGAAGGTGTCGCAGAGGTGAAGACGGGGGAAACCTTCTGCCTGAGTTTGCCACTCGATTTACCCGGCGGTACGGCGATGAATCCACGGCGTCCACCGCCTCAGCTTAATGCCACGCGACGCGGTGAACACGCCAATATGACCTATCCTCTTTCGCGTGACAATCCGCAGCTCACCGATGTGATCTGCGACGATAGCGTAACGCTGGCGCTGCAATATTCAACGCAATGGGACAGTCTGGCGCACATGGGCCAATGGTTTGACGTCAACGATAACGGCGAGCCGGAAATGGTGTTCTACAACGGGTACAAGGCCAATGTGGATATTGTCGGCGAAACCGATTATCGCGCTGGCTGTGGCTGCGATCGCGGTAGCCATCTCGGTGCCAAAGCGCTGGGCATTGAGAACATGGCAGCGCACGGTATGCAAGGCCGTGCGGTGATGATTGATATCAAACGCCATTTCGGTAACCGACGGTTTGCCTTTGGTTATCCGCATCTGCAACAGATTCTGCAGGCCGATAATATTGAGGTGCGAGCGGGCGATTTCGTCTGCTTCCGCACCGGCATGGACGAAGCCATTCTCGCCATGCAGGGTGAGCCGAATATGGACTTCCTCAATACGCATTTTGCCGGACTGGACGGTAGCGATCGGGCCTTACGTAACTGGATTGACGAGAGCGGCGTGGTGGCATTAATCGCAGATAACCCGGCGGTGGAGATTCTCCCAGCGCGGCCAATGAATGATGATTTCTATCCGTCGCATCCGCTGCACGATCTCTGCTTGTTCCGGCTGGGCGTCTATCTCGGAGAGTTGATGCTGCTGAGTCCGCTGGCAGACTGGCTGGCACAGCATCAGCGCCATGCGTTTCTGCTCACCGCGCCGCCGCTACGTTTGCCGGGCGCAGTGGGCTCGCCCGCTACGCCGATTGCGACAGTGTAGATAGTGGCGTGGTCGCCATGAATGGCGACAGTAGGGTGTGAGGTGCGCGTGAATGCGCACCGATTTCACTTCCCGGCTAAAAACCGCCGATAAGCAGCGATCACTGCGAGGAAATCTTCCACCCCGCAAAACGACAGGCTCTCTTCGTCGTAATAGGTCATGCCCTCTTCCATGCCGTCATCCTCCAGCGCCAGCTGGTTGGCACGAATCATCACCTCTTCTTCATCGAGCCACAGCGTGTATTCATGCCCCACGCGCTGCCATTGATTAATGGTGCCTTTTACCTGCTGGGCAGCGGCCTCAACTTCATCCAGCAGCGGCAGATTGTCTTTGACCTCTTCGTTGAACCAGTGCCCCACTGCTTCGTGGTCCATCGACATACGTACTTTGACCTGACCGGTCAAATCACGCAGAAATTCATACTCCATGGGTTTGCCTCATACTGATGACGCGCCGTGCGGCACCGTCTTAGTGCATTTTGTGCGCAGCACGCTGAATAAAGTGGGATCGCGCTCGCATTATGCCTGGAGATGTCAGCGGAAAAAAGCGCATAAAAAAAGGGACGATTTTCATCGTCCCCTTGTTAATCCTGAAAACCGCTTAAACGGCAGTCTGGAAGATCACGCTATCCGCTTTGTCAGTGTATTGTCCCAGCTGATCAAAGTTGAGGTAACGGTAGGTGTCAGCGGCGGTCTTATCAACCTGCAGCATAAACTGTTGGTACTCGTCCGGCGTTGGCAGTTTACCGAGCAGTGAAGCTACCGCTGCCAGCTCAGCCGATGCGAGGAACACGTTAGCCCCGGTACCGAGACGGTTCGGGAAGTTACGGGTTGAGGTGGAAACCACCGTCGCGCCGTCCGCCACACGCGCCTGGTTACCCATGCACAGTGAACAGCCCGGAATCTCAATACGCGCACCGCTCTTACCGAACACGCTGTAATAGCCCTCTTCGGTCAGCTGAGCGGCATCCATCTTGGTTGGCGGCGCAACCCACAGACGGGTTGGCAGCTGCCCTTTATGGGCATCCAGCAGTTTACCGGCTGCGCGGAAGTGACCAATGTTGGTCATGCACGAACCGATGAACACTTCGTCGATCTTCTCGCCCTGCACGTCAGACAACCAACGCGCATCGTCTGGATCGTTCGGTGCACACAGAATTGGCTCTTTGATCTCCGCCAGATCGATATCGATCACCGCAGCGTATTCGGCATCGGCATCGCCTTCCAGCAGTTGCGGATTGGCCAGCCATTTCTGCATGCCTTCAACGCGGCGCTCCAGCGTACGGCGATCGCCGTAACCTTCAGAGATCATCCACTTCAGCAGCACAATGTTCGAGTTGAGGTACTCGATGATCGGCTCTTTATCCAGCTTGATGGTACAACCGGCAGCAGAACGCTCAGCAGAGGCATCCGTCAGCTCAAAGGCCTGCTCAACTTTCAGCTTCGGCAAGCCTTCGATTTCCAGCACGCGGCCAGAGAAGATATTTTTCTTCCCTTTCTTCTCCACGGTCAGCAGACCCGCTTTGATGGCGTACAGCGGAATGGCATGGACCAGATCGCGCAGGGTGATGCCCGGCTGCATTTCGCCTTTGAAGCGCACCAGCACCGATTCTGGCATGTCGAGCGGCATCACGCCGGTGGCAGCAGCAAACGCCACCAGACCCGAACCTGCCGGGAAGGAAATGCCGATCGGGAAACGGGTATGCGAGTCACCGCCGGTACCAACGGTATCCGGCAGCAGCATGCGGTTCAGCCAGCTGTGGATAACGCCATCGCCCGGGCGCAGCGATACGCCGCCACGGTTCATGATGAAGTCAGGCAGCGTATGGTGCGTGGTTACGTCAACCGGCTTTGGATAGGCCGCGGTGTGACAGAATGACTGCATCACCAAATCGGCTGAGAAGCCAAGGCACGCCAGGTCTTTCAGTTCATCACGCGTCATTGGACCGGTGGTGTCCTGAGAACCCACTGAGGTCATTTTCGGTTCGCAGTAAGCACCTGGACGGACACCTTCTACGCCGCACGCACGACCAACCATTTTCTGCGCCAGTGAGTAACCACGGGTGCTGGCAGCCACATCTTTGGCTTGCACAAACACATCGCTGTGCGGCAGACCCAGTGATTCACGCGCTTTGGTGGTCAAGCCACGGCCGATGATCAGCGGAATACGACCGCCGGCACGAACTTCGTCCAGCAGCACGTCGGTCTTCAGTTCAAAGGTCGCCAGCACTTCATCGGTTTCATGATTGCGCACTTCGCCTTTGTACGGGTAAACGTCAATAACATCGCCCATGTTCAGACGATCAACATCAAGTTCAATCGGCAGTGCGCCCGCATCTTCCATGGTGTTGAAGAAGATCGGTGCGATTTTACCGCCAAGGCACAGACCGCCGCCCTTTTTGTTCGGTACGTATGGGATATCGTCGCCCATAAACCACAGCACCGAGTTGGTGGCGGATTTACGTGAAGAACCGGTACCCACTACGTCGCCGACATAGGTCAGCGGGAAGCCTTTGGTCTGCAGCGCTTCAATCTGTTTGATCGGGCCAATGTTGCCAGCATCATCGGGTTCGATGCCTTCACGGGCGTTTTTCAACATCGCCAGCGCGTGCAGTGGAATATCCGGACGTGACCATGCATCCGGCGCCGGAGAGAGGTCGTCGGTGTTGGTTTCGCCGGTCACTTTGAACACGGTAGTGGTGATTTTTTCAGCCAGTTTTGGACGCTTCAGGAACCATTCGGCATCGGCCCAGGACTGGATAATTTTTTTCGCGTGTGGGTTACCCGCCTTGGCTTTCTCTTCGACATCGTAGAAGTTATCGAACATCAGCAGCGTGTGGGACAGGGCTTCAGCAGCAATCGGTGCTAAGGCTTCATCATCAAGCGCTTCAATCAGCGCGTGGATGTTATAACCGCCCTGCATGGTGCCCAGCAGCTCAACGGCTTTTTCGCGAGTAACCAGAGGAGAGTGGGCTTCGCCCTTAGTGACAGCTGCCAGGAAACCGGCTTTAACATACGCCGCTTCATCAACACCTGGTGGAACACGGTTGACCAAAAGGTCGATAAGGAATTCTTCTTCACCCGCTGGCGGGTTTTTCAGCAGTTCAACCAGCGCGGCCATTTGGGAAGCATCTAACGGCTTAGGTACGATTCCCTGGGCAGCACGCTCGGCAACGTGCTTACGGTATTCTTCTAGCACGACGTTCTCCTCGCTCTCATTGTATAGCTTTCCGGTGCACCCCTGGATGCTGTCAAACAGTAGGGTGAGGTGCCCGGTTCCGCGAGGGGCAGCATAGCAGCATTTCGAACGATTGTTAATCTGTTTACAAAAAAGCAACATAAACCCGATATATCACTGCCTAACCTCCCTACGACCACTCAACTATAAGGCCTGACGGAGTAAGTCAGGGCTGAAAATCCATTACCTGAGGCTATTGCTCATTAAGAATGGATAGCTATGGTTAATGGAAAAAGCCTGGAATTTAACAATCTCGTTAATCTATCCGGCTGCGTTAAGATCCCAGGGCTGATGAGGCGTTAATTGAATTTTGGTAGCCAGTGATAGGGTATTCTCAAATCCCATGGACGCGGCTTGCCATGAAAACAGCAAATACGCGTATTCATTGGTAGCTCTCCAGGTTTAGGATTTGCGGAATGCATGACATGCGCTTTAAAGCTGACGACTTGATCAAAAAAGACACTCTGCCATGCCGTAATCCCTTCCATTTCGCGCGAGATAAAACCCTGATCGCCCCAGCATTCTGGCGTGCTGCAGTGATTCATATGTTCTTCTGGATTTTTCAGGAAGGCAGACCATACGCGCGCTTTTGCCTCGTGTGGGATAAACATCAGTGCACTATTAAATTTTTGGGGAGCATAAAAGTCGCTAAGCATCATCGGGCGATGAACGCTGAGCATTCCCGTGATGTCGCCGGTAATGACCGTATCGAGATCAAGATAAAATATATCGTCGGGAATATCTGGACGGAAAAGTTCCATTTTCGCCCACCATCCTGGCCAATCATATTGAAGCGGAATAGTTTCAATTCCTTCAATATTTACATCAGAAAAACATACAATCTTATATCCTTTAGGTAACTGACGATGAAGCCAATGCACATGGCGAGCATTGTATTCACCACCACTGCGCAAAACCATTGCAATAATCATTATATATATCACTCATAATTAGGCTGAAGACTAAACCTGAAACACCACCCTCATCCTGAGGTTTGTTGGCGGCGTAAATCAAGACATGAACTCATCATTTCACATATGGATTTATTCAACCGCATCTTAAGCGTTGATAATAAAATACACATGACTGCATGAATCATTTGATTATTGTTATTTAGCAATAGGCATTCAAGATTATTTTGGGGGGGAGGAGAGGAATAATTATATGCCATCAGTAATGACTTATTAAACTATCAGTTATTTCTTATTACCCGGAAAGAACTTACTACATACACCTGTTAATTCTAAAGCAATGCGTGACAATGCATAAATAATAAAAAAGTAATCCACCGAAAATATTATTATCGCTATTTTATGCATAAAAAAACGGCCGCTCTGGGCCGTTTTTTAGCAACAAGCTCACTTACGTAAGCTTATTTCTTTTTCGCTTTCGGATTCGGCAGGTCAGTGATGCTACCTTCGAACACTTCAGCCGCCAGGCCGACAGACTCATGCAGCGTTGGGTGCGCGTGAATGGTCAGCGCGATATCTTCGGCATCACAGCCCATTTCAATCGCCAGACCAATTTCACCCAGCAGCTCGCCGCCGTTGGTACCGACAATTGCGCCACCGATGACACGGTGCGTTTCTTTATCGAAGATCAGCTTGGTCATACCGTCGGCACAGTCAGAAGCGATCGCACGGCCTGAAGCTGCCCACGGGAAGGTGGACACTTCGTAGCTGATGCCTTTCTCTTTCGCTTCTTTCTCGGTCAGGCCAACCCAGGCAACTTCTGGCTCGGTGTAGGCAATAGATGGGATCACTTTCGGGTCGAAGTAGTGCTTCAGACCGGAGATCACTTCCGCCGCTACGTGGCCTTCGTGCACGCCTTTGTGCGCCAGCATTGGCTGACCCACGATGTCACCGATAGCATAGATGTGCGGTACGTTAGTGCGCATCTGCTTATCGACGCGGATGAAGCCGCGATCGTCCACTTCCACGCCCGCTTTACCGGCATCCAGGCCTTTACCGTTCGGTACGCGACCAATGGCCACCAGCACCGCGTCGTAACGCTGTGCATCGGCAGGTGCTTTTTTGCCTTCCATTGAAACGTAGATACCGTCGTCTTTCGCTTCAACCGCGGTGACTTTGGTTTCCAGCATCAGGTTGAATTTCTTGCTGATGCGTTTGGTGAACACTTTCACCACGTCTTTATCGGCGGCCGGGATCACCTGGTCGAACATCTCAACCACGTCGATCTCTGAACCCAGCGCTTTATAAACGGTGGCCATTTCCAGGCCGATGATACCGCCACCCATAACCAGCAGACGCTTCGGCACTTCTTTCAGTTCCAGCGCATCGGTAGAGTCCCACACGCGCGGATCGTTGTGCGGAATAAATGGCAGTTCGATTGGACGAGAACCGGCCGCGATAATCGCGTTGTCGAAGTTGATGGTGGTGGCACCACCTTCACCTTCTACCACCAGCGTGTTCGCACCGGTGAATTTGCCGAGGCCAGTCACCACCTTCACTTTACGACCTTTCGCCATACCCGCGAGGCCGCCAGTGAGTTGGTTAATCACCTTCTCTTTCCAGCTACGAATTTTGTCGATGTCAGTTTGCGGCTGGCCAAACACGATACCGTGCTCTTCCAGGGCTTTTGCTTCGTCAATCACTTTGGCGACGTGCAGCAGCGCTTTTGACGGGATACAGCCTACGTTCAGACAAACACCGCCAAGGGTGCTGTAACGCTCAACGATTACGGTTTCCAGACCTAAATCAGCGCAACGGAAGGCTGCAGAGTAACCTGCAGGACCTGCCCCAAGTACCACGACTTGAGTTTTAATCTCTGTACTCATCATGACCTCTTGTTTGATTACCGGCAGTCAGGAGAAAGCTTTTCCCAAGCTCTAATGCCCTATATCCGCCGGGACATTTCACCGCGAGAGTTTACAGAATTGTTAACAAACTGCCAACCGCGGCAACATTGAATGCTTACAACAAGGCCGGCATTCGCCGGCCTTGATTAACTTCACATCACCAGACGGCGGATGTCGGACAGCGTGTTGTTGATGATGGTGATAAAGCGCGCACCATCAGCACCGTCGATCACGCGGTGGTCGAAGGAGAGTGAGATTGGCATCATCAGACGCGGCTCAAACTCTTTTCCGTTCCACACCGGCTCCATCGCTGACTTGGAAACACCGAGGATAGCCACTTCCGGCGCGTTAACGATCGGCGCGAAGTGCGTGGTACCCAGGCCACCAAGGCTGGAGATGGTGAAGCAACCGCCTTGCATATCGCCTGCCGTCAGCTTGCCATCACGCGCTTTCTTCGAAATCGCCATCAGCTCGCGAGACAGTTCAGTGATGCCTTTCTTGTTCACATCTTTGAACACCGGAACCACCAAACCGTTTGGCGTATCCACCGCCACACCGATGTTGATGTATTTCTTCAGCGTCAGTTTCTGTGCATCTTCAGACAGTGAACTGTTAAAGCGTGGCATCTGCTCAAGCGCCGCAGCAACCGCTTTCATGATGAACACCACTGGCGTGAATTTCACATCCAGTTTACGTTTCTCCGCTTCAGCATTCTGCTGTTTGCGGAAGGCTTCCAGATCGGTGATGTCGGTTTTGTCGAAGTGCGTAACGTGTGGGATAACCACCCAGTTACGGCTCAGGTTGGCACCCGAGATTTTCTGGATACGGCCCAGTTCCACTTCTTCGATTTCGCCGAACTTACTGAAGTCCACTTTCGGCCAAGGCAGCAGACCAGGCAGGCTTCCGCCGCTGGCTGCAGCAGCCGGAGCCGCTTCAGCGCGTTTCACCGCGTCTTTAACGTAAGACTGTACGTCTTCTTTCAGGATGCGACCTTTACGGCCGGTGCCTTTGACTTTCGCCAGGTTAACACCGAACTCGCGCGCCAGGCGACGAATCACCGGCGTTGCGTGCACGTAAGCATCGTTCTCAGCGAACTCACCCTTAGCATCCGCTTTCGCAGGCGCTGGCGCAGCGGCAGGTTTGGCCGCTTCGGCTGCCGGAGCGGCTTCCTGCTTCGCTGCTGGAGCCGCAGCCGGTGCCGCGCCTTCCACTTCGAACACCATGATGAGTTTACCGGTGCTGACTTTATCGCCCGTTGCCACTTTCAACTCTTTCACGGTACCGGCGAACGGTGCAGGCACTTCCATTGACGCTTTGTCGCCTTCAACCACGATCAGTGATTGCTCAGCCGCCACTTTGTCGCCCACTTTCACCAGGATCTCGGTAACTTCAACTTCATCGCCACCAATGTCCGGCACGTTGACGTCTTTCGCGCCAGCGGCCGCAGGGGCTGCTGCTGGAGCCGCTTCCTGTTTGGCGGCTGGAGCCGCAGCAGGCGCTGCGCCTTCTGCGTCGAACACCATGATCAGTGAACCGGTATTCACTTTATCGCCGGTGGCGATTTTGATCTCTTTCACCACACCCGCGAACGGTGCAGGGACTTCCATCGAGGCTTTGTCGCCTTCAACGGTGATCAGTGACTGTTCAGCTTCAACTTTGTCGCCCACTTTCACCAGGATCTCGGTAACTTCAACTTCGTCGCCGCCGATGTCCGGTACGTTGACCTCTTTACTGACCGCAGCAGCGGCAGCAGCTGGAGCAGGAGCGGCTTCCGCTTTCTTCTCTTCTGCTGGCGCTGGCGCCGCTTCTGCGGCACCTTCTGCGTCAAAGATCATGATGAGTTTGCCGGTTTCCACTTTGTCACCGGTTGAGATTTTGATCTCTTTCACCACGCCGGCCTGCGGCGAAGGCACTTCCATTGAGGCTTTATCGCCTTCTACGGTGATCAGCGACTGTTCAGCTTCAACTTTGTCGCCCACCTTCACCAGAATTTCGGTGACTTCAACTTCGTCTGCCCCGATGTCCGGCACGTTAATTTCAATAGCCATTACTCTCTTACCTCTTAAGCCAGACGCGGGTTAACTTTATCGGCGTCGATGTTGAACTTGGTGATTGCTTCTGCCACCACTTTCTTATCGATTTCGCCGCGTTTAGCCAGCTCACCCAGCGCAGCCACAACCACATACGATGCATCCACTTCGAAGTGGTGACGCAGGTTTTCACGGCTGTCTGAACGACCGAAGCCGTCAGTTCCCAACACGCGATAATCGCTGGAAGGCACGTAGCTGCGAACCTGTTCTGCGAACAGCTTCATGTAGTCGGTTGATGCCACGGCCGGCGCTTCGTTCATCACCTGCGCGATGTACGGTACACGTGGCTCTTCGGTTGGGTGCAGCATGTTCCAGCGCTCGCAATCCTGGCCATCACGCGCCAGCTCGGTGAACGAGGTCACGCTGTAGACGTCAGAACCGATGCCGTAATCTTTCGCCAGAATCTGCGCGGCTTCACGCACGTGACGCAGGATGGAACCTGAGCCCAGCAGCTGTACTTTGCCTTTGCTACCGTCTACGGTTTCCAGCTTGTAGATACCCTTACGGATACCCTCTTCCGCACCCTGCGGCATCGCCGGCATGTGGTAGTTTTCGTTCAGCGTGCTGATGTAGTAGTAGATATTTTCCTGCGCTTCGCCATACATACGCACCAGGCCATCTTGCATGATGACCGCCACTTCGTACGCGTAAGACGGATCGTAAGAGATACAGTTCGGAATAGTCAGCGACTGAATGTGGCTGTGACCATCTTCGTGCTGCAGACCTTCGCCGTTCAGCGTGGTACGACCGGAGGTGCCGCCGACGAGGAAGCCGCGCGCCTGCTGGTCGCCCGCCAACCACATCAGATCGCCGATGCGCTGGAAGCCGAACATCGAGTAATAGATGTAGAACGGAATCATCGGCAGGTTGTTGGTGCTGTAAGAGGTCGCCGCCGCCAGCCAGGATGAACCTGCGCCCAGCTCGTTGATCCCTTCCTGCAGAATCTGGCCTTTCTCGTCTTCTTTATAGTAAGCAACCTGCTCGCGGTCCTGCGGGGTGTACTGCTGACCGTTCGGGCTGTAGATACCAATCTGACGGAACAGACCTTCCATCCCGAAGGTACGGGCTTCGTCCGCGAGGATCGGAACCAGACGATCTTTGATCGACTTGTTCTTCAGCATCACGTTCAGGGCACGCACAAAGGCGATGGTGGTAGAGATCTCTTTGTTCTGCTCTTCCAGCAGCGGACGGAACTCTTCCAGCGTTGGCATTTCCAGCTTCTCGCTGAACTGCGCCTGACGCGTTGGCAGATAGCCGCCCAACTTCTCACGCTGACCGTGCAGATAGTTGTACTCTTCAGAGCCTTTTTCGAAGGTCACGTACGGCAGCTCTTCGATTTTCTCGTCAGCTACCGGCACGTTGAAGCGATCGCGGATGTAGCGAACGCCATCCATGTTCATCTTCTTAACCTGGTGGGCGATGTTTTTACCTTCGGCCGTGTCACCCATACCATAGCCTTTAATGGTATGCGCCAGAATCAGCGTTGGCTGACCTTTGGTTTCCTGCGCTTTTTTCAGTGCTGCATAGACTTTCTTCGGATCGTGGCCGCCGCGGTTCAGGGCGAAGATCTCTTCGTCTGACCAGTCTTTCACCAGCGCGGCGGTTTCCGGATATTTACCGAAGAAGTGCTCACGCACGTAGGCGCCGTCACGGGATTTGAAGGTCTGGTAATCGCCGTCAACGGTTTCGTTCATCAGCTGAATCAGCTTGCCGCTGGTGTCCTGACGCAGCAGCTCATCCCAACGACCGCCCCAGATCACTTTGATCACGTTCCAGCCAGCACCAGCAAAGATGCCTTCCAGCTCGTTGATGATCTTGCCGTTACCGGTGACCGGGCCATCCAGACGCTGCAGGTTACAGTTGATGATGAACACCAGGTTGTCCAGCTTCTCACGGGTAGCGATGGTGATCGCACCTTTGGATTCCGGCTCATCCATCTCGCCATCACCAAGGAAGGCATAAACGGTTTGGGCTGAGGTGTCTTTCAGACCGCGATGCTCCAGATACTTCAGGAATTTCGCCTGATAGATCGCCGACAGCGGGCCCAGGCCCATAGAAACGGTCGGGAACTGCCAGAAGTCTGGCATCAGTTTCGGGTGCGGATACGACGACAGGCCGTTGCCATGCACTTCCTGACGGAAGTTGTTCATCTGCTCTTCAGTCAGACGACCTTCAAGAAACGCACGTGCATAGATGCCTGGAGAGATATGACCCTGGAAGTAAACCAGATCGCCACCGTCTTTGTCGCTACGCGCGCGGAAGAAGTGGTTGAAGCACACTTCATAAATGGTCGCGGAAGACTGGAAGGAGGACATATGGCCACCCAACTCCAGATCTTTCTTCGACGCACGCAGCACCGACATGATGGCGTTCCAACGAATTGCGGAACGGATACGACGTTCAAGAGAGGTGTTGCCCGGGTATTCCGGCTCATCTTCAACAGCAATAGAGTTAATGTAGTTGCTGATTGCAGAGGAACCTGCGGCAACTTTCACGCCACCTTTGCGTGCTGCACTCATTACCTGATCAATCAGATACTGCGCGCGCTCAACACCTTCTTCACGGATGACCGATTCGATCGCTTGTAGCCAATCACGAGTTTCGATCGGATCCACGTCATTCTGTAAACGTTCTGACATGGGGTGTATTCCTTATCTGTGTCTAATACGTTGAAATTATCAGGAGCCTGTCTGCTTGTGCTTTGCTTCTGGTTCACAGCACAAGAAGACAGGCCCGTCGTGTTTTCCGCACGTTCGTTGCCGTGCGTTATTCCTTACGTTGCTGTAAACGACGCAGGGAGCGTTCACGACGACTCTGCTCCCGACTTCTATCCAGCAAGATTTCCTCAATGAACGCCAGGTGACGATGAGAGGCCTCGCGTGCTTGTTCTGGCTCACGAGCCACAATCGCCTCATAAATACTGGCGCGGTGACCGCTCACTTTCGCCAGCATTTCCCGGCGAGCGTAGAGCAATTCAAAATTCTGGCGGACGTTTTGTTCCAGCATAGGGCCCATGGAACGCAGCAAATGCAGAAGCACCACATTATGGGCCGCTTCTGTGACAGCGATCTGATACTTCATCACCGCATCAGCTTCGGCGTCGAGATCGCCGCTGTCCTGTGCCTGCTGAATATGAACATGGCAGTCGCGGATGCGCTGCAGATCTTCATCGGTACCCCGTAGCGCCGCGTAGTAGGCAGCAACACCTTCCAGCGCATGGCGGGTTTCCAGCAGGTCAAACTGAGATTCTGGATGTTCGGCAAGCAGACCGACCAGCGGGTCGCTCAGGCTTTGCCAGAGATTTTTCTGGACGAAGGTGCCACCGCCCTGACGGCGCATCAGCAGGCCTTTGGCTTCCAGGCTCTGAATCGCTTCGCGCAAGGATGGACGTGAGACATCAAACTGTTTCGCCAGTTCGCGCTCGGGGAGCAGTTTTTCACCCGGCTGGAGCGTCCCTTCCATGATCAGGGATTCCAGCTGCTGCTCAATCGCATCGGAGAGCTTGGGTTGGCGAATTTTACTGTAAGCCATCTTCCCTTCTTATGAGCCAAACGTCCGGAGTAAATTGGTAATACCAATTGAAAAATAGTGCCCGTAAAGTAACAAAGTATTCACCTTGTGTCTATATGGTCGCGGTCACACTTCAGGGGAAGAATGCTGTTGGAATGCGCTAACTTACCGGCATAAAGCAAGAAATTTCCTGGGTGAGGTAAATGTTAATAAATTGCACTTTTACCAAACCTTACACTGAGTTAGCACCTTCATCCTGGCTGAGATATAAGGGAAAGCTATTCGTGTTTTCGCCAGGTTCGTGGCAGAAATAATTTGCGCAGTGCCCAGAGGATGCTGCTGCTTTTTCAGTCATCTCTCAGCACAAAAAGCAAAAGCAGGTGCAAAGCGGCGCGCTTATCACTATTCTGGACGCCTTGGTAGCTCACGCATGCACACAGCACGCCAGATACCGTAAAGAAAAGAGTACATTAGGATAAACAGCCTTACAGTGCGCGCACTGCAGGTGCACAATAACAACATCACGAGGTTTGTATGGAACAACAGCATGGCGACACGCTGCATCGCGGCTTAAAGAATCGCCATATTCAGCTGATTGCGCTGGGCGGAGCCGTAGGTACTGGCCTGTTTCTGGGCAGCGCATCAGTGATTAAATCGGCCGGTCCTGCCGTTATTCTCGGCTACGCGATTGCCGGTTTTATTGCCTTTCTGATTATGCGCCAACTGGGTGAGATGGTCGTTGAAGAGCCGGTTGCCGGTAGCTTCAGTCACTTCGCCTACAAATACTGGGGCAACTTCGCCGGTTTCGCCTCAGGCTGGAACTACTGGGTGCTGTACGTGCTGGTTGCCATGGCTGAATTGACCGCCGTCGGCAAATACGTGCAGTTCTGGTGGCCAGATTTCCCCACTTGGGCCACGGCTGCCATCTTCTTTGTGCTGATCAACGCCATCAACCTGACTAACGTAAAAGTCTTTGGTGAGATGGAGTTCTGGTTCGCCATTATTAAAGTCGTCGCCGTTATCGGCATGATTCTGTTTGGCGGTTGGCTGCTGTTCAGTGGCAACGGCGGCCCGCAGGCCAGCGTAAGCAACCTATGGAATCAGGGTGGCTTCCTGCCGCACGGCATGACCGGACTGGTCATGATGATGGCGATCATTATGTTTTCGTTTGGCGGCCTTGAGCTGGTGGGCATCACCGCCGCCGAAGCCGACAATCCAGAAGAGAGCATTCCCAAAGCCACGAACCAGGTGCTGTGGCGTATCCTGATTTTCTATATCGGCTCGCTGGCCGTGCTGCTGTCACTACTGCCGTGGACGCGCGTAACCGCCGACACCAGCCCGTTCGTACTGATTTTCCATGAGCTGGGCGATGCCTTTGTGGCGAATGCGCTAAACGTGGTGATCCTGACGGCGGCGCTGTCGGTCTATAACAGCTGTGTTTACTGCAACAGCCGCATGCTGTTCGGTCTGGCACAGCAGGGCAACGCGCCTAAAGCATTGCTGAAAGTCGATAGTCGCGGCGTGCCGGTGGCAACGATTCTGGTCTCTGCCGTCGCGACGGCCCTCTGCGTACTGATTAACTATCTGATGCCTGGCGAAGCCTTCGGCTTGCTGATGGCGCTGGTGGTATCTGCGCTGGTAATCAACTGGGCGATGATCAGCCTTGCGCACCTGAAATTCCGTAAGAAGAAAGATCAGCAGGGTGTCACCACGCGCTTTAAAGCGGTGCTGTATCCGCTGGGTAACTGGGTTTGCCTGATCTTCCTCGCGGGCGTTCTGGTGATTATGCTGATGACGCCTGGCATGGCGATTTCGGTATGGCTGATTCCGGTCTGGCTGGTGATCCTGGGTATCGGCTACACCATCAAAAACAAACTGCAAAAAGCTTAATGTTTCTCTCTGCCCGGCACGCCGCTGCCGGGCAGTTCCACCGATCTGGCTCACACTTTTCCCCGCCCGCGCGTTTTGTCCATCTACCTAACCATTTGCTCCCCAGCAGATTACTGATTTAGCACAGATAATTCCTGCTCATCTTGTCGCTGGAGACGATCAATGAAAGGAGCAGTCCTCTCGTTCCGGGAGAAACTGGGGTATGGCATGGGTGATGCCGGATGCAACATGATTGGCGGTGCTATCATGTTATTCCTCAACTATTTCTACACTGATGTGTTTGGATTAGCGCCGGCGCTGGTCGGCACGCTGTTGCTTTCGGTGCGCGTGCTGGATGCCGTCACCGATCCGATCATGGGCGCGATTGCTGACCGCACGCAAAGCCGCTGGGGCCGTTTCCGCCCGTGGCTGCTGTGGGTTTCCGTGCCTTACGTGCTGTTCAGCGTCTTGATGTTTACCACGCCGGACTGGAGCTATGACGACAAAGTTATCTGGGCATTTGTCACCTACTTCCTCATGTCGCTGACCTATACCGCCATCAATATTCCTTACTGCTCGCTGGGCGGTGTGATTACCAACGATCCCGGCGAGCGCGTGTCGTGCCAGTCGTATCGCTTTGTAATGGTGGGCGTCGCCACGCTTATTCTTTCGCTTTCGCTGCTGCCGATGGCCGAATGGTTTGGCGGCGGCGACAAAGCACGTGGCTATCAGCTGGCGATGAGCGTGCTGGCGCTGATTGGCCTGGCGATGTTCCTGTTCTGCTTTGCTACCGTGCGTGAACGCATTCGGCCTGCGGCGCCAAGCAACGATGATTTGAAACAGGACCTGCGCGATGTCTGGAAAAACGATCAGTGGGTGCGTATTTTGCTGCTGACCTTCTGCAACGTTTGCCCTGGCTTCATTCGTATGGCTGCCACCATGTATTACGTTACCTGGGTGATGGGGCAGTCGACGCACTTCGCCACGCTGTTTATCAGTCTTGGTGTTATTGGCATGATGTTCGGCAGCACGTTGGCGAAAATCCTTACCGATCGCTGGTGCAAGCTGAAAGTGTTTTTCTGGACCAATATTGCGCTGGCGCTGTTCTCCTGCGGTTTCTACTGGATCGATCCGCACGCCACCGCGGCAGTGGTCATCGCCTATTTCCTGCTGAATATCCTGCATCAGATTCCATCACCGCTGCACTGGTCGCTGATGGCCGACGTGGATGATTACGGTGAATGGAAAACCGGCAAACGCATCACCGGGATGAGCTTCTCCGGCAATCTGTTCTTCCTTAAAGTCGGGCTGGCGGTGGCGGGTGCGATGGTTGGTTTCCTGCTGTCGATTTATGGCTACGATGCCGGTGCCAAACAGCAAGCGCCCAGCGCCATTAACGGCATTATGCTGCTGTTTACCGTGATTCCGGGCGTGGGTTATCTGATTACCGCTGGCGTGGTGCGCCTGATGAAAGTGGATCGCCAACTGATGCGTACCATCCAGGCCGATCTGGCGCTACGCCGTGCCCATTCACCTCACCTATCCTCTGTCGTGTCCTCAGCGACTTCACAACCTGGAGAGATCAAATGAGCTGGCCCAACCCTTTTATTACCCAACGCGCCGATCCCTTTATTCTGCGCCAAGCGGATGGCTACTATTTTATCGCCTCGGTGCCAGAGTATGACCGGCTGGAGATTCGCTTTGCGCCCACGCTGGCTGGCCTCATTGATGCGCAAGCCGTTACCGTATGGCATAAACCCGATACCGGTCCGTTCAGCGCGTTGATTTGGGCACCGGAGCTGCATCACATTAATGGGCAATGGGTAATCTATTTTGCTGCGGCGCCCACGCGTGAGATTAAGGATGGGCTGTTCCAGCACCGCATGTATGCGCTGGTGTGCAATGATGCCGATCCGCTCAGTGGCAACTGGCAGCCCTGCCGCCGCGTACATACGCCCATTGACTCCTTCGCTCTGGATGCCACCTACTTCGCACACCAGGGTAAACACTGGTATCTCTGGGCGCAGAAAGATCCGGCCATTCCCGGCAACTCTAATCTCTATCTCGCCGAGTTACTCAATCCGTGGACGTTGAAAAGTGCGCCTGTGATGCTGAGCCGTCCTGAATATGAGTGGGAGTGCGCGGGATTTAGCGTCAATGAAGGACCGGCGGTGATTCAGCACGGCGATAAGCTGTTTGTCACCTATTCCGCCAGTGCGACCGATGAAAATTACTGCCTGGGCATTTTAAACATCGATATATTGGCCGATCCGCTCAACCTCAGCGCCTGGCGCAAATCGGCGCGGCCGGTATTTGCTACCAGTTGGGATAATCAACAATACGGGCCGGGGCATAACAGCTTTACGGTGGATGAAGCAGGAAGAGATGTGCTGGTGTATCACGCACGAAATTACACCGAAATTGAAGGCGATCCGCTGTGGGATCCAAATCGTCATACGCGATTGAAATACTTCCATTGGCGCGAAGACGGCACACCCGATTTCGGTGTGCCGCCAGCCGATCACACCAGCGTGCCGTAAATGGTCAACAGCGCCACCACCACCACCAGCACTAAGGAAATACGTTTTGCCAACGCCACCGCAATACGTGGCGTTTCCACCTTATCCATATGCGGATCGCGCGCCAGTGAGAACTGCGCCAGGCTGGTCAGCACCTGATACTGTGGGCGATGCAGATCGCCCAAGGCGGCAAACCAGGCTGGCAGCGCGCGCTCGCCGTGTCCAAGGAGCGCGTAAGCTACGCCGGCCAGCCGCACAGGAACCCAGTCAAGCAGGTGCAGCAGGCGATCAACCCCGGACTGCGAGCGTTCCAGCGGCGAATGATGTCTTGCCAGCCAGCTCTGCCAGGCACGCAGAAATGCATAACCCACCAGAAGTACCGGACCATAAGGACCACCGACCACAAACCAAAACATCGGCGCAAGATAGTAGCGGAAGTTAATCCAAATCAGCGCATTCTGCAGTTCACGCAAGAACTCACGCTCACTGCACTCCACCGGCACGCCATGAATCAGCGTCAGCTCAGCGGCCATCGCCTTGTGCGCAGCTTCATCATCATGGCTCGCGGCCTTGAGATAGCTGTGATAATGCAAGCGTACCGAGCCCGCACCGATACACAGCAACCCCACGACAATCCAGAACAGCAATTGCGCCACACCAAACAGAATACCTTTTAGGCTCCACACCACCAGCCAGACAATCAGCATCGCGATGACGGTCATGACGACTGTGCGCAACAACGAAAAGCGCTGGCGTCCACGGAACAGGGCCTCAAGCCGATGATCCAGCTGCCAATGTTCACCTAACTTAAAAAGGCGCTCCCAACCTAAAACTAATAACAAGCTAAACAACGTCATACCTGCTCCTGCTGTCTCAGGGATTCTTTTGCCTGATGGACTCTCTATAGCGCAACCAGTCAAAAGCGGGACCGGGATCCGTTTTTCGCGCTGGTGCTATATCGCTGTGACCGGTGATGCGCGCGGGCGTCAGCGGATAATGCTGTAATAACAACGATGTCACCTGCTGTAAGGTGGCATATTGCGCGTCGGTAAAGGGCAACGTATCGGTGCCCTCCAGTTCGATGCCTATCGAAAAATCGTTGCAGCTCTCGCGCCCTTCAAACTGCGACACCCCAGCATGCCACGCACGCTGGTCAAAAGAGACATATTGCACCAGCTCGCCATCGCGGCGAATCAAACAGTGCGCTGCCACGCGTAGATGGGCGATATCGGCAAAATAGGGATGTGCATCGGCAGGTAGCGTGCCGGTAAACAGCCGATCGATCCACGGCCCACCAAATTCACCCGGCGGCAAGCTGATGTTGTGAATCACTAACAGCGAGGGAACTTCATCATTCGGACGCTGATTAAAGTGCGGTGAAGGTACTTTGCGTGCGCTGGTAATCCAGCCCTCTTCCAGTTTCATGCCGTTAAATCCTAAGCAAAATCAGGCTGAGAATAACATGTTTCAGACTTGGGGCTTGCGACTTAATGCGCCCGCCCATGTGAGTTCAGGATACTAAACATTTCATTGGTGATAACTGGCAATAGATGATAAATCACGCTAAGGTGAGCGCACGAAATTTCGTCTTGTAGAGTGGTAAAACCATGGCAACGCGTCGTTACGATCCCGATCAACGCCATCAGGCATTGATTAAACGAATTGAACAGGACATCCCCGAAGCCGTATCCCGCGCGCTTCAGGAGGATTTAGGGGGTGAAATTGATGCCGACCGTGATATCACCGCGTTGCTGCTCCCCGCAGAGAAACAGGCTGTGGCACAAGTCATCACACGTGAGCCCGGTGTTTTTTGTGGTAAACGCTGGGTGGAAGAAGTGTTTATTCAACTGGGCAACAAAGTAACGATAAATTGGCAAGTTGAAGATGGCCAGGCCCTCGTTGCCGATCAACCGCTATTTGAGCTTACCGGCCCGGCGCGCCTGCTTCTAACGGCTGAACGTACCGCACTTAATTTCGTGCAAACGCTGTCAGGCGTTGCCACCGAAGTCAGTCGCTATGTCGCCCTGCTGCAAGGCAGCGAAACCCAACTGCTTGATACGCGCAAAACATTGCCTGGCCTGCGCACGGCATTGAAATATGCGGTGCTGTGCGGTGGCGGTAATAATCATCGTTTAGGTTTGTCGGATGCTTTTTTGATCAAAGAGAACCACATTATTGCCAGCGGTTCGGTGCGCAACGCAGTAGAAAAAGCGCTGTGGCTTTCACCCGATGTGCCGGTAGAAGTTGAGGTTGAATCCATCGCCGAGCTACAGGATGCCATTGATGCAGGTGCAGATATCATCATGTTGGATAACTTCAGCCTTGAAATGATGCACACAGCGGTAGTGCTAACCAATAAGCGCGCGTTGCTCGAAGTCTCCGGTAATGTGACGGAAACCACCCTGCCGCACATTGCGCAGACGGGTGTCGACTATGTTTCGGTTGGTGCACTGACCAAACATGTGCACGCGCTGGATCTATCGATGCGCTTCCGCGAGTTGTGATTTCCTCTCTCCGCCGCTTAGTCGTGCGGCGGATTTGCGTGATGACTTCCACATTTCTGCTTTCTCACCTGCAATTCTGACGATTCTTTGCGCGTCGCTTTCCAACCTCGCGCAGACCTGACTTCCGCTTTGGCTCCCCCTTTTCTACCGTAGCGGCTCCACAACAAGGAGCCTTATCATGGAAAGACAACGCGGTTTTACCCTCATTGAACTGATGATTGTGATTGGCATCGTCGCCATTCTTAGCGCCATCGGTTTACCGGCCTACCAAAATTATCTGCAACGCGCAGCGCTCACCGACATGCTGCAAACCATGGTGCCCTACAAAACCGCGGTAGAACTCTGTGCCATTGAGCGTGGCGGCCCCGCCCAATGCCAGGCAGGACAACGCGGTATTCCTGCGGCTAAGGGTTCGCGCTATGTGGCAACGCTTAGCGTGGTTAATGGCACGATCACCCTTACTGGGCAGGAGAGCCTTACCGGGCTGGCGGTTGAAATGACACCAAACTGGAACGCCACCGATGGCACCTTAAGCTGGCAGCGTACCTGCACCAGCGATAACAGCAGCCTGCGTGATAGCTGCCTCGAACAGTTCCGCTTTGCTGACAAGGATGCCAAATAATGGACAATGCTAATGCTGCACTGCAAGCGTTGTGCGCACGCTATCAGGCGGTGATTTTGCATCACGATACCACGCAACTTCGCGTGGCAGTGGCTGAGACACCCGACCCACTGCTGCTGGAGGCCCTGCGATTCGCTAGCCAATGCAACGTCGATATTGAGTGCTGGCCTGCAGCGCGAATTGAGCAATTGTTACACGAACCTGAGCCCGACGCGGCCCCTCGCGAGCATGCCAATGCGGAATCGGCGATTAACGCGGTGGATCAAATACTGCGCCAGGCCATTCAGCGCCGTGCGTCTGATGTCCATTTCGAACCGCAGCGGCATGGATTGCGTGTGCGCCTGCGCATTGATGGTGTGCTGCACAAATTGCCGCAGCCCGCGGAAGCCCAGCCGGCTGCAATACTGGCACGCCTGAAAATCCTCGGTGGACTGGATATTGCCGAAAGACGTCTGCCGCAGGATGGGCAATTTACCCTTGAGATGGATGGCAAACTGGCGGCTTTCCGCCTCTCAACGCTGCCGATTAGCCACGGCGAAAAAGCCGTGGTGCGGCTACTGCAAAGTGAGAATAGCGCCATCACGCTCGATAAACTGGGCATGCCAGCCATACAGTTGCGGCTGCTGAAAAGCGCGTTGGCAAAACCTCAGGGGTTGATATTGGTTACCGGCCCTACCGGCAGCGGCAAAACTTTCACGCTCTACAGCGGGTTAAGCGCACTTAACGTGCCCGAAAAAAATGTATGCAGCGTTGAAGACCCAGTCGAAATTCCGCTGGAGGGGATCAATCAAACGCAGATACAACCGCGTAGCGGACTCGATTTTAATCGTGTGCTGCGCGCGCTGCTGCGCCAGGATCCTGATGTGATTATGGTAGGAGAAATCCGGGATGCCGAGACCGCAAGTATTGCCGTCAAGGCAGCACAAACCGGCCACCTGGTGCTCTCCACGCTGCATACCAACTCCACCGCTGAAACACTCACGCGCCTGCGGCAGATGGATATTCCCGGTTATCTGCTGGGCCCCGCGTTGCAGCTGGTGGTAGCGCAGCGGCTGGTCAGACGCCTGTGCGTGCATTGTCGTCAGCCAGGACAAGCCATCGCTCATTTACCCACAGAACTCTGGCCAGGCACGCTGCAAACCTGGCGAGCACCCGGTTGCGATCACTGCTTTTCGGGTTATTACGGGCGGCTGGCGCTATTTGAAATACTGCCCGTTACCAGCAAATTGCAAAATGCGATTTCGGCCGACATGCCGCTGGAGCATCTGCTGGCGCTAGCCAATGAGCAGGGAATGAAAACGCTGCTGGCTGCAGGACTGGAGGCGGTGAGCCGAGGCGAAACCTCCTTTGAAGAGATGCAGCGCGTGGTAGGGCTAGGCGATGGCTAATCTTTATCATTTCCGCTGGCAGGCACTTGATACGATGGGCGTGCTGCAGGAGGGGGAATCGCTTAGCGTCAGCCAGGATGCGCTGCTTAATCAACTCTCCGATCGCGGCATGCTGCCGGTGAGCTGGCAGCGTGGTAAATGCTGGCGCACGCGTGACTGGAAGTGGCAGCAGAAGATCGATCTGGTACGACAGCTGGCCACTCTCCTTAAAGCCGGTTTACCGTTGGCAGAGAGCCTGATACTGCTGGCGGAAGGCCATCCACATAGCGGTTGGCGGGTACTACTGAAAGGATTACAGCGGCGGGTCATCGCGGGAGAACCCTTCTCGCAGGCCCTGCAGGAGTGGCCGCAAATCTTTCCGCCGCTGTTTCCCGCGCTGATGCAAGTGGGTGAGTTAACAGGACAACTCGACGAATGCTGTCGCCAGCTGGCTCAGCAGCAGAGTAAGCAACAATATCTAAGGCAAAAAGTCGTGAAGGCGCTGCGCTATCCCTTATTTATCTTATTGGTGGCGCTCGCGGTCAGTGCCGGCATGCTGCTGTTCGTCTTGCCGGAGTTTGTCTCGGTGTATGCCAGCTTTGATGCACCGTTGCCCGCATTTACCGTCGCCGTGATGTCGCTATCGGCGCTGTTGCAGCAAGCCGCACTTCCGCTGTCGCTGATATGTGCGACTGTGCTGGGGATTGCGCAGCAAACATATCGGCGTTCAGTGCCCTGGCAAAAGCGCACGCATCAATGGCTGCTACGTATGCCGCTACTCTCTCCGCTGTGGCGCGGCGGACAACTCAGCCAGATTTACGCCATCCTGCAACTCACGCAGCAATCAGGTTTAACCTTGCTGCAGAGCCTGCAGGCGGTTGAGGTTACGCTGGTGTCTCGTCTATGGCGTGATGCGATTGTTCAGTTGCAACAGCACATTGCTGCGGGTGCTCCGCTCTATCAGGCTCTTCAGCAACATCTGCTTTTTACGCCACTCTGCGCGCAGCTGATCAGAGTGGGTGAGGAGGCAGGTGCGCTGGATGTGATGCTTGCGCGTTTAGCAGAATGGCATGAAGCACAAACGCTGGCGCGTGCAGACGCTTTGGCTGCCTCGCTGGAACCGATGATGATGGTGGTGATTGGCGGGATTGTCGGCACACTAGTCATTGCGATGTATCTGCCGGTATTTGGCTTAGGGGATGCGATTCGTTAACGGGCACGCGCAGTGCGCGCCCGCTATCTCTGCTTAACGCGTAAACACGCGGTTTTCCTGTTCTGCTACGCGGATAAAGGTGGTGCGCTTAGTCAGCTCTTTCAAACGCTCTGCGCCCACATAGGTACAGGCTGAACGCAAACCACCGAGGATATCCTTTACGGTATCTTCAACCGGGCCACGCAACGGCAAGCGCACAGTTTTACCTTCAGCTGCACGGTATTGCGCCACGCCGCCGACATGGCGCTTCATCGCAGATTCGGAGCTCATGCCGTAGAACAACATAAACTTCTCGCCCTGATCTTCAACGATGGTGCCTTCACACTCGTCGTGCGCCGCAAGCATTCCGCCGAGCATGGTGAAATCTGCACCGCCACCGAACGCTTTGGCAATATCGCCAGGAACCGAACATCCGCCATCGCTGACAATTTGTCCACCCAAGCCGTGCGCAGCATCGGCGCACTCAATAACAGCGGAAAGCTGAGGATAGCCAACACCGGTTTTCACTCGCGTGGTGCATACCGAGCCGGGGCCAATCCCGACTTTAACGATATCTGCACCAGACAAAATAAGCTCTTCTACCATCTCGCCGGTCACCACGTTTCCTGCGCAGATAGTCTTGCCTGGGAAGCTTTCACGTACCCGCAGCAGAAATTGCACGAAGTGCTCAGAATAGCCATTGGCCACATCAATACAGATAAAATTAAGCTGCGGCGATAACGCCAGAATCGCAGACAACTTTGTGAAATCTGATTCTGATGTACCGGAGGAAACCATCACATAGTTCAGCACCGTTGACGGGACACGCTGCACAAACGCTTGCCAGGCCTCGACGCTATAATGCTTGTGCACCGCGGTGAGGAGGTTAAAACTGGCGAGAGCTTCAGCCATGGTGAATGTGCCAACGGTATCCATATTGGCGGCAATAATCGGTATGCCACTCCAGCTTAAGCCAGAATGTTTAAAGGTGAAGGTGCGTTCCAGTTCAACCTCAGAACGACTTTTCAGGGTGGAGCGTTTTGGGCGGATCAACACATCCTTGAAACCCAGTTTTAAATCTTCTTCAATACGCATAGCTGATTGTCCTGGTTGGTGACGACGAACCGCAGTTCGGGTAGCACTCACGGCTCCAGTGTCGTTATCATACGCGCCATTCGTTCCGCGACAAGACTGCGAATTTCACTTTATTTAGGCTACAATCCCTTAAATTTAGCTGAGAAAAATGATTGTGATCCTGCTCTCATCTTGCTGCGGTCAATGGCTGCTCACGATTTAAATTTTTGCGAGAACGCTATGCCTTATACCGTTGCGCTCACCGGTGGCATCGGCAGTGGTAAAACCACGATCGCCAATGCTTTCGCCGCGCTAGGCGTTGATATCATTGACGCTGACGTCATTGCCAGAGAAGTGGTTGAACCTGGAACGCCGGCGCTAAAGGCGATTGTTCAACGCCACGGAGATGCCATCCTGACGGCTGAAGGCACACTCTATCGTGCTCGCCTGCGCGAAATTATTTTCCAGCAGCCGCAAGAAAAAAACTGGCTCAATCATTTGCTCCATCCGCTTATTAATGCCCGCACGCAGCAGCTAAAGTTACTGGCTGCTTCACCCTATGTTCTTTGGGTGGTACCGCTGTTGGTGGAAAACGGCCTACAGCACCAGGCCGATCGGGTATTAGTTGTTGATGTGGATGCGGAGACGCAGTTGCAGCGTACACAACAGCGCGATGGCATTTCATTGAGTCAGGCGAAGAATATTCTTGCCGCACAGGCCAGCCGTGAACAGCGCCTCGCCTGTGCGGATGACATCATTGATAACAGCGGTAAGCCTGAACAGGCTCTACTGCGCGTTGCTGAACTCCACCAGTGCTATTTACGCCTGGCAGCAACCGGAAAGGATTAACATCATGAGTACAGTTGTTCTCTTTGAACACCCCTTAAACGAGAAGATGCGTACCTGGTTACGCGTCGAATATCTGATCGACCAGCTGCATGAAACCGTACCCGTAGATGGTTCGGTCTCGGCACTTGGCGTTTTTCGTACCCTTAGCGACCTACTGGATATTTTTGAACGCGGTGATATGCGCACTGAACTGCTGAAAGAGCTTGAGCGTCAGCAGCAGAAATTACGCGCCTGGCTGGATGTGCCCGGCGTTGACGAGCTGCGCGTCGATAACTTACGCCTGCAGCTGAAGCAATTTTCGAGCGAGTTAATGGCGGCACCTCGTATGGGCCAACAGTTACGCGAAGATCGCCTGATTGCGCTGGTACGGCAGCGTCTAAGCATTCCCGGCGGCTGCTGTAGTTTCGATCTGCCGAGCCTGCATATCTGGCTGCATCAGGAACAATCCGTACGTGATGTGCAGGTTAATGGCTGGCTTGAGTCATTGAATCCGTTGCGTAACAGTTTGACGATGATCCTCGATCTGGTTCGTCAGTCCGGCGTTTTTCGTCATCAAACCAGCCTCAATGGGTTTTATCAAGACAACGCCGAAGGCTCTGACCTATTGCGTCTGCAGTTAACCCTGGAAGATGCGTTGTACCCGCAAGTCTCGGGCCACAAAAGCCGCTATGCGATTCGTTTTCTACCGCTAGACAGTGAACGCGGAGAAGTGCCAGCCCGACTGAATTTTGAATTAGCTTGTTGCTAGAGGACGTTATGCCGGAAGAGATTATTACCGTACCTTGCCCTAATTGCCGCAGAGATGTGATCTGGGATGAGTTGAGCCCGTGGCGGCCATTTTGCAGTAAACGTTGCCAGTTGATTGATTTAGGTGAGTGGGCTGCGGAAGAAAAACGCATTCCCAGCAGCGGTGACCTGACGGACAGCGATGACTGGAGCGAAGAGCAGCAGTAACAAAAAAGTAAGGGGCCAGCAGCCCCTTAACTTAAATCTCGCCGGCTACCAGACGACCTATCAGCTCATGGTTTGCCGGAGGAAATTCATCCGCAACCAAATCCTGCTGTTCAACCCAGCGTTGTGGCTGCCCTTCTCGTCCATAAGGTTCACCGTTCCAACCCTCTACCAGGAAGAAATGCAGCGTAACGCGCAGATCGTCATAACTGTGATCGGCCTGGCCAATCGCAGTAGCCGCAGTGACTTCAATGCCGGTTTCTTCCATTAATTCACGTTTTAACGCCTGCTCAGCAGTTTCATCTTGTTCGATTTTTCCACCAGGAAACTCCCATTTATTAGCCATGTAGGAGCTTGCCGCGCGCTGAGCCAGAAAGATTTGACCATCTGTATTGCGAATGATGCCCACCGCAACCTGCAGGTGTTTCATAAGCTGGATTCCGCTTTTAATAAGTGAGCGCAAAGTGTAAATCAGATGCTAAGCGATGTTAACCCGCGAAGGGGAAGTGACGTCTGGTGTCGCACAAAACTCGCGTATTGAGACAGGTCGTAATGATCCCGACCGGGAATGTTGGGAATACTCGCTGCTTCTCTCTTCTGCTAAACCCGATTACCTATGGAATTCGAAGATACAACGCTGCTGGAGCAAAACAAACCTGAACATCCCCACGCTCTACGACATTTGGCATTTCACGATGTGTTGACGTTAGACAGCACGCAAAACACCTTAACCTGGTGGCCTGACCATAAAATCATCCCGCTAAATGAAGCGCAAAAGCGTTTTCTCTCCTGCCTGTTGCTGCGCATCACCTCTAAACATCAGATCATTGCCACTGTATGGAATGAAAGCTATCCGAGCATCAGTGATAATAATTACCATCAGCTGCTCTTTCAAAGCAGAGCATTGTTTAAGCGCTTTGGCTTGCCGGATGGGCTGCTTATTACTCTGCCCTACCACGGCGTACGATTAAACGAAGAGAAACTGATCGCTTTTACGCAGAGATTCTCATAACGCGATAGCAAAGAAAAAGGAGCCCTGAAGCTCCTTTTTCTATCAGGCCAAACGTCCGTGGCACTGTTTGTATTTTTTGCCGGAACCGCATGGGCAAAGGTCATTACGCCCTACTTTGCGTTCGCCACCTTGTGCCGCTAAGGCTTCGGCTGCTGCAGTTGCATCATCAACATGGCTCAACTGCTGCTGCTGTGCTAAACGCTCAGCTTCTTCACGACGCTGCTGCTCCATCGCTTCAACTTCTTCTGGCATGCGTACCTGCACCTTGCTTAAGGTGCTAATCACTTCATACTTCAGCGACTCCAGCATGGCGGCAAACATTGCGAAGGATTCACGTTTGTACTCCTGCTTGGGATCTTTCTGCGCATAACCACGCAGGTGGATCCCCTGGCGCAGATAATCCATTGCCGCCAGATGCTCTTTCCAAAGTGAATCCAGCGTTTGCAACATCACGCCTTTCTCGAAGTTACGCATCATCTCAGCGCCAACCACTTCTTCTTTAGCAGCATAGTTTTCGGCAGCGTTACTCATAATACGTTCGCGCAGCGTCTCTTCATGAAGGTCTGGCTCTTTATCCAACCATTCGGCAATCGGCAAATTCAGATCGAAGTCATTACGCAGACGCTCTTCCAGTCCCGCCACATCCCACATTTCTTCCAGCGACTGCGGTGGAATGTACGTATCGATAGTGGTTTTGTAGACATCTTCACGGATGCTGTTGATGGTTTCAGACACATCAGAAACATCCAGCAGTTCGTTGCGCTGGCTATAGATAGCACGACGCTGATCGTTAGCGACGTCATCGTATTCCAGCAGCTGTTTACGAATATCGAAGTTGCGACTTTCCACTTTGCGTTGAGCGTTGGCAATTGCTTTGGTCACCCATGGATGCTCAATCGCTTCACCTGGCTTCATACCCAGTTTACGCATCATGTTTGATACGCGGTCCGAAGCGAAGATACGCATCAAGGCATCTTCCATCGACAGGTAGAAGCGTGAAGAACCGGCATCACCCTGACGACCAGCACGACCACGCAGCTGATTATCGATACGACGTGATTCGTGACGCTCAGTACCAATGATGTGCAGGCCGCCCGCCGCCAGCACTGCATCATGACGCAGTTTCCAGGCGGCTTTCATCGCCTCAATTTGCTCTTCAGTCGGCTCGTCCATGGCGGCAAGCTCAGCCTGCCAGCTACCGCCCAGCACGATATCGGTACCACGACCAGCCATGTTGGTGGCGATGGTTACTGCCGATGGCTGGCCTGCCTGTGCCACGATATCCGCTTCACTGGCGTGGAACTTGGCGTTCAGTACGCTGTGTTTGATGCCCGCGCGCGTCAGCTCATTGGAAACCACTTCAGATTTTTCAATCGAAATTGTACCTACCAATACCGGCTGACCTTTTGCCGTGCAGTTACGAATGTCTTCAATAATGGCATCGATCTTCTCTTTCTCAGTCATATAAACCAAGTCGGCCATATCTTTACGCACCATCGGGCGGTTAGTTGGCACCACGATAGTATCGAGCTTATAGATTGAGCTGAATTCAAACGCTTCGGTATCGGCGGTACCGGTCATACCGGCCAGTTTCTCGTAGATACGGAAGTAATTCTGGAAAGTAATGGAGGCCAGCGTCTGGTTTTCATTTTGAATTTCCACGCCTTCTTTCGCTTCAACCGCCTGATGCAGACCATCTGACCAGCGACGACCTTGCATGGTACGACCGGTATGTTCATCGACGATGACCACTTCGCCATCTTTCACGATGTAATCCACGTCGCGGGTAAAGAGCGCATGGGCACGCAGTGCCGCAGTAACGTGGTGCATTAACATAATGTTGGTTGGAGAGTAGAGAGACTCACCTTCTTCCATGATGTTTTGGCTAACCAGCAGCTCTTCAACTTTAACCAGGCCGCGCTCGCTCATGTGTGCCTGACGCGCTTTCTCATCAACCCAGAAATCGCCTTCACCCTGGAAGGTGTCAGAGTCTTCTTTTTCCTGACGAATCAGATGCGGGATAATTTTGTTTACCTTGGTATACAGCTCAGAACTGTCTTCGGCTGGACCAGAGATGATCAGCGGCGTACGCGCTTCATCGATCAGAATGGAGTCAACTTCATCCACCAGCGCATAGTGCAGTTTGCGCTGAACACGCTCTTCAGGGCTGAACGCCATGTTATCGCGTAGATAGTCGAAGCCGTATTCATTGTTCGTACCGTAAGTAATATCAGCCGCATAGGCTGCACGCTTCGCTACGGCTGGCATATTAGGCAGGTTAATACCGATGGTCAGGCCAAGGAACTCAAACAGTGCACGGTTATTTTCGGCGTCGCGCTGCGCCAGATAGTCGTTGACGGTGACCACGTGCACACCTTTACCGCTTAGCGCGTTCAGATAAGCAGGCAAGGTCGCGGTCAAGGTTTTACCTTCACCGGTGCGCATTTCAGCGATGCAGCGATCGTTTAACACCATGCCGCCAATCAGCTGGACGTCAAAATGACGCATGCCGAATACACGCTTACTCGCTTCCCGCACGGTGGCGAAGGCCTCAGGAATCAGGCTTTCAAGGCTTTCGCCCTTTTTCAGGCGCTCACGGAACAGATCGGTTTTTGCTTTCAGTTCATCATCAGAGAGCTTAACGAAATCCGGCTCCATCTTGTTGATGATGTCTACCACTTTGCGCATACGACGCAGAGTACGATCATTGCTGCTGCCAAATACTTTAGTTAACAGTTTGATTAACATAATAAATTATTCTCTTTTCAGCCGTGACTTCACGGACTGCAAAATCTAAAACAGGATGTGGAAAAAAACGTTAGCAGTTAGGCAATGAAAGGTCCGGCGCGGATGCCATGGATAGCAGCCTGCCAGTCAGCAGAAGTGTGGATTTGCGGTTCCCGGTGGCGCAGTGCTAGCTGTGGCTCAACGGCATTAAGCGGTTGCGTAGGTGATGTCAGTAGCGCCTGAAGCGAACCAATCAACGCCAGTTTTTGTGCCGCTAATGGTACAGCTTGATTGGCCTCCGCCTGAGCAGGCGGCGTCATGCTAAAAGAAAGATGTCTGATAACTGTGCGGATGGCATGTTGATGCCAGTAATCGACGTTAAAACTTGGTCGACGCGCACTTTCCTGCAGACGAATCAGATGATCGAAATGGACAACATTGCCAACAAACAGGCTGCTGATCGGCGAATCGTTCGCCGTGGGCTCAGAACTTTGCGCACAGGCAGGCAAACCCAAACTGGCCGCCACCATCCCTAATAGGAGATGAGGCCAGAAGTAGCGTCTGCCTAATTGTCGCCAGCGTGAGAAAATCCCGATCACAACCCGTCCACAATGCATTGAATAAAAGGATAAAGCCTTCGCGTGAGTCTGCGTTACCCGGCTTATATGAGCGCCAGATAATAGCACTTATGTTGCGCTTCGACACCAGTGTTTAAAGGGGCTTCGGCGGAATTCACGTTTTTTTGTACAGGGTTTCGCCAGTCACGACAGTGAAATGAGATCGGTTTTGCAGGATTAAAAGCGAGGCAATAAAAAACGGCAGATTCCACTGACCGGAGAGGGTGTCAGCGAAACCTGCCGCATTACGTCTGACTTACGCCAGAACTAAATTAGGTGCTTTGAATGCCAGTGGCAGTTCAGCTTCGTCTTCGAAGGTAGCCCATTCCCAAGCTTCCTGCTTCGCCAGAACCGCTTGCAGTAACTTGTTATTCAATGCATGGCCCGATTTAAAGGCGGTAAATGCGCCAATAACATTGTGGCCGCACATGAACAGGTCACCGATCGCATCGAGCATTTTGTGACGAACAAACTCGTCTTCAAAGCGCAAACCGTCTTCGTTTAATACGCGGAAATCATCAAGGCCAATCGCACAATCTAAACTACCGCCCAGGCACAGGCCTTTAGACTGCAGATATTCGATTTCACGCATAAAGCCAAAAGTGCGCGCACGGCTGATTTGACGCACGAAATTCTCAGCCGAGAAGTTGAGCTGGTAACGCTGCGAACTTGAGTCAATCGCTGGATGTTTAAAGTCGATAGTAAAGTCGAGTGAGAACCCGTTATAAGGTTTGATCTCAGCCCACTTATCGCCATCTTCCACACGCACGGTTTGCTTAACACGCACAAATTTCTTCGCGCTGCTCAGCTCTTCAATGCCTGCATCCATCAGCAGATAGACAAAAGGTGCGGCACTGCCATCCATAATCGGGATTTCCGGTGCATCAACTTCAACAATAATGTTGTCGATGCCTAAACCCGCCAGTGCGGCGTTCAGGTGTTCAACTGTTGAAATACGCACGCCTTCATCATTCACCAGGCACGTACTTAGCATGGTGTCGCGCACATATTTTGCATCAGCCGGGAAATCAACCGGTGGATTCAAGTCAGTGCGACGATAGATGACCCCGGTATTAGCCGACGCAGGGCGTAATGTCAGCGTGACTTTCTTGCCGGTATGTAAACCGACACCTGTCGCCTGAACAATACGTTTTAATGTCCTTTGTTTGATCATCGCATTATCTCGCAATATTACCCTTCCGACCGCCAGTATAAATTACCGGCGGGGGAATACTTTAGCACAAAGAGCGGAGAATCCCAATTCTCGGGATATTCTTAGTCAGCCTGTTTACGCAGGAAGGCTGGAATATCCAGATAATCAGGTTCTTTGCTTGATGCGGCAGGCTGGTCATTAACCACTTTAGCAGCAGGTTTCTGCTCCTGCGGCAGCGGCGCCATGCCGTGCTGCTGGTAGCGATGATCCATCACTGGCTGTGTGGCTGGCTTATTCGTTACCAGGGTGATTTCTGGACGCTTATCCATGCCAATACCGGTCGCAACTACGGTGACACGCAGTTCGTCGTTCATCTCTGGATCCAGAGAAGTACCAATTACTACGGTAGCATTGTCAGACGCGAAGGCGCGAATAGTGTTACCCACGGTTTCAAACTCATCCAGACGCAGATCGAAGCCAGCGGTGATGTTGACCAGCACGCCGCGCGCGCCAGAAAGATCGATATCTTCCAGCAGCGGGCTTGAAATCGCCATTTCAGCGGCTTCTTCCGCACGATCTTCACCGCATGCCACGCCTGAACCCATCATGGCGTAACCCATTTCTGACATCACGGTACGCACGTCTGCGAAGTCAACGTTCATCAAGCCAGGGCGCGTGATCAGCTCAGCAATACCCTGTACAGCGCCTTTCAGTACATCGTTAGCTGCGCCGAACGCATCCAACAGCGAAATACCACGGCCTAATACTTTCAACAGCTTGTCGTTTGGAATAGTGATCAATGAATCGACGTGCTTCGAAAGCTCAGCGATACCCTGCTCAGCAAAAGCCATACGCTTTTTGCCTTCAAAGTTGAATGGCTTCGTTACCACTGCAACAGTCAGGATACCCAAATCTTTGGCTACTTCAGCGACCACTGGCGCAGCACCCGTACCGGTACCGCCGCCCATGCCTGCTGCGATAAACACCATGTCTGCACCATCCAGCGCAGCACGCAGTGCTTCGCGATCCTCTTCTGCAGAGTTACGACCCACTTCTGGGTTCGCACCTGCACCGAGACCTTTAGTGATATTGGTCCCGATCTGGATCGTCTGGCCGACCGCTGTCTTACGCAACGCTTGCGCGTCGGTGTTCACAGCGAAGAATTCCACACCTTCGATACGCTCGCGTACCATGTGCTCTACGGCGTTACCGCCGCCACCGCCGACGCCGATGACTTTAATCACCGCGTCATTGGTTAATTCCATAGGTTCAAACATGATTTCTCTCCGTTATGTGCCTGTCGCCTGGAGATCATAAACATTGCCAGCATGATCTCCTTTTTCAAAAATTAAAACTCTTTCTTCAGCCAGCTATTGATTCGCTTAAACCAATTGCCCACCGAAGCACGTTTTTCCGTTTCCGCATCACCGTTCATATGTGACTCTTTGCCATAATGCAGCAGTCCAACCGCCGTAGAGTAATACGGCTCCTGCGCATAATCCGTCAGGCCGGTGATGTTGAGCGGCTGTCCAATGCGCACCTGCGTGTGGAATACACGCTGTGCACAGGCTGCCAAACCTTCAATCTGCGCCGCACCACCGGTCAGCACGATACCGGCCGCCAGATGATGTTTTACGCCCTGCTGGCGCAGCTGCTCCTGTAGTTGCAGAATCTCGTCGTTAACCAGATTCAACAGTTCGGTGTAACGCGGCTCAATCACTTCGGCCAGCGTTTGGCGCTGCAGGCTGCGAGGTGGACGTCCACCGACGCTCGGCACTTCGACGTTTTCGTCTTTGCCGACAATCGAGCCTAATGCACAACCGTGACGCACTTTAATCGCTTCCGCGTCGGTAGGCGGTGTACCAAAGGCGTAAGCAATATCGCTGGTCACCACGTTCCCGGCATACGGGATCACTTTGGTATGACGCAGCGCTCCGCCAGTATAAACAGCGATATCCATTGTACCGCCACCGATATCAACAACACAGACTCCCAGCTCACGTTCATCTTCAGTCAAGACGGAAAAACTGGAAGCCAGCCCGGCAAAAATCAGTTGGTCAACTTTCAGGCCGCAACGTTCAACGGCTTTAACAATATTTTTTGCCATATCGTTGTGGCAGGTGATCAGATGCACCTTCGCCTGCATACGTACGCCGGAAAGGCCTACAGGATTTTTGATGCCTTCCTGATAATCGATGGCATATTCCTGCGGTATCACATGCAGGATACGATGCTCATCACGTACGCGAACGGATTTCGCCGTATGCACTACGTTCTCTACATCATCCTGAGTCACTTCCTCTTCCGAAATCGGAACCATCCCGATTTCGTTCTGGCAACTGATATGTTTGCCCGATAATGCAAGGTAGACCGAAGAAATCTGGCAATCCGCCATCAGTTCAGCCTGATCGATGGCGCGCTGTACGCATTTCACCACCGACTCAAGGTCGTTTACGCCGCCTTTATCCATACCGCGAGACGGGCAACTGCCCACCCCAATAATATTGACCATACCATCGGGCAGAATTTCCCCAACCAGGGCGGACACCTTTGCGGTGCCAATTTCGAGTCCTACTACCAGTTTTCTGTCCGTTGCCTTGATCATTGTGGTTTAGCCTGTGCCTGGTTCTGTTGCTGATTACTGTCCTGTGGCGCTATCGGTGCCGCTGCCCAGCCCACTGCGGCGCCCGAGTCGTAGCGCAAATCGACGTAGGTAATGCGCTGATTTTGACTCTGGCCCTGCTGCTGCAGCTCCGGATAGAGCTCAATAAAACGGTTCAGACGCTTCATGGTATCGCTGCGTCCCAGCTCAATGCGCACATCGTCACTGGTCACTAATTGCCATGAGCGCCGCGCCGTCATCGACGCGACCTTCAGGGTAAACTTGTTAGCCTTTAACACATCACTCATGGTGTGATAGCCGGCCAACACCTCATTTTCACTGCCTTCCGGGCCATAAAGCATTGGCAAGGTTTCTTTGCCAATGTGACTGGCCGGAACGCTGAAGGAGACGCCATCGGCGTCAACCATATGTGAGTCGTTCCAACGTGCCACCGGAACATACTCCACCAAATTTATCTTCAGCTCATCAGGCCACTGCTTCCGCACACTGACCTGCTTTATCCAGGGCAAACGCTCGATCTGCTGTTGAATGATATCGACGTTCTGCGACATGAAGGTCCCAGGCGCGCCGAGCGATAAAATCGCCTGGCGAATATCATCATGCGTGGTGTAGTGGGTTTGCCCCGTCACAACCAGCCTGGATAACGGCAAGCGCGACGCGTCATTCATCCACTTCAGCACCACAAGGCCGCCCGCCACCATAATGCCTAACACTATCAGCAGGAACACGATGCCAAACAGTCGTGCACCGTTGCTACGCCCGGAGCGCGCACGCTCCTGAGGTTCACGATTGCGTACTCGTATCGCCGCCTGAGACATATCAGTCAGCCAGCTCCAGAATACGCGCCACTAGCTGCGGGAAACTGTATCCCGCCTGCTTCGCCGCCATGGGTACCAGACTGTGGCTGGTCATGCCTGGTGAGGTATTCACTTCCAACAGCTGGAAATTGCCCTCGCCGTCAGCCATAACGTCCACACGTCCCCAGCCGCTGCAACCCAACGCGCGCCAGGCTGCCCACACCAGCGTCTGCAACCCTGCTTCCTGCTCAGCGCTTAAACCGCTCGGACAGAAGTACTCAGTATCGTCAGAAATGTATTTAGCTTCATAGTCATAGAACTCGCTGGCGGTTTTAATTCTGATTGAAGGCAGAATTTGCTCACCCACGATGCCCACGGTGTACTCGGCGCCGCTGAGAAACGCTTCAATCAGCACGTCGTTATCGTGACGAAATGCCTCTTCCAGCGCGGCGGGTAGGGCGTCCGCATGATTCACACGGCTGATGCCAACGCTGGAACCTTCACAGCTGGGCTTCACAAACAGCGGTAAACCCAGCGCCTGAACGGCGGCGGTGGTATCTGCATCTAAACCTTGCTGATACTGCTGACGCGTCAGCCAGACAAATTTGCCTGAAGGTAATCCCCTGCCCTGCCACAACAATTTACTGCGCAGTTTGTCCATGGTGATCGCCGAGGCCATTACGCCACTGCCGGTATAAGGGAGCTGCAGGAACTCCAGCACCGCTTGCAAGGTGCCGTCTTCACCACCGCGACCGTGCAGCGCAATAAACGCTTTCGCAAAGCCTTGCTGTTTTAGCTCCAGTACCGACACATCACGCGTATCGACAGCATGCGCATCAATGCCCATTTCACGCAGTCCGGCCAGCACCGCCGCACCTGACATCAGCGAGACTTCACGTTCGGCCGAGGTGCCGCCCATCAATACTGCGACCTTCTCAGTCATGACGCGCCTCCATTTTTACCGCAGGCTGCAGGGCGTTTTCCGCCAGCTTACGTGCAATCTTGCCGATGTTGCCTGCGCCCTGAACGATCACCAGGTCATCACCTGACAGCAACGGGGCCAATGCATCTGGTAAGGCATCATGCTCAGAGACCAGAATCGGGTCCACCTTGCCACGGTTACGAATCGCGCGGCACAGGGAGCGGCTATCGGCGCCCGGGATGGCGGCTTCACCGGCCGGATAAACATCCAGCATCAGCAGCACATCCACCTGCGACAGCACGTTAGCGAAATCATCAAACAGGTCACGCGTACGCGTGTAACGATGTGGCTGGAATACCATCACCAGTTTCTTCTCAGGCCAGCCGGCACGTGCGGCTTTGATGGTGACATCCACTTCGGTTGGATGATGGCCGTAATCATCGACCAGCATCGCGCTGCCGGGATTGCCATTGACGGCGGCGGTATCAAACTCGCCCAAGACATCAAAGCGGCGTCCGGTGCCCTGGAAGCTCTCCAGCGCGGCCAGAATCGCGTTATCTTCAATCCCCTCTTCGCTGGCCACCGCCACCGCCGCCGCCGCGTTCAATGCGTTATGACGGCCAGGCGCATTCAGCGTGACGTTCAGCACTGGCTTGTCCTGACGGATCAGCGTGAAGTGCCCCTGTGCGCCACGCTGCTCGTAATTTTCAATACGCACGTCAGCGTCATCGCTGAAGCCGTAAGTTGTGACCTGACGGCCTACACGTGGAATCAGGTCACGAATCACCGCGTCATCCACACACATCACCGCGCGTCCGTAGAATGGCAGGTTGTGCAGGAAGTTAATGAACGTCTGCTTCAGATTCTCGAAATCGCCCTGATAAGTGTCCATGTGATCCGCTTCGATGTTGGTCACAATCGCCACCATCGGCTGCAGATGCAGGAAGGACGCATCGCTTTCGTCCGCTTCGGCGATCAGGTAACGGCTGCTGCCAAGGCGCGCATGTGTACCTGCAGCTTTAACCAATCCACCGTTAACGAAAGTCGGATCCAGGCCGCCTTCGGCATAAATACTGGTTACCATCGCGGTAGTGGTGGTTTTGCCGTGCGTTCCGGCAACCGCAATGCCGTGACGGAAACGCATAAGTTCCGCCAACATTTCCGCACGGCGAATCACAGGAATACGCTGCTCACGCGCGGCCACTAATTCCGGGTTATCTTGCGCTACGGCCGTTGAGACCACGACAACACTCGCATCGGTCACGTTTTCTGGACGATGGTTGAAGTAAATCGTTGCGCCCAGCGAGGCCAAATGCTGCGTCACGGGGTTTGGCGCCAAATCAGAACCGCTGATGTGATAACCTTCGTTCGCCAACACCTCGGCAATACCGCCCATGCCAGCACCACCGATGCCAACAAAGTGAATGTGCCGGACGCGACGCATCTCGGGCACAATAGAACGCAGTTTTGCCAATTGTTGTGTATTCATCTGTTTCAATTACCTGTTTTTCCCGTTTGTACCCGCTTAAGGTACGGGCCAAATCAACTGGCCGATTAATTTACTTCGCGACGCGCGCCACTTCATTTGCAACCCGCTCGGTTGCATCGGGAATCGCCACCTGACGGGCTTTTTCTGCCATCGCCAGTAATGAGGTGCGATCCCAGTGACGCAGCGTGTCCGCTACAACAGACGCAGTAAACTGCGGCTGCTCGAAAATTTTGGCCGCGCCCGCCTTTTCCAACGGCAGCGCATTCCAGTACTGCTGACGATCTTTGTGCTGAAACGGCACGAAGATCGCCGGTAAACCTGCGGCAGCCACTTCGCTAACCGTCAAAGCCCCAGAACGGCACACCACCACATCCGCCCATGCGTAGGCTTCGGCCATGTCATCGATAAACTCAGTGACTTTGTGCTGCGGCTGGCCCGCGGCGCGATAAGCCTGCTGCACGGTTTCCAGCCCGCCTTTGCCGGTTTGATGCCAAACCGTAATGGCTTCACCCAATTCCGCAGCCACCTTTGGCACGGTCTGATTGAGGATGCGTGCGCCCTGGCTGCCACCGACCACCAGCACGCGAATCGGGCCGAAACGTCCACTCAGCCGCTCTGCCGGTAACGGCAGGGCTAGCACATCGGTGCGCACCGGATTCCCCACCACTTCAGCCGTTGGGAATGCGCCCGGAAATGCCTGCATCACTTTGGTGGCGATTTTCGCCAGCCACTTATTGGTCAGCCCGGCAATGCCGTTCTGCTCATGCAGCACCACCGGAATGCCGCAGCTCCACGCGGCCAATCCGCCGGGACCCGAAACGTAACCGCCCATGCCCAGCACCACATCCGGTTGCCAGCTCTTCATAATGCGACGCGCCTGGCGCCAAGCATTAAAGATGCGCACGGGTGCCAAAAGCTGCGCTTTCACACCTTTGCCGCGCAAACCGCTGATGCGGATAAAATCAATTTCGATACCGTTTTTCGGCACCAAATCCGCTTCCATACGGTCAGCGGTTCCGAGCCAGCGTACCTGCCAGCCCTGTTCCATCAGGTGATGGGCAACGGCCAGACCGGGGAACACGTGTCCGCCAGTACCGCCTGCCATGACCATCAGCCGTTTGCCACTCATCGAGCACCTCGGGTAAACGCCTGCGCTTTTGCCAGACGCGTTTCATAATCTATGCGTAATAAAAACACGATGGCGGTCGACATGATGATCAGACTCGAACCACCGTAACTGATCAGCGGCAGCGTCAGACCTTTGGTGGGCAGCATACCGGCTGCCGCACCGACATTAACCAGCGCCTGGAAGCTGAACCACACGCCAATTGAGCAAGCGAGGAAGCCTGAGAAGCGCTGATCGATCTCCAGAGCACGGCGACCAATCGACATCGCGCGAAAAGCGACGAAGAATACCATCAACAGCGCTAAAACCACACCGACATAACCCAACTCTTCACCGATGATGGAGAAGATAAAGTCGGTATGGGCTTCTGGCAGATATTCCAGTTTCTGTACCGAGTTGCCTAAACCCTGGCCCCAAAACTCACCGCGACCAAAAGCCATTAAGGATTGCGTCAGCTGATAGCCGCTACCAAAGGGATCTTCCCATGGATTCCAGAAGGAAGTGACGCGGCGCATACGGTAAGGCTCAGCGATGATCAGCAGCACCACAGCAAAAATGCCGGAGCCGATAATCGCCAGGAACTGCCACATTTTCGCACCGGCGAGGAACAGCATCGCCAGCGTGGTAACAAACAGCACCACCACGGTACCGAGGTCCGGCTGTGCCAGCAGAAGTACTGCCAGCACCACCATTACGCCCATTGGTTTACAGAAACCCCAGAAGTTATTGCGCACTTCTTCCACTTTGCGCACCAGATAGCTGGCGAGATAGCAGAACAGCGTTAACTTCGAAAGCTCGGCTGGCTGAATACGCAGCGGGCCAAGGGCAATCCAGCGAGATGCGCCGTTAACGGAGCTGCCGACAACTAATACAATCAGCAGCATGACGACCGAAACCATCAGCATCACGTTGCTATAGCGCTGCCAGAAATCCATTGGGACACGTAATGTCACCAGCGCCATACCGAATGCCAGGGCGATATAAAATGCATCACGCTTGGCAAAATAGAAGGGATCTTCGTTGAGGCGCTGGCCTACTGGCATTGACGCCGATGTCACCATAACAAAACCGATCAGCGCCAAACCAAAGGTCAGCCACAGCAGCGTTCGGTCATACAGCACCACCGGCGCATCATCGTTATCACGCGCGCCCATCACCCAATCGCGTAAGCGAAGTGACAGATAGCTGGCTATACCGGAACCGGGAATACGCATCAGCTCAGCTCCTTCGCCAGTTGCGCGAACCGATCGCCACGCTGTTCAAAATTACGAAACTGATCGAGGCTGGCGCAAGCCGGTGATAACAGCACCATGTCGCCAGGCTTCACCTGAGCGGCGATCTGAACCATCGCCTGCTGCATAGTCTCGGTGCGCGTTGCGATTTCCGGGCGGAGATCCGCTAACGCGTCGCCATCGCGGCCAAAGCAGAACAGCTTCACGTTGTCGCCTTGCAGATAACGCGCCAGCGGGCTGAAATCAGCCGACTTACCGTCACCGCCCAGCAGCAGCCATAGCGTACCTTTCACCTGCAGGCCATTCAGTGCCGCTTCGGTGCTACCCACGTTGGTGGCTTTTGAATCGTTAATCCAGCGCACACCGTTAGCTTCATGTACCAGCTGGAAGCGATGCGCCAGGCCAGTGAAGGTAGTAAGCGCTTTTAAACTGGAGGCACGCGGAATATTTACCGCATCGGCCAATGCTAACGCAGCCAGCGCGTTGGTGTAGTTATGCTGACCTACCAGCGTCATCTCATCGGTATTCAGAACCTTTTCGCCCTTCACTCGCAGCCAGGTACTGCCCTGCTGCTGATTGAGATGATAATCGCCAAGGTTGATACCAAAGCTCACGCAGCGCTGATCGACGCCGCGTACCGGCATGGTCATGCCATCGTCGGCATTGACCACGCAGACGCTGGCGTTTTCGTAAATGCGCAGCTTGGCTGCACGATATTGCTGCATGCCCAGCGGATAGCGATCCATATGATCTTCAGTAAGATTGAGGATCGTTGCCGCCGCCGCTTTCAGGCTATGCGTGGTTTCCAGCTGGAAGCTGGAAAGTTCTAATACATATAGCTGAGCCGGTGATTTCAGTAGTGTCAGCGCGGGTAAACCGATATTGCCGCCCACGCCCACCTGCCAACCTGCCGCGCGAGCCATCTCGCCCACCAAGGTAGTTACGGTACTTTTGCCGTTGGAACCGGTAATCGCCACAATCGGTGCCTGGGCTTCACGGCAGAACAGCTCAATATCGCCGATGACCTCAATCCCGGCATCCGCTGCTTCGCTTAAGGCAGGATGAGCCAGCGCGATGCCAGGGCTGGCGATAATCAAATCAGACGCCAGCAGCCAATCGCTATTGATACCGCCAACATAGCGCTCCACCGAGGCTGGCAGTTTTTCCAGTCCCGGCGGCGAGACACGGGTATCCATCACGCGTGGCGTTACGCCTTGCGCGAGGAAGAAATCAACACAGGAGAGGCCAGTGATGCCTAATCCAATGATGACGACTTTTCTGCCCCGATAGTCAGCCATGATTAACGTACCTTCAGCGTTGCCAGGCCAATCAGCACCAGCATCAGCGAAATAATCCAGAAGCGCACGATGACGCGCGGCTCCGGCCAGCCTTTCAATTCATAGTGATGATGAATTGGCGCCATGCGGAAAATGCGTTGGCCGCGCAGCTTGAACGATCCCACCTGCAGAATCACCGACAGCGTTTCCACGACAAACACGCCGCCCATAATTACCAGCAGGAATTCCTGACGCAGCAGCACCGCGATGGTGCCAAGCGCGCCACCCAGCGCCAATGAGCCGACATCGCCCATAAACACCTGCGCTGGATAAGTGTTGAACCACAGAAATCCGAGGCCTGCCCCGACAATCGCGGTGCAGACAATCACCAATTCACCGGCGTGCCGTAAATACGGAATATGCAGATACTCAGCAAATTTTACGTTGCCGGTCGCCCAGGCCACCAGCGCGAAGCCAGCTGCCACAAATACGGTTGGCATAATCGCCAGGCCATCAAGACCATCCGTTAAGTTAACGGCGTTACCCGTGCCGACAATCACGAAATACGCCAGCACTACGTAGAACAAACCCAGTTGCGGCATAACATCTTTAAAGAACGGCACCACCAGCTGTGTGGCTGGCGTATCTTTGCCAGCGATAAACAGCGCAAACGCGACGGCCAGAGAAATCACTGACATCCAGAAGTACTTCCAGCGCGCGATCAGGCCTTTGGTATCTTTACGCACCACTTTGCGGTAGTCATCCACAAAGCCGATGATGCCAAAGCCAACCAGCACCACTAGCACGCACCAGACATAAGGATTGGACGGGTACGCCCACATCAGCACCGAAATGGTGATGGAGGTGAGGATCATCACGCCGCCCATGGTGGGCGTGCCGCGCTTGCTGAAGTGCGATTCTGGGCCATCGTTACGTACCACCTGGCCAATCTGCAGTTTCTGCAGCCAGGCAATCAGGCGTGGACCCATCCACAGAGAAATGAACAGAGCGGTCAGCAGGCTGACAATGGCGCGAAACGTCAGATACGAGAAGACGTTAAAGCCGGAATAAAATGCGACCAGATGTTCGGCCAGCCAGACTAGCATGTTCCTTTCTCCTGTAAGCTCTGTACTACCTGCTCCATGGCGGCACTACGTGAACCTTTAACCAAAATAGTGATGTCCTGATGTTCGGACAGCAATGTGCGTAAACGTTCAGTCAACGCGGCTTTAGTGGCGAAATGCTCGCCTTTACCGCTACTTTCGCCAATCAGCTGGCTGAGCGTTCCGGTGCTTAATACGCAATCAATGCCTGCGGTTCTCGCTGCGTCGCCCACCTGACGGTGACACAACTCCGCTTCATCACCCAGCTCTGCCATATCGCCCACTACCATCACGCGGAATCCAGGCATATCACCCAGTACCTGCGCCGCGGCCGTCATCGAACCGACGTTGGCGTTATAGCTGTCATCCAACAGTAATTGATTGGCCGCCAGACGAATCGGGTACAGGCGTCCGGGAACCGGCTGCAACGTTTTTAGCCCGCTCTGAATTGCCGTCAGTGGTGCATCTACCGACAGCGCCAGCGCTGCTGCGGCTAACGCATTGGCGATGTTATGACGCCCAGGCAGCGGCAGCTCAACCGCAATATCGCCGCGCGGTGTATGCATGGTGAACAGCGTGGCATCCGCACGCAGAATGATTTCGCTGGCACGAAACTCAGCATCAGCCATCGGCTGCGGTGAGAAGCGCCACAAAGTTTTATCCACGAACTGAGATTGCCAGTGGGCAAGGTCGTTGCTGTCGGCGTTGACGATCGCGGTGCCGTGAACCGGCAGTCCACCAAAAATTTCGCCTTTTGCTTTGGCGACGCCCGCCAGCGAACCGAAGCCTTCCAGATGCGCCGCCGCAAGATTATTCACTAGCGCCGTTTCCGGACGCACTAAATCAGTGGTGTAGGCAATTTCACCCTGGTGGTTGGCGCCCAGCTCAATCACCGCGTAAGCATGCTCTTTGGTGAGACGCAGCAGCGTCATTGGCACACCAAAATCGTTATTCAGATTGCCTGCGGTGTAGAGCGTTTCACCGCATTGGCGCAGAATCGCGGCGGTCATCTCTTTAACGGAGGTTTTACCGGATGAACCTGTCAGCGCTACGACACGTGCGTTCGCCTGCTGACGCACCCACGCAGCGAGCTGTCCAAAGGCAATGCGCGTATCAGCCACGACCACCTGCGGCACTGTAGACGGCAACAGTTTGCTGACCAGCAGCGCCTGCGCACCGTTGGTAATGGCATCATTGGCGAAATCATGGGCATCGAAACGTTCACCGACCAGCGCCACAAACAGGCTGCCGGCGGTGACTTTACGCGTATCGGTGGTGACATCGGCGACGGTTAAATCCGCACCGTGCAGTTTACCGCCGCTGATATCGGCCAGGGTTTGCAGAGAAACGGGGATCATGCCATCACCCCCAACAAACGAGCGACGGTGTCACGATCCGAATAATCTAAGCGGCGGTTACCAATGATTTGATAATCTTCGTGGCCTTTTCCGGCCACTAGCACGATGTCATCCGCGCGGGCTTGCATGACGGCGTTGGTCACCGCTTGCGCACGCCCTGCGACTACGCGTGCACGGCCTGGATCGAGCAGCCCGGTGAGAATGTCATTCACAATGGACATCGGCTCTTCGCTGCGCGGATTATCGTCGGTGATCACCACGATGTCGGAGAATTGCTCAGCAATTGCACCCATCAATGGGCGTTTGCCTTTATCACGATCGCCACCGCAGCCAAACACGCACCAAAGCTGACCTTTACAGTGCAGACGCGCGGCTTCCAACGCTTTCTCCAGCGCATCCGGCGTGTGAGCGTAATCGACAACAACCGTAGGTTTTTCTGGTGCGGTGAAGACTTCCATGCGACCACAAACCGGTAACAACTGTGGCGCAGTCGCTACCAACGCATCGAGCGGATAATCCAGCGTCAGCAATGTCGCTAGCGCCAGCAGCAAATTGCTGACGTTGAAAGCGCCCATCAGGCGGCTATCAAACTCGCCGTCGCCCCAGCTGGAGCTGAATTGAATATGTGCGCCACCATCGTGGTAATTCACCGCCGTGGCTTTGAGCCAGCGGCCATGGCAGCCAGATTGCAGATTATTTTCCATAGTCACCGCTACGGCATCCGGCAATTTTGCCAGCCAGCGACGTCCTACTTCATCATCGGCATTGATAATGGCTTCGGCCACCTGATGCTCAGAGAACAGTAGCCATTTGGCAGATTCGTAGCCCTGCATATCACCATGATAATCAAGGTGATCGCGGCTTAGATTGGTAAATACCGCCGCGGCAAACGGCAGCGCTGCGACGCGGTGCTGCACCAAACCGTGTGAAGACACTTCCATTGCTGTCAGGGTTGCGCCCTGCTCGACCAAATCATTCAGAACGTGTTGCACATCTACCGCGGAACCGGTGGTGTTTTCAGTTGCCACCAGTTGACCGTAAAGACCATTGCCCACCGTGCCCATCACTGCGCCGGTTTCACCCAGCAGATTGGCCCACTGCGCCATCAGTTGTGTGGTGGTGGTTTTACCGTTGGTGCCGGTCACACCAATTAATTTCAGTTTGCTCGCAGGCTGCTGATAAAAGCGTCCGGCCAGTGCAGAGAGACGCTGCTGTAACTGCGCCAGATAAATAACCGGGACGCCATGCATCTCGCGGATATCTCCATCGCTGGCTTCGCCTTCGGCCTCGGCAATGACTGCTGCCACGCCTTGTGCGATAGCCTGCGGAATAAAACGACGTCCATCAGCATGATGGCCCGCCACGGCGATAAACAGATCGCCAGAAGCCGCCGCGCGGCTGTCTAGTGTCATGTCACGGAGTGGACGCGCCGGCGCACCCGGCACCCACGGGGCCAGTAAGTCGCGCAGGTTACGATCTGTCACTTGATTCCTCACTTCTATTCTTCACCAACTCGTTCTTATCAACCGTTGGCAGCGCATCAGGTTCAATGTTCATGGTACGTAACACGCCGCCCATGATGGCGCCAAACACCGGTGCTGAAACCGCACCACCATAATATTTACCGGCCTGTGGATCGTTGATAACCACAACCAGCGCAAAACGAGGATGACTGGCAGGCGCAACGCCTGCGGTATAAGCAATGTATTTATTGACGTAACGACCATCCGGTCCCACCTTTTTGGCGGTACCGGTTTTAATGGCAATGCGATAGCCTTTGATGGCGGCTTTGACGCCGCCACCGCCTGGCAACGCCACGCTTTCCATCATATGCATCACCGTTCTCACCAGGTCTTCCTGGAAAACGCGTTCACCCGCTACCGGCGGGTCAACTTTGGTGATCGACAGCGGGCGGTTAATGCCATAGCTGCCAATGGTTGCGTAGACTCGCGCTAACTGTAACGGCGTTACCATTAGCCCGTAGCCGAAAGAGAAGGTGGCCCTCTCTATGTCAGACCACCGTTGTTTTTGAGGGTATAAGCCACTGCTTTCCCCGACCAGCCCCAAATTGGTCGGTTTACCCAAGCCAAAGCGCGCATAAGTATCTACAAGCGCTGAGGAGGGCATCGCTAACGCCAAACGTGAAACCCCGACGTTACTCGACTTCTGTAAAACCCCGGTAAGGGTTAATTCGCTGTAGCGCGCCACGTCTTTGATCTCATGACCATTCACGCGGTACGGCACGGTATTTAGGACGCTATTTTCTTTCACCACGCCACGCTGTAAAGCCGTCATCACCACCATCGGTTTCACGGTGGAACCCGGTTCGAAAATATCGGTGATGGCGCGGTTACGCATGACATCTTTCGGCGTGTTGCTGAGATTATTCGGGTTATAAGCGGGGCTATTTGCCATTGCCAGCACTTCACCGGTGTTCACATCCACCAGCACCGCAGTGCCCGACTCCGCTTTGTTGAAGGCCACGGCGTTATTCAGTTCGCGGTAAACCAGCGCTTGTAGACGTTCATCAATGCTCAGCGTCAGGTTATGTGCCGCACGGCTATCAACCGAGGAGATATCTTCGATTACGCGGCCGTTGCGGTCTTTACGCACAGTACGTTCGCCTGGTGCGCCAGTCAGCCATTTGTCGAAGCTCTTTTCGATGCCTTCGATGCCCTGGCCATCGATGTTGGTGAAACCAATCAGGTGCGCGGTAACCTGGCCCGCGGGATAATAACGACGCGACTCTTCACGCAGATAAATGCCCGGCAGTTTAAGTTTTTTTACGTACTCGCCAATCGCTGGATTTACCTGACGCGCCAGATATACAAAGCGTCCTTTTGGGTTGGCGTTAACTCGGGATGCGAGCTGATCCAGTGGAATCGATAAGGCATCAGACAGGGCCTTCCAGCGACCATCCAGTGATACACCGCCGTGCTCATGAAGCTCTTTGGGATCGGCCCAGATCGCATTTACCGGCACGCTTACCGCCAGCGGACGTCCCGCTCGATCGCTGATCATGCCGCGCGCTGTGGGCACCGCCTGAACGCGCAGCGAACGTAAATCGCCCTCTTTAACCAGTTTATCGGGGTTGATCACCTGCAGCCACGCTACGCGCGACAGCAGTCCGCCCAGCGCCAGTAAAATGCAACCGCACAGTAACGCAAAACGCCAGCTTACAAAGCTGGCCTTATCTTCTTGTTTTTTTAACTTCAGCGTTTTGCCTGCGCCACTCATTGAGTTCTGCGATTCCTTATTTCTGCACCACAATATTTTCCTGTGAAGGATCAACATGCTGCATTTGCAGTTTATCGGTTGCTATCCGCTCTACCCGGCTATGATCGCCGAGCGCGTTTTCTTCAAGAATCAGGTTGCGCCATTCGATATCAAGCGCGTCACGCTCCAGCACCAGCTGTTCACGTTGCGCCGTCAGCAGACGCGTTTTATGCGTAGTCGTCACAACCAAGACTGAGGAGACCAGCACGGCCACCAACAGCAGCACCGGTATCTTGCCAAATCGCAGCAGATCCCCCCCGATGACGCCCGGTAAGCTATGGCGCTCGTTGCCAATCATGACGCGGTTCGCTCCGCGATACGCAATACCGAACTGCGCGCTCGTGGGTTTTCGTTCACTTCGGCTTCGCCGGGGATCAGCTTGCCAAGCGTTTTCAATTCACGGCCGCCCAAGGCTTTAAGCTGCGCTTCAGTCATTGGGATCCCGGCCGGCACCTGCGGACCACGGCTCTGATCGCGCATAAAACGCTTCACTAAGCGATCTTCCAGCGAATGGAAGCTGATGATCGATAATCTGCCGCCGGGAGCAAGAACTGACAGCGCGCCCTTCAACGCGATATCGATCTCTTCCAGCTCGCTGTTGATCCAGATACGAATCGCCTGGAAGGTACGCGTCGCCGGATGCTTAAACTTGTCTTTCACCGGCATTGCCGCAGCGATAACCGTGGCCAGTTCTTTGGTGCGCGTCATTGGCTGTTCACGATTGCGCTCAACGATGGCGCGCGCGATACGTTTACCAAAACGCTCTTCACCGTAGGTTTTAATCACGAAGGCGATATCGGCCTCTTCAGCGCTCATTAGCCACTCTGCTGCCGACTGCCCACGCGTGGGGTCCATGCGCATATCCAGTGGTCCATCACGCATGAAGGAGAAGCCACGTTCGGCATCATCCAGCTGCGGTGAAGAGACGCCAAGATCAAGCAAAACGCCATCGATCTTGCCCGTCAGCCCGCGTGCTTCGACATACTCCGCCAGCGCCGAAAATGGCCCATGAACGATCGAAAAACGGGGATCTTTTATCTCAGCGGCTGCGGCTATCGCTTGCGGATCGCGATCAATCGCTATCAATTGCCCTTTCTCGCCAAGCTGCGAAAGGATTAAGCGCGAGTGACCGCCGCGACCAAAAGTGCCGTCAATATAAATGCCGTCTTCCCTGATATTGAGGCCGTTAACCGCCTCATCCAGCAGCACTGTGGTGTGTTTAAAATTTTCCTGCATAGCTATAGCGACAAGTCCTGCAACCGCTCAGATAAAGGCTCCTGAGCCGACTGTTCTGTGTCAATATCATCCTTAACTTGTTGATACCAGGTCTGTTCATCCCACAGCTCAAACTTGTTGAACTGTCCAACCAGCATCACTTCTTTGCTCAGGCCTGCATGTTGTCGCAGCGTATTCGCCAACAACAAACGGCCCGCATTATCCATCTGACACTCACTAGCATGTCCTAACAGCAATCGCTGCACGCGACGCTCGCTGGGATTCATGCTGGATAAGCGAGAGAGCTTTTTCTCAATAATTTCCCATTCGGGCAGGGTATAAAGCAGCAGGCATGGCTGGTGGAGGTCAATGGTGCATACCATTTGCCCCTGAGACTCTGCGACAAGCAATTCACGATAGCGTGTTGGTACTGCTAATCGTCCTTTGCTGTCGAGATTGACTAACGTTGCTCCACGGAACATGCCAGCCTTACCCCTCAATCACCCGTTTTCACCACTTTATCCCACTTTTTACCACGAAACGAGTTTACGGAGCCGATGAAATCCTTGTCAAGCCGCAACGGCAAGTGAATATCATTATTTACATCGCGTGAAATTAATCCGGGAGGGAATAAAAGGGTAATAAGTAGAGAAATAAAAAATTAACCTGATGAATAGTTGAATAAATTTTTTCGCAATGTGAAAAGTGGCGAAAAATAAAACGCTGTCAGGCAAAAATATATTTGCCCCGTAATATGCGACAGCGGCTGCATTTTAGGGGATTTCTGAAAGGAAGCCCAGCACCATCACAACAGCTCTGCTAGCAGCGAGTGCTGAATATGTAAACAAATACGAAAAGTCAGTGGGGATAAATTGTTAGATAGGGTGGCGATAATTTACGCTTTTTTACGCCTGGCGCATTTGAGCAAAATAGTTGTGAAGATAATAAAGCGCGGGCAGAGAACTGCCCACACTTTCATTTAGTGCGACGACTTAATTGTCCGCGGCGGAATAAATTACGGCGAATGCGCGTTAAACCCGGCTTCGGTTTCCGCGGCTCATCTAATGAGGCTAATACCAGCTCCAGAACTCTTTCCGCAACATCGCGGTGACGCTGCCCCACTGCCAGGACCGGGCATTCCAGGAAATCCAACAGTTCGTGGTCACCAAAGGTGGCAATCGCCAGATCGGTGGGTAAACGACCATCGCGCTTGAGCGTGATATCCATCACCCCTTGTAACAGGCCAAATGAGGTTGTGAATAGTGCGTCCGGCATCGGATGATCTTCGAGGTACTTTTCAAACAGCGTTGCCGCCGCAGCACGATCGAAGCTATTGCAGTAGATGTAATCGATTGGTCGCGCGTCATCCTTCCACGCATCGCGAAAGCCCAATTCACGCAAAAAACTGACCGACAGCTCCGGCAGCGCGCCAAGGAACAGCACATTTTTAACCGGAAGCTGACGCAATTCAGCGGCAAGCATCTGCGCATCATCCTGATCGGCACCCACAACACTGGTGAAGTGCTCACGGTCCAGCGCGCGGTCCAGCGCGATAATTGGCAAAGGATCGTTAATCCAGCGCTGATAGAACGGATGCTCAGGCGGCAGCGAGGTGGAAACAATGATGGCGTCCACCTGGCGCTGCAACAGATGCTCAATACAGCGCATTTCGTTATCTGGCTGATCTTCCGAGCAGGCAATCAACAGTTGATAACCACGTTGACGCGCCTGACGCTCAAGATAATTAGCGATACGCGTATAACTGGTATTTTCCAAATCAGGGATCACCAGGCCAATTGAGCGCGTGCGTCCGGCGCGAAGGCCTGCCGCGACGGCATTGGGGTGATAATTGTGTTCACGCACCACCGCCATGACTTTCTCGACGGTTTTTTCGCTGACACGATACTGCCGCGCTTTGCCATTGATTACGTAGCTGGCGGTGGTGCGCGACACGCCTGCCAGGCGCGCAATTTCATCCAGTTTCACGATGACACCTTAATTCTGATAAGCCAGCGCTGGCGAAAATATCCGCAGAGTAGCTAAGGATAAAACATTTGTAACATCTAACCGCAGAAAAGTACGCTGAGCAACCGCTTTTCTCCAGCATCTTGCCGAAGCGCATAAAATAAAAAAACCCGGCATTTCGCCGGGTTAGCACAGAATATGATGGTTACGGTGCGTTATTAGCGCATAACGCGATCGCCGCGTGATACGCCAACGATTCCTGAACGTGCCACTTCAACAATTTCCGCCACGTCACGAACCGTGTTGAGAAACGCGTCGAGTTTATCGCTCGTTCCCGCTAGCTGAACCGTGTAAAGCGTTGGTGTGACGTCAATAATCTGCCCACGGAAAATCTCCGCACTGCGTTTCACCTCTTCACGACCGTAGCCGCTAGCCTGAATTTTCACCAGCATGATTTCGCGTTCAACATAGGCGCCCTGCCCCAGCTCGCTGACACGTAACACGTCAACCAGCTTGTGCAATTGCTTTTCGATCTGCTCCAGCACTTTCGCATCGCCAACCGTTTGGATGGTCATACGCGATAGCGTGGGGTCATCGGTGGGCGCCACGGTAAGACTTTCGATGTTATAGCCGCGTTGCGAGAAAAGCCCCACTACGCGGGACAATGCGCCGGATTCGTTTTCCAGCAGAACCGATAAAATACGACGCATAATTAAGTCCTCTCCGTTTTGCTCAACCACATCTCATCCATCGAACCACCGCGAATCTGCATCGGGTAAACGTGCTCGCTGCCGTCAATATTCACATCAACAAACACCAGACGCCCTTTCGCCAATGTATCCAGCGCCAGCTGCAGCTTCTCTTCCAGCTCAGCAGGATGATGAATCGCGATACCCACATGACCGTACGCTTCCGCCAGACGAACGAAGTCCGGTAGCGACTGCATGTAAGACTGAGAGTGGCGACCAGAGTAAATCATGTCCTGCCACTGCTTAACCATGCCGAGGAAGCCGTTGTTAAGGTTCAACACCAGCACCGGCAAATCGTACTGCAGCGCAGTAGAGAGTTCCTGAATGTTCATCTGGATACTGCCATCGCCGGTCACGCAAATAACCGTTTCATCCGGCAGCGCCATCTTCACGCCCAGCGCAGCAGGCAGGCCGAAGCCCATGGTGCCCAGGCCGCCGGAGTTAATCCAACGACGTGGTTTGTCGAATTGGTAATAAAGCGCAGCGAACATCTGATGCTGGCCCACGTCAGAGGTGACGTAAGCTTCGCCTTTCGTCAGACGACAGATGGTTTCGATGACCGCCTGCGGTTTAATTTTGTCGCTGGTGCGATCAAATTCCAGGCATTTACGACTGCGCCAGCCTTCAATGGTTTGCCACCAATCGCGCAGGCTATCAAGCTCCTGCTTCGCATCGCTTTGTGCCAACAGTTCAAGCATTTGCGCCAGCGTCTGTCTCGCATCACCGACAATTGGAATATCTGCGCTGACGGTTTTTGAAATCGAGGTTGGATCAACGTCGATATGCATGATGGTGGCATTCGGGCAGTACTTCGCCAGGTTGTTGGTGGTGCGATCGTCGAAACGCACGCCAATCCCGAAAATCAGGTCAGCGTTATGCATGGTCATGTTAGCTTCGTAGGTGCCGTGCATTCCAAGCATGCCAACGCTCTGACGATGTGTGCCGGGGAATACACCCAAGCCCATCAGCGACATGGTTACCGGTATATTGAGTTGCTCAGCCAGCTGCAGCAGCTCAGCTTCACAGCCGGACATAATCGCACCGCCGCCCGCGTAAATCACCGGCTTATGTGCCGCCAGCAATGTTTGCAATGCGCGCTTAATCTGGCCTTTATGGCCCTGAATCGTTGGATTGTAAGAGCGCATGCTCACGGTTTCCGGCCAGACGTAAGGCAATTTATTAGCCGGATTGAGGATATCTTTTGGTAGATCGATAACCACCGGGCCCGGACGACCGCTCGCCGCCAGCCAGAAGGCCTTTTTCAGCACGGTTGGAATCTCTTCGGTGCTTTTTACCAGGAAGCTGTGCTTCACCACCGGGCGGGAGATGCCGACCATGTCGCACTCCTGGAACGCATCGTAGCCGATGAGTGAAGAAGGCACCTGACCCGACAGAATCACCATCGGGATAGAATCCATATAGGCGGTTGCAATGCCGGTAATGGCATTGGTGGCGCCAGGACCCGAAGTTACCAGCACTACGCCCACTTCGCCGGTGGCGCGCGCCAGGCCATCGGCCATGTGCACCGCGCCTTGTTCATGACGGACCAATACGTGGTCAATTCCACCGACCGTTTGCAGTGCATCGTAAATATCGAGCACCGCTCCGCCCGGATAGCCGAATACCTGCTTAACGCCCTGATCGATTAACGAACGGACGACCATTTCGGCTCCTGACAACATCTCCATTTTCTGCCTCCAGGCTTGAGGGACTGAATCCACTGACGTTCGCGTTTCCCGCACGCCACTGATATCCGGCCCCCGCATACCAATTAAGATCAAAACCTTATGTTTATGCTCAGAAGACGGCGTTCATTTCCGCCTTCCAGGTACAGGGAATCTACTTGAGTTAATTCTTCTGAGAGTAGGTCGATTACCATAACCGCAGACAACCCGGCCTGCAAACGCCAGCACGCCACCTCACGTTCGATCCAGCAATAAAGGCACTGATGCGTGATTATCGCCTGCGAGGATTAAACTAATGCTTTGTCATAACCTCAGAGGAAAATGCTGGATTGGAGATTATTTGCAGCGTGATATAAGAAATATGATTTTCATATTACCTGGCCACTCAGGCCACAATCTTTTGGGATAATTACTTTCTGGCGTGATTAACTGGAAAATGCTTCGCTCACATCATATTCCTCTAAACAACAAGCTTTGTCCTGTTTTTACCACATCTTGCCTCAATCATTTAAAACGTTAAATAACAACAATTTAAAATAAACTCTATTTTATAAACGTTTGTTTAAGCTGCGGATTCTGCTTATCCAACCGCTAATTAATGCCATTGCTCTGCTCAGCCGAAAAATCGCAGCACATCACCCTTTTGACTGCGCTAAAATACCCTTGCACTTGAGGTTGACTTCACTCGTCAATTCCAGTACCAATATGTGCAGCACACAATTTACGAGGTTTGAGTCATGTTTCATTCTTTCCGCCTACTCGGTCTACTACTAAACGCATCCAGTTTGCGCGGTAGACTCGTGGGCGGAATCAATAACTGATTCGAACCTGCAGAAGTTTAAGAAACCCGCGCCAATGCGCGGGTTTTTTTATGCTCGTAGCACCGGCAAAGTTAATGCAAAAGGAAGATTACGATGAGCCAGCAAGTTATTATTTTCGATACCACTCTGCGTGACGGCGAACAGGCTTTACAGGCTAGCCTGAGTGTTAAAGAAAAACTGCAGATCGCTCTGGCGTTGGAACGTATGGGCGTGGATGTGATGGAAGTGGGCTTCCCCGTTTCCTCCCCAGGTGATTTCGAATCCGTACAAACCATCGCTCGTACCATTAAAAACAGCCGTGTCTGCGGACTGGCACGCTGCGTTGAGAAGGACATTGACGCCGCATATGAATCATTGCGTGTTGCTGAAGCGTTCCGTATTCACACCTTCATCGCCACTTCGCCGATGCACATCGCCACCAAATTGCGCAGCACATTGCCAGAAGTGATTGAACGCGCAGTACACATGATTAAACGCGCCCGCAACTATACCGACGACGTTGAGTTCTCGTGTGAAGATGGCGGCCGTACGCCAATCGACGATCTGTGCCGCATGGTTGAAGCTGCAATTCATGCCGGTGCAACCACTATCAACATTCCGGATACCGTCGGCTACACCTTACCTGGCGAATACGCCAACATCATCGGCCAATTGGTAGCACGCGTGCCGAACATCGATAAAGCCATCCTGTCTGTTCATACCCATGACGATTTGGGTATGGCGACCGGCAATGCTATCGCCGCAGTGTTAGCAGGTGCACGTCAGGTTGAAGGAACCTTAAATGGTCTGGGTGAGCGCGCCGGTAACTGTGCGCTGGAAGAAGTGATTATGGCGATTAAAACCCGTCAGCAGATCATGAATGTGCACACCAACATCAATCATCAGGAAATCTACCGCACCAGCCAAACCGTTAGCCAAATCTGCAACATGCCAATTCCCGCTAACAAAGCGGTGGTCGGCTCCAACGCCTTCGCCCACTCCTCGGGCATTCATCAGGATGGCGTGCTGAAGAATCGTGAAAACTACGAAATCCTGACGCCAGAATCTATCGGCCTGCATAAAATCCAGCTGAATCTGACCTCACGATCGGGTCGTGCTGCGGTAAAACACCGCATGGAAGAGATGGGCTACAAAGAGTCTGATTACAATCTGGATACCTTATATGACGCCTTCCTGAAGCTGGCTGATAAGAAAGGTCAGGTCTTTGATTACGATCTGGAAGCCTTAGCCTTCATTAACAAACAGAACGAAGAGCCAGAGTATTTCCAGCTGAACGAATTCAACGTGCAGACCGGCTCCAGCGTTACCGCTACCGCATCTGTGCAATTGGGCTGCGGTGAAGAGACGAAGTCGGATGCCGCCACCGGTAATGGCCCAGTGGATGCGGTTTATCAAGCCATCAACCGCATCACCGGCTTTGAAGCCGAACTGATGAATTACAAGTTGACCGCGAAAGGCCACGGCGAGAACGCGCTGGGTCAGGTTGATATCGTGGTCAATTACAACGGTCGTAAATTCCACGGCGTGGGTCTGGCGACCGATATCGTCGAATCCTCTGCTAAAGCGATGGTGAACGCGTTGAACAACATTTGGCGTGCTAAGCAGGTGGAAAAAGAATTGCAGCGTAAATTTAAAGATCAGAAGGAAACGGTGTAACTATGTCTAAGTCTTCTCATATCGCGGTATTGCCAGGCGACGGAATTGGCCCGGAAGTGATGGCGCAGGCCATGAAAGTTCTCGATGCCATTCGTACGCGTTTCGATATGCGTATCACCACCAGCGAATATGATGTTGGCGGTATCGCCATCGATCGTCACGGCGAACCGCTGCCACCGGCTACCGTTGCTGGCGCAGAACAAGCCGATGCGATTCTGTTCGGCTCAGTAGGTGGGCCCAAATGGGAGCATCTGCCGCCTGCCCAGCAGCCAGAGCGCGGCGCGTTGCTGCCGCTGCGGAAGCACTTCAAGCTGTTCAGCAACCTGCGTCCGGCTGCGCTGTATAAAGGTCTTGAAGCCTTCTGTCCGCTGCGCAGCGATATCGCCGAGCGCGGTTTCGATATCCTGTGCGTGCGTGAACTGACCGGCGGCATCTATTTTGGCCAACCGAAAGGCCGCGAAGGCAGCGGTCCGCACGAGCGCGCTTTCGATACCGAGGTGTATCACCGTTTCGAAATTGAGCGCATTGCCCGCATCGCCTTTGAATCTGCCCGCAAACGTCGCAACATCGTCACCTCTATCGATAAAGCCAACGTGTTGCAGACGTCAGTCATGTGGCGCGAGATTGTCAACGAAGTGGCAAAAGATTACCCGGATGTGCAGTTGAGCCATATGTACATCGATAACGCCACCATGCAGCTGATTAAAGATCCCTCACAGTTTGACGTGCTGCTCTGTTCTAACCTGTTCGGTGACATCCTGTCTGACGAATGCGCGATGATTACCGGTTCCATGGGCTTGCTGCCTTCCGCCAGCCTGAATGAAGAGGGTTTCGGCCTGTTTGAACCCGCAGGCGGCTCCGCACCGGATATCGCCGGTCAGAACATTGCCAACCCGATTGCGCAGATTCTGTCGCTGTCGCTGCTGCTGCGTTATAGCCTGAATGCGGATGACGCCGCTGCTAGCATTGAACGCGCCGTGAGCCGCGCGTTGGAAGCGGGTTATCGCACCCGTGATTTGGCCGGTGATGGCAAAGCCGTGAGCACCGATGAGATGGGCAGCATCATTGCCGAGTTTATCGCCGAGGAAAAATAATAAAATGAAAAGCTTATACCAGAAGTTATTTGATGCACATGTCGTCCACGAAGCGCCTAAAGAAACCCCGTTACTGTATATCGATCGTCATCTGATTCATGAAGTAACGTCACCGCAGGCCTTTGATGGTCTGCGCGCGCACGGCCGCAAAGTGCGCCAGCCGTCGAAAACCTTCGCCACCATGGATCACAACGTTTCCACTCAGACCAAAGATATCAATGCGTCTGGCGAAATGGCGCGTATTCAGATGCAAGAGCTGATTAAGAACTGTGCTGAGTTCGGCATTCAGCTGTATGACCTGAATCACCCGTTCCAGGGCATTGTGCACGTCATTGGGCCAGAACAAGGCATGACGCTGCCGGGCATGACCATCGTCTGCGGCGACTCTCACACCGCCACCCACGGTGCGTTCGGTTCGCTGGCGTTCGGGATCGGCACCTCGGAAGTTGAGCATGTCTTCGCCACGCAAACCCTGAAACAGGGTCGCGCGAAAACCATGAAAATTGAAGTGCTGGGCAAGGCTGCACCGGGCATTACCGCCAAAGATATCGTGTTGGCGATCATTGGCAAAACCGGCAGCGCCGGTGGTACCGGTCACGTCGTTGAATTCTGTGGCCCCGCGATCGAAGCGCTGAGCATGGAAGGCCGCATGACGCTGTGTAACATGGCGATTGAAATGGGTGCCAAAGCGGGTCTGGTCGCGCCGGATGACACCACGTTCAATTACCTGCAAGGCAAGCAGTTCGCACCAAAAGGCGAACAGTGGGATCAAGCGGTGGCTTACTGGCGCACGCTGAAATCCGATGAAGGTGCCACATTCGATACTATCGTTACCCTGCATGCGGAAGATATCGCACCGCAGGTCACCTGGGGCACCAATCCAGGCCAGGTGATGGCGGTGGATCAAGCCATCCCGAATCCACAATCCTTTGCCGATCCGGTGGAGCGCGCCTCCGCAGAGAAAGCACTGGCTTATATGGATCTGCAACCTGGTATCAAACTGACCGACGTAGCGATCGATAAAGTGTTTATCGGCTCCTGCACTAACTCACGTATTGAAGATCTGCGCGCGGCGGCCGCGATTGCTAAAGGTCGCAAAGTGGCACCAGGCGTTGTGGCAATGGTGGTGCCGGGCTCAGGTCCGGTGAAGGCCCAAGCCGAAGCCGAAGGCCTGGATAAAATCTTCCTCGAAGCCGGTTTTGAATGGCGTTTGCCGGGATGCTCTATGTGTCTGGCAATGAACAACGACCGCCTGAATCCGGGTGAGCGCTGCGCATCAACCAGCAACCGCAACTTTGAAGGTCGTCAGGGCCGCGGTGGACGCACTCACCTGGTAAGCCCGGCGATGGCTGCGGCGGCTGCCGTAACCGGTCGCTTTGCCGACATTCGTGAATTGACTCAGGGAGCTTAAACCATGGCGAACAAATTTACTCAACACACCGGGATTGTGGCGCCATTGGATGCGGCCAACGTCGATACTGATGCCATCATTCCGAAGCAGTTCTTGCAGAAAGTGACGCGCACCGGTTTTGGCGCGCACCTGTTCCACGACTGGCGTTTCGATGACGATGCAGGTACCCAACCCACCGCCAGCTTCGTGCTGAACAAGCCAGAATTCAAAGGCACCAGCATTTTGCTGGCGCGTGAGAATTTCGGTTGCGGATCGTCGCGTGAGCATGCGCCCTGGGCGCTGACCGACTTCGGTTTCCATGTGGTGATTGCGCCAAGTTTCGCCGACATCTTCTATGGCAACAGTTTCAACAACCAGCTGCTGCCGGTGAAGCTGAGCGATGAAGAAGTGGATGAGATGTTCAAACTGGTCGCCGCACAGCCGGGCATCACTTTTACGGTAGATCTGGAAGCGCAAACGGTAACCGCAGGCGATAAAACCTACAGCTTCGAAATCGACAGCTTCCGCCGTCACTGCATGATCAACGGCCTTGATAGCATTGGCCTGACGCTGCAGCACGAAGCGTCGATCTCCAGCTACGAAACCAATCAGCCCGCGTTCTTACGCTAAGGTAATAAGGGCGACTGATGTCGCCCTTCTCTTTGCTAACTCTCCACCACATCTCGCACGCGCGACGCTAATGCCAGCGCCAGCACCGCTAACCCCAACGCCAGCCAGTAAACCGACTCGTGACCAAAGCGCTCGCTCATGGTGCCCTGGATGATGCCCGCGATAATCATGCCGGTGGAAATCGACGTGGTAAACAAGGTGGTTGCCGCACCCGCGCGCCCCGGCATTAAATCCTGGAACCACAGCATGCCAATCCCGGCGATGATGCCGATAAATGCCGCGTTGAATAGCTGCAGCACCATTAGCGCAGTGCGCGTCTGGAACATCACCAAACCGAGATAAAATACAATCGCTGCCACCAGTGCCAGCAACATCAGCATCCGTTTGCCGATACGACGCGCGTAATGCCCGGCCACCAGCATGATCGGAATTTCCAGCCCGGCGGCGGTGCCCATCAGTAACCCTGCTAGCTTCTCCGGCAGGCCAAGCGTGGTACTGATATACAGCGGCATATCAATGATATACATGGTGTTGCATGTCCACATAGTCACCGAAGCGATAAACAGCAGCCGCACCTGACTCTCTTTCCACGGGCTCAGCTGCGTTAACGCTTCTTCGGGTGAAGCCACCACGCGTGGCACCGACGGCAAGGTGCGCCAGATCAGTAGCATGCTCAGCAGAAAAATCCCCGCCGCGACGCAAAACAGCGTCACAAAGCCGTAATTAAGCGCCAGTGCAAACGACAAGGGCGGGCCGATCACCCACGCCAGCGACAGCTGCGCGCGCATCACCGAGCTGAACATCACCACTTCACGCGCTGACTGATCGGCATATTCACGCGCGAGCGCAAATACCTGCGGAATGGAAACGCTGGCAAGTGCAGATAAAAACACGCCCAGCGTGACAAGGGTTAAATAGTGGCGATTGAAGGCAAATAGCAGCGCATTAAGCGTCGCCATCAGACAGCAGAATAGAATCAGGTTGCGACGATCGCCCCGATTATCAGAGCGCTTGGCCATGAGCAGGCTGATGGCAATCCCCGCTATCGCATTGATGGTAAAGAACAAGCCAACCCAAAACGGGCTCACCTGCACTTCACGCGTCAGAAACAGACTTAACGTCGGTGCCTGCAGCGCACCGGCGACGCCGGTCATAAATGACACCGCCATAAACGAGAGATAGACCGGATTGATGCGACGTTGACGCGTTAACAGCGATTTCATGCCGAAATCCCTTTGCGGAAAAAACAGGTAGAAAAATGAGGGTAGAAGATCCTACAGCAAAACGAAAAAAGCCAGCAGATAAAGCGCTGCTGGCGGTGAAAATGCACCCTACTCAGAAAGAGGTTCCACGTCGGCGGAACCGCTGGCAGAGCGCCATTCATTGCTGAATGCCTCCCGCTCTTCCATTGCCGGGCAGTATGCCTCTAATATGAGGCAGGAAAAACTGAGCGATTCTGAGAAGGAGTTCCCCTTTTATGTCCTCTTCACGTCTGCAACAGCAATTTATCCGCTTATGGCAAAGCTGTCAGGGGCAGGATCAGGAAACTACGTTAAGCGATCTGGCCGATCTGCTGCATTGCTCACGCCGCCATATGCGTAATCTGCTTAACGCCATGCAGCATGAAGGCTGGCTGATTTGGCAGGCGGAAGCGGGGCGTGGCAAGCGTTCAACGCTGAGTTTCTGTTACACCGGTTTAGCGCTGCAGCAGCAGCGTGCTGAAGATCTGCTGGAGCAGGATCGCATTGAGCAGCTGGTGCAGTTGGTCGGCGACAAAAATCAGGTGCGCCAGATGATCGCGGCACATTTAGGCCGCAGCTTCCGCCAGGGCAAGCATATCCTGCGCGTGCTCTATTATCGCCCGTTGCCCAATCTGCTGCCCGGTTCACCGCTACGCCGCTCAGAAACTCACCTGGCACGGCAAATCTTCAATGGCCTGATGCGCATAAATGAGGAAAAGGGGGAAATCGAACCCGATATCGCGCACCATTGGCAGCAAACCTCACCCCTGCACTGGCGCTTTTTCCTGCGCCCGGCGATTCGCTTTCATCATGGTCGCGAACTGGAAATGGAGGATATCATTACCTCGCTGGAGCGCGTGCGCAGCCAGCCGCTGTTTTCCCATATCGAAAAGCTGCATTCGCCCGCCCCCTGGACGCTGGATATCTATTTGAGCCAGCCGGATGACTGGTTGCCCTGGCTGCTGGCGAGCGTTAGCGCAATGATTCTGCCGCGCGAATGGCCGACGCTACGTCATTTTGCCCGTCAGCCGATTGGTACCGGGCCGTACAGCGTGGTGCGTAACCAGCAAACGCAGCTAAAAATCGCCGCCTTCGATGATTACTTTGGCTATCGTGCCTTGATTGATGATGTGTCGATTTGGGTACTGCCCGAGATCAGCGATGAGCTAGTGTACGCTGGCGTAAAACTGCAGGGCGAAACCGCTGATGAGAAATCAGAAGAGAGTCGTCTGGAAGAAGGCTGTTATTTCCTCCTTTTCGATCAGCGTTCTGAGCGGGGACAAAATGCCCATTTTCGCCGCTGGGTGAGCTATCTGTTCAATCCTATCGCCCTGCTTAACCATGCGGGTGTAGGTTATCAGCGCTACTGGTTTCCGGCGTATGGCCTGTTGCCGCGCTGGCATCATCGCCGCGACCTCACGCCTGCCGACAAGCCGGAAGGACTCACACAATTAACCCTCAGCTGGTACAGCCATCACGTTGAGCATGAGGGTATCGCTAACGCGCTGCGTCCGCTGCTGGCGCTGCAAGGCGTCGAGTTGATTACGCGTGAGGTGAGTTATGAAGCGTGGTTTGAGGGCGCGGGCGAGAGTGATATCTGGCTCGGCAGCGTCAACTTTACCCTGCCGCTCGAGTATGCGCTGTTCGCTCAGCTGTATGAACTGCCGCTGATGCATCACTGCATTCCGATTGACTGGCAAGCCGACGCAGCGCGCTGGCGTCAGAAAGATTTAGCGCTGGCAGAATGGAGCAAGCAGTTAATTGATAGCGATTACTTGCATCCGCTGTTTCACCACTGGCTGCTGCTGGAAGGTCAACGCAGCATGCGCGGCGTGCGGCTGAATACCCTCGGCTGGTTTGACTTTAAATCCGCCTGGTTTGCGCCTCCTGAGCTGTGACCACCGCGCCGGCGCGGTTTTGTAGGGTGCGCATTCATGCGCACCGGGAAGCGTGGCACCAGACTTCCAACCGGTGAACCTTTCGCGCTGTCATTTAAATGTCTAGAATGTGCCGTTCTCAACGGGGTGCCTTAATTTGGCTGAGATAGACCCGTCGAACCTGATCCGGCTAATACCGGCGTAGGGATTTGAGATGCCTCACTCCTCAGATCCTTTGCGACTCAACCTTATCTTCTCCTCAAGGAGCGCAAAGTGTTAAACAAAGTTCTGCCTGTGATGCTGTTGGTTGCTGCACCGGCTTTGGCTGCCAAACCGGTTCTGACCGTTTACACCTACGATTCATTCTCTGCCGATTGGGGCCCCGGTCCGGCGGTAAAAAAAGCCTTTGAAGCGCAGTGTGGTTGCGAGCTGAATTACGTGGCACTGGAAGATGGCGTATCGCTGCTTAATCGCGTGCGTATGGAAGGCAAAAACAGCAAAGCCGATGTGGTGCTGGGCCTTGATAACAATCTGCTGCAGGCGGCAGAGAAAACCGGCCTGTTTGCCAAAAGCAGCGTCGATACCCAGGCTTTGCAGCTGCCGGATGGCTGGCACAACGAGACTTTCATCCCATTCGATTATGGCTACTTCGCCTTCGTCTACGATAAAAACAAGCTGAAGAACCCGCCGAAAAGCCTAAAAGAACTGGTCGAAAGCCCGGAGAAATGGCGCGTGATTTATGAAGATCCGCGCACCAGCACGCCTGGCCTTGGTCTGCTGCTGTGGATGCAGAAGGTCTATGGCGATAATGCGCCAGATGCCTGGCAGAAGCTGGCGCAAAAAACCGTCACCGTCACCAAAGGCTGGAGCGAAGCTTACGGTCTGTTCCTGAAAGGCGAAGGCGATCTGGTGTTGAGCTACACCACCTCTCCGGCCTACCACATCATCGAAGAGAAGAAAGAGAACTACGCCGCGGCCGAATTTAGCGAAGGCCACTATTTGCAGGTGGAGGTTGCCGCGCAGCTCGCCAGCAGCAAGCAGCCAAAGCTGGCGCAGCAGTTCATGCAGTTTATGGTTTCTCCAGCCTTCCAGCAGACCATTCCCAGCGGTAACTGGATGTACCCGGTGATCAAAAGCGATTTGCCAGCGGGTTATCACGCGTTGCAGGTGCCAAATAAAGCCCTGCAATTCACGCCAGCGGAAGTAGCCGATCATCGCGCCGCGTGGATTAGCGCCTGGCAACGCGCAGTTAGCCGCTAATGCCCGGTTGGTTAATTCCAGGCAGCATCACCGCGCTGTTGCTGTGCGCGGTGGCGCTGTTGGCCTTTGGTGCGCTGGTGATGGTCGCACCGGCTACTGACTGGCGCGCGTTGCTTGATGACAGCTATCTGCATCATGTGCTGGCGTTTTCCTTTGAACAGGCGCTACTTTCGGCGCTGCTGTCGGTACTGCCTGCTATCCTGCTGGCACGCGCGCTCTATCGCCGCCGTTTTCCTGGCCGCACTCTGCTGCTGCGCCTATGCGCCATGACACTAGTGCTGCCGGTGCTGGTGGCGGTATTCGGCCTGCTGAGCGTGTATGGCCGCAGCGGCTGGCTGGCGCAATGGTGCGCGGCCATCGGCTTTGACTACCACTTTTCGCCGTACGGCCTGCAGGGCATTTTGCTGGCGCACGTCTTCTTTAATTTGCCGCTGGCAACGCGTCTGCTGCTGCAGGCGCTGGAGAACATTCCCGGCGAGCAGCGGCAATTGGCCGCGCAGCTCGGCCTGCGCGGCTGGAATCTGTTTCGTCTGCTGGAGTGGCCGTGGCTGCGCCGCCAGATTCTGCCGACTGCGGCGCTAATCTTTATGCTGTGCTTTGCCAGCTTTGCCACCGTGCTGGCGCTGGGCGGCGGGCCGCAGGCTACCACGCTGGAACTGGCGATCTATCAGGCGCTGAATTTTGATTACGATCCGGCGCGCGCGGCGCTGCTGGCGCTGTTACAGCTCGGCTGCTGTTTACTGCTGGTACTGCTTAGCCAGCGCTTTAGCAAAGCCATTCCTACCGGCAGCCAGAACATTCGCGGCTGGCGCGATCCGCAGGACTCATGGCCTGCGCGCGTTGGCGACACGCTGCTCATCATGTCAGCATTACTCCTGTTGCTGCCACCACTGGCTGCGGTCGTGGTGGATGGCCTGCGCGGCGGCGTGGCCGGTGCGCTGCAACAATCCGCGCTATGGCAAGCCACATTGACTTCACTGCGCATCGCTCTCGGTGCCGGCGTGCTGTGTGTGGTGCTGACCATGATGCTACTGTGGAGCAGCCGCGAACTGCGTCAGCGCCAGCGCATGTTTTCCGCTCAGGCCATGGAACTCAGCGGCATGCTGATTCTGGCGATGCCGGGCATTGTGCTGGCGAGCGGTTTTTTCCTGCTGTTTAATGCCACCGTTGGCCTGCCGCAGCGCGCCGATGGTTTGGTGATTTTCACTAACGCGCTGATCGCCATTCCCTACGCGATGAAAGTGCTGGAGAACCCGATGCGCGATATCAGCGCCCGTTACGGCCAGCTCTGCGCTTCACTTGGCATCTCAGGTTTTAACCGCCTGCGGCTGATTGAGCTGCGCGCGCTGAAACGTCCAATTGCGCAGGCGCTGGCATTTGCCTGCGTGCTGTCGATCGGCGATTTCGGCGTGGTTGCGCTGTTTGGCAGCGCCGATTTCCGCACGCTGCCCTTCTACCTGTTCCAGCAGATCGGTGCCTATCGTGGCGCGGACGGTGCCGTCACCGCACTGCTGCTACTACTACTCTGCTTGCTCCTCTTTACGCTGATGGAAAAATTACCGGGCCGCCATGCTGACACTGAATAACCTCACTTACCTTTATCAGCATCTGCCGATGCGCTTCACTTTCGCGGCACAGGCCGGTGAACGCCTGGCGATCCTTGGCCCGAGCGGCGCAGGGAAAAGCACCTTGCTGAGTTTGCTTGGCGGCTTTTTAGCGGTAAACCAGGGTTCGCTGGTGATGAACGGCGTTGATCATACTCAGAGCGTGCCGTCGGCGCGGCCTGTTTCAATGCTATTCCAGGAGAACAACCTCTTTCCGCACCTGACGGTGCAGCAAAACATGGCGCTGGGTTTACATCCTGGCTTGAAACTCACGCGCGCGCAGCAGCAGCAAGTCACTGACATTGCCGAACAAACCGGCTTGCAGGAGATGCTGACGCGCTTGCCGGGCCAACTTTCGGGTGGCCAGCGCCAGCGCGTGGCGCTGGCGCGTTGCCTGCTACGCAATCAGCCTATTTTGCTACTGGATGAGCCGTTTTCGGCGCTCGATCCGGCGCTGCGCGGCGAAATGTTACAGCTGGTGCGTTCGGTGTGCGAAACGCGCAATATCACGCTGCTCATGGTGTCGCACAGCCTGGAAGATGCCCAGCAGATTGCGCCGCGCAGTTTGGTGATTGTCGATGGGCGCATCTACTGGGATGGCAGCACGGAGAGTTTGATGCGAGGCGAAAGTGAGGCAGCCGCCATCCTTGGCGTGCAAGCGCGTTAAGCGAAGAAGACTTTCCACAGCAGCTGGCGGAAGATCGGCATCATCGGATGGAACTGGATCGCGATAAACGCGCCCACCCCAATCGCCGCCGCTAAAGGTGCCAGCCAGCGCAGACGTGCAGTCGGCAGATACTTCGTTGCCCAATCGACGGTTTTCCCGCTGCGCCACCAGCGCCACAGTAGCCAGCCACCGATCCATACCAGCAGCGCCACCAGCAACAGCAGCCATTTAAAGCTGCCGCCCTGCGCGGCCTGCGGTACATCAATCGCCACGCCCGCTAAAATGCCCGGCATCAAATAGGCGGGCGGCCACAGAATGCAGCCGATGATATTAGGCGGCAGAAACTTGCGCACCGGCAACTCCAGCATGCCAGCTGCCAGCGGAATCAGCGGGCGCGTCGGCCCCACAAAGCGCCCCACCAAAATTGTGAACATGCTGTGTTCATGCAGCGCATGCTCAGTTTTATCCAGCAATCCCTTGTACTTTTTCAGATATTTCCAGCGATGCAGCGGCCCCTGAAACTTCCAGCCGATGCCGTAAGAGACCCAGTCGCCGATTAAACAACCCACGAATCCGGCCGCCCACGCGGGGTAAAGACCAATTTGTCCACTGCCAACCAGCGCCCCAAGGCTGGCCATTAATACCGTGCCCGGCAACAGCAATCCCACGAAGGCCAGCGACTCAAGAAAGGTCACCAGCGCTACGGCGATCAGCGCGTACTCCAGCGATTGCGAAAACAGGTGTTGAATCCAGGCTTCCATAAATATCCTCTGCGGAATATAGAGGCTGGATTGTCCAGAGCATACCTGCAGGCGTCAAGGCAAGAATTGTAGAACGATGTTGACAAAGTGGTGACAATTTCACCCGCCGAGACACTGTATAAACATCCATGTTATACTGAGCCTAATTCATTCTCAGGAGTTAACGTGACCGATCCGCGCGCAGGTTTTCTGCTTACCCGACATTGGCGAGATACGCCGACCGGCAGCGAAGTGGTGCTATGGCTGGCAACCGACAGCGGCCCTCAGCGGCTGGTACTGCCTGCCCAGGAATCGGTGGCGTTTATTCCTGAGGAGTTTCGCACGCAAACTGAGGCGCTACTGCACGACGAGCGCCATACGCGCCTGCAAACATTGGAGCTGAAGGATTTCCGCCGCCGCCCGGTGTTCGGCCTCTATTGCCGCAGCAACCGCCAACTGCAGAATCTGGAAAAACGCCTGCGCGAGAACGGCATTCCCGTTTACGAAGCGGATATTCGTCCGCCTGAACGCTATTTGATGGAGCGCTTTATTACCGCGCCGGTATGGTTTAGCGGTGAAACGCGCGGCGACAGCGTGGTGAATGCGCGCCTGAAACCCCATCCCGATTACCGTCCGCAGCTAAAATGGGTATCGCTGGATATCGAAACCACCCAGCACGGCGAGCTTTATTGTATTGGCCTGGAAGGCTGCGGCCAGCGTCAGGTCTACATGCTCGGCCCCGCTAACGGTGACGCCAGTACCCTCGATTTTGAACTCATCTATGTTGAAAGCCGCCCGCAGCTGCTGGAGCAGCTCAACGCGTGGTTTGAGCAACATGAGCCAGACGTGATTATCGGCTGGAACGTGGTGCAGTTTGACCTGCGCGTGTTACAAAAACATGCCGATCGCTACGGCATTCCGCTGCGTTTAGGTCGTCAGAAACAGGCTTTAGAGTGGCGTGAGCACGGTTTTAAACCCGGTGTATTCTTCGCGCAGGCCACCGGCCGCTTAATTATTGACGGCATCGACGCGCTTAAATCTGCCTTCTGGGATTTCCCCTCTTTCAGCCTTGAAGCGGTCTCGCGCCAGCTGCTGGGCGAAGGTAAAGCCATCGACAATCCGTGGCAGCGCATGGAAGAGATCAACTGGCGCTTTGCTAACGACAAGCCGGCGTTAGCGAAATACAATCTTAAGGATTGCGAGCTGGTAACGCGCATATTTCAGCACACCGCCATTATGCCGTTTCTGCTGGAACGCGCCACGGTAAACGGCCTGGCGGTCGATCGCCACGGCGGTTCGGTGGCGGCATTTGGTCATCTCTATATTCCTCGCATGCACCGCGCCGGTTTCGTCGCGCCTAACCTTGGCGAAGTAGCACCGGAAGCCAGCCCCGGCGGCTACGTCATGGATTCCCGTCCCGGCTTGTACGACTCGGTGCTGGTGCTGGATTATAAAAGCCTTTATCCCTCGATTATTCGCACCTTCCTGATCGATCCGGTTGGGCTGGTCGAGGGTCTGGCGCACCCGGATGATGCCGATTCCGTGCCCGGCTTTCGCAACGCGCGCTTTTCCCGCGAAATCCACTGCTTACCGGCGATTGTTGAGCAGATTTGGCAAGGGCGCGAAGCAGCCAAGCGCGACGGCAATAAACCGCTGTCACAGGCGCTGAAAATCATCATGAACGCCTTTTATGGCGTGCTCGGTACCAGCGCCTGTCGCTTTTTCGATCCGCGCCTGGCGTCATCCATTACGCTGCGCGGCCACGCCATCATGCAACAAACGCGTGAGCTGATTGAAGCGGAAGGCTTTGATGTGATTTATGGCGATACCGATTCTACCTTTGTCTGGCTGAAAGGCGCGCACAGCGAAGAGGATGCTGCGGCAATTGGTCGCCGTCTGGCTGTACACGTCAACGGCTGGTGGCAACAGCATCTGCACGCGACTTATGGACTGGCGAGCGCGCTGGAGCTTGAGTACGAAACCCATTTCAGCCGTTTCCTGATGCCAACGATTCGCGGCGCTGAACAAGGCAGCAAAAAGCGCTACGCCGGCATGATGCGAAGCGACGGCGGCGAACGGCTGGTGTTTAAAGGTCTTGAATCGGTGCGTACCGACTGGACGCCGCTGGCGCAGCAGTTCCAGCAAAATCTTTATGGCCGCATTTTCCGCGGCGAACCGTGGCAGGATTATATCCGCGAAACCGTAGCGCAACTGCTGGCCGGGGAGCTCGATGAGCAGCTGATTTACAAAAAGCGGCTGCGTCGTGCGTTAAAAGATTACGAGCGCAATGTGCCACCCCACGTGCGCGCCGCGCGCCTCGCCGATGAGCAAAATCGTAAGCTGCAACGGCCGTTGCAGTACCAAAACGGCGGCTCGATACGCTATGTGATGGCGACGGCAGGACCGGAACCGCTTGAAGCGCGTAACACGCCTCTCGACTACGATCATTACGTCACCAAACAGCTACAACCGGTGGCTGACGGCATTTTACCGTTCGTGGGTGATGACTTTGCTACACTGATTACTGGGCAGCTGGGGCTTTTTTGACAGGTGACGAATGCCTTGCCATCCAGTACCATAGCGCCCTTCCTGATTCTCACCGCACACACAATCTGACCAAACACCCGTTTGGCGGTTGCGTATTGCCTGAGTGCAGGTGAACTTCTTTATGGCATGTAAGAGAGTCGAGCAAAAAATATATGGTTTTTACACTGGGTCAGCGCTGGATTAGTGATACGGAAAGTGAACTGGGACTGGGCACGGTTGTTGCGATCGATACGCGCATGATCACCATGCTGTTTCCGGCAACCGGCGAAAATCGCCTCTATGCCCGAAATGATTCTCCGGTAACTCGCGTAATTTTCAATCCGGGTGACACCATCACCAGCCATGAAGGCTGGCAGATGTGCGTCGATGAAGTCCGCAACGAAAACGAATTAATGACTTACATCGGCACGCGTCTCGATACCGAAGAAACGGGTGTGGTGATGCGCGAAGTGATGCTGGACAGCAAACTGGTGTTCAGCAAGCCACAGGATCGCCTGTTCGCCGGTCAGCTCGACCGCATGGATCGTTTTGCGCTGCGTTTCCGCGCCCGCAAATATCACAGTGAGCAATACCGCTTGCCGATCAGCGGCCTGCGCGGCATGCGCACCAACCTGATCCCGCATCAGCTGCACATTGCGCACGATGTTGGCCGTCGTCACGCACCGCGCGTGCTGCTGGCGGATGAAGTCGGCCTGGGTAAAACCATCGAAGCCGGCATGATCATCCAGCAACAGCTGCTGGCGGGCCGTGCCGAGCGCGTGCTGATCGTGGTGCCAGAAACGCTGCAACATCAGTGGCTGGTCGAAATGCTGCGTCGCTTCAACCTGCGCTTTGCGCTGTTTGATGATGATCGCTATACCGAAGCGCAGCACGACAGCGATAACGCCTTTGAAACCGAGCAGCTGATTATCTGTTCGCTCGATTTTGTACGCCGTAACAAGCAGCGTCTTGAACTGCTGGCGGATGCCGATTGGGATCTGCTGGTGGTCGATGAAGCGCACCACCTGGCGTGGAGCGAAGACGCACCGAGCCGTGAATATCAGGTTATTGAGCAGCTGGCCGAGAAAACGGCTGGCGTGCTGCTGCTGACCGCAACGCCGGAACAGCTGGGCTTAGAGAGCCACTTTGCCCGTCTGCGCCTGCTCGACCCGAATCGCTTCCACGATTTTAGCCAGTTCGTTGAAGAACAGCAGCATTACCGCCCGGTGGCGGATGCCGTCAGCTCGCTGCTGGCCGATCACGCCATCAGCAAAGATGAAATGAATCTGATCAACGATTTGATCGGTGAGCAGGATATCGAGCCGCTGCTGCAGGTGGCTAACAGCGATCGCGACGGCAAAGAAGATGCGCGTAAAGAGCTGGTTTCAATGCTGATGGATCGCCACGGCACCAGCCGCGTGCTGTTCCGCAACACGCGTAACGGTGTAAAAGGCTTCCCGAAACGCGAGCTGCATCAGATTCGCCTGCCGCTGCCGGCGCAGTATCAAACCGCGATTAAAGTCTCCGGCATTATGGGCACGCGTAAAAGCGCAGAAGAACGCGCGCGTGACATGCTGTATCCCGAGCAGATTTATCAGGAATTTGAAGGCGATAGCGGAACCTGGTGGAACTTTGATCCGCGCGTAGAGTGGCTGATGGGCTATCTCACCAGCAACCGCAAAGAGAAAGTGCTGGTGATCTGCGCTAAAGCGGCCACCGCGCTGCAGCTGGAGCAGGTGCTGCGTGAGCGCGAAGGCATCCGCGCCGCCGTCTTCCACGAAGGTTTATCGATCATCGAGCGTGACCGCGCGGCAGCCTTCTTCGCCTCAGAAGAGGATGGTGCGCAGGTGCTGCTGTGCTCAGAAATCGGTTCTGAAGGCCGTAACTTCCAGTTCGCTAGCCGCCTGGTAATGTTCGATCTGCCGTTTAACCCGGATCTGCTCGAGCAGCGTATCGGTCGTCTCGATCGTATCGGCCAAATGCATGACATCCAGATTCTGGTGCCGTGGCTGGAAAAAACCGCACAGGCGGTGCTGCTGCGCTGGTATCACGAAGGTCTGGACGCGTTTGAGCATACCTGCCCAACCGGCCGCGCCATTTACGATAAAGAGTACTCTCAGCTGATTGAATACCTCGCCGCGCCGGAGAATCCGCAGGGGCTGGATGCGTTCATCACGGAAAGCCGTAAGCAGCATGATGCGCTGAAATCTCAGCTGGAACAGGGGCGCGATCGCTTGCTGGAACTGAACTCCAATGGCGGTGAAGCGGCGCAAGCGCTGGCGAACGCGATCGGCGAGCAGGACAACGATACCGATCTGGTCAGCTTCGCGCTGAATTTGTTCGATATCGTCGGCATCAATCAGGAAGATCGCAGCGATAGCCTGATCGTGCTGACGCCTTCCGATCATATGCTGGTTCCCGATTTCCCAGGCCTGCCGGAAGACGGTTGCACCGTGACCTTTAACCGCAATCAGGCGCTGTCGCGCGAAGATACCCAGTTCATCACCTGGGAGCATCCGCTGATCCTCAATGGTCTTGACCTGATTCTTTCGGGCGATACCGGCAGCTGCGCGCTATCGCTGCTGAAAAACAAGGCGCTGCCGGTAGGCACGCTGTTGGTCGAGATGATCTATGTGGTGGAAGCTCAGGCACCGAAAAACCTGCAGCTCACCCGCTTCCTGCCGCCAACGCCAGTGCGTTTGTTGATGGACCGTGCCGGTAATAACCTGGCTGGCAAGGTCGAGTTCGAAAGCTTCAACCGTCAGCTGAATGCGGTGAATCGTCATACCGGCAGCAAGCTGGTGAATGCGGTGCAGCAAGACGTGCATGAGATTCTGACCCAGGCGGAAAAAGTGATCGTGCCGGAAGCGCAGGCGATTATTGCTGCGGCGAAAGTCGAAGCCGAAGAGAAGCTGGGAGCCGAACTGTCACGCCTTGAAGCGCTGCGCGCCGTTAACCCCAACATCCGTGATGATGAGGTTGAAGCGCTGGAAAGCAATCGCGAGCAGGTATTGGAAAGCCTCGGCGACGCCGGCTGGCGTCTTGATGCGCTGCGCCTGATCGTCGTGACGCACCAATAATGTTCAGGACCACGACATCATGCTGATGGAAGCGTACAACCCGCCGCTCGAACCCTGGCTGCATATTCTGTATCAGGACGAGCACATTATGGTGGTGAATAAACCGAGCGGGTTGCTGTCGGTGCCGGGCCGCCTGGAGGAGCACAAGGATAGCGTGATGACGCGCATCCAGCGTGATTTCCCGCAGGCGGAATCGGTGCATCGTCTTGATATGGCGACCAGCGGCGTGATTGTCGTGGCCCTGAATAAAGCCGCTGAGCGTGAACTCAAGCGCCAGTTCCGTGAGCGTGAGCCCTCTAAGTATTATGTGGCGCGCGTTTGGGGCCATCCGGCCGCCGAGAAAGGCTTAATCGATCTGCCGCTGATTTGCGACTGGCCAAATCGACCGAAGCAGATGGTGTGTTTCGAGAACGGCAAAGCAGCGCAGACCGAATATCAGGTGCTGGAGTATGAAACCACCAACAGTGCGCGCGTACAGCTGAAGCCCATTACCGGGCGTTCCCACCAGCTACGTGTGCATTTGCTGGCGCTGGGGCATCCGATTCTTGGCGACCGCTTTTATGCGCATGAGGAAGCGTTGGCGATGGCACCACGTTTGCAACTGCATGCCGAGTCGCTGACGATTACCCATCCAGCGTTTGGTAACAGTATGACGTTTAGACAGCCGGCAGATTTTTAGTTTCGTCCCTCACCCTAGCCCTCTCCCGCAAGCGGGCGAGGGAACCGTTTTGTGCGATGTTAAAGTGAATCACTCAACCTCAAAATTTGCTCGATCAGCCCCCTCTACCGCTTGCGGGAGAGGGCCGGGGTGAGGGAAAAACAACCTTACTTAAACCCCTTCTCCTTACGAATCAAATCGTAAGCCGCCTGAATTTCCTGGGCTTTCTGTTTCGCCATCTCCATCATTTCCGGCGGCAAGCCTTTCGCCACCAGCTTGTCGGGATGATGCTCGCTCATCAGCTTGCGGTACGCGCGCTTGATGGTGGTGCCATCATCGCTGCTTTTCACGCCCAGCACGCTGCAGGCATCTTCTAACGTAGGCCCACGTTGCGACTGTTGATAGGCCCCGCCGGAGTAAGAACCGCCGCCACCAAACTGCTGGCCGCCTTCCATCATACGCAGGAACTGATCAAACTGTGCTCGTGAAATGCCCAACTCTTCGGCGATGACATACAGCACCTGCCGCTCGTTGGGATGCAGTGAACCATCGGCGAACGCCGCCTGAATCTGGATTTCCAGAAACATCCGAATCAGATCGAAACGACCAAAGCAGGCGCTGCGCAGCTCGCGTAGTTTACTACGCAATGGATAGTCGCTCTGTTTGCCTTCACGAAAAGCCCGCTGTGCGGCGGTACGTGCATCACCGTGCAGCTGCATACGATCCATAAATAAGGAAGCAATCTGGATATCTGCTTCGGTCACGCGCCCTTTTGACTTGGTCAAATGGCCCATCACCTGGAAAGTGGTACTGAAAAACAGCGTCTGACGCGCCTGGTTATTGGCAAAATAACCCTGTCCCTTCACGCTGCGTACTTTGTCAAACATGTGACCAATGATCAGACCCAGTACAATGCCCCAAAAGCCTGCACCGGAAAATATCCCGATAGCCAGACCGATTACTTTTCCCCAGTAGCGCATAAACTCCTCAATTCGCCATGCTTGCGGCTGAAAATTGCATTATCATACCTGTCATTTATCTCAGCGCCTAACGGCAACGCGGACAGACAAGGATTAACACTGGCGCAACGCCGGGCAGTAAGTTAGTCTCTGACCGGATTGTCGGCATGATGCCAGTTTTCATGGAATTATCGAAACCGCGTATGAAAAAACGTATACCTACCCTGCTGGCTACCATGATTGGTGCAGCGCTTTATAGCCAGTCATCACTTGCCGACGATCTGATGTCGCAGTGCATGCTGGGCGTGCCGAGCTACAACCGCCCGCTGGTTAATGGCGATACCAATTCGCTGCCGGTCACCATCAATTCTGATTCAGCCAAAGGCAATTATCCGAATGACGCGGTGTTCACTGGCAACGTCGATGTGCAACAGGGCAATAGCCGCCTGCGTTCCGACGAGGTGCAGCTGCATCAACGTCCGCAGGATGGCCAAACCACGCCGGTTCGCACCGTGGATGCGCTGGGTAATGTGCACTATGACGACAATCAGGTCATCCTCAAAGGTCCGAAAGCTTGGTCAAATCTGAACACCAAAGACACCAATGTGTGGAACGGTGATTATCAGATGGTTGGCCGCCAGGGCCGCGGCGATGCCGATCAGATGAAACTGCGCGGTAATAATCGCTATACCATTCTGGAAAACGGCAGCTTTACCTCCTGCTTGCCGGGTTCCAATAGCTGGAGCGTGGTGGGTTCCGAAGTGATTCAGGACCGCGAAGAAGAAGTCGCGGAGATCTGGAACGCCCGCTTTAAACTCGGCAATGTGCCGGTGTTTTACAGCCCCTATTTGCAGTTGCCGATTGGCGATCGTCGTCGTTCTGGCTTCCTGATCCCGAATGCGAAGTACGGTAGCAATAACGGCTTCGAATTCATGCTGCCGTATTACTGGAATATCGCGCCACAGGCCGATGCCACCATTACGCCGCATTATATGGAAAAACGCGGTCTGCAATTGCAGAACGAATTCCGCTATCTGACGGTGTTTGGTGCGGGTCTGATGGAGCTGGATTATCTTCAGTCAGATAAGCAGTACGATAACGACAAAGCCGTGCGCGGAATCGCACAGAATGACAGCTCCGATCGCTGGTTATTCTTCTGGCGTCATGCAGGCGTTTACGATCAGCACTGGCGTTTCAATGCTGACTACACCAAAGTGAGCGATCCGTATTACTTCAACGATCTCGACTCGAAGTACTACAGCTCCACCGACGGTTACGCCACGCAGAAGTTCAGTTTTGGCTATGCGGACACCAACTGGGATGCCACCCTGTCGAGTAAAGACTTCCAGGTCTTTGGTAACACCAGCAACAGCAATGTCTATCGCGCTCAGCCTCAGCTCGATCTGAATTTCTATCAGAACGATATGGGACCGTTTGATGGCCACGTCTATGCGCAAGCGGTGAAATTTACCAACGTAAACAGCCGCATGCCTGAAGCGACGCGTTTGCACTTCGAACCTACGCTGGATCTGCCACTGTCAAACGGCTGGGCAAGCCTGGATACCGAAGCGAAATTCCTAGCAACCCATTACCAACAAGAAAATATCAACGCCTATAACAACGGCGAAATTGCGAACGTCGGCGGTTCAAGCGGTCGTTTGGATGATTCGGTTAACCGTACTCTGCCGCAGTTCAAAGTCGATGGTCGCTTAGTATTTGACCGCGATATGGATTGGGAACCTGGCTATACGCAGACGCTGGAACCGCGTGTGCAGTACCTTTACGTTCCTTATCGTAACCAGAGCAATATCTACCCTTACGACTCAACCCTACTGCAAACTGATTACACCGGTTTGTTCCGCGATCGTACCTACAGCGGCCTGGATCGCATCGCTTCCGCTAACGAAGTGGCTTCTGGTGTTACCACGCGTATTTATGATAACGATCTGGTTGAACGTTTTAACGTTTCTGTGGGTCAAATCTACTCGTTTACCCCGTCTCGTACCGGCGTAAACCAGACGAACAAAGAAGATGACACCGGCAGCCTGGTCTGGGCCGGCGACACTTACTGGAAAATCAGCGATCGCTGGGGCGCGCGTGGTGGACTGCAATATGACACGCGCCTCGATAACGTGGCGCAGGGCAACGCCGTGGTTGAGTATCGTCAGGATGCCGATCGCATGGTACAGCTGAGCTACCGCTACAGCAGCCCGGAATACGTAGCGCAGGCGTTGAATAACTCAAACCTGGTGACGGATCCGATTTACAAAAACGGGATTTCGCAGGTGGGTGCCACCGCCAGCTGGCCAATTGCCGATGCCTGGTCACTGGTTGGCGGTTATTACTACGATACCCGCAACAGTCGTCCGGCTGAGCAGCTGGTCGGCCTGCAGTACAGCTCGTGCTGCTACGCCATCCGTCTGGGTTACGAACGCAAGATCAACGGTTGGGAAAACAACGACAGTAAGTATGACAACCAAATCTCATTCAACATTGAGCTGCGTGGTCTGAGTTCCAACTATGGCTTAGGCACCAATGAAATGCTGCGTCAGGGCATCATCCCTTACCAGCGCGCTTTCTGATGTTGTGATATTTGACAGGCTATCCCGCAGTGCGGAAACAACAATGGATAAAGTATGAAGAACTGGAGAATGCTGATTCTTGGTGTGGCGATTACCGCCAACACTGCGTTCGCAGCCCCACAAGTGGTTGATAAAGTTGCCGCTGTCGTGAATAACGGCGTGGTACTGGAAAGTGACGTTGATGATATGATGCGCACCGTGAAATCACAGGCGCAGCAGGCAAAACAGCAGCTCCCTGATGACAAAACATTGCGTCATCAAATCCTGGAACGCCAGGTCATGGATGCCATCATTCTGCAGATGGGTGAAAGAGCGGGCGTTCAGATTACCGATCAGCAACTGGATGAGGCTATTCAGAACATCGCCGCGCAGAACCGCATGAGTCTCGATCAGCTGCGCAGCCGTCTGGCGTACGATGGCATGGACTATAACGTGTACCGTGCGCAGATTCGCAAAGAGATGACGATCGCTGAAGTGCGTAATAACGAAGTGCGTCGCCGCGTCACTATCCTGCCGCAGGAAGTCGACACGCTGGCCGCTCAGGTTGGCGCACAGAACACGCAGGGTACCGAACTGAATATCAGCCAGATTCTGTTGCCGCTGCCAGAAAATCCAACGCAACAGCAGGTTGACGATCAGGAAACGCTGGCTCGCCAGCTGGTCGGTCAACTGAAAGGCGGCGCCGACTTTGGCAAACTGGCAGTGACCTACTCTGCCGATCCGCAGGCGCTGAAAGGCGGCAACATGGGTTGGGGCAAGATTGAAGAGCTGCCAACGCTGTTCTCGCAGGCGCTGAGCACGGCGAAGAAAGGCGATATTGTCGGTCCAATTCGTTCAGGCGTGGGCTTCCACATCCTGAAAGTGAACGATCTGCGTGGCGAAAGCAAAAACATCTCCGTGACCGAAGTCCACGCGCGCCACATTCTGCTGAAGCCGTCACCGATCCTGACTGATGCGCAGGCACAAGCCAAGATCGAACAGATCGCAGCTGATATTAAAAGTGGCAAAACTACCTTCGCCGCTGCGGCTAAACAGTTCTCTGACGATCCGGGCTCAGCAAACCAGGGCGGCGATCTCGGCTGGGCATCCCCGGAAATTTACGATCCGGCGTTCCGTGATGCATTGCTGAAACTGCAGAAAGGCCAGGTTAGCCAACCGGTTCACTCCTCATTTGGCTGGCACTTGATTCAGCTGCTGGATACGCGTCAGGTTGATAAGACCGACGCAGCGCAAAAAGAGCGCGCGTATCGTATGCTGTTCAACCGTAAATTTGCGGAAGAAGCGCAAACCTGGATGCAGGAACAACGCGCCGGTGCTTACGTGAAGATCCTGGATAACAATGGTCAGTAATTATCGTGTAGCGATCACCCCCGGCGAACCTGCCGGGATTGGTCCCGACCTCACCGTTCAACTGGCGCAGCAAAACTGGCCAGTTGAGTTGGTAGTCTGCGGCGACGGCGAGCTTCTGCGCCGTCGCGCTGCTTTACTGGGTTTACCGCTGACGCTACGCGATTATCAGCCTGGCGTCGCAGCACAACCGCAGCAGGCGGGCACCCTAACGCTGCTGCAAGTAGATATTGCTCAGCCGGTCACGGCTGGCGAACTCTGTGTCGCGAACAGTCACTATGTGCTGGCAACGCTGGCACGCGCCTGTGACGGCTGCCTCAACGGTGAGTTCGCCGCGTTGATTACCGGCCCCGTGCATAAAGGCGTTATCAATGATGCCGGCATTCCATTTACCGGCCATACCGAGTTCTTTGCCGATCGCGCTGGCGGCGATTTGGTGGTGATGATGCTGGCAACGGAAGAGCTGCGCGTTGCGCTGGCCACCACCCATCTGCCGCTGAAAGAGGTTTCCGCTGCGATTACCCGCGAAAGTCTGCATGAAGTGATCGCCATTTTGCATCGCGATCTGCAGCAAAAGTTTGGTTTGCCAAATCCCCATATCTTCGTCTGTGGCCTTAATCCGCATGCAGGCGAAAGCGGCCATATGGGCCGCGAAGAGATTGATACCATTATTCCGGCACTCAACGAGCTGCGTCAGCAAGGCATCCAACTCACCGGACCACTGCCCGCGGATACGTTGTTCCAGCCGAAATATCTGCAACATGCCGACGCAGTGCTGGCGATGTATCACGACCAGGGCTTACCGGTGCTAAAATTTCAGGGGTTTGGTCGTGCGGTGAATATCACCCTTGGCCTGCCCTTTATCCGGACTTCTGTCGATCACGGCACCGCGCTTGAATTAGCCGGCCTTGGCCAGGCAGATCCGGGCAGCTTTATCACGGCGCTTAATCTCGCCATCACTATGATCAAGAGCAGTAATGAATAATCGCGTCCATCAGGGGCATTATGCCCGTAAACGTTTCGGGCAAAACTTCCTGAACGATCAGTACATTATCGACAGCATTGTCTCCGCCATTCACCCACAAAAAGGTGAAGCGGTGGTGGAAATTGGCCCCGGCCTTGGTGCGTTAACCGAGCCGGTAGGCGAGCGTCTGGATGAGCTGACCGTTGTCGAACTGGACCGCGACCTTGCCGCGCGTCTGCAAACGCATCCGTTCCTCGGTCCCAAGCTGACCATTTTCCAGCAGGATGCCATGACCTTTGATTTCTCCGCGCTGGCGCAGGAGAAAGGTCAGCCGCTACGCGTGTTCGGCAACCTGCCGTACAACATCTCGACGCCGCTGATGTTCCACCTTTTCAGCTATACTGGTTCGATTAAAGACATGCACTTTATGTTGCAGAAAGAAGTGGTGAATCGCTTAGTCGCCGGACCGGGCAGCAAAGCTTATGGCCGTTTAAGTGTGATGGCGCAGTATTACTGCCAGGTCATTCCTGTGCTTGAAGTGCCGCCAGAGTCATTCACGCCGGCACCGAAAGTGGATTCGGCCGTGGTGCGTTTAGTGCCTTATATGCAGCCGCAGTATCCGGTCAGCGATATTCGTCTGCTGAGCCGCATTACCACTGAAGCCTTTGGTAAACGCCGTAAAACGCTGCGCAACAGCCTCGCTCATATGTTTGCGGCTGGTGCGCTGGATCAATTGGACATCGATGCCTCGCTGCGTGCAGAAAACGTTTCTGTGGCGCAATATTGCCAACTGGCAAACTGGTTGAGCAATCATCAGGCAGAAACTCCGGAGAATTGAGTGCATGAGTGAATTGGCCCGCGTCTGTGTCCATGTACATAGTCAGTATGTGGAGTCGCAATCCTTGCCCGACGAGGATCGCTACGTGTTTGCCTACACCATCACCATCCGCAATTTAGGGCGCAGCAGCGTACAGCTGCGCAGCCGCTATTGGCTCATCACTAATGGCAACGGTCGCGAGACTGAAGTGCAAGGTGAAGGCGTGGTCGGCGAACAGCCGCACATTGCTGCCGGCGGCGAATATCAGTATACCAGCGGCGCAGTTCTGGAAACGCCGATGGGCACCATGCAGGGCCACTATGTGATGATCGATGACGCGGGAGAAGAGTTCCACGTCGAGATCCCGGTGTTCCGACTTGCGGTGCAAACCCACATTCATTAATCCTCCCCCGCCCGGCCAGTCCGGGCGGCGCGTTTTCATCGGACTGACAATGAGTACATACCTGATTGGCGATATTCATGGCTGTTATGACGAGCTTCGTGCGCTATTGGCGCAGGTAGATTTCGATCCGCAGCACGACACTCTATGGCTTACCGGCGATCTGGTGGCGCGCGGCCCCGGCTCGCTTGAGGTGCTGCGCTACGTGAAATCGCTGGGAGATTGCGTACGCTTAGTGCTGGGCAATCACGATCTGCATCTGCTCGCTGTGTATGCGGGAATCAGCCGTAATAAGCCGAAGGATCGCCTGACGCCGCTGCTGGAAGCCGATGATGCCGATGAACTGATCAACTGGTTACGCCGTCAGCCGCTATTGCAGGTGGATGAAGAGAAGAAACTGTTGATGGCTCATGCCGGCATTACGCCGCAGTGGGATCTGGACACGGCGCAAATGTGCGCGCGCGAAGTAGAAGCAGTGCTTTCCAGCGACAGCTATCCGCTGTTTCTCGACGCCATGTACGGCGACATGCCTAATAACTGGACGCCGGAGCTTAGCGGGCTAGCACGCCTGCGGTTTAGCACCAATGCGCTGACGCGCATGCGCTTCTGCTTCCCAAATGGCCAGCTGGATATGATTTGCAAGGAATCCCCGGAATCTGCACCACCGCCGCTGAAGCCGTGGTTTATGGTGCCGAGCAAGATCGACAGCGACTACACGCAGATTTTTGGTCATTGGGCGTCACTGGAGGGGAAAGGTACACCGGAACACGTTATTGGTCTGGATACCGGTTGCTGCTGGGGCGGAACACTGACGCTGCTGCATTGGGAAAGCAAACACTATTACGTGCAAGCCTCCAATCGCGAGCAGGCGATGGCGGAAAGTGCGGTCAGCGCACACCCACCGTTAAGCGATACGCCATAAATAAAAAAGGTCGCCATGCATGGCGACCCTACGAATAACAAATGTAATCAACGGCGATCCAGAATCTCGAAGCAGTAGCTGTGTGAGTTCTGCTCATCGGCATCGTGGAATTCGCTGAAGGTAGATTGCCACTCATCCGGCTCGTAATCCGGGAACTGCGTATCCCCTTCCACTTCCGCGTCGATATGCGTCAGATACAGACGATCTGCGCGCGCCAGCATCTGCTCGTAAACGCGTCCACCGCCAATCACCATCATCTCGTCAACATCACCTGCGGCTTTCACTGCTTCTTCCAGCGACGTTACCCAGGTAACGCCTTCATGGTTGCCTGGCTGGCTGCTGACCACAATGTTCAGACGCCCAGGCAGCGGACGACCGATAGATTCAAAGGTCAGACGGCCCATAATCACCGGCTTATTCAAGGTATTACGCTTAAACCACGCCAGATCAGCAGGCAGGTTCCAAGGCATGGCGTTTTCCATACCGATAATGCGATCCGCAGCCAGCGCCGCGATCAGACTAATCATGTTAAAAGACCTACAGGAAAAAATTGGCGCCATCATACGTAAAGGCGAAACTTTCGTCGATAGGCCGCCCCCGCTATTTGCGTAAAGCTCCGATGCCACCGCACTTTTGTTATTGGACAGAGTTTTGCACCGACTTTTCCAGCAATAGCGGGGAGAGGCGCCAGAAATTGCTGGTGAGACGGCACAACTCAGCGCATCACGGCAGATCGTGGGTAGCGCAGTGTAAAGAAAAGCGCACTCTGTGCGATAAAAGAAAACGGCTCCCGCGGGAGCCGTTAAGACAGGTTAGAAATCGTAGCGCAGACGCACGAGGTTTACGTTACCCAGTGATTTATCGGTGCTAGATGTGATGACATATTCGTAATCAACACGGAAGCCATAGTCGAGCTGTGCGCTCACGCCAACCCCATTGTCGATACGTTTGTAATCACGTCCGTTGACGAACTCCAGACGGTCACCCATGAAGTAAGGCTGGATGGATTTCACCGCGTACTGACCAATCGGGAATTTGTAACCTGCGAAGTATTCAACGCCCCACGCGTCATCGGCGAAGTAGTTGTTGACGGTATTGCGTTTGGTAGGCGAGAAGTTCTCATACCAACCGGCGCCGGCTGACAGCGTCCAGTTATCCGGCGTCCAGCTCAGTGCGGTACCGTAGATATTCTGGTCGTAGCGCTTGCTGTCGCCGTTGCCTGGATTATGGATATCAGCACGGGTGTAGTTCCACGCGGTGCCCCATGCCAGATCTTTGGTGATGTGGTAGTTAACACCCAACGAGCCACCGCCTTTACGCTTGTAGCGCAGGCCATTTCCCGGCAGGAAATCATCATCTTCAAACAGATATGCCGCGTACACATCCGCATCACCGAAGGTGTTTTTGTACTTCAGCATTTTGCGTGAACGATAAGAACCGTCGTAGTCACCATTGATGCCGTTGCCCGGTGCCTGGGCCAGCATATCGTAGTCCCAGATATCGGTTTTCGCGCCTACTACATCGTAATAAACGCTGTTCTGCTGACCAAAGTAGAGTTCACCCAAAGAGGCGCTTTTGAAGCCGGTATAGAGCTGGCGACGCGTGGTATTGTTAGCACCATCAGCATGATGATTATCCCATCCCCACCATGCAGGGAAATTAACACCCAGCTCGTAATAACCTACCCAACTCACGTCATCAAACAGGTAGTAGTTAGCGGTAAAACGGAAACGTGAACCACCATCATAACCATTGCGTTTGTATGATTGGTCGTTAACCCCGTTCTGATGCTGGAACTGTGGACGAATACTGCCGCCCACTTTGAAGTCAAGACGGCTAAGCGGATCGCCTGCCTGTGGATCCTGCTTCAGCAGAGTGATTTCCGCCTGGCTAGCAAGTGGCGCCGCTGCGAGTAATGCAGCAATAGCGCTGAGAGTGAAAGCACGCATTTTCATTTTTTATTCCCAGTAAAGGTGAGCGCTCTATTGATGAGCGAGCGAAATAGTACGGTGCGCTTACTGGGTTGTTATTTATAATTTTGTGCGGATATTCCTGGATGTAACAGTTTCCGCATCAACTGATAAATACTATGTCAAATTAATATGATTTTTACAGATAACGATATTTGCCTGGTCACTAAAGGCAAAAAAAACGGCCCACACAGGAGCCGTTTTCATACCGCAATGTCTGCTTAGCCTTTAATTTGTGCGTGCATTTCCTGCACTGAGATAACTTGCTCAGTCGGATCGGCATTAAGCGCCATCGCCGTCGCAAAACCGCCGTTCAGCGTGGTGTCGTAATGCACTTTATATTGCAGCGCGCTGCGACGAATCAGCTTGGAGTCTTCAATTGCCTGACGTCCCGCCGTGGTGTTCACGATATAGGCATATTCGCCATTCTTCAGACGATCCTGAATGTGTGGACGACCTTCGTGCACCTTGTTCACCAGACGAGGATTAATACCCGCTTCGCCCAGCACCACTGCGGTGCCGTGTGTCGCATCCAGCTCGAAACCAAACTTCTGCAGCTTCGCCGCCAGGTCGACGATACGTTTCTTATCGCCTTCACGCACCGACAACAGTGCACGACCGGTTTTCTTCATGTTGCTCTGCGCGCCTAGCATCGCTTTCGCAAAGGCTTCCGCGAAGGTACGACCCACGCCCATCACTTCACCGGTAGAGCGCATTTCCGGGCCAAGAATCGGGTCAACGCCTGGGAACTTGTTGAACGGCAGCACCACTTCTTTCACCGAGTAATACGGTGGAATCACTTCTTTGGTGACGCCCTGCTCCGCCAGCGTTTTGCCTGCCATTACGCGCGCCGCCACTTTGGCTAGCGCCACGCCGGTGGCTTTCGACACGAACGGTACGGTACGTGCGGCACGCGGGTTAACCTCAATCAGGTAAACCTCGTTGTCCTTCACCGCAAACTGCACGTTCATCAAGCCGCGTACATTCAGCTCAAAGGCCAGTTTCTCGACCTGCTGACGCATGACGTTCTGGATTTCCGTGCTCAGCGTGTAGGCCGGCAGTGAACACGCAGAGTCACCGGAGTGCACGCCCGCCTGCTCGATGTGCTCCATAATGCCGCCAATCAGCACGCGCTCGCCGTCGCAAATCGCATCGACATCCACTTCAACCGCATCGTCGAGGAAGCGATCCAGCAGTACTGGCGCATCATTAGAGACGGAAACCGCAGTTTGGAAGTAGCGCTTCAGGTCAATTTCATCGTAAACGATTTCCATCGCGCGGCCGCCCAGCACATAAGAAGGACGCACCACCAGCGGATAGCCGATGCCGGCCGCTTTTTCTACCGCCTGCTCCAGCGTAGCCACGGTGGCGTTCGCTGGTTGCTTCAGGCTCAGGCGATCAACCGCCTGCTGGAAACGCTCACGGTCTTCTGCACGGTCAATCGCATCCGGGCTGGTGCCAATCACCGGCACGCCAGCCGCTTCGAGCGCGCGCGCCAGTTTCAGCGGCGTCTGGCCACCGTACTGCACGATCACGCCTTTTGGCTGCTCAATGCGCACGATTTCCAGCACGTCTTCGAGGGTAACGGGTTCGAAGTACAGGCGGTCTGAGGTATCGTAATCGGTCGATACGGTTTCCGGGTTACAGTTAACCATGATGGTTTCGTACCCGTCTTCACGCAGTGCCAGCGCGGCATGCACACAGCAGTAATCGAACTCGATGCCCTGACCGATACGGTTTGGACCGCCGCCCAGAATCATGATTTTTTCACGATCCTGGTTTGGATTGGCTTCGCACTCTTCCTCGTAGGTGGAGTACATATACGCAGTATCGGTGGCGAATTCAGCGGCGCAGGTATCAACGCGCTTGTAGACCGGATGCAGGTTAAATTGCTGACGCAGCTTGCGGATTTCACCTTCTGAAACGCCCGCCAGCGCAGCCAGGCGCACATCGGCAAAGCCTTTACGCTTCAACGCGCGCAGGAATTCGGCACTGAGCGAGTTCACGCCTTCGCGCTCAACTCGCTCTTCCAGACGCACCAGCTCTTCAATCTGTACCAGGAACCAGCGGTCGATGTTGGTGAGATTGAATACGCCATCCACTGACATGCCGGCGCGGAAGGCATCGGCGATGTACCAGATACGGTCAGAACCGGCATCTTTCAGTTCACGGCGGATGCGCGTTAAGGCCTCGGGATCGTCCAGGCTGACTTTTGGGTCAAAACCGTTGGCGCCGACTTCGAGACCACGCAGCGCTTTCTGCATCGATTCCTGGAAAGTACGGCCAATCGCCATCACTTCACCCACCGATTTCATCTGCGTCGTCAGACGATCGTTGGCACCGGCAAACTTCTCGAAGTTAAAGCGAGGAATCTTGGTCACGACGTAGTCGATTGACGGTTCGAATGATGCCGGCGTTAAGCCGCCGGTGATGTCGTTCATCAGCTCATCGAGGGTAAAGCCTACCGCCAGCTTTGCGGCCACTTTTGCAATCGGGAAGCCGGTAGCTTTCGAGGCCAGCGCCGAAGAGCGCGACACGCGCGGGTTCATTTCGATGACGATCATACGGCCATCTTTCGGGTTCACCGAGAACTGCACGTTAGAACCGCCGGTTTCTACACCGATTTCACGCAGTACCGCCAGCGAGGCGTTACGCATGATTTGATACTCTTTGTCGGTCAGGGTTTGCGCTGGTGCCACGGTGATGGAGTCGCCGGTGTGAATGCCCATCGCATCGAAGTTTTCGATTGAGCAGACGATGATGCAGTTGTCGTTTTTATCACGCACCACTTCCATCTCGTACTCTTTCCAGCCAATCAGCGACTCATCAATCAGCAGCTCATTGGTTGGCGACAGATCCAGACCGCGTTCGCAAATCTCTTCGAACTCTTCGCGGTTATAGGCGATACCGCCGCCGGTGCCGCCCATGGTAAAGGAAGGACGGATGATACACGGGAAGCCAACGTCTTCGGCCACCGCCAGCGCTTCTTCCATATTGTGCGCAATACCGGAACGCGCCGTGCCGAGACCAATGCTTTTCATCGCCACGTCAAAACGGCGGCGATCTTCGGCTTTGTCAATCGCATCGGCGGTGGCACCAATCATGGTCACGCCGAACTCCGCCAGCACGCCCTGACGCTCCAGCTCCAGCGCACAGTTCAGCGCTGTCTGGCCGCCCATGGTTGGCAATACTGCATCCGGGCGCTCTTTTTCGATAATTTTGCGTACCACTTCCCAGTGAATCGGCTCGATGTAGGTGGCATCGGCCATTTCCGGGTCGGTCATGATAGTGGCCGGGTTCGAGTTCACCAGAATGACGCGGTAACCCTCTTCGCGCAGCGCTTTACACGCCTGCGCACCGGAGTAGTCAAATTCGCATGCCTGGCCGATGACGATCGGGCCAGCGCCAAGGATCAGGATGGATTTTATGTCTGTACGTTTTGGCATCAATGGCTCCTGATTACTTCGCGTTAGAACGGTAAGCTTCGATCAGTTCGATAAAGTGATCGAACAGCGGCGCCGCGTCGTGCGGGCCTGGGCTCGCTTCCGGGTGTCCCTGGAAGCTGAAGGCCGGTTTGTCGGTGCGGTGAATACCCTGCACGGTTTGGTCGAACAGCGACACATGCGTCACGCGCAGATTCGCTGGCAACTGGCTGTCATCAACCGCAAAACCGTGGTTCTGCGCGGTAATCATCACGGTATTGTTATCGAGATCTTTCACCGGATGGTTCCCGCCGTGGTGGCCGAGTTTCATCTTGACGGTTTTGGCACCGCTCGCCAGCGCTAACAGCTGGTGGCCGAGGCAGATACCAAATACGGGAATGTCCGTTTTCAGGAACGCCTGAATGGCCTTAATGGCGTAGTCGCACGGCTCAGGATCACCAGGACCGTTCGACAGGAAAATACCGTCTGGATTAAGTGCCAACACGTCTTCCGCCGAAGTTTGTGCCGGTACCACCGTCAGGCGGCAGCCGCGATCCACCAGCATGCGCAGGATGTTGCGCTTAGCGCCGTAATCGTACGCCACCACATGGAACGGCAGCGCTTCAGCGCTTTTTTGCTCCGGCAGGTCGCCTTCCAGCGTCCAGCTGCCCTGCTGCCACGCGTAAGTTTCTGCGGTGGTGACTTCTTTCGCCAGATCCATCCCTTTCAGGCCCGGGAACGCCTGCGCTTTCTGCAGCGCCAGTGCGGCATCCGGATTATCGCCCGCAATAATGCAGCCGCTCTGTGCACCTTTCTCACGCAGCAAACGGGTCAGTTTGCGCGTATCGATATCGGCGATGCCGACGATGTTATTGCGCTGCAGATAAGCTGACAGGCTTTCTTCACTGCGGAAGTTGCTGGTAATCAGCGGCAGATCGCGAATAACGAGGCCTTGTGCATGAATTTGGCTGGATTCTTCATCAGCGGCGTTAACGCCAACATTGCCGATATGGGGATAAGTGAGGGTAACGATTTGGCGGGAATAGGAAGGATCAGTGAGGATTTCTTGATAACCGGTCATTGAAGTGTTGAAAACAACTTCTCCCACTGCCGACCCCGTAGCCCCGATGGCCCGACCGTGGAATTGGGTTCCGTCTTCCAGAACCAAGAGCGCTGACTTAATCAAAACATCCTCCAGGGAATAAACAGTCACAATATTTGCATATTAATTCAAAAGCAGTGCCAGAATCAATGCAAAACCCGCCTGAGTACTCGAATTTTGGCAAATTGCGCGCATTCTAATGATCGGCCTGCGCCTTGTCTACACCATGAGGTTATTTTTTTGTATATTTCGGGCACCTGAATGTTAAAAATGGCGAAAGACGATAAAAGAGTGAGATAACTCGGAAAAATAATCGGTTGCCTGACGGCAATGATTACAAAGCGGTGCTAACTCGCATAAATTTTTGACCAAATGGTCAAAAATGACCTTTTTAAGCCTGATAATTATGCTAAAACAATCAAAAACAACAAACTCATAGAGATAATGACTCAAGATGTCCTTTTTCACATAAAATAAAGGGCAATGATCACATTGCCCTCGTCAATCAAGGTCTTACCGATTGAAATAACCACATCACGATGGTTCACAACACTCACAACATCGATAAATCCAGCACATCACGCATATCATAAAGGCCAGATTTCTTACTCTTAAGCCAGCTTGCCGCCTTAACTGCGCCATTTGCGAAGGTCATACGGCTGGAAGCCTTGTGGGTAATCTCTACGCGCTCGCCAATATCTGCAAACATCGCAGTATGCTCACCGACGATATCGCCCGCGCGCACCGTAGCAAAACCGATGGTTTGCGCTTTACGCTCGCCGGTATGGCCTACACGGGCATAGACCGCGTGCTCATCCAGATTCCAGTTCATAGCATCGGCAATCGCTTCGCCCATCGCCAGCGCGGTTCCTGAAGGTGCATCAACTTTATGACGATGGTGCGCTTCGACGATTTCAATATCCGCGTAGTCGCCCATCACTTTTGCCGCTTGCTGCAGCAGGTTCAGCACCAGATTAACGCCGACGCTGAAGTTGGCGGCAAACACAATGCCAATCTCTTCTGCCGCCGCGCTAATCGCGGCTTTACCGGCTTCATCAAAGCCGGTGGTACCGATCACCATCGCCTTTTTATGCTGGCGGCAAAACGTCAGATACTCCAGCGTGCCTTCCGGACGGGTGAAATCGATCAGCACATCGAAGTCGTTGACCACTTGTCGCAGATCGTCGGTGACAATCACGCCGGTTTTACCAATGCCCGCCAGTTCACCGGCATCTACACCCAGCAGCGATGAACCGCTACGTGCCAATGCCGCACCGAGTGCGACACCTTCCGCCTGCTGAACGGCCTGAATCAAATTGCGTCCCATGCGACCCGGCGCACCAACGATAGCAATGCGGATTTCACTCATAATTATTCATTCCTGATACAAATCTATGCATATAAAGCGTAAACAGGTTAACGGTCCGATAACCGTCACGCCACAATAATAAAGGGATAATAAGAATTTTATGCCAGCCGCGGAACATTATCAGTAAAAGCAATCTCGCATGCTGGAAGTGGGATTTTCCGTGGCGACAGACAAAGAAAAGGCCGAACAATGTCGGCCTGATTTCTACTGCGGCGTGAACCGCTTACTGCACGTTGCGCACGTCGACGCGCAGTTCTTTCGGTACTTCAAACACGATGTTCTCTTCGCGACCAATCAGCTCAATGGCGGCTTCACCACCAAGCTCGCGCAAACGTTGAATCACCTGCTGCACCAGAATGTCCGGCGCTGATGCCCCCGCGGTAACGCCGATGACCTGCTTATCTTTAACCCACTCTTCCTGGATGTCATCCGCTGAATCAATCAGCTTCGCCAGCTTGCCAGCACGCTGCGCCAGTTCCGCCAGCCGGTTGGAGTTAGAGGAGTTTTTCGAACCCACCACCAACACCACTTCGGCATCACGCGCCAGCACGCGCACCGCTTCCTGACGATTGGTAGTGGCGTAGCAGATGTCATCTTTACGTGGGCCGATAATCGCCGGGAAGCGCTGACGCAAGGCATCAATCACGTCCGAGGTATCATCAACGGAAAGCGTGGTCTGCGTCATAAAGCACAGGTTGCTCTCATCTTTCACATTCAGCTTGAAGACGTCTTCCGGAGATTCCACCAAATACATGCCGCCGTTCGGATTGCTGTATTGGCCCATGGTCCCTTCCACTTCAGGATGACCCGCATGACCAATAAGAATGGCTTCAACACCTTTACGGCTGGCGCGCGCCACTTCCATATGCACTTTAGTCACCAGCGGACAGGTGGCATCAAACAGCATGGTAAGGTTACGTGCTTTGGCTTCAGCGCGAACTGCTTGTGATACACCGTGCGCGGAGAAGATCAGAATCGCGTTGTCCGGCACTTCGGCGATCTCTTCAATGAAGATTGCACCGCGCTCGCGCAGGCTGCTCACCACGTAGCGGTTATGTACTACTTCGTGACGCACGTAGATGGGCGCGCCGTACATCTCCAGCGCGCGCTCAACGATGCTGATGGCGCGATCAACGCCTGCGCAGAAACCGCGTGGGTTAGCTAACAGGATTTGCATCGTTGGCCTCCAGCACCGGATCAATCTCCAGCACTTCAATGTCGAACTGAATGCGTTGACCCGCCAGCGGATGGTTAAAATCCACGGTGATCGAGTCACCAGAAACTTCACGGATCACACCCGGCATTTCGCTACCGCCCCTGCCGCTGAACAGCATGATGGCGCCCACTTCCGGTTCGCCCGCATCGTTGAAGTCACGACGCGAGAAGTACTGAACCAGGTCAGGACTGGTGCCGCCAAACGCATCTTCCGGTTCCAGAGTAAAGGCGTGCTTATCACCCACTTTACGCCCGATGAGATGCTGTTCCAGCGCGGCCGATAAGCTGCCATCACCCAGACGGAACAGCGCAGGTTTGCCGTTGGCGCGCGTGGATTCAGCTGTCGAGCCATCTTCCAGCTTCAGTGTAAAATGCACCAGCAACGCGCTATCGCGCTGAACTAAGTCTGTCATCTTTTATTCCTTAGCCGGTTTGCCGTTCGGGCTGAGAAAACCTTCTAACACCACCAGCGCCGCCCCGATGCAGATGGCGCAATCGGCGATATTAAAGGTTGCGAAGTGCCAGTCACCGACATAGAAGTCGATAAAATCGACCACAAAGCCGTGATATGAACGGTCAAACAGGTTGCCTAACGCCCCGCCGATAATCAGCGCGTAGGCGATATTGGTTAACTTGTTAGCGGCGCGGTTGCGATACATCATCACCAGCAGCGCCACCACGATAGCAATGGCGATACCGGCAAAGAACCAGCGCTGCCAGCCGCCTTTATCCGCCAGGAAGCTAAACGCCGCGCCGTAGTTGTGCGCGTAGAACAGATTCAGGAACGGCATAAGTGGCTGCGTTTCATGCAGCATCATGTTGTTGATGACCCACATCTTGCTACCAAAATCGATGGCAATCACCACCAGCACCAGCCACAGCCAGCGCAAACCGGTTGAACAAAGCGCTTTACTCATCAGGCAAATTTCCGCTGTTCGCCATTACCGGCAACGTTGGTATAGCAACGACCGCATACTGCAGCGTGCTCGGGATTCTGGCCTACATCGGTAGTGTAATGCCAGCAGCGCGGACATTTCTCGCCTTCAGCTTTGTGCAGCGCGATTTTCAGACCTTTTAACAACTCGCTCTGCTGCGCTTCATCGCTGGCTGTGGCGTAATCCGCTACGGTTGCGCCTGAGGTTAGCAGCACAAAGCGCAGCTCATCGCCCAGCGCCTGCAGCTTGGCTGCCAGCTCGGCATCCGCGTACAGCGTGACCGTGGCTTCCAGCGCACCACCGATGCGTTTATCGCTACGTGCCTGTTCAATAACCTTGTTCACTTCGCCACGCACTTTCAGCAGGTCATCCCAGTAGGCGTCGTTCAGCGCTTCGTTATCCGCTAAACCAAACAGGCCTTGATACCACTCTTCGGTGAACACGTATTTCACGCGATCGCCCGGCAGATAACCCCAGATTTCATCGGCGGTGAAGGACATGATGGGTGCCATCCAGCGCACCAGCGCTTCCACAATGTGCCACAGCGCGGTTTGGCAGCTGCGACGCGCCAGGCTATCGCCTTTCGCGGTGTACTGACGATCTTTGATCACATCGAGATAGAACGAGCCCATTTCGATGGAGCAGAAGTGCATCAGGCGCTGCACCACTTCATGGAAATCATAGTTCTCGTAGGACTGCACGATATCCTGCTGCGCTGCCAGCGCACGGCCGACCGCCCAGCGATCTACCACGACCATTTCTTCCGGCTTCACGCAGTCGGTCGCCGGATTGAAGCCAGCGAGGTTAGCCAGCAGGAAACGCGCGGTGTTACGGATACGACGATAGCTATCCGCGGCACGCTTGAGGATTTCGTCGGATACCGCCATCTCACCAGAGTAATCGGTTGAGGCAACCCACAGACGCAGAATGTCCGCGCCCAGCTTATCCATGACGTCCTGCGGTGCCACGGTGTTGCCGATGGATTTCGACATCTTGCGGCCCTGACCGTCAACGGTAAAGCCGTGCGTTAGTACCTGACGATAAGGCGCTTTGCCTTTCATTGCCGTGGAAATCATCAGGGAAGACATGAACCAGCCGCGATGTTGATCCGACCCTTCCAGATACATATCTGGCGTGTGGCCACCAAACTCTGGACGCGCATCCACCACCGAGTAGCTGGTCGATCCGGAGTCAAACCAGACGTCTAAGGTATCTGGCACTTTCATGTAGTGATCAGCGTCGTCGCCCATGAGATCGCGTGGATCGAGATCCCACCATGCCTGGATGCCGTCCTGCTCAACCCGTTTGGCGACTTTTTCCATCAGCTCCAGGGTATCTGGGTGCAGCTGCTCGCTCTCTTTATGCACGAACAGCGCCATCGGCACGCCCCACGTACGCTGACGTGAGATACACCAGTCTGGACGGTTGGCCACCATCGCTTCGATACGCGCCTGGCCCCAATCCGGAATCCACTGCACGCCTTTAATCTCTTTCAGCGACTGCGCACGCAGGCCTTTCTGATCCATGCTGATGAACCATTGCGGCGTAGCGCGGAAGATGATCGGCGTTTTGTGACGCCAGCAGTGCGGATAGCTGTGCAGCAGTTTCTCAACGTGCAGCAACGCGCCCTTCTCTTTCAGCAGCTCAACGATCATGTCGTTGGCTTTAAAGACGTTCACGCCATCCAGCGTAGGATACGTGCCTGGCAGATAAGCGCCGTCCGGACCAACCGGATTGGCGGTTTCCAGGCCATATTTCTGACCGATCACATAGTCATCCGGGCCGTGACCAGGTGCAGTGTGTACCGCACCGGTACCGGCTTCCAGGGTTACGTGTTCACCCAGAACTACTTTGGATTGGATCTGCTCAAGGAACGGATGCTGGAACAGTTGCAGCTCAAGTGCCGCGCCGTTGCATTCGCCCAGCACTGTCCAGTCGCTGATGCCGGCGCGCTTCATCACGCTTTCAACCATCTCTTTAGCGAGGATCAGGCTGCGGCTTTCAATCTGCAGCAGCTGGTATTCAAATTCCGGATGCAGCGAGATACCGCGGTTGGCCGGCATGGTCCACGGCGTGGTGGTCCAGATAACCAGCGAAACCGGGCCTTCTGAGCGGGTTACACCAAACTTTGCGCGTACCGCGTCAGCATCAACGGCATTGAACATCACGTCGATGGACGGTGAGGTTTTGTCGTAGTACTCGACTTCCGCTTCAGCCAACGCAGAACGGCAATCCATGCACCAGTGCACCGGCTTGGCGCCTTTGTGCAGATGCCCGTTGCCGATGATTTTACCCAGCGCGCGGATGATGTTGGCTTCAGTCTGGAAATTCATCGTCAGGTAAGGACGATCCCAGTCGCCTAATACGCCGAGACGGATGAAGTCATTTTTCTGACCTTCTACCTGCTCAGCCGCATATTGACGGCAAGCTGCACGGAATTCAGCCGCGCTCACTTTCTCGCCCGGCTTACCGATCATCTGCTCAACTTTGTGTTCAATCGGCAAGCCGTGGCAGTCCCAACCAGGAACGTACGGCGAGTCATAGCCCGCCATGCCTTTCGACTTAACGATAATGTCTTTCAGAATCTTGTTAACTGAGTGACCAATATGAATGCTGCCGTTCGCATAAGGAGGGCCATCATGCAGAATAAAGGTTTTTTTCCCTTTTTTGGCTTCGCGGATGATGCCGTACAGGTTGTCATCATACCAACGTTGCAGCATTCCCGGTTCACGCTTGGCCAGATCGCCACGCATCGGGAACCCCGTTTCCGGCAAATTCAGGGTAGATTTATAGTCACTCATCAGATTCTCGATTCCGTATTTCGGTCATTAAACCGGTGTTTTTAGCCCAAAGAATTGGCGGGCCGTCACCACATCTTTCGCAATTTGTTCTTTCAACGCGTCCAGCGAAGCGAAACGCTGTTCATCGCGAATCTTCTGTTTCAGCACCACTTCAATGTGACGCCCATAAAGATTCATATGTGTGTCAAGCAGATGAACTTCAAGCTGCTGACGTAAACCTTTCACCGTTGGACGTGTACCAATATTTGCCACGCCCGGCAGCGGCTGTTCGCCGAGGCCTAAAACTTCAACCGCGAACACGCCTTTCACCGGCGTAACGGTACGCCTTAAAGGAAGGTTAGCCGTAGGAAAACCGATGGTGCGCCCAAGTGCATCACCGTGCACTACGCGGCCTGAGATGCTGAATGGATGGCCCAGCAGCGCTTCAGCTTGCGCAAAATCATCCTGCGCTAGCGCCTGACGAACACCTGTGCTGCTGATACGCTTGCCGCTATCACAAAAAGTCTGGGTGCTGATGACCTCAAAGCCATACTCCGCACCGGCTTTCTGTAATAACAGGAAATCCCCCTGGCGACCAGCGCCAAAGCGGAAATCATCGCCGACCGCGAGGAATTTAACGTTCAGCTTATCGACCAACAGCTCAGAGATAAAACTCTGCGCTGAATGCGCAGCAAAGCGGCGATCGAAACGCACGCAGAGCACTGCATCGACGCCCGCTTGTTCGAGGTATTTCAGTTTTTCACGTAAACGCGTGAGGCGCGCCGGGGCTTTATCGCCAGCGAACAATTCAAGCGGTTGTGGCTCGAACAGCATCACCACCACCGGCAGATTGCGTTGTCGTCCTTCGGCAATCAGTTGCGCCATCAAAGCCTGGTGGCCGCGATGTACGCCGTCGAAATTACCAATGGTCAGGACGCAGCCGCGATGCTGCTCTTTCAGATTATAAATACCGCGGATAAACTTCATGGCTGACTCAAACCGGTGGAAATCGGCGGATTATACCCTTGAATGGCGTTGAGGTTAACCCGTATACGTGCCTTTCCTGCTTCTGAAGCGGGTTAATCCGTATGTGGCCAGTCGCTTAGCAAGGATCTGAAGATTTTTGCTGCGAAATACTGTATTCAACGACGCGTTGCTGGTAGAATCCTGCGCCATCAATTACGTAATCGAGTGTTGTTACTAAAACGACGCTTATTTGCACAAATCCATTGACATAAGAAGGCGCAAAAGGCATAGTCCTCGGCCTTTGATTTGTCCATATAGATCACATTTGGGAGTTGGACCTTGGCTAATATCAAATCAGCTAAGAAACGCGCCGTAACATCTGAGAAACGTCGCAAGCATAACGCAAGCAACCGTTCAATGATGCGTACTTTCATCAAGAAAGTATACGCGGCTATCGCAACAGGCGACAAAGCTGCTGCGCAGAACGCATTCAACGAAATGCAACCACTCGTGGACCGTCAGGCTGCTAAAGGTCTGATCCACAAAAACAAAGCTGCACGTCATAAAGCAAACCTGACTGCACAGATCAACAAACTGGCTTAATCGCCCGTCTGTTAATCGCTTTGTAGAAAGAACCGGCGCTTAGCCGGTTTTTTTATGCCTGTCATTGCGTGGTAAACAGCGTACTGAAATCGCGATGGCAAATCCGCTGTACCGCCGGATGCTGGATCATACGTTCGGCAAAGATCACGTGATACTCTTCCAGCACCGTATCTAAACGCCCAATTTCCCGGATAGCATCATCACGATAGATGTCTGCGCCGTACAGTGAGGGGGCGACGAAAATCGCGTTATTTAGCGCACCAAACGCCTTCATCAATGCCGCATCATCAAATTCCCCTAGAATCTCCACCTGCAAACCCTGGCTATGAATCCAGTTCAGCAGTTTGCGTCCGAGCATGGAGCGCCGTCCCGGAATCAACAAGCGTCGCGCTTCCAGACAAGCGGGAAACGGCATGGTTGGCAACGGGGTGTGACACCAGAAGCTAACTGGACACTCACCAAGTTTGACCGAAAACAGCCCTTCCTGCTGCGTGGAATCAATCGGGCAATCGGAGAGGATCATATCCAGCTTATGCTGGCTGAGCTGCTCCAGCAGCATCTCGTGTGTCGATTCAAAGCAGCGCAGATGGATTCTCTCATCAGCGACCACCGCAGCTTCCAGCACCTTGCTCACCAACTGCTTAGACAGCGCATCCGCGACGCCCACGTCAAACAGCAGATGCGACTCTTTGCGGTAGTTAACGATATCGAGCATCTCCTGGCTCAACATGAACATGCGGTCGGCGTAGCGGAACACCAATTGTCCGAGTTCTGAAGGCACTAAGCCGCGTCCCTGACGGCGAAACAGCACGCCGCCTAACTGCTCTTCCAGTGACTTAATCTGGCCGGTAACGGTTTGTGGCGCAAGGCACAGCACATCTGCCGCCCGCACCACCGAACCGGTTTTGCACACCTGCCAGAAATAGTAGAGATGATTGAAGTTAAGCTGATTCATCGGCAAAAAAAGAGGGCTTGCGCCCTCTTTCCTCTCTTTAACGCAGTTTGATGTGCAGCAGCGTATAACCGATCACCGCTGAGAGCATTGAGCCGCTAAGAATCCCCAGTTTGGAGAAGGTCACCAGTTGCTCATGTGCGGCATCAAAGGCCAGCGAGCTGATAAATATCGACATGGTGAACCCAATACCGCACAGCACGCCAATCGCCATGATATCGCGTATCGTAGTGCCTGCAGGCAGCACCGCCAGCCGCCACTTCACCGCCAGCCAGCAGAACAGCGTAATACCCAACGGTTTACCGACCAGCAATCCCAGAATGATACCGAGCGGTTCTGGCGACAGCGTATCCATAAAGGTAATGCCGCTCAGTGAAATACCGGCATTCGCAAAGGCAAACAGCGGCAGAATCAGCCAGTTTACCCATGGCATCAAGCCATGCGCTAAATGCTCAGCCGGTGAATGGCCGTTCTTCTCTTCCAGCGGCACGAAGAAGCCGACAACAACGCCCGCCAGCGTGGCGTGCACGCCAGATTTCAGCACCGCAGTCCACAGCACTATGCCGACCAGCATATAGATCGCGATATTGCGTACACCACAGCGATTAAGAATCGCCAGCAGCACAATTGCCCCCGCCGCCACGCTCAGCGACAGTACAGAGAGATCGCTGGTATAGAACAGCGCGATAATCACGATGGCGCCGAGGTCATCAATAATCGCCAGCGCCATCAGGAATACTTTCAGCGCGGTCGGAACACGACTTCCCAATAGAGCCAGCACGCCTAAAGCAAAGGCAATATCGGTAGCAGTGGGAATCGCCCAGCCATTGCGTGCAATAGGATCGCCATGGTTTAACGCAAAAAATATCAGTCCCGGTAAAACCATGCCGCCGAGCGCAGCAATAACCGGAAATATGGCGCGATCGCGGCTGGCCAGTTCGCCAGTAACCAGTTCGCGTTTCACTTCTAAGCCGATCACCAGGAAAAACAGCGCCATCATAGCGTCATTGATCCAAAGCAGCAGGTTTTTGCTGATATCTAATGCGCCAAAGCGAATTTGTACCGGTTGCGCAAGCAATGATTGATAGCCCTGAGCGGTCTCCGCGCTGTTCGCTAATATCATTGCCACCACGGCGGCCAGAATCAGTACCAGGCCATTACTGGCATCACTGGCGATGAAGCTTTTCAGCAAGCTTCGAATACTGCGGGGTTTGTTCACAACTCCTCCTGAGTAGAGACATTTGGCTGAGAAGTGTAGCGATTCAAACACCTCGTTAAAAGCAGCTTATTTCTCAGTAATTGCTCGATAATACCGATTTTTAGCAGGTTTTTTTGGCTTACATCAATTCCGGCAAAATTGAGAATATATCAGGAGCGGCAGGTTAACAGCGAAACATAAAAAAAGCGGAGAGTTTCCTCTCCGCTTCGTTAGCATGCCTGGCGAGATTAACGTGTCAGATCGTCAAAGAACTTTTTCACGCCATCGAAGAAGCTTTTGGAGCGCGGGCTGTTTTTCTCGCCGCCTGCACCACCAAAGCTCTCTTCCAGTTCGCGCAGCAGCGCTTTCTGTTTGTCATTAAGGCTCACTGGCGTTTCTACCACCACACGACACAGCAAATCGCCTACCGCACCGCCACGTACCGATTTCACCCCTTTACCCCGCATCCGGAACAGTTTGCCGGTTTGCGTTTCAGAAGGCACTTTCAGGTTTACGCGGCCATCAAGGGTTGGCACTTCAATCTCGCCGCCCAATGCTGCCATAGCAAAGTTGATCGGAACTTCGCAGTACAGGTTGTTATCTTCACGCTCAAAGATCGGGTGTTTTTTCACCGAAACCTGAACGTAGAGATCGCCCGCCGGTGCACCGTGCTCGCCCGCTTCACCTTCACCGCTCAAGCGAATGCGATCGCCGGTGTCGACGCCCGCCGGGATTTTCACCGATAGGGTTTTACTGCGCTCAACACGACCGTGACCATGACAAGCATTGCACGGATCTTTGATCACCGAACCGCGACCATGGCAGGTTGGACACGCCTGCTGCACGGTGAAGAAACCCTGGCGCATCTGCACCTGGCCCGCTCCGTGACAGGTTGAGCATGTCTGCGGTTTGGTGCCCGCTTTGGCGCCGCTGCCGTGGCAGACATCGCACTCTTCCAGCGTAGGAATGCGGATCTCTTTGGTCACGCCGCGTACCGCTTCTTCCAGCGTTAGCTCCATGTTGTAGCGTAAATCGGCGCCACGAGAGGCACGCTGACGGCGGCCACCACCAAAAATATCGCCAAATACGTCGCCAAAGATATCGCTGAAATCAGCACCGCCGCCGCCGAAGCCACCGCCGCCACCCATACCACCTTGTTCAAAGGCTGCATGACCGTATTGGTCGTAGGCCGCACGCTTCTGCGCATCGGTCAGGATTTCGTAGGCTTCCTTAATTTCTTTAAACTTCGCTTCGGCTTCTTTATTGTCCGGGTTACGGTCCGGATGGTATTTCATCGCCAGGCGCTTATAAGCCTTTTTGATTTCACGCTCATCTGCGGATTTAGAGACGCCTAAGATCTCGTATAAATCACTCTTAGCCATATTTGTTCTGCCCTTAACATGATCGCACGGGCGTGGAGAAATCTCCTACGCCCGTGCTGGTTTCAACGGCTGTCAGGCCAGCCGTCGCGCCCGGTCAGGGGCAATTATTTTTTGTCTTTTACTTCTTCGAATTCAGCGTCGACTACGTCGTCATCTTTCTTCGCAGAAGCATCGCCAGCGTCAGCTGCCTGACCCTGCTGCTGTGCCAGCTCCATCAGTTTGCTGGACACTTCCATCAATGCCTGCATTTTGGCTTCGATTTCAGCTTTATCTTCGCCTTTCAGCGCGGTGTTAAGCTCGGTCAGTGCCGCTTCGATCGGTGCTTTATCGTCAGCAGACAGCTTGTCGCCCGCTTCATCTAACTGCTTACGGGTGCTGTGCGAAATCTGATCGCCCTGGTTACGGGTCTGCACCAGCTCTTCGAACTTACGGTCAGACTCGGCGTTCGCTTCCGCGTCACGCACCATTTTTTCGATCTCTTCCTCGTTCAGACCAGAAGACGCCTTAATGGTGATCTTCTGCTCTTTACCGCTGTTTTTGTCTTTCGCAGACACGTGCAGGATACCATCCGCATCGATATCGAAGGTGACTTCGATCTGCGGCATACCGCGCGGTGCAGCCTGAATACCGTCGAGGTTGAACTGGCCCAGTGATTTGTTATCACCCGAACGTTTACGCTCACCCTGCAGCACGTGAATGGTCACGGCAGACTGGTTATCTTCAGCCGTCGAGAACACCTGGCTGTGTTTCGTTGGGATGGTGGTGTTCTTGCTGATCAGCGAGGTCATCACGCCGCCCATGGTTTCGATACCCAGCGACAGCGGAGTAACGTCCAACAGCAGTACGTCTTTCACTTCACCCGCTAACACGCCACCCTGAACCGCAGCACCAACGGCAACTGCTTCATCCGGGTTCACGTCTTTACGTGGCTCTTTACCAAAGAACTCAGTGACTTTGGCCTGAACCATTGGCATACGCGTTTGACCGCCAACCAGGATCACGTCGTTGATGTCTGAAACCGACAGACCCGCATCCTGCAGAGCGACTTTCAGCGGCTCGATAGAACGCGCAACCAGATCTTCAACCAGTGATTCCAGTTTCGCACGGGTCACTTTGATGTTCAGGTGCTTAGGACCGGTTGCATCAGCCGTGATGTACGGCAGGTTAACGTCGGTCTGCTGCGCAGAAGACAGCTCGATCTTCGCTTTCTCAGCGGCTTCTTTCAGACGCTGCATTGCCAGTGGATCGTTGTGCAGATCGATACCCTGATCTTTCTTAAATTCAGCCACCAGGTAGTTAATCAAACGGCTATCGAAGTCTTCACCACCAAGGTGGGTATCACCGTTGGTTGCCAGCACTTCAAAGGTTTTCTCGCCATCAACGTCATCGATCTCGATGATTGAGATATCGAAGGTACCGCCACCCAGGTCATAAACCGCGATAGTACGGTTGCCTTGACCTTTGTCCAGACCATAAGCCAGCGCGGCTGCGGTTGGTTCGTTGATGATACGTTTTACTTCCAGACCTGCGATACGGCCGGCGTCTTTAGTCGCCTGACGCTGCGCATCGTTGAAGTAAGCTGGAACGGTAATAACCGCTTCGGTTACTGCTTCACCGAGGAAATCTTCCGCGGTTTTCTTCATTTTTTTCAGCACTTCAGCAGAGATCTGCGGCGGTGCCATTTTCTGGCCTTTTACATCCAGCCATGCGTCGCCGTTATCAGCGCCGATAATTTTGTAAGGCATGATTTTGATATCACGCTGTACTTCTTCGTCCTGGAAGCGACGGCCAATCAGGCGCTTGATCGCAAACAGGGTATTTTGCGGGTTGGTCACAGACTGACGTTTAGCCGGTTGACCTACCAGAGTTTCGCCATCTTGTGCATACGCAATGATCGACGGCGTGGTGCGATCGCCCTCGGCGTTTTCCAGCACGCGTGCTTTACCACCATCCATAACCGCAACACATGAGTTGGTTGTACCCAAGTCAATACCAATAATCTTACCCATCTAAACGTCTCCTACTTAAATTCTTTGCCAATTTGGGTTGTGAAACAGAGATGCGGTCAAACTGACCACTTTCAACTGCTGGAGCAGGCTTTTTTTTGCTGCCTCACAACGCTCGATGACAACTAAATGGGGCCGGTTCGATGCGCATCAAGGGTTAAAACTAAAAAAAATTTCATTCTCTGCGCGATTAAGATCAAAGTTGGCCAAAATGAGGTTGATTATTATGCAGCGCCTCGCGCCCCCAGCGGTATGCGTGGGTAAACATTAAAAATATCTTAAACGCTGCTTCTGAGGAATTATGAGCAACACTACGCTGGCGAATCCCGCCCCGTTGGGCCTGATGGGATTCGGTATGACTACCATCCTGCTCAATTTACACAACACCGGTCTGTTCGCGATGGATGTGATCATCCTGGCAATGGGCATTTTTTATGGCGGCATCGCGCAAATTTTTGCCGGGCTGCTGGAGTACAAAAAAGGCAATACCTTCGGGCTGACCGCCTTCACCTCTTACGGCAGCTTCTGGTTAACGCTGGTCGCCATCCTGCTGCTGCCGAAACTGGGAGTGGCTGCCGCGGCGGATGGCCACTTCCTCGGCGCGTATCTGGCGCTGTGGGGGATTTTCACCGCGTTTTTATTTTTCGGCACGCTGAAGTCAGCGAAAATGCTGCAGTTTGTGTTTGCCAGCCTGGCGCTGCTGTTTGCGTTGCTGGCAATCGGACATCTGGCTGACAACGCTGGCTTAATACGTTTTGCCGGCTGGATTGGCATCATTTGCGGATCGAGCGCGTTCTATCTGGCGATGGGCGAAGTCCTGAACGAAAAGTTTGGCCGCAGCGTGTTGCCAATCGGTGATTAAAAAAACGCGGAGCCTGTTGGGCTCCGCGTTTTTTTATGAAGAGTGCAGCGACACATCCAGCTGTGCATGCCGCTGGCGGCTATCTCGCCACAGCCAAACGCCCACCAGAAAACCCATCACCGCTAACGCCAGCACATACCACGCGGGTGCCATCGGCGTCAGACTCATCATTAGCGTCACGCTAATCGGCGTCAGTCCACCAAAAATGGCGTATGAGACATTGTACGAGAAAGAGATGCCGGTAAAGCGCACCGCCGCCGGAAACGCCCGCACCATAACAAAAGGCACCACGCCCACCACGCCGACGCTCAAACCCGCTAAGCCATACCAGACAAACAACATTTCTGGTGTGTTGCCCAGCTGATGGAAGAAGTTCCAGCTCGCGATGGCCAACAGTATCGAACCCACCACCAACGTACGCGCCGCGCCAAAGCGATCCACCAGCCATCCGGCGATGATGCACCCCAGCAACAGCATAATGGTAGCGACACTGTTGGCTTGCAGGCTGAGCGCCGCTGAAATGCCATGCTGTTTCTGCATCAGCGTGGGCGCCATCAAAATCACCACCACAATGCAGGCTGACAGCAGCCAGGTGAGCAGCATCGAAATTACGATGCCGCGCTTATGACTGGTGAGAATGGTTTGCAGCGGCAATTTATCTGCCAGCGCTTTACGCTGCTGCAGCTGCTGGAACACCGGCGTTTCATGCAGCCAGCGGCGCAAATACATTGCCAGCAGGCCAAATATACCGCCGAGGAAAAACGGAATGCGCCAGCCGTGATCGCGAATTGCCGCCGGGGATAGAGCGGTATTCAGCACGGTTGCCACCAGCGAACCCAACAGAATGCCGGCGGTTAATCCGGCTGTTAGCGTGCCGCAGGCAAAGCCGATGCGTTTCTCAGGCACATGTTCGGCCACAAACACCCACGCGCCAGGCACCTCACCACCAATCGCGGCGCCTTGCAGCACGCGCATCAGCAGCATTAACAACGGCGCAGCGATGCCGATGCTGGCATAGGTTGGCAGCGCACCCATCGCCAACGTGGGCAACGCCATCAGCAGAATACTCAGGCTAAACATCTTCTTGCGCCCGACCTTGTCACCAAAGTGCGCCATGATGATGCCGCCCAGTGGACGCGCCAGATAGCCAGCGGCAAAGATGGCGAAGGTTTGCACCTGGCGCAACCATTCGGGGATGTCTGGCGGGAAAAATAGCTCGCCAATGACGGCGGCAAAGAAGACAAATATAATGAAGTCGTAGAATTCCAGCGCCCCGCCAAGGGCGGCTAGCGACAGCGTTTTGTAATCCTGTCCATTGAGTCGACGCGAGGTGTGCGAATCCATAATCCAGCAGTATCCAAAGGCTAAACAGACGTTTGTAAAGATTGAATTACTATACCGTCAATATTTTGCCACACCAGCGCTGCTAGATTTTATGCCTGAAAATGCCGATCTTTAGTTATTTGTCTCACGGCGGGCGCTTTTAGGGCGAAAAGCTGCTACGACGTCGCGATGCGTTTCCACATATGGCCCTTCAAGCAACTGTAAACAATAAGGTACAGCGGCAAAAACCCCCGGCACTTTGACCGTTCCATCGTCAGCTTTCAGCCCCTCCAGCGTCTCTTTGATGGATTTCGGCTGGCCCGGCAAATTGAGGATCAATGACTGCTTGCGGATCACACCAACCTGACGCGAAAGTATCGCCGTGGGTACGAACTGCAGGCTGATCTGGCGCATCTGCTCGCCAAAACCCGGCATTTCACGATCGGCGACCGCCAGCGTGGCGTCGGGCGTTACATCGCGCCGCGCCGGTCCGGTACCGCCGGTGGTGAGCACCAAATGACAGAACAGCTCGTCGACCAGTTCGCAGATCGCCTGCTCAATCATCGGCTGCTCATCCGGCACCAGCCGCGTTTCGATTTCAAACGGCGTGGCAAGCGCGGCGGCGAGCCAGCTTTCCAACGCTGGAATGCCCTGATCCTGATAGATGCCGTTTGCCGCACGATCGGAAACGGAAATTAAGCCAATACGTAAAGTATCCATAGTGTTATCGCTGTGTAGGCTGCAAATGGGGGAAATGAAAAGGATAATACAGTAGCGAGGGAAGCGGGTAAAACCGTGGCGACTCGACGCCGCCACGACATATCACCTTACAGCAGTTCGGCGATCATCTTCTCAAGTTTGCCCTGATCGATGGCAAAGTTGCGGATGCCTTCGGCCAGCTTGGTCACAGCCATTGGATCCTGGTTATGCTGCCAGAAGAATTCAGCTTCGGTCATTTTCGCCGGGCGCGCTTTCACTTCGCCGGTATAGCTCAGTTTGCGCTCAACGGTACCTTCGCTCTCCGCCAGCTCTTTCAGCAGGCCTGGAGAGATGGTCAGACGGTCGCAGCCAGCCAGCTCAATGATTTCACCAACGTTACGGAAGCTGGCGCCCATGACCACGGTTTCATAACCGTGCTGCTTGTAGTAGTTGTAGATTTCAGCCACAGAGACCACGCCTGGATCTTCGTGTGCTGCGTACTCTTTCTTATCGGTGTTCTGCTTGTACCAGTCGAGAATACGGCCTACGAATGGCGAAATCAGGAACACGCCCGCTTCGGCACATGCACGCGCCTGCGCGAAGGAGAACAGCAGCGTCAGGTTACAGTTGATGCCTTCTTTTTCCAGCTGCTCGGCGGCACGGATGCCCTGCCAGGTTGACGCCAGTTTGATCAGAATGCGGTCATTGCTGATGCCGGCATCGTTGTACAGTTTGATCAGGCTACGCGCTTTCGCGATGCTCGCTTCAGTGTCGTAAGAGAGGCGCGCATCGACTTCCGTCGAGATGCGACCCGGGATCAGTTTAAGAATTTCCAGACCAATATTGACGGCCAGCTTGTCAGAAACCAGCGCCAGCTGATCGTCTTTGTTGCTGCTCTGCTGACGCGCCCAGCTAATGGCTTCGTCAATCAGTTTGCGGTATTCAGGGATTTGCGCGGCGTTCAGAATCAGAGAAGGGTTGGTAGTAGCGTCCTGCGGCTGGTACAGCTTCATCGCTGCGATATCACCGGTGTCGGCGACTACGGTGGTCAGCTGACGCAAGGAAGTAAGTTTGTCCGTCATGTTCTTTTCTCTTAGTTGACTGTCAGGGTGAAAAAAGCTGAAGGGATAATATCATGCAGCAACGGCGGTGCAAGGAGAGGTTCAGTGCACAGAGTGCTACTGAAAAAAGGGAAAAGAGGCAGCTAATCTGCCTCTTGGGAAGAAAATAAAACTATTTTAAACTCATTTTATACATAGAGTCTGATAGTACAGCGTTCCGGTATTAGCATGATATTCAGCACTATCTTGATGGAAATGGTAGAGAGAATTATCAGACCAGAATAAGGTTGCTATCAAACGCGTTAAATCGCCCCATTCACCAAACACCGTTCCTACACCCCTAACGCCTTTAGCCCCCAGCAAGGTGGAGTTGGGAAGAACGGCTCCTTCAGATGCGCAATACGATTTTGCAACTGAATAAGTGATGTCGCTATTAGGCGAAGGAACAAACGCCCAGTGTTTAATCGTAAAGCTGTAGCGCAATGATGTTGCTGTTGTCTTATCTTTGGCACTGATTTCAACCGTGCGGCTAGCAGGCAAGTCGTTAATTGTGACTTTACCACTCGCATTGACGGTTACCGCAGGGTCGCTACTGCTCCAGATAAAGTCGGTTGCCGCTGCCGCCAGATTATTCACCACCACATTGAAGCTGGCATTTTTCAAGCCGGTTTGAGGGAATGCAGCACCAGGCTGATAGCTACGAACGGCGCCATTGGCCAGATCCAATCCCTGAATGCTACTTATTCCCGAGAACGTGAGATCGCGAGTCAGCACATTCCCTGACGTTGCGGTTAAGCGAGCAGTGCCAATCTTTGTGCTGTTAATCTCCACGGAAAGATTGCCATCTTTGTCGGTAGATACTTCGGGATTTGCTGGTGTAGCGCCGTTCGTGGCGCTGAACCGCACTTTCACGCCTGCCACCGGGTTACTATTAGCATCCACAACTTTCATCGATACGCGGTTGGCTTCTTTTCCTGCTTCGGCACGATCGCGGGTGATAATAAAAGTAGCATCATCAACTTTAGCGGTGCTGGCATCAGCAATAAACTGAATATCCTGCGTCATTTGCGAGCCATTGAATGCCGCGCTGACCTTGCTGGTTCCTGCGCGCAGGTTCGTCGCGGCAACGATCACTTCCCCTTGTGCATTACTCGCTGTGCCACTGCCCTGTATAGATGCACCATTGGTCGCCGTAAAATTGATGACCTCGCCTGCAATCGGATTATTCAAGGCATCCTTAAGCACTGCTTTTAACGTATTTGTCGCACTGCCATTGGCAACCACACCATTCTGCTGCACCACAAAGTCGGTGACTTTTGCCGTAGCAACATCAGCAATAAAGTGCGTATCCAGCTTACGCTGCTTACCGTTGGTTTCGATAACGACATTCGTGATGCCAGCCAGCGTATTACTGACTTCAATAGTCGCCACGCCGCTTGCATTGGTCACCACGGTATCGGCCTTTAATTTAGCGCCATTGCTGGCTGAGACGGTGATGCTCTGTGCGGGAACGTCGTTGCTATTGGCATCAACGACTTTCACCTGCAAGGTGTTCATCGCCGTGCCATTGGCGGCACTGTTATCCTTCACCAGCGTCAAGGTTGGCGAAGCAGATCCGTTATCGGCAATAAACGTCGTACTCAACTCCTGAGATTGACCATTGACCTGTACAGTAACCCGCGCTTCACCGGCTTTTTTGTTGAAGACATCCGCGACGAAGACACCATTTTCATCGGTAATCACATCGCCCTGTATCGTCGCGCCATTGGTCATCGTCAGGGTCATCTTCATGCCCGCGACCGGGTTACCGAAAGCATCCAGGATACGTCCGGTCACCTGGTTAAATGAACCGCCATCCGCAATGGCATTATCCTGTTTAACCAGCAGCGTTCCCGGCTCAAAGGTGGCCGTTGTGCTGTCAGCAATAAAGTCCACTGCCGTTGTCTGTTGTTTCCCGCTGACTTCAAATGTCACGGGAACTGATATCGCCTTGTTATGTCGGATGTCCACGCTGACTTTACCCTGGGCATCACTCAAGGCTTTATTGCTGGAAAGCAGAGCGGCGGAGGATGTGCTGAAGCGAACTTCGACGTTTTCCAGCGGCTGCCCGAGATTGTCCAGAATTTCAGCCGTGATTTGGTTGTGTTCAATCTGGTTGGCGACCGCGTGATTCTTAACCACCTTCACGGCGCCAAATGAACCGGTTGCAGGCATAACTTCAACCACGGTCTGTACACGTTTGGAAGCGTTGCCTTTTTCATCCCGAGCGACGGCGGAAATAACATACTTGTTCGCATTCAGGTCACGATCGTAATGATAGGCGGGCAGCATAATCACTATCGAATCAGACTGTTGTTGAACCATTTTCGCACCGGCAGCCAAAATAGGTCCTATATCCCAATCAATCGCCTTGAGCGGATATTTTGACCTGACATGACCTTTGATTAATAACGTATCACTGGCATTGCCGCTATGTTTAGGCGCGATATCCAGCGTGACGGTATCGTTACGGCGGTAATCAAGAACGATAGTATTATTACGATCGACTAAATCGTAGCGACTGCCTGCTAATGTTCGGGTTTGTTTTACGCGATCGCTATCAAGATGATCGCTCCATTTATCACCCAGGCGATAATTCAGCTGCAGATTGAACTGCGTTTCGTTATTACCGCCGCTTCCGCTTCGATAGTTACTGCCTAATGTGACCAGTGGAATTGGGGTGTAATTAATGCCCATGGTCATTGCGGAAGGATCTTTCTGACGGTGGTCTTTGCCAAATAAAGCCACTTCGTTACCGCGATATTTTTCATACGCCAGCGTCCCCCCTAATTGCGGGTAGATCGGCAGCCAACCTTCGAAGCGCAAATCGTAACCATTGGCTGGACGCTCATCATAATCGACAAAGTCGCGCGACTGATGCCAGTCGCTAATGCGCCAGTAAGTGTTGGCTGAGATTTTAGCAAAATCACGCCCCAGTTCTGCTCCCACACTAAAACGACGATTTTTACCGGTAAAGTCATTATCCAGAAAGGTATTAATACCCATCATCCAGCTATCAGCGAAATAACGACCGCCAATACCGATATTCCCGGTGGTACGTTGATCGATATGGCGCAGCCCCAGCGAATTAAATAACAGCCAGGATTCACGATCGTACAGCGGGAAGAGAACATCGGCAGCACTGCCGTCCAGCCCACCTTTTGCATCAACGTTCAGCGCAACACGCGCCGATCCATATAAATTTAGCCAGCTTTCAACTGAACGATTCACTTCATTAACGGCAGCACCGCGTACCAGCGAACTGGCGGCATTGGCGCTGTCTTTCTGGCTGAGTACCGTCGCCAAAGTTTGTGCTTTATCACTGTAAGTGGCGTAACGTTCTTGTTCAGTTTGTTGTAAGGTTTCAGCCTGTTTGGCCGTGAGCGCTTTTTCATTGTCGCGACTTATTGAAGCGGCCTGCGCGACCGGCAGCAATGTTGAACTTAATAGGGTGGCGATCTGTATGGATAACGTCGTCCAGGCAACCCATTTTTTACCCGATAATTGAACTGATGATCTATTTCGCTGCGACCGTCTTTTTTCTTTTATTAATTTATTTTCTTCATTGCTCATAACCATTCATCCATATAGTTAAAGTTTCACTCCATTGCTAATAGAGATATGCGCCAATAGCCATTAACAGCCGCTTTAATTTATCAGAAGAAAACGATTGAACAAAAATAATAACTAATTGATAAATAAACACAAAATACAAAAAGACATCCTTTGAGACCGTTCTCAACATTAAACTTTAAGACTTTTATAAAGAAAAAAAGTTAAATTTAAGACTGGGCTTAACCTGCACCACAAATAACATCGACACCTCTATTTACCGTTTCTTAAAAGTCCACCTGTTGCTTTGATAATTAACAACGCACTCTGGCCGGTTCGATTACGCAGATGAATTTGTTACACTCATCACGTCATTTCAAAACTCAATGGAAAAGCAAAACCATGCTGATTGTCATCTCTCCTGCGAAGACGCTGGATTACGAAAGCCCGCTGGCGACCAAGCGTTTTACTCAGCCGGCGTTGTTAGACAAGTCACAACAGCTGATTCAGGTGGCGCGCAGCCTTTCACCGGCGCAAATCAGCTCGCTGATGGGCATTAGCGATAAGCTGGCGCATCTCAATGCCGATCGTTTTCACAGCTGGCAACCCACATTCACACCAGATAACGCGCGTCAGGCGATTCTGGCGTTTAAAGGTGATGTCTATACCGGTTTGCAGGCTGAAACCTTCAACGATGGCGATTTCGAGTTTGCCCAGCAGCACCTGCGCATGCTTTCTGGCTTATATGGCTTGCTGCGACCACTCGATCTAATGCAGCCCTATCGTCTGGAGATGGGGATCAAGCTGGCGAATCCGGCCGGGAAGGATCTTTACGGCTTCTGGGGCGATCTGCTAACGGAGAAGTTGAACGAGGCAATTGCGGAACAGGGCGATGAAGTGCTGATCAATCTGGCATCCGATGAGTATTTCAAAGCCATCAAGCCAAAACAACTCAACGCGCAGTTGATCAAACCGGTTTTCCTGGATGAGAAGAACGGCAAATTTAAAGTCATCAGCTTCTACGCTAAGAAAGCGCGTGGTTTGATGAGCCGCTATGTGATTCAGAACCGCCTGACCAAGCCAGCGCAGTTGAAGAAATTCGATGTGGATGGCTACTTCTTTGATGCGGCAGAAAGCAAAGATAACGAGCTGGTGTTTAAGCGCCGCGAGCAGAAATAAGCAGGGTCGCCATGAATGGCGACCCCATCTCAGCATGGTTATGTAGGGTGCGCATTAATGCGCACCTACTGGATTTACTTCAGCAAAAACGCCCGCAGCTCAGCGAAATCGCCTTTCAGATTGTGTGACAGCAGTGGCAAATCGGCACGCTCGGCCAGCTCTTTTGGCAGCGGCAGATCCTGACCTAAAATCTCATCTACGCTCTCTTTGAACTTCGCCGGATGCGCAGTCCCAAGGAACAGGCCATATTCGCCCTCCTGCAGATTATCGCGCAGCAGACGATAAGCGATTGCCGCATGCGGTTCTGAGATATAGCCAATCTCCGCCAGCTCGCGCATAGTGGATTTGGTGGTTTCATCAGAAACCGCACCGTAAGCCAGATCGGTCAAACGCCAGGTTTTGCGGCGGAACAACTCTTCCACGCGCGGCCAGTTGTTAGGCTGGCTAACATCCATCGCATTCGACAGCGTAGCCACCGTCGCATTTGGCTGCCATGCGCCGTTGCCGAGGAAGCGCGGCACGGTGTCATTGGCATTGGTCGCAGCGATAAAACGCTTGATCGGCAGACCCAGCGATTTCGCCAATAGACCCGCCGTCAGATCACCAAAGTTACCGCTTGGTACGGAAACCACCAGCTGGTTGCGCTGCTCTTGTGGCAGCTGCGCCACCGCTTCGAAGTAGTAGCAAATCTGCGCCAGCAGGCGGCTGATGTTAATAGAGTTCGCCGAGTTCAGACCAATCGCCTTCTTCAGCTCTTCATCATCAAATGCCTGTTTTACCAGCGCCTGGCACGCATCGAAATCGCCTTCAACCGCGATGGTTTCAATGTTGCCGCCCAGCGTACAGAACAGTTTCTCCTGCAACGGGCTGATTTTGCCCTGCGGATAGAGAATCACCACGCGCACGTTTTCCATGCCGTAGAACGCATGCGCCACGGCGGCACCGGTATCGCCGGAAGTCGCGGTCAGAATGGTGATCTGCTCATCCGCGCCGCTTACGTACGAGAGCATCTGCGCCATAAAGCGGCCGCCAAAATCTTTAAACGCCAGCGTTGGGCCGTGGAACAGCTCAAGGCAAGCCACATCAGCGCTCACCTTCGCGACGGGAGCCGGGAAAGCAAAGGCGTTTTTCACGCGCTCAGCCAGCTGATGCGCCGCAATTTCATCGCCAATGTAAGCAGACAGGATTTTGCTGCTGCGGCTGACGAAATCCATCTCCAGCATGGCATCGATATCGGTTAGTTCAAATTCCGGCAGTTCGAGCGGGAAAAACAGCCCTTGCTGCGAGCCGAGGCCCTGTTTAACCGCCTGAGCAAAACTAACCTGCTCGTTGTGATCTTTAAGGTTGTAGAGTTTCATGCATTATCCCAATTTACGTGCGCCAGCCGTATCAAGACGGCAGATGTGGACGAAACCTTCTTCATTCTGCAGATAGTGCTGGCTCAGCCAGTCCGCCATCCGCTGTGCCGTTGCCATCTCGTTGCAAACGGCGAAAAGCGTGGGGCCAGAACCCGAAATGCCGCACGCCAGCGCGCCAATATCCTGCGCGGCTTTACGCGCATCGGCGAAGCCCGGCAGCAGTTTGGTACGATACGGCTCGGCGATAACATCCTGCATAAGTTTAGCCGCCAGCCCAGGCTGGCGCGTATGACAGGCGTGAATAAAGCCCGCCAGCAGACGTCCATGCTTGATGGCATCTTCTTTGCGATATTGCGCCGGCAAAATGGCGCGCGCTTCGGCGGTGGAGACTTTGATGCCCGGATAGGCCATCACCCACAACCATTCGTCAAAGCACGGCACCTCCTGACTGATAATGCCGTTCTCTTCAATCATCAGCTGTACGCCACCGAGGAAGCATGGCGCGACGTTATCGTAGTGCACGCTGCCGGAAATCCGCCCTTCCAGCTCGCCCATCAGCGCCAGCAGTTCAGTATCATTCAGCGGTTTGCCGCAGAACTCGTTCATCGCCATTAGCCCAGCCACCACCGAGCAGGCGCTGGAGCCGAGGCCGGAACCGATCGGCATATTTTTTTCCAGCGTCATCGCCACCGGAACCTGTTTGCCAATCGCCTGGCAAAAACGCTCCCAGCACTGATAAACGATGTTCTCCTGCGGATTGCTCGGCAGTTTGCTGACAAAGCGCCCGGAATTCACCAGGCTAAAGCTGTCGGCCGCTTCCACGGAAACACAGTCACCCAGCAGGGTGCCATCCACCGGCGAAACCGCTGCGCCTAGCACATCAAAGCCGACGCTAACGTTGCCTATCGAGGCCGGTGCATAAATTTTTACCATCATCAAACTCCCAACTTCCACGACAGCGTACGCAACAGGTCAGCAAATACGCCAGCAGCTGTTACATCATTCCCCGCACCATATCCACGCAGAACCAGCGGGATGGGCTGATAATAGCGGCTGTAAAATGCCAGCGCATTCTCACCGTTCTTCACTTTGTACAGCGGATCGTTGCCGTCCACCGCATCAATCTTCACTTTGCAGACGCCGCCCTCTTCAATCGCACCGACGAAGCGCAGCACTTTCCCTTCGTCACGTGCTTTGGCAATGCGCGCCGCAAAAGCATTATCCAACTCCGGCAGGCGTTCCATAAACTGCTCAACGTCGGCGATATCCGCCAGGCTGGCGGGCAGCAGCGGTTCGATGTCAATATCGCTCAGCTCCAGCTGATGTCCGGCTTCGCGCGCCAGAATCAGCAGTTTACGCGCCACGTCGGTGCCGGAAAGGTCGTCGCGCGGGTCCGGCTCGGTAAAGCCCAGCTCACGCGCCATTTTGGTGGCTTCTGACAGCGAAACGCCTTCATCGAGTTTACCGAAGATAAAGGAGAGTGAACCCGAAAGAATACCGGAGAATTTGATCAGCTCATCACCGGCGTTCATCAGGTTTTGCAGGTTTTCGATCACCGGTAAACCGGCGCCCACGTTGGTGTCGTACAGGAACTTACGGCGCGACTTCGCTGCTGCGGCACGCATCTGCTGGTAATAATTCCACGACGAGGTGTTGGCCTTTTTGTTCGGCGTGACCACATGGAAGCCCTCGGCGAGGAAATCCGCATATTGATCGGCCACCGCCTGGCTGGAGGTACAATCGACGATCACCGGATTCAGCAGGTGATACTCCTTCACCAAACGAATCAAGCGGCCGAGATTGAACGGCTCTTTGGCTTCGCTCAACTCCGCCTTCCAGTTGCTGAGGTCGATACCGTGCACGTTGGTTAACAGCGCACGCGAGTTAGCGATGCCGCACACGCGCAGATCGATATGCTTCTGTTTCAGCCACGCTTGCTGGCGGTGCAGCTGATCGAGCAGCGCCGCGCCAACGCCGCCAACGCCGACCACGAACACTTCGATCACCTGATCGGTGGCGAACAGCATTTGGTGCACCACGCGTACGCCAGTGGTGACTTCATCATTGCTCACGACGACCGAGATGGAACGCTCAGACGAGCCCTGCGCAATCGCCACGATATTGATATTGGCGCGCGCCAATGCCGAGAAGAATTTAGCGGAGATGCCGCGCAGCGTTCGCATGCCATCGCCCACCACCGAGATCACCGCCAGCTGTTCCAGCACGTCGAGCGGATCGAGCAGGCCATCTTTCAACTCCAGGTAAAACTCCTCTTCCAGCACGCGACGCGCACGCGCCTGGTCGCTTTGCGGTACGCAGAAGCTGATGCTGTATTCGGAAGAGGACTGAGTGATCAGTACCACCGAAATGCCGGTGCGTGACATGGCAGCGAACACGCGCGCCGCCATGCCCACCATGCCTTTCATACCCGGACCGGAGACGTTAAACATCGCCATGTTGTTCAGGTTGGTAATGCCTTTCACCGGATTTTCATCCAGCTCGCCTTCGCCGCCAATTAAGGTGCCAGGCGCTTGCGGATTGGCGGTGTTTTTGATCAGGCAAGGAATCTGAAACTGGGCGATAGGTGCGATAGTGCGAGGGTGAAGTACTTTAGCGCCGAAGTAGGAGAGCTCCATCGCTTCCTGATACGACATGGATTTCAGCAAGCGCGCATCTGGCACCTGACGCGGATCGCAGGTGTAGACACCGTCGACATCAGTCCAGATTTCACAACAGTCGGCGCGCAGGCAAGCGGCTAACACGGCAGCAGAATAGTCAGAGCCGTTGCGGCCCAGCACCACCAATTCGCCCTTCTCATTGCCCGCGGTGAAACCGGCCATCAGGATAAAATGATCCGCCGGGATCTGGCTGGCAGCAATGCGGCGGGTGGATTCAGCAATATCAACGGTAGATTCAAGGTAATGACCGACGGCCAGCAGCTTTTCAACCGGATCGATAACGGTCACTTTATGGCCGCGCGCCTGTAGCAGCGCTTCCATAATAGCAATCGACAACTTCTCGCCACGGCAGATGATGGCTGCGTTGACGGCATCGGGACATTGGCCCAGCAGGCTGATGCCGTGCAGCACTTGCTTTAATTGCGCAAATTCCAGCTGTACGCGGGTTTTCAGTCCGTCGAAGTCAAAACCGGGCTGCACATCATGCAAGCCTTGCAGCAGGTCGGCAAAAATGCGTTCGGCATCACTGATATTCGGTAACGTATCCTGGCCGCTGATGGTTTTCTCAATCATCGCCACCAGATGATTGGTAATTTTCGCTGGCGCAGAGAGAACGGTCGCAACCTGTCCCTGTTGTGCATTGCTTTCCAGAATGTCCGCCACGCGGAGAAAACGATCCGCATTGGCCACTGAGGTTCCGCCGAATTTCAGCACTCGCATAGTTGAAGCTCTCCTGAATTTTTGCCGAAAAAAAAGCCCGCACTGTTTAGGTGCGGGCTTTTTTCTTTGTTTTTCCTGTATGCGTCAGCCCGCACCGTTACCTGTGGTAATGGTGGTGGTAATAATAATTGTGGTGTTCAGGCTGAGTTTACGCATTTAGATTTTTTTCTGTCTGTCTTTGTCTTGTCCGTCTGCCTTCCAGAAGTAAAGCAAAGCGCACGTTAAGTCAACGAATTTGTCTTAGCCGCGCCCGCTTCACCGCTGCGCACTGCTGCGCTTGTCGGGGTAAATCCTATTGCGATCGTTCACGAGATGAGGGGATTAACCCGATCTGTCACTAGCAACTCAGGATTTATCCGAGCAATTATCTATAAGTTTTTTTTCTACATCGTGGAGTAAGCGATGCAGCATGGCGCTATCGCGCTGTTCCAACAGGCCAATGCGCTGGTCGATCCAGTCAGACATTTTGACGTCATCGCTAACATCGAGTTTCACCAACAGCTGGTGGAAACGCTCTCGCAGCGCCTGAAGTTGATGGGCGTTGGCCGCCTCGGCAGGTTCGGCCGCAATCTGATTCAGCGCTGACAGCTGATAACAATACACCATCACCGCCTGGCCAAGATTAAGCGAAGGATAGTCATTCGCCATGGGAATGCCGGTCAACAGATCAACCTGCTCCAGCTCTTCATTGGTTAAGCCGCTGTCTTCACGGCCAAACACCAGTGCGATACGGCTTAGCCACTGACGTTTTTCCTGCAGAATGTTTTCTACCTGAACGGGTGTAGCGTAATAGCGAAACTTCGCGCGGCTGCGTGCGGTGGTCGCCACGGAGAAATCCACATCCTTAAGCGCCTCGCTCAGCGTGGCATAGGTTTTTACGTTTTCGAGGATCTCGCCGGCACCGTGCGCCACACGCCGTGCTGCCGGATCTTGCCAGGCATCGCTGGCCACAATGCGCAACTCGCTGAATCCCATGGTTTTCATGGCACGAGCAGCCGCGCCGATATTTTCCGGACGGGCGGGAGAGACAAGGATTAAGGGGAAATGCATGATTTTTCCATCGAGCAATTAACAACTCGCATTATGTTGGCATGCAGCAGAGAAAATACCAACCGTCGCGGTGTGAGAAAATAAGATGTTAAGGATATTAAAAGAGGAGAAAATCTCTGTGTAGGGAAAATTAGTGGGCATAAGCAAAATTATAGCACTTATCTGGCACAAACCCCTTTCATTTCAATTTATTGAAATATAATTTCCTGCGCATTTACCTTTCCGTTCGGCCAGGGATAAATGTAGCGAAAATGCTGCATTTTGTGAGCTAAACTAGCATTCCCGGAGAAGTTTTTCATAAAAGTGTTAACGTGCTACACTTGCATTTGATATAAGTCAACGAAGCGTTGTTTTTATGCTTATCGGTTGTTGTTGGTGCTGTTAGGTTGCTGTTAATACGGTTAGGATGAGCGCCAGTCCGATACCCTCGGGGCGCGCAAATATCCATCCTGACTGGCTGAGCTAACACTGAAGTTGACGTAGATGGATGGTGTATTCCGAAGATTATTTCGTATACCGGTTGCGACAAGGTTCAGCAACCGCCGTACGCCCTGTTTTCGATTTGTTGGCAAATTTTAGGTAGCGAAACATGCAGACCCCGCACATTCTTATCGTTGAAGACGAACTGGTCACGCGTAACACCCTCAAAAGCATCTTTGAGGCAGAAGGTTACGTGGTCTATGAAGCCACCGACGGCGCCGAGATGCATCAGATTTTGACGGAGAACGACGTCAATCTGGTGATTATGGATATTAACCTGCCAGGTAAAAACGGTTTGCTGCTGGCGCGCGAATTGCGCGAACAAGCAAACGTGGCGCTGATGTTCCTGACAGGTCGTGATAATGAAGTGGATAAAATCCTCGGTCTGGAAATTGGTGCCGATGATTACATCACCAAACCTTTCAACCCGCGTGAATTGACTATTCGTGCCCGCAATTTACTGTCGCGCACCATGAATCTGGCAATGCCGAGTGAAGAGCGCCGTCAGGTTGAAAGCTATCGCTTTAATGGCTGGGAGCTGGACATCAACAGCCGCTCACTGATTAGCCCGAATGGCGAACAGTACAAACTGCCGCGCAGTGAATTCCGCGCCATGCTGCACTTCTGTGAGAACCCAGGCAAAATCCAAACGCGTGGCGACCTGCTGAAGAAAATGACCGGTCGCGAGCTGAAGCCGCATGACCGTACCGTGGATGTCACCATCCGCCGTATTCGCAAGCATTTCGAATCTACGCCAGATACGCCAGAAATCATCGCCACCATTCATGGCGAAGGCTACCGCTTCTGCGGTGAACTGCAGGATTAAGTTTGAATGAAAAAAAACGCCCATCAGGGCGTTTTTTTATGCCTGCATTAATGCCAGGGCATAATCGGCACGGCGCTAAGCGCATTTTTTGGCGAACCATCCACCACTTTGTCTGAGTAGCTCAGGTACACCAGAGCATGACGTTTCTGGTCAAAGAAGCGCACTACCTGCAGTTTCTTGAATACCAGCGATGTCCGTTTCTTGAACACCACTTCACCTTGCGACTTGCCTTGTGCGATTTTATCGCTAAGCTCTACCGGCCCAACCTGTTGGCAGGAGATGGCGGCGTCAGAAGTATCTTCCGCCAAACCCAGTCCGCCCTTAATGCCACCGGTTTTTGCCCGACTGATATAACAGGTTACATTTTTTACATCGGGGTCATCGAAGGCTTCCACCACGATCTTATGATCGGGCCCGAACATCTTGAATACCGTGTCTACAGAGCCGATTTCCTCGGCCTGAACGCCAGCGCTGAACACATAAGTTGCCAGCGTGATTATAAGAATACGAGCTATTGTCATTGAGTTACCATTGCCAATCGAATAGATGAGAATGTAATGTACTGTCAATCGAACCCAGAACCAAACCTAAACGGGTTTTAACCCGCATTGACTTAGCACACTCGATTAGCAAACCGCCCCCACGCTTTTGTGCATTTCGTGCTATTATTCGACGACTTCATAGTTGCGCCACCAGAGAGTTATGAGGATGTTTTATGGACCAAGCCGGTATCATTCGCGATTTGCTTGTCTGGCTGGAGAGCCATCTGGATCAACCGCTTTCATTAGATAACGTTGCGCAGAAAGCGGGCTACTCCAAGTGGCATCTGCAGCGTATGTTCAAGGAAGTAACCAGCCACGCGATTGGCGCGTACATTCGCGCGCGTCGGCTGTCGAAAGCCGCGGTGGCCTTGCGCCTGACCAGCCGCCCCATTCTCGACATCGCCTTACAATATCGCTTCGATTCACAGCAGACGTTCACGCGCGCGTTTAAAAAGCAGTTTAACCAAACGCCCGCCTGGTATCGTCGCTCATCGGAGTGGAACTCCTTTGGTATCCGTCCGCCGATTCGGCTGGATGACAGTAGCCTGCCAGAAGCGCAGTTTGTTACCCTGCCAGAAACTGTTCTGGTCGGTCAGACGCAGAGCTACTCTTGCACGCTGGAGCAGATATCCAGCTACCGCGATGAGATGCGCATTCATTTCTGGAAGCAGTTCCTGCTGGAAACCGATACGGTGCCGCCGGTGCTGTATGGCCTGCATCAGGTACGTGCCAGCCATGAAAAGGATGATGAGCAGGAGATTCTCTACACCACGGCGGTGCCAACCGATCAGCAGGCATTGAGCATGCAATCGAATCAGAGCGTGATAGTTGACGCGGGCGATTACGTACAGTTTACCTATCAGGGTGCGCGTAGCGCGTTGGGGGAATTCATCCTGCTGCTGTATGGAACCTGCATGCCTACGCTCGGTTTAGTGCGTCGCCAGGGGCAGGACATTGAGCGCTTCTATACGCACGGCGGCAAGAAGCGTAGCGAGCCACCGGCAGAGATCCGCTGCGAATACCTGATTCCGATTCGCCCGCAAAATCATTAATCCTATCAGCAAGGTGCGCATTAATGCGCACCCTACAACATCGTAAGGTCGCCATTGCTGGCGACCTTTTTAACGCTGAAGTTCATCCAACGCCGGCGCATCCAGATGCGAAACATCGCCCGCCGTTTCCACCACCCAACCCGCCGCCAGCCACGCACTCTGCTGATGGTCCACGCGGGAAATCGAGCAGTTACGCAAACGCAAACGACGTTCCGCATGCGCAGGCAGGCCAAGAATGGTGCTGACCAGCACGCCAAGCGCCATGCCGTGGCTAACAATCAGCGGACGACTGCCGGCCGGCAATTCCAGCAGTGCATTCAGCGCTTCGTGCATACGCGCCGCCATCTCCGCCATCGATTCACCGCCCGGGATACGACCCGCCGTGGTCCCGTCCACCAGCGTTTTACGCCAGTTTTCCTCTTCTTCCGTCAAACCATCGAGAGGACGCTGTTCCAGGCAGCCCATGTTGAGCTCACGCAGACGCGCATCGAGCGTAACGGTGCAGCCACACGCATCGGCGATGATCTCCGCCGTGCGACGTGTACGTCCTAAATCGCTGGCAATCACGTGGGTAATGCCCAGCGATTTCACGCGCTCGCCAACCTGATGAGCCTGCAGCTCACCTTTTTCCGTTAGCGGGCTGTCAGATTGCCCTTGAATGCGTCGCGCCGCATTCCATACCGTTTCACCGTGACGAACAAGATAGACCTGTAGCATGCTTAATTTCCGTTATACTGCGACAAATTTGCCTCGAGGGTTCAATCAATTATGTACCATGTTGTCGCAGCCACCATCAACCCGGCAAAAATTCGCGCGATTGCGCAGGCGTTCAACGACGTTTTCGGCGAAGGATCCTGCCACATTGAAGGGGTCGAGGTCGAGAGCGGCGTCGCAGCCCAGCCAATTAGCGATGTTGAAACGCGAACTGGCGCACGTCAACGCGTAGCCAACGCGCGTCAGCAACGTCCACAGGCCAATTATTGGGTGGCGATTGAAGCGGGAATTGAGGGAGATTGTGCCTTTGCGTGGATGGTGATTGAGAATGCACAGCAGCGCGGTGAATCGCGTTCCGCCAGCTTTACCCTGCCACCGATTGTCGTGGCTGGCTTAGCGGCCGGACGTGAACTCGGTGACGAAATGGCACGCCTGACCGGCGTAGAGAATATCAAACACAAAGGCGGCGCGATTGGTGCCTTTACGCATGGCCTGCTGAGCCGCTCGAGCGTGTATCACCAGGCGTTAATTCTGGCGCTGTGTCCTTTCACCCATCCGCTCTACGAGCAAGACTAATCGCGACCAAGATGCGCCTCTAGCCAGCGTTTCAGCTCTGGCGGCGCTTCTTTCAGACTATTTGAGCCGCGTGTAATGGTGGCGATACCCACGCCTAACTCATTTTTCAGTTCACGCTGGCTCATCTCACCGCTCATCAGCTCTTCGATAATGCGCAAACGCGTGCCGTAAGATTCACGCTCATCGGGCGTCATCATCAGCTGTAGCAACGGTAGCGCGACGCCATCGGCAAAGGCGTTTTGCATTAATTCAATAAAACGCAGCCAGTTATCTTCAACAGGCTGAGCCGATTCCGGCTGGGAAGAAAGGGGTTGGCTCATGGCGGGCTTCCGTACTCATTAGCGAGTACGGAAGCATAGCACAGTCAATCCGGATTTCGCTTGGAATTTGCAAATTATCCTTGTTTAAGAGCTTAAATTTTGACAGCAACAATGCGCTTCGCTGAGTACAATCCTCTTATTAAAAAGCGCGCAGGCTTCTCACAACCGTTTAGTTTCGCAAACAGAAAAATTATCGAGCAATAGAGCAGACTTTTCGTAGTTTGTTTTCAGCATTCAAATAGAATGCCTTGCAGATTTTAATGACCGTATTTTATACTCTTACAGCGTAATTGTAACAAAGGAATGATAAAATAAAATGGATTCAAACATTAAAAATGAACTCATAAAAAGTGGCTTCACTGAAAGTGAACTAAAGAAACTTAATTTCGTCCTTAAGAACAACAATCGTGAAAAATACCCTGACCTCATTTCTATCATGCCAGAAATGAAAAGAAGATTTATTCGTGGCTGCCTATTGTCTGTAATTATTTTACTCACTTACCCACTTTCAATTTCAGACTATAACGATACATCCGAACTGTTCATTAACTTATTGGTGGTGCTATTCTCGCTGCTAATGATTTATTTAATAACCCCACTAAGCCTATGTTTTAAGTGTTATCTTTTTATAAAGAATTTTTAGAAAAAAACATTAATCTTTCTGCATATAAGCACCTCATTCATTAAATCACGCCAAAATTAATCATTTTGAAAACAGAAAAAGTATTCCCTTGAATGCCTATCTGACTATTCTTCAGATAACATAATCAACTAACTGATTTTCAATCTTTATCTTACAATGAGCATTAACTCAATTAAATATTGAGTTGGTTCCACAAAAAGAACCTTATTTTTTGTGTGAACGCTAAGTAAGGCATTATCTACGCCCTAATAAAATATGCCTACAATAAAAAAGGATCTCCATGAGATCCTTTTCAAACTTAGAGCCCGACTACATTATTTCCTCAAAAACTTCTTCATGGAGGAAACGGCTCATTTCTATGTGCCCCTCAATACTGACGATTCCACTCACTGTCGGCGAGGATCTTGTCCGGCTTACCCATGAAATAACGATAATACGCATCGTAGGCCAGCACGTTTTTCACGTAGCCACGCGTTTCTGAGAACGGAATGGTTTCGATAAACGCCACCGCATCCAGCTTGCCGCCGCTGTTATTCTGCCAGGTACGTACGCGTCCCGGGCCAGCGTTGTAAGCCGCCGAGGCAAAGATACGGTTCTGACCAAACTGCTGATAGACGTACTCCAGATACTGCGTGCCAATCTGGATATTGGTCTGCGGATCCAGCAGTTGGCTGCTGTTCACATAGCCGGGAATGTTATACATCTTCACGGTATGCGTTGCCGTGCCGGGCATCACCTGCATTAAGCCGCTGGCGCCTACCGGTGAACGTGCTTTTGGATTCCACGCGCTCTCCTGACGTGAAATCGCCATCGCATAACTCGGTGGAATGCCTTTGTCGCTGGTGTATTGCTGATACAGATTTTGCCACGCCAGCGGGAAGCGCTCTTTCAGGCTATCCCACATCTTCGCGGTGATGGTGGCCTGCACGCTAAGATCCCACCAATCCTGCTCGTTGGCATAACGCGCCAGCATCTGCTGCTGTGAACGGGTTTTGCTGGAGATGAGATTGGCCCATTCGCTGCGCGCCAGGTTATCCAGTCCCCAATACATCAGCTCACGCACGCGCGCCATCTCGGCGCCCTGCACCACGCTCTTGTCGGCTGCTGGCGCTTGATCGACCTGCAACGGATACTCCACGCCAAGCCGCTGCGCCGCCACCATCGGATAGAAGCCGCGCGCCTGCATCAGCTTACGTAGAATCTCATCCGCTTCCTCCTTGCGGCCCTGCGAAATCAGCAAATCCGCCTGCCAGTATTGCCACTCATCTTTCTCTTTGGCTTCCACCGGCAAACGCGCGATCCAGGTATTCAACCCGCGGCGATCGTTCTGGCTCAGCGCCAAACGTACACGGCGCTCCACCAGCGCGGTGGATTCGCTGTTCATCACCACCGCATCACGCCAGCGCGCCTGCTCGCTGGTGAGATCCGCGCCCATCATGCGCCACACCACGGTTTCTTTTAGATCCTGCTCATCGGCCTGGCTCATCTTCTGCGCCTGCACCAGCTGCGGAATCATCATACGCGCGTTGTCCATATCCTCACGCGCCACGCGGGCGAAGGCATAGCTGGTTGCCATACGAGTGAAATCAGTGGGGCCCATGCTGCTGGCAAAGGAAGTGACGGTTTGCGGATTCTGCTGCAGCGCAATTAGCGCGCTGGCGGTGGTTTGATAATCCGCCGGCAGCATTTTCGCCAGATAATTCACCAGACTATCGTTACCGGCTTTCATCGCCAGACGGATACGCTCCAGAATGGTGATCGGCGAGAGCTGCCCGCTGGCTTGCCAGACCGAGAACAGCTTATCGCAGTCATTCGGCAACGCGGTGCCGCGCAGCCAAATCTCTTTCGCGCCGGCAAACGCAGCCTGCTGCTGTCCGGTGGCCCATTTGGCGTAATACCAGTTACAGCGCGCCTGCACCGGTTTTGGTTCATCCGGGCTGAAACTCAGCACGCCTTGCCAGTCCTGACGATTAGCCAGCACATTCACAAAGCGCGTTGAGAGCGAGCGCGCCGGCGGCAGCGTAGGATACTGCTGAATAAAGTTTTTCACCGCCAGCGGCGTCTCTTGATCGAGATCCTGCGCCAGCAGGCGATATTGCAGATACGGGTAGAGCGGATAATCCTGCAGCGTTGGCATCAGCTGCGTTACCTGGTCCATCTGTTTATTATCCCAGGCTTGCTTGATTTGCGCATAGCGCTGTCGCTGCTGATCCAGCGAATCGGCCCATACGCTGCTGGCCGTGCTGGCCAGACAGATCCCTAGCATCCAGTAACGCCACTTCTCCATTACGCTCTCCTCTCAGTGCTGCGATCCAGCTCATGCCAGACTTCCTTCATGCTAACCAGGCCAACCGCCTCTTGCCATGTTCTTCACAAAATTTACGCTCGCGCACCGCCATTGCGCAGCGTTTGCGCCGCCGTTGTGCAATTTATCATCAGAAAAACGTATTACACATCAATTAACTACGCACTTTCATCGGCTTACAAAAATGGCACGCGCTTTGCTCTGTTGAATTCCATCTTGTATACCAGTTGGAATTCACTCATGGCATCGACCTTTGGCTTTACGCTCCAGGATTGGCAGCACAGTTACCAACAGGATCCACAGCAAATTACCTCCCTGCTGGCGGCGCATCTTGACGCCATCGACCCGCAGGATAATGCCTGGCTCTATCTCGCCACGCCCGCGCAGCTGCAGGCACAAATCGAGCCGCTGCTGGCCAGCTACCAGCGCAATCCGGCCGCGCTGCCGCTGTTTGGCGTACCTTTTGCGGTGAAAGACAATATTGATGTTGCCGGTTGGCCGACCAGCGCCGCCTGCCCTGCCTTCACTTATACCGCTCAGGCCGATGCTTTTGTGGTGGCACAGCTAAAAGCCGCCGGCGCGGTGGTGATGGGTAAAACCAACCTCGACCAATACGCCACCGGCTTAGTCGGTACGCGTTCACCGTTTGGTGCGGTGAGTAACACCTTCAATCCTGATTATGTCAGCGGCGGTTCCAGCTCCGGCTCGGCTTCGGTCCTGGCGCGCGGGCTGGTGGGCTTCTCACTCGGCACCGATACCGCCGGTTCGGGCCGCGTACCGGCCGGTTTCAACAATATCGTCGGCCTTAAGCCCACCAAAGGCTGGTTCTCCGCCAGCGGCGTGGTGCCGGCTTGCCGCCTCAATGACACCATTTCGGTGTTCGCGTTAACGGTGGAAGATGCCTTCGCGGTGGCCACGGCGGCGGGCGGCTATGACGCGGGCGACGCCTACTCGCGCAGCAATCCGCACACCGCGCCAGCCAATTTCAAAGCGCAGCCCGATTTCGCCATTCCCGCCTCGCCCGAATTTTTCGGCGACAAACAGGCCGAAGCGGCGTGGCTGGCGGCGCTGGAGCAACTGCAGGCGGGTGGCGCGACGCTGCACCCGATCGATTTCTCCGTGTTCCACCAGCTGGCCGAACAGCTCTATTACGGCCCGTGGGTCGCCGAGCGCACCGTCGCGGTGGGCGAGATGATCAATCGTCCGGAAGAGATGGATCCGGTGGTATTCGGCATTGTCAGCAGCGGCCTGAAATACAGCGCGGTGGAAGCCTATCAGGCGGAATACCTGCGCGCCGAGCTGACGCGTCAGATCCAGCAAACGCTGGCGCAGTTTGACGCGCTGGTGGTGCCCACCTCGCCCACCATCCACACGCTGGCCGAAATGCAGCAGGAGCCGGTGCACTACAACTCGCAGTTTGGCACCTACACCAACTTCACCAACCTTGCCGACCTCAGCGCGCTGGCGCTGCCAGCGCCCTTCCGCGCCGATGGTTTACCGGCGGGCATCACGCTGATTGCGCCCGCCTGGCAGGATCGCGCGCTGGCCGCTTTCGGTGTGCGCTGGCAGCAGCAGATGGCGCTGCCATTGGGTGCCACTGGCAAAGTACAGCCTGCGGAATCTGCCACCTTGCCGCTCTCTGCCGATCATGTGCGCGTGGCGGTGGTTGGCGCGCATCTCACCGGCATGCCGCTCAACTTCCAGCTGACAACGCGTCAGGCGGTGCTGGTGGAAGAGACGCAAACCGCCAGTAACTACCGCCTGTTCGCCCTGCTCGATGGCCCGATTAAGAAGCCGGGCCTGCTGCGCGGCGAGAGCGGCGCGGCGATTACCGTCGAGCTGTGGGATATCCCGCTGGCACGCTTTGGCGAGTTCGTAGCAGAAATCCCCGCCCCGCTCGGCATTGGCTCGTTAACGCTGGCCGACGGCCGCAGCGTCAAAGGCTTTATCTGTGAACCGGCGGTGCTGTCGCAGGCGCTGGAAATTACCGAATTTGGCGGCTGGCGTAACTGGCTGGCTGCTCAGGGGAGTAAATAAGCATGTTCAGCACCGTTTTGATTGCTAACCGTGGCGAAATCGCCTGCCGCGCCATCCGCACCTTAAAACGCCTCGGCGTGAAAAGCGTCGCCGTCTATTCCGATGCCGATAGCAACGCGCGCCACGTCAAAGAAGCCGATGTGGCGATCGCGCTTGGCGGCGATAAAGCCAGCGACAGCTATCTGCGCATCGATAAAATCCTCGCCGCCGCGCAGGAAACCGGTGCCGAAGCCATCTGGCCCGGCTACGGTTTCCTCTCGGAAAGCCTGCCGTTCGCCGATGCCTGTGAAAAAGCTGGTATCGCCTTTGTCGGCCCCACCGCGCAGCAGATTGGCGAGTTTGGCCTGAAACACCGCGCGCGTGAATTAGCCGCCAGCGCTGGCGTGCCAATGACGCCGGGCACGCCGCTGCTGAGTTCGCTGGACGAAGCCTTAAGCGCCGCCGACAGCATCGGTTATCCGGTGATGCTGAAAAGCACCGCTGGCGGCGGTGGCATTGGTCTGACGCGCTGCGCCGACGCCGACGCGCTGCGCAACGCGTGGGAGAGCGTGCGCCGTCTTGGCGAGCAGTTCTTCAGCGATGCGGGGGTGTTTTTAGAACGCTGCATCGACCGCGCACGCCACGTGGAAGTGCAGATTTTTGGCGACGGCCGCGGCAAAGTGATTGCCCTCGGCGAACGCGACTGCTCGCTGCAGCGCCGCAACCAGAAAGTGGTGGAAGAAACGCCGGCGCCGAATCTGCCACAGGCCACGCGTGAAGCGCTGCTCTCTTCGGCGGTGCGCCTTGGCGAGCGGGTCAACTATCGCAGCGCCGGTACGGTGGAGTACATCTACGACGCCGAGCAGGATGCTTTCTACTTCCTCGAAGTGAACACCCGCCTGCAGGTGGAACATCCGGTCACCGAATGCGTCACCGGTCTCGATCTGGTGGAGTGCATGCTGCAAGTGGCGGCGGGCGATGCCATCGACTGGGCGCGTCTGCAGCAGGTACCGCAAGGTGCGTCGATTGAAGTGCGTATTTACGCCGAAGATCCGTTGAAAAACTTCCAGCCCAGCCCCGGCGTGCTGACCCACGTCAGCTTCCCGGATGATGTGCGCGTCGATGGTTGGATCGACACCGGCACCGAAGTCTCGGCGTTTTACGATCCGATGGTGGCCAAACTGATCGTGCATGCCGAGACGCGTGACGCGGCGCTAGCAAAAATGCAGCAGGCGCTAGGTGCCACGCAGCTACACGGCATTGCCAGTAACCTCGATTATCTGCGCCAGATCGTCGCCACCGAGGCCTTCCGCAGCGGCAAGGTGTGGACGCGCTTCCTCGACAGCTTCACGCCATCCGCCAGCGTGATTGAAGTGCTGCAGCCCGGCACCTTCAGCAGCATTCAGGATTTCCCTGGCCGCCTCGGCTACTGGGATATCGGCGTGCCGCCGTCCGGCCCGATGGACGATTTCGCCTTCCGCCTCGCCAACCGCATTGTCGGCAACCACGACAGCGCCGCGGGCCTCGAATTCACCCTGCAAGGCCCCACGCTGCGCTTCCATAGCGATGCGGTGATCGCCTTAACCGGCGCCGATTGCCCAGCCGATATTGATGGCGACAGCATCGCCTACTGGCAACCCGTCAGCGTCAAGGCGGGGCAAACGCTAACGCTGGGCCGCGCCCAAAGCGGCTGCCGCACCTATTTAGCGGTGCGCAACGGCTTCGACGTGCCGGAGTATCTCGGCAGCCGCTCAACCTTCTCGCTCGGCCAGTTTGGCGGCCACGCCGGACGCACCCTGCGCGTCGCCGATATGCTGCCGATCTCCCAGCCGCAGCTGGCGGCCTGCACCACGCCCGCGCCGGTTAGCGCACCGCAGCCGCTCGATCATGCACTGGTGCCGCATTACGGCAGCGAGTGGCGCATTGGCGTGCTGTACGGACCGCACGGCGCACCGGATTTCTTCACTCAGGCGGCGATTGATGAGTTCTTTGCCAGCGACTGGCAGGTGCACTACAACTCCAACCGTCTCGGCGTACGCCTGGTTGGCCCAAAACCGACATGGACGCGCGCCAACGGCGGTGAAGCCGGTCTGCACCCGTCCAACGTACACGACTGCGAATACGCCATTGGCGCGGTGAACTTCACCGGCGACTTCCCGGTGATCCTGACGCATGACGGCCCAAGCCTCGGCGGCTTCGTCTGCCCGGTGACCATCGCCAAAGCCGAGCTGTGGAAAGTGGGCCAGGTGAAACCGGGCGACCGCATTCGCTTCCACCCGATCAGCGCTGACGAAGCGGTGGCGCTGGAAAAAGCCCAGGCGCACAGCGTGGCCACCCTGCGCAGCGCGCATGCACCAACCTTTACCGTGCCATCGCTGGCCGCTAGCGACATCGGCTCCGCCACCCTGCTGGCGGCGTTACCGGCCACGGCAACCACGCCCGCGGCGGTCTATCGTCAGGCGGGCGACAAATATGTGCTGATTGAGTACGGCGACAACGTGCTGGATCTGGCGCTGCGCCTGCGCGTGCATCTGCTGATGAATGCGCTGCGTGAGCGCGCGGTGCCCGGCGTGGAAGAGCTATCGCCTGGCGTACGCTCGTTGCAGGTGCGCTACGACAGCCTGATCCTCAGCCAGAAACAGCTGATGCAGCTGCTGCTGGAATTGGAGGCTGGACTTGGCGATGTCAGCCAGCTGAAAGTGCCGTCGCGCATTGTCTGGCTGCCAATGGCGTTCGAAGACAGCGCCACGCTCGGCGCGGTTGAGCGCTACAAAGAAACCGTGCGCGCCAGCGCACCCTGGCTACCGAACAACGTCGATTTTATCCAGCGCATTAATGGTTTAGCCAGCCGTGAAGCGGTGCGCGACACGATTTTTGACGCCAGCTACCTGATTCTCGGCCTCGGCGACGTCTATCTCGGCGCACCGTGCGCGGTGCCGATCGATCCACGCCATCGCCTGCTGAGCTCCAAATACAGCCCGGCACGCACCTTCACCGCCGAAGGCACCGTTGGCATTGGCGGCATGTACATGTGCATCTACGGCATGGATTCACCGGGTGGCTATCAGCTGGTGGGCCGCACCCTGCCAATCTGGAACAAGTTCCTCAAAAACCCGCAGTTCGCCGCCGACGAGCCCTGGCTGCTGCACTTCTTCGATCAGGTGCGCTTCTACCCGGTAACGGAAGATGAGCTGACGCAGCTGCGCGATGACTTCCGCGAAGGCCGCGCCACGGTGCGCATCGAAGAAACGGTATTCGACTTCGCCGCGCATCAGCAGTTCCTGGCCGATCATGCTGCATCGATTCGTGATTTTCGTCAGCGCCAATCCGCCGCCTTCGAACAGGAGGTGACGCTGTGGGCGCAGGAAGAGCAGAACGCGCCGCTCACCAGCGAGGAGACGTTGGTGGTGGCCGAAGCCGACGACGATGCGCTGGCGGTGTGCGCCGATATGAACGGCAACATCTGGAAAGTGCTGGTTCAGCCGGGTGACGTGGTGGAGGCCGGTCAAACGCTGATCATCGTGGAAGCGATGAAAATGGAACTGGCGATTGTCGCGCCGCAGGCAGGCCAGGTGAAACGCATTGCCTGCCAGGCAGGACGTCCGGTGAGTCCGGGCGATGCCCTGCTGTGGCTGGAATAAGGAGACGGCATGAACACGAACCCACGCAGCAAAGGTCGCCCTGAAGCATTGGCCGAGAAAGTGTATCAGGCGCTGAAACAGGACATTTTTGAGTTCCGCCTGATGCCTGGCGACCGTTTCAGCGAAAACGAAATCGCCGACCGGCTGGAAGTCAGCCGCACGCCGGTGCGTCAGGCGTTGTTCTGGCTGGAGCGCGAGGGCTACGTCGAAGTGTGGTTCCGCAGCGGCTGGCAGGTGAAGCCGTTCGACTTCGCCTATTTCGAGGAGCTGTACGATCTGCGTACCGTACTGGAGTGCGAAGCGGTGCGCCGCCTGTGCGCGCTGCCTGTTGCGCAGTGCGCACAAACCTTAACGGCGGTGAAAAGCTTCTGGATTGATGCGCTACCGCTGGCCGATGGCAAAGCGGTCTCCGCGCAGGATGAAGCCTTTCATATGGCGCTGGTGGCGGCCGCCGGCAATCAAGAGATGGCGCGCATCCACGCCGAACTGACCGAAAAAATCCGCATCATTCGCCGTCTCGATTTCACCCGCGACGACCGAATCGAGGCGACATACCGCGAACACGCTCAGATTTTACGGGCGATTTTCCAGCAACAGACCGAGGAGGCGCAGCGCATTTTAACCGACCACATCGCCGTCAGTAAGGCTGAGGTCAGAAAGATCACATTGCATATGTTACAGCAGGCTCGACTTCAACCCATTGAATAACAACATAAACACAGTTAGGGGTTTACTGATGAAAAGACGTTCGTTGCTCAAGGCTTTTGCGCTCTCTGCCTCGGTGGCCAGCATGGGCTTTGCCTTTGCCGCACAGGCTGCTGACACCATCAAGGTGGGCATTATGTCCTCACTCTCCGGCACCATGGCGATCTCCGAGACGCCGCTGAAAGACGTGGCGCTGATGACAATCGATGAGATCAACGCCAAAGGCGGCGTGCTGGGTAAAAAGCTGGAGCCAGTGGTGGTGGATCCGGCCTCCAACTGGCCGCTGTTCGCCGAGAAAGCGCGCCAGTTGCTGACGCAGGATAAAGTCGCGGCGGTATTCGGCTGCTGGACCTCGGTCTCGCGCAAATCGGTGCTACCGGTGTTTGAAGAGCTGAACGGCCTGCTGTTCTATCCGGTGCAGTACGAAGGCGAAGAGATGTCGCCGAACGTGTTCTACACCGGTGCCGCGCCTAACCAGCAGGCGATTCCTGCGGTGGAGTACCTGATGAGTGAAGATGGCGGCAGCGCTAAACGCTTCTTCCTGCTGGGCACCGACTACGTTTATCCGCGCACCACCAACAAGATTCTGCGCGCTTTCCTGCACAGCAAAGGGGTGCAGGATAAAGATATCGAAGAGGTCTACACGCCGTTTGGTTACAGCGATTACCAGACTATCGTTTCCAACATTAAAAAATTCTCTGCCGGTGGCAAAACCGCGGTGATCTCCACCATTAACGGCGACTCCAACGTGCCGTTCTACAAAGAGCTGGCGAATCAGGGCATCAAAGCCACCGATATTCCGGTGATCGCCTTCTCGGTGGGTGAAGAGGAGCTGCGCGGTATTGATACTAAACCGCTGGTTGGTCAGCTAGCGGCGTGGAACTACTTTGAGTCGGTGGATAACCCAACCAACGCTAAGTTTGTCGCCGATTACCGCGCCTATGCCAAGGCACACAATCTGCCGAACGCCAATACCGTCGTCACTAACGATCCTATGGAAGCGACCTACGTTGGGCTGCATATGTGGGCACAGGCGGTGGAGAAAGCCGGCACCACGGATGTGGACAAAGTACGCGCGGCGATGGCGGGCCAGACCTTCAAAGCGCCGGACGGTTTCACTCTCACCATGGATAAAACCAACCACCACCTGCACAAGCCGGTGATGATTGGCGAAGTGGAAGAGAACGGCCAGTTCAACGTGGTGTGGCAGACCGAGCAACCGGTGCGCGCCCAGCCGTGGAGCCCGTACATCGCGGGTAACGACAAGAAGCCCGATCATCCGGTGAAATCAACGCAGTAAGCCCTCACCCTAACCCTCTCCCGCAAGCGGGAGAGGGAATTGATCGAGCATACATTTGGCAGCATCCCCCTCTCCCTGTGGGAGAGGGCCGGGGTGAGGGCATCAGACCGCACCTAACTACCTCCTTCAGGGCCAGAACCATGACAATTCGCCGTTATCTCTGCTGTCTGCTGTTACTGCTGCCCTGGCTCGCCCAGGCGGGCGATGGCGCAGACTTCGCGGCCGCCAGCCGCACCCAACAAGCCGTGCTGCTGCAACAGTGGGCCGCCGCGCCGCAGGCCAGCCGCTTGCCGCTACTCGAGGCGTTGCGCAATGAAACCGTGGTCATCGACCAAAAACAGCAGCCGTTCAGCAAACAGGGCGATACGTTGCAGCCGCTCGACAGCGCGCAACAGCCCAGCGGCGACACGAAAAAGCTGTTTATGAATAATCGGCTGCGCGTAGTAATCGCCAGCGCCCTCGCCGCCCACCAGCTGGTGAGCGAGGACCCCGCGATCCGCTTGCGCGCTGCACAGCAGCTGCAAAACGATGGCGTCGCGGACATGCTGCCACTGCTTGAACAGCGCCTCGCCAGTGAGAAAGACACGCAGGTTCATGCGGTGCTGCTGATGGCGGCGGCAAACCTGCAACTGGCCAGCCCGGATGCCGCGCTGCGCCTCAACGCGGTGACGCTGCTCGGCGAATCCAGCGATCCCAACATTCAGGCTAGTCTTACTCGCTTAACCCAGGCCAGCAATGAACCCGATGCCAAAGTACGCGAGGCCGCCGCCGCCAGCCTGAAGCAGATTAAACAGCGCCTGATGTGGGGCGATCTGCTCGGCCAGGCGTTTATCGGCCTGTCGCTCGGCTCGATTCTGCTGCTGGCGGCACTCGGTCTGGCGATCACCTACGGCCTGCTGGGGGTGATCAACATGGCGCACGGTGAAATGCTGATGCTCGGCGCCTACGCCACCTGGTTTGTGCAGAGTCTGTTCCAGCAGTTCGCGCCGCAGTGGCTCGCCTGGTATCCGCTGCTGGCGCTGCCGGTGGCATTTCTGGTCACCGCCTGCATGGGCATGCTGCTGGAGCGCACCATTATTCGCCATCTATACGGACGCCCGCTGGAAACGCTGCTCGCCACCTGGGGCATCAGCCTGATGCTGATTCAGCTGGTGCGCATGCTGTTTGGTGCACAAAACCTCGAGGTGGCTAACCCAGGTTGGCTCTCCGGCGGCCTGCAGCTGTTGCCGAATCTGGTGCTGCCGTACAACCGCATCGCAGTGATCCTGTTCGTATTTGCCGTTCTGGGCCTCACCTGGCTGCTGCTAAACAAAACCCGGCTTGGCCTCAGCGTGCGTGCCGTGACGCAGAACCGGGCAATGGCCGACTGCTGCGGCGTACCCACCGGACGCATCGATATGCTGGCGTTTGGCCTCGGTTCCGGCATCGCCGGGCTCGGTGGCGTGGCGCTGTCGCAGTTGGGCAACGTTGGCCCAGAGCTCGGTCAGGGTTACATCATCGACTCTTTCCTTGTGGTGGTGCTGGGCGGCGTTGGCCAGCTGGCGGGCACTGTCGTGGCGGCGTTTGGCCTCGGCATTCTTAACAAAGTGCTGGAACCGCAGATTGGCGCAGTGCTGGGCAAAATCCTCATCCTCGTGCTGATCGTGCTGTTTATCCAGAAACGTCCGCAGGGGCTGTTTGCCTTCAAAGGGAGGGTGATTGACTGATGAGCCAACCAATGACGTTAACCCTCGCGCGGAAAGCGCCGCGCCTGACCCTCAGCCTGGGTGTAGCCATCACGGCGCTGCTGCTGGTGCTGCCGTTTTGCGCCTTGCTGCCCGCCACGCATCCGCTGGCGATCTCCACCTACACGCTGACGCTGGTCGGCAAAATCCTCTGTTACGCCATCGTCGCGGTAGCGCTCGATCTGGTGTGGGGTTACGCCGGTTTGCTGTCGCTCGGCCACGGTTTGTTCTTCGCGCTCGGCGGCTATGCGATGGGCATGTATTTGATGCGTCAGGCCTCCGGCGACGGCTTGCCGGCGTTTATGTCGTTTCTTTCGTGGAACGAGCTGCCATGGTTCTGGGCGGGCACGCAGCATTTCGCCTGGGCGCTGTGCCTGATCGTGCTGGCGCCGGGCCTGCTGGCGTTGGTGTTCGGCTTCTTCGCCTTCCGCTCGAAAATCAAAGGCGTCTACTTCTCCATCATGACGCAGGCGCTGACCTACGCCGGCATGCTGCTGTTTTTCCGTAACGAAACTGGCTTCGGCGGCAACAACGGGTTTACCGGCTTCACCACGCTGCTTGGCTTTAACGTCACCGCGACCGGCACGCGCATCGGGCTGTTCGTTGCCACGGTGCTGCTGTTGCTGGTGAGTCTCGGCATCGGCTTCGCGCTGGCACGCAGCAAATTCGGCCGCGTGCTGACGGCAGTGCGCGATGCGGAAAACCGCCTGATGTTCGTCGGTTACGATCCCAAAGGCTTCAAGCTATTTGTCTGGACGCTCTCGGCGGTGCTGTGCGGGCTGGCGGGCGCGCTCTATGTGCCGCAGGTTGGCATTATCAATCCGAGTGAAATGTCGCCGACCAACTCGATTGAAGCCGCAATCTGGGTGGCGTTAGGCGGACGCGGCACGCTGATTGGACCGCTGCTTGGCGCGGCGATCGTTAACGGTGCCAAGAGCTGGTTTACCGTCGCCTTCCCGGAATATTGGCTGTTCTTCCTCGGCCTGATGTTTATCCTGGTCACGCTGTTCCTGCCGCGTGGCGTGATTGGCCTGCTGCGCCGGAGGCGTGATGACTGAACACCTGTTTACCCAACCTCATCCAGCGGATCGTCATCGTGCGCAGACCGATCCGGTATTGCAGCTGGAGAAGATCAACGTGTCGTTCGACGGTTTCCGCGCGCTGACCGATCTTTCCCTGAAGATCGGCGTCGGCGAACTGCGCTGCGTGATCGGCCCCAACGGCGCGGGTAAAACCACGCTGATGGATGTGATCACCGGTAAAACCCGGCCGGACAATGGCCAGGTGATCTACGACCAGGATACCGATCTCAGCAAAATGTCGCCGGTGGAGATCGCGCGCGCCGGCATTGGACGCAAGTTCCAGAAACCCACGGTGTTTGAAGCGCTCACGGTGTTCGAGAATCTGGAAATCGCGCTGAAAAATGACAAATCGGTGTGGGCCAGCCTGCGCGCCCGGCTGAACGGCGAGCAGCAGGATCGCATTGATGAGGTGTTAAAGCTGCTACGACTTGGCGGCGAGCGTCAGCGTCAGGCCGGTTTGCTGTCGCACGGCCAGAAGCAGTTTCTGGAAATCGGCATGCTGCTGGTGCAGGACCCGCATCTGCTGCTGCTGGATGAACCGGCGGCGGGCATGACCGATGCCGAAACCGAGTACACCGCCGAGCTGTTTCGCAGCCTCGCCGGCAAGCATTCGCTGATGGTGGTTGAGCACGACATGGGCTTTGTCGAGACCATTGCCGATCACGTTACCGTGCTGCATCAGGGCCAGGTGTTGGCCGAGGGATCGTTACGCGAAGTGCAGGCGGACGATCGGGTTATCGACGTTTATCTGGGGCGCTAACATGCTACAAGTGGCGGATCTGAATCAATTTTACGGCGGCAGCCACATTCTGCGCGGCCTGTCGTTTGAGGCTAAACCAGGTGAAATCACCTGCCTGCTGGGACGCAACGGCGTGGGCAAAACCACGCTGTTGAAGTGTTTGATGGGGCTGATTCCGGCCAAATCCGGCGAGATTCGCTGGCAGGACAAAGTGATTAACGGCCGCAAGCCACACCAGCGCGTGCAGGCTGGCATCGCTTATGTGCCGCAGGGGCGTGAAATCTTCCCGCGTTTAACGGTGGAAGAGAATCTGCTGATGGGGCTGGCGCGCTTTTCTGGCGCGCAGGCCAAAGCGGTGCCGGAGGAGATCTACCAGCTGTTCCCGGTGCTGCGCGAGATGAAAGCGCGCCGTGGCGGCGATTTGTCGGGCGGTCAGCAGCAGCAGCTGGCGATTGGCCGCGCCCTCGCCTGTTCACCAACGCTGTTGATCCTCGATGAGCCTACCGAAGGGATCCAGCCGTCGGTGATCAAGGAGATCGGCGCGGTGATCCGCCAGCTGGCGCAGCGCGGTGATATGGCGATCCTGCTCGTCGAGCAGTTTTACGATTTCGCCGCCGAGCTGGCCGACAGCTATCTGGTGATGTCGCGCGGTGAGATCGTGCAGCGCGGCGCCGGATCCAGCATGGAAGCCGACGGCGTGCGCGGGTTGGTGGCGATTTAGTCGCGCCGTTTAATCGTAGGGTGCGCATTGATGCGCACCTGGTCGCCATGAATGGCGACCCTACGGTTTAATTACAAAATCCCGGTTTCGACGCTGAAGTGGCGCTGCTCGCCGGGGGCCAATTCGATCAACGTTCCCGCGTGCTGCGCCGCCTTGAACCCCTCCGGGCGGCAGGTTGCCGGCAGCACATAGGCAGCGACCTGCTGATCGCGATTATGCAGCATCCAGCGCGTAGCGTGTGGGAACTGCTGGCTGGAGAAGCGCGTCATCAGGGCAAAACCCTGCGGCGAGTGCAGCTCGAACTGCACCTCATCGCCATACTGCAGCAGATCGTCGGCGAAGAACACGATCTCCGGATCGCACATCTCAGGCTGATCCAACTGCTGAAACGCCAGTGGATCGGCCGCCAGCCGCTCGGTATAAGCGCGCCACTGCGGCGTAGGCTTGACGTGTGCCGGGATCGAGGTGCGCAGCTGGAACGCATCCGTCGGGATTGACTGCTGGAAACGGCCCTGCTCAATCCACGCGCTGTTGAGATGGCACATGTACTGCAAGGGCATCGGCGCACCGGCCAGATTAGTGACGTTCATCTCAATGTGCAGCCTTGCCGCATTGGCCTCAAGCCGCACTGCAGGCGCAGCGAGATAGTGATGACCGAAGCCCTTCACATATTCGGTTTCGCCTTCCAGTGACAGGCGATCGTTTTCCAATACCATCCACGCGCTATCCATACGCGCACAGGCCATTTCGCCGTGCAGCGGATGGTCGTCATCGACCGCCGGGCAGCCGTTGGCCAACAGCCCGGAGTGGAAAGCAAAGCAGCCGTAGGTATCAATTATCGAACTGCCGAGCAGCGGCTGTTTAAAGCTGTGCCCCATCGTGAGCGAATACCCATCAAAATGGGCGTCCCACACCATCTGGCCGTAAAACGGCAGCACGATCACCGTGCCGCGAGGGTTGCTGATGCGCACCGCTTCCACGCCCGCCGGGTAGCGAAACAGCTCAACGTGAAAAGTCTCGTTGCGCAGCAGCGTGCTCGGTGTTTCCTGAAACTGTTCACGACGTAACGGCAAACGGGTTTTCATGGCATCTCCTCGACTAAACGACCGGCCGCTTCCGCCTGCTTTTTATGGCGCAGTTCGCCCCAGAAGAAGAAGCCAACCCAGGCAAAGCACAGCAGTGATACGCCAAAGGCCAGCTGCATCGATCCCAGATGATCGGAAACAAAGCCCTGCAGCGCGGGAATAAAGGCGGCACCGACAATCGACATCACGATAAACGCACCTGCCACTTCAGTGTATTTGTTATCGACAGTCGCCAGCGTACCGGCATAAATGGTCGCCCAGCAGGGGCCGAACAGCGCGCTGACAAAGATGGCGGCATACACGGCAGTAAAGTTCGGCACAAACATCACCCACGCCAGCGTGATCACGCCGAGTACCGAGTAGGCAATCAGCACTTTTTCCGCGCGGAAACGCGTCATCAGGAAGTTGGCCACAAACTTGCCGATAAAGAAGCCGATAAAGCTATAAATCATGAAGTTGGAAGCATGACGTTCGTTAGTTGCGCCGAGCGTCAGCGCCAGACGAATGGTGAACGACCACACCGCCACCTGCATGCCGACATACAGAAACTGGGCCAGGATGCCGCGTTTAAAGTGACGATTAGTCGCCAGATAGCGGAAGGTTTCGCCGAGCGACGGCAATGATTTTTCGCTGCTTTCTGGTTTACAGCGCGGATAGCGGGTGAACAGGAACAGCAGCATCACCACCACCAGCACCATAACCAGATATTTGTACGGTTCCAGCGTGTGCTCCAGCATGGAAAGGCGGAACGCGTGCGCCTGTTCAGCGTTCATGCCCGCCAGCTGGCTTGCCAGACTGTCGCCATCCTGGAACACCAGATATTTGCCCAGCACGATGCCCATTAAAGCACCCACGGGATAGAACGTCTGGCTGATGTTGAGCCGCAGCGTCGCATGATCGCGATGACCAATCATCGAGCTATAGGTATTGGCCGCCGTTTCCAGAAAACTCAAACCAATGGCGATGGCAAAAATCGCCGCAAGGAACATGGTGTAAGTCGCCATGTGTGAAGCGGGATAGAACAGCACGCAGCCGACGATATACAGCGCCAGACCGAGCAAAATCGCCAGTTTGTATGTCGCTTTGCGGATCACCAGCGAGGCCGGAATGGCAATCAGGAAGTAGCCGCCGTAGAACGCGCTCTGCACCAGCGCGCTGGCGAAGTCGCTCAACGCGAATACGCTTTTGAACTGGGTGATCAGGATATCATTCAGGCTCGCCGCACAGCCCCACAACGGGAACAGGCACGAGAGCAAAATGAACTGGAACAGCGGCGTTTTATTCAAATAGCCATCAGATTGCTGAACAATGTTCGTTTGCATAACTCGACCTCAATGAACGTTGAGAAAACGCTGGAAGCTTTCCGCGTCGGGATAGGAGCGCTGCGTGCCGCGACCGGTCACGCTGCAGGCGGCATAGGCGGAGGCTTGTACCATCGCGCCCGCAATATCGCCGGTTTTCACCAGCGCCTGTGCAAAGCAGCCAATGAAGGCATCGCCCGCGCCGCTGGTGTCCACCGCGTTGACAGCGGTAGGTGCCACGTGATGCAGCTGGTCGCCAGACATCCACAGCGAACCGCGGCCGCCGAGCGTGATGATCAGGTTTTTCAGCCCGCGTTTGAGCAGTGATTGCCCCGCCAGTTGCACTTCTTCATCGGTGTTAACCGGCATACCGGTGAGGATCTCCAGCTCGGTTTCGTTCGGCATGAAAAAGTCGCATTTACAGGCGTAGTCAATATTGAGATCCGCCACGGCGGGTGCCGGATTGAGGATCACGTTGATATCGTGCTGGCGGGCAAAATCAATGGCGTAATAGACGGTTTCCAGCGGGATCTCCAGCTGGAGGATGATAAGCCTACAGGCTTTCAACGCGTCGGCGGCGGCATCGATATCGGCTGGTTTCAGCTGCTGGTTGGCTCCTTTGATAATCAAAATGCGGTTTTGTGATTGATCGTCGACGAAAATCGGCGCGACACCGCTCGAGGTACCGGGCGCGCTCGTTACAAAGCGCGTATCAACGCCCTGCTGTTGCAGATTGGCTACGGTGTTCGGCGCGAAGAGATCGTCGCCAACTTTGCTGACCATCATGACGCTCGCCCCCATTTTCGCTGCCGCAACCGCCTGATTCGCACCTTTACCGCCACAGCCAATGGCAAAATCGGGGGCTTCCAACGTTTCCCCTGCTTTAGGTAACTGATTGGTATAGGTAATGAGGTCAACCATGTTTGACCCAATGACCGCGATATCCATTTTTTTCTCCCGGTAAATTTTCAACGCCTAAATGTTATAAAAATCACAATATCAGGTTAATAAAGTTAATTATGTGATAAATTTCACACCTCAGAGTTGCCAATAAAAGCCGAAAAACAGCCAAACATTCATGGAATGGAATGTTATTATTCTAACAAAGCAACATCATTAAGAAGTAAGCCAACCGATGAGCGAAGCGCGGTGATTAAGGATTTGCGTGGCGTTTGCGGGGCGATCTCATTACAGGTAAGATTGAAAACCGACCTGCGGGACAGGTCGCAACTGATTAAAAACTGTGAGATTTATCGTGATTTTTGACCAGGCAACTTCGACTTCAGGATTCATAACGCAGAGATGATCATGGAAACCCGGCGCGACGAACGTATTCACAAGTTGGCTCAGGCGTTAAAACGCACTGATAAACTGCACCTGAAAGACGCGGCGCAGCTACTGGGCGTTTCAGAAATGACCATCCGCCGTGACCTTACCGAACCCGCCTCAAGCGTGGTGCTGCTAGGCGGTTATATTGTTAGCGATCCGAAAAACCACGCTGGCCACTATTTCATTTCCGATCAACATGGACAAAATGCCGCACGCAAGCAGCGCCTGGCGCAGGCCGCGGCGGACCTAATCGGTGAAAATGACACGGTGTTTTTTGATTGCGGTACCACGCTGCCTTACATCGTCGATGCGATCCCAGATGGCCTGCCCTTCACGGCGATTTGCTGCGCCATGAACACCTTCCTGACGCTGAAAGAGAAACCGGCCTGCAATGTGATCCTTAGCGGCGGCGAGTTTCATGCTGATAATGCGCTGTTTACGCCGATTGGCGCACATTCGATCCTCGACGATCTCTGCCCCACGCTGGCCTTTATCTCCGCGGCGGGGATCGACCATGAACAGGGCGCAACCTGCTACAACATCAATGAACTGGCGATGAAGCACCATGCCATGCTGCGAGCGCGCCAGCGGGTGCTGGTGGCCGACAGCAGTAAGTTTGGCAAAGTGCTGCCGGCACGGATTGGCGACCTGCGCGGTTTTGATTTGCTGGTGAGCGACAGCGCACCGGAACCGGCGCTGAAGAACTGGCTGGCGCAACATAACATCCCACTGCGCCTGCCATAAGATCATAGTTCCTGTATTTTCAATAATCTGCTCACGATCCATACCCTAAATAATTCGAGCTGCAGCAAGGCGGCAAGTGGGTTCATCCCCAGGAGCATACATAAGTATGTGACTGGGGTGGACACACGCAGCCAACGCCGCTGCAGCTCGAAGTATGACGGGTATGAATAAAGGGGGAAAACGGCTAAACTTCTGCATCAGTTGTCCACCACTCACAGACCAAAAGGCTCATAACAACGTGGCTCAATTCGTCTATAGCATGCATCGCGTCGGCAAAGTCGTTCCGCCGAAGCGTCACATCCTGAAGAATATTTCTCTTAGCTTCTTCCCTGGAGCAAAAATCGGCGTCCTCGGCCTAAACGGTTCCGGTAAATCGACGCTGTTGCGCATCATGGCCGGTATCGATACCGATATCGAAGGGGAAGCACGCCCGCAGCCGGGCATTAATGTTGGCTATCTGCCGCAGGAACCGCAGCTGAACCCGGAACACACCGTACGTGAATCCGTGGAAGAAGCGGTTTCCGAAGTGGTGGGTGCGCTGAAGCGCCTTGATGAAGTCTATGCGCTGTACGCCGATCCGGATGCCGATTTCGACAAACTGGCCGCCGAGCAGGGCCGTCTGGAAGAAGTGATCCAGGCGCACGATGGTCACAACCTTGATACGCAGCTGAACCGTGCGGCCGATGCGATGCGTCTGCCAGACTGGGATGCCAAAATCGCCACCCTTTCTGGTGGTGAACGTCGCCGCGTCGCGCTGTGTCGTCTGCTGCTGGAAAAGCCAGACATGCTGCTGCTCGACGAACCGACCAACCACCTGGATGCGGAATCCGTGGCGTGGCTGGAACGCTTCCTGCACGACTTCGAAGGTACCGTTGTGGCGATCACGCACGACCGTTACTTCCTTGATAACGTTGCCGGCTGGATTCTGGAACTGGACCGCGGCGAAGGTATTCCGTGGGAAGGTAACTACTCTTCCTGGCTGGAGCAGAAAGATCAGCGTCTGGCGCAGGAAGCCTCTTCTGAAGCTGCGCGTCGCAAATCTATCGAGAAAGAGCTGGAGTGGGTGCGTCAAGGCGCGAAAGGCCGTCAGTCGAAGGGCAAAGCCCGTCTGGCACGCTTTGAAGAGCTGAATAACACCGATTACCAGAAGCGTAATGAAACCAACGAACTCTTCATTCCACCTGGCGCGCGCCTCGGCGACAAAGTGCTGGAAGTGACCAATCTGAAGAAATCGTATGGCGATCGCGTGCTGATCGACGATCTGACCTTCTCCGTACCAAAAGGCGCGATTGTCGGCATCATCGGTCCGAACGGCGCAGGTAAATCCACGCTGTTCCGCATGATGTCAGGCCAGGAGCAACCCGATTCTGGCACCATCGAGCTGGGCGAAACCGTCAAGCTGGCGTCGGTTGATCAGTTCCGTGACGCGATGGATAATTCCAAAACCGTATTTGAAGAAGTCTCTGGTGGCCAGGACATTATGCGGGTCGGCAATACCGAGATGCCAAGCCGTGCTTACGTTGGCCGCTTTAACTTCAAAGGCACCGATCAGGGCAAACGCGTCGGTGAGCTGTCAGGTGGCGAGCGCGGTCGTCTGCACCTCGCGAAACTGCTGCAAGTGGGCGGCAACCTGCTGCTGCTCGATGAACCGACCAACGACCTCGACATCGAAACCCTGCGCGCGCTGGAAAACGCCCTGCTGGAATTCCCTGGCTGTGCCATGGTGATCTCGCATGACCGTTGGTTCCTCGACCGCATCGCCACCCATATCATCGATTATCAGGATGAAGGCAAGGTGGAGTTCTTCGAAGGTAACTTTACCGAATACGAAGAGTACAAGAAACGCACTCTCGGCGCCGACGCGCTCGAGCCAAAGCGTATCAGGTACAAACGTATGGCGAAGTAATTTATAAAAGGTGCCAGCAATGGCACCTTTTACTTAATATGAGGTGTGCGATGAGAAAAGATCAAAAAAGTCGTTCAATGAAGCGTGAAGAGATGATTTACGAGCAAACTAAACATGCCAATTTTATTGCCAGCTCTTCGCTGGAAGGCATTGAGATCCCTAAAGAGCCTGTATTTACCTCGCTGGCGCAAGTTCGTAAACACTTTCAGCAGAGTTAACCATCATGGATCGCTACTCTTCATGGCGCGATCACTATTGCTATCCCGATTCTTCGATACTGATTAATCGCTATAACATTCGTGATGGTGAACAACTTGAAGCTGCCGAACGTAGCGTGACAGCCCTTACTATTAATCAAATCACCCTGCTTCATCCCCCTTTCTCATTAAACACATTGAGCACCATTCACCGTACATTATTTGCCGAACTCTATTCATGGGCAGGCGATATTCGCGATATTGCCATTAGCAAAGGCAATACACGCTTTTGCCAACCTATGTTTATCCGACGCGAAGCTGAACTGCTGTTTAGTAAAATGGAACAGGAAAACTGGCTCAGCGATCTTAACCATCCAGAGTTTTGTCAGAGACTGGCATGGTATTACGGTGAACTCAACATTTTGCATCCGTTTCGCGAAGGCAATGGACGAACACTACGCATTCTGTTTGAACACATTGCGTTGAATGCAGGATATCGTATCGATTGGTCTAATTTGCAGGTTGAGGATTGGCTAAAAGCGAATATTTCAGCTTACGAGATAGGTCCTGATGCGCTTAATACGCTTTTCTTACAGCATGTATTTGTCTTGCCTGAGCCGTGATTTAGGCGGCTATGACACCGCCTGATATTGTGTTTTAACTGCCCAGCATCTGCTTCACCAACTCTACACAGCGCAGGAAGCGCGCATCGTAGTCATCCTCTTTTACGTGGACAAACTCAATATTGTTTTCGCGCAGCATGGTGATGAGCATCGTCTGGAACTCACGGCGATCCATTGAGCTGCCGAGGCTGCGTAAACCATCCGCCACCCACGGCACATTGTTCTCCAGCAGAATCACCAGATCGAAACGGTATTCATCAATCAGCGCCTGCACAAACGGATGTTCACGCCCTTCGTACTTGAGGCAAAACGCCTGCGTGGTGATGAAGTCAGTATCAATAAAGGCGACTTTGCTGGCGTATTTCACCGCGAAATCGATGTACTGCGCCTGTCCCAGCGCGATTTTGTCGTAGTCGGAATACTGTAACGCCATCTCATCGCCGCCGAGGTGCGAGAACACATAGTCGCGGCCATATTCCCACGCGCTGGTGGTATTGAAGATGTTTGCCAGCTTGTTCACCAGCGTCGATTTACCGCTCGACTCGCCGCCCAGCACCGCCACGGTGCGCACGAAGAACGGCTTCACTTCGGTAGGAATGTATTCCCAATAGCGGAACGGATCCTGGCGAATCTGACCGCCGCTGATGTTCATAAACGATCGATTAGGATCAACCACCACCGCCGGAATACCGAGGTGCTGCTCATACATCGCGGCATCAGGTTCTTCGCTGGTGTAAACACAATTCGGCTCTATGCCCTGCTCAGCCAGAAACGTTTTAACGCCGCCGCTCCACACGTCCCAGCCGTGCGGATAAGGTTCAATGCCTTCCTCATTAAACGAGTGGATGCGGATATTTTTCTGGTATTTGAAGGTTTGCAGCAGCCAGCGCAAACGATCGCTGATGGTCGGCTGCTGTGACATGGCGCTGTTTTCAAACAGTTCACGATCGCGCGGATCGTCGTGGCCCATGATGATATGCAGTTCATCCACCTGGCTACAGGCGCGCTGGATCAAATAGATATGGCCGGTGTGCAGCGGATAAAATTTACCAAATACCACACCAACGGTTTTGTCGCGACGGGGAAATTCCAGCCCCAGAAAACGGTGTAACGCTTCCAGCTTCTGCGCGCTCGGGCTTTTGATTTTGGCGTTGAGCAGCTGGCTTAAGTAGCCTTTGGTCATTCCGCTGGCATCGGCAACCTGCTGCAGCGTGTGGCCTTGCTGGCGAATGGCTGTTTTCAGGTAGTCAAACGATGACATTTAGTGCCTCCTGCGTGGAATAAAGGGCGGTGCGGCCTTTAAGACGGTGCGCATAAATGCGCACCCTACGAATGTAGGGTCGGCATTCATGCCGACCGGTAAAACTTATAGCTCATCCAGAATCGCCAGCGCATCCGCCAGCTTCTTCGCGCTGTACACCTTCATCCCTTCTACCGGTTTTTTCGGTGCGTTACCGGCCGGGACAATGGCGCGCTTAAAGCCATGCTTTGCCGCTTCAGCAATGCGCTCCTGGCCGCTCGGCACCGGACGAATTTCGCCCGCGAGTCCGACTTCGCCAAAGATCACCAAGTCCTGCGGCAGCGGACGATCGCGGAAGCTGGAGACCATCGCCATCAAAAGTGCTAAATCGACGCTGGTTTCGGTGACTTTTACCCCGCCGACCACGTTGACGAATACATCCTGATCCGCCATCTGCAACCCGCCGTGGCGATGCAGCACCGCGAGCAAAATAGCCAGACGATTCTGCTCCAGACCTACCGCCACGCGGCGCGGATTGCCCATCATTGAGTGATCGACCAGCGCCTGAATCTCCACCAGCAGCGGGCGCGTGCCTTCCCATAGCACCATCACCGAGCTGCCCGAGGTGATTTCATCACCGCGTGACAGGAAAATGGCCGACGGATTGCTCACTTCACGCATGCCCTGCTCGGTCATGGCGAACACGCCGAGCTCATTCACCGCACCAAAGCGGTTTTTATGGCTGCGCAAGGTACGGAAACGTGAATCAGCATCACCATCCAGCATTACCGAACAGTCGATACAGTGTTCCAGCACTTTCGGGCCGGCTAGCGAACCATCTTTGGTGACGTGGCCGACCATAATGATCGCCACGCCGCGCGTCTTAGCGAAGCGCGTCAGGTACGCGGCGGTTTCACGCACCTGCGCTACGCTACCCGGCGACGACTGGATCTCCGCCATGTGCATCACCTGGATCGAGTCGATCACCATCAGTTTCGGCTGTTCCTGCTCGGCGATCAGGCAGATCTGCTCGATGCTGGTTTCCGACAACATATTCAGATTTTCGGTCGGCAATCCCAGACGATGGGCGCGCATCGCCACCTGTTGCAGCGACTCTTCGCCGGTGACGTACAGGGTTTTCATCCCTTCCGCCAGCTTACACATTACCTGCAGCAGCAGCGTCGATTTACCGGCGCCCGGATTACCGCCAATCAGAATGGCGCTGCCCGGCACCACGCCGCCGCCCAGCACGCGATCGAACTCTTTGAAACTGGTAGAGAAACGCGGCAGGGCTTCGAGACTGATTTCCGATAGCTTCTGCACGCGGCTAACGCCCGCGTTGCCGCCGGCATAACCGCTTAGACGCTCGTTACGCGCCGCCGCAGGCGAGGCGGCAATGCGCACCTCGGTGATGGTGTTCCACGCATGGCAGGCGCTGCATTGCCCCTGCCAGCGCGGATAATCAGCGCCACATTCGTTACAAACGAAGGCGCGTTTTGCCGCTTTGGCCAAATCAAATCCTCAGTTAACGCTCTTCGTGAATCAGGCTGCCGGTCAGGATGCAGAATACGCCCATCAGGTCAGCATGGCGGATGATGATTTCCGTCTGCTCATTCACTTTAGGTTTAGCATGATACGCGATACCCAGCGCCGCCGTTTTAATCATCGGCAGATCGTTAGCGCCATCGCCAATCGCCACGGTTTGTTCCGGGGCAATCTCAAAGCGTTGTGCCAGATCGTTCAGGGTATCGGCTTTAAATTGAGCATCGACAATCTGTCCCAGCACCTGGCCAGTCAGCTTGCCGTCGCGAATTTCAAGCTCGTTAGCGACTGCCGCAGCCAGATGCAGCGTTTGACGCAAGTAGTCGGCATAAAACGTGAAGCCGCCCGAGGCAATCGCCACCTGCCAGCCCAACGCCTGCAGTTTCTGCACCAGCGTGGTTAAGCCCGGCATCAGCGGCAGCGCATCACGCACCTGCATCAGGATATTGGCATCGGCGCCCGCCAGGGTGCCCACGCGCTCGCGCAGACTGGCTTTGAAATCGAGTTCGCCGCGCATCGCGCGTTCGGTGACGTCCGCCACCTGCTCGCCGCAGCCCGCCAGTTTAGCGATCTCATCGATGCACTCAATCTGGATAGCAGTGGAATCCATGTCCATCACCAGTAAACCTGGCGTTTTCAAATGCGGGATCTTACCGAGTGGCGCCACGTCGAAACCGGCTTCGTGTGCCAGTTTGCTGGCGCGCGGCGTCAGTGAACCGGCTAACCGTACCACCTGATACTCATCGACATTCCAGGCGCTGACGATCACCATCGCCGCACCGAGCTTGTGCTGGTAATCGGTCAGTGTTTGTTTATCGAGCCCGCGCCCATACAGCAGCCAGCCAGTCCGACCGGCACGGTAATCCAGCGGCATCACTTCATCACCGCTGAGGGAAAGGGGTAGACCCGGCCAAAGTGAAACATCGGCGGGCAGATCGCACCAGGTAAGACGATTTGGCATTACAGCTCCTGTAGGGACAACAAAACCACGCAAGAGGCTACCTTGTCTGCGCGGGTTCTGGCAACATAATTGCCAGCCTTTCTGCTGTTACATCACACGGGTTTCTGATGGTTAAAACCGCACTGAAATTTCGCCTGCATCGCACGGTGATTGTTCTTATCTCGCTGGCTCTATTAGTGGTACTGATGCAAGGCGCATCCTGGTTTAGCCTCGGCCACCAAATGGCGCGATCCGAACAGGTTGAAGAACTGGCGCATACGCTGACCAGACAAGTCGCTTTCAGCCTTAAACCGCTGATGGACAACAGTGATGATAACCGTGCGCAGATTGCTGCCATCCTCAATCAAATGACCGACAACAGCCGCATTCTTGATGCCTCAGTTTATGCTGACGACGGCAGCCTGGTGGCACACAGCGGCGAGAGCATTAATGTGCGCGACCGTCTGGCGCTGGATGGCAAACGCGCGGGCAGCTACTTCAACCATCAAATCGTGCAACCACTGGAAGGCAAAGAGGGCCCGCAAGGTTTTCTGCGCGTCACGCTGGATACCCACGTGTTGGTGACGGAATCCCGCCAAGTGGATAACACCACCAATATCCTGCGTTTGATGATGTTACTGGCGCTGGCCATCGGCATTATCCTGACGCGCACCCTGCTGCGTGACCGCCGCACCCGCTGGCAGCAATCACCGTTCCTGCTAACGGCCAGCCGCACGGTGAAAGAGGATAAAGAGAAAGAGGAAGAGGAAGAAGAAGCGGCGGCCTCAGAGACAGAAAAAGGGCGTTAACAACATCGGCGGTTTTACCTCATCTGAACGCTTCATGAATAGATTCGTGAATAGATACTTGAATAGATTTTTTGCACAAAAAAGCCCGCACAGCGGGCTTGTTAGCATCATCTCGATGTTAACGATGAATAGATACTTTTAACCTTCAGTAATTAACGCTTCTAGCTCGGCCAGCGTTTTTACCTGCCAGGTTGGCGTGATATGTTCCGGCAACGGACGCGTACCATGATCGATCCAGCAGGTCTTCAGGCCAGCATTCATGCCGCCGAGAATGTCCGATTCTGGCGTATCGCCCACCATTAGCACGCGGCGGCGATCCGGGTTACCCAGTAACGCCAGCGTGTGATCAAAAATCGCCACGTCCGGTTTCGGCACGCCAACCTGCTCGGAAATGACGAGCGCATCAAAGATATCGCGGAAACCGGTGCGTTCAAGACGCGCCTGCTGTAGCGCCGTGAAACCATTGGTGATGATAGCGATCTTCACTTTGCCTTTCAGCGTATTCAGCAGATGCGCCGCGCCCTCAAGCGGCAGGCAGATATCGGCCATGGCGCTGAGAAAATCGCTATTAAGCACTTCCGGCGCCACGCTGAGCTTTTCGCCCCACAAGGTGAAACGTCGCGTTTGCAGCTGCAGCGCGGAGATAGTGCCATTCTGATAATCAACCCATAACGGTTTGTTGATCGCCTGATAGTCGCTGTAATCCTGCGCGCTAAACTGCACGTCGTAGCGGGCAAACATACGCTGCAAACCGGCATAAGCATCGAAATGGAAAAGCGTGTCGTCTGCATCAAACAGGATGCAGTCCCAGTCGTTTAGCATGGTGCTCCTTTCAAATCGCTTAAAGGGTTAGCGCCATAATAATGGCATCTTCTCGCCCGCTGGCGGTGGGATAGTAGTTGGGGCGTACGCTCACCTGGTGGAAATCCAGCTGCTCATATAATGCAATCGCCGGTGTATTTGAGGCGCGCACTTCCAGCCACAGCGTCATTACGTCGCGCTGTTCCAGCTCGGCAATCACATGCTGCAACAGCTGGCGCGCGAGGCCACGACGCTGAAAATCGGGATCTATCGCGATATTAAACAGCGACGCTTCATCCAGCACCACTTGGGTGATGGCAAATCCGGCCAGCTGACCTTCTGCTGCAATGCGGAAATTAACAAAACGTTCGCCTTGGTTGCTGGCAAACGTCTGCTCGCTCCACGGGAAAGCATGCGCGCGACGTTCAATTGCCAGCAGCTGCGGCTGGTCTTCAGGGGTGACTAAAGAGATGGCTGTCATGGTTACACATCTGTTGCCACAGGGCGCGTTTTGCCGCGCCGCTGCTGATCAGTTCATTAAAAACGGCGGTATTGAAGGTAATGCCGTTAAAGGGATGCTCGCTCTCCACGCCCAGCAACCAGCCGGCGCAATCCACCTGCTCCGGCAGCATTTGCAGCTGTTCGGGCGTTAGCGCCATCACCTGCGCAGGTTGGATATTCAGCGCACGCAGCACGTCGCGAATCAGCGGTTCTTGCAGCGTCGGCGCCTGTTCGGCTACCAACACTAAACGCGTATCGGGCAAAAGCGTGACGGCAATTTCCCCTTGCAGCACGCGCGGACGCCGCAGCTGATACTGCGTAATCCCCATTTGCTGTAGAAGCCAGTCGCGCCTTGTGCTCATGCTATTACCCGTTATGCTGCCAGAATGCGACGCTATGCTAGCAAACCCATCGAACATGCGCCAACAAAGCACTATAATCGCCGCTCTGATTTAACAGGAGCGTTCCATGTCTGCTTTTACCCCGGCCAGCGAAGTGATTCTGCGCCACAGTGATGAATTTACCGCCCGCCACGTGTTGTTTGCTGGCGACCTGCAGGATGACCTGCCCGCCCAGCTAGAAACCGCGTCGAGCCGCGTGCATACCCAGCAATATCATCACTGGCAGAACCTGAGCCATCGCCTCGGTGAACGTGCGGTTTACAGCATGGTTGCCACGGCGGCAGATGTTGAAGGCTGCGATACGCTGGTCTATTACTGGTCGAAAAACAAACCCGAAGCGCAATTCCAGCTGCAAAACCTACTATCGCTGCTGCCGGTTGGCTGCGATATCTTCGTGGTGGGTGAAAACCGCAGCGGCGTGCGCAGCGCCGAAGGCATGCTGGAAGCGTGGGCAACGCTGGAGAAAGTCGACAGCGCGCGCCGTTGCGGCCTGTATCACGGTCGTCTCGACAAGCAGCCAACTTTTGACGCCAGCAGCTATGGCAATACTTATCAGCTCGACGATCTGACTATTCACACTTTGCCGGGCGTGTTCAGCCGCGATGGTCTGGATATCGGCAGCGATCTGCTGCTCTCCACGCTGACGCCGCACTTCCGCGGTAAGGTGCTGGATATCGGCTGTGGCAGCGGCGTGCTGGCGACCGTGATGGCCAAAGTATCGCCGCGCGTGCGTTTATGGCTGTGTGATGTGCATGCCGCCGCCATTGAAGCCAGTAAAGCGACGCTGGCGGCGAACGAACTCGAAGGAGAAGTGTTTGCCAGCAACGTGTTCTCTGACGTAACCGGCCGTTTTGACATGATCATCTCCAACCCGCCGTTCCATGATGGTCTGCAAACCAGTCTTGAGGCCGCCAACACGCTGATTCGCGGCGCGTTGAAGCATCTGAACAGCGGCGGCGAACTGCGCATTGTGGCCAACGCCTTCCTACCCTATCCACAGATTCTGGATGAAACTTTCGGCAACCATGAAGTGCTGGCGCAAACCGGCCGCTTTAAGGTGTATCGTGCCGTCTATGGTCGCGGCGCCAAAACGCGTTAATCCGCGATTCCACCAGCGCGGCGGCAGAAACGTTGCTTTTTACAGCGATCGTTTTGCCGTCGCGAAATATGTGTTGACGCAATGAGTAAAATCTCTAAAATGCGCCTCCGTGGTTAGCAATACTTTAGAGTGTTGTGAGTTTGCGATGGTGGCGGAATTGGTAGACGCGCTAGCTTCAGGTGTTAGTGTCCTTACGGACGTGAGGGTTCAAGTCCCTCCCTTCGCACCAAACTCATAATCACACAGTTTATATCGTACGCACTGAGCGATGGTGGCGGAATTGGTAGACGCGCTAGCTTCAGGTGTTAGTGTTCTTACGGACGTGAGGGTTCAAGTCCCTCCCTTCGCACCAATGCGATGATATAAACAGACAACTAAGATGCGATGGTGGCGGAATTGGTAGACGCGCTAGCTTCAGGTGTTAGTGTTCTTACGGACGTGAGGGTTCAAGTCCCTCCCTTCGCACCAACAGTTGTCACTCCTTCCCGGCAGTAAATTCCCTAAAAGATTTTGCCAACGAACTTCACGCTCATAGCGTGATGTTGTCGTTTCTGCGATTTGCCCACTGCGTTAAATAACGTGGAAATTGACCGATACTGCGGCTAAACCGCCGGCTAAAGCCAGGCAAGAAGGCAGCAGTAAATAGTGGCGCAGACGATGGTGAAACAGCATCACGATGGTCAGCAGCAGCGCCACGATCATCACCACGCGCCACTGGCTAAAGCTGGGTTCCCACAGGGCAAAAACCGGCATCGCTGCACACGGCAATAACACACCCCAGCCACTGTCCAGACGCTTACCCATTATCCAGCTCACCCCCCATAAGCCGCAGGCGGCCATCATCGCCACGATCATCGCACAACCCTCAAATGATAAGTATTCGTATTATCATATGACAATATTTCTCATATTGCAGCGGATTTTTATCCTCCGTCATGTCGGATGACAGAATTATTGGAAAATGCTAAATTGCCGCCGATAACTATAATCGCCAACACAACAATAACGTGCTCACTATCCGGGTAGGAACGCTATTTATTCCGGGTAGCGCTTTGATATATCAGGGCAGTCACGAGAATAATAATGAAATTACAATCTTATGAAGAGTTGAAACACAGTAAATATCGGCTGTCGCTGATGCTTTTTCTGTTTCTTAATGTCGCCGTTTCGCTTTTTTGTCTGCTGCCATTTTTAGGCAGTGATAATCCCGTACGATCGCTGCCGGTCGCGCTGGTAGCGGGCTGTAGCACCACACTGCTGCTTATTTGCTTAATGGTGTCAAAACAAAAATTGCCGCTATTAAATCCTGTCGCATTTCTATTAGGCGCATTATGGGCATGGCATATTAACCTCAGATATCATCTGGTTTACTATTTTGATGGCAGCTTTTTAATAATTAGCCTGTTAAGCGTCTTTTTTATCAGTGCCATTGCCTTAAGTGATTATTTGATCGCATTTTGTTTACACATTACACCGCCCGTATTAACAGTATTGTTATTGGACGATGGGCAGCATTTAATGATGATCCTCTTCACGATTATGCTGCCGTTAATCGGATTTTCACTGCACCATTTAATGCGACGCCGCTTTGATACCTTTACGCTGCGCCTGGTCAGCCAGCTGTATGAGGAGAAAGAGAGCTTTAGTGATTTGAGTATGCTTGATCCCCTCACCGGCTTATATAACCGTCGCGGACTGAAGAATCGTCTTGATACCATCATGGAAAACCACGCAGGCAGCCACTTTGTGCTGCTGCTGGATATCGACCATTTCAAAGCCTACAACGACAATTACGGCCATGCGATGGGCGATCAGGCACTGGCGCGCGTGTCCGTGGCGATTCGTGATGCGGTGCGTTCACGCGATGTCGTAACGCGCTACGGTGGCGAAGAGTTTCTGGTGCTGTTAACCAACGTGAATGCCTCTATTGCGATGAAGCTGGCCGAACGCATTCGTCAGTACGTCGTCGATTTGGAAATCCCTCACCGCTTTAATGAAAAGGTTTCCACGCACGTTACCGTGAGTGCCGGCATCGCACCGATTTATGCTGAGGACTTTGAGCAAGCGGTGTCCAATGCGGACCGCGCGCTCTATGTGGCGAAAAATCAGGGGCGCAATACCATTCTTGCCTGGGAAGATTTGCCGAAAGTGGCGCAGGTGAGTAACGAGCTGACATAAGGTTTGGTTTGGTATGCCTGGTCGCCATGAATGGCGACCCTACGGCGGCACGGCCTGTCTTTTCTCGCGGACTGAACCCTGGTCGCCATGAATGGCGACCCTACGGCGGCACGGCCTGTCTTTTCGCGCGGATTAAACCTTGGTCGCCATGAATGGCGGCCCTACGGCGGCACGGCCTGTCTTTTCACGCGGATTGAAACCTGGTCGCCATAAATAGCGTCCCTGCGATGTACCCGTAGGGTGCGCATTTATGCGCACCAGGCCAAACGTACCACACGTGCAGAAAAGTTGTGCAATAAACCGGGAACGATTATCATTTGTCTCTCGATTCCCGTTATCACTCAGGACCGGCATGGCCATCATCACGCGTCTGGATCATCGCTACAGCGAGCATCCCCTGATCTTCATGCAGAGCGACCGCAGCTTAGCGAGCGCGCTGGAAGATCTGATGCGCGATCAACGCAGCTATATGCTGGACAACCTCAAGCTGGGCCAACCGGCACCTGCCGGAACCTTAACGCTAGCCGAGTGGTCAAATCCCGTTCACTTTCGCCGCCTGACGCAGCGCTACAGCGATTACCTCTACCGCGACCATCCCGATGTTCAGCAGGAAGCCAAGCCGCTGCAGTCGCTGTGGGCGCAATGGTATTTTGGCTTGTTGTTGCCGCCGTTAATGATGGCGCTATTGCTGGAGCCGCGTGCGTTGAACTGCTCGCCGCATCTGATTCACGTTGAATTCCACGAAAACGGACACCCCTGCGCTTTCTGGATCGATGTGCAGGAAGATGAAGACGCGCGCTATCTCAATGGGCAGCAGCGCATCGATCGCCTGATTCAGCAATGCCTGATTCCTGCGGTCAACGGTATGGCCCAGCACGGCGATATCAACGCCAAACTCATCTGGAACAACATGGGCTATTCGTTTTACTGGTTTCTTGGCGAGCTAAAAAACCAGCTGCCGCAACACACGGTGTTACAACTCGAGCAGGTGCTGTTTTTCAGCAAATCGCTGCGGGATGGCAGTGATAACCCGTTGTACCGCACCATGATCCCGCGTAATGGCGAAATGGAGCGACGCAGCTGCTGTCAGCGCTATCGTATCCCCGACGTTGAGCGCTGCGGTAACTGCACGTTAAAAGCGGTGTAACGCCCGCGCATTCTGTTACAGATTCTCCTTTTCTCTCGTTTACAGTTTTCCTGCCTTATGGCATTTTTTTGGCTCTGTTTTTACCGGAGAAAAAAATGAGCCTGGAGTCGGTACGGCACTTCTTTGCCGAACATGCACCGGATATCGACATCATCGAGATGCCGGAAAGCACCGCCACCGTTGAGCTGGCCGCACGCGTACATGGTGTTATGCCGGGGCAGATTGCCAAGACCTTGTCGCTAAAAGTGAAAGATGACGTGGTGCTGATTGTGACGCGTGGCGATGCACGCCTCCACAACCGCAAGCTCAAGGCGGCGCTCGGCGCCAAAGCGCGCATGTTAAGCGTGGATGAAGTGGTGAACTGGACCGGACATCCGGTGGGCGGCGTGTGCCCGTTCGGGCTGGAAAACCCGCTGACCGTCTATTGCGATGTCACGCTACGCAGCTTCGAAGAAGTGTTGCCAGCAGCCGGATCGATTCATAGTGCAGTACGCATTTCACCGCAGCGTATGGCAGATCTCACCGCGGCAAAATGGATTGACGTCTGCGAGGCGCTTTAACGCGTCTCGCGCGCGGCAGCACCGGAAATTTCGATGCCGCGCGTCTCGCGACCAAACGCCACTAAGACGCAGATCAGCACCGCCACCGTCCCGGCCACAATCGCCATGCCCAGGCCATAATTGCCGCCGTGCGCCTCGGCGATGCGTGATTGCACCGTCGCATTAACCGAGGCGATCAGGTTACCCAGCTGATAAACAAACCCCGGCAGCACCGCGCGCGCATTAGCGGGCACCAGTTCGGTGAGATAAGTCGGCACCACGCCCCACGCGCCCTGCACCATAAACTGCATCAGAAATGCGCCGATGCCTATCATCCAGGAACCGCTAGAAAATGCCCACAGCGGTAACACCGGCAGCGCAAGGAACGACGCCAGAATAATGGCTTTCTTGCGGCCAATACGCTCCGACAGCGCACCAAAAGTGATCCCGCCCAGCATTGCCGCGATGTTGTAGCTAATGGCGATAATACTGACGGTGTGCGGATCGAACTGATGCTGCACTTTCAGGAAAGTGGGATACAGATCCTGCGTGCCGTGGCTGAAGAAGTTAAAGCAGGCCATCAGCAGCACCATGTAGATGCAGATTTTCCAATGTTTACGAATGATCGGCAGCAAGGCGGTACTCTCTTTGCGTTCACGCGCCGCCAGCCATACCGGGGATTCCGGGACTTTAAAGTAGATGAACGGCAGCAGCAGAATCGGCAACGCGCCAATCAGGAACATTCCGCGCCAGCCAACCGTTTCGAAAAACAGACCAAAAATCACGGAAGCCAGCAGATAGCCGCACGGATAACCGGCCTGGAAAATACCCGACATTAAACCGCGTGAGCGATCCGGAATCGTTTCCATCGCCAGCGACGACGCTACGCCCCAAATCCCGCCCATAGCGACGCCATAAATCACCCGGAAACCCAGGAATGCTGCGAAATTAGGTGACCACGCCGACAGCAGCTCAAACAGCGAAAACATAACGATATTCAGCATCAGAATCGGCCGACGACCATATTTCTCCGCCAGACGTCCAAAGATCAGTGCGCCAATCGGGCGAACCGCCAGCGTAAGCATGATGGCAATGGAAACGTCGGAGACGCTGGTGTGGAAATATTGGGCAAGATCGCTAAGCACAAACACTAAGATAAAGAAGTCGAACGCATCCAGCGTCCAACTCGCGAAACTGGCAAAAGCCACGTTGCGCTGGGTCGCAGTCCAGTTAAACATGTAGGTATCCTGTCTGATTAGCTTCCGGATCGTTGGCCGGATTTTATTGTAGAAGTTACCGCGCAAATAATTGCATCAGTTACTAATGTGTTAACTATTTGTATATAGCATGTCAGAAAGGTGACTTGAGGCGGGAATTGTCAGCGAGTGATTCGAGGTGTAAGAAAGCGTGTCATGTTGAATACGGTGGTCGCCATAAATGGCGCCCCTACAGCATTGTAGGGTGCGCATGTATGCGCACCTGAAAAACGGTTCAGCGTTTCAGCTGATTAAACGCCTTTTCGATCATCTCGAGCAGCAGCGCGTTATTAACGGTTTGAATCACATGCACCAGCGCGCCGCTCTGTTCCGGCACGCCCACATCCAGTCGCAACGGGGTGCGATAGCGCCAGCTCTTGCCGCGCGTGGCACCCGGGCGCAGCTCAATATCCACGTGGTAATCAACACCGTCAGCGACACGCTGGTTAAGCAGCCACGCCACCACCAGCGCATCATGAATCCAGCAGCCTGGCAGATGACGGGTGCGAATTGAATAGTCGATCCACGGTCGCAGCGTCTCACGCACAAACTGCGGCAGCGGATGATCGTTGGCGGTAAGACGCGTCAGATCCTGATGGGTCAGCAAGGTTTGCGTAGTGGCATCCATTGGCACCAGCGTGATGGTTGCGCCACTGTGCAGCACCTGATGTGCCGCTTCTGGATCGAGTCCAAAATTAGTGTCTTTGATGTAATCATCCAGCGCAAACACGCCGCCCATGATAACAATCTCCGCCACCGACTCTGCCATTTGTGGATAACGCTGCAGCGCTAGCGCCACGTTGGTTAACGGGCCGATTGCCACCAAGGTAAATTCGCCAGGATTGTCGCAAATCAGCTGCCCCATGACGCCAGCGGCGTCATAACCATCGGCGGGAATACGCTGCGGTTGACGCACGCCCTGCCAAAGTTCTCCCAGCTTTTCATCGGCAACATGGTCAAGCCGTGCGCGCCATGGCGCAGGATCTTCCCGCAAGGCCTGCAATGCCCCCTGCACCACAGGAATATTGAGCCCCAGCCGCTGCATCAAATCTTTCGCTACCTGCGCGCCAACCGCACTCGGCGTGTTGCCGGTTACGGTGGTGATCAGCTCAAGCGATAGCGACTTTGATGCCAACGCTAACGCCAGTGCCAGGCCATCATCGGTGTTAGCACCCGCAATACCGTTTCCTGGATCACAATCGATAATCAGTCTTTTCATAGAGTTATAGTTTTATTGTTGTTGAGTAAGCTGGCAGCCGCAGGATTCACCAATTTCTAGATGGTGAGGAAATTCCGCCAGCTGTGCGTCGCCATCCCAGTTCTTAAGCATGGCTATCGCACTGCGCGCCATATCGCGCAGCGGCTGACGGACGGTAGTAAGCGTTGGCACATGAAATGCCGATTGATCGGTGCCGTTAAAACACACCAGCGCGACATCCTGCGGCACGCGCAGTCCATGCTCCGACAGCGCGCGAATGCAGCCAATCGCCTGGCCTTCATTACTGGTAAACAGCGCGCGAGGAAGGCAACTGCTCGCCACCATGCGCTGCGCGGCGTCATAGCCGCCCTGACGCGTATAGTTGGCGGGGAAAATCATCGCCTCATCCGCCAGCACTCCTTTCTCCGCCAGCGCATCACGCCAGCCCTGGATACGATCCTGCGCATTAAGCATGTCTAGCGGACCGCTGATCATGCCCACCTGCTGATAACCGTGGCTGAGAAGATGTGCGGTGACCTGACGTGCCGCCTCGCGCTCATTCACGCGCAGCATGCTGACGCCCGGACGCGGCTCGATACGATCCAGCATCACCAGCGGTGTGCCGCTGGCCTGAATCACATCAATATAGGGATGGCGATCAACGCTGTTGTAGAACAGGCCATCCACCTGACGATTGAGCAACCCCTGAATGATCTCCAGCTCACGCTTACGGTCATCACCGGCGTCGCCCAGCAGCATGACGTGGCCGTGGTTCAGCGATTCCTGTAACAGCATGTGCGCCATTGAAGCAACAAAGGGATTGCCAATATTCGGCACCACTAAACCGTAGGTTTTGGTGCTGCCGGAAGCCAGCGCGCGAGCCACGGCATTGGGGCGATAGCCGGTTTGTTTGATGGCATCCAGTACGCGTTGCCGCGTGGCTTCTGCCACCGGACGCGGACCGTTGTTGATCACGTAACTGACCACTGCCACCGACGTTCCCGCCACTTTGGCAACATCGGTACGTGTCACATTTCCGGTTGGAGACTTCGCCATTCCTTTGCCTCTGCGTAAAGGCCATTGGCCGGAATATCCGGCCAATGGCTGTGATGATTTACGCGACTCTGCGGGTCAGATTGCATCTTCCGGCAGATTGAGATCGCGTCCGCGCGTTTCCGGCGCCACGAAGGTGGTGAGAAAACCAATGCTGGCCATCGCGGAGAAATAAACCGCAATCGGCCACCAGTGTCCGGTAAACGATAGCAGCGCCGCCGCCACTAATGGCGCGGTGCCTCCTGAAAGGATAGACCCCAGCTCTTTCGCCACCGCCATCTTGGTATAGCGACGCTTCACGCCGAACATCTCAACACCCCACGCCGCCTGCACGCCGAAGATGCCCAGCGATGCCAGCGCCATGCCCACGACGATAACCGCAATGACAATTGCCGGATCGTGGCTATCCATCAGGCTAAATGCAGGCCAGGCGTAGAACATCAGCAGCAGGCAGAAGCAGCGGTAGGTGATGCGGCGGCCAAAGCGATCCGACAACCAACCGGCAAAAGGAATGATCAGGAAGCCCAGCAGCGAAGCGATAAACACCGCTGTAGTGGGAACTGATTTGTCGAGCATCAGCACCTTCGCGACGTAACCGACGATAAAGCCCTGCGCCAGATAGGACGGGCCATTTTCGCCGATGCGTAAACCAACCATGACCCAGAATGCACGACTGCGCTGCCAGAAGCTGCGGGTATCGACGTCCTCTTCCGCCTGCGCCAGCGTCGCGCTGCGCTCGGCCTGCAATTCAGCCTGTTGACGCTCAAATACCGGCGTTTCGCGCAGGTGACGGCGAATCCACAGTGCCACCACCGCAATCACTACGCTGCTGAGGAAAGGAATACGCCAGCCCCACGCCAGCAAACTCTCTTTATCCATCTGAATGACCGCCAGCCATACCAGCGAGGCGATCAGCGTACCGCTGTTCGATCCAAGGGCAATCACTGACGAGACCAGGCCGCGACGCTCAACCGGCGCATATTCGCCGAGCATCACCGTGCCGCCCGACAGTTCCGCGCCAGCGCCTAATCCTTGGGTAAAGCGCAGCAGCACCAGACACGCCGGTGCCCAGACGCCAATGCTGGCATAGGAAGGAATCAAACCAATTAGCGTGGTGGAGGCACCCATCAAAATGATGGTGGCGATCATCACCGTTTTACGGCCTTTACGATCGCCTATCCAGCCAAACAGCAGCGCCCCAATCGGACGGGCAATAAAGCCCACCGACCAGGTAGCAAAACTGGAGAGTAACGCAATGGCCGGAGTGGCTTCGGGGAAGAAAACATCGCCAAAAATAATTCCGGCGGCCAGGCCATAAAGGGCAAAATCCGCATATTCCATCGCGGTGCCAAGCCAGCAGGAGAACGTGGCGCGCCAGAAATCTTTGCGGCCAGCATCTGTTTCAAGCCGCGCGTCGGCAGCTGAAGAGGAGGAGTTGAGTGAGCTTTGTTGCGAAACGGAGTGATGTACCGTCATAACCATTTCCCTGATAGAGGTAAAAATAGCAAACGCCCTTCCGTGGGTCAGTTCCCTTGCAACAAGCGGAACTCCCCGGTGACGACGTTCAGTAGGCAAACCTGGATGAAAAATCAGTAAAGAATTCCCTGGTGTTGGAATTCGCTTCTTCGCCTTTACCCGCCGATGTAATTTTCATCGATCGCATTAGTGAGGCAAATGTAACTGGGTCATCTCAAGGCCAACTTCGTCTCTGGCACCGTGAGTTATCACTGTGAATACAGTCTATCTACGCGCGTAGATAAATCAAGCGATAATCGTGATATTTATTAATTAATCTTCACTATAACTCTGGGGCACGAGATAAAAAAGACGTTAATTCATGACATTACAGCTAATGCCGGTAAGCAAAAAAACATCCAAAAACGCGTAATTGACGATAATTGCTTACCATTCAGTGCAGGCAAATGATTTTCCATCGCGCTGTTTTTCGCACAGTTAAGTGAAGGTTTAATGACAAGGGCGTATTACTCTTAAAACCCTTCGCTTACGCGCGATGCACCCTGCAACTGCATTACACTGAAGCCAGATTATTCGGGAGCCTTATGACCATCATCCTTATGCGCCACGGAAAACCCGATCATCCGGTCACCGGACGTTTCACGGCACAAGCGCTGGCCGCGTGGAGTGAAGGCTACGATCAGGCTACGATCTGCGACTCTCCGCCGCCGCGCAGCGTGACCATTGCGCGCCAGGCAAGCGTGATCGTCACCAGTCCGCTGCCGCGTGCACGTTCTTCTTTAGCGCGTCTGGGCTTGCAGCCGCAGGCGGTGGACGCCGTGTTTAGCGAAGTCGCGATGCCTACCCTGCCGTTTGCGCGCCCGCACCTGCCGCTCAGCGTCTGGCTGGCGTTGTTACGTCTTCTCTGGCTATGCGGCTATTCAGGGCATGTCGAATCTGTGCAGCATGCGCGCGATCGGGCGCGACGTGCGGCGGATAAACTGGTGGCACTGTCGCAGCAAGGCACGGTGCTGCTGGTAGGACACGGCATCATGAATAAGCTCATCGCGCGTGAGTTGCGTAAGCGCGGCTGGCAGGCAGAGAAACACGCCAGCAGCCGTCACTGGAGCAGTGCGATTTATCACCGCCCGTTTATTTAAGCCTGAAATAGCTCAGCACTTCACAGCCAGTGCCAGCCTGCGGCGTGGCAATCACCTTCATTTGCAGCAAATCAATCAGGCTGAGTGAACCATCACCTTCGTTGGCAATCAGCAGGCTGTGGTTATCTTCACTGAAGCAGCCATCCATCGGCTTATTGCCTACATAAATATCACCAAGTGGATTAAGCAGATCGTCGAACAGCGTCACCATCGGCTCCTGATCACCTATCGCCACCAGCCGCTCGCCGTTGGCGCTAAAGCGCACCACCTGACAAGGCTGCTTGTGGCCTGGCAACGTCAGACGCTGACGGATGCGGTGGCTTTGCCGATCCACCACATACAGCAGCGGAGCATCGGCCGCACTGGCGACCAGGTAGGGATGTTTGGGTGAGGCGGCGATACCTGAAATGGGGCCGGGCATCAGGATATTATCGATAATGCGTCCTTCCGCCTCACACAGATCGACCACGGTAATGCTGGCATCCTCTTCGTTCTCGGTAAATAACTTGCGTCCACTGGGTGATAGCGTCAGCCGATGCGCATTATGCGACGGCAGCTGAATAGTTTTTTCCAGCCGATCGCTAACGGGATCAATCACCGCGACCACCGCACTGGTTTCACAACAGAGATAGACTTTGCCGTCACGTGCTAGCTGGCCGCTATGCGGCCCTTTCAATGGTGATAAATCGATAAAGCCGCTGATCTGGCGTAAACGCAAATCGATAATCGCCACTTTATGGCCCGGATGCGGATTGTCGCCATGAATACCATCGCCATAGATGGGTACGTAAGCCTTCTCCAGCTGTGGCAACAGCAACAGCTCATGCGGGCGTGGTGGAAATGCGTTGAGCTCTTGCTCTACAGCGAAGGTGTCTGGATTGAGAAACAGTACGCGATTGCCCTGCTTATCGACCGCCAGTAATCCACGGTTATGTTGCTGCATAGCGTCTCCTTTTGTTAATCACCTTCTTTAAGCGTAGCTAACCCACCATAGCGGTGGGATGTTCGCGGCGGGCCAGCGAAAAATGCAGCAGGATTAACCAGTGATCTGACGCCCATTTTTTAAAGCGGGTCGCAACGTTAGCGGCAGTATCGTTATTTTATTAGGAATAATCTTAAGTGGATAAAATATAACTAACAGCCATCCCCCCTTTTATTTACCCTTTATATAAAGCTTAACGGACCCTTCATTTTCCGGTTTATCTGAAAGAAGCAAAAAGTGATAGCCTCATCGCACAGAATGTTTTATTAAGCATAGGAAAGTAGGTTCTTACACAGCACAAAGAAAGGGATAACGAAGAGCGCTCAGCGCCAGTAACAGGGAAGCCTTGCCGCCATAATCACAATAATCAGGTGCATCATGACTAAAAAACGCCTCCAGCCAGCGTTAACGCTCTGGCACAACTGGAAAAGGCTTGCCTTTACCAGCCAGACTTTCCTGCAGAAAAAACAGCATAATGCGCTCTGTGCGCCGGAATACGATCCCAGCGAAGAGGAGAATATCGTGTTACTTTCTGGTGACAAAGATTTGCCAGAAATTCCGAAAAAAGTTTGGCTGTATTGGGATAATGAATATTTACCAAAATCCATGGCATTAAATATTAAAAAAATTCGTCAGGATAATCCCGATCATGAGATCCATTTATTAAACCGTCTAACGGTAAAAGAAGTATTGCCCGACTTTATATTTACCTCTTCTCAATTAACGGCGCAGCAAAAGAGTGAAGTGATTCGTCTGGAATTACTGTTGCGTTATGGCGGCATAGCCATAGATTGCAGCACGTTATTATTTGAAGATCTTTCCTGGGTGCATCGCGCGCATCAGGAACGTCGCATGGATGTGATTGGTTATTATCGCGAAATCTCTACCATAAATTTTCTTGCGCCAGTGATTGAGAGCTGGTTCCTGGCCGCTGCGCCCAATAATCCCTTTATCCGCGAATGGCAGAAACACTACGCGCCCGTCAAACATCTTGGTGAGCAGAATTATTTCAGTGAATTAAGTAAGCGCGATGATTATGCATTGCTGACGCAAAAAATAGCCGAGCCGCGGCAGCAACTGGGGTCGTTAGCACAGCAGGTCGCGATGCGTGAATATCGCCGGGTCAATCTCTATCTGCGCAAATGCGAGGCCAATGCCTATTACTATCAGCGCCTGAGCGGCTGGAAAAGCGAGGCGTTTACCCACGCGGTGCTGTTCCACCAACGTCCACAAACGCCACCGCCGATCATCAAACTGAGCGGTAATGAACAGCTGCATCTCGACTTTAATCTGCGTCTGGGTCACTACAATCGCAGCAGCTTATTGGGTCAGATGATGCAGCCGCACTCGCCTGTTGCGCTGGCGTCACCCATCAACAAAGCGCGCGCGTAGCCAGTGGATAAAGGTGGTGACCGCCCGCGGCACCTGTGCAGCATACGGGCGCACCACCCACAAACGATTGGCAAAGGCATCAATCGTTTGCCACTGCGGCAGAACCTGCTGCAGCGTGCCGCTGGCTAACGCCGCACTGGCGCTGAAATCGGGCAACATCGCGATCCCTAATCCCTGCAACGCCGCGTCGCGGATTGACTCGCTGTTGTTGGTGGCAAAGTTCCCCTGAATTTTTACCTGCACCGTTTCGCTATCACCGCCAGCGGGACGGAAGCGCCACTGCGGCGACTCCAGCCCGCGCGGATAATACAGGCAGTTATGCTGCTGTAACGCCTGCGGCGAGTCGGGCATGCCGTGCTGTGCCAGATAGGTGGGCGACGCGACCAGCAGCGCCTGAGTTTCACACAGCGGTAGCGCGACATGGGTTTCCGGCAGGTTATCGCTGTGACGGATAGCCAAATCAAAGCCTTCGCTGCCCAGCGACACCAAACGATCGGTAACGTCCAGCTGCAAACGTACCTGCGGATAATCGCGCAAGAAATCGCCAATAATCGGCACCAGCTGCTGACGCGCAAATGCCACCGGCGCGGTGACGCGCACCATGCCGCGCACCGGACCGGCCTCATCACGCACGCTGAAAAAACTCTGCGCAATACGCGCAAATGGATCGCGCAGCTCGTCCACCAGCTTTTCCCCGGCAGAGGTGAGCCGCACGCTGCGCGTGGTGCGCTGTACCAGCGCCACGCCCGCCATTTTTTCCAGCTCTTTAATCTTTTGGCTCATCGCCGCTTTGCTGACGTCTAATCGCTCAGCCGCGCGGGTAAAACTACCCAGCTCGGCCAGCACCGTAAGCCAATGCAAATGTACCCAAAGGTGATCGGTTTTAATTTCTTTCATATAGATTGTTCAAAATAATAAATAATCATTTTAACCAGCGCGCTTTTTCTTTCCTGCAGCAAGCGGCAGCATAGCGCCACATCCTACTCTTTTCATCTACGCAAAAACGAGGGTTTATTGATGCCATTACTGACATTTGATGTGATTCAGGGCCGTTCTGAAGCAGAGTTACGCACCTTACTGGATGCCGCACATCGCGCGGTGTTAACTGCTTTTAAAGTGCCCACGCGCGATCGGTATCAGATTGTTCACGAAAACAAAAGCTACCAGATGGTCTTTCAGGACACTGGCTTAGGGTTTGAGCGCAGCGATAATCTGGTCATGGTGCGCGTCTATACCAGCCCGAGAAGTGAAGAACAAAAGTGTCTGTTCATGGCAGAGTTAGCGCGCGAGCTACTGGAAAATTGTGGCGTCAGGGGCACTGATTTGATGATTAGTTTTATCACCAACAGTAAAGGTGACTGGAGCTTTGCCGACGGTGAAGCGCAATATCTGACCGGAAAACTCTAATCCCTCGCCTCTGCCCTCGCTGGCAGCAGCCGTTGCGTTGCTGCCAGGCCAAACCACAGCCTGCTTAAACTCGCCTTAAACGAATCGGAATGCATCGCACAAATCTGGTTGGATGTGTTGCAGCAATATGACACCCAATATAGATTGACGCAAAAACCCCCAAAGAGGGTCGTTGGCGCAGGGAATGCGTATTCATTCAAGATGAGGATCTGACGTTGTCCGAACTGTTTTCGGTTGTACTCTTTTTGGCTGCGATTGCAGTCTACTCCTATAAAGCTGGGCGAAATAAATTCTGGTTTGGTGTGATTTTGCTGTTGCTCACCCTGTTCATCGTGCTGAACGTCACGCTGATCGCCAGCAACTATTTTACCGGTGACGGCATTAATGACGCCGTCCTGTACACCCTGACCAACAGCCTGACTGGCGCAGGCGTGAGCAAATATGTGGTGCCAGCCATTGGCTTAATCATTGGCCTGTTTTCCCTGTTTTGCCTGCTTTCGTGGCTATTACGTCGACGTAAGACACAGCATCACCTCGGGTGGAGTTTGCTGGCGATTGCCTGTGCCGCCGGTTCCGTGCAAACCACGCCTGCGTTTCGCCAGGTGAAAGAACTGATCTCCTCACATACGCGCGCCGCTGACTCCGATTTCGCAAGCTATTACAAAACGCCAAATAAGGTCATTGCCGAACCGAAGCTCAATCTGGTTTACATCTACGGCGAAAGTCTCGAACGGACCTATTTTGATCAGCACGCCTTTCCCGGCCTGGCGCCGGAACTGAGCCGCGAAAAAGATAACAGCATCGATTTCAGCCAAACCGAGCAGCTGCCCGGCACCGATTACACGATTGCAGGTATGGTCGCTTCTCAGTGCGGCATTCCGCTGTTTGCCCCTTTCGATGGCAATGCCTCGGCATCACTCTCCAGTTTCTATCCTCAGAACATCTGTCTTGGCGACATACTGAAAAATTCTGGCTATGAAAACTGGTTTATCCAGGGGGCGGATTTACGCTTTGCCGGTAAAGACACCTTCCTGCTTTCACACGGTTTTGACGCGGCCAATATGTACGGCTCGCAGGAGCTGAAAAGCCGGGTAGCAGACCCTAACTATCGCAATAACTGGGGCTACTACGACGATACGGTGATGGATGAGGTTTTTGAGAAATACGAGGAGCTGTCACGTACACAAAAGCGCTTCGCATTGTTCACACTAACGGTAGATACACATCATCCTGATGGCTTTATCTCGCGTAGCTGCCAGCGAAAAAGTTACAGCTATGATGGCAAACCCAACCAGTCTTTCAGCGCTGTGGCCTGCTCGCAGGAGCATGTGGCGCGCCTGATTGCGCGCATCAAGGCTTCACCGTGGTTTAAGAACACCATCATTGTCGTGACCTCCGATCATCTGGCAATGAATAACACCGCGCATCAGTATTTGATTAAGCAACCGCGCCATGACCTGTTTATGGTAATTCGAGGGGATCAGCCACAGGCGCAGGTGCTCGACAGCAAACGCAGCACGCTGGATAACGGTGCGACCGTGCTGGATATTCTTGGCGGCGATAATGCCATTGGCCTTGGCCGCAGCGGTCTCTCTTCTACCTCGCTGTCGACCCAGTTCGACGATATGGCAAAGCGCGTTATTGGCTGGAAGGCGGATATTATTCAGTTGTGGAATTTTCCCAACAAAATGGACGCTATCACCATCGATCAGCAGAAAAACACCTTCAGCTTCTCCGGCGCGACCTTCAAACTGCCAATTCTGTTCCGCGTTTCCGATAAGCATGTCGAGCCGCTGCCGGAAGGCGAATATTCGGAACCCCTGCGCTATCAGCTGGCCAAATTCGCTGCCGCTGACAAGTTCGTTTGGGTGGATCGCTGCTTTAAAATGGCTCGCCTGTGGCAGCCAGATTTGGCGCTTTCAAACGATTTATGCCTATCGATGGGGCAAATGGGTGCCAAACCTCGTGTTACCCGCATCGATAAACCCCTCTGGAAAGGTAAGGCGACGTTCCCAAAAGCCGAGGTCAGCGCAGAGACGTTCCAGCTTAATGAACAGCAGATACGCATCGAAGACAATGCGATTCGTTACAATGCGGATAGCTTCCTGCTGACGGTGCCTGGCGCGCCTAACAGCGTTAAAAGCTTTAAGGGGATATCGCGTCCTGAAAGCTGGGGACGCTGGTCAAACGCCAATCTGGCGCCTGAAGTGAACATTGAATATAACGATCCGCTGCCCGAACGCTTTGATCTGGTGATCACCGCTCGCGCTTATGGCCCGAATGCACACCGCGCCATTCCAGTGCGCGTGGGCGATGAGGAACAGCAGCTGAATTTGGGTGAAGACTTCACCACCACCACGCTGCATTTCACCAACCCAACCGGCAGCCGCAATCTGGTTATTGTCCCGCCGGAACCGCAGGAGTCGAATGTGGGCAATATCATTGGCCAGGATCCGCGCCGATTAGGTATCGGTATGGTGGATATAAAAATCATTCCTCAGCCGTAAAGCTAAGCGGTAGCTACTCTGGGTAGCTACCGCTTTAGCTGGGACCCGGTGCGTATGAATGTGCCATTAAGGGCGCAGTGCTTCCAGCCTCTCGCGCTGCGTGCCATCCGCATTAAAGTTCTCCGCCGCTAGCCAGCGCTCGAAGCCCTGCTTCACCTGCGGCCATTCGCTATCGATGATTGAGAACCAGCAGGTATCGCGGCTGCGGCCTTTATAGACGATCGCCTGTCGGAATGTTCCCTCAAACTGGAATCCCAGGCGCCGCGCCGCGTTGCGTGAGGGCTGATTGCAGCTATCGCATTTCCACTCATAGCGGCGATAGCCCAACTGATCAAAGGCATAGCGCATCAGCAAATAATGCGCTTCTGTTGCCATGCGGGTTTGCTTGAGTAACGGAGAAAAAGCCACGTGCCCAACTTCCACCGAGCCGTGGGTAGCATCAATGCGCATCAACGCCAGGGTTCCCACCGCACGATTGCTGTGGCAATCGATCACCGCGAAATGCATCGGATCGCGACCGTTTTCCAGCTTGCGCACATAGGCAACATAAGCGGCTTCATCTGCAAAGGGTTCGGCGAACATATAGGTCCAGTCGCGACCATCACCCGCCTGCGCATAGGCGGCATACAATTCACCACCATGGCGTTGCGCATTCAGCGGCTCAAGGCGGCAATACTCCCCGGCGAAAGTTTCATAGCTCGGCCAGGCGCGGGGCTGCCAATCCGGCAAGGGTGCGCCGACAGGTTGTCCATAGGCATTGATGTAGTGCGACATTCCTCATTTCCTTTCTGTGTAAGGGCCTGAGAAGCAGAGTGCCACTTTGCTGGTGTGTTAAAAAGCGCCACAATGACGCAAATTGATGGATCCACGGAAACGCATAAATGAGTGACGTTGAACTGCATCAACTGTTGCTGGCCCCGCTGGAGCGAAAGGGCGAGCAGACGCTGCAACAACAGCTATTCCAGCGCATCAAACAGGCCATCCTGGCGGGCAAACTCACCGCAGGCACGCGCTTGCCCGCCACGCGCCAGCTGGCACTGGAAGTGGGCGTCTCGCGCAATACGGTGATTGCGGTCTGCGCGCAGTTGCAAGCTGAAGGTTTTCTACTGAGCGATCGTCAGGGCAGTCATATCACCCACATGGCGCAGTTGCCTGATGACCATGCGCAATACGTCAGCAGTGAGATCGCGTTGTCGCCGCGCATTGCCCAGCTGCGATCCAGCCATCGCACGTTCAGTCAGGAGATGGCGCTGCGGCCAGGCATTCCTTCGCTGGCCCATTTTCCGCTGGCGCAGTGGCGACGCGCGCTGAACCGGGTGATGTTGCATCAGCCACAGCAACTGCTGGGCTATGGCGATCCCCTCGGTGAGCGCACGCTGCGGGAAGCGCTGGCGCAACATCTTGCTCTGGCGCGTGGCGTTCGCTGTACGCCCGAGCAAATCGTGATCACCGAAGGCGCGCAGCAGGCACTCACGCTGTGCGTCGCGCTACTCAGCAACCCAGGCGACATTGGATGGGTTGAGGAGCCCGGATATCGCGGTGCAAAAGCCGCAATGCGCCTGGGCGATATGCGTATTGAGCCGGTAGCCGTTGATGCACAAGGGTTGGTCGCCGGGCCGGAAAAGTGGCAGCAGCGGACGCCGCGGCTGATTTACACCACGCCAACCCACCAATATCCTACCGGCGCGATCATGAGTGCCCCGCGCCGTCTGGCGCTGCTGGCGGCGGCACGTGAACATCAAACGTGGATTATTGAAGATGATTACGACAGTGATTTTCGCTACAGCGGTGAGCCGATCGCTGCCATGCAGGGCATGATGCAGCCCACGCCAGTGATCTATATTGGCTCCTTCAGTAAAACGCTGTTCCCCGCGCTGCGCCTTGGCTTCATGGTGATGCCCGCGCAGCTCATCGCGCCGCTACGCCCTGCTCTGCATGAACTGCTGCGCGGTGGCAATCGTCCCGAGCAGCAGGCTCTGGCACTGTTTTTACGCAGCGGCGACTTCAGCCGTCACCTAAGCAAAATGCGCCGGCTGTATCGTCAGCGCCAGGCAACGTTGCGCCAGGCCTTGCAGCACACTTTTGGCATGCAGGTGCCATTGCTGGGTGGGGATTGCGGAATGCATTTAGTGTTATCGTTAGCGGAGGAACACAACGATATGGCGATGGTGGATCGATTGATCCAGAGTGGTTTTGCGCCAGGTGCGCTATCAGGATTTTATCTTGGCGAGCAGAAGCAGCAAGGGCTGGTGCTGGGTTACGGTAACACCAGCACCAGCCAGATTATGGCAGGTGTTGCGCAGCTAGCGCGTCTGCTGCGCGGGGATTAACCGCGGAAGAAGATTTCACCCGATTTGCCCATTACGATCTTGCCGCTGTCATCGGTAATCAAAATGTAGTTGGCGTTGATATAGGCCCAATGTGTGCCTGGCTGCGGTGCCGGCAGATGACGCGGCTGCCATTCGACAATGGTGTACTGCTTTTTACGGTATTCGTCTGGCACCACATCGCCCACTTTGTACTCTTTGTAGTCGATGATAATGGTCGTCAGATCGTAATTGTTTGGTGCAGCAGCATCGCCGCTTTGCGGTGGACGAATAGGTGCTACATCGCCACTCGATTCGGCCGGTTCATTGCTGGCAGGTGCATCGGCAGTTGGCGCCTGTGTTTGTGCATCGGGTGCGGGCTGCTGCACCTGCGGCGGCGGTGGTACGTTATCCGTTTGCTCGCCTTCCGCCAGCGCGGCCGGAGTAAGGCTTAAAGCGCCCAGAAAAATTCCTGCAGAAAGAAGGGTGACGTGTGTCCTGCGCATTGGTGATTTCCACTCTGGTTAATTATTAACTGTCCAATTTACTGACAAGCGCAGCACGCTGAAGGTTCCCCCGGCGCGCCTGGCGCGTCAAATTTCGCTGCTCAGCATACCTCAGCTGAGGCGAATTTTGGCGCAGTAAAATTGCAAGCAACCATGTTAATGGCAATCACCGCCCCCTGCCAAAAACAGGGGGTGGCGAGCATTATTGATGAACAGGAATAACCGATCCCCGGTAATGCTGGTTAATAAATTCAGCGGTTTGCTTTGACTCAAGATCTTTCGCTAATTCGAGAATGCGTGGATCTTTAGCCAGCTTAGGTGTCGTTACCAGCACATTGGCGTAGGGGTTGTCCTTCGCCTGTTCCAGCGCCAGCGCATCCTTCGAAGGCACTAAACCCGCTTGCAAGGCGTAGTTGCCGTTGATGATCGCCAGCTGCGCGTCGTCCAGCGCGCGCGGCAGCTGCGGCGCTTCAACTTCAATAATCTTCAAATGGTGTGGATTGTCGGTAATGTCTGCGCTGGTCACCAGGGTGTTGGCGCGGGTGCTGTTCAGTTTAAGCAAACCATTGGCCTGCAGCAGATAAAGGGCGCGGCTCAGGTTGGTCACGTTGTTCGGCACCGCCACCTGTGCACCATCAGGCAGATCTTTCAATGATTTCACTTTGTGCGAATAGATGCCCAGCGGCTCAATATGCACGGTGGCAACCACCGAAAACGTCTCGCCTAGTGCTTTTTCCTGATCGCGCAAATAGGGAACGTGCTGGAAGTAGTTGGCATCCACATCCCCCCGCGCCAGCAGTTCGTTAGCGTTGAGGTTGCCGTTAAGCTCAATCACGTTAAGATCGAGCTTCTTGTCGGTTTGCTTGATGTGGTTGAGGATTTCACTGTGCGGTACCGCATCCGCCGCCACGCGCAATGCCGCCGCCGAAGCATAAGTGCTGAATACCGACATCATCGCTAACGCTGCTATCACCTTTTTATTCATGAGCTTCCCTTAGTTTCTTATGATTTAACGCTATGGAGAGTGTCAGCGTAATAACGCTGCGCCACGTCGCGATGCGATCGCAAACGCCCTTTGAGGTAGTTCCAGCCCACTTCGCGCAGCAGCGGATTGCTGGGATCGCTGGTGGGGCCGCGCGCCTCCGCCGCCAGCTCTGGTGGCAACGAGTAGAGCGGGACTTCGGCATCCAGTTGCGCACCAAGAAAGAAGGCGATTGATAGCCGCTCCTGACTGGCGGGTGGTGATATCACGCGGTGCACGGTAGCGCGCAGATAACCGTTGGTGGCAATTTCCAGCAGTTCGCCAATGTTCACCACGAACGCGCCCGGTTTTGGCAGCGCATCCACCCAATGGTCAGGCGTCACTTCCACCTGTAAACCCGGCTGATCGTCCTGCAACAAAAAGGTAAGAAACCCGGAGTCTTTATGGGCGCCAACGCCTTGCTGGCTGGCATCTGCCGCCTGACCGGGATAGCGAATAAGCTTCACATGTTCGTTGGGATGCGTACCGTACAGCGCATCGAATGCATCCGGCGGCAGCGAAAGAGACCGGGCAAAGGCGCGCAGTAAGCGCAGCGAAACCTGCGTCATCGCCTGCTGCCAGGCGTGGATCACCGGACGCAGCTGCGGCAGCGATTCCGGCCAGAGATTAGGCCCTTGCAATTGCTTCCACGCCGGATCGCCCGGCTGCAACGCCAGCGCCTCGCGCTCGGCACCAATATCAAATTGCTCGCGCTGATCGCGCTGCTCGCGGGTATATTCCACGCCCGCGCGGTTGTAGCCGCGAAAGTGCGGCGAGTGAATCATCGAGACGCGCTGTTTCTCGTCATCCGGCAATGCAAAGAAAGCCCGCGTGATACTTTGCACGTTCTGCAGCAGCTGCGGATTGATGCCATGATTAACCAGATAAAAAAAACCAACGTCACGTGCGGTTTCCCGCAGCTCGGCAAGATAGTGCGCCTGTTCAGCATCCGGCAATTCCAGCAGCGCTAAATCCAGTACCGGCAAAGTGGTTGCCATACTTTTTCATCCTTTATCGGGAAACGTTCGGTGTTTACGCTGCCATCTGTCGGCAATAGCAGCCAATACTGTTGTGCACTATGTTATGGCGAATGATTTTTAGGATAGGTTCAGCAATCGATATGCAAAAAGCGGTAAATCACGCCCGCTTCCCGCTATAATCGCCGCCATTAACTTGGGCATTGCCCTTATTGACAAAGCAGGAGACGCCGTATGAACCAGGGCCCATTAACGGAAAAAGAGCTGAACTGGCTTGAAGATATGCTGGAGAAATATGGCAATGAACACTCGGTGGTAGATACCGCCGAGCTGGATGGCATGCTGACGGCACTGCTTTCCGGCCCAAACGATATCGAACCGAGCGAGTGGTTGGTGGCAATGTGGGGCGGCAAAAAGCACATTCCTAAGTGGTCCAACGAGCGTGAAATGGATCGCTTTATGACGCTGACTTTCCAGCATCTCAACGACATTGCTGAGCGCCTGGCCGAATTCCCGGAGCAGTTTGATCCACTGTTCGGTACGCAAGAGATGGAAGGCCAGGAATTTACCGTGGTGGAAGACTGGTGCTACGGTTATTTGCGCGGCGTGGCGCTGGATGCGGATTGGTCGCTGCTGCCGGCATCCCTGCAGCCGATGATGGAGGCGATTACTCTGCACGGCAGCGAAGAGCAGCTGGCGAAGCGTGAAGCTTTCACGCCAGAAGAGTTTGAAGCCAGCATCGATGCGATTCGCCCTGCCGCGTTAGAGCTGCATGAATACTGGCAGGAACAGCGTATGGCGCAGCCGGATCCCGAGCCACAGTTACCGCACTTTGCCGGGGAAAAAACCGGACGCAACGATCCTTGCCCGTGCGGCAGCGGCAAAAAGTACAAGCAGTGCTGCGGTAAATAATCCCCGACACGCATGAATGGATACCCTACATAATCCCGTCGTAGGGTCGCCATTCATGGCGACCTGGTGCGCATAAATGCGCACCTTACGGAATCACAGCCGGTTTCACTTCGGTGACCCACGTTGGCAACTGCCACGCGCCGCCGGCGCGAATCGCGCGACACATGCCGGTGGTTGCATCACTACTTTGTACAAAATCTTTGCCATCCCACACCCACGCCGCCGTGCTCCAACAGTCGCCGATGCCGCGTCCTTTCTGTGCTTCCGCGATGACGCCTTCGCTGTAATCAGTACCTGAATCCGTTACCAGCTGCGGTTTGCCCTGTAACCTGGTGTCGATCAACCAAAAACCGTAGCCTTCGTTATAAGCACCGCGCCAGCACAGCGCGGCAATCAGCACGTGCGCACTGTCCACCGGCGTTAACGTCAGTGGCTCTGCGCCCTCTTCCGGCTGATCGTCGGAAGGCGCGAGATTGTCGCAGCTGTCATCATCGGTGAGAGACGCAATCAGCTTCGGTTTCAATAGCGCCAGCTCATCGGCAGTTAACGGGCGCGCATCGGCTTTCGCCACCTTCACCTGCTGAATCACCGGCATGGCCTGCGCCGCCGGAACGCTACTTTCCGGCTTATTTCCCTTGCGCACCAGGGCGCCCGGCGTGCTGAGACGTCCCTGCGCGTCATCCATTTTCAGTAGCGTCGCGAACGCGCCATTGCTGGAGAGATCGAACGGCTCTTCGCCACCGCGAAATTCCACCTTGCCGCTGTTTTTAATGGCGTTAATCAGCGCCTGAGTTTGCTCATCGGTCAGCGTCCATTCGTCATTTTCTGCTTTCGCTACCGCTCCCAACGCCCGATCGTCAATCCACAACGTTAGAGTATCAACCTGCTTCGAATCATCGTCGCCGGTATCGGCCAGCACTACGCGGCCATGCGTCGTCGCGTTTGGCCCGCCCGCACGCACCAGCAGCACCGAGCCACCTGCGCCCTCTTCGGCGCTGTAACCCGCCGCGCGACAGGTCAGCGTGTTATCGCAAGCCAGCTCCCAGTCTTTATGGCTAAAGGAGACACCATCTTGATCTGCCAACAACGGCGCACTCAAGCCGGCAAGCAACGACATCGCCAGCAGCAATCGGGTAAACATGCCATCTCTCCATAATGGTAAAGAGGGCTAGTGTGATGACTTTTGTGACGCGGGAGAAGTGAATTTTTTGCGGCGATGACTATTCCGTTACGCGTTGCGTCTCCGGCGCACGCGCCAGTAAACCTGCTGCCACCAGCACCGCGCATCCCACCGCTATAGCACCCGCCAGATACACCGATGCAATGCCAAAATGGCCCGCCAGCGCGCCAGCAACCGGACTGGTGATCGCCAGCGCGATATCAAGAAATGCCACATAAGCGCCCATCGCCAGGCTGCGCGTTTGCGGCGGCGCGCGACGTACCGCTTCCACGCCAAAGCCCGGAAACGCCAGCGAATATCCAAAGCCGGTTAGCGCTGCGCCGAGATACGCCACATTGGCACTCTCAGCTCCCCAAATCAGCAGCTGCCCCAGAGCTTCAATAATCACACACACCAACGCCACGCGTGCTCCGCCCAACTTGTCGGGGAGATGGGCAAAGAACAGACGCGCCACGATAAACGTAACGCCAAAGGCGGTGAAAGCCAGCGACGCGTTGCCCCAGGATTTAGCCGCAAACAGCAGCGCGATAAAAGCGGTGATCATGCCAAATCCCACGCTGGCCAGCGCCAAACCCAGGCCCGGCCGCCAAACCGCCCCCATGACTTTATAAAATGGCGTACGCGTTGTTGCCGTCGGCTGGACGCCGCGCTGACGGCTGATAAACAGCAGCGGTAACAGAGGGATGAGGATGATGGCTACAGCAATACCGCTAAAGTGCCAGGCGTGATAAACGGCCACGCCAAGCGGTGCGCCCAGCGCCCACGCGCCATAAATCGCAATGCCAATCCACGCCATCACTTTGCCCGCATTGCCCGGCCCTACCAAACCTAATCCCCAGCCGAGTGCACCTGTGGCTATCAGGCTCTCTCCCAGCGCCAGCACCACCCGGCCCAGCAGCAAAATAGCTACCGACGTGTGGGTTTGATGAATGAACAGCAGCGACAGCAGGTAGATGCAACCCGAGCTGGCAATGACCAGCAGCCCGGCAATCACAGCACGTTTCGGTCCGCGCATATCGGCAAAATTTCCCGCCCAGGCACGCGTCAGCAGCGCGGCAATAAATTGCGCACCGATCACGGCGCCAATCATGAGCGTATCCATGCCGAGGTTTTGTTGCAGATGCAGCGGCAGTACCGGCAGCTGCATCCCCATGGTGAGAAACGAAATAAATACCGCCAGCGAGAGTGGCAGCAACGTCATAAATACAGTGGATTTCATGATGGTATTCCGGAAAGCTGTCGCTTAAGCCGCGACAGCCAACGATTAAATATGGGTGTAATAAGCGGGGTTGTTGAGTTCCGTCAGCAGATCGGGGCCGGTTGGCATCCAGTCAAGCAGTGCGCGCGTTCGTACGCTCGATACCGCCATGTTGCCGGCCGCCATGTTCGCGAACCAACCAAAATGCTCACGTTCGCGCGCCTCGGCAGGCAGGCCAAGTTGCTGGGCCAGTGCCTGCGCAATAGCCTGGAACGGCACGGCCTGATCTGCAACGGCATGGTAAACACGCTCGGTTACCCCTTGTTCCAGTGCCAGGCGATAAACGCGCGCGGCATCACGGCGATGCACACCCGACCAAAGGTTTTGCCCATCGCCATACCATGCTGAAACGCCGGTTTCACGGGCCAGCCGCACCAGGATCGGGATAAAACCGTGATCGCCGAGGCCATGTACGGAAGGTGCCAAACGCACCGCCGCCACGTGCACACCTCGCTGAGAAAGCACATTGGCTGCGGCTTCCGACTGGCGTGGTGAGACCGGTTTGGGCTGATCCAGCTCCGTTGCGCCGCTCGCCATGCCTGATAAACCGGACGTCACCAGCAGCATGCGATCGGAGCCTTCAATTGCCGCGCCCAGCTGCTCAATCACGCGTCGATCCTGCTCGCAATTCTCCACGAAACGGGAGAAATCGTGGTTGAAAGCGGTATGAATCACTGCATCGGCGTTTTGCGCAGCGTGGCGCAGAATATCGCTATCCTCCAGCGAGCCGTGAATCACGTGAGCACCGGCTGCCGCCAGCGCCCGGGCTTTATCTGTGGAACGTGCCAGACCAGAAACTTCATGGCCTGCTGCGATCAGATCTTCCACCACCGCTGAGCCCACCCAGCCGGTGGCACCGGTTACGAATACATGCATGGTCTGTTCTCCTGAAAATGATAAACGCGAGTGTTTCGTCGTTTTCATATGATGCAGGGAGAAAAACCGCGGCGCTAATCGCATTGGATTTCAGATAAAAGCGTGAAAAAAAGCCTTATGGAAAAGTAGGTTACGCTCAATAACACCCGCTTAACTCGCGTTAAGGTTCAGGTTTATAGCGCTGCCACAATTTGTTGTCGCAGCCATTGCTGTGCCGGATCGCGATGCAAACGCTCGTGCCACAGCAGCAAAATATCAAAGCCTTCAATGTCGAGCGGCGGCGCTATAACCGTGAGCTGTTGAGCATGACGTACCAGACGCTCAGGCAGCACCGCAACGAGATCGCTATTTGCTAAGACATCCAGCATAAACAGAAAATGTGGCACCGAGAGCGCCACGCGGCGACTTCGCCCCCGCTTTGCCAGCGCGCGATCTGTCGCCGCAGTGAACCCACCACCATCCGGCGACACCATGACAAACTCCAGCTCGCAAAACTCATCGAGCGTTGGAGGCCGTTGCAGCTGTGGGTGATTGCGCCGTCCTGCCAGCACATAACGCTCGCTAAACAATTTACGCTGATGCAGCGTTGGCGGCGCGTTGTCACCGGTATGAAACACCAAATCCAGCTCGCCCTTTTCCAGCTGCTGCGCGACCTGCGGTGGATTAAGGGCAAATATCGCCATACGACTGAGCGGTGCCGCAGCACGGACCAAATTCAATGCGGGCAGGATCAGCGCTGAGGACATGTAATCGGTGGCGGCGAGGCGCCAGGTCACATCCGCAATGGCTGGGTTGAAAGCATCCGGCGGCGCGACCGCGCGCTCCACCGCCTCCAGCGCCAGACGCAACGGCTCGCGTAACGCCTCAGCGCGTGCGGTTGGCAGCATGCCGCGCGGACCGGGCAACAGCAGCGGATCGTCAAACAGTAGCCGCAGCCGCGCCAGCTGGGCGCTGACTGAAGGTTGTGAGAGATGCAGACGCTGCGCCGCACGCGTAACGTTGTGCTCGCTTAACAGTACATTGAGCGTCTGCAACAGATTCAAATCCAGTGAGTTGATATTCACCCTTTCTATACCTGAGATATCAGCAATTGATTTCCACTATAGTCAGCGCGGCCGTAATCTGCAGCTGTTTTCATCTCACAGGATTAAGCCATGAATATACTGATTGTGTATGCCCATCCGGAACCGCACTCACTTAGCGGTTCACTTAAAGATTTTGCGGTACAACATCTGCTGCACGCTGGACATCAGGTGCAGGTTTCCGATCTCTATGCCATGCAGTGGAAAGCGCAGCTCGACGCCAGTGATACGCACGCCCCGCTGGTCGGCAGTCATTATGATGCCACTGTGGATTCACGCTTCGCCTACGATCATCAATTGCAAGCTGCGGATATCGCCGCCGAGCAGGAAAAACTGCGCTGGGCCGACACGGTGATCTTCCAGTTTCCGCTGTGGTGGTTTTCCATGCCGGCCATCATGAAAGGTTGGTTTGATCGTGTTTACGCTAACGGCTTTGCCTACGGCGTGGGCGAGCACAACGACCAGCATTGGGGCGATCGTTACGGTGAAGGCAATCTCAGCGGCAAACGCGCCATGCTCGTGGTGACGACCGGCGGCTGGGAATCGCACTACAGCCCGCGCGGCATTAATGGCCCGATAGACGCGTTATTGTTCCCCATCCATCATGGCATGCTGTTTTATCCTGGCTTTAGCGTGCTGCCACCGCTGGTTTTCTATCGGGTGCAGAAATCAGCGCAGGAGCGTTTTGCCGGCTGGTGTGATGCGCTAGCAACGCGTTTAGATACGTTGGCCGAAACGGCACCGATTGCCTATCGTCAGCAGAACGGCGGCGATTATGCGATACCTGCGCTGACGTTAAAGGATGAATTTGCGCCGGAAGAGCGCGGTTTTGATGTGCATGTGAAGAAGTGAACTGCGGCAGGCTCTGCGGGGAGCCTGTCTTTATTCGTACAACCAGCGCCCCACTTTTGCCGATTCAATTAACATTCCCAGCGTAAAATCAGGCACCACCGGCACGTCGCGCTTATTGAACGGGTTGAGAATTTGCACCAGCGAAGGCTCAGCGGGATAGTAAGTTTCGATGACAAACTCTCCGCGCTCTACGCTGAATTCATTGAAGAATTCGTCCATCAGAGCAGCGGCTTCCTCGCGCTCAAAGTTGAGATCGCTATCAATATCAATCTGCGGTGTCAGCGTCTTTTGCTTAAACAGGTAGACGCCGTCGTAACGTCGCACCAGCTCGTAGATACGCTGCTCGATTTCATCTGTCATAGCCTCTGCACCTCCACTGATTCACCGGAGCGCCATTCTGCCATGCAAACTTGTCAGCAGGATGAAAAAAAAGTTCAAACAGAGAATTTTGAGACAAAGGGAGAAATATCGGAGCGAAGCGGGGTTTTTACAACATCCATAACAGGCGTCTGGATAGGCTCAACGCGTATCGCCAGCGACCTACGCTTATATCTAAAATGCAGTGTTTAGTGGAGTTGATAGCGATTTATAACCTGCTGCGCCACGAATTTTTATCGTTGATTCAATCCCTGCCAGAGATCGTCTGAAGAATGTGCAATCGCTGGCACTTCATCTAATCACTCAACGCAATAATGACGTTCTCGAGAAAAAGTCGTGCAGTAAACCCCCATGCTGTGGGTGAGAACTCCCCCTCAGCAAGGTTAGAAAAAACCAGATTGAGTTCGTTTTCATCCGGATAGGATTCTAACAATTGATGTGCTTCGCGAATGGTTTCCTGAATAGCTTTGGTATTTTCAACGTTTTTGTAGGCGGCTAATATTTCATAAAAATCTTCACCAAATAAATCATAATCCTGACCAAAAAAGACCCGCACCAAAACGCCAAGATGATCGAACTTTGTATTCATATGATCCCCTATTTTATTATCGGGTATGCTGTGAGGATATAATATGGTTGGCCATTATATACTTTCTTTAATAAAACTACGCGAGCACTGCTTGTCATCACTTTTGTTGTACTTCCCTGTCGAAAACCAAAGCCAATAGTATTTCCTGTGCTATGTGTCAATTCAAGAACATTTGCTGATGATGAGTTGCTAGCCCATTGCTTAACAGTGTGCCGGTTAACTTTTAATGTTTGACTTATGACTTTCTCTGCAACCTGTAAATCGGTGAACGTAGAGGCCGATTGCATGCCAGAGCTTTTCCCCAAACGCTGCAATAATTCCTCTGATGATTTACCCACATGCCTTGCAATTGTGTGCCCACCACCTTGAATACCACTAACTGCTTCATGTTTAGAGAGATTAATTTTTCCGGAGTGAACCGAAGCCACTCTGGCTGCGCCCATTATCGCCGCAAATCCCAGAGGTACGGCAACATTTACAGCTAGACCTATCTTGTATGCAGTATTTTCATCAGCACCAAATTCCTTAGCTAAGGCCTCTGCTGCACGATGTGTCGCACTTCGCGTATTCAGCCCTGTGATAACTCTATCAGCAGCCGTTTTAACAGCATCCATACTGTGGGCACCAACAGCAACGCAACCCACTTTCGTCAGCCCAGTTGGTTCAGGTACAGCACAAAGTGTCGCTGCCCCAGCCATTTCAGCGACGCCTAAAACAAAATCCAGACTACCCCATACTCGATTGCTGAGTGTTTCGTCTTCTGTTACAGATTTATCAGAAATCACCGCCGCCAACTGAACGGGCGTTAGAGCAACAATTAAACCTTCCGTCATAATTAAGCTCATCCAATGATATAAAAATGATATTAAATCCTAGGTCCAACGTACCAGCACTCACTTCTAATACATGATATTTTATCAAAACCTAAAAAATAACTTTTAAGCCTTCAAGTTAGTCAGAGTGGTAAATAAAACCTATTATTACTTCTCCGTTCTTGCCTAAAAATGTTACCCGCGTTTTGGTATAGATGTCATAGCCTACCTTCAGATGCTGCCATTTTTTTATCATTTCATGCAATGTTCTACCTTTTAATCTCATGCAACAAAACCTTCTAACTCGCAAAGAGTTAAGACATAGATTTTTGAACCTTTCATTCAAGAAAGAATAGGTGATTATGTGTTCTTCCTTTTAGCGATTCCTTTACCAACTCATGTCGCTTGGAATTGGATTGTTATTTTTCTACTACGTAGAAACAAATCGTAAGATTCAAAATTTATAAGTTATTAGTTCCTGTAAGATTACCTATAAATTTGATGAAGCATGAATTTCTCTCAAGAGCTTTTATTGTTCGCTCAAAGAATTCTCATACCTTCGCCAGCACACAACAAACCGATATTTGAATCCTAACTAAATTAGTCAAGCACACGTTAGGGTCATTATGTTTAATGCGACCAAAAATGGGTGAAAGTTGCCTGCTTTATAACAAGTTTTCGTGCGGAATTAGGGTAATTGGCGGGATCAGCCATCCTGATATTTTGGGATTTTGCGGTTTAGGATTTCCGGCAGGATGTGCCGCGCTTAGCAAAGCAGCCGTTGAGATGGGATATTTTCTGCAATCAATTGTGGAGTAAAGGCATGGTCTTATGGAGTCGCCCACGGCGGGGGAATTTGAAATGAATAAAACATTAGCCACTATTTTATTGTGCCTGGCTGCGGCTAAGGCGTCAGCCGTGCAGGTAACGCTAACTGATGTTGAGCGTGTGGAGAAAGGGAGAACTACCCTATGCATTTACACAGGGCATAACTTAACCCGTACTGTTGAAGTGCCAGCAAGTGAGAATTGCAAGGCAGCGAGGACTTTTGATACGAAGGAATAATTACCTGGGTGGAAATATTTCTTTTGAATTTATTGTAAAGAAACTCAAATCCTAATTTTTCTTCAACAAATACCCCTTCTTTATCCGTGAAATACCACTTAAATGGGCAAGAACAATCCCCCGATCAAAAAATAAAAAAAAAGTGCTGAGCGGTTGACACTAAATGCAAGCCTTACCGGGTGCGGATCAAGGAATTTTGCCACCCGGTAATGACGATTTTTTAGTGAAAATCAACTCTTGTTAAGAAGAGATTGCTGACTAGAATACTCATCATCTTGTAGCTCAACCTCCCACTACCCCCAATATATTGGGTTTTTCAGCATACTTGCGCACACAGGTTGGCATGTATGAATTTAAATTGCATAGTCGGAGACACTTTAAAATCGATATTAATCAAGAGCGAAGTGGAGTTAACGCAAGCGAGAGGTATGAAGGTTAAACAGGAAAAACGCCAAGTATTTTCCCCTGTAAATTTAACCCCTATTTTTTTATACATGTGTTTTAAAGCGCTTTAAAGGCCCTATAAACGGTTGACGATGTCCAACTAGGTATACGTCAAAAGTTACCAGAAAAGCCCGGAGAATCGATCTGACGAACGCTGGGAGCAGAAAATGTACATAACCGGAAGATTAAAGATGTGCATTGTGAAATGACGTGGTAGCATTGGCATTCTGGTGATCATGAATGCCAGAAACGAAAAAGCAGCTATCAGGCAAAAAGGTTTCCAGGCCCGCCCGATAGCTGCTCATGCTCCAGTTCAGAGACTGAAGCGGCTCAACCAAATTTTCAGATCTGGTTAAGTCGTTGCGGAAGACTACGGCTAAATTACGTAGATTTCCAGAAGATTTTGGATTCTTGCAAATCTTACTTACATCTCTGTTCTAGGTTGATCCGTAGCAAAATGGAGAAAACTCTATGAATTCTAAAGATTTTAATCAGCGTAAAGTTACCGATGATTACGCACCTGAACAAGCCCGCATCAAGTTAGCTTCCTTCTTCGAAGGACATCCATCAGCTTTAGAAGCCGTTCAAGCGCTCAACCGCACACAAGCTTGTGTACTTGCAGCCTTATTGGACAGAAAATCGATTACCACATCAGGCTATACAATCCCGGCTGATTATGGTGTTAAGCGTGCCTCTGCTGTGATTCATGCATTAGAGAAGGAATACTCATTCCCGATCTCCAGTCGCCGCGTAGAAACTGAATCGGATGTTGGAAATCGAACAAAGCAATCACTGTTCTTTATTACTGATGAAGATCAGGAAAGGTTAAAAGCTGAACCGGAAGTAGTCTTTAAAGAACGTCATGACAGTGCCTGCCGCAAGAAGGAAAGTCAGGCTCAGAAAGACATTAAACGCTTGGTAAAAGAATACGGAGAAGAAGGTGTTCTAGAGCTTCTTAAAAGAGCTGCCAACGATGATGCAGGGCCTGATTCAAACGCTGGGTAAAATTAATCATAGCTGGGGCTGAAGCCCCAGCTTATTTAGGTATAAAAAAGACGATCCTAAATTTCACCTGAGCTCATGTAATTTTTTCCTTTCTCCCCTACCTATCCCCACTCATCAGAAATTACTCACCTAAAGCGTTGTGACGAGGTTATAGCCTATCGAACGTATAAACCCACTCTTCATCTACTCAGGTCTTGCATTCCTTTCCTTTACTAACTACTGTTTATTTATACAGCTTTTAAGTGGTGGTTTTATGGGCAACAAGAATGGTTTTGATCCTAGTGTAACAAGAGGCGTTCAAGTCTATTGGGAAAGAGCCGAACGGGTGACAGTAGTGCACTCAGGCGGCTTTCTGGACAGAGTTGATCAGGGTTCAGTAGTTCTCTTTGAAACTAAGCGTGAGGGTGAAGAACGGATGTTTTGTTTTGGTCGCACCACGAACACAGCTTATTGGTTCGTGATGCATCAGCCTGTGTCGATTTTTGAGGTAGGTAACTGGTTCAATCATCATCAGATGATGTTAGATGCACATAATGGTGATCTAGATGAGTTCTGCGACATACAAAGAGAGTTGCCCTTCTGAAGGCAATAGAAGCCATAAAGTCCCGTTGGTGGTACTAGCAACAAGCGGAGCGTAGCGACTTCATCAACTGTCCAGATTGATCACAACCTTATCAGGATAACCCTGTACCGTTAGGAGCGTGGCTGAGACGCTGGCAGAGCCTGCATTTCGTGTGCAGGTACGTTTACCACCATAGACCTGTTTTGGGGCTGAACAACGCTACACATCGGGACATCGGGCTTGAATGCGTGCGATCAAACTGTTTTGGGATATTTAGAGACGTGGGCAACGTCATAGCTGTTCAAGTTGAGAAACTGTACGTGTTTGAAGCTTGGAACGACACGCCGCTATGAGTTAGTATTCCCGAAGATCTACCACTACTAACTAAGCGGCAATTCTTGGTGAAAGACTTATTACATTTCTTACATGCAAGAGAGATAGAATTTTAATTCTAACTCACTGTTTTATAAGAAATTAAAGTGAATGGTGCCGAAGGTCGGACTCGAACCGACATGTATCTCTACGGTTGATTTTGAATCAACTGCGTCTACCGATTTCGCCACTTCGGCACTGAAGGGATGCGGAAAACGTTGGGGATTATACCGTTACGCGCAAAGTGCGCAACTGGAATCGTTGCGGATGTGCGCTAAGCGTTGAAAAAATCAGCACTCCGCGCTCAACTGCCTGTAAAATCATCAATCGAGCATGAGTTTTACCTCGCTCTTCCACTCCTACCCGTTTCAATGCCCGATAAAACCAAGAACTGTCTCATTCTCCTGTTATCCGTCGTGCTCTCAGGAACTTTCTTAAAGCAAACCTCTCTTAACCAAAACTGACGCAGTCAGAACATAAAAGACAACGAGGTTGAGATGAAATTACAACGCATGATTTGGGGATGTGGCATCGCGGCAGCACTGGTTGCGGGGAGCGCATCGGCGGCGAGTTGGCAGGATCAGCTAAGCAGCGCGGCATCACAGCTTTCGCAGCAGAATAGCAGCACCGCGGGTAGCGCTAACGCGCAGAACGGCGGGCTGTCGCTCTCTTCTGTTACGGGCCTGCTGAACGGCGGCGATAAAGCAGTGAGCGCCAATAGCATGACCAACGCTGCGGGCGTGATGTCCTATTGCGTGCAGCATAACGTGGTGGATAACAACGTGACGTCGGTGAAGGATCAGGTGCTGAGCAAGCTTGGCTTAAGCAGCCCTGCCGCGCAAGCGCAGAAAACCGATTATCAGCAGGGTGTACAAGGTTTGCTGAATACCGGCAACGGCCAGCAGCTGAATCTGCAAAGCCTGAGCAGCTCACCGATGGGCGAGAAGCTGAAAACCAAAGCCTGCGATGTGGTGCTGAAGCAGGGTAAAAAATATATCGGCATGTAAGGACGCGCCGGTATCAAGGCGCGAGCTGTCCCTCGCGCCTTTTCTTTATTTAAACGCATCTCGCGTTTCGCGCGCCGTTCTTTGCAACAGCGCGAATGCCTGCTCTGGCGAGCGAATATTGGTGTAACCAATCACTAATCCATAGCGCTTCTGCGTCTGCATATACCAGCCGGAAAGCGGCAGTACGCGGAGTTGATGCCGCTGCCAGATTTCTGCCAACGCTTTGTCCTGCGTGCCGCGACGCAAAAAGGCGACAATGTGCATGCCGCCATCCGTGAGTTCGAAATCAAACATTTCCGGAAAGCATTGCTGTAGTGCATCCAGCATCATGCGGCGTCGCTGCTGATACAAAATGCGCATTTTCTTAATATGACGATAAAAGTGACCTTCGCTGAGGAACTGCGCCAGAATCTTTTGCGGCAGCAGCGACATGCCGGTTTCAAGGATTTCACCTAACTCGTTGAAACGCGCAATGGTCTCTTTCGGCATCACCAGATAGCCAACGCGCATCGCTGGCATCATGGTTTTGCTGAAGGTGCCGGTGTAAATCACGCGATCGTGTACATCCAGGCTTTTCATCGCCGGAATCACTTTGCGCGTGTAATGAAACTCGCCATCGTAATCATCTTCAATAATCCAGCTGTCGTGCTGTTGTGCCCACTCCAGCAGCTGATGTTTGCGGGGCAGCGATAAAGTGACCGCCAGCGGACTGTGATGCGTAGGCGTCACGATGGCGAAACGTGCATCCGGGTGATAGCGCAGCAGATAATCAACATCCATCCCCTGGCGATCGACTGGCACATAATGCAGATTTGGGGCGATGCGCTTCAGTAATTTTTGGCCAAAGAAATAGCCAGGATCTTCAAACAGCACTTTATCGCTCGGCTGCGCCAGCACAGCCAGAATCAGCCGCAGGTTGGCGCGATAGCCGCTGGTGATAAAGATCTGTTCCGGCTGGCAGTTGAGCCCGCGAGAAATACTCAGATAGCTGGCGATCGCCTCGCGCAGCGGCTGATAACCCATGACCGGTGGCAAGATCATCTCCTCTGGCCGCAGCGTACGTGCAGCCTTGCCGGATATAAGCAGCCACTTCTTGTGCGGAAACTCATCCAGAGCAGGAATGCCAAGTCGCAGTTCACCTTTGCTCTCACGCGGAGAATTTTCGCTGGCCGGTGGCGCGGAAACGGCTGCTTTTTCCGACGCTGTAGCCAGAAGCAGCTGTGGATTGACGCATGTGCCCTTCGCGCCCTGGCTGACGAAATATCCTTCGCCGATGAGGATTTCATAGGCGGCTTCTACCGTTTTGCGCGCTACCTGCAATTCACTCGCCAGCGTACGAATGGCTGGCACACGATCTCCTGGCTTTAACCGCCCTTCAAGAATGTGCTGACGATACCGCGCATAAATTTCTTTGTATCCCACGCTATGTCCTACCTATTTTAACGGTTTTTGGCCCTTTCAGCTCAGACATAGAAGTTTATGATGTCCCCTATCAACCACGCAATGCGTGGCGAGCCATTAAACGTTTATTCTGCAAGAGGAAAGCAACATGACATCGCGCGTTAATCACTTCAAAACCGTACCTGCTTTAGTTAAAGCCATGTCCGAACTCTCAACGGCTGTCGGCAACACATCGCTGGAAGCCTCACTGAAACATCTGGTCGATCTGCGCGCTTCGCAGCTCAACCAGTGCGCCTTTTGTGTGGATATGCATGTAAAAGAGGCCAAACTGCACGGCGAGCGCGAACTGCGTTTGCATCATGTGGCTATCTGGCGCGAATCTCCGCTGTTTACCGCCAAAGAGAAAGCGGCGCTGGCGCTGACCGAAGCGCTTACGCGTCCGGGCGACCACGGCATTGAGGATGCGTTATATAGCGAAGTGCGCGAGCACTTCTCCGAAGTCGAAACCAGTGAACTGACATTCTGCATCGCCACCATCAATACCTGGAATCGCCTGATGGTGCTTTCACGCATGACTCCCGGCGCATTTGATAGCGCGTATGGCCTGGATCGCGCTGATTTGCGTTAATTTTTACCACCCGCAGTGCAAGCTGCGGGTGGCACCATGTTCATCTGCGCTGTCGGAGGCTATAGTGGGTTTTTGCACCACATAGGACAGCGCACATGAAAGGCATCAACATTGCGATTTACTTCGATCCCGACCAGATTCACATCTGCGTTCACCAGCAGGATGACAGCTATCTCAGCCAAACTTTCATTTACGACGACAGCGTAATTGAAGAGATTTATCAATGGCTGGAGCAGTTCACACCGAATCGCACCCACATTTGCCTGATTGAGCACGATACCGCTGATGTCCTTGCCGATGAACTGGTGGATAACGGTTATCACGTCCATCAGGTGACGCAACACGATCTCCTCACCTGGTTCGCCAACGAGCCACCCGCCGAGCCCGACGGATCCCCGGTACGCGCGCTGCTGCGCTATCTGCAAAACGAGCAGCCGTCTGAATATCAGTCCCGCACGCCGCAGATTGAAGCGCTGATGGATTTGCTGGATGAGTTGGACGATCTTGAAGGTGTCGATGAAGTCGAAGATGAAGACAATCTGCCGGATGATGTACTGCGCCTGATGAAGCAGAAGAAGATCACTGCGCAAGACGCGGCGCAGCGATTGCTGCCGGATGTGAATGAGCGTATTCGCGAGCACTTAATCAACTATCCCGAACTGATGACGCCCGAACTGCTGGAGGATTTCTTCCCCGAGCTGATCGAAGCGCTGGATACGCCGAAGCACTGATATTCGGTATTTCGGTACGCAGAGATTTCTCTGCAGATCCCTCCCTGGTCGCCATAAATGGCGACCCTACGTTGTTGGATTGCCGTTATTGTAGGGTCGCCATTTATGGCGACCTGGAAATTTGAGGAATTTTCATGCTGGAGCTTTTTAAAGCCATCGGGCTGGGATTGGTGGTGATTTTGCCGCTGGCCAATCCGCTCACCACCGTTGCGCTGTTTCTTGGCCTTGCAGGCGATATGAATTTTCAGGAGCGTAATCGCCAGGCGATGCAGGCCTCGATCTACGTATTCCTGATCATGATGGTGGCGTGGTACGCCGGCAGCGCGGTGTTGCACACGTTTGGTATCTCGATTCCCGGCTTGCGTATGGCGGGCGGGCTCATTGTGGCATTTATCGGTTTTCGCATGCTGTTTCCGGCGAAACCTGTTGGGCATTCGGTTGAGGCCAAACACAAGCAGGATGAACTGGACGCCACCGATAACACACGCGAAACCGTGAATATCGCCTTTGTGCCGCTGGCGATGCCGAGCACTGCGGGGCCAGGCACCATTGCGATGATCATCAGCTCGGCTTCCACGGTAAAAGCCGGCGTCGATTTTCCTGCGTGGGTGGTGGCGGTCGCGCCGGTGCTGACGTTTCTGGCTGTGTCTGTGATTCTATGGATTTCACTGCGCAGTTCTGGCGCCATTATGAAGCTGGTTGGTAAAGGTGGGATCGAGGCGATTTCACGTTTGATGGGCTTTTTGCTGGTGTGTATGGGCGTGCAGTTCATCATTAACGGCGTGTTAGAAGTGATTCACACTTTCCATTAAACCGTCTTATAAAACCAGGTCGCCATGAATGGCGACCCTACAACCGCGTAGGGTGCGCATTCATGCGCACCTGGAATTACAATATTACTTCAACGTCTTACGAACTTCCGCTACCTGATCTTTGGTCACCGCCGGCGCATGGTTGCTCCAGCCCTGACGAATGAAGGTCGCCAGTTTCGCCACTTGGTCATCATCCAGACGCTTAGCAAAATCCGGCATCGCCAGGGTTGATGGCGCCTTCGCGGTCGATGGCTGCTGCGCACCGGCCAAAATGGTGTGGATCAAACCACTGGGATCTTTAGCATTAACGATCGTCGCCTGATCCAGCTCCGGGAAGATCCCCGGCGCGCCTTTACCGGTGACAAAGTGACACGCACCGCAGTTGTCGATGTACAAACGCTCCCCTTCCGACAGGCCTTTCGCCGCCGTTAGTTTCGCTTCCGTCGCCTGCTGCTGCTGCACGTTGTACGCCTGCAGCGGCGGATTACCACCGAGGAACTTAAGATAGGCTGCAATCGCTTTCAGATCCGCATCCGTCATGTGCGAGCTGGAGTGCTCAATCACCGACTTCATCTCACCGCCTACCGCGGCCTTGTCGTTACGTCCGGTTTGCAGGTAATCGACGATCTCCTGTTCACTCCAGCGCGGCACACCGCGCAGCGACGGCACATCCCAGTTGTTCAGGCTGCCACCGGCAAGGAACCGATCGTCGCCGCTATCCAGCGCTTTCTCGTTCATGCCGAGACCGCGCGGCGTATGGCAGCTGCCGCAGTGGCCAAGGCTTTCGACGATATAAGCCCCGCGATTCACCTCTTCCGATGCGCCACCAATCGGCTGGAACGGTTTATCTGAGGTGAATGCCCAGTTCCAGAAGCGCATACCCCAACGCTGGCTGAACGGGAAGCTGAGATCGGTTTCCGGCGGCTGCTCGCTGCTCGGCTTCACGCCCTTCATAAAGTAGACGTAAAGCGCGTGCATATCGGCATCTGAGATTTTGGCGTAATCCGGATACGGCATTGCGGGATAAAGGCGTGAACCGTTCGGCAGCACGCCTTTGCGCACCGCGTCCGAGAACTGCTGCTCGCTATAGTTGCCGATACCGTGCTCTTTGTCCGGCGTGATGTTGGTGGAGTAAATGGTGCCAAGATTCGACTCAATCGCCAAACCGCCGGCGTAATCCGCTTTGCCCGCCACGGTATGGCACGCCATACAGTCGCCGAGGCGCGACAGGTATTCACCCTGCTTGATCAATTGAGCGTCATCTTCCGCGTGAGCCTGCAGGACAAAGCTGCCCAGCAGCACGGCGTTGGCGATTAACAATGATTTTAATTTCATGCGCTTATGCCTGTACCAGTGGGCCGGGATTTTTCAGATAATGTTCTTTGATGGCTTGTGCCGCCATCAGGGTGATCGCGCCGATGGTATCGGTCGGGTTCGCCTGGAAGTTTTGCGGGAAGGCGTTGCCGCCCGGCACAAACACGTTATGAACATCCCAGCTCTGCAGGTATTTGTTCAGTGCAGAGGTTTTCGGGTTATCGCCCATCACCGCGCCGCCCACGTTGTGGGTCGAGACATATTTGGTGAGGTCAAAGTCAGCGCCCATCGGCAGGAAGCTCATGCTCATGCTGTCCGGATTCAGCTCTTTGGCGATGTTGCCGACGATACCTTTCAAGTGCTGTTGCAGCTTAAGTTCGTTCTCTTTCCAGTTGAAGGTCATGCGCAGCAGCGGCTGGCCGCGATGATCGGTGTAGTGCGGATCGAGATCCAGATAGATATCGCGATACGACTGACAGGTGGTGGTAATGCTGATCTTCATGGAATGGTTGTACCACTGCTCGAGACCTTCCTTGTAGCCCATGCCCCAGCTCGGCGTACCTTTCGGCAGTGAGGTGGCGATTGGCGTGCCGGTAGCCTGCGAACTGTGGATCTTCGCGCCGCCGAGGAAACCCAGTCCTGGGCCGTCGAAATTGCCTGGTGAGATGTCATTGAACATCTGCCCGGTGGCACCCGCGGTAGCGAAAGAGTTGAAGTTTTTATCCTTGAAGAACAGCGTTGCGCCGCCGTTTGACAGGAAGGCGTAGTTACGCCCCACCACACCCTCTTCGGTGATCGGGTTATACGGCTTGCCGATACCGGACAGCAGCATCAGACGCACGTTGTAGAGCTGGAAGCTGGAGAGCACCACGATTTTGGCCGGCTGGAACACTTCGTTGCCATCCACATCGTAGTAAATTACGCCCTTCGCGGTTTTCTGATCGTCATGCAGCACCACTTTCACCACTTCCGCGTGCACTTCGTAAGAGAAGTTCGGCATGCGTTTCAGCGCATCCATCACTGCCGTTTGCGGTGAGGCTTTGGAGTAGTTCAGGCACGGATATTTCGAGCAGTAACCGCAGTAGTTGCACGGGGCGATCTGGTTGCCGTACGGGTTTTTCCACGCGCGCGATACGCACGCAGAAGGGTTCGGGAACGGGTGATAACCAAGCTTGGTCGCCGCTTCTTTGAACATCACGTTGTTCAGCGTGTCTTCCAGCGCGGGCAGCGGATAAGGTTCTGAACGCGGGCCTTCAAACGGATCGCCACCTTCCAGAATCTGACCGCGCAGGTTGCCGGTATTACCGGATTGTCCGCAGATCAGCTCAAACTTGTAGTAATACGGCTCAATCTCCTCCCAGGTGAACGGGAAGTCCATCACGCGCATATCTTCCTGCAGGATGCCCGGCTTGTAGGCCTCATCCACGTAGGTTTTCAGCTTCAGATCGGTTGGCGTTGGACGAATCAGCACCGCCGTCCAGTGCATACCCGCGCCGCCCACACCGGTGCCTGGCGCAAACGCGCCCCACTTGCGGGTCGGTAACGCCGTCTGGCTGCTGTTGTAACGCACGGTGACCGCCACTTCTTTGGGCGTCGCGAACACTTTGTTACGCACGTTGTAAGCGTATTCATCAGCCGGTTTCGGATAGGCGAAATCCGGGTAATCGCGCTCGCCGCCGCGCTCTAAGGCGCGCACTTCCAGTCCGGCCATTGCCAGTTCGATACTCATTAGCGAGCCGGCCCAGCCGAGGCCGCATACGACAACGTCGACTTCTTTCTTTGTAATCTGTGCCATGTTAATCCTGTCTCACAAACCAAAAACGGGGGTGTGCTTACGCGCTTTCACCCAAGAGGCTGACCGGCCCTAGCGGGTACGGCACGTTGTGCTGCTTCACCCATTCGGTAAAGCTGGCGCGTGCGCCCGGGAAGCCGATGGCAATCCAGGCTTTCATGCCTTTGTTGCCGCCGTACATCGGGTCAGCGAGGTAGCCGTGTTTGGTATCTGAAAGCAGCTGGCTGAAGAACTGTGAAGCCTTCAGGTTCGGTTCGCCTAACGCGGCGAAATCGATGCCGTCGTTTTTGTTCACTTTGGTGAGGACCGCATCTTTCTCTTCCAGCGACAGCGCATGGAACGGCTTCTGAAAGTGGCTTTGCGTCCACTGATTCACCAGCTTGATACCGGTTTGGTACATCTGCTGTGGCGTAAACGGAATTTGATATCCCATGGTGGCAGGAGCATGCACGTCGAATGGGCCCTGCATGTAGATCTCTGCGCCGAACTCCGGGCTGTGCAACTGCTGATCGATAAAGATCGGCACGTTGGTTTCCAGCGCGCCTGGCGCTTTACCCTTACCGCCAGCAGGAATAAGACGATCGGCTGCGGCAAGAATAAATTGCCACTCATCGCTAGTGAAAAAGATCGGTTTATAGTCGGCGAGCTCAGGTGCGGCCATTTCCGCAGCTTGCGCGGCAGTCAATCCCTTAAATACCAGGTCACTTAATGGCAAAGCCAACAGCGACCCAAGTAAAAACTTACGTCTGGTGGTCGGTTTATTTAGAAGCATGGCGTGACAACTCTCACTTGCTAAGAAAGATAATTATTTTTGTTAATAGATTTATAAATCGGTAAATAACCTGGCAATCTTAGGGATATAGGTATTTCTGAATGTAAAAATTAAATTAAAAATGTGTTTTGATGAAATTCAATCATCATGTTGAATTTAGGTTAAGGCTTGGTAAAGGGCTTTCGAGGTGGAAATGGCGGATTTAACCGTACAAATGCGGTGATTTTGGCAATATTTAGTGGGCAATTGACCAGGGATTATCGCGCATGGAAATAATCGCCAAAATGAATCAATGAAAATAAATCATACTTCCATACCAGAGAATTATTCTCATTTATAACATCTTATTTACTTAATTGGCGAAGGGGTGAGCGCTTTATTTTCCGAATATGAAAGGCAGCGCACAAAATAAACGCAATAATACCTCAACGTAATCAATTGTTATTTTCCGGCACAGCTCAGAACAAACCGGCATTTTGCCTGGACGATGGCAGAGATAAAGTCTCTTCATCTTCTCTCCAGGAAAACAATAATGCGCTCATTGATTTTGCTCGTCGCTTTATGGGGCAGCAGCTTTGCCCTGCATGCTGCCACACCGAAAGATACCCTTGTCGTTGCCGTCCCGCTCGACGGCATCATTAGCTTTGACCCGGCTGAAAGCTTTGAAACCGTCAGCAATAGCGTGCAGCGCAATATCTATCAAACGCTGGTGGAAGCCGATCGTAACTCGCCGCAAAAATTGTCGCCGCTGCTGGCGACTCGCTGGCAGCAAGGCAGCACGCCGCATAGCCTGATATTTACCCTCAAGCCCGACGCCCGCTTCTCCAGCGGCAATCCGGTCACGGTGCAGGATGTGATCTTCTCGCTGACGCGCGCGGTGCAGCTGAACAAAGCGCCCTCTTTTATCCTCGCTGAATTTGGCTGGACCAATGAAAATATCGCCAGCCAATTTAAAGTGCTGAATGACCATCAGCTGGAGATGCAGTGGCCAGCGCAGATTGGTCAGAACCTGGCACTGCGTCTGCTCACGGCGCCGGTTGCTTCGGTAGTCGATAGCAAAACCGTGCAGCAGAATGCAGTGAATAACGATTTCGGTAACGGCTGGCTACATACGCATTCTGCCGGCAGCGGCGCCTTCACCATTCAACAATATGTGCCGCAGCAGGCGCTGGTGCTAAGCGCGAATCAACAGGCCAATCCGCAGCCGAAGCTGAAACGTATTCTGCTCAAAGGCGTAGCAGATGCCGGTGCGCGTCGCCTGTTGATTCAGCAAGGCGATGTCGATGTCGCTTATCAACTCGGCCCGGATCAAATTGATGCGCTGAAGCGTGACAAAAATCTGCGTATTGAAGCCTTCCCCTCCAGCCTGGTGTATTACCTCGGGTTTAACACCAAGGATAAAGCGCAACCGGCGCTGGGCAATCCGGCGCTGTGGCAAGCCGCACGTTGGCTGGTGGATTATCAATCTCTATCGCAGGACCTGCTGAAAGGCCAGTACCGCATTCATCAGAGCTTTCTGCCGCAGGGTTTTGACGGCGCGCTGGAAGATCAACCGTTCCATTACGATGTCGCGAAAGCCAAAGAGATTTTAGCCAAAGGCGGCATCAAGCCAGGAACTAAATTTGCGCTGACGGTGATCAATCAGCCGCCTTATATTGACGTGGCGCAGGCGCTGCAGGCCAGCTTCGCCAAGGCGGATGTGCAGATCGAGCTGCAGCCGGTGGCGGAATCAGAACTGTGGAGCAAGATGCGCGGCCGTGATTTCCAATCGATCTTCATCTATTGGGGTGCGGACTATGTCGATCCGAACACCAACGCCAGCGCCTTTGCCTATAACGTACCGGGCGGATCTAAAACCCTGGCATGGCGCGTCGGTTGGGATATCCCGGATTTAAGCGCCAAAACCCGCACCGCTGCCGGAGAAAGTGATGCCGCCAAGCGACGCGCGTTATACACCGATTTGCAAAAAACCGTGCAGCAGAACTCACCCTTTGTGGTGACGCTGCAGGGCGCGCAGCAGGTCGCGGTGCGCAATAACGTGAGTCATGTGCAGCAGGGAATCGGCGTGAGTTTGCTGTTTTTTGATACGGTGCAGAAGTAATTACCCTCACCCTAGCCCTCTCCCGCACGCGGGAGAGGGGACAGTCCGCTGCAGTTTATAGCTAAGCCATAAATCCGCTGGATCGGCTCCTTCTCCCGCTGGCGGGAGAAGGTTGGGATGAGGGACAGCGCGCACCCACCCGACTTTTTCGGCACAATCCTCCTCCCTCCTTGCGCGTCGCTTGCTATCCTTTCTGGCATAACCTATTGCCTGAGAGCGAAATAATCATGACCACTCCGTTGCTGATTGCCCAAACGCCTGACGTCCAATTGCATCTTCTCTCCAACATGGCAAACCGCCACGGTTTGATCACTGGCGCCACCGGCACCGGCAAAACCGTGACGCTGCAAAAGCTGGCGGAATTTTTCTCTGACATCGGCGTGCCGGTATTTATGGCGGATGTGAAAGGCGATCTCACCGGCATCTCTGCGGCGGGCGAAGGTTCAGAGAAGCTGCTGGCGCGCCTGGCAAAAATTGGCGTCAGCGACTGGCAGGCGCAGAAAAATCCGGTGATGGTGTGGGATATCTTCGGCCAGCAGGGCCATCCGGTGCGCGCAACGGTGTCCGATCTCGGTCCGCTGCTACTGGCGCGCCTGCTTAACCTCAACGATGTGCAATCCGGCGTGCTGCAGATCATCTTTCGCATCGCCGACGATCAGGGTTTATTACTGCTGGATTTCAAAGATCTGCGCGCCATGACGCAGTACATCGGCGACAACGCCAAAGCGTTTCAGACGCAATACGGCAATATCAACGGCGCGTCGGTGGGGGCGATTCAGCGCGGTTTGCTGGCGCTGGAGCAGCAAGGCGCCGAGCACTTCTTTGGCGAACCGATGCTGGATATCCGCGACTGGATGCGCTGCGACAGCAACGGCAAAGGCTTCATCAACATCCTCTCGGCGGAAAAGCTGTATCAGATGCCGAAGCTTTACGCTACCAGCCTGCTGTGGCTGCTGGCCGAACTGTATGAGCAGCTGCCAGAAGCAGGCGACCTCGATAAGCCCAAAATGGTGTTCTTCTTCGACGAAGCGCATCTGCTGTTTAGCGATGCGCCGCCGGTGCTGCTGGAGAAGGTTGAACAGGTTATTCGCCTGATTCGCTCCAAAGGGGTTGGCGTCTATTTCGTCACGCAGAATCCTGGCGATATTCCCGACAACGTGCTGGGGCAACTCGGCAACCGCGTGCAGCATGCGCTGCGCGCCTTTACGCCGAAGGATCAGAAAGCGGTGAAAAGCGCCGCCGAAACCATGCGCGCTAATCCAGACTTTGATACCGCGGAGGCGATTCAGGCGCTCGGCACCGGCGAAGCGCTCATCTCCTTCCTCGATGAAAAAGGCAGCCCCGCCATGGTGCAACGCGCAATGGTGATTGCGCCCGGCTCACGCATGGGGCCGGTAAACCAGGATGAGCGTAATGGCCTGATCAACAACTCGCCGCTGTACGGTAAATACGACACCGAAATAGATCGTGAATCGGCATTCGAAATGCTGCAAAAAGGCGTGCAGACGGCGACGCAGCAAGCCAATGCCCCGGAAGCCAAAGGGAACAGCGTCGATGTCGATAACGGTATTCTTGGCGGCCTGAAAGATATTCTCTTTGGCACTACCGGACCACGCGGCGGCAAGCGCGATGGCGTCGTGCAGAGCGTGGCCAAGAGCGCCGCGCGTCAGGTAACCAACCAAATCATTCGCGGCGTACTCGGAAGTTTATTGGGCGGCCGTCGTCGTTAAAAGGGATTATGGATAAATATCAACAACTCAAACGCAGCAAACGTCTGGCGCTGTCGCTGCTGCTGATTGCCGCCACGATTTTCGTCGTGACGCTGTTTCTGCCGCCCAACTTTTGGGTGCTTGGCGTGAAGGCCATTGCCGAGGCAGCCATGGTCGGCGCGTTAGCCGACTGGTTCGCAGTGGTGGCGTTATTCCGGCGAGTCCCGGTACCGTTTATCTCGCGCCATACGGCGATTATTCCACGTAATAAAGATCGAATTGGGGAGAATCTTGGCCGTTTCGTGCAGGAGAAATTCCTCGATACTGATTCGCTACTGGCGCTGATTCGCCGCCACGATCCGTCGCAAATGTTGGCAACGTGGCTTAACACGCCAGGCAATGCCGATCGTATTGGTCGCCATCTGCTGCAGGTAATGCGCGGCTTTCTCGATCTTACCGACGATCAACGCATTCAGCGCTTTTTGCGTCGCGCGGTGCATCGTGCGCTGGATAAAGTCGATCTCACCCAATCCAGCGCGCTGCTGCTGGATAGCCTGACCAAAAACAATCGCCATCAGGAGTTGCTGGATGCGGCGGTGCAACAGCTGCTGCGCTTGCTGCATAAGCCCGGCACGCGCGAGTTTATCGCCGCGCAAATTGTGCGTTGGCTGAAACGCGAACACCCGATTAAAGCCAAAATGTTGCCGACCGAATGGCTTGGCGAGCACAGCGCTGATTTAGTAGCAAATGCCGTGGATTCCATTCTCGATCAGGTGGCGCTTGATCAGGGCCATGAGCTACGTCTGGGCTTCGACCGGGCGGTGCAGCGGCTGATTGAACGGCTGAAAACCGATCCTGAAATGGCCGAACGCGCCGAAGGCATTAAGAACTGGCTGAAGGAAGATGAGTCGTTCAATCGTTATATCGGCGAGCTGTGGCAGGATTTACGTGGCTGGCTGAAAGATGATTTGAACAGCGAGGATTCGCAGGTGCAGGAGCGCGTGCGGCTGGCGGCGCTGTGGTTGGGCGAGACGCTTGCCGCCGATGAAGCGCTGCGCGCCTCAATGAATCAACATCTGGAAGATGCCGCACGCAGTGTCGCACCGGAGTTTGCGGCGTTCCTGACACGCCATATTAGCGATACCGTAAAAAGCTGGGACGCGCGCGACATGTCACAGCAAATTGAGCTAAATATTGGCCGTGATTTACAGTTTATCCGCATTAACGGCACCCTGGTGGGCGGCACGATTGGCATGATTTTGTATTTGCTATCGCAGCTGCCGGGTTTCATCCAGCAGTTGCCATAAGCAGGTCGCCATGAATGGCGACCCTACGTTTTTGTCGCTGGGTTTTTGTAGGCTGCGCATTCATGCGCACCTGCATAGATCAGCGATTTATTGCTTAACTAAGCGGCATTACGCCATGAATGGCGATCCCAAAACCCCTCCTTCCATGTTCTTTCATCTATTTTCACTTTGCAGATCACAAAATCTGCAATTCGCGATCACTTTCACTTAAACTTTCATTTATTGTCATTTTGTCATTAAAAATGAAAGGAAGAGAAAATGAACCGCATTACCCAGCAGATGGCGCGCATGATTGATTTGAGCGCCGTTCAGGCAACCAATACCGAAGCTGATATTCGCCAATGCGCGGAGTTGGCCATCCGCTACAACATCATCGCTATTCACGTTTTACCCTGCTGGACGCGCTTTCTCAGCACGCTGCTGCCAGAGCAAGGTCGCGGTGACATCATGATCGGCGGTCCGGTCGGTTTCCCAAGCGGCGGACATGCCACCGATACCAAAGTGCAGGAAGTGCGTCAGCTGATCTGCGACGGCGCGCGTGAAGTCGACATGGTGGTGAATATCGGCAACGTGCTGTCGGGTCGCTTTGATGAAGTGAAGCAGGACCTTCAGCGCGTGGTTGAGGCCGCAGCGCCGGTTGAAGCCAAAGTGATCCTCGAAACCCATTATCTCGACGAACAGCAGATCCGCCGCGTGTGTGACATCGCCGTAGAAGCTGGCATGAAATGGATCAAAACCTCAACCGGCTGGGCAGCCAGCGGGGCGACCGAAGAGAAAGTGGCGATCATCGCCGATCAGCTGCAAGGGCGTTTACGCATCAAAGGATCGGGCGGCATTCGCGATCTCGACACCATCCGCACGCTGTATCGTTTGGGCGTCCGCCGCTTTGGCATGAGCGCCAGCGCTACCGAGAAAGTCCTGAGCCAATTAGAACAGGATCCGTCGCTGTTCCCGGAACTGAATCATACGGTGTAAACGCTGCAACTCTCCGGCGTGATATGGAGTGAATAATGAAAAAAAACCTTCTGACCCTCGACATCGGCACGGGCAGCACGCGCGCTGCTCTTGTCACGCCCGACGGCACCATCGTCGGCTTTGCCCAACGTGAATATTCGCAGACGTCTCCGCAACCTGGCTGGGTGGAACAATCCCCGTCGCTGTGGTGGCACTCTGCTTGCGACGGCATCCGGGAACTCAACTCACGCTTTGCCCAAGAAATGGCGCACATCGCTGCAATTGCGGTATGTGGCCAGATGCACGGCACGGTCCTACTCGATAGCGCAGGTCATCTGGTTGAAGACCGCGCTTTACTTTGGAATGACAAACGCGCCTGGCCGCAGGTGGCTGCTTTCCGGGAACGCGAGGAGATGCCTTTCTGGCTCACACATCTTAATAACCCACCAACGCCGGCCTGGCCCGCTTTTAAACTGCAGTGGATACGCGAATATCATCCCAACGTTTGGGCACGTGTCGCCAGCGTATTGATGCCAAAAGACTTTATTAATTTTCGTCTTACCGGCGTGCGTGCAACCGACTATAGCGAAGCCTCCTGTTATTACCTGATGGACAGCGCCACGCGCCAATGGTCGCACGCGGCGCTCGATCGCTTCCAGCTATCCGCCGATCTGCTGCCTGACATTCATGCAGCCAGCGATGTGATCGGCAGCATCACGCCCGAGGCGGCGCGAGAAACCGGCTTAAGGCCCGGTATTCCGGTGGTGGCAGGTACCGCCGATATGGCCGCCAGCCTGCTGGGTTCGGGTGTGTATCAGCCCGGACAGGCCTCGGATAGCACCGGCACATCAACGTTAATCACCGTCGTCAGCGACGCGCCGCTGCTGCATCCGCAGGTTAATAATCTGCATCTCAGCAATGCTGCCTGGGGCGGTTTTACGCTGCTGGATGCTGGCGGTGATGCGATGCGCTGGGCGCGGGAGGCCTTTGGGGGCGGGCAGCATTCGCACCCTGAAATGCTGCGCCTTGCCGCAGAGACGAGAGCCGGCGCAGAAGGTCTGCTGTTTCTGCCCTATCTCACCGGCGAACGCCTGGCGGATAAATGCAACTCGCGTGGCCAGCTGTTTGGATTACAGCGGCGGCATGCGGCAGGACATCTTTACCGCGCGGTGCTGGAAGGCGTGGCATTTGCCTCGTGGCGCAATCTGCGCCAGTTAAGCGCCTGTTGCACCATGCCCGACAGCATCATTGCCTCCGGCGGCGGCTCACGCAGCGAACTGTGGCTCAGCATTAAAGCCTCAGTGTACAACCGGCCAATTCAGCACACCGTTAATCAGGAAAACGGCACGCTGGGCTGCGCTATTCTCGCCGCCACCGGCATCGGTTGCTTCAGTGACCTCGCACAAGGCGTGCAGCGTATGGTGCACATTGCCGGTGAGATTCAGCCCGATGCGCGCCTGCACGATGCTTATCAACGTCAGTTCGACATCTTCGACCAACTTTATTTGCAGGCACAGCCGCTTTGGGATCGTCTCGATGCCGCCTCCGCCTGTTTTGAGGAGCAGGGATCATGAGCGAAATAGTGATTAAAAAACAAGATGAGGTCGCCGGTGCACATGGGGAAACGCTGGACCGCAGCGCCTATTTGCCCGCTACGCCGTGGCTGCAATTGCTGATGGTGTGCTGCCTGTTTGCCCTGTGGGGCATGGCGGGCAACCTCAACGATATCTTGATCGCCCAGTTCAAAAAGGGGTTTAACCTTAGCGATACACAAACGGCGCTGGTGCAGTCGATCTTCTTCCTCGGCTATTTTCTGGTGGCCTTACCCGCCGCCGCGGTGATTAAGCGCTATTCGTACAAAGTGGCGATCATCATTGGGCTGTGTCTCTATGCTGCCGGCTGTTTCCTGTTTATCCCGGCCGCACATGCTATGACCTACGCGGCGTTCCTTGGCTGCCTTGGGGTGATTGCCAGCGGTTTATCATTCCTCGAAACCTCGGCCAACACCTATTCGAGCCTGCTTGGCACCGCCGAAACCTCTACCCAACGCATCAACTTTTCACAAATCTTCAATTCCGTCGGCGTAATCATGGGTGTGGTCATTGGGCAACAGCTGGTGTTCAACAAAGACGATCTTACGCATGAGCAGCTTGCTGCCCTTCCCGTCGAAGTAGCGGACGGCATTCGCCAGCAAATGGTGTCGCAGGTCGTCACGCCTTACCTGATCATCGGTTCGATTTTGGTGGTGCTGGCGCTGGTGTTTGTGGCGGTAAAATTTCCCGCCTGTAAACCGGCGACGAAAGCCAATACCGCTGCGGAACCCCTTGCCCAATCGCTGAAAAAACTGTGGTCAGTACCGCGTTTTCGTATGGGCGTACTATCGCAATTCCTCTACGTCGGCGCGCAGGTGGGCCTGTGGAGCTTTACCATCCGCTTTGTTCAATTAATTGAACATGGCACCAGCGAGCATTCCGCCACCTGGTGGCTGATTGCCACGCTGCTGTGCTATTCCGCCGGTAAAGTTGTGACGACCGCACTGATGAAACGCTATAGCCCGGCGCTGCTACTAGGCGTGTTCTGCTCGATATGTGTAGTGCTATTGCTGTTTGCGGTGAGTCAGAAAAGCATGGCGGCAGTGGTGGCAATCATGGGGGTGAACTTCTGTATGGCGCTATGCTGGCCAACCAATTTTGGCTTAACCATCAAAGGTATGGGTGCAGAAACTCAGCTGGCAGGCTCCATTGTTGTGATGTCGATTATTGGTGGCGCGGTAATCCCGCTGGTGATGGGGATTATGTCTGACCTTAACGGCGGCGACATGCAGTTCGCCTTTATCATCCCGCTGGCATGCTTTGTCTATGTTGCCTTTTTCGGCTTCTGGTGCCAGCGCAAAGGAGTGTAGTAATGATTACATCGTTAGCGCACATTGGATTACGCACACAAAACATCGCCGCGGCGCGTGAATTCTATCGCTCACTGGGATTTGAGCCTCAGCGCCAGATCGAGATCGAAGAAGCACGCGGTACCATCGTCGTTCAGTTTATGCAGATGCAAGGCACGGTGTTAGAGCTCTATCAGCTGCCCTGGCAAGCCGATGCCCGCGCGCCGCAGGATAGCGGTATCGATCATCTGGCCTGGCAGGTAGCAGATTTGTCTGCTGCCGAGCGCTGGATTATCTCGCTTGGCTATCCTTTGGTGGAAGGACCTTGCGATCATCCGGCGGGCTGCCGCTACTTTATGATTGCCGGCCCAGATGGTGAGCGCGTGGAGTTTCTGCAACCGCTCAATCGCTAAGTGAATTGTCCGGGCGGAGTTCACGCCGCCCGGAACCTGAGATAGAGTGTTGCGGTTTCCCCCCGTTTGAGGCCGATATGTACTTAGAGGAAAGACAAGAAAAAATCCTCGCCATCCTGAAAGAGAAACGCAAAATCTCCGTAGGCGAAATGAGTGAACGTTTCAACGTTTCCGGTGCCACCATTCGCACCGATCTGCGTTTGATGGAAGAATCTGGCCAGCTGACGCGCACCCACGGCGGCGCCATTCTGCGCACCCGCGCCAGTTTTGAGATGGGCTCAGACCTGCGCGAGAGCCTGAATATTGATGCGAAAGCCCGCGTTGGTGAGCGTGCGGCACAGCTCATCGAAGACGGCGATATTATCGTGCTCGATACCGGTACCACGACGCTGCATATTGCGCACCACCTGCGCGAACGTAAAAATCTCACCGTAATTACCAACGATTTCGCCATTGCTCGCGTGCTGGAAGAAGCCAGCGGCGTGCAGGTGGTCTTGCTGGGCGGCATCGTGAAGAAAGGTTATCACTGCGTGATTCCTGCCGCAGGTGGGCAGATGATGGATCATCTTAACGTCGATAAAGCCTTTATGGCGGTGAACGGTATTTCACTCAAACAAGGCGCGTGCGTTGCCGACATTATGCTGGCAGAGAGTAAGCGCACCATCATCGAACATGCCAGCCAGGTGATTGTTGTGTGTGACAGCAGCAAGCTGGGAAACACCTCACTGGCACAGTTCGCGCGCAGCGATCAGGTTGATATGTTGGTGATGGATAATTTGCCAGAAGATGCCGATGCCTGGCAGCAGGCGGGAATTGCATTGGTGACGCTGGAAAGCTGAAAGTTTTAACCGTTTTATGAAAAAGGCCGCCATAAATGGCGTGATGCCGCTCACTTAAGCAAAAATGCCTTTTTATGCAGGTGCGCATGAATGCGCACCCTACGAAAACCCGGCTATATCCACGTAGGGTCAGCATTAATGCTGACCGCAACCCGTTACCGGCGCTTCATTAGCAGGAACAAACTGATCGCGAAGAAGGCGCCGCTCGGCAGAATCGCGCCCAATATCGGCGGTAAACCGTACACGAGGCTTAACGGGCCAAAGATCTGGTCCAGCACGTAGAATAAGAAGCCAAAGCTAATCCCCGTCACCACGCGCACGCCCATGGAGACGCTACGCAGCGGACCAAAGATAAATGACAGCGCCATCAGCATCATCACCGCCACCGACAGCGGCTGGAAGATTTTGCTCCACATATTCAGCTGGTAGCGTCCTGAAACCTGGCCACTCTGCTTGAGGTATTTACTGTAGTTATACAGGCCGCTGATCGACAGCGCGTCTGGATCCAGCGCCACCACGCCGAGCTTATCGGGCGTGAGGTTGGTTTTCCACTCGCCGCTCAGGCTCTGCGAACCGGTAATTTGTTTGGCATCCTGCAGATCGGATTCATCCACCTGCGATAGCACCCACAGCTTTCTCTCCGCATTCCAGGTCGCGCTCGCCGCGTAGCGCACGCTCAGTAAGCGACGCTGGTCGGTGAATTTATAGATGCTGACGCCATCAATCTCGTTATCGCCTTTAATGCGCTCGATGTAGATGAAATCATTGCCATCCTTCGCCCATAACCCGTTTTGCGTCGAAACCAACGAGCCGCCGTACAGCTGCTGCGCCCGGTAGTTACGCGCCATCTGCTCGCCCTGCGGCGCCACAAATTCGCCGACTGCCATGGTCAGTAACACCAGCGGAATCGCCGTTTTCATCACCGCCAGCGCCACCTGCATGCGGGTAAAGCCCGATGCCTGCATCACCACCAGCTCACTACGCTGCGCCAGCGTGCCCAAACCGAGTAACGCGCCCAACAGCGCCGCCATCGGGAAGAAGATTTCGATATCTTTCGGTACGCTGAGCAGCGTGTAATAACCCGCATCCAGCGCGGTGTAGGCGCCCTGCCCGGTTTTACGCAGCTGATCGACGAACTTAATAATGCCCGACAGCGATACCAGCATGAACAGCGTCAGCATGATGGTGTTAAAGATAGTTTTGCCGATATAGCGGTCAAGAACCTTAAACATCAGACCGATCCTCCACGGCTAAAACGGGCACGGATGCGACGCATCGGCACGGTATCCCACATGTTTAGCAACACCGCCAACGCCAGATAGGATAAGTTCACCACCCACATCCAGATGGCAGGATCGAATTTGCCTTTTGCCGCATTGGAGCGCAGCGAGCTCTGCAGCAGGAAGAAGATTAGATACAGCAGCATGGCGGGCAGCATTGAGAGCACGCGGCCCTGACGCGGGTTCACCACGCTAAGCGGCACCACCATTAATGCCATCACCAGCACCGCAAAGATCAGCGTTAAACGCCAGTGTAGCTCCGCCTGGAACTGAGGCGTCTTGGTTTTCACCAGAGTGCTGATATCGGCTTGATCGGCATCGTTCGGATCGAGCGTGGCTTCTTTGTAGCCTACCAGCGCCTGATAATTCACGAAGTCGGTGATACGGAAGTCGCGGAGCATCGCCGTGCCTTCAAAGCGCGTGCCTTTATCCAGCGTGACCACCTGTGAGCCATCTTTACGCTGCTCCATGTGCCCGCTGTCGGCCAGCACTACCGAAGGACGCGCATTCCCTTTCGGACGCAGCTGCGCCAGGAACACGTTGCCAAAGGTATTACCTTTCACATTCTCAACAAACAGCACCGCATTCCCGTCGCTGGAGGTTTGGAACTGCCCAGCCGCTAGCGCTGCCGCGCCCGGGTTAGCTTTAGCATTTTGTGTCACCTCTTCCTGATAACGCGACGACCAGGGACCTAACCAGATGACGTTAACGGCTGCGACCGCTGAAGTCAGCAACATCAGGATCATCGCCGCTTTGATGAGCACGCTTTTGCCGAGGCCGCAGGCATGCATCACCGTGATTTCACTTTCGGTGTACAGCCGTCCCAGGGTCATTAAAATCGCCAGAAACAGGCTTAGGGGCAGGATAAGTTGTGCCATTTCAGGCACGCCAAGTCCTAACAATGTCAGAACTAAGTTTGTTGGGATCTCGCCATCCACCGCAGCACCCAAAATCCGCACTAACTTCTGACAAAAGAAGATCAGTAGCAGGATGAAGAGGATAGCCAGCTGGCTTTTGAGCGTTTCCCGAACCAGATATCTAATGATGATCACGCTTAGTACGCCTGTGATAACTTGTCTTTTTGCAGGAAAATCGCTAGTTTCAACGCTTATCAGCCATTTTTCTTCATCAATGGCCGTCATCGTAGCTAAAATAGTATGACGAACGCGTTAGCGTGGTGAAAAAACAACGTATTGTCACCACAACTCATTATGACTACCGGCGTTGAATTGTCATGGCGTCGCAACGAAGTAATGAGTTACGAGCGCGCTACATTCTAACGACAGCTAAGGCCGTTGTCTTTAAGATTCAGGAGAGTGCATGGAGTTCAGTGTAAAAAGCGGTAGCCCGGAAAAACAGCGTAGCGCCTGCATTGTCGTTGGCGTTTTCGAACCGCGCCGTTTGTCGCCCATTGCTGAGCAATTGGATAAGATTAGCGATGGCTATATCAGCGCCCTGCTGCGCCGCGGTGAACTGGAAGGGAAAGTGGGCCAAACGCTGCTGCTGCACCATGTGCCGAATATCCTCTCCGAACGCATCCTGCTGATTGGCTGCGGTAAAGAGCGCGAGCTGGATGAGCGCCAGTACAAGCAGGTGATTCAGAAAACAATTAATACGCTGAATGACACCGGTTCGATGGAAGCGGTGTGCTTCCTGACCGAGCTGCACGTAAAAGGCCGCAATACTTACTGGAAAGTGCGTCAGGCGGTCGAAACCTCGAAAGAGGCACTCTACAACTTCGATCAGCTGAAAAGCAATAAAGTGGAGCCGCGTCGCCCGCTGCGCAAACTGGTGTTCAACGTGCCAACCCGCCGTGAACTGACCAGCGGCGAACGTGCCATTCAGCACGGGTTAGCCGTGGCTGCCGGTGTGAAAGCAGCCAAAGATCTCAGCAATATGCCGCCAAATATTTGTAACGCCGCGTATCTGGCTTCACAGGCGCGACAGCTGGCGGATGCGTATAGCAAAAATGTCACCACGCGCGTCATTGGCGAGCAGCAGATGAAAGAGCTGGGGATGAACGCTTATCTGGCGGTCGGCGCGGGTTCCCATAACGAATCGCTGATGTCGGTCATTGAGTACAAAGGCAGCAACGATCCTGAAGCTCGGCCGATTGTGCTGGTGGGTAAAGGCTTAACCTTCGATTCCGGCGGTATCTCCATCAAACCGGCCGAAGCGATGGATGAGATGAAGTACGACATGTGCGGCGCGGCCTCGGTGTATGGCGTGATGCGCATGGTGGCAGAACTGAATCTGCCGCTGAATGTGGTGGGCGTGCTGGTAGGCTGTGAAAACATGGCCGATGGCAAAGCGATGCGACCGGGCGACGTGTTAACCACCATGTCTGGCCAAACCGTTGAAGTGCTCAATACCGATGCCGAAGGGCGTCTGGTGCTGTGCGATGCACTCACCTATGTCGAGCGCTTCGAGCCAGAAGTGGTGATTGACGTGGCAACGCTGACCGGTGCCTGCGTCATTGCATTAGGCCATCACGTTAGCGGATTGATGTCTAACCACAACCCGCTGGCACACGAGCTGATCAGTGCATCTGAGCAGTCTGGCGATCGCGCCTGGCGCTTGCCGATGGCCGATGAGTATCAGGAGCAGCTGGAATCCAATTTTGCCGATATGGCGAACATTGGCGGCCGTCCTGGCGGCGCGATCACCGCAGCCTGCTTCCTTGCACGCTTTGCGCGTAAGTTTAACTGGGCGCACCTGGATATCGCCGGCACAGCATGGCGTTCTGGTAAAGCGAAAGGCGCCACCGGCCGTCCGGTGCCGCTGCTGTCGCAGTTCCTGCTGAATCGTGCGGGATTGAACGGCGACGATTAAGTTGTCGCTGTGCGGTCATTGAAACGGTGCGCATCAATGCGCACCCTACGAAGTTGGGTTGCCATTAATGGCGACCGAAAAGATAGACGCACGAACCCGCGGGGCGCACAATGCGCCCCACTGTCATTTATGGAAATGAGTCCGCCATGAAAAACGCCACTTTCTATGTGATGGAGTCTGAGAGCGCAGGCGACGGCTTAACCGCCATTGAAGCCCTGGTGTGCTCTCTTGCCGAAACACGCTGGCGTGACGGCAAACGCATCCTGATCGCCTGCGAAAATGAAGAACAGGCCAATCGGCTGGATGAAGCACTCTGGCAGCTCCCGGCCAACGCCTTTGTGCCACACAATCTGGCTGGCGAAGGCCCGCGCTATGGCGCACCAGTTGAACTGGCCTGGCCGCAGCGCCGCGGCAGTTCGCCGCGCGATCTGCTGATCAGCCTTTTGCCGCAGTTCGCAGATTTTGCTACTGCTTTCCATGAAGTGATAGACTTCGTACCTTATGAAGAATCCCTAAAACAACTGGCGCGCGATCGCTATAAAGCCTATCGCAGCGTTGGTTTCCAATTGAATACGGCGACGCCACCCTCGCCGCAAACGACAGTGTAGAAATGGAAAAGACATATAACCCGCAAGATATCGAGCAGCCGCTCTACGAGCACTGGGAACAGCAGGGCTACTTTAAACCGAATGGCGACACCAGCCAGGAAAGCTTTTGCATCATGATCCCGCCGCCGAATGTCACCGGCAGCTTGCATATGGGTCACGCTTTCCAGCAAACCATCATGGATACCATGGTGCGTTACCAGCGCATGCAGGGCAAAAATACCCTGTGGCAGGCCGGTACCGATCACGCCGGTATCGCGACGCAGATGGTGGTTGAACGTAAGATCGCCGCTGAAGAGGGCAAAACGCGCCAGGATTACGGCCGCGATGCGTTCATCGACAAAATCTGGCAGTGGAAAGCGGAATCCGGCGGCACCATCACCCGTCAGATGCGTCGTCTTGGCAACTCGGTTGATTGGGAGCGCGAGCGCTTCACCATGGACGACGGTTTGTCCAACGCGGTGCGTGAAGTGTTTGTCCGCCTGTATAAAGAGAACCTGATTTACCGCGGCAAGCGCCTGGTAAACTGGGATCCAAAACTGCGTACCGCCATCTCCGATCTAGAAGTGGAAAACCGCGAGAGCAAAGGCTCGATGTGGCATATCCGCTATCCGCTGGCCGACGGTGTGAAAACCGCGGAAGGCAAAGATTATCTGGTGGTGGCCACCACCCGTCCGGAAACCCTGTTGGGCGATACCGGCGTCGCGGTTAACCCGGAAGATCCGCGCTACAAAGATCTGATCGGCAAAGAAGTGATCCTGCCGCTGGTGAACCGCCGCATTCCGATCGTTGGCGATGAACACGCCGATATGGAAAAAGGCACCGGCTGCGTGAAGATCACGCCAGCGCATGACTTCAACGACTACGAAGTCGGTCGTCGTCACAAGCTGCCAATGATCAACATTCTGACCTTTGATGGCGATATCCGCGAGCGCGCGGAAGTGTTCGACACCAATGGTGAAGTCAGCGACGAGTGTGCCGACGATATCCCAGCACCGTTCCAGAAAATGGAGCGTTTTGCTGCGCGTAAAGCGATTGTCGCAGCCGTTGACGAAATCGGCCTGCTGGAAGAGATCAAACCGCACGACCTGACCGTTCCTTACGGCGATCGCGGCGGCGTGGTGATTGAACCGATGCTCACCGACCAATGGTATGTGCGCACCGCGCCGCTGGCGAAAGTTGCGGTGGAAGCGGTTGAAAATGGCGACATCCAGTTCGTGCCAAAACAGTACGAAAACATGTACTTCTCATGGATGCGTGACATTCAGGATTGGTGTATTTCGCGTCAGCTGTGGTGGGGACACCGCATTCCGGCGTGGTACGACAACGACGGCAACGTCTACGTTGGCCGCACCGAAGATGAAGTGCGTCAGGAAAACCATCTGGCCGCCGACGTCGCGCTGCGCCAGGATGACGACGTGCTGGATACCTGGTTCTCATCCGGCCTGTGGACATTCTCTACTCTCGGCTGGCCAGAGAACACTGAAGCGCTGCGTACCTTCCACCCAACCAGCGTACTGGTGAGCGGCTTCGACATTATCTTCTTCTGGATTGCGCGCATGATCATGCTGACCATGCACTTCATCAAAGATGAAAACGGCAAGCCGCAGGTACCGTTTAAAACCGTCTATATGACCGGTTTGATCCGCGATGAAGAAGGCCAGAAGATGTCCAAGTCGAAAGGCAACGTCATCGATCCGCTGGATATGATTGACGGTATTTCGCTGGAAGATCTGCTGGAGAAGCGTACCGGCAACATGATGCAGCCGCAGCTGGCTGAGAAGATCCGCAAACGTACCGAGAAGCAGTTCCCGGACGGCATCGTGCCTTCAGGTACTGATGCGCTGCGCTTTACCCTCGCCGCGCTGGCTTCTACCGGCCGTGACATCAACTGGGACATGAAACGCCTGGAAGGTTACCGCAACTTCTGTAACAAGCTGTGGAACGCCAGCCGCTTCGTGCTGATGAACACCGAAGAGCAGGATTGCGGACAAAACGGCGGCGAAATGAAGCTGTCGCTGGCGGATCGCTGGATTTTGAGCGAATTCAACCGTAGCGTGAAGGCGTATCGTGAAGCGCTGGATAGCTATCGCTTTGATATCGCCGCCAATATTCTCTACGACTTCACCTGGAACCAGTTCTGTGACTGGTATCTGGAGCTGACGAAGCCGGTGATGACCAGCGGTAGCGAAGCGGAACTGCGCGGCACGCGTAATACGCTGGTTACCGTGCTGGAAGCGCTGCTGCGTTTGGCACATCCGATCATTCCTTACATCACCGAAACCATCTGGCAGCGTGTGAAAGGCCTGAAAAACATCGATCACGATACCATCATGCTGCAGCCGTTCCCGCAATATGAGGCGGCAAAAGAAGATGCCGAGGCGCAAGCCGATATCGAGTGGATGAAGCAGGCGATCGTCGCGGTGCGTAATATTCGTGCCGAGATGAATATTGCACCAAGCAAGCCGCTTGATGTGCTGCTGCGTGATTGCTCCGCTGCGGCGCAGCGTCGCGTGGATGAGAACCGCACCTTCCTGTCGCGCCTGGCGCGTCTGGAGAGCCTGACCATTCTGCCTGCCGGCGAGAAAGGCCCGGTTGCGGTGACCAAGATTGTTGAAGGCGCTGAGTTGCTGATCCCAATGGCGGATCTGGTGAACAAAGAAGCCGAGCTGGAGCGCCTGGCGAAAGAGCTGGTGAAACTTGATGTCGAAATCGAGAAGATCCAGGCCAAGCTGGCGAATGAAGGCTTTGTGTCACGTGCGCCGGAAGCGGTCGTCGCCAAAGAGCGTGAGCGCGTGGCTGAGCTTGAACAATCTAAAGCAAAACTGTTTGAACAGCAGGGCGTGATTGCGGCATTGTAAGCGCTTCAGTCCAATTGCTTAATCGAAGCCGGGCACTGCCCGGCTTTTTTATACCGGAAGATAATGATGACCACCGACGCCCCCATCAATTTAAAGGTGCGCCCGATTACAGCCGCCGATAATCCGCTGATCGCGCAGGTGATCCGCGACGTATCAGCCGAATTTGGTCTAACGGCGGACAAAGGCTACACCGTGTCCGATCCCAATCTGGATCGCCTGTTCGAGTTGTATAGCGAAGCCAACAGCGCTTATTGGATTGTCGAGCATGAAGGCGTGGTGGTGGGCGGTGGCGGCGTTGCACCGCTGGCCTGTAGCGCACCAGATATTTGCGAGCTGCAGAAGATGTATTTCCTGCCGCAGGTACGCGGCTTGGGGTTGGCGCGCGATCTGGCGCTACGCGCCATGGAGTATGCCCGTCAGCAAGGTTTTCAGCGCTGCTACCTGGAAACCACCGGTAGCCTGACGCGTGCGATTAAGCTGTATGAGTCGTTGGGGTTTGAGCTGATTGATAGCGCGATGGGCTGCACCGGGCATGTGGATTGCGAAGTGCGGATGTTGAAGGTGTTGTGATGAATGAGGTCGCCATAAATGGCGACCCTACGTTACACCGTAGGGTGCGCATTCATGCGCACCGCGTAACCGCTAAAAAATCAATGTCTTAAACCGCCGGCACACCGCTATGAAACCGCAACTCGCCATCCGGCTCGCTGATTAAGCGCGCTTCTGCGGCACCAAACGCCTGCACCCGTGGCGCAATATCCTTCGGCGAAATCTGCTGCGCCAGCTTCAGGTAATCCTGATAGTGACGCGCTTCCGATCGCAACAGCGAAATGTAGAACTTCTCCAGCTGCTCATCCAGATACGGCGCCAGGCTGGCAAAACGCTCACAGGATCGCGCTTCGATGTACGCTCCGCAAATCAACTTATCCACCAGCGCATCTGGCTCATACGTGGCGATTTCACGGATCAGCCCTTTGGCATAACGGCTGGCGGTGATTTTGCGATAGGGCAAACCGCGCGACTGCATGATTTCCCACACCTGATAGAAATGATGCAGTTCCTCTTTAATCAGCAGCACCATCATCTCCACCAAATCATCCGCCCACGGTAGCTCGTTGCGTACAATGATGCTTTTGGTCAAATTCTTGTGCGCATTGATGAAGTTGTTGTCCGGCTCATCGCGGTAAATAAAATCTTCATAAGGCTTAAGCCACGCCAGAATGGCATCACCACTCGGCTTATCCGCCACGTATTTACGGATGATAAACACCGCGGTTTGCGCGGCCTTCAACTCGCATACCATGTGATCGGTAAGCAGCAGCGTCAGATTTTCCGGCTTGCGAGCCTCATCAATCCACGCTTGTGGCGTGCGGCAATGCAGGAATTGATAGATTGGTTCTAACAGTGGAGCGTAATTCATCGGCAATCTTTTTCTGGCGAGGAGAAAGTATCAGGGCGGCGAGCGCCGCCCATGAAGGCTTAGTGACGGACACCGTTGTCTTCTTCGTCGTCGATGAACTCGCCATCGTCGTCTTCATCTTCGGCATCCGGATCTTCAAAGTAGGTGCCCCAGCCGTCGTAATCGACGTTGTAGCTGCCCGCCAGATTGACCAGTTGCTCAACCTGCGCATCAATCAACTCAGGCTTCAGAGCGCCTTCGCTCAGGATATCCACGCACATTACGGTAGTGCCATCTTCCAGCTCCAGCTCTTCCGGCTCGCTGACTTCATAGCCCAGTTTGAAGGCATCAACGGCGACTTTTTCCAGCGAGTCGAAATTGTTGCAGGAGAGATGATGCTCGATAGTGTAAAGCGCATCGGGATCGCTGCCGTCTTCCAGCAACTCTTCGATGATCAGTCGCGTCTCTTCGCGCTGTTCTTCCAGCAATGCTTCATATGCCATGGATGTGTCCTCAAAATATTCGGCTGAATACAATTATTTTCCCACACTGCCTCGCGCGCCACTACACAAAACAACAAGTTTCTTAACGGCGGGGTTGAAAATGAATATTCATACGGTTAAATTGAATTTTAATTCATTTTAATGCGAGTATCCGGAGCGCTGTATGAGTCAGCTACATCAAAGACATTTCCTGAGATTGCTGGATTTTACCCCAGCCGAAATCGATTCTCTGCTGAGTCTGGCAGGTGAATTAAAACACGCCAAGAAAAATGCCAGCGAAACGCAGTACCTGAAAGGCAAAAACATCGCGCTCATCTTCGAAAAAGACTCGACTCGTACCCGATGCTCTTTCGAAGTTGCCGCTTACGATCAGGGCGCTAACGTCACCTATCTTGGTCCGAGCGGTAGCCAAATAGGCCACAAAGAGTCGATGAAAGACACCGCGCGCGTGCTGGGCCGTATGTATGACGGCATCCAGTATCGCGGCTACGGCCAGGAACTGGTGGAAACTTTAGCGGAGTTCGCTGGCGTGCCGGTGTGGAACGGCCTCACCACCGAGTTTCACCCAACGCAGCTGCTGGCCGATCTGCTGACCATGCAGGAACATCTGCCCGGCAAATCGCTGAATGAAATGACGCTGGTGTACGTTGGCGATGCGCGCAACAACATGGGCAACAGCATGCTGGAAGCCGCGGCGCTGGTGGGTCTTGATCTGCGTCTGGTGGCGCCAAAAGGTTGCTGGCCGGAAGCGGAATTAGTAGAACAATGCCGCGTGGCCGCCCAGCAAACCGGCGGTAAAATCACGCTGACCGAAGATATCGCCGAAGGCGTGCAAGGTGCCGACTTCATCTATACGGATGTATGGGTGTCGATGGGCGAAGCCAAATCGGTGTGGGAAGATCGCATCGCCCTGCTGCGTCCGTATCAGGTGAACAGCGCCATGCTGGCACTGACCGGTAATCCGCAGGTGAAGTTCCTGCACTGCTTACCGGCTTTCCATGATGACAAAACCACCTTGGGCCGCCAGATGGCGGAACAGTACGGTTTGCAGGATGGCATGGAAGTGAGTAATGCGGTGTTTGAATCGGCGCACAGCATCGTGTTCGATCAGGCAGAAAACCGCATGCACACCATCAAAGCGGTGATGGTTGCAACGTTGGGTAAGCGATAAATACACCGAAGCAAACGTTTACCTCGCGCGAGATATTTGCTTGCTGCAAATCAGTGAATGCGTATAATGCGGCCCAATTTGCCGGAGGAAACATGCAACAGCGCAGCGCACAACTTGACGCTCCACGACGCCTGACAGCGGGCGGCGCACCTGTTTCTTTCCGTCATCAATCGATCGTCAAAAAAGCCCCTTAAGCAGGGGCTTTTTTTTGTCCGCAATCCGGCAACGCAGAGGAGAACGCTATGGCCAACCCGCTATATCGCAAGCACATCATTTCCATTAACGATCTCAACCGCGACGAGCTGGAGCTGGTGCTGCATACTGCCGCCCAGCTCAAAGCGCATCCTCAGCCGGAGCTGCTGAAACACAACGTTATCGCCAGCTGCTTCTTTGAGGCTTCAACGCGTACGCGCCTGTCGTTTGAAACTGCGATGCATCGCCTCGGTGCGTCGGTGGTCGGCTTTGCGGATGGCAGCAACACCTCGCTCGGTAAGAAAGGCGAAACCCTCGCCGATACCATTTCGGTGATTGGTACTTACGTAGATGCCATTGTGATGCGACATCCGCAGGAAGGCGCGGCGCGTCTGGCGACCGAATTTTCCGGCGGCATTCCGATACTTAATGCCGGTGACGGTGCCAACCAGCATCCGACGCAAACGCTGCTCGATCTCTTCACCATCCGCGAAACGCAAAGCCGCCTGGATAACCTGAATGTGGCGATGGTTGGCGATCTCAAATATGGCCGCACCGTGCATTCACTGACGCAGGCGCTGGCGAAGTTTGACGGCAACCGCTTCTTCTTTATCGCCCCCGATGCGCTGGCGATGCCGTCGTACATCACCGATATGCTGGATGAGCAGAACATTGCCTGGTCGCGCCACGACACCATCGAAGAAGTGATGTCACAACTCGATATTCTCTATATGACGCGCGTGCAAAAAGAGCGCCTCGATCCGTCGGAATATGCCAACGTCAAAGCGCAGTTCATCCTGCGCGCCGCCGATTTGGTCGGTGCGCGCGATAACATGAAAGTGCTGCATCCGCTGCCACGTATCGATGAGATCACCACCGATGTCGATAGCACGCCGCATGCCTGGTATTTTCAGCAGGCCGGTAACGGCATCTTCGCCCGCCAGGCACTGCTGGCGTTGGTACTCAATAGCGAACTGGCACTGTAAGGAGTAAACCGATGACTCACGATAATAAACTGCAGGTTGAAGCCATCAAACGCGGCACGGTGATTGACCATATTCCCGCGCAGGTTGGCTTTAAGTTACTCTCGCTGTTCCGCCTGACTGAAACCGATCAGCGCATCACCATCGGCCTCAATTTGCCGTCGGGCGAAATGGGGCGCAAGGATCTGATCAAAATTGAGAATACTTTCCTGACGGACGATCAGATCAACCAGCTAGCGGTATATGCTCCGCTCGCTACGGTTAACCGCATTGATGAATACGAAGTGGTGGCCAAGATCGCCCCAACCTTGCCGGATCGTATCGATCGCGTGCTGACTTGCCCAAACAGCAACTGTATCAGCCGTAACGAGCCGGTGTTCACCAGCTTTGCGGTGAAAAAGCGTGCGGATGATGTGCACCTGAAGTGCAAATATTGTGAGAAAGAGTTTGCGCGCCACGTGGTGCTCGGTCACTGGTAATCGCCCACGTCGTCCCTATAATGGGGCGAGCAATTTCGCGGCGGACATCGGTCGGCCGCGCACTTATTAAGGAGAAACAATGTCTCGCGAAATCAGTACCTCAAACGCACCGGCAGCGATTGGCCCTTACGTGCAGGGCGTGGATCTCGGCAGTATGATCATCACTTCTGGCCAGATTCCGGTTGATCCGGCCACCGGCGCCGTGGCAGATGACGTGTCTGCACAGGCGCGTCAGTCGCTGGAAAATGTGAAGGCGATTGTTGAAGCCGCCGGCCTGAAAGTGGGCGACATTGTGAAAACCACCGTGTTTGTGAAAGACCTGAATGACTTCGCCACGGTGAACGCGACGTATGAAGCGTTCTTCACCGAGCACAACGCCAGCTTCCCAGCGCGTTCCTGCGTGGAAGTGGCGCGCCTGCCGAAAGATGTGAAGATTGAGATTGAGGCGATCGCGGTACGCCGTTGATTGTTAAGGGTGCGCATCAATGCGCACCCTACAACTCTTCGTGCCTTTCAGAGGGTCGCCATTCATGGCGACCTCCGCTATTTAAACGATCGCAGCAGCTTCTCCAGCGGCCTGACTAGCGCCAGCACAGTTTCATCCTGCACCTGCGCTGCGGCGTCCAGCTGCGCATGCATCTGCGCGACCTCACCCGCACCGTACGCCTGATTACGCTCCAGCGCGTTCACCAAATCCAGCCCCATTCGGCTCAGCTGAGCAACCTGCTGCACCTGCTGCTGTAGCGGCTTGAGTTGATAATTGCCCAAAACCAACGGCATCACCGCATCACTGTTGTTCTGCCAGCGCTGCAGTTGCTGGCGGATCGCATGTGCCGCCGCGTGATCCGTGCGGTTAGCAATCAGGCGATCGACCTGTTTATCCAGCAAGCGCACCGCGTTGCTCTCGGCGGGCAGCACATCTGCCAACCGGTTCAAGGGTTCAAAGTAGTCGTAATGCCCCGCCTGGAATTTCAGATGTTGCCGCGTGTAGTATTGCGCCGGTTCAAGCACTTCGGCCAGCACGCGCAGCGGCGTGATGTCGCTGCTGTTTGCCAGCCGCATCATCTGCACTTCCGCTTGCTGATGCTGCTGCAAGCCCACCGAAATCGTGCCCCAGCGTTCCACGGCGCTCAAACGCCGATACATGTTATCGCTGTCGGTGACATCTTTTGCAGACCACAATCGCTCGGCCACCACAAAGGCACGCGGCCACAGGCGCGTATCGATCACCCGACTATTGACGTTCTCCGCCCACAGCGCCGCTTCACCGCCAATCAGATTATTTTGCACCTGTTCAGGCGTAGGCAGCGATGGCGCAATACCTTTTGGTACCTGCGTCAACTTGCTGCCTTCTGCTGGGTAACGTACGTTGCCCACCAGCATATAGCCGGTCAGCTTGTCTTGCGTCAGCGTCACCATCGGCTGGAAAGGTCCCATCCACGTATCAACACTGAACGTCAGCTGCGTTGGTGAGAGCCAGCGGATATCGCTGACCATACGACGCGCTTTGCCGCTGAAATCAATAAAGCCGCGCCAGCCGTTTTTACTTTCAATCAGGGTAAAACTGCCTTTTAGCGCACTGCCTTTCAGGCGTGGCATGGTGAACTGCCAGCTCTGAGCCTGCTCGCCGGATTGCAGCTGATCCGCACCGTTGAGGCCTTGTGGCCAGGGCTCGTTGCGATAGTGATAGGCGGCGGTTTGCGGCTGATCGAGATAAAACCCGGTGGAAAGAATGCCGCGGAAGTCATTTTGCGCCACGGTGCCAAGTGCGTCCTGGCCTTGCCACGATTGAATCAGAATGCTTTTCGGCAGATCCGGATGGTAAACCTCATCCCACCCAATCATGCGGCGCTGGTGCGCTTCGAGGATTTTTTCGACGCGCTGGTTAAACCAGGCCTGCAGCGCATGCGTATCCTTCAGGCCGCGATCGCGCATAAATTGCTGAATACGCGTCGAATCATCCCACTGCGTGGGATCAACCTCATCGCCGCCAATGTGCACATAGGGATCCGGGAAGATCGCCGTCACTTCGCCCATCAAGGTGTCGATAAAGCGGAACACCGCTTCGTTGCTGGGATCGAGCAGCGGCTTAAACACGCCCCAGCCACGCTCCATTTGATACGGCCCCGGCGCGCTCATCAGTTCAGGCATCGCCACCGCAATCGCCGACGCATGACCCGGCAGATCGATTTCCGGCACCACGCGCACGCCGCGCTGCGTGGCATAGCGCACCACATCGCGCATCTGCTGCTGCGTATAGTACAAGCCGTCGCTGGCTTTCTCCTGCAGCTGTGGATAGTGGCTGGAGGCAAAGCGCCAACCTTGATCGTCGGTTAAGTGCCAGTGAAACACATTCATGCGCGCGGCCGCGATGCCATCGATTTGCCGCTTCACGGTTTCAATCGGCAGGAAGTGACGCGCCGAATCAATCAGTACACCGCGCCATGGAAAACGCGGTTTGTCGTCAATGGTAACGTAAGGAATTTGCGTCCCGCTTTCGGTGTTTTCGATCAGCTGCAGCACCGTTTCCATGCCGCGCATCGCACCAAACCGCGTATTGGCTTTTAATAATACGCCTGCGCTGTTGACCACGAGATGATAGCTTTCGTCGCTGTCCGGCTGCGGAAGGGGATCAACCGCCTGGGCAATTTGCACCTGGATGCTGGGGTGATCGCTGGAGGCGCTGTCTGGCAACAGCGGCCAGCCAGTTTGCCGTGCAATGCGCGCGCGCCAGCGCGCTTCGGTTCCCTCCAGATGATCGCCCGTAATATGTAGCGTAAATTGCGGTGTCAACGCATAGGCGCCGCCAGTGCTAGGCTGCTCAACGCTCTGCGGCCATGGCATTAAAGGGAGATCGCCTGCGGGTGCGGCGAAAGTTGAAAAAGTCATGGATAAACAACAGGCAAGCAACGTTCTTTGCAACAGCATGTAGGCATCCTTGTAAATGAAACGACGGACCAAATTGGGCAAAAGGCTCATTAAACCTGTTTCGCGTTGCAAAGCAAGTGATAGCAGGCTGAAATCTGGACGGGTTAAAACTTTTTCATTTTAGCGGGGTTAACGATTGCGCGGCTTTCAATCTTCGTTGTGGCTTCTTTGCTGTAGGTCAAACAGTAGGTGATTAATTCTCCCTTAAGCACCACATATAGCGGTTAAACTCCTTAAAACATCAATATGTAGTTCTACGGAGAGAAGATGGCGACGGTGGTGATTAAGCGTGACGGTTGCAGAGTGCCGTTTGATGCGCAGCGAATTGAAGCGGCAGTGCAGGCTGCCGCGCGTGCAGCACAGATCGACGATACGGCATGGTGCGAACAGGTTGCTAAACAGGTGAGCCAGCAGCTTGCTGCGCACGCGGAAGTGGATATACGCGATATTCAGTGCGCAGTAGAAGAGACGTTGATGAGTGGCCGCTGGCCGCAATTGGCGCGCGCTTATATCGAATACCGTCACGATCGTGACCTGGCACGCGAGCAGCGTGGCAAACTGCATCACGCTATCCGTGGGCTGGTTGAACAAACTAACGCCGCTTTGCTCAATGAAAATGCTAACAAAGACAGCAAAGTGATCCCAACGCAGCGCGATCTGCTGGCAGGGATCGTTGCTAAACACTATGCGCAGCAGCAACTACTGCCGCGCGATGTGGTATTGGCGCACGAGCGCGGGGAAATTCACTATCACGATCTCGACTACTCCCCCTTCTTCCCGATGTTTAACTGCATGCTGATCGATCTGCACGGCATGCTGACCAACGGTTTCAAAATGGGTAATGCCGAAATCGAGCCGCCCAAATCGATCGCTACCGCCACGGCGGTCACCGCGCAGATTATTGCCCAGGTTGCCAGCCATATTTATGGCGGTACCACCATCAACCGCATTGATGAAGTGCTGGCACCGTTCGTCACTCTCAGTCTGGAAAAACACCGCGCGGTCGCGCAGGAGTGGCAAATTGCTGATGCCGAAGCCTACGCTCGGGCTCGTACCGAGAAAGAGTGCTATGACGCGTTTCAGTCTCTGGAATACGAAGTGAATACGCTGCACACCGCCAACGGCCAGACGCCCTTTGTCACCTTCGGCTTCGGTCTCGGCACAGATTGGGCAGCACGCCTGATTCAACAGTCGATCCTGCGTAACCGCATCGCCGGGCTGGGCAAAAATCACAAAACCGCCGTCTTCCCGAAACTGGTGTTTGCTATTCGCGAAGGCGTTAATCGCAGCAAGGGGGATTTTAATTATGATATCAAGCAACTGGCGCTGGAGTGCGCCAGCAAGCGCATGTACCCCGACATCCTTAACTACGAGAAAGTGGTGGAGGTCACCGGCTCATTTAAAACGCCGATGGGCTGCCGTAGCTTCCTGGGCGTTTACGAGGAGAACGGCGAACAAATTCATGAAGGCCGCAACAATATTGGGGTGATCAGCCTGAACCTGCCACGTATCGCGCTGGAAGCGAAAGGTAATGATGCGCAGTTCTGGCTACTGCTGGATGAACGCTTGGCGCTAGCGAAACGTGCATTAATGACGCGCATTGCCCGGCTGGAAAAAACCAAAGCGCGCGTAGCGCCCATTCTCTATATGGAAGGTGCCTGCGGCGTGCGGCTGAAAGCCGATGACGAAGTCGGCGCCATTTTCCGCAACGGTCGCGCATCCATTTCCCTTGGCTATATTGGCCTGCACGAAACGCTGAACGCGCTGAGCGGCAACGAAGTACATCCTTATGATGCGGATTATCTGCGTGAAAAAGGCGTGGCGATTGTGACGCATCTGCGCAACGCGGTGGATGCATGGAAAGCCGAAACTGGTTACGGCTTCAGTTTGTACAGCACGCCGAGCGAGAATTTGTGCGATCGCTTCTGCCGTCTCGATGCCGCTGAGTTTGGCGTAGTCGCCGGCGTGACCGATAAAGGGTATTACACCAATAGCTTCCATCTCGACGTCGAGAAAAAGGTCAATCCTTACGACAAGATCGACTTTGAAGCACCCTATCCGGCCATCGCCAACGGCGGTTTCATCTGTTACGGCGAATATCCCAACATCCAGCACAATCTCAAAGCGCTGGAAGACGTGTGGGATTACAGCTATCACCGCGTGCCCTATTACGGCACCAACACGCCGATTGATGAGTGCTACGAATGTGGCTTTAGCGGCGAGTTCAGCTGTACCAGCAAAGGCTTTACCTGCCCATGCTGCGGTAATCACGACCCGGCGCGCGTTTCGGTGACGCGTCGCGTGTGCGGCTATCTCGGCAGTCCGGACGCGCGTCCATTTAATGCCGGTAAGCAGGAAGAGGTACAGCGCCGCGTCAAACATCTGGAGACAGGACAACTGGGATGATGCGCATCCACCGCTACTATCCCGTCGATATTGTTAATGGACCCGGCACCCGCTGCACGCTGTTTGTAGCGGGCTGCGAGCATCAGTGTCGCGGCTGCTATAACCAGAGCACGTGGCGAGTGGATTCTGGCGTGCCCTTTACGCTGGAGATGGAAGAGCAGCTGATTGCCGATCTTAACGATCGGCGGATTCCACGCCAGGGATTGTCACTGAGCGGTGGCGATCCGCTGCATCCGCATAACGTGCCGCATATTCGCCGCCTGGTGAAGCGCGTGCGGCGTGAATGTCCGGATAAGGATATCTGGCTGTGGACCGGTTACGAAATGGCAGAGCTTAGCGATGCGCAGCGCGAAGTGCTGGATGAGATTGACGTGCTGATCGACGGACGTTTTATTGAGGCAGAGAAAGATGCGCGGCTGCTGTGGCGCGGCAGCCGCAATCAGAAAATGTGGTGGCTACGCCAGCCACAAGCCGAGCACGCCGAGCAGCATCCCGCTGCAGGCCACGCCGATTAGCGCGATCCACAACGCACGGGCGGGAAATGCCCGATGCAACATCAATAAAGACGGCACACTGACGGCGGGCAGCGTCACTAGCAACGCCAGCGCAGGCGCAATTCCCATGCCCGCTAACATCATAGTCTGCACAATCGGGATTTCTGCAGCGGTGGGAATCACAAACAAGCAGCCCGCAATCGCCATTAACATCACCCAGATCAGCGTATTGCCCACCGCACCATTAGCATGCGGAAACAGCCAAACTCGTGCAGCTCCAAGCAACAATACCGCGACGATATACAGCGGAATGGTGTTGCAGAACAATCGCCACATCACCCGCAGCCAGCGTGTCAGAAACGGCTGTTCATCGTGAGTAACCGTGACGGGCGCAGCAACGGCGTGATCGGGCACGCTGCGTTGCACCAGCCAGGCGATACCCAACACCATGATCAGACCCGCCACCAGCCGAATGGCCGCAACGTTCCAGCCGAGCACAAAGCCCATAAAAATCAGCGTTGCCGGGTTGAGTAACGGATTCGCCAGCCAAAACGCCATCGCCGCGCCGCTCGAAACCTGCGACTGACGCAAGCCAGCGGTCACCGGTGCCGCACAGCAGCTGCACATCATCCCCGGCAAGCCCAGACCGGTGCCGACCAGCGTAGAGCCGAAGCGCGAGTCGCCCATCAAACGCATCAGCCAGCTGCGCGGAACCAGCACCTGCACCAGCGAACCCAGAATCACACCCAGCACTGCCGCTTTCCATACCGCAAGAAAATAGACCATGGCGTAATCGAGCGCCGCGCGCCACGGCGAGTCAGCCGCATTGGCCAGGATCGATTTACCGATCGAGTGGGTTTCAGCGGCAGTAAAAGCTTTACCGTAATAGGGCTGCCATTTGACATACCATAGGCCGATGACCACCACGGCCAGAAACAGCAGCGGTTTCCACCAGGCAAAGCGTGCTGCCGATGCTGAGGGGATACATTGAGTCATAACAGATTCCGTATTCAACTGAATAACGATTACCGCGCCGGGAGACGCGCTGAAGAGACCGCATTGTTATGCAGGTCTTTCGAATCTGCCATATTCAAACGGTGCAAACTTGATCCATCTCGGAAATTTACCTCGGTTGCGTTCAGCCGGCTGGCTTGCATTTTTCGCCATGGCGACCAGGCTTGTGGGTGAGTTATGTAACGAACACCCGTTCGGAATCAGCAAGGAGGAAAAAGATGAGCAAGAAAATAGCGGTACTGATTACCGATGAATTTGAAGACTCAGAGTTTACCTCACCGGCGGAGGCTTATACCAAGGCCGGACACGAAGTGGTCACCATTGAGATGCAAGCCGGTAAAATCGTCAAAGGTAAACAGGGCAAAGCCGAGGTCAAAATCGATAAAGACATCGATGATGTCAGCGCGGCAGAATTCGATGCACTGCTGCTGCCAGGTGGACACTCGCCCGACGCCTTACGCGGCGACGATCGTTTTGTCAACTTCACCAAAGAGTTTGTGGCCAGCGGCAAACCGATCTTTGCCATTTGTCATGGCCCGCAGCTGCTGATCAGTGCCAACGGCGTACGTGGCCGCAAAATGACCTGTGTAAAAGCTATCGCCATTGATCTGCGCAATGCCGGTGCGGATTTTTATGATAAAGAAGTGGTGGTGGATGACGACAAGCTCGTGACCAGCCGCACGCCAGAGGATCTGCCCGCGTTTAATCGCGAATCGCTGCGCATTTTGAACGCTGCTTAAACTCTTCTTTCGCATTGGGGTCGCCATAAATGGCGCCCCTACGACTTTGTCCATATTATCTTCTTACCAAATCCCAGCGCATTGTCGGTCATCTTCACTTCGTCGAGCGTGATCTCCCACAGCGGTGCAGTGACTTTTTTCGCCACCGGAAAACGCTTTTGATAGGCACGGCGCGCTATCGCCTCCCGTTCTCCACTCAGCTGCGTAATCTGACCACGATACTGCACGCCTTTAATCAACAGCACACTTTTCGGCTGGCCATTAATGGTGCCCGCAATACGTGGATTCATCTGCATTAACTGGCCATGACGGGTTTCCAGCTCAGTCATCAGCCAGAATGCCATGCTCGTTTCATCAAACACGTAAAAACAGTTAGCACACCAACTCTCGTCGCCGCTAGTCGCACAAAGCGAGAGCACGTGCTGCTTCTTCAGATAGCGAATCAGATGGGAAAGGTCAGACAAAGTGCGACTCCGTATGGCAAATAGCAGTGAGGACTGAAGCGCGCTACACTGCCTGCCAGCTATTTTTTGAGATGAGTATTATGGAACAGCGCTGGCAGCTTTATCTGCTACAAACTGCCGCTGGCATGCTTTATACCGGCATTACCACTGACGTTAATCGCCGTTTGCAGCAACATCAGCAGGGGCGCGGAGCACGCTCGCTGCGTGGCAAAGGTCCGCTGACGCTGGTTTTTCACTGTGATGCGGGTGACAGGGCTGCGGCTTCGCGCCTGGAATATCAGGTTAAGCAGCTAAGCCGCGCACAGAAACTGCAGCTGGTTGCGCAGCAGCCGCCCTGCCTGATAACCTGGTTTAGTCGAGACGATTAAACGGCAGCGCGAATTCGATCAACCCTTCCACGCCGACAAACGCGTCGTCTGCCAGTTTGTACACCTGAAAAGCGGCTTCGCTGCCTAACCAACGACAGTGCAAACCATGACGCGCAGCGGGCTCAAAACCGAGCGGATTGTAGAACTCAGGATCGCCCAGCACCACCACAGCGCTATAGCTGAACTCGTTGAGTGAATCCAATCCTTCGTACACCAGTTTTTTAGCCAGCCCTTGCCCACGCACCGATTCATCCACGGCGAGCGGGGCCAAAGCGACCCAGTTACGGTCTTCACCTTGCAAGGTCACCGGGCTAAAAGCGGCATAACCCAGCACCTGACCTTCATCATCCGTGGCGACAACGCCGAGAGTAAGCAAGCCATCTTCGCGCAGTTGTTGAATTAATTCCGCTTCGGCCGCGGTAGCAAAACTGCGCCTTAACAGGCTATCGATGCCTGCGGCATCAACGCCAATTTCAGTACGAATTAACATGAGATCCCCGCGCGCGCCTCAGCGGCCTTCGCGTCCTGTTTCATTCCTGCTTCAATAAAAGCAGCCAGCTGCTGCAACCCCGTGCGTAAAGGCGTGGGCATGGCATCCAGTTCAATGGCATCCATTAGGTTCTTCACCTCCAGACCCAGCTCCGTGTCACCTTCAATCACCAACCGGCGTTGAAAGAACAACATATCGGGATCCGCTTTGCGTGCTGCTACCAGCAACAGATCGTTGGCTTCGCCGCGAAACCAGACATCAGCTTCGGTGTCGCGCGAAACGGTCAGGCGCCCTGCTTGCAGGGTGGTGATCCAGCGTAGATTGACATCGGCAATCTCGATTCCCAGAAAGCGCCCTTCCAGAAAGTCTAACTCACCTTCGGACAAAGCATGACGAAATTGCCAGTTTAAGAGTTGTTGCAGAATGGCTTTTTTCAACGGGAACGGAGTGATAGAAACCGGTAAGGCTAGGAATTCTGGTCCTTTTTCAACAATCAAACCACGTAAGCGCGCAAACATCATCGACATTCCCTTCAGAAAATTTCATCTATTTTGCCACAATCGCCAGGCTTCGCCTCCACTGAGATCAAGTAAATCGTTTCACAACTGGTCGAAAATGCTTCACTCCCGATCATCAATGGCGCTTTCACTGCCTTAAATCAACATTATCGTGAAGGCAGTTATCTACACTCTTCGGCTTAAGAATCCGGGGAGGAAAATGTATGGAACTGCTGTGTCCAGCGGGGAATTTGCCTGCGCTGAAATCGGCGGTGGAGCATGGTGCTGACGCGGTGTATGTCGGCCTGAAAGACGATACCAATGCCCGCCACTTTGCTGGCCTCAATTTTACCGATAAGAAACTGGCCGAGGCTGCACGCTATCTGCACCAGCATCGCCGAAAACTGCACGTGGCGATCAACACGTTTGCGCATCCCGATGGCATGAATCGCTGGCAGACGGCGATTGACGTTGCCGCCCAGAACGGAGCAGACGCGCTGATTTTGGCCGATATCGCTACGCTTGAATATGCAGCAAAACATTATCCGCAGGTCGAACGCCATCTTTCCGTGCAGGCCTCCGCCACCAATCTGCAAGCCATTCATTTTTATCATCGCCATTTTCAGCTTAGCCGCGTGGTGCTGCCGCGCGTGCTGTCGATGCATCAGGTGAAACAGCTGGCGCGCGAGACACCGGTACCGCTCGAAGTGTTCGCCTTTGGCAGCCTGTGCATCATGGCTGAAGGCCGCTGCTACCTCTCATCCTGGCTGACCGGTGAGTCGCCGAATAGCGCAGGAGCCTGCTCTCCGGCGAAATTTGTACGCTGGCAGCAAACGCCGAAGGGGATGGAATCACGCCTTAATGAAGTGTTGATTGATCGTTACGCGCCCAACGAAAGCGCGGGATATCCCACGCTGTGTAAAGGCCGTTACGAAGTGGATAACCAGCGCTATCACGTGCTGGAAGAGCCTACCAGCCTGAACACGCTATCGCTGCTGCCTGAACTGCTGCGCGCCAACATTGCCTCGGTGAAAATCGAAGGCCGTCAGCGCAGCCCGGCGTATGTGGCGCAGGTGGCTAAAGTGTGGCGCCAGGCTATCGATCGCTGTATGGCATCGCCGGAGCACTATGTGGTGCAGGAGCCGTGGATGCAGGCACTCGGCGAATTGTCCGAAGGTAGCCAAACCACGCTGGGTGCTTATCACCGCGACTGGCAATAAGGAGATCGCATGAAATACGCTATCGGGCCGGTGCTGTGGTACTGGCCAACCGCAACCCTGGAAACCTTTTATCAACGTGCCGCCGCAAGCAGCGCCGAAATCGTTTATCTCGGTGAAGCCGTTTGCAGCAAGCGGCGCGCTACCTCATTCAACCAATGGATGGAGATGGCGCGCATGCTGGCGCAGCACGGCAAGCAGGTGGTGTTGAGCACGCTGGCCCTGCTGCAGTCGCCTTCAGAGGTGAAAGAGCTGCGGCGCTATGTCGAAAACGGTGAGTTCCTGCTTGAAGCCAATGACATGGGAACCGTGAACATGGCGGCGGAACGCCAATTACCGTTTGTCGCCGGTCCCACGCTCAATGTGTACAACGCGCAAACGCTGCAGCTGTTACTGAAAGAAGGGATGACGCGCTGGTGTATTCCTGTGGAAATGTCACGCGACTGGCTAATTCAGCTGCTGCAACAGTGCGACGCTGCTGGCGTACGCGATAAGTTTGAGGTGGAAGTCCTCGGCTACGGCCATTTGCCGCTGGCGCTGTCGGCACGCTGCTTCACCGCGCGCGCCGAGAATCGCGCTAAAGATGATTGCCAAACCTGCTGCATTAACCATCCCACCGGCCGCCGCGTACTATCGCAGGAAGGCCAGCAGGTGTTTGTGCTGAACGGCATTCAGACGATGAGCGGTTACTGCTACAACCTCGGCAATGATTTAACGGGCATGCATAACTGGGTCGACATCGTACGTCTGTCGCCACAGGGCGAAAGTACGCTAGGTGAAGTGGATCGCTTCCGTGCGAATGAAGCCGGACAGGCACCGCTGATGATGGCGCGAGGCAGTGACAGTAACGGTTATTGGCGTCGTCTGGCCGGTATGGAACTGGAAGGCGGCAGGTAAAGGCACATTCCGGCTATATTCGTGCTGTTATTAGCAGTTTTAATATGGGTATCGATGAGTAATACTCACTGGTGCAGGTAAGATTAAACACCTGCGCCATCCTTATCTGGAGTACCCATGTCTGAGAAAAAAACTGTTCGCCTGTCCGTATTGGATTTGGCTCCGATTCCGCAAGGTTCCGCAGCGCGCGACGCGTTCCACAATTCACTGGCGCTGGCTCGTCAATCTGAAGCCCTTGGTTTTCACCGCTACTGGCTGGCTGAACATCACAACATGACCGGGATTGCCAGCGCTGCAACCTCCGTATTAATTGGTTATTTAGCCGCAAATACCAACACGCTTCGTCTTGGCTCAGGCGGTATTATGCTGCCAAACCATGCGCCGCTGGTGATTGCCGAACAGTTTGGTACCCTTGAATCTCTCTATCCTGGCCGTATCGATCTCGGATTGGGCCGCGCCCCCGGATCGGACCAGCGCACCATGTTGGCATTGCGTCGCCATCTCTCCAGCGCACAAGCCGATAGTTTCCCGGAAGATGTATCAGAGCTGATTCGCTGGTTTGACGCCGAAGAAGGCGAACATCCGCCGGTACAACCGGTGCCAGGATTAGGGCTAAAAATTCCCGTATGGCTGCTCGGTTCTAGCTTGTACAGCGCACAGTTAGCCGCACAGCTCGGCCTGCCTTTCGCCTTTGCTTCACACTTTGCGCCGGACCTGTTGTTCCAGGCATTGCATCTTTATCGCGAGAAATTTAAACCTTCCGCGCGTTTAGCTAAGCCGTATGCCATGGTGTGCGTCAACGTGGTCGCCGCCGATAGCGAGCGTGATGCGCGCTTCCTCTTCACGTCAATGCAGCAGCAGTTTATTAATTTACGCCGTGGAAAACCGGGTCCGCTACCGGCTCCCGTGGAGAACATGGATAATCTGTGGTCGCCCTCTGAACAATATGGCGTGCAGCAAGCGTTGAGTATGTCGATTGTCGGTGACAGCGATAAAGTACGAAATGGCCTCGCGGCGCTGATGCGCGAAACTCAGGCGGATGAGATCATGGTCAATGGCCAGATTTTCGATACGCAGGCGCGTCTGCGTTCATTCGCACTGGCGATGGAAGCTGCACGCACGCTGTAACTGTTATTGCGGTGGGTAAAAACCTTCTGGCCCCACCGCAATCATGCGCACATCTCGCGCTGGCGACTGGCCGTGAAAGCGGCTGTACTCGCGACTGAACTGCGATGCGCTCTGATAACCTACCCGATAGCCCGCCGTTCCGGCATCCAGCTTCTCAATCAGCATCAAGCGACGTGCCTCGTTCAGACGCAGCTGCTTTTGATACTGCATCGGCGTCATCGCCGTCACCGCCTTAAAGTGATGATGCAGCGAAGAGATACTCATCCCTACGCTGCTTGCCAGCTGGTCCATTTTCAGCGGCTGATGAAAGTTCTCGCGCAGCCAGCGCGCGGCGCGGGCCACTTTGTTGCCGGGTCGCTCCGTCAACGCCATATTGAGAATGCGCGGGCCTTCTGGCCCGGTAAGCAGACGATAAAAAATCTCCTGCTCAATTAATGGCGCCAGCGCGGTGATGTCCTGCGGCTGATCCAATAACTCAATCAAACGCATTACCGCATCCACCAACGGCGGCGCGACTTTATGCACGGTAATACCGCGCTCGCTTATTGAATTGGTGCCAACATGATGGTGTGGAAAGTGCTCCAGATAACGCATCAGACGCGCTTCGTTGATGGTAATGCCAACGCCCAGATTGGGTTTTTCTGGCGTTGCCATCACCACGCAGGATTGCACCGGCATATCGAGCGTCACCAGTAATAAATCGCCCGGTCCGTAATGCATGACATCGTCGCCCATGCGCAGCGCTTTTTGCCCTTGCGCTACCAGCGCAAAACTTGCCCAGGTGGCGATGTGCGCCAAACTGGTGGGTTTTGAACTGCGGCCAAACGAGAGAAAATCGATCGGGCTATTATGTCGGCCATCTTCCGGCGCGTGGTGAGCAATTTTCGCTACCAGTTGCTGCCACTGTTCCTGATGAATCATGCGATGCGCGCTCCACCATGAGAATTCACTGAGCGAGTATTCTCGCTTTTTGCATCAGCTTCGCCTAGTCCTTGAGCAGTAGATTTGCAGGATCGTGCAAAAAGCTTGCAGGATTGCGCTACCGCCAGATTGTAAGGAAAGCGCATGCTTTATCTTCCCCGAAATCTCAGGTGGAGAGACACGATGAAAACACTTGAAGGCAAAATTGCGCTGGTGACGGGCGCTTCGAAAGGCATTGGTGCCGCCATCGCCATGACTTTCGCGGCGGCCGGTGCTCGGGTAGTAGTGAATTATCTTCAGGACGAAGTTGGCGCGGCGGATGTGGTGACAGACATCCAGGCGCTGGGAAGCGATGCCATCGCCGTTCAGGCTGATATCTCACGCCAGGCCGATGTGCAGCGCTTGTTCGCTAGCAGCATTGAGCAGTTTGGCGCGCCAGATATTGTGGTGAACAATGCCGGTATTTTCCACCATGGTGATTTTGCCGATCTCAGCGTTGGCGAGATGCAGCAGCAGCTCAATGTGAATTTGCTTGGCACTCTGCTGGTATGCCAACAGGCGGCACATCACTTTCCGGCGCGCGGCGGATCCATCATCAACCTTAGCGCGCTCAACAGCCAGCGCAGCACGCCCGGCTCGGTGCTGTGGGCGGCAACGAAGGGTGCGATTGACACGCTGACACAAGGCCTGGCTCGAGAACTGGGGCCGCGCAATATCCGCGTCAATGCGTTAGCGCCCGGCATCATTTTGACCGAAGGTTTGCTGGCTGCTAAAAAGATGCACCCGGAGTTGAAGGCGCAGTTAATTGCCGCCACACCGCTTGGGCGCTTTGGTTTACCAGAAGATGTGGCACAGGTGGCGCTATTTCTGGCTTCTGAAGAGTCAGCTTACGTGAGTGGTGAACGCGTGCTGATTGCTGGCGGCGTGTAAAGCTTACTTTCCACATGCATAAAAAAAGGGACGCCTTCGCGTCCCTTTTTACTTTAAGCGTTTATCGCTTATGCGTCACGACGACGTGGTGCAGCGGCTGCACCCTCTTCACGACGTGGGCCACGACCACCTTCACGGCTGAAGCGTCCGCCTTCGCGGCCGCCTTCACGACGATCGGAGAAGCGACGTGGAGCGCCTTCGCCACGTGGTGCGCCATCACGCGGAGCACCGTTACCGCGACGTTCGCCGCCGGCAGGACGACGTTCGCTACGCTCATGCACCGGTGCATCACCCATCAACTGCATATTCATCGGTTTGTTCAGAATACGCGTACGAGTGAAGTGCTGCAGCACTTCGCCCGGCATACCTTTCGGCAGCTCGATGGTTGAATGGGTACCGAACAACTTGATGTTGCCGATGTAACGGCTGCTAATGTCGCCTTCGTTAGCGATCGCGCCAACAATGTGACGCACTTCAACACCATCATCACGGCCCACTTCAATGCGGTACAGCTGCATTTCGCCAACGTCACGACGTTCACGACGAGGACGGTCACCATCGCGGCTGTCACGGCTTTCGCGTGGACCACGAGAATCACGTGAATCGCGGCGATCACCACGGTCAGGACGATCGCTGAATTCACGACGTGCTGGACGCGGTGCTTCTGGTGGCAGAATCAGTGGACGTTCGCCCTGAGCCATTTTCAGCAGTGCTGCGGCCAGTGTTTCGATATCCAGATCTTCACCCGGCTGCATTTTGCTCAGCAGTGCGCGATACATGTCCAGATCGCTGCTTTCCAGCTGCTGCTGTACTTTAGCCGCGAACTTAGCCAGGCGACGCTCACCCAGCAGCTCTGCGTTAGGCAGCTCAACTTCTGGAATGGTCAGCTTCATGGTGCGTTCAATGTTGCGCAGCAGACGACGCTCGCGGTTCTCAACGAACAGCAGTGCGCGACCAGCACGACCAGCACGGCCAGTACGACCAATACGGTGAACGTAAGATTCAGCATCCATTGGGATGTCAAAGTTTACCACCAGGCTGATGCGTTCCACGTCCAGACCACGTGCGGCTACGTCGGTAGCGATCAGAATGTCGAGACGACCATCTTTCAGACGCTCCAGCGTCTGCTCACGCAGTGCCTGGTTCATGTCACCGTTCAGTGCTGCGCTGTTATAACCGCTGCGCTCAAGCGCTTCGGCCACTTCTAGCGTGGCATTTTTAGTACGTACGAAGATGATGGCTGCATCGAAATCTTCAGCTTCCAGGAAGCGAACCAGCGCGTCAGTTTTACGGCCATATGCGGTCCAGTAAGACTGAGAAATGTCTGGGCGCGTAGTCAGGCTTGACTGGATACGCACTTCCTGCGGATCTTTCATGAAGCGTTTGGTGATACGACGAATCGCTTCTGGCATGGTTGCTGAGAACAGCGCGGTCTGATGACCGTCTGGAATCTGCGCCATGATGGTTTCAACGTCTTCGATGAAGCCCATACGCAGCATTTCATCAGCTTCGTCCAGCACCAGACCGCGCAGGTTAGACAGATCTAACGTGCCACGTTTCAGGTGATCCAGCAAACGACCAGGGGTACCCACTACCACTTGTGGTCCCTGACGCAGTGCGCGCAGCTGCACGTCATAACGTTGGCCACCGTACAGGGCAACAACGTTAATGCCACGCATGTGTTTAGAGAATTCTGTGACGGCTTCAGCAACCTGTACCGCTAATTCGCGGGTCGGTGCCAGCACCAAAATTTGCGGTGCTTTAACAGTAGGATCAATGTTGTTTAGCAGCGGCAATGAGAATGCCGCGGTTTTACCACTACCGGTCTGCGCCATACCCAACACATCACGGCCAGCCAGCAGGTGAGGAATACACTCAGCCTGGATTGGAGAAGGCTTAACGTAGCCCATACCGTTCAGTGATTCGAGGATGTCGGCGTTCAGGCCAAGGTCAGCAAAAGTGGTTTGAATATCAGTCATGTAGTACACGTGCCTCTTAGATTGCGGCGGCCAGTCTACATAACTCGTCGTGAAAACTTTCAGTCATTTTCATCAAAAAGTGTGAACCGGCTCAAATTAGAAGTTTTGACGAACAGAAAAGCCCTCATCTCTGAAGATGATGACTTTACAGGTATTCAGGCAATAAAAGTTCGTCAGCTATTGCTGGTCAGATTCTGATAAATCGTCTTGTGTCTGGCCGAGTTGCGCCAGTTCCAACAATGCGTATCGGTGTTCAACAAAGTTGTTTACGTTGTTGGCCACCGCCAGTTTGAACAACGCTTTCGCGTCGTCCTTCTCCCCCAGACTTAGGTAGTACTTACCTAAATAGAAGTTGGTTTCACTGAGATGTTCAGCGAGCGAGGTGTTATCCGTTGCGTCCGCCTTGAGACGTTCCATCAATGTTTTTTCACTGATGTCGCCAAGGTAGAACTCGACAATATTCCATCCCCATTGGTCCCGGACCGCTTTGTCATGACGCTGTCTCAGCGTAACTTTCGCCTTGTCGGCATCCATATCGCTTTCAACGAGATAGAGCCAAAGGCTGCGGAAAGGATCGTTAGGATCGTCTTGATAAAACGCCAGCAGATCATCTTGCGCTAACTTGTATCGACCGCCGTAATAGAGGGCGATACCACGGTTTAAATGCGCATAGTTGTAAGTTGGATCAAGCTCAAGTACAGAATCAAACGCTTCATAGGCAGCATCAAAATTGCCTGCCTGCGTTAAGTATATACCGAGATAGTTAAATACCTCAGGCATATCTGGTCTTATAGACAGCGCTTGCGAAAAATCGTTCCGCGCTAATGCCCTCAGACCCAAACTATCATACAACACTCCGCGCTCATATAACAGCTGTGCGCGTTCATCATCGGTAAGGGCACGACTGGCAAGAATTTGTTCCATGCGCGCAAGAATGACTTCTTGCTGCAGTGTGGGCTGCAAAGGTACTGCCAGAACTTCGTTCTTACGCCAATTGGAGTTGCTGCATCCTGCCAGCGTGATAGCTGTCGCAACAAAACACCAGCGCAAAAAAGGCTTCATTTCCCACTCCCGAATACAAACATTGGGACAACCATCCTGTCATCCTCCTGCTGTGCACAAGGATTCCCGCCCTCGCGATGATCTAAATACCTCTCCCCGCAAAGCAGGGAGAGGCCAATCGGTAAACGCTTACTCGGCGTCAGATGCATCAGTGGCAGCGGTAGCAACTTCTTCCGCTGGTTTCTGCTCTGTCGCTTCTTTGATGCTCAGGCGTACACGGCCCTGACGGTCCACTTCCATGACTTTCACTGGAACTTCCTGGCCCATCTGCAGGTAGTCGGTCACTTTTTCAACGCGCTTATCGGCGATCTGAGAAATATGAACCAAACCTTCTTTACCGCCGCCAATGGCCACGAAGGCACCGAAATCAACGATACGTGTCACTTTGCCAGAGTAAACGCGGCCAACTTCGATCTCAGCAGTGATCTCTTCGATGCGGCGAATGGCTTCTTTGGCTTTCAGGCTATCAGTTGCAGCGATCTTCACGGTGCCATCATCTTCGATTTCGATGGTAGTACCGGTTTCTTCGGTCAGCGCACGGATAACCGAGCCGCCTTTACCGATAACATCTTTGATCTTGTCTGAACTGATTTTGATGGTGTAAATGCGCGGCGCGAACTCAGAGATTTCCTGACGCGGCGTGCTGATTGCCTGTTCCATCACGCTCAGGATATGCAGACGTGCACCCTTCGCCTGGTTCAGAGCAACCTGCATGATTTCGCGGGTGATACCTTCGATTTTGATATCCATCTGCAGCGCGGTGATACCCTCGCGGCTACCCGCAACTTTGAAGTCCATGTCGCCGAGGTGATCTTCGTCACCCAGGATGTCAGACAGAACCACAAAGTTGTCAGCTTCTTTGACCAGCCCCATAGCAATACCGGCTACGGCTGCTTTGATCGGTACACCTGCGTCCATCAGTGCCAAAGAAGCACCACACACAGAAGCCATTGAAGAGGAACCGTTTGATTCGGTGATTTCAGACACAACACGTACGGTGTATGGGAAATCAGCTTGCTTAGGCATTACTGCCAGCACGCCACGCTTCGCCAGACGGCCGTGACCGATCTCACGACGCTTCGGTGAGCCAACCATACCGGTTTCACCCACGCAGTACGGAGGGAAGTTGTAGTGGAACAGGAAGCTATCAGTACGCTCGCCCATCAACTCATCCAGATTCTGCGCGTCACGCGCGGTACCCAGCGTTGCGGTAACCAGCGCCTGCGTTTCACCACGGGTGAACAGTGAAGAACCGTGCGTGCGCGGCAGTACGCCAGTACGCACGTCGAGGCCGCGAATCATATCTTTTTCACGACCATCGATGCGCGGTTCGCCACGGATAATACGGCTACGCACAACGCTTTTCTCGAGGTCATGCACGATGTCAGCGATGTCGCCTGCATCCAGGGTTTCGTCTTCAGCCTGCAGAGCGGCGATGGTCGCGTCTTTAACCGCGCCAACCTGCGTGTAACGCTCTTGCTTGTCGGTGATGCGGTAAGCATCGCTGATGCCTGCTTCTGCCAATGCAGTAACGCGTGCGATCAACGCATCGTTAGTTGGCAATGGCTGCCAATCCCAACGTGGCTTACCGGCTTCAGCAACCAGCGCATTGATGTTTTCGATTACGATCTGCTGCTGATCGTGGCCATAGACCACGGCACCCAACATCTGCTCTTCAGTCAGGATGTCTGCTTCAGATTCAACCATCAGCACCGCATTCTGCGTACCGGCAACCACCAGGTTCAAACGAGATTCGTTGATCTCATCGGCAGTTGGGTTCAGAACGTACTGATCGTTGATATAACCCACGCGAGCAGCACCGATTGGACCATTGAACGGCAGCCCAGACAGCGCTAACGCTGCAGAAGCACCGATCATCGCCACGATGTCCGGGTTAACTTGTGGGTTTACAGAAACAACGGTCGCAATGACCTGCACTTCGTTGATGAAGCCTTCCGGGAAGAGCGGACGAACTGGACGGTCAATCAGACGTGAGATCAGGGTTTCGCCTTCGCTTGGACGGCCTTCACGACGGAAGAAACTACCCGGGATACGACCAGCAGCGTAAGTACGCTCCTGATAGTTAACCGTCAGCGGGAAGAAATCCTGACCTGGTTTCGTTTTTTTCTGGCCAACAACGGTAACAAATACAGCCGTGTCATCCATGCTCACCATTACTGCTGCGGTAGCCTGGCGCGCCATCATGCCGGTTTCCAGCGTGACGGTATGCTGACCATATTGGAATTTGCGTACGATCGGGTTCAGCAAAATTTAAGTCCTTAAATTCGGGGGGCGCAGCCTATTATGGCGCGCCGGGGATTACCGATCTTCAGTTGCATCCTCGCGACTAATGACAACCTTAACCGCCCTTGCGGTAAAGCCTCTCATTAGCCGCGCGAACCTCTGCAAGCAAAGATCGCTCTCTGCAACAATACATGAGTTTGGTCCGGATTGCTGCGGATTGCTCGAAAAAAGGGGCCATCAAGGCCCCCTTTTCGCGAAACTCGCACAAATCTGATCGTCAGATGCGTTTTTTTGCATACTGGATGCGCTACACCCTTGATCAGATTCTTCAGACTTAGCGACGCAGACCCAGGCTTTCGATCAGACCGGTGTAACGTGCAACGTCTTTACGCTTCAGGTAGTCCAGCAGCTTACGACGCTGAGATACCATGCGCAGCAGACCGCGACGGCTGTGGTGATCTTTCTTGTGCTCAGAGAAGTGACCCTGCAGGTGATTGATCTGAGCAGTCAGCAGAGCAACCTGAACTTCAGTTGAACCGCTGTCGTTGGTACCACGACCGTATTTAGCAACGATCTCTGCTTTAGCTTCTACGCTTAGAGACATAATAAACTCCAGTAATAAATGAATGTATGGGTGCCGATCTCTAATTCAGCAGCCCGCTTTTAAAGCCGCGCCATTCTACTCTTCGCCTGATAGCAACGCAAATGCGCCGTTACGTCAGATTTGAGTCGCTTGATTATGCAGGAAATTCTACCACCAGACGACGCGGCGCCACGCGCCCGTCATCAGCAATTTCGGCCATGCCAATGAATTTGTGCTCATCACCTTCGGTCACGCGCACCAAGCCTTGTTCCGGCGCATCTGCCACCTGAACCGGCATTCCTTGCTTGAAATAGGCCGCCACAGCAGGCAAGAGATTCACAATTGGGAACTCTTCAGCCGGGCTATCCATTGGTAGCAATAACGCGTCAAGCGCGCTGTAATCCGGCGGTACCGCCATGTTGACGGTGGCGGCCACTTCCTGCAGCTGCTCCAGCGTCACCATTCTTTCAATGGGATAACGTGCCACCTGCAAACGACGCAGCATGATCACATGCGCACCACAACCAAGCTTCTCACCGAGATCGTCAATGATGGTACGGATGTAAGTGCCTTTAGAGACATGAATCTCTAGTTCCAGCTCATCCCCTTCCCAGCGAATAAACTGCAGTTCGAACACTTTGATCGGACGTGCTTCACGCGGCACGGTAATGCCTTCACGCGCGTACTCATACAACTTACGTCCCTGATACTTCAGCGCGGAAAACATGGTCGGCACCTGCATGGTGTCGCCGCGAAAATACTCCAGCGCTGCATCTAGCTCAGCCTGATTGAACGTAATTGCACGCGTTTCAACAATATTACCGTCGGCATCTGACGTATCGGTACGTTCACCAAGACGAGCGATGACGCGATAGCGCTTGTCAGAATCGAGCAGATACTGCGAAAACTTGGTGGCTTCACCGAGGCATACCGGCAACATGCCGGTTGCCAGCGGATCAAGCGCGCCGGTGTGGCCCGCTTTATTCGCATTAAACAGGCGTTTTACTTTCTGCAGTACATCATTGGAGGATGCGCCTTGATGCTTATCCAGCAGAAACACACCGTGGACGTCGCGACCGCGACGACGAGGACGACTCATTAGTCCTCCTTGTCATCTTCCGCCGGGCTATCGCCACGACGCTCAACATCACTCTTGATAACATTGCTGACCAGGTTCGACATGCGCATGCCTTCAATCAGCGAATTGTCGTAGAAGAAGGTCAGTTCCGGCACGATACGTAAACGCATCGCTTTACCTACCAGCGTGCGAATATAACCAGAGGCTTCTTTCAGCGCCTTCAGCCCGTTTTGCACCGCTTCTTCGTCTTTGTCATTTAAAAAGGTCACAAACACCTTGGCATAAGCCAGATCGCGGGAGACTTCAACACCCGAAACTGTCACCATCATTCCAAGACGCGGATCTTTAATTTCGCGCTGCAGGATGATTGCAATCTCTTTCTGCAACTCCTGAGAAACGCGCTGTGGGCGGCCAAATTCTTTTGCCATTATTCTTTCTCCCAAATAATTCGGGAGGCCAGAGGCCTCCCAAATTGCAACACATCAAATGATGATCAATCGATGGTGCGTTTAATTTCAATCACTTCGAAGACTTCGATCATATCGCCAACGCGAACGTCGTTGTAGTTCTTCACACCGATACCACATTCCATGCCGTTACGAACTTCGTTGACGTCATCTTTGAAGCGACGCAGTGATTCCAGTTCGCCTTCATAGATAACCACGTTGTCACGCAGTACACGGATTGGGTTGTGACGCTTGATGTTGCCTTCGGTGACCATACAGCCCGCGATAGCGCCAAATTTCGGTGATTTAAACACGTCACGTACAGCAGCCAGACCGATAATCTGCTGTTTGTACTCTGGTGCCAACATACCGCTCATCGCTGCTTTCACTTCGTCGATCAGATTATAGATCACGGAGTAGTAACGCAGATCGACGCTCTCAGCTTCAATTACGCGGCGAGCAGAAGCATCAGCACGTACGTTGAAGCCAAGGATGATCGCGTTGGATGCTGCAGCCAGCGTCGCGTCGGTTTCGGTGATACCACCTACACCCGAACCGATAATCCGCACCTTCACTTCGTCGGTAGAGAGTTTCAGCAGGGAATCGGAGATCGCTTCCACAGAACCTTGTACGTCAGATTTCAGCACGATGTTCAGCTCGGACACTTCGCCTTCGGTCATGTTGGCGAACATGTTCTCCAACTTAGACTTCTGCTGACGCGCCAGCTTAACTTCACGGAATTTGCCCTGACGATACAGTGCAACTTCACGCGCTTTCTTCTCATCACGAACTACGGTCGCTTCATCACCCGCTGCCGGCACACCGGACAGACCGAGGATTTCAACTGGAATGGATGGACCCGCTTCCAGGACTTCACGACCCAGTTCATCACGCATCGCACGTACACGGCCGTATTCAAAGCCACACAGCACGATATCGCCTTTGTTCAGCGTACCTTCACGTACCAGCACGGTTGCAACCGGACCACGACCTTTATCGAGGAACGATTCAATCACCACGCCGCTCGCCATACCTTCACGGATAGCGGACAGTTCCAGCACTTCGGCCTGCAGCAGAATCGCGTTCAACAGATCGTCAATACCGGTACCGGCTTTCGCTGATACGTTAACGAACATGTTCTCGCCGCCCCACTCTTCCGGAATAATACCGTATTGGGTCAGTTCGTTCTTAACGCGGTCTGGATCAGAATCAGGCTTATCAACTTTGTTGACTGCAACAACCACTGGCACACCGGCTGCTTTCGCATGCTGGATCGCTTCGATGGTCTGTGGCATCACGCCGTCATCAGCCGCAACCACGAGGATTACGATATCCGTTGCCTGCGCACCACGTGCACGCATTGCGGTAAACGCGGCGTGACCAGGGGTGTCGAGGAAGGTGATCATGCCGTTATCGGTTTCAACGTGATATGCACCGATATGCTGGGTAATACCACCCGCTTCGCCTGACGCGACTTTCGTAGAACGAATGTAGTCAAGCAGCGAGGTTTTACCGTGGTCAACGTGACCCATGATGGTCACAACCGGCGCACGACTTTCCTGCGCAGCATCGGTATCACGATCGTCCATTACCGCTTCTTCCAGCTCGTTCTCACGGCGCAGGATCACTTTGTGACCCATTTCTTCCGCGACTAACTGAGCCGTTTCCTGATCGATAACCTGGTTAATGGTCGCCATTGCGCCCATTTTCATCATAGCTTTGATGACCAGTGAACCTTTGATCGCCATTTTATTGGCCAGTTCAGCAACGGTGATGGTTTCACCGATGACAACATCGCGGTTAACAGCCTGAGCGGGTTTGTTGAAGCCTTGCTGCAGGGTGCTTGGCTTGCGGTGTTTACCACCTTTGCCGCCACGAACCTGAGCGCGCGCTTCTTCACGATCGGTTTTAGCTTCAGAATGCTTGTTGCCTTTCTTCACCGGACGTGCAGCTTTAGTGGTGCGAGCACGTGCGCGGCCTGCTTCAACCTGGCGATCGTTCTCATCTTCTGCCTGACGGGCGTGAGTTGAGGTCGTGACGTGATAGTCGCCTTTGTCCTCTTCCTCAGGTTTTTCCCATTCGGCTGATTTTTCTTCTGCCAGGCGGCGGGCTTCTTCTGCCACGCGGCGGGCGTCTTCTTCCAGCTTACGACGCGCTTCTTCTTCCGCTTTACGTTTCAGTTCGGCAGCTTCAGCTTCACGACGGGCTTTATCAGACTGCGCAGCCTTAGCTGCTACGTCGGTAGGTTGATTAGTCACTTTCTCTTTTTCCGCTGCTTCACGTTTGGCCTTGTCAGCGGCTTCGCGCTTGGCTTTATCTTCGGCTTCACGTTGCGCTTTCTGTTCAGCTTCGCGACGGGCTTGTTCTTCCGCCTCGCGACGCGCCTGCTCTTCCGCTTCACGCTGCGCCTCGGCTTCCGCTTCTGCCTGAGCTTGCTCAGACTCTGCGTCGCCTTTCACGTATGTGCGTTTTTTGCGGACTTCGATTTGTACCGACTTACTTTTACCCCCGGTGACGGGAATATTCAAGGTGCTGCGCGTCTTGCGCTGCAAAGTCAGCTTACTTGAACCGGTCTGACCGTGCTCACGATTCAGGTGAGACAGTAAGGTTTCTTTCTCTTGCTGTGACACCGCATCGTTCTCAGACTTACGGATCCCTGCATCAGCAAATTGCTGTACCAGGCGATCGACCGGGGTCTGAATTTCGGCGGCCAGCGATTTTACGGTTACATCTGTCATGCTGTTCCTTCCTGTTATTACGCGTCATCGCCGAACCAGCAGATATTACGTGCAGCCATAATCAGCGCACCGGCTTTCTCGTCATCCAGCCCTTCAATATCTGTCAGATCGTCAACACCTTGCTCAGCGAGATCTTCCAGCGTGCAAACGCCTTTCGACGCCAGGCGATACGCCAGCGCACGATCCAAGCCCTCAAGATTCAGAAGGTCCTCAGCGGGCTCCTGATTACCAAGGCTCTCTTCTTTCGCTAATGCCAGGGTAGTTAACGCATTTTTTGCTCGTTCACGCAGGGCTTCAATGGTCTCTTCATCGAGGCCGTCGATTTCCAGCAGCTCGTTGATTGGCACATAAGCCAATTCTTCCAGCGAAGAGAAGCCCTCTTCCACCAGAATGGTGGCGAACTCTTCGTCGATGTCGAGATGTTTGGTGAACATATCGATCGCTGCATGGGCTTCAGCTTGGTGCTTCGCCTGCAGATCATCGACGGTCATCACGTTCAGTTCCCAACCGCTCAGCTGGGAAGCCAGACGCACGTTTTGGCCGTTACGGCCGATCGCCTGAGCCAGATTGCCAGCTTCAACAGCGATATCCATGGTGTGATTATCTTCATCCACCACAATTGACGCCACATCTGCAGGCGCCATAGCGTTGATAACGAACTGCGCTGGGTTGTCGTCCCACAGTACAATATCGATACGCTCGCCACCCAGCTCGCTCGAAACCGCCTGCACGCGCGCACCGCGCATACCGACGCAAGCGCCCACTGGATCAATACGTTTATCGTTGGTTTTCACTGCGATTTTGGCGCGTGAACCCGGATCGCGCGCTGCCGCTTTGATCTCGATAACTTCTTCGCCAATTTCTGGCACCTCAATGCGGAATAACTCAATCAACATTTCAGGTTTAGAACGGGTCACGAACAGCTGAGCACCACGCGCTTCAGGGCGAACGGCGTACAGCACACCGCGGATGCGGTCGCCTGGACGGAAGTTCTCACGTGGCAGCATGTCTTCGCGCACAATCACCGCTTCAGCATTGCTGCCAAGATCCAGTGAAATATTGTCGCGGTTCACCTTCTTCACCACGCCAGTGATGATTTCGCCTTCGTGTTGACGGAACTGATCAACCACCATCGCGCGCTCAGCTTCACGTACTTTTTGTACGATAACCTGCTTAGCGGTTTGGGTAGTGATACGGTCGAAGGTGACAGACTCAATCTGATCTTCAACATATTCGCCCAGATTGAACGCTTCGTCTTCATAGCGGGCTGCATCCAGCGTGATCTCGCGAGTCGGCTGCGTAACTTCTTCAACAATCTGCCAGCGACGGAAGGTGTCGAAATCGCCGCTACGACGGTCAATGCTGACACGCACTTCGATCTCTTGCTCATACTTCTTTTTGGTCGCAGTGGCCAAAGCGCTCTCCAGCGCTTCGAAGATTTTCTCACGCGGCAGGGCTTTTTCGTTAGAAACGGCTTCTACTACAGCTAAGATCTCTTTGTTCATCCTGGTTAGCCTCAATCCGGACTTTTAAAAGTGGGGGACCAGGTTCGCTTTCTGAATGTTGCTCAGCGCGAACACTTCATCGTTACCCTCAACGGTTACCGTAATCATCTCGCCTTCAACAGACTTGATGATTCCCTGCCATTTACGGCGGTTTTGTACGGCCATGCGTAGTACCAGGCTCACCTCGTCACCGGCAAAACGTGCATAGTGTTCAGCAGTGAAAAGAGGACGTTCGAGACCCGGCGAGGAAACTTCAAGGTTGTAAGCCACGGTAATAGGATCTTCCACATCCATTACTGCGCTGACCTGGTGGCTAACATCGGCGCAATCATCAACATTGATACCCTCTTCACTATCAATATAGATGCGCAAGGTTGATGTGCGACCACGAATAAACTCGATACCGACTAATTCGTAGCCAAGCGCTTCTACTGGAGCAGAGATCAACTCTGTCAATTTTTGCTCTAATGTGGACAAGCCCACCCCCAAGACATAAAAAAAGGGCCTATAGCCCAGTGTGTCGATTTCCTGATAACAAAAAACCCCGAATATTCGGGGCTTTTTGTGACTGGACCCTGTACGCCGCATAGCGGCTTCGGAGCACAATCCAAAAGAATTTTTTTCAAAATCACTGATGAGTGCGTCCGTCGATGCATACAGTATATTTGAAAAAGAACTCTAAGGGAAAGTGGTTGCGGGGGCCGGATTTGAACCGACGACCTTCGGGTTATGAGCCCGACGAGCTACCAGGCTGCTCCACCCCGCGTCCGAAAACGTGGCGAATAATACGCCGACCTTGCAAAAAACGCAAGTTATACTGAGATTTGGTACCGAGGACGGGACTTGAACCCGTAAGCCCTTTCGAGCACTACCACCTCAAGGTAGCGTGTCTACCAATTTCACCACCTCGGTACATCACTAGACTGCAACGTTACATTGTTGCACTACAGCGTTGACGATCTTACTGCGGGATATCATTGCCCGGCGTAGCCGGTTTAGCTGGCTGAGTCTGCTGTTCAGACTGAGCTGGCGCAGTGAGGTTATCCCACTCACTTCCTTTGGCTGTTTTATTCGTGTTCAGATTGCCAAGAACCAGACTGATAATGAAGAACAGCGTAGCCAGTACCGCAGTCATGCGAGTCATAAAGTTGCCAGACCCGTTTGAACCGAACAGCGTACCAGAAGCGCCTGCACCGAATGATGCTCCCATATCAGCGCCTTTGCCTTGCTGCAGCATGATCAAACCTACGAGGCCAATCGCTACAATAAGGAAAACAACTAACAGAGCTTCGTACATAATCAACCTGTTTCCTTGCGCATTTTCTGCACAGTTAAAGCTTCAACCAATATTGATGGGGCGTCTCGTCATCACCCATCAGAAGCGGGTGTGAATACTAACCAAAGGGACATACCTCTGCAAGTGCAATTTTCACCAATGCTCTCGATTGCGGAAAAAAGCACCATCCCGGTGATTTTACAGGCGGAAAAGGTAAAATCTTTCCGCCTGAATAGCCTTATACGGCTTTTACTGCATCCGCAATTTTGTGTGCCAGCGCACTAACCTGCGCCTCGTCTTCGCCCTCCACCATCACGCGAATCAACGGTTCAGTGCCGGACTTACGCAGCAACACCCGACCACGTCCCGCCAGCGTTTTTTCAACTTCAGCGGTTACGGCTTTCACACTGTCGCTTTCCAACGGATCGTTTTCACCTGCAAAACGCACGTTGACGAGGATCTGCGGTAACATTTTCATGCCACTGCATAGATCGTGCAGAGTCATATGGTTGCGCACAACAGCAGTAAGTACTTGCAAACTTGCTACAATGCCGTCACCGGTGGTGGTTTTATCCAGCAGAATAACGTGACCAGAATTTTCAGCGCCTAAACGCCAGCCTTTCTCCTGCATTTTTTCCAGCACATAGCGGTCACCGACTTTCGCACGGGTGAAAGGAATGCCCAGCTGTTTCAGCGCCAGTTCCAGTCCCATATTACTCATCAACGTTCCGACCACACCACCACGCAGCTGGCCCTGGCGCAATCCTTCACGCGCGATGATGTAAAGAATTTGGTCGCCGTCGACCTTATGGCCCAAATGGTCAACCATCATGATGCGATCGCCGTCGCCATCGTAGGCCAGCCCGAGGTCGGCTTTTTCTTCCAATACGCGATGCTGCAGCAGACGCAAATCGGTGGCGCCGCAATCTTTATTGATGTTCATACCATCCGGCTGCGTACCGATAGCAATCACGGTAGCGCCGAGTTCGCGCAGCACGTTTGGAGCGATGTGGTATGTCGCGCCATTCGCGCAATCAACCACAATCTTGAGTCCGTTGAGGCTCAATTCGCTTGGGAAGGTACCTTTACAGAACTCGATGTAACGGCCTGCAGCATCCACAATGCGGCTAGCGCGGCCCAGCTCAGCAGACTCAACGCAGGTGATGGGTTTTTCCATCTCCAGCTCAATGGCTTCTTCAACTTCATCCGGCAGCTTGGTGCCTTCAGCCGAGAAGAATTTAATGCCGTTATCATCAAACGGATTATGCGACGCTGAAATCACGATGCCCGCTTCGGCACGGAAAGTACGCGTCAGGTAAGCGATGGCCGGCGTTGGCATTGGCCCGGTAAAGGCCGCAGATAATCCGGCGGCGGCTAGACCCGCTTCCAGCGCCGATTCCAGCATATAGCCTGAAATACGCGTATCTTTACCAATCAATACTTTGCGAGATCCCTGGCGCGCCAGCACTTTGCCCGCCGCCCAGCCCAGCTTGAGGACAAAATCAGGGGTAATCGGCGCTTCACCGACTTTGCCGCGAATACCATCTGTACCGAAATATTTACGATTACTCATGCCTTTATCCTTTTGCTCTTCGTGTCGCTTCGACGACGCGCATCGCTTCGACCGTCTCTTTCACATCATGTACGCGAATAATTTGTGCCCCTTGCATAGCGGCGATCACCGCACAGCTTAGGCTGCCGGTCAGGCGCTGCGCCGGGCCAACATTTAATAGCTGTCCAACCATCGATTTACGCGACATTCCTACCAACAGCGGTAAACCGTAATGGTGGAAATGGCTCAGATGCGCCAGCAGTTCATAGTTGTGGCTGAGATTCTTACCGAATCCGAAGCCTGGATCGAGCAGCAGATTCTCTTTTTTTATTCCAGCCGCTTCACAGCGCGCAATCTGCGCAGCGAAGTAAGCGTCCACTTCGCTGACAATATCTTGATACTCCGGTGCTTGCTGCATGGTGCGTGGCTCACCTTGCATGTGCATCAGACATACCGGCAACGCCGATTCGGCAGCCGCAGCCAAGGCGCCCGGTTCAGATAAGGAACGAATATCATTGATGATGTGAGCACCTACTCGCGCTGCCTCACGGATGACTTCAGCCTTTGAAGTATCCACGGAAATCCACACCTCAAAGCGCTGAGCGATGGCTTCCACTACGGGAATCACACGTTCCAGCTCTTCTTCCACGCTAACTTCATCAGCCCCGGGACGCGTCGATTCACCACCAACGTCAATAATGGTGGCACCGGCATTCACCATCTCATTGGTATGCGTTAACGCATCCACCAAAGTGTTGTGAGTGCCACCATCTGAGAAAGAGTCCGGCGTGACATTTAAAATACCCATCACATGGGGAAAAGAGAGATCGAGATGGGAATCACGAGCGAACAACTTCATGGTGAAAATCTCCTTTGGGAAATCACTGAATCCCACAATGAAAAAACCCCGGACATGCCGGGGTTTGCATTATAACAAGCAGTGCGGGCTGCAAATCCAGCGGTAGAGTTAACATCCCGCCAGATTGCTATCACATAATCTTGTCTGAACCCGGCGTTTTCGGGTCATCCACAGGGCGAGGAGCCTGGGTTGAGTCGCCGTTACCAACGGCGACTTTAGCCTCTTCCCAACCTGCAGGTGGACGCACTTCACGGCGTGCCATCAGATCGCTGATTTGTGGTGCATCAATGGTCTCATACTTCATCAGCGCGTCTTTCATCGCGTGAAGGATGTCCATGTTTTCGTTCAGGATGCGGCGAGCACGCTGATAGTTCGTATCGATAAGGTGTTTAACTTCCTGATCGATAATGCGCGCCGTTTCATCTGACATGTGTTTTGCTTTTGCCACTGAACGGCCGAGGAACACTTCGCCCTCTTCTTCAGCGTAGAGCAACGGACCCAGCTTCTCAGAGAAGCCCCACTGCGTAACCATGTTGCGTGCTACGCTGGTCGCCATTTTAATGTCAGAGGAAGCACCCGTCGAAACATAGTCCGGACCATAAATGATCTCTTCCGCCAGACGTCCACCGTAAGCCACAGAAATACGGCTTTCCAGCTTTTGACGGTTAGCGCTGATCTCATCGCCCACAGGTAAGAAGAAGGCAACGCCGAGCGCACGACCACGCGGAATAATTGTCACTTTGTGCACCGGATCGTAACCCGGAACCAGAGTACCCACAATCGCGTGACCCGCTTCATGGTAAGCCGTCGATTCTTTCTGCTCTTCGGTCATCACCATGGAACGACGTTCCGCCCCCATCATGATTTTGTCTTTGGCTTTTTCAAACTCAACCATCGAAACAACACGCTTATTACCGCGAGCAGCAAACAGCGCCGCTTCGTTGACCAGGTTAGCCAAATCCGCACCGGAGAAGCCCGGCGTACCACGTGCAATAACGGATGCATCCATATCGGTAGCCAGTGGCACACGACGCATATGCACTTTCAGAATCTGCTCACGACCCCGAACGTCTGGCAGACCAACCACAACCTGACGGTCAAAGCGACCTGGACGCAGCAGCGCTGGGTCAAGAACGTCTGGACGGTTAGTTGCCGCGATCACGATGATGCCTTCATTACCTTCAAAGCCATCCATCTCAACCAGCATCTGGTTCAGCGTTTGCTCACGTTCATCGTGACCACCGCCTAAACCGGCGCCACGTTGACGGCCAACCGCATCGATTTCATCGATAAAGATGATGCACGGTGCCGCTTTCTTCGCTTGCTCGAACATGTCACGCACACGAGATGCACCAACACCGACAAACATTTCAACGAAGTCAGAACCGGAGATAGTGAAGAATGGGACTTTCGCTTCGCCAGCAATCGCTTTCGCCAGCAGCGTTTTACCGGTACCCGGAGGACCGACCATCAAAACGCCTTTCGGGATTTTACCGCCCAGTTTCTGGAAACGGCTCGGCTCACGTAAATACTCAACCAACTCACCGACTTCTTCTTTGGCCTCATCACAACCGGCCACGTCAGCGAACGTGGTTTTGATCTGATCTTCGGTCAACATGCGGGCTTTGCTCTTGCCGAAGGACATCGCGCCCTTGCCGCCGCCGCCCTGCATCTGCCGCATAAAGAAGATCCACACGCCAATCAACAGCAGCATTGGGAACCAGGAAATGAAGATTGAAGCCAGCAGGCTTGGTTCTTCTGGCGGCTCGCCAACCACTTTGACGTTTTTGGTCAACAGATTATCGAGTAACTTAGGATCGTTGACGGGGATATAGGTGGTGTATTTATTGCTGTCTTTTTTGACAACGTTAATCTCACGCCCGTTAATTCGTGCCTCGCGGACCTGATCTTGGTTCACTTCCGATAGGAAAGTTGAATAATCAACCCTACGGCCATTCGACTCGCTGGGCCCAAAGCTCTGGAATACAGACATCAGCACAACCGCGATGACTAACCAGAGAATCAGGTTTTTCGCCATGTCACTCAAGGGATTAACCTCATATTACAACGATGTTAACAGACAGCGTAGGGTACTATAGATCCTTCATACCTGGAATCGCAGTGCGGATGATTTTACTTGTTTACCCTGAAACTCAGAATTAGACATCAGAATAAACGCATTGGTCGTCTTACTTTGATTCCGGCAATTCAGGCTAAAGTTTGCGCCCCGTCGCCACAATGTACACTTCGCGCGAACGAAGTCGCGAAGCGTCCGGCTTACGAATTTTCACTTTCGTAAACAGGGAGCGAATTTCCCGCAGGTATTCATCGAAGCCATCTCCCTGAAACACTTTCACTACAAAACTGCCGCCCGGCGCCAGAATATCCCGACACATTTCCAGCGCCAATTCTACCAAATACATCGAACGTGGAATATCAACCGCAGGTGTACCGCTCATATTGGGTGCCATGTCTGACATGACCACTTGCACCTTTTGGTCGCCTACGCGCTCCAGCAAAGCGTTAAGCACCGCTTCATCGCGAAAATCGCCCTGCAAAAAATCAACGCCAACTATCGGGTCCATTGGTAACAGATCGCAGGCGATGATACGACCACTTGATCCGATAAGCTGAACCACATATTGCGACCAACCGCCGGGTGCTGCACCCAGATCAACCACCGTCATGCCGGGTTTGAAAATCTTGTCACCCTGCTGTATTTCCTCAAGTTTAAACCAGGCACGCGAACGTAACCCTTTTTTCTGTGCCTGCAGCACATATTTATCGCTAAAGTGTTCCTGAAGCCAGCGACTGGAACTGGCCGAACGCTTTTTACCCGTCATAATTTTTCCAATTAAATCGTCATCGTAGCGATAAATCAGCACGCAATGGTCGCGTTGATTTGGCGATATACTCGAGATGGCGGTAGAATGAACCGTTTTCAATCCCTGAGTAAGCAAAAAATACGATGAATCTGAGTACCAAACAAAAACAGCACCTGAAAGGCCTTGCCCATCCGCTTAAGCCGGTTGTCATGCTGGGCGGTAACGGCCTTACTGAAGGCGTGCTCGCCGAAATCGAACTGGCGCTCGAGCATCACGAATTGATCAAGGTAAAAATTGCCTCGGAAGATCGTGAAACCAAGCAGCTGATCGTTGACGCTATCGTGCGTGAAACAAAAGCAGGCAACGTACAGGTCATCGGCAACACGCTGGTGCTGTATCGCCCTGCAAAAGAGCGCAAAATTACTCTTCCGCGTTAATCATGCCCTTAAAGGCGGCGACGGGCAAAGAAAGTGCCACGCTCCTGCATGTGATAAAAGGCCGCTATGCGGCCTTTTTCCTTTCTTTACAAAATGCAGCGACATATTGCAAAGCGTAGCAATAGCTTAAAGGTATTCCACCTTTAGCACTTCATATTCCACATCCCCGCCAGGGGTTTTCACAATCGCTACGTCGTCCGCTGATTTACCCACCAACCCACGCGCCATCGGTGAATTCACTGAAATCAGGTTCTGTTTAAAATCAGCTTCATCGTCACCCACAATGCGGTAGGTGAACTCTTCATCCGTATCCACATTCAGGATGGTTACGGTAGCGCCAAAAATCACGCGACCAGTTTTTGGCATGGCGGTCACATCAATGACCTGCGCATTAGAGAGCTTGGCTTCAATCTCTTGAATACGCCCCTCGCAGAAACCCTGTTCTTCGCGAGCCGCATGGTATTCGGCATTCTCTTTCAAATCGCCGTGCTCACGGGCTGTGGCGATGGAGGCGATAATGCGCGGACGCTTCACGGATTTCAGTTCGTTCAGCTCTTCGCGCAGCTTCTCAGCGCCTTTCAACGTCATCGGAATCTGATTCATTTTGGCTCCTCGTCATCTATCCTGGTTAACGGCGTCATCCTGACCGGTGACAGCAGAAAACAGCTTCTGCGGCGCGTTACCTCTTTTCACAAGCAAAAGAAGCCTGACCCGGAAAGCTTTCCGGGTCAGGTTCGGTTTTGCATTTTGATACGTATTTTACCCCAGAGTTCCCTGTGGGTCATCGTTTACTTTGCACCGTCTGGGGACGTAGTATTGACGCCTTCACCCGTCAGTTACCGCGAGATTATGCGATTTTCACGACTTGTTACCGGATTAACCTGTGCGTTTATGCTGCAGGCACAAGCAGCCCCCGTTGAAGAATACATGCAGTATTTGCCAGACGGCGCAAACCTGGCGCTGATGGTACAAAAAGTGGGCGCATCAACCCCGATAATCGATTATCACGGCAAACAGATGGCATTACCGGCCAGCACCATGAAGGTGGTGACGGCGCTGGCGGCCCTGCTGGAACTCGGTCCTGACTTCCGTTTCCAGACCACCATGGAAACCAAAGGCGCGGTTAACGATGGCACGCTCAATGGCGATTTAGTCGCACGTTTTGGCGGCGATCCGACGTTAAGTCGCCAGGATCTGCGCAATATGGTTGCTGCGCTAAAAAAGCAGGGCATCACCCATATCAAGGGCAATCTGGTGATCGACACCTCGGTGTTCGCCAGCCACGATATGGCCCCAGGCTGGCCGTGGAACGATCTGACGCAGTGCTTTAGTGCACCGCCGGGTGCTGCCATTGTCGATAAAAACTGTTTCTCAGTTTCGCTCTATAGCGCCACTACGCCGGGCGAGAATGCCTTTGTGCGCATCGCTTCGTATTACCCAGCGCACATGTTCAGTCAGGTGCGCACCATCGGCCGTAACAGCGGTGACGGACAATATTGCGAGCTGGATGTGGTGCCAGGCGAACTTAATCGCTACACCCTAACCGGCTGCATGCGTCAACGTGCTGAACCGCTGCCGCTGGCGTTTGCCGTGCAGGATGGCGCCGCGTGGGCCGGTGAGATCCTCAAAGCCGAGCTGCGCGCTGCCGATATCGATTACAGCGGCCATTTAGTGCGTCAATCACAAGTGACCTCACCGGGCAGCGTGCTGGCGTCAACGCAATCGGCGCCGCTGCATACACTGCTGCACACCATGCTGAAAAAGTCGGACAACATGATTGCCGATACCGTATTCCGCACCATCGGCCATCACTATTTCAACGTGCCGGGTACATTCCGCGCGGGCTCAGATGCCGTACGCCGAATCCTGCGGGAAAAAGCCGGCGTTGATCTCGGCAACAGCATTCAGGTTGATGGTTCCGGACTGTCGCGTCATGACCTGATCGCGCCAGATACCATGATGCAAGTGCTGCAATACATTGCGAAAAACGATTCGACGCTGAATTATATTTCGATGCTGCCGCTGGCGGGTTATGACGGCACCCTGCAATATCGCGGCGGTCTGCATGAAGCAGGACTGGATGGTAAAGTGTCGGCAAAAACCGGTTCACTGCAGGGCGTCTATAATCTGGCTGGATTCATTACCACCTCAAGCGGTGCGCGCGTGGCGTTTGTCCAGTATCTCTCCGGCTATGCGGTTCCGCCGGAAGATCAGAAAACGCGCCGTATTCCATTGGTACGTTTTGAGAGTCGCCTCTACTCGGATATCAACAAAAATAACTAATGAAACTGCTCATTGTCGAAGATGATACGCTGCTGCAGTCGGGCCTGGCGCAAGCGCTCAGCGCGCAAGGTTACGCCATCGACTGCGCCAGTACAGCTGCCGAAAGTAATGCACTGCTGCGCAGCGGTCAGTACAGCCTGATCGTGCTCGATCTTGGCTTACCGGATCGCGATGGCGCGTCCTTGCTACGCCAGTGGCGCCGCGACGGCATCGCGGTACCCGTGCTGATCCTCACGGCGCGCGATGCGCTGGATGATCGCGTGGATGGCCTGGATGCCGGCGCCGATGATTATCTGGTGAAGCCGTTTGCGCTGGTTGAGTTACAAGCCCGCGTAAGGGCATTAATTCGCCGCTATCAGGGCCACAGCGATAACCTGCTGCAACAGGGCGATCTGACGCTGAATCTCAGTTCGCAGCAGGTTCTGCTGGAAAATCTTCCGCTGGAGATCACGCCCAAAGAGTTCGCACTGCTGACGCGCTTACTGATGCGAGTGGGACAAAACGTCCACCGCGAAACGCTGCAGCAAGATCTCTACAGCTGGAATGACGATCCCGGCTCCAACACCCTCGAAGTTCACATTCACAATTTGCGTCGCAAGCTCGGGAAAGATCGCATCAAAACCGTGCGCGGCGTAGGTTACCGCCTGGAAATCCGCGAATGAACAGCATGCGTCAGCGGTTATTAATCATGCTGGCGCTGATCCTCCTCACCTGTCAGGTGATGAGCGCCATCTGGCTGTGGCATGAAAGCCGCGAACAAATCAGCTTTTTAGTTAACGAAACCCTTTCCGCACAAGCGCGTAACGATCGCGTGGAAAATGAGATTCGCGAAGCCATTGCGTCGCTGCTACTGCCCTCTTTAGTGATGGTAGGCCTTACCTTGCTGCTGTCATTTTGGGCGATTAACTGGATCATTCGCCCGCTCAAGTCGCTACAAGACAGTCTCGCGCATCGCTCGGCGGATAATCTCTCTCCTTTACCGATCTATTCAGAAATGGATGAGATTGTGGCGGTAACGTCGTCGATTAACCAACTCTTTTCGCGCCTGGATCACACGCTGCAGCAGGAACGATTATTCACCGCCGATGCGGCGCACGAGCTGCGTACGCCGCTGGCGGGATTGCGGCTGCACCTTGAGCTCCTGCATCAGCAGAACGTGCCGCAAAGCGAGATGCTGATTGAACGTATCGATCAGCTGATGCACACCGTAGAACAGCTGCTCATGCTGTCACGCGCCGGACAGGCATTGGCAGGGGGTCACTATCAGCAGGTACTGTGGCAAAAAGAGATCATGCACCCGCTGCGGCCGGAAATGGCCGAACTTTACCACCAGCGGCAGCAAATCCTGCATTGGCCACAGAGCGATGATCTACAGCAGCAAGGGGAACCGATGCTGCTGCGCCTGATGCTACGTAATTTGCTGGAAAACGCCTCACGTTACAGCCCGGAAGGTAGCGAAGTGACGGTAAAAATGCGGCAGGACAAGCAGCAGGTGATTATCGAAGTGTGGGATCAGGGGCCGGGTATTGATGCGACGGCCGCAGAAGAGCTGACGCAGGCGTTTCGTCGTCGCGATCAGCGTTACGGCGGTAGCGGGCTTGGTCTTAATATTGTGCTGCGTATCGTGCAGATGCACCGCGGCAGATTGGAACTGATTAATCGTGAGGATAGCAGCGGACTGATTGCCCGCTGCTATTTGCCATTGCAACTGATTGGCTGAACGCCATCAGAAGTGGGTATTCAGACTCACATAATAAGTACGACCTGATTCATTGTAGGTATTCGCCCCCGCCCCATACAGATACGAGTTCGTCGTGGCATTGCCGGTGGTTTGCGCATTCCCTTCACGGTAGTGACGCTTATCGAACAGGTTATCGATACCCAGCGTGATGCTGGCGTACTTATTGATATCGTAGGTGCCGCTCATGCCGATAATCGAATAAGGGCTCACCGTATCAGTGGCGCTACCGGTTGAGGTATTGCCTTTGTAGTCATATTTCTTCGGCGTCTGGGTACCGTACCAGGTCAGCGTGGTCTGCAGCGACAGATCCTGCATTGCCTGCCAGCTCAGCGTCGAGTTTAGCGTGTACTCCGGAATCACCGATAAGCGATCGCCGGTCTCTTTGTTCTTACTTTGCAGCATATAAGTGAAGTTGTTGTTCCACGTTACGCTGTCCGAAAACGGCACGTTGACAGTACCTTCCAGCCCTTCCACCACCGCTTTGGGTACATTTTCCCACTTATAGATATCGGTGGTGCCATTAGAGGCTTTGCCCACTGGCGAGTAACCGGCTTCGATCTTGTTGCGGTAATCGTTGCGGAACCAGGTTAAACCGGCCTGATATCCTTCATGTTTCCACTCAAGACCAATCTCTTTGTTGATGCTGTTTTCCGCTTTCAGGTCGTTATTCCCCTGCAGATAACAAGCGCCGGTGCTGGCCGCGCAACCTTGGCCATTGCTGTACAGCAGATAGTTAGGGTTGGTCTGATACAGGCTCGGCGCTTTATACGCACGCCCTATCCCCATCTTCAGGGTGAAGTCATCCCCTAAACCTTGCGACAGGTTAAGCGACGGGCTCCAGTTGTTGCCAACTATCGAGTGATGGTCGAAACGCAGGCTTGGCGTCAGCATGGTGCTGTCGGTCAACTCCATGTTGTCTTCAGCAAACAGTGAAAAAATCTCTGCCTGTGAATAAGGGCTGCGGCCAGTGTTATCGATGCCAGGCACCGCGCCGTAGCTCGCTGCCTGGGTGTTAGAGGAGCCATCTTTCATGCGCTGCTGGTTCCATTCAGTACCCAGCGTCGCGGTTTGATTGAACAGCAGTTCAAACGGAATGCTCACTTCGCTATGCAGCAGCACATCGTCCAGCTGAATAGTGTTAAAACCGCTATTCGAGAAGATACCCTCAGTGCCGCCCGCTAAACCCTCATTGATGCGCGAGTTGCGGGTCTTCTCGTAACGCGCATAGGTATTGGTGCTGACGCCGTTATCCCATGCGCCCGTCCACTTCAGCGAGACATTTTGTCGATACAGGCGGTTAGTTTCATCACCGTACAGGCTTTTCACCAGCGCACTGGTGTTGGTGTTCTGCGTGTCGCCAGCATACAGGTTGCCCTGGCGGCTGTAGCCAGCCTGCCACTCCAGCGTTTGCATTGGCGCAAATGCCCAGCTCAGTAACGCATTGATATCTTTATTCACCGAGCCTTCACGCCCGGCCGGATAACTGCCCGCGTATGAACCGGTGCGCGCCGCCGCATGCCCCTCGTTGATGTCATAGGCATCGGCCTGGGTTTTGGCTAAACCGCCATACAAACGGAAGTTGAAATCGTCACCCAGCGGCCCTTCCAGACTGAAGTTAGTGCGTTTGGTGGCGCCTTCCGCTTTGTGTTCTGGCACGTTGTAATAGGTGTTCCAGGAACCGTGCCACTGCTGATCGGTTTGTTTTTTGGTGATGATATTCACCACCCCGCCCGCCGCGCCGTTGCCGTAGCGCACTGCTGCCGGTCCGCGAATCACATCGATATGATCGATCATCTCCGGTGGCACCCAATTGGTATCACCGCGCGTATCACGCTCGCCACGCCAGCCAAGGCGCACCGAGTTACGGCTGGTAATCGGCATGCCATCCACCATGATCAGGGTGTTTTCCGGACCCATGCCGCGAATATCGATCTGGCGATTGTTACCGCGCTGGCCGCTGGTGGAGTTACCGGTGAGATTCACGCCCGGCATGGTACGGATGATCTCGGAGACATCGCGCGCAGGCGGGTGTTTTTTAATTTCGTCGGCGGTGATAGTTGAAACACCCAGCGCCTGCAGGTTTTGCTGCTGCGCGGTAACCATTAAGGTGCCGCCGTCCATGGATTGGGCGTCGGTACTGCTTACAGAGGTATTGCTGGAAGAAGTGTCCGCTGCCCAGGCACCGCTGGAGAGCAGTGAGGCGCTGAGCCCCAGTTCAATCAGAATGGCTAATGATAACCGTGAGTAATTTTTCATTTTATGCGTTCCTGGATTGCCAGCAAAAACCCTGAGGCTTGCGTGGCGAGCCGGTGAGAAGATCCCTGTTCCTAACGCGCCCGGATCCAGCCCCTCCAACCCTTCCTTTGCATCACCTTGCCAAATGGAAAGAGTTAGGCGGAACGAGCGTGCTCTTTTTTGAGCGCAGCCACCCTATTGCAAATGCAAATTATTATCAATAGTATTATTCATCAAACTTATCTCCCTCTCCGCGTAAACACCGACTGGCAGCCCTATGACCTGGCGAAATGATGTAACCGGCAGCGCAGCCTGGTGGCAGGCGCAACAATCCCAAGGCATTCCCCGTATTGAGTTAGCCGATGATGGCCACTGTCGGGTCACTTTCTTCTGGCGCGACCCGCAAGGTGACGAGACTCAATCCTCCATCCAGCGCGTGTGGATCAACATCACGGGTGTCACCGATCACCACCAGCGTCGCCCACCGCAATCGTTGATGCGTGTGGCAGGAACCAACGTGTGGTACTGGCAAACCGAGCTTCCCGCCAACTGGCGCGGTAGTTATTGTTTGATGCCCGATGAGCAGGCCACCGACTTCACGGGCGTGGCCGACATGCATGCGTTGCGCAGCTGGTGGCGCGATAAATTTCCCACGGCGCAGGCCGATCCGCTGAACAACTTGCGTGGCTGGTCGGGCGGACGCGGCATGGGCGTATCACCGCTGCATCTCCCGCAGGCACCGGATCAACAGGTGTGGCAGGCGCTGGATAACGGCACGGCGCCCACCCTAAAACTGCAGCAGCTGCAATGGGATAGCGCGCTATTAGGCAACAGCCGCCCCGTGTGGATTTACACCACCGGCGATGCGACTCCTGAGCAGCGTCCACTGGCGATCTTGCTTGATGGCCAGTTCTGGGCGCACAGCATGCCGATTGCCGGGCCGCTACAGCAGCTCACCGATAACGGCGCGTTGCCGCCCGCGGTGTATCTGTTTATCGACATCATCGATCGCGATCACCGCAGCCGGGAGTTGCCGTGCAACCCGCAATTCTGGCAAGCCATCCAGCAAGAACTGTTGCCGCAGGTGGCACACTCAGTGCCTTATCGCCAACAGGCGGCAAGCACCATTGTGGCCGGACAAAGTTTTGGCGGCCTCGCGTCGGTATTTGCCGCGCTGCACTGGCCGGAAACCTTTGGCAATGCGCTCAGCCTTTCCGGCTCTTTCTGGTGGCCAGAGCGCGGCAACCCACACGGCTGGTTGCTGCAAGAACTCGATCGCGGCCTTGCACCGCGCCAACCGCTGCGCTTCTGGCTGGAAGCAGGCAAGCGCGAAGGCTTAATTCTGCAAGCTAATCAACAGCTACAACAGCAACTTCACGCCGCCGGTTATCAGGTGCATTACCAGCCGGTGGAAGGCGGCCACGATGCGCTCTGCTGGCGCGGTGGCCTGCTAAGTGGCTTACAAGCCCTGTTGAATAAACCGGAGCATCCATGTCCGAATCTCTGATGAATAAATCTATGATTGACCACCAAACCTTGCCGTTAGTCGCGGCACAGCCCGGTATCTGGATTGCCGATCAGCTGTCACCGCACCACAACGCTTATGCAGTAGCGCACTTTGTTGAGCTGCGCGGTGACATTGATAGCGCCTTACTGGCCCAGTCAATTGTCGCGGGCATGCAGGAAGCCGATACGCTAAACATGGCATTTGGCGAAGTGGAAGGCGAAGCATTGCAGTGGCTGCAGCCACAAGAATTTAGTCCGCCGCAGATTATCGATCTGCGCGGCGAGGCCGATGCCGTCGCCACAGCACGCAGGCTGATGCGCGACGATATGAATGGCGATCTGCGCGTGTTAAGCGGCGCAAAACTGTGGCATCACACTCTTTTCCAACTTGGCGATCGCCACTGGTTCTGGTATCAGCGCTATCACCATTTGGTGGTGGATGGCTTCAGCTTCACCGCGCTGACCCGCCGCATCGCCAATCTTTACAGCGCAGCAGTGCGTCAGCAGCCTGCTGAGCCCACGCCGTTTATCCCGTTTAGTGAAGTGGTCGACGAGTATCAGCGTTACCGCGAATCCTCCTCCTTTGCGCGTGACGGCCAGTTCTGGCGCGAAAAAGGCGCGGCGCTGCCGTCACCGGCTTCGCTCTCACCGCTGCCGCTCGCCGGACAAACCGCCAGCACCGATCTACTGCGCCACAGCGTGACGCTGGAGCGCAGCACCTTTCAGACGCTGGTGCAGCAGCACCCGCACTCCAGCGCCGCCGATCTGGCTTTTGCCCTCGTTGCGCTGTGGCTGGCACGTCTCAGCGGCCAAAACGACTTTGCCGCCGGCTTCATCTTTATGCGTCGTATCGGTTCTGCCGCCTTGTGTGCCACCGGGCCGGTGATCAACGTGTTGCCGATGGCGGTACATTACGATCCCACCCAGCCACTGAGCACCCTCGCCGCGCAGCTGGCGGGCGAAGTGAAAAAGATGCGTCGTCATCAGCGCTATGACGCCGAACAGGTGCAGCGCGATCTGGGTCGTCTCGGCGATGGCGATCCGCTGTACGGTCCGGTGATCAACCTGAAGATGTTTGATTACCAGCTCGATTTCGCTGGCGTAGAAGGCATCACCCATCAGCTGGCATCCGGGCCGGTACGCGATCTGGAGATCGCCATCTATATCAGCGAGCAGGGTGAATTAACCCTTGAACTGCTGGCTAACGCCGAGCGCTACAGCGAGCAGACCTTGCAGCGCCATGCCAGCCGCTTCGCCCTGCTGCTGGATCAGCTGGCTAAGCAGCCGCAGCGACCGTGTGGTGAACTCGATCTGCTCACCGCCGAAGAGCACGCGCAGATTGCCGCGATTAACCAAACCGCCCATCCGCTGCCGGCAGAAACGCTGGCCTCGCTGTTGGCGCAGCAGGCAGCACGCACGCCGGATGCCCCGGCGCTCGCCGATGCTCAGCATCAGCTGAGCTATCGCCAAATGCAGCAGCAGGTGTTTGCGCTGGCCGCGGATTTGACCGCCGCAGGCGTACAGCGTGGCGATATTGTCGCGGTAGCGCTGCCGCGCTCGGTGCAGCTGTCGCTGGCGTTGCAGGCGATTGTTGCGCTTGGCGCCGCGTATTTACCGCTCGATACCGGCTATCCGGACGAGCGCCTGCAGCTGATGCTGGAAGACGCCGCGCCGAAAACCCTGATCACCTGCGCGGCGCTCAGTGCGCGCTTTAGCACTATCGCCCAGGTAAACCAGCTGCATTTTGATGCGCTGTATAGCACGCCAACTGCGCCGCAACCGGCCAGCGCACCGACGCCGCAGGATGGCGCCTACATCATATACACCTCGGGTTCTACCGGCCGTCCTAAAGGCGTGCTGGTGGGCCATGAAGCCATCGTCAATCGCCTGCTGTGGATGCAGGATCGCTATCCGCTGCAAGCAGATGATGTCGTTTTACAAAAAACCCCGAGCAGCTTTGACGTTTCCGTGTGGGAATTCTTCTGGCCGCTGCTGGTCGGCGCGCAGCTGGTGATGGCGCCGCCCGAGGCGCATCGCGATCCTGAAGCGCTGCAGCAACTGTTTGCCCGCTACAAAGTCACCACTACGCATTTCGTACCCTCGATGCTGGCGGCCTTTGTCGCGGCCCTTGATGATCAACAGGCAATTACCTGCTGCGCCAGCCTGCGCAACGTGTTCTGCAGCGGTGAGGCGCTGCCGACTGACTTATCACGCGAATGGGAAAAGCTGACGCGGGTGCCGCTGCACAATCTGTATGGTCCAACCGAAGCTGCGGTGGATGTCAGCTGGTATCCGGCGTTTGGTGATGCATTGGCCGCCGTCGAAGGGGCCAGCGTGCCGATTGGTTTCCCGGTGTGGAATACCGGCCTGCGCATTCTTGATGCCCGCATGCAACCGGTGCCGCCGGGCGTGGCAGGCGATCTCTATTTAACCGGCGTGCAGCTGGCGCACGGCTATTTGGGCCGTCCCGATCTCACCGCCAGCCGTTTTATTGCCGATCCCTTCAGCCCCGGTGAGCGCATGTACCTCACCGGTGACGTGGCGCGCTGGCTGGATAACGGCGCGGTGGAATATCTTGGCCGCAGCGACGATCAGCTGAAGATTCGCGGTCAACGTATCGAACTAAACGAAATTGATCATGTGATGAGCGCGCAGCCAGGCATTGAGCAAGCGGTAACGCATGCCGTGGTGCTGGGCGACGCGGCGGCGCAGGGTGATGCACGTCAGCTGGTCGGTTACGTGATTGCCGCGCAGCCGGTGGATGGCGAAGCACTGCGTCAGGCGCTGGCGCAGCGCTTGCCGGCGCATATGGTGCCCGTTGCCATTGTGCAGCTTGATGCCTTCCCGCTCAGCAGCAACGGTAAACTGGATCGCAAAGCGCTGCCGTTGCCTGAATCCGCCACGACCCGCGCGGGACGAGCCCCACACGCGGGTCTGGAAACTACTCTGGCAGATGCCTTCTGCCAGCTGCTGGCACGCGATGCCATCAGCGCGCAGGATGATTTCTTCGCCCTTGGCGGTCATTCGCTGTTGGCAATGCGCTTAGCCGCCAGGCTGCGTCGCGAGCTGCAACTGCCGGTCTCGGTGGGGCAAATTATGGTGGCCTCGACGGTGGAGAAGCTGGCTACGCTGCTTAGCGATGCGCAATCCCATCAGCAGGCCGGTTTCGAAGCGGTGCTGCCGCTGCGTAAGAGTCACGGACCTACGCTGTTCTGTTTCCATCCTGCCTCCGGTTTTGCCTGGCAGTTCAGCATCCTGCAACGCTATCTCGACCCGCGCTGGTCGTTGATCGGCATCCAGTCGCCAGATATCGACAGCCCGCTGAACCAAAGCGCGCATTTGGACGACGTGTGCGACGCACATCTGCAAACCCTGCGCGAAGTACAGCCGCACGGGCCTTACTATTTCCTCGGCTATTCGCTCGGCGGTACGCTGGCGCAAGGCATTGCCGCACGGCTGGAAGCGGCGGGCGAAGAAGTGGCCTTCCTCGGCTTGCTGGATACCTGGCCGCCGGAAACTCAGAACTGGGATGAGAGGCGCGGCGAGAACGTGCTGGATCCGGCGGTATTGGAAGAGGTGAATCGCGAGCGCGAGCAGTTTATCGCTGCGCAGCGCCATCAGGCCGGTGAAGAGATGCGCGCGATGTTCGATACCATCGAAGCCAATTACGCCAGTTCAGTGCGCCTGCTGGCCACCGCGCGCAGTGCACGGTTTAACGGCCGCGCCACGCTGTTCCTCGCCGAACAAACCCAGCAGCCAGGGCAGGATGCGCGCCGCGCCTGGGCACCGTATGTGGGTGAGCTGGACGTATGGCCCATGGATTGTGCCCATGTCGAGATCATTTCACCGCAGATGTTTGAGCAGATTGGGCCACTGTTGCATCGGTTGCTGGGTTAGATGCAAACCAGGTCGCCATGAATGGCGACCCTACGATGTGCCGGTGTGATTTTGTAGGGTCGCCATTCATGGTGACCACCTCAATTATCTTCCGCACCCCAGCGGCACAATCATCGGCGTATGCGCCACCGGATCTTCCACAATCACGCAGCGCAGACCATACACCTGCTCGATCAACGCTGGCGTCACGATCTCCGCCGGTTTGCCCTCGGCGACAATCTTGCCATAACGCATGGCAATCAAGTGCGTGGCGTAACGACACGCGTGGTTGAGATCGTGCAGCACCACCACCAGCGTGCGGCCATGCTGCTGATTCAACTCCTGCATCAGCTCCAGCAACTCAATTTGATGCGTGATATCCAGCCAGGTGGTCGGTTCATCCAGCAGCAGCAGCGGCGTTTCCTGCGCCAGCACCATCGCAATCCACACGCGCTGGCGCTGACCGCCCGATAGCGTATCCACCGATTGCTGCGCCAGGTCGGCCACGCCGGTGGCCTGCATCGCCTGCTGCACCGCCGCTTCATCTTCCGCACGCCAGCGACCAAACAGCGCCTGATGCGGATAACGTCCGCGCGCCACCAGCTCTGTTACGCTGATGCCCGCAGGTGCGTTCGAACTTTGCGGCAGCAGGCCAAGACGGCGCGCCACTTCTTTCGTGGGATAGCGCGCAATCGCTTCGCCATCCAGCAGCACTTCCCCTTTCAGCGGCGTATGCAGGCGGCTGAGCGTGCGCAGTAAGGTCGATTTTCCACAGGCGTTGGGGCCGATAATCACCGTCAGTTCACCCTCGGGAATCGCCACCGACAAATTCTCTGCCACCACTTTTTTATCGTAGCCCAGCGTCAAACCTTCGCCGCGCAGACGTGAAGGGATATCGATCATTGGCGTCGCGCCTCCCGCACCAGTAAAGCAATCAGATAAAGTCCACCGAGGATGACGGTAATCACGCCAACCGGTAATTGATAAGGCAGAAACAGATGCTGTGCGGCATAGTCAGCGGCAAGTAGCAACAGTGCGCCACACAGCGCCGAGAGCAGCAATGCACCTTTAATGCCGCCGCCAAGACGACGCGCAATTTGCGGTGCCAGCAGCGCGACAAACGAAATCGGTCCCACCAGCGCCGTTGATGCTGCCGTTAACACCACGCCAATCAGCATCAGCCACATACGGCTGCGCTCCACCGGCACGCCGAGCGCACAGGCGGTATCGTCGCCCATCTCCAGCAGGCGCATGCGCCGCGCCAATAACGCCATCAGCAGTAACGCCAGCAGCAGCACCACAATCACCGGCGGCGTTTTCGCCCAGGTAATTCCGTTGAGCGATCCGGCGCTCCATAAGCCGGCACTCAGCGCCGACTCCAGCGACGCGCTGATAATCAGCCACGAGTTCAGCGCCATCAGCAGCGCGCGCACGCTGATGCCAACAATGATCAGGCGGAAGGTTTCCACGCCGTTGCGCCAGGCGAACAGATACACCAACGCCGCCGTGGCGATGCCGCCAATCAGCGCCGCGCCGGTCATCGCCGTGACGCTTTGATTGAACAGCACTAACGCCACCAGTACGCCGCTGTAAGCGCCGGTGTTAAAGCCGAGAATGTCCGGACTGCCGAGTGGATTGCGCAGCAGCGACTGGAAAATCGCCCCGCTAATCCCTAACGCAGCACCAATCAGCAACGCCATCAGCACGCGCGGCAAACGCCACTCCAGCACGATCAGCTTGACGTTGCCGGCCCCCTGCCCGAGCAGCAGCTGCCCGATTTGTTCGCTGCTAATCTGTAACGCGCCGCGCGTCATCGCCAGATACGCCAGCAGCCCGCAGCAAAGCAGCAGCCAAAGCGCGTGTAACCAGGCACGATGCGTCATAGCCCACCCCGGCCCAGTTTGCGGCGTACCAGCACAATCAGCATCGGTGCACCAAGCATTGCCGTGACGATGGAAACCCGCAGCTCGCCCGCCACCAGCAGGCGGCCAAGAATATCGGCGGCGAGTAATAAAATCGGTGTAATCAGCGCGGTTGCAGGCAGCATCCAGCGGTGATCGTTGCCTACCAGCCAGCGGGCAAAGTGCGGCGTCATCAGGCCCACAAACGCAATTGGCCCCACCGCCGCCGTCGCTGCACCGCACAGCAGCGCAATCGCCAGCAGGCCAAGCAACTGCGTGCGCGCCACGCGCGTACCGAGCGCGGTAGCCATATCGCCCCCCATGCTCAGGCTGTTAAGCGCCTGCGACAGAAGAATCGCTACCACGCCGCCCACCAGCACCGCCGGAAACAGCGTGCGCAGCACGGTAAAATTGCGGATATCCAGCGAGCCGCTGTGCCAGAAGCGCAGGTGATCGTAGATGTCAGGGTTGAGCAGCGACAGGCCGGATGTCAGCCCATCCAGCACCGCGCCAAGCGCGACGCCCGCCAGCGTAAGACGCACCGGATTGACGCGCCCGCCGCCAATCGCACCGGTCAATGCCACCAGCAACGAAGAGAGCAGTGCACCGGCAAAAGCGAAGCCAAGCCAATCCACCGGCGAATCTGCGCCGAACAGCGCTATGCCAATCACCACCGCGAAACCGGCTCCAGCATTGACGCCGAGAATACCGGGATCGGCCAGCGGGTTGCGCGTCAGGCTCTGCATTAAGGCACCGGCCAGCCCGAGCGCCACGCCCGCCAGCAGACCAGCCAGGGTGCGCGGCAGGCGCGCGTCACGCACAATCACACACTCCGCGCTGTTACAGCTGGAGGTAAGCGAATGATAAACATCGGGAAGCGGTATCGATTTGGCCCCTAGCATCAAGCTAAGAGCGATGAGGAGCAAGAGCAGAATCCCTGAGCCTGCCAATGCACGGATCTGGCGCATAGCGTTCTAAACCTTCACTGTTCAACGTCGTCGCATGCGCGATGCAACTTGATAATGGTTATCGTTATTACTCGCGTTTAGCTATGTTACCATGACTCGCCTCGCGGACGATGAGGAAAATTGGTGCAAAAAGGCGAACCTATGAACAAATCTTCCCACTTTATCGATCTTTCACTGCTGAAAACCCATCCGGCTTTTCGCGCGGTATTTATTGCGCGCTTTATCTCGATTGTCGCGCTCGGCATGCTTGCCGTCGCGGTGCCGGTCCAGATCCAGCACATGACAAATTCACCGCTGCTGGTAGGATTGGCGGTGACACTGGCCGCTGCGGGCATGTTTATTGGTCTGCTGACCGGCGGCGTATTGGCAGATCGCCATGAGCGCAAAAAGCTGATTCTGCTGGCCCGATCCACCTGCGGCTTAGGCTTTATCGCGCTGGCGATCAACGCCGTGCTGCCGGAACCCTCGTTAATCGCCGTTTATCTGCTGGGCTTCTGGGATGGCTTCTTCGGGGCGATTGGCGTCACCGCGCTATTGGCCGCCACGCCCGCGCTGGTGGGGCGTGAAAATATTATGCAGGCCGGAGCCATCACCATGTTAACGGTGCGCTTCGGCTCGATTTTGTCACCTGCGATTGCCGGTTTGGTGATTGCCCACGGCGGCGTAACCTGGAACTATGGTCTCGCCGCGTTCGGCACGCTGCTCACGGTGTTGACGCTGTTAAAATTACCGCACTTGCCGCCTCCGCCGCAGCCGCGTGAACATCCGCTGAAATCCCTGGCCGCTGGCGTGCAGTTTCTTTTTGCCAGCCCGATTGTCGGCATGGTGGCGCTGATTGGTGCACTGGTAACCTTAGCCAGCGCGGTACGCGTGCTCTATCCCGCACTCGCGCCGCATTGGTCAGTGAGTGCTGACCAGCTGGGTTTGCTTTACGCCGCGGTGCCGCTCGGTGCGGCGGTGGGCGCGTTGACCAGCGGCAAACTGAAACACGCCGCGCGTCCAGGGCAGTTAATACTCGGCAGCGCGATTGCGGCGTTTATCGCCCTTGGTTTGTTTAGCCTGATGCCGAACCTGCCGCTGGCGTTAGCTTGCCTGATCGCCTTCGGTTACTTCAGCGCCATCAATAGCTTGGTGCAATACGCGATGATTCAAGCGCTCACGCCCGATCATTTGCTTGGTCGCATCAATGGGTTGTGGACCGCGCAGAACGTCACTGGCGATGCGATTGGTGCAGCGGTGATTGGCGCGATGGGTTCCTGGCTGCTGCCACCGCAGGCCGCTGCGGTGTTTGGCTTCGCCGCGGCGCTGCTGGGCATGGTGATGTGGTTAGTGATGGGGCGTTTACGTCGTTACCACCCGCCAGCGCCAGAGCTGGCGGAACAGGTATCATGATTTAACGAACAGTTTTTCCAGACGCGCGAGCAGATTGCTGGCGCTGTAGTAATCGAGACGGAACGAATCGACACCCAATTCGTACACCTGCTTGTTTTGCACCGCAGCATTCTGCGCCAGGAACGGATTGCTCAGCACCGACTGCGTGGTTTTGTCGTCGGCGGCAAACAGCAGGAAGGTTTTACCCGTCAGGCCGCTGGCGAGGTTTTCGCCTGACAGCTGAATGATGTCTTTACGCTGTCCCATGCTGTGGCTCTGCTCCACGCTGGCCGGCGGTACCGCCAGGGTGAAACCGAGTTGTTCCAGCAGCTTGCCCTGCGCCGAGGCGGCGGTCCACAGGTTGACCGCGCGCCCACCGCCGTTCCACACCATGGCGGAAACCGGCTGCGGCGGCAGCGTGATGGCTTTCTTCAGCGCGGCTTCGCGATCGTTGAAGGCGTTAACACGCTGTGCCGCCTGAACTTCGTGGCCGGTGGCCTGGCCTAATAGTGTGACCACATCCTGCCAGCTTTTATCGTCGTAGTTGACCACTAACGTCGGTGCGATGGCAGAGAACTGATCGACGAGTTTGATGGCGGAGTCATTGCCGGTGGCGCTGACGATGATCAGGTCCGGCGCTTCGGCTGCTACCGCTTCGGCACTCGGTTCACCAATGTACAGACGTTTGAGTTGGTGCTGTTTGGCGACCTCGCTCCATTGGCGGAAGAAACCCTGCTCGTCGGCCAGACGGCTATTGGGTGCAGTCGCACCCGAGGCGATGACCGGCGCATCAATCGCCAGCAGCGAACCGGTCAGCGTGACGCTGGTGGAAACAATACGCTGTGGCGCTTTGTTTAAGGTGAGCGATCCGTTAGCCCCTTGAAGGGTGCGCGGCCAACCTTGTTCGGCATGCGCGACGCTGGTGAAAATCTGGAAAACACTCATTAGGGCTGCAATAGCCCAAAAACCGCATTTATTCATAAGTTTTAGCCCACTTTTTAGCATATTGCCCTGTTCAGCGTCAGCGCCTGATTACGTCAAAAGGTCGCTGAAATCCCGCGAATGGATTGACACTTTTGCCCAATCGACGTAGGTTACAGGCCCATAATAAAAATGATAATCATTCTTAATAATCTTATCATTTATAGGTGAAAATTATGGTGGAAACGACCACGTTTGAAAATGCCTGGCTGAAGGATTATTCCGCGCTTTGCCGTGGTTTTCTCTTTACCTCGCCGTGGCGCAGTTTGGCAACGCAAGGATGCTATACCACCATTAGCGCGCCGGTACATGATGCCGCGTCGCTGCAGGGTGATTTCCAACAACAGCTGCGTCAGCACTTTGCTGCCGCAAAAAAACAGGGCATCGCCAATCCGATTCTGGTCGGGGCGATCCCATTCGATGTCAGCCAGCCTGCGGCGTTGTTTATTCCCGAAGCCCATCAGACCTTCAATCGCGACGACCTGCAAAACGCACTGCCGCAAGGCATCAGCGATCTGCCAGAGGTGCGCCGTCGCACGCCGGTACCAGACCACGATGTCTTCCTCAATATGGTGGCAGATGCGGTAGCAGCCACGCAGCGCGGCGAGCTGGATAAAGTGGTGCTGTCGCGCCTGATGGATATCGTCACGGAGCAGCCGGTGGATACGGCAACGTTGATGCAGCGCGTGATTGCGCAGAATCCGAATAGCTACCATTTCCATCTGCCGCTGCCGCAAGGCGGTGCGCTGATCGGTGCCAGCCCGGAACTGATGCTGCGTAAACAAGGTCGCGATTTCAGTTCTTGTCCGCTCGCCGGATCTGCACGGCGCAATCATGGCGATGCGCAGCAGGATCGCGCGGCAGGTAACACGCTGATGAATTCCAGCAAAGATCGCCATGAACACAAACTGGTGACCGACGCGATGCGCGATACGCTGCAGCCGCGCAGCCGTTTGCTGTCAGTACCGAGCACGCCTTCGCTGATCACCACCGCTACGCTGTGGCATCTGGCGACGCAAATTGACGGCGAAGTCCAGAATGAGCAGGAAAATGCCCTGTCGCTGGCCTGCCTGCTGCATCCAACGCCGGCGCTGAGCGGCTTCCCGCATCAGCGCGCGCAGCAGCTCATCCAGCAGCTGGAACCTTTTGATCGCCAGCTGTTTGGCGGCATCGTCGGCTGGTGCGATAGCGAAGGCAATGGCGAATGGGTAGTGACTATCCGCTGCGGCACCGTGCACGGCACGCGTGTGCGGCTGTTTGCCGGCGCGGGCATCGTCGCCGACTCCCAACCTGAATCAGAATGGCGCGAAACCGGCGTGAAGCTGGATACAATGTTGCGCGCCTTTGGACTGCAATAAAGGAAAGAGCATGAGCATTCCCTATACTCGCTGGCCGGACGATCTGGCCGCGCGCTACCGCGAAAAAGGCTACTGGCTGGATGTACCGATGACCGATATTTTGGCGCGTCATCAGCATAACGATGCCATCGCGGTGATTGATGGCGATCGTCAAATTAGCTATCGCGAATTGGATGTACTGAGCAGCAACCTGGCCGCCGCGCTACAGCGTCGTGGCCTGCAAAACGGTGATACTGCGCTGGTGCAACTCGGCAACGTGGCCGATTTTTATGTCACGGTGTTTGCGCTGTTCAAGCTCGGCGTAGCATCAGTCTTCGCGCTGTTCAGTCATCAGCGCACCGAACTGAGCGCCTATGCGGCGCAGATTGAGCCCAAGCTGCTGATTGCCGATCGCACCCATGCGCTGTTTGCTGACGACACCTTTATCAGCGCACTGTGCGACGCGCAGCCTTCGCTGCAGCAGGTGATTTTACGCAATGACAATCAGCCGGAAAACACGCTGGAAGCGCTGATGGCGGAAGCGGCGGGTGATTTCGTCGCCACGCCAACTGCCGCCGATGAAGTGGCATTTTTCCAACTCTCAGGCGGCAGCACCGGCACGCCAAAGCTGATTCCGCGCACCCACAACGATTACTACTACAGCATTCGCGCCAGTGATGAGATCTGTGAGGTAACCGCCGATACGCGCTATCTCATCGCCCTGCCCGCCCCGCATAACTTCGCCATGAGTTCACCCGGTTCACTCGGCGTATTTTACGCGGGTGGACAGGTGATATTGGCCGCCGATCCCAGCGCGACGCTGTGTTTCCCGCTGATTGAAAAGCATCAGGTTACGGATACTGGTTTGGTGCCACCGGCGGTGAGTTTGTGGCTACAGGCGATTCAGGAATGGGGCAGCAACAAGCAGCTGGCCTCGCTGCAGCGCATTCAGGTGGGCGGCGCCAAATTGGGTGAAACCCTGGCCGCACGCATTCAGAACGAAATGGGCTGTCAGCTGCAGCAGGTGTTCGGTATGGCCGAAGGTTTGGTGAACTACACCCGCTTTGGCGACGATGAGAACACCATTCTCACCACGCAAGGCCGCCCAATCTCTGAGGACGACGAAGTGTGGGTTGCAGATGAGCACGGCAATGCGCTGCCAACTGGCACCATTGGTCGCCTGATGACGCGCGGTCCTTACACCTTTCGCGGCTACTACAAGAGCCCAGAGCATAACGCCGCCAGCTTCGACACCCATGGGTTTTACTGCTCTGGCGATCTGATTGAGATTAACGCGCAGGGTTACATCACTGTACAAGGACGTGAAAAAGATCAGATTAACCGCGGTGGCGAGAAGATCGCAGCGGAGGAGATCGAAAATCTGCTGCAGCGCCATCCAGACGTGATCCACGCCGCGCTGGTGTCGATGAACGATGAATTGATGGGTGAAAAGAGTTGCGCCTTTATCGTCGCCAGCCAGCCGATTAAAGCGGTGGCGCTGCGCCGTCATCTGCGTGAGCTGGGCGTGGCCGAGTTCAAATTACCTGACCGTATTACCTGCGTAGATGCCCTGCCGCTAACGCCTGTTGGCAAGGTAGATAAAAAACGTTTACGCCAACAGCTTGCCGATCAACAAGCGCAAGCCTGACCTGTTCCGGAGATTGTAATGGCTATTCCAAAACTGAATTCTTACGCATTACCAGCGGCAACTGAGCTGCCAACTAACAAGGTGAAATGGGCCGTGGAACCGCAGCGTGCCGCGCTGCTGATTCATGATATGCAGGCGTATTTCCTCAATTTCTGGGGTGAAGACAGCCCGCTGGTGAATCAGGTGGTGGAAAACATCGCGCGCCTGCGCGCCTACTGCAAGGCGCAGGGCATTCCGGTGTTCTATACCGCGCAGCCGAATGCGCAGAGCGACGCCGATCGCGCGCTGCTTAACGACATGTGGGGACCGGGCCTGAACAAGCATCCGGATCAGCAGAAGATCGTTGCTGCACTGGCGCCGGATCAGGACGATCAGGTTTTGACCAAATGGCGCTATAGCGCGTTTGTGCGCTCACCGCTCGAATCAACCTTGCAGGAAATGGGCCGCGATCAACTGATCATCACCGGCGTTTACGCACATATTGGCTGCCTGACAACCGCGACAGACGCCTTTATGCGCAACATCCAGCCGTTTATGGTGGCCGATGCGCTGGCTGATTTCACACGTGAAGAGCACATGATGGCGCTGACTTACACCGCTGGTCGCAGCGGGAAAGTGGTGATGACCGCCGATCTGATGCCGCTACCGCTGAGTAAAGATGATCTGCGGGCGCTGATTTTGCCGCTGCTGGAAGATGACGATGTGCCAGCAGATGACGAGAGCCTGATCGATTACGGTCTGGATTCGGTGCGCGTGATGTCGCTGGCGGCGCGCTGGCGTCAGGTGCATAGCGATATTGATTTTGTCAGCCTGGCAAAAAATCCGACCATTGATGGCTGGTGGGCACTGTTATCACGGGTGCCAGCCAAATGAATACTTTTGATTTCAGTGGAAAAATCGTCTGGGTCACCGGCGCGGGAAAAGGGATTGGTTATCATACGGCGCTCAGCTTCCATCAGGCCGGCGCGCAGGTGATCGGCTTCGATCTGCGTTTCGATCAGGCCGACTATCCGTTTGCAACCCAAGTATTGGACGTGGCCAACGCCGCCGAGGTGAAAACGGTTTGTCAGCGTTTACTGGCGGATCAGCCGCGCTTAGATGTGTTGGTTAACGGTGCCGGAATTTTGCGCATTGGCGCAACCGATGAACTGTCGTTCGAGGACTGGCAGGCTTGTTTGGCGGTTAACGCCGGTGGTGCTTTCAATATGTTCCAGCAAACCCTGCCGGTGTTTCGCCAGCAGCGCACGGGCGCGATTGTCACCATCGCGTCCAATGCCGCACACGCCCCGCGCCTCGGCATGTCCGCTTATGGTGCATCCAAGGCGGCGCTACGCAGCCTGTGCCTGACCGTTGGTTTAGAGATGGCGCCGTTCGGCGTGCGCTGTAATATCGTCTCGCCGGGATCGACCGATACCGATATGCAACGCAGCCTGTGGCATACGCCTGAAGCAGAACAGGAGATGATCAATGGTTTCCCGGATCAGTACAAGCTGGGGATCCCGCTGCGTAAGATCGCCAAGCCGCAGGAGATCGTGGCAAACGTGATGTTCCTCGCTTCGGATCTTGCCAGCCACGTGGTACTGCAGGATATTGTGGTCGACGGTGGCGCAACGCTGGGATCCTAACAGATGGCAATGTGGAAACGATCGATTGATCTTGAGACGCTGAATAAGCTGGGTGAAAACTCGCTGGTGGCACATGTCGGTATTGTGTTTACCGTCATTGGTGAAGATTATCTGGAAGCCATCATGCCGGTGGATGTCCGCACGCAGCAGCCATTTGGCCTGCTGCACGGCGGCGCCTCGGTGGTGCTGGCGGAGTCGATGGGATCGATCGCCGGTTATCTCAGCATCGAAGAAGGTAAAAGCGTGGTGGGGATTGAGGTGAGTGCCAGCCACCATCGCGCGGTGAGCAGCGGTGAAGTGCGCGGGATCTGCCGCCCGCTGCACCTTGGTGCGCGCAATCAGAGCTGGCAGATTGAGATCCGCAATGCTCGCGATCAGCTGTGCTGCACGTCGCGTTTAACGGTAGCGGTGCTGGGTTAGGTCCTCTGCGGCCCGATGCCCTCACCCCGGCCCTCTCCCACTGGGAGAGGGAGACGCTGCGTCATGTAAGTAATGATTCAAAGTTTGCTCTATCGATTCCCTCGCCCGCTTGCGGGAGAGGGTTAGGGTGAGGGCAAAAAAAAAAGCGGCCATCTGGCCGCTTTCTCTTGTGCGATTAACGCTGGTAAATGATTTCGACGCCTTCGTCGTCCTCTTCGTCCCAGTCGTCATCCCAATCATCATCTTCTTCAACTTCCTGCGCGGTCTCCATAGCTTCGCGGTGATAATCATCCCACATGAAGGCCACTTTCTCCGGCTGCTTCTCTTCCAGCTCGGCTTCTTTAGGATTGTCGATGATAAAGCTCATCACATCCCAGCACAGATCAGTTACGCCATCGCGGCTTGCGGCAGAGATCAGGTAGTATTTATCTTCCCAACCCAACGCTTCTGCAATCGCCTTAGCACGGCTTTCCGCTTCTTCGCGGCTCAGCAGGTCAGTTTTGTTGAACACTAACCAGCGTGGTTTCTGGAACAGCTTATCGCTGTATTTTTCCAGTTCGCCAAGAATGATACGGGCGTTTTCGACCGGATCAGATTCGTCGATTGGTGCAATGTCGATGAGGTGTAACAGAACTCGACAGCGCTCAAGGTGTTTCAGGAAGCGAATACCCAGACCCGCGCCATCCGCTGCCCCTTCAATCAGGCCAGGAATATCTGCCACGACAAAGCTCTTTTCGCTGTCCATACGGACCACACCAAGGCTTGGTACCAGAGTGGTAAACGGATAATCCGCCACTTTGGGTTTTGCTGCGGAGACAGAGCGAATAAAGGTCGATTTACCGGCATTTGGCAGACCCAGCATACCGACATCAGCCAGCAGCATCAGCTCCAGCTGCAGGTCACGCTTCTCGCCCGGCGTACCCATCGTTTTCTGACGTGGAGAACGGTTAACCGATGATTTAAAGCGGGTATTGCCCAAACCATGCCAGCCGCCCTTCGCGACCATCAGCTTCTGCTCATGGCGCGTCATGTCGCCCAGCGTTTCGCCCGTACCCTGGTCAATCACGCGAGTACCAACGGGCACTTTGACGATGATGTCTTTACCACGCTTACCGGTGCAATCACGGCTCTGGCCATTCTGGCCACGTTCGGCACGGAAAGACTTTTCAAAGCGATAATCGATCAGGGTGTTGAGGTTTTCATCCGCCAACAGATACACGTCGCCGCCGTCGCCGCCGTCGCCGCCATCCGGGCCGCCTCTTGGAATATATTTTTCACGGCGGAAGCTTACGCAACCGTTGCCGCCATCACCCGCGACCGCAAGGATCGTCGCTTCATCTACAAACTTCATTTTATTTCTCCGTCACGCTGTCGTTTACGGCAGCTTGCAGGCCGCAAACGGGTCCGCCAGGGTCTTCTGCGCTGACCGACGGCGGATAATACAAGATTGGCAAAGCCAAGAGTACATAAATTGTACAACAACTGTGCTAAAGCGTAACTGTTATCCAGCAAGCTTCAGCAGAATGTAAAAAGCCCCGCAAAGCTGCGGGGCCTTTCATTCGTGTATTCAGACGGTAGACGTCTGCAGCACGACAACCTTACTCAGCAACGATGCTGATATATTTACGGTTGTTCGGGCCTTTAATCTCGAATTTAACTTTGCCGTCTGCGGTGGCAAACAGGGTGTGGTCACGACCACAACCTACGTTGCTACCTGCGTGGAATTTGGTGCCACGCTGACGAACGATGATGCTACCTGCCAGAACAGATTCACCACCGAAACGCTTAACACCCAGACGTTTTGCGTTGGAGTCGCGACCGTTACGGGTCGAGCCACCAGCCTTCTTATGTGCCATTTGTCAGATCTCCTCTTACGCGCCGATCACAGTGATTTTCACATCTGTGAACCACTGACGGTGACCAGCCTGCTTACGGTAGTGTTTACGACGACGAAACTTAACGATTTTAATTTTCTCGCCACGACCGTGAGCAACAACTTCTGCCTTGATCACACCGCCTGAAACCAGTGGCGCGCCGATTTTCACGTCTTCGCCATTTGCGATCATCAGAACCTGGTCAAACTCAATGGTTTCACCGGTTGCGATGTCCAGCTTTTCCAGGCGAACGGTCTGACCTTCGCTTACTCGGTGTTGTTTACCACCACTTTGGAAAACCGCGTACATATAAAACTCCGCTTCTGCGCGTGCCTTTCTATTCATCAGGCGGCGCGATAAATATTCACAATAGGGCGCGAATTCTACGCAATACTCCAGCAGAAGACAAGAGCACTTTGCACTCTCTTGCAGAAAAAAAGCGCAAGGCGAATGCAAACGTTTCGCAACCCGATTTTTCAAGTACAATCAGTAACAGATTACCTGAACTCACGCTGTGTAAAGCGCTTACCATGCAAAAAACGAGTAAAGCTGAAAAGACGAATGAACTTAGAACAGATTAATGAATTAACCGCGCAGGACATGGCGGCCGTCAACCAGACCATCCTCGAGCAGCTGAATTCAGAAGTCTCACTGATTAACCAGTTAGGCTATTACATCATCAGCGGCGGGGGAAAACGCATCCGTCCGATGATCGCCGTGCTTTCAGCACGCGCGCTGAATTATCAAGGATCGTTGCACATCACCAATGCGGCGCTGATCGAATTTATCCATACGGCGACGCTGCTGCACGATGATGTGGTGGATGAATCCGATATGCGCCGTGGCAAAGCCACCGCCAACGCTGCGTTTGGTAATGCGGCCAGCGTGTTAGTGGGTGATTTTATCTATACGCGCTCATTCCAGATGATGACCAGCATGGGATCGTTAAAGATCCTCGCGCTGATGTCAGAAGCGGTGAATGTGATCGCCGAAGGTGAAGTGCTGCAGCTCATGAACTGCAACGACCCGGATATCACAGAAGAGAGCTACATGCGGGTGATTTACAGTAAAACCGCACGTCTGTTTGAAGCGGCTTCGCAGGCCTCTGCCATTTTGGCCGACGCCACGCCTGCGCAGGAAAAAGCGTTGCAGGATTATGGCCGCTATCTGGGAACCGCTTTCCAGTTAATTGATGATTTGCTGGATTACAGCGCAGATGGCGAAACGCTGGGTAAAAATACCGGTGACGATCTCAGCGAAGGTAAGCCAACGCTGCCATTGCTGCACGCGATGCACAACGGCACGCCTGAGCAGGCTCAGATGATTCGTAAAGCCATTGAAGAGGGCAACGGTCGTCACCTGCTGGAGCCTGTACTGGCGGCAATGCAACAAACCGGTTCGCTGGAATGGACGCGTAAACGCGCCGAGGACGAGGCGGATAAAGCTATCGCCGCGCTACAGGTGTTACCAGAAAGCCCGTGGCGCAGTGCGCTTGAAGCGTTGGCGCACATGTCAGTGCAGCGCGACTTCTGATTTTCAACAGGGCCAGCTCTGGCCCTGCTTCTTTTCTCCCCCCTCTGTTACATCCTTTGCATTGCTTTTGCGTAAAGCAACGCAGTTTCTGCGCGTCGGACAAACAATTACTGGAAATTTATAGGAAACATTTGCTATAAAACGCTGGTTTTTCCAGATAACTCTGCGATGAGGGGAATCATTGGACAGCAGAGAGAGGAAGTCACAACACGGACAAGGAGAGAAAAGTTATGTATGCAAGGAAAGAGGATTGGCATCCGGCAGACATCATCGCTGCACTGCGCAAGAAAGGCACGTCACTGGCGGCATTATCACGTGAATCAGGTTTAAGCTCATCAACCCTGGCTAATGCACTGTCGCGTCCCTGGCCCAAAGGGGAGTGGCTAATTGCCAACGCGATCAAAGTTCATCCCTCAGAGATCTGGCCGAGCCGCTATTTTGATCCTGTCACCTGCCGGCTGCTTGATCGCAAGAAACGCATCCGATCGCCAAAGGATCGTAAAAAGATCTGACCGTGGCGCAGATGAAAAAAAACCAGTCGCGCGATCGTGACTGGTTTTTTAAACGCCATGAGCAAAAATTATTCGCCGCTTACGCGCTCGATATTGGCACCCATTGCTTTCAGTTTATCTTCGATATGCTCATAACCACGATCGATGTGATAAATGCGATCAACGAAAGTGGTGCCTTCAGCAATACAACCCGCCAGCACTAAACTGGCCGAGGCTCGTAAATCGGTGGCCATTACCTGTGCACCCGACAGCGTTTCAACGCCGTGACAAATCGCCGTATTGCTCTCGATTTCCGCGTGCGCACCCATACGAATCAGCTCAGGGATATGCATAAAGCGATTTTCGAAGATCGTTTCGGTAATCACACCGGTTCCTTCCGCCACCAGGTTGAGCAGCGTGAACTGCGCCTGCATATCGGTTGGGAAACCTGGGTGCGGCGCCGTGCGGATGTTAACCGCTTTAGGACGCTTGCCATGCATATCAAGGCTAATCCAATCTTCGCCCACTTCAATATCGGCACCGGCATCACGCAGCTTGGCCAGGACGGCATCCAGCGTATCCGGTTTGGTATTGTGGCAGATCACCTTACCGCGTGAAATCGCAGCCGCCACCAGGAAGGTGCCGGTTTCGATGCGGTCGGGAAGCACACGATAAACGCCGCCACCCAGGCGTTCAACGCCTTCAATGGTGATTTTATCGGAGCCCGCACCGCTAATTTTCGCGCCCAAGGTGTTGAGGAAGTTTGCCGTATCGACAATCTCCGGCTCACGGGCTGCGTTTTCAATGATGGTGGTGCCGGTCGCCAGCGTCGCAGCGCTCATAATGGTGACGGTTGCGCCTACGCTCACTTTATCCATCACGATATGTGCGCCTTTCAGACGACCGTTAACAGAAGCTTTAACGTAGCCCTCTTCCAGCTTAATCTCCGCACCCAGCTGTTCAAGACCAGTAATGTGCAAATCAACTGGGCGCGCACCGATAGCGCAACCGCCTGGCAGGGACACCTGGCCCTGACCAAAGCGCGCTACCAGCGGGCCGAGCGCCCAGATAGAGGCACGCATGGTTTTCACCAAATCGTATGGCGCACTGAAAACATTAACTTCGCGAGCATCAACGTGGACCGAACCATTACGCTCAACGCGCGCTCCCAGCAGATTCAGCAGCTTCATGGTGGTATCGATATCACGCAGCTTCGGCACGTTCTGAATCTCTACCGGCTCTTCCGCCAGCAGAGCAGCAAACAGAATTGGCAACGCAGCATTCTTCGCCCCGGAAATGGTCACTTCACCACTTAAACGGGTGGGGCCTTGCACACGAAATTTGTCCATTAACACGGCTCTCAATTATCTATCAATAAAACAACCGGCGGGATGCTTAAAAACCGTTGAGTTTACGGTCGCGCGCCCACTCGGCGGGGGTATAAGTTTTGATGGAAACCGCATGAATGCGGTTATCCGCAATATATTCCATCAGCGGCGCGTACACAGCCTGCTGCTTCTTCACGCGACTCAGTTCGCCGAACATTTCGCCCACCGCGATGACCTGAAAGTGACTGCCATCGTTGCTAAGTACGTGTACTTCTTCTAATGCCAGCGCCTGCATCAGCACGGCCTGAACTTCACTATTTTCCATCGCTCGTTACTTCACTTAATAATAATAAGGCAGACATCTTAGAGGAAAGCGCCTGACTCTTAAATACGCAAAAGCCCCTGAAAAAATCAGGGGCTTAGCATCGACATCCGGCAATCAGGCGATTTTTTCCGCAGAAACAATAATCTGCTGCAGGTTATACAGCGTAATTAATGAATGGAGTTTATCGGAGATCCCGGTAAAAAGCGGTACGTTGCCCTGTGCCCGCACAATTTCACGCAGATGCACCAGCAGTGCCAAGCCAGCTGAGTCAACCCTTTCAAGCCCAGCAACATCAATGGTGGTGATATCCGCGACCGCAGTGTCACGTTCCTGCCACAACGTCAGCAACGTATCACGATCTAATTTGCCGCTTAAGGCCAGGGTGCTGGCAGTGCGCTGCCAGCGTAACGGTTCACTCATTATTGCTTTTTATCCAGGGTGATAGGCTGTGCTGCATAGGTTTTCAGCTGAGCAGTCAGGCCATCAATGCCTTTGGTACGCAGCAGATCGCCCCACTCATTCTGTTTAGTGGTAATCATGCTGATACCTTCAGCGATCATGTCATATGCCTGCCAGTTACCGGTTTGGCTATTCTTGCGCCATTGGAAATCAAGGCGTACCGGCGGACGGCCGTTCGGATCGATAATCGTGACGCGTATCGCGACGATATTCGCATCGCCAATCGGCTGCTCTGGTTGGATTTGGTAAGTTTGACCGTTATACAGCGCCAGCGCCTGGCCATAAGCCTGCGCCAGATAATCACCAAAAGCAGCGAAGTAAGCTTCGCGCTGTGCAGGTGTCGCGTCGCGGTAGTAGCGTCCCAGTACTAACGCACCGGCATATTTCACCTGAACGTATGGCATCAGTTCCTGGCGAACCACTTCACGCAGATAATTCGGATCTTGCTTAATCTTTGGCTGTTCGTTCTTCAGGCGCGTAAAGGTCTTAGCTGCCGCTTCGTTCATCAACTTATAGGGATTGCTTTGGTCCGCTGCAGTAGCTGCCAGCGGTACGATTGCCAACATGGCAATCATCAGTAAACGTTTAAACATCATGTTTTACCTCTTGGTTATTCCGTTGTTGCCGGCGCTGCCGGTGCGCTCTCGGCACCCTGGGATTTATCGTCAGGTTTGTTATCGCCACTCTTATAGAGGAATTGGCCGATAAGATCTTCCAGTACCAGTGCCGACTTGGTATCGCGGATGGTGCCGCCATCTTTCAGCATTGACGAGCCCAGTTCAGGATCGTCAAAGCCTAAATTGAGTGCCAGGAACTGCTCGCCGAGCAGGCCTTGGGTGCGAATCGCTAATGAGCTGGTATCTGGAATTTTATTCGCATATTTGTCGCTGATATCCATGGTGATGCGCGGCGAAAGCGTTTTCTCATCCAGCGAGATGTCGGCCACGCGGCCTATTAGCACGCCGCCAATTTTCACCGGTGAACTGACTTTTAGTCCGCCGATATTATCGAAGGTGGCGTACATCTTCCACGTGGGCTCCGAGCCGATTGTTTTGAGATCGGCAACGCGCAGGCCAAGAAATAATAGCGCTAGCAGCGCAGCCAGCATGAAGACGCCTACCCAGATTTCGTTTTTCTTGCTTTGCATTGCATCAATTCCCAAACATCAGTGCTGTCAGCACAAAATCCAAACCGAGTACCGCCAGTGAAGCATGCACCACGGTACGCGTCGTCGCCCGACTAATCCCTTCCGAAGTCGGAATGGCATCATAGCCATTAAATAACGCAATCCAGGTTACCGTAACGGCAAAGACCGCGCTTTTAATCATGCAGTTGACGACATCCGTACGAAAATCAACCGCATTCTGCATCGCTGACCAGAAGAAACCAGGGTCGATACCTTTCCAGCTCACGCCAACCAACGCACCACCAGCAATCCCCACCGCAGTGAAGATCAGCGCCAGCAGCGGCATACTGATAAAACCGGCCCAGAAACGCGGGGAAACCACGCGACGCAGCGGATCGACGGCCATCATCTCCATACTGGAGAGCTGTTCCGTCGCTTTCATCAATCCGATTTCTGCTGTCAATGCCGAGCCGGCACGTCCGGCAAACAGCAACGCCGTCACCACCGGCCCCAGCTCGCGCAGTAGCGAAAGCGCCACCAGCATACCGAGGCTGGTTTCTGCATTGTACGTGGTGAGCACCAGATAACCCTGCAGGCCCAACACCATGCCAATAAACAGGCCTGATACGACGATGATCAGCAAAGATAACACGCCCACGCTGTACAGCTGCTTAACCAGCAGCGGCGCGTGTCGACGAAACGCGGGTTTACCCACCAGCGCATGAAATAACATTAAGCCTGCACGGCCAAAAGCGGCACAGGTATTAATTCCCTGACGTCCAAATGACGCCAGCGCCTGTAACAACATCAGTTTATGTTCTCCCTGAGCGAGTCAAGTCGCTGAGGTAATCTCCAGCGGCAAAGCGGAAAGGCACTGGGCCATCCGCATGACCCTCAATAAACTGGCGCACACGCGGATCGGGATTTTCCCGCAGCTCCGGCGCACTACCCTGAGCAATAATTTTTTGTCCGGCAACAATATAGGCATGATCGGCAATGCTCAAGACCTCTGGCACGTCGTGTGAAACCACAATGCAGGTCAGACCCAACGCATGATTAAGCTCATCAATCAATTTCACTAACACACCCATGGTAATGGGGTCCTGCCCGACGAAGGGCTCATCAAACATGATTAGCTCCGGCTCCAGCGCGATGGCGCGAGCCAGGGCGGCGCGGCGCGCCATGCCACCAGACAACTCGGCTGGCATCAGTTTAGCTGCCCCACGTAAGCCAACGGCTTCCAGCTTCATTAAAACCGTACTGTGCAGTAATTCAGGAGGTAATCGCGTATGTTCACGCAGGGGCCATGCGACGTTTTCATAAACGTTAAGATCGGTAAAAAGCGCCCCCGATTGAAACAGCATGCTCATTTTTTTACGCGCTTCGTATAATTTCGTGCGCGAGAGCGTCGGGATGTTCTGATCGCGGAACCAAATCTCCCCTTTATCAGGCTGTAACTGCCCGCCAATCAGACGCAACAGCGTGGTTTTACCAATACCGGACGGCCCCATGATTGCGGTAACTTTTCCGGCGGGCACCGTTAACGAGATATCGTCGAAGATCGTACGATCTCCGCGCGTGAAACTGACGCCACGAACCTCAACCAGATTCGTTTGCTGCTGGATCATCTTTACCTCTTTATGCGGATCGGGCGTTATCAAAGCTGTCGATGGTAGCCTGGTAGCCTCTAATGCACGATAGTTTTACAGAAACTTACCCACTTGGTGTGGCGAAAACGGCCTTAAAATTTACTTTTGCCTCTCAGACAGTCAAAATCAGCGCCTGCTTACGTGTGCAGCATGCTTTTACCTGTCGGACAAGGTTTGCCGGCCCCCCATCCATCAAGGATTTTTAATGTTCGTAGCCTCTGCCTTGCTGTTTATCGGATTGATTTTACTGGTTTACGGTGCCGACCGTCTGGTGTTTAGCGCCGCGATCCTGTGTCGATCCTTTGGCATCCCACCGCTAATCATTGGCATGACGGTGGTGAGCATTGGTACATCCTTACCGGAATTAATTGTCTCGTTCTCAGCAGCACAGCATGGACAAATGGATTTAGCCGTGGGAACCGCTCTCGGTTCTAACATTACGAATATTCTATTAATTCTTGGCGGCGCAGCGCTACTCCACCCCCTGACAGTACACTCCAATCTCATTCGGCGCGAACTGCCATTACTGCTGCTTGTCTCACTGCTCAGCGGCATCATGCTGTTTGATAATTATTTGAGCAGGCTTGATGGTGTGGCGTTGCTGCTCATCGCGCTGGGTTATCTGCTGGTGGTGATCCGCATTGCCCGCCGTGCCGAACGTGACAATAATGACACCCTAACCCGCGAACAGCTGGCCGAGCTGCCGCGCGATGAAGCGGGTAATACCGTGGCTTTTCTGTGGCTGGCCGTCGCGCTGATTATTTTACCGATGTCGACGCGTATGGTGATCGACAACGCGACGGTTTTTGCCGACTACTTCGGTGTGAGCGAACTGGTGATGGGTTTGACGCTGATTGCCGTCGGCACCAGCTTACCTGAACTGGCAACGGTGGTAGCAGGCGCACTAAAAGGTGAAGATGATATTGCCATTGGCAATCTTATCGGAGCCAATATTTTTAACCTGGCGATTGTGCTCGGCCTGCCCGCACTGATTCATCCCGGAAGTATAGATACACACGCCTTTGCGCGTGATTATTGGGTAATGCTGGCCGTTAGCGTGCTGTTCGCCCTGCTCTGTCTGCTGCGTAAGCGGCGGATTGGCCGTATTGCAGGCACTCTATTATTAGGTGGATTTATCGCGTGGGTTCTGTGGCTATGGCTCAGCCCCATGGTTATCACAAGCTATTAAGGACGGACTGACCATGTCACATCAGCAACCGGATTTCGATTTTCAGCAGGCAGGTAAAGCGGTGCTGCGCATCGAACGTGAAGGGCTGGAGCAGCTTGATCAATACATCAATGACGATTTCAGTCGCGCCTGCGCAATGATATTTGCCTGTCGCGGCAAAGTGGTCGTGATGGGCATGGGCAAATCGGGACACATTGGTAAAAAAATGGCCGCGACCTTTGCCAGTACCGGTACGCCATCATTCTTTGTGCACCCCGGAGAAGCCAGCCACGGCGATCTCGGTATGGTAAGCACCAATGACGTGGTCATCGCCATTTCCAATAGCGGCGAGTCAGGTGAAATCCTTGCGCTGATTCCGGTGCTAAAGCGCCAAAAAGTCCAGCTGATTTGTATCACGGGCCGCCCGGAAAGCGCGATGAGCCGCGCAGCTGATGTGCACCTGTGTGTGAAAGTGCCGCAGGAAGCCTGTCCGCTGGGCTTGGCACCGACCACCAGCACCACCGCCACCTTAGTCATGGGCGATGCGCTTGCCGTCGCTCTGCTGGAAGCGCGTGGATTTACGCAGGAAGATTTTGCGCTGTCGCATCCCGGCGGCGCGTTGGGGCGTAAACTGCTGTTGCACGTCAGCGATATCATGCACAGCGGCGATGAAATCCCGCACGTCAGTCGTGACGCGTCAATGCGTGATGCATTACTGGAAATTACGCGTAAGAATCTCGGCTTGACGGTCATCGTCGATGATCTGATGAAAATTGAAGGCATCTTCACCGATGGGGACTTACGTCGCGTGTTTGATATGGGCATCAATTTCCAGACGGCCCGCATCCAGGATGTGATGACCAGCGGCGGCATTCGCGTGCGTCCAAATATGCTGGCGGTTGACGCACTTAATCTGATGCAAAACAAAAACATTACCGCCCTGCTGGTCGCCGATGACGATCGCCTGCTCGGTGTGGTACATATGCATGACATGCTGCGCGCTGGCGTAGTCTGAACAGGAAATACTCATGAGTACTGAAACGGCGATGGTCGAGACTTGCTACGGTCCAGTGAGCGCAGCGGTGATGGCACGTGCCGCGCAGATTCGCCTGCTAATTTGTGATGTCGACGGCGTGATGTCCGATGGCGTGATTTATATGGGGAACAGCGGTGAAGAGCTAAAAGCTTTTAACGTACGCGATGGCTATGGCGTGCGTTGCCTGCTGACCTCCGGCGTCGAAGTGGCTATTATTACCGGCCGCAAAGCAAAACTGCTGGAAGATCGCTGTAAAACGCTCGGCATTACGCATCTTTACCAGGGACAATCGGATAAGCTTTTGGCCTGGCGTGAACTCCTGGATAAACTGTCGTTATCTGCCGAACAGGTGGCGTACATCGGTGACGATCTGATCGACTGGCCAGTAATGGCGCAGGCGGGTTTGAGCGTTGCCGTGGCGGATGCCCACCCGATTTTGCTGCCGCGCGCGCATTATGTTACCCGCATTGCCGGTGGCCGCGGCGCAGTACGCGAGTTGTGCGATCTGATTTTGATTGCGCAGAACAAATTTGAGGATGCCATAGGGCAATCAATATGAGTAAGAGCAGGCGTTGGATGACGCTGATTCTGGCCCTGATCGCGTTGGTGCTGATCGGCTGGAATCTCACCAACCAGGATGACAACAAAACGCCGGTGGCGACGAATAATCAAGAGCCAACGTATACCAGCGAAAAATCCAATACTGTGGTGTATAACCCCACGGGCGCACTGGGTTATAAGCTGGTGTCAGATAAAGTGACCTACTTTTCAGCCGATGAGGTAAGTTGGTTCGATAATCCGGTGATGACCACCTATGACGAAAACAAAGTGCCGACGTGGTCAGCGCGTGCTGACAAGGCAAAGCTGACTAAAGATCGTATGCTTTACCTTTACGGCAATGTCGTCGTCAATACGTTGACCCAGGATTCACAGCTTGAGCGCATTCTTACCGATAACGCTCAGGTAAATTTGGTCACCCAGGACGTGACGTCTGACGATAAAGTCACCCTTTTTGGCCGCAGTTTTAATTCCACTGGCATGAAAATGCGCGGCAATTTACGGACGAAAAATGCTGAGCTGCTTGAAAAGGTCAAAACTTCCTATGAAATCCAAAATGAACCAAAACAGCCTTAAGTTATTGCTGGTGAGTGCCCTGCTGGCAACGAGTTTGCCCGCCCTGGCGCTGACCGGCGACTCAGACAAGCCCGTTAATATTGACTCCGTTAATCAGGCGCTGGACCTGCAAGGCAACGTCGCGACCTTTACCGGCAACGTGATTGTTACCCAGGGTTCGATCAAGATTACCGCCGATAAAGTCGTGGTCACACGTCCTGGCGGCGACAGCAAGAAAACCATCGTTGATGCCTATGGTAATCCTGCCACCTTTTACCAAATGCAGGACAGCGGCAAGCCGGTTCAGGGCCATGCCAGTAAACTGCACTACGAATTGGCGAACGACTTTGTTGAGCTGACGGGCAATGCCTTTATTCAGCAGCAGGACAGCAATATTAAAGGCGATCGTATCACTTACCTGGTGAAAGAGCAGAAAATGCAGGCATTTAGCCAGGGTGAAAGTAAGCGTGTGACCACCGTTCTGGTACCGTCGCAGCTGCAGGATAAAAACGGCTCGTCCGCGAGCCCTAAAAAGAGTAACTGATTGCTATGGCCACACTGATCGCTGAAAACCTGGCGAAAGCCTACAAAGGCCGCCGCGTGGTGGAAGATGTTAGTCTGCAGGTAAAATCCGGCGAGATTGTCGGCCTGCTGGGCCCAAATGGTGCCGGTAAAACCACCACGTTTTACATGGTGGTTGGCATTGTGCCGCGCGATGCCGGCCGCATCGTGATTGATGATGAAGACATCAGCATTTTGCCGCTGCATGCACGCGCACGCCGCGGCATCGGCTATTTACCTCAGGAAGCCTCGATTTTCCGCCGCTTGAGCGTGTACGACAATCTGATGGCGGTGCTGCAGATTCGCGATGATCTGACCGAAGAGCAGCGCCAGGATCGTGCTAACGAACTGATGGAAGAGTTCCACATCGCGCATCTGCGTGACAGCATGGGCCAGGCGTTATCGGGCGGTGAGCGCCGTCGTGTGGAGATTGCGCGCGCGCTGGCGGCTAATCCGAAGTTTATCCTGCTGGATGAGCCTTTTGCCGGCGTTGACCCCATCTCCGTTATCGATATCAAGAAAATCATTGAGCATTTGCGTGACAGCGGCCTTGGCGTGCTGATTACCGACCACAACGTGCGTGAAACCCTCGCGGTGTGTGAACGCGCTTATATTGTTAGCCAGGGGCATTTGATTGCCCATGGCACACCTGATGAAATTCTTGTAGATGAGCAGGTTAAGCGTGTTTATTTGGGCGAAGAGTTCAGACTCTGATAAGGTGTCGTAACACCCTACGTTTGCTTAGGAAATTCTAACCGAATTATGAAGCAAGGTTTGCAACTCAGGCTCAGCCAACAGCTGGCGATGACACCACAGTTGCAGCAAGCTATCCGCTTGCTGCAACTCTCTACGCTTGAACTCCAGCAAGAACTCCAACTGGCGCTGGAAAGCAATCCGCTGCTTGAACAAACCGATCTGCATGAAGAAGTCGATGCGCGCGAATTTCAGGATCAGGAAAGTGATTCACTAGATACGCGTGAAGCACTTGAACAGAAAGATATGCCCGAAGAGTTGCCGCTCGATGCCACCTGGGACGAAATCTACACCGCGGGAACCCCTTCAGGCACAGGTACCGACTACCAGGACGATGAGCTGCCGATCTATCAGGGCGAAACCACCCAATCGCTGCAGGATTATCTGATGTGGCAGGTTGAGTTAACGCCTTTTAGCGATACGGACCGCGCGATTGCCACCTCGATTGTCGATGCCATTGACGATACCGGTTATCTCACCGTCACTATACAAGACATTTATGACAGTATTGGTGATGAAGAGTTGACGCTGGAAGAAGTCGAAGCCGTGCTTAAGCGCGTGCAACGTTTCGATCCCGTTGGTGTAGGTGCGCGCGACTTACGTGATTGTCTGTTAGTACAGCTCTCTCAATATTCGTCCGAAACACCTATGCTGGCGGAAGCCCGTTTGATTGTCAGCGAGCATCTCGATCTGTTGGCTAACCATGATTTCCGCAGTCTGATGCGCGTGACGCGTCTCAAAGAAGAGATACTGAAAGACGCGATGCTGCTGATTCAGTCGCTCGATCCGCGTCCGGGTCAATCGATCAACACCAGCGAACCAGAATATGTTATTCCTGATGTTCTGGTGCGCAAAATCAGCAAGCGCTGGACAGTTGAACTCAACTCAGACAGCATGCCGCGCCTGAAAATCAACCAGCAGTATGCTGCGATGGGCGGTGCCGGACGTAACGAAAGCGATAATCAGTTTATCCGCAGTAATTTGCAGGAAGCCAAATGGCTGATTAAGAGCCTCGAGAGCCGTAACGATACGCTGCTCAAAGTGACACGCTGTATCGTTGAGCAACAGCAGGCATTTTTTGAGCAGGGCGAGGAGTATATGCGCCCGATGGTGCTGGCAGATATCGCCCAGGCCGTTGATATGCACGAGTCCACCATTTCACGCGTGACCACGCAGAAATACTTGCACAGTCCGCGCGGCATCTTTGAGTTGAAATATTTTTTCTCCAGCCACGTCAACACCGAGGGCGGCGGCGAAGCCTCCTCCACGGCGATTCGCGCACTGGTGAAAAAATTGATCTCCGCGGAAAATCCCGCAAAACCCTTGAGCGACAGCAAACTGACCTCCATGTTATCTGAACAGGGCATCATGGTAGCGCGACGTACGGTTGCTAAATATCGCGAGTCTTTATCTATACCGCCATCAAACCAGCGCAAACAATTGGTTTGACCGAACGAAGAAGGAAGACCTATGCAGCTAAACTTGACCGGACTTAACGTTGAGATTACCGAACCTCTGCGTGAATTTGTAAATACCAAATTTGCCAAACTGGAACACTATTTTGATCATATCAATCAGGTTTATATTGTTCTAAAAGTAGAGAAGGTGACGCAGGTTGCGGACGCAACACTGCACGTCAACGGCGGAGAGCTGCACGCCACATCGGAAGCGGAAGACATGTACGCGGCCATCGACGGGTTAATCGATAAGCTTTCCCGTCAGCTGACCAAACATAAAGACAAACTGAAAAAACACTAACCTTCACGCTTGCAGAGTGCTGACTGATTCGGCACTTAGAGCAAAATGGGGCGGGTTTAACCGCCCCGTTTTGTCATCTGCGCAAGCGCCAACGGGCGAACCGCAATGCAGTTAATTGCCTGATCCCCGCGGCTATGTGAACTCGCAAGTGAAACGATGATGAACAACGATCTGACACTGGAATTGAGCTCGGTCCTTTCACTGGACTGTACCCGTAGCGGCGTACACTGCCAGAGTAAAAAACGCGCGCTGGAAATTATCAGCGAGCTAGCAGCGAAGCAGCTCAATCTGCCGCACCAGACGCTTTTCGAAGCAATCCTGACCCGCGAACGCATGGGCAGTACCGGCATTGGCAACGGCATTGCTATCCCACACGGCAAGTTGGAAGAAGATACATTGCGCGCCGTAGGGGTGTTTATCAGCCTTGATCAGCCCATCGCTTTCGATGCGGTTGATAACCAGCCGGTTGACCTGCTGTTTGCCCTTCTGGTACCCGCGGACCAGTGTAAAACCCACTTGCACACGCTTTCGCTTGTTGCTAAACGCCTGGCGGACAAAACGGTCTGCCGCCGTTTACGTGCAGCACAGAGCGATGAAGAGCTCTACGCCATTATCACAGAAGCTCAGGAAGCACACTCTTAAGCGTAAAACACTTTTACCGGCCAGTTCGCCGGTTTAAAACGGGAGAAATGTGATGGTGCTGATGATCGTTAGCGGTCGGTCAGGCTCAGGAAAATCGGTTGCGCTCCGTGCTCTTGAAGACATGGGCTTTTACTGTGTCGATAACCTTCCGGTTGTGCTATTGCCGGAGCTGGCGAATACCTTAACCGAACGCAACATCTCTGCTGCGGTCAGCATTGACGTGCGTAATATGCCTGAATCGCCGGAAGTGTTTGAAGCCGCGCTCAACAATCTGCCCGACTCTTTCTCGCCGCAGTTGCTGTTTCTCGATGCCGATCGCAACACATTGATCCGTCGTTATAGCGATACGCGTCGCCTGCATCCGCTTTCCAGCAAAAATTTGTCGCTGGAGTGCGCCATCGATGAAGAGAACGATCTGCTGGAACCCTTGCGTTCACGTGCCGATCTGATTATCGATACGTCTGAGATGTCGGTTCATGAGCTGGCGGAGATGCTGCGTACCCGTCTGCTGGGTAAACGCGAGCGTGAATTAACCATGGTGTTTGAGTCATTTGGCTTCAAACACGGTATTCCGATCGATGCAGATTATGTGTTCGATGTGCGTTTTCTGCCGAACCCGCATTGGGATCCTAAGTTGCGTCCGATGACGGGCCTCGATCGGCCAGTAGCGGCATTCCTCGATCGTCATACTGAAGTGCATAACTTTATCTATCAAACGCGTAGCTATCTGGAATTGTGGCTGCCGATGCTGGAAACCAATAACCGCAGCTATCTTACTGTTGCCATCGGCTGCACCGGCGGCAAGCACCGTTCAGTGTATATTGCTGAACAACTGGCGGATTATTTCCGATCGCGCGGTAAAAATGTGCAGTCTCGCCATCGCACTTTGGAAAAACGCAAATCATGACCGTGAAACAAACCGTTGAGATTCGAAATAAGCTGGGCATGCATGCGCGTCCAGCGATGAAGCTGTTTGAGCTGGTACAAAGCTTTGATGCTGAAGTGCTGTTGCGCAATGAATCAGGTACCGAAGCCGAAGCTAGCAGCGTCATTGCGCTGCTCATGCTCGACTCGGCGAAAGGCGGTCATATCGAAATTGAAGCCAGCGGCCCGCAGGAAGAACAGGCGCTGGCGGCGGTTATCGAACTGTTTGAAGCGGGCTTTGACGAAGACTAAGCTTTTAGTGCAGTTTGTAGCGATTGAGGAAACCTTCGCCGCCCAGCTGCCGCATCTGGCGCATAATCCACTGCTGACGCTGACGCGTGTAGCCAGAAGGCGCATCGGCACGGAAGCGAATCGGATTAGGTAGCACTGCCGCCAGCAGCGCCGCCTCTGACATTGTGAGGCGACTAGCGGGCTTATTAAAGTAGCGCTGCGACGCTTCCTCCACCCCGAATACCCCGTTACCAAATTCTGCAATATTCAGATATACCGTCAGGATGCGGCGCTTCGTCCACACGGTTTCAATTCCCACCGTCAATCCTGCTTCCAGCCCTTTGCGCATCCAACTCCGCCCATCCCATAAGAAGAGATTTTTTGCCGTTTGCTGGGATAAGGTTGAGGCACCGCGCATGCGCTCATTACCCTCGTTATCCAGTACTGACTGAATGGCATCAACATCAAAACCCCAATGCTCAGGAAATTTTTGATCTTCTGATGCGATCACCGCCAGGGCCATCCAGGGAGAAATCTCGTCCATGCTGACCCAGTCTGAGTGCGCCACATAATCAAAATGCCCGGTAAACCAGGCGCCGATTTGTCGCTCTACCATCACTGCAGAAAACGGCACAGGTAAGAACGCAAACAGCAGAATGCCCGCTAACCACATACCCAACCAGGCCAGCAGAACTTTAGCAATCAGTACCTTAATACGTTTTCCCAGCTTCCCTTTACTCTTGCTCATGCAATTTTCTCTTACCTGTTCCCTGTATTAATTAATCACTCAAGTCACGATATCAAACAGCAATGTCTCAACGCTAAATTTTAACCCTATACCCGTTGAGTAACGAGGTTAATTAACGTTCAGCATGCACAATGCTTCTGTATTAGAGCCAAATACATCAAGCACTTCCAGTAAAAAAGGAATCGGTTCCATAAACAGAAATCGATCCAATGCAGTCTCACTGGATACTTAACTGAATGTGATGTCGATCACGCAAAACCTTTCGTAATGCTTAACTATAACTTTTAGTAGTCTTCGAAGATGCTCATTGATATCCAAGACCATTCTTAAAATCATGGCGGAATTCGCCCTGTCATCCATCGATTAGCACGTGGAAGAGGTAAAGCGATTTACCGCACAAATGGTTTACATTGCACGCTAAACCTTAAACTGGAACTTTCAACAGAGGGTTTCCAAAACGTTTTGGATAACCTGACCGAAAAAAAGCTTTTTTTGATAATTTTCAGAGCGTTAACCTTACTCAACTGCAATTTATCGTCAGTTTGAGTTTTTCCATGCTCCTTACAGGGCTTTCTAACGAAACGCTGAAGCAAAACCAGGCAAAAAGCAGAACAATTGGTCAAAAAGAGTGCAATTTGGCAAAGAAATTAATTCCTTGCTTGACTGTGTCAGCAAATTAATGTTTTCTGTATTTAATCGCTGCTCAACATCACACAATTTAATGAATCTTATCGCAAGCGTTAGCGAATTTGTTAAGGTGATTTGGAAGCGTTAACCAATACCACACTGTTGCTTTTTTATTCGATCTCTCATAATAGCAGCAGTACCCATTTCCCTGGTGTTGGCGCAGTATTCGCGCACCCCAGTTTCGACTGGGGTCATTTTTTTCTGACGTCCTGTAATTTCTCTCGCTCAGCAACCCATTCACGTAACACGTTCACGTCCTGCAACCATTCCTGTTTTAATTCGTCGATCCACTCCTGGACATTGTCCCACCACGCTGGCAATTCCGGCGACTGAATCTGCTTCGCCAGCTGTTGCAAATGCAGTAAGCCAACCGAACCCGCCGCGCCTTTAATCTTGTGGCCTTCTTCGGCAATGCCCTTCTGATCGCGCGCCATCATGTTCGAATCCAGCACATCAAGGTATCCGGGCATCATCTGCTCAAACATCGTTAAGCTCTGCGTAATCAATCCTGGACCCACCAATTCAATATATTGTTCCAGCATTGGGACATCCAACAGCATGCGTGATTGCTCGGCCGACGACTCGCTGACGATCTCTTCCTGCTCCGGCTGGTAATCCCAAAACTTTTTGATCATGGCGGTCAGCGCCGGTACGGCCAGCGGTTTGCTCAGCACATCATCCATGCCCGCATCGAGATACTCTTTTTTGTCCTTCAACACGTTTGCTGTCAGGGCCACCAGCGGCGGCAACGTTGTGCCAGCATGGCGCTGATGGATGGCGCGCGATACATCAAGGCCCGTCATATCGGGCAGTTGAATATCGAGCAAGACCAGATCGAACTCCTGTGGATCAAACATCGCCAGCGCGTCCGTGCCAGTCATGGCAACTTCCACGCTGCAGCCCAATTTCTCCAGCACTGAACGCGCGACAATCACGTTTAGCTCGATATCTTCCACCAGCAGGACGTGCAGCGCCGGTAACGGCATGCTGTCATCCAGATTGTCGTCCTCAACCTCTTCAGCAACACGTGGCGCGTTGATCTCAACGGTAAAGCAAGAACCCTGCCCCGCGACGCTGCTGACGCGGATATCGCCACCCATCGCTTGTGCCAGACGCCGTGATACCGCCAGGCCAATACCAGTGCCCGTTGCTGGCTTTCCGCCGTGCTGATCTTTCACCTGATAATACATAGCGAAAATCTTGTCCTGCTCCTCCTGAGGAATGCCCATACCTGAATCCTGCACTTCAAAGCGCAGTGTTTCATCCTGAAGATAGGCAACGCGCACCACGATTTCGCCCTGCTGAGTAAATTTCACCGCGTTACCAATCAGGTTCCACAGAATCTGACGTAGACGTGTACCATCTGCTGAGATTTTATGCGGCAGCGGCAGCTCTGGCGCCATAACAAACTTCAGCCCTTTCGGCTGCGCCAACAGTCCAGAGAGGTTTTCCAGATCGGCGAGGAAGCCGGTGAAATCCAGCGGCTGATTATCCAGCTGCACTTTTCGGCGTTCGATTTTGTCCACTTCAATAACATCGTTAAAGATGTTGCCGAGCGTGATGGCAGAAACGTGGATAGTTTTAAGGTACTTCAGCTGTTCCTGATTCAGATCGGTATCGAGCAGAATGCGACTCAGCCCGACGATGCCGTTAAGCGGCGTACGCAGCTCGTGGCTGATAGTTGAGATAAAGGTCGTCTTCTCACGACTGGCGTTCTCCAGCGCGTCTTGGTAGCGCTTACGTTCGGTAATATCGCGGCCAAAGCCCATCAAACCACTGCGTTTCCCCACGCGGTCGTAATATGGCACTTTGCGGATCTCAAAGCAGGCTTTGCGCCCATCGGGATATTGCAGCCACTGTTCGTAAGTCAGCGATACATTATGACGGAACACCTTCTCATCGGTTTCCAGCACTTTAGTCGCCGCCTCATCATCATAAATATCGCGCGGCGTCATACCAATCAGCTGTTTTTCGCTCATGCCGGTCAACAGTTCCATGGCGCGATTGCAGCCGGAGAACTGCTTATCAATGTTGCGGTAGAACACCAGATCGGGCGACGCATCAAGGAAAGAGCGCAGGAAGGAGGATTGCTGTTCCAGCTCAATTTGCGCCTGCTCGCGCCGCGCCATCTCTTCGCGCAGCTTGTCCATCACCTGCTCACGCGCCTGTTCGGCTTTGATGCGGTCGTTAATTTCCTGATTCAGCTGCGTGATGGTTTCTTTCATCTGCTGGTTAAGCTCAAGGTCGCGTGTGCGCATCTCTTCCAGCTTATCCACCAGTTTCGTCAGGCGCTGGCGCGACTCTTCCAGTTGATCGACCACCACCGAGAGGAAATAAACCGCCCAGGGCGTAATTAACAGGCCGAAGAATATCGATCGCACTACGTCAATGCTCTCAACGTGGCCGCGCAGCACCATGGTGACCGCCATCTGCACCACCATTGCCAGCACCACCAGCGCCGACGCTAATAGCAGTGAAAAGCGCACCAGCCCCAGTTTGACCATCAAATCAACGTAGTACTGCGCTAAAAGGCGAATCTGCTTCATTACAAGCTCCCTGAACGAAATCTGGCCCATGATAGCGTAAATATCGCTACGCCGCGCCGCTTCACCGCAGGAGTTTTGCTCTGTAATGGTGCACCACCGCAGGATTTCGCCGACGTTCCCGTCTATATGCGTAAAGCGCTTGACTAATTCTGCCAACTGAATAATCTGAAAGGCCGCACTTTTGTCGCGCTTTTCTCTACATCCTGTGCTAATCAGCACCCTGGCAGTCATGTCGTCTCATGGCTGCATGCCTTTATTGCATACCCATTCAACTTAAACGATTTTTTAATCACGTGTAGCGTGATTAATTTTACTAATGCCAGCGTGATTTTGATTCAAATATGACGCCATAAGAAAAACAGATACATGCTGTGCATCAGCCGCACCCAACAGAATTTAATGCTGCCATAAGCATCGATGCCAGCATTGTTTAGATATTAGAGGCACAGGTCACAGTGAGACGGCTCACAGTTACTGGGGGAATGGGAAGGGGAAGATTGACATAAATTTACGAGTAAAAAACTTATAAATCATCATGTTAATCATTAAAAAAGCAGATTACCCTCAACAAAGCTGGCTATTTGACCTGAGTTCGCTTTCCCGATAAGTTGGAATTCCACTGGGAGCTTTCCTGGTGGGGCTGTGTCTCGGCATATCTATGCAGCAAGAAGACTCCCTCTAGATGCAAGCTATCTCCCGAAAGAGACCGGATTAAAGAGCAGCTCATTAAGGACGTGACAACAGTGTCTTAAGAGCCTTTGCTCGGTGTTGCGACGCCCGCTCTTTACGGAGCGGCACAAGAATTGATACCGCAGCCTTTGCAGCTTCAGTCACGCTGCGGTACGCGAAAAAATGCAGGTAATGTCAAAAGAAGTTTAAGGAGACTCTCAATGTCCACGCAAAAACCGAATCCCTATGGTTTGTATGATCCATCAGCCGGAAGTGATAGCTGTGGTGTAGGTTTCATTACCCGTAAGGACGGCGAGCAGACCCATGAGATCCTGCAGATGGCCCATAGCGCGCTGTGCACGGTACCGCACCGTGGCGGCATGTCCGCCGAAGGCGTGGGCGATGGCGCTGGCGTTAACGTCGATCTCTCCCTGAACTTCTTCCGCAAGGTCACAGGTCTGGCGCTGGAAGCTGGCCGTTTTGGCGTGGGTAACTTCTTTGTGCCCAAAGACGCGGAACTGCGCGCTAACGCTGAACGTCTGGTAGAAGAAACGCTGGCGGCACACAACTTCCCGGTATTAGTGAAACGCGATATGCCGCTGGACGGCAGTGTGACGCGCCCGGCTGCCCTGCAATTCCAGCTGCCGATTGTACAATGGGTTTTTGCTGCGCCGCAGGAAGTGGCTGACCAACTGGAATTCGAGCGCCAGATTTATCGCGCGCTGCTGGATATCGAAGCGCGCGCCTTTACCGAAAGCGAATTCGGCGGCCTTTATCCGCTGTCGCTCTCCTCGCGCACCCAGGTATTTAAAGCCCGCCTGAACTCCAACGAAGTGATTCCTTACTTCAAAGATTTAACCGATGCCGACCATCAGGTGCGCGGGTTGTTCTTCCATACCCGCTTCTCCACCAACACCGATCCGCATACCACCATGGCGCAACCGTTCCGCTTGATGGCGCACAACGGCGAACTGAATACCGATCGCAAAAACCGTATTGCCGAAGCGGCACTGATGCTGGCGCGTGGAAAGAAAATTGTGCGCCCTAAAGGTCAGTCCGACAGCTCACGTCTGGACCAGAGCATTCACAGCCGCTTGATGGAAGATAACCTCGACCTGATCAACGCCGTTGTTTCCATGATGCCACCGGCCTGGGAGAACGATACGTCGCTCTCAAATGAAGTACGCGCCATGCTTGAGTACTTCTCATTATATGAAGAGAAAAACGATGGCCCGGCCGCGCTGATCTTTGGTAATGGCGAAGTGATTGGTGCCCGTCTTGACCGTCTCGGTCTACGTCCGCTGCGTTCCGTTGAAACGGCGGAATATATCGGAGCCATGTCTGAAGCGGGCCAGATCGCCTTCCCACCGGAAAGCGTGCTGCGTCGCGGCCGTATCGAAGCGGGCGGTATGCTCTATTACGATCACAAAGAGAAACGCTCTTACACTACCGTGGAAGCGTTGGAAAAACTGGCGGCGGAGAAGGATTACCTGTCGCTGCTGAGTAAAGCGCGTGTCGACCTCGCCGATCTGCCAGAAATTCAGGCTGAGCAGCTCGGCTCTCCGCTGCGTTATCGTGGTGACCTGCAAACCTATCAGCGTTTTGTGGCCTACTACTACAACCAGGAAAGCTTCAAATTCATGATGGACCCGATGCTGCAAACCGGCGCTGAGAAGATCTCAGCGATGGGTTACGGCAACGCCATCAACGGCCTGTCCGACCACGAAGGCGGCATGGCGCACTACTTCTCGCAACGCTTTGCCCAGGTCACTAACCCGCCGCTTGACTCCATCCGTGAAGCGGACGGCATGACGCTGCGCGTTGCCCTGGGTGCGAAACCGCACCTGGGTCGCAGCAAGGGCCAGCAAATCATCGTACCAACACCAATTTTGACGCACCTCGACATGCTGCGCCTGCGCGAACAAACCGTCGCGCCTTATGCGCGCTTCGAGATGCTGTACGAGCCAGTCGTCGGCAAAGATATCGTCAGCCGCGCAGCTAACGCCAACGCGCTGGAAAAAGCCATTGATGACTTAGCGCAGCAGGTTGTTGATTTCGCACGCCAGCAAGGTGGCATCGCGGTAATTACCGACCGCCACATCTCCTCAACCCACGCGGCGATTCCGATGCTGCTGATGGTATCGGCGATTAACCAACGTTTGGTGCAGGAAGGTCTGCGTCTGGATGTATCGCTGGTAGTAGAAAGCGGCCAGAGCATCTCTTCGCACCATATCGCGGCAACGCTGGGCTTCGGCGCTTCTGCCGTTTACCCACTCGGCGTGCAGATGCGTGCGGAAGAGAAATTCGGTGAAGGCGAAGAAGGTAACAAAGCCTTTAAACGCTATGCCAAAGCAGCAGAAAAAGCGTTAATGAAAACCATGGGCAAAGTGGGCCTGTGTACCGTTGAGAGCTACAGCTGCGGCGAGTTCTTCGAGCCTAACTTCCTGAATACCGACGATCCGGTATTGAAAAAGTATTTCCCGAATATCAAAACCCCCGTTGGCGGCGCTGGCTTCCCGGCTATCGCCCAAATGGCGGTCGACTGGCATCAAAGTGCGCTGAAAATTCAGGGCGAAGCGGAAGTCCCCTTGCTCGGCCTGTTCAAAGAGCGTGCTGAAGGTGCTGGCCATTCGTACGGCACCATTGCGGTACGTACCTTCATTGATATGACGGAGCAGCCGATTCGCTTTGCTAACAAAGAGCGCGAAGAGGACAACTTTATTCGCCTGATGACGCTGGCTAAACTGGATAATGCTTTCAATATCAAAGCGGAAGCCTTTAAAGACAGCAGCTTCGAGCGCATCCCGAATGATGTTATCGATAGCTTTGCCATCACGCCCGATTACCGTCAGTTCTCCAGCCTGATGCATGCCGAGCGTAAACGTCGTCCTGCGGCGCTGCGGGACATCCTCGCGCTGCCTTGCGATTTGACGCACGTGGATAGCGAAGCGGAATTCGGCCGTAAGCTGGGCCGCTACTCGCTGGTTAACAACGGCTTCGCGACGCGCGGCCTGAAGTGTGAAGCGGTAAATGGCAGCCTGAATCAGTTTGAGCTGCGCCTGATCGATGCGATTGCTGGCCTGAAGCCAGAGAATGAGCGCCTCGAAGCACTGTCGCGTGCGTTGAAAACGCGCTTCAGCGACGATATCGAAAGCAGCAATGTGGCGGATGGCGTTCTGCACATCACCGCTTACGGCAAAGCTGCGGATTATCTGTCGCTGATCTTCACTGCGCTGCCCTCGCTGCCGCTGGAAGAGATTCAACCGGCACACGAAATTACCCGTACCTTTGCTTCCGGAGCCATGAGCCACGGTGCGTTGGTAGCGCCTGCGCACGAAGCGGTGGCGCACGGTACCAACATGGTGGGCGGCATGAGCAACTGCGGCGAAGGTGGCGAACACTATTCACGCCACGGCACCATCCGCGCCTCACGCATTAAACAGCTGGCGTCTGGACGTTTCGGCGTGTGGGCAGCTTATCTGGCCGACCCAATGCTGGAAGAGCTGGAGATCAAAATTGGTCAGGGCGCGAAGCCAGGTGAAGGCGGCCAGCTGCCAGCACCAAAAGTGACCGTTGAGATTGCGGCAGCCCGTGGTGGTACACCAGGCGTTGAGCTGGTTTCACCACCGCCGCACCACGACACTTACTCTATCGAGGATTTGGCTCAGCTGATCCACGACTGCAAAGCCGCGCGCGTGCGCGTCATTGTGAAACTGGTGTCATCTGAAGGCATCGGCACCATCGCCGTGGGCGTGGCGAAAGCCGGCGCGGACGTGATTAACGTGGCGGGTAACACCGGCGGTACCGGTGCAGCATCGGTCACCAGCCTGAAATATACCGGTCGCGTAGCGGAAATCGGCATCGCTGAAGTACATCAGGCGCTGTGCGCCAATGGCCTGCGCGACAAAGTGCAGCTGCGCTGCTCCGGCGCACAGCAGACCGGCAGTGATGTGATCAAATCTGCCCTGCTCGGCGGCGACAGCTTCGAGTTCGGTACCACCGCGCTGATGATGCTGAAATGCGTGATGGCGAAAAACTGTAACGTTAAATGCCCGGCCGGTTTAACCACCAACGCCGAAGCTTTTGATGGCGATCCGCGTCAGCTGGCGCAGTACTTCATCAACGTGGCGCAGGAAGTGCGTGAGTTCCTTGCTCGCCTCGGTCTGCGTTCACTGCGCGAAGCACGTGGCCGTTCTGATCTGCTGCATTTGATGGATCACCCGCTGGAAGTCGGCAAACTGGATCTGCGCGCCATGTTAACCGTGGTGCCAGAGCAAAAAATTGCTAAGCCAGTCTATCTGGAAAAAGATTTTGAGCTGGATGATGGTTGGGTCAATGAGCTGAAAACCCAGCTGGTTGGCGAGGCAAGCCGTGAAATCGCGCTGGGCGCGGGCATCACGCTGAACAACCGTAACAAGAGCGTGGGTGGACAGCTGGCAATTGATATCGAGCGCATGCTGAACCACGAGCTCACTAAAGAGCAATTAGCAGCGCTGCCAGCGGTGCTGAAAGATGACCGCGGTCGTCACTATCTGGCGCCAGCCACCGTGCTGATCAACACCAGCGGTTCTGCCGGCCAGTCGTTCGGCGCATTCTGCAACGACGGCATGCAGCTGAAACATTACGGCACCTGTAACGATGGCGTGGGCAAAGGTCAGTGTGGCGGCGAGCTGGTGGTGATGTCACCGGGCGGCGGCGCACAGGATAGCGATGGCAACGTCTTGATCGGTAACTTCGCCCTGTTTGGTGCCACCGGTGGTCGTCTGTTCGTACAGGGCCAGGCGGGTGACCGCTTCGCGGTGCGTAACTCTGGCGCAACCGCGGTAGTGGAAGGCGTTGGCGACTTCTGCTGCGAATACATGACCAACGGCGCCATCCTCAACCTTGGCACCTTCGGTAAAGGCTTCGGCAACGGCATGAGCGGCGGTTTCGCCTACCAGTACGATCCGTATGGATCGCTGGCGGCACATGCAGCCGGTGATTCAGTCCTGTTTGGCTCCATCGCCGATGAAGATGAAATGGCGCAGGTGCATAAGCAAGCGGTGCTAACCATGCTGAACTGGCATCTGGAAGCTACCCAGTCACCGCGCGCTGCCTGGCTGCTGGAGAACTGGGAAACCGAGTGCCACCACTTTGTTTACGTGATGCCACGTTCGCTGCTGCTGTATCAGGATGGCACCGAAATCCTGAAAGCCAAATCGCGTAAAGACCTGCTCGAAGAGCTGTCGACGTCGCTGGCTGCACATCAGGTCGCTAAATTCAAATCGGCGTGGCGTGACGGTAAAACCATCGCCAACGGTGCCGTACCGGCCTACGGCGCGACCGATACGCTTGAGATGTTTGTGCTGCTGAATAACTACACCGTGCTGAGCCTCGCGCAGCAGCTGGCGTTGGGCAAACTGCCAAAAGGCACGGCGGTGGAAGATCCGGCCGTTGAGAAAGCCGTGCGTAATCTGCTGATGACCGAAGATTTCGCGCTGATAAGCAAGCTACAACGTCATGCGCGCTCTGCGATTGAAAGCTATAGCGATGACGAGCTGGCAAGCCTGATCGCCGCTAAACGTATGGCGGATTATAAAGCGGCATTAACGCAACGTAACATTCGCTCCATGGACAGCCTGGCGACGTATGGCTGGATCATTTATCAGGATGCCTGCAACCGCGAGGTTCTTGGCCATCTACCTGATTTCGAAGAGCTGTTTGCACGTGCTGCACTGCCAGAAATCGCTGCTGCGGTCGGGAAACTTTCCTGATTATAGCTTTACGGAACATGTGTAATTTAGACTTTATATTTTGATTGAACAGGATTGAGCGCCTTACCGATGAAAATTCCTTACATTCCTGAAGATGCACCGTTTAACGGTGAGCAGAAATATTGGCTGGCGGGTTTTCTCGCCGGTCTCCACTCGCGCCTGCTGGTATTAGAAGACAAGCAGAGCGCACCGGCTGCCGGTGCCAACACGCAGCTGCATATCCTGTTCGGTTCACAAACCGGTAATGCCGAAGCGCTGTCGCAAACTGCCGCTAAAGCCGCGCGTGCCAAAGGTTTAGTGCCGGTGGTTCAGGCTCTGGGCGAAGTGGATCTGGATGTGTTCGCCACCATGCGTCACGTGCTGATCGTCACCTCGACTTACGGCGAAGGCGAAATGCCGGACAACGCCCAGCTGTTTTGGCAGGCGATTTCAGCCAGCGCCGCACCGCGTCTGGAGCAGATGCACTTTGCAGTACTGGCGATTGGCGACACCGGCTACGACGGTTTCTGCCAGGCGGGTAAATTCATCGATATGCGTCTGGAACAGCTCGGTGCGAAACGCGTGGCCGATCGTATCGACTGCGATATTGATTTCGAAGAGCCGTCCAGCGAGTGGATTGGCACGGCAATGCCGCAGTTTGCCGCCAGCGCAGGCAGCAGCGGAACTGCACTTGAGAGCGCACCTGAAGCACCGGTCATTCCGGGCAGCAATAAGCAGAACCCTTATGCTGCCGCATTGGCGACCAATAAGCGCCTGTCGGCTGAGGAGTCGGCTAAAGATATTCGTCACTTTGAATTCGATCTCACCGACAGTGGTTTGAAATATGAAGCCGGCGATGCGCTGGGTGTGATCCCGGTGAACGACGCGGCGTTGGTTTCACTGCTGCTGGCCGAACTGAAAGCGGATTACGAAACGCCGGTGCCAGGCTTTGATCGCAACCTTGGCGATCTGCTGACGCACCAGTTCGAAATCTCTGAGCCATCACGCAAACTGATTGAGTGGGTTGGACAGCACACCACCAACCAGGAATTGCGTCACGTTTTGCAGCACGACGACAAAGATACTCTCGCCGTTTGGCTGTGGGGCAAAGATACGCTGGATCTGCTGCAGCTTGAGCTGACGCGCAGCCTCTCAGTGCCGGAATTCGTTGCCATGCTGCGCCCACTGCAGCACCGTGCGTACTCCATCTCGTCGAGCTCGAAAGCGCATCCAAATCAGGTGCATCTGACCATCGCTTCCGTGCGCTATCACAGCGGCGGCCGTGAGCGTAAAGGCGTGTGCTCAACCTACCTGGCTGAACGTGTTCGTCGTGGCGAAAAGCCGGCGATCTTCATTTCGCCCAACAAAGCGTTCCGCGTGCCGGCAAATGGCAATGCTCCGCTGATCATGGTGGGTCCAGGCACCGGCATCGCCCCGTTCCGCGCGTTCCTGCAGGAACGTCAGGCAACCGGCGCGCAAGGTAAAAACTGGTTGTTCTTCGGCGACCAGCATCAGGCACATGATTACATCTATGAAGAAGAGCTGAGTGCGTGGCAGGAGAATGGCCTGCTGACAAACCTCGATCTCGCCTTCTCACGCGATCAGGAAGAGAAGATTTACGTGCAGAATCGCATGCTGGAGAAAGGCGCGGAGCTATACGCCTGGCTGCAGGATGGCGCCTACTTCTACGTGTGTGGCGATGCCTCACGTATGGCGAAAGATGTGGATGCCGCGCTGTATGAGGTGGTTCGTCAGTTCGGCGGCTTGTCCAGCGAGCGTGCGGCAGCCTACATTGATCAGCTGAAGAAAGATAAACGCTACCTGCGTGACGTCTACTAAGACGCGCAGACATAAAAAAACGGGCCAATCATCGGCCCGTTTTTATTTCACACTCTCAGACGCTTTATTTCACTACGCGGAGTGAAGGTCGTCCGCCACGCGGCGGCGGCGGCTCATCATCTGGCGAGTGATCGTCATCAGTCGCATCATCCGGACGATCGCCATCAATCACAGACATCATCGTCTCTTCCTGACCACTACCATCCTGATCTTCCGTCGCCAGCTCATAAGCCGGTTCCGGTTCGAACATGGTGCCAGCACCGTTTTCACGGGCGTAAATTGCCAGAACCGCAGCCATCGGCACAGAGACCTGACGCGGTACGCCACCAAAGCGCGCATTGAAACGCACTTCATCATTGGCGAGGTCAAGATTGCCTACCGCACGTGGCGCGATGTTCAGAACAATCTGCCCATCGCGCGCATATTCCAGCGGCACCTGCACACCAGGCAGATTAATGTCGACCACCAAATGCGGCGTCAGCTGGTTATCAAGCAACCAGTCATAGAATGCACGCAGTAGATAGGGACGACGCGCCGTTAGTTGCGACATTTCCATACTATTAGCCCCGAGCTTGCAGGCGCATTTCACGTTCTGCTTCTGTCAGTGACGCAAGGAAAGAGTCACGTTCAAATACGCGCGTCATGTAGCCTTTCAGCTCTTTAGAACCTGCGCCAGACAGATCCACACCCATTTGCGGCAGACGCCACAGCAGCGGCGCCAGATAGCAATCCACCAGGCTGAACTCTTCACTCATGAAGAAAGGCGTACGTGCAAACAGTGGCGCAATTGCCAGCAGCTCTTCACGCAGTTGCTTACGCGCTGCATCGGCTTCTGCACCATTGGCAGTTTCGATGGTGCGCATCAGGCTATACCAATCCTGCTCAATGCGGTGCATCATCAAACGACTTTCACCACGCGCAACCGGATAAACCGGCATCAGCGGTGGATGCGGGAAACGCTCATCGAGGTATTCCATGATGATGCGTGATTCGTACAGCGTCAGTTCACGGTCGACCAGCGTAGGTACTGTGCGATACGGGTTGAGGTCAATCAGATCCTGCGGCAGGTTATCCGTTTCAACCTGCTCGATCTCCACGCTGACGCCCTTCTCAGCCAGTACAATGCGTACTTGATGGCTGAAAATGTCAGTCGGACCAGAAAACAGCGTCATTACCGAACGTTTGTTGGCAGCGACAGCCATGAAAACCTCCAAGTTTGTTCACAAAAAGATACTGCGAATAGCCAACCACACGGCGACTCACCGGCTCATCAGATTCGCCTACCGTCAGCGTTAGAAGCATCGCCCAGCCTTCCCGACAGGAACGACAAGCACAACGCTGCTTCTCGCAGGCGCAAAGTGACAGTGAGTTTACCAGATTTTAAGCAGCTTGTGGGGCAGGCGTAATGATTTGCGGGCAAAATGCGGGTAAAGCTCGCGTTTTTGGTGGTAATAATTGGTAAAAAGGGCAATAAAAAACCCGCCGAAGCGGGTTTTTTGAGCCAATTGCCGCTGCCAAAGCAGCAAACAATTAACGCTTGGAGAACTGTGGACGACGACGTGCTTTACGCAGGCCGACTTTCTTACGTTCAACTTCACGTGCATCACGGGTAACGAAGCCCGCTTTACGCAGTTCAGAACGCAGAGACTCGTCGTACTCCATCAGAGCGCGTGTGATACCGTGACGGATCGCACCAGCCTGACCAGAAATACCACCACCTTTAACAGTGATGTACAGGTCAAATTTACCAACCATATCAACCAGTTCCAGCGGCTGACGCACGACCATGCGTGCAGTCTCGCGACCGAAATACTGCTCCAAAGAGCGCTGGTTAATTACGATGTTACCGCTACCCGGCTTGATGAAGACGCGAGCGGCAGAGCTTTTGCGGCGACCAGTGCCGTAGTTTTGAGTTTCAGCCATTGCCTATAATCCCGATTAAATGTCAAGAACTTGCGGTTGCTGCGCCGCGTGGTTGTGCTCGTTGCCTGCGTAAACTTTCAGTTTACGGTACATAGCACGACCCAGTGGGCCTTTCGGCAGCATGCCTTTAACCGCGATTTCAATCACACGCTCAGGACGGCGCTCGATCATCTCTGCAAAGGTCGCTTGCTTGATACCACCGATGTGGCCAGTGTGGTGATAGTAAATCTTGTCAGTACGCTTGTTGCCGGTTACAGCAACTTTTTCTGCGTTCAGAACGATGATGTAATCACCGGTATCAACGTGCGGAGTGTATTCCGCTTTGTGCTTACCACGCAGACGGCGCGCCAGTTCAGTCGCCAGGCGACCCAAGGTTTTGCCCGTTGCGTCAACAACATACCAGTCACGCTGTACGGTTTCTGGTTTAGCTGTAAAAGTTTTCATTGAAAAGCTTACCCAAATAAAAAGTTACACGTTGGTGAAATCCCAAACGCTAAGTAAACGATTGAGGCTCACACGACCATTTTGCCCAGCAAGCCACCCCTTCAAGTGAGTTACCGGATCACATCGAGTTCTTGGGAAAGAAAACCGATGCTGTAACGTGGGGTCGCAAGATTATAGAGAAGTCGAACCCAAAGATCGAACCTTTTTGCATCTAAATCCTGCGATTTCTGCCACGTCATCAGGGCAGATGCGGCAGACGCAAATACTCTTCGCTCTGCATCTCCTGCAAACGCGACAAGCAGCGTTGATACTCGAACTTCAAGCGTGTGCCCTGATAAATTTCAAACAGCGACGTTTCCGCCGCCACGACCAGTTTCACGTGGCGTTCATAGAATTCATCAACCAGCGCGAGGAAGCGACGCGCCTGATCTTCGGTCTTATAAATCATCACCGGCACATCATACAGCAAGACGCTGTGAAATCGGCGCGAGAGCTCAATATAGTCGTGTTGGCTGCGCCCTTCGCCACAGAGAGTCAGGAAATTAATCGCCAGCACGCCGTCATGCACGCCGAGCGTTGGCATCTGACGATGATTAATCTCCAGCACCGGCGCATCCTCACGCGCTTTACCGGACAGCGCACGGAACATACGCTCCATTTCAGCATGGGTGGCATCGCTCAGCGGGAAATTCCACAAGTGCGCTGAAGTCAGAGTACGCAAACGGTAATCGATACCGGCATCAACGTTCATCACTTCGCAATGACGCTTGATTTGTTCAATGGCGGGCAGGAAGCGCGCCCGCTGCAGGCCATTGCGATAGAGTTCATCCGGCGGAATATTTGAGGTTGCCACCAGCGAGATGCCGCGGGCAAACAGTGCCTCCATCAGCGTGCCGAGCAGCATGGCATCGGTGATATCCGAAACAAAAAACTCATCAAAACAGAGAATGTCGGTTTCAGCTTTAAAGCGGTCAGCGACAATCAGCAGCGGATCGCTGTGGCCCTGCAGCTGCGTCAGCTCCTGATGGACGCGCAGCATAAAGCGGTGAAAATGCAGACGCAGTTTGCGGTCGCCAGGAATTGACTGAAAAAACAGATCCATCACCCAGGTTTTACCGCGTCCTACACCACCCCACATATAGAGGCCGCGCACCGGAGCATCACTCGCACTTTTCTCTTTATTCATCATCTTAGACAGACGTCCAAACAGGCCTTTTGCTGCCGGTTCAACATGTTGCTGGCGAGCAATCAATCCTTGCTGGATGGCATCTAAGCGGGTAATCGCTTCTCGTTGTACGTCATCCGGGCGAAACTCGCCCTGCGACAGCGCTTGCTCATAGCGTGCAAGCGGAGATGAGGTTTGCATGGTTCTCTCAGAATCCCTGAAAAAGTCCGATTCACGGGTCGGTTGACGAAAAATAGGCCGCTCTACACTAAGCGATGCAGCCCGATAGTTCCACTTCCATGAGATTATTGGGTATAGTGACTGCTATTGAAGTTGATGTTGAAACAGAAGCAATGCCCTACGAAACAACGGAAATTACACGGGAGTCATTATGACCTGGGAATACGGGCTGATTGGTTTAGTGATTGGCATTATTGTCGGCGCGGTAGTGATGCGTTTTGGCAACAAGAAGCTGCGTGAGCAGCGTAGCATGCAGTATGAGCTGGAAAAATCGAAGGCTGAGCTGGCGGATTACCGCGAGGAGCTCACCAACCACTTTGCACGCAGCGCTGAGCTGCTGGACAACATGGCGCATGATTACCGCCAGCTGTATCAGCACATGGCGAAGGGATCTAACGATCTGCTGCCAAATCTGCCGGGCGAGAAAAATCCGTTTGCCTACCAGCTAACGGAAGCCGAAGCGGATAACGATCAGGCGCCGGTACAAATGCCGCGCGATTACTCTGAAGGTGCTTCCGGCCTGTTACGGGGTAGCGATCGCACACCGCGTAAATAATCCTTTTGGGGCACAGCTTGGCTGTGCCCTTTTTGTTTGTCGAACCCTTGCCCCAAACAACTGTCACACTTTTTCATCCCCTTTTCTTTTCGCAGCGAGAGCGTTGTAGCAATGAAAAAACAAGCACGACTGTTGAGCGCATTAGCCTTGAGCATTGGAATGGGTCTGGCCGCCGCCCCTGGCGCGTTGGCAACCCTGCCGGCCCAGATTCAAGGACAAGCATTGCCAAGCCTGGCACCGATGCTGGAGAAAGTTCTGCCTGCGGTAGTCAGCGTGCATGTAGAAGGCACAGATTCCGGCCAGCAGGCGCAGGATATTCCGGAGCCGCTGAAACGCTTCTTCGGCCAGGCACCCGGACAATCTCAGCCTCAGCCTTTTGAAGGGTTGGGCTCTGGCGTGATCATCGATGCCGCGAAAGGCTACGTCCTGACCAACAATCACGTGGTGAACGGTGCAGATAAAATCAGCGTGCAGTTGAGTGATGGCAACGAATACGACGCTAAGCTTATTGGTCACGATGAGCAAACCGACATCGCGTTGATTCAAATTGAGGGCGCGAAAAACCTGACCCAGGTAAAAATTGCCGATTCCGATTCGCTAAAAGTGGGTGATTTCGCCGTTGCTATCGGTAATCCCTTCGGCCTCGGCCAAACGGCCACTTCCGGCATCATCTCTGCGCTGGGACGTAGCGGCCTGAACCTGGAAGGGCTGGAAAACTTTATACAGACCGATGCGGCGATTAACCGCGGCAACTCCGGCGGTGCGCTGGTCAACCTGAATGGTGAGCTGATCGGTATCAACACGGCGATTCTGGCATCCAGCGGCGGCAATATCGGTATCGGCTTCGCGATCCCCGCCAATATGGCGATGAATCTCGCGCAGCAGTTGATTCAGTTTGGTGAAGTGAAGCGCGGTCAGTTGGGCATTAAAGGCACTGAGATGACCGCCGATATTGCTAAAGCTTTTAATGTCGATGCGCAGCGTGGAGCCTTTGTCTCTGAAGTTCTGCCGAAATCGGCCGCCGAGAAAGCGGGCATCAAAGCCGGCGATATCATCACCTCCATCAATGACAAAGCCATTACCAGCTTTGCCGAACTGCGCGTGAAAGTGGGTACCACACCGCCGGGACAGAGTGTGAAAATCGGCCTGTTACGTGAAGGCAAACCGATTACCGTTAACGTCACGCTGGAGCAGAGCGCGCAAACCACCGCCAGCGCACAGCTCATGTCGCCTGCGCTGCAGGGCGCCACACTGAGCGACGGTGCGACCAAAGCCGGTGATAAGGGCGTGAAAGTCGATGCGATTGAAAAAGGAACGCCGGCCGAGCAGGTTGGTTTGCAGAAGGACGATGTGATTGTCGGCGTAAACCGCAATCACGTCACCTCGCTGGCCGAAATGCGCAAAGTGCTGGAAGGGAAACCGCCGGTGCTGGCACTGAACATAGTGCGCGGCGACGAGAGTATTTACCTGCTTCTGCGATAATCCTCGCATCAGGCGGACAAGCAGGTGTTTGTCCGCCTTTCTCATGCTATTCTGCCCTGCGATTAACCCTTGCCTGAAATAACACCATGTTTCTTAAACTTTTGCGTTCTGTGGTGATGGGCCTGATCGTGGCTGGCTTACTGCTTGTCGCGATCCCTGCGCTACGTATCGGCAGCGATATCACCTTTGATCATGACAATAGCAATGATGAAGCACCCGTCAGTTTCAATCAGGGTGTGCGCCGTGCCGTGCCCGCGGTCGTGAATGTCTATAACCGCAGTGCTCACGGCAACAACAATCGCGGCATCACCACGCTCGGTTCCGGCGTCATCATGAACGGCAAAGGTTACATTCTTACTAACAAACACGTTATCAATAATGCCGACCAAATCATCGTGGCGCTGCAGGATGGACGCTTCTTCGAAGCTAACCTGGTGGGTTCCGATGCGATGACCGATTTGGCGGTACTGAAAATCAGCGCCGCGAACCTGCCCGTCATTCCCATCAATGCCAGACGCATAGCGCACATTGGCGACGTAGTGATGGCCATCGGTAATCCCTACAACCTGGGCCAAACCGTTACGCAGGGCATTATAAGCGCCACCGGGCGCGTTGGCCTGAGCTCTTCCGGACGGCAAAACTTCCTGCAAACCGATGCTTCGATCAACCAGGGCAATTCAGGCGGCGCGCTGATTAACTCCCTCGGCGAGTTGATGGGCATCAACACCCTAACCTTTGATAAAAGCAGCGATGGCGAAACGCCGGAAGGGATTGGTTTCGCCATTCCAACTGCGCTGGCGAGCAAAATCATGGATAAGCTGATTCGTGATGGCCGGGTGATTCGCGGGTATATCGGCATTACCGGGCGTGAATTGCCGCCGCTGCACGGCCAGGGCAGTAACCTTGACCGCGTACAAGGCATTATTGTCAGTAACGTCACGCCTGGCGGGCCGGCCGATAGCGCCGGTATTCAGGCTAATGATGTATTGCTTCAGGTGAATGGCAAAACCGCGATTTCAGCGCAGGAAACGATGGATCAGGTGGCTGAAATTCGCCCGGGTTCAGTCATTGACGTGCAGATCTTACGCAATGAAAAGAAGATGACGCTGCCGGTTACCATTCAGGAATTCCCGGAAGTCACCGCCCCAGTCACCACCCAATAAGGGCGCTTTCGCGCCCCCATGGATTAGCTGCGGTCAACCGGGAAGGCGATCACTTCGCTCAATGCGCTGGCTTTCAGCGCCAGCATAATCAAACGATCAACACCTAGCGCCACGCCAGAGCAGGCAGGCATGCCATGTGCCAACGCGTCCAGCAGGTTGGTATCGATAGGATGCTGCGGCAGGCCACGCGCGGCACGGCGACGATTGTCCTGCTCAAAGCGTTGACGCTGTTCACGGCTATCGGTCAGCTCACGGAAACCATTCGCCAGCTCAATACCTTTGTAATAGACCTCAAAGCGTTCGGCGACGCGATGATCTTCGGTGCTGATTTCCGCTAATGCCGCCTGCGTTGCCGGAAAGTGATAAACAAAGCAAGGCTTATCATTACCAATCTTCGGCTCAACGCCCAGCATAAACAGCAGCTGCAGCAGCGTATCGCGGTCTTCTTCACGGTTCGCTAACTCGCCCTCGCCCAGCTTCTGCGCCACTTCACGCAGCTGCGCTTTATCGGCTGACAGCGGGTCGATCTCCAGATGACGAATAAACGCCTGCTGATATGACAATGACTCGGCGCTATCGCACTCCAGCACCTGCTGCATCAGATCGTCCACCTCATTCATCAGGCGGTACATATCGTAGTGCGGGCGATACCACTCCAGCATGGTAAATTCAGGATTATGGTGACGTCCCGCTTCCTCGTTACGGAAGCTGCGGCCCATTTGATAAATCGGTCCGCTACCCGCTGCCAGCAGGCGCTTCATATGATATTCCGGACTGGTCATCAGCCACAGATCGCGCCCTTCAGCGGCGCCCGGCCCAACAAAACGCGTCTGGAACGGGACCAAATGAATGTCCGTGATAGTCGCCTGGCTCATCGCCGGAGTATCCACCTCCAGCACGCCGCGATCGGCAAAGAAACGACGAATTTCCGCCATAATGGCGGCGCGTTTCAACAAATTGGCAATGGGTGCGCTTGGCTGCCAGCTTGCCGTTTCGCTCATGTTGATGACTCCTCATACAAATAAGGGGTGGAAGTCTACCCGCATTGGCGATGGCAAACAACGACGCCGCAGCGCCAGCGGATGCCAGCAGCAATTTAGTAACGGGCAGCTATACTTAACTCATTAAAATTGTGAAGGAATCCCCTAATGTCTCCATGGAAAACTCTCGTCGCCAGCCTCAGCGCGTTCCTCTCAGTTGCATGCTCAACCACGCCGCCAAAAGGCGTTACGGTGGTCGAGGGATTCGACAGTCAGCGCTATCTCGGCCAATGGTATGAAATCGCTCGTCTTAATCACCGCTTTGAACGTGGTTTACAGCAGGTCACGGCCAATTATAGCCCGCGCGATGATGGTGGCCTGAAAGTGGTTAATCGTGGTTTCAACCAGCAGAAGCAACGCTGGCAAGAGAGCGTTGGCAAAGCCTATTTCACCGGCGATAAACAGCGCGCTGCGCTGAAAGTCTCGTTCTTTGGTCCGTTCTATGGTGGCTACAACGTGATAGCGCTGGATCCGGACTATCGCTATGCGCTGGTATGCGGCCCGAATCGTAGCTACTTATGGATTCTCTCACGCACGCCACAATTAGATGAAGGTGTTAAAAAGCGCCTGGTCGAACAGGCCAGAAGTGCCGGATTCCCGGTAGATGAGCTGATTTGGGTTGAACAGAAATAGAGATCCGGTGTGAAAGCAGCTTTCACACCGGGGTATCTTACTGTGCGCTGCGCTGAATTGCCTTACCGCCCGCCGAAACATCTTCGCCGACACCACGCGTGGTGTTACAGGCGGTCAGAACGGAAGAGAGCACCAGCACGGAAAAAATCGCGACAATACTTTTCTTTAACATAGCCATATCCTTTTTGGTTGCAGTAAAAGTACAGCTCTTAAAGCATAGTCTTGATTTGGAAAAATGCGGATTCAACGGCAGGAAAAGAGTGAAGCAGAGGCACAGCGAAGAAAAAAGGCGCATCACCGATGCGCCTGATTTGACGATTATTTTACGCGAGAAACGTATTCGCCAGAGCGGGTATCAACTTTTACCACTTCGCCAATCTGCACGAACAGTGGCACTTTGATCACTGCGCCCGTTGAAAGGGTTGCTGGCTTGCCGCCGGTACCTGCGGTATCACCTTTCAAGCCTGGATCGGTTTCGATCACTTCCGCTTCGATGAAGTTCGGTGGCTGAACAGCGATCGCTTTATCGTTCCACAGGGTAACGATACAATCCGCATTGTCCTGCAACCACTTGGTCACGTCATCCAGCACTTTAGATTCGATCTGATACTGCTCGAAAGATTCCGGGTGCATGAAGTAGTAGAAGTCGCCGTCGTTGTAAGAATATTGCAGCGTCATATCACGAACATCTGCGCCTTCGGCAGAGTCAGTGGATTTGAAGGTCTTCTCAACGCGAGAACCGGTCAGCAGACGACGCATTTTAACGCGTGCGAATGCCTGGCCTTTACCCGGCTTAACAAACTCACTGGCTTCGATGGCATATGGCTCGCCTTCGAACATGATTTTAAGACCGGGACGGAAATCGTTGCTAAGATAAGTCGCCATAAAGGCCCTCTGTAAATATTGAACTGGTAAATAGCCAAAAAAATGGCACACATTGTAACCCTAAATCCCCCTGTCAGAGAAGATTGGTTACAGCAACTCGCTGATGTTGTCACCGAACCTGCTGAATTACTGCAACTTTTATCTCTGGATCAGCATGCAAATCTGGCCGCAGGCGCTGATGCGCGCAAGCTTTTCGCCTTACGCGTACCTCGGGCCTTCATCGCACGCATGAAACCAGGCGATGCCACCGACCCGCTGCTGCTGCAAGTATTGACCAGCCGTCAGGAATTTATTGATGCGCCGGGTTATAGCACCGATCCACTGGACGAACAAAGCAGTGTTGTGCCCGGTTTACTGCATAAATACCGAAATCGTGCGCTACTGCTGGTAAAAGGCGGTTGTGCGGTCAATTGTCGCTACTGTTTCCGCCGTCATTTCCCCTATCAGGATAACCAGGGCAACAAGCGCAACTGGCAAGCGGCCATTGATTACATCGCCGCGCATCCCGAGTTGGACGAGATCATTTTTTCGGGCGGCGATCCGCTGATGGCCAAAGATCACGAGCTGGCATGGCTGGTTACGGCGCTGGAAAAAATTCCCCACCTGAAGCGCCTGCGCATTCACAGCCGCCTGCCGGTGGTGATCCCCGCACGTATTACCGAAGGTTTGTGTCAGATTCTGGCGGAAACGCGTCTGCAAGTATTGATGGTAAGCCATATCAATCATGCGCAGGAGATTGACGATGAGCTACGTCACGGCATGCAGATGCTGAAGCGGGCGGGCGTTATGCTGCTCAATCAGAGCGTGCTACTGCGCGGAGTGAATGACAACGCCCAGATTCTGGCAAATCTCAGCAACGCACTGTTTGACGCCGGCATTCTGCCCTACTACCTGCACGTGCTGGATAAGGTACAGGGCGCGGCACATTTCTTTGTTTCTGATGAGGAAGCACGCACCCTGGTTCGTCAGCTGCTGGCGAAAGTCTCTGGCTATATGGTACCGAAACTGGCACGAGAAATTGGTGGCGAGCCAAGCAAAACGCCGCTGGATTTACAGCTGCGCCAGGAATAAAAAAAGCCGCATTCGCGGCTTTTTTTACGACGGCACATTACGGACACTTATACACCTGGCCGGACATTTTGCTGTCGAGGGGAGCGAAAGCTGACAGCAGATTTTGCGTCGGGCTGGTGGCGCCATAAATCACGTTGCCGCCCATTTCCGCCGCGCGATTGCGCAGGTCGTTTGCCGCGCCGCGCAGTGAACTGCCTTCCCCGCCAGAACCGCTCAGCCAGTTGCTCTGTGAGCCGGTGAGCGTTCCCAGCAGCTGACATTGGCTGGCTGGCTGTTGGTCGACGAAGGTCACGCGTTCGCCGCCGGCACTCAGTTGATTGGAGCTGCTGCAACCCGCCAGCAGTAAAGTTCCCACTGCCAGTCCGAGCAAGAGGTTAATCCGCATTGTAATCCCCATTTATTATCATCAGTGTCGGGCGGCAGCGTAGCAGAAAAGCGCACTTTTTTTCTGAACATTCATTGCCCTAAACCCGTAAAGCCGAAGTATTGCGCCCTTACTTATACCTTGTTCGCCCGCAAAAGAAAAACCCCCGACCGTTTCCGATCGAGGGTTTTTCAGATGGCTTAAGCCGTCAGGGGCAATTACATCATGCCGCCCATTCCGCCCATGCCACCCATACCGCCAGCGCCACCTAAATCAGGTGCGTCGCTTTTCGGCAGATCAGTCACCATCGCTTCGGTGGTGATCATCAGGCCCGCAACCGATGAAGCGTACTGCAGCGCAGAACGGGTCACTTTAGTTGGATCCAGGATACCGAAGTCGATCATGTTGCCGTACTCTTCAGTCTGCGCGTTGTAACCGTAGTTACCGTCGCCTGCTTTCACGTTGTTAGCCACAACTGAAGGCTCTTCACCGGCGTTAGAGACGATCTGACGCAGAGGTGCTTCCATTGCGCGCAGCGCAACTTTAATACCTACGTTCTGATCTTCGTTATCACCTTTCAGGCCAGATGCGGCGATTTTCGCAGCAACGCGAACCAGCGCCACACCACCACCCGCAACCACACCTTCTTCAACCGCAGCACGGGTCGCGTGCAGGGCATCTTCAACGCGCGCTTTCTTCTCTTTCATTTCAACTTCAGTCGCTGCGCCCACTTTCAGCACGGCAACGCCGCCTGCCAGTTTCGCTACGCGCTCCTGCAGTTTTTCTTTGTCGTAATCAGAAGTCGCTTCTTCGATCTGCTGACGAATCTGCGTTACGCGGCCAGAGATCGCGCCTTGATCGCCCACGCCATCGATGATGGTGGTGGTGTCTTTGTTGATGACAACACGTTTTGCCTGACCCAGATCTTCCAGGGTCGCTTTCTCCAGCTCCATACCGATCTCTTCAGAGATAACGGTACCGCCGGTCAGGATAGCGATATCCTGCAGCATCGCTTTACGACGGTCGCCGAAGCCAGGTGCTTTAACCGCAGCCACTTTAACGATACCGCGCATGGTGTTAACCACCAGCGTTGCCAGTGCTTCACCTTCCACGTCTTCTGCAATGATCAGCAGTGGCTTACCGGCTTTCGCAACGGCTTCCAGCACTGGCAGCATTTCGCGGATGTTAGAGATTTTCTTATCAGCCAGCAGGATGAACGGGCTTTCCAGCTCAACGGCACCCGTTTCTGGCTTGTTGATGAAGTACGGCGACAGGTAGCCACGGTCAAACTGCATACCTTCAACCACGTCCAGCTCGTCTTGCAGGCCGGTACCTTCTTCAACGGTGATAACGCCTTCTTTGCCCACTTTATCCATTGCGTCAGCAATCAGCGTGCCCACGGTTTCATCGGAGTTAGCAGAGATGGTACCTACCTGAGCAATGGCGCGTGAATCCTGGCAAGGCACAGACAGGGTTTTCAGTTCTTCAACCGCAGCGATAACCGCTTTATCGATACCGCGCTTCAGATCCATCGGGTTCATGCCCGCAGCCACGGCTTTCAGGCCTTCAGTGATGATCGCCTGAGCCAATACGGTTGCGGTGGTGGTGCCGTCGCCTGCTGCGTCGTTCGCTTTAGAGGCCACTTCTTTCACCATCTGCGCGCCCATGTTCTCGAACTTGTCTTCCAGCTCGATTTCACGCGCCACAGAAACACCATCTTTAGTGATGGTCGGTGCACCAAAAGATTTATCCAGAACCACGTTACGGCCTTTCGGGCCCAGGGTAACTTTTACTGCATCTGCCAGTACGTTTACGCCACGCAGCATTTTTACGCGTGCGTCATTACCGAATTTTACGTCTTTAGCTGCCATTTCAAATATCCCTTAAATTCGTTTCGTTCAGTGAATTACGCGTAAATTACGCTTCAACAACCGCAAGGATGTCGCTTTCGGAGATGATCAGAACTTCTTCGTTGTCGATTTTCTCGGTCTTAGCACCGTAGCCTTCGCTGAAAATCACCAGATCACCCACTTTCACGTCCAAAGGCTTAACTTCACCGTTTTCCAGGATGCGGCCTTTGCCAACAGCCAGGACTTCACCGCGGGTAGATTTACCGGCAGCTGAACCGGTCAGCACGATGCCGCCCGCTGATTTAGCTTCAACTTCTTTACGCTTGACGATGACGCGATCGTGCAATGGACGAATTTTCATTTGATAGCTCTCCTTTGAGAAGTCCAATCATTCATTTTTTGGGTTAGAACCGGACTGCTTGGCTTCCGGCCTCGTGCTGGAAGAGATAGGGGCAATAAGTGGGCTTTCAAGGGCAAAAAATATAAATATTTTCGTTTCTGCAACAGATGGCGAAAAATGCAGCAAAAAGGCGGCTTGCGCCGCCTTCTTTCGCTTATTGGTCTTTATCGTGACCAATCCGATCTTGATCCTTACGCTCGTATTCACCGTCCACAGTGAATCCCGCATCGGGACCGGCGCCCGGGCCGCGCCATACGCGCAGATGCGGCATCAGCTTCAGCGTCAGATGCTTCTGCACCGGTGGTAGCAGCAGCAATAATCCGAGGAAGTCGGTGAAGAAACCAGGCAACAGCAGCAGGAAGCCGGAGATGATTAACGAAACGCTCTTGGTCATCTCTGCCGCCGGGCTTTCATTGCGCGCCAGCTTCTCCTGCATCAGCCGGAAGTTCTTCATGCCCTGATTCTTCACCAGCGAAACGCCAATCGCCGAGGTAAAAATCACCAGCAGCATGGTGAGCAGCACGCCCAGCGCATGCGCGACCTGAATGAAGATTGAGATTTCAATCCAGGCTAATACGAAAAAAATCAATAACGGTAACCAGCGCACCGAATTCTCCTGTGAGTTGGAGCTGCCCCGCAAATCGCCAGGCAGCAGAAAGGGTTGGTCTGCAAGACCGTATGGATAGAGATGGGCATCTGAACGGGCAATTTCAACCGAACCTGCCATTTTTTTCCCACTGACTTAAAATTGCGAAGTACATCACATATCGTTATTACCGCTGGGCCTGCAAATGCCCGTAAAGTGATCTGTGCACAAACAATTCTGTAACATCAGAATATGATCGTGCCCGTCAGCGCGAAGATGGATAATATGTCGGCGCTGACATTCCACGACAATATAATCGCTTCACCTGCACGTTATTTGCCGCCCGTCCAACCGGACGCCCGGTAGTAACAAGGCAGCAATAATAAGAAGGTAATCATGGCGAACAACATTCGTATCGAAGAAGACCTGTTAGGCATGCGCGAAGTTCCAGCAGATGCTTACTACGGTGTTCATACTCTGCGTGCGATTGAAAACTTCTATATTAGTAATAATAAAATCAGTGACATACCGGAATTTGTTCGCGGTATGGTCATGGTGAAGAAAGCAGCCGCGCTCGCCAACAAAGAGCTGCAAACCATTCCCCGCAACATCGCAAACACCATTATCCAGGCGTGTGATGAGGTGCTGAATAACGGCAAATGCATGGATCAGTTCCCGGTTGACGTCTATCAGGGCGGCGCGGGCACCTCGGTTAACATGAACACCAATGAAGTGCTGGCCAACATCGGTCTGGAGCTGATGGGCCACCAGAAGGGTGAATATCAGTATCTTAATCCCAACGATCACGTGAATAAGTGTCAATCGACCAATGATGCTTATCCAACCGGTTTCCGCATCGCGGTTTATGCTTCGATCCTAAAACTGCTCGATGGCATCAACCAGCTGAGCGAAGGCTTCCAGCGTAAGGCCGTCGAATTCGAAAACATCCTGAAAATGGGCCGCACCCAGTTGCAGGATGCGGTGCCGATGACGCTGGGCCAGGAGTTCCACGCGTTTAACGTGCTGCTGAATGAAGAGACGCGCAGTATTCTGCGTACCGCCGAACTGTTGCTGGAAGTGAACCTTGGCGCAACGGCAATCGGTACTCGCCTGAACACACCGGATGGCTATCAGCAGCTGGCGGTACAGCGTCTGGCGGAAGTGAGCAATCTGCCGGTGGTGCCGGCAGAAGATCTGATTGAAGCCACCTCCGACTGCGGTGCCTATGTGATGGTCCACTCTGCGCTGAAACGTCTGGCGGTGAAACTGTCGAAAATCTGTAACGACCTGCGCCTGCTCTCCTCCGGTCCACGCGCTGGCCTGAATGAAATCAACCTGCCCGAACTGCAGGCCGGTTCTTCCATCATGCCCGCCAAAGTGAACCCGGTCGTACCAGAAGTAGTGAATCAGGTGTGCTTTAAAGTGATTGGTAACGACATCACCGTCACCATGGCATCTGAAGCCGGTCAGCTGCAGCTGAACGTGATGGAGCCGGTCATTGGCCAGGCCTTGTTCGAATCGATCAGCATTCTGACCAACGCCTGCTTCAACCTGCTGGAAAAATGCGTTAACGGCATCACCGCGAACAAAGCGGTATGTGAAGCCTACGTGTTTAACTCAATCGGTATTGTTACTTACCTCAACCCGTATATTGGCCACCATAACGGCGATATCGTGGGTAAGATTTGTGCCGAAACCGGTAAAAGCGTGCGGGAAGTGGTGCTGGAGCGCGGCCTGCTGACCGAAGCGGAGCTGGACGATATTTTCTCTATCCAGAACCTGATGTATCCGGTTTATAAAGCGAAACGTTACACCGACGAAAACGAACAGTAATCCGCTCCAGATCACGTTGCCAAAAGCACGCCCGTATACAATGCGGCGTGCTTTTTTCATTTTGGCGGCAACAATATTAAGAGCTTCGGTGTGTCCGCGGCTCAGGGAGCGGAACGAATGGTAATAGTAGAGTTGATGATTGTGCTGCTGGCGATCTGGCTCGGTGCGCGACTGGGCGGCATCGGCATTGGTTTCGCGGGCGGCTTGGGTGTGCTGGCGCTGACGCTGTTTTGCGGCCTTAAACCCGGTGCCATCCCGTTTGATGTGATCGAAATAATCATGGCAGTCATTGCGGCGATCGCGGCGATGCAGATCGCCGGCGGCCTGGATTATCTGGTGGGATTAGCAGAACGCCTGCTGCGTCGCCATCCCCGCTACGTTACCTTCCTTGCGCCGCTGGTGACCTATGTCATGACGCTGCTGGCTGGCACCGGCCACACCGCTTTCTCCACCTTGCCGGTGATTGCCGAAGTAGCAAAAGAGCAAGGCGTGCGCCCTTCTCGTCCGCTGTCGATTGCCGTCGTTGCTTCGCAAATCGCCATCACCGCCTCGCCGCTTTCGGCTGCGGTGGTGTTTTTCGCTTCCGTCCTCGAGCCACACGGCGTGAGTTATCTGGCGCTGCTCGGCGTAGCGCTGCCGTCAACCATGGCGGCAATCTTCTGTGCTGCCGTCATCACCAGCTTCCTTGGCAAAGAGCTCAAAGAGGATGAGGTGTATCAGGCGCGTTTAGCAAAGGGCGAGGTGAAGCTACGCGGTGAGCAGGTTTACCACCTCAAACCCGGGGCGAAACGCGCAGTGCTATTGTTCCTGATCGGTATCGCCGCGGTGGTACTGTATGCCACGGCGATCAGCGACAGCGTTGGGCTGATCAGCAATCCCGTGCTGCCGCGCAACGAAGCTATCGTGGTATTTATGCTCACCGTTGCCACGCTGATTTGCCTGACCTGCAAAGTCGATACCGGTGAAATTCTCAGCGCCAGCACCTTTAAATCCGGCATGAGCGCCTGTATCTGCGTGATGGGTGTGGCCTGGCTGGGCGATACCTTTGTTAAAGCGCATTTGGCCGATATCCAAACCCTGGCCGGCGATATGTTGCAAAGTTATCCGTGGATGCTGGCGCTGGTGCTGTTCTTTGCCGCCACGCTGCTCTATTCGCAAGCCGCGACCACCAAAGCCTTAATGCCCGCCGCGCTGATGCTTGGTGTGTCGCCGCTGGCGGCGGTGGCTTCGTTTGCTGCGGTATCCGCGCTGTTCGTGCTGCCAACCTACCCGACGCTGCTGGCGGCGGTGGAAATGGATGACACGGGCTCAACCCGTATCGGCAAGTTTGTGTTCAATCACTCCTTTATTATCCCCGGCGTGTTGGCGATTGCCTTCTCGGTGGCGTTTGGCTTCCTGTTCGGCAGCCTGATCCTGTAGCGCCGTTACATCCTGAAAACCTCGTGGCGAGGCGGCCGTGCTATCATCGCGGCTTATTCGCCACCGGAGCTGATTCATTCGTTATGGCTGCACGACTCTTTCGCCTTGCCGGCTTTTGCCTGGCGCTGGTCTTCTGCCTTCCGGCACAAGCCTCACTCTTCCCATCCAACAACAACAGCCGCTTTGTACCGGTCGATCAGGCCTTTGCCTTTGATTTCAGCCAGCAGGGAAATCAGTTGACGCTAAGCTGGAAGGTGAAGGATGGCTACTATCTTTATCGCCAGCAAATCCACGTCACGCCGCACAAGGCGCAGATTTCTCCCCTTAGCTTGCCGCCGGGCCAGCCGCACGAAGATGAGTTCTACGGCAAAAGTGAAATCTATCCGCAGGATCTGCAGCTGCCGATCACCCTGCGCCAGGCCGATGCAGGTGCGACCGTCACCGTGACGTATCAAGGCTGCGCTGCCGCTGGATTTTGTTATCCCCCCGAAACCCGCAGTGTGCCGCTAAGTGCAGTGGCCGCCAATCAGGATGCGCCCGCAGCCAGCGCGCAGCCAACGAATCACAGCACGCCGCTGCCGTTCTCCCCGCTGTGGGCGCTGTTGATTGGTGTTGGCGTGGCCTTCACGCCGTGCGTGCTGCCGATGTATCCGCTGATCTCCAGCATCATTTTGGGTGGCCCGCGCCGTTATTCCATGGGACGGCTGTTTGCGCTGGCGATGGTCTACGTGCAGGGCATGGCGCTGACGTACACCGTGCTCGGCATGGTGGTCGCGGCAGCGGGGTTACGCTTCCAGGCGGCGCTACAGCATCCTTACGTCTTGATTGGCTTATCGGCGCTGTTCATCGTGCTGGCGCTGTCGATGTTTGGCTTGTTCTCGCTGCAGTTGCCTTCCAGCCTGCAAACCCGCCTCACCCTGTGGAGCAATCGTCAGCAAGGCGGGTCGCTGCCGGGCGTGTTTATGATGGGGGCTTTGGCAGGTTTGATCTGTTCGCCCTGCACCACCGCGCCGCTTAGCGCCATTCTGCTGTATATCGCACAGAGCGGAAATCTGTGGGCCGGTGCCGGCACGCTGTGGCTTTACGCCTTCGGCATGGGCCTGCCGCTGATTGCCGTGACGATGTTTGGCAACAAGCTGCTGCCGAAAAGTGGGCCGTGGATGCAAACGGTGAAAGAGGGCTTTGGCTTTGTGATTCTGGCGCTGCCGGTTTTTCTGCTGGAACGAGTCATTGGCGATATGTGGGGCTTACGTCTGTGGAGCCTGCTCGGCGTGGCGTTTTTCGCCTGGGCATTCAGCCTCAGCCTGCGGGCGACCGGCAAATGGCGGGTGCTGCAGATCATCATGCTGGCCGCTGCGCTCGTCAGCGCTCGCCCCTTACAGGATTGGGCATTTGGCAGCGGCAGTAGCGCGCAAGCCGTGGCGCATCTGCCGTTCCACACCATCAGCAGCAGCGATCAGCTCGAGAGCGCGCTACAGCAGGCGCAGGGCCGCATCACCATGGTCGATTTGTATGCCGACTGGTGCGTCGCCTGCAAGGAGTTCGAGAAATACACCTTTAGCGACGATGGCGTGCGTAGCGCGCTGAGCCAGGTGCAGCTGCTGCAGGCCAATGTCACCGCCAACAACGCGCAGGACAATGCGCTGCTTCAGCATCTGCAGGTGTTAGGCTTGCCGACCATTCTGTTCTTCGATGCGCAAGGCAACGAGATTCCCGATTCGCGTGTTACCGGCTTCCTTAACGCCGCCGATTTCCGTGCGCATTTGCACAATGTGTCGCGTTAAACGACACTGTCTGCAGGACACTGCCCGTTCGTCCTCGAGCGGGCCCGCATTCCAGAGGAGAGTCACTTGCAACGTGAACAAATACTCGAGCATGCGCTGAATGTGCTCGAACAGAGCGGCCTGGCCGCCACCACGTCCTTAGCGCAGCTGGCGGGCGAAAGCGGCCTTGAAGCGGAGCAGCTCACGCGCTTCTGGCCCGATAGTGACGCCCTGCTCTACGACGCATTGCGCTATCACGGCCAGCAAATTGATAGCTGGCGCCGCCAGGTTCAACTCAATGACCATCTCAGCGCCGAACAAAAGCTGTTGGCGCGCTACGAAGTGCTAAGCGAATACGTTAGCAAAGGCCGCTTTCCGGGCTGTTTGTTTATCGCCGCCTGTAGTTTCTACCCGCAGCCCGATCAGCCCGTCCATCAGTTAGCCGAACAGCAAAAACGCAGCTCCTGGCAGTTTACCCATGAAATTCTGGTCGATTTAGCGCTGGATAATCCCACCATGGTGGCCGATCAGATGGAGTTGATTCTGGAAGGTTGCCTGAGCAAACTGCTGGTGAAACGCAACGTACAGGATGTGGAAACGGCGCGCCGCTTAGCGGAAGATGTGCTCGGCATTGCGCTGTGTCGTCAGAATGGCGCACTGGCGTAGCCTTTTTATCCATCTTGTCTGAAAAGCCAGCAATCAATCACGATTGCTACGTTTTTTTGACGAAAGCCGTTGACGGCTGTGAGCCATTAGGGTTTAATGCGCCCCGTTGCCCGGATAGCTCAGTCGGTAGAGCAGGGGATTGAAAATCCCCGTGTCCGTGGTTCGATTCCGCGTCCGGGCACCAACATTTAGAAAACCCAGCTTATGGCTGGGTTTTTGCTTTTCTGCGCCTGCCAGTTTTTCTCGACAACTCTTCCCCTCTCTCTTAAAACATTCCATCATTCGGCATTAATTATTTCTATATTTTCACTCTGCCAATATTTTTAATCTATCTGACCATAATAAAATCCAATAAAATTAATTATCAGCAGGTTAAATAACACTAAAATATTAATTCGTGATCCTGATTTTGTTAGCCGTAACATGCGATAGCCATCTCTCACCCAATCACATAAGCTTTTCATTAACCCGCTGATTCAGCGTGTTAGCGCCCGACATGTCCTCTAAAAAATAAAATAATAAGCAATTTTATTTTCCATTTAAATTACCCGTTAAATATCGCCAAACACGTTTCTAACAGGAGAATAAATATGAGCGCAGGAAACCGAATCTATTTACGTCGTCCCACCGATGCCGAACCGCTGCTGGAAGCATTCCGTTGTTTACCGGCTGCGGTGGTAGCCGATTGCATGAGCCGCTTACCCGCACTCTCGGCCGAGATCAGTCTGAAAACCGCGCCGCGCCAGCCAGTGATGTGCGGCCTGGCCGTTACGGTCAAAGCCCGCTCTGGCGACAACCTGATGCTGCACAAAGCGTTAGACATGGCGGGCCGTAACGATGTGATCATCCTGTCGAATGAAGGCGATCGCAGCCAGTCATTGATGGGTGAAGTAATGGCGACCTACGCCAAACAACGCGGCATGGAAGGCATTGTCTTGGATGGTCCGGTACGCGATATCGAAGGGTTATCCCGCATGGATTTCCCGATCTACGCCGCAGGCCACACGCCGGGCGGTCCGTTCAAGGATGGCCCGGGGGAAATCAACGTGCCAATTGCCTGCGGCAAAATCCACGTCTCCCCAGGCGATATTGTGCTGGGCGACGCAGATGGCGTGATTGTCATTCCACGCCAGGATGCGGCGCGCATTCTCGAAGCCGCGCAGGCTTATCTCATTGTTGATGAACAGAACTTTGAACTGGCGAAAACCGGCGCGCTGGAGCGCAGCTGGCTGGCGGAAACGCTGCGCAGCAAGCAGGTTGAAATCATTGATGATGTGTTTCGTTAACGCAATGCCAATGTTTCCCCCTTGTAGGGTGCGCATTCCTGCGCACCCTGCCGCAATACGCACCTTGCTAAGGCGTACTGCTCACCATCGCCAATTTACGCTGGCGATTCTCACGCCACACCGCGAAAATGCCGGCCAGCGCCACCACTGACGCCCCCAACAAGGTCGTGCTGCCCGGTAAACTATGCAGAAAAAGATAGCCAATCAGCATCGACCACACCAGCGTGGTGTAATCGAACGGCGCCAGCAGCGAGGCATCAGCGTAGCGCAGGCTCAGCGTGACCAGGATCTGCGCCAGGCCACCAAACAAGCCGCAGCCCACCAGCAATAACAGCTGCAACGCATTGGGTGTGGTCCAGCCGAACAGCGCCGTTGCCAGGCCGATAAGGGTGGTCATCAGCGAGAAATAGAACACAATCGCACCGGGCTTCTCAATGCCGTTGAGAAAACGGATCTGCACGTTAGAGGTGGCCGAACAGAGGGCCGCAAGCAATGCAAACGCCACGCCGAGGCTGGCTGTTGCGTCGCGGGTGCCGCCAGAGAAGAGTGCCCCGCTGGCACTCAAACTTGATGAGAGCATGATCACAATGCCTGATAACCCCACCACCACCGCTACCCAGCGCGACATCCGCACCCGCTCTTTAAGCAGCATCGCCGCCAAAATGACCGTAAACAGCGGTGCTGCGTAGCTCAGCGCCGTCGCATCGGCCAGCGAGATATACACCAGCGCCAGATAGTTAAAATACATGCCGCCGGTGCCGGAGAAACCGCGAATAAAGTGGCCAAACAGGTTACGCGTTTTGAGATTTTCCAGCACCTTACCCTGCGCTTTTAGCCATATCAACAGCGGAAACAGGGCGATAAAACTGCGGAAAAAAATCACTTCACCGGTAGGGATCGCGCCGTTCAATCCTTTTACACACGCCAGCATCAATGTGGCGCACAGCGCAGCCAAAATCTTCAGTAACACGCCTAATCGGGCATTCATGCTTCTCTATTCTCTCTACCACGTGCAATCGGCGGGACTGCCGAGAGGACATGCGTGCAGCGTGGCGAGAAAAGTGTGCGCTGGATAACACTTTTTCGCTCTGCCTGAATAGAAAGAACTTATGTCCCCGTGGTCATATTTTTTCGCTATCGCATAACAGGGTTTCCCTCTTTTTCGTCTGAAAACAAAGCCGATATAGTCCAGAACAGCGAGAACGCAGGCGCTCCGTCCCGGTGACGCCGTGGTATTCATCATTGAGGAAGTTCACATGACCATGAAAAGACCTACCACCATCGGGCTGGCACTGCTGCCGCTGCTGGCTATTTCGGCTGCGCATGCAGACATGATGGCGAACATCAAATCCAGCGGCGAGCTGAAGTGCGCCGTCTATTCAGACGTCCCGCCCTTCTCTTCTCCGGACCCGAAAACGCGTCAGCTGGCGGGGATGGATATCGATCTGTGTAACGCGCTGGCGAAGCAGATGAACGTCAAGCTGACGCTGGTGCCCACCTCAGTTGAAGCGCGCATTGCGGTAATCGCCACTGGCCGCGCCGATGTGCTGATCGCCAACCTTGCCTACACCAAAACGCGCGGCAACCAGATTCAGTTCAGCGATCCCTATTACGTCGCCAAAGAGATGCTGCTGGTCAAAGCGCCTTTGGCCGATAAGCCGCTGAGCTACTTCCAGGGCAAACGTATCAGCGCCACCAAAGGCACCACCTCTGAGCAGTCGATCCATATCAAAGGCGGCAAAGCCGTCACCTTCCAGGATTCGGCGTCTGCCTTCCTCGCGCTCGAGCAGAATAAATCAGTGGGCTTCGTCACCAACACCATGACCGGTATCAAAACCATTGCGCAGGCGAAAAAGGACGGTATCAATCTGGCGATGATCAAGGAACCGATGGCGCTGGAGCCGATTGGTATCGGCATGAAGCGTGACGAACCGGCGTTGCTGGCCAGCGTCAACAGCAGCCTGAAGGCGATGGACGATGATGGCACCATCGACAAGATTTGGGACACCTGGATCGGTCCGAATACGGAGTACAAAATGGTGCGCGAAGAGCGCGTGCAGCCGCTCGCCAGTCTGAAATTTGAACCGCTGGAATAACCATGCCCGTGATGTCGCACTCTGCGGTCCCGTCCGCCAGCGCCCCTGCGTTGGCTTGCTCCTCTGACATTAAGCTCTCGACCATTGGCGCACGCGCCTGGCTGGTGGAAGCGCCGGGTGGATTCGATCTTCCGGCACAGCGCCGCATCTGGTCACTGGCGCGTCTGCTGCACGCCGATGAAGCGATTGAAGCGCTGATCCCCGGCGTCACCAATCTGCTGGTGCTGTTCCGCCATATTCCCCTTGATGAAAACGCTGTGCGCAAGCAATTGCATGCTGCCTGGGATCAGGCGCAGGCCATTAGCCCGCAGGGAAAACTGATTGAAATTCCGGTGCATTACGGCGGTGAACACGCCACCGATCTTGCTGCCGTGTGTCATCACACCGGATTATCCCCCCGTGAGGTTGTGCGCCTGCATCACCAGAGCGAATATACGGTGTTTGCACTGGGCAGCGCACCGGGCTTTGGCTATCTGCATGGCTTAGATCCGCAACTGGCGACGCCGCGCAAGAAAGTACCGTCGCTGAGCATGTTGAAAGGCACCGTCACCATCGGCGGCGCGCAGGCGGGCGTCTCGGCGTTGACCGGCCCAAACGGCTGGAACGCCATTGGGTTTGCCGAGTTAACGGTATTTGATCCACTGGCGGATTCCCCTGCGCTGATGGCGCCGGGCGATCGTATCCGTTTTCTGCCGCAGAGGATTGAGCTGTGATTGAGATCGAACAGAGCGGTGCGCTGAATACAGTCCAGGATCTTGGACGCTTCAACTTCCGCCACATGGGCGTATCGGTGAGCGGCGCCATGGATGCGCTGGCGCTGCGCGCTGGCAATCTGTTACTGGGCAACGATGAGAACGCAGCGGCGCTTGAAGTGCAGCTGTTCCCCTTTCGCATGCGTTTTCTGCAGGACAGCAGCATCACGGTGACCGGTGCCGATTGCCGCGCCACGCTGGATGGTACGCCGCTGCCGCCATGGTGGGGCTGCGGCGTGCGCGCCGGACAGGTACTGGAGCTGCGCTATCCACGCAGCGGCGCGCGTGGCTATGTGTGTGTCGCCGGCGGGATTGATGTGCCGCTGGTGCTCGGCTCGCGCAGTACCGCGCTGCGCGGCGGTTTCGGGGGTGTTGATGGACGCCCGCTGCAGCGTGGCGATCGGCTGGCGCTGGGCGAAAGCCGCGTCCCGCCGCTGCCGGTAAGCGGCATCGGAATTGAGCCGCCGGACAGCGCGCTGCATGCGCATTTTCCGCGTAACAGCGCCGGTGACATTCAGCTGCGCGCCATTCCGTCCGGCGAATATGCGCTGTTCGCCGCCGATGCCGCACGTTTCTGGCAGCAGTCGTGGCAAGTCTCCAATCAAAGCAATCGCACCGGCTATCGGCTGGCGGGCGCGCCCATTTTCCCCTCTGAAACCATTGAGATGCGATCCTATGGGCTGATCCCCGGCATTGTGCAGGTGCCGCCGGGGGGAGAACCGATTATCCAGCTGAGCGATGCCAACACCGCTGGCGGTTATCCGAAGATCGCCGGAGTGATCGAGCAGGATCTGTGGCGACTGGGCCAGGTGCTGCCGGGTCAATCGATCCAGCTGATCCAGAGCGATGCGCGCGAAGCGATCGCCATCGAACAGGAAGTGGCACGCTGGCTGAATCGGCTGCGCCTCAGCTGCCAGCCACTGCGTAGAGCGCTAACCGTTTAATCCGCACAAGGAACCCTAAGCATGAAGATTGATGTCAATTCCGATATGGGTGAAGGCTTCGGCGTTTATCAGCTGTGCGATGACGCCGCGCTGATGCAAGTGGTGTCATCGGCCAATATTGCCTGCGGCTTCCACGCAGGCGATCCGGCGATCATGACCAACATGGTGCGGCTGGCGAAAGAGCATGGCGTCGGCATTGGCGCACATCCAGGGCTGCCCGATCGTCAGGGTTTTGGCCGCCGCGAGCTGCCATTTAGCAGCGAAGAGATTTGCCAGCAGGTGGCGTATCAGCTCGGTGCACTTACGGCGATTGCCCGCGCGGAAGGCACGCACGTGTCGCACCTAAGCTTCCACGCCGCGATGGGCAACCTCGTCAACCGCGACGCCGCGCTGGCGCAACAGGTGATGGAATTAGTGGCGCGCATCAATAGCGATCTGATCGTCTTTGCTCAACCTGATACGCTCATCGAAGCCGCCGCGCAGGCCGCAGGCCTGAAAACGCTCACGCTATTTCTGGCGGACCGCGCTTATGACGCGCAAGGTCTTCTGGTGCCACGCGGCATTGCCGGTGCGGTGATCAAAGAGGAAGCCGCGCTGCGCGCCCGCGTGCGTCAGTTTTTGCAGCACGGCACGGTCACGACGATAGAAGGCGAGGAGGTTGCCATACGCGCGCGTTCGATTCTGGTTCACAGCGACACGCCCGGTTCACTGACGCTCGCCACCATTGTGCGCAGCGAAATTGAAGCCAGCGGCCATCAGGTCGCCCCGGCCGCACAAGTGTTAGCGCAATAACCCGAAATTTGTACATGGTATTTCGTAGGGTGCGCATTTATGCGCACCTGGTCGCCATGAATGGCGACCCTACGAGGTGATAGGTAGTGTCGTCATGCATGACGACCAGGACATTAAACGCAGCCTTCGCAAAACGCCGCTATGCGATCGCATCCCGTCTCTAATCGTTCCATGCTCGTTGCATACGACAACCGAATAAACGGGCTCATACCGTACGCCGCGCCCTGCACTGTCACCACGTGCTGCTCCTCAATTAACGCCAGCACAAAATCCGCGTCATTCGCGATCAGCCGACCACCGGCGCTGGTTTTGCCAAGGTATCCGGCGATATTGACGAACAGATAAAACGCCCCCTGCGGCCTGTGGCAGCGCAGACCATCAATCGAGGTCAGACGCTCCAGCACGTAGTCACGGCGCTCACGATAGATATGTGCACGCTCCTGCAACAGATCCTGTGGACCTGCCAGCACCGCCACCGCTGCCGCCTGCGTTAAGGTACAGACGCCGCCGCTGTTCTGTGTATTAACGTTGCTCATCGCGTTAATCAACGGCGCCGGACCGCCACAGAAGCCCAGGCGCCAGCCGGTCATCGAATAGGCTTTCGACACACCATTCACCGTCAGCACGCGGTCAAACAGGCGCGGCTCAACCTGCGCCAGCGTGTAGAAGCGCACCTCGTCATAAATCAGGTGCTCATAGATATCGTCGGTCATGATCCACACCTGCGGATGGCGCAGCAGCACCTCGCCCAGCGCTTGCAGCTCCGCTTTGGTCGCCACCGAACCGGTTGGGTTACTCGGATAGTTGAGCAGCAGCCATTTGGTCTTGTCGGTGATGGCGGCATCGAGATCGGCAGGCAGCGGTTTAAAGCCGTTCTCCTGCGCACACGGCAGCGCCACCGGAATGCCACCAGCGAATTTGACGATATCGGCATAGCTGATCCATGACGGCGTGGGGATCACCACTTCGTCGCCCGGATTGATGGTCGCCATGATGGCGTTAAAGATGATCTGCTTGGCGCCACCGGCGGTGAGGATCTGGCTGACGTCATAATCCAGCTGATTATCGCGTTTGAATTTCAGCTGGATCGCCTTGCGCAGCGCAGGGGTGCCATCCGTGGGCGGATAGCGCGTATCGCCGCCGCGCGCAGCGGCGTAAGCCGCGTCAATCGCATGCGGCGGCGTGGGGAAATCGGGTTCGCCAGTGGAAAGCGCCACCACATCAATCCCCTGCGCGGCGAGATCGCGCGCTTTTTGGGTCATGGCAACGGAGGCAGAAACGGTGACATTCTTTAATCTATCGGCTATCTCGGGCATGAGTTAATCCTGGCTCAGTGTCAGCATGAACGGTCCGCAGCAAGCCGCAGACACGACGTTTAACAGAGAATAGGTTTTTGCCCGAAGCGGCGGTTAATAGTGCTTTGTTGTGGTGATATAACACAAAGCGATGACTGAACCGACCGCACACTTTTGCCATAAAGGTCGCGCGCCTGATAGGAAAATGGGCGGCAGGTCACGCGCCAGCGCCTGACGCAATGTTAATAGAGTGTTACTTTTAGGGGCTGATTACCGTGCGCACCGGCAGGTTGATACCGCCCATCATCGACAAATCTAATGGGTAACTCGCACCATACCAGTGCACAGGTGGCTGTTCAGCACGCGCCGTCACGGCGACTCGTCAACTCAGCACCAGCCTTAGGAGGCACTGTGGCTCTACCCTCCTGTCTGAGTTCTATCGCGAAAGCTTATTTTGGCATCAACTTTGCTTAATAACCGATATGCGTTCTGTTGGAGGAAGTGTCCATGAATCTTCGTCGCCTCAAGTACTTTGTTAAAATTGTTGATGTAGGCAGCCTGACTCAGGCCGCCGATATTTTGCATATTGCCCAACCTGCGCTCAGCCAGCAGCTGGCTACGCTGGAAGGGGAAGTGAATCAGCAACTGCTCATTCGTACCAAGCGCGGCGTGACGCCGACCGAAGCGGGTAAAACGCTCTATTCCCACGCGCAGGCCATTTTGCGCCAGTGCGAGCAGGCACAAAGCGCCATTGAGCTGGTGGGCGCGTCGCTGAGCGGCAGCGTTTCGGTCGGCTTAGCGCCGGGCACCGCTGCGCAAAATCTTGCCCTGCCGCTGATGATGGAAGTGCAGCAGCAGCATCCCGGCATTGTGCTCTATTTCAATGAGAACTTCGGCACCACGCTGAGCGAGCTGATCATGAACGGCCGCATGGACATGGCGGTGATTTATGATCATCGCACCATCCACGGGCTGCGCTTTATGCCGCTGATGAAAGAGGATCTCTACTTCGTCTGTCCGTTCAGCCTCGCGCAGCCGGTAAAAGAGATCCCGCTGGCGCAGGTAGCGCAGTACGATCTGTTCCTGCCGCGCGTCTACAACATCATGCGCAAAGTGCTCGACGATGCCTTTGTGCATAACAATCTGCAGTATCGCGTGAAATGCGAGATCGAATCACAAACGACGCTGAATGCCGCGCTCAGCGCCGGTCTCGGTACCACCATCATGCCGGAATCCGCCGCCCGGGCGATGCTGAAAAGCGGCGATGCGTGGATGGCGAAGATCGTCGATCCGGATGTGCAGGTTTCGCTGTCGTTCTGCATGTCGGATCACCTGCCGCTGTCGCAGCCGGCTGAAGCGGTGAAATCAATCCTGCTGTCGCTGATGTCACGCCGCAACGTCGAGAATTATCCGCTGACGCTGGTGGGATAAGACCCGCTTATTGCCGTAAAGCGAAACCCTCTTACTGCCCGTTGAACGAACGCGCTAGATTACGATTTTGCCCGCAGCGGCGGGCATGTTCGCTTTGACGGGACGTTTATGGATAAAACCGCAATACCGCTTCCAACGCTGCGCGCCCTGGCGCGCAAGATGCAAACCGCCGGGTTGAGCAGCCTGGCGCTCGATGGTAAGCACTGCTCGGTGCGGTTAACCTTTGCCGCCACGCCGTCCGCGCCGTTGCCCGTACCCGCGATGGTTCCCTCCCCGGAAACTTCCCTCATAACACAACGTATCGGCGCACCGATGCCCGGCACGCTGCTGCGCCGTCATCCGCAGAGCCAGCAGGATTTTGTGGCGGTCGACCAATGGGTGCAGGCCGGTGACATCGTGGCGCTGGTACAGGTTGGGCCGCTGTATGTGCCGGTACGCAGCCCCGCCAACGGCACGATCCGGTCGCTCACGGCTGAACATCTTTCTGCGGTGGAATATGACGAGGGAATTCTGACGCTTGAGCCGCATCGGTCGCCATGAATGGCAACCCTACGACGTAGGGTGCGCATTCATGCGCACCTGGGCCAGCAGCACAGCGTTATAAGGGGCGCTTATCGCCTCAAAATTTTTATGTCTTATGCCCTTGCGGCATAACTGCATACAGTCAAAAGACGACAATACGAGGAGAAGCTGATGCCATTTTCAGATTACAAAACCGCACTGGTGACCGGTGCATCTGCCGGAATGGGCGAAGCGATTGTTGAGCGTTTGTGCCAGGAGGGTATTACCGTGCACGCGGTGGCGCGCCGTAAAGAGCAGCTGGCGGCCCTGGCCGATCGTACCGGTTGCATCCCACACGCCATCGACGTCAGCGACGTCAGCGCGCTCACCGCACTCTGCAACGATCTCGAAATCGACATTTTGGTCAACAACGCGGGCTTATCGCACCCGGGTTCCATCCTCGAGGCGGACGAAAACGTGATTGAAACCCAGGTCGACGTCAATTTGCGCGCGGTACTGCATCTGTGCCGTCTGCTGGTGCCGGGCATGGTAGCGCGCGATCGTGGCCACGTCTTCAACATCACCTCGATTGCCGCCATCTACAACTTCAACGGCAACTCGGTCTATCACGCCACCAAAGCCGGTGTGCACGCCCTTTCGCGCCAGCTGCGCGTGGATTGCTACGGCAAACGCGTGCGCATCACCGAAATCTGTCCGGGCCGCGTCGCCACTGATATTTTCGGCAATGTATCCGGCGATCATGAAGAGGCGCGTCGCCGCTTTATTGATGGCTTTGAGCTGCCGCAGGCAAAAGATATCGCCGATTGCGTCGCTTTCGCGCTCGCCGCACCGCTGGCGGTGAATATCGGCAATATCGAAATCACCCCCACGCTGCAGGTGCCGGGCGGCCTTTCCACTATGCGACCGGGCGACCACAGCGCCTAGCCTGCGATGAGGAGGTAACAGTATGGCTCTCGATTTCAGCAGTGTGATAACCGGCCAATACGGCCAGATGATCGTTGACGGAACGGTGATCACCCTTGAACTGGCGTTGGGTGCCTGGCTACTGGCAATGGTACTGGCGCTGCTGCTGGTGGTGATCCGCCTGACTGAAAACCGTATCGCCGTCGGCCTGGTAAAAGCTTACGTCTCTTACCACCGAAACGTACCGACGCTGATTCAACTAATGATGTGGTACTTCGCGATCCCCACCTTGCTGCCAGAGACGTTGCAGATGTGGATCAATAACTTCAACGCCGAGTTTCTGTTTTCCCTCACTGCGCTTGGCCTGTGCCAGGCCGCCTACTTCTCTGAAGATATCCGCAGCGGCCTGCGCGCCATTCCCGATGGGCAAAATGAAGCGGCGCGCGCGCTGGGGATGAGTTATGTGCGCGCCATGCAGGCGGTGATTCTGCCGCAGGGCGTTCGCAATGCGCTGCCGGCGATGATCAACCACACGGTGCTGCTGTTTAAAAATACCAGTCTGGCGATGGTGATCGGCGTGGCGGATCTCACCTATGTCACGCGTGATATTGAGAACCAGACATTCCGCACCTTCGAATCCTACATCGTGGCGACCGTGGGCTATCTGTTCTTCTCCCTGCTGCTGATGGGTCTTGGCGCGCTGCTGGCCCGCCGCTTCCACCGCGTCTATGCGAGGTAATGGCGATGTTTGAGATTTTCACCATTTTGCATGACAACGGCATGCTGCTGTTAATGGGGCAATATCCCAACGGGCCGATTGGCGGCGTGCTCTGTACGCTGCTGATCTCGGTGCTGGCCGTGCTGCTGGCGTTTCCGATTGGTGTGCTGCTGGGCCTGGCGCGTCTGTCGCCGTGGCGCTGGCTGAGCTGGCCCGCTACCGGCTGGGTTTACCTGCTGCGCGGCATTCCGCTGATGATGGTGGTGTTCTGGACTTACTTCTGTGTGCCATTGCTGATTGGCCACAACATCAGCGGATTCGCCACCATGCTGTGTACGCTGGTGATTTATGAGAGCGCCTATATCGCCGAGATCGTACGCGGCGGCATTCAGGCGCTGCCGCACGGACAGTATGAAGCGTCACGCGCGCTGGGCATGAGCCATCTCAAAACCCTGCGCCTGGTGATTCTGCCGCAAGCGCTGTTCAACACGCTGCCCAGCCTGGTGAGCCAGCTGGTGTCGATCATCAAGGACAGCACGCTGGGCTACGTGATTAACGTACCGGAACTGACGTTTGCCGCCAATCAGGTGAGCAATCAGCTGCTGACCAAACCGTTTCAGGTGTTCGCGATTGTGGCGCTGAGCTACTACCTCATCTGCTTCAGCCTCACCTGGCTCGCCAATAAACTTGAAGCGCACATTGCGCAGAAACGCCGTCAGGCTCCACCGCAGCCCGCCAGCGTAGCGCCGGCGGTGATGCTGACTAAACCCTCTTCGCAATAAGGAAACACCATGGGACCGATGATCATGTTTAATCAGGTCAACAAATGGTACGGCGCCTATCAGGCGCTCACCAACCTGAGCGCCGAGATCAATACCGGCGAAGTCGTGGTAGTGTGCGGCCCTTCTGGCTCCGGCAAATCCACGCTGATTCGTACCGTTAATCGCCTTGAGCCAATCGATGACGGCCAGATCGTGTTTGACGGCATCGATATTCACGGCAGCAGCACGCGCCTCAATCAACTGCGCACGCGCATCGGCTTTGTGTTTCAGAGCTTCAACCTGTTCCCGCATGTTTCCGTGGCCGAGAACATCATGATGTCGCCGATGAAAGTACTCGGCGTGAAGCGCACGGAGGCGCGGCGCCAGGCGGGCGAATTGCTGGAGCGCGTAGGATTATCGCATAAAGCCGATGCCTATCCGGCGCAGCTTTCCGGCGGTCAGCAGCAGCGCGTAGCCATTGCGCGGGCGCTGGCGATGAAACCACCGGTGATGCTGTTTGATGAACCCACCTCAGCGCTCGATCCGGAAATGGTCGGCGAAGTGTTGTCGGTGATGCGCGGTCTGGCGCAGGAAGGGATGACGATGATGTGCGTCACCCACGAGATGAATTTTGCACGTGACGTGGCAGACACCATCTGGTTTATGGATCAGGGGCAGATTCTGGAGAAATCGCAACCGGAGCAGTTTTTCACCCAGCCGCAGCATCCGCGCGCGCAGCGGTTCTTAAGTGATTTGCGATCGCATTGAGTTGCTGGTCGGCATTCATGCCGACCTGGTCCATCACTGCACTGGATTCAACAATCCACCCACACCGCGCCCGCATCGGCGGATTTCACGCACTGCTCCACCCAGCGCACGCCCATCAAGCCAGCATGCGCGCCGGGATACCAGAAGTCCTGCAGGAAAGCCGCATCGCCGCGATCGCTGGCATCCATCGCCAGCGCGAAGCGGCGATAGAGATTTGACCAGGCCTCAAACAAGCCTTCCGGATGTCCCGCACCGATACGGTCGTCAGCCAGCGCGCTTTGATGCAGATAACCCATGCCGCGCTCCAGAATCTGCACCGGCTCGCCCTGCACTTCATAACGCAGCTGATTCGGCTGTTCGTCCCACCATTCGATACTGGCTTTCTCACCAATCACGCGGACTTTCTGGCCGTGCATCGAACCGCTATTCACCGCCGACGCCCACATGGTGCCGACCGAGCCGTTATCATACTCCATCATCACGAAGGCATTATCTTCCAGCGGCGCACGGGTTTTGACAAAGCTCTGGCGACTGCACAGCAGGCGCTTCACCTGCAAATGCGGCACCATCGTTTCAGCAATAAATAGCGGATGCGTTGCCAAATCGCCCAGCACGTAGCTTGGCCCGACGAAGCGCGGATCGACGCGCCATTTGGTGCTTTCATTCTGCAGCTCCACCGCTTCGTTATGGAAACCGTGCGCGAACTGCATATTGATGATGCGAATCTCACCGAGCAAACCTGCGGCGATCATCTCGCGCGCCTGATGAATTAGCTGATGCCCGGCGTAACCGTAAGTCACACCGATAATTTTCTTCTTCTCGATGCACAGCTTTTCCAGTTCATCGGCTTCGGCGGCGGTAAAACACAACGGCTTCTCACACACCACATGCAAACCCGCATTTAGCGCCGCACGGCAGATGCTGAAATGCGTGTTGTTCGGCGTGGCGATCGATACCGCTTCGATGCCGTCCGCGCGCGCCGCCTCAGCCACAAACATCGTTTCATAATCCGCGTAGCAGCGCATGGCGTCGATGCCCAGCGAGGTGCCAAAGGCGCGGCCGCGTTCGGCGTTGATATCGAAGGCCCCCGCCAGCAGCGTAAAGTTGTTGTCGCGCGTCGCCGCCGAACGGTGGATGTAACCAATCTGGCTGGTACCGCCGCCGCCCACCATGCCCCAGCGTAGCGAGCGATTCAGAACGTTAATACCGTTGATCATGCTGATCTCCTCAGAATCCAATCGATTGCAAATAGTGCAGGCTGGCGGTGACGTCGCGCAGGCTGGTCTCGGCATCTCGCGGATCGCGCTCCTGTTCAATGGTGATCCAGCCCTGATAATGGCGCGCTGCGAGGAAAGCGCGCACCGCTGGATAATCAATTGCCCCTTTGCCGATCGGGCACATGACGCCTTCCGCGCAGGCGGCAAAGAAATCCACGCCGCGCGCAATCACGTCGCGCCATACCGCGTCGTTGACGTCTTTAAAGTGCAGGTAATCAATGCGATGCCAGTAGCGGCTGAGGTAGGGAATGGGATCCATGCCGGAGTAGTACAAATGACCGGTGTCGAGGCACAAACCGGCCACGTCGTGCGGGATGTCCTCCACCAGCTGCTGCAGCTCGTCGGCAAACTCAATGCAACCACCGGCATGCGGGTGGATGACCGCGCGCACACCATATTCGTTCCAGGCGATCTGGCTCAGCGAAGTGATGTGCTGCATCATGCGCTGCCAGTCAGCGTTTGACAGGCGCGGCGCTTTATCAGACTGACCGGCGTATTTAGCGCGTTCTGGATTGCCGAAGTCGATAATCACCAGATAAGGCGCAGGTATGTTGTCGGCGTGAATTTTGCTGGCGGTGGGCACCAGCGACAGGTTACGGCAAATGTTGTGCGTCAGTTCAACCATCGCCGGGAAATTGGCTTCACTCACCAAATCATCAAAAAGGGTGCCCGCCACCAGCGACAGATCGTGCGCTTCCAGCTGCTGACGCAGCTCGGCAGGATCCACCGGCAGATAGCTCCACGGTCCCAGCTCAATGCTTTTATAACCGGCCTGCGACGCTTCACTCAGCACTTTCTGCCACGGCGGCAGGAAAGGGTTGTTCGGATCATCAACGCCCCAGCTACAGGGCGCGTTAGCAATATGAATAGACATGATCGTTCCTTGCGGTAGTGGATGGCGCAAGTATCAAATAAATATTTCATCACCAACAACCGTGAAACATTCATTTTTTGATAGCGATCATACTATTTCGCATCATTAAAATGATAGAAAAAATATCAAAGTCAGCAATGGCGCGGTTTACAGGTTTTCACGCGTGATAATATCGAACGGCAGGGTGATTTGTGTGAAATGCTCGCCAGGTGCAGCATGATGCTGCTGCACCATTTGCGTCAGGCGCGCCACCATCTCATCGATACGATTGCGGATCATTACCGTGATGGTCCCGTCAATCAGCGCCAGCTCGCCCTCCTGCACCGGACCATGGCAGATCAACGCCACCTTGCGCTGTGGCTGCTGACGCAGCGCGTGAATGACGCCTTCAATGCCACCACAGGGTGCAAAAATCAGCGCTAAATCAGGGTTGTCATCGAGTAACTGACGCGTTGCCTGGTAGCCACCATCAATGGTTTCATTGGTTTTCAGCGGCTCCAGCACGCGTCGGGTGCTGTCCTGCTCACGCAGATAGGATCGGAAGCCGATTTCATTGGTTTCCTGGCAGATAAAGCGATGGTCGCCCACCAGCACGCCCACCGAGCCAGGCTGGTGCAACAGATGCGATGCCACCCAGCCGGCAGTGCGGCCAGCTTTCTGATTATCCAAGCCGATATAACCGGCGTGGCCGCACGGCGAGAAGTTGGAAAACAGCGCATAAACGCGCACTCCCTGGCGCGACACGGTTTCAATCGCGTGGCGAATCAGCGGGTGGTCCAGCGCCACGACACCAATGGCATCCACCTGCTCAGCCAGCGCGTACAGCGACGCCACGACAGCCTCAACATCATGAATATCATGCCAGGCAAACAGCGGTTCGCTGCCGGCCGGATGGAAGGGTTGTGTCTGCCGCCGCAGCGCATCGGTGAGCGAATGATAGAACGAGTAGGATTTTGCTAGCAGGATGAACCCCATGCGCAGCGTCACGCTGGATGTGGGCAGTGCCCCCTGCAGCAGCGGCGCGTGGCCGATGCGGTAACCAAGGCGACTGGCCGCTTCCAGTACTTTCTGCTCGGTGGCAGCACGCACCGGCGCGCGCCGGTTTAATACGCGATCAACCGTTGCCACCCCCACGCCTGCGGCGGCGGCGATGACGTTCAGAGTGATTTTACTCATTCAGCGATTCCCATAGAAAAATGATAATAAACTATCAAAAATAATGCCCTTATTTCTCGAAAATCACCAATACCTTGCTCATCTCATCAGTGAAAAATTTCATTACTTGATAATTTTTCTCTCATTATTTTGATCGTTCTCGCAAATATAAAACTGATAATTTCATTTCAATATAATTAAGAATGAATTTTTGGTATCAGTTTTCTTAAGAACCACCACCCAGCGTATGCGGTGCGCTTTTAACGCTCAGGAGAAGAGAATGAAAATCGCTTTTGATGTGGATGTAATCCGAGATCTTGGCATCACGCGCATGGTGCATCAGGTGGCTGAATGGGGCTACAAGTACATCGAGCAGTCGCCGCATCCACAGATCAATCCGTTCTATAAACATCCGAAAGCCAGCCGTGAAATCATGCGCGAATACAAAAATGCGCTAAACGCCACCGGGCTGGAAATCTCCTCGTTCATTACCGTTTATCGCTGGTCTGGTCCGGATGAACTGCGGCGTCAGGCTGCGGTGAAGAACTGGAAACGCATGATCGAGATTGCCGTGGAAATGAACGTGCAGGTCATCAACACCGAGCTTTCCGGTAATCCGAACGAGCCCGAAATATGTGAAGAGATGTTTTATCGCTCGATGGAAGAACTATTACCGATCTTCGAACGTGAGGGTATCCGCGTCGAAATTCAGGCACATCCGTGGGATTTCTGCGAGCAAAGTAACGAAACCGCCGACATCGTGAAGTCGTTCCGCAGCGAGAACGTGAAGTATATCTACAGCGCACCGCACACCTTCTATTACGACAAAGGCGTCGGCGATGTGAAAAATATGCTGCATTACGCCGGAGACGATCTGTCGCATATGCTGATTGCCGATACCATGAACCACACCAAACACTGCCGCTACATTGTTAACCCGCCGGGCGTAGATGCCACTATCCACCAGCACGTGGCAGTTGGGGAAGGTGAAGTGAATTTCGATGCGCTGTTTGAAGCACTGCGCGAGATGAATTTTGCCCATCGCACGTTCAAGGTTGGCGGCGAATCGATTATCTCTGCGGCGCTGTTCGGTTATCCGGAAAAGATGAAGTATCAGGCAGTTGAAACGCGCGAGCTGATCGAGCGTGAGCTGCTGGGAAATGAAGGAGCTTAAGGTCGGCAATGTCGAGCTTATGCTGTTTATGCAAGAGAACTTTACATAATCCGACTTTGCGTCTTACCGCCAGCGCGGTTAAATCGCCTGTATTACTGGCTGCTACACTCAGTAGCAGCAAAAATACAAACACAACAAGGCGAAACCATTATGTCGGAACATCAGTATCAGCCCGCGAAAGTCTGGACCTGGGACCCGGAAGCCAAAGGTAACGGCGCGAAAACCAACCGTCCAACCGCCGGGCCGACGCATGAGAAAACCCTGCCAGTTGGCAAACATCCGCTGCAGCTTTACTCGCTCGGCACGCCAAACGGCCAGAAAATTACCATCCTGCTGGAAGAGCTGCTGGCGGTTGGGGCGAAAGACGCGGAGTACGATGCCTGGCTGATCCGTATCGGCGATGGCGATCAGTTCTCCAGCGGTTTTGTTGATGTGAACCCGAACTCAAAAATTCCGGCGCTCAGCGATCACTCGGTTACCCCGCCGCAACGCGTGTTTGAATCGGGCAACATTCTGCTCTATCTGGCAGAGAAATTTGGCCACTTCCTGCCGACCTCGCTGGCAGGACGCACGGAAACGCTCAACTGGCTGTTCTGGCTGCAAGGTTCTGCCCCTTACCTTGGCGGCGGCTTCGGTCACTTCTATCACTACGCGCCGGAAAAAATCGAATACGCCATTAACCGCTTCACGCTGGAAGCCAAGCGTCAGCTTGACGTACTGGATCGCCAGCTGGCGGATAATCGCTTCCTCGCCGGTGACGAATACACCATCGCCGACATCGCCACCTGGCCGTGGTACGGCAATCTGGTACTGAATAATCAGTATGGCGGCAGCGAATTCCTGGATGCGCAGTCGTATAAAAACGTGGTGCGTTGGGCGAAAGAGATTGCCGAGCGTCCGGCGGTGATTCGGGGTCGTAAAGTAAATCGTGCGTTTGGTGCCGAGCCGCAGGATCAGCTGCTGGAACGTCACGATGCCGCTGATTTTGATAACAACACGGAAGACAAACGTCAGGCGAGAGGTGAGAAATAATGGCGGCTTATGTGGTGTTTATTAAGGATGAAACCTTAGACAAAGACGAGCTGGCAACTTACGCAGAAAAAGCAGGCCAGGCGCGTGGCGACCACCCCATTACCCCACTGGCTTTTTACGGTGCGCTGGAAACGCTGGAAGGGCCACAAGCCGAAGGCGTGGTCGTGCTGCAGTTCCCGGACGCTGAGGCGGCGAAGGGCTGGTATTACAGCCCGGCGTATCAGGAAGCCAAAGCGCATCGTCTCAAAGGCGCGAAGTACCGCGTATTGCTGGTTAACGGCGTGGAATAACGCGCAATGGTGCGGTGATTGGCCTGGTCGGCATGAATGCCGACCCTACAAGCCCGTAAGGTCGCCATTCATGGCGACCTCGCTTCTAACTTATCCCAACCTGAACAACGCAATCGCCTGCTTAAGCGCATTCGCCTGCTGCTGTTGCTGCTGCGCCACCTGCAGTGTTTCAGCCACGTGCTGCACGTTATGATGCACACTGTGATCGATACTATTAATGCTCTGCTGAATCTGCTCAATACTCAGATTCTGCTGCTCACTCATCTCCGACAGCTCCGTCACCAGCTGCGATAATCCGCTAATACTGCTATGAATCTCGCGCATGGTTTGCGCCGCGTGTTCCACCTGCACGCTGCCATGCTCGGTGCTGATAGCACTGGCATCCATCAGCTGACGAATTTCCCGCGCCGCACTCTCGCTGCGCATCGCCAGATTGCGCACTTCACTGGCGACCACGGCAAAACCGCGCCCCTGATTACCGGCACGCGCCGCTTCCACCGAGGCATTTAGCGACAGGATATTGGTTTGAAATGCGATACCGTCGATCAGCTCCAGAATGATTTTCACTCGCCTCGACTCTTCGCTAATTTTTTCCATCGAGCGCATCGCCGACTGAATATTCTCCTCGCCGCGCGTGGCAACGGCGCGGGTCTCACCTGCCAGTTGGCGTGCGCTCTGCGCTTTGTCACGGGTTAAGCTGGCGGCGATGCTGATTTCGATCATCGCGCTGGCTGCCACCTCCAGCGCCTGCGCCTGTTCATCCGTACGCGTAGAGAGCGCGGCGTTACGCGCAAGAATGCTATCGGACTCGGTTAGCAGCAGAGCAACGCCATCGCTAACCTGATGTAACGTGCCGTGCATGGTGCCGAGTGTGGTGCTGAAGGTGCGGGCAAAGGGCGTCGCGCTCTGCTGAGTATCGGCGCGCAATGTAAGATAACCGGCTTGCTGATTGATCTGTGCCGCCAGCTCAGCCACTTCGCTGGCAGAGCGCGCATCGGCCGCCATCTGGCGCGCAATCACCAGCAGCATGGCCGTTTGCGCCACCACAAACAGCGCGTGGAATAGCACCATATCCCAGCCAGGATGATGGAACACCACCACGCCAAACAGGTCATTTTCTTGCAGATAATTGAACAAGATGTGATGCGTCGCCGCCGCGGCCGCGCCCATCAGTATCGGACGAATATCGCGCCATGCTAACAGCGCCGACATCAGCACAAACACCGAAAAATGGTATTCAGTCTCGCCAGCGCCGAGTTGAATCAGCAAACCCGCCCAGCCAATTAACAGCGTGGACAAAACCAAACGCGAAAACAGCGTGCCGCGCAGTGCGGTACCAATAAAGGTTGCCAACAGCGCCAGCACCACACCGCCAATCAGCGCCACCAGAAGGTTGTCATTGAGCCAGCCAACGCCGATCGCCATTGGCCACAGTGCCCAGCTGAGGATTACCGCCAGACGATCAGCCCGCTGTGCGATACGCTTGAGCGAAACCATTTCTACCGGCACGGCGTCCGGGCCTGACAAGGGCGTTGCGATCATGGCAATTTTCCACACCAGAAGTTGATCAAAGAGCCCCAAACGCACGGGGCAAAGCGCACGGATTCAGTGAAAAATTATCGGCGTGGGAAAATGAAAGTTTAGCTTTTGTAATAGCTTATATGTGGCGATGTGATGATTATCACAGTGGCCGAGGGAAACGAATTCATTCGCAGCGCGGAAGAAAGCTAGTGTACTATTTGTAATGGATGCACCTCGATATGGTAACGGAAAGAGACTTATTATGGATTCACCTTACACGCTTAGCGTTCTGGTTACGGCGCATAACTGCGAAAAATTTATTACCGAGACGTTAAACAGTTTAAAAAATGCCTGTACTGGCGTTGAAGAGCAGATTGAAATTGTTTTGGTGAATGACTCTTCTTCGGATAATACCAGCGAGATGCTGCATGCATTTGCCGCTTCATGTAGCCATGTAAAAATCGTTGACGTGATATTCCGTAATATTGGCAAAGTCAGGAATTTCGCTGTCAGCCAAGCCAGCGGTCAATATATCACCATGCTCGATGGTGACGACCAGCTATTGCAAAATTCGTTTTCTGATATTGTGCATTTTTTGCAGGCAGAGCAACCGGATATTCTTCTCACTCCCCTTAATGAGGTATATGCGGGTAAATCAACACCTCAACAGTGGCAGGGGTTGAAAACCACCGCGCTGACGCAACATCAGGTGATTGAAAAATTCCTCATCCACCGAGAAATTCAAGCCCACTTTATTGGGCAATACATAAAAAAATCGCTGTTTGCGGACCATCATTTCCCCGATTTCACCTGCTATGAGGATGCGTATTTATTCCCATCCATCCTCAAAGCCAGCCATAAAATATTTTTTGCTGCACAAGGCCCCTACCTTTACTTTAAAAGAGGACAGAGCCTGTCCAGCGCGCTTGATGCGCATAAAATATCCATGCTCATTAAAGCGACTCAGCAAATGGATGCTGTACTGGGGGAGCGCTATCGCAATCTGCTCTCATGCCACTGGATTAATCTGGCACATAAGTTTTATCCATTGATTAGCGATGAACATGAGCAAGGCGTGGTGAAAAAGGCGATAGACCAAATACCTGTCGTTTCATTTATGGCTGATGTAAAAGTGAGATTTAGCCTCAAGAAAAAGTTTCTTAAAATGAAGCTCAGGGGTTTTCAATAGATGCGTCATAAAAAAGGCTCCTCATCGGAGCCTTTTTTTCATGGTTCACTTCTCTTTTCAATCAGAGACAAGAGAACCACCAGAATGCTGAATATTGCAATAAACTCAATTGATGTTAGTACAACATCAGTCATGCCATACAGCAGCGTTGCAATACCGGCTGCAGCAAGCGGCGTTAATCTTCGCGCCGCCCTAAACTCGGCAATGATAAAGATATAGAAGAAATAGAGCAGAACCACTATACCGAGCACCCCAAACAAAGAAGCATACTGAATAAATTCATTATGCAGATGAACATTAATGTAAATTAACGCCCATGAGTCCTTCTGATTGTGCGCATCAAGATAGGTGGTTATAAAATTGTTGCGCTCGACTTGCGTCTGCCCGAAAGGAGCCTTCTCAAAGGACAATATTCCGGTTTTCCACATGGTAAAACGCGATCCCAGCGACGTTCTGTCGTTGCCATGCTCATAATCACGATACTCTTGCACTGTCGTATCGAAACGCGTTTCAATAACTTTATAACTGAGCCCGGCTGCCACCAACATTAACACCGCGACAAAGCTGATAAACTTAACATTGCGCGTCACGGCAAACAGGCGAAATGTCATATAAGCTAAAAACAATGTATGTATTACCATTGCAGAACGAGTTTGCGTCAGCATAATCACATATAGTGAGATAATAGAAACCGCTAAGAAATATAACTTCTTAAACTTATTTTCTTTCGAGTAAAGAATAAAGGCGATTAATGCTAACGTCACGGCGGAGTAAGCATAGGCAGTGAGCGTAGCGCGATTTATACCCAATACCACGCGATCCGCAGAGGTGAACGTCTGTAAGAAAGCGAACGAACTTGCTGTAACAAAAGCTAAGGCGAGTGACAGTATGCAATATCTTATCACTAAAGATTGATTAATATACTTCTCACGATAGACATGAAAAATATAGGTCATAATCAAGAAGGCAAGAAGGCACCTTTTACCTGCCGTAAAGTAAAGCTCACCTTGCTCGCCATGCATATATTTTGCATATAATGACCAACCAATAAAGACTAAGCCAAGCATTAACATGGCAAGTGATTTTCTTTCGGTGAAGTGAATGGCTCTTTTTTTAAACACTTCCAAAGCCAAGCCCGTCAATGAAAAGTAGGCGCAATAATAGAAGAGATAACGCCCGCCTTTTTCATAAAGAAAGGCGATAGGAAGGATTGCGATCAGCGAGGCAAATGCCAACCAAGGCAGCAACATGCTGATATTTTTCATTTTAGAAACTGACATTAATATCCTTTAGTCCCGTTTGATTTCAAAAAATGGTCGCATGAAGATTCGCCACATCGAATTTTTAACTTTGATCAGCAAAGGTCTTTTTTTCCTGATCTTATTCACTGTTACTTTTCGTAATTCCCTTATAACTTTTTTACGCTCTAATTCTGCTTCACAATGCCAGATTGTCGATTCATAGCTTAATTCTGATAAATGACCGACTGCAGGCACTACCGCTTTAATATCGACAACGCCACATTCAATCAGGTAAGTCCAGCGATCGGCTTCGAGCCACACTGGATTCATAAAATCATATAATTTTTTTGCTGCAGAAAGATTAATGATATAAGCATGAGCAAGGGCAGCCTGACTGACCGTCACTAATTTGTGTTCACTGTCAGAGATTTTTTTACCACCACGTAAATATTTTCTCACGTCACTTAAAAGATACAGTGTTGGATGGTTAGGTATGTTTGCTACTAGATAACTAATAATATCACATGAGTTATCATCAAACTGAACGTCATCTTCTAACACTAATGCGACATCGATATTCTCGCTTAGCATTTTTTGGTATACACCTTGATGACTTAATGCACATCCGATCTCACTTTCCGTTAATCCAGCAGATAATTCTGGATGTGTCTGATCCTTAATATCCTGAAGAGAGAGTAAGCGGCCATCAATTGCATTGAATACTTCTGCCTGCAGACCGATATTCTGGCACTGATTCAAAGCATGGTTCTTTCTTGCTGCATATTTTTCTAAATTGATGATAAAAACTTTCATCTAATCCTCAGAAACATGATGATAAATTACAAGTACATACATTGATTTATTTTTTTAAGAAGGGAATTTTACACGAAACACAACGATTTTCAGCTCATTTTGCTAAAACCATTCGCTAAATGATGTAAGAAAAAAGCGAATTTTCGTAGAAGTTTACGGAGGCGGGTTGGCTTTTTAGCGAAAGCCAGACATGTGGCCCCTCTCCCTGACGAGAGAGGGGTAAAGAGAAGGATTATTTCGTCGCGAACTGCGCGTAGTTATCAGGCGTAATGGTTTGATAGGGCACCCAATTAAACGTCTGCACCTTTTGCTTCTCCAGCAGCGCCTTGGTCACCTGCACCGCGCCCGTTGCCTGTCCTTTGGCATCCTGGAAAATGGTCAGCGCCATTTTGCCGCTCTTCACAAACTGCTGTCCATCTGGCGTGCCATCGATGCCGGCGACCAATATCTTCTCATTCTTCGCCTGATTGAGGGCCATGATCGCGCCAATCGCCATCTCATCGTTATTCGCCGCGATGGCGTCAATCGGCCGCTGGTTCAGTAGCCAACTCGACACCACATCCACCGCTTCGTTGCGCTGCCATTTGGCGCTCTGCTTCTCAATCACTTTCATATCTTTGTATTTGGCGATCACCGCTTCCACCGCGCGGGTACGCTCACGCGCTTCTTCATTTGACAGCGCGCCCATTAGAATCGCCACGTTGCCTTTGTAATTCATCTTCTTCGCCAGCGCTTCCATCTGCATTTCACCGCCCAGCGCCGAGTCAGAACCCACATACGCCATATCAGCCGGCAGCTTCACTTCCGGCTTACGGTTGACAAATATCAGCGGGATACCGGCATTTTTCGCGGCGGTGATCATCGGCAGCACGCCCTGCGTATCCACCGGATTGAGAATAATGGCGTCGACGCCCTGGTTAATAAAATCATCCACTTGCTGCACTTGTAGCGCCACATCGCCTTTGGCATCCACAAATTGGCTATTAAGCTGGTTAACTTTCAGTTCCGCCTCCATCTGGGTACGCAGAATCGAGACAAAGTTGAGATCGAAGTTGGCCAGCGCCACGCCAACGGTAAAGGTTTTGGCGCTAACGCTCATACTGAGCAACAGCGAGCACACACAAAGAATCACATTTCTGATGTTCATGGGATAGTCCTGTAGGGTTGAGATATTATTTTTGCTTTCAACGGCTTGCTTCACGCCGGGTAACAGGCAAATACCCGGCGCTGGAACACTTAAAGGGAAAAATGGTCGCGGAACTGCTGTAGCGCGGCGGTGCTGTCGCCGCTCGCCCACCCTTCCAGCGCCACGGTGCCTTCATAGCCTTCAGCGCGCAGCGCTTGGGCGATGGCGCGGTAGTTAATCTCACCGGTGCCCGGCTGCTGGCGTCCTGGCACATCCGCCACCTGAATCTCGCCAATCGCCGCGCCACAACGGCGAATCAACGCAATCAAATTCCCCTCGCCGATCTGCGCGTGATACAGGTCGAGATTCATCTTCAGCGCCGGACTGTTAACGGCCTCCACCAGCGCCAGCGTATCGGCTGCCAGCGCGAACGGCGTGCCGGGATGATCAAGCGCTAAATTGAGGTTCTCCAGCGTGAAAACGCGTCCGGCACGTTCGCCCAATTGCGCCACCTGGCGCAGCGTATCCGCCGCTTTCAGCCACATGGCGCCGGTGACCACGTCGACCGGTTTAACCGGCAATCCTTTATCATCCAGCCCGGTACCGTGCAGGTTCAGCACCGGACAATTCAGACGCTCGGCCACCGCCAGCGATGCTTCAGCGCTTTGCAGCAGCTGCTGGATTTCATCGTCATCGGTCAGGTTGCCGCTGAGATAGCCGGTCATTGAGGTGAAACGTGCGCCAGTCGCCGCCAGCGCATCAATGTCTTTATTGGCCCAGCCCCAGATTTCAACGCCAAAGCCCAGTTCATGAATACGCTGCACGCGCGCAATGAACGGCAGATCGAGAAACACCATTTCGGCACACACCGACAATTGATAACCTGCCATTAGCGACCTCCCAGCATGATCGGCTGCTGCTGTTGCACTGACTCGATACAGGCCAGCGCAATAATCAGCGCGTTACGCGCATCTTCACCGGTGGCACGTGGTGTTTCACCATGGCGAATGCAGCGGGCAAACTCCGTCATCTCTGCAACATAGGCTTCGCGCAACAGGTCTGAATCCATGCGAGACGTTTCGATGGCGATGCCATCCTGGTGATAACGTACACAGTGATTGGCGTTGATATGCCCAGCCTGCAACATGCCTTTGCTGCCAAACACTTCGCCGCGCACGTCGTAGCCGTACACCGCCTGGAAGTTGGCTTCGGCGGTGGCAATTGCGCCGTTATCGAAGCGGATGGTGACCACCGAAGTATCCAGCAAGCCTTTCTCTTTAAAATCCGGACGCACCAACGCATCGGCCAGCGCATACACTTCCACCGGTTTCGCCCCCGGATTAAAGTGCAGCAGCGTGTCAAAATCATGGATCAACGTTTCAAGGAAGATCGTCCACTGCGGGATGCGAGAAGGATCGTGCAGACCCGGATCGCGCGTTAGCGATCGGCTCAGCTGCGTGGTGCCATTCTCACCCGCTTTCACGGCCGCGATCGCTGCGGCAAAGCCCGAATCAAAGCGACGGTTGAAACCGACTTGCAGCACCACGCCAGCACTTTTCGCGGCAGCAATGGCGCGGTCGGCCTCATCCAGCGTTACCGCCATCGGCTTCTCACAAAAGACATGCTTGCCCGCTTCAGCTGCCGCGATCACCCATTCAGCGTGGGTGCGCGCCGGGGCAGCAATAGCGACCGCATCAATCTCCGGGTCCTGTAATAGCGCATGGAGATCGCTATACGCTTTCGCTACGCCGAGTTTGTGAGTCAGGGCTTCAGCCGCGCCAGGTTGCGGATCGCCTACCGCTGCCAGAATCGCCCCCGGCACGCGCCAGGCAAGGTTTTCTGCGTGGAAGCTGCCCATGCGTCCGGCGCCAATCAGGCCTACGCGCACGGGTTTAAGATGAAATGTCATAACCTATTCCTTTTTATTTTGGAGGAGCTCATTCGAGCGCAGGGATGTGCGTTATGTACTGCAAAGGCAATGCCAACTGGAACAGGGCTGATTATGTGAGACGTAACACAGATAGAGCTCACAAACTGGCAACAAAATTTACATGTCAACTTCACATGTCAATAAAATGGACATTCCGAAATAGAGGAGGATGCCGCATGCGTGCTAGTGAGCGTTTACCTTTCAAAGATGAAAGCGACCCGATCTTCAGCTTGCCGGACAGCGCGGAGGTTGGGGAGTGGGATACCTTGCTATGGCAGGGCTGGCACAGCTTTGAGCGCGGTGAACAGCCGGGTTGGATGCGGCATAGTATTTTGCAGTCGTGGCAACGATCGCGTCAGCGCGCCATCGATCCTGCCACGTTTAGCTACACCTCTCCGCCTGCTGACGAGCTGGCGGCAATCCTTGAGCAGAACGCCGAGTTGATCCTCGCAGCACGCAGCATTATGGAGAACCTGCTGGCATATAACCCAGACGGGCACATTAACCTAACCGATGCGCAAGGCGTGACGCTGCATTTTTGCGGCGCAGATCTTACGCCGGTCGGCAGCATCCTGCGCGAAGAGGTGCTCGGCACCAACTGTACCGCGCGCTGCCTGATCGAACAGCGTCTGGTGTATGTACTGGGCGGTGAAAACTGGAAGCTCGACCTGCGCAAACGTCATCGCCAATGTGCTGCCGCACCGGTGCGCGATGCCAGCGGCCAGCTGCTGGGCGTATTAACGCTCACCGCCACGCCCGACAATTTCAACGCGCACACGCTGGGTACCGTGCAGGCCGCAGCGGAGGCGGTAGGTCAGCAATTGATACTGCGGCGCTTGCTGGCTGAACAGCAGTCGATCCTCGAAACGCTGAATGAAGGCGTGATCGTCTGCGATCGTCATGGCCGCATTAAAACCCTCAATCGCTATGCGCGGCAGATCTTCAGCGGCCTCGATCCGCAAGCGGGCACCATCGATGCGCTTTTACAGCCGCAGGGGGGATCGCTGCTTACCATGCCCTTCTGCAATGACCGCGAGCTACAATTTATCCCGGACGGCGCAAACCCGATTTCCTGCCTGATTTCGCTGATGCCGGCCCCCGATGGCGGCCGCGTGCTGTCGCTGCGCGAAAATCAACGTATTCGCGCCATTACGCGCCGCGTGATGGGCGTGAGCGCCAGCTACACATTTGAAATGATTCGCGGCCATGCGCCGCGCGTGCAGCAAGCGATTCACAAAGCGCGCGCCAGCAGCCGCACCGACAGCACCGTGCTGCTAACCGGCGAAAGCGGCACCGGCAAAGAGCTGTTTGCCCAGGCGATCCATAACGCCAGCCCGCGCCAGCAGGAACCGTTTATCGCGCTGAACTGCGGCGCACTGCCGCGAGATTTGGTGCAGAGTGAACTGTTCGGCTATGTCGATGGGGCGTTTACCGGCTCGCGACGCGGGGGATCCGCAGGCAAGTTTGAGCTGGCGGATGGCGGCACTTTGTTCCTCGATGAGATTGGCGAGATGCCGCTGGAGGCGCAAACCAGCCTGCTGCGCGTATTGCAGGAGGGTGAAGTGGTGCGCATCGGTGCGGCGCACCCGCTCAAAGTCAACGTGCGCATAATCGCCGCCACCCACTGCAATCTGCTGGATGCGGTGGAGAAAGGCGCCTTTCGCCGCGATCTCTACTATCGCCTGAACGTGATCTCTCTGGAGATCCCGCCGCTGCGTGAGCGTCAGGAGGACATTCCCGGGCTGGTGAATACCTTTATTCAGGCGCTTTGTACCCGCATGAAACGTATTGCGCCGCAGCTTTCTACGGAAGCCATGGCCTGCTTACAGGCATGGCATTGGCCCGGCAACGTGCGCGAGCTGGAGAATCTGGTGGAACGCATGGTGAACTTGTGCGAGGGCCTGGAGATTGATCGCCGCGATCTGCCGGAAGAGATGATGCAGCACGGCGTGCCTCCGATAAGTGAATTGAGCTCGCTACAGGAGAATGAGCGCCAGCATGTGTTGCAGGTGGTGCGCGAGCAGAAGGGCAACCTGCGCCAGTCGGCCCAGCTGCTGGGGATTTCGCGTACCGCGCTGTATAACAAACTGCATCACTGGCAGGTAGATGTCGCTGGGTTGCGGCGCGGGTAAGGCGCTGAGGTGAGGGAAAAGCAATAACTGTTACAGCGGCGACCAACGTTTTTCCGGGGCGCATCAATGCGCCCCTGACAAAAACCGATCCGTTTTGCGTAGGGTGCACATTACTGCGCACCCTTTGACAGGCCGCACACATCCCATTAAATCGCAGTTTCGTTTTCCAGCTTCTGCCGTTTGCGCAGGTGCGGGAAAATCGTCATCCATACGCCCACCACCACCAGCGTGCCGATGCCGCCAATCGCGGCAGCAGGCACCGCGCCAAAAAAGGCCGCCAGCAAACCCGATTCAAACTCGCCGAGTTGGTTTGAGGTATTAATGAAAATGGCATTGACCGCGTTAACGCGACCGCGCATCTCATCTGGCGTATCCAGCTGCACCAGCGCACCGCGAATCACCATGCTCACCATATCGAAGCCGCCCAGCGCCGCCAGTGCGATCACTGATAGCCACAGCTGCGTCGAGAGCGCAAATACCAGCGTGGCTACGCCAAAACCGGCCACCGAGCCGAACATAATCATGCCGACATGCTTTTCCAGCTTGTGACGACTGAGCCATATGCCCACCAGCAGCGCGCCGACTGACGGCGCACCGCGCAGGATGCCCAATCCCCACGGCCCGGTGTGCAGAATGTCCTGCGCGAAAATCGGCAACAGCGCGGTGGCACCGCCCAGCAACACAGCAAACAGATCGAGTGAAATCACGCCGAGCACATCTTTGCGATCGCGGATAAAGCGCACGCCGGCAAACAGATTTGGCAGGTTCATCGGTAAACGCGCCTGAGGTGGACGTTCATAGCGCAGTCGGCTCACCAGCACAATCGAGAAGAGATAGAACAGCGCCGAGACGCCATAGACCACTTCCGGTCCAGCTACATAAAGGAAGCCTCCGAGCGTTGGGCCGATAATCACCGCGGCCTGGCCACCCACCGAACTGGCGGCCATTGCGCGCGCCAGGATCGGCGGCGGCACCAGCGCGGGCAGCATTGAGGTGATGGCCGGCCACTCCAGTGCCTTCGCCACTGAGATCAGGAACACCAATCCCCAAATCTCAAACTTCCCTGCCCAGTTAATGAGGGTTAACGCAACAAGCCCAAGCAGGGCCAGCCACTCAATGAATTGTCCGAGCAACACAATTCGGCGGCGATCGTGCTGATCGGCCAGATGACCCGCGGGCAACGCCAGTAGCACAGAGGGAAGAAACTGCATCAGGCCGATCATCCCCAGCGCCATTGCACTGTGGGTTAAGGCATAGATTTGCCAGCTGACCGCCACCGAGAACATTTGAAAACCGAAAGATGAACAGGTGCGTGCCAGCCAAAAGGCGACAAAAGACCTGTGCCGCAGCAACGAATCCTCTGCTGAACTCATAGATATTATCCCATCCTAAATAATGACGTCGGTTAGCGTCGTTGCACCAACCTGGTGAAAAGCCACAGAATGGCTTCCGCTTTATTTTTCAGGGCACAGAGTGCGGCATCTTCCTCAGCCAGGCAATGGCTAGCCGTGCTGTTTAAAAACAGAAGGTTACCGCTAAATTAACTAAGTATAGAGGCCACAATATTAGCACACTGATGGTTTTCAATTGAAAATATCCAAAAAATTCCAGATATTCCAATAACGCTATTATTAGCGCTATCACGACCTATATATCTCTCTATCAGTGACAGTTAAAAAAGCTGAACTTTATAAACTAAACGGTTTATATTGTCAGCGCTATGATTTCTACCGACTCCCGTCCTTATAATAGATAAGACGTTCCAGCTAATTAATTTATTCACAGAGATAAATGGAAAACAGTTCTTATAATCCTTATGTTACTGAGCGTATCCGTCGTTTTGACGGCGCGCTGACTGGCGTGTGTTATTCAGCACCCTTTATGCATTGCGAACAGGAAAGCACAGCATCACTTAACGGACATAACATAATTTCGCTGCATAATCAGTTGCCGGATACACCCGAATTAATAATTATCCCGCTAACCGGAAATAACCTGCAGAGTTTTTTACAATCGCCACAAAATGATTCCAGCCTGCACGCTAAAAATGTACGACTGGCAATCAATTACGCTGATTTAGTTCAAAGAGATAGTGAACTGCGGCAAGTAAGTGAACGTTTCTCTTTCTGGCTTTATGATTTGGCGCTACCCGGCACCTGCTGGAAGAATATCGCCGCCTTTCCTTTTAGCGGCGTTGTACTCACTGAGGAATTTTTTAACGATAATTATCTCAAGTTCAGCTTCCCATTCCTGCTGGAATCGTTTCGTGAAAGAGAAGCAGAAGTGATATTACGCGCGCCGCAACTCATGCTGCCTGCGGTGCGCTATAGAGAGCTGAATGTGAGCGGCTGGCAGGAACAACGTACCAGCAGCACACTGTTTGAAGGGTAAACGTTTACACAAAATTTTGCCCTGAGGCGTTATGGCCCTACTTCCCCGGACATAGCGTCTCAATTCCCTCATAAAATGTCGTACTACTTGCCCTCTACGAGTGCAAAGCACTAAAAATATCAAACCCATTAACGTTTTTAAGATAAAATTTAACGCAAAGGGATCATATCGCCGCACGGAAAGCGCCGATCGAACAGGTTTCGTTATTTCGTACTCTATGTCGGGAAGCAGCCCAACGCGTTGTTTCCTTTTTAGTTTTTTATGGCAAAGAAAGAGGTCAATATTATGGGGAAAGCTTCCTCATCTTTTGGCGTAATCCGTTTTCTCACAGTGCTTTTTGCACTGCTGACAGGCGCGTTTATGCTGGTTGGTGGCGTTTGGTTAGCCGCCATTGGAGGTTCCTGGTACTACGTTATTGGCGGTGTGATCATGTTGATCACCGCTGTTCTGCTGTGGCGCCGTAGCGGCTCAGCACTTCTGCTGTACGCATTGCTGCTGTTGGCAACGCTGGTGTGGGGCGTATGGGAAGTCGGCTTCGACTTCTGGGCGCTGGCGCCGCGTACCGATGTGCTGGTGATCTTCGGCATCTGGCTGATTCTGCCGTTTGTTTATCGCGGTTTGAACCAGCCGAGCAAAGGTGCATTGGGTCTGATGGCCGTCGCACTGATTGCCAGCGCACTGGTGCTGGCGTGGGCGGTATTCCACGATCCGCAAGAGCTGAATGGTGAAATCCCAGCAGCGGCAGCCAATGCCCCGCAGGCGCAGCCGTTAAGCAACATCGATGATGCTGACTGGCCTGCTTATGCACGCGATCAGCAAGGCACGCGTTTCTCACCGCTGAAGCAGATTAATAGCGGCAACGTGAAAGAACTGCAGGTTGCCTGGCAGTTCCAGACCGGCGATATGAAAACCCCGAACGACCCGGGTGAGATTACCGACGAAGTCACGCCAATTAAAATCCGCGACACGCTTTACCTGTGCTCGCCACACCAGATTCTGTTTGCGCTGGATGCGAAAAGCGGTAAGCAGAAGTGGAAATTTGATCCGGGCCTGAAGCCAAACCCAACCTTCCAGCACGTTACCTGCCGTGGCGTTTCTTACCACGAAGTGCCTGCTGCGGCCGATGCGTCTAACACCCAACCTGCGCTGTGCTCACGCCGCATTTACCTGCCGGTAAACGACGGTCGTATGTTTGCGCTGGATGCGGAAACCGGTGAACGTTGTGCCGCCTTTGGCAACAACGGTGAACTGGATCTGCAGCACAAGCAGCCGGTATTGACCCCAGGTCAATATGAGCCGACCTCTCCGCCAGTGATTACCGATACCACCATCGTGGTGGCCGGTGCGGTGACCGATAACTACTCAACCCGTGAGCCGTCTGGCGCCATTCGTGGTTTTGACGTTAACACCGGTAAACTGCTGTGGGTATTCGATCCGGGCGCGAAAGATCCTAACGCGATTCCAGGTGATGAACACACCTTCACCATGAACTCACCGAACTCGTGGGCGCCGGCGGTATACGATCCGAAACTGGATATCGTTTACCTGCCAATGGGTGTGTCAACGCCAGATATCTGGGGCGGCAACCGTACTCCAGAGCAGGAGCGTTATGCGAGCAGCGTGCTGGCACTGAATGCTACTACCGGTAAGCTGGTGTGGTCGTATCAGACCGTGCATCACGATCTGTGGGATATGGACCTGCCGTCTCAACCGACGCTGGCCGATATCACCGATAAAGATGGCAAAACCGTCCCGGTCATTTATGCGCCGGCGAAAACCGGTAACATCTTTGTGCTGGATCGCCGTACCGGTGAGCCGGTTGTCCCTGCACCGGAAACCCCGGTTCCACAGGGCGCCGCTAAAGGCGACCACGTAGCGCCTACGCAGCCGTACTCCGAACTGACCTTCCGTCCGAAAAATAATCTGACGGACAAGGACATGTGGGGCGCGACGATGTATGACCAGCTGGTGTGCCGCGTGATCTTCAAGCGTCTGCGCTATGAAGGTCCGTTCACTCCGCCGTCTGAGCAGGGTACGCTGGTGTTCCCGGGTAACCTGGGCATGTTCGAATGGGGCGGTATCGCGGTTGATCCACATCGTCAGATTGCGATTGCTAACCCAATGGCGCTGCCGTTTGTCTCTAAGCTGGTTCCGCGCGGTCCGGGCAACCCGATCGAGCCGCCGGCTGACGACAAAGGCGGTTCAGGTACTGAAACCGGTATCCAGCCACAGTACGGCGTTCCGTACGGCGTGGAGCTGAATCCGTTCCTGTCACCGTTTGGCCTGCCGTGTAAGCAACCGGCGTGGGGCTATGTCTCAGCGGTTGACCTGAAAACTAACGAAACCGTGTGGAAAAAACGCATTGGTACGGTACGCGATAGCGCGCCAGTGCCAGTACCGTTCAAAATGGGTATGCCAATGCTGGGCGGCCCAATCACCACAGCCGGTAACGTGTTCTTCATTGGTGCTACCGCAGATAACTACCTGCGTGCGTTCGATACCAACACCGGTGAAATGCTGTGGCAGGCGCGTCTGCCAGCGGGCGGCCAGGCAACGCCGATGACCTATGAAGTAGATGGCAAGCAGTACGTTGTTATCGCTGCCGGCGGTCACGGTTCGTTTGGCACCAAGCTGGGTGATTATGTGATTGCCTATGCACTGCCAGATGCGAAGTAAGTTTTCGCATTGAAGTAATGAGAAAGGCGGACTGTGAAGTCCGCCTTTTTTGTAGGGTCGCCATGAATGGCGACCGTACGGTTAACGTTTACGCAGCACCCGTGCGTTTAACAGCGCACACAGCGCCATGATTACGCAGGTCGCCAGGAACACCGGGCGCATGCCAAATGCACCACCGATAAAACCGCCGAACAGCGGACCTGAAACCTGGCCGACATACTGCGCCGAGGTGGCATAGCCCAGCATCTTCCCTACCTGCGACTGCGGTACGCTGTGACGAATCAACGCCGTGACGCACGGCATCAAGCCACCCAGCGCCATGCCCATCAGAAAACGCAGCACCACCAGTTGCCAGGCTTCACTGATAAATGCCTGCGGGATCAGCAACAGCGCGCACGCTATTAATCCATACACCAGCACGCGACCATGTCCAACCCGGTCGGCCAGCTTTCCTAAACGTGGCGCGGAAAGAATGCTGCCGAGCGCCGCTGCCGCCATCACCAATCCGGCAGTGACCGTTACCGCGTGATCGCCGCTGACAAACTGGCCGATGTACAGCGTGATAATCGGTTCAATCGACATATTGGCGAAAATCAGCAACATACCCGACAGCCACATCAAGCGCACTACGGGCAGATTCAGCGACTTTTCATCGTCGGCTGCGCTCTGCTGTGTTTTTTTGCCAGCAGCACGTGGCACCTCTTTCAGCAAAAAGGTGGTCGCCAGGAAGGCGAGGAAAATCACCGCGCCCGTCAACCAGAAAGTATGGCGAATGCCAATCAGCGGCGGCAATAACCCGCCCAGCAGCGGCCCCACCACGTTACCGGCCATAATGCCGGACGATAAAATACCGAGCGCCCAGCCGGTTTGCTCTTTCGGCGTTTGCGCCGCCACCAGAATGGTCGATCCTGAGGCGTAGCCGCCAAGTAACCCCGCCAGCAAACGCAGCGCCACCAGCTGCCACGGCGCGGTGGCCATGCCAATCAGCGACATGGCAATCGCCATGCCAAGGCTGGCGCGGATTAACATCAGTTTGCGACCATAGCGATCGGCCAGCTTGCCCCACAGCGGCGCGGTCAACGCGGCGCTGAGGAAGGTGGCGCCATAGGCCGCTCCTGACCAGCGCGCAATCGCCGCCGGCTCCTGCACGCCGAGCTGTTGCACGTAGAGCGGCAGAAACGGCAACAGCAGCGTCATCGCCACGATGGTGCTGAATGAACCCAGCACGCAGACCACTAAATTTCGCTTCCAGTGTTGCTGTTCGGGCGCTAACGCGATTGGAGGTTGTTGCATGGTGATATCCCTGTTTTTTGCTTTTTTAGCAGGCTAACAGTGACTTCTGGCAGAGAACAGCGTTGCAGTGATAATTGCCAGGCAGCGCAATATTGTTGCCAGCAAACAACAATCAGCGACTGCCGAGGGCATTAATTAGCGCCTCGCATAATAACGTTACCGGTGAGGAGGGCTGCGGCTGCTCTTTCAGCAGTAGATAACTGTGCAGGCGATCCATCTGCCACTCCGGCAGCACCTGCTGAATTTCACCGCGCGCCAATGCTTCCTGCGTCATATAGGCCGGTAGATAAGCGATGCCCGTGCCCGCCAGCGCGGCATTCAGCAGCGCCATGCTGTTATTGGCGCGGAAGCGACTGCGCACATCCAGCGCTAACCGCTGCTTATCACGCCGAAACGGCAGCGCTGCGGTATGCGCCGGTCCGTGAAACAGCAACAGATCGTGGCGCATCAGACGTTCGGGATGGTCGATAGCTGCGTGCGCCGCCAGATAATCCGGCGTGGCGTACAAGCCCCAATCGATGCTGCTGAGTTCTCGAAAATTGGCCGCATCAGGCGCGCGCGCGCGAATCACGATCGCCACATCGGCACTGGGTTGCGGATCATCAAGGGTGGTGAGGTCAAGATCGACATTGATATGAATATGACGACGAATAAAGTCATTGAGCGTCGGCACCACGCATTGGCAGCCATAGGTGATCGGTGCTTGCAAGCGCACGTTGCCCGCCGGTAATTGATGCACCTGCTGCACAAACGCATCGGCGCGATGCATTTCTGCCAGCATACGCGTACAAAACGGATAGTAAGCCTGGCCGAGCTCCGTCAGCACCACTTTACGCGTGGTGCGCTGCAGCAGCTTGATACCGAGCCGCACTTCCAGCCGGGCCACTTCACGGCTGACGTGAGATTTGGAGACGCCTAAAGTACGAGCGGCTTCACTAAAGCTTTGCCGTTCCACTACGCGTGCAAACAGCATCATGGCGGTGAGATTGTCGCTGTTATCCATGTTCTCTGGTGGGCTAGATAAGTGAGAACCGTAGATTAAAAGCTAAACCAATAATAAGTCCATCGCCGCACATTTCGTAGCGGCGCGATTTATCGCACGTATCAATGGCGCCTGATTGCCCATCCAGATATTGCGCAATGAATTGCGCCGCTACGAAGCGTGCTCTGAGAAATATCGGAATAAGTATTTCAACTCGCCATCGCCAGTGGGAACAGCAGCCGATCCGGCTCAACGCGGCGCTGACGGCGCAGCTGGCCTGGCGTCACAAGGAAATAATTTTTAAATGTACGGGTATAAGCCTGCTGCGTATCAAAACCGTAGCTCATCGCCACCTGCAAAATTGCTTCGTCACTGTTGATAAGCGTGAGTGCTGACTCAGTCAGCCGGCGCTGGCGAATGTACTCTGCCAGAGAAAACCCGGTGTGCTGACGAAACAGACGTTGCAGATGCCAGCGGGAGTATCCCGAGCGGCGTGCTACTTCATCCAGATGCAAATCGTGTCCTAAATTATTTTCTATCCAGTCCAGCAAACTACGGATAAATTCGCGCTGATTCATGGGATTCTCCTGCTTTGACGATATGTCCAGTGCAGCTACTGTAGCGCGTTAAATTTATCCCTTAATTAGCGGAAAATTAGCGCAGAATTAGCAAGGCAAAAAACAGGGTAATTCTGCGCTAAGAAAACAACGGTAAACTGCGCTCAGTTAAGTTGGAGAACATCATGCGTGTGCTGCTGGTAGAAGATGACGAAATGATTGGCGCCAACCTGCAGCAAGCGCTGGAAGCGGCAGGTTGGTCGGTGGATTGGGTGCGTGATGGCGTGTTTGCCAGCAATGCCTGGGCCGAAGGCGGCTATACCTGCGTGTTATTGGATTTGGGCTTGCCGCGTGAAGATGGCCTGCAGGTGCTGCGCCGTGCGCGCACGCGCGGTGACATGACGCCCGTGCTGGTGCTTACCGCACGCGATACCGTGCAGCAACGTATTCAGGGGCTGGATAGCGGTGCGGATGACTATTTGCTGAAACCCTTTGATCTGCAAGAAGTGCTGGCGCGCATGCGCGCCATTACCCGACGTCGCCACGGTGCGGCGGATTCCCTGCTGGGCAGCGGCGACGTGCAGATTGATATCATGACGCGTGAAGTCCTCTACAAAGGCCAGCGCGAGCAGCTTACCGCGCGCGAATATGCCCTGCTCTACGCGCTTCTGGAGCGCCCGGGCGCCATCCTGTCGCGCGAGCAGTTAGAGAACCGTATTTATGGCTGGGGCGAAGAAGTGAGCAGCAACGCCGTTGATGTATTAATTCACGGCATGCGCCGTAAGCTGGATAACGAAGTGATCCGCAACGTGCGCGGACTCGGCTGGCGAGTACCGGCAATATGAAACCTTTCACCTTTATGCGCTCACTGCGTAACAAACTGCTCGCCACGCTGGTGATTCTGCACCTGGCGATGATCGGCGGCGTCACCTGGTATTTCTATCACTGCTACGGCGACATGATGGGCACCATGAAGGACGATCAGCTTGCTAAGATCGCCGATGCCTGGTCCAGCAGCCAGCGTATGCCCGCCTTGATGCCGATGGTGATGAATACCGAAAAGCTGAAAAGCACCTACATTGTCCAGCTGTGGGACACCAATAACCGGCTGCGTGCCAGCTCGTGGCCCGATCTGCATGCCCCCTTGCAAAGCAAAAATGGCTGGCACGACCTGAAAGTGGGTGATTGTGGCGATGACTGCGAATGGCGCGTCTATACGCGTCCCGGCGAATTGGGCAGCGAAATTGGCAATATCCAGGTGCTGCACAACATCGGCTACATGAAAAGCATCATGCTGAAGCGGGCGCTCTCCGCCATCATTCCGTTGGTATTAATGATGCCGCTTTCGCTGCTCGTCATCTGGCTGGTGGTACGCGCCATCACGCGTGATTTACGCGTTGCATCGCGTCAAATCGCCGCCCAGGAAACGCTGCATCCGCATACGCTATCTCCTGATGGCTTGCCGGATGAAGTGCTGCCGCTGGTGGCGGCTTACAACTCGTTGCTGGATAAGCTGCGCACGGCATGGTCGTCTCAGCGCCAGTTCCTTGAGGATGCCGCCCACGAGCTGCGCACGCCGGTGACCGCCGTGACCTTGCAGCTGGAAAATCTGCGACAACACATTCAGCCGGGAGAAGCCAGTCGCCAGTTCGATCAGCTGGAAGCGGGCGTCACCCGGACGCGTCATTTGGTCACGCAGCTGCTGAACATTTCGCGCCAGGAAGATCAATCGGTGGTTGCCACGGTGGAAGCCATCGAGTTGGACAGTCTGCTGAAAGAGAGCATTGAGCAGCTGATGGTGGTGGCCGACAAACGCGGTATTGATATCGGCTTCAACGGCACAGCGCACTATCGCCTGCACGCCAGTCGCTCTGATTTACGTAGCCTGTTCGATAACCTGATCGGTAACGCGATGCTGCATACGCCGGAAGGCAGTTTGGTGGATGTGCTGCTGCATCGGGTGGGGAATCATACCGTGGTGGATATTGTGGACAACGGGCCAGGTATGGCGGAATCCTTTATCGAACGCGCTTTTGACCGCTTTACCCGTTCGCCTGATGCGCAGGCGCAAGGCAGCGGGCTGGGCCTGTCGATCGTGCGCAGCGTGGCGCAGAAACATCAGATGCAGGTTGCGCTGTCGAATCGACGTGATGCGCAGGGCCAGATTGCCGGGCTGCAGGTGCGCGTTACCCTCCCCTGATTCCCCTGGTGCGCATGAATGCGCACCCTACAAAATCCATTTCTCAGACGAACGCGACAACGTAAACGGTTGCGGGGTTCCGTTCGCCGCACGGCTTATTTGTGATAATGATCACATTTTCAGTGAATCGAAATGCAACACTTTTTGACAAACGTGATCAAAATCTATTTTCTATGCCTCTGTTACAGGCACATTACGCGGGCTTGAAAATCTGGCGCTTGAGACCGGATCCAACAACACACTGCCCATCCCTGGGATCGACTTCACCCGATCGCGGCACAAGACCGGCGATCACAAGCATGTGGTTAAAATAATGAAATATAACTCGTTGATAGCAGGCGCCTTATTGGCCACTAGCTTGACTGGCGCAGCACAAGCGGCAGAAAGCGATCCGCAGTATCTTTCCGATTGGTGGCATCAAAGCGTTAACGTGGTGGGCAGCACGCATACCCGTTTTGGACCCCAGTTTAATAATGACGTGTACCTCGAATACGAAGCCTTCACCAAAAAGGATTGGTTCGATTTCTACGGTTACCTCGATCTGACCAACTTCTTCGGCGTGGGCAATAGCAACGCCAATGGCGTGTTTGACCACGGTTCACCGATGTTCATGGAAATTGAGCCCCGTTTTTCGATTGATAAACTGACCGGCACCGATCTCTCATTTGGTCCGTTCAAAGAGTGGTATTTCGCCAACAACTATATCTATGACATGGGTCGCAATAGCGATAACCGCCAGAACACCTGGTACATGGGTCTTGGCACCGACATCGATACGCACAGCGATATCGGCCTGTCGCTCAACGTCTACGCCAAATACCAGTGGGAAAACTACGGTGCGGCAAACGAGAACAGCTGGGATGGTTATCGCTTCAAGGTGAAATACTTTGTGCCGATTACCGATCTGTGGGGCGGCAAGCTGAGCTACATCGGCTTTACCAACTTTGACTGGGGTTCCGATCTGCGTGATGAGTCCGATCGTTCACGCACCAGCAACTCCATCGCTTCCAGCCACATTCTGTCGCTGAACTACGATCACTGGCACGTTTCTACCGTGGCGCGTTACTTCCACAACGGCGGCCAGTGGGCTGACGGCCAGGAGCTGAACTTCGGCAACGGCCCGTTTGAAGTGAAATCAACCGGCTGGGGTTACTACCTGGTGGTGGGTTACAACTTCTAAGGTGTTGAGGGTTTCCCCTCACCCCAGCCCTCTCCCGCTCGCGGGAGAGGGAGTAATTAGGCTCGATCGGTTCCCTCGCCCACTTGTGGGAGAGGGTTAGGGTGAGGGCCAGCGCGCACCATCCCACTCAAACCTGTGGCTTATACGCATTCACCATCCACGGCACGCCGAATTTATCGGTAAACATCCCAAAACCGTTGGCCCAGAACGTTGGAGCCCAGCTTTTGGTGACGTTACCGCCCGCCGACAGCGCATCAAACCAACGCTTCCCTTGCGCTTCATCCGGCGTGGATAAACTCACCGAGAAACCGGCATATTCCGCCTGCGGTGCGCCATCACTCATCATTATTTCGCCCTGCCCGATACGCACATGCGCATGCATAATCTGCTCGGGTGAAAAGCTCACGCCTGAAGTGCAACCTTCATCCTCCACCGGCGTTTCATCTGGCATATCGCCATAGGTCATCTTAAACAGCAGCTCGCCGTCGGTAGCCGCAAGGTAGAAGGCAATCGCCTCTTCGCAGCGGCCGTTGTAGAACACATACGGGGTAACTTGCATGGTCTGTACTCCATTAAGGGAACGCCAGATGCAAGTGTAGTGCGCATTATTTATACCGTTGCGAGCCAGGACGCACTCTTACCTTTGCTGACAATGGCGGCGGAACAGCTGCGCCATATAGGCACTCATCGGCGTCAGGGCAGCATCTTTGCGCTGGATCAGATAGAACGTGGCTTTCGGCAAGGGATCGTCGAGCTCCAGCGAAATCAGCTGACCGCCGTGCGTCGGATCTTCAATCACATCGCGCGAGATAATACTGACGAAGTCGCTCTGCGCCACCAGACTGGTGCAAGCCATAAAGGTTTCGCAGGTCACTACAATTTGCGGTGCCATGCCGCGCTCGCCAAACAGATCGTGCAGCAGCCGATAGTAGCTGCCCTGTGGCGTTGGCATGGTCCAGTCGCAGTGTTGTAACTCGGCCAGCGAGCGCGCGTGCGCCATCGGATGGCCTTTACGCATCACTACCTGATAGTCGCGCTCCATCAAGCGTTCAAAAATTAATTCCTGATCGAGATGATTTTTTTCGTAGGTATTGATGGTGAAATCCAGCTCGCCCTGGCGCAGTTCCTGCACCATCGATACCAGTTGGCCTTCAACAATGCGTACCTTTACCAGCGGATACTCGCGATGAAACTGCGTGATGACATGCGGCATGATGGTGCGCGCAATACTGCCGCCCACGCCAATATTCACGCGCCCGCCCGCCAATCCCAGCCGCTGCTGAATATCCTCCTGCGCCACCCGCAACTCTTCCAGCACCAGGCTGGCATGCTGGAAAAAGTTATCACCGATGTCGGTCAACGTGACGCCCTGCTGGCGCCGTTCAAACAGCCGTGCACCCAGCGTGAGCTCCAGTTCCTGAATCGCTTTGGTGAGCGCGGGCTGCGAGAGCCCGGATAAACGGCTGGCGGCACGAATACTGCCCTGCCGCGCCACGTCAACAAAGGCGCGCAGCTGATGAAGTTTGAGGTTCGCAGACATGTTTGAAGTGATAACCGTTGTTTATCAGTAGCAAGATATTCGCATCTTATGCGCTCCAAAACCATTGTGTAGATTCGAGTGAATGCATAAAAAATCAACACAAAGGAAATGCCGATGAAAACCCTGTCCGAACGTGTCAACGCCCGCGTGCCGCAGATGCAGGCCTGGCGGCGCGATCTGCACCATTTTGCCGAATCAGGCTGGCTGGAGTTTCGCACCGCCACCTTAGTGGCGGAGGAGCTGCATCGTCTTGGTTATCAACTCAAGCTCGGCCGCGAGGTGATCGATGCCGACGCGCGCATGGGATTGCCCTCCGATGAGGTGCTGGCGCAACAGGAAGCGCGCGCGCTGGAGCAAGGTGCGCTGCCGCAGTGGATCACACACTTCTCCGGCGGATTTTGTGGCGTGGTGGCGACGCTGGAAACCGGTCGTCCGGGCCCGGTAATGGGTTTTCGCGTGGATATGGATGCACTCGATCAAAACGAAAGCCGCGCAAGCGATCATCTGCCGACGCGCGAAGGTTTTGCCTCCTGCAATCCCGGCATGATGCACGCGTGCGGTCACGATGGCCACACCACCATCGGCCTGGCGCTGGCGGGCGTATTAATGGAGATGAAAGATCAGCTGAGCGGCACGCTTAAAATCATCTTTCAGCCAGCTGAAGAAGGCGTGCGCGGCGCCAAAGCGATGGTCGCCGCGGGCGTGGTGGATGATGTCGATTTGTTTACCGCCATTCACCTCGGCACCGGCGTGCCTGCCGGTGAAATCGTGTGTGGTAGCGACAGCTTCCTCGCTACCACCAAACTCGATGTCACGTTCACCGGCGTGGGCGCGCATGCCGGCGGCAAACCGGAAGAAGGCCGCAACGCCTTGCTGGCGGCGGCGCAGGCCACACTGGCGCTGCACAATTTGCCGCAGCACAGCGGCGGCGTGGCGCGCGTTAACGTCGGCGTATTACAGGCAGGCTCCGGACGCAACGTGGTGCCCGACTACGCGCTCATGAAGGTGGAGACGCGCGGCGCGAGCAACGAGGTCAACGACGATATCTATCAGCAGGCGCTGCGCGTGATCGCCGGTGCGGCCGCAATGTACGGCGTTGAATACGATGTGAAGCTGATGGGCGGCGCACGTAGCTGCACGCCAAGTCAGCCGTGGGTGGCATTCATCCACCAGCAGGCCGAGGCGCTGGGCATTTTCACTTCGGTGGTCGATACCAAACAGCAGGCGGCCGGATCCGAAGATGCCACCTACATGCTGGAGCGCGTGCAGCAGCGCGGCGGCCAATCCTCCTATGTGATTTTCGGCTGCGCACTGGCGGCGGGTCATCACAACGCCAGATTCGATTTCGACGAAGCAATCATGGCTACCGCAGTACAGACGCTAGCAACGCTGGCACTTAATCAAGCCCAGTTTGGAGGTCAACGATGAGCCACAGCGAATTTATTGATCACTATATCAACCACCATCAGCCGCGTTTTACTGCCCTGAGCGATGCCATTTGGGACGTGCCGGAAACCCGCTTTGAAGAGACGCAATCCGCCGCGCTGCTGGCCGATGCGCTGGAACAGGAGGGCTTTGCCGTGGAGCGTGGCGTCGGCAACATCGACACCGCGTTTGTTGCCAGCATCGGCAGCGGTAAACCGGTGATCGCCATTCTCGGCGAGTTTGATGCGCTAGCCGGTTTGAGCCAGCAATCGGGCTGCGCCACGCCGCAGCCGCTGGTGGAGAACGGTAACGGTCACGGCTGCGGCCACAATCTGCTCGGCACCGCCGGTTTAGCCGCCGCCTTCGCCATCAAAGCCTGGTGGGCAGAACACGGCCAGCGCGGCACGCTGCGCTTTTACGGCTGTCCGGGCGAAGAAGGCGGTTCCGGCAAAACCTTTATGGTGCGGGAAGGCTTGTTTGACGATGTGGACGCGGCAGTCACCTGGCATCCCGAAGGCTTCAGCGGCATGTTTAACCTCAGCACGCTGGCCAATATTCAGGCGGCTTTCCGCTTTAAAGGCGTGGCGGCGCATGCGGCTAACTCGCCGCATTTAGGGCGCAGCGCGCTGGATGCGGTGACGCTGATGAACACCGGCGCTAACTTCCTGCGCGAGCACATTGTTCAAGAAGCGCGGCTGCACTATGCGGTGACCAACACCGGCGGTGTCTCCCCCAATGTGGTGCAAGCCGATGCCGAAGTGCTGTACCTGATTCGCGCGCCGCAGCTCGATCAGGCGCAGGATATCTATCAGCGCGTGATTAACATCGCTAAAGGCGCGGCGCTGATGACCGACACGCAGATGACGGTGCGCTTTGATAAAGCCTGTTCCAATTACGTGCCGAATCGCGCGCTGGAAAGCGTGATGGAGCGCTATTTGCATCAGTTTGGTTTGCCTGACTACAGCGAAGCGGAGCAGGCGTTCGCCGCTGAGATTCGTGCCACGCTGAGCAAAGACGATCTGCGCAACGCGCGTCTCAATGCGGCACGCACCGGCGGTGAAGCGGGCGTCGCCTGGACCGACGCGCTGGGCGATAAGATTCTGATGGATGAGGTGGCGCCTTATGCGGTCACGCGTGAGCTGCTTTACGGCTCAACCGACGTTGGCGATGTGAGTTGGGTGACGCCCACCGCGCAGTGCTTTGCGCCCTGCTTTGCTTTCGGCACGCCGCTGCACACCTGGCAGCTGGTCGCGCAGGGCCGTACGTCTATTGCGCACAAAGGCATGTGCCTGGCGGCCAAAGTGATGGCCGCCACCGCGTTAACCTTGTTGCAGGATGACGAGGCGCTGGCGCGCTGCCGCGAAGAGTTCCTACGCGTGCGCCGCGAGCAGCCTTACGTCTGCCCGATTCCAGCAGATGTCACACCGTCGAAGTTGAAGTAACAATGCGATATCCCGGTGCGCATATATGCGTCATCAAAGTTCGTGCGATTCGTAACACGGTGCGCATAAATGCGCACCCTACGAATCCCGTAGGGTCGCCATTAATGGCGACCTGAGCACTACCAAAAAAATACAAAAAATATAGCCCCCAAGCGGGCATGCAAACATAACAAGACGACTGACGAGGATTGATCTATGGAAGCCACCACGGAGAACCGCAGCCCCGGAAAACTGTTTAGCTGGATTGAACGCGTTGGTAATAAAGTGCCGAACCCGTTCTTACTGTTTGTCTATTTGATTGTAGTGCTGATGGTTGCCACCGCCATTCTCAGCAGCCTTGATGTGGCGGTGAAGAATCCCACTAATGGCGAGCTGGTGCGGGTCAACAACCTACTGAGCGTCGCCGGAATTCAGTGGATCCTGCCCAACATCATCAAAAACTTCAGCGGCTTTACGCCGTTGGGATCGATTCTGGCGCTGGTGATTGGCGCTGGATTAGCGGAAAAAGTCGGCCTGCTGCAGTCGCTGATGGTGAAAATGGCCTCACGCGTCAGCCGCCGCTACGCCAGCTACATGGTGCTGTTTATCGCCTTCTTCAGCCACATCTCATCCGATGCGGCGCTGGTGGTGATGCCACCGCTCGGCGCGCTGATTTTCCTCGCGGTGGGACGCCATCCGGTGGCGGGCCTGCTGGCGGCGATTGCCGGGGTAGCGTCCGGCTTTACCGCCAACTTGTTGATTGTGACCACCGATGTCCTGCTCTCCGGCATCAGCACCGAAGCCGCCAAAGCGGTGAGCGATACCGTGCACGTCAGCGTTATCGACAACTGGTTCTTTATGGCCAGTTCGGTGATTGTGCTGACCATCGCCGGCGCGCTGTTGACGGATAAATTCGTCGAACCGCGTCTGCCAGCGTGGAACGGCGGCAATAATCATCGCCTGCCACCGCTTACCGCGCTGGAGAATCGCGGCCTGAAAGCCGCTGGTATCGCCGCGCTGGTGTTTATTGCCCTAATGGCGCTGCTGGTGGTGCCGGAACACGCGCCGCTGCGCAACCCGAAAACCGGCGGCATCATCCCCTCGCCATTTATTCAGGGCATTGTACCGATCATCATCCTGTTCTTCTTCGTGGTGGCCATTGCCTACGGTGCGGTGACGAAGCAGATCCGCCGTCCGGATGATATTCCGCAGCTGCTGGTCGATCCGATGAAGAGCATGGCGGGCTTTATTGTGATGGTGTTTCCGCTGTCGCAGTTTGTTGCCTTCTTTAACTGGAGCAACATGGGCAAGTTTATGGCGATAGGCCTGACCGATGTGCTGGAGAGCGCCGGCATCAGCGGTGCACCGGCGTTTATGGGATTGATGTTCCTGTCGGCGTTCCTGTGCATGTTTATCGCCAGCGGATCGGCGATCTGGTCAATCCTCGCGCCGGTATTTGTACCGATGTTTATGCTGCTGGGCTTCCATCCGGCATTTGCCCAGATGATTTTCCGCATCGCCGATTCTGCCGTGCTGCCGCTGGCGCCGATGTCACCGTTCCTGCCGCTGTTCCTCGGCTTCCTGCAGCGCTATCAAAAAGATGCACAGCTAGGCACCTATTACGTGCTGATCTTCCCTTATCCGCTGGTGTTCTTTACCACCTGGATCGTGCTGCTGCTGGCGTGGTACGCGTTAGGTTTACCGATTGGACCAGGCGTTTATCCCAGCCTGCACTAAGCCTGCGCCATGGATGGCGATCACACTTCTGTGAACTGCAACGCATGTTGCCAAAATGTCACCGTAGCGCCTCTCGGCAACCTGTCACGAATTTATTATTCTGCTATTCCTTCGCTTGCTAACGGTTAATTATTTTAAAACCTCTCTCAGCCGTCAGCGGGTTCTGCAAACACCGAGGTCTATAGAACAATGACAACCATCACATCGACAGGGATGGCGAACGATCGCATGAGCGCGGATCGCCGCACCTTAGCCGGGCGCATTGATGCGCTGCCCTCTTCCGCGGGTTTGTGGCGCTTTATCACGCTACTGGCGCTCGGCGGCTTTTTTGAACTCTACGATCTGTTTGAAACCGGCTATATCAGCTCGGGCCTGATTGCCGCCGGCGTGTTTCATACCGGCTCTGCAGGCGTGTTCGGCATCGCCGATCAGGCGGCGTTTGCCTCCGCCACCTTCCTTGGCCTGTTTGTCGGTGCCAGCCTGCTCGCGCCCTATGCCGATCGCTTCGGCCGCCGCCTCACCTTTATGTGCGCGCTGGCGTGGTACGGCGCGTTTTCTCTGCTGATGGCGTTCCAGCAGAGCGCGGAGATGATTATCCTGTTCCGCTTTTTGGTCGGCATTGGTCTCGGCGTGGAGCTGGTGACCATTGATACCTATCTCTCCGAATGGGTGCCGGCGCATCTGCGCAGCCGCGCGTTCGCCTTCTCGTTCTTTATCCAGTTTCTGTCGGTACCGGCGGTGGCGCTGATGTCGTGGTGGCTGGTGCCGCAAACCATCCTTAGCCTGGAGGGCTGGCGCTGGGTGGTGATTGCTGGCGCAGTGTGTTCGCTGGTGATCTGGCTGATCCGTAAAAACCTGCCCGAATCCGCGCGCTGGCTGGCGCAACAAGGGCGCCATCAGGAAGCGCATCAGGTGCTGAGCGCGATGGAAAAACGCTGTGGCATCTCGCCAGGCGAAGACTTTTCCCACAGCGATGCCGCGGCACAGCTGCCGAAAAAAGGTCGCTTCAGTGAGATTTGGGCACCGGCCTATCGCAAGCGTACGCTGATGCTGGTGGTGATGAACTTCTTTCAGGCGATTGGTTTCTTTGGCTTCGGTAACTGGTTGCCCGCGCTGCTGTCGGGCAAAGGCGCCACCGTCACGCACAGCCTGCTGTATGCCTTTTTCATTACGCTGGCCTACCCGCTCGGTTCGCTGATTTGCAGCCGCTACGCCGATAAGATTGAGAACAAATGGCAGATCGTTCTGTCATCGCTGATGACGGTGGTATTCGGCACGCTGTTCGCCTTTATGACGAATCCGGTGCTGATGATCATCTGCGGTTTCCTGATCACCTACAGCAACGCCTGGCTGACCTTCAGCTATCACGCTTATCAAACCGAGATTTTCCCGACGCACATTCGCGCCCGCGCGGTGGGTTTCTGCTATTCGTTTAGCCGATTGTCGACGGTGTTCAGCAGCATTTTGATTGGCATTATTTTGCAGTATGCCGGCAGCCAGGGCGTGATCGCCTTTATCGTGCTGAGCATGTTGATGGTGATGCTATCGGTAGGAATTTACGGGCCGAAAACCCGTGGCATGGATTTGGAGAATATTTGAGTTGATGCCCTCACCCTAGCCCTCTCCCACAAGTGGGAGAGGGAATAATTAGGGGAGAAATATGCTCGATCGGTTCCCTCTCCCGCCTGCGGGAGAGGGTTAGGGTGAGGGAAAGCTACTGCCCTTCCAGCACCTTAATATCCGCGCTGCCCTGCTTCGGCTGCACGGTTTCGTCTTTACGTAGCGCCGCCACATCCTTCGCCGCTACGCTCGACTTCACGCCATTGCCCCAGCTGCCACGGATAAAGTTCACCACATCCGCCACCTGCTGGTCGTTCATGCGCCAGCCGAACGCCGGCATGGTGATCGCCGTTGGTGCACCCTGCACGCCAGGCAAAGTACCGCCCACCAGCACAATGTGAATCAGCGAGGTTGGATCGTCAGCCATCACCACCGGATTACCGCGCAGCGCCGGATAGAAGCGCTGATAGCCGCTGCCGTCGGTTTTGTGGCACGCCGCACAACTATCGACGTAGGTTGCTGCGCCTGGCTGGCTGTCGTCACCTTTCCACAACGCTTTGGCGACGGCGTCATCCTGCTTAAACACCGCCTGATTCGGATCTTTTGCGCCGAGTGATTTCAGATATTTTGCAATCGCGCTGATATCGTCATCGCTCAGATATTGCAGGCTGTGCTGCACCACGTCGGTCATACCACCAAACACCGCGGTGTGATCGTTGCGGCCAAAGCGCAGGAACTGCTTGAGATCCTCTTCGCTCCAGCGGCCTAAACCATCGCGGTTGTCGCCACGCAGGTTGCTGGCGGTCCAGCCGTCAATCGGCGCGCTGCTGCCGGCGAGATAGTTGTTGCCTTCGTCGTTATTAAGCGCTTTTTCCTGCATGGTGATGCTGCGCGGCGTGTGGCAAGCGCCACAGTGACCGAGACCTTCCACCAGATAGCGACCGCGAGCAAGCACAGGATCTTCCTGCGCCGCCGGCTGAAACGCCTTCACGTCCGGCGCAAAGATGCCGCGCCAGATCGAGAGTGGCCAGCGCATCGACAGCGGCCACGGAATATCGCTCTCTTTATTGGCCTGCGCCACCGGCTGCACGCCGTGCATGAAGTAGGCATACAGCGCCTTCATGTCGTCATCGCTGACCACCGCGTACGACGGATACGGCATCGCCGGATAGAGCGTATCGCCGTTTTTCGCTACGCCGTGACGCACCGCTTTCTGGAAATCATCGTAGCTGTAGTCACCAATACCGGTGGCTTTATCCGGCGTGATGTTGGTGGAATAAATGGTGCCGATTGGCGTCGCCATGGGCAGTCCACCGGCAAACGGCTGACCGCCCTGCGCGCTGTGACACGCCACGCAATCCCCCGCGCGCGCCAGATACTCGCCGCGTTTCACCAACGCGTCCGCAGCGCTATCGTCCGCCACTGCGGCGAACGTCATCGTGCCCAGAAACAGGGCTAAAATGCTTTTGATCATCGCCGTGTTCCTTATGCCTGTACCAGCGGGCCGGGGTTTTTCAGATATTGTTCACGAATGGCTTTGGCTGACCAGTAGGTCAACGCCGCTACCATGCCGGTTGGGTTGTAGCCGAGTCCTTGCGGGAACGCTGAGGCGCCTGGCACAAACACGTTTGGCACATCCCAGCTCTGCAGATAACGGTTAACCGCGCTGGTTTTCGGATCTTCACCCATAATCGCCCCACCGCTCATGTGCGTGGTTTGATACACGGTGGTATCGAAGTGGCTGCCCGGCCCTTTCGCGCCGCCGATGATCATTTTCGGGTTCATCGCTTCGGTGATTTTGCGCATCTTCTCAATCATGAACTGCGCCATCTTGATGTCGTTGTCCTGCCAGTCAAAGGTCATACGCAGCAGCGGCTGGCCGTAGGCATCTTTGTAGTTGGGATCGAGATCGAGATAGTTGGCGCGATACGACTGGTGCGCGCCGTGCGCATCCATCGAGATGTGATGGTTGTAAGTATCCGCTACCGCCGCTTTCCACTGGCTGCCCCAGTTCGGCGTGCCTTTTGGCGTCGGCAAACCGGAGATCGGCTTGGTGCCGGCCTGGTTGACCCAGAACGGCGAACCGCCGACGAAGCCGTGCGGCCCGTGATCGAAGTTGTCGGCGTTGAAATCATCCACCGCCACACCCGCGCCACCGGCACCGATAAACGGGTTGGTGGTGGTGTTTTTGTCGAACAGCGCTTTCAGCGTCGAGATGTTCTGATAGGCAAAGTTACGGCCCACCACCCCTTCGTTGGAGATCGGGTTATAGGGTTTGCCGATGCCGGAAAGCAGCATCAAATGCACGTTGTGGAACTGAAACGCTGACAGGATCACCAGATCCGCCGGCTGCACCACTTCGCGGCCCTGGCCATCGAGATAGGTCACGCCGGTGGCGCGCTTTTTATCGTCAGTCAGATTCACGCGCAGCACGTAGGCGTTATTGCGCAGCTCAAACTTCGGCTCCTGGCGCAGTGCCGGCAGGATGTTCACATTTGGCGACGCTTTGGAATACATGTAGCAGGCGTAACCGCTGCAGAAACCGCAGAAGTTGCACGGGCCCATCTGTGCGCCGTAGGTGTTGGTGTACGGGCCAGAGGTGTTGGCCGACGGCATATCATACGGATGATAACCGACGGATTCTGCCGCCTGCGCGAACAGCTGTGCCGAGTAGGTGCGCTTCTGCGCCGGCAGCGGGAAGTCGCTGGAACGATCGGGCGCATACGGGTTGCCGCCTTTCTCTTTGCCCAGCAGCTTGCCTTTGATCGACCAGGCGCTGCCCGAGGTGCCGAACACTTTTTCAGCCTGATCGAAGAACGGTTCCAGCTCGTCGTAATTGACGCCGAAATCCTGAATCGTCATGCCTTCCGGGATGAAATTTTTACCGTAGCGCTGCTCGTAGTGGCTGCGCAGGTTGAGCTCGACCGGATCGACGCGGAAATGGACGCCCGACCAGTGCAGACCTGCACCGCCGGTGCCGGTGCCCGGCAAAAACGCCGCCAGCTGGCGATACGGCACCGCCGTTTGTGACGCATCGTGACGGATGGTCACGGTACTTTTCGACAGATCCTGGAACAGTTTTTTACGGATGTTATAGGTCAGTTCATCGATCGACTGTGGATAGGAGCCATCCGGGTAGGTATCGCGATGCGGACCGCGCTCCAGCGCCACCACATTCAGGCCCGCTTCGGTCAGCTCTTTCGCCATAATCGCGCCCGCCCAGCCGAAACCGACCACCACCGCATCCACTTTTTTCAATTCATTTGCCACGCTTACGTCCTCTCCCCGCGAATATCCACCGACGGGAACGGATACCGTTCGCCGCGTTCCACCCAATCCATAAAGTCAGCGCGTGCGCCTGGGAAGCCAATCAGCTTCCAGCCCACCATGCCTTGATTGCCGCCGTGGATCGGATCGCTGAAGTAACCCTCGCGGGTGTTTTGCAGCAGGAAGGAGAAGAAGATTTTGGCCGGCAGCTGCGGAAACGCCGCGTTGCCGCTTTCAAACGCGGTTAGCAGTGCATCTTGCTGTTCAGCAGTTAACTCAGCGAACACTTTGCCGTGCTGCTTTTTGCTCCAGCCATCGGCATCGGCGAGACCGAGACGATAGATTTGTTGCGGCACCAGCGGCAGCTGATAGCCCAACTCTTTAGGCAGGTCCGGATTGAACGGGCCTTGCATGTACCAGTTGTTACCGATGGCGTACGGCGTGTTCATTTGACGATCGATAAACTCCGGTACGCCGGCTTCGAGTGCGCCAGGACCGCGTTCATCGCTGGGGATCAGGCGCGCCACGGCCGCGGTAATGAAGGCAAACTCTTCGGCGGTGAACCAGGTTGGCTGGTAGCTCCGCGCCTGTTGTGATGACGATTGTTGCTCTGCTGCCCCGGCGGCCATCGGCGCCACCAGCGCGCCCATCGCCGTACTGCCCACCGCCATTGCCGGCGCCAGGGTGATGGTTCTCAGCAGAAAATCCCTGCGACTGTGACCATTTTTTTGTTCTGACATGACATTGCCTCAGTACCACATATAATGCGATACGAAAGTTAAGTAGTTGCGTAGTATTGTTTTTTTATTGATAGCTTAAGGGATACAGCGTCACTGTTACCGGTAACAGCGCACAAAGTGTAACACCATTGCTGTTAATAATTTAGTTCGTAGAAACAAATCCGCACAAATTACTTAACATTTGCCGCTGTCGCTTTACATCGCAGCGGCGAAGCTGTCATCGTCAGATACAACCCACAACAGACAGATAACCGTATAAAGCGGTATAAAAGCGTACACACAACAGCGGAGTGCCTATGTTTAAGTCCTTTTTTCCGCGGCCATCGCTGTTTTTCAGCTCAGCTGCGATTTGGAGTTTGATAGCAATTTTTGCCTGGTTTGGCTTTTTCAATGACTTTCCCGCGCGCTGGCCGGCATTACAGGCGGCGATGCAACAGCCATTACCCACCAATGCCAGCCGATTTATTCACGTCAGCCAGCTGTGGTTTTATGCTTATTACTGGATTGTGGCTGGGATCTTTGGCCTTGCATGGCGCGTGATTGATAACCATCCGTGGCAGCGCTGGTCGGTGTGGGGGTCAATGCTGATCATCTTCGTCACCTGGTTTGGCGTGCAGGTTGGCGTGGGCGTGAATGCCTGGTACGGCCCGTTCTATGACATGATCCAGCAGGCGTTAACCAAAGCCGGTTCCGTCGCTATCCATCAATTCTATGTGCAAGTATTGGCGTTTCTCGGCATCGCGCTGATTGCGGTGGTGATTGGCGTGATGAACTCGTTCTTCGTCAGTCACTGGGTGTTCCGCTGGCGTACCGCGATGAACAATTACTACATGCACAACTGGCAGCGTCTGCGTCTGGTTGAGGGTGCAGCGCAGCGTGTGCAGGAAGACACCATGCGTTTCGCCGGTACGCTGCAGGACTGGGGCATTAACTTTATTCAGGCGATTATGACGCTGGTGGCGTTCTTGCCGGTGCTGGTGACGCTGTCGCACCATGTGAAAGAGGTGCCGATTCTCGGCAGCATTCCGTATGCATTAGTGATTGCCGCGCTGCTGTGGTCGCTGTTTGGTACTGCGCTGCTGGCGATGGTGGGGATAAAACTGCCGGGGCTGGAGTTCCGCAATCAGCGTGTGGAAGCGGCCTATCGTAAAGAGCTGGTGTACGGCGAAGACGATCCGGAGCGCGCCGCCCCGCCAACGGTGCATGAGTTATTTACTCGCGTGCGTCAGAACTACTTCCGCCTCTACTTCCACTATTTGTACTTTAACATCACGCGCATTATGTATTTGCAGGTGGATAACGTGTTCGGGCTGTTTGTGCTGTTCCCGTCGATTGTGGCGGGCACCATCACCTTGGGTCTGCTGAACCAGATCACCAACGTGTTTGATCAGGTGCGATCGTCGTTCCAGTATTTGATCACCTCGTGGTCAACGCTGATTACGCTGATGTCGATCTACAAACGTCTGCGCAGTTTCGAACAGATTCTGGATGATATTCCACACGATGAGATGATGCGCGAAGCGGCGGAGTAAGGTGCAGGCTGTGAAACGGTGCGCATGAATGCGCACCCTACGTTGTAAGGTCGCCATTAATGGCGACCTGGCTACGCTAGCGCGCCAACACCGCAAACACCCGCTCAATCGCGTACGCGCCCGGGTCTTTCACCCCATCCAGACTTTGTTGATTCAGATAAGCGGAGCGTCCGGCTTTGGCGCTCTGCATCTGCGCGGTCGCATCTGCGCCTTGCTGTGCGGCCTTAGCGGCCGCCGCCAGCGACTCGCCTGCGACTAACGCTTCCAGCGCCGGTTGCAGCGCATCCACCAACGTACGATGACCCGGCTGCGCACCACCGTAATGCTTCATGCGTTCCAGGCCGTGCATCAACGCCTGCGGCAGCGCGCTGCCCTCTTCCAGCTGCTGGCCGGCACTGGTGAACAGAATCGACATCAATACGCCGCTCGATCCACCCATCACCGTTGCCAGCTGCTCACCAATCAGCGCCAGCAACGTTGGCAGCTCATCCAGCGGCAGCTGCTTTTCATTGAGGCCGCGCTGAATCTTCTTCGCTCCGGCGGCAAAGGTCGAACCGGTATCACCGTCGCCAACTTTGGCATCCAGCGCGTTCAGTTCACTTTCCAAATCGATCAACGTCTGCGTGACGCCTGCAACAATCTTCGCTACTTCGGCATTCTCAGATGCATCAAAATCCAGCACGCTGCCGATTTTCTCTGCACGTTGCAGGCTGATCGGTGCAAAGTCATACATTGGCACCCAGCCCAGCACCTGAACCGGCGCGCTTAATGCTGCCAGAAACGCCTCTTCCAGCGCCAGCAGCGACAGTGAGAAGCCTTTCATATCCAGCGCACTCACCAACGTCGCCGGGCCAATCAGATGGGTAATGCGCGCCGCCAGCGGCGACTGCAGCACTTCACGCGTCAGCAACGCCAGCTCCAGCTGTGAAAAGCCACCGAGGTTGTTAATCAGCAGCAGCGCCTGCTTGCCATCGGGCAGCGCCTGCGCCAGTTTATCTGACATGATGCTGCTGATTTTACGGCTGTTTTGCGTGTCGAGCGTCACCACGCCCGGCTCGCCGTGAATGCCCATGCCGAGCTCGCTGTGGCCTGGCTCAACGCGTTCATCGCGCTTTTCGCCTGGCACATGGCAGGTGGCAAAGGCCAGACCAATCGACGAGGTGGCATCAATCGCGCGCTGCGCCAGCGCTTTGACCTCATCCAGCGATTGCCCCTGCTCTGCGGCAAAACCGGCGATTTTGTGCACCAGCACCGTGCCGGCAATGCCGCGCGGCTGCGGGTTTTCCGGCAGCGCGATATCATCCTGCACCATCACCAGCTCAACCTTGTAGCCGAGGTTTTTCGCTTTCTCGGCCGCCAGACCAAAGTTGAGACGGTCGCCGGTATAGTTCTTCACAATCAGCAGACAACCGGCGTCGCCGGTGACGTTCACGATGGCGTTTAGCACCGCATCGACGCTCGGCGAGGCAAAAATGTCGCCACACACCGCCGCCGTCAGCATGCCTTTACCGACGAATCCGGCATGCGCCGGTTCATGACCGGAACCGCCACCCGAAATCAGCGCCACTTTGCTCTTATCCCAGTCCGAACGCACCACCACGCGGATCTCATCGCCAAGATCGAGGCGACTGAGGTTATGCCACGGCGTACTGAGTAAAACTCCTTCGATGGCTTCGTTGACCAGATCGTTTTTCTCATGCATAAAAAACTGGCTCATAGCGTCCTCTCTTATGGTGTTGTCGTCCTACAAGGTAGCGTATCTGTGGCGATAAAAACGCAGCGAATGACAGAAATGCAAAGGGCGGCACAAGCCGCCCAGTAAAACCAGATATCCCCTAAATAATTCAAGTTGCAGGAAGGCGGCAAGGGTGTGAGTCCCCGGGAGCTTACTAAAGTAAGTGACCGGGGCGAGCACACGCAGCCAACGCACCTGCGGCTTGAAGTATGACGGGGATTAAAGGGCGATGCGTAACACGCTGTCCGGATCCTTCGGTGGCTCTTTGCGTGAACCCGGCTGTTTGATGCTGACGAACAGGGTTTTGCCATCGGCAGACAGCGCCAGGCTGTTTGGCAGGCCCGGTGCTTTCACCGTGCGTTTCACCTTGTAGCTGCTGGCGTCGATGATGCTGATTTCACCCGCTTTACGGTGGGTGACGTACAGCTCATCACGATCGGCATTGAACAACACCGCCAGCGATTCTGGCACAGCGATCTTGTGAATCACTTCCTGCGTACGCGTGTCCAGCACCAGCACCTGCGGCTGCTTTGAATCGCTGAGGAAGGCGCGATGGCCTTGAGTGTCCAGCGAGATGTTGAGGAAGAAGTGATCTTTGTCGCCCTCAATTTTCTGACGTTTTTCAATCGCGTTCAGACGCGTATTGATGGTGACCAGCTCGTTATCCGCATTGGTCACATACAGCTTCTGCGCCGCAGAATCGATCGCCAAACCGGTGCCCATTTTGCCGGTGTTCGGCACGGTGCTAATCAGTTTCAGGGTTTTGCCATCCACCACCCACACCACGCTCTGCTCACCCAGGCCGGTGATGTAAACGCGATCGGTAGCCGCATCGACCGCCAGCTGACGCGGCTGCAGCGGACGCACGGTTTCGCTGCGCTTACGCCCATCCAGCACCAGCGTATTGATCACTTTGCCGCTGGTGGCATCCACTGCGGTCAGTGCAGCATCGCGCGTGTTACCCAAATAGAGAATATTGGTTTTCTGATTGAGCGCCGCGCCAAAGGTCGGCAGATCGGTGTTGATGGTTTGCTTCACCGCCAGATCCTGCGGATCAAGACGATAAACGGTGCCGCCTTTTTTGTCGGTTGTGCTTTGCGCGGTCGCCAGGAACAGCGCGTTATCGCTATTGCTAAACGCCAGCTCATAAGCGCCTTTTGCAATCACCTGATTCAACGGCTGAGTTTCCGCCGCAATCGCCGCAGAGGTAGAGAACAGCGCCGTTGCCAGCAACAGAGGACGCAGCGCCCACGATTTTTTATTCGCCTTCATAACTTCTCCATAGCAAAAACACCGCCTGATGGCAGTGAAGTGAAAGCTCGACATTACAACCAATGTAAAAAAGACAGCCCGAGGCGAGCTGACAAAAGAGGTTATTATTTGAGAATAGTAATCATTTCGGAGGGAAAGTGACAGGATTTTATCAGGTTAGCAACGCCGCTAGGGCGCCCGGAGGCACCCTGTCAGCACAGAACGTTAACGCAACTTATTTGGTCAGTTCGGCCGTCATGTGCACGCCGTTGTTGAAGTTTGCTTCGGTCACTTTATAGGAAGCACCAGCTTCGTGCGCCTGAGCAGCGATTTGCGCTTCTGCGCCATCCAGCGTTGAAGCGGTTGCAGTGATACTTTGTGCAAAGCTTGCGAATGGCAGAACGGTAAGAGCAATAACAGCAGCAAAAGTTTTGATAGATTTCATGGTCAATTCCTTAATGTACGTTTGATTGAGTAAGGCGTTATCGCCTTGTTGAGAGACATAATAGGCGCAGAATTGATCAGTAAAAAGCGGAGAGATTTGCCGTAGTTGTTCGATTATTTTGAACATATAAAGCACGTTTAGATTAACCTTGCTGCAAACGGTTAAAAATCTGACATTTAGTTAAAAGGCAGGATAAATGGCTGTGATAGGTATTTGTAAGAATCCATGCGGTTATCAACCAGGTCGCCATAAATGGCGCCCCTACGCTGTTGTAGGGTCGCCATTTATGGCGACCTGGTAGTGATTAACCGTGATGACGAACGCGGGTGAAAATGGTGATAGCGGCTAACAGCATGAGCACGCCGCTGGCGAGAAACACGCCGCCTGCGCCCTGCAGATCAAACATCCAGCCACCCGCTGCCGCACCGGCGGTGATCGCCAGTTGAATGGTTGCCACCAGCAAACCACCGCCCGATTCGGCATCATCCGGCACCGCACGTGAAAGCCACGTTGACCAGCCGGTTGGCATTGAACCAAACGCCAACCCCCACAGCGCCACGCCCGCGCCCACCAGCCACGACACATTGCCAAAACTCACCAACACCAGCGCCGTCACGCTCATGACCAGCGCCATTCCCGTTAGCGTCAGCGAAACGCTGCGCGTCACCAGATAACCGGCCAGCGAGGTACCAAAGAAGTTGGCCACGCCAAACGCCAGCAGCACCAGCGACAGCTGATTCACATTAAGCTGCGCGCTACCTTCGAGGAACGGACGCAGGTAGGTAAAGAAGGCAAAGTGGCCAGTGAACATCATGATTACTGCCAGCATGCCCCAGCGCATCACACTTTTACGCAGCAGATCCAGTACGCCACCGCTGCGCGCTTTGTTAACGGGCGGCATCGCAGGCAAGGTGAAAAACTGCCATAACAGCGCCAGCACGCCCAGCGCCGCGGTCAGCATGAAGATATTACGCCAGCCGATAATCGCCCCCAGATAGCTGCCGAGCGGCGCGGCAATGATGGTTGCCAGTGAAATACCGCTGAACACGATTGAGAGCGCACGCGGCACCTGATCGCTCGGCACCAGTCGCATGGTAATGGCGGTAGACAGCGTCCAGAAACCGCCAATCGCCACGCCCAGCAGCACGCGGGCCAGCAGAATCATCGGCAGATTCTCAGCAAAGGCCACCAGCAGCGCGGAAGCGATCAGCAGTAGCGTAAAGCCCAGCATCACCAGACGGCGATCGATCTGACTCGTTACGTTACCGATCACCAGACTGGTGAGCAGTGCCACCAGCGCGGTGACGGTCACCGTTTGTCCCGCCTGTCCTTCGCTGATATGCAGCGTGTCGGCGATCGGCGTTAGCAAGCTCACCGGTAAAAATTCCGCGGTAATCAGGCCGAACACGCCAAACGCCATGGCAAACACCGCGCCCCACTCCGGTTTCGTCACCTCTAAAGGTGATTCGACTATTTCAGTTTCCAGGCTCATCTGTGATCCCCATCACAAAATATTAGGCTTTAAGCATAGAGACTCCCAGCAAGACGATCTATGATGCAGAAACTTTGTTTTTTGATTATTCGTCTGGATTCGTATGAGCCGCTATGAAGATCTGACCAGTGAACTGTTGATGGGCATGCGCCTGTACGGCGTCAAATATCAGCGTATCGCGCTGCATACGCCGTTCGGTTTGCAATATGACGACGCGCCAGGCCGCGCGCAGCTGCATTTTGTTGGGCGCGGATCCTTGCTGATCCGCTCCGCGTCGGGCGTGATCTATCCGCTGCAAGCCGGCGATGCGCTGCTGATTCCCCACGGCAAACCGCACGCGTTAATCTCCTCTGAAGACGCTATCTGCGAACCCATTTCCACGTTTAACAGCCGACCGATTTGCGCCAGCGTTTGCGCCATCGACGACAGCAGCGAGCTATGCCCGGATAACAGCGATGTGATTCTGTTCAGCGCCTGCATGGCGTTCGAACTCGGCGGCATGCAGCCGCTGGTGCACACCATGCCGGATGTGATGCTGGTGAGTACGCTGCTGGCGCAATATCCCGAGATCCAGCCGATTCTCGATGCAATGGAGCGTGAAACCCGCCAGCGCAAAGCGGGTTTTGCCGGGATCCTGTCGCGGCTGGCGGACGTCGTGGCGGCGCAGATTGTGCGCGGCTGGGTGGAAAACGGCTGTGGCAAAGGCAGCGGACTGGTGCAGGCGCTACGCGATCCGCGTCTCAGCCAGGCAATGGCGGCGATGCACCGCGCGCCCGGAGAGAACTGGACGGTGGAACGACTGGCGCGTGAATCCGGCAGTTCTCGTTCGGTGTTTGCCGCGCGCTTTCAGACGGCAACCGGCATGACGCCGCTGCGCTATCTCACCGAGCTGCGCATGCGGCTGGCGGTAGAACGCATTGTGAATGAGGGGGAAGCGGTGGAAAGCGTCGCCTTCCACCTCGGATATGGTTCGCTGGCGGCGTTTAGCCGCGCGTTTAAACGCATTGTCGGCACCCCACCCGGTGCGCTGCGTGCCGGACGGGAGCTCATCTGAAGATCAACGGAACACGCTGATCGCTTCCACCAGACGGTTGGCCTGATGCTTCATGCGGCCCGACGCCTCTGCGCTTTCGGCTACCCGCGCGGCGTTTTGGTGGGTGATATCGTCGAGATCTTCCACCGCCGTGCTGACCTGCGTTAAGGCAGCGGCCTGCTCGGCGGTGGCACCGCTGATTTGTGCAATCAGCGCGGTGACGTTCTGCACCTGGCCGACAATATCCTGCATGGTCTGTCCTGCCGCATCAGCGTGATCGCTACCCGACTGCACCCGGCTGGCGCTGGTTTCCACCAGATGTTTAATTTCGCTGGCCGCCTTGGCGCTACGCTGTGCGAGGTTACGGACCTCACCGGCCACCACCGCAAATCCTTTGCCCTGTTCACCGGCGCGTGCCGCCTCAACCGCCGCGTTCAATGCCAGAATGTTGGTCTGGAAGGCGATGCCGTCAATCACGCTGGTGATACTGGCAATACGCTGCGAGCTGTCGGCGATCTCCGCCATCATGCCAACCATCTCCTGCATGACTTCGCCGCCCTTGATTGCCGCAGAACTGGTGGATTCTGACAGGCCATTCACTTCACTGGCGGTTTCGGTGTTGCTCTTCACCGTCGCCGTCATTTCATTCATGGTTGCCGCCGTTTGTTGGACGTTGGCGGCCGCCTGTTCCGTGCGACGGCTCAGTTCGTCGTTGCTCCGCGCAATGGCATCGCTGGCGCTCAACACATTGATCGCCTGGCCGCTGACATCATCCACCAACCAGCGAAACATCAGGCCAAGCTGACCGATGGCGCGCAGCGTTACCCCAATCTCGTCAACGCGATCAATCTGTTCAACTTTGTGGCTGGCACCGGTCGCCACACTTAACGCCTGCCGACACATACGCTCCATCGGACGCGAAATTTGCTGCTCCAGCCACAGGCTCGCCAGCAGCAACATCGCCGCCATGCCGCCAGCGAAGCCGCCAATTGCTAAAGGAGCCATGCCCAGCAACCAAACGCCCAGCACTGAAAGTGGCAGCAGCGTGAGTAAGGTCGAGCGAATACGCCAGCGCAGCGGCAGCGTTTTCAGCAGCGAGCCGAGGCGGCGCCAGCCGGTACCCACGATCAATCCTTTATAGAAGCGGCGCCCGCCAGCCCGACCTTCACGGAATGCGCGATACAGCGTTTCGGCTTGACGAACCTCCTCTTTCGATGGCTTGGTCCGCACCGACATAAAGCCCTGCACTTTGCCTGCGCGTACTACCGGCACCGCGTTGGCGCGTACCCAATAGTGATCGCCGTTCTTACGACGGTTTTTCACCAGCGCGGTCCACGGCTCTCCCTTTTTCAGGGTCGACCACATATCTGCAAACGCTTCTGGTGGCATATCGGGATGGCGCACCAGATTATGCGGCTGTCCATTCACCTCTTCAGGGGAGAATCCGCTGACGTTGATGAACGCATCGTTGGCGTAGGTGATGTGGCTATTAAGATCGGTGGTCGACATCAAAGTCGCGTCATCGTCAAACGCAAATTCGCGCTGAGTGACGGGCTGATTGTTGCGCATGTGTGTGTCCTTGCAAAACGCAGGCTAAAAGAAAAAAATCTATTACTCTTTTTTACCTTTTCGGCACAAGAACGGTCTGGCTTTAGCATCAGTTCAAAATTAGCGGCAACAAAAAAGCCGCTTTGCAGCGGCTTTCACAGTTTTGTCACTGACCTCATCGATTAACCGGGTTTTACAGTAAACCAGATCAATGTTTTGCTTTTAGCACCCAGATCAGAACTGCCACCTCACGCCAACGTTATACCGCCACCCTTTGGCGCCATTGCCATCAATCTCTTTGCGATAATCCGCCTCGGCGTAAAGTGAAACGTCTTTCTGCACGGTTGCGGTACCACCGGCACCCACTTCCCACATCTGGCCGAAGTGACCGCTGCTGAAGGTGGCGCCCAGTGCTGGATTATCCACTGACGAAACCGATGTATCCGCCGTGCCGCCCCAGCCTTTGTAGTAGTTGGCGCGCAGATAAGGCGTGTACTGGCGGTTACTGTCGTCAGTCCAGGTGCGATCAAGGCGCGCGCCGAGGCGGCCAATGGTTTGGTTGTAGTCACCGTAACGCACTTTGTTGCCGTCTTCATCGGTGAAGTCATTCATGTTCAGCTGCATGTACATCAGCTGCGCCTGCGGCTCCAGCTTGTAACCCTCGCCTAACTCAAACGGATATCCGCTCTCCAGCGACGCTGTCCAACCGTGGCCTTTCAGCTTTGCCACTTCCTGGGTACGGGCAATATCGGTTTCACCACGATGCCAGTCGAAGGACAATACGCCATCCAGATAGAAGCCGCTCTGGCGCTGCCAGGTACCATAAAACGCCAGGCTGTCGCTGTCGAAGGTGGTGCTGCTGTAGCCATCTGCCGCATCAGGACGGATCCGTGTGTTGCCACGCGTATAGGCGATACCGCCGCGCAGACTATCTTTGTCGCCGTCGAGGCGCAGCAGGTTACCGCCGACCTGCACCGCGCTGTAATCCAGGTCGAAGTCATAGCCGTAGTCACGGAAGCTTTGATCGCTTTTGTACTTCATGTTCGAGCCGATATAGCGCAGGAACATCTCGCCGCCATCGCCTTCTGGTCGCGTCTGCTCGTGGCGCAGTTCGCCCAGACGCTTATGCAGGTCGTCAATAATCGCCGCCGTGTAATAGGCCAGGCCCACCGGCGCAGAAACATAGGATGGAACCTGCGGTACCACCGCCGGACGAGAATCGTAGCTGTGTGGGGTACCAAACCCATCAGTGACAAAGGTAGGCTGGCAGCTCGCGCTGTCCTCACAGACGTAGTAATTGGCCAGACGATAATCCCAGTAATTGTTACCACTGCCGCCAACCAGCCGTTGGTTAGCATCGCTGCTGCCCGGCGCGAAGGTGTAGAGCCGATATTGCCACGGCCCTGCGGCCAGATAGCCCCCTTTCAACGCAAAGCTGTCAGGACTGGCATTACCGCCCACCTGCGCCAGCGAAATACCTTCGTTGCCTTCCACACCGCCATTACGATTGAGATCGGTCAACGCGCCGGTACTGGCATCCGTCAGTTTCACATTGATAAGCGTGGTGCCCGTGGCATTGCCGGTCACGTTCAGATGGTCGGTGTACTGGTTGCTTAACGCCCCGCCCTCATTGATAGTGGTGATGAGATTAAGCTGCCCGCCACTCGAGGCCAGCGAACCGGCGATATCGAGCGTGTTGCCCGGCGAACCCGCACCGTTAGTGAGATCCAACGTACCGGCATTATTCACCACCAGCGAATCGGCAGTGCCGCCAGCCAGCGTAGGATGCACGTTATCGCCCGCGTACAGGGTTGAATCCGCATCCACATTGATGATGCTGTGCGCTAACTTGAGGTTGTCGGTTAACGTCCAGCGGGTGTTGGCAAAGTTGATGGTGCTCCAGCCGCTGCCAAGGTTAACCCCTTTGCTGAGATCGTCGGCGCTGAAGCTGCCGCCGCGCGCGTCGATCTGGCTGAAAGTTAACGTATTGCCGGTGCCAGTGCCGCTGGTGAGATGGTAGGTCGTGCCGAGATCGACATTGCTCACCTCAGCGCTGTTGTTATTGTCATTGCCCATCGTCAGGCTGCCGTTAAGCGTGCCGCCCGTCCAGCGGAACACGTCTGAGCCTCCGCCAGGGTTGATATCACCGCGGACATCCCCTTCCGTGAGCAGAATGACGTCATCGGCGTTACTGCCCGCCACCGCCACGGTTTGTGGATTAGCGGTGATGATGTTGCCGAGGTTCTCAAACACCGTTTTCCCCCCACGCAGATCCACCACCGGTGCCGTCAGGCTATTCGAACTGAGATTACCGGTATTAACGATGGTGCCTGCGGTACTGGAAACCAGCGCCGAGCCACCTGCGGCATTATCGATATTGACGTTTGCCGCAGTAGTGATATTGCCGGTGGTATTGGCCAGGATGCCCGTGCCGCCAGCACCGGTAACATTGAACTGATAGCCGGAACCGAGGATTAAATCACCGCTGCTGGTTGAGCCATCGGCATTAGAGATTTTCAGGCCGTTGCCGCTGCCGGACACATTGGTGGTCACCGTGGAGGCGGGATCAAACCCTACGGCGGTACGAATACCGTTACCGTTGCCAACGTTGATGGTGAGATTGCTCAGGCCGACATTGCTCAGTTCAGCACGGTTCTCAATACCGTTGCCGCTCCCTAACACATTCACCGTGGCGTCGCTGGCGCTAAGCGCTGTTGCGCCGCTATCCAGTAAAATACCGTGTGCATTACCGCGCGTGGTGATCACCGTATCGCTGCCGGTTAACGCCAGCTGGGCGCCGTCGCTGATGCGCACACCTGCGGTGCCATTATCGACGTTGATGGTGCCACCCTTCGCCAGCGTGGTGCCGTTACCGGAGACATCCAACCCGGTGCCATTTGCCACGTTAACCACGCCATTGTTGGTGATCGTGCTGCCCGCACGAGAGCGGATGCCGATGTTGTTGCTGCCGGTGAAATTCACGTTGCCGTTGTTGAGCAATTCAGCGCCGTTCGTCACATCAATGCCCACCGCATTAGTGCCAGCGCCGCTCACGGCACCGTTATTGGTGACTAACGTGGGCGCTGCGCTGCCGTTTAATGCGTTGCTGAGATCGGTACGCAGGTTATTGACCAGCACGCCAACGCTATTGGTGCCGCTGGCATTTATCGTGCTACCGGCTGCCAGCGTTGCCTGCGCGCCACCCTCGGCACGTACGCCCGTACTGCCATCGCCGCTGGCAATAAATTGGCCGTTACCGCTGTTTAGCGTACTGCCGCTTCCTGAGACAATCACACCGGTGCTGTTTGCCGCGCTGCTGGTAATAGCGCTGCCGTTGCTCAGTGCCAGCGTGGCGCCGTCATCAATGCGGTAACCGGTTGAACCGGTGGTGTTGGCATTGAGTGCATTCGCCGCGCTGTTAATGAGCGATCCTGCCCCCGCCGCGTGATAGGCAATCTGGTCACTATTATTGAACACTGGCGTGGACGCCGCAGAGACGTTAACCCGAGCACCGCTCAAGGCTTCAGCGCCAATGGCACCCACGCCGTTAAGATTCAGTGCGCCGCTGTTAAGATTGGCCACCGCGCCACTGCCGCTGGCACTGACGCCACGCGTCCGCGCCCCCGTGCTGCCGCCGTTAACGTTGATGATGCCGCTGTTATTCGCCGTGGTGGTGGTACCGCTGCTGTTAACAGAAATACCGGTGCCGCCATCGTTAATGTTGATATTGCCACTGTTGGTGCCGGTGGCACCGCTTTCCACCCGAATGCCGGTCGCGTTGGCGCCCGTAAAGTTAATATCCCCGGTGTTGGTTAACTGCGCACGATTACGCGCCAGGTAGCCGGTTAATCCACTCGCATTAGAATTGAGTGTCGCAGCAGAATTGAGACTGGTGCTGGCAACCGGAGAACCGCTGTTTTTACCAAAAATATCGTGCTTCTGGCCGTCGACAATTGCCCCAATGGCATTGCTTCCGGTGAGGTTCATGGTGGTGGTGTTAGCAATGACGCCGGTTGCTCCTCCTTCAACGGTGATGCCATTTGCACCGGTGCCACTGACGTTAATTTGCGCCGCATCCGTGTTCACATTAGTGCCGGGGCCGCTGCCAACAACGGCGGTGGAACCCGCACCTGAAGCCGTCAGCAGCAAATTATTACCTTCGAAAAGTGCCCCCTGTTCGACCCGGAACAGCGTTGAGTTCTGTGTCGTTACGTCAAAAGGATTACTGCCCAGCACGTTAATCAGCGCTTTCGGGCCGTATGCGAAGAAGGCAATCTGATTAGTACCGCTGGAGAAGGTTGGCACAGCGGCAGGATCGACGGTAACCGTTGCATCACCGCGCGCGTGTACGCCAATCGCCCCGTTCCCGCTAAGGTTGATGGGACCGCCTATCGTCGCCTGCGCGCTACCGGTCGCTCCCTGGCCCTCAACCCACACACCGTAGTTGCGCGTACCGCTGGCGGGATCGGCACCGCCCGCGACGTTGATGACGCCGGTTGAGGTGGCGCTAGCCGTATTACCATTGGTTGCAAGCACCTTCAGCCCGGTGCCATTCACGCCGTTGAGATTAATCACGCCGGTGTTACTGTTAGTGATCGTGCCTGAACTGTTAGTCACCAACATACCGACATTTTCACGCGGTATGGCCGCTGCGGCACCGTTTACGTTGATGATGCCATTGTTGACCATCGTGACATTATTGGCACCGGTTGCCGACATCCCCGCCGCATTTTGCGTTTTGCTACCAATGGTGATGGTGCCGTCATTGGTGGCGCTACCGTTAGCCACCAGCGCAATACCGCTGGTCAATCCGCTCTGGTTCATCGCCGTATCGGCAGCCGCATCACCCGGGCTATTTTGTGGTCCACGACCAATATAAATAGTGCCGCTGCTGGTATTGGTAAACGTGGAGGTGGCATCGGTGAGCAATACGCCCGAGGTGATGCCACGTGCGCTGGAGCCATTGACACCAACGTTAATGTTACCGCTGTTTGTGGCGGTGGAGGTGGCCCCCAGGTTGATACCGGCCACGCCATACGTGGAGTTACTGCCGGTAGTGGCGAGGTTGAGAATACCGTTATTATCGAAAGTACTACCGTTTTGTACATTCACACCGTTGGCACCGTAACCGGTCGATCCTATACCGGTGCCATCCTGACGATTAAGAAAACCGCCGTTAATGACGCCGTTATTGGTGCCCTTACCGTTATCGGTTAATACCAGCGCGGTGCCGTTATTGGTATTGCTTCCACGACTCGCCAGCTTGCCATTAATCACGGCTTCAGCGCCGTTCGAGACTTTTATCGCTCCGCCCGCAGAAGCGCCAATAACTTCAAGCGTTTTGCCCGCCGCCAGATTAACTTTCGTTCCGGCACCCTCGGCATTAATCACAATGCGATCGCCGATCGGTTGCGTGACTTCGTCCGGCGGCGTAGCGCTGACGTCATACACGATATTGGCATTGGTGAAGGTAACGGCTTTATTGAATTCAGTCAGGTAGCGGGTTTTATCGAGATTGCCGGCCTGAAGCTGGCTGATTAACCAGTTGTTATAGCTCTGCAGCTGCCCAGCATTGGTGACGGTGAAATTGGTGCTCTTGCCATCCAGCGTCTGTACGCTGAATGCCCCGCCATAGGTGGCAAGATTTTGTACCTGATAGCTGCTGGTGGCCGATCCCGATCCATCCGGTGTCGCGGTCGAACCGAAAAAATTAATGCGGTTATTGCTGTTCCAGTTGACGGTACTGCCCGCATCGACGTTAAACAATTGCGTCTGCTTTGCCGCCATTGTCCAGCTATTGGTGGCTGCGCTGCTGGCCGCATTGGCCTGGCCGATATTGACATCCAGCGTGCCGCCGCCCGTGACATCCGCAATCCGCGCATTAATGTATTGCCCGTTATTTACGTTTTGGATATCAGGTACGCTGGTGGCGCTGGTGACGGGCGCCAGTGCCACCAGGCTGGCAGGGTTATACACCTGGAAGGTGGTGTTAGTGCCGGTAGTCGGATCGGGGGTGGTGATAGCAAAGTTTTGCGGGCCAGGATCGAGGCGATCCTGATTAAGATATTGCGAACCGGAGGTGATCGCCACTTGCCCGAGGGTGGTGGTTACCGCCCCGTCCGTGCCTGGAGTAAACGCCTGGTTACCCGTCAGGGTTTCGCTATTACCATCGACGACAACTTTACCCACCTGGTTATCATTAGCTTGCGGCGTATACGCGCCTAATGTAACAGCCTGACTCTGAATCGCTGGATAGAACAGCAGCTGCGCCGCCATCATCCCTATCGCGATCGGATTTAATTTAAACCTCATACTTCCTCCAGTGGGCGTGCAGCGTCCACGCTGTTATTGCAACAGCGTTAAATTCATCTTGATGGGGATAAAACGGCAGGTTAATACCAATCCCGTGTCGTCATTTAATTCGAGAACAACTGTGTGAAGAAAGTAAGGCGTAGCGCTAAAAGGATGGATCGGTTGTTATAGATTTATTGGCTGTAGGTATAGACTTTTTTATTAACTGATGCAAAAGGGAATTTTGACTAACTTATTGTCATATGGGAGAAATAATTGCGAGCAGGGTTATAAATTGCAAATAATTTAAGACCAATATTAATTGAGAGACTAGCTTTCCAACTCATTAATAATTCTTTTATTTTTTCATAACACTTTACTTACACTCGGTCCGATAACGGCAAAAATAACCTAAACGAGTAAGCGATACGAGAAAATGCAAAAATGTGACTCAAATCACTATTTTTTCGGTCGCCATAAATGGCGACCCTACGCCGTAGGGTGCGCATTGATGCGCACCGAACCAACATCCGCACTGCATTTAGCTCAAATCCACATTTCGCATTCCGCCCCACCACGTAAATGCGAAGCCTCCAATCCACGCCACTATTAGCCCGGCTAAATACACCGCCATACCGGCAAAAATTCCCTGGGATGAGGTCATTAACGGTAGCGTCACCAGCCCCGATGGACCAAACACCGTGTTCATCCCGACGGGCAGGCCCAGCCACGCCACCAGTCCAATAAAGAAGCCGCCCAGCGCACCGCCCAGACAGGCAGTAATAAAGGGTTTGAGGCGCGGCAGCGTCACGCCATAAATCAGCGGCTCGCCCACACCCAATAAGCCCGGCACAATCGCGCCCTTAATTTGCTTACGCAGCAGCGAATGCTTATCGGCTTTGCACCACAGCGCTAGCGAAGCACCCACCTGCCCGGCTCCGGCCATCGCCAGTATCGGAAAAAGTGAATTAAACCCCTGGGTTTCCATTAGAGCAAAATAGACCGGAATAAAGCCTTGATGGATACCGAACATCACCGCAATTAAAAACAGCCCGGCGAGGAGAGCACAGCCAAACGGATTACTGTTTAAATTGATGAAAAGCCATGACATCCCTTTAAATAATTCACCGCCAATCGGCATAATGACCATGAAGGTGACGGCGCCAGTAATAAGTAATGTCAGCAGTGACGTCAAAATCATATCGAGATTATCGGGAACCACTTTTCGCAGCTGTTTCTCAACCCAGGCACCAAATATAGCCGCCAGCAGCACGCCAATAATGTTGCCGCGCGGATCGATCGCCATACCAAAGAAATCTTCCATGCCGCTGTAATAGCCGACCGTGGCTTTGGGCACATAGCCGAGGATAAACAGCGAAGCGACGATCGCGCCGTTCACGCCGGTGCCACCAAAGGCTTTCTGCGCGTTATAACCAATCAAAATACTCAGGAACGTGAACAACCCTTTGCCGAACACCTTCATGTACGCCACGGTCGCAAGCAGCCAGCGCGCGTGTTCGCCGGGCTGATTAAGGTGGAATACCTGCTCAATCAGCGTGGCAAAGCCCAGGAGCAAACCGGCACCGATGAAACCAGGGATCAGCGGCGTAAAAATGGTGGCAAAGCGGGAGAGGAAACGGTGCAATGCGCTGGTTTGCTTCGCCTTCATCTGCTGCTTTTGCGCGGAGGCAATACCTTGCAGCTCCTGTGATGCAGCGGCTTCACTGCCATCATTGAGTAACGCCTGCATCTTCTCTGCCGCGGTTTGCGCCTTACCGGGGCCAAGCACGATTTGTAACTGCGCATCGCTCTCAATGACACCCAATACGCCCGGGAGCGTTTTAAGCTTTGCGCTATCAACACCTGCAGCATCTGCCAGCGTCAGGCGCAGGCGTGTCATACAGTTGCCGCACTGCACCACATTGGTTGCGCCACCCACCGCCTGCAAAATGTCGCGCACTACACCTTCGATAGCGGCCATTAATTAGCTCCTGCGCCACGCAAAGCGTTACGGATAAAGCCCTGATTCTGGCTCAGCAGGGCTTGCGCCTCTTCAGCATTGAGTTCGGCCAGCACCATCACAATCGCGGTTTTACAGTGTCCGTGACAGGCTGCCAGCGCCTGCTGCGCGGTGGCATCGTCACACTCGGTGGCTTGCTTAACAATATTCACCTGGCGCTGTACCAGCTTCTGATTGGTGGCTTCAACATCGACCATAAGATTGCCATACACCTTGCCGCTGCGAATCATCGCCCCGGTAGTGAGCATATTCAGCACCAGCTTCTGCGCGGTGCCGGCTTTCATGCGCGAAGAACCGGTCACCACTTCGGGGCCAACCACCGGCGTCAGCGCCACATCAGCGACCTGTGACATCGGGCTGTTAGGGTTACAGGTCAACGCGGCGGTAAAAGCCCCTTGCTGGCGGGCATACGCCAGAGCGCCAAGCACATAAGGTGTCCGGCCGCTGGCAGCAATGCCCACCAGCACATCGTTGGCGCTAAAAGCAATATCACGCAGATCCTGTGCACCCTGCTCAACGTTGTCTTCGGCGTTTTCTACCGCCTGCAGAATTGCAGCGTGGCCACCCGCAATCAATCCCACCACCTGGCTGCGCGGCGTGCCAAAAGTAGGCGGACATTCACTGGCATCAAGGATGCCCAAACGCCCCGACGTGCCCGCGCCACAGTAGATGAGACGGCCGCCTTTACTGAAAGCCGCAGTAATAGCATCCACCACCTGCGCAATCTGCGGCACGATGGCTTCTACCGCCAGCGCCACTTTTTTGTCTTCATCATTAATCACGCGCAGCATGGCTTCAGTCTCCAGCTCATCAATGTTTTGGCTGGCGGGATTACGGCCTTCGGTAATCATCTGGCTGAGATCGATCTGCATGACAGGCTCCTGTGAGAGAATAATTTATTCAACAAACTATATATCACAAAGAATTGTTAATTCGTCAGGTATATGTCATTTTTGCTCGCTACTGGGGATGGCAGACGTCCACAAAAAAGCCTGCATAAGCAGGCTATTACCCATGATTAAACGTCTTACGGGAATTTCTTATGTTTTAGCCAACTCTCTGCGGGCTAACTCCGCTAAGAATCCACTTCTTGACCCATATTCACGATGTTCCTCGACGTAACGATCAATGCGCGCTAACAAGTTTTGTGCAATCGTGATGTTTAACTTGATTGCCTTTCCATCATACTTGCTTACATCGACATCGACATAAGCCCAGGTGCCGCCCTGGCAGTCTTCATTATCAAGATGCGCATCAAAAGTTTTAGCTTCTGGAATTGCACCGCCTTCATCAACCGTAAACTCTACGTGCGCGTCTATCGCTTCCGCTGCATCTTTGATTGTGTTCTCGAAGGTATCGCCTGCGAAATAGCATCCGGTTACATCTGGTACAAACCCTGAGTAAGTGCCAGTTTCTGTCTTATGGATGTAAATTGGATATCTCATTTGCAACCCCCTACCCGCTCAAGCTGGATTTCTATTACGTACAAGGCACTTAAAATTATTACCGAAATTTGGGCGCGCTGTGTGCGCCTGTTTTCATATCTGTTTAAGTATTTTGTTTAGCGTCCCCGTTGAAATATCTTTTGTGGGATGAGGGACGGCAATGGCATAACTCACGCCATCCTTTTTGAAGATGTGGTGACTTCCTTTCACCCTTTTCTGTACCCAGCCATTTTGCTCTAAAAGCTTTATGAGTTCGCCACTGGTCAATCCAGCCTCCTTGAGTCCCTGGCACACAGTCATTATACCCACTATAACTACGCTATGCAGCACTTGTGGTTATAGTGGGTATGGATTTAAGCAAGGTTTGAGACAAAGGGTTATAAGACTTGTCTGCAGCGGGCATAAAAAAACCCGCCGAAGCGGGTTTCTGTGGATACCGATCGTCATGAATGGCGACCCTATGACGTAGGGTGCGCATTCATGCGCACCGGCAAATTAACTGGCGCTTTGCGTACGCAGCTGCTGCTCGTAGGCAGCGGCCTGTTTGGCGTCGAACTGGTCTTCCCAGCGTGCAATTACCAGTACCGCCAACGCGTTACCGATGACGTTCAGCGCAGTTCGTGCCATATCCATGATGCGATCAACACCGGCGATAAACGCCAATCCTTCCAGCGGAATACCCACGCTGCCCAGCGTCGCCAGCAGCACCACAAAGGAGACACCCGGCACACCAGCAATCCCTTTTGAGGTCACCATCAGCGTCAGCACCAGAATGATCTCGTCGGTGAGCGACAGATCAATGCCATACAGCTGGGCGATAAAGATCGCCGCAATGCTTTGGTACAGTGTTGAACCATCGAGATTAAACGAGTAACCGGTTGGCACCACGAAGCTGGTGATGGCTTTCGGCGCACCATAGGCTTCCATCTTCTGCATAATGCGCGGCAGAACGGTTTCGGAACTTGAGGTGGAATAGGCAAGAATCAGCTCGTCTTTCAGAATGCGCATCAGCGTAGTAATGCGCAGCTTACACAAGCGTGCCACGGTGCCGAGCACCACGAAAGCAAAGAACAGAATTGCCACGTACACCAGCAGCACCAGCTTGGCGAGTGGATAAAGCGAAGCAAATCCAAAGTTGGCGATAGTGACCGCAATCAGCGCAAATACACCCACCGGCGCATAACGCATGATCATGTGCGTCACTTTAAACATGGTTTCGGAAATAGAACGGAATACCGTAACCAGCGGATCGCGATGCTCCGATGGCAGCGCCGACAGGCCCATACCAAACAGTACCGAGAAGAAGATAATCGGCAGCATGTCACCCTTCACCAGCGAGGCGAAGATGTTCTGCGGGATCAGCGAAAGGATGGTGGTCACCAGGCCGTGCGGTGCGTCCTGCACGGCGGCCGTTGTCGCTTCGTATTTAGAGATGTCCACCGTTACCAGCGTTGACATATCAATGCCGCTACCGGGTTGGAATACGTTGGCCAGCGTAATGCCGACCACAATGGCAATGGTGGTAATCACTTCAAAATAGATGATAGTTTTGACACCAATACGTCCGAGCTTTTTCGCATCTCCAACGCCGGCAATGCCGACAATCAGCGAGGAAATAACAATCGGCACCACGATCATTTTGATCAGATGGATAAAGATATCACCGGCTGGCGTCAGAATGTTGGTGATTAACCATTCACGTTCGCCGGGCTGATTATGCAGCACGGTTCCTACAATCACGCCCAAAATCAGCGCAACTAAAATCTGCCATGCAAGGGTGAATTTAAAACCTTTCATAACGCTTTATTTCCTCAAGTCAAAAACCCCTTTGCTCTGCTGCGAAGGTGCAGGAGAAATGTCACACAGGGAAGTGAGCAAAAGCCCGATAAAAATAGAAGGTTATTGTGGACTGCGCCGTTTACCGCTTTGCAGGCATTTTGCGCCTGCGAAATGATGCAGCCTGAGTAGATACCTGCTGAACAGGGCCGAGATAAGTACCATTTTCACTACGGTAAATGCAACCCCCGGCGCGATAGCGCAAATCTTACTCAGGTTAGTAGCATAAAATGCTGAGGCTTGTTAATGACCATAACTCGCTGTTATGAAAAGTGTTAATTCGATAAGTTTCCGCATAGCTATGCATAACTGGGCAAAAAGCACGCCGGTGCGTTTGCTGATTATTTGCACAACAGTGGCAGAGATCTCGTAGGCTTAGAGCAGCACAAGCTGCAATTTACGCAGCGTTTTAAACAAGTGATTCAAGGGCATTTTGCCGGGTGGAAAGGTCGTGATCCAGACTACAAAACAGAAACAAAGCCCTATTGCGCTCTTCCCTTAACCTTTGATTGACATATGATTAACATCTTCAAGGAGGTCAGCCATGAGCCAAATACACAAGCATCCCGTACCTGCTGCCATTGCAGCGAATGCCCTGATAAATGCCGATCAGTATGCGGCGCTGTACCAACAATCGGTTGACGATCCCGACGCTTTTTGGGGCGAACAAGGTAAAATCCTCGACTGGATTAAGCCCTACAGCAAAGTGAAAAACACCTCCTTTGCCCCCGGCAATATTTCGATTCGCTGGTATGAAGACGGCGCGCTGAACCTCGCCGCCAACTGCCTCGATCGCCATCTGCAAACGCGTGGCGATCATCCCGCGATTATTTGGGAAGGCGATGACGCCAGCGAAAGCAAAACCCTGACCTTCCGCGAACTGCATGGCGACGTCTGCCGCTTTGCCAATGTGCTCGTGAGCCTTGGTGTGAAAAAAGGCGACGTGGTGGCGATTTACATGCCGATGGTGCCAGAAGCCGCCGTCGCGATGCTGGCTTGCGCCCGCATTGGCGCGGTGCACTCGGTAATTTTTGGCGGCTTCTCACCGGAAGCGGTTGCCGGACGCGTGGTTGATTCCAATGCCAAACTGATTATTACCGCCGACGAAGGCGTTCGCGCCGGCCGCAGCATTCCGCTGAAGCGAAACGTTGATGACGCGCTGAACAATCCAAATGTCACCACGGTGAAAAATGTGGTGGTGTTCAAGCGCACCGGTAAAGAGACCGGCTGGCGCGAAGGCCGCGATCTGTGGTGGCACGATTTAGTGGCAAAGGCCAGCGATCGGCATGAACCGGTTGCCGTGGATGCCGAACATCCGCTGTTTATCCTCTATACCTCCGGCTCCACCGGCAAGCCGAAAGGCGTGCTGCATACCACCGGCGGTTATCTGGTGTATGCCGCCAGCACTTTCAAGTATGTGTTTGATTATCATCCTGATGATGTCTACTGGTGTACCGCTGATGTCGGCTGGATCACCGGTCACAGCTACCTGATTTACGGCCCGCTGGCGTGCGGGGCGACCACGCTGATGTTTGAAGGCGTGCCGAACTGGCCAAAGCCGAGCCGCATGGCTGAAGTGGTGGATAAACACAAGGTTACCTTGCTGTATACCGCGCCGACCGCGATCCGCGCCCTGATGGCCGAAGGCGATAAGGCGATTGAAGGCACCGATCGTAGCAGCTTGCGCATTATGGGTTCTGTGGGTGAACCGATCAATCCAGAAGCCTGGGAGTGGTATTACAAGAAGATTGGCGACAGCCGTTGCCCGATCGTCGATACTTGGTGGCAGACCGAAACCGGCGGTTTTATGATCACGCCGCTGCCGGGCGCCACCGAATTGAAAGCCGGTTCCGCCACCAAACCTTTCTTTGGCGTGCAGCCGGCGCTGGTCGATAACGATGGCAATCAGCTGGATGGCGCCACCGAAGGTAACCTGGTGATCGTCGACTCCTGGCCAGGCCAGGCGCGTACGCTGTATGGCGATCACGATCGTTTCGAGCAGACCTACTTCTCCACCTTCAAAAATCGCTACTTCAGCGGTGACGGCGCGCGCCGTGATGAAGATGGCTATTACTGGATCACCGGCCGCGTGGATGATGTGCTCAACGTCTCCGGTCACCGCTTAGGTACCGCCGAGATCGAATCAGCGCTGGTGTCGCATCCAAAAATTGCCGAAGCCGCGGTGGTGGGTATTCCGCACAGCATTAAGGGCCAGGCGATCTACGCTTACATCACGCTAAACCACGGTGAAGAGCCTTCGCCAGAGCTGTATACCGAAGTGCGTAACTGGGTACGAAAAGAGATTGGCCCGATTGCCACGCCGGATGTGCTGCACTGGACCGACTCGCTGCCAAAAACCCGCTCCGGCAAGATTATGCGTCGCATTCTACGCAAAATCGCTGCCGGTGATACCAGCAATCTCGGCGATACCTCTACGCTGGCCGATCCGGGCGTGGTAGAGAAATTGCTGGAGGAGAAACAGTCCATCACTATGCCGTAATCGGCATCGTCCCGACGGAGAGTGTCAGCCTGTCCACGGCAGGTTACTCTCCGTCACCTTTACCTTACGCCGTATGCCTTTCAACATCGCACAACCCATACCCAAAATAATTCGAGCTGCAGGAAGGCGGCAAGGATGAGAATTCCAGGAGCTTACTGAAGTCAGTGACTGGGATGAGCATACGCAGCCAACGCACCTGTAGCTTGAAGTATGAAGGGTATATATAACTAGAATATTCAGCCAGTTAAATCACTTTATTGTGAGATTTCTGTCTGCCTTGCCTCTGGAGAAAATGTGATGAACGAAACCCTGGAACAACAGGAAGCAATCTGGCTACAAATCGAAAATAACCCGCGCTATCACGAACTGGTGCACAAACGTCAGGCCTTCGCGTTGCTACTTAGCATTATCATGCTGGTGCTGTACGTCGGCTTTATTCTGCTCATTGCCTTTGCGCCCGGCTGGCTGGGCACGCCATTGCATGCAGGTACCAACGTGACGCGGGGTATTCCCATTGGCGTCGGCCTCATCGTGATGTCTTTCGTGCTGACCGGCGTCTACGTATGGCGTGCCAACGGCGAGTTTGACCGTCTGACTAAACAGATCCTGAGCGAGGTGAAATCATGAAGCGCTTGCTCTCGATGTTTTTGGCTATTGTGCCCGCCAGCGTGTTTGCCGCCGATGCGATAACCGGCGCCGTACAGCGTCAGGCCACCAACTATGAAGCCATTATTATGTTCGTGGTGTTTGTGGCAGCGACGCTCGGCATTACTTATTGGGCATCCAAGCGCACCCGTTCGCGCAGCGATTACTACACCGCCGGTGGTAATATCACCGGTTTCCAGAACGGGCTGGCCATTGCCGGTGACTTTATGTCCGCCGCCTCGTTCCTCGGTATTTCCGCCCTGGTTTATTCCTCGGGTTACGACGGGCTGATCTACTCGCTCGGCTTCCTTGTCGGCTGGCCGATGATCCTGTTTTTGATTGCCGAACGCCTGCGCAATCTCGGTCGTTACACCTTTGCTGATGTTGCCTCCTATCGCCTCGCACAGAAACCCATCCGTACATTGTCGGCCTGCGGCTCGCTGGTCGTGGTGGCGCTGTATCTGATTGCGCAGATGGTCGGTGCCGGTAAGCTTATCCAGCTGCTGTTTGGTTTGGATTACCACATCGCGGTGGTGATGGTGGGTATTTTGATGGTGCTGTACGTGCTGTTCGGCGGCATGCTGGCCACCACCTGGGTGCAGATCATCAAAGCGGTGCTGCTGCTGTTTGGCGCCAGCTTTATGGCGATTATGGTGATGAAAGCCACCGGCTTCAGCTTCAATACGTTGTTCACCGAAGCCATGGCGGTGCATCCGAAAGGTGCAGCGATTATGCAGCCAGGCGGGCTGGTGAAAGATCCGATATCGGCGCTGTCACTCGGGCTGGGCTTGATGTTCGGTACCGCCGGTTTGCCGCATATTCTGATGCGCTTCTTTACCGTGGCCGATGCGCGTGAAGCGCGTAAAAGTGTGTTCTGGGCCACCGGCTTTATGGGCTACTTCTACTTCCTGACCTTTATTATCGGCTTCGGCGCGATATTACTGGTGGGATCGAATCCGGCCTTCAAAGATGCCAGCGGCGCCCTGCTCGGCGGCACCAACATGGCGGCGGTCCATCTGGCGAATGCGGTTGGCGGCAGCTTGTTCCTCGGCTTTATCTCGGCCGTGGCTTTCGCCACCATTCTGGCGGTCGTTGCGGGTCTGACATTGGCGGGCGCTTCTGCGGTGTCACACGATCTCTATGCCAGCGTAATCCGCGAAGGTAAAGCGACAGAACGCGATGAGTTGCGCATCTCGAAGATCACCGTGTTGGTATTAGGCGTGGTGGCGATTGCGCTGGGGATTCTGTTTGAAAAACAGAACATTGCCTTTATGGTCGGTCTGGCGTTCTCGATTGCTGCCAGCTGTAACTTCCCCATTATTTTGCTTTCGATGTACTGGTCAAAACTGACCACGCGCGGCGCGATGATTGGCGGCTGGCTGGGATTGATTACGGCAGTGCTATTGATGATCCTTGGCCCAACCATTTGGGTGCAGGTGCTGGGGCATGAGAAGCCGATTTATCCGTATGAGTATCCAGCGCTGTTCTCGATGCTGGCGGCGTTTATCGGCATTTGGCTGTTTTCTATCACCGACCACTCGGCGCGCGGTGCCGAGGAACGTGCTCGCTTCCGCGGACAGTTTATTCGTTCGCAGACGGGAATAGGAATTTCGCAGGGTAAATCCCACTAGGAGCGGTAATTGACCAGGTCGCCATAAATGGCGACCCTACGGCGTAGGGTGCGCATTAATGCGCACCTGGTTATATCATCATTAGAAACGCAGTGACGCGCCAATGTACGGCCCATCAACCAGCACGTTATCTTTACGGCTGCCCTTATTGTTCAGCTCAATATACTGATAACCCACACGCAGGTTCAGCAGCGAAATTGGCGTGAAGCTCAGGCCACCAGACGCTTCCTGATAGCTATCCAGACGATCGGAGAACGCTTCCGGTGCATAGTAATATTCGCCATACAGTCCCCACATGCTGTTGAAGCTGTACTGCGCGCCGCCGCCCACTGCTACGGTAAAGCCATCACGACCATCTTCCGGATGGGTGAATAGCGCTTTCGCCGTTGGCGCAATGCGGAAATCGCCCACGTCGATGTTATAGCCCAGGCCGGCACCATAGGTGCTGCCATCGTGATCGCTGCGCAGCCAGTTGCCTTTCAGGAACAGGCCTGGCGAGGTAGTACCGAGACCAAGGTTCAGGTTGGTGCTGTGCTCACCCACGTCAACACTGCCCTCAATCGCCTGTGCGCCGCTGCTCAGCAGTGCCAGACCCAATACGCTTCCAGTAACAAGTTGCTTTAACATGTGATTCCACTCCATGAAGGACCAATAATTCGGCGGCAAGGGTAACAGCCTGGCAGCGGGAGACAACATTATTTGGAAAGCTTTACGTAAAAATGGGTTACGACGGGCAAAAGAGCCGCTTCTTAAGCGGCCCAAAGCAGATGACTGAGCAGGGGCGCGAGAATGACCGTCACCACGCCGGAGAGCATCATTACCAGGCTCGAGACCACCCCTTCTTGCTGACCCAGTTGATAAGCGCGCGCGGTCCCTGCACCGTGCGATGCCGCACCGAAGCCCGCGCCTTTCGCCACGCCCTGCTTAATGGCAATACGCAGGAACAGAACATCGCCCACCGCCATACCGAACACGCCGGTGATCACCACAAACAGCGCCACCAGATCCGGCTGACCGCCAATCGGCTGTGCTGCCGCCAGCGCAAACGGTGTGGTAATCGAACGTACTGCCAGGCTGCGCTGGATGGATTCCGGCAGCGCCAGTAAACGCGCCAGCCATACCGAGCTGCACACCGCCACCAGCGTAGCGGTGACGACGCCCACGCTCAGCGATAGCCAGTGGCGCTTGATGATCTCGAGGTTCTCATACACCGGTACGGCAAATGCCAGCGTTGCCGGGCCGAGCAGCCAAATCAGCCAGTGACTTTCTGCGATATAGTTTTTCCAGCTCACGTGGGTAAGCAGCAGCAGCGCGACCAGCACCAGCGGCGTGAGTACCAGCGGCATGAGCAGCAGCGTACGCCAGCGACGATACAGGACTTTGTTGATGTAATAGACCAGCAGCGTGAATCCCAGACACAGCAGGCTAATCAGTAGATCATTCATGATGGGCCTGCTTGCGTGCAGCGCGCGCCAGTTCAAAACGGTATAAATGGTCGACCACCAGTGAGGTCGACGCCAGCACCAGCAAGGTGCTCACGCCAATCACCACGCAGATACGCCAGCCTTCACTGCGCAATAAATCGCTGTAATTCACCACCGCCACCACCGCCGGGATAAAGAACAGCAGCATTTCGGCCAGCAGCCAGTTGGCGCCGGCTTTCACCCAGCGCAGCGGCACAATGTGCGTCATGATAAGTCCCAGCAGCAACACCATACCAACCACATTGGCAGGCAGCGGTAGATGCAGCCAGCTCACCAGCTCGCCGCTAAACATAAACAATCCGACATACAGCACCAGCTGCAGCGGTACGAAAGCGCGTTGCAGGAGATCCGTTCTGCGCGGACTTAATGCCATCATTTCCTTTCACCCCGATGAATAATTCAGGGCTTTAGTATAAATCCGCCGCAAACTGTGAAAGAAATGAATTAAAATCATTCAAACTATGCCAAAAAGGAATGTGTATGGACGTGCGAGCCTTGCGCTACTTCACTGAAGTGGTCCGTCAGCAGAGCTTCACCCGCGCCGCTGAGAAGCTGTACGTGACGCAACCCACCATCAGCAAAATGCTGCGACAGCTGGAGGAGGAGCTGGGCTGCACCTTGCTGCTGCGTGAAGGGCGCAAGCTGCATCTGACCGACAGTGGCCAGGCGGTTTATCAGCGCGGGCTGGCGATTTTGCAGGAGTTTCATCAGCTGGAGGCGGAGTTAGGCGATATCAACCAGCTAAAAACCGGTGAGCTGCGGCTGGGCATTCCGCCAATGGTCGGCATGCAGATTGCGGGTTCTATCTCCGCCTTTCGTCGCCGTTATCCTGGCGTGCAGCTAAAAATTTCTGAGTTTGGCGGGCTGACCGCGCAACAAGCGGTGCTGAGCGGCGCGCTGGATATCGCCCTCACCGCGCTGCCGCTTGATGCAGCGCTGCCGCTCAATACGCTGGCGTTGATGCACCATCCGATGTGCGTATTGCTGCCGCGCAGTGAAAGCTGGCTACAGCATCGCAAAGTAGGTTTGGCTGAATTAGCCCGGCATCCGCTGCTGATCCTCAATGAAGAGTTCGCACTTAATCGCCAAATCATGAAAGCGTTTCAACGTCTGGGCGTAACACCGAACATTGCGCTACGCAGCGCGCAGTGGGATTTTCTGGCATCAATGGTGCAAGCGGGGATGGGATTGGCGATTTTGCCGGAACCGATCTGTCAGCGGCTGGATAAGCAGTCGCTGCTGTGGCTGCCGCTGGATTCGGAGCTGCAGTGGAGCCTGGGCTTGATTTGGCGAGAAGGCAGTTACTTATCACGCAGTGCGCAGGCATGGATTGAGTGCTGCCGTGAACACTGGCCGGATAAGGCACCGCGGCTTTCGGTGTGAAAACAACAGCAGCACAGTAACGTTCTGAACCGGTCGCCATGAATGGCGACCCTACGTTTATCTGACTGGGTTTACGTAGGGTGCGCATTCATGCGCACCGGGATTGCGCCGCTACAGGTGAAAAACAGGCTTGCCGCTATTCCTCTTTCTCTATCAGCAGCGCTTCGAGCAGATCAAGATCGTGCAGCAGTTTCTGCATCGTCTCGTTAGAGATTTCCTGCGTCGCGCGCAGGTGATACACCTCTGCACGTTCGGCTCGCAGCGCATTGAGGCGGAAACGACGCTCAAGGTTTTCGGCAAACTGCGCCTGCTCAATATCATTTTTGCCTTCCGCCCGGCGACGTAGATTACCAATTACCCGCAAACTGACTTCTTTCAGCAGTTCGGGATCGATGTTCTCTTCCGCGTCACTCTCGAGGCGTTGCTCCATTTTGTGCAGGCTCTCTATCGCCACACCCGCCATGGCGGCACGCGCGAACTGAATCTCACGACGATGACCGACCTTATCGATACTTTCCACATCGCGCAGCAGAATCGGCAGCAGTACAACGCCGACCAGCAGCGAAACCAGAATCACACCGGTGGCGATAAACACCAATTCATAGCGCGCCGGGAAGGGATCGCCATTGCTGAGGAACAGCGGAATCGACAGCACACCGGCCAGCGTGATGGCACCGCGCACCCCGGCAAAAGAGGCAATCAGCAATTCGCGCAGCGAATAGTTGGTAAACTCCAGCGGCTTTTTCTTCAGCAGGCGCTGACTGGTGCGCTTCATGATCCACAGCCAGCCGAATCGCACCACCATCAGGGCGGCGTACACCAACAAGACGTCAGTGAGCAACATCCACAGTTCCACATTGGGATCGGCTTGTGCCTGGGCAATCGACGTGGAAAGGATGTCTGGCAACTGCAGGCCGAGCATCAGGAACACCATGCCGTTAAAGACAAACTCCAGCATCTGCCACACGCTGTTCGCACGCAGACGCATGGCGAGCGGTGCCTGACGGATAATGCCGGAACGCGTGATGGTCATCCCTGCGGCCACGGCGGCCAGGATGCCGGACACGCCAAGGTGTTCGGCAATCAGATAAGAGGCGAACGGTAACAGCAGCAGCAGCACGGTTTGGGTGGCCGGATCATCTCCGCTCCAGCGGCTCAGCAGGCGCAGCGAGCGACCATACAGCCAGCATATTGCGACGCCGGCAACCAAACCGCCCACGGCCACTTTAAGAAACTCAACGCTGGCACCGCCCCACGTAAACACCATGGTGCCCATGGCGACCGCCACCGCAAACTTGAGTGATACCAGGCCCGATGCGTCGTTCATCAGGGCCTCGCCCTGCACAATCGACATGATCTTTTTCGGGATACGCCCTTCACCGACAATGCCGGACAGCGCCACGGCATCGGTGGGCGACAGCACCGCCGCCAGCGCAAAGGCGGGAATCAACGGAATGCCCGGCACCAGCCAGTAAATCAGGTAACCAATCCCGACCACGGTGATCAGCACCAGAACCAGCGCCAGCCCCATGATTTCACGACCGTGATGGAGAAATTCGTTAATCGGCGTTTTCCAACCATCTGCGAACAGCAGCGGCGGAATGAACAGCACGAGGAACAGTTCCGGGTCAAAATCGACATGCAGGCCGAAGACGGGAAAAGCGAGTAGCGCACCGGCGGCAATCTGCACCAGCGGAAGAGGAATTTGAAACGGCAGAATACGTGCCGCCACGCTGGAGAGTGAAACCACCAGCGTCATGATGAGAATAGTAAAGAAGATTTCCATGCTTTCCTTAGGCGAATCAATTTCATTAAAGCGATGTTGTTGCGTGGGAAAGTGTAAAACAAAACGCCGCACAGCGGGCAACCCGATGTGCGGCGAGGAGCAGAAAGAGAAAAATCTTGGTTTTTTAGATAGCCCAACCACCGGCGTAGAACACCACCAGCGCGACAGCAATCACCACTGTGCCAACGTTCAGCTTGCGCCATTCACCCGCGAACAGGCGACCAATCACCAGCGAAGCGAAGCCGAGCATGATGCCGGTTACGATGTTGCACGTCAGCACGATGAAGACTGCGGTCAGCAACCCAGACATCGCATCCACGAAATCATTGAAGTCGATTTTTGCCACGTTGCTGAGCATCAGCAGGCCAACATACATCAGCGCGGGGGCGGTGGCGTAAGCGGGAACCAGATACGCCAGCGGCGACATAAATAGAATCACCAGGAACAACAAACCGACCACGATCGCCGTCAGACCGGTTTTGCCCCCTGCCGCCGTACCTGCGGCCGATTCAATATAAACCGCAGCGGGTGATGCGCCCACCAGACCGGCGAACAGGCTGCTGACAGAATCCGTGGTCAGCGCGCGGCCACCGTTCATGATCTGGCCCTCTTTATCCAGTAGATTCGCCTGCCCCGCTACCGCGCGAATGGTGCCGGTGGCATCGAATACCGCAGTCATTACCAGCGCCAGCACGCTTGGCAGCACGACCGGTTGCAGCGCACCCATGATATCCAGGCTAAACATCGCCGATTGACCGTTGGCATCCTTCAGGCTCGGCATGGCGAACAGACCTTGGTAGGTCACCGCCGGATCGAAAATCAAACCGATAATGGAGATCGCAATAATGGTCAGCAGGATGCCGCCCGGTACGCGACGTTTCTCCAGACCGAAAATGGCCGCCAGTCCCACCAGCGCCATGATCACCGGAAACGAAGCAAAATGGCCGAGCGCCACCGGCAAGCCCGCCGCCGGGTTCTTCACCACCAAACCAATGCCGTCTGCGGCAATCAACATCAGGAACAGGCCGATACCCACGCCGGTGCCGTGCGCCACCCCCATCGGTAAGTTACGCAGAATCCACGTGCGAATACCGGTCACTGAAATCAGCGTGAACAGTAAGCCCATCAGGAACACCGCGCCGAGCGCCACCGGTACGCTAATGTGCTGGCCGAGCACCAGGCTAAAGGCAGTGAAAGCGGTCAGTGAGATAGCACAGCCAATCGCCATGGGCAGATTTGCCCACAAGCCCATGATGATTGAGCCAAAGCTTGCGACCAGACAGGTAGCAACGAACACCGCCGTCGGCGAGAAGCCCGCTTTGCCCAACATGCTGGGGACCACGATAACCGAGTAGACCATCGCCAGAAACGTCGTCAGACCCGCTAATATTTCCTGACGCACGCTGCTGCCGCGTGCAGAGATGTTGAACCAGGCGTCCAGTTTTCCACTGGCCGGGCGCGATTCACCAGACATAATCATTCCTCAATATTTTTTGTGATGTGAGTTGCCGCACGGCGCGCGTTTGCTGCTCCCTGATGCGAGATTTTCATGGTGAAAATCCAGGCAAACGTTTACGTCGCCGCGTATTCCTGTTGGTAAAAAGAGACAGGGAAAAAAGGCAAACGATTATCTGGCGTTTGGCATGGTGTTTTCAACTACTAATCGCGGGGATTGCAGGATAAATCCAGCCGATGGGGTTCCCAGGTCGTCATGAATGGCGACCCTACGATCATGGGCTTTGTAGGGGCGTCATTCGTGACGACCTGGCCTCAATCAACTCTGCAGTTGAATCGGGCCGCCCTGCTCAATGGCGCGTTGCCAGGCGGCGCGCTGCTGCATGGTTTCCAGCCAGCGTGCGGTGGCGGGCATCTCACGCAGTGAACCGCGCATCTGCAGCGCCAGCAGCGGGAAGCTCATCTGCACATCGGCGATACTAAAACGTGAACCGGCAAAATAAGCGTGCTGGCTAAGATGCTGTTCGATGACGCTGCCGTGCAACGCCAGCTGTTTGTTCAGCCAGGCCTTTTGAATGCCCTTACTCAGCGCGATGCCCGCTGGACGCAGCAGCCACGGCACCGGCTTCTTGCCCAGCTGAGCAAACACCAGTTTCATCACTAACAGCGGCATGAGCGATCCTTCGGCGTAATGGAGCCAATAACGCGACTGAATCTGTTCATCCTCATCACTCAAGGCCAGCTGATGTTCACTGTCATAGCGCATTTGCAGATATTCGAGAATAGCGCCCGATTCGGCAATAACCCGATTGCCATCGGTGATCACCGGGGATTTACCCAGCGGATGGACTTTCTTTAAGGAATCAGGCGCCAGCAGGCTGTTTTCACGCTGATAACGTTTAATTTGGTAAGGCACCGAGAGCTCTTCCAGCAGCCATAACACGCGGTGCGAGCGGGAATTTTCCAGATGGTGAACGGTGATCATACGGTTTTCCTTGCCGGTAAAAGTGTCCCGGCAAGTATAGTCGATTACCGTTTCTGCTCGTCTTGTTCAGGATCGAGCAGTACCGCACCCGAACCTTGTTCGCCCAGGCGGTCACCGGGATTGCGTAGCGGGCAGTCACGCATCGATAAACAGCCGCAGCCGATGCAGCCATCAAGATCGTTACGTAAACGCGTAAGGGTTTCGATGCGCTTATCCAGTTCTTCACGCCAGTGCTGCGTTAGCGCATCCCACTCCTGCGTCGACATACGCTTATTGGCCGGCACGTGCGTCAGGCTATCGCTCACCGTTGCCAGCGGAATGCCAATGCGCTGCGCAATTTTAATGATCGCCACGCGGCGCAACACATCTCGGCTGTAGCGGCGCTGATTACCGCCGTTGCGTGAGCTAAAAATCAATCCCTTGGTTTCATAGAAGTGCAGCGCCGAGACCGCCACACCGCTGCGTTTCGCCACTTCACCCGGCGTCAGCACCGGCTTCGGGTAATTGCGTTCTTTTTTCATTTTGGGCCTTTACCTCAAGTTAACTTGAGGAATTATACTCGCACCCCAGCAAAACTACGAATTTCTAACCAGGTATTAACCATCAGAAGGATGAGGCTATGATGCAACAGGAAATCATTCATTCGCTGACCCACTGGATCGATCAGAATCTGGATAAAGCGCTGTCAATTGATGAAGTCGCAGCAAAATCAGGTTACTCAAAATGGCATCTGCAGCGTATGTTCCGTGCCGTCACGAAACAGACGCTGGGTGGCTATATTCGCGAACGTCGTCTGACGCTGGCCGCAGAAGCGCTGCGTCAAACCCAGCGCCCGGTATTCGATATCGCCATGCAGTACGGCTACGATTCGCAGCAGACGTTCTCACGCGTGTTCCGCCGTCAGTTCTCGCAAACGCCGACCGCTTATCGTCATACCATGCGTCGTCAGGCGATGATGCAGCGTCCACGTTTGCTCAGTTTTGACTGCGTCGAGAGCAGCATGAACAGTTTTGCCCAACGTACAACCGGCGAGTGCTGCCCGGTTAGCTAACCTTTTCTGCGCGCCCCAAGCGGGCGCACCTCTCTTTTTGCCCACCAATTCCTCCCTCTTCGATGAAAAAATTTCTACCATACAAGGTATAAATTTTGTTCAAAATTTAAAATCGAGTGATATAATGTGAGCCAAGTCACACTTTCTTGTTTGCAGTAAGACGGCCAGAAGGGCTCCCCTGACCTTCCTTCTTTGCCGCCAGTGATGTCCATTGAATGTCGGGGATATCACTGATTCTAAGAGGTTTTTTGCAGATGGCCACGTTAACCACCAGTTTGATTGTTATGCGCTGGGAACTCCTGAGTGCAATAATGATGTTCTTCGCCAGCACCATGAAAATTCGACTGCGTCAAAACAGTCATCACGTGATGGCGCTGCTGTGTGGAGGTATTGGTGTGGGCATGTCCTGCTGGTTCGTTACCGGCCTGCTTGGCATTACGTTAAGCATGGAGAATCTGCATAACTTTATGGAAATCTCTAAAAACGCCTTTATCCAGGTGATGAGCCAGGCGCCAGCAGACTGGCCGATGCCTTAATCGTCGCCAATAAAAAACCCCGCCAAGGCGGGGTTTTTTATTTTGCTGTGTGATTCTTAAATTTTCTTCAATACGGCCGGGATGGCGACATCCGCAACCGTGACGCCCGGTATCTTCGTACCGCGACGATCCTGAATCCACATATCACCCATCATTTGATTAAGCCCGCGATCCAGACCGGTCACTAAGCCAGCTCCCGGCGTAAAGGTCAATTCGCCAAAGTAGATCTGGTCGTTATCGATGTACCAATCCACGCGCACGTAATCGAAATCACTGGCCAGCGTTTTGCTCAACGCCAGGGCGTGCTGTAACGACGCCATCTGCGGTGTCACGTCCAGGCCGGTATCACGAATCTTGTGATAGGCCTCTTTCAGATTGTTAACATAAAAGTTCATCGACAACAGCGGATTACAGCGGTTGTAAATCACCTGCAGCACATATTCAAAATTGCCATCGCGCTTATTGAACATGTGGAATTTGTAATCAATCGGTGCCGTTTTACCATCACCGATGTACTGCTCCACCAGAATACGTGGCTTGATGTAGCGATAGTGAATCTCACGCGCCTCATTGGCGAAGTCGGTTTTCAACCAGCGATGACAGTCGTTAATAATCTGCTGCTTCTTCAGCGCGTCCGGCTCTTCCAGCAGGATTTCCACCATGTTGGAGGCATGATTCGGTTTGATCACCGTATTTTTCCAGCTCGGCAAGGTGTGCAGCGAGCTGGGATCGCTGGTTTCATACACCAGCGGGATCAGGTATTCGCTACCCACTTTCTCGGCGATATATTCACGCACTGAATATTTGTCCGACAGGCGTCCGTAGATCTGATAGTCGCCGTGGACGAATTTGCGGTACAGCACCTTCTCATTGAAGACCTTCGGCTCACGCAGGTTGGGTAATCTACGAAACTTATGAAAGTAGTAGATACGATCCTGGGTTGCCCAGGGCATCTTCTTAATGAAGTACTGCACGCTTCTTCTGAGTTCTTCTTTCAACTTGAGCATATCTGACCTCATTTGTAGGTTTTGTAGTTGAGTGAGGAAACCTGGATTTTTTGGATGACGCCATTTTTGAAGAAGTAATTCATTACGGTAAGAGACAGCAATTCTGAGATGAAAACGCTCCAGGCAGCACCCATGATGCCGTAGCCCTGTATCAGCCACCACGACAGCGGCAAGCTGATAACCATCAGGCAAACAATTTTCTTCAACAGATAATTAAACCCGCCTTCTTTGACCATGTAGCGATACGCTACGGTCCCCATCGCCGAAAAGCAGGTTGCTAACGACAACAACGTAATGAGACTTCCTGACTGTGTGTATTCGTGACCATACAAAGCGATGATGATTTTTTCGCCGTACATCGCGATCACCGCTAACAACAACAATGAAACACCCATGACATAACCATTGAGCCGTGCTGTCAGCTTCATGGCGGCTTCTCCACGCTCACGGAAGATTTCCGAGAAGCAGGAAGTGATGATGGCAACCGGAATAAAAATCCATGAAGCCGAAATAGTATTTGCCGCGGCAAACAGGCCGAGGTCGCGCGCTGAGGCGATGCCCGCCAGGAACATCTGGGCCGCTTTCACCTGCACTGAGATGAAAATACTGGAAATGGCCAGCGGCAATCCGGCATAGAGCAGGTAGCGCAAATAGGTGTTGCGCTTCTCCTGTGGCGGTGCCACATCCTCATTTACGCGGTAAAAATTAATGCGCTTAATGGCATACGGCACCAGCGTCACCGCCACAATGGAGACGGTGAGCCACAGCGGATTGAGGTGTAGCCAGGCAATGAGGAAACTCAGCGTGAATCCCAGCAGCAATCCCACTGAGTTAGCGATGGTGTTCAGCCGTGACGCTAAGCGCGCATTGTTATAGACGCTGAAAGTGTCCTGCGTCACAAACACCGAGGAAATAAACGAGGCCAGCGCAAAGGCGAGGAAATTTTCCTGCATGTTGTACCAGACCCAAATCAACACCGGCAGCGATGTGAGCAAAAGCAAAACCAGGCGCATATTGCGCGCTACGGTCATCAGGCGCAGCCCTTTCGGTGCGCTTTTGCTAATCCGCTTAAACAGAATGGTTTCCGTACCGAAAATCGCCACGGTTTGCACCATGGAAAACAGTGAGGTCGAAAACGCCATTTGGCCGAAGATGGTTGGGCCAAAGGATTTTGCCACGTAGGAGGTCACAAATATGACGCCGAACACGGAGACAATCTTTTCAGACATCATCCAGGCGGCATTCGACATTACGCTCAATTTCATTGACTGATCCTTAGTATTACGAACTACAACAACTTTCGGTACAACATCCTTGAAATGAATTAACAAGCGCTCAGTGGGCCTGACTTAATTAATGAACTTCAAACCAAACTGGTCCGAAAAATGAGACTCGCGTCAGGAATTAAGAACTATATTCAGGAAAATTCCGATTATATCCGGTGCGAAACTCCGTGGATGTAAACGATTTCAGCTTAAATTCCGCACAAACGTTTACTGGCACACCCGAGCATTTCAGCGTCTGGGTTATGCCGTTTTTCCAATGAATGTAGTATTTTTTCTGCATTTGGGATGGAGTGAATTTATATCAAAAACCTAACGCCCGGAAGGCGTTCAATGCCATTCAGAATAAAATAAGATTTATCCCATGATGATATTTCTTCTAAATATCTTAATTTAACCCTCGCAATTCAAATCGCGCACTTTAATACTGCATTAATAGTGTTTTTGCAGTGCCAGATATTAATACAGTAATTCTCATCCACTAATTGATAAGAAAGGTAATAGCATTTATGAGAAAGTCACGATATAGCGAAGAGCAAATCACAAATGCCATTAAAGCTTCTGAAACGGGAGTGAAAGTCAGGGAGATTTGTGAGGAGCTAGGCATTTCCGAGGCCACTTTCTATAGCTGGAAGAAGAAATTCTCAGGGTTATCCTCCGAAGAAGGTCGTAAAATCAAGGAGCTGGAAGATCAGCTACTTAACCTTACGCGCGAGCTGCAATCACTGAGTTCGGACAAAGAGATGCTGCAAAGCGTGCTAAAAAACTTCTTCACCACAAATGAAAAGCGCCAGGCCGTTAACTTCCTGCAAACCACGTTCGACATAGGTACACGTCGTAGCTGCCGCTTGCTGGATATTAGCCGTAGCGTTTATCACTATCCATCAGGAACAGATAATCGCTAGCATTATTAAGGCCGATGTTATTTGACTTAATGCTGAGATTTGTTCTTACCAGAAGATATGAAGATCATTTAATTCGGCGTTCACAACATAACAATTCGAACCAATTTTTCCTGATGAATACCATCGCGGAATTGCTTCCTTTTTTGCGGTAAAATAGATTCACATCAGCAAAAGTCTCTCTATTCAAGCCATTTAGACGAAGTCCAATCTCATTAAGGTGAGATTGGCGCTTCGGCTATTACTTTACCAACATTAATCATCAGCCCTGAATGCAGACAATTCTGTTAAGCGTTAATGAACAACGCCGTGTAACCGCTAACACATTGCCTCTGTTTTCAATTGGATCTATTGCCTGACTTTACGATTACCTGTTTCAACGGAACTAGTCTAAATCCGCCAACTTGCTGCCAGGAATTATCCTGATTAGATACGTTATTGCTCCTAAACAATAACGGCTAAAAAGTGGCGGTTAAGGTAAATTCTTTCACCATAATCATCGCCGCGCTTAATGGTTTTTTGTTCACGCCTAATCGAATGTTTCTTAACAACGGCGTATTCCCTTAAGCAAAAAGTGGCTTTTCAACGGCCGACTTCAGTGCCAGGGGGCAATAAAAGGCAGGTAAAATGCACCTTTTTGCGCCTCTTCGCGCCTGTTTTTACCTCGCAGGAACGCACTTTAGCCACGGTGATGTGACTTCAGGGCGCGTTTAGGTGGCCTTAACATCATTGAATTCCCCTTGCTGCTTATCCGGATCGCTTCTTTTATGACAAAAAGGCGCGATAAAAGGGGATGAAATGAGCCGTATTGTTATATCGCGGGCAAAGCGTGCGGTAAAAAGGGCAATACGAAGGGGGGAAAGCGTGGGGGAAATTCTTAAAAACACAGGGAAAAGCGCTCCTGAATAGTTTATCCAGTCGCGCTATCTGAGACCTTAAGCCTTCTGCGGTTTAATACGCATCGCATAGATCACACCCACCAGCAGACAGCCGATACCCATTAGGGTTAATAGCGGCGGCCAGCTTTGTCGCCACAGAAATGCCCACAGCAAACCGGCTAAGGTTTCAAAGACAATCAGCGGCCCCATGATCACCGTTGGCACGCGCTGGCTGGCAGCATTCCAGCACAATGTGCCCAGCCATGAGCAAAACAGTCCCAGTCCCAGCATTAACAGCAGATAGCGCTGCGGCTGTGGCCCAAACGGCAGAGCAAACTCAGGTTGCTGCCAGTGAAGTTGTCCGCAAACTAAGAGAAAGAACACCAGCGCCAGCGGCAGCGTCACTAAACCTTGTGCCGTCGCCCAGCTGCCTGCTTTATGCTGCGGATGAGCACGCAACCATAAACCATTGCGCAGCGGATACCAGGTCCAGCACGCTAAAGCCAGTATCGCAAACAGCAAACCCAGCAGATAACGCGACCAATCAAAATCGGGCCCCTGCGTCTGCATCTCGGCCATATTCACGCAGATCAGCCCAACAGCAATAATGAGTAAAGCCGGCATCAGCTTACGCCACGGCAGGCGTCCCTCCACGTGGCCATAGCAAAGATTAGCCGTCACGGTCATCACCACCGGCAGCGTGCCGATAATCATGGTGGAGATCGGTGCACCGGTTCGTTGAATCGCGCTGGAAAGAAACGTGTAATACAGCAGGTTACCAATCAGTGATAGCTTCAGCGCTTCAACCCAATCTTTGCGCGTTAGCTGACGCAAGCGGCGGCGATCGAACCAGGCCAGCGGCAACACCAATAAACCAAATGCCACATAGCGCCCGGCCGATTGTAAGGTGCCGGGATAATCCGGAATCAGTAGCGGGCCGACGAAGATCAGCCCCCACATTAGCCCCGCGGCCAGCGCAAACAGTACTCCAGCAAACATACATCTCTTCCTTTACAGGTAATTTGCTGCAGTGTGATGGAGCAGATAGTTAAAGGCTTGTAGCAGATTGCGGTTAGCGCGAGTGGAAGACTTGTTTTTGGTAGCGTCCAGGTGTGATGCCGTAGCGATGGGCGAATGCACGCGTGAGATGGGCCTGATCGGTTAGGCCGACAGATGCCGCAACCGTCGCGGCACTTTCACCGCGTGCCAGCTGCTGTTTGGCCGCGAACAAGCGAAATGCCATCAGCATTTGATGCGGGGTGACGTGAAAGTGTTGTTTGAAACTGCGCAGAAAATGCCACGGCGACAGTGACGCCAGCGCTGCGAGATCTTCAAGCCGCACCGGCTCGGCGAGATTTTCGCGCAGATAGTCGCGAACGGCATCAAAGCGATGCGTCGCTTCTGCGGGGCGCGGTTCGCCCTGGCGTGCCAGTGGACGCATCAGTTCCAGCAGTTCGAGCAGCGTGCTTTCACGCTCCAGCGCGGTTTCTGCCTGCCACATCTGTGCCAGCAGTTGAGAAAACGGCTGTGCCAGACGCACATCAGTACGTAGCGCCTCGCTGAACCACCAGTGACGATCGCCGGTTAATCGATCCATTTCCTGCGGATCGATGTAGATCATACGATAACGCCAACCGTCATCGCAGGCTGATTCACCGGTGTGCAGCTCATCGGGATTCATCATTATCAGCGAATGTTGGGGCGCGGTGTAGTTGGCACCACGATAGCGGAAACGCTGGGCTCCAGACTCTATGGTGCCGATGCCAAAGGCTTCATGGGTATGCGGCTCAAAAGCGTAGCGGGAGATGTGCGCCTGATAAAGCTCAATGCCTGGCAGCTCAGCGAAATGCTGAAACTGCGCCCGATCTTGCTCACAAGGAAAAACGTCAGGAACCACCTTCACAACCCACCTCCAGATTAAAAGCGACTATAAGCATGCGCGGGGATGCCGATAAATGCAAAACGGATTTGCTTTACCTCTTCACGTATTCACCTGACACTCAAAGGACTGAAAAGGAGATAACGATGGCTAATCGAGTAGTTATGGTCGTGGACATGCAAAATGGCGTGCTGGCAATGCCGCGCTTTGATCGTTCTGGACGGTGCGAACGCATTAATCAGTTAACTGCCGCCGCCGATCGGGTGATTTTCATCCAGCATGTGGGCCCAGGCTTAGAGGTAGATTCAGAGGGCTGGGCGATTGTCCCCGAACTGCAGCAGCCGGCTAATGCCCTCTTCGTCAACAAAACGGCGTGCGACAGCTTTTGGCAAACCGACCTCGCCGCTCAGCTCGACCAATTTGGTATTAACAGCTTCGTCATTTGCGGCTGCGCGACCGATTACTGTGTCGATACCACCATCAAAGTCGGCGCCAGTCTCGGCTATCACATCACTGTCGCCGCCGATGCGCACACCACCGCCGACCGCACTTATGTTTCCGCGCAACAGCAGATCAATCAGCACAACGAAGTGTGGGCCGATTTGATTATGCCGGGTAATCCGGTGCGGGTGCGTGAGACGGAAGCGTTATTACGGGAATGGCGGCCGCATTAACGGTTCTGCTATTGAAAACTTCTGACAAGTGTCAATAATAGAGTATGACATTTGTCAGATTTGGAGAAATCTATGCGAGCCTACATTCCTGATGGTAAATCACATGACAACGCGCTTTGGCGCTTTGCTGGCTTACCCCCACGGGGACTGGAGCTAACTCGCATGCTCGAGGCAGGCTTACCGGTCGCGGTGATCGACGACATTCGTCATTGGTCGGCGATGAGCAGAGCCGAGATCATGAAGGTCACTGGCATCAATGAGCGTAATATTGCCCGCCGTAAAAGCGCAGGTAAAAGCTTGTCACCCGATGAGAGCGAACGTATCGCCCGCTTTGTCCGTGTCATAGATGCTGCCGTTCAATTGTTTGGTGGCAATAAAGAAGACGCTACCCAATGGTTAAGCCGGCCGGTGAAAGGATTAGGTAACGTTGCACCGATTACCTTGCTGGCAACGGAAAGCGGCGCATTAGATGTGCTTGATTTGATTGGACGACTGGAGCATGGCGTCTTCTCATGATTTTCTTCCGGCTAATCAAAACGCAATATGCTTCTGAAGCCTGGACCGGCAATGGTGCGAAACAGTATGGTGGCCGCTGGAATCATAAAGGCCACCCAACCCTTTATGTCGCGACCTCGGTTTCACTTGCCGCGCTTGAAGTGCTGGTGCATGTCTCGAATGAGTCGATTTTGGATGAGTACACCTTATTCAGCATTGAGATCCCTGACGACGAAGTCTCCTACATTACTGAAGATTTTTTGCCTGCCGATTGGCGCCAGGATCCGGCTCCGGTTTCGACCATGGATTTAGGTACAGGTTGGCTTCAATCGGGGGAAGGTGCAGCGCTGATTATTCCCTCAAGCATTATTCCGATGGAAAACAATGCGGTGTTGAATCCTCAGCATCCGGCATTTAAGGGCTTTCTACCGAGTGTACAAAAGCTCCCCTTTGCATTCGATCATCGACTGATCAAGTAAATCAAAAGCTGACTCTCAAGACAACAAAAAGCCCCGTATGACGGGGCTTTCAAAGCAACGAAACCGATAACGCTCAGCAGAGCGTTTAGAACGGAATGTCGTCGTCAAAATCCATCGGCGGTTCATTGTTCGCCGGTGCGCTCTGCTGCTGTGGACGCTGCTGAGCACCGCCGCTGAACTGGTTGCCGCCTTGCGGCTGCTGTTGTGGCTGCTGTGGCTGGCCCCAACCGTTGTTATTGCCGCCCTGGCCGCCCGCGGGTGCGCCACCGGCGTTCGCGCCCTGCTGACGTCCACCGAGCATCTGCATGGTGCCGCCAACATTTACCACCACTTCAGTGGTGTATTTTTCCTGGCCGCTCTGGTCAGTCCATTTACGGGTACGCAGCTGCCCTTCGATGTAAACCTGAGAACCTTTACGCAGGTATTCTCCGGCTACTTCCGCCAGCTTGCCAAACAGCACCACGCGGTGCCATTCAGTGATCTCTTTGTTTTCACCGGTGGTCTTATCGCGCCAGCTTTCTGACGTGGCCAGCGTAATGTTGGCTACCGCGCCACCATTTGGCATGTAGCGCACTTCCGGATCCTGACCCAGATTCCCGACTAGAATCACTTTGTTTACGCCACGACTGGCCATGTTGCTGTCTCCCGATGAGTTGATGCTAAAAGTCTAAGCGAAAAATTGTATCACGTCACATTGCTGTGTGCCCACTTTAGAGCGGGATTCCAAATTTTCCCTATCCCCAAGATTAGCAAAAACACTGGATATTTATTCAGTTTATTTTTTGTGCCATAATGATGCGTTTCTGCTGGTCATGCTGGCAAGGCATGGCGAGTGTTGTTCAATCCGGGAAAGGTGAATGGATAAGATCGAAGTCCGCGGTGCTCGCACCCATAATTTGAAGAACATCAACCTGATCATTCCTCGCGATAAGCTTATTGTGGTCACCGGTCTATCGGGTTCCGGTAAGTCTTCGCTGGCGTTTGATACGCTGTATGCCGAAGGCCAGCGTCGCTATGTCGAATCGCTGTCGGCCTATGCGCGCCAGTTTCTTTCATTAATGGAGAAACCGGACGTTGACCATATTGAAGGTCTTTCGCCCGCCATTTCCATTGAGCAAAAATCAACGTCACACAACCCGCGTTCTACCGTCGGCACGATTACGGAAATCCACGACTATTTGCGTCTGCTGTTTGCGCGTGTCGGTGAGCCGCGCTGCCCCGATCATGACGTTCCCCTGGCGGCACAAACCGTCAGTCAGATGGTCGATCAGGTGTTGTCGCAGGAAGAAGGTCGCCGCCTGATGCTGCTGGCGCCAGTGGTGAAAGATCGCAAAGGCGAGCACACCAAAACGCTGGAAAACCTTGCTGCACAGGGTTATATCCGCGCACGTATTGATGGTGAAGTGTGCGATCTCTCCGATCCACCCAAGCTTGAGCTGCAAAAGAAACACACCATTGAAGTGGTGATTGACCGCTTCCGCGTGCGCGACGATCTGGCAACGCGTCTGGCTGAATCGTTTGAAACCACGCTGGAATTGAGCGGTGGTACGGCGATCGTTGCGGATATGGACGATACCGATGCTGAAGAGATGTTGTTCTCAGCTAACTTTGCCTGCCCAATCTGTGGCTACAGCATGCGCGAGCTTGAACCGCGTCTGTTCTCGTTCAACAACCCAGCCGGTGCCTGTCCAACCTGTGATGGTTTGGGCGTACAGCAATATTTCGATCCCGATCGCGTGGTGCAAAATCCGGAGCTGTCGTTGGCCGGTGGCGCTATCCGCGGCTGGGATCGCCGTAACTTCTATTACTTCCAGATGCTGCGCTCGCTGGCAGAGCATCTGCAGTTCGATGTCGAAGCCCCGTTCAACAGCCTGAGCGACAACGCGCGCAAGGTGATCCTTTACGGGTCAGGCAAAGAAAATATCGAATTTAAATACATTAACGATCGGGGCGATACCTCGGTACGTCGCCATCCGTTTGAAGGTGTGCTGCACAACATGGAGCGCCGTTATAAAGAGACGGAATCCAATGCGGTGCGTGAAGAACTGGCGAAATTTATCAGCAACCGCGCCTGTGCCAGCTGTGAAGGCACGCGTCTGCGTCGTGAAGCGCGCCATGTATTTGTCGAAGACACCAACCTGCCGACCATATCTGAGATGAGCATTGGTCATGCGATGGATTTCTTCGCGAATATGAAGCTGAGCGGCCAGCGCGCGCAGATCGCGGAAAAAATCCTTAAGGAGATTGGCGATCGCCTGAGCTTCCTGGTAAACGTCGGGTTGAATTACCTGTCGATGTCGCGCTCAGCGGAAACGCTGTCCGGCGGTGAAGCGCAGCGTATTCGTCTGGCGAGCCAGATTGGTGCGGGATTGGTGGGCGTGATGTATGTGCTTGATGAACCCTCTATCGGTTTGCATCAGCGCGACAACGAGCGGCTGCTCGGCACGCTGATTCACCTGCGCGATCTGGGCAATACGGTGATTGTGGTTGAGCACGATGAAGATGCGATTCGCGCGGCTGACCATGTTATTGATATTGGACCAGGCGCAGGCGTGCATGGTGGTCAGGTGGTGGCGGAAGGCGATGTCCATGCGATTATGGCCAATGAACAATCGCTTACCGGTCAGTTCTTGAGCGGCAAACGCGAAATCGCCATTCCTAAAGAGCGCGTAAAAGGCGATCCCACTAAAGTGCTGAAACTCACCGGTGCGCGCGGCAATAACCTTAAAGATGTCACGCTGACGATCCCGGTAGGATTATTCACCTGCATCACTGGCGTATCCGGCTCCGGCAAATCAACGCTGATTAACGATACTTTGTTCCCGATTGCACAGCGCCAGCTTAACGGTGCAACCACCATCGAAGCGGCGCCTTATCGTGAGATCGCCGGTCTGGAACATTTCGATAAAGTGATCGATATCGATCAGAGCCCGATTGGCCGTACGCCGCGTTCGAATCCCGCGACCTATACCGGCATTTTTACACCAGTGCGCGAGCTGTTCGCTGGTGTACCGGAAGCGCGTTCACGCGGTTATAATCCGGGCCGCTTCAGCTTCAACGTACGCGGCGGACGCTGTGAAGCCTGCCAGGGCGACGGCGTGATCAAGGTAGAAATGCACTTCTTGCCTGATATCTACGTACCGTGCGACCAGTGCAAAGGCAAACGCTATAACCGCGAAACGCTGGAGATTAAATACAAAGGCAAGAGCATCCACGAAGTGCTGGACATGACCATTGAAGAAGCACGTGAGTTCTTCGATGCAGTGCCGGCGCTGGCGCGTAAGCTGCAAACGCTGATTGATGTTGGCCTGTCGTATATCCGTCTCGGTCAGTCAGCGACCACGCTCTCTGGCGGTGAAGCCCAGCGCGTTAAGCTGGCGCGTGAGCTGTCAAAACGCGGCACTGGCCAGACGTTGTACATCCTTGATGAGCCAACCACCGGTCTGCACTTTGCCGATATCCAGCAGCTGTTGGAAGTGCTGCATCAGCTGCGCGATCAGGGCAACACCATCGTGGTGATTGAACACAATCTCGACGTGGTCAAAACCGCGGACTGGATTGTCGATCTCGGCCCGGAAGGCGGCAGCGGCGGCGGTGAAATCCTGATTGCGGGCACGCCAGAAACGGTAGCGGAGTGTGAACGCTCGCATACCGCCCGCTTCCTTAAACCTATGTTGAAGAAGTAAATTTCTCTCAGGCCCGCCAGCGCGGGCCTTATTTTTAGTGTCGATTTCCACCGCGAAATGCAGGAACAGGCAAGAATCAGACAACTTCAGGCATATACGCTTTTCATCCTGCTGACTATCCTTACAACGTTCCTTTTGGCGTCCTTACGCCCTTTTATCCCTTCCATGTACTGAACGGGATCCCGCAAAAATATCACGACACATCCTACTGGAGACACCATGAATATTACGCATGCCTATGCCGCACAGGACGCGAAAGCAAAACTCGCTCCGTTCGACTTTAAGCCACGCGAACTGCGCGATCATGATGTGCAGATTGAAGTGTTGTACTGTGGCGTCTGCCACTCTGATCTACATACCGCCCGCAACGAATGGCGCAACACCGTTTTCCCGGTAGTGCCAGGCCATGAAATCGTGGGTCGCGTAACGGCCGTTGGTGCGCACACGCACAACTACAAAGTGGGTGATTTGGTCGGCGTTGGCTGTATGGTCGATTCCTGCCGCAGCTGTCCAAGCTGTCAGGAAGGGCTGGAGCAGTATTGCGAAAACGGCTTCGTTGGCACCTATAACGGTGAAGATCGCCAAACTGGTGCGATTACCTACGGCGGTTACTCCACCAACATGGTGGTAGATGAAAGCTTCGTGCTGCGCGTACCTGAAAATCTCGACCTGGCGGGCGTTGCGCCGCTGCTGTGTGCTGGTATCACCACTTACTCGCCGCTGCGTCACTGGAACGTCGGCCCGGGTAAAAAAGTGGGCATCGTCGGCCTGGGCGGTCTTGGTCACATGGGCGTGAAACTGGCGCACGCGATGGGCGCACACGTGGTGCTGTTCACTACCTCACCGTCTAAAATTGAAGATGGTAAGCGCCTGGGCGCTGATGAAGTAGTGATTTCGAAAGATGCCGATCAGATGGCACAGCACACCAATAGCTTTGACTTCATTCTGAATACCGTGGCGGCACAGCACGACCTTAATCCGTTCATCACCCTGCTGAAGCGTGATGGCAACATGACGCTGGTCGGCGCGCCGGAGCACGATCACCCGGCACCGCAGGTATTTAACCTGATCTTCAAACGTCGCAGCGTCGCCGGCTCACTGATTGGTGGCATCGCTGAAACCCAGGAGATGCTGGATTTCTGCGGCAAGCACGGTATCACTTCCGATATCGAATTGATTGCGATGAACCAAATCAACGAAGCCTACGAACGTATGCTGAAAAGCGACGTGAAATATCGCTTCGTGATTGATATCAACACCCTGCGTGAGGAATCTGCGGCGTAATTCGCCTCAGTTTTCGTCATGGTTGACGCCCGCTTCGCGCGTGGCGTCAGCCTGTTGCCAGGACGCATCCACCAGATAGTAAATTTGCGAATCTTTCAGCGAACCATCCAGCCACAACGTGCTCCAGTGCGACTTGTTCAAATGCTCGCTAGGAAACACATCGCTATGTTCCTCGCGTAATAACTCCGCCAGCGCCGGAGAAGCCTTCAGCGATAACGCTGGGCGCCCCTTCACCTCGTACAGCATGGCGAAAAGCACGCCCTCGCTTTTGATTTGCGTCGCCTGCCACTGCTCTTTGTAGCTCTGCTCTGCGCCCGGCTTGGCCATGCAGTAAGTCAGTAGATCCGAAGTATTCATGTTTTATTCCCCTTGTAAGGTCGCCACGATGCGCCGCGCACCGCCGTGTACGCGATGTTCGCCGAGCCAAATCCCCTGCCACGTTCCCAGCAGCAGGCGACCACGATTAATCGGGATCAGCAGTGAAACACCCAGCAGCGAAGATTTGATATGCGCGGGCATGTCGTCAGCCCCTTCGTAGTCGTGCTGATAAGGCGCGTTTTCTGGAACCTGGCGTAAGAAATGCTGCTCCATATCGCTGCGCACCGTGGGATCGCAATTCTCATTCAGCGTCAAAGAGGCCGATGTATGTTGCAGCAAGAGATGCAATTGGCCGACGCGCACATCGGATAAGACATTAAGCTGGTCGATAATCTCATCAGTGACCAGATGAAAACCACGCGTTTTGGCGTCAAGCGTAAGCGTTTGTTGATACCACATGCCAGAATCCCTAAATGAAATACACCGTTTAAGTGTGCAGCATGTCGGCGAAAGGTAAACCCTGCAGGAAGGAAAAAGCGGCAGAGCGTGATGTCTGCCGCCTGAAGATTAGTCGTTCAGCTTGTCTGCCAGCGCTTTGATGCTGCCAACGTCATCTTTGGTGATCGCCGCCAGGCGCGTGCCGTACTCTTTATCGGCTTTATAGAAAAACGACAGCATAATGGCGCGGCTTTGCACATCAACAGCTTTCAGCGCGCCGCCAAGCGAGTTAACCAGATCGGTTTTCTCTTTATCACTAAACGAACGATACAGCTCGCCAGCCTGCTTGAAGTTCTGGGTTTTCGCGATGATCGCCTGCTGCGTGCTTCCGCTCAGTGGAGTGTGGCTGTAACGTGCGCTTTGCAGCTCTTCGCGAGGATAAATGCGGCTTGGCTGATAGTTAACACCATGATCATCGGCTTGAACGCTGTTCATCGCGCCATCCTGATTGCCGTTGCTGACCGGCACGCGCGGCGCGTTAACCGGCAGGCTCAGGCCATTAGCACCCACACGATACATCTGCGTATCGGCGTAGGAGAACAGACGTCCCTGCAGCAAGCGGTCTTCAGACGCTTCAATGCCCGGAACCAGGTTTGACGGCGCCATCGCCACCTGCTCGGTCTCCTGGAAGAAGTTATCAACGTTGCGATTCAGCTCCATCTGGCCGATCTTCACTTCGGCAATGCCCGGCCAGATTTTAGTCGCGTCCAGCGGGTTGAAATCGTATTTATCGAGATCGCTGGCTTTGATGGTTTGAATGTAGAGATCCCACTTCGGGAAGGCTTTGTTGTTAATCGCCGTGACCAGATCTTCAGTCATATGGCTGTAAGAGGTACTCTGAATGGCGGCAACTTCACCTGGATCGAGGTTTTTCTCGCCCTGCAGCGTCTTCCAGTGGAACTTCACATAATGCACTTCGCCTTTCGCGTTGACGAACTTATAGGCATGGACGCTGTTGCCGTCCATTTGACGATAGTTAGCCGGCGTGCCCATGTTGGAGAACAGCATGGTTAAGGCGTGCGTGGCTTCCGGGACGTGGGAAAAGAAATCAAAGGTGCGCGCATCGTTATCAAGGTTGCTACGCGGATCGGGCTTGAAAGCATGGACCATATCCGGGAATTTAATCGCATCGCGGATGAAGAACACCGGCAGGTTATTGCCAACCAAATCCCAGTTGCCCTGGCTGGTATAAAACTTCGTGGCGAAACCACGCGGATCGCGCAGTGTTTCCGGCGAATGTTTGCTGTGAACCACGGATGAGAAGCGCACAAAGACTGGCGTCACGCTGCCTGGCTTGAACACTTCAGCCATCGTCAAATCGCTGATGTCTTTGCTGGCACGGAACTCACCATGAGCACCCGTGCCGCGTGCGTGGACGACACGCTCGGGAATACGTTCACGGTCAAAGCGCTGCAGCTTCTGGATCAACTGCCCATCCTGAAGCAGCACAGGGCCTTGATCGCCTGCGGTTTGTGAGTTCTGGTTATCACCTACTGGAGCGCCATTGTCGCGCGTTAATTCGGTACTGAAAGCTGGAAGTGAGAAGGCTAAGGCAAGAGCACAAGCCAATGGATTGAGTAAATAAGAACGGGCTGTCCGGGTCATAAGCATGCTTCCTTGTATGTATGCGTTCGCAACAGGTTGTCGCGTACGGCCGCTGTCGGCGCGAGCATCTTTACATTCAAGAAATTAAGATCTAACGAGACCGGTCCCGTTTGTACATAACAAAAAAGTTATAAAAAAACCGCCAACCTCAGGCTGGCGGTTTTTCAACAGCAGAAAAGGCGTTACATCACCGCAGCAAAGGCTTCGGCCACCTGATTGACGTTACGGCTGTTAAGACCCGCAACGCACATGCGGCCGCTGGCAATCAGATACACACCAAACTCATCGCGCAGGCGATCAACCTGCTGGGCGCTCAAGCCGGTATAGCTGAACATACCGCGCTGCTTCAGCAGGTAATCAAAGTTTTGCCCCGGCAGCTTAGCGCGTAATACTTCCACCAGCGCCTGACGCATTTCGATAATGCGCAGACGCATCGCTTCCACTTCAGCCAGCCAGTTGGTCAACAGCGCTTCGTCGTTCAGTACGCATGAAACCACCTGCGCGCCAAAGTTGGGTGGGCTGGAGTAGTTACGGCGTACGGTGGCTTTCAGCTGGCCGAGTACGCGCACAGACTCTTCGGCGCTGTCGCAGACGATAGAAAGTCCGCCAACGCGCTCGCCGTAAAGTGAGAAGATTTTAGAGAACGAGTTGCTGACCAGCGCAGGCAGACCGGCTGCAGCAATCGCGCGAATCGCATAGGCATCCGCTTCCATTCCCGCACCAAAACCCTGGTACGCGATATCGAGGAACGGAATCAACTCCTGCGCTTTAAGTACGTCGGTGGTTTCATCCCACTGCGCGTTAGTCAGATCGGCGCCGGTTGGGTTGTGGCAGCATGGATGCAGCAGCACGATGGACTGCTTCGGCAACGTTTTCAGTTTGGCAATGAACGCCTCAAACTGTACGCCGTTGGTTTCCGCGTCATACCACGGGTAAGTATTCACCTCGAAACCGGCACCGTTAAAGATCGCGATGTGGTTTTCCCACGTTGGATCGCTCACCCACACGTTTGAATGGGGGAAGTAACGTTTCAGGAAATCGGCACCGACTTTCAGCGCGCCTGAACCACCCAGCGTCTGGATTGAGGCAATCCGCCCCGCTTTCAGCACTGGATGTTCTTTGCCAAACAGCAGCGGCGCAATGGCATTACGGTACGCGTTCAAACCTTCCATCGGCAGATACAGCGATGCCTGATGTGGCTGTGCCTGCAAGCGCTCTTCCGCTGCGGCAACCGCCTGCAGCTGAGGAATGATGCCCGCTTCGTTGTAATAAAGACCAATGCTCAGATTGACTTTGTTATCGCGCGGATCTTGTTTGAAGGTTTCCATCAGCGACAGAATCGGATCGCCGGCATAGGCATCAACGTTTTGAAACACGGTGCAGATCTCCATGATTGTTCTTAAGTATGAGGTAATGATGCGTCATCAAACCATGTAACGGCCGGGACGATGATTCATTGCGATGATGAGATTAAGGATCACCGCGCCCGCAATTGAGGCCAACAGCATCGGCATTGATACCACAAACAGCGAGGCCAGCACCACGCAGGTATCCACCGCCATTTGCAATTTCCCGGCTCGCAGCCCGATACGGTCCTGCAACCAGAGCGCCAAAATATTGATGCCGCCAAGGCTGGCTTTGTGACGGAACAACACTATAAACCCAATGCCCATCACCACGTTACCGAACAGTGTCGCATAAAACGGATTTAGCGCAGAAAAATGCACAAAGAGAGGATGCAGATGCGTAAACAGCGACACAAGGCCCACAGCACAGAAAGTTTTTAGCGTGAATTCCCAGCCCATGCGGCGCACGGCCAGCCAGTAAAAAGGCAGATTGATGAGGAAGAACGCGCTGCCGAAGGAGAGCGGTGTCAGGTAGCTAATCAAGAAGGCAATGCCTGCCGAGCTACCGGTCAGCGCGCCCGCCTGTTTCAGCATAATCACGCCAAACGACACCATCAGCGTGCCAAGGACAATAGCCAGCGCATCTTCAATCAGCGAATGGGGAACTTTGGTCGGTTGTACAACGTTATCCATGGGTTAATCTCATTGCAAATGATGCCCGTCAAATGCAAAAAACGCACCACATCGGCGACGTTTTGTCACCACCGATGGGTGCCAGTGATTATCCAATTGATAACTAAGGCGCTTTATTGCAGGTTTTTGTGCATCAATTAAGGATAAACCATCAAATTATGCACAAATCTATTTTCTGATGCGCGTTTTTTGCATTAACTCGGCAATTATTGCACCAGATTAGCACATCATGCACTTTTTTGGCGCGTTTTGTGCTGGGGGATGATCATCAAACCGTTCTCTTTTAAGCGGCTTAAAACCACGGATGTTTTAACGTGCGCGACGCTTTGATGCCCCGCCACTAGCTGGCTAATCAGCGCGCTTAACGACGCTAAATCGGCCACCGCCACTTTCAGTAAATAATCTGCATCGCCGGTGGTTTTGAAAGCATCAACAATAGCGGCTTCTTCTTCCACCATGCGATGGAAACTCTCTTCATAATCCGGCGTATGATTTTTCAGACGAACTTCAATTAATCCCACCATACCAAGGCCAACTGCATCGGGCGAAAGGCGGGCGTGATAGCCGAGAATGAGATTCGCCTGTTCAAGATTGATGCGGCGGCGTGAACATTGCGACGCCGAAAGCCCGACTAAATCACTGAGTTCCTGGTTGGTAAGGCGGCCATTAGATTGTAGTAATGTCAGTATCTTAAGGTCGTGATCGTCTACCTGAGTCATTCTGTTTCCACAGCGTTATAGGGTGCGCTTTGCTACAGATAACCCGATTGAAGGCGGGGTTGTCCAACACTATTTTCTGATGACGTGAAATGCATGCACAAATCGTGCATGCAGGCGCAGAGAAAGGATTATTCGTCGTCGTATTGCGGGCCAGCGTAGTTATCAAAGCGTGACCACTGGCCGTTAAAGGTCAGGCGTACCGTACCGATCGGGCCGTTACGCTGCTTACCAAGGATGATCTCAGCGATGCCTTTCAGATCGCTGTTTTCGTGATAGACCTCATCGCGATAGATAAACATGATCAAGTCGGCGTCCTGCTCGATCGAGCCCGATTCGCGCAGATCCGAGTTCACCGGGCGTTTATCGGCGCGCTGCTCCAGCGAGCGGTTAAGCTGTGAAAGGGCAACGACCGGCACATTTAGCTCTTTCGCCAGCGCTTTTAACGAGCGCGAGATCTCGGCGATCTCCAGCGTACGGTTATCCGACAGCGACGGCACACGCATCAGCTGCAGGTAGTCGATCATGATCAGGCTCAACCCGCCGTTTTCACGGAAGATACGACGCGCGCGCGAACGCACTTCGGTGGGCGTCAGGCCAGAAGAATCATCAATAAACATGTTCTTCTTCTCGAGCAAAATCCCCATCGTCGCGGAGATGCGCGCCCAATCTTCATCTTCCAGCTGACCGGTACGAATGCGTGTCTGATCCACACGCGAGAGCGACGCCAGCATACGCATCATCAACTGCTCGCTGGGCATTTCCAGACTGAAAATCAGCACCGGCTTGTCTTGCAACATCGCGGCGTTTTCGCACAGGTTCATGGCGAAGGTGGTTTTACCCATCGAAGGGCGCGCCGCCACGATAATCAGGTCTGAGCCCTGCAATCCGGCGGTTTTTTTGTTCAAATCCTGATAACCGGTATCAACACCGGTCACGCCGTCATGCGGCGTTGAGACCAGTGATTCAATACGCGATACCGTCGCTTCCAGAATCTGCTCAATGTTCTGCGGGCCCTGATCTTTATTGGCGCGCTGCTCAGCAATTTTGAAGACGTTAGATTCAGCGAAATCGAGCAGATCTTCGCTGCTGCGACCCTGCGGATCGTAACCGGCATCAGCGATCTGGTTCGCCACCGCGATCATTTCTCGTACTACCGCTCGTTCACGCACGATATCGGCATAAGCACCGATGTTGGCAGCACTTGGTGTATTTTTTGCCAGCTCGGCCAGATAGGCGAAGCCGCCCGCCATCTCAAGCTCACCGAGTGTTTCCAGTGATTCTGAGAGCGTAATCAGGTCAATCGGCTGGCCCGCTTCGAGTAAACGCTGCATTTCCGTAAAGATTAAACGGTGCGAGCGGTTAAAGAAGTCGCTGGCGACGACACGTTCTGAGACGTTATCCCAGCGCTGGTTATCCAGCATCAACCCACCGAGCACCGACTGCTCCGCTTCTATGGAATGCGGTGGCATTTTCACGCCTTCCAGCTGCCGATCGCGGGGTTCGTTCGATTTGTTGGTGGGTTTATTTCCTGCCATAGTGAATGCATTACCGATCGTGAAAGGGACGCGCAAGTATACCGTCCCAGGATGAACAATCACAGGAGTCAGAATGGCAAAGCGTATTCAGTTCAACCAACACGGCGGCCCAGAAGTGCTGCAATGGGCCGATTTCGAGTTAGCCGATCCCGCCGAGCATGAAGTGCAGGTGGAAAATAAGGCGATTGGCATTAACTACATTGATACCTACGTACGTAGCGGCCTGTATCCGGTAGCGGAGTTGCCATCGGGCCTGGGCACCGAGGCCGCGGGTGTGGTGAAGCGAGTGGGATCAAAAGTGACGCGATTCAAAGCAGGCGACCGCGTGGTGTATTGCCAGGCGACGTTGGGTGCCTACAGTGAAGCGCACAATGTGGCAGAAGACCGCCTGGTGATCCTGCCAGACAGCATCAGCTTTGAACAAGGCGCGGCCTCTTTCCTCAAAGGTTTAACCGTGCAGTATCTGCTGCGCCAAACCTACAAAGTGAAAGCCGACGAAATCTTCCTGTTCCACGCCGCGGCCGGTGGCGTCGGTTTGATTGCCTGTCAGTGGGCGAAAGCGCTGGGCGCACACCTGATAGGTACCGTGGGTTCGGCCGAGAAAGCGCAGATTGCAAAAGATGCGGGTGCGTGGGCCACCATTAACTATCGTGAAGAGGATATTGCGAAACGCGTAAGCGAATTAACCAAGGGCGAGAAGGTCGCGGTGGTGTATGACTCAGTAGGGAAAGATACCTGGGAACCTTCGCTGGATAGTCTGCGCCGCCACGGATTGATGGTGAGCTTTGGTAATGCCTCGGGTCCGGTGACCGGTATCGATCTCGGCATACTGAATAAGAAAGGCTCGCTATTCGTTACCCGACCTTCCCTGTTTGGCTATATCACCAACCGGGAAGAGCTCGACGCCGCCAGTAATGAGTTGTTCTCACTGATCGCCAGCCGGGCAATTCAGCTTAACGTACCTGAGCAGCAGAAATTTGCCTTAAGCGATGCGGTACGTGCGCATCAGGTGCTGGAAAGCCGTGCAACACAGGGTTCAAGTCTGCTAATTCCCTGATCGCTAAAAGCAAACGGGGCTTCCCGTAGGAAGCCCCTTTTTCTTTCTTTTTTATAGTTCGCGCTGGTGTAGGGACAGCGGCGATGAATTCGTGTTGAAACAACGCCAATCATCCTGGCAGAAAACATAAGTAAAAAATATGTTTAATTGCGAAATTGGTCTAAGCAATGTCTGAGTCTGTGATCTTTCCCGCAATTAGCGCCAACCATTTCTCTCTAACTTACTGATTTTTCTTTTCAGCCTGTTTAATTTCGCCTCACCCGAGGGCGTGTTAAATGCGCGATAGAGCCATACGGTGATAACCGCCAGCACCAGCCATGGTAACAATTTAATAACAACTGCCAGCAGGCCGCCGAGGAACATAAAGACGGTGGCAACAATCAATGCGGCGATAACACCAAGCAATGAAACGCCGGTGAGTAACAGCATTAGAAAAAAGCCGAGAACAAAGAGAATTTCCACGAAGGTGCTCCTGTGTGAGTAACTTCAGGAGTATTACAAGATGCGTGCCAACTCGTAAATGCGCTAACGCTTTGAAAGTATTGAAGTGAAGATCCATGGGCGAATGAGCACGTGCTGAAAATAGCCAACTTGTGGTGTGGAAAAAACCATATCTCAAGAATTGTCGTGCTATTTGTCTGGTGCGCATTAATGCGCACCCTACGAAAACCCAGCTATATCCACGCAGGGGTACCCTTCATGGTGTAATCCCGATCCCGTACCAAATCACCGCACCTTCCGTAGCGGCGCGATTTATCGCGCAATGAATTGCGCCGCTACAAGGTGTGCTCTCGGTGATTAGGTTTTTTCATGTCTTAACTGACAATCATTACACCCTTCATGGTGACCTTACCCAACAAGGGTTACAGCGCTTCCTGCGGGATTTTATCCGCAACTAAGGCTAGCGCCGCTTCCAGCACCCGCACATCGGCACCGGTTTTGTGGGCGTTTTCACTCAGATAGCGACGCCACTGGCGAGCGCCTGGGATGCCCTGGAACAGGCCGAGCATATGGCGCGTGACGTGTCCCAAGTACGTACCTTTCGACAATTCCGCTTCAATATAGGGGTACATCGAACGCACCACCGCTACCGGATCGACCTGCGGTACATCACGACCAAACAGCTCGCGGTCGACCTGCGCCAGAATGCCCGGATTCTGATAGGCTTCGCGGCCCATCATCACGCCATCCATGTGCTGCAGATGAAGTTTGGCTTCTTCCAGCGTTTTTATGCCGCCGTTGATTGCCATGGTTAGCGTTGGAAAATCACGTTTCAGCTGATAGACGCGTGGATAATCCAGCGGCGGAATTTCGCGATTCTCTTTTGGGCTCAAACCCGACAGCCAGGCTTTGCGGGCGTGGATAATAAAGGTATCGCAGCCGCCCTGCTGCGCCACGGTGCCAATAAAATCACACAGGAATTCATAACTATCCTGCTCGTCAATGCCGATTCGGGTTTTTACCGTTACCGGGATGCTCACGACATCACGCATCGCTTTAATACAATCGGCGACCAACGCAGCATCCGCCATCAGGCAGGCACCAAAACGCCCGTTCTGAACGCGGTCCGAGGGACAACCGACGTTCAGGTTGATCTCATCGTAGCCACGCGCTTCTGCTAGTCTGGCGCACTGTGCCAGTGCGGCGGGATCGCTGCCCCCAAGTTGCAGCGCCAAAGGATGTTCATCCTCACTGTAGGCCAAATAGTCGCCTTTACCGTGAATGATGGCGCCCGTGGTCACCATTTCGGTATACAGCAGGGTATCGCCGCTCAGCTTGCGATGAAAATACCGACAGTGGCGATCGGTCCAGTCAAGCATCGGGGCAATTGAAAAACGTTGCGAGGAGAAAGTATCGGTCATGAAACGCAGTAAATCCGCAGTAGTTAAGTGATGAGAAACTGCGCAATCATATCACAGCAGAACGGGCGGCACAGCCGCCCGTTATCAGGAGTAACCGTTGAGTGAGGATTAGAAGTTAAATCCAAGCTGCAACATTGCACCCACGGTATTGTCTTTGCCCACTGAACCGGCCAGATCCAGATGAACCGTATTGTTGAACGGCGATATGCCCAAACCTGCGGTAACTACGTCGGTATCATTCGATTTCAGATCGGCACGATAACCGGCGCGCAGCGCCAGCCAATCCAGCACGCGATACTCTGCACCTACGCCGGCATACTGGCTGGACTCTTCTGATTTGAAGCGCTTGGTTTCTGTCAGGTCAACATCACCCGCCAGGGTAAACGGCCCGTTATTCCACGCGAGGCCAGTCGTGACCAGCGGACGAATTTGATAGGTATCGCGATAACCGTTTACTTCTTTAGTATCGATATCACGCGAGATTAAGTTCTGCCCCGTCACACCGAAAGTCCAGTTATCAGCAAAATCAGTGGCAACACCGGCATCCACGTTAAACCCGGTATCGCTGCTGCGATAACGGCTGCTGTTGATGTCGCTCTTGTCGTAGTTATAGATACTGGCGGTGTAGTTATACAGCCAGGTTTTCTGCAGTTTTGGCGTGATACCAACAGAAACCGGATGGCCGGCAATAGAGAACTCATGCGCCACTGATACACCATAATCGGTGATTAACGCCGCCAGGCCGTTAGCGCTGGAACGCAATTTGTCCTCATCGCCCGGCACAGGAATAACGGTACCGTTAGCAACACCACGCAGATAGGCGATGTCGCTATCCGCGATGTTGGCACGTACGTGCGCAGTTCCATAGGCCTTAGTGATAAACGCAAAAGGCAAGGTTTCATTGGGAACGGTGACGGCCAGCGCCACACCCGCAGTTCCATTGGCTTTATTGCCGCGAAGATCGCTAAGCTGGTTAGCCACATCACCTGCAGCCGCTTTCAGCTGTGGATAACCATTGAGGTAATCCGCAAAAGTGAGGTTATCAATCACGTCCTGATAACGATCGACGCTATCCGTGATGTCATCAACGCGGTCGATCAATTTGTCTTTGTCAGTAACCTGTGCGCCAGCTGAAGGGAAAATGATGCTGACGTTATCTTCCGGCTGAGCTTTCGTCATCAATGCTGGGTTAGCCAGCACCGCAGAACTCCAGGTGGAAGAAGCTACGCCTGTTCCTCCCATGGCATCATTGCGTGCGTCATACCATGTGCCTGCTGCTAAAGCTGAAGAAGAAATAAATACCGCATTCAAACCAACAAGATAAGCAACTTTTTTGTGCCTGAATAGTGTCTTCACCATGAGCCTGCCATCACCTTTGAAATGTCGCTGAGCCACTCACCGACGGAACAGTTTAGTTAGCCGCTATTCTGAACCATGGCTAACGCTTCATTGCTGTGAATTGAAAGGAAATAGCACTGCTATTCGCAGAATTGGATGCTTTCACACCATTCCGCTGTGTTTTTATGCAGAAAAATTAACAGTGTTTAAATTGATACCAGAAATTACTTAAGACCTTTTGAACCATAGACGCTAACCTGGTGAGTTGCAAAGCAAAATCCCAGCGGCCGTTGCCTTGGCTACATAGAGGTTTACATCGGGAAAATGGGCAAAAACTGAAGGTCAATACAAAGTGGAACGGTAACAAATTGATTAACCGGTTTTTTTAGCAGAAAACACGCCTAAAAAAGCAATAACAGCAGTAGAAAAAATTGTGTGATAAAATAACATAACCTGCAACCCGGAGAATGCTCATGTCTAACCTCACGCCCGAACAGCTGCTTACCCAGGCTGAATCACTCTGCCTTGACCGCGGCGTGCGCCTTACTACTCAGCGCGCTGAAGTATTGCGTCTGATGGCTGAGCAAAATGGATCAATTAGCGCTTACGACCTGCTGGATCAGCTGCGCGTCAGTGAACCTCAAGCCAAACCGCCCACGATTTATCGTGCACTGGATTTTCTGCTGGAGCAGGGATTCATTCACCGCGTGGAATCGAATAATAGCTATGTGGTTTGCCACCATTTCGACGAACCAGCGCACACTTCTGTGATGCTGGTGTGTGATGGCTGCGCGGCGGTAAGTGAAAAGCATGCACATGGAGTGGAAAAAACCATTGCGACACTGGCAGATCAGGCGGGGTTTTCACTGCGTCATACGGTGATTGAAGCACATGGCTTATGCGAGAATTGCACGGAAGTTGCGGCTTGTACGCGGCATGATAGTTGCGAACACGACCATCAGAGTGAGAGTAAAAAGCGGGTGAGAAAGGCTTAATTGGCACTTCCTTGTGCCGACCCGATCATAATGATCGGTGGGTAGGAGCATCGTCCTTAATAAGACGTCGATTACCAGCGGTAATCTTTGTTGTGGCTTTCCCAGTCTTTCACTTCGGTCTCTGCCTGATCTTTCGCATAACCGTAGCGTTCCTGGATTTTACCGACAAGCTGATCGCGTTTACCTTCGATCACGGTCATATCATCATCCGTAAGCTTGCCCCACTTCTCCTTCACTTTCCCTTTGAACTGCTTCCAGTTTCCACCAGCTTCGTCTTTATTCATAATAATCCTCCACTTCATCCTGAGTGAGACGGATACATTCTCTGTATATCAAAGAACATACCCACACGATGCGCTATTCATCTGCGCCGTATGAGTTAATTATAGTTGCCGCTTCGAAGTTTGCAGGAAATTACAGATTAATCTGTAGGTTACGCTTCGCTTATTCAGGCATTAAACCAGCTGTGGCGCTGCCAATGACCGCGCCACATCAGCCACAGCGTCACCCCTCGTAGCGCCAGGAATACCGTTATCGCCAGCCATAAACCGTGGTTACCAAGCCAGGGCAATGTTAGCAGCGTCAGGCCATAACCCATGGCGGCTATCATCATGCTATTACGCATCTCACGACCACGCGTCGCACCAATAAACATGCCATCCAGCAGATAACACCAGACGCCTATCAACGGCAATATCACCTGCCAGATGAGATATCTGTCGGCCATTTCACGCAACGCTTCCAGTGATGTCAGCATGGCCACAATCTGCGGCCCCGTGAACGCATAAATCAGGGCAAATAATGCGGCGACAAAACAGGCCTGACGGCAGGCCGCGTGCCAGATAAGTATTAATCGACTGCGATCTTTCGCGCCTACCGCTTCACCCGAGCAGGCTTCAACCGCATAAGCAAAGCCATCTAGCGCGTAGGCGGTAAAAGTGAGGAACATCAGCAATACGGCATTAACCGCCACCACATCAGGACCAATGCGCGCCCCCAGAATGGTCAGGGATGCAAAGCAGATTTGAAGCATTAATGAGCGCAGCATGATGTCGCGATTAAGACGGAACAACCGCGCGGCATCGCCACGCCAGCTGCTTTTTAGTAGAGCGAAATGAATACCGCGCAGTTTGAGTACGCGCGCCACCATCCACAAACCTACTCCCAGCGTGACATATTCAGCCAGCGCCGTTGCCGCCGCTGCACCGGCCACTCCCCAATGCAGCTGAAGGACAAATAAAAGGTCGAGCAGGATATTCACCAGATTCCCGACGATAAGCAATACCATCGGCGCACGCGCATACTGCACGCCTAACAGCCAACCAAGAATAACCAGATTAGCCAAGGTGGCGGGCGCGCTAAGCCAGCGAATCTCAATGAAAATTTTGGCCTGCTGCTGCACTTCTGGGCTGCCGCCCATTAATGCGGCTGCCAAACTGCTTACCGGCGTTCGCAGCACCATAAATAGCAAACCAAAAACCAAAGCAATCAACAGCGGTTGGGTCAGGGCGCGTGCCAGCGCCGTTTTGTCATTGGCACCAAACGCCTGCGCGGTAAGGCCAGTGGTACTCATGCGCAGAAACAGCAAGAGCATAAAGAGAAAACTGGTTGCCGTGGTACCCACGGCGACGCCCCCAAGATAAATCGGGCTATCGAGATGACCAATAACGGCAGTATCCACCACGCCCAACAATGGAACGGTGATGTTAGAGAGGATCATCGGCAGCGCCAGCCGCCAAAGCGCTTTATCTGAAGGGGAAAACAGCTGCATCAGCCCATTCCGTTATTTGCGGTAACCAGCGTGATTGCGCCCGACAGTGCCGCAGAAAATGTCAAAAAGAAGAAACTAGCAGACTGCGGCCAGCGCAGCATACGCCGCCGCAGTAGGAGGGAATCAGGAACGAATCAGAGCCATTCGCCGTTACGCACGATCCCAACGGCCAGGCCTTCAACGGTCAGTGATTGCTCGCGGGTATCTACCACAATCGGTTGGAAATCGTTATTTTCCGGCAGAAGATGGACAATCGCGCCCTGCTTTTTCCAGCGTTTGACCGTGACTTCGTCATCAATGCGCGCTACGACCACCTGTCCGTTACGCACTTCCTGCGTTTTATGCACCGCCAGCAAGTCACCATCCATAATACCGATGTCTTTCATCGACATACCGCTCACACGCAGCAGGAAATCCGCGCTGGGTTTGAACAGGTTTGCATCCACCTGATAGTGCGCTTCAATATGCTCCTGTGCCAGCAGCGGCTCGCCCGCAGCGACACGGCCAATTAATGGCAAGCCTTCGCTCGGCTCTTCTTCCATTAATAAGCGAATCCCGCGCGATGCGCCGGAAACAATTTCAATTACGCCTTTACGCGCCAGCGCTTTCAGATGCTCTTCAGCAGCATTGGGCGAGCGAAATCCCAGTTGCGCAGCAATTTCCGCACGCGTTGGCGGCATGCCCGTCTGGTTAATATGGTCGCGAATCAGGTCATAGACCTGTTGCTGCCGTGCAGTTAACGCTTTCATCCCGCCCCCTGGTTGTTTATACAGTCGCTGTGAGTATATACAGGTATTGGCGAAATGAAAACCGTAACAGAGGGAAAAATCAGCGGTTTGATGAATCTGGAATGGCTATCTCAAATGCGTCCAGAGCAGCACGATCCAAACAAAAAGAGCCAGTAAGATAGTCAGCAATACCGCAGCCGAGCCCATATCTTTGGCGCGCCCTGATAAGGGATGTTGCTCCTGGCCAATGCGGTCAACGACGGATTCAATGGCACTATTAAGGATTTCGACAATGACAATCAGTACCACGGAGCCAATCATCAGCACGCGGGAAATGGCGTCTACATCCAGCCAACAGGCCACGATAATCGCCACCAGCGCGGCTATCGCTTCCTGGCGGAATGCCGCCTCGTGCTGCCATGCGGCACGCAGCCCCTGCCAGGAATAACCGGCTGCTTTCACTATTCTTACAATACCGGTGACGTTATTTGCCATGTTTATGGAACCCTTGATCTATTTTGACGTCAATGTGTGGGCAGTATGAGGTGGCAGAGCCACAGATCTTCGCTGCACTTTCTGGTATGCTTGCCGCGCTTTGCTAACAAGAGGCTTTAAGTTGTCTATGTCAGGTTGGCGTAAACTCTATTACAAATTATTGAATTTACCACTCTCTATTTTGGTAAAAAGTAAGGTCATTCCGACCGATCCTATCTCTGAACACGGAATCGATCCGACACGTCCAGTGATGTATGTTTTGCCTTATGATTCAAAGGCTGACTTGCTCACACTTCGTGCACAATGTCTGAAACACGATTTGCCCGATCCGCTGGCTCCGCTAGAGATCGATGGCACCTTGCTGCCGCGCCACGTGTTTATTCACGATGGCCCACGCGTTATTCCCTATTTCGTGGCCAATCCCGAATCGGTAAAGCTGTTCCACGATTATCTGGATTTACACCGCAGCAACCCGCAGCTCGATGTACAAATGTTGCCGGTCGCGGTGATGTTTGGCCGCGCGCCGGGACGTGAAACATCAGGTGAATCCACACCCCATCTGCGCGTTCTGAATGGCGTACAGAAATTCTTCGCCATTTTGTGGCACGGTCGCGATAGCTTTGTCCGCTTCTCGCAAACCGTTTCGTTACGTCAGATGGCGACCGAACACGGCACTGATAAGTCGATTGCACAGAAGCTGGCGCGTGTCGCGCGCATTCATTTTGCTCGCCAGCGTCTGGCCGCGGTGGGTCCACGTCTGCCTGCACGCCAGGATCTCTTCAACAAGCTATTGCAATCCAAGGCGATTGAAAAAGCGGTAGAAGATGAGGCGCGCAGCAAAAAGATCTCACATGAGAAAGCCCAGCAGAACGCCGTCGAAATGATGGAAGAAGTGGCGGCAAACTTCTCCTACGAAGCGATTAAAGTGACTGACCGCGTGATGGGCTGGCTGTGGAGCCGGCTGTATCAAGGCATCAACGTTCACGGTGGCGAGCGCGTACGTCAGCTGGCGCAGGATGGACATGAGATTGTTTATGTGCCCTGCCACCGCAGCCATATGGACTATTTGTTGCTTTCCTACGTGCTATATCATCAAGGCCTGGTGCCGCCGCACATTGCTGCAGGTATCAACCTGAACTTTTGGCCTGCGGGCCCGATTTTCCGTCGTCTTGGCGCGTTCTTTATTCGTCGTACCTTCAAGGGCAATAAACTTTATTCCACCGTGTTCCGTGAATATCTCGGCGAGCTGTTTAGCCGTGGTTACTCGGTGGAATATTTTGTGGAAGGCGGGCGCTCGCGTACCGGTAGATTGTTGGATCCGAAAACCGGCACGCTATCAATGACGCTGCAAGCCATGCTGCGCGGCGGCAGCCGTCCCATCACTTTCGTGCCAATTTATATTGGTTATGAGCACGTGATGGAAGTGGGCACTTACGCGAAAGAACTGCGTGGCGCGGCCAAAGAGAAAGAGAGTTTCCTGCAGATGGTGCGCGGCTTACGTAAGCTGCGCAATCTTGGTCAGGGCTACGTCAACTTTGGCGAACCGCTGCCCTTGATGAACTATCTGAACAAAAACGTGCCGGAATGGCGTGATGCGATCGATCCTATCGAACCCCAACGTCCAGCCTGGATGACGCCAGCCGTAAATGACATTGCGGCGAAGCTGATGGTGCGCATCAACGAAGCCGGTGCCGCGAATGCCATGAACCTGTGCGTCACCGCGCTACTGGCCTCACGTCAGCGTTCACTCACTCGCGAACAGTTGATTGAGCAGCTGGAGTGCTACACCCAACTGCTGCGTAACGTGCCCTATTCGCCGGAAGCAACCGTGCCGGATATGAGCGCCGAAGCACTGCTTGATCACGCCATGGGCATGAACAAGTTCGAGACTGAGCAAGACAACATTGGCGACATCATCATTCTGCCGCGCGAGCAGGCGGTGCTGATGACTTACTACCGTAACAATATCCATCATATGCTGGTGATGCCATCGTTGATCGCCGCCATCGTGCAGCAGCATCGTGAAATCAGCGAAGCAGAGTTGCTGCGCCAGGTTAGCCTGGTGTATCCAATGCTGAAGAGCGAGTTGTTCCTGCGTTGGGATAATGCTGAGCTGCCCGCCCTGCTGAATGCACTGTGCGTAGAAATGGCGCGTCAGGGGCTGATTACACTGCAGGATGGCCAGCTCAAAATGAGCCCGGCACGTCATCGTTCATTGCAGCTGCTGGCAGCGGGTATTCGTGAAACGTTGCAGCGCTTTGCAATTACCTTCGCCATTCTCAGCGCGAAACCGGCGATCAACCGTGGCACGCTGGAGAAAGAGAGCCGCACGCTGGCTCAACGTCTCTCAGTGCTGCACGGTATCAACGCGCCGGAGTTCTTCGATAAAGCGGTGTTTACCGCATTGGTACTGACGCTGCGCGATGAAGGCTATATCAGTGACAAAGGTGATGCAGATGCAGAACGTAGTCATATGATGTGGCAGATGCTGGCGGAGTTAGTGACAAGCGATGTGCGTCTGACAATTGAGAGCGCGGTCGCGCACGATTAATTTGGCGACCCGCGATAAAAAGGCGCACTTCGGTGCGCCTTTTTTGTTTACAGCAAATCGGCGAACGGCACGGTGCTGAGCAAGATGCCGATAAATAACACCATGCCCACATAGTTGTTATTCAGAAACGCCTGGAAGCAGGCATCGCGCTCGCGCTGAGCAATCAGCTTCTGCTGATGCACAAACAGTCCCGCGGCGAGTAACAGCGACCAATAAAACGCGCCGTTCAAATGGAGCATCATTCCGACCAACGCCATCAGGGCGAGCGTCGCCAGCTGCAGCAGACCGATAATCAGCTTGTCGTAACGACCAAACAAAATGGCCGTCGACTTCACGCCAATCTTCACATCGTCATCGCGGTCAACCATCGCATATTGCGTGTCATAGGCCACCGTCCAGCAGATATTCGCCAGGAATACTAACCAGCAAACCAAAGGTAAGGACTCACTAACTGCGGCCCATCCCATCGGAATCGCCCAGCCAAACGCCGCGCCCAGCACCACCTGCGGCAGATGCGTGTAGCGCTTCATAAACGGATACACCCATGCCAGCGCCAGGCCGCCAAAGGAGAGCAAAATGGTCATGGTGTTCATGGTCAACACCAGCATAAATGCCAGAATTCCCAGGCCGGCAAACAGCAGTTTGGCCTCCTTCTCAGTCACCGCACCGCTGGCCAGTGGACGTGAAGCGGTACGCTTAACATGACCATCGATTTTGCGGTCAGCGTAATCGTTGATCACGCAGCCCGCTGCACGCATCACAATAACGCCGAGGACAAATACCAGCAGCACCGGCAGCGGCGGAATCGCCATGCCGGAAAGCCACAGCGCCCACATCGTCGGCCACAACAGTAAAACGGTGCCGATCGGTTTATCGATACGCATCAGCCGGCGGTAAGCCTGCCATTTGGTCATGGGAAGAGTGTTTTGCACGGTCATTTATCCTTGGTCCAGCGCGCGATACAGCGGCGACGCAGGTAAAAACAGTTCAGTAAGCAGCAGCGGTTTGCCTGATAAACGCAGGCGGGAACGCCGTCCCCACAGATCACCCACCTGGCCTGCATCGATAAAATCGCGGCTCAAGGTAGAAGAAGAAAACAGGTAGCGGCCAAGAGGACGCGTACCCAGCTGTTGCAGCATCAGCTCCGGACCGTTCAGGGTGCTTTCCGGTACCACGGTTCGGCCTATCAACCAGGGTTCGCCATCGCCGCACAGCACGATTTCGCGTAGCCAGAACCGTTGGTCTGCCGGCAAAAACGCGGCTTCATCCGTCACTTCATCTATGCCAATAAAGTCTTCGCGGATGAGTTCAACGGTCACCTGGCGGCAATGCTGTTCGAAGCGACGAGTCATGGAATCCTCTTCCATCAACCAGTCAATTAGCGGGGCAGAAAGCAGCGGGGAAGAGGCTGGTAGCCAGTGCAGTGCGCGTAACTGGCGCAGCGCTTCATGCGACATCAGGGCATCTCCAGAAAAAAAGTTGCCCTAGTTTAGCGCAGAGCAGAATGCGTGGCACGGCTCGTTGTGCCACGTCATTGAAAGAATATTAATTACTCACGCTTCAGCCGGTTACTGTTCGCCAGCCACAGCGTTACCACCAGGATCAGGATCGCAGCTGAGTAATATAGCGTATCGAAGGGGTTTTTATGGTCGACGATGATCAGGCGAATAATCGCCGTAATACCAATGTAGATGAAATAGCGCAGCGGGAAGTGATATCCCGACTGAAAGTATTTCACAATCAACGCGATAAATTCAAAATAGAGGAAATAGATAACGATGCCTTCAATCAGCAGATAGGAAGACGTCTGCTCACCGGTGCTAAAGAGCACATTGGCCAGATGAATGGTTTCTTTGCCGAGAAACACCACGAGGATTATGGCAAGGATGATCAGTCCAATATTGAGCACCCACTGCAGCAGCAATGAAATATATTGCCCCACGCCTGATTTTGTTGTCATTTTTGCGCCTTAGTCTCCGCTGAACTGGTTGGCGCTATCATGCTGTAGTGTGATCAAAATCACAATATTTATACTTCGACATCCACGCAGAGCGCGTCGTAGCGCCAGAACTCGCAGTCACAATCAATGACGCGCTTGTGTTGATCGCGGTTGATGCGAGTGATCAGCAAGCCCGGCGTGCCGCTGGCCACATTCAGGGCAGGAGCGGCACGTGCCGGAAGCGGCCCAGGCAAAATGGTAAAACGCGCGCCGCCATAGCGAATGCCGTAACGCTGATCGTAGAGATCGGTAAGCGATCGCGTGAGGTCCTCTGCCATTAACCCCGGGAAAAAGGCTGGGTTGAGGTAATGCTCAACATACAATACTGCGCGTCCGTCGATACGCCGTAAGCGCCGAACGCGATAAACCTTATCGCCTTCCAGCAACTGTAAATGACGCGCAATCGCTAGCTGTGCGGGCACTTCACTGGCTTCAAGCACTTCGGTACTGGCCACGCGCCCTTGCTCAGCAGCCATGGCATGAAAGTGGCTGTGATGCGATGGATTGTAAACCAGACGCGGTGGTGCGATGAACCAGCCGCGACGCAGTTCACGAAAGATAATACCCTGCGCTTCCAGCAAACCGAGCGCCTCACGCAGCGTGATGCGGGTGGTGGAATAGTGTTCACTTAGGGCGCGTTCCGCAGGCAAACGACCGCTGGCAAATTCACCGTTTTCAATACGTTCCCGCAGCCCTGCCGCAATCACATCTGCCGTTTTAGACAACATTTTTTAGCCTCATTTTGGGGCAAATCTGCACTATGACAGTTCGATGACTACAATGTGACAAGGAACAACCCACGCTTTAGCGCGCTGTAACCGCATGTGGATCGTCGCGCCACACCACATTTCACCACCATGGTCATAAAACCTTCATCTACTCGGGCTACATTGGCTCGGTTCTTGCTGGACTAGACCAAGAAGTCCCACAACATATACCGGGAGCAATCGAGATGAAAGCGTTAATCGCCTCTGTAGTAGCCAGTGCCGTACTGCTTGCGCTGCCTGCCGCGCACGCCGCAGATAATGACCTCGCCGCGCTGGAAAAAGCGGCGCGCGCGGAAGGCCAGGTCAACAGCGTCGGCATGCCAGACAGCTGGGCAAACTGGAAAGATACCTGGAGTGATCTCAACAGCAAATACGGCCTGAAGCACAGTGACACGGACATGTCCTCTGCACAGGAGCTGGCAAAATTTGCGGCAGAGAAAGAGAACGCCAGCGCCGATATCGGTGATGTGGGTGCCGCATTCGGTCCAATTGCCGTGACGAAAGGCGTAGCACAGCCATACAAGCCAACGCATTGGGATCAAATCCCGAGCTGGGCAAAAGATCAGGATGGCAACTGGATGCTGGCGTATACCGGCACCATCGCGTTCCTGGTGGATAAGCAGCAGGTGAAGGACGTGCCGCACAGCTGGGCCGATCTGAAGAAAGGTAAGTATGTGGTCACTATCGGCGATGTCGGCACTGCGGCTCAGGCAGCTAACGGCGTACTGGCCGCCAGCTATGCCCTGGGCGGTGACGAGAAGAACGTGAAACCGGCGCTGAGCTTCTTCGGCGACCTGGCGAAAGAGGGTCGCCTTGGCGTGACCGATCCGGTGATTGCCAACATCGAGAAAGGTGAAATCCAGGTGGCTGTAGTGTGGGACTTTAACGGCCTGAACTACCGCGATCAGATCGATAAAAATCGCTACGAAGTGGTGATTCCATCCGATGGTTCCGTCACCTCTGGATACACCACCATCATCAACAAATACGCTAAGCATCCAAACGCCGCCAAGCTGGCGCGCGAATATATCTTGTCTGATGAAGGTCAGATCAACCTGGCGAAAGGCTATGCGCGTCCGATTCGTGCCGAGCATTTAACCCTGCCAGCTGACGTGCAGGCCAAACTGCTGCCGCAGTCTGAGTATAAAAATGCCCGTCCGATCAAAGATCAGGCCGCATGGGATAAGACGTCGAAAATGCTGCCGCGCCTGTGGCAAGAGAACGTCATCATTAATATGAAGCAATAACGTTCTCAGGTGTGGTCGCCATAAATGGCGACCCTACGGGTTTTGTAGGGTGCGCATTTATGCGCTCCTGGGGAGAAGTCGCCATAAATGGCGACCCTACGCGTTTTGTAGGGTGCGCATTTATGCGCACCTGGATTAACGATTGTCATAAAGGAGAAAGGATGAAAACAATCCTGGTGGTGTTGGATGGCCTGAGTAATCAGGTGGCGCAGCACGCGATGGGCTATCTGTTTGCGGAATGCGCGCAGGGCAACGGCCAGTATTATACGCTGACCTGCGAACTGCCTTCGCTGTCACGCCCGCTGTACGAATGCATTCTTACCGGCATTCCGCCAGTGCGCAGCGGCATTATTCATAACGGCGTCAGCCGTCTGAGTAATCAACGCAGCATCTTCCATTACGCACGAGCTGCTGGCCTTACTACCGCAGCGGCGGCGTATCACTGGGTGAGTGAGCTCTATAATCAATCTCCATTCAACGCAGCGCGCGACCGACACACGGTTGCGCCCGATCTGCCGATTCAGTATGGGCACTTTTACTGGGACGACGGTTACCCGGATTCTCACCTATTTGAAGATGCAGAAAGTCTGCGCCTGCGCCACGATCCGGACTTCCTGCTCATCCACCCCATGAACATTGACGATGCCGGGCACAAGCACAGCCTGTCATCATCGCAGTACCGCAACCGCGCGCGCATGGCTGATGGTTATCTTTCGCAGTGGATGCCCGGCTGGCTGGCGGCGGGTTATCAGGTGATTGTCACCGCCGATCACGGCATGAACGATGACCGCTCGCACGGTGGCATTTTACCGGAAGAGACGCAGGTACCGCTGTTTGTGTTTGGGACCGGTTTTTCATTAAAACCCGATCTTCAGCCTCAGCAAACCGAGCTGTGCGGCATCGTCTGCAGCTTACTTAACGTCGAACACGACAAGCCGATCTGCCATGGTTTACTGGCGGAGCCGCAGTAATGAAAGGAAAAACGCTCGCGTCTCTGCTGCTGTTGCCCTTTGCACTGTTTTGGGTGGCGTTTCAGCTCGCCCCGCTGCTATGGATTGCCATTAATAGCTTCTGGAGCGACATCAACGAGCGTTGGGGCATCGATAATTACAGCGACATTCTCACCTCGCCATTCTATTTACAGGCGTTTCGTCTCTCGCTGGATATCTCCATCTGGTCAAGCATTTATGGTCTGCTGATCTCGCTGATTGCTGGATATTCGCTGCATCAACTCGGCAGTGGGCGATTTCAGCGCTTTTTAATGTCATTTACCAACATGACCAGCAACTTCGCCGGGGTTCCTCTGGCATTTGCCTTTGTCATTCTGCTGGGGCTGAACGGTTGCCTGACGCTGCTGCTGCGCCATTACGGCGTGCTGGAGGGCTTTAAGCTGTTCTCGCGTGACGGCATGGTGCTGGTTTACACCTGGTTCCAGATCCCGCTCGGCATTCTGCTGCTCTATCCGGCTTTTGATGGCCTGCGCCGTGACTGGCAAGAGTCCGCCGCGCTGTTGGGAGCGGGCCGTTGGCGCTATTGGTGGCACATTGGTTTACCCATTCTGTTCCCGGCGCTGCTCGGCACCTTCGTGATTTTGCTGGCTAACGCGCTCGGCGCTTACGCCACCATTTACGCACTGACCACCGGTAACTTTAACGTGGTGCCGGTGCGCATTGCCGCGCTGGTATCCGGTGATATCTCGCTTGATCCCAATACCGGTGGCGCGCTGGCAATGCTGCTGGTGCTGATCATGGCGCTGATCACCGTGGTGCAGCAGTATCTGGTGCGCCGCAGCTATCTCAACGCCAAAGCGTCTTAAGGAGCCACACGTGTCTCGCGCAGAAAAATTTTACCATCGCCTGATTGTCTGGCTGCTGCTGTGCATCTTAGCCGCGCCGCTGCTGGCGACGCTGCTGTATGGCATTTCAACCAGCTGGAGCGACACCATTCTGCCGCAGGGCTTCACGCTTAAATGGCTGACTGCGCTATGGAGCGATCCGCGTTTTCTAACGGCGCTGGGTCATTCGCTGCTGGTTTGCTTCGGCGCACTGCTGTTCTCGCTGGTGCTGGTGCTGCCTGCCATGTTTGTAATTGCTTACTATTATCCAAAGCTGGATGCGCTAATGAACGTGCTGATTCTGATGCCGTTCGCCGTGCCGCCGGTGGTTTCATCCGTTGGTCTGCTGCAGCTCTATTCCTCGTCGCCATTGATGCTCACCGGCACGCCGTGGATTCTGATTGGCTGCTACTTCACCATCGCGCTGCCGTTTATCTATCGCGCCATCTCTAACAATATGCAGGCGATCAACCTGAAAGAGCTGATTGATGCCGCGCAACTACTCGGCGCCAGCACCTGGCAAGCCGCGCTATTTGTGGTGCTGCCAAACCTGCGCAAAGGGGTGTTTATTGCGGTGCTGCTCTCCTTCTCTTTCCTGATCGGTGAATTTGTCTTCGCTAACATGCTGGTCGGTACCCGCTATGAAACCCTGCAGGTTTATCTTTTCAATATGCGCAACGGCAGCGGCCACTTCACCAGCGCGCTGGTGATTTCCTATTTTGCCGTCGTCCTGCTGGTCACCTGGCTGGCGAATGCCCTCAATCCTGAACGAGGCTAACCATGAGTTACCTGAACGTCACCCAGTTGAACAAAAGCTACGGCCCAACCTCTATTTTTGAAAATATCGATTTCAGCGCCGAAGAGGGCGAGTTTGTCACCCTGCTCGGCCCCAGCGGCTGCGGCAAATCCACCCTGCTGCGCTGCATCGCGGGATTAACCGACGTTGATAGCGGCAAAGTGCTGCTGCAGGGTCAGGATCTGGTGCCGCTGCCGCCGCAGAAGCGCACCATCGGCATGGTCTTTCAGAGCTACGCGCTATTTCCGAATATGACGGTGGAGAAGAACGTGGCGTTTGGCCTGAAGATGCAGAAGCTTCCCAGCAGCGATATTCAAAAACGTGTGATGGAGGTGCTGGCGCTGGTTGAGCTCACCGACTTCGCCCGCCGCTATCCGCATCAGCTCTCCGGTGGGCAGTGTCAGCGCGTGGCGCTGGCGCGTTCACTGGTGACGCGTCCGCGCTTACTGCTGCTGGATGAGCCGCTGTCGGCGCTGGATGCGCGCATCCGTCGCCATCTGCGCGAGCAGATCCGCAATATTCAGCGCGAGCTGAAACTCACCACCATTTTTGTAACCCACGATCAGGAAGAAGCGCTGACGCTTTCGGACCGCATCGTATTAATGAACCGCGGAAAAATCGTGCAGAACGGCAACGCTGAAATGCTGTATACCCAACCGGCCGATCTGTTCGCCGCAGGGTTTATGGGCAACTTCAATTTGTTAAGCGCTGAAGAGGCGACGCAGCTGACGGGTCAGGCTTTTAGCGGCCAGGTGGCAATTCGTCCCGAGTCGATCCAACTGTGCGCACCGCAGGCAGGTATTCCCGCCACTATCCTCAGCCACAGCCTGCTCGGCAATGTGATTCGCTATCGCGTGCGCGCGCAAAATATTGAGCTTTCCATCGATGTGCTGAACCGCAGCGTGGCAGATTTGCATCCCGCTGGCATGCAGATTGGGCTACAGTTAGAGATGTCGACGTTGCGCCAGGTCGCTTAATTTAAACGAAAAAATGGGCAACGCAACGCGGCGAAGGATTTACCGGTTGTGCTCACCGTCAGGCTGGCAATCGGTACTGTTTAAGCCTGACGGATGAGGAGCCTCTATACGTGTTAACTCTGCTTAATCTTCTCTCTGCCGTTGCGCTGCTGGTATGGGGTACGCACATTGTGCGCACCGGCATCATGCGCGTGTACGGTGCCGATCTGCGCCGCGTGCTCAGCCGCAGCGTCGAAAAAAAACCGATGGCGTTTCTTGCCGGGATTGGCGTCACCGCATTAGTTCAAAGCAGCAACGCCACGACACTACTCGTCACATCGTTTGTTGCACAGAATCTGGTGGGCCTGACGCCGGCGCTGGTGGTGGTACTGGGCGCGGATGTCGGTACCGCCATCATGGCGCGCATCCTGACCTTCGATCTGACGTGGCTTTCGCCGCTGTTTATCTTCTTTGGCGTGGTGTTTTTCCTCAGTCGTAAGCAAACGCGCGGAGGCCAACTTGGCCGCGCCAGTATTGGCCTGGGCCTGATTTTGCTGGCGCTACAGCTGATTGTCGCCGCCGCCAAACCCATTACGCAGGCGGCAGGCGTGCAGGTGCTGTTCTCCACGCTGACCGGCGATGTGATGCTCGATGCGCTGATTGGCGCGGTGTTTGCCATTATCAGTTACTCCAGCCTGGCGGCGGTACTGATTACCGCTACGCTGACGGCCACCGGCGTCATCTCGTTTAAAGTTGCGCTGTGTCTGGTGATTGGCGCCAATCTCGGTAGCGGCTTACTGGCCATGATTAATGCCAGCGGCTCCAATGCGGCAGGCAAGCGTGTTGCGCTCGGCAGCCTGCTGTTTAAGCTGATTGGCAGCATCGCCATTTTGCCGTTCGTCAATTTTGTCGCCGACGTGCTGGATAAATTGCCGGTCAATGATGAAGAGCTGGTGATCTTCTTCCACGTGTTCTACAACCTGATTCGCTGCTTAGTCATGGTGCCGTTCGCCGAACCGATGGCGCGCCTCTGCCGCCGTATGATTGACGATGATGCGGAAAATGAGCTTCACCTTAAGCCCAAACACCTTGATAGCAGCGCGCTGGATACGCCTGCGTTAGCGCTCGCTAACGCCTCGCGCGAAACGTTGCGCATCGGCGATGTGGTTGAGCAAATGATTGAGTCGTTTAATAAAGTGGTACACGGCGACCTGCGCGAAGAACGCGCGGTGCGGCGGCTGGATGATGATGTGGATGTGCTGTACACCGCCATCAAACTTTATCTGGCGCGCATGCCGAAAGAGGATTTGCCTGAGGATGATTCACGTCGCTGGGCGGAGATTATTGAGATGGCGCTCAACCTTGAACAAGCGGGCGATATTATTGAGCGTATGTGCGCCGACGTAGCGGACAAATCATTGACCGCGCGCCGGGCATTTTCAGCGGAAGGACTGGAGGAGCTGCAAACCTTGCAGGAGCAGGTACTCTACAATTTGCGCCTGAGTTTGTCGGTGTTCCTTTCACACGACGTCACCAGCGCCAAACGCCTGCGCCGCTCTAAGCATCGCTTCCGGATTCTGATCCGCCGCTTCTCCCACGCGCACGTTGAGCGTTTGCATATGCAGAACGTGCAAAGTATCGAGACCAGCTCGCTGCATCTTGGGCTGTTAGGCGATATGAAACGTTTGAATTCGCTGTTCTGCGCCGTGGCGTACACGGTGTTAGATCAGCCGGATGACGAGCGGGATGAGGATTGATACGTTCAAAGACGCGCGATGAATCGCGCCGCTACAAATATCTGCATTGTTCCGTAGCGGCGCAATTTATTGCGCGGGTTTTACATCACGACAGCAAACTAAACGCAATCATGCCGACAATCGCGCCGGTGGTACCGAGAATGGTTTCCATCAGCGTCCAGGTCTTCAGCGTTTCGGCTTCGGTCGCGCCGGTAAAGCGGCCAAACAGCCAGAAACCGGCATCGTTAACGTGGCTGATGATGATCGAACCACCACCGATGCAAATCGACAGCGCTGCCAGCTGAGCGCCGCTGTAGTGCAGCGGCTCAATCACCGGCATTACCAAACCCACGGTGGTTAAACACGCCACGGTAGCCGAGCCCTGAATCACGCGGATCGCGCCAGAAAGAATGAAGCACGCCAGCGCAATCGGCATACCTGCGCCGGTCAACGCGTGTCCCAGCACCGGGCCCACACCCGAATCCACCAGCACCTGCTTAAACACGCCGCCCGCACCGATCACCAGCAGAATAATCCCCGCCGGTTGCAGCGCGCTGCCGCATACCTGCATCACCTTCTCTTTATCCATGCCCTGACGGTACGCCAGACCATAAATCGCCACCAGACAAGCCAGCAGGATTGCGGTGAACGGATGGCCGATAAACTCCAGCCACTCATACAAATGCGTGCCCGGCGTGGTAAAGCGGGCGCCGATGGTTTTCAGCCCCACCAGCAGCAGCGGGAAGAGGATTAACGACAGGCTAAAGCCAAACGACGGCAGCTTGCCCTCTTCCACTTCCGGCTGATGGTCTTCCGGCGGAGCGCTAAAGCTGACGTGACGCGCGATGAAATTACCAAACAGCGGACCAGCAATCAGCATGCCGGGAATCGCCGCGCACAGGCCGAGCAGAATCATCCAGCCAAAATCGGCGTGCATCTGCGAAGCCAGCAGCATTGGCGCCGGTCCCGGCAGCAGGAACGCCGCCGCAGCCGCTACACCGGCAAACAGCGGAATCACCAGTTTCACCAGATTGCCTTTGGTGCGCCGCGCCACCGCGAATGCAATGCTGATCAGCAACACTACCGCCACTTCAAAGAACAGCGGCAGCGCGCAGATTAACCCGGCAACGCCCATCGCATAGTGCGCGCGGCTTTCACCAAAGGTTTTCAGCATACGGATAGCAATTTGATCGACCGCGCCGGTTTCATGCAGGATTTTGCCGAACATCGCACCCAACGCCACCACAATGGCGAGAAAGCCGAGCGTTCCGCCCATGCCTTTTTCCATGGTTTCGGCGATTTTATCGAGTGGCATGCCGGAAAACAGACCAGCACCAATAGAGACTAACATCAGGGCAACAAAGGCGTGCATACGCGCTTTCATTACCAAAAACAGCAGCAGCAGGACAGAGCCTGCTGCGGTTAACACTAGCGTTGCGGTACTCATGACTAACCCTTGTTGATTGCACCCTCAATGGTCGCAACCGTGGCCGCAACTACCTCATCCAGTGAATGATTGATATCAACCACCAGTACATCGGGCTCATCAGCGCCGGGTTCCTGCAGCGTGGCGAACTGCGTCACCAGCATCTGCGGTTTGAAGAAGTGACCTTTACGTGCCTTCAAACGTGATTCGATGGTTTCGAAGTCGCCCTGCAGGTAGATAAACTTCAGGTTCTCGTTGCCCTGACGCAGGATGTCGCGATAGGACTTTTTCAGCGCCGAGCAGACAATAATGGAGATTTCCTGCGTGCGCTGCATGGCGAACGCCGCATCATTCAGTGCCTGCAGCCACGGCTGGCGATCGTTATCGTCCAGCGGATGGCCTTCGGCCATTTTCATGATGTTGCTACGCGGATGGAGGAAATCTCCATCAAGAAACGCAGTGTTTAATTGGTGAGAAACCTGATTGGCGACGGCAGATTTTCCGCTGCCGGAAACGCCCATCAGGATAAAGACGTGGTGCGATGGAGATGGCGTTGTCATTTTTTTTGCGCTCCGGCAGGAAACCCGCCTAATGTTACCGATAACAATTTCAGTCATCATTGTCGGAGGCCGCTGAAAGACTGGCAACCCTTGTCAGGCGGAAAAGCACGAAAGTGTGAACTGACTCAAAAAATCGCCAAAATCAGATGCTGTCACCTTCGGCAATTTCAAACCCCACATCCAGCGGTTGCATGACCGTCCGATCGCCGCCAATCCGCGCCAGCAGCATCGCCGCCGATTCTCGCCCCATACGCTCACGTGGCGTCAGCACCGTGGCGAGCCGTGGATTTACCACTTGCGTAATATCGTGGCCGTGGAACCCGGCAATCGCCATCTGTTGCGGCACGTGCAAACCCTGCCGCTGGCACTCAAACATTGCGCCAACCGCGAGGTCATCGTTGGTACAGAACAGGCTATCGGTTTCGGGATAACGCTTTTGTGCTTCACACAGCAGTTGCGCACCGGCGCTGAATGACGAGGCATCTTCCATCATCACGCTATGCGGCGTGAGTCCCGCTTCACGCATCGCTTTTTCGTAGCCCTGCTGCTTCTGCAAAGTACGTTCATCAAGGCGCGCACCGAGATACACGGTGTGACGATGGCCTTTTTTCAGAATAGCATGCGTCATCTGACGCGCCGCCTCGACATTATCGAAGCCCACCGCCATATCGAGGCATGGCGTCACCGAGTCCATCATCTCAATCACCGGAATGCCAGCCACTTCCAGCATGCGCAGCGTGCCTGGCGTGTGAGTGCGTTCGGTAAGGATCACGCCGTCGATGTTCCAACCGAGCAGCGAACGCAGCTGTAACTCCTCTTTTTGCGCGTTGTAACCAAAGTGCGCCACCAGCGTTTGGTAACCCGCTTCGTCGGTGACGGCTTCAATACCGCGCAGCACATCGGCAAAAACCTGGTTGGTCAGGGAAGGCAGCAGCACGCCAATAGCGCGGCTGGTGGCGTTCGAGAGCATATCGGGGGCGCGATTGGGGATATAGCCGAGCTCGTCCAGCGCCACGGCGATTTTGTCACGTAGCGCCGCAGAGACCTGATTGGGATTGCGCAGGTAGCGGCTGACGGTCATTTTTGTGATGCCGACGCGATCGGCTACGTCCTGTAATACCGGTCTTTTCTTCTTCATCTTATGCGCCTGAAATCAGAGATAGATGAAGTTTATCATTAATTTTTCATTTTCCACGCCTCGTACCGCGCCGATCAGGCGCGTACGAATCCGCACCCCATCAAATGTATCGATCGCCAAGAATGGCGACCAATACATTTATTACGCGGTTTTATACCGGCGGCAAATCGAACAGCAGAATTTCAGCATCGCTGTCGGCTTTGATGCTCAGCGCATGTTCATCCCAGATCGCGAGCGCATCGCTGGTGCCTACCTGCTCGCCATTCACGCTGATTTTCCCTTTCACCACCTGAATCCACACGCGGCGGCCCGCTTCAATCGCCACGTCATCGCTTTCGCCTGTGGAAAATACCCAGCGCGACAGCGTCATGTCCTGAAACACCTTGAGCGATCCATCACGCTCGTCTGGCGTCAGCACAAACTGGCGGCCTTTCACATCAGCGAAACGGCGCTGCGCATAGCGCGGTTCAATGCCTTTGCGCTCTGGAATAATCCAGATCTGATACAGATGCAGCGGATCGGTGGCGCTGGCGTTGTATTCCGAGTGACGCACGCCCGTGCCAGCACTCATGATCTGGAACTCACCCGCCGGGATCTGCTCTTTGTTGCCCATGCTGTCCTGATGCTCGACGGTGCCAGAAAGCACATACGTCAGAATCTCCATATCTTTGTGCGGATGCGTACCAAAACCCTGACCGCCATCGATCACGTCCTCGTTAATCACACGCAGGGCGGAGAAGCCCATAAAGTTGGCATCATAGTAATCGGCAAAGGAAAAAGTGTGCCAGCTATCGAGCCAACCGTGGTTAGCATGACCGCGTTCTTCAGCTTTACGTACGTAAATCATGTTCAATTCTCCTCAATGTTTTTTACAGTCTGGACTTGAGATGAGTCGATTGATAGCTGAAAAACTTCACGCCTCTGTTCAAAAATCATGAATAACATCTGGCGAGATGGACTGGGTAGATGAAGAAGGGAAATCGCAGGCAAAAAAAAGCCAGCACCCGAGCTGGCTAAATAATACTTGGAAGCAATGTGAGCAATGTCGTGCTTACCCAGATGTCAGGAGACGTTTCCGAGCTCGCATGGCAATAATAATCATTATCATTCGCGTCTGTAAACCCCTTTCGCGAATTATTTTGCATTGACGTTAATTGAGAATTCCTTGATGTTAAAGGGGATTTTAACCATTTTGCACAAGGAGCCGCTCGATGAGTCAGATCGTCATTCGCCATGCTATTCCCGAAGATGCCGCCGCATTATCGCGCATGTACAGCCAACCAGAACCGCGCCGCTACAACTGCGTGCACATACCGTAGCGGCGCAATTTATTGCGCATTGTTAAGTAATAACCTGCCTCTACTTCATCCTCTCTGCCAAATTTTCAAGACATGTCTTTACAAGAGCCCTTGTTCATCGCTCTTAAACTCTCGCCTGGAAATTCCCTTCACTTCTTATTTTTTGGATACCAGGTTCTCATCATGGATACGATTAGAAAAAAAGCCACGAAAGGCTGGCTTAAACCTCTGGCTTATTTACAAATCGCCGTGCAAATCGGCATGTCGATTTCTCCCCTCTGGATTAATAGCGCAAGAGCTGAAAAACCCTTATCTGCAGATGATTCACCACTGAATGCCGCAGCGGGACAGCTGAATACCCTCGGTCAGGCTGCGCAATCCGGCAACTTTAATGGATTGGCCACGCAACAGGCATCCAGCCTGATGACGCAGCAGCTGCAACAGTGGTTGCAGAATTTTGGCACCGCACGCATTGAATTAAACGCCAATCAGCATTTTACGCCTCGCAGTGGGGCCGTGGACCTCTTGCTGCCGCTGGATAAAAGCAACGAACACCTGTTCTTCACCCAAGGAGGTTTTCGCCAGGTTGACGGTGAGTTAACCGGCAATATAGGACTAGGCATGCGTCATTTTGTGGATGAATGGATGTTCGGCTATAACGCTTTCTACGATCAGAATATCAGCCGTGGCCATAAACGATTGGGCACCGGCGTGGAAGCGTGGCGCGATTACGTCAAACTCTCGGGTAACGGTTATTGGCGTCTTTCTGACTGGCGTAATTCCGGCGATGTTACCGATTATGATGCGCGCCCGGCTAACGGTTTTGATCTGCGTGCTGAAGCCTGGCTCCCTGCCTATCCCGCGCTTGGCGGGCGTATGATGTATGAGAAGTATTATGGCGATGAAGTCGCACTGTTCGGTAAAGATAAGCGTCAGCGTAACCCGGATGCTGTTACCGCAGGATTGAGCTGGACGCCGATTCCCCTCATCTCTTTCACTGCCGATCATAAAAAAGGCGGTCAAAATAGTGAGACGGCATTCGGATTGCAATTATCCTGGCAGCTTGGCCAATCTCTGGCTTCACAGATTGATCCCACTCGGGTGGGTGATAAACGCACGCTGGCTGGCAGTGCAATGGATCTTGTTGAGCGTAATAACAACATTGTGCTTGAGTATCGCAAACAACAGCTAATTGATTTATTCATGGCGGCTGAAATTACCGGTGAAAGCAGCAAGGTTATTCCACTCGTTTATAAAACACAGGGAAAATATGGTTTTTCCACCGTTGTATGGAATGACGCCGCGCTCGTAGCGGCAGGCGGCAAAGTCATCGATCAAGGTAACGGCAGTTATCAGCTGGCCTTACCGAAATATCTTGCCGGTAGTGCCAACAGCTATGCGTTTAGCGGTATTGCTCACGATACACGCGGTAATGTTTCTAAAGCCGCCTATACCACGATTAAAGTCACTCCGCCTGCCTTGAGTATGAAAAACAGTAGCGTGGGCAGCGCTGCGAATTCCATTATCGCCAATGGCAGCGCCACTACGCAGCTGGTGATTAAACTCATTGATGATAGTTCGCAACCTATTCGGGGAATGGCGGCAGATATTAAAGTCGCGCTCAAAGAAGATATTTCCACTGCGAAAACCAGCCGTATTAAAACACAGGCTGTACAGGTTCCTGCAGTACCTGCCTCAATTGGAGAAATCAGTGAACAAACTGATGGCAGCTATATTGCGTTGATAACCGCAGGAACGCGCGTGGCAACCTTAAATATTGCTACCACGGTGAACGCCCAGGCATTACCTGCTCTTTCCATACAGCAAATCAGTGATGCCGATTCAGCGGTCGTTCAGGACGGCGATCTCAAGTTAGAGCAGGACGCAACTATCGCGAACGGCAAAAGCGAGAATCGAGTACGTGCGCGCGTAACGGATGCCAGCGGAAACCCAGTAGCGGGAATCAACGTCACCTTTAGCCTGAGCGGCTCCGCACAGGTTGTGAACAGCGCAAGTCTAAACGTTATCAGTGATAATCAAGGTTATGCCAACCTGGTGTTTACTAATACCGTCGCTGAAACGGTAACGGTCATGGCCAAAACCGCCAATGGCGGGAGTACCCAGGTCGAAAGTCGCTTCATTGCAGACAATTCTTCTGCCGTCATCGATCAGGGCGATCTCACTCACGATCGTAACGATGCGCCCGCAAATGGTGCTAGCCCGATTATCTATACCGCGCTGGTGAAAGATGCCAATGGCAACCCAATTCCCGCAGCTAACGTCAAATGGACGACGGATTTAGGCAAACTAAGTAGTGCTGACAGCAGTACTGATGCCAATGGTAAAGCCACTGTAAATCTGACCAGCACCCAGGCAGGGTTGGCTACGCTCGCCGCTTCGGTTAATGGCGCAGCCGAAGTCAAAGCAACCTCGGTTATTTTTGTCGCCGACAGTTCAAGTGCCCAACTGGGGAAAGATGACCTTAAAGCCAGTAAAACCAGTGCCCTGGCGAATGGCATCGATACCGTTACTTATACTGCACAAGTCAAAGATGCACATGGCAACCCGGTCGCAGGCGCCACTATCAGCTGGGCGAACGATCGCGGCAATCTGGATAAAAACAGCACGGTAACGGATCAGGATGGCAGCACCAGCGTGACGCTGAGCAGCACACGAGCTGGAACGGCCACCATCAGCGCATCGGTAAATAATGGTGCCGTCACAAACGCACCTATCGTTACCTTTATCGCCGACAGCAGCAGCGCTAGCATCGGTAACAACGACCTGACAGCAGACAAAACGAACGCAGTGGCCAATGGCAGCGATGCCATCACGTACAGTGCGCTCGTTAAAGATGCTCAAGGTAATCCTGTCGTCGGTATGGCGGTTAGCTGGAGTAGCGATCGCGGTAACCTCAGTGTGTCCAGCAGCACGACGGATAATGCAGGTAAAGCCGAAGTCCATCTGAGCAGTACCGCCGCCGGTGATGCCATCGTTAGCGCAACGGTTAACAATAAAGCGGCGATAAATGCGCAAGCCGTGAGCTTCTCCGCCGATCAGGCTAGTGCCACAATTGGTAGCGGCAACCTTCAGGCCGATAAGAGCAGTGCTGTTGCTAATGGCAATGAAGCCGTTACCTATACGGCGCAGGTCAAAGATGCACACGGCAACCCAGTTCAGGGCATCGCCGTTAGCTGGACCAGCGATCATGGCGATCTGAAAAGCAATAGCAGTAATACCGATCAGGCAGGCAAGGCAACCATCCAGCTTTCGAGTACCTTAGCAGGCACGGCCGTGGTAAGCGCCGCCGTTAACAAGGGTGCCGCCACTCCTGCAACTGCGGTGACCTTTATTGCCGATAACAGTACGGCCGCTCTGGATAGCGAGGTGAAAGCTGACAAAACGACCGTGATTGCGAATGGTACTGAAGCGGTTACCTACACCGCACAGGTTAAAGATGCTCACGGCAATCCGCTGCCAAACATTAAGGTAAACTGGACGACCAATCGTGGCGATCTGAGTGCAACCAGCAGCAGCACAAACGGAGCAGGCGAAGCCACTATTCAACTGAGTAGTAAAGTATCAGGTGATGCCATCCTGAATGCTGCTCTGAGTGGTGGAAACAATGTGAATGCGGCGAACGTGGCTTTCACCGCTGATGTGACGACGGCCCAGATCAAAACCCTCACCAGTAATAAAGTGAAAATTACCGGCAACAGCCACGATACCGCCATCCTGACGGCAATCGTTGAAGATGCAAACGGTAATAAAGTCGCCAATTATCCTGTGCAATGGACAACCACGCTTTCTACATTGAGCGCGCCAGTTTCTAATACGGATGATTCAGGTAAAGCCGAAATAACGCTGAATGGGATGGACTATATGGAGCAGAGCAATATCACAGCGACGATAAGCGCCAGCACAAGCGTGAATAATCAAACTCGTGACGTTATTATTCGCACCGTATTTAAACTGAATGGCGTTTATTACTGGTCAATGGTTAGCGATCACAATACCGATAATTTAAGTACTGCACAGAACTACTGTAATATTTATGGTCAAGGACATGTACTTAGTTCAAAAGAAGGATTAGCCTTCCTCCAAAATGGTGGCGACTTCCGCGATAAAAAAGTATCAAGTGAATATACGAATGCCTGGCTGAGGGTCTCAGATTATTGGAACAGTAAAGCAATTGATTTATACCGTAACAATGGAGAAAAAGGTGATCTCACCAACTTCGCGGGTGTAGAGTATGTTTGCGTAAAATAATACACCTGCGTCTACTTTAATTAGACCCGCTAATTTACCATTCTGCCAGTCAGCAAAACTGACTGGCATTTTTATGGTTTATTAAACGGCTGATTGGCTTTTACCAACCGTTTTTAATAACCCGCGCTCAAATCATCCACTGAACGCGGATCCGAGGCGCCATAGCGCGTGCCATCCGGCCCAATCATAATGCTCTGCGTGCTGCCCATGGCTGGCATCATCTTCACATGCTGACCTTTGCTTTCCAGCAGGCGCAGCGTATCGGGACTAAAACCTTTTTCTACGCGCAGCTGATCCGGCAACCACTGATGATGGAAACGCGGTGCATTGGTGGCTTCTGCCACGTTCATACCAAAATCAATGCTGTTCACCACCATTTGCAGCACGGTGGTGATAATACGGCTACCGCCCGGGCTACCGGTGACTAACCAGGTTTTGCCGTCTTTCGCCACGATGGTGGGCGACATTGATGACAGCGGACGTTTAGCCGGTTGTACCGCATTCGCCTCGCCACCTACTAAACCATACACGTTTGGCGTGCCCGGTTTCGCCGAGAAGTCATCCATTTCATTGTTCATCAGGATGCCGCTCTCTCCGGCCACGATGCCGCTGCCGAAATAGGTATTCAGCGTATAGGTGACCGCTACCGCGTTGCCGTCTTTATCCACCACGGAGAAGTGCGTGGTTTGATTGCTTTCATAGGGTGCCAGCTTGCCCGGTTTGATCTCGCTGGAGGGGCGCGCTTTATTCACGTCAATTTGCTGCGCCAGCGTTTTGGCATAGGCTTTGCTGGTTAGCGCCTGCTGCGGCACTTTAACGAAATCAGGATCGCCAAGATATTCTGAACGGTCGGCATAGGCATATTTTTCCGCTTCCGCCATCACCTGCATCGCATCGGCGCTACCAAAGCCCCATTTCGCCAGATCGAAGTTTTCCAGAATATTAAGGATTTGTACGATGTGAATCCCGCCGGACGACGGCGGCGGCATGGAGAAGACTTCATAGCCGCGATAGGTGCCGCTGACCGGCTTGCGCTCCACGGCACGGTAGGCCGCCAGATCCGGCTTGCCAATCAATCCACCGTGCTGCGCCATTTCACCGGCAATTTCATCGGCAATTTTACCTTTATAGAACGCATCCGGCCCTTGCTGGGCAATCAGCTGCAGGCTACGCGCGAGATTCTTCTGCACCAGCCGTTCGCCTTTCTGATACGGCTGGCCGTCCGCCTTGTAGAAAATCGCCCGGCTGTTGTCGTGGTTAATCAGCGTCTCTTTGCCGTAGGTGGCGAGATCGTCAGCCAGCGCATCATTAACCACGATGCCGTCACGTGCCAGTTTGATCGCCGGGGCCAGCAAAGTGCTCAGCGGCAAGGTGCCATATTTCTGCGCGGCCAGCGCAAACCCGGCAACGGTGCCCGGCGTGCCAGACGCTAAATGAGAAGTGAGTGATAACTTACTATCCGCATTGCCCTGCTTATCAAGGAACATATCGCGCGAAGCTCGCGCCGGCGCCATTTCGCGGAAATCGATTGCGGTGGTGCGGCCGGACGCGGTACGCAGCAGCATAAAGCCGCCACCGCCAAGGTTACCGGCCTGCGGATGCGTCACCGCCAGCGCAAAGCCTACCGCGACTGCCGCATCTACCGCGTTACCGCCCTGCCTGAGAATATCAACACCCACTTCGGTCGCCATCGCATCAACCGATGCGACCATGCCATGTTTGGCTTTCACCGGATGAAAGGTATCGCTATCAACGCCGTAAGAGACCGGCGGCGCATTGGCTGGCGCGGCTTGTCCCCCCTGCACGACGGTAAAACTCATCAGCAACGCCCAACTGAGCTGACGTAGGTTGCTCTTAATTCTCATCCTGCTACCACCCTTTTTAAGTTATTTACATTTGTTATCAATTGATGCAAGTGTTTGCAAACACAGTAAAAAGAGTAGCAGTAAAGTTAAATTAGGCGCACTCCTGGAAGAGGTGTTTGAGATATAGCATAAACTTATACAAGTAGCCGTTGTTGCCAGTCAGGCAATAACACCACACAGCAGCAGGCTGCATTGATGGAGGAAGACCATGAACAAAAACAAATGGCTAATTATGATCGCAGCATTGCTGCCGTTAAGCAGCATGGCGAATACCTTGAACAGCACTAACGACCCGAATCAGCCCGGCTACAACCCGAGCCAGCAGCGTATGCAGTCGCAAATGCAGAATCAGCAGCAACAGCAGAAGCGCAAGCTGCAGCAGGATCAACAGCAGCAGAGCCAGGACGTGCAGCGCAAAGTGCAGGAACAGCGGAACAGTGCCCAGCAGCAGGTGATTCAATCGCAGCCGGGCCAAAAACAGCAGCAAAACTAGCGGAAATCAGGACCAATAATGTCGATGCTATCGGTGCAGATGGCGTCGACGCCCCAGCTCAGCAGCTCGCGCGCCCGTGCGGGCTGATTCACGGTATACACCAGAATATGCAAACCGGCCGCTTTCAGCTGCGCGGTGCGTTCGGCATCGAGTAATTTGTGATTAAGGTGGATCGACACGCAATCCAGTGCCGCAGTGAGCGCCTGCCAGTTGTCAGGCCACGTATCCAGCAGCAAACCACGCGGCAGCTCTGGTGCCGCCTGCATTGCCGCTTCCAGCGCCGCGTAAGAGAACGAGGATAGCAACGGCGCCGTTTGTCCTTGCCACAGTTCACGCGCGGCCAGCGCCACGTTGCGGCCGGTTTCAACGTCTTTACCGGTGGTCGGTTTGATCTCGATGTTCGCCATCATCTGATGCTGGCGGCAACGTTCTGCCACTTCGCTCAGCAGCGCCAGCGGCTCGCCTTCATAATCACGGCTAAACCAAGCGCCGGCATCCAGCTGTGACAACTTGTGCCACGACAGATCGCCGGCCACGCCCCAGCCATTGCTGGTGCGATCGAGCGTGTCATCATGCAGCAGGAAAATTTGCTTATCTTCCGATAGCTTGGCATCAAACTCGATCATGGTATGACCGTGCTGCGCGCCGACATCAATCGCCGCGAGGGTATTTTCCGGGGCCAGTTTACCGCCCCCGCGATGCGCAACAATGTGCGGATAAGGCCAGTTGTGTTGACTCATTCCAGACGCTTTCCATAGGTTGAATCGAAGAAGTGTAACGCATCTGACGGCAGATGCAGCCATAAGGTGCTGCCCGCCTGCGGACGTTCGCTGTGCGGCAAACGCACCACCATGCGCGCGTTGCCAATGCGGCCATGCGCCAGATTATCGGCACCGAGCATCTCCAGCGTCTCGACCACCAGCGGAATACCGCCGGCATCGCGACTGCTGAGCTGAATATGTTCCGGGCGAATGCCGAGCGTTAGCGGGCGGTTGGCCCATTTGGCTTTACTCTCACCCAGCAACAAACTGTTAAGTGCATCCAGCGTAAAGCGCGTGCCATCGCTGTTGATTTGACCCGGCAGCAGGTTCATGGCCGGCGCGCCGATAAAGGAGGCAACAAACTGGCTGGCCGGACGTTCGTAAACTTCCACCGGCGTACCCACCTGCTCCACCACCCCTTTGTTCATCACCATCACGCGCTGCGCCAGCGTCATCGCCTCAACCTGATCGTGCGTCACATAGATGCTGGTGGTTTTCAAGCGGCGATGCAGCTGTTGCAGCTCCAGACGCATCTGCACGCGCAGGCGCGCATCCAGATTCGATAAAGGCTCATCAAACAGGAACACCGCCGGTTCACGTACGATGGCGCGGCCCATCGCCACGCGTTGACGTTGTCCGCCCGACAGCTCGCGCGGACGGCGATGCAGCAGATGATCCAACTCCAGGCTGCGCGCCGCGTCCATCACCCGCTGCGCGATCTGCACTTTGCCCATGCCGCGAATTTTCAGGCCATAGGCCATGTTTTCGCCCACCGTCATATGCGGATAGAGCGCGTAGTTCTGGAACACCATGGCGATGCCGCGATCTTTCGGCTCCATGTTGGTGACGCGTTTGTCGTCGATATAGATATCGCCAGACGTAACGCGTTCAAGCCCCGCCACCATGCGTAGCAGCGTCGATTTGCCGCAGCCGGAAGGCCCCACCATCACCATAAATTCGCCATCGTTGATGGTGATATTCAGTGGCTGAATGATCTGATTTTTGCCGTCATACGATTTGGTAACGGTCTGAAGGGTTACGCCTGCCATTTATTTATCACTCTCCACCAGGCCACGCACAAAGGCACGTTGCATCACAAGTACCACCACCACCGGTGGAATCAGGGTTAATAACATTGCCGCCATCACTTCATTCCATTGCGTTGGGCCACCGCTGGTGTTGATCATGCTTTTCACTCCCGCTACCGCGGTGCTGAGGCTGGCGTCGTTGATGATCAGCAGCGGCCACAGATACTGGTTCCAACCATAAATAAAGGTGATCACAAACAGCGCGGCGAGATTGGTTTTGGATAGCGGCAACACGATGTCCCAGAAGAAGCGCATCGGGCTGGCGCCGTCAATACGCGCCGCCTCTATCAGCTCGTCCGGCAGCGACATAAAGAACTGGCGGAACAGGAAGGTGGCGGTAGCGGACGCCATCAGCGGCAGCGTCAAACCGCTGTAGCTGTCGAGCATATTCAGCGTCGAAATCACTTCCACCGTCGGGAAAATACGCACTTCAACCGGCAGCATCAGCGTGATGAAAATCAGCCAGAAAAACAACGAGCGCAGCGGGAAACGGAACCACACCAGCGCGAAGGCGGAGAGCATTGAGACGGTGATTTTGCCGACGGTAATGCCGAGCGCCATCAGCAGGCTGTTAAGCATCATCATGCCAAATGCCGGACCATTGCCGTTGACGCCGTGCGTCCAGATGCGCGAGATGTTCTCCCACAGATGCGATCCCGGTACCAGCGTCATTGGCACCTGATACACCGCCTCGTTATCCAGCGTCGCCGCCACAAAGGCGATATAAAGCGGGAACAGAATGGTCAGCACGCCCAGCACCAGCAAGGTATGGCTGAAGATATCCAGCCCGCGTCGATTCTCAATCATTGGTATTGCACCTTACGCTCGACAAAGCGGAATTGCAGGATAGTCAGGCCAATCACCAGCAGCATCAGCACCACCGACTGCGCAGCGGAGGAGGAGAGATCCAGCCCGGTGAAGCCTTCGCGGTAGATTTTGTAGATAAGCGTAGTGGTCGCCTGTACCGGGCCGCCGCCGGTTGCGGCATCGATCACCGGGAAGGTATCGAAGAAGGCGTAAACCAAATTCACCACCAGCAGGAAAAAACTTACCGGCGTAATCAGCGGCAGCGACAAATTGAAGAAGCGGCGCACCGGACCGGCACCGTCAATCGCAGCGGCTTCCACCAGCGATTTGGGAATTGACTGTAACGCCGCGAAGAAAAACAGGAAGTTGTAGCTCATTTGCTGCCAGATCGACGCCAGTACAATCAGGAACATCGCCTGGCCGCTGTTTTGCGCATAGTTCCAGTTGTAGCCCATTTGGTTCAGCAGATGGCTGAATAACCCTAGCCCTGGATTGAACAGGAACATCCACAGCACTGCCGCAACCACCGGCGCGACCGCGTACGGCAGCAGCAGCAACGTTTGATACAGCTTACGCAGGCGAATGACGTAATCCACCAGCGCCGCCAGCAGCAGGGAAAAAGTCATGCCGCAAATCGTCACCAGCGCACTGAACTCAATGGTGGTCCAGAACGATGCCAGATAGTATTCGTCATTGAACAGACGCTTAAAGTTCGCCAAACCCACGAAGGTGCTGGAGATGCCAAAAGGATCAATGCTTTGCAGCGAATACCACAGAGCTTCACCGGCGGGCCACAGGAAGAAAATGGCCGTAATCACCAGCTGCGGTAGCACCAGCAAATAGGGCAGAAAACGGGAGCGAAATACGGGGCGCGATGAGGACATAGCAGGCTCAATCAAAGAGAGAAATCGGGGCGAACGCCAAACGTCGGCCCCGAGATAACAGCGTTACTTCACTTGCTGCTCAAAACGGCGCAGCAATTCGTTACCGCGTTTCACCGCGTTATCCAGCGCGGCTTGTGGTGTCTGTTTGCCGGTCCACACGCCTTCCAGCTCTTCATCCACGATGGTACGAATCTGTGGCATATTGCCCAGACGCATGCCTTTGGTGAACGGCAGCGGATCTTTGTTCAGCATTTGACGCGTGGCGATGTCTGCGCCTGGGTTCTTGTCGTAGAAGCCCTGCTGTTTAGTCAGCTCATAGGCGGCGGTGGTGATCGGCAGATAACCGGTTTTCTGGTGCCATTCAGCGGCGATTTCCGGCTGTGCGAGGAACTTCATAAACTCCGCCGCGCCTTTGTAGGTGTTGGCATCTTTGCCTTTCATCACCCACAGGCTCGCGCCACCAATGATGGCGTTCTGCGGGGCGTTCGGTACGGTTTCATCGTACGGCATCATGCCCACGCCGAAGTTAAATTTGGCGTAGTGTTTGATGTCGGCCAGCGAACCGGAAGAGGCGGTGGTGATGCCGCAATCGCCGTTGTAAAACTTGGCGGTGGATTCATCCTTACGACCGAAGTAGGTGAAATCGCCCTTCTTGTTCATCGCTTCCAGCATTTCGATGTGGCGCACCTGCACGGGCTTATTGAATTCCAGTACCGCATCGGTGCCGTCAAAGCCGTTATTTTTACTGGCCACCGGCAGCGCATGCCAGGCGCTGAAGTTTTCAATCTGAATCCAACCCTGCCAGCCGCTGGCGTAACCACAGGTCAGGCCCGCTTTACGCAGCGCTTCGGCATCTTTTGCCAGCTCCTGCCAGGTTTTCGGTGGCTGATCCGGATTCAGGCCAGCTTTTTTGAACGCGTCTTTGTTGTAATAGAGCACCGGCGTGGAGCTGTTGAACGGCTGAGAAATCAGCTGGCCTTTGCTGTCGCTGTAGTAACCCGCAACGGCTGGTACGAACTGCTGCGGATCCATCTGCACGCCAGCGTTTTTAAACACTTCATTGACCGGCACAATCGCTTTCGATGCCATCATGGTCGCGGTACCGACTTCATACACCTGCAGCAGTGCGGGCGCTTTACCCGAGCGCACCGCGGCGATGCCCGCTGCCAGGCTTTGCTCGTAGTTACCTTTGTAAGTCGGGACGATTTTATATTCTGGATGAGCCTGGTTAAAACGTTGTGCCAGAGAATCAACTTCTTTGCCTAACTCGCCTTCCATTGAGTGCCAGAAAGGGATCTCAGTTGCAGCCAGCGTATTACCGCTGAGCGCCAGACCGAGCACGACACTCATCAGGCGGGGACGAAGCGTAAAAGCGGACATAAGGTTTTTCCTGTGCTGTTAGCTACGCGCGAATTCGCGCATTTTTTTGTTCGCGACGTAACATGACACGGGGAAATGACGGATTAATAACAGGTTTATGACGGGGATGTGACAGCGGGATTTGGTTAGGACTGCTGCGTGCTGGTGCCCTCATCCCGGCCCTCTCCCATGGGAGAGGGAGATGTTGCCATATGCAAGCTCGATCGGTTCCCTCTCCTACCTGCGGGAGAGGGAGATGTTGCCATATGCAAGCTCGATCGGTTCCCTCTCCCGCCTGCGGGAGAGGGTTAGGGTGAGGGCAACCGCGGTTACGCGCCTAAATAAGCGCTGCGTACCGCTTCATTGGATAGCAGCGCTTCGCCGCTGTCTTCAAGCACCACGTGGCCATTCTCCAGCACATAACCGCGATCCGCCAGCTTCAGCGCCTGATTGGCGTTTTGCTCGACGAGGAAGATGGTCATGCCCTCTTTGCGCAGTTGCTCAATGGTGTCAAAGATCTGCTGAATGATAATCGGGGCGAGTCCCAGCGACGGTTCATCCAGCAGCAGCAAACGCGGCTGGCTCATCAGCGCACGGCCAATGGCCAGCATCTGCTGCTCACCGCCGGACATGGTGCCCGCGCGCTGTGCTTTACGTTCTGCCAGGCGTGAAAACAGCTGATAGACGCGATCGATACGTTCCTGATACTGCTGCCGCGTAGCGAAGAAGCCGCCCATCGCCAGGTTCTCTTCTACCGTCATACGCGAAAACACCCGGCGCCCTTCCGGCACGATGGCGATCGCTTCACGCATGATTTTCGCCGTTTGCCAGTCGGTAATCTCTTTGCCATCGAAGGTGATGTTGCCGCTGGTGGCGCGCGGTTCACCGCACAAGGTGCCGAGTAGCGTGGTTTTACCCGCGCCGTTGGCACCGATCAGGGTAACGATTTCGCCCTGATTGATGTGCAGATTAATGTTGTGCAGCGCCTGGATCGGGCCGTAATGGGCGCTGACATTCTGCAAGGTTAAAATCGGGTTTGCCATGTTACGCCTCACCTAAATAAGCACGGATCACATCCGGATTGTTACGCACTTCTTCCGGCGTACCGTTGGCCAGCGGCGTTCCCTGATTCACTACGTAAATGCGGTCAGAAATGCCCATCACCAGCTTCATATCGTGTTCAATTAGCAGTACGGAAACCTTGTGCTCACCGCGCAGCTCGGCGATCAGCTCATCCAACTCGTGGGTTTCACGCGGGTTAAGCCCGGCAGCCGGTTCATCCAGCATCAGAATTTCCGGACGCGTTACCATGCAGCGCGCAATTTCCAGACGACGCTGCTGGCCATAAGCGAGGTTGCCCGCCTGGCGGTTGGCGAGATCCAGCAAGCCGATGCGATCCAGCCAAGTGGCCGCGCGATCCAGCGCGTCGCTCTCACCGCGACGGAAAGCCGGGGTTTTGAATAAACCGGAGAACACGCCGCTTTTGAGGTGCTGATGCTGTGCCACCAGCAGGTTTTCAATCACCGTCATTTCGCGGAACAGGCGCACGTGCTGGAAGGTGCGCACAATGCCCATACGCGCAATCTTCTGGCCCGGCAAACCCTGCAGCTGCTGATCGCGCAGTTTGATGGTGCCGCCGGTTGGTTTATAGAAACCGGTCAGGCAGTTGAACACCGTGGTTTTACCGGCGCCGTTCGGGCCAATCAACGAAACGATTTCCTGTGGATGCAGCTCAAGCGCCACATTGTTGACGGCTAACAGGCCGCCGAAGCGCATCATCAGGCCTTCAACGGCTAATAAAGGCTGACTCATGCCTGCTCTCCTTGTTTACTGCTTTTCATCTTCAGATGCGGACGCTTCATTGGCAGCAGACCTTGTGGACGCCAGATCATCATCAGCACCATCAAACCACCGAGCACCAGCATGCTGTATTCGTTCAAATCACGCATCAGCTCGCGCGAAACCACCAGCAGAATGGCTGCGAGGATCACCGCCAGCTGCGAGCCCATGCCGCCTAGCACCACAATCGCCAGCACAAAAGCCGATTCGACGAAGGTGAAGGATTCCGGGCTGACGAACCCCTGACGTGCGGCGAACAGCGTACCCGCAAAGCCCGCAAACACGGCGCTGATGGTGAAGGCTGTCAGTTTGATGCGCGTTGGGCTCAGACCAAGCGAACGGCAGGCGATCTCATCTTCACGCAGCGCTTCCCACGCGCGGCCCAGCGGCATACGCAGTAAGCGGTTGATAACGAACAGCGTCAGCACCACCAGCAGCAGCGCCACCAGATAGAGGAAAATTACACGGTCGCTGGGATCGTATTTCAGGCCAAAGAACTCATGGAAGGTGCTCCAGCCGCCTTCGCTGACCCGGCGGCCAAACTCCAGACCAAACAGGCTGGGCTTGGGAATCTGCGCGATACCGTTCGGGCCGCCGGTGATCGCCGTGTTATTCAGCAGCAGAATGCGTACGATTTCGCCGAAGCCGAGCGTCACAATCGCCAGATAGTCACCGCGCAGGCGCAGCACCGGGAAGCCGAGCAGCAAACCAAAGGCGCCCGCCACCAAACCGGCCAGCGGCAGGCTTTCCCAGAAACCAAAGCCGTAATAGTGGTTGAGCAAGGCAAAGGTGTAAGCGCCGATGGCGTAGAAACCGCCGTAGCCCAGCACCAGCAATCCTGATAATCCCACCACCACGTTCAGACCGAGGCCGAGCATCACGTAGATCAGCGTCAGCGTGGCGATATCCACACTGCCGCGCGACACCAGAAACGGCCAAATCACCGCCGCCGCGATCACCAGCGCCATCAGCAATTTTTGCTTCGGCGTTGAGCCATCAAAACCTGGCAGGACAAACCCTTTGCCGCTGCGTTTGAATTTGCCCTGCGCCAGCGGACGCAGCAGCTGGAAGACAAACACTACCGCACAGCCAATGAAGATCCAGTTCCAGCGTACCGCGCCCGCATTGGCGACCACCAGTTTGGTGCCATCCAAATCGAGGCGTACGCCCATGAAAAAGGTGGCGAGCACCAACAACATCACCGTGGAGATCACGGCGTTGACCAAACCGAGGCGTTTCATACCTTCTCTACCTCCGGACGGCCAAGAATCCCGGTTGGCATCACCAGCAGCACCACAATCAGCAGCGCGAAGGAGACCACGTCTTTGTATTCGGTCGACAGATAGGCCGAGGTCAGCGCTTCGGCAATGCCCAGCACCAGGCCACCAATCATCGCGCCAGGAATGCTGCCGATGCCGCCTAATACCGCGGCAGTGAAGGCTTTCATCCCAGCCATAAAGCCAATGAACGGGTTGATGGAGCCGTAGAATTGACCGAGCAACACGCCCGCCACCGCCGCCATCGCCGCACCAATCACAAAGGTGAGTGAAATAACGCGGTCGGTGTTGATGCCCAGCAGGCTAGCCATTTTCAGGTCTTCTGCACAGGCGCGACAGGCGCGTCCCATGCGCGAATAGCGGATGAACAGCGTCAGCGCCAGCATCGACAGGAAGGTGACAATCCAAATCACCAGCTGCATGGTGGAGAGCGTGGCGGCAAAGCCGTTGCTCTCACCCAGCGTCCATTGGCCGGTGATCAGGCTTGGCAGCGCGAGATCGCGCGAACCCTGCGTCAGGCTGACGTAGTTCTGCAGGAAGATCGACATACCGATGGCGGAGATTAGCGCGATCAGGCGCTTCGACGATCGCACTGGCTTATACGCCACGCGCTCGATGCTCCAGCCGTAGGCGCTGGAGATGATCACCGCCATCACGAAACCGGCGGCAATCATCAGCCACGAAGTATCAATGCCCATCATCATCAGGGCGGCAATCACGATAAAGGAGACATAGCTACCGATCATGTACACCTCGCCATGGGCGAAGTTGATCATGCCGATAATGCCGTAAACCATGGTGTAACCAATGGCGATCAGCGCGTAGGTGCTCCCGAGGGTAACCCCGTTGAACATCTGCTGAATGAAATAGAGAAACTGCTCGGACATAGTGAAGACCTGCTCTGGAGCTGAATAATTCCCTCCCCCGCGTGCGGGAGAGGGAATTTTGGGGGATTACTTAACTGCAGTAGAAGAGCCGTCTTTGTGCCATTTGAAGACACCAAATTCGAAGCCCTTCAGATCGCCTTTCTCATCCCAATTCAGGTTGCCCATCACGGTTGGAACGGCGGCGCCCTCTTTCAGGTTCTTGGCAATCGCATCAGGCTCATCGCTCTTGCTGCGTTCAATCCCCGCCACCAGCGACTGAATTGCGGCGTAGGTGGTCCAGACAAACGGACCGGTGGGATCTTTGCGGTTAGACGCGGTGTTGGCTTTAATCGCATCCACAATTGCCTTGTTCTCTGGCAGCTGGTCATAGCGCTTCGGCAGGGTAACAAACAGGCCTTCCGATGCATCACCCGCGATGTTAGACAGTGAAGCGTTGCCCACGCCTTCTGGGCCCATGAAGCCGGCATTCAGGCCAGCCGATTTTGCCTGACGCAGAATCTGGCCCAGCTCTGGGTAGTAGCCGCCGTAGTAAACGAAATCCACGTTCTCTTTCTTCAGGCGCGCAATCAGCGTGGAGAAGTCTTTATCCCCGGCGGTGATACCTTCGAACAGCACCACATTGCCGCCTTTGGCTTTCAGGGTTTTCTGTACGGATTCCGCCAGGCCCTGACCATACTGCTGCTTGTCATGCACCACAGCGATACGCTTTGGTTTGATGTGATCGAGAATGTAGGTTGCCGCCGTTGGGCCCTGATCGGAGTCCAGGCCGGTGGTGCGCAGCACGTCAGCATAGCCACGCGCAGTCAGCTCGGGTGCGGTAGCGGCTGGGGTAATCATCAGCACGCCTTCGTCGTTATAGATGTCTGAAGCAGGCTGAGTAGAAGAAGAGCACAGATGGCCGATAACGTATTTAATGCCGTCGTTAACCACTTTGTTGGCAACCGCAACCGCTTGTTTTGGGTCACAGGCGTCGTCATATTCCACGCCAACCAGTTTGTCACCGTTTACGCCGCCTTTGGCGTTGATGTCCTTAATGGCTTGCGCTGCACCGGTAAACTGCATGTCACCGTACTGCGCGACCGGACCGGTTGATGCGCCGACGATGGCAATTTTGATGTCTTTCGCCAGTGCCGCGTGGCTCATCGCCAGGGCGACGCAGCCCGCCAATAATGCGCGTCCTTTACTCATTTTCATGCGAACTTCCCCATCAGTTGTGTCGTGTGTGTTGTGATTGGTTTATTTTCTGCCAGTCAAAGAGGAAAACTCATTCTGCAATAATGGGTTAGCGCGCTTTTCTGGCATTTATTGGTAATAAGGCTTTATTTTTCAGGTTATTAAACAGGAACTTTATTCTGTAAATCAACTGACATATTCAGAATTGACTGAGTGGAGCAGCAGAATCGTCTGGTCGTTATGGCCGATTTTTCAGCAGGATACCAGCGCATTATGCTGGCTTTTTCAACGATCATTGATGGCTTACTCCACAATCCTGGCAAAGTGGCTGGCATTCGACCTATTTTCATTGCAAAAAAGTGACAGCGCTCTGACTGTCTAAATTCGCTACACTATCGCCTTTGCACTAGTACAGGTATTAGGTATGAAGCTGACAATCCAGCGCTTAGCATCGTTAACCGCACAGGATCGCATCGATTTAGCTAAAGTCTGGCCAGAAATGGATATTGTGCAACTGGAAGCACAACTCAGCGAAACACAGCGGCTGTATGCCGCGCGTTTCAACGATCGGCTGCTGGCCGCATTACAACTCAGTATTAGCGGCACGCAGGGAAAAATTTTTAATCTCAACGTACGCGAAGTGACACGCCGCCGTGGCGTAGGTCAATATCTGCTGGTAGAGACAATTGCGCAGAATGGTGCGCTGACGGATTGGTGGATTGCCGATGATGGCGACGCCGATCGGGGCGTGCGGGCAGCCTTTATGCAGGCATGTGGTTTTCGCGCGCAGGCTGATGGCTGGGTGCGTTGAAGGGTTTCGTGCGGTGGGTGAAACGGTGCGCATAAATGCGCACCCTACGAAACCGCGCCATTTGTAGGGTCGTCATTCATGGCGACCGATTCGCGCGCAATAAAAAGGGCGACTTTAAAAGTCGCCCCGTTTTTCCGCCTGAAAGTTATCAGGCTTCAATCGCCACACGCAGTTTCTTCATGGCGTTCTTTTCCAGCTGACGCACGCGTTCCGCAGAAACACCGTATTTATCGGCCAGCTCCTGCAGCGTGGTCTTGTTATCATCATCCAGCCAACGGGCGCGGATGATATCCTGGCTGCGTTCGTCGAGGCTCAGCATTGCATCGCTCAGCTTGTCCGCAGCGTGTGCATCCCAGTTATCCTCTTCAATGCCATCGGCAAAGTCAGAGGTTTTATCCTGCAGATACAGCACTGGCGCCATCGCTTTGCCTTCGCCCGCTTCGTCATCAGACGACATGTCGAAGGTCATATCCTGCGCGGCCATGCGCGATTCCATTTCCAGCACATCTTTGCTGCTCACGCCCAGCTCGCGCGCAACCATTTCCACTTCGTCCTGGTTAAACCAACCGAGACGCTGTTTGCTTTTACGCAGGTTAAAGAACAGCTTACGCTGAGCTTTGGTGGTCGCGACTTTCACGATACGCCAGTTACGCAGCACGTATTCGTGAATCTCTGCTTTAATCCAGTGCACGGCAAACGACACCAGACGTACACCGACTTCAGGATTGAAGCGACGCACCGCCTTCATCAGGCCGATGTTACCTTCCTGAATCAAGTCCGCCTGTGGCAAGCCGTAACCGGAGTAGTTACGAGCAATATGAACAACAAAGCGCAGGTGAGACAGGATCAGCGTTTTAGCCGCATCCAGATCGCCCTGGTAATGCAGCCGCTCAGCCAATGCTTTTTCCTCTTCTGCCGTCAGCACCGGCCAGTTGTTGGCAGCCCGGACGTAAGATTCCAGGTTACCCAGAGGAGCAATCGCTAAAGTTTGCATTTCTTTGGTCATTCAAACCCTCACAAATTCAATGGACTTGCTGCACGTTTCCTTGCGCAGACGCTACATTATGTCAACGTTGCGAGAAAACCAGAAGCAATCTGTGCTACTTGGACGACAAAGTTATCCACAAGTTCAATTATAGCAGTGAATATTTTACACACAGATGACGGCGGGGGAAACAGGAGAATTCCTCTGCTCCCAGGTCGTCGGCAGCAGAGGAAGAGTATACCAAAAAACGTTGCTTTTGGTTACTGTGGCGTAAATCGGCGTAAATGTTGTACCGTCGCCAGCCATGCCGCAATCCAGCCAATGATGCCGGCAATCAGCAATAACAGCAGTCCTTCATCCCAGGAAAAACCTTCCAGCACAAAGGTGGTACCAAATACCGTTGCCACTTGCGCCACCACCGATTGCAGGCGCAGCACCAGCACTTCCGAAAGAATCAGCGATAGCACCGCACCGCCGAAACCTAATAGCGCACCGCCATACAGGAACGGACGCAGAATAAACCCATCGGTCGCGCCAATCAGCTTCTGTACGTTGATCGTATCGCGACGCGCAAAGATGCTCAGACGAACGCTGTTGCCGATCACCAGGAACACCGCCACCACCATCAGCAGACCAATCATTGAGGCGATCTGGCCAACCAGCCCCGTGAGCGCTGCCAGACGTGAGAACCAGCTGTCATCCATGCGCACTTCATCAACGCCCTGCACTTTCGCTACGCGATCGCGCAGATTCGCCATGGTATCCGAATTCTGGAAGTTGAGTTTTGGCGTGATGATGGCCACCGCCGGCAGCGGATTCTGCTCCAGCATGTCCATGGAGCCGCCAAAGCCCGACCAGTTGCGGAACTCATTTAGCGCTTCTTCACGCGTCAGGTAATTCACATTATCCACGCCATCCAGCTGCTTAAGCTGCGCGGTGACATTCTCTGCTGCGGTGTCATCCAGCGCTTTATCCAGATACACCGTCAGCTGCGGGGCGGGATACCACTGGGTCGCGGCCTGGCTTACGTTTTTCCACACCATGTAGCACACGCTCGGCAGCGTCAGTGAGATAGCAATCACCATCACCGTTAGCAGCGTCGCCAGCGGCTGACGCCACATATCGGATAGCGTGCCGCGCAGCGCGTAGCGCCATTGCTCCTGCCAGCCACCCTTCAGCGCTTTACTTTTAGAAGGTTGCTTCGCTTTCGGCGCAGGTGCGCGCTTGTTGCGTTTATTGACCATCGTGGCCTCCGTGCAGACGTCCCTGATTGAGCGTCATCACGCGATAATTTCGGCGCGCAATCAACCCGACATCGTGCGTTGCCATCAGTACCGTGACGCCAACGCGGTTGAACTCTTCAAACAGGCGCAGAATGTCTTCCGACAGCGCATTATCGAGGTTACCGGTCGGTTCGTCCGCCAGCAGCACCGCCGGTTTGTTCACCACCGCGCGGGCAATGCCCACACGCTGTTGTTCACCGCCTGAGAGCTGAATCGGATAGCTTTTCGCTTTGTCGAGCAGGCCCACTTTATCCAGCGCGGCCGATACGCGGCGACGAATGTCTTCGCCGCTGGCACCGGAGATAATCAGCGGAATCGCCACGTTGTCATAGACCGAACGATCCATCAGTAAATGGTGATCCTGGAAAATCATGCCGATCTGACGTCGCAGGAAAGGGACTTCACTGTGACGCAAACGCGAAATATCGTGGCCGCTAAACCAGATCTGCCCCGCACTCGGGCGCTCAATGCCACAAATCAGCTTCAGTAAGGTACTCTTCCCCGCGCCAGAGTGGCCGGTCAGGAACGACATTTCACCAGGACGCAGATGAAAATCCACCCCCTGCAGCGCCTGACGTCCACCCAGGTAAGCTTTACTGACCTCTTCAAAGCGAATCATCCCAATCATTCCTCTCGGGCAAACAGTGCCTCAATAAAGTCTGCGGCCTTAAACGGCCGTAAATCCTCGATGCCTTCCCCAACACCGATATAACGAATCGGAATGCCGAACTGATCGGCAACCGAGAAGATCACGCCGCCTTTGGCGGTGCCGTCCAGTTTGGTCAGGGCGATGCCCGTCAGGCCCACCGCTTCATGGAACAGTTTGGCCTGGCTGATAGCGTTTTGCCCGGTGCTGGCGTCAAGCGTCAACATCACCTCATGCGGCGCCTCTTCATCCAGCTTCTTCATCACACGGGTAATTTTTTTCAGCTCTTCCATCAGGTGCGATTTGTTTTGCAAGCGACCGGCGGTATCGGCAATCAGGACATCGACATTCCGCGACTTAGCGGCCTGAATGGCATCAAAAATCACGGAGGCGGAATCCGCGCCGGTATGCTGCGCGACGACCGGAATATTGTTGCGCTGGCCCCACACCTGCAGCTGTTCAACGGCCGCAGCACGGAAGGTATCGCCTGCCGCCAGCATGACGGATTTGCCCTGCGCCTGATACTGGCGCGCCAGCTTACCGATGGTGGTGGTTTTACCCACGCCGTTGACGCCAACCATCAGGATGACGAATGGCGTTTTGCCGCCCACTTCCAGCGGCTGGTCCACTTTTTCCAGAATGCCGGCCATTTCGGCTTTCAGCAGCCCATACAGCGCCTCAGCATCACGCAGCTGCTTGCGGTTGGCCTGCTGGGTCAGATTGGTGATGATGCGGCGCGTCGTTTCAACGCCAACGTCCGCAATCAGCAGCTGCTCTTCCAGCTCCTCAAACAGGTCGTCATCAATCTTTTTACCGCGGAACAGGCTGATAAAACCGGAACCGAGGTTTTCACGCGTTTTAACCAGGCTGCGCTTCAGACGGGCGAAAAAGCCCTCTTTGGTAGGACGCTCCTGCTCCTGGGTGATAATGGGCGCAGCAGCCAGCGGCAGATCGCTAACGGTATCCTGAGGTTCCTCAGCCAGCTCAGCATCTTCTGCATAGGTTTCTGCCAGCGCCAGCGCTTCCAGCTCTTCGTCGCTTAAGGGGGCTTCTTCATCAACGTCTGGCGCATCAAGCGCCAGCTCTTCCAGCTGAGGCTCTTCTTCGATAGGTGCGACAACCGGCTGGACGATCTCTTCCGGCAGCACTTCTTCTTCGATGGCGGTAACCGGCTCGGCTTGCTGCGGTGCGCTAACCGGCTCGGCAATAACCTCTGGTTCAACCTGCTGATGTTCCGCGACCTGCTCGGTAACCGCGACGGTTTCTTCAGCCTGCGCTTCGGCGCGATCTAACGCACTCTCTTCAACGGCGGGCTCAGGTGCCACCTCGGCAGTTTGCTGCTGCTCTTCAACAGGCTGTTGCGTCTCTTCTTCTTTGCCAAAGCCTAGCCAGGAAAAAAAGCCGCGTTTTTTCTCTTTTGCCATTGTGTGACCCTACTCCTCGATGGCTTATTCCCGGTAGCACGCTGTTCCCAGGGGATAAAATATGCATTTTTTTGCGGGGAGCCGCGTAAAAATCAGGTAATTACGCGCGCTCTACCAACTCAGTAGTCTAACACTTTCCTGCCAGCGCACCACAGCACCCTTTTTTAACGTTTCTTCTGCCCGCTACGCCCGTTAAACTACGCAACAAATTATGACGAGTTGTGAGCAAAATGAGCAAATCCCCCCGCAGCAACGGCGCTGGCCAGATCCGCATCATTGGCGGCCAGTGGCGCGGCCGTAAATTACCGGTACCGGATAGCGCTGGCCTGCGCCCGACCACCGATCGCGTGCGTGAAACCCTGTTCAACTGGCTAGCGCCAGACATTCAGGACGCGCGTTGCCTCGACTGCTTTGCCGGCAGCGGCGCACTCGGCCTTGAAGCACTCTCTCGTTATGCCGCATCAGCCACGCTGCTGGAGCTGGAACGTACTGTAGCGCAGCAGCTTTCGCAGAACCTGCAAACGCTGCGCGCCACGCAGGCGAAAGTGGTGCAAACCAACACGTTGCAATGGCTGAGCCAGCCGGGCGAACCGTTTGACGTGGTGTTTGTCGATCCGCCGTTCCGTAAAGGCCTGTTACAGGAAACGTTGACCTTACTGGAGCAAAATGGCTGGCTGGCCGATGAAGCGCTGATCTATGTGGAAAGCGAAGTGGAAAACGGCACGCCCGTGGCACCGGCCAATTGGGATTTGTACCGCGAGAAAATCGCCGGCCAGGTGGCTTATCGCTTATATCAACGCCAACAGGAGAAGTAGAATGTGGCTTAATTTGGGTCGCTTGCTGATGATTTGCGTATGGGCATTTTTGCTGCTCAATCTGGTGCAGCCCTTCCCCACGCCGCTGCGCTATTTTGTGCATGTGGCGCTGTTCTTTATGGTGATTATGCACGGCCTGCAATTGGTGCTGCTGCGCGCCACTCAGGCAAAAGACGCGCCCAAACTGAGCGGCGTAACCCAGGCGAAGATCTTCTTCTTTGGCGTGTTTGAGCTGCTGGCGTGGCAGAAAAAGCATTATCCGAAGATGTAATGAGTGCGTTTGGTGGCCAGGTCGCCGTGAATGGCGGCCTTACGGCGTTGGCGTAAAACTGACAAAGCGTGTCCCTTGCATTTTCAGCTCCCCTTTCACGCCCTTATCCATCTGATGATAATCACTGGCGTTGACCGTCACTTTGATATCGCTCGCGCCATTCAGTGGATGAAACCAGGCTTCATACTTCATCTCTTCTCCGGCAATGACTTCGCGCTGGCGTGAACGGCGATTAGGAGAGGGAAATTCGCGCTTAGTTTTCACTTCTACGCTCAAAGAGCGCACTGGAGAGGCATCGTTCACTGCGGTTTCGCGGCGCTGCTTGATAAACTGACGCGTCGCCAGAACGGCAATAATGGCCAGTACGATGAAAAAGATTAGCGGTGGTTTGCTCATGATTTATCTCGTGCTTTGCGTTAAGTCGGAACGGGTAAAGACGACAAAGCATACAACCAGAGTCGGCTGATTGTCACATTTGGCGGCGGTAACTTACACTGAGTAAGTGATTTTGGGAAAATTCATCAAACTGGCGGACATTTCGTTCAGAAAAGGGAGAAAACATGCTTTGGTCTTTCCTTGCCGTACTTTTTTCCGGCTGGCTCTACGTCGATGCTTCATACCGCGGCCCGCAATGGCAGCGCTGGCTATTTAAACCTGTCACCTTGCTGTTGCTCGTTGCCTGGGCGTGGCAAGCGCCAACGCTTAACACCACCGATTATCTGATCCTGGCCGGTCTTATTGCCACGCTGGTGGGTGATGCGCTGATGCTGCTGCCGCGTCAGCAGATGCTCTATGCATTGGGCGCATTTTTCCTGTCGCATCTGCTGTACACCATCAGCTTTGCCGCGCACATGACCATGAGTTTCTTCTGGCCGATTCCCCTCACCTTCCTGGTGATTGGCGTCATTGTTATCGGCGTTCTCTGGACCAGGCTGGAAGATCTACGCTGGCCAATCTGCACCTTGATCGGCATGACATTGGTGATGAACTGGATGGCAGCGGAGAACTACTTCTTCCGCCCAACCGATTACAGTTTCTCGCTGCTTGTCGGCGCCGCGTTATTGCTATTAGCCAACATTGTCTGGTTTTTCTCGCACTATCGTCGCCGCTTCAGCGCCGATAGCGCCATTGTCGCCGCCTGTTACTTCGCCGGTCATTTTATGATTGTGCGCTCCCTGTGGCTTTATTGAAGAAAAACTCACCTTCAGCTTGACTCTGGAGTTGACTCCAGAGTGTAGCATTAGGGAGCGGGTGCTATCCCGCCCCCTAATTCCGGAGGTTATATGCATCAACACGCCCATCCTTGCCGCTGTGGAAAGTCTCATCGCCAACCGCAGCCACTGTGCTCGATTCGCAGCGTAAAGCCCTCAGCACTGAAAATCTCAGCCGCGCAGCCAGTTACGCCAGAAGGTGATTGTGGCTGCTGCGACAGCGATAGCGGCTCGCCCGGCGGCGAAAGCGACGCCGAAAGTGACAGGCCCGCACTCACTTCCCACCAATTTCGCTGGCAGATTGCCGGCATGGATTGTCCCAGCTGCGCACGAAAAATCGAATCTGCCGTGCAACGCGTGCCGCAGGTGCAGCAAGCGCGGGTGATTTTCGCCAGCGAAAAACTGGTGGTGGATGCCGAAAACGATATCCGCAGCGCTATCGAACAAGCCGTAAAACATGCTGGCTTCACGCTGACCTCCAGCGATCCTCAATCGCCCCCACCACCGGAAAGCCGCTGGCAGGAAAATGCCGGTTTACTGCTGCTTGGCGTACTGATGCTCGCCAGCTGGCTGCTGAGCCAGGTTTCACCGCTTTGGGGCGATCGCCTGTTTATTGCTACCACGCTGATTGGTTTGGCCCCCATCGCGCGCAACGCCTGGCAACTGCTGCGCAGCGGATCGCCATTTAGTATTGAGATGCTGATGACCATCGCTGCCGCCGGTGCGTTGGTGATTGGTGCCCACGCTGAAGCCGCCATGGTGCTGCTGCTGTTCCAGCTGGGCGAACGCCTGGAAGCCTACGCCGCCGCGCGCGCGCGTCGCGGCGTGACCGCGCTAATGGCGCTGCGTCCTGACACCGCCACGCGCATTGTCGGCACACAACGGGAAAATGTCCGCTTAGACGTGCTGCAGCCTGGTGATGTAATTGAAGTCGCGGCCGGTGGCCGTTTACCGGCGGACGGCGAGTTATTGCATGCCAGTGCCAGTTTTGATGAAAGCGCGCTGACCGGCGAATCGCTGCCGGTGGCGCGTGAGCCGGGTGAACAGATCATGGCCGGTGCCACCAGCCTCGATCGTCTGGTTACCTTGAAAGTGGTTTCCCAGCCGGGGCAAAGTGCTATCGACCGCATCCTGCAGCTGATTGAAGAAGCCGAAAGCCATCGTGCGCCGGTTGAACGCTTTATCGATCGCTTCAGCCGCATTTATACGCCGGCGATTATGCTGTTGGCGCTGCTGGTGATGGTGCTGCCACCGCTGCTCGGCGTTGGAGCATGGCTGCCGTGGATTTATAAAGGGCTAACGCTGCTGCTGATTGGTTGCCCGTGTGCGCTGGTGATCTCCACACCCGCGGCCATTACCTCTGGATTGGCCGCTGCCGCCCGTCAGGGCGCGCTGATAAAAGGCGGCGCGGCACTGGAGCGGCTCAGTCGCGTTAGCATGATGGCGTTCGACAAAACCGGCACACTGACCGCGGGCAAGCCACAGATCACCCATATTCAGTCGTTCGGTGGAACAGCGGAAAACAGCCTGCTCAGCATTGCCGCTGCCGTTGAACAGGGCTCCACGCATCCACTGGCGCGAGCCATTGTCACTGCAGCCGAGCGGCGTCAGCTTGCGATCCCTTCCGCTTCTCAGCAGCAAACCCTGGCGGGCAGCGGTATTCGTGCCGACATTGATGGCGTGACCTATCAGTTACTCACGCCACGTGAAGCCAGGCAGCTTAACGCAACTCAGCAGCAGCTGATTGCCGAGCTGGAAGCCCAGGGTCAAACCGTGGTGCTGCTGTTGCAGGATCAGCAGGTACTCGGCGCATTGGCGTTGCGGGATCAGTTGCGTGAAGAGGCGATAAGCGCACTCTCTCAACTGCAAAAACTGGGTGTAAATAGCGTGATGTTGACCGGTGATAACCCGCGAGCAGCCGCTGCCATTGCCGCCGAATTGCAGATTGATTATCGCGCCGGTCTCTTACCCGCCGATAAAGTGGAAGCCGTGCGGCAATTAGGCGCGCAACAATCGCTGGCGATGGTGGGCGACGGCATCAACGATGCGCCTGCGATGAAAGCAGCGACGATCGGTATCGCGATGGGCAGCGGCACCGACGTCGCGCTGGAAGCCGCCGATGTAGCATTAACGCAAAATCAGCTGGCGATTCTGCCGCGCACGATCTTGCTGGCACGGCGCACGCGCGCCATCATTCGGCAGAACGTGGCGCTGGCGCTGGGCCTGAAGGCGATTTTCCTCGTCACCACGCTGCTCGGCTTTACCGGTTTGTGGCTGGCGGTGCTGGCAGATTCCGGTGCCACCGCGCTGGTTACCGCGAATGCGCTGCGCTTGCTGCGTCAGCGTTAAGCGCCTTTTTTGATGAGAAACTGGTACGGCAGGCTTTCGGTCTGCTGTGCCAGCAGCTGATGTTCCATAAAACGGCAGAAACCGGGAATATCGCGCGTGGTGGCGGGATCATCGGCGATGATCAGCAAGGTTTCACCGGCCTGCATGCTGCGCACGGTTTTACGCACCATCATTACTGGCTCTGGGCAGCGCAGGCCAAGGGCATCAAGCTGATGGTCAGGCGCAGAAAAGGGATCGCTCATGATTCTCTGTCTATGGTGGATGATGGGCGCACATTTTAGCGTGTGAATTAGCCAACGCAAGGCGATAACGATTGCGTTAAAATTAACCATTGCATAAATTACGCAACGCGTTAAGATGCCGCCGATTTTTAAATTGCTACCATATTTTGCCCTAAATAATTCGAGCTGTAGCAAGGCGGCAAGTGCGAGCAGCCCCAGGAGCTTACTGAAGTAAGTGACTGGGGTGGACGCACGCAGCCAACGCAGCTACGGCTTGAAGTATGACGGGCAATGGGTTCCCTCACCCCACTATTAAAAAGGTCCTACATGATTGCTTTTTCTGCACGTCAGCGCATGCATGCGCTGTTTTGGCTATCGCTTTTCCATCTGCTGGTAATCACCTCCAGTAACTACCTGGTACAGCTGCCGGTTTCCATCTTCGGCTTCCACACCACCTGGGGCGCGTTTAGCTTTCCGTTTATTTTCCTCGCAACCGATCTCACCGTGCGCATCTTTGGCGCGCCGCTGGCTCGTCGCATCATTCTGGCGGTGATGATTCCAGCGCTGGTGATCTCCTACATCGTCTCGTGCGTCTTTTATCAAGGCGAATGGCAGGGTTGGGCATCGCTGGAAGAGGTTAATCTGTTTGTCGCGCGTATCGCCTGCGCCAGCTTTATGGCTTATGCGCTGGGCCAGATCCTTGACGTCCACGTTTTTAACCGTTTGCGCCAATTACCCCAGTGGTGGATTGCCCCTGCGGCCGCGATGTTCCTTGGCAATATCAGCGATACGCTGGCCTTCTTTTTCATCGCCTTTTACAAGAGTCCAGACCCGTTTATGGCTACGCATTGGGTCGAGATCGCCCTGGTGGATTACAGCTTCAAAGTGCTGATCTGCATGATCTTCTTCCTGCCGGCTTACGGCGTGCTGCTGAATGCCATGCTGAAGCGATTAGCCGAGCGTTCCGCACAGCGACAGGTGAATTTCGGCTGATTCCACATAGACGTAACGCCATGGCACGCTAAAATTTCCTGACACTCCGGCGGTTGCTTTTGCCCGCCGATTCCGTTTTGATAACGCCTGACTGGAATCATGTAAAAGGGAAAAGAATGCGTAACGTAGTGAAATATGTGGGTATTGGCCTGCTGGTGATAGGCCTGGCGGCATGTGACCAGAAGAAAGATGATGCAGCAGCAAACAGCAACGGTGCCAGCGCCAGCCAGTCTGCTCAGACGGTCAATCTGATGGACGGCAAGCTGAGCTTCTCACTGCCGGCGGGCATGTCTGATAAGAGCGGCAAACTCGGTTCTGAATCCACCAACATGCACGTCTATGCCGACGAAACCGGCCAGCGCGCGATTATCGTGATTGCGGGCGATCCCACTAACGAAGCGCTAGATGCGTTGGCGCAGCGCCTGGAACAGCAGCAGCGCAGCCGCGATCCACAGCTGCAAGTGGTGTCGAATAAAGCGGTGACGCTGAAGGATCAGCCGGCTCAGCAGCTGGATACGGTGATTTCTGCCAATAACCAGACGTCATGGTCTTCGGTGATTCTGGCAAAAGTGGACGGCAAACTGCTGACGCTGCAAATTACCTTGCCAGCGGATAACCAGCAGCAGGCACAAAGTGATGCTGACGGGATTGTCAAAAGCATCACTTTAAAATAATCCTTAAAATCTGAACGTTTATCGGTCGCCATGAATGGCGACCCTACATTTGTTCAGTGCGGTTTGGTAGGGTCGCCATTTATGGCGACCTGGATTTTGAAATTCCCGCCTTACAACCTCACTGGCGAGATGTGCCAGATCTCATCCGCATACTCCTGAATGGTTCGATCTGACGAGAAGTAGCCCATATTGGCGATATTCAGCGCCGCGCTGCGTTGCCACTTATCCGGCTGACGATAGAGCTTGTCTACTTTGTCCTGCGTATCCACATAGCTACGATAATCCGCTAGCAGCTGATAGTGGTCGCCGAAGTTCACCAGCGCATCAAACAGATTGCGATAGCGACCCGGTTCCTGCGGACTGAACACGCCGCTGGCGATTTGCGTCAGCGCCTGATGCAGCTCAGGATCTTCCTCGTAATACTTACGCGGGTTGTAGCCGTCGGTGCGCAGCTTCTCGACCTGCGGCGTGGTGTTGCCGAAGATAAAGATATTCTCCTTGCCGACATGCTCCAGCATCTCCACATTAGCGCCATCCAGCGTACCGATGGTTAACGCGCCGTTCAGCGCAAATTTCATGTTACTGGTGCCCGATGCTTCGGTGCCAGCAGTGGAGATCTGCTCGGAGAGATCCGCCGCAGGGATAATGATCTGCGCCAGACTCACGCCATAGTTCGGGATGAACACCACCTTCAACTTGTTCTTCACCTGCGGATCGTTGTTGATCACGTTGGCGACATCGTTGATCAAGTGGATGATGTGCTTCGCTACGTAATACGCCGACGCCGCTTTACCGGCGAAGATATTCACGCGCGGCACCCATTCAGCGTTGGGATCGGCCTTGATGCGGTTATAGCGCGTAATAACGTGCAGCACGTTCAGTAGCTGACGTTTGTATTCATGGATGCGTTTAATCTGCACATCGAAGAGCGCATGCGGGTCCAGCACAATATCCATATTTTTCGCCACCCAATCCGCCAGGCGCTTTTTGTTGGCGAATTTGGCGTCGGCGATCTGCTCGATAAACGCCGGGTAATCGATTTGTGCCGTTAGCTCGTTGAGCTGGCCGAGATCGGTGCGCCAGTTGCGACCAATCGCTTCATCTAATACATCGGACAGCGGCGGGTTGGCCAGCGCCAGCCAGCGACGCGGCGTCACCCCATTGGTTTTATTGCAGAAACGGCCAGGGAATAAACGCGCGAAATCAGCGAACAGCGATTGCACCATCAAATTGGAGTGCAGTTCCGACACGCCGTTGACCTTGTGGCTTACCACCACCGCCAGCCACGCCATGCGAATGCGCCGACCGTCGTTTTCGTCAATGATCGAGATGCGCGCCATCAGCTCCCAATCATCCGGATAGTATTCCTGGATGGTTTTCAGGAAATAGTCATTAATTTCAAAAATGATGCTGAGATGACGCGGCAGAATTTTGCCGATCATATCCACCGGCCAGGTTTCCAGCGCTTCCGTCATCAAGGTGTGGTTGGTGTAGGAGAACACCTGACAGGTCACTTCAAACGCATCGTCCCAGCTGAATTTTTGCTCGTCGATCAGCAGTCGCATCAATTCAGGGATCGCCAACACCGGATGAGTATCATTAAGGTGAATGGCAATTTTATCCGGCAGATTGTCCCAGGTTTCATGCATCTGCCAGTGACGATTGAGAATATCCTGCACCGTTGAAGAGACGAGGAAATACTCCTGGCGCAGACGCAGCTCGCGGCCGGAATAGGTTGAATCATCGGGATAGAGCACGCGCGAGACGTTTTCCGAATGGTTCTTATCTTCCACCGCAGCGAAGTAATCACCCTGGTTGAACTTACCGAGATTGATCTCGTTGCTGGCCTGCGCGCCCCACAAACGCAGCGTGTTGGTGGCATCGGTGTCAAAACCGGGGATGATCTGATCGTAAGCCATCGCGACGATCTCTTCGGTTTCGATCCAGCGCACCCGCGCCCCTTCGTGCTGTAAACGGCCGCCGAAACGCACCTTGTAGCGCGTATTAAAGCGCTGGAATTCCCACGGATTACCATATTCCAGCCAGTAATCCGGTGATTCGCGCTGCTGCCCGTCAACGATATTCTGCTTGAACATGCCGTAATCGTAACGAATACCGTAGCCACGTCCCGGCAAACCCAGCGTGGCGAGCGAGTCAAGGAAGCAGGCGGCCAAACGCCCAAGGCCGCCGTTGCCGAGGCCGGGATCGTTCTCCTCTTCCATCAGTTCGCTGAGATCCAACCCCATCTCGTCCAGCGCCTGATTGAGATCGTCGTAGATGCCCATCGCCAGCAGCGCGTTACCGAGCGTGCGTCCCATCAGGAACTCCATCGACAGATAATAAACCTGCCGCACATCCTGTGAGAGCTGCGCGCGACTGGAGCGCAGCCAGCGTTCCACCATGCGATCACGCACCGCCAGCAGCGCGGCGTTGAGCCACTCATGCTTATTCGCGATCGAGGGATCTTTACCAATAGTAAACATCAGCTTATAGGCGATTGAGTGCTTCAGCGCGTCAACCGTCAGCGTGGGTGAGGCATAGGTGAAAGGTGCATTCATATCAAGTATCCCAATCTCTCATTACAGCAAACGTTGATAAAGATCGCGGTAGGCTTGTGCTGCCACCTGCCAACTAAAATCCATCCCCATCGCCTGCCGCTGAACGTAACGCCAGAGTGCAGGTCGAGACCACAGAACAAATGCGCGCCGAATCGCCCGCAGCAGCGACCAGGCATTACTGTCTTCAAAGGTGAATCCGCTGGCGACACCGTCCGCCAGATTCTCCAGTGAGCTGTCTTGCACCGTATCCGCCAGACCACCGGTGCGACGCACCAGCGGCAGCGTGCCGTATTTCAATCCATACAGCTGGGTTAAGCCGCACGGCTCAAAGCGGCTCGGCACCATAATCACATCCGCGCCGCCAACAATGCGGTGCGAGAAGGCTTCGTGATAACCAATCTGCACGCCAACGCGACCCGGATGCTCCGCAGCCGCCGCGAGGAAACCTTGCTGTAACTCGGCATCTCCCTGACCGAGCAGCACCAGCTGGCCGCCCTGCGCCAGTAGGCCCGGCAGCGCTTCCAGCACCAAATCCAGCCCTTTCTGTTTCGTCAGGCGGCTGATCACGCAGAACACCGGCGCTTTGTCATCCACCTTCAGGCCCATGGCAATCTGCAGCTGGCGTTTGTTCTCGGCTTTGCTCTCCAGCGTTTCGCTGTCGTAGCGCGCGGTGAGCAGCAAATCATGCGCCGGATCCCAAATGCCAGGATCGACACCGTTGAGAATCCCGCTCAGTCTTCCCTCGCGCAGGCGCTGCTCGAGTAACGCTTCCATACCGTAACCAAATTCGGGTCGGGTAATCTCCAGCGCATAAGTCGGGCTGACCGCCGTAATATGATCGGCATAGAACAGTCCCGCCTTGAGGTAGGAGATCTGTCCAAAGAACTCCAGGCCATGCATATCGAAGAAGGCGCGCGGTATCTGAATTTCATCCAAATGACGCGCGGAAAACAGCCCCTGATACGCCAGATTGTGCACGGTGAACACCGTTTTCGCCGGGTGACCGCGCGCAGCAATGTAGGCGCAGGTTAAGCCGGCATGCCAGTCATGTGCGTGCACGATATCGGGCTGCCAGTACATATCTAATCCGCTGGCAATCTCTGCGCCCATCCAGCCCAACAGGGCAAAGCGCAGGTAGTTATCCACATAGGCAAACTGCGACGTATCGTGATACGGGCTGCCGGGACGCTCATACAGTCCCGGCGCATCAATTAAATAAATGCCAACGCCGTTAAATTGTCCAAAAAGTAAGCGCACCGGTCCAGCAAAAGTTTGCAGCTCCGCCAGGATTTCAGTATCAGGAATCCCTTTACGCAGATCCGGATAGGCGGGAATCAACACCCGCGCATCCGTACCATCGGCTATTTGCGCCTGTGGTAATGCACCGACGACATCAGCCAGTCCGCCGGTTTTCAACAGCGGGAAAAGCTCTGAACAGACATGTAAAACCTGCATCCTGAACCCCTATTGTTATCGCACGCGTTCCACGCGGCAATTTTCTCTATAATCTTTCGTCATCTACTGACCCGCTCTGGCTAATTTGGCCAGCATGGCGCGCGTCACCAGTACGATGCCCTCTTCTGAACGGTAAAAACGACGGCTGTCTTCATCGGGGTTTTCGCCAATGACCATGCCTTCTGGCAGCTCGCAGGCGCGATCAATCACGCAGCGGCGCAGACGACACGATCGGCCAACCACCACATCGGGCAGCAGCACTGCGGAATCAATATTGCAAAACGAGTTCACGCGAATGCGTGGGAACAGCACGGAATTCACCACCACCGAGCCAGAAATGATGCAGCCGCCCGAAACCAGCGAGTTCATCGTCATGCCGTGGCTGCCGGAACGATCCTGCACAAATTTCGCCGGTGGTAGCGGCTCCATATGGGTGCGAATCGGCCAACTATGGTCGTACATATCCAGCTCAGGCGTCACCGAGGCTAAATCGAGGTTGGCGCGCCAGTAGGCTTCCAGCGTGCCGACGTCGCGCCAGTATGGCTCGGCCTTTTCGTCAATCTGCACGCAAGAAAGCGTAAAGGAGTGCGCGTAAGCTTCGCCGCTGGCGACAATTTTTGGCAGCAGATCTTTACCAAAGTCGTGACTGGAATCGGCTACCTGCAGGTCTTCTTCCAGCAGCTGATAAAGGTAATCGGCGTTGAATACGTAAATGCCCATGCTCGCCAGCGCTCGGGTGTCATCCCCCGGCATTGACGGCGGTTTTGGCGGCTTTTCAACAAAATCGATCACGTTGTTTTCGGCATCTACCGCCATCACACCAAACGCCGTGGCTTCGGCCAACGGCACCGGTAAGCACGCGATAGTGCATTTGGCACCGCGATCGACGTGGTCGAGCAGCATGCGCGAGTAGTCCATCTTGTAGATGTGATCCCCGGCGAGAATCACGATGTATTGCGCGTTATAGCGACGAATGATGTCGAGATTTTGCGTCACCGCATCGGCGGTACCGCGATACCAGTGTTCGGTAGCGGCACGCTGCTGGGCGGGCAGCAGATCGACAAATTCGTTCATCTCTTCGTTGAACAGGGACCAGCCACGTTGGATATGCTGCACCAAAGTATGTGACTGATATTGGGTGATCACGCCGATGCGCCGAATGCCCGAGTTGATGCAGTTGGACAGCGCAAAGTCGATGATGCGGAACTTGCCACCGAAGTGCACGGCAGGTTTGGCGCGTTTCGCGGTGAGATCTTTCAGGCGCGTACCGCGCCCGCCAGCAAGGATCAAGGCAACCGTTTGTGTAGGGAGCTGGCGCGCCAGCATCAGATGATCTGTTCTATCTAATTTCACCATGTCTGACTCCTTATGATTGCTTTTGGAACACGCACACACCGTGTGCGGGACCGTGCCAGACAGTTGTCAGGATGGGGTTATCTTCCCCGGCGAAAGGAGGAATGGCACGCCACTCTCCGTCTGGTAAGGCGATATCATTCACCGATTCCGTGGCGTTTATTGTTATTAACCAGCGGCCGGAGAGCAGGATCTGCATTCTGTGCGTCCCCTGTTCCCACTGCTCTGTTTCCAGTGGTTTGCCGCTGGCGTTGAACCACTGCACGTTGCCATCGCCCTCCTGCCACCAGCCATCCTCGGTCAGCGCAGGAATGCGCTGGCGCAGATGGATTAATGCAGCAGTGAAGTCGACCAGTCCAAAATCATCCTGTTGCCAGTTGAGCCAGGTCAGCGGATTGTCCTGACAATAGGCATTGTTGTTGCCATGCTGGCTGTGACCGCGTTCATCGCCCGCCAGCAACATCGGCGTGCCCTGTGCCAGTAGCAGCGTCGTCAGCAAGCCATGCACGCTGCGCCGCCGCCGCTCGACAATATCGAAACTGACCTGCAGCCCCTCTTTGCCGTGGTTATGGCTGAAGTTATTGCTGCTGCCGTCGCGATTATCTTCGCCGTTGGCCTGATTGTGTTTGTTGTTGAAGCTCACCACGTCGCGCAGCGTGAAGCCGTCGTGGGCGGTAATAAGATTGATGCTGGCGTGCGGCAGGCGCGCCTCACGCTGGAAAACGTCGCTGGATGCGGCAAAACGGCGGGCAAAATCTCCGTTATTCAGCTCACCTTGCAGCCAGTAACGACGCGCCGCGTCGCGAAAATGATCATTCCATTCGGCAAAGTCTGGTGGGAAATTACCCACCTGGTAACCGCCAGGGCCAATATCCCACGGCTCGGCAATCAGCTTCACCTGCGAGAGCAGCGGACACGCTTTGATGGCGGCGAACAGCGGTGCATCCTGACGAAATTCCGGCGTACGGCCTAATACGCTGGCGAGATCAAAACGGAAACCATCGATATGGCAGTTGCGCACCCAATAGCGTAACGCTTCAAGCACCCATGCCATTACCTGCGGATGGCTGAGATTCAGCGTGTTGCCGCAGCCGGTCCAGTTTTGATACTCATCGTTGCCATCAAGCCAGTAATAGCTGGCGTTATCCACGCCGCGCTGGGAAATCGTCGGTCCGATCTCTTCCAGTTCGGCGGTGTGGTTGAACACCACATCCAGAATCACTTCGATGCCCGCGGCATGCAGCGCTTTTACCGCCTGCTGAAACTCCTGCAGCGGTGATAAGCCGTTTTCACCCGACGCGTAGCGCGCATCTACCGCCCATAAAGCGAAGGGGTTGTAGCCCCAATAGTTGCTCAAACCCAAACGGCGCAGGCGCGGCTCGCTGGTGAACTGGGCAATCGGCAGCAGTTCCAGCGCGGTAACACCAAGATGGCGCAGGTAGTTCACCATAGCAGGATGACCTAGCGCCGCATAAGTCCCACGCAGCCTTTCCGGAATTTCCGGATGCTGCTGCGTCAAGCCACGCACGTGCGCTTCATAAATCACCGTATTACCCCACGGCGTGCGCGGTGGCTGGTCACTCTCCCAATTAAAATCCTCGGCGATCACTAATGATTTAGGGGCAACGGCGGCGTTATCCAGCAGATCCGGCTCACGTTCACCGCCATAAACACAAGCCTCGTCCGCCACATCTCCTACTACCGCTTTGGCGCAGGGATCAACCAGCAGCTTGGCAGGATTGAAGCGATGTCCCTGCTGCGGTGCCCACGGACCGTGAACCCGATAACCATAACGCTGGCCGGGCTTGAGCGCGGGAAAATAGCCGTGCCAGATATCACCGCTGCGCGCGGGCAGCGGAAAACGACGCTCAGCGCCGTGTGCGTCAAACAGGCACAGCTCGACGCGCTCAGCGTGCTGGGAAAACAGCGTGAAATTGACGCCGTGCCCATCGTAATGTGCACCTAACGGTTTCGGCTGCCCCTGCTCCAGCATCAGTCGCTCTCCCGCACCAGCCAGAGGGTTGCCAGCGGCGGCACGGTCAGGCTCAACGACTGCGGTCGACCGTGGCTGTCAATCTCCTCGGTATGCACCACGCCGTGGTTACGCGTGTCGCTGCCGTGATAATCGTGCTGGTCGGTATTCATCACTTCACGCCAGCCGCCACGCTGATTGACGCCAAAACGGTAGTGATGACGCACCACGGGGGTGAAGTTACTGATGACGATGATCTCATTGCCGTCGCGATCGCGACGCGCAAAGGCAAAGACCGAATTCTCGTGATCGTCTACCACCAGCCACTCAAACCCTTGTCCATCAAAATCAAGCTGATGCAGCGGCGCATAGTGACGATAGGTATGGTTGAGGTCGCGCACCAGCCGCTGTACGCCGTTGTGCCAGTTGTCTTCCCCCTCCAGCAGATGCCAGTCAAGGCTGGTGTCGTGGTTCCATTCACGGCCTTGCGCAAACTCGTTGCCCATAAATTGCAGCTTCTTGCCGGGGAAACCCCACATCCAACCGTAATAAGCGCGCAGATTAGCGAACTTTTGCCAGGCGTCGCCCGGCATGCGATCGAGGATAGAGCGTTTACCGTGCACCACTTCGTCATGCGATAGCGGCAGCACAAAGTTTTCGGTGTAGTTGTAAAGCATGCCGAAGGTCATCAGGTGGTGATGGTAGCGGCGATGCACCGGATCGAGCTTCATGTAGTCCAGGGTGTCGTGCATCCAGCCAAGGTTCCATTTGAACCAGAAGCCAAGCCCGCCGTCTTCCGAGGGACGCGTGACGCCGGGATAATCGGTGGACTCTTCCGCTACCGTCACGCTGCCTGGTGCGGCGCGGCCTAGCGTGCGATTGGTGTGGCGCAGGAAAGAGATCGCTTCGAGGTTTTCCCGTCCACCAAACTGGTTCGGTACCCACTCACCTTCGGCGCGACTGTAGTCGCGGTAAATCATCGAGGCCACCGCATCCACGCGCAGTCCGTCAATGCCGAAGCGTTCCATCCAGTACAAGGCGTTGCCAGATAAATAGTTGCTGACTTCGCGTCGCCCAAAGTTGTAGATCAGCGTATTCCAGTCCTGATGAAAGCCTTCGCGCGGATCGCTGTGCTCGTAGAGTTCAGTGCCATCGAATTTTGCTAAACCAAAATCATCACTCGGGAAGTGGCCCGGCACCCAATCGAGCAGGACATTAATCCCTGCATCGTGTGCAGCGGCAATGAAGTGGCGGAACTCATCACGCGTACCGAAGCGGCGCGTTGGCGCGTACATTCCCAGCGGCTGATAGCCCCAGCTGCCGTCGAACGGATGTTCGTTAATCGGCATCAGTTCAATATGAGTGAAACCCATCTCTTTGACGTAGGGAATCAGCTGTTCAGCCAGCTCTTTGTAACTTAACCAGAAGTTATCGTCGGTATGACGCCGCCACGAGCCCAGATGGACTTCATAAATCGAAATCGGCTGATCAAAGGCATTCGCCGCTTTGCGCTGCGGTTGCATCTCGGTTTTCGGCGGCAGGCCACAGATCATCGAAGCCGTTTGTGGGCGCATCTGTGCTTCGAAGGCAAAAGGGTCGGCTTTGATACGCAGCTGGCCTGAATTATCAATAATCTCAAACTTATACAGCTGGCCGTTTACCGCGCCCGGGACGAACAGCTCCCACACGCCCAGTTCCCGGCGGAAGCGCATCGGGTGACGACGGCCGTCCCAGAAGTTGAACTCACCCACGACTGATACCCGACGTGCGTTAGGTGCCCAGACGGCGAAGCGCGTACCGTGCACGCCATCGATAGTGGTGCCGTGCGCGCCCAGGGTTTCGTAAGGGCGCAGGTGCGTACCTTCGCCCAGCAGCCACGCATCCATCTCCTGCAGCAGCGGACCAAAGCGATAAGCATCATCAATCAGGTTTTGCTGACCGTGCCAATTCACCGCCAGCTGGTAGCCAAACAGATTTTTACGGCGCGGGATCACGCCACAGAAGAAGCCACGTGAGTCGAGACATTTAAGTTGGGCGCACTTACGTCCGGTGTTGGTTTCAATCACCCACACATCGGAGGCATCAGGCAGCAGCGCACGCACTTCAAGGCCTTCGGTAGTTTGGTGCATCCCCAGTAACGAGAAGGGATCGGCGTAATTCCCGGCAAAAAGGGCATTGATCGCCTGGCGATCGGGAAGCTCTGACATGACTTTCTTCCTATGATTTTGCGCAGGCGACCCGAGTCGGCAGAATTATCGACTGGGGTGCGCTGCTTTTCATTGAGCCATAGGTACACTGCGAGGACACAACCGTCCGTGGGAAAGATCATCACCGTGTACAACAAACCATTCAGTTCAAAAAACGAAAACAGTTAACAACCGGCACATCTCTGTTAAATCATAGCTTGGGGCTGGCAGAAGCCAGGGAGGAATGCGAAAAATTGTTGTCGGGCGAGCAAAAAGGGGAAGCGGATCACTTGTCTGGCGCAATTTGCATGAATTTTTGCAGCCTGAAGGTCAAAAAAAAGCCGGGAAACCCCGGCCTGTCTGGTTTGCCGCTGCGCTTAGTCAATCAGCAGACGCAGCATGCGACGCAGCGGTTCAGCCGCGCCCCACAGTAACTGATCGCCCACGGTGAAGGCAGAAAGGTATTCAGGCCCCATATTCAGTTTACGCAGGCGGCCAACCGGCGTGGTCAACGTGCCGGTAACGGCGGCAGGCGTCAGTTCGCGCATGGTGATTTCGCGATCGTTTGGCACCACTTTGACCCACTCGTTATGCGAAGCCAGCAGCTGTTCTATTTCACTCAGCGGCAGGTCTTTTTTCAGCTTCAGGGTAAATGCCTGGCTGTGGCAGCGCAGCGCACCAACGCGCACGCACAGGCCATCAACCGGAATCACACTGCTGGTGCGCAGGATTTTGTTGGTTTCCGCCTGGCCTTTCCACTCTTCGCGACTCTGGCCGTTGTCCAGCTGTTTGTCGATCCATGGAATCAGGCTGCCCGCCAGCGGTACGCCAAAGTTGTCGGTTGGCAAGGTACCAGAACGCGTGAAATCAGTAACGCTACGCTCAATATCCAGAATCGCGGAGGCCGGATCCTGCAGTGATTTCGCCACGTGATCATGCAGCATGCCCATTTGGGTCAGCAGTTCACGCATATGACGCGCACCGCCACCGGACGCCGCCTGATAAGTAGCAACCGATGCCCACTCCACCAGATCGTTGGCAAACAGTCCGCCGAGTGACATCAGCATCAGACTCACGGTGCAGTTGCCGCCGACGAAGGTTTTAATGCCGTTATCAAGGCCTTGACGAATCACATTGTGGTTCACCGGATCGAGAATGATGATGGCGTCATCCTTCATGCGCAGCGTGGAAGCCGCATCAATCCAGTAGCCCTGCCAGCCGCTTTCACGCAGCTTCGGGTAGACTTCACTGGTGTAATCGCCGCCCTGGCAGGTGATAATGATATCCAGCGCCTTCAGCGCCTCGATATCGAAAGCATCCTGCAGCGCACCGGTCGACTTAGCGCCGAACGCCGGTGCCGCCTGACCAAGCTGTGACGTGGAGAAGAAGACCGGATTGATGACGTCAAAATCGCGTTCTTCGCTCATGCGTGACATCAGCACTGAGCCGACCATGCCACGCCAACCAATAAAACCTACATTCTTCATTTTCTGTCCGTCTCGGGCGCTTCTGGAGAGGCCCTATGTGGTGCGAGGAAAAGACCGGCCGAACGATCGCGCCCGTCTGCGTAATAATCAGGTTTACCTATGACCGTCAACTCTACAAAATGCAGCACTTCTGGCAAGTGAATTAATTCGATTGCGCTAACTTTTTCAGCAGTACAACTAATAATGGCCCCCGGCCAAATCGATAGGATGGTTTACCTGACATGACTGAAATGATATCCGCGACCATATTGCTGCTGTTGATTATGGACCCGCTGGGCAACCTGCCGATCTTTATGTCGGTATTAAAGCACCTCGAACCCAAGCGCCGCCGGGTGGTGCTGATGCGCGAAATGCTGATCGCGCTGATTCTGATGCTGCTGTTTCTGTTCGCCGGTGAGCGCATTCTGGCGTTTCTCAATCTGCGCACCGAAACCGTGTCGATTTCCGGCGGCATCATCCTGTTCCTGATCGCCATCCGCATGATTTTCCCTTCCGGCGAAAGCAGCACCAGCGGCTTGCCTGCCGGTGAAGAGCCGTTCCTGGTGCCGTTGGCGATTCCGCTGGTGGCCGGCCCGTCGCTGCTGGCCACACTGATGTTGTTATCGCATCAGTATCCCCATCAGATGACGCATCTGGTCGGCGCGCTGCTGATTGCATGGGGCGTGACGGTGGTGATTTTGCTGATGTCGGGGCTATTTTTACGCCTGCTCGGCGATAAAGGGGTTAACGCGCTGGAACGTCTGATGGGATTAATATTGATTATGCTGGCAACGCAGATGTTTCTTGATGGGATTCGTACTTACCTGAAGTTGTAATTATCTTCAGGAGAAGCACGATATGAATATCACCATGCCGCTCAGTTAGGCGCCGCATTGAATCACTGCACATTCTGTAGCGGCGCGATTTATCGCGCCGCTACAATGTGTGCGCTGGGTTATTGGGGTGCTCTTAACTGACAAGCATCACGATATGAATATCAGCGTTTAATTTCGAATATTGGCTTAAGAATTGTAGGATGTAACTATAAGCAGTTACTTAAAGTTGTACTCTCTCATCAAGGCATCACACTTCTTTCAAAAAAATGGGTATATTTTCTGAACACCAGGAGGATGCCATGTTAAATAATATCGATCCTTACAAAGCGACAGGAATATTTATCATCATTGAAAGGATTTATAATCGTGACGTGCCAAACTGGCATGGAATTGGTTCTGAACTGGTTCAGATATATAAAGTTGTTTACCAACTCTACCGCAAGCAAGACCTTTTTCTTGACGGAGAAAGAATCACACCTGCAAATGCTTCATTATGGGATCATTTGAAAATTTTCGCAGGTTCAGAGCTTGAGCAACAAAACTCTAAAGACAACGAAACCCGCTTTGCTTTGGATTATGCAGGTTCGGAATTTAGAACAACGCCTCTCGTCTACCCGGGTTTGAATATTAAAAGCGTTTCTACTTTTTTGACCAGCGATCACCCCATCCCAACGCAAAGAATTCTGGCTTTTGGTCAAGACCCCATCCCTGACATCAAACTTTATGGCCGTTCGGATGCGCAATTTGTTATGGCTAACGGCGGAAAGGATGATCCGATGGCTGCAGCTAGATATGATTCAAATAGTGGTCAGCTGAAATTACTAGACCCCATTCATCAACTTTCCGCCGTGATGCGTGATATTACTTCATAGAGGTAAAGATGAGAGCTTTCTGCTTACCATTAGTATTTGCTGCACTTGCTTTGCTTTATGGTTTCTATTCTTGTCATCAAATTCTGGATTTTTACCTTATCGGATTCGATGGCATAACATCTGACATTAGCGTTATCTTCACTGCACCACTCTATGCTGCATTATTCTGTTTGTTTTATCAAAGCGCAGCATTTCGTTTATTCAATAGAGTAGTTAAATTCAGCACTTATAAAGAATGTATATTTCAGATTGCGTTTCAGATAACAAACACATTCACTTTATTAATTACAGGATGGCTGATTGCATGGAAAAAATCTGCTGAGCTAGTCACCCAATCTAAATTAGTAAGCATTGAAAGCATGGATATCATGTTAATTTACATCATATCCAGCGCCTTATCTTTTGCTTTATTTATCACAATCCGAAAAAGAATGGCTGATTAAATGGTAAAGCACAGGGGTGCGGCTATGGCACCCCATAAAATTTAATCACGGCTTTTTCTTATCTACCGGCTTACCTGACCAGTAACCGGCCAGCAGCGAACCGGAAAGGTTGTGCCACACCGAGAACAGCGCGCCCGGCAGTGCTGCCAGCGGTGAGAAGTAGAGTTTGCCCAGCGTCGCCGCCAGACCGGAGTTTTGCATACCCACTTCCAGCGCCAGCGTGCGGCAGGTCGATTCATCGAAGCCGAACAGTTTGCCGCCCCAGTAACCGCCTAGCAGACCAATCGCGTTGTGCAGAATCACCGCCGCAATCACCATTAAGCCGACCGAACCGATAAAGCTTTGGCTGCCTGCCACTACCGCACTGATAATAAGCAGAATACACACCATGGAAAATGCCGGCAGATAAGGCTCTACGCGGCGCACCACGCTATTCATCGAGTGGTGGATAATCAAGCCAAGGCTGATAGGGATCACCACGATTTTCACAATGCTAAGCAGCATGCCGACGACATCCACCTGAATGTGCGTATCGACATAGAGGCGCGTCAGCAGCGGCGTAGCGAATACGCCAACCAGCGCCGACACCGACGAGATGGTCACCGACAGTGCCACATCCCCCTTGGCCAGATAGATCATCACGTTGGATGCGGTGCCGCTCGCCACGCTACCGACCAGAATCATGCCTGCCGCCAGATCGGGTGGCATCTGGAACAGTTTCGCCAGTCCCCACGCGGCCAGCGGCATCACCAGGTAGTGCAGGAAAGTCCCGGCAATCACCGGCGCCGGGCGTACCAGCACGCGTTTGAAATCATCAATATTGAGCGTTACGCCCATGCCGAACATAATCAGCATCAGTAGATAGGTGACCCACGGACCAATGCCAAGAAAGGTGGATGGTGAATAATAAGCCGCAACCGAGAGCAGCACGGCCCAGAGCGGGAACAGGCGAGTAAGTTTGCCGAGCATAACCAGACTTCCTTAGGAATTATTTTATTATTGCCACAGATGAAATGTCGCGCAGGGAACGACCACAGCGACGGAGGCAGGATCATAACATTTCATTATCATGACGTAAGGCGGGAAGACGCCTGTGGGGACAAATGCGGATCGGCTGCTGCCGATCCGTGGAATACGGCGAAATTACTCTGCTTTTTCCAGCAAAAAGCGGTAGATCACACCACCAATCGCGGCACCAATAATCGGTAACACCCAGAACATCCACAGCTGCTCCAATGCCCAACTCCCCTGGAAGATGGCAACACCGGTACTGCGCGCCGGATTGACGGAAGTGTTGGTGACAGGGATGCTCACCAGATGGATCAGCGTTAACGCCAGACCGATAGCAATTGGCGCAAAACCTGCCGGAGCATATTTATCGGTCGCCCCCATGATCACAACCAGGAACACTGCCGTCAGAACCAACTCGCTGATCATGCCCGCCTGCAGGCTAAAGCCACCCGGTGAGTGTTCACCGTAACCGTTGGACGCGAAGCCGCTAGCAGCCGCATCGAAACCCGCTTTACCACTGGCGATCAGATACAACACGCCTGCCGCCGCAATCGCGCCGACCAATTGTGCAATAATATAAGGCACTACCTGAGCCGCTGGAAAACGTCCGCCAGCGGTTAAACCAATCGTCACCGCCGGGTTAAAATGGCCGCCTGAGATATGGCCGACGGCAAACGCCATCACCAAAACCGTTAAACCAAACGCCAACGCGACACCCGCAAAACCAATGCCCAATTCTGGAAACGCTGCAGCCAACACCGCGCTACCACAACCACCCAAAACCAACACAAATGTGCCGAGACTTTCTGCCACGAGCCTTTTCATATCTATTCCCTCAAATAATTTAATGTTTTCGCGGCGGGATTATCGTTTCAGGCGATTAAAGCACAACTGCTGAATGAGAGATTAGTGTGATTTTTAGGCAATTCCAGTGAAAACAAGAAGGGTCTCAGGCGCTTATCCGGGATTTTTCAGAAATGTCTGGCTCGAAAGCGACGCTACCGCTAGGCTTAAATTATTGTTTAAAAAAATTTACCAATAAAAAAGCCGGACCATGTCCGGCTTGATTTTTACTGCTAAAAATTTGCCTTAGGAACCAAAAAGATTCTTATGCAGTGCGCGTACCACCTCTTCTGCATCTGGCGTTGGCACCAGGAAGCACAGGTTGTAGCTGCTGGCACCGTAGCAAATCATGCGTAAATTAAACGGCTCCAGAGCGCCAAAGACCTCTTTGCCCACGCCACAGGCTTTCGACAGGTTATTGCCGATGATCGCCACCAGCGCCAGATTCTCTTCGACTTCCACACGACACAGCGAAGAGAGTTCAGTCAGCAGCGCCTGCGTCAGCAAGCTGTCACCGGTGGTGGTGGAGCCGGTGCTATCCAGCGTTAGCGCCACGCTCACTTCGGAGGTAGTAACCAGATCGACAGAGATGCTGTGGCGCGCCAGGATGTTGAACACTTCGGCGAGGAAGCCGTGGGCATGCAGCATATTCAGGCTATGCAGCGTCACCAGCGTTTGCTTACGACGCAGCGCCAGTGCCCGGAACAGCGGTGGATTTTTGGTTTCGTTGCACACGCGCGTACCGCCGGCGGCCGGATCTTTGCTCGAACCGACAAACACCGGGATATCGCTGCGCACGGCTGGCAGCAGCGTGGCAGGATGCAGCACTTTGGCGCCAAAAATCGCCATTTCAGCGGCTTCTTCGAAGGTAATTTCTTCGATACGTTTTGCCGTTGGCACCACGCGAGGATCGGTGGTGTAGATGCCCGCAACGTCAGTCCAGATATCGATACGCGCCGCCTGTAGCGCTTCGCCTAACAGCGCGGCGGTGTAGTCGCTACCGCCACGGCCCAGCGTGGTGGTACGGCCTTTAATTTCGCTGCCGATAAAGCCTTGTGTCACCACCAGCGCTTCAGCAATACGTGGCTGCAGCTGCGCCGCCGCCAGCTCTTTCACCGTAGCCACTTCCGGTTCCGCGCGGCCAAAACGGTCGCTGGTGCGCATCACTTTACGCACGTCGAACCATTCGCTGTTTACCTGACGCTCGCGCAGGATCTCCACGAACAGCAGCGTCGACATCAGCTCACCGTGGCTGACCAGCTCATCGGTCAGCGCGTGCGAAGTCGCCAGCGACGTGGCCTCAGATAGCATGGTGATATTTTCCAGCATGCGATCGATTTCGTCGCGAATCACATCCGGTGACTGCAGGCGATCGATGATGGCGTACTGAATACGGCGGATTTCATCCAGCAGGTACGCGCGCTGCGCTTGTTCCTGGCCTTCAGCAAGAGAAACCAGCAGGTTGGTGACGCCAGCGGAAGCAGAGAGCACCACTAAGCGAGTATTGGCATTTGACAGCACGACATCCGCGCTGCGGTTCATAGCATCAAAATCGGCAACGCTGGTGCCGCCAAATTTAGCCACGATCAGATGTTGAGACATGTAACGAACCCCGTGTCAGGTTATCTTTCTTCCGTTTTTGGGGCGGAAGACATAGTAGCAGCCTAGGCACAAGAGAAGAGCAGAATTGGGCAGACAAGATCAGAAGACAAGTCACCCAGAAGCGCTTCACCTTGCGAAGCGTCCGACTGTGGACGATTCTGGTGACAACCCAGAGGATTCAGCCCCTGCAGCCGACAGTGCAACACCCCGCGTGTTGCCCCACCTCGGCGTCACACCCCCTGATGTGTTATCTGCGGATACGGATCCTCAAACACACTGCCTGGGCGACGCGCCTCTTCTGGCTTACACCCGGAGGTGTAAGTAGCGCGCATAAAGTACTGATTAATTGTTCTGCTGTCCATACCCTTCATACGTCAAGTTTCAGGTGCGTTGGCTGCGTCTCTTCATCTCAGTCACTTACTTCAGTAAGCTCTTGAGATGAATACACTTGCCGCCTTCGTGAAACTCGAATTATTTTGGCTAGGCTTATTTCAGGTTGAAGATTTGCTCACCTTTACACTTCGGTAAACGCATCGTTGAACAAACGTGATGACCGACACCGACCTAAAGTAGAGTCCGAATGCAACAAACGCGGCTTTTTGCTGATGCGGCACAGGGAAATTTCCTGGCGTTCCGCTGACAATCGCCGCCGGATTTACCTGAAACACTGCGGCCACGGTCACAAATTTTTTCCCTTCGGTGGTAACTGTGGTCATACTCAACCCCGTGCAAGAATGCTAAGGATGCCGGGCCAGCAGGATGCCCCGGATGGAATGACGGTTCTTATTTCAACTAGAGTGTTGCCATGAAAAATATCAATCCGACACAAACCGCAGCCTGGAAAGCGCTGCAGCAGCATTTTGAACAGATGAAATCGGTGCAAATTGCCGACCTGTTTGCGCAAGATGCCGATCGTTTTGCGAAATTCTCTGCCACTTTCGATGACCAGATGCTGGTGGATTTCTCAAAAAACCGCATCACCGAGGAAACCCTCGAAAAATTACAGGCGCTGGCTAAAGAGACCGATCTGGCAGGCGCCATTAAATCGATGTTCTCTGGCGAGAAGATCAACCGCACCGAAGAGCGCGCGGTACTGCACGTAGCGCTGCGTAACCGCAGCAACACGCCGATTGTGGTCGATGGCAAAGACGTGATGCCGGAAGTCAACGCGGTGCTGGCGAAGATGAAAGGCTTCTCGGAGCGCATCATCAGCGGCGAATGGAAAGGCTATACCGGTAAAGCGATCACCGACGTGGTTAACATTGGTATAGGTGGTTCCGACCTCGGTCCCTTCATGGTGACCGAAGCGCTGCGTCCGTACAAAAATCACCTCAACATGCACTTTGTTTCCAACGTCGATGGCACACACATCGCCGAAACGTTGAAAGATCTCAGCCCGGAAACCACGCTGTTCCTCGTCGCCTCCAAAACCTTCACCACCCAGGAAACCATGACCAACGCCCACAGCGCGCGTGACTGGTTCCTGAAAACCGCAGGCGACCAACAGCACGTGGCGAAGCACTTTGCCGCGCTGTCGACCAATGGCAAAGCGGTCGGTGAGTTCGGTATTGATACCGACAACATGTTCGAATTCTGGGATTGGGTAGGTGGCCGCTATTCACTGTGGTCAGCCATCGGTCTGTCGATCATTCTGTCTATTGGCTTCGAGAACTTCGAGCAGCTGCTGAGCGGCGCGCATGCCATGGACAAACACTTCGCCAACACGCCTGCCGAGCAGAACCTGCCGGTGCTGCTGGCGCTGATTGGTATCTGGTACAACAACTTCTTCGGTGCAGAAACCGAAGCCATTCTGCCGTACGACCAATACATGCACCGCTTTGCTGCCTACTTCCAGCAGGGCAACATGGAGTCCAACGGTAAATACGTCGATCGTGAAGGCAATCCAGTGGATTACCAGACGGGTCCAATCATCTGGGGCGAGCCGGGCACCAACGGTCAGCATGCGTTTTACCAGCTGATTCATCAGGGCACCAAACTGATTCCGTGCGACTTCATTGCCCCGGCGCTGAGCCACAACGTGTTGGCCGATCATCATCCAAAACTGCTATCGAACTTCTTCGCGCAGACCGAAGCGCTGGCGTTTGGTAAGTCGCGTGATGTGGTAGAGAAAGAGTACACCGATGCCGGTAAATCGGCCGAATCCGTGGCGCACATCGTGCCGTTCAAGGTGTTCCAGGGCAACCGTCCAACCAACTCCATCCTGCTGCGTGAAATTACGCCGTTTAGCCTCGGAGCGCTGATCGCGCTATACGAGCACAAGATCTTCACCCAGGGCGCGATTCTCAACATCTTCACCTTTGACCAATGGGGCGTTGAGTTGGGTAAACAGCTGGCAAACCGCATTCTGCCAGAGCTGGAGAATGACGCGAAAATCAGTAGCCACGACAGCTCGACCAATGGCCTGATCAACCGTTACAAATCCTGGCGTTGAGTTCATCGGGGCAACCCCATCGCCAGTAACAAGCCGTCATCGCAGGATGACGGCTTTTTTATTTGCTGAATTAGAACTTTACCGACGCCTGCACGAAGTATGTACGCGGTTCACCCACATACTTGCCGTAGTTGTTATCGGTGGATCGGGTGAAGTAGCGCTGGTCAAACAGGTTTTTCACCCCGGCCCCCAGCGTCAGATTTGACCACGCTGGACCGAAGTCATACTCGCCGCGCGCGTTCCACACCATCCAGCCCGGAATATCACCATACTGACCATCAGGCGTCTCTTCGGTAATGTATCCATTGCCGGCGTCCGCAGAACCCGGCGAACGCTGGCCAGACTGGGCGAAACCGTCTAAGTTCCATACCCAATTTCCGGTCTGATAACGGGAACCCACGGTAAATACCTGGCGCGAGTAAAACGGCAGATCTTTACCGGCAAACTCCCCTTTCTGCGCCGTGGCTTTGGTGTACGTGTAGGTGGTGTAGAGGCTCATCCCTTCCAGCGCGGGTGCCCACTCGCTCAAATCGTAGTTCAGCGCCAGCTCAATCCCTTCATGCCGCGTGGCACCCAGCGTGGTCCAGCCAATGGTATTGTTGATGTACTGCAGCTGGTTGTTGAAATCGATGTAGAACGCCGTCAGCTCAGCTTTCACCACGGTATCGTCGTAACGCGTTCCCACTTCATAGGTATAGGCTTTTTCCGGCTCAAGACCGGGTGCAGGCTGGCCGCCACTGCCACCGCGCGTCAGCTGGAAGTATTGCAGGCTACCAAAGGAGGTATTGGCGTTGGCGAACAGTTTCCATGAATCACTCAGGTGATACATCACATTCAGCGACGGCAGAGGTTCGCTGTATGACTTGTTGCGGTCAATATTGGCAAAACCATCTGAGACGTGAGTTTTGATATTTTCGTAACGCACACCCGGCGTGATTGTCCAGTTGCCGACGTTTACCGCGTCATCGATATATACCGCATGAGCTTCAGAACCGCCTGACGAATGCTGGTAATAATTTTCTTTAGCATCCGGCGCAGAAAAGGTGGTGTCCGGATCGTACCACCCTGAGCGATAGCCCTTTTCATCAGAGGTTTCATTCAGATAGCGGTAACCTACCGTGACTTCATGCGCCATATCCCAGATGCGGAACATCCGGGAATAACTCGGCTCTACCGCCCAGGTCGTATAATGGCGCGGTGCGGCAGCCAGACGACTTTTACCCAGATTCACACCGGTGCCAATGCCGCTTTGAATATCACTGGTACGGAAACTTTTGGTGAAGTAAGTCAGCACTTCAAGCTGGCTATCCTCTTCCTGATGGCGATATTTGAATGACATATCCTGACGGCGGCCTTCAAATTGATCGTAGCGACGCACCGACTGGAACGGATTGGCCTTGTACTGCGCTGCCGTTAAACCACCCGGCATCCCCGCTGACGCGTTGTAGTAGTGGAAGTTGGCAGTTAGCTGATCTTTATCCGTGAAGTCATAGCGAGTCTTCAGCATGAAATCATCGATATCGGTATTGTCATTGTTGGCGCGATAGCCCTGGCCGTGCAGTCCGGAGTAGAGCAACTCCGCGCCGAAACCGTTATCGGCGGTACCGCCGATGGAAGCACTGGTAAGCGTTTTCAATCCGCCATGTTCTGCGCCTTCGGTCTGCGTGCTGACGCCGCCGCCGAAGGTTTTCGGGATCTCTTTGGAGACGAAGTTAATCACCCCGCCCACGTTTTGCGGCCCGTAGCGTACCGCGGTGCCACCGCGAATCACGTCAATCGACTGAATATTGCCCATCGACAGAGGCGCCATCGACAGCTGCGGTTGGCCGTACGGTGCAACGGCCAGAGGCACGCCATCCATCATAATGGTGGAGCGCGGAGAGAGGCGTGAGGTCAAACCACGTACGCCGACGTTCAGCGACACGTCACTGCCGCCCGTACCGTTGTTTTCCTGGACCTGCACGCCGGGAATGCCGCGCAGAGCTTCGGAAACCGTTTCAGCCCCTTTCTCTTTCACCTGCTGACTGGAAACAATGGTTCGCGCGCCGGGATGGTCAAGCACCACGCTGTCTGGATCAGCATTGTCGAGCCAGTTGCCCACCACGGTTAAGTTGTCGGTACGATCGGCGGTTGTAGAAGTTGATGTTTCTGCAGCATGGGTGGGTAATGCGAAGGCGATAGCGCTCGCAAGCAGCGAATAGTGATAACCCTTTAACATTTATTAAATCAATCCCCAATAAGACAACTGTTTTTGTTTTAAAAAAGAAACAAGAATATGAATAATAACCATTATCAATTATAAAGTAAGGCAAGTTGATGCGTAAACGCTCTTTTGTTTATGCGGCACGCTTTTTATGGCTGTAACCTTGATATGAAAGGGTTAACAGCCCAGTTTCCGTTCCACTTTTTACAGGTTGATTGACCATGCGATTCCCCCTCATTCGCGCGCTGCTGGCGAGCCTGCTGCTTACTGCTGCAGCATGCGTCGCGGCCGATCCCATTACTGTCACAGACATTGCCGGCCGCCAGGTGACGCTAGCGCATCCGGCGCAGCGCGTGATATTGGCTGATGCCCGGGCGCTACAGGCGCTGCAAATCGTGCATCCTGACGATCCCTTCAAAAATTTGATTGCCTGGGATAACACGCTTAAAACCAAAGCGCCGGATCTCTATGCGCTCTACCTGCAACGCTTTCCGCAGCTGAGCAAGCTGCCGATGCTGGAGAATGCTTACCTGAGTGATTTCAGCGTTGAACGCACGGTGCAGATGCGTCCTGATCTGATCATTTTTGATTTCGGGGTGCTGGAGAAGCTGAAGCAGAGTCGTGTATTGGATCAGCTGGAGAAGATTGGCGTTCCGGTGGTGTTCATCGATTTTCGCCTGCGCCCATTAAGCAGCAGCGTGCCGAGCATTCGCCTGCTGGGCAAAGTGCTGGGCGATGAACAGCATGCGGAAGCCTGGAGTCAGTTTTACCAACAGCGTCTGAGCCTGATCCGCGATCGCACAGCATCCCTCACCGCCCAACAGCGTCCGCTGGTGTTTATTGAGCGTCATGCGGGCATGACCGGCGACGAGTGTTGTTTCACCTATGGCAAAGGCAGCTTTGGCGAATTTATTGAAACGGCGGGCGGGAAGAATGTGGGCAGCGATCTGTTCTCGGGCAAAAATGGCACCATCGGCCTTGAGCAGCTGATTACCAGCCAACCGGGCAAATACCTGATGACCGGCGCAGACTGGAGCGATAACTATAAACAGAGTATCGGCGTGCCGCTCGGTTATACCGCTGACCTTAAGCTCGCTCAGCAACGCCTTGATCATTTGCTGAATCGCAACGGTCTCAACGTGCTGAAGGCGGTGAAACAGCGCGATGTGATGGTAATTTATCATCAGTTCTATGACAGTCCGCTCAATATCCTGGCAGTAGAAGCCATGGCGAAATTCCTGCATCCGCAGCTATTCACCGACCTCAACCCTCAGGCAGATCTGGAGACGGTTCATCACGACTTCCTTAAAATGCCTTATTCCGGGTTATTTTGGCTAACGGCGACGCCTTGATATTTCCTGCCACATCAGATCCACAGATAGATTAATTCATCCCTGCTTGTTGGGATGAATTTCACCGCAGCAAAGCCATGACCCCGGCAATATTCCCTTCACTATGACGTTTAACTCCCTAATACCGCTGACAACGCCGTTATTTACCCATCACGTCACAGTTAGATTATTCTTAAAGTGACCTAAGGATAATCGGATCTTTTCAAGATAATTCCGAATGGCGCTCACTAAAAAATGGATCTATTTACCGAGAATTTAAATCTATCCGTATGATTGATTTATGATTTTTATTTATCCTGCTTCAGGAAAATCTGATTATTCCTATTCCGTACCAATAGTTAATGCAAAAGTGAAAAATCCTGCCTCACTTCGCACAACCCATTAATTATTCCACGCCTGCAAAAAAGTGCATTTAAAAAAAGCATCTAACGCCAATTCGCCGTATTTATCACCAGAAACATCACTGTTTGTTACCCTCTTTTACTCAGACTGAACTCTGGTAATTTGTTGCCCTATACTGAACGCGCCCGAAATCTGGGTACATCCTACATTCATTCATTTATATAAATGCAGGAAACGTTGTTATGAAAAAACTGATGGTTGCCGGTGCAGCCTTACTTTACGTTGCCGTCTCTTCCTCTGCGATTGCCGCACCGGAAGAAGCTGGTGCTGCAGCGGGCGCGCAGGCGGGAGCAATCTCTGCCGGTGCGTCTACCGCTGTGGGTATCGGCGCGCTCGGTGCGTTAGTGGGCCTCGGCATTGCTGCTTCTGGCGGCGGTGACGGCGCAAATACCGGTACAACAACAACCACCACAACGAGCACCACTCGTTGATGTAGCACCTTTAAACATAACCACACAGTCGTGTGGTTATTTTTTGTTTGGCTTATTTAGACAGGGATACACAGTGCGCCGACTCTCTTTGCTACTACTTTGCCTGTTATTGCAGGCCTGCACGCAAACGCAAAAAGGCCTCGAACAAACCGTAATGCTGGCCGTAAAGGGGCCGGATGATGTCACGGTCACTGACGAACAGGTCAATAACCTGCCCTACGCCAGCCTTTATGCCCGCATTAATGATGGCCCACGTATCTTCGTGGTGCTGGGTTACAACGAAAACGGTCAGCAGAAATGGGTGACTCAGGATAAAGCCATGCTGGTGATGCAGCACGGTCGTTTGGTGAAAACCCTGGGATTACCGAGCAACCTTACGGATGTCAGTAATCTGGCGCAGGATCCGCTTGCCGATGCGCTGCACCTGCAAAACGGTGCTGGCTGGACGCGCGTGGTGCAGTGGCGCGAACAGGAAAAAGTCCGTGCCGCAACGGCCACCTCCACCTTCCAGCGCGGTGACGATACCGTTCTGGACATAGCCGGTGAGCGCGTGCCCTGCCGCGTCTGGCATGAAACCGTGCGCATGGAAAGCGTGGGCGCGGAGTGGCAGAACACCTTCTGGATCGATAACCGCGATGGCACGGTGCTGCAGGCCAATCAGATGCTGGCCGCCGACGCCTTCCCTGTTGAAACCACTATTCTGAAGCCGGCGAAATCATGAAAAAAATAACTCCAATGCTGGCAGCGTTGATGCTGCTAACGGCTGGCCATGCGCTGGCCGCGGCTCACGTCACCGTGCACGATGTGCAGGGTAAAAACGCACTGCAAATCGATGATGCGCAAGACCTCTCTCAATTACTGACAAATCCTGCACTGCGCAGTTGGTGGCCGGGTACGGTGATTGCCGAACGCGGCGCAACCGCCGTGGCTCAACAACAGCAGCAACAGCTGCTGGCCGATTTGCGCGCCTGGCAAGCCGACAGCGGCGAGTCGCTGGCCGCCACCATTGGCGCAGTCATCCGCCAGCTCAATGACGTAAAAGTCACTGGCCGCCAGTTCACTTCGCTCGATCCCGATGAAGTGCGCCTGCGCCCGCAGGCTAACCGCACGCTGCAGGGCAGCTATGACCTTTACACGCTGGCGCAGCCCACGCAGGTGCTGGTGCTCGGTGCGCTGAGCAATCCCGGTAAAGAGAGCTGGCAGCCCGGCCGTGAGGTGCGTGATTATCTCGACGGTCACGAACGCCTGTCCGGCGCGGAGCGCAGTTTTGCCACGGTGATTGCGCCGTCCGGCAGTACGCAGCAAGTGCCTATCGCTTACTGGAATCATCGCCACGTTGAAGTGGAGCCCGGCACTATTATCTGGCTCGGTTTCACCTCATGGAGCCTGCCCTGGGGCCAAAGCGATTTGAATACGCGCATGCTTTCCGTTCTGACTCACCGGATACCAGACTGATGAAAAAACAATTACTTCTCAGCCTGTTGGCTGCTTCCGTTGCCGCTGCCTGCCAGGTGCATGCGGAAACCTGGCCTGAACCGGTCGGTCCTTCGCAATCGGATTTCGGCGGCGTGGGCCTGATGCAAACGCCAACGGCGCGTATGGCGAAAGAGGGTGAATTTAGCGTTAACTTCCGCGATAACGATCAATATCGTTACTATTCGGCCTCACTGCAGCTGTTCCCGTGGCTGGAAACCACCGTGCGTTATACCGACGTGCGGACGCGCCGCTACAGTGCGGTAGAGGGTTTCAGCGGTAACCAAAGCTATAAAGACAAAGCCTTCGATGTGAAGCTCCGGCTGTGGCAGGAGAGCTACTGGCTGCCCGAAGTGGCGGTTGGCTCGCGCGATTTAGGCGGCACCGGCCTGTTCGACAGTGAATATCTGGTCGCCAGCAAAGCGTGGGGCCCGTTTGATTTCACCTTAGGCCTGGGCTGGGGCTATCTCGGCAACAGCGGCACCATCAAAAATCCGTTCTGTTCCTACAGCGACAGTTTCTGTAGCCGCACCGGCGGTGGCGAAGCGGGTTCGATTAACGGTTCGCAGATGTTCCATGGCCCGTCGGCGCTGTTCGGCGGCGTGGAGTATCAGACGCCGTGGCAGCCGCTGCGCCTCAAAGTGGAATACGAAGGCAACAACTATCAGGATGATTTTGCTGGCCGTCTGGATCAGCGCAGCAAGGTTAACGTCGGCGCGATTTATCGCATCACCGATTGGGCCGACATCAACGCCAGCTACGAGCGCGGCAACACCTTTATGTTCGGCTTTACCCTGCGCACCAACTTCAACGATCTGCATCAGTCGCACATTGATAGCGAGAAACCGGCCTACAGCCCGCAGCCGCAGGGCGACCTGCTGCAACCCACGGTGGTGGCGAATCAGCTGACGGATCTGAAGTACAACGCCGGACTGAACGGCCCGCATATTCAGACCAAAGGCAGCACGCTGTACGTTTCCGGCGAACAAACCAAATATCGCGACACGCGCGAAGGCGTCGATCGCGCCAATCGCATCATCATGAACAACCTGCCAGCCGGTATCGATACCATCGATGTCACCGAGTCGCGCTTCAATATGCCGCAGGTCAGCACGCGCACCAACGTCGCCAGCCTGCACAACGAGCTGGCCGGTTATCCGCTGGGACACGAGCAGCCGCTGCAGCAGACGCGTGATAATCCGGTCGATCCCGGCACCACTGAACAAGGCTTCTTTATCCGCAAAGAGCGCCTGAACTACAGTTTGTCGCCGGTGCTGAATCAGTCGGTGGGCGGACCGGAAAGCTTCTATATGTATCAGGTTGGCGTGATGGCCAACGCCGATTACTGGCTCACCGATCACCTGCTGGTGGGCGGCAGCCTGTTCGGCAACGTCGCGAATAACTACAACAAATTTAACTACAACGGCGCACCTGCGGATTCCACGCTGCCGCGCGTGCGCACCCACATTCGCGATTATGTTGAAAACAACGTTTACGTCAACGATCTGCAAGCCAACTACATGCATTCGCTCGGCAATGGTTTCTATGGTCAGGTTTACGGCGGTTATCTGGAAACCATGTACGGCGGCGTCGGTGGCGAAGTGTTGTATCGTCCGATTGATAGCAACTGGGCATTCGGGGTTGATGCCAACTACGTGAAGCAGCGTGATTGGGACAACATGATGCAGTTCACCGATTACAAAGCGCCAACCGGACACTTCACCACCTACTGGCGTCCGTGGTTTATGCAGGATGTCTTGGTGAAAGCCAGCGTCGGGCAATATCTGGCAAAAGATAAAGGTGTGACGCTGGATGTGTCGAAGCGCTTCGACAGCGGCGTGATGGTTGGCTTCTACGCCACCAAAACCAACGTGTCGGCAGAAGCGTATGGTGAAGGCGACTTTACCAAAGGCTTCTACATTTCGGTGCCGATGGATCTGTTTACCGTGACGCCAACCCGTGGCCGTGCACAGGTGAATTGGGTGCCGCTGACGCGCGATGGCGGCCAGATGCTGGGCCGTAAGTACCAGCTGTACGATCTGACGTCAGATCGCGATGCGCGGTTTAACTGATTGATTATTTTCATTAATTGTAGGGTCGGCATTTATGCCGACCTTTTTTTATTATGCGCCCCGTTCACGGTCGCCATCAATGGCGACCCTACGAAGGGCCGCCATTGATGGCGATCTCCTAAATGAATTAATCCGCGTCATAACCCAGATTCGGCGCCAGCCAGCGCTCAACCTCGCTCACGCTCATCCCTTTACGCGCCGCGTAATCTTCCACCTGGTCGCGTTGAATCTGCGCCACGGCGAAATATTTACTGTCAGGATGGCTGAAGTACCAGCCGGAAACCGCCGCACCGGGCCACATGGCGAAGGATTCGGTGAGTTTCATGCCGGTATTGGCTTCCACCTCCAGCAGCTGCCAAATGGGCGCTTTTTCGGTATGTTCCGGACAAGCGGGATAACCCGGCGCGGGACGAATGCCCTGATAATTCTCGCGAATCAGCTCTTCGTTGCTGAGATTCTCATGGGCGGCAAAGCCCCAAATCACCTTACGCACCCGCTCGTGCAGATACTCGGCAAAGGCTTCTGCCAGACGATCCGACACCGCTTTCACCATGATTTTGTTGTAATCATCGTGCTGCTTGTCATACGCCTCGGCCAGCGCATCCTCTTCTATGCCTGCGGTAACGGCAAACGCGCCGAGATAATCGGCTTTACCGCTGGATTTCGGCGCCACGAAGTCGGCCAGACAATAGTTAGCAAAGTCGGTTTTCTCCGTCTGCTGACGCAGATGGTGGCTCACGCACAGCACCTCATCACGGTTCTCATTGCGATAGATCTCAATATCATCGCCGACGCGGTTAGCCGGGAAGATGCCGACCACGCCGCGTGGATTGAGCGTGCCGCTGGCGCTCAGCATATCGAGCATGGCATTCGCATCGGCAAACAGCCGTTTGGCCTCTTCACCCACCACCTCATCTTCCAGAATGCGCGGATATTTCCCTGCCAGCGACCAGGTCATAAAGAACGGCGTCCAGTCGATGTAATTACGCAGCGTTTCGATGCTGGCTTGCACCGTGCTCACACCGAGGCGATGCGGCACCGGCGGCGTGTAGCTTTCCCAATCGATGGAATAATCATTATCGCGCGCGGTTTGCAGACTCACCGGCGGCGTGCGCGGCTTTTTACGTCCGTGCTGAATGCGCACCGTGTCGTACTCTTTGCGCGTGCGCGCCACGAAATCCTCTTTCAGCGTGTCGGAGAGCAGCGATGACACCACGCCCACGGTGCGCGAGGCGTTTTGCACATACACCGTCGGGCCGCTGTAGTTCTGCTCAATCTTCACCGCGGTATGCGCTTTCGAGGTGGTTGCGCCGCCAATCAGTAGCGGGATGGTGAATCCCTGGCGCTCCATCTCTTTCGCCACGTTGACCATTTCATCCAGCGACGGCGTAATCAGGCCGGAAAGCCCGATAATATCGGCGTTCTCAGCAAGCGCGGTTTTGAGGATTTTGTCACTCGGCACCATTACGCCAAGGTCGATAATTTCGTAGTTATTACACTGCAGTACGACGCCGACGATGTTTTTGCCGATGTCGTGCACGTCGCCCTTCACCGTCGCCAGTACGATCTTGCCGTTGCTGCGTCCGGCCTCTTTGCTGGCCTGAATATAGGGTTCGAGATAGGCCACTGCTTGCTTCATTACGCGCGCCGATTTCACCACCTGCGGCAGAAACATTTTGCCCTCGCCGAATAGGTCGCCGACCACGTTCATGCCGGACATCAGCGGTCCTTCAATCACCTGAATCGGGCGTTCGGATGCCTGACGCGCCTCCTCGGTATCCAGCTCGATAAACTCGGTGATGCCTTTCACCAGCGAGTATTCCAGACGTTTTACCACGTCCCAGCTGCGCCATTCGGCCTGCTGTTTCTCCTGCTCACCGTCGCCTTTATTGCCGCGATACTTCTCCGCCAGCTCCAGCAGGCGCTCGGTACCCTCATCTCGGCGGTTGAGGATCACGTCTTCCACCGCATCGCGTAGTTCGGCTGGCAGATCGTCATAAATCGCCAGCTGCCCGGCGTTGACGATGCCCATGTCCATGCCGTTGCGGATGGCGTAATAGAGGAACACCGCGTGGATCGCTTCACGCACCGGTTCGTTACCGCGGAACGAGAACGATACGTTGGATACGCCGCCGGAGATCATCGCGTGTGGCAGCTCGCGCTTAATATCTTCACAGGCGCCAATAAAGTCCATCGCGTAGTTGTTGTGCTCTTCAATACCGGTGGCAACGGCAAAAATATTCGGATCGAAAATGATGTCTTCTGGCGGGAAACCGACCTCTTCGGTGAGGATCTTGTAGGCACGTCGACAGATTTCGATTTTGCGCGCGCGCGTATCCGCCTGGCCGATTTCATCAAACGCCATCACCACCATCGCCGCGCCGTAGCGACGCACTTTGCGTGCGTGCTCAATGAAAGGTTCAACGCCCTCTTTCATCGAGATGGAGTTAACGATGCCTTTGCCCTGAATGCACTGCAGGCCTTTCTCGATCACCTCCCATTTTGAGGAGTCGATCATGATCGGCACGCGCGCGATATCCGGCTCACCGGCGATCAGGTTGAGGAAGCGCACCATGGCCGCTTCCGCATCCAGCATGCCTTCATCCATGTTGATATCAATGATTTGCGCACCGTTCTCCACCTGCTGGCGCGCCACATCCAGTGCTTCGTTATATTTCTCTTCTTTGATCAGCCGCTTGAACTTAGCCGAGCCGGTGACGTTGGTACGTTCGCCAACGTTGACGAACAGTGAATCGGCGTGAATGTTGAGCGGTTCCAGCCCGGCTAAGCGGCAAGCCACCGGAATCTCCGGCAGCCGGCGCGGCGCAACGCCTTCTACTGCTGCCGCCATCGCCGCGATGTGCTCCGGCGTGGTGCCACAGCAGCCGCCGATAATGTTGAGGAATCCGGCGCGTGCCCACTCACCAATCTGCTCAGCCATGATGGCGGCATCAAGATCGTATTCACCAAAGGCATTGGGCAAACCGGCATTCGGGTGCGCGGTGACGTAACCTTCGGCTATGCGCGACAACTCTGCGACATATTGACGCAGTTCGTCCGGGCCGAGTGCACAGTTAAGGCCAAATGACAGCGGCTCGGCGTGGCGCAGCGAGTTATAGAAACCTTCGGTAGTTTGGCCGGAGAGCGTACGACCGGAGGCATCGGTGATGGTGCCGGAGATCATCAGCGGCAGCTTCACGCCCATCGCTTCCATTTCGGCCTGCACCGCATAGATGGCCGCTTTGGCATTCAGCGTATCGAACACCGTTTCGATCATGATGAGATCGGAACCGCCGGCAATTAGCGCATGAGTCGATTCACGATAGGCATCCACCAGCTGATTAAAGGTGACGTTACGATAGGCGGGATCGTTAACATCCGGCGAGATAGAACAGGTGCGGTTGGTCGGGCCCAATACGCCCGCCACGTAGCGCGGGCGATGCGGCGTTTTCGCCGTCCATGCATCCGCGCAGGCTCGCGCCAGTTTAGCGGCTTCAAAGTTGATCTCCGCCGACAGCGCTTCCATCGCATAGTCCGCCATCGCAATGGTGGTGGAGTTAAAGGTGTTGGTTTCCAGAATATCCGCGCCCGCAGCGAGGTACGCATCATGAATTTCGCGGATCACCTGCGGTTTGGTGAGCACCAACAGATCGTTGTTGCCCTTCAAATCGGATGGCCAGTCGGCAAAGCGGCTGCCACGAAAATCCTGCTCGCTCAGTTTATAACTCTGGATCATGGTGCCCATGCCACCGTCCAGAATCATGATGCGTTGCGCCAGCTGCTGCTGCAGCATGTCTGTTTTATTGCTCACTCTTGCCCCGTCCACGTCATTGCGTTGGCAACAATGCCAGCCAGACATACTGGCATATCTTTAAGGTGAGCAAAAGTCAGGTCAGATGAGACATTTTCAGCCATGATGCCTAACAGATCCGACCAGAAAGCGAACGTTTGCATTCGTACCATTAAAAACGAAAATGGTTTCCATAATTGATGCGATTGTGGAGAAGTCATGGCAACCCCTACGCCCGTGAAACGCGGCAAGAAACCTCGTGCTACAACCACCACCACCACCAGCGCGCCTGTTGGCGGGCAGGTTCAATCGCTGACGCGCGGCCTGCGCCTGCTGGAGCTGATTGCCGAATCCCACGGCAGCGTAGCGCTCACGGAGCTGGCCCAGCAGGCTGGCTTACCGAATTCGACCACGCATCGCCTGCTCACCACCATGCAGCAACAGGGTTTTGTCCATCAGGTAGGCGACTTAGGGTTATGGACCATCGCTTCACATGCCTTTGTGGTCGGCAGCAGCTTTCTACAGAGCCGCAATCTGCTGGCGATTGTGCATCCAGTATTACGCAAGCTGATGGAAGATGCCGGTGAGACGGTGAATCTGGCGGTGCTGGATCTCAGTGATTATCAGGCGGTGATTATCGATCAGGTGCAGTGCACGCAGCTAATGCGTATGTCGGCGCCGATCGGCGGCAAGCTGCCGATGCATGCATCCGGTGCCGGTAAAGCCTTTTTGGCGCATCTGAGTGATGAGCAAGTCACGTCGCTGCTGCACCAAAAAGGATTGCATCACTACACGCCGAAGACGCTGATGTCGCCGCACAGCCTGAAAGAAAATCTGGCGCTGATTCGCAAAATGGGCTTTTCGCATGATGATGAGGAGCACGCGCTGGGTCTGCGCTGTGTCGCCGCGCCGATTTATGACGAGCACGGCGAACCGTTCGCCGCGATTTCCATTTCCGGCCCGATTGCGCGTATGACCGACGACCGCATTACCGAACTGGGTGCGCTGGTGATTCGCGCCGCCAAACAGGTGACGCAAACCTATTCTGGCCGCTAAGCGGCCACCGAAGCATAGCGCGCGCTGAAACGCTGGCTGGCGCGCCAGGCAATCACCTCTTCAATATGCCCTGCGCGGATGCGCGCTTGCAGCGCACGCCACCAGTTGGGATCAAACAGCTGGGGATGCAGCGCCAGCAGCAATTTACCGGTCGCCGGTTCGCTGCACAGCGCATAGCGGAAGGTTTCCGGGAACACATCATCCGGGCCAACGCTATACCAGGGCTCGGCCTGTAGCTCATCCTCTTCATAACGTGCCTGCGGCACATCGCGGAATACCAGTTCGCTCATCGGACGGATTTCGTCGTAGTCGTAAAACACCACGCGACCATGGCGCGTCATACCAAAGTTTTTGAACAGCATGTCGCCGGGGAAAATATTCGCCGCCGCCAGCTGGCGAATCGCATCGCCGTACTCGCCAATCGCGTGCTGCCGCTGCTCCGGCGTGGCCTGCGCCAGCCACAAATTGAGCGGCTCCATGCGCCGTTCCAGCCATAAATGGCGGATGATTACCACGTCGTCGCGCACTTCCAGCTTTTCAGGAATATCGCGTTCAAACTCCGCCATCAGCTCGGCGGGAATACGCGCGCGCGGTAACGCAAAGTGTTCGAACTCCTGCGTATCCGCCATGCGTCCGACGCGATCGTGCTCTTTAACCATGCGGTAGCAGTCGCGCACCTGCGCATCGGTAACCTCTTTTTGTGGCGCGAAGCGGTCTTTGATCACTTTGAACACCCGATCAAAACCGGGAAGCGTGAACACCATCATCACCATGCCGCGAATGCCGGGCGCGATGGTGAAATCCTCTTGGCTGTGTGCCAGATAGTGCAGATATTCACGATAACATTCGGTTTTCCCGTGCTTCTGACAGCCAATCGCCATGTAGCGCTCAGCGACGGTTTTGCCTGGCAGAATCGGCTGTAGCCACGCCACCAGCGCTGCCGGCACCGGCGCGTACACCATGAAGTAAGCGCGCGCGAAGCCAAACACGATGCTGGCATCATCGCTATCCGTGAGACAGGTATCGATCCACAAGCGTCCAGCATCATCACGCTGGATCGGCAGCAAGCAGGGCACCATGCCATCACTCAGCTGCAGCCGCGCCACAATCCACGCGGTTTTGTTGCGGTAAAACAGCTCGCAGGCGACATCCAGCGTTGCCGTTGCCAACTGCGCGGCGCCAAACTGTTCATGCAGATGACGGACAATCCAGCCGATATCACGCGTCTGATCCTGCCACGTCAGGCGCAGCGGCATGTCATTTAACACCTGACGCAGCGTCTCCTGCCAATTTTGCTGCGGGCGATAGAGGCGCGACAGCGGGCGCTGCGCAACCGGAGCCGGCGCGTAAGGCTGCGACGGGAAGATAAATAGGCGTTCGGGCGAGAGGTGTCTGTGTCCCTGCAATCGACAATAGACCGAGTTAAAAAAGCTTTCGGCAATTTCATGGCGCGGATAGCCAGGCAACAGGGTTTCGTAATGGCTTTTAACGCGCAGCCAAAAGGCTTCATCCCATTCCGAGGTGTCATTGAGAATGCGCAGCTGATGGGTAACCAGGCCAACGTGGTGATCGTAGAGATGGATACGCGCTTTCATTGCCTGCTGCACCGCGAGCCAGTCGGCCTGCTCGAAGCGCTGCTGTGCGCCGGCAGTGATATCCAGAAAGCGACCATACTGCGCATCAAAACCTTGCAGGATGGTGTGGGCGATCAGCGATTCTCTCGGTGTCATCGGCAACGCTCCAGGAAAACGGTCGCCATTAATGGCGACCCTACAATGGCAGTATCGGTGTGGGTTTAGAACTGCGAGGCTTCAGTGGAACCGGTTAGTGCGGTTACCGAGGATTGCCCGCCCTGAATCACATTGGTGATGCGATCGAAATAGCCGGTGCCGACTTCCTGCTGATGTGACGAGAAGGTATAGCCTTTATCGCGTGCCGCAAACTCCGGCTGCTGCACTTTTTCCACGTAATGCCGCATACCTTCGCCCTGCGCATAGGCGTGGGCGAGGTCGAACATGTTGAACCACATGCTGTGAATGCCAGCCAGCGTGATGAACTGGAAGCGATAGCCCATGTCGCTCAACGCCTGCTGGAAACGCGCGATGGTGCGATCGTCGAGATTTTTCTTCCAGTTAAACGACGGCGAGCAGTTATAGGCCAGCAGTTTGCCGGGATACTGCGCGTGAATCGCATCGGCAAAGCGCTGTGCCAGCTCAAGATCGGGCGTTGAGGTTTCGCACCACAGCACATCGGCATACGGCGCATAGGAGAGCCCGCGACTGATCGCCTGTTCAATGCCGGCGTGCGTGCGGAAAAAGCCTTCGGCGGTGCGCTCGCCGGTGATGAACGCCGCATCGCGCGGGTCGCAGTCGGAGGTAATCAGATCGGCCGCATCGGCATCGGTGCGCGCGATCAATACTGTCGGCACGTTCATTACATCCGCCGCCAGACGCGCCGCCACCAGCTTTTGGATGGCTTCCTGCGTCGGCACTAACACTTTACCGCCCATGTGCCCGCACTTCTTCACCGCCGCCAGCTGATCTTCAAAATGTACCGCACCTGCACCGGCCTGAATCATCGATTTCATCAACTCGAACGCGTTGAGTACGCCGCCAAATCCCGCTTCTGCATCGGCCACAATCGGCAGGAAGTAATCAATAAAATCGCTATCTTCTGGCGACACGCCGCTGGCCCACTGAATCTGATCGGCACGCTGGAAACTTTGATTGATGCGCTCCACCACATTGGGCACCGAATTCACCGGATACAGCGACTGATCGGGATACATCTGTCCAGCAAGGTTGGCATCGGCTGCCACCTGCCAGCCGGAGAGGTAAATCGCTTCAATACCGGCTTTCGCCTGCTGTACCGCCTGGCCACCGGTCAACGCGCCGAGGCTGTTGATATAACCTTTGCTGGATTCGCCGTTGAGCAGCGACCACAGTTTGGTCGCGCCGCGCTCTGCCAGCGTGCAGGCCGGATTGACCGAACCGCGCAGGTTGATGACATCTTCCGCACTGTATGGTCGTGTGATCCCTTCCCAGCGCGCCTCGTTCCAGCTCGATTCCAGTTGTTTGATCTGTTGCGTACGATTCATAGCCATATCTCCAGGTTCAGGGCAGCAGGCGATAGCCCGGCAGAGTGAGGAAAGAAACCAGTTCATCATCGGTAGTGATTTTTGCCATCAACGCAGCAGCATCCTCGAAACGTCCGTTGCTAAAACGTTCGGTGCCAAGGGTGTGCTGCAGCGCGGCTAACTCTTCATCCAGCAGCCGTTCGAACAGCGCGACTGTTACCGGCTGGCCATCGCTGAGAATTTGTTTGTGATGAATCCATTGCCAGATAGAGGTGCGCGCAATTTCTGCAGTGGCGGCATCTTCCATCAAGCCATCAATCGGTACGCAGCCGTTGCCGCTGATCCAGGCTTCAAGATATTGCAGCGCTACGCGGATGTTAGCGCGCATGCCCGCTTCCGTACGTTTACCGCGACACGGCGCCAGCAGACGTTCGGCGGTGATCGGCGCATCTTGTTCACGCGTGATATGCAGTTGATTAGGTTGGTGGCCCAACCGCCGATCAAACGCCTCCATCGCGATATCAGCCAGGCCGGGATGGGCGACCCATGTACCATCGTGGCCGTTGCCCGCTTCGCGCGTTTTATCCTCCTGCACTTTTTGCGTCACCCATAAATTGCGCTCCACATCTTTGCTCGGAATCAGCGCCGACATGCCGCCCATTGCCAGCGCGCCGCGGCGATGGCAGGTTTTGATCAGCAGGCGGGAATAGGCATCAAGGAACGGCTGGTCCATGCTGATTTGCTGACGATCCGGCAGGATACGATCGGGATGTTGGCCCAATGTTTTGATGTAGCTGAAGATATAATCCCAGCGACCGCAGTTCAGGCCGACCGCGTGATCGCGCAGTTCCCATAGGATCTCATCCATCTGGAATACCGCGGGCAACGTTTCGATCAACACCGTGGCTTTGATCGTTCCGCGCGGCAGATCGTAGCGATCTTCACTAAAGCGGAAGATCTCACGCCACCAGGCTACTTCAGCCGCATGCTCGGTTTTCGGCAAATAAAACCACGGTGCGTGGCCCTTCTCCAGCAACGCTTCAACGTTGTGGAAAAAGTAGAGCGCAAAGTCGAACAATCCGCCCGGAATGGCCCGATCGCGCCACTCTACATGCTTTTCATCCAGATGCAGGCCACGCACGCGGCACATCAGCAGTGCCGGGTTGGCACGCAGTTGATAGATCTTACCGGCCTCGCTGGTGAAGCTCAGCGAGCCATTAACCGCATCGCGCAGCGTGAGCTGTCCTTCCACCAATTTTTGCCACGTCGGTGCCAGTGAATCTTCAAAGTCAGCCATGAAGACTTTGACGTTCGCATTGAGCGCGTTGATCACCATTTTGCGATCCGGCGGACCGGTGATCTCTACGCGGCGATCCTGCAGCAGCTGGGGAATGGGACGAACTTGCCACTCATTTTCACGAATGGAAGCGGTTTCCGCATCGAATCCAGGTAACTCACCTTGATCATAGCGCTGCTGACGTTGCCGGCGTGCTTTCAGCAGTCGTTCGCGTTCCGGTGCAAAACGCACCACCAGTGAATGAATGAAGTCGATGGCTTCCGGGGTAAGCAGCTGCTTTTCCGCGTGGGTAAAGGGCTGGCTAAAGGTTAGCGTATTGCTGATAACCGAGTCTGTCATGCGGGCTGCCTCCTGAGTTGATCTATCGTCTGGCGATCGGATCCGGATGTAGGGTGTTTTTTAACCTGCAAGATCAGAGCATAATGGTTTTAATTTTATTTTCAAAAACTATTTCCATTATTATTACAAATTACATACATCAATATGATATTTATGTAATTTAATCTCTCGAATTAAAGGCAATGATTTCCACTAAAGAATGAAAGCAAAAAAAAGCCGCAACAGTTTGCGGCTGTCACGGCAGGATCAAACGAGGGGGAGACTTATTCGAGTGTTGGATTCATATGTCGCAGATCGAACGGTGTAATCTGATAAACGTAGTAGTTGAGCCAATTCGAGAACAGCAGATTGCCATGGCTACGCCAGGTCGCTCGCGGCGGCAATTCTGGATTGTTTTGTGGGAAGTAGTTAAACGGCACCTCCGGCTGCAGACCCGCATCGTAATCGCGATGATATTCGCCTGATAGCGTCAAAGCGTCGTACTCAGGATGGCCGGTGACAAAGGCTAAACGCTTATCTTTACTCGCCATCAAATACGCGCCCGTTGCCTCCGACTCGGCAAACAGTTCGAGATCGGTGTAATCACGAATTAGCTGGCTAGGGAAATCGGCATAGCGTGAATGTGGCGCGAGGAAGTTATCGTCAAAGCCACGGGTTAGCAGCGCGTGTGGATGCAGGATTTGGTGCTCGTAGACGCCTGACAATTTGTTTTGCCGCGTCTGCTTAGGAATGCCATACAAAATGTTCAGCGCTGCCTGTACCGCCCAACAGACAAACAGTGTGGATGTGACGTGCTCGTTGGCCCAGTGCAGCACGCGCTGAATCTGCGGCCAGTAGGCCACATCATTAAAATCAACCAATCCCAGCGGCGCACCCGTGACAATCAACCCATCAAAGTTATCGTTTTGAATATCTTCAAAGTTGCAGTAAAAGTTGTTCAGATGCTCGGTTGGTGTGTTGCGCGACTCACGGCTATCAATGCGCAGCAGCTGTACGTCAATCTGTAGCGGCGAGTTTGAGAGCAGGCGCAGGAACTGATTTTCCGTTTCGATCTTCTTAGGCATTAGGTTGAGGATCAGCACTTTTAGCGGACGGATCTCCTGAACACTGGCGCGCGACGACGTCATGACAAAGACGTTTTCATCACGCAAAAAATTCACTGCCGGTAATTCGTCGGGAATCCTGATTGGCATAGCCTGCTCACCTCTTACTTACAACCGTATAAACGTTTAGACATCCAGATGCCCGACATTAGCCTGATATGTCGTAAATGTCGAGTCTTCATGCGGTTTATGAAAATGTTTCAGCTTTAGGTGGAATTTGAAATCAGGCGTGGGAGATCGACGAATTTGTCATAGGTTATTGATGATGTTGAAGCAGTTGATAACTGATATAGGCACTTTATTGCATAAAATAAAAGCACAGCGCTACATTTCTTAAGACGTAAAAAAGCCCCGAACTTCCGTTCGGGGCTTCTTCACTTATTTAATGCCTGGCAGTTCCCTACTCTCGCATGGGGAGACCCCACACTACCATCGGCGCTACGGCGTTTCACTTCTGAGTTCGGCATGGGGTCAGGTGGGACCACCGCGCTAAAGCCGCCAGGCAAATTCTGTTTCGTTCACGAAGCCCTGTCAGGCACCGCAAACCAATCCATAAACAAGCTGAAAATCTCTGGTCTCTCTCACCAAAACGCCTCTGGCGTTGTAAGGTTAAGCCTCACGGGTCATTAGTACCGGTTAGCTCAACGCATCGCTGCGCTTACACACCCGGCCTATCAACGTCGTAGTCTTCAACGTCCCTTCAGGACTCTCAAGGAGTCAGGGAGAACTCATCTCGGGGCAAGTTTCGTGCTTAGATGCTTTCAGCACTTATCTTTTCCGCACTTAGCTACCGGGCAGTGCCATTGGCATGACAACCCGAACACCAGTGGTGCGTTCACTCCGGTCCTCTCGTACTAGGAGCAACCCCCCTCAATTCTCCAGCGCCCACGGCAGATAGGGACCGAACTGTCTCACGACGTTCTAAACCCAGCTCGCGTACCACTTTAAACGGCGAACAGCCGTACCCTTGGGACCTACTTCAGCCCCAGGATGTGATGAGCCGACATCGAGGTGCCAAACACCGCCGTCGATATGAACTCTTGGGCGGTATCAGCCTGTTATCCCCGGAGTACCTTTTATCCGTTGAGCGATGGCCCTTCCATTCAGAACCACCGGATCACTATGACCTGCTTTCGCACCTGCTCGAGCCGTCACTCTCGCAGTCAAGCTGGCTTATGCCATTGCACTAACCTCCTGATGTCCGACCAGGATTAGCCAACCTTCGTGCTCCTCCGTTACTCTTTGGGAGGAGACCGCCCCAGTCAAACTACCCACCAGACACTGTCCGCAGCCCGGATTACGGGCCTACGTTAGAACATCAAACATTAAAGGGTGGTATTTCAAGGTTGGCTCCACGCAGACTGGCGTCCACGCTTCAAAGCCTCCCACCTATCCTACACATCAAGGCTCAATGTTCAGTGTCAAGCTATAGTAAAGGTTCACGGGGTCTTTCCGTCTTGCCGCGGGTACACTGCATCTTCACAGCGATTTCAATTTCACTGAGTCTCGGGTGGAGACAGCCTGGCCATCATTACGCCATTCGTGCAGGTCGGAACTTACCCGACAAGGAATTTCGCTACCTTAGGACCGTTATAGTTACGGCCGCCGTTTACCGGGGCTTCGATCAAGAGCTTCTCCTTGCGGATAACCCCATCAATTAACCTTCCGGCACCGGGCAGGCGTCACACCGTATACGTCCACTTTCGTGTTTGCACAGTGCTGTGTTTTTAATAAACAGTTGCAGCCAGCTGGTATCTTCGACTGGTTTCAGCTCCGGGAGCAAGTCCCTTCACCTACGCGCCAGCGTGCCTTCTCCCGAAGTTACGGCACCATTTTGCCTAGTTCCTTCACCCGAGTTCTCTCAAGCGCCTTGGTATTCTCTACCTGACCACCTGTGTCGGTTTGGGGTACGATTTCGTGTTACCTGGAGCTTAGAGGCTTTTCCTGGAAGCAGGGCATCAGTTACTTCACCACCGTGGTGGCTCGTCGTCACGCCTCAGCCTTAAGACACCCCGGATTTACCAAAGATGTCAGCCTACACGCTTAAACCGGGACAACCGTCGCCCGGATAACCTAGCCTTCTCCGTCCCCCCTTCGCAGTAACACCAAGTGCAGGAATATTAACCTGCTTCCCATCGACTACGCTTTTCAGCCTCGCCTTAGGGGTCGACTCACCCTGCTCCGATTAACGTTGAACAGGAACCCTTGGTCTTCCGGCGAGCGGGCTTTTCACCCGCTTTATCGTTACTTATGTCAGCATTCGCACTTCTGATACCTCCAGCAACCCTCACAGGCCACCTTCAACGGCTTACAGAACGCTCCCCTACCCAACAACACATAGTGTCGCTGCCGCAGCTTCGGTGCATGGTTTAGCCCCGTTACATCTTCCGCGCAGGCCGACTCGACCAGTGAGCTATTACGCTTTCTTTAAATGATGGCTGCTTCTAAGCCAACATCCTGGCTGTCTGTGCCTTCCCACATCGTTTCCCACTTAACCATGACTTTGGGACCTTAGCTGGCGGTCTGGGTTGTTTCCCTCTTCACGACGGACGTTAGCACCCGCCGTGTGTCTCCCGTGATAACATTCTCCGGTATTCGCAGTTTGCATCGGGTTGGTAAGCCGGGATGGCCCCCTAGCCGAAACAGTGCTCTACCCCCGGAGATGAGTTCACGAGGCGCTACCTAAATAGCTTTCGGGGAGAACCAGCTATCTCCCGGTTTGATTGGCCTTTCACCCCCAGCCACAAGTCATCCGCTAATTTTTCAACATTAGTCGGTTCGGTCCTCCAGTTAGTGTTACCCAACCTTCAACCTGCCCATGGCTAGATCACCGGGTTTCGGGTCTATACCCTGCAACTTAACGCCCAGTTAAGACTCGGTTTCCCTGCGGCTCCCCTATACGGTTAACCTTGCTACAGAATATAAGTCGCTGACCCATTATACAAAAGGTACGCAGTCACCCCATAAAGAGGCTCCCACTGCTTGTACGTACACGGTTTCAGGTTCTGTTTCACTCCCCTCGCCGGGGTTCTTTTCGCCTTTCCCTCACGGTACTGGTTCACTATCGGTCAGTCAGGAGTATTTAGCCTTGGAGGATGGTCCCCCCATATTCAGACAGGATACCACGTGTCCCGCCCTACTCTTCGAACTCACAGAATGTGCACTTTCGTGTACGGGACTATCACCCGGTGTCGTGCGACTTTCCAGACGCTTCCACTAATGCACAAACTGATTCAGGTTCTGGGCTGCTCCCCGTTCGCTCGCCGCTACTGGGGGAATCTCGGTTGATTTCTTTTCCTCCGGGTACTTAGATGTTTCAGTTCCCCGGGTTCGCCTCGCAACACTATGTATTCATGTTGCGATGATGCACTGAGTGCACCGGGTTTCCCCATTCGGACATCGTCGGCTGTAGCGGTTCATATCACCTTACCGACGCTTTACGCAGATTAGCACGTCCTTCATCGCCTCTGACTGCCAGGGCATCCACCGTGTACGCTTAGTCGCTTAACCTCACAACCCACAGGCGTTTTGCAACGCTGCAGACTGTAAGCATTTGAGAGACTCGAACATGTTGTTATTCATTTCTTATTACGGAGAAATGAACCAACACGTCGTTTCAATTTTCAGCTTGTTCCGGATTGTTAAAGAGCAGTATCTCAAACATGACGGTTACGTCAGTTTTGAGATACATCGTGGAGACACCTTTCACCTGTCACCAAGCAAGTGGCGTCCCCTAGGGGATTCGAACCCCTGTTGCCGCCGTGAAAGGGCGGAGTCCTAACCGCTAGACGAAGGGGACACGATAGTGTCACGACTTCGCAGCCGTCTTGCTCATTACTTTTCTATCAGACAATCTGTGTGAGCACTTCGCGGGAAGGTATCTTCAGGTAAGGAGGTGATCCAACCGCAGGTTCCCCTACGGTTACCTTGTTACGACTTCACCCCAGTCATGAATCACAAAGTGGTAAGCGCCCTCCCGAAGGTTAAGCTACCTACTTCTTTTGCAACCCACTCCCATGGTGTGACGGGCGGTGTGTACAAGGCCCGGGAACGTATTCACCGTAGCATTCTGATCTACGATTACTAGCGATTCCGACTTCACGGAGTCGAGTTGCAGACTCCGATCCGGACTACGACGCACTTTATGAGGTCCGCTTGCTCTCGCGAGGTCGCTTCTCTTTGTATGCGCCATTGTAGCACGTGTGTAGCCCTACTCGTAAGGGCCATGATGACTTGACGTCATCCCCACCTTCCTCCAGTTTATCACTGGCAGTCTCCTTTGAGTTCCCGGCATTACCCGCTGGCAACAAAGGATAAGGGTTGCGCTCGTTGCGGGACTTAACCCAACATTTCACAACACGAGCTGACGACAGCCATGCAGCACCTGTCTCACGGTTCCCGAAGGCACCAAGGCATCTCTGCCAAGTTCCGTGGATGTCAAGAGTAGGTAAGGTTCTTCGCGTTGCATCGAATTAAACCACATGCTCCACCGCTTGTGCGGGCCCCCGTCAATTCATTTGAGTTTTAACCTTGCGGCCGTACTCCCCAGGCGGTCGACTTAACGCGTTAGCTCCGGAAGCCACTCCTCAAGGGAACAACCTCCAAGTCGACATCGTTTACGGCGTGGACTACCAGGGTATCTAATCCTGTTTGCTCCCCACGCTTTCGCACCTGAGCGTCAGTCTTTGTCCAGGGGGCCGCCTTCGCCACCGGTATTCCTCCAGATCTCTACGCATTTCACCGCTACACCTGGAATTCTACCCCCCTCTACAAGACTCTAGCCTGCCAGTTTCGAATGCAGTTCCCAGGTTAAGCCCGGGGATTTCACATCCGACTTGACAGACCGCCTGCGTGCGCTTTACGCCCAGTAATTCCGATTAACGCTTGCACCCTCCGTATTACCGCGGCTGCTGGCACGGAGTTAGCCGGTGCTTCTTCTGCGGGTAACGTCAATCGGTGAGGTTATTAACCTCACCGCCTTCCTCCCCGCTGAAAGTACTTTACAACCCGAAGGCCTTCTTCATACACGCGGCATGGCTGCATCAGGCTTGCGCCCATTGTGCAATATTCCCCACTGCTGCCTCCCGTAGGAGTCTGGACCGTGTCTCAGTTCCAGTGTGGCTGGTCATCCTCTCAGACCAGCTAGGGATCGTCGCCTAGGTGAGCCATTACCCCACCTACTAGCTAATCCCATCTGGGCACATCCGATGGTGTGAGGCCCGAAGGTCCCCCACTTTGGTCTTGCGACGTTATGCGGTATTAGCTACCGTTTCCAGTAGTTATCCCCCTCCATCGGGCAGTTTCCCAGACATTACTCACCCGTCCGCCACTCGTCACCCGAGAGCAAGCTCTCTGTGCTACCGTCCGACTTGCATGTGTTAGGCCTGCCGCCAGCGTTCAATCTGAGCCATGATCAAACTCTTCAATTTAAGTTTGATTTGCTGCAACACGTGCAGCGATGCTCATCTGTAAAACGTCATAATGAATTTCATTATGTGTTCACTCGTGAGGCTTTGATATTTTGTTGCGTCCGGAGACGCTGATATCAATCCTGCGAGTGCCCACACAGATTGTCTGATAAATTGTTAAAGAGCGTTGCGAGCAGCGGGTTAACCGCCTGTCGCGAGGTGGCGTATATTACGCTTTCCCTCTTCAGAGTCAAACACTTTTTTCAGCGTTTTCATCCGGCGGAAGTTCTTATCGAATCTTCCTCACCAACACCACATTTCGTAAACCGTTGTGCCGTGTTGATGGATGCGCATTATAGGGAGTTGTTCTCAGTGCGCAACCGCTAAATTCAACAAAAACAACCGTTCGCTGCATTCCACAGCAAAACCCCGCCTTATACGCAGTTACACACACAGTTATCCACACTCCGTCGTGCAAATGAATTTAAGCGAGCATCACGCAAACGTTTTCGCTACAATGCCGGGCGACGTCAAGGATGCCCCTTTTGGGGCGTTACATGAGGCAAGTGTTGCCTTCTATATAGAAGAAAGACACTAAGCTTGATGTAACGCTCTTTTTTACGCGAAACAAAGCCAAGGGATAAAACCACCATGCAACAACGTCGTCCTGTACGCCGCGCTCTGCTCAGTGTCTCTGATAAAGCCGGTATCCTCGAATTTGCTCAGGCACTCTCCAGTCGTGGTGTTGAGCTGCTCTCCACAGGCGGCACTGCACGTCTGCTGGCAGATGCGGGCCTGCCCGTCACCGAAGTTTCTGACTACACCGGTTTTCCGGAAATGATGGATGGACGCGTCAAAACGCTGCACCCAAAAGTGCACGGCGGCATTTTGGGTCGTCGCGGTCAGGATGATGCGATCATGGCCGAGCACGCCATTAACCCGATCGACATGGTGGTGGTAAACCTTTATCCCTTCGCACAAACCGTTGCCAAACCTGATTGCTCACTGGCTGACGCGGTTGAGAACATCGATATCGGTGGCCCAACCATGGTTCGATCCGCAGCCAAGAACCACAAAGACGTGGCGATTGTGGTGAAGAGCGGCGATTACGAGGCGATTATTGCCGAGCTGGATGCCAACGAAAACTCACTCACGCTGGAAACGCGCTTCGATCTGGCCATTAAAGCCTTCGAACACACTGCCGCCTACGACAGCATGATTGCCAACTACTTCGGCAGCCTGGTGCCGGCTTATCACAGCAACAGCAAAGAACCGGCCGGCCGTTTCCCGCGCACGCTGAACCTCAACTTCATTAAGAAACAGGATATGCGTTACGGCGAGAACAGCCATCAGGATGCTGCCTTCTATATAGAAGAGAATGTGGCTGAAGCATCTGTTGCCACCGCGCAGCAGGTTCAGGGCAAAGCGCTCTCTTACAACAATATCGCCGATACCGATGCCGCACTTGAATGCGTGAAAGAGTTCGAGGAAGCCGCTTGTGTCATCGTCAAGCACGCTAACCCATGCGGTGTCGCGGTGGGCGGGTCGATTCTTGAAGCTTACGAGCGTGCCTACAAAACTGACCCGACTTCCGCTTTCGGCGGCATCATCGCCTTTAACCGCGAGCTGGACGAAGCCACCGCGCAGGCCATCATCAGCCGTCAGTTTGTGGAAGTGATCATCGCCCCCTCCGCCAGCGAGGCCGCATTGAAAGTCACCGCCGCCAAACAGAACGTGCGCGTTCTGGTATGTGGTCAGTGGCAAGGCCGCGTTGCGGCGCTGGATTTCAAACGCGTTAATGGCGGCGTGCTGGTGCAGGATCGCGATCTGGGCATGGTTGATGCCAGCCAGCTGCGCGTGGTCAGCAAGCGCCAGCCAACTGAGCAGGAACTGCGTGATGCGCTGTTCTGCTGGAAAGTGGCGAAGTTCGTAAAATCCAACGCCATCGTCTATGCGCGCGACAATATGACTATCGGCATTGGCGCCGGTCAGATGAGCCGTGTTTACTCCGCTAAAATCGCCGGTATTAAAGCGGGTGACGAAGGCCTGGAAGTGAAAGGTTCGGCGATGGCGTCTGACGCTTTCTTCCCGTTCCGCGACGGTATCGACGCCGCAGCGGCTGTCGGCATTAGCTGCGTGATTCAGCCGGGTGGTTCAATCCGTGATGATGAAGTGATTGCCGCCGCTGATGAGCACGGCATCGCGATGATCTTCACCGATATGCGTCATTTCCGCCATTAATTGTTGGGAGCAGTACAGATGAAAATTTTAGTGATTGGTAATGGCGGACGTGAACACGCATTGGCGTGGAAAGCAGCGCAGTCGCCGCTGGCGGAAACCGTGTTTGTCGCACCAGGCAATGCTGGCACCGCACTTGAACCCGCTCTGCAAAACGTGGCCATCAGCGCCACCGATGTTCCCGCACTGCTGGCCTTTGCACAGCAGGAAAAGATCGACCTCACTATCGTTGGCCCAGAAGCGCCGCTGGTGATTGGCGTAGTTGATGCGTTCCGTGCTGCAGGCCTGAAGATCTTTGGCCCAACGCAGGCCGCTGCGCAGCTGGAAGGCTCAAAAGCCTTCACTAAAGATTTCCTGGCACGTCAGCAGATTCCAACCGCTGAATACCAAAACTTCACCGACGTGGAACCTGCGCTGGCCTATCTGCGTGAGAAAGGCGCACCGATCGTGATCAAAGCTGACGGATTGGCCGCCGGTAAAGGCGTTATCGTCGCGATGGAGTTGGCTGAAGCAGAAGCGGCTGTGCAAGATATGCTGGCCGGCAATGCGTTCGGCGATGCCGGTCACCGCATCGTAATTGAAGAGTTCCTGGATGGCGAAGAAGCCAGCTTTATCGTGATGGTTGACGGCAACAATGTGCTGCCGATGGCTACCAGTCAGGATCACAAGCGCGTCGGCGATGGTGATACCGGCCCTAACACCGGTGGCATGGGAGCTTATTCCCCGGCACCTGTGGTGACCGATGAGATCCACCAGCGCGTGATGGATCAGATCATCTGGCCAACCGTTAACGGCATGAAAGCCGAAGGTAACATCTATACCGGCTTTCTGTATGCCGGTTTGATGATCGATAAAGCCGGTCAGCCCAAAGTGATCGAGTTCAACTGCCGCTTCGGCGATCCAGAAACCCAACCGATCATGCTGCGCCTGCAGTCGGATCTGGTTGCGCTGTGCCTGGCGGCTACCGACGGCAAACTGGATCAGCAAACCTCGAAGTGGGATCCGCGTCCTGCGCTGGGCGTGGTATTAGCGGCGGGCGGTTATCCGGGAGATTATACGACTGGCGATCAGATTCACGGTTTGCCGCTGGAAGAAGTACCGGATGGCAAAGTCTTCCATGCAGGAACCACGATGAAAGACGATCTGGTAGTCACCAACGGCGGTCGCGTCTTATGCGTCACCGCGCTGGGTGAAGATGTTGCTGCCGCGCAGAAGAACGCTTATGCGCTAGCGCAGCACATCTCATGGGATGGCAGCTTCTGCCGCCGCGATATCGGCTACCGCGCGATTAACCGTAAGTAAGCATTCATAGGGGCGCTGCTTGTGCCCCTTCTCTGTGCGACTCGTCAGAAGTCACTCTCTTTCGGCTGCCAGCTGCATTCGTCGTCCGACGTTACGCGCAGCAGCTGCACGCCTTCCGGCGCTTCCAGCCATGACACCATCAATGGCGCAGACTGGCTCTGCTGCTGGCGACCTAGCGTATACAGCGTGTCGCGATCAAAGGGCGCATTCACCAGCTTGTCATCGCACTCACGCACCTGATTGCCACCCAGCCAATGGCCCTGATGCAGTAATACGCGGCCTTCAAGTAACGCATTGCTCTGATCCAACATGCGCTGCGCATCAAAGCGATACAACTCTACGCTATCGGCGCTAACCGCTTCACGTCGTCCCGCCAGCTGGCGCTGCATAAAATTGAGGTTACCCTGATGATCGAAGCGTAAAGTGACATCATCCGGCTGCGCGCCAGCAAGATGCCTTTCCACGCTAACCAGCTGTTGCTGCTGCCAGCTGTAATCGGTTGTCTCCATCGCGTCGCCATTAAATGGCGTGAAGACGGTGCGAAGATGAACGGCTTGATGGTCGCTATTCTTGCGCCAGATGCGTACGGTGCCGCGGTCGGCCAGATAGCCGCTCGCCGTAAAGGCAGGAAGATCGGGGGTGGAGCTACAACCCGTAAGAAGCGCACCCCATAACAGGGCGCAAACGCGCTGACTAATCTGATTCAGCATGGCCGCTCCCGGCAACAAAAAGGGGCGATAACGCCCCCTCTTTTAAAGCTAAACCGCAATGCGGAAACTTACTTAACAGCGTCTTTCAGAGCTTTGCCTGAAACGAATGCTGGCACGTTAGCTGCAGCGATTTTGATCTCTTTGCCAGTCTGCGGGTTGCGACCAGTACGCTCATTGCGGTGGTTCACTTTAAAAGTACCAAAACCAACCAGTTGTACAGCATCACCTTCTTTCAGAGACTCAGTGATCGCAGCCAGGGTAGATTCCAGCGCAGTTTTAGCCTGGGTTTTAGACAGGTCAGCTTTCTCTGCGATCACATCAATCAGTTGAGTCTTGTTCATAAGTTATCCTTAAAGTGTATTTATCGCTTGCTAAGCAACGAGTGCGAGGGAAAAGCCATTCTCAGGCCTTGTTCAGCCAGCACGCACCGATAGCCACAATTTTCAGCCCCCCAAATGTAGACCAGACAGGGGGCCCATGTGAAGCCTCCAGGCGCGGTAATTCGGGCCTGAAGTCACGTTTTCTTGCCTTATTGCTGAAAAAGTATACCGATGTTACTGATTCCCGCTTCACGCAGGTCTGCACGCAGTCCTTTAATCAATTCCAGGTCGCGCTCCTCGCACTCTGACAGCAGGCGGAAAATCTCCCACTGCAGATCCCATTCATCGATGACGGCCTGATTTTCACGCAGCTCTTCGTCGGTCATTTCACGACCGGCCTGGGTCATTTCCAGAATCGCCACGGTGGTAATCGAGGTGCGGCTCACTTCCACCGCGTGCTCCAGCGTTTCACCGCTGAGCTGGGCATGCAGCAGTTCACTTAATGCCACACAGGCATCGATCGCCGGATGCACGCCGTAAACCTCGAAATCGTCACCGTCAGGGATGGCAGCCTCAAATTTCTCCAGCTGGCCATCGAAATTGATTTTGGCATCTTTCACCGTCAGGCTTTCCCAGATCAGATCGAGGATACGGCGATAGAGTTGCGGATCGGCGAATTCAGTCTGCTGACAGAAAGCCCAATAGTTGGGGAACATACGCTCGCAGAGGCAGGCCATGAAGGTCATATGCTGCCAGCTTTCCAGCTTCGCCAGACGCAAATGGACGGGGTTTTGTAACATCAAACTTACTCTCAATAGGTTAGCTGGCGGCAGTGTACCGCAAAAGCCGGGCGCAAACAGCGTTAACGCGAATTTTGCCAGCGCAGAAAAGCCGGGCGGCCTGAAGCGACAGCATCTGCCCAGCGCGTGGGTTCAGGCAGGCGGTAACCCGCCGTACAGGCTTCTACCCAATGCAATGCGCTATCGAGGCTGACGCGATGACCCGTGGAGATAAATAGCGGATTACAGCGCGCTTTACTGCGCCATACCCAGCCAATTTGTTCACCCTTATCGATCAACGGCTGGCGACTGCCCGGCTCGGCAGCCAGATCAGCAAAACGTCCGCACAGACGCTTCTTCGCCACACCAATGGTCGGTACATCCACCAGCGAACCGAAATGCGCCGCCACGCCAAGCCGACGTGGATGAGAAATACCATGGCCATCCACAAACAGCAGATCGGGCTGCTGAGAAAGCTGCTGCCAGGCTTCCAGCAGCGCGGGCATTTCGCGGAAAGATAAGAAACCCGGGATGTAGGGCATGGTGGTCGCCACGCGCGCAATGCGATGTTCCACCAGCGTTAAAGAAGGATACTCGAGAATCACCAGGGCAGCGCGCGTGACCTCGCCGCCCTGCTCAAAACCGACGTCGGCGCCACCAATGAAGCGCGGCGGCAGCACGTCGAAATCATCCTGCCGCACCACATCAGCAGCGCGTTGTAACTGTTCCTGGCGTAGTGCGGCTAAATCCATGATTAACCTTGATGGTACGGACGAGACAAGCGATGCACTGCTTCCACAAATGCACCGGCATGCTCTGGCGGCACGTCGGGATGGATGCCGTGCCCCAGGTTAAACACATGGCCTTCACCCGTGCCAAATCCTTCAAGGATCCCTGCCACTTCCTGCTCGATACGCGCTGGCGGTGCATACAGCATGGAAGGATCCATGTTGCCCTGCAGCGCCACTTTGTCACCAACACGACGACGCGCATCAGCGATATCGGTAGTCCAGTCGAGTCCCAGCGCATCACAACCGGTCGCGGCAATCGCCTCCAGCCACTGGCCGCCACCTTTGGTAAATAGCGTAATCGGTACGCGACGACCTTCGTTCTCGTGCAGCACGCTATCGACGATTTTGTGCATGTAGTACAGCGAGAATTCGCGATAGTCGCGACCAGTCAGTACGCCGCCCCAGGTATCGAACACCATGATTGACTGCGCGCCGGCTTTGATCTGCGCATTCAGATAAAGAATGACGCTGTCCGCCAGCTTATCCAGCAGCTTGTGCAGCGTTTGTGGATCGGCATACATCATCTTTTTGATTTTCGTGAAGGCTTTGCTGCTGCCGCCTTCCACCATATAGGTTGCCAGCGTCCATGGGCTACCTGAGAAGCCAATCAGCGGCACTTCGCCTTTCAGATTGTGACGAATCGTACGCACCGCGTTCATCACATAGCCGAGCTCTTGCTCAGGATCCGGTACCGGCAGCTTGTCGACATCGGCGCGACAGGTGATCGGATGGGAGAAACGGGGGCCTTCGCCAGTTTCAAAGTAAAGCCCAAGTCCCATCGCATCGGGAATGGTGAGGATATCGCTGAAGAGGATCGCCGCGTCCAGCGCATAGCGACGCAGCGGCTGCAGCGTAACTTCACATGCCAGCTCAGCGTTCTTACACAGTGACATAAAATCACCGGCTTCAGCGCGCGTGGCTTTGTACTCCGGTAAATAACGCCCGGCTTGTCGCATCATCCATACCGGCGTGACATCTACCGGTTGACGTAACAGGGCGCGCAGATAACGATCGTTCTTCAGTTCACTCATAATAGGCTCTCTCATGCTAAGGCCGGCAGTGTAGCATTTTCACGCCGCGCTGGCGCGACACAGGGCAACAGTATCTTCGATCAGGCGACGCGCAACCGTGCCTGGCGGCGGCAACAGTGGCAAATCGTCATAGCGATACCAACCGGCATCGAGCAACTCTTTGCCGTCGTGCTGCAAGTCACCGCCATCGTATTCGGCCATATACGCCATCATCAGTGAATGCGGGAACGGCCACGGCTGCGAAGTAACGTAGCGCACGTTTTTCACCCGCACGTTGCTCTCTTCCATCACTTCACGCGCCACCGCTTGTTCTAAGGTTTCGCCCACTTCGACGAAGCCCGCCAGCACGGTGTAAATGTTGTTGCGATGACGGGCATGATTGGCAAGCAGAATCTCATCGCCACGGCGAATGGCCACAATAATGCACGGCGCAATTTGCGGGTAATAGCGCTCGCGGCAGTGATGACACAGACAAGCGAACTCGCGCTTGCTGATATGCATCTCATGGCCGCAATAGCCGCACCAGCGATGCGATCGATAGAACTCCGCCAGCTGCACGCCGCGCCCGGCGATCTGGAACAGACCGACATCTTGATCAATCAGTTGGCGGACCGAGCCCATGCTGTCTGGACGCGCTTCCCGCACGAGCCAGACGTTTTCGCCCTGCCATTCGCCAATCAAAATGCCGTGGCTGCCACTGAGTCCAAACTCGGTGGATAAGCCATGCGGCAGTTCGCCCTGCGGTAACCAAAGTTTTTGCTCATGGCTGACAATCCACCATCCAGCGTCTAAGCTTGAGATCTCACGTTGCATCTTAATCGTTGTCCTTAGCGTTAAACCGCACGCTGAAACTCTAATATTAAGTGTGTAATAAACAACTATAACCTACCTGGAGCCCCATATGCTTAACCAGTTAGATGACCTGACAAAGCGTGTCGGCGGCGGAAATGAATTGGTTGATTCATGGTTGCGCGCCCGTCGACAGCTGCTTGTCACGTACTACGAGCTTATTGGTCTGAAGCCACAAAAAGATGCGTTAACCGCGCTGGATGAACAAGCGCTGGATGCATTTTGCCACAATCTGGTGGATTACCTTTCTACCGGTCATTTTAGCGTGTATGAACACATTATTAGTGAGATGCAGGGTGATAATCCCTTAATGGCTGCCGCGCAAATTTATCCGGCACTTGAGGCGAACACTGACCGCATCATGCAGCTCTACGACAGTCATTTGCAGCAAGCGATTAACGACGATAACTGTGTCGATTTTCAGCAGGCGCTGTCCGAAGTCGGCGAAGTGCTGGAATCGCGCTTCACGCTGGAAGATAAGCTGGTACAACTCGCCTGGGATAACCAGCTGGCGCATCTACCGGTTGCCAATGACAGCGTCATCGCCCGCCCGGCCTGAATGCCCGCAGTTGTAAAAAACTTGTTATTCGAGAAAAGCCCTCTTATGCTAAATGGGCTTTTTTTATGAGCCTCTTCCAGAAAAATGAAGAGTCAGGTTTTGCGATATAAGCGTAGCGTGCGCAGCCAGTTTGCATTCGGATAGCGCGCAGGGACCGGAGCGTACACGAAGTATGTGACGGTCACGAGCACTGCCCAGGTGCAAAATGGCAAGCAAAGTAGCTTATATCGTAAAACCCAACACCTTGTCGGAGTGCCCTTAGGGGCTGAGACCGTTAATTCGGGATCCGCGGAACCTGATCAGGTTAGTACCTGCGAAGGGAACAAGAGTAGATATCATCAGCACGATGTCGGCTTATGCCGTTATCGTATCTGTTACTCCTTCCGAACTCTGGACAAGCAACTTCCAACTTTTATAGGAAATTTGCTATGTCTGCTAAAACCTCTCGTCGTGAACAACGTGCTCAGGCGCAAGAATTTATCGATTCCCTCCAGGGAGCCGCTTTTCCGAACTCAAAACGCATCTGGATCACCGGCAGCCGCGCGGATATTCGCGTGCCCATGCGTGAGATTCAACTGAGCCCAACGCACACCGGCGGCAGTAAAGACGATCCGCAGTATGAGCCGAATGAACCGGTGCCGGTATACGACACGGCCGGTGCTTATGGCGATCCTGAAGCCACGATCAATGTGCATCAGGGGCTCACCAGGCTGCGCACCAACTGGATCGAAGCGCGCGGCGACAGCGAAACCATTCACCAGCTGAGTTCCAGTTACACCCAACAGCGTCTGGCAGATGAAGGCCTGGATCATTTGCGTTTTGAGCATCTGCCACAGCCGCGCCGCGCCAAAGTGGGTCGCTGCGTTACCCAACTGCACTATGCACGTCAGGGTATCATCACGCCGGAGATGGAGTTTATTGCGCTGCGTGAAAACATGGGCCGCGAGCGTATTCGTGGTGAAGTGCTGCTACAGCAGCATCCCGGTCACAGCTTTGGCGCCAACCTGCCGGAAAATATCACCGCAGAGTTTGTCCGTCAGGAAGTGGCCAGCGGCCGCGCCATCATCCCTGCTAACATCAACCATCCCGAATCCGAACCGATGATCATTGGTCGCAACTTTCTGGTGAAGGTGAATGCCAATATCGGCAACTCGGCGGTCAGTTCTTCGATTGAAGAAGAAGTGGAGAAACTGGTGTGGTCAACGCGCTGGGGGGCAGATACCGTGATGGATCTCTCTACCGGACGTTATATCCATGAAACGCGCGAATGGATTCTGCGTAACAGCCCGGTGCCGATTGGTACGGTGCCGATTTATCAGGCGCTGGAAAAGGTGAACGGTATTGCCGAAGACCTCAACTGGGAAATATTCCGCGACACGCTACTGGAACAGGCGGAGCAAGGCGTCGATTACTTCACTATCCACGCTGGCGTGCTGTTGCGCTATGTACCCATGACGGCTAAACGGCTCACCGGCATTGTGTCACGCGGCGGATCAATCATGGCGAAATGGTGCCTGTCGCACCATACCGAAAGCTTCCTGTATCTGCACTTCCGCGAGATTTGTGAGATCTGTGCTGCCTACGATGTGGCATTATCTTTGGGCGACGGCCTGCGTCCGGGCTCAATTCAGGATGCCAACGACGAGGCGCAATTTGCCGAGCTGCATACGCTGGGCGAACTGACGAAAATTGCCTGGGAATATGATGTGCAGGTGATGATTGAAGGTCCGGGCCATGTGCCGATGCAGATGATTCGCCGCAATATGACCGAGCAGCTGGAGCACTGCCACGAAGCCCCTTTTTATACGCTCGGTCCACTCACTACCGATATCGCACCGGGCTACGATCACTTCACTTCCGGCATCGGCGCGGCAATGATTGGCTGGTTTGGCTGCGCCATGCTGTGTTACGTGACGCCTAAAGAGCACCTCGGTTTACCGCATAAAGAGGATGTGAAGCAGGGGCTGATCACCTACAAGATCGCCGCGCACGCTGCGGATCTGGCGAAAGGCCATCCGGGCGCGCAGATTCGCGATAATGCGATGTCCAAAGCACGTTTTGAATTCCGCTGGGAAGATCAGTTCAACCTGGCACTTGATCCGCATACCGCTCGCGCCTACCACGACGAAACCTTGCCGCAAGAATCGGGAAAAGTGGCGCACTTCTGCTCGATGTGCGGCCCCAAATTCTGCTCGATGAAAATTACCCAGGAAGTCCGCGAATTTGCCGCCCGTCAACAGGTTGAAGCTCAGACCATAGAGGTGGGCATGGCGCAAATGTCGGATGCCTTCCGCAATCGTGGCGGCGAGTTGTATCACGCTGCCGATACCCTAAAAGAGGAAAAAGTATGACCGACGCCTTTCCTGCCACCGCCCCAAAACTGGGGCTGTATCCAGTAGTTGATAGCGTGGAGTGGATCGCGCGCCTGCTGGAAGCCGGTGTGCGCACTATCCAGCTACGCATTAAAGATTGCGAGGATCATGAAGTTGAAGATGCAGTGCGCGAGGCGATTGCACTTGGCAAGCAGTATCGCGCACGCCTGTTCATCAATGATTACTGGCGCTTAGCCATCAAATATCATGCTTATGGCGTACATCTTGGTCAGGAAGACCTCGATGTTGCCGATCTAGCGGCCATTCGTCAGGCTGGATTGCGCTTAGGTTTATCGACGCATGATGATAACGAGCTGGATCGCGCACTCGCGCTGCGCCCTTCTTACATTGCGCTCGGACATATCTATCCCACGCAAACCAAAGACATGCCATCAGCCCCGCAGGGCGTGGTGGAATTGAAACGCCATCTGGCACGTTTGCAGGACGTGCCAACCGTTGCAATCGGCGGTATTTCACTGGCGCGCGTACCTGAAGTGCTGGCAACGGGCGTCGGAAGTATTGCCGTAGTGAGCGCAATTACCCAAGCGCCAGACTGGCGTGCGGCAACGCAGGAACTGCTGGCATTGGTGGAATCTGGAATCCAGCCCGCAGAAGAGATGTAAGGTGTTGTGAGTAAGAGTAATAAGCTGGAATGCATTATGCATTCGCTGGATGTCGCATCTGGTGCCATTTCGCAACCACGTTAAAGTGTGCCTGCCCGCTGTCGCTTGCAGCGGGCCAGGGCTGGTCCTAACCTCTCCCAGCCCTGCCTTTCTTTTAAACAGTCAGGGAGGAGGTATGCACAGTTTCTATATTACAGGCCAACATGGCACGCTCCACTGCTGCACCGAGCTGGGCTATCGCCTGCTCTGTATGCTCATTCATTGGCAATCCGTAATTCAGGCGCAAGCAATTGCGATATTTTCCCGAGGCCGAAAACAGCGATCCTACCGCAACCTGGATATTCAGCTCCCGCAATTCGGTATTCAACCTGACCGCGTCAAACGCTTCTGGCAGCTCGATCCACATCAGGAAACTGCCCTGTGGCCGCGACACACAAATACCGCACGGGAAATAGTGGCGTACCCAGCAGTTAAAGGTTTCGTAGTTGCGCTGATAAACCTGGCGCATACGACGCAGATGCGGCAGATAATGGCCAAGGCGAATAAACTCTGCCACCGCATGCTGCGGCTGCGTCGCCGTGGAACCCGTACTGATGTATTTCATATGCAGTACGCGATCGCGATAGCGTCCCGGAGCGACCCAGCCGACGCGCAGTCCCGGAGCCAGTGTTTTAGAGAAAGAACTGCACAGCAACACCCGCCCATCACTATCCAGCGATTTAATCGTAACCGGGCGCGGATATTCCCATGCCAGCTCACCATAGACATCGTCTTCAATAATCGCCGCATCGAAACGCTGCGCCAGCGTCAGCAGCGCGCGCTTGCGGGGCTCAGGCATAATAAATCCCAGTGGATTATTGCAGTTCGGCACAACAACCACCGCTTTAATTGGCCACTGCTCAAAGGCGAGTTCCAGTGCTTCCAGGCTAATGCCCGTCACCGAATCCGTGGGGATCTCAATGGCGCGAATGCCAAAGCCGCGCAGCGTCTGCATGGTGCCGTGAAAAGTGGGCGATTCGACGGCAATGATGTCGCCCGGCTGACATATCGCGCGAATGGAAATCGACAGTGCTTCGTGGCAGCCAGTGGTGATAACAATATCGTCCGCCGTGAGCTGACAACCACTGTCGATCGTCAGCCGTGCGACCTGTTCGCGCAATGCCGCCACGCCCAGCAAGCTGTCGTAGTTGAGTTGATCAACATCCTGCTTTTGCGCCATGCGGCTCTGTATTTTCCACAGCGGTTTCAACGTTGGCTGGGTCAAATCGGGCATGCCGCTGCCGAGCTGCAATACATCGCTGTTAGTGCGGCTACTTAGCAACTCCAGCACCGATTCCCACTGAGTGATTTCAACCGGTCGCTGTGCTGGTCGGGTGAGTGCAGGTACGGGCGGCGTGGCTTTGCGCGTTGCGACGAAATATCCGGAACGTGGCTGCGGCACAATCAGCTGCTTCTCTTCAAGCAAATGATAAGCCTGCTGCACGGTACTGATACTTACGCCGTGCTCCAGACTAAGCGTGCGTACCGATGGTAATCTCTCGCCGCTGCGGAACAGCCCTTGTTCAATCCTATCCGACAGCAAACATGCTAAATGTTGGTAGCGCGTCATCGTATGCCTCATCCCGCCGTTAATTACAGCAAACCGGTACAGATACCCTGTATTATTACCATTCAGATCGTCACAATTGCAATCTGTATGTTAAAGATAAGTGATTTTTGCATCTGTATCATTTTGTGCAGGAATTGGACAATGCATCTCAGGCAACCTACTGAGGGCAATGACTATGGAATTCGACCAAAATCGCGCAGCTAAACCTTTTAATGTGACGCTATTGGATATCTTTCGCGGTGCAGTGCGCATGGTGAAAAACTGGAAAGCTCGGCGTGAAACGCATCGCATCCTTTCACAGCTGAGTGACAACCAGCTTCGCGACATCGGGCTGACACGCGACGAAGTCTGCCGCAAGTTTTAACTGCATTGAGACGAAAAAAAACCCTGCCGAGGCAGGGTTTTTTATTGGTCAGCTTAAGCAGACGACTTACTCGTCGTCGCTTCCGCCCAGACCGGCGTTCAGCAATTCCGCCAGGCTAGCAGAGGCTTCATCCGCAGTAACCTGCGGTGCAACCGGAGCTTCACCCGCAGAGCGGCGACGCATACGATCCTGATGATAAGCATAACCGGTACCGGCTGGGATCAGACGACCCACGATCACGTTCTCTTTCAGGCCGCGCAGTTCGTCGCGCTTGCCTGCTACTGCGGCTTCGGTCAGGACACGTGTGGTCTCCTGGAACGATGCTGCAGAGATGAACGATTCAGTTGCCAGTGACGCTTTGGTGATACCCAGCAGATCGCGCATGAACGTCGCGCCGATTTTGCCATTCGCTTCAAGTTCACGGTTAGAGATCTTGATGCGAGAGTATTCAGCCTGCTCACCTTCCAGGAAGTCGGTGCTTCCCACGCTCGAGATGGTTGCTTTACGCAGCATCTGACGAACGATGACTTCGATGTGTTTATCGTTAATCTTAACGCCTTGCAGACGGTAAACTTCCTGCACTTCGTTCGTGATGTAACGGGTCACAGCATGGACGCCACGCAGACGCAGGATGTCGTGCGGAGACTCTGGGCCGTCAGATACGACGTCACCACGTTCTACGCGCTCACCTTCGAATACGTTAAGCTGACGCCATTTTGGAATCATCTCTTCGTACGGATCGCTACCATCAACCGGCGTAATTACCAGACGACGCTTACCTTTGGTCTCTTTACCGAAGGAGATGATACCGCTGATCTCCGCCAGGATGGCAGGCTCTTTCGGACGACGCGCTTCGAACAAGTCAGCAACGCGTGGCAGACCACCGGTAATATCCTTGGTACCGCCAGATTCCTGCGGAACACGCGACAGCGTGTCACCGGCACTGATCTTAACGCCATCTTCCAGCTGAACAATTGCTTTGCCCGGCAGGAAGTACTGAGCTGGCATATCGGTACCTGGAATCAGCACATCATTTCCGTTGGCATCAATAATTTTCAGCGCAGGACGCAGATCTTTACCACCCGCAGTACGTTCTGCAGAGTCCAGAACCACCAGCGATGACAGACCGGTTAAGTCGTCAGTCTGACGGGTAATGGTCTGACCGTCGATCATGTCAGTGAAGCGAATGAAACCGCCCACTTCGGTGATGACCGGCATGGTATGTGGATCCCAGTTTGCTACGGTCTCGCCCGCGGCAACCTGCTCACCGTCACCTTTCGCCATGACCGCACCGTAAGGCACTTTATAGCTCTCTTTGGTACGACCGAACTCGTCGATCATTTTCAGCTCAACGTTACGTGAAACGATAACCAGTTTCCCTGAGGAGTTGGTTACAGACTTCGCGTTGGTCAGCTTGATAGTACCTTTGTTCTTCACCTGGATGCTGGATTCAGCAGCCGCACGAGATGCCGCACCACCGATGTGGAACGTACGCATCGTCAGCTGAGTACCCGGCTCACCGATGGACTGTGCTGCGATAACGCCGATGGCCTCACCTTTGTTGATGATGTGACCACGTGCCAGATCGCGACCATAGCAGTGTGCGCACACACCGAAGTCGGTTTCACAGCCAACAACCGAACGCACTTTGATCGCATCGACTGAATTCAGTTCGATCACATCACACCAGTGCTCATCGATCAGGGTGTTACGCGGAATCAGGATATCTGCAGTGCCCGGCTTCAGAACGTCTTCAGCCGTTACACGGCCCAGTACACGCTCACGCAGAGGCTCTTTAACGTCTCCACCTTCGATGACCGGAGTCATCATGATGCCTTCGAACGTGCCGCAGTCATCTTCGGTAACCACCAGATCCTGCGCTACGTCTACCAGACGACGCGTCAGATAACCGGAGTTAGCGGTTTTCAGTGCGGTATCCGCCAGACCTTTACGCGCACCGTGCGTGGAGATGAAGTACTGGAGTACGTTCAGACCTTCACGGAAGTTCGCGGTGATCGGCGTTTCGATGATTGAACCATCTGGCTTAGCCATCAGACCACGCATACCGGCCAGCTGACGAATCTGTGCAGCAGAACCACGCGCACCGGAGTCGGCCATCATGTAGATGCTGTTGAACGATACCTGCTGCTCTTCTTCGCCGTGACGGTTGATCACAGTTTCAGTTTGCAAGTTATCCATCATCGCTTTGGAAACGCGTTCGTTAGCGGCGGCCCAAATATCGATAACTTTGTTGTAACGTTCGCCAGCAGTGACCAGACCAGACTGGAACTGTTCCTGAATCTCAGCAACTTCCGCTTCCGCTTCCGCTACGATTTCCGCTTTCTTCGCTGGGATCACCATGTCGTCGATACCGACAGAGGCACCTGAACGGGCTGCGTAAGCAAAACCGGTGTACATGGTTTGGTCAGCAAAGATTACGGTCGGCTTCAGGCCCAGGATGCGGTAACAGGTGTTCAGCATCTTGGAAATCGCTTTCTTACCCAACGCCTGGTTGACGATGGAGTAAGGCAGGCCTTTCGGTACGATCATCCACAGAATCGCGCGACCAATGGTGGTGTCGATAATGCTGGTTTTCGCAACGAACTCTTCCTGCTCGTTCTTGGTGTATTCAGTAATACGCACTTTAACGCGTGCATGCAGCTCGGCCAGACCAGCGCGATAAACACGCTCAGCTTCTTTCGGGCCAGTCAGCACCATGCCTTCGCCTTTGGCGTTCACTTTGTCGCGGGTCATGTAGTACAGACCCAGAACAACGTCCTGTGAAGGAACGATGATTGGCTCGCCGTTCGCTGGTGACAGAATGTTGTTGGTCGACATCATCAGCGCACGCGCTTCCAGCTGGGCTTCCAGCGTCAGCGGTACGTGAACAGCCATCTGGTCACCATCGAAGTCGGCGTTATAGGCCGCACAAACCAGCGGGTGCAGCTGAATTGCTTTACCTTCGATCAGAACCGGTTCAAACGCCTGGATACCCAAACGGTGCAGCGTTGGTGCACGGTTCAGCAGTACCGGGTGTTCGCGGATCACTTCGTCCAGGATATCCCAAACGACAGCTTCTTCGCGCTCAACCATTTTCTTCGCGGCTTTGATGGTGGTGGCGAGGCCACGCAGTTCCAGCTTGCCGTAAATGAACGGTTTGAACAGCTCAAGAGCCATTTTCTTCGGCAGACCGCACTGATGCAGACGCAGGTATGGACCAACGGTGATAACTGAACGGCCAGAGTAGTCAACACGTTTACCCAACAGGTTCTGACGGAAACGACCCTGCTTACCTTTGATCATGTCTGCCAGAGATTTCAACGGACGCTTGTTCGAGCCAGTGATGGCGCGACCGCGACGGCCGTTATCCAGCAGTGCATCAACCGCTTCCTGCAGCATACGTTTTTCGTTACGTACGATGATGTCTGGCGCAGCCAGATCCAGCAGACGCTTCAGACGGTTATTACGGTTGATCACGCGACGATACAGATCGTTCAGATCTGAGGTAGCGAAACGACCACCATCCAGCGGTACCAGCGGACGCAGATCTGGCGGCAGTACCGGCAGAACGGTCAGGATCATCCACTCTGGCTTGTTACCAGATTGAACGAACGCTTCCAGCAGCTTGATACGCTTGGTCAGCTTTTTACGTTTGGTTTCGGAGTTGGTTTCGTTCAGCTCTTCACGCAGCTGCTCGCACTCTTGCTCCAGATCCATATTTTTCAGCAGCGCCTGGATAGCTTCCGCACCCATCTTCGCGTCGAATTCGTCACCGAACTCTTCCAGCGCGTCAAGATACTGCTCTTCCGTCAGAATCTGACGTTTTTCCAGGTTGGTCATGCCGCCTTCGATCACCACATAAGATTCGAAATACAGCACGCGCTCGATATCACGCAGTGGCATATCCAGCAGCAAGCCGATACGCGAAGGCAGTGATTTCAGGAACCAAATGTGCGCAGTAGGTGAAGCCAGCTCAATGTGGCCCATGCGCTCACGACGTACTTTGGTCTGTGTAACTTCAACGCCACACTTCTCACAGATCACGCCGCGATGTTTTAAACGCTTGTACTTCCCGCACAGGCATTCGTAGTCTTTTACCGGTCCGAAAATACGGGCACAGAAAAGACCGTCACGCTCTGGCTTGAAGGTACGGTAGTTAATGGTTTCCGGCTTTTTAACTTCACCAAAAGACCATGAACGGATCATGTCTGGCGAGGCCAGAGCAATTTTGATCGCATCAAACTCTTCGGTCTTAGTTTGCGCTTTCAGAAACTTAAGTAAGTCTTTCACGGATTAGCTCCCGTCGGAGTGGAACTCTCAGGGACGCGCACCCGAAGTGCACGTCCCGTAACCAGTACTTGCGAGTACTTACTCGTCTTCCAGCTCGATGTTGATACCCAGCGAGCGAATCTCTTTCAACAATACGTTGAAGGATTCAGGCATGCCCGGTTCCATCTGATGGTTACCGTCGACGATGTTTTTATACATCTTCGTACGGCCGTTAACGTCATCAGATTTAACGGTAAGCATTTCCTGCAGGGTATACGCGGCACCATATGCTTCCAGTGCCCACACTTCCATCTCACCGAAGCGCTGTCCACCGAACTGCGCTTTACCACCCAGCGGCTGCTGAGTAACCAAGCTGTAAGAACCGGTAGAACGTGCGTGCATCTTATCGTCGACCAGGTGGTTCAGTTTCAGCATGTACATGTAACCTACGGTTACCTGACGCTCAAACTGCTCACCGGTACGGCCGTCGAACAGGGTGATCTGACCGGAAGAAGGCAAACCGCCGAGCTGCAGCAGCTCTTTGATTTCGCTCTCTTTCGCACCATCAAACACCGGAGTCGCGATTGGCATACCCTTCTTCAGGTTTTCTGCCAGACGCAGCACTTCGTCGTCGGTGAAGGTGTTCAGGTCAACTTTCTGACGCACATCGGTGCCCAGATCGTAAGCACGCTGGATGAACTCACGCAGTTTGGAGACTTCTTCCTGCTTCTTCAGCATCGCATTGATCTTTTCACCAATGCCTTTCGCCGCCATACCAAGGTGAGTTTCCAGAATCTGACCGATGTTCATACGCGATGGTACGCCCAGCGGGTTCAGTACGATGTCGACCGGCGTACCGTTCTCATCGTAAGGCATGTCTTCGATAGGGTTGATCTTCGAGATAACACCCTTGTTACCGTGACGACCTGCCATCTTGTCACCAGGCTGGATCTGACGCTTAACAGCCAGATACACCTTAACGATTTTCAGCACGCCTGGTGCCAGATCATCGCCTTGAGTGATCTTGCGACGCTTAGCTTCAAGTTTCTTCTCAAACTCGTGCTTCAGCTCGTCGTATTGCTCAGCCAACTGCTCCAGAGAATTCTGCTTCTCTTCATCAGTCAGGCCCAGCTCCAACCAGCGCTCACGTGGCAGTTTGTCCAGCTTATCAGCTTCAACACCACCCGAAATCAGTACCGCCTGGATACGACCGAACAGGCCCGCTTCAAGGATCTGCAATTCTTCAGACAGGTCTTTCTTCGCCTGCTTCAGCTGCATCTCTTCGATTTCCAGCGCGCGCTTGTCTTTTTCCACGCCATCACGGGTGAAGACCTGCACATCGATAACCGTACCGGATACGCCGTTCGGCACGCGCAGTGACGAATCTTTCACGTCAGAGGCTTTTTCACCGAAGATCGCACGCAGCAGTTTTTCTTCTGGCGTCAGCTGGGTTTCACCTTTCGGGGTAACCTTACCAACCAGAATGTCGCCACCGGTCACTTCCGCACCGATATACACGATGCCGGATTCATCCAGTTTAGAAAGCGCCGCCTCACCCACGTTCGGGATATCAGCGGTGATCTCTTCTGGCCCCAGCTTGGTGTCACGAGACACACATGCCAGTTCCTGGATGTGAATAGTGGTGAAACGATCTTCCTGAACCACACGCTCGGATACGAGGATGGAGTCTTCGAAGTTGTAACCGTTCCATGGCATGAACGCCACGCGCATGTTCTGACCCAACGCCAGCTCACCAAGATCGGTAGACGGGCCATCAGCAAGTACATCGCCACGCTCAATCGGCTCACCCAGATTCACACATGGCATCTGGTTGATGCAGGTGTTCTGGTTAGAACGGGTGTACTTGGTCAGGTTGTAGATGTCGATACCCGCTTCGCCCGGATACATCTCTTCTTCGTTAACTTTGATAACGATACGAGAAGCATCAACGTACTGAACGGTACCGCCACGTTTCGCTACGGCAGTTACACCGGAATCAACCGCTACTGCACGTTCCATACCGGTACCAACCAGCGGCTTATCAGCACGCAGAGTTGGAACCGCCTGACGTTGCATGTTCGCACCCATCAAGGCGCGGTTAGCATCATCGTGCTCCAGGAACGGGATCAGTGACGCACCGACAGAAACCACCTGCTGGGTGGAAACGTCCATGTAGTCAACCTGATCGCGGCTGAACAGGCTTGATTCACCCTTACTACGGCAGGTGACGAGATCGTCAACAAAGCTGCCATCGTCTGCAAGGTTGGTGTTCGCCTGAGCGATAACGTAGTTACCCTCTTCGATTGCAGAGAGGTAATGAATTTCGTCACTTACTTTGCCATCTACAACGCGACGATATGGGGTTTCAAGGAAACCATATTCGTTAGTCTGCGCATAAACAGAGAGTGAGTTGATCAGACCGATGTTCGGGCCTTCCGGGGTTTCGATAGGACATACACGACCGTAGTGGGTTGGGTGTACGTCACGTACTTCGAAGCCGGCACGTTCACGAGTCAGACCACCTGGGCCCAGAGCAGAGATACGACGTTTGTGCGTAATCTCAGACAACGGGTTGTTCTGATCCATAAACTGGGAAAGCTGGCTTGAACCGAAGAACTCTTTCACCGCTGCCGAAATCGGCTTAGCGTTGATCATGTCCTGTGGCATCAGCGTATCGAGGTCGCCAAGAGACAGACGCTCTTTAACTGCACGCTCAACACGGACCAGACCTACACGGAACTGGTTTTCGGCCATCTCGCCAACAGAACGAATACGACGGTTACCGAGGTGATCGATATCATCCACTTCACCGATACCGTTACGGATACCGATAAGTTTCTTCATCACTTCGATGATGTCGTCTTTGCTCAGGATACCTGAACCTTCGATCTCATCACGCAGCAGAGAACGGTTGAACTTCATGCGGCCAACCGCAGAAAGATCGTAACGATCTTCAGAGAAGAACAGGTTCTCAAACAGGTTTTCAGCGGCTTCACGCGTTGGTGGCTCACCAGGACGCATCATGCGGTAGATCTCAACCAGTGCGCTTAAGCGATCGCTGGTTGGGTCAACACGCAGGGTCTCGGAGATATATGCACCGTGATCCAAGTCGTTGGTAAACAGCGTTTCGATGCGCTTGTGGCCTGACTGGCTCAGCTTCGCCAGCAGATCCAGTGATAATTCCATGTTCGCAGGAACAATCAGCTCGCCGGTGTTCAGGTCGACGTAGTCTTTAGCGACTACTTTGCCAGCAATGTATTCAACCGGCACTTCGATATGCTGAATGCTGTCTTTTTCCAGCTGACGGATGTGGCGCGCAGTAATGCGACGACCTTTCTCAACGTAGACCGTGCCGTTGGCTTCGATATCGAAGGAGGCGGTTTCACCACGCAGGCGCTCAGGCACCAGTTCCATCTGCAGTTTGTTATCGCGGATTTCATAAACGACTTTATCAAAGAACAGATCGAGGATTTGTTCTGAGGTGAAGTTTAACGCGCGCAGAATGATACTGGCCGGCAGCTTACGACGACGGTCAATACGGACAAAGAGGTTATCTTTCGGGTCAAACTCGAAGTCGAGCCATGAACCGCGGTAAGGGATGATACGTGCGTTATACAGCACTTTACCGGAAGAGTGCGTTTTACCCTTATCGCTGTCAAAGAACACGCCAGGACTACGATGCAGCTGAGAAACGATAACACGCTCAGTACCATTGATTACAAAGGTACCGTTGTCGGTCATGAGTGGAATTTCACCCATGTAGACTTCTTGTTCTTTGATGTCTTTTACGGTGCCTTCCGGCGCTTCGCGCTCGTAGATCACCAGACGCAGTTTCACGCGCAGCGGTGCCGAATAGGTCACGCCACGGATCTGACATTCAGTTACGTCAAAGACCGGCTCACCCAAACGGTAGCTGACATACTGCAACTCAGAGTTGCCGCTGTAGCTAGAGATCGGGAATACGGAGCGGAAGGCTGCTTCCAGACCGTACTGGCCTTCTGGATCTTGCTCGATAAACTTCTGGAACGAGTCAAGCTGGATAGAAAGGAGATAAGGTATGTCCAAAACTTGTGGACGTTTACCAAAATCCTTACGAATACGTTTTTTCTCGGTATAGGAGTAAACCATGGGGTTCCTCAGCTAGCTGACATGTCGAACCACGCTGTCCGTCCTGAAAAGGACAGTTCATGCAACACTATTTTTTGTTTTTCATGCGATGCGTAGCACCCCATGCAATACATCTTTCTATCACTCTTAAATCATTTCATCGCCGTTGTTCAGGCAGGGAACCTTTGCAGGAAAGCGATATATTAAGGCGTCGATAGAAAAAGATATTGAAGAGGAATGACGGACAAACAGTGCGAAACGCCATCATTCCCCTGTAGCGCAAAAAGGCTGGTGACCTGAAAAGTCACCAGCCATCAGCCTAATGTTACTCAGGCTGCAACCCAAGGGTTGTCTTACTTAACTTCAACTTCAGCGCCAGCTTCTTTCAGAGCAGCTTCAAGAGCGGCTGCGTCATCTTTGCTGATGCCTTCTTTGATAGTACCAGTAGCTTCAACCAGGTCTTTAGCTTCTTTCAAGCCCAGGCCAGTTGCAGTACGTACTGCTTTGATTACTGCGACTTTGTTAGCGCCAACAGACTTCAGAACTACGTCGAACTCAGTTTTTTCTTCAACAGCTTCAGCTGGGCCAGCAGCAACAGCTACAGCGGCAGCAGCAGAAACGCCGAATTTTTCTTCCATAGCAGAAACCAGCTCAACTACTTCCATTACGGACATAGCGGCAACCGCTTCCAGAATTTGGTCTTTAGTGATAGACATATCGATTGTTCCTAAAAATCAGAAAAAGTTTATACGTTAGCAAGCACGAAGGAAAAGAAATTAGCCTTAAGCCGCTTCTTTTGCATCGCGCACAGCAGCCAGAGTACGGACCAGTTTGCCAGCAGCGGCTTCTTTCATGGTCGACATCAGACGTGCCAGTGCTTCTTCGTAAGTCGGCAGAGTTGCCAGACGGTCAATATTGGCCGCCGTGATCAGCTCACCTTCAAAGGCTGCAGCTTTGACCTCAAATTTTGCATTCGCTTTAGCGAAATCTTTGAACAGACGAGCAGCAGCGCCCGGGTGTTCCATAGAATATGCAATCAGGGTCGGACCAACAAACGTGTCTTTCAGGCACTCAAAAGGAGTACCTTCAACGACGCGGCGCAGCAGGGTGTTACGAACAACACGCATGTAAACGCCAGCTTCACGACCTGCTTTACGCAGTTCGGTCATTTTATCAACGGTTACGCCGCGGGAATCCGCAACAACCGCTGAAAGCGCACCTTTGGCTACTTCGCTAACTTCAGCAACAATCGCTTGTTTGCCTTGAAGATTTAATGCCATTAGCTTTGCTCCTGGATTGACCGGGAAAGATTTCCCGGAACTCACTTCACTTAATTACCCGAAGGCAATAAGCGCTATTACACGGTGAGCAGAATCCAGTGAAGAAAAAATTCTTTTTGGTTCTGTCACCGTCTACGCAGGGTATTAAGCAAAATATTCGAGAATATTTTGCTCCTGCGGTCTTGGACGGAGGCCAGGATAAGGCCTGGCTCCAACCTAAGCAGCTGAATGACTAAGTTTTAAGGCATAGCTATTCAGTCGCTTTGAATCTGGGTTCTGAGTTGCGCGAACAACCAGAACAACGGGCGTAAGATTCTAGATGAATTTTTCGCCCGTTACAAGCAGCAATTAGTTTGCTGATGCGCTCAGACCAGCCTGGTCAACGGCAACGCCGGCGCCCATGGTGGTAGAGATGCTGACTTTCTTGATGTACACGCCTTTCGCCTGTGATGGTTTTGCTTTTTTCAGCGCGACCAGCAGAGATTCCAGGTTTTCTTTCAGTTTGTCAGCGTCAAAATCCACTTTACCAATGGTGGTGTGGATGATGCCGTTTTTGTCGTTACGATAACGAACCTGACCTGCTTTAGCGTTTTTCACTGCTTCAGCAACGTTAGGGGTTACAGTACCCACTTTCGGGTTTGGCATCAGGCCGCGTGGACCCAGAACCTGGCCCAACTGGCCAACAACGCGCATTGCATCTGGAGATGCGATAACAACGTCAAAGTTCATTTCGCCTTTCTTGATCTGCTCAGCCAGGTCTTCCATACCTACCAGTTCTGCGCCGGCTGCTTTAGCAGCTTCAGCGTTTGCACCTTGGGTGAAGACAGCAACACGTACTGAACGACCAGTACCGTGTGGCAGAACGGTCGCACCGCGTACGTTCTGATCAGATTTACGTGCATCGATGCCGAGGTTAACAGCAACGTCAACGCTTTCTACGAACTTAGCGGTAGCCAGTTCTTTCAGCAGAGCAACAGCTTCGTTGATGTCGTACTGCTTAGTAGCATCAACTTTGTCACGGATTACGCTCATGCGCTTGGTCAGCTTAGCCATTTCTTAATCCTCTACTACCAGGCCCATGGAACGAGCAGTACCTTCGATAGAGCGAGTCATCGCTTCTACGTCAGAACCAGTCATGTCCGCAGCTTTAGTTTCTGCGATTTCACGTACCTGAGCACGAGAAACTTTACCGACTTTGTCTTTGTTCGGCTTACCAGAACCAGACTTGATGCCCGCTGCTTTTTTCAGCAGTACGGCAGCCGGAGGCGTTTTGGTAACGAAGGTGAAAGAACGGTCACTGTATACGGTGATAACAACAGGAGTAGGCAGACCTTTCTCCAGGGATTCAGTTTTCGCGTTGAACGCTTTGCAGAATTCCATGATGTTAACACCCTGCTGACCCAGAGCTGGACCAACAGGTGGACTTGGGTTAGCCATACCAGCTGCAACTTGCAGCTTAACGTAGGCTTGTACTTTCTTGGCCATGATATTTCCTCAATTGGGTTATAGCGCCTGGAAAACAGGCTCCCCGTGATAACGATTTATACGCCATTGCTGGCACATAAAAACAAAAGGCGCGAAATTATAGGTAAATTTCGCGCCTTCCGCAAGAGCTAAAAAGTGAACAAAAGGGTTAACCTTTCTCCACCTGAGCAAAATCGAGTTCTACTGGCGTTGCACGGCCAAAGATGGAAACAGACACTTTCAAGCGACTCTTCTCGTAGTCCACTTCTTCGACCACACCGTTGAAGTCGGCAAATGGACCATCGCTGACACGTACCATTTCGCCTGGCTCGAACAGTGTTTTTGGACGCGGCTTATCACCAACCTGCTGCAGGCGGTTCATGATCGCATCTACTTCTTTATCACTGATTGGCGCTGGACGGTCAGAAGTACCACCAATAAAGCCCATTACACGCGGCACACTGCGTACTAAGTGCCAGCTGGCATCATTCATCACCATCTGAACCAGTACATAGCCAGGGAAGAATTTGCGTTCGCTTTTACGACGCTGGCCACCACGGATTTCAACGACTTCTTCAGTCGGCACCATGACTTCGCCAAAAAGCTCTTCCATGTTGTGCAGTTTGATATGCTCGTGCAGCGACTTCGCTACGCGAGCTTCAAAACCGGAGAACGCCTGAACGACGTACCAGCGTTTTTTTGGAGCTTCAGACATCTCAGAACCTCAGGCCAGTGATAAACGATACCAGACGGACCAGAATACCATCCAGCCCCCACAAAATCAGTGACATCACGGCAGTTACCGCGGCAACGATTAACGTGGTGTGCAATGTTTCCTGGCGAGTCGGCCAAATGACCTTACGCATTTCGGTTTTTGCTTCACGAGCAAATGCCACTGTCGCCTTGCCCTTGATTGTCAACAATGCAATGCCGCCAGCGGCAGCGATCAGTACAACCACAGCCAGCGCGCGCAGCGGCAGTGTTACATCGCGATAAATATAGTTGCCGACGATTGCTACCAGGAGCAATGCGATCACAACTACCCATTTTATCGCTTCAAGGCCGCGCCCGCTTCCTTGAGCTTCGGTATTCGCACTCATAAACCAACCTGCCACAATAATTCAGAAACTATTCTGCCCCGCAGAGCGAGGCATCCAAACCGAATGAGCTTTTGAGCGTTACTCGGTATCCAACGCCGTGAAACAGAGCCTGTCTCAGCAATGATTATGATTGAAAATCACTGATGAGCCAGGTTCTATGTAACAGCGTGCAAAAAGGGCATCAAATGATGCCCTTTCCTTGTGCATTGCGTCAAATGTTATCGTAATTAAGCGATAACTTCAGCAACAACGCCCGCGCCTACGGTACGGCCGCCTTCGCGGATTGCGAAACGCAGACCCTGGTCCATCGCGATTGGGTGGATCAGCTCAACGGTCATTTTCACGTTGTCGCCAGGCATTACCATCTCAACGCCTTCTGGCAGCTCAACGTTACCGGTCACGTCAGTAGTACGGAAGTAGAACTGTGGACGGTAGCCTTTGAAGAACGGAGTATGACGGCCGCCTTCGTCTTTAGACAGTACGTATACTTCTGATACGAACTTGGTATGTGGCTTGATTGAACCCGGCTTAGCCAGAACCTGGCCACGCTGGATGTCTTCACGCTTGATACCGCGCAGCAGAACACCACAGTTCTCGCCTGCCTGGCCCTGGTCCAGCAGTTTGCGGAACATTTCAACGCCGGTACAGGTCGACTTAACAGTCGGCTTGATACCAACGATTTCAACTTCATCGCCCACTTTAACGATACCGCGCTCTACACGACCGGTAACAACGGTACCACGGCCAGAGATTGAGAATACGTCTTCGATTGGCAGCAGGAATGGCATGTCGATAGCACGAACTGGATCCGGGATGTAAGTATCCAGGTGACCAGCCAGCTCAGTGATCTTAGCTTCCCACTCAGCGTTGCCTTCCAGCGCTTTCAGTGCTGAACCGCGAACGATTGGAGTGTCGTCGCCTGGGAAATCGTACTGTGACAGCAGGTCACGGACTTCCATCTCAACCAGTTCCAGCAGCTCTTCATCATCAACCATGTCGCACTTGTTCAGGAACACGATGATGTAAGGAACGCCAACCTGACGACCCAGCAGGATGTGCTCACGAGTCTGCGGCATTGGGCCGTCAGTCGCAGCAACAACCAGGATTGCGCCATCCATCTGCGCAGCACCGGTGATCATGTTTTTCACATAGTCGGCGTGGCCTGGGCAGTCAACGTGCGCATAGTGGCGAGACGGGGTTTCATACTCAACGTGTGCAGTGTTGATGGTGATACCACGTGCTTTTTCTTCAGGAGTGCTGTCGATCTGGTCGAACGCACGCGCCTGGCCGCCGTTGGTTTTAGCCAGAACGGTAGTGATTGCAGCAGTCAGGGTGGTTTTACCGTGGTCGACGTGACCGATGGTGCCCACGTTTACGTGCAGTTTGTTGCGTTGAAATTGCTCTTTAGCCATCGCTAGTCCCTCTAAGACACGGATATATCGAAGATATCGTCATATCAACCAGGCAATGCCTGACTGTTTGGTTTACAGAGAGAGAATCAGGAGAGAGATAAAGGAAGTGGTGCTGATACCCAGAGTCGAACTGGGGACCTCACCCTTACCAAGGGTGCGCTCTACCAACTGAGCCATATCAGCACATCTGGAGCGGGCAGCGGGAATCGAACCCGCATCATCAGCTTGGAAGGCTGAGGTAATAGCCATTATACGATGCCCGCATCCTGGAACTCGGCTACCTGTTCTTTCTGTAGCTTATGAATAATAAAAGAAGACCTTCTATTATTCGGCCAGTCAGCATTTCTGACCGACTTTGATTGCGCTAATGCACAATCTGAAATTCGAAGGTGAGAGATGAAAAACTCACCCATCAGATAAGGGCCTTATCTGATGCCCAACCAAGAGGTTGAGATGGTGGTGGGAGAAGGATTCGAACCTTCGAAGTCTGTGACGGCAGATTTACAGTCTGCTCCCTTTGGCCGCTCGGGAATCCCACCTACTTGATGGTGCCGGCTACCGGAATCGAACTGGTGACCTACTGATTACAAGTCAGTTGCTCTACCAACTGAGCTAAGCCGGCATCAAGTGGAGCGCATTCTAGGAAGACCCGAAGAAGGATGCAACAAAAAAATTGCCAAATTCGTTCTATCGCTTACTATTTGTGCAAATCATCTCAATTCAGTCATCTTATGCAGAAAAAACATTCAATGTGCGTGCATTTTTGCATCGCATTAATGAATCGCTTTTTGCTTAGCCTCTTCTTTTCTTATGCAGACTTCTGGGTTCCTCCCTGCCCGATATCGTACAAATGGTGATTTTTTTATAAAAAAGCCGCAAAAAATCTTTTGTCAGTAGACCATTTTTTTATTTATCTTCATCAACCAATAAAATGAGAGGAACAGGAACTGAGGGATTTCACTGCCAGACATATCGTATAAGGTCAGGATTAATACAAAGGCTGGAGCGTGAGGCGTACAGCTGTCCATCCCGCTTGCTATATGTTGAGGTTATCGCTGTGGTTGTACGGCTCTATTATGCGACAGAGAGCAACCAATTCGTTTTGCGCTAATGGTTTACAATGTCCCAGTAAGTTACTCATAGCGTTTGCACAACACCTCAGCAGAAAATGTAGTGGCAAGCTACTGAGCGACAAGAAAATGCGGACGCGGTTGCGAAAGCGTGCTTATGTTTGTCATTTTACTTCTTTTTAAACTCACACTGGTGTTACCCTCCTGCCCATTGTTCTCGTTAATTACCCCTGTGACGTGCAATTGAGTTTGATACATCGTTGTATGCTCGATGCTACAAGATGTAGATAAATCAAAATTTGCACTCAAACGCATGCTTATGAGTAAAAAAACGACGCCTCTAACTACGCCCTATTTACAGTTCAATCGTCAGCAATGGGCAGCGCTACGCGACTCGGTGCCAATGACGCTGGCCGAAGGTGAAATTGAACGTTTACGTGGCATAAACGAAGATCTTTCATTAGAAGAAGTAGCCGAGATCTATCTTCCACTCTCACGCCTGCTTAATTTCTATATCAGCTCAAATTTAAGACGCCAGGCGGTGCTTGAGCAGTTTCTTGGTACCAATGGTCAAAAAATTCCCTATATCATCAGTATTGCTGGCAGTGTTGCCGTTGGTAAAAGCACCACGGCTCGTGTGCTGCAAGCATTACTTAGCCGCTGGCCAGAACACCGCAAGGTTGAGCTAATCACTACCGATGGTTTCTTGCATCCTAATGCCGTGCTTAAAGAGCGCGGTTTGATGAAGAAAAAAGGATTTCCGCAATCCTATGATATGCATCGTCTGGTTAATTTCGTTTCCGACTTAAAATCCGGCGCAAGCCAGGTGACAGCACCGGTTTATTCACATCTTATTTATGATGTTATCCCGGACGGAGACAAAGTCGTACAACAGCCCGATATCCTTATTCTTGAAGGATTGAATGTTTTACAAAGCGGCATGGATTATCCTCACGATCCTCACCATGTATTTGTCTCAGATTTCGTGGATTTTTCTATTTATGTTGACGCACCTGAGTCGTTACTCGAAAGTTGGTATGTAAACCGATTTTTGAAATTCCGTGAGGGAGCGTTTAGCGATCCTGACTCTTATTTCCATCACTATTCTCAATTGCCAGAAGAGGATGCGCTCAATATTGCACGCGGGCTCTGGAAAGAGATTAACTGGCTTAATCTTAAGGAAAATATCCTCCCGACTCGTGAACGCGCTAGTCTTATTATGACTAAATCAGCAGATCACGCAGTACAAAGTCTTCGGTTAAGAAAATAGAGATTTTTGCTAAAACGCCCAAAAAGTAATGGGCGTTTTAGCCTTAACTGGTGAAATTAATTACCAGGCCTAAGAGAAATCTCTCCTCCCACCCACGATTTAATTTCACCACCCTGCTCTAGTAATAAGCCCCCCTGGTTATCGATTCCACGTGCAATACCATGTACCTCACGCTCGCCAATCAGTAGCTTCACAGAACGATTAATAAAGTTATCAAGGGCTTCCCAGCGCGTAACAAAAGGTGCTAAACCATCACGCTCAAAAATTGGTAGCGCTTCGCGCAGGCTGTTGAGTAATTTCGCGGCCAGTTCATTGCGATCAATCTCGATTCCCGCTTCCTGCAAATTGATCCAGCCCTGATTAATTTCCGCTGCCCCTTCTGAGCGCATTAGCAAATTAATACCGGCACCTATAACGATCTGCGCAGCATCACCGGTTTTACCCGTTAACTCAACCAAAATACCCGCGAGTTTACGATCATTAAGATAAAGATCATTTGGCCATTTAACGCGTATATCAGGCGCACCTAACGACTGAATGACTTCAGCCATGACAATACCAATAACTAAACTCAACCCCATTGCCGCTGCTGGCCCCTGCTCAAGGCGCCAATACATTGACATATAGAGGTTGGTACCAAATGGAGAGAACCATTTCCGGCCGCGGCGTCCTCGTCCTGCTTGTTGATATTCGGCAATGCATGCATAGCCTGAAGGGAGCTGGTTCATGCGTTCCAGCAAATATTGGTTGGTAGAATCAATAACAGGAATAACTGCCAGATCGGGTTGATGCAAATGTGACAAAATGACTTCTTCATCTAATAACTGCATAGCTGCTGGCAGGCTATAACCTTTTCCCGTCACCGTATACACATCTAAACCCCAGCTTTTCAGGGTTTGAATATGCTTATTAATAGCAGCCCGGCTCATCCCAAGCGCTTCACCGAGTTGTTCACCAGAGTGAAATTCACCATCAGCCAAAAGTGCCACTAACTTTAACGGCACGCTATTATCTTTCATGAGATTACCTCAACGGCGTTACGTTCGCCTCGAGCACCGATAAAGCGCACCTCTGGCTCCAGCCAAACATCGAATTTTTCACCGACTCTATTTCGGACCTGATGCGCCAAGCTTACAATATCTTGCGGCGTGGCGTGATTTTCATTAATCAGCACTAATGCCTGCTGACGATGAACTGCCGCACCGCCGACCCGATACCCTTTAAGGCCACATTGATCGATTAGCCAGCCAGCGGCTAATTTTACGTCACCACTGGCTTGTGGATAATATGGGATAGTTGGCCACTCTTTAATTAATGCCGCCGCCTGCTCGTCCGAAATAAGGGGGTTCTTGAAGAAACTACCGACATTGCCTGTGATATGTGGGTCAGGCAGTTTGCTTTGTCGCATATGGCAAACAGCATTAAATACATCCCAGGCACAGGCGGTTGCTGGATTCAGCTTTACTAGATCGCCATAGCTCAGAACTGGCTGCCACTGTTTTAACAGTCGTAATCCAACTGCAACAATGACATAGTCACTCTTCATCTCATGCTTGAAAATGCTGTCACGGTAACCAAACTGGCACTCTTCGCGGTACAAACGGATAATTTTCTGCGTCGGTAAATGCAAGGCTTCTACATAGTGGCAGATATCCTTAAATTCGACGCCATAAGCGCCAATATTTTGAATGGGTGCTGACCCCGCCATACCAGGGATCAGCGCCAGGTTTTCTAAACCGGTAATCCCTTTCTTTAACGTCTGCTCAACTAAACTATGCCAATTTTCACCGGCGCCGACATGCAAATGCCATGCTTCATCCTGCTCTTCAATAGCAATACCTTTGATAGCGTTAATCACAACAGTACCGCTAAAATCCTCTAGAAAGAGTACGTTGCTTCCTTCACCCAATACAATAAAGGGCAAGTTGGAATGCTGGCTATTTTTCCAGGCTAAGCTTATGGCATCAGAATTATCGGCGACGATCAGCGTTTGTGCGCTGATTGCAAGATCTAGGGTGTTGAAAGCTTGTAGGGATGTATAGGGGCTGGACATTTCACGGCCTTAACTAGTTTATCTGGCCGTAGTTTACCTGATCGATATGTTCCGAGGTTGATGTTTTCTTAGTTTCCGTTGGGAAAGTAACATCTACAGACGTAAAAAAGCCCCGAACTTCCGTTCAGGGCTTCTTCACTTATTTAATGCCTGGCAGTTCCCTACTCTCGCATGGGGAGGCCCCACACTACCATCGGCGCTACGGCGTTTCACTTCTGAGTTCGGCATGGGGTCAGGTGGGACCACCGCGCTAAAGCCGCCAGGCAAATTCTTTTCGCTCTGTCCTGTGTCTTTTACACTGCTGCTGCGTTGGCCGCTCTCGCGCTACTCCGTCACATACCCTCGTATGCTCCCTCGTAGCGTCTCGTTTGCCGCCTTGCTTCAGCGCAAAATCCTTCGGACTTAACTCCGCAGGACAAAACTGAATTCTTTATCCGGTAAAACAAGCTGAAAATCTCTGGTCTCTCTCACCAAAACGCCTCTGGCGTTGTAAGGTTAAGCCTCACGGGTCATTAGTACCGGTTAGCTCAACGCATCGCTGCGCTTACACACCCGGCCTATCAACGTCGTAGTCTTCAACGTCCCTTCAGGACTCTCAAGGAGTCAGGGAGAACTCATCTCGGGGCAAGTTTCGTGCTTAGATGCTTTCAGCACTTATCTTTTCCGCACTTAGCTACCGGGCAGTGCCATTGGCATGACAACCCGAACACCAGTGGTGCGTTCACTCCGGTCCTCTCGTACTAGGAGCAACCCCCCTCAATTCTCCAGCGCCCACGGCAGATAGGGACCGAACTGTCTCACGACGTTCTAAACCCAGCTCGCGTACCACTTTAAACGGCGAACAGCCGTACCCTTGGGACCTACTTCAGCCCCAGGATGTGATGAGCCGACATCGAGGTGCCAAACACCGCCGTCGATATGAACTCTTGGGCGGTATCAGCCTGTTATCCCCGGAGTACCTTTTATCCGTTGAGCGATGGCCCTTCCATTCAGAACCACCGGATCACTATGACCTGCTTTCGCACCTGCTCGAGCCGTCACTCTCGCAGTCAAGCTGGCTTATGCCATTGCACTAACCTCCTGATGTCCGACCAGGATTAGCCAACCTTCGTGCTCCTCCGTTACTCTTTGGGAGGAGACCGCCCCAGTCAAACTACCCACCAGACACTGTCCGCAGCCCGGGTAACGGGCCTACGTTAGAACATCAAACATTAAAGGGTGGTATTTCAAGGTTGGCTCCACGCAGACTGGCGTCCACGCTTCAAAGCCTCCCACCTATCCTACACATCAAGGCTCAATGTTCAGTGTCAAGCTATAGTAAAGGTTCACGGGGTCTTTCCGTCTTGCCGCGGGTACACTGCATCTTCACAGCGATTTCAATTTCACTGAGTCTCGGGTGGAGACAGCCTGGCCATCATTACGCCATTCGTGCAGGTCGGAACTTACCCGACAAGGAATTTCGCTACCTTAGGACCGTTATAGTTACGGCCGCCGTTTACCGGGGCTTCGATCAAGAGCTTCTCCTTACGGATAACCCCATCAATTAACCTTCCGGCACCGGGCAGGCGTCACACCGTATACGTCCACTTTCGTGTTTGCACAGTGCTGTGTTTTTAATAAACAGTTGCAGCCAGCTGGTATCTTCGACTGGCTTCAGCTCCGGGAGCAAGTCCCTTCACCTACGCGCCAGCGTGCCTTCTCCCGAAGTTACGGCACCATTTTGCCTAGTTCCTTCACCCGAGTTCTCTCAAGCGCCTTGGTATTCTCTACCTGACCACCTGTGTCGGTTTGGGGTACGATTTCGTGTTACCTGGAGCTTAGAGGCTTTTCCTGGAAGCAGGGCATCAGTTACTTCACCACCGTGGTGGCTCGTCGTCACGCCTCAGCCTTAAGACACCCCGGATTTACCAAAGGTGTCAGCCTACACGCTTAAACCGGGACAACCGTCGCCCGGATAACCTAGCCTTCTCCGTCCCCCCTTCGCAGTAACACCAAGTGCAGGAATATTAACCTGCTTCCCATCGACTACGCTTTTCAGCCTCGCCTTAGGGGTCGACTCACCCTGCTCCGATTAACGTTGAACAGGAACCCTTGGTCTTCCGGCGAGCGGGCTTTTCACCCGCTTTATCGTTACTTATGTCAGCATTCGCACTTCTGATACCTCCAGCAACCCTCACAGGCCACCTTCAACGGCTTACAGAACGCTCCCCTACCCAACAACACATAGTGTCGCTGCCGCAGCTTCGGTGCATGGTTTAGCCCCGTTACATCTTCCGCGCAGGCCGACTCGACCAGTGAGCTATTACGCTTTCTTTAAATGATGGCTGCTTCTAAGCCAACATCCTGGCTGTCTGTGCCTTCCCACATCGTTTCCCACTTAACCATGACTTTGGGACCTTAGCTGGCGGTCTGGGTTGTTTCCCTCTTCACGACGGACGTTAGCACCCGCCGTGTGTCTCCCGTGATAACATTCCTCGGTATTCGCAGTTTGCATCGGGTTGGTAAGCCGGGATGGCCCCCTAGCCGAAACAGTGCTCTACCCCCGAGGATGAGTTCACGAGGCGCTACCTAAATAGCTTTCGGGGAGAACCAGCTATCTCCCGGTTTGATTGGCCTTTCACCCCCAGCCACAAGTCATCCGCTAATTTTTCAACATTAGTCGGTTCGGTCCTCCAGTTAGTGTTACCCAACCTTCAACCTGCCCATGGCTAGATCACCGGGTTTCGGGTCTATACCCTGCAACTTAACGCCCAGTTAAGACTCGGTTTCCCTGCGGCTCCCCTATACGGTTAACCTTGCTACAGAATATAAGTCGCTGACCCATTATACAAAAGGTACGCAGTCACCCCATAAAGAGGCTCCCACTGCTTGTACGTACACGGTTTCAGGTTCTGTTTCACTCCCCTCGCCGGGGTTCTTTTCGCCTTTCCCTCACGGTACTGGTTCACTATCGGTCAGTCAGGAGTATTTAGCCTTGGAGGATGGTCCCCCCATATTCAGACAGGATACCACGTGTCCCGCCCTACTCTTCGAACTCACAGAATGTGCACTTTCGTGTACGGGACTATCACCCGGTGTCGTGCGACTTTCCAGACGCTTCCACTAATGCACAAACTGATTCAGGTTCTGGGCTGCTCCCCGTTCGCTCGCCGCTACTGGGGGAATCTCGGTTGATTTCTTTTCCTCCGGGTACTTAGATGTTTCAGTTCCCCGGGTTCGCCTCGCAACACTATGTATTCATGTTGCGATGATGCACTGAGTGCACCGGGTTTCCCCATTCGGACATCGTCGGCTGTAGCGGTTCATATCACCTTACCGACGCTTTACGCAGATTAGCACGTCCTTCATCGCCTCTGACTGCCAGGGCATCCACCGTGTACGCTTAGTCGCTTAACCTCACAACCCACAGGCGTTTTGCAACGCTTGGGACTGCAAGCATTTGAGAGACTCGAACATGTTGTTATTCATTTCTTATTACGGAGAAATGAACCAACACGTCGTTTCAATTTTCAGCTTGTTCCGGATTGTTAAAGAGCAGTATCTCAAACATGACGGTTACGTCAGTTTTGAGATACGTCGTGGAGACACCTTTCACCTGTCACCAAGCAAGTGGCGTCCCCTAGGGGATTCGAACCCCTGTTGCCGCCGTGAAAGGGCGGAGTCCTAACCGCTAGACGAAGGGGACACGGTAGTGTCACGACTTCGCAGCCGTCTTGCTCATTACTTTTCTATCAGACAATCTGTGTGAGCACTTCGCGGGAAGGTATCTTCAGGTAAGGAGGTGATCCAACCGCAGGTTCCCCTACGGTTACCTTGTTACGACTTCACCCCAGTCATGAATCACAAAGTGGTAAGCGCCCTCCCGAAGGTTAAGCTACCTACTTCTTTTGCAAGCCACTCCCATGGTGTGACGGGCGGTGTGTACAAGGCCCGGGAACGTATTCACCGTAGCATTCTGATCTACGATTACTAGCGATTCCGACTTCACGGAGTCGAGTTGCAGACTCCGATCCGGACTACGACGCACTTTATGAGGTCCGCTTGCTCTCGCGAGGTCGCTTCTCTTTGTATGCGCCATTGTAGCACGTGTGTAGCCCTACTCGTAAGGGCCATGATGACTTGACGTCATCCCCACCTTCCTCCAGTTTATCACTGGCAGTCTCCTTTGAGTTCCCGGCATTACCCGCTGGCAACAAAGGATAAGGGTTGCGCTCGTTGCGGGACTTAACCCAACATTTCACAACACGAGCTGACGACAGCCATGCAGCACCTGTCTCACGGTTCCCGAAGGCACCAAGGCATCTCTGCCAAGTTCCGTGGATGTCAAGAGTAGGTAAGGTTCTTCGCGTTGCATCGAATTAAACCACATGCTCCACCGCTTGTGCGGGCCCCCGTCAATTCATTTGAGTTTTAACCTTGCGGCCGTACTCCCCAGGCGGTCGACTTAACGCGTTAGCTCCGGAAGCCACTCCTCAAGGGAACAACCTCCAAGTCGACATCGTTTACGGCGTGGACTACCAGGGTATCTAATCCTGTTTGCTCCCCACGCTTTCGCACCTGAGCGTCAGTCTTTGTCCAGGGGGCCGCCTTCGCCACCGGTATTCCTCCAGATCTCTACGCATTTCACCGCTACACCTGGAATTCTACCCCCCTCTACAAGACTCTAGCCTGCCAGTTTCGAATGCAGTTCCCAGGTTAAGCCCGGGGATTTCACATCCGACTTGACAGACCGCCTGCGTGCGCTTTACGCCCAGTAATTCCGATTAACGCTTGCACCCTCCGTATTACCGCGGCTGCTGGCACGGAGTTAGCCGGTGCTTCTTCTGCGGGTAACGTCAATCGGTGAGGTTATTAACCTCACCGCCTTCCTCCCCGCTGAAAGTACTTTACAACCCGAAGGCCTTCTTCATACACGCGGCATGGCTGCATCAGGCTTGCGCCCATTGTGCAATATTCCCCACTGCTGCCTCCCGTAGGAGTCTGGACCGTGTCTCAGTTCCAGTGTGGCTGGTCATCCTCTCAGACCAGCTAGGGATCGTCGCCTAGGTGAGCCATTACCCCACCTACTAGCTAATCCCATCTGGGCACATCCGATGGTGTGAGGCCCGAAGGTCCCCCACTTTGGTCTTGCGACGTTATGCGGTATTAGCTACCGTTTCCAGTAGTTATCCCCCTCCATCGGGCAGTTTCCCAGACATTACTCACCCGTCCGCCACTCGTCACCCGAGAGCAAGCTCTCTGTGCTACCGTTCGACTTGCATGTGTTAGGCCTGCCGCCAGCGTTCAATCTGAGCCATGATCAAACTCTTCAATTTAAGTTTGATTTGCTGCAACAAGTGCAGCGATGCTCATCTGTAAAACGTCATAATGAATTTCATTATGTGTTCACTCGTGAGGCTTTGATATTTTTTTACGTCCGGAGACGCTGATATCAATCCTGCGAGTGCCCACACAGATTGTCTGATAAATTGTTAAAGAGCGTTGCGAGCAGCGGGTTAACCGCCTGTCGCGAGGTGGCGTATATTACGCTTTCCCTCTTCAGAGTCAAACACTTTTTTCAGCGCTTTCCTCCGGCGGGATGAATTTCTTCACTCCCTGCTGAGCCGCCTGCGTTGCCGCTTTGCCGTCTCAGTGGTGGCGCATTATAGGGAGTTATTCGGAGCTGACAAGGGTTTATTGCAAAAAAATGATCTTCCGGCCTAAATTTCGCCACAACGCTCTATTTCACAACGATTTGCCTGGTAAGTGCGCAAAATCCTGGGCAAAAAGCGTCACTTTGTTCCAATCGGTATATTCCACTTCTTTTGACGTATCAGTTTCGCCGCCGGTCATGCGCATAATCAATTGGATCATAATACGATCAAACCAGCGGTAACGCGGATAACGTAGCGCGCCAGCAAATACCGCACAGCATTCTGGTTGCCACGGCGACTTTTCCAGGAACTTGCGCGTATAGGCATTGGTTTCTGGCGTGCACTTATCTGCTTTTCGCGCTGTCAGGTTGACGCTAAAGAAACCATTCACGCGCTGCTGCAACTGCGACTGATGTTGTGTGACAAATTTCATCAGTGCAGGATTAAAATGGCCATAGCGAATCGATGCACCAATCAGCACGCGATCGTACTGCGTCCAATCAACCCTCTGCGCCTGCAGTAAATCGATGACGTCGCACAGCTGCTGCGGCGCTAACGTCTGTGCAATACGCGCGGCAATCTCACGGGTTTGCCCATCTCGGCTGGAATAAAGAATCAACGCTTTCATTACTCAATCCTATTTTTTCATTCACGCCAGAAAGTCGGCGTAAACAGCACCAGCAACGTGAACACTTCGAGGCGTCCAAACAGCATGGTCAAAATCAAAATCCACTTCGCAACATCATTCATCGAAGTGAAGTTATCAGCCACAACACCCAACCCCGGCCCAAGATTATTCAAGGTTGCAGCCACCGCAGCAAACGCAGAGAAATCATCCACGCCAGTCGCGATAATAGCCAGCATGCTCACCAGGAACACCAGAGCATATGCCGAGAAGAATCCCCAAACGGCTTCGAGGATACGTTCTGGCAGCGCACGATTACCCAGCTTAATGGTGTAAACCGCATTCGGGTGCACCAGCCGTTTCAGCTCACGCGACCCCTGCTTAAACAGCAACAGTATACGAATCACCTTCAAACCACCGCCGGTAGACCCCGCCATGCCGCCGATAAACGCCGAGCACAGTAGCAGCACAGGCAGGAACAGCGGCCAGCGTGCGATGCTGTCAGTTGTAAAGCCAGCGGTCGTCGCCATTGATACCACCTGGAAAAACGCCTGATTAAGCGTTTGCCAACCGCTGGAATAGACATTGTGGAACCACAGCACCACCGTACAGATCAGCACCAACGTCAGCTGAACGCCAATAAACATACGGAATTCGGGATCGCGCCAGTAAACTTTGAGATTACGGCCACTTAATAGCGAGAAATGCAGGCCGTAATTACAGCCCGAGATCAGCAAAAACACCGCGACAATAGTGTTAATGGTTGGGCTATTAAAGTAGCCGATGCTGGCATCATGCGTGGAGAAACCACCAATGGCGATAGTTGAGAAACTATGGCCGATGGCATCAAACAGCGGCATGCCTGCCAGCCACAGCGCCACCGCGCACGCCACGGTGAGCAACACATAGATTAACCAAAGGGTTTTGGCCGTTTCCGCAATACGCGGGCGCATCTTGTTATCTTTTAGTGGACCCGGCATCTCGGCCCGGTAAAGCTGCATGCCCCCCACGCCCAGAATCGGCAAAATCGCCACCGCCAGCACGATGATTCCCATCCCGCCGAGCCACTGCAGCATCTGACGATAAAACAGAATTGCTTTTGGCAGCGTATCGAGGCCCACCAGCGTGGTGGCACCGGTGGTCGTGAGTCCAGAGAAGGATTCAAAGAATGCATCGGTAATCGAAAGATGCGGTTGTTCGGCGAAGATAAAGGGCATGGCACCCACGCTACCCAGCACGGTCCAGAACAGCACCACGATGAGGAAGCCTTCACGCGGCTTGAGTTCAGTTTTTTGTTTGCGATTCGGCCACCACAGCAGCGAACCAATCACAATCGCCATCATAAAGGTTTGGCTGAACGCGCGCCCTGCACCGTCACGATAAATTAAAGCAACGAGGCCCGGTAAGATCATGGTCACCGAGAACAGAATCACCAGCAGGCCCACAATGCGGGTAATGGCACGAAAATGCATTCAGCCGTTTCCTTTAAACAGATGCTTTTAGTTTGTCAGCGGGATGAGCGTCAGCGCGCCCCGGCTGTAATCAGAGAGGTTTTGGCGAAAGCCATCAATCTGCCCATGCGGCAGTGCCAAACGTAGCGCAATACGATCCTGATAATGGCTCTCTTCAATGATGCCGTCAAAACGCTGCAGCAAGCGCTCAATGTCGCTGAGTTGGGCATAATCACAGTGCAGGGTAAAGGACTCCATCGGCACTTTACGCTGGCGTACTAGCTGCTTCAGCCCTTGCTGCACCCCGCCGCCATAGGCTTTTACCAGGCCACCGGTACCAAGCATAATGCCGCCGTAATAGCGCACCACCACCGCGGTAATCTCGCCCACACCGCTGCCCATCAGCTGTGCCAGCATCGGTTTCCCCGCGGTGCCAGACGGCTCACCGTCATCGGAGAACCCCAACTGTTGCGAATCATCTGGCGCACCGGCCACCCACGCCCAGCAGTGATGCCGCGCGGTGGGATGTTCCTGCTTCACCTGCTGAACAAACGCGCGCGCCGCTTCCACGCCCGCAGTATGCGCCAGCAAAGTGATGAAGCGACTTTTCTTAATGGTTTCCTCGCTGAGACTCACGGCCTCAGCGGGAATATCATAAGCATCCATCAGGCAAGGTGCAGATCGCGCGTCATATTTTCAATACGATTGGCGTGAACCACCACGTTATCCTCGATACGAATACCGCCGTACGGTTTCAATGCATCGATTGCTGCCCAGTCAAAGTACTGGCTGAACTTGCCGCCGCGCAGCTTCGCCAGCAGCGAATCGATAATATAGAAGCCGGGTTCAATAGTCAGCACCATGCCAGGTTCCAGCACGCGCGTGCAGCGCAGGTAAGGATAGTGTGAGGGTGCAGCGAGATGCGTGCCGCTGTCGTCCTGCATAAAGCCCGCCACGTCATGCACCTGCAGGCCCAGCGGATGTCCCAGACCGTGCGGCATAAACGGACCGGTTAAATCTTCTGCCACCAGCGTCTCTTCGGTCAGGCCTTTCACCAGCTCAAACTTCAGCAGCAGACGCGCAATGCGCTGATGCATTTGTAGATGATAATCGGTATAGCGCACACCTGCTTTCAACGTGGCGATCAGCGCCAGCTCTTCCTTGTTCATCGCGGCGATCATATCGGCATAACGCGATTTACTCTGCGCCGCATAGCTGCGCGTCAGATCGGCGGCATAACCGAGATATTCCGCACCGGCGTCAATCAGAAAGCTATGGCGTTTCGCGGGCGGCTGGTGATCCAGTTTGGTGTAATGCAGCACAGCAGCATGTTCATTGAGCGCGACGATATTGCCGTAAGGCACATCGGTATCGCGATGACCGGTAGCCGTCAGATAGGCGATGTTGATATCGAACTCGCTCATACCCGATTCGAATGCCTCTTTGGCTGCGCGATGGCCCGCCACCGCCAGCTTCTGCGCTTCTCGCATACACGCCAGTTCGTAATCTGTTTTGATGCTGCGATGGTAATGCAGGAAGTCGATCACACCTTTAGGATTCACCTGCTCGCTATTAATGCCGAGCTGCGCAGCGCGAGACGGTACCGGACCGATATACGCCACGTTATCGCGCTGAGCAGGCAACAGCTGCGCAATGTCATCAGCGTTCTTCAAGCCGATTACGTCAACATCGTTGGTCCAAAAGCTATTCGGCAGTGGCTCAACGTTGTGCCAGTAATCCACCGGTGAATAAAACCACAGTTTCGGTTTATTCACGCCATCAATCCATAACCAGCAGTTTGGCACCTGCGTCACCGGCACCCATGCTTTAAACTGGGGATTCACCTTAAACGGATAGTCATGATCGTCGAGAAAAACGGTCAGCAGCTCGCCGGAATGAATCAGCATGGCATCAAGCTTAAAGCGAGCCAGCACCTGTTGCGCCCGCTTCTGCAGCGTATCGATGTGCGCGTGATACAGGGTTTTCAGTGAATCCATGGACTTGTCTCCGATGTCGCGAAAGTGGCCGCAGTGTAGCACAGCCGTGTTGCGGATGCCGTCTTGCACGCGCTGTGATCGCCGTACCAAATAATCAAACTCTCGTTTGCAAATAATTAACATCACACTCACACTCCGATCCATCTGGTATGACCAGATCATCATTCGCGGTTTCAGGAGACGAACATGCTCTACCAAGGCGATACCCTTTCAGTGCACTGGCTTGACGACGGCATCGCCGAGCTGGTATTCGATGCGCCCGGTTCGGTGAACAAACTCGATACCAAAACTGTCGCCTCATTAGGCGAGGCGCTGAGCGTATTGGAACAACAACCCGCGCTGCGCGGCCTGCTGCTGTCATCAGCCAAACCGGCGTTTATCGTCGGAGCCGACATCACAGAGTTCCTGTCGTTGTTTGATGCGCCGGAAGAGAGCCTGAGCCAGTGGCTGGCTTTCGCCAACAGCATCTTCAATCGGCTGGAAGATTTACCCGTACCCACCGTGGCGGCTATCGACGGCTATGCGTTAGGCGGCGGCTGCGAATGCGTGCTGGCGGTGGACTTCCGTGTTGCCACGCCAACTGCGCGCATCGGCCTGCCAGAAACCAAACTGGGCATTATGCCGGGTTTTGGCGGCAGCGTGCGCTTACCGCGCCTGCTGGGTGCTGACAGCGCGATGGAAATCATCGCCGCGGGCAAAGATGTGGATGGCAACAGCGCCCTGAAGCTCGGCCTGGTTGATGCAGTCGTCAGTAGCGACAAATTACGTGCGGCTGCGCTAACCGTATTGCAAGACGCGATCACGCAGGGCAACTGGCAGGCGCGTCGCGCACCCAAGCTAGCGCCGCTGAAACTCAGTCCGATTGAAGCCGCAATGAGCTTCACGATCGCCAAAAGTATGGTGATGCAAACGGCTGGCAAACACTATCCGGCGCCGGTTACCGCCGTGAAAACCATTGAAGCCGCCGCCAGTCTTGGTCGTGACGATGCTCTGAAACTGGAAACCGCTGCTTTTGTGCCGCTGGCGCAAAGCGATGTCGCCCGCGCACTGGTTGGTATTTTCCTTAACGATCAGTACGTCAAAGGTTTGGCGAAGAAACACAGCAGCGCGGCAGGAGCTCCTCAGCAAGCAGCAGTATTAGGCGCAGGCATCATGGGCGGCGGCATCGCCTATCAATCGGCATGGAAAGGCGTGCCGGTGATGATGAAAGATATCAATCCACAGGCGTTGACGCTGGGCATGACAGAAGCCAGCAAGCTGCTTAACAAACAGTTGGAACGCGGCAAAATTGACGGGGCCAAACTGGCCAGCGTGCTCACCACCATTCAGCCGACGCTGGATTACGCCGGTTTTGAACGCACCGATGTGGTAGTGGAAGCCGTTGTTGAGAATCCGCAGATCAAAGCCAAAGTGCTGGCGGAAACTGAGCAGCACCTGCGCGAAGATGCCATTCTGGCCTCTAACACTTCCACCATTCCAATTAGCCAGCTGGCGAAAGCTCTGCAACGCCCGGAAAACTTCTGCGGCATGCACTTCTTCAATCCGGTACCACGGATGCCGCTGGTAGAAGTGATTCGCGGCGAGCAAACCTCGGAAGCGACCATCAGCAAAGTGGTGGCCTGGGCCAGCAAGATGGGCAAAACGCCGATTGTGGTCAACGACTGCCCGGGTTTCTTTGTGAACCGTGTGCTGTTCCCCTACTTCGCGGCTTTCAGTCTGCTGCTGCGCGACGGAGCGGATTTCCGCCAGATCGACAAAGTGATGGAAAAACAGTTCGGCTGGCCGATGGGCCCGGCCTGGTTATTGGATGTGGTCGGTATTGATACCGCGCACCATGCCCAGCAAGTGATGGCGCAAGGTTTCCCGTCACGTATGCAGAAAGATTATCGCGACGCCATTGATGTGCTGTTCGAAGCCAAACGCTACGGTCAGAAAAACGGCCAGGGTTTTTACCGCTGGGAGCAGGACAAAAAAGGCAAAGCACAGAAGAAAGCCGATGCGGCAGTGGATGCGTTGTTGGCACCCATCAGCCAGCCAACCCGCGTGTTTAGCGATGAAGAGATTGCTAACCGCATGATGCTGCCGATGCTCAATGAAGTCGTGCGCTGCCTTGAAGAGAAGATCATCGCCTCGCCGGCGGAAGCCGACATGGCGCTGGTTTATGGCCTCGGCTTCCCACCTTTCCGCGGCGGCGCATTCCGCTACATGGATACGCTCGGCAACAGCAACGTCGTCGATCAGGCTAAGCGTTATGCCGCTCTAGGCCCGCTGTATGCGCTACCGGAGCTGCTGTTGCAAAAAGCCCATCAGCATCAGAGCTGGTATCCCGCGGTGCAACCAATTGACGAAGCGGCGCTGCAAAGTGCCTGAGGTAATAAAAATGGAAAAAGTGGTGATTGTTGATGCGGTACGCACGCCGATGGGCCGCTCCAAAGGCGGTGCATTTCGCCAGGTTCGCGCGGAAGATCTTTCGGCGCATTTAATGCGCGAGCTGCTGAGCCGTAATCCGTCGGTCGATCCCGCCGCGCTGGACGATATTATCTGGGGCTGCGTACAGCAGACGCTGGAACAAGGTTTCAACATTGCACGTAACGCTGCGCTGCTGGCGGAGATCCCCCATCGTGTACCTGCCAGCACCGTCAACCGCCTGTGTGGTTCGTCAATGCAGGCGCTGCACGATGCGGCCCGAGCGATCATGGTGGGCGATGCGCACGCTTGCTTGATTGGTGGTGTAGAACATATGGGCCACGTGCCGATGAGCCACGGCGTGGATTTCCATCCAGGCCTTGGTCGCACGGTGGCAAAAGCGGCAGGCATGATGGGTTTAACTGCTGAAATGCTGGCGCGCATGCATCACATCACGCGCGAACAGCAAGACGCATTTGCCCTGCGTTCACACCAGCGCGCATGGGCAGCCACTCAGCGCGGTGACTTTAAGCGCGAAATCGTGCCAACCTACGGCCACGATGCCGATGGCGTGTTGAAGCGTTATGAAACCGATGAAGTGATTCGCGAAGAGACCAGCCTGGAGGGATTAGCCTCGTTGCGTCCGGCATTCGATCCGGTGAATGGCACCGTCACCGCGGGTAGCTCATCGGCGCTCTCCGATGGCGCCGCCGCCATGTTGATGATGAGCGAAAGCCGCGCGCGCGAACTCGGCTTAACGCCGCGCGCACGTATTCGCAGCATGGCGGTCGTCGGCTGCGATCCGTCGATTATGGGCTACGGACCGGTTCCCGCCAGTAAGCTGGCGCTGAAGCGTGCGGGTTTAAGCGTGCAGGATATCGACTTGTTCGAGTTCAACGAGGCCTTTGCCGCCCAGGCGCTGCCGTGCATCAAGGACATGGGCTTGCTGGAACAGTTGGATGAGAAGGTGAATTTAAATGGCGGCGCGATTGCGCTCGGTCATCCACTGGGATGCTCCGGTGCGCGTATCAGTACCACGCTGCTGAATCTGATGGAACGTCGCGATGCACAATTTGGTCTGGCGACCATGTGCATTGGCTTAGGCCAGGGCATCGCAACGGTATTCGAACGGGTTTAATACGTTAACCATTGCACGTGTTCCCGCCCTCTCGGGCGGGCTTTTTTGTCTGTCAGATAAACGCAAACGCATCGCCGAACATCTGTGCTTCCAGCGCGCCGCGCTCAGCGCAGAAACGCTCCCGCGCAATCTTCGCCATCTCAAAACGACCGGCAATGTAAATGTCGTGTTCGCTGAGTGAAGCGTAATCCTGCATCACCGCCGTCAGCACCGTACCACTGCGCCCTACCCAATCGTCCGCCGGTTGCTCAACCACCGGAATCACTTTCAGGTTCGGATGCTTCACCGCCAGCGCATTCAGCTCATCCAAATCGTACAGGTGCATCAGCTCACGACCGCCCCAGTAAATCGCAATCTCACGATCGGGCTTTTGTGCCAACGCGGTCAGCAGAATAGAACGCGCGTAGGAGAAGCCAGTGCCACCGGCGATCAGAATGATTGGACGATCGCTCTCTTCACGCAGCCAGGCATCGCCATGCGGCATATCTACCGTAATCTGACGATCGTTTTTAATGCGATCCATCACCGCCATCGCGTAGAGGTTGAGATCGGATGCGCCGATGTGCAGTTCAATGATGTCTTTTTCCATCGGCGTGGACGCCAGAGAAAACGGGCGCTTATCGCGCTCATCCATCACTACCATCAGATATTGTCCGGCGCGGAAGCTAAAATCCGCGGCCGGAATCAAACGGACGCGGAAAACCGTATCCGTAATCGCTTCAACCGAAGTTACTTTGCAGCTTAACGTTGTCATGCGTTCCCTTTTTCTTCGGGTCTGGTTGGTCTGCCGCTTTTAGCGCTGCGGCGGCTCGGCAAAGATTGCTAATTCATCCCAAATGGCGTCAATACGCGCCGTAACGGCCGGATCTTTGACAATCGGCGTGCCCCATTCGCGTGTGGTTTCGCCCAGCCACTTATTAGTGGCATCAAGTCCCATCTTCGAGCCCAAACCGGAAACCGGTGAGGCAAAGTCGAGATAGTCGATCGGCGTATTCTCAACCAGCACCGTATCGCGTGCCGGATCCATGCGCGTGGTAATCGCCCAAATCACATCGTTCCAGTCACGTGCGTTAACGTCGTCATCACATACAATCACAAACTTGGTGTACATGAACTGGCGCAGGAAAGACCACACGCCGAACATCACGCGTTTGGCGTGACCGGCATACTGTTTTTTAATCGTCACCACGGCAAGGCGATAAGAACACCCTTCTGGCGGGAGATAGAAATCCACAATCTCCGGGAACTGCTTGATCAAAATCGGCACCAGCACTTCATTCAGCACGACGCCCAGCACCGCCGGTTCATCCGGTGGACGCCCGGTGTAGGTTGAATGATAAATCGGGTTGCGACGTTGCGTTATGTGCGTCACGGTAAACACCGGGAAACTATCTACTTCATTGTAGTATCCCGTGTGATCGCCGTACGGCCCTTCCGGCGCCATGTCTCCTGGCTCGATATAGCCTTCCAGCACGATTTCTGCGCTCGCAGGCACTTCAAGTTCGTTCGAGATGCACTTTACCACTTCGGTTTTGTTGCCACGCAGCAAACCGGCAAAGGCATATTCAGAGAGCGTATCAGGCACCGGCGTGACCGCGCCGAGAATGGTGGCAGGATCGGCGCCAAGCGCTACCGATACCGGAAAACGCTCACCCGGATGCGCTTTGCACCACTCCTGGAAATCCAGCGCGCCGCCGCGATGCGACAGCCAGCGCATAATCACGCGATTCTTACCGATCACCTGCTGGCGATAGATACCGAGGTTTTGCCGCTCTTTGTGCGGGCCGCGCGTGACGGTCAATCCCCAGGTGATCAGCGGCGCGGCATCGCCCGGCCAGCATTTCATCACAGGAATACGCGATAGATCGACTTCATCACCGCTAAAAATCTCTTCCTGACACGGCGCGTTGCGCAGGCGCTTGGTGGGCATATTCAATACTTGCTTGAACTGCGGCATTTTATCGAAGAGATCGCGGAAGCCTTTTGGCGGCTCCGGCTCTTTCAGGAACGCCAGCAGTTTACCCACCTCACGCAGCGCACTGACCTCTTCCTGGCCCATGCCCATCGCCACGCGCTTCGGGGTACCAAACAGATTGCACAGCACTGGCATGTCGTACCCTTTTGGGTTCTCGAACAGTAACGCCGGGCCGCCGGCACGCAGGGTGCGATCGGCAATTTCCGTCATCTCCAGTTCAGGATCGATCTCCTGAGTGATGCGCTTTAACTCGCCACGCTGTTCCAGCAGCGAGAGGAAGTCTCGTAAATCCTGATATTTCATGCGGCTTTAGCTTTCCGGCCAGAGTGAAGCGCCATTATAGGTGTGTTTCACGCTAGCATGTTGAGGTTTCTGAGTCAGAAGTGCGTCAGGCTGGCTGACAGGAAAACGGCACCAGCGACTGTATCGCCAGCACATCATGATATGCCGCAGTCGGTTCGCCGTGGCGGAACACTTTGAAGTCTTCACCGCGTGCGCTGTAGTAACGCAGACGATTTTCACTCACGTGCAGGAAGCTGGCTTCGCGCAGCGCAATCACCGATTCATGCGGGTTAACGGCGCAGAATTCAGCCAGACGTTCATCGCGCGTTTCGGCCATATGACCGCTGACGTGCGCATCCAGATAATGCGGATTGATCTGCACCGGGAACAGACCAAGTGCCGGAAGCACCACGCTGCTGCGCACTGGCATATCATTGGTGGTTCTGATTGAAGGCGTTGCTACGTTGCATCCGGCGCTCCAGCCGATGTACGGCACATCACGCTCACGCACCGCGCGTTGAATCGCGACGATCAGGCCGTGCTCATGCAGCATTTGATTGAGGAACCAGGTATTTCCACCGCTCACCAAAATCAGCTCAGCTTGCTCAATCGCCGCAACGGGCGAGGTAAACTCATGCACGGTACGCACTTCAATACCTAATGAATCTGATAAATCCTGGGCTCGCTGCGCATGATCGCCACGAATAATCGCGTAGGGCACCAATACCGCGGATGTGATTCCACGCTGGGCGATCATCGCGTGCAGTTGCGGGTGGGCGTAACTCAACAGCGGCGCATCGTCAGCCACTTTGCCATTACTTAACAGGAACAGTTCCATCAGCCACTCCATTTCAATCGTAAGATGGAGAAGGAGTCTGATACAGATGGTTGTCGGCCGTCAATTTTCTTGCAAGAAACGGTGACAAAGACGTATCAATCAGAAGATTCGCAGTGAAATTTTTTTCAGCATGCCGTTTCCCTCGGCCGATGCGCTATAACTCTGACAGCAGGTTTGATATTCTTAGCGTCCATTATTTGGGAGCAGTTATGGAATCCTGGTACTTACTCTATTGTAAACGTGGACAACTGTTGCGCGCGAAAGAGCATCTTGAGCGGCAAGCGGTGAATTGCCTTAGCCCGATGATCGCTCTGGAGAAGATTGTGCGCGGTAAACGCACTACCGTGAGTGAACCGCTGTTCCCCAACTATTTGTTTATCGAGTTTGATCCCGAAGCGATTCACACCACCACCATCAGCAGCACGCGCGGTGTCAGCCATTTCGTACGCTTCGGCACCATGCCGGCGACCGTATCGTATAATGTGATCGAAGCGCTGCAAACCGATACGCCGCAGATCGTACTCGATCCAGAAACGCCGCAGAGCGGTGATGAAGTGATCATCACCGATGGCACTTTCGAAGGGCTGCGCGCCATTTTTGCCGAGCCGGATGGTGAAACGCGTTCGGTGCTGCTGCTAAACATGCTGAATAAACAGGTGATGCGCAGCGTGGATAACAAGCAGTTCCGTAAACTTTAAGCCAATTTAAACAGCTGGCGCGCGTTGAGATTGACCTGCGCGCCCAGCGCTACTGCCTCTTCACCGCGCCAGTTTGCTACTTGCTGCACAATGTGCGGCAGGAAGCACGGCTCGTTGCGACGCGAAGTCGGCCTTGGATGCATATCGCGCGGCAGTAAATAGGGCGCATCCGTTTCCAGCAACAGTCGCTCGGCCGGAATCAACGGCAGCAGTTCACGCAGTTCCATACCGCGACGCTCGTCGCACACCCAGCCGGTAATGCCTACAGAAAGTCCTAGCGCCAGGCAAGACTGCAGCTCATCGCGCGTGCCGGTAAAACAGTGCACCACCGCACCCGCCAGTTTTGGCAACCACGGCTCAAGTACGGCAACAAAACGCTCGTGTGCTTCGCGGCAATGCAAAAAAACGGGCAGCTGCAGCTCAGCGGCCAACGCCAGCTGCGCATCAAAAGCATACTCTTGCTGATCGTGTGCCGAGAGATTGCGATTGAAATCCAGTCCACATTCGCCGATGGCGACGACTTGTTCGCTCTCCGCGAGGCGGCGCAAGGTATTCGCCGTCTCCGCCGACCATTCGCTGGCGTGATGCGGATGGACGCCCGCTGTCGACCAGCAATAACCAGCATGTAATGCTGCTAGCTGGCGTGCCTGCTGACTCTCCAGCGCATTGGTGCCGGTAATTAACAGGCCGGTGACGCCTGCTTCGCGCGCACGTTTCACAACCTGCTCGCGATCTTTTGCGAATTGCGTGCTGGTCAGGTTTACACCGATATCAAACATGTTTTCTCCCCAATAAAAAAACCGCCCAATGGGCGGTTTAGATGCTTTCTCTTCCCGCTCGCTAGCGGGTGCCCTGCATTAAGGACATCAGGATTCGGTATTGTGTTCCTCATCCGAAGCGTGACGCCCTTTACCCACATAGTAACGGGAGAAGAATACGCCGACTTCAAACAGGCAGTACATCGGAATAGCGAGCAAAGTTTGGGAGAAAACGTCTGGCGGTGTGAGCAACATCCCAACAACGAACGCGCCAACCAAAATGTAAGGACGTTTCTTTTTCAGATCTTCCGGCGAGGTGATGCCCGTCCAGCATAGCAGCACAATCGCAATCGGCACCTCAAACGCCACGCCAAACGCCATGAAGATCGTCATAACGAAGTCGAGGTAGTTAGTAATATCCGTCGCGATAGTCACGCCCTGCGGCGCGGTTTTGGCAAAGAAGCCAAACGCCAGCGGGAACACGATGAAGTAAGCGAACGCCACGCCGACATAGAACAGCAGCGTACTGGAGAACAGCAGCGGCATCACCAGTTTACGCTCGTGACGATACAGCGCTGGCGCCACAAACGCCCATACCTGATACAGAATCACCGGCACGGCCAAAAATACCGAGACAATGATCGTGAGCTTGATAGGGGTAAAGAACGGCGATGCAACATCGGTGGCGATCATGCTCGCCCCGGCAGGCATCTGGCTAATCAGCGGTGACGCTACCAGATGGTAAATATCATTCGCAAAGTAGACCAGACACAGAAAGATGACTAAAACAGCGATGATGCAGTTCAACAAACGCTTGCGCAGCTCAATCAGATGGCTAATGAGCGGTTGGGTATCTTCAACGGCCATGTTTATGGTTCATCTTTTACGAGAGAAGTCTTCGCGGTGCTTTGTGGGGCACTGGCGACGGAGTGAGTTTCCGCTACAGGGGATACGTCATGTGGCTGCTGCGGAGCCTGCGCAGGTGCACTGGTTTGATGCTCCGCTGCAGCGGGCGTGACAGGCGGTGAAGTCACTGGCTGGGCAGCCTCTGTTGCTGGCCGGGTCTGATGAATGGTATTCGCTTCATCTTCCTCTTTTTCGAGATCGATGCTCTGCTGCACGGAGCGCTTCATGGAGTCAGCGGTTTTCCGCAGTTCTTCCATCGACTCTTTCAGCTCCGGCGACAGCGTGCCGCGGCCCGCCTCTTCTACCTTTTTCAGGCTGTCCTGCAGCTCCTGCAGTTTCAGCTCCTGCGCCAGTTCATTTTGTACATTCGCCGCCAGCGAGCGAATGGCTCTGATCCAGCCAACGACAGTTTTCACCGCAACCGGTAAGCGCTGCGGGCCAAGCACAATTAGCCCGATAACGAACACCAATACCAGTTCACTAAAACCAATGTCGAACACAGTTATACCTGCTTGTCGTTCCGGGCGTCGTCTTTAGTCGCCGAGGTTTGCTGTTTGTCTGCCAGAGTTTTGGCGTTGAAGTCAGCGTCCTGCTCTTTCGGTTGATCCTTTTTATCGTCTTCGTCACCCATGGCTTTTTTGAAGCCGCGAATGGAAGATCCCAAATCCGAACCCAGGTTGCGAAGTTTATTGGTACCGAACAGAAGTACAACAATGACGGCAATGATTAACAATTGCCAAATACTGATACCGCCCATGAGATATGCCTCTAATATTCTGTGAAAAACTGTTGATTGTAACGCACAGAAAGCCCGTATGATTTCGGGCTTAAGCTTGCGACATTACGCGATTTGCACCAGGCAGACAATCAGTTTGTCTTACGCCAGCCGATAAGCCAGGTGACGATGCCTGCGGCCATTAATAGCGCGGGAAAGAAATCCCAGTCCGGTCGACTTAACAGCACGGCGGTGCCACTTAATAACAGTGTAGCGCCTACACCGAAGAGGTAGCGCGCCTGATGATTGCGCGTTCGCTGTGCATTTAAATCGGTGACGAGTTTATCGACACTGTGCTTCAATAATTTGTGCTGGCGCATGCTGTCGTAAAAAAGTTCCGGAAGTTCCGGCAATTTTTCCGCCCAGTACGGCGCCTTCTCTTTCACCGCCCGCAGGATCGCCGGAATCCCAATCTGGTCTTTGATCCAATCCTCGAGGAACGGCTTGGCCGTTTTCCACAGATCGAGCTGAGGATAGAGCTGGCGGCCAATCCCTTCGACATAAAGCAGCGTTTTCTGCAGTAGCACCAGCTGCGGCTGCACTTCCATATTAAAGCGACGCGCCGTATTAAACAGGTTTAGCAGCACATGCCCGAAGGAGATCTCGGCCAGCGGCTTTTCGAAAATCGGTTCACATACGGTACGAATGGCGAATTCGAAGTCTTCCACATTGGTATCGGGCGGCACCCAGCCGGAATCAACGTGCAGCTCAGCCACTTTGCGATAATCGCGATTAAAGAAGGCAATGAAATTCTCTGCCAGATAGCGCTTATCTTCCTTGTTTAGCGAGCCAACGATGCCACAGTCAATGCCGATGTACTGCGGATCTTCCGGGTGGTCATAGCTGACGAAAATATTGCCAGGATGCATGTCGGCATGGAAGAAACTGTCGCGGAATACCTGGGTGAAGAACACCTGCACGCCGCGCTCCGCCAGCAGCTTCATATTGACGCCGTGCTGCTCCAGCGTAGCGATATCTGAGATGGGAATACCGTAAATGCGCTCCATCACCATCATCGATTCGCTGCAGTAATCGGAAAACACTTCCGGTACATACAGCATGCGGCTTTGATCGAAGTTACGCCGCAGTTGGATGGCGTTCGCCGCCTCACGTAGCAAATTCAGCTCATCAATCAAGGTTTTTTCATAGTCGCGCACCACTTCTACCGGGCGTAAACGACGCCCATCTGGCAGTAAACGCGGCACCCATCGCGCCAGACGATAAATCAAGCGCATATCCGCTCGGATCACCGGCAGGATATCGGGACGAATCACTTTGATCACCACGTCACGACCATTGGATTTCAACGTTGCCGTATGCACCTGCGCGATGGAGGCGGACGCCAGCGGTTTGATGTCGAAATCGTCAAACCAGGTTTCTACCGGTCCGCCAATCGACTTTTCAATCTGCTGCTTCGCTTTAACGCCATCAAAAGGCGCCACACGGTCTTGCAACACTGCCAGCTCATCGGCAATCGCCGGTGGGAACAGATCGCGCCGCGTGGAAAGCATCTGACCAAATTTGATCCACACCGGACCAAGCTGCTCCATCGCTAAACGGATACGCACGCCAGCGGAAGCGTCTTTATGTTGATTAGGGATCCAGAAAATGCAGCGCCGCCACAAGCGTAAAAGCAGCGTGAAGCGCATGCGGGGAATCAGTTCATCAAGGCCGTAAGTAAGAAAGATCTTGATGATGAAGTATAAGCGCCGAATTTCTCCCAGCGTCATTTCGCCTCCAGCTGTGCCAAACGCGTTTCAAACGCATTGAGCGAACGTTCCATCGCTTCCACTTCCTCGCAGAACCATGCCAACTCCAGTGCACCCGGCGCGACGCGCCACTCTTCGGTTAGCGCCTGGCCAAGATAATCCTGACGGCGGGTCACCTGCTGCTGCACAAATTTCAACGCCTGGCGTGCGGCCTGGCTAATGCCCTGCGCGGCAATATCACCCATCCACGGCGCAAGATATTCTGCAGGGTCAAGCTCGGCGAGATCCATCAGCGCAGAGAACTGCTGCACCACCTGCAAATCACCTTCCACGTCCAATTCACCGCTACGGATTAAACCGGTGAGTTGCTGACGGTCGCGCAGTTTCGGCAAGGTGCTGAGACGCAGGCTCACCGCGCAGTCGCCGCTGTCCTGCCAATCACTCAACACATCAAGCTGTGATTCGCTAAACACCAGCACTAAGGGAAAATCGAGCTCTTGCAGGCGCAGCAGCAACACTTTACCTGCCAGACGCTGACGCGCGGCTTTAAGGCTGCGATCGCGGTACAGAACACGGTTCAGGGCGGTCTCAAGACCGCCGGTAATAAGAGGAGTTAAAGTCATGATGGATTAGAATTTAAATCCGCGATGCAGCGCGACAATACCGCCAGTCATATTGAAGTAGGTGGTATTTTCAAAACCCGCATCGTTCATCATCGCTTTCAGGGTTTCCTGATCGGGATGCATACGTATTGACTCCGCCAGATAACGATAGCTCTCGGCATCTTGCGCCACCAGCTGACCAATACGCGGCAGAATATGGAATGAATAGGTGTCGTAAGCTTTGCTCAGCGGCTCCAGTAGCGGCTTGGAGAATTCCAGCACCAGCAGGCGTCCGCCCGGCTTCAGCACACGGAACATCGACGCCAGCGCTTTCTCTTTTTCGGTGACGTTACGCAAACCGAACGAGATGGTAATGCAATCGAAATAGTTATCCGGGAAAGGCAGCGCTTCGGCGTTAGCCTGCACATAGCTGACGTTGCCCGAGACGCCGAGATTACGCAGCTTTTCGCGCCCCATCTTCAGCATGGAGCTGTTGATGTCAGCCAGGACAACCTGGCCCGTTTCGCCGACCAGACGCGAGAATTTTGCCGTCAGATCGCCGGTACCACCCGCCAGGTCTAACACACGCTGACCGCGGCGCACGCCGCTGCTATCAATGGTAAAACGCTTCCAGACACGATGGATGCCAAACGACATCAAATCGTTCATCAGGTCATATTTTGCCGCGACGGAGTGAAACACGTCCGCGACTTTATCGGCCTTTTCGCTTTTAGCGACGGTCTGGAAGCCAAAATGGGTAGTTTCCTGCTGTGATTCATCTGCCATCGGTTTTACCTGTTCCACAAACAATTCTTGCCGAAGTGTATCAGAGTCGCGCTACACGAGCACGCGACCACCGTGCTATTCGTTGATGCGGCGCAGCGAATCCGTTGTTGGATCCGTGGCGTTTTCATCAACCGCGGGATCGTCAGTCCAATCTTCATCCGCCTCTTCCGGCTGCGCCTGTTCCACCAGCTGTGGATTGATAGGCCGCTTGATCTCGACACCCAGCGAGCGGAAGGCTTCACTTTGCGCAATCAGGTTGCCGCGCCCTTCTGACAGCTTTTTCATCGCCTGATGATAACTTTGCTGCGCTTTATCCAGATTATGCCCAATGCCGCTCATGTCATCGACGAACAGCCGCATCTTGTCATACAGCCGCGTCGCCCGATCGGCGATACGCTGCGCGTTGCGGCTTTGATGCTCGTAACGCCAGAGATTGTTAATGGTACGCAGCGCCACCAGCAGCGTCGTTGGACTCACCAGCATAATATTCTGCTGTAACGCTTCGCTGATCAGCTCTGGCTGGCGATCGATGGCCAGCAGAAACGCGGGCTCCACCGGGATAAACATCAACACATAATCCAGAGAGCGTAAACCGGGCAATTGTTGGTAATCTTTTCGGCCGAGCAGCCGAATATGGCCGCGCATGGCATTGACGTGCTCCTGAATCGCCTGCTCACGCGTGGCTTCATCGTCAGCATTGAAATAGCGCTCATAGGCCACCAACGTCATTTTGGCGTCAATTACCACATCTTTGCCCTGCGGCAGTCGGACGATAACATCCGGCTGCATCCTGCCCTGCTGTTCCAGCTGCACGCTCACCTGCGTTTGGTATTCATGGCCTTCACGCAGACCTGAGGCTTCCAGCACGCGGCTGAGCACCACTTCGCCCCAGTTGCCCTGGATTTTATTATCGCCTTTCAGCGCTTTGGTGAGGTTGACCGCTTCCTGCGCCATCTGTGCGTTCAGCTGCTGCAACTGACGGATTTCGTGCGTCAGCGTATGACGTTCGCGCGCTTCCAGGCCAAAACTGTCATTCACCTGTCTGCGGAAACCGTCCAACTGTTCGCGCAGCGGAGCAATCAGGCTATTCAGACTCTGACGGTTTTGTTCATCGACACGTCGTCCACTGTTTTCGAAAATGCGATTCGCCAGGTTTTCAAACTGCGCGCTAAGGCGCTGCTCACTATTGGTCAGCAGCCGCTGTTTCTCCTCGGCGCCGTAACGCGTCTCTTCAAGCCGAATGGTGACTTCGCGCAGTTCAGCTTCCTGGGCACTATTCACTTCAAGCTGATTACGCAATTCACGACTGAGCTGCTCACTTTCGCCGCGCCAGTAATCAAGCTGCTGTAAGCGCTCTTGCGCACCGCTAAGCGCGCCATGCAGTTGACGCAGCTCTTGTTCGCGCTGTTGGATCTGCTGCTGCAGGTGTTCGAGCTGCTGCTGTTGACGCTGCTGCGCCTCTTCCAACAGACGACGCTCGGTGGTGAAGCTGGCGTGTTGATGACCGGCGCGCAGCTGGGCAATGATCCAGCCAATGCCCAGGCCGGCCAGTGCCAGCGCGCCGCTAATGATAAGTTGTTGATCCATAATTCCCCCGCGGATCGTCTCGCTGAGGGAAAAGGTAGAGGTGTACTGTATGAATGTCCAGACAATATTTACCGCGTTTTGACGGTCAGCTTGCCCGCTTTCCACGCATCAATCAGGAAGAACGGCATGGGCAGCACCCATTCGGTTTCGTTCTGTATTTTAGCCGGATAGGTCCAGCTTTCTCCGTCATAAGTGATCTCAACCCGCTGCCAACCGTTTTCCGCATTATCCACGACACCCGCCATGCTGGAGAAGCCCGCGTTACTGCCGACATGGAAACTGTTGGTTTGCCAGCGAATCGGTTGATGCGTCGGCCAAGGCTGTGCCTGATGGAAATGAAAAATATCATCGTGACTGAGCAAACTGTCGCGCACCGTTGGCCACAGCGCCACTTTAAGGAAGTACTGATCGGTAAAGCGTTCGCTGCCTTGATACTGGGCGATAAAATCGCGCATCTGCTGTTCAACATTTCGGAACACGCCGTGACAGCCGCCCCACATGCCCGCGAGCAACAGTTCGGTGTGAGTAAAGTAGTCACGCATGTGGTGGAACCAGTACGGTGAATTCAGCCAGGCTTCCACCGCCGCGACTTCGCGCTCTGACAGCAGCGAATCGGCATCACGCACGATAAAGCGTTTTACGCTTGGATCGTCCATCACCAGAAAACGCCACAGCGTAGGGAAGAGCATTTTTTCCTGCGACATATCCACCAGCTGGCTATTTGGCTGCTGCAGACGTTGCCAGACATGCTGCGGTACGCTGTCGTCGAGATAAATGCGGCAGATCCAGTCAGGATAAAGCTCGCGCGCCACTTCGATGTTTTTGATCAGCGTTTCACAGTAGCGTGGCTGATCGCCGAACAGGCTGAAGGCGATGATATTCTCCGCGGGGTTACTGCGATGAAACGGCGGCGGCGCGGCGGAAGGTAACGCGACTTTCTGGCCCTTACTGAAGGTCGCATCGGATTTCTCCAGCGACTCCAGGCCGTAACGCGCCACTTCATCGTGCTTTTCCAGCCAGCCGCAAACTTCCGTCAAGCCATCCAGCCAGGTTTCCGAGGCTTGTGCACGCTGCGCCGGCGGGGCCTGATAGACCTTCTGGTAAATCTTATACGCTTTTTTATATTCGCCCACACGCATCAGTGTTAGCGCGTAGTCGCTAAGCACCTGCATATGCTGAGGCAAAACGCGCAGCACTTCTTCACAACACTGACGCGCAAGGGGATAGTTCGCAGCCGTCATGGCTGCGCGAAATCGTGCTGCTGCACCTTCAACGCGTGATTGCGCAGCAGCGGGATTATTAAGGGAATGAGGGCGTGAGACAGAAACCATTTTGCGCATAAGTAATTTCTCAGTAAGACTGAAATAGCGCGCATTCTAATCAGGCAATTATTGAGCTCCCTATGGTCCTGGTCTCGAATTCATCCCTTGAATGGCGCACTAAATTAAACGACGCGCGGCTTCAACAACAATTTTCACCGCATCACTTTCGGTCTGCTTCATGGTCGCCGCATCTGGAATCTCTTTCTGCGTACGGTTCACGATGACGCCAGCCACCATGCCGGCACGCAGCCCCTGACTGGCGCACATGGTTAACAGTGTAGCGGATTCCATCTCATAGTTAAGAACGCCCATTTGCTGCCACTCATTCATCGAGCCCTGGAAGCGATTCACGACGCGGCCCGAGAAGGTGTCGTAGCGTTCCTGGCCAGGGTAGAAGGTGTCTGAAGAGGCGGTGATGCCAATGTGTGTTTTCGCGCCACACTCTTCCGCCGCAGCGACCAGCGCGGTGGTGCAGGCAAAATCGGCCACGGCCGGGAACTCCATCGGCGCAAAGTGCAGGCTGGCACCATCAAGGCGAACAGAGGCGGTGGTGACCAATACATCGCCAACATTAATATGCGGCTGAATCGCGCCGGTGGTGCCAACGCGCAGGAAAGTACGCACGCCAAGCTGCGCCAGCTCTTCTACCGCAATCGACGTGGATGGCCCGCCGATACCGGTTGAACACACCACCACAGGTTTTCCATCCACTTCCGCCAGATAGGTGGTGAACTCCCGGTGTGAAGCCAGATGCTGCGGATTGTCCATCAGCGCGGCAATTTTCTTCACGCGCTCTGGATCGCCGGGAACGATGGCAAGGGTGGCGCCTTTGAGGGAAGCTTTGGTAATACCAAGGTGGAAAACGTCAGACTGGGCCATAACAGACTCCTGCTAAATAGGGGGGATGTGCGCGCCACTCTACGTGAGCAGGCAGCATAATTATGTGATTCATTTCACCATCAACAATGAAAATTACATTATCAGAAAAATATTATGTGATTATCGTCACACATTAACGCTGTGCAATTCTGAATTGCTACAAGCGGTGCTGTGTAAGTTCTTAGCGCAATGTTAATAGAGAAGAAGTATGCATGAAAAATTCCTCGGCACCCTACGTCAGCCTGGCTTACCTCAGCCAGGCTATAGTTACGTGATTGCGCAATGGCTAGCACGGAGAGAATAATGAAAACCGAAGACAATATGACACAAAAAACGGCGCCCGGCGGCTTTGCGCCGGCAGTTCAGCCCACCGCAAGCAGCACCATTATTACCGCCAGCGACGCGATTCATGCGGGTGAAACCTCAGTCCCAAGCCAGGGCGAAAATCTGCCCGCCTATTATGCTCGGCCAAAAGCGTATCAGGGTACGCTGCCGGTCGTTTTAGTGGTGCAGGAGATTTTCGGGGTGCATGAGCATATCCGCGATATCTGCCGCCGTTTGGCGCTGGAAGGCTATCTGGCGATTGCCCCTGAGCTCTATTTCCGCGAAGGCGATCCTAACGATTACAACGACATTCCCACCTTGTTCAAAGAGTTGGTGAGCAAGGTGCCGGATACGCAGGTACTGTCCGATCTCGATCATGTGGCCAACTGGGCAGCACGCCATGATGGCGATATCCGTCGCCTGGCCATTACCGGTTTCTGCTGGGGCGGACGCATTAGCTGGCTGTTTGCTGCACACAATCCGCAGGTGCGTGCCGCAGTGGCGTGGTACGGCCGCTTAGACGGTGAAAAAACGCTGAAGCAGCAAAAGCATCCTATTGATATCGCGGTGGATTTGAATGCGCCGGTATTAGGATTGTACGGTGGTCAGGACGAGAGCATTCCGCTGGAGAGCATTGATAAGATGCGTCAGGCGCTGCATGCTGCCAATGCCAAAGCGGAGATCGTGGTGTATCCGGATGCCGGTCACGCCTTCAACGCCGATTACCGTGCGAGCTATCACGCGGATTCTGCTAAAGATGGCTGGCAACGCATGCTGGCGTGGTTCACGCAGCATGGCGTGGCGCCGAACGCGTAATAAAAAAGGGGCGCTCATGCGCCCCAACGTATTAACACAACCACTTTTACCGCAATTACGCTTTTTCACCGCGCAGGTTTTGCGCCGCTTTCACCATGTTAGCCAGAGCCTGGCGCGTTTCCGTCCAGCCTCGGGTTTTCAAACCACAATCTGGGTTCACCCACAGACGCGCTTGCGGAATACTCTGCGCCGCTTTACGCAGCAGCTCTTCCATCCACTCCACGCTCGGTACGTTAGGCGAGTGAATGTCGTAGACGCCGGGACCGATTTCGTTGGGATAGGCGAACTCTTTAAAGGTATCCAGCAGATCCATATCTGAACGTGACGTTTCGATAGTGATGACATCCGCGTCCAACGCTGCGATTGAATCCATGATGTCGTTGAACTCGCAGTAACACATGTGGGTGTGAATCTGCGTGTTGTCTTGCGCTATTGCGGCATTCAGGCGGAAGGCGTCGACCGCCCAGGCCAGGTACGCTGCCCAATCGGATTGATGCAGCGGCAGGCCTTCACGCAGCGCGGGTTCATCAATCTGAATAATACCGATACCGGCTTTTTCCAAATCTTCCACTTCGTCACGCAGCGCCAGTGCAATCTGTTTGGCGATGGTTTCACGGGTCACATCTTCACGCGGGAAAGACCAGCAGAGAATGGTCACCGGGCCGGTCAGCATGCCTTTAACCGGTTTGTCGGTCAGCGACTGCGCGTATTTTGCCCACTCAACGGTAATCGCTTTAGGGCGGCTGACGTCGCCAATGATGATCGGCGGCTTAACGCAGCGTGAACCATAGCTCTGTACCCAACCATTTTGTGTAAATACGAAGCCGTCGAGGTTTTCGCCGAAGTACTCGACCATGTCGTTACGTTCTGCTTCACCGTGTACCAGCACGTCAAGGCCCAAACGTTCCTGCTCAACAATCGCCTGTTTAATGTGTTCGGCGATACCGGTGCGATAGTTAGCGCCGTCAATGTTACCTTTCTTAAAATCGAGGCGCAGACCGCGGATTTCAGTGGTTTGTGGGAATGAACCGATGGTGGTGGTCGGCCATGCAGGCAAGTTGAAGCGCTTGCGCTGTGCTTTGGCACGCTCGGTATAGCTGCTGGTGCGTTCTACATCTTTCGCCTGAATTTTTGCCAGACGCTCACCAACCGCGGCATTGTGCACGCGCGTTGAGTTGGCTCGAGCACGAATCGGCGCACTCCACGCCACCAGAGAGGCGGCATCGTTGTTATTTAGCGCCTTACTCAGCAACGCCAGCTCCGTACACTTCTGCAATGCAAAGGCGAACCAGCTTTTCACCTCGTCGTCGAGACGCGTTTCCACGCTCAAATCGATGGGGCTGTGCAGCAGCGAGCAAGATGAACCGATCCACAGCTGTTTACGCTGGCCAACCAGCGGCTGCAGGCGTTCAAACCAGCTGCTGAGATCCGCACGCCAAACGTTACGGCCGTTGATCACGCCGACGGACAGCAGCCAAGTTGCGGGGATCTGCTGGTTCAACTGCTGGATGTCATCTTTACCGTGTACCAGATCAACGTGCAGACCTTGCACCGGCAGCGCTTTAATTACGTCGAGGTTCTGACCGATGCTGTCAAAGTAAGTGGTTAGCAGCAGTTTGCATTCGCCCTGCAGCACGTCGTAAGCCGCTTTGAACGCATCGCGCCATGCTTGCGGCAGTTCCAGCGCCAGCGCAGGCTCATCGATCTGCACCCATTCGATACCGCGTTTTTTCAGTTCAGCCAATACCTGTTTGTAGACGGGCAGGATCTCTTTGAGCAGTGACAGACGATCGAACGGCTCGCCTTTCACTTTACCCAGCCACAGATAGGTAACCGGGCCGAGCACCACCGGTTTAACGTTGTGGCCTAACGCTAGCGCTTCATCAACTTCATCGAGCAGCTGTGTCCAGGTCAGTTTGAACTGCTGGCCCTGGCTGAATTCTGGCACCATGTAGTGATAATTGGTGTTGAACCATTTGGTCATTTCGGCCGCCGCCGCCGGTTCGCCGCTAGGTGCGCGGCCACGCCCCAGGCGGAACAATGTATCCAAATCAACAGAACCATCTTTGTTCTGGTGGCGCGCTGGCACGTTACCCAGCAGCAGGCTGGTGGTCAGTACGTGATCGTACCAGGCAAAATCACCGACCGGCAGCAGATTCACGCCCGCGTCTTTCTGCTGTTGCCAATGACGGGCACGCAGTTCACGACCTACCGCCAGCAGCTCTTCCTGTGAGCTTTTTCCTGCCCAATAGCTCTCTTGTGCTTTTTTCAGTTCACGACGCAGACCGACGCGAGGAAAACCGAGTGTATGGTTCAGAATGGTCATTTGATGTTCTCCAGATATTCTTTAGGTACAACCGATTTACGTTCATCCAGCGAAGGCAAATTTCCTTCGCCGAGCGGTGTGGCTGGACAAACGTAAAGTGGCCGCAGCGCTTACTTGAGATGTTTAGCCGTCCAGATGTTTACACCGCTATAATCTGCGGGTACTGTATGTTCCTCAAGCGCAATTTGTTCAATCTCGATGTGAAGGAATCTCATGATCGAACTCAAACACCTGCGGACGCTGCAGGCGTTACGGAATACCGGCTCTTTAGCCGCCGCCGCCTCCCAACTTCATCAAACGCAATCAGCGTTATCTCACCAGTTCAGCGATCTGGAACAGCGCCTGGGCTTTCGTCTGTTTGTACGTAAAAGCCAGCCGCTACGCTTTACGCCGCAGGGAGAGATATTGTTGCAGCTGGCCGAGCAGGTTTTGCCGCAGATTCAGCAGGCCCTGCAGGCATGCCATGAGCCGCATCAGGCCACGTTGCGTATCGCCATTGAGTGCCACAGCTGTATTCAGTGGCTGACGCCCGCGTTAAATAATTTCCGCCAAAGCTGGCCGCAGGTGGTGATGGATTTCAAATCCGGCGTGACCTTTGATCCGCAACCCGCACTGCAGCAGGGTGAGCTGGATGTGGTATTAACCTCAGATATTCTGCCGCGCAGCGGATTGTTCTACACGCCGATGTTTGATTTTGAAGTGCGTTTGGTAATGGCGCCGGATCATCCTTTGGCGCAGCTTGATCACATCTCTCCGGAAGATATGGCTGAAGAGGTGCTGATGATTTATCCGGTGCAGCGTCAACGTTTGGATGTCTGGCGGCATTTCCTGCAGCCGGCGGGCGTGAGTCCTGCGCTGAAGAGCGTGGATAATACATTGCTGCTGATTCAGATGGTGTCAGCGCGCATGGGCATTGCCGCGCTGCCACATTGGGTGGTGGAGAATTTCGAGCATCAGGGATTGGTGGTGACCAGAACGCTGGGCGAGGGCCTGTGGAGTCGCCTGTATGCTGCGGTACGTGAAGGCGAGCAGCGTCAGCCGGTGCTGGAAGCCTTTGTACGTTTTGCCCGTCAGCACGCCTGTGAACACTTACCTTTCGTGCGCGATGCTGCGCGTCCTGGCGCATTACAAACCACCTCATCCTGATGACGCGGGGCGGCGAATGTCGCCTGTGCTGTTATCCCTGCCTCGCCTGCTCTATAATGCGCCGCCTCAACCCGCGACCAAGAGAGTTTCACCATGATGAGTAACGATGTTCTGCGCAGCGTGCGCTATATGCTGGATTTGAGCGATAGCAAAGTGGTGGAGATTTTTGCCTTAGCGGGAAGTGAAGTGCCGCTGGAAGATGTGCAGGCGTGGATGAAGAAGGATGACGATGCCGCGTTTCGCAAGCTGCCCGATGTGTTGATGGGTTACTTCCTCAACGGTCTGATTTTTTACCGTCGCGGTAAGAGTGAAGATGCGCCCGCACCGTCGATTGAGCGTCGCATGAACAATAATATTTTCATGAAGAAGCTGCGTATCGCCTTTGCGCTGAAAACCACCGATATTCCGGATGTGCTGCTGAAAGCGAACTTCAAGATTTCGCAGGCTGAGGTGGGGGCCATTTTCCGTAACCCGGATCATAAGAATTTCCGCGAGTGCGGCGACCAGATTCTGCGTAATTTCCTGAAGGGTTTGACGATGATTCATCGGCCGGGGCCAGTTAAGAAGGCGTAAATGGGTCGCCAAAAATGGCGACCCTACGACACAGCGCTGAGATTTTGACTCTATGCGCTGCTTTTGGAACTCCTGCCCAACACCCAGCGTTTATGCACATAAAGTGATGCGAAGATCACTGCGGCACCGGCGAGAAAGCTCGGCCAGTGCGGTTTTTCCTGCCAGATCGCCAGATTCACCAGTAAGCCCGCTGGCACATGCATATTGTTCATAATGCCCAAGGTGCCCGCATCCACCTGCGTGGCGCCGTAGTTCCACATGAAGTAGCCCAAACCTGAAGCCACAACGCCCAACCATACCAGAATGCCCCACTGCAGCGACGTTGTAGGCAGTTTGTTGGGATTGCCCCACAGGCTCCAGGCAATGACGGCGATGATCACCGCACCGAGATAGAACCATGAAAACGCGGTGTGCTGCGGCATTGGGCGGGTTTCCTGCAGGCGCTTGTAGCCGACCATGCCAATGGCGAAGCAGATATTCGCCGCCTGCACCAGCAGCAAGCCAAACCAGAAATGGTCGCTCACTTTGTCATAACGAATAATCGCCGCCCCAATCACAGCCAGCATAGCGCTGAAGGCGTAGCCGATACGCAGCGGACGCCGACTGAGTAAATCGTAGATCAGCGTGACATACAGCGGCGTCATCACGGTAAACAGCAGGAACTCGGTCACGCTCAGATACAAGTAAGCTTCAAAGCTCAGCAAGTACATGATGCCGAGCTGCAGCATGCCCACCAGCATATACAGCAGGATGGTAGAGGCACGATAGCCGCGCCAGCGCAGGAAAGGCAAAAAGACGATAGCGGCAAGCGCTAAACGCATCAGCACAGAGAACCAGGAATCCACCTGACCCGCCAAATATTCCCCGATTAAACTGAAGGAAAAAGCCCACAGAATGGTGGTAACGATCAGTAACAGCACGGTAACGATCCCAAAATAAACAGTGGCGCTAGTGTAAACAAACTGTCGCGATCGGGCTGAATTATCTGGTTTACAATAGCGTAAAATACCACCAATTAATCGTTATCGCTTCGCTTTATAACCCCAGTAAAATGCGCGAAATACAACATTTCCTGGTTTTTATCGCTCTTCATCGTCATCAAACTGTAACAAATGTGTCACATATCACAGTAACCGTACGTGACCATCACTATCCTTTGCGCGAAATGGAAACATCGCCTTTCCGTTTATAACCTTTGCTGCATTTGCCCCAACCTGCTGGGAATTCATAACGATATCGCGCCCTGGAGGGCCACACTCATGTTGAGTATCTTCAAACCTGCATCGCATCGGCCACAGGTGGCGGATGATCGTGTCGATCCGCTCTATCGTCGTCTGCGCTGGCAAATTTTCCTGGGAATATTTTTTGGCTATGCCGCCTACTATCTCGTGCGTAAGAACTTTGCGCTGGCGATACCTTATCTGGTTGAACAAGGTTTCTCGCGAGGCGATCTCGGATTTGCGCTGTCGGGAATTTCTATCGCTTACGGCTTCTCGAAATTCATTATGGGATCAGTGTCGGACCGCTCGAATCCGCGCGTGTTTTTACCCGCTGGATTGATCCTCGCTGCAGCGGTAATGCTGTTTATGGGCTTCGTACCGTGGGCGACATCAAGCATCATGGTGATGTTTGTGCTGCTATTCCTGTGCGGCTGGTTCCAGGGCATGGGCTGGCCACCGTGTGGACGCACCATGGTGCACTGGTGGTCGCAGAAGGAGCGCGGCGGCATTGTGTCGATATGGAACTGTGCGCATAACGTTGGCGGCGGCATTCCACCGCTGCTGTTCCTTTTGGGTATGGCGTGGTTCAACGACTGGAAAGCGGCGCTGTATATGCCCGCGTTTTGCGCGATTATCATCGCTTTCATCGCCTTTGCGCTCATGCGCGACACGCCGCAGTCCTGCGGTCTACCGCCGATTGAAGCCTGGAAGAACGATTACCCGCCTGATTACAACGAGAACCACGAGCAGGAGCTGACGGCAAAGCAGATTTTTATGCAGTACGTTTTGCCCAATAAGCTGCTGTGGTATATCGCGCTGGCAAACGTGTTTGTTTACCTGCTGCGCTACGGCATTCTCGACTGGTCGCCAACCTACCTGAAAGAAGTAAAACACTTCACACTGGATAAGTCCTCCTGGGCTTACTTCTTCTATGAATATGCTGGTATTCCTGGCACGCTATTGTGCGGCTGGATGTCAGATAAAGTCTTTAAAGGCAACCGTGGCGCCACCGGCGTGTTCTTTATGACGCTGGTGACCATTGCCACCGTGGTGTACTGGCTGAACCCGCCCGGCAATCCAGGCATCGATATGCTGTGCATGATTGTGATCGGCTTCCTGATTTACGGTCCGGTGATGTTGATTGGCTTGCACGCGCTGGAGCTGGCTCCGAAAAAAGCGGCGGGAACCGCGGCGGGCTTTACCGGGCTGTTTGGCTATCTTGGCGGATCGGTCGCGGCGAGTGCCATTGTCGGCTACACCGTAGATTACTTCGGCTGGGATGGCGGCTTCATCGTGATGATTGGCGGATCGGTGCTGGCGGTGATTCTGCTGCTGCTCACCATGATGAGCGAACATAAGCACAAGAAACAGTTGGTATAACCAGAGCGGGCCGGCAATCACCGGCCCGTTTTTTTAGGCGAGGAACAGCTTACGCAAGGTGTGCGGCACCGCATCTTCCGCGTTGCTGCCAATCACTTCCAGCGTTGGCAAGGTGTCTTTCAGGCGCTGCTGTGCATTACGCATGATGCAGCCTTTACCTGACATGCTGAGCATCTCCACATCATTCATGCCGTCGCCAAAGGCGATGCACTCTTTCAGCGAGTAACCCAACTGTTTGGAGACGGCTTCCAGCGCGTGGCCTTTGGAAACGCCACCCGCCATCACTTCCAGACAGGTCGGCAGCGAGAAGCTGACGTTCACGCGATCGCCCCAGCGTGCTTCTATCGCCTGTTCCATCGGAACCAAACGCTCAGGATCATCGCAGGTAAAGAATACTTTGCTGATCCCGTCGGTTGGCAGCATACCCGGCTGATAAACCTGATAGTTGAATACCGATTCGCGGAAATAGTCCTGTTCGTCCGGACGATGGCGACTCATGAACCATTCGTCGTCACGATAGACGTGCGTCAGAATATGCTCATCGTGATACTGCAGGCCGTACAAATCGCTGGCAATATCGGCGTCGAGATTGTGGCTAAACACCAGTTCGCCATCAGCGTTGTGCACGCGCGCGCCGTTAGAGGTGATCATGTAAGCCGGAATGCCGAGCTTATCGCGCATTTGTCCCACATCGATATAGTGACGGCCGGTAGCAAAAACAAAGTGGATGTCACGCGCCACCAGTTCCTGCAGCGTGGTGCGCGCGAACGGAGTTAAACGGTGTTCCGGAGAGAGCAGCGTGCCATCCAGGTCGGATGCGACGATGTGATACATGTAAACCTCGGGTATTGATATCGGTAATTAATATTTGTTAAGCGTGATGTTCGAAGAAATCCACCACCGCATTTAGCGCTTCAGCACGCATCGCATCTTTTTCGAACAAGATCTCATGGCGTGCGCCTTTGATGACATAGGGCGCGTTGCCGGCACAGGGATGCCCTGCTTTGGCCATCTCCGCACAAAAGAGATCCTGTGAGCGGTTATCCACCACATCATCTTCGCTGGCCTGCAGCAGCAGGGTTGGCGTGGTGATTTTCTCGATCTGACTAAAAATGTTACGTCCAGCCTGTACGCCTTCACGCACCCAATGATAGGTGGGGCCGCCGACGCGAATCGCCGGATCGTCGGCGTAAAATCGCAGGTTGCGCCGGTAGCGCTCACGGCTGTGCGTCAGGCGGTTGATGCCAAACGGACTGGCGCGCCAGCGTCCGGTTCCCAGCGCATAACCTTCGCGCAGCGCGGGGAGTTTTTCCGTCCAGTCGAGAATACGGTGCGCCATCCAGTCAGGCAGCGGCAGCACAATGCCAAACATCGGCGCGGAAAATACGGCAGCATGGAACGCCTGCGGCTGGCGCGCCAGAAACAGCGCTAAAATCGCACCGCCCATGGAGTGCGCCAGCACATAGCGCTGTTGATAGTGGTTGCTGACAATTTCTTTCAGATAGAGCGTTTCCAAATCGTCAACGTAGTGGCTAAATTCCACCACATGTCCACGATGTGAATCTTCCAGCAGACGTTCGGAACGTCCCTGACCGCGATGGTCGAGAATCACCACATCGTAGCCGCAGTGGAACAGGTCATAGGCCAGTTCAGGGTATTTGATATAGCTTTCAATGCGGCCAGGCACGACCAGAATGACACGACGATGTTGCGGTGAGGTGAAACGAACATAGCGGATTTTCAGGTTACCCACGCCGGTAAACTCACACTCCTCACGGCGACGCCAGAAGTCGAGCAGCGGACCGGTGGCAAAGGCTGCAAAGCCTCGCTCACGCCCGAGCCAACTCTGTTTATGATGCTGCATCCGTCCCCCCTGAAAAAAACGTGAATGGCGCACCTGAGCTGCATAGCGTGCCGCGATTTTCTGTCGTATTGTGTCACACTTCGCTAACTTCAGGGAATGTCGCACATGACCATTGAATGGTGGTTAACCTACCTGCTGACCACAACCATCCTTAGCCTTTCACCCGGTTCCGGCGCGATTAACACCATGAGCACCGGCATCAGCCATGGCTATCGCGGCGCGGTGGCATCGATTACCGGCTTGCAGCTTGGCCTGGCCATTCATATCGTGCTGGTCGGTGCCGGATTAGGGGCGCTGTTCTCGCAATCACTGCTGGCCTTTGAAGTGCTGAAGTGGGCCGGTGCAGCCTATCTGGTGTGGTTGGGCATTCAGCAGTGGCGTTCCGCTGGCGGTATCGATCTTGATGCCGTAGCCAAAGCGATGCCGCGGCGTCGCCTGTTTAAACGTGCGGTGCTGGTGAATCTCACCAACCCGAAGAGCATCGTGTTTCTTGCCGCACTGTTCCCGCAGTTTATTCAGCCGCACCAGCCGCAGTTGATGCAATATCTGGTGCTCGGCGTCACCACCATCGTGGTCGATATCATCGTGATGATTGGTTATGCCACGCTGGCAACGCGCATTGCAGGCTGGATTAAAGGACCGCAGCAGATGAAGCTACTGAACCGCACCTTTGGTGGCTTATTTATGGCGGTAGGCGCGCTGTTAGCCAGCGCCCGCAGAATGGCTTAAAATTTTGTACTTAATCGTAGCGGCGCGATTTATCGCGCGCAGTTGAAAGACGCGCAATAAATTGCGCCGCTACGGATCGAGATTTTATCGAGAAATGATGAGGTGAATACCAAACCCGGCAAACAACACACCCGCCATGCCATCCACCCACTTCGCCATCCGCTGATACTTATCACGCATCCACGGCATAGCGAAAATCGCCGCCACCAGCGTAAACCACGCGAACGTCTCACCGATAATCAGCAGGAACAAGCCCCAGCGCTCCATAGCACCCACATCGTTGCCGACAAACAGTGAGAACACGCTACCGAAGTAGATAATCGCTTTCGGGTTCGACAAATTGGTGAGGAAACCTTTCAGGAAACTCATGCCTCTTTTCGGCAATTCGACCACCGGTGCTTCCGTCTGCGGCTGCTTGTGACGTTGACGCGCTGAACGCATCAGCTGCCAGCCCATCCACAGCAGATACAACCCGCCGCCGACCATGATGATTTCATGCAGCCAGGCCATTTTTTCCAGGATCAAATGCAGGCCCATCAGCGCCACGCCGGCCCACACGACAATCCCCAGCGTGATGCCCAATACGCCCATCATCGCTTCTTTGCGCGATCGGCTCGCCGCCGTTTGCGAGACAAAGAAGAAGTCCGGGCCGGGACTCATCAGCGCAACCAGATGCACCAGCGCTACGGTGGCGAATAACATCAGCATGATTTTTTTCCTTTAACCTTCATCAACATGTTCTTTGATCATCACCAGGAACGGCTTACCAAAACGTTCCAGTTTGCGATGACCGACGCCGTTCACGCTGAGCATTTCTGACGCGCTAATCGGCATTTGTTCTGCCATTTCAATCAACGTGGCATCGTTAAACACCACGTAAGGCGGAATGTTCTCTTCATCGGCGATCGCCTTACGCAGCTTACGCAGCTTGGCGAACAGCTTACGATCGTAATTACCGCCATACACTTTTGGCGAACTGCTGCTGCGCGTTTTTACCGTTACGATGCGCGGCACCGCCAGCATCAGCGGCACTTCGGCACGCAGTACCGGGCGGGCGGCTTCCGTAAGTTGCAATGCCGAATGCATAGCGATGTTTTGCGTCACCATGCCCAGATGGATCAACTGACGCAGCACGCTAATCCAGTGTTCATGGCTGTGCTCGCGGCCTAAACCGTACACCGGCAATTTATCGTGGCCGTTATCACGGATACGCTGATTGCTGGCCCCGCGCAAAACTTCAACAATATAGCCCATACCAAAGCGCTGACCGGTACGATAGATGCTCGACAGCGCTTTTTGCGCTTCCAGCAGGCCGTCGTAGCGACGTGGCGGATCGAGGCAGATATCGCAGTTATCGCACTGCTGCTGGCGACCTTCACCAAAATAATTCAGCAGCACCAAACGACGGCAGGTTTGTGCTTCCGCAAACGCGCCCATCGCATTAAGCTTGTGGCGTTCAATATCCTGCAACGGCCCGGGCACTTTCTCTTCCAGACATTTACGCAGCCACGCCATATCGGCTGGATCGTACAACATCATCGCTTCAGCAGGCAGGCCATCACGTCCGGCGCGGCCGGTTTCCTGATAATAGGATTCGATATTGCGCGGGATATCGAAGTGCACCACAAACCGCACGTTAGGTTTGTTGATGCCCATACCAAACGCCACGGTGGCGACCACAATTTGCAAATCGTCACGCTGAAACGCTTCCTGCACGCTGGCACGCTGCGCACTATCGATACCGGCGTGATACGCGCCAACGCTCAGGCCGCGGCTTTGCAGACGCGCGGCGGTGTCTTCCACTTTGGCGCGGCTGTTACAGTAAATAATGCCGCTTTTGCCGCGCTGATCCTGCACATAACGCAGAAGCTGCTCGGTGGGTTTGAATTTCTCCACCAGCGTGTAGCGAATATTTGGCCGGTCAAAACTGCTGATTTGAATCAGCGGATCGTCCATCTGCAGCAGATGAACGATGTCGTTACGCGTGGTTTCATCAGCGGTGGCGGTTAATGCCATCACCGGCAACGCTGGGAAATGCTGACGCAGCTGGCCAATCGAACCATATTCCGGACGGAAATCGTGGCCCCACTGTGAAATACAGTGCGCCTCATCCACGGCCAGCATCACCGGATTCCACTGATGCAAGCTGTCGAGGAAGTTATCCATCATCAGTCGCTCAGGCGCAATGTACAGCAACTTGAGCTTGCCGGTACGGCAATCCGCAAAAACCTGCTGCTGCTGTTCACGCGTTTGCGTTGAGTTGAGGCACGCCGCCGCGACACCGTTAGCCAGCAGCTGATCAACCTGATCTTTCATCAGTGAAATCAGCGGTGAAACCACCAGCGTCAATCCTTCACGCACCAGCGCCGGGATCTGATAGCACAGCGATTTGCCGCCGCCGGTTGGCATCACCACCAGACAATCACGCCCTGCAAGCGCGGTTTCGATGATGTTTTGCTGACCGGGACGGAACTGCTGGTAGCCGAAGGTATCTTGTAATACCTGCTGCGCCAGCATTTCCTGATTAAGCACTGCCGATGTTGCCACGGTAATCCTGTATTTTTGCTGGTTAGAACAGATCGTTGAGCGTCACGCCCACGCCAAGACGGGTCTGGCGATGGTTATAGTCGATCAAAGATTCACCATAACCGCTGAAGACCTGCGTGTAAAAGCGCACGTGTTCAGAGATTGGGTAGCTCCAGGCGAAGGTTGCGCCACCGAAGCCGCTGTTCCAGTTGTAGTTGCCTTCCACGCTGAAGATGCTGTCGCCCATCATGTAACCGAGCTTGGCGCGGTAGTAACCCATGTATTTAGTGATATCCGGATTATCGTCATTGCTTTCACTTTCCGGCAGACGATACCAGGGTTTGATCTCAGCAAGTAAATTGCCGTTCTCTGCCATTAAGCGGGCGTAAACGCGGTTCCAGCTGCGTGACGTCGGATCGCTGCGGCCATTCGACTCATGGTTCAGGCCCGTTTCCACATCGCGTAGCGTCCAGCCCGCGAAGGTGTAATCTGTCGCCCAGCCGAGGAAAATTTGCGGCTCATAGTTGGTTTCACGGAACGGTGATGAGGCGCCACGGTTAGAGAGCTGCCACCACGAACGCTGAGTATAGGACGCGGCGAGTACCGAATTATCGCCTAAAATGCCGCGCCACAGCGGAAACGCCAGACTGAGCTGGAATTTTACTTCATCATTTTTCGCTTTATTGGCCCAGTTATAGGAAGAGATGGCCTCTTTATTCATATCGCTGGTGTAGGTGTAAAGCAGGTAATTGTTTTCGTAAGGATAAAGCACGAACGGGTTATCGTGTTTTTCCAGCAGGTTAGCGATAATGCTGCCCTTCACTGCCGGTGCATCATGAACCTCTTTTATCGTGGCTTCTTCAGCCTGCGCCAGGGCAGGAAGGATCAATGCCGCTGCCAGCAAGGCGTAATGCTTACGCATAGAATTCTCCAGGGAACTGCGTGTCGTGATCGTCAATGGACGGTTCAAAAAGCAGGCCATTCTACACGCAAATCCAGCGGATGATCAGTGCCGATTTCTGAAACTGGAAAGCAGCGCGAACGCGGCATAATATACACAACTCTTTAACATTTTAAGGCAGGAACTATGTCATCCCCGTTGCTAACACAACAGGAAGCGCGCCGTCTGATTGGCGAAATATTTGTTTATCACATGCCTTTCAATCAGGCGCTGGGATTAGAGCTGGATCGGCTGGAAGCGGATTACGCTGAGCTCGGTTTTGCCAATAAAACCATGCTGGTGGGCAATGCGGCGCAGCAGATTCTGCACGGTGGCGTCATTGCCTCAGTGCTGGATGTTGCCGCCGGACTGGTGTGTGTCAGCTATGCGCTTACGCGTCAGGACAGCATTACCGAGGACGAACTGCGCCAGCGCTTGTCACGCATGGGCACCATTGATATGCGTGTCGATTATCTGCGTCCCGGCCGCGGCGAACGCTTTATCGCCACCAGCAGCCTGCTGCGCGGCGGTAATAAAGTCGCTGTGGCGCGCGTCGAATTACACAATCAGCAGGGCGATTACATCGCTACCGCTACCGCAACATATATGATTGGCTGATCGCCACTTTTTGGATGTGATGATGGATACGCAACAAACTCGCCAGGGTATTGGCTACGCGCTTGGCGCTTACTTTATTTGGGGCATCGCGCCGGCCTATTTCAAGCTGGTAAAAGAGGTCCCCGCCACCGAAATTATGACGCATCGCGTGATTTGGTCCGCGCTGTTTATGCTGGTACTGATCACTTTAACCCGCAATTGGCCCCAGGTGCGCAGCGTGCTTGCGCAACCGAAAAAAGTGCTGCTGCTCGCTCTCACCGCCGTGACCATTGGCGGCAACTGGCTGCTGTTTATCTGGGCGGTAAACAATCAGCATATGCTGGAAGCCAGCCTTGGTTACTTTATCAACCCGCTGATTAATGTGGTGTTTGGCATGCTATTCCTGCGTGAGCGCTTCCGTCGCTTGCAGTGGCTGGCGGTGTTGCTGGCGACAACCGGCGTGCTGGTGCAGCTGTGGCAATTCGGTTCGCTGCCGATTATCGGTCTGGGACTGGCGTTCAGTTTTGCCTTATATGGTTTAGTGCGTAAAAAGATTCAGGTGGATGCGCAAAGCGGCATGCTGATCGAGACGCTGTGGCTGTTTCCACTGGCGGCAATTTATCTGTTTGGCTTCGCTGACAGCGCCACCAGCCATCTCAGTGCGAACGCCATGAGCCTGAATCTCAAGCTTGTCGCGGCAGGCATTATCACCACTATTCCGCTGATGCTGTTTGCCGCAGCCTGCGCGCGTCTGCGTTTATCCACCGTTGGGTTCTTCCAGTATCTTGGCCCGACGCTGATGTTCCTGCTGGCGGTCATCTTCTACGGCGAGAACCTGACGCCGGACAAAATGGTGACCTTCGGCTTTATCTGGCTGGCTCTTGCCGTTTTCATTGTTGATGCAGTGGTATTTTCAGCGCGTACGCGCGTGCGCGTAGCGTGAAATAAAACGCGCCAGCGCCGGACCGGTAAGCAGGATGGTGAACAGACGAAGTGTCTGTAGTGCCATCACAAAAGCGATATCGACCCGCGTGCCCGCCGCAATAATCGCCACGGTATCCAGCCCGCCAGGGCTGGTTGCCAGGTATGCAGTCATCAGATCGACGTGCAGCACGCGCGTCAACATCCAGGCTAATCCGCCACACAACAGCATCAAACCAAAAATCGACACCAGCATTTGCGGCAGCGTGCGCAGCGCCAACAGGAAGATGGGGCGAGTAAAGCGTAATCCCACGCTCCAGCCAATCAGCGAATAGGCCAGCGCCAGCAACCACTCCGGCACCTGCAAGGTGGCCACATCGCTGCCGTGCAGTACCGCGCCAATCAGCGCCGGCAGCAGCAATGCCCCAGAAGGAATACGCAGCTTCTGACCGAGCCATGCACCGGCTACCATGACCACCAGCGTTAGCAGGAAACTGCTTTGCAGCGCGGGAAACCACACCAGATCCACGGTGCCGCCACTGGAACCTAATCCAATACGCGCCACCACCGCGGCTGCCGTGGCGACAAACAGCACGCGCAAATACTGCATAAAGGCGACTAACCGCACATCAGCACCGAAATCACCGGCCATCGCCACCATCGCCGAGGCGCCGCCGGGCGACGATCCCCATGCGCCGGTGGGTCCGGGCAAATGACTGAAGCGCACCAGCAGAAAACCCGATAGCCCGCTAGCTGCCAGGGTCAATACCAGCACCGCCAGTACCACCGGCCAATCCTGAATGAGCGGAGTGAGAATTCCCGGCGATAAGCTTTGGCCGATCATGCAGCCCAGCACCGCCTGTGCCAGCACAAAGAAACGTTTATCGATGCGGACGGTTGCGCCGGATAATCCCATGATGGTGCCGACGATCATCGGACCAAGCAGCAAGGCCGCAGGAAGGTGGAACAGCTGGAGTATAATCCCCAGTACTAACGATGCAATCAGCAGAAGGGTCCACTGAAGTCGCAGGGAGAAGCGCGCCATAAGGTGGAATCAGAAAGAAAACAGAACCAACAGGTTACGCAGAAATGGGGAACAGCGCTAGTTTATGGGCTAATGTTAATCGCTTAAGCGCTTTCCGGTCGCCATAAATGGCGACCCTACGTTTTCAGGAGCGATTTTGTAGGGTCGTCATTCATGACGACCGCGATATTCGGCAGGTTACAACCAGTTCTTACGCTTGAAATAGAGGTACGGCGCTAGCCCGGCGAGGATCATTAAAGTAATCGCCCCCGGATAACCAAAGCTCCATTTCAGTTCCGGCATAAACTCAAAGTTCATACCGTAGCTTGATGCCACCAGCGTTGGCGGCAGGAACACCACCGAAACCACCGAGAAGATCTTGATGATGCGGTTCTGCTCGATGTTGATGAAGCCCATCGCCGCCTGCATCAGGAAGTTCACCTTCTGGAACAGCGATTCGTTATGCGGCAGCAGTGATTCGATATCGCGCAGGATTTCACGCGCCTGCTCCAGCTGGTTGCTCGGCAGGCGCGCCTTGCGCACCAGGAAGTTGAGCGCGCGCTGGGTATCCATCAGGCACAAACGCACTTTCCAGCCGATATCTTCCAGCTCTGCCAAACGTGACAGCGCCTGATCGTACTCTTCGCCCTGCTGGCCTTCCATGATCACGCGGCTGAGTTTCTCCAGCGCGCTATAAATGTTCTCGATCTCATCCGCCAGCTGCTCGATTTTGGTTTCGAACAGATCCAGCAGCAGTTCATAGGCGTTGCCATCGGTCAGCGTCTGGTTACGCGCACGCATGCGGTAAAGGCGGAAGGCTGGCAATTCGCGCTCGCGCAGCGTGTAGAGGCGATCTTCACGGATGGTAAATGCCACAGTGGAGTTGCCCGCGTGGTCTTCCGCATCTTCAAAGAAGAAGAAGGAGTGAATGTGCAGGCCGTCTTCGTCTTCGAAGAAACGCGCCGAGGCTTCGATGTCTTCCAGCTCCGGACGCGTCGCCAGGCTTTGGCCGAGTTCACACTGCACGCGATCGCGTTCGCTGTCGTCGGGCTCGATCAAATCGACCCACACCGACGTGTTGAGTTTGTCGTTATCTTCTTCCAGCTCGATGCGCGTCAGGCGATTACGATCGAGTTTAAATGCGCTCAGCATAGCAATAACTCCCCATTTTTTTGGAATGGGACAAGGCGGTGAACCACTGTTTATAGCGGGCACGGCGAAGCCTGAACACGGAAACTTTCGCTTCAAGGGTAAATCAGTGCTAACTCATGCGACGAGAGTAAAAAAGGGAGGTCGCTGATAACCGCTAAGGCTACCAGCTAAAAGAGGTAACCTTAGGAGTTCCTGTTAAACAGGTGATTGAGCCAGCATCGACTGGGCGCGTCCAAGGCATTGTCCTCTCATGATAATAGTGCGCGCATGTTACGCTGAGACGAAAAAGTCGTCAAGGTAGCGCAACCGCGCTACACCGTTTCCAGACGGGCGTAAGCCGCCACCAGCCACTTAATGCCCTGGCCCTGAAACGCCACCTGCAGGCGGCTGTGTTCACCGCTGCCTTCGAGGTTGATAATGGTGCCTTCGCCAAACTTGGCGTGACGCACGCGCTGGCCGAGCGTGAAGCCGCTATCGTTTTGCGCAATCGGCGTGCCCATGCGCTGATGGCTAACTGGACGACTGACGCTGGCGCGCAAACGTACCTCTTCCACGCACTCCTCCGGCAGCTCGCCGATAAAACGTGAAGGGCGGTGATACACTTCCTTACCATAAAGGCGACGGCTTTCCGCGTAGGTTAGCGTGAGCTTCACCATCGCGCGCGTCACGCCAACGTAAGCCAGACGACGCTCCTCTTCCAAACGCCCGCCTTCATCCAGCGACATCTGGCTCGGGAACATGCCCTCTTCCATGCCGACGATAAACACCTGGCTGAACTCCAGACCTTTCGCCGAGTGCATGGTCATCAGCTGCACCGCGTCCTGCCACTTGTCGGCCTGACCTTCGCCCGCTTCCAGCGCCGCATGTGACAAGAACGCCTGCAGCGGCATCAAATCTTCGTCTTCATCCTGATAGCTGAACTGGCGCGTGGCCGTTACCAGTTCCTCAAGGTTTTCGATACGCGCCTGGCCTTTCTCACCCTTCTCCTGCTCGTACATTACCCACAAACCGGAGTCTTTGATCACCCGATCGGTTTGCACATGCAGCGGCATTTCGGCGGTTTCGGTGGCCAGTGAATCCACCAGTTCGCAGAAGCGTTGCAGCGCCGATGCGGCGCGGCCGGCTAACGCTTTGTTCTGTAATAGCTCGCGCGTTGCCTGCCACATTGTCAGTTGCTGTTCGCGCGCGGTCTGGCGCACCACGTCCAGCGTGCGATCGCCCACGCCGCGCACCGGCGTATTCACCACACGTTCAAACGCCGCATCGTCATTGCGATTGGCCATCAAACGCAGATAGGCCAGCGCGTCTTTGATCTCCTGACGTTCGAAGAAGCGCATGCCGCCATAAATACGGTACGGCATGCTGCCTTGCAGCAGCGCCTCTTCCAGCACGCGTGATTGGGCGTTGCTGCGGTAGAGAATGGCGCAATCCTGCAGCGCGTTGCCGTTCTCATGCCAGCTCTTGATGCGATTCACCACGAAACGCGCTTCGTCTAACTCGTTGAATGCGCAGTAGAGCGAAATCTTTTCGCCGTCGCTGCCGTCAGTCCACAGCTCTTTGCCGAGGCGGCCATTGTTATTGGCAATCAGCGTGTTCGCGGCTTTCAGAATGTTGTTGGTCGAGCGATAGTTCTGCTCCAGACGGATGGTTTCTGCGCCAGGGAAGTCCTGCAGGAAGCGCTGGATGTTCTCTACCTGCGCACCGCGCCAGCCGTAAATCGACTGATCGTCATCGCCGACGATGATCACGCGGCCAGTGTCGCCCGCCAGCATGCGAATCCACGCGTACTGAATGTTGTTGGTATCCTGGAATTCATCCACCAGCACGTTACTGAAACGCTCGCGGTAATGGTTCAGGATGTGCGGCTTGTTAAGCCACAATTCGTGGGCGCGCAGCAGCAGCTCGGCGAAATCCACTAACCCGGCGCGATCGCAGGCTTCCTGATACGCCTGATAGATACGCAGCCAGGTTTGCTCCACCGGATTGCCGTAGCTTTCGATATGTTTTGGCCGCAGACCTTCATCTTTTTTGCCGTTGATGTACCACATGCCCTGACGCGCAGGCCACTGTTTCTCATCAAGGTTCATGGCTTTGATCAAGCGTTTGAGCAGGCGCAGCTGATCGTCGCTGTCGAGAATCTGGAAATCCTGCGGCAGACCGGCATCAAGATGATGCGCGCGCAGTAAACGGTGCGCCAGGCCGTGGAAGGTACCAATCCACATGCCGCCCTGGCTGGTGCCGATCAGCTGATCGATACGGTGGCGCATCTCCGCTGCCGCTTTGTTGGTAAAGGTCACCGCCATAATCGAATAGGGTGAACAATTCTCTACCGACAGCAGCCAGGCGATGCGATGTACCAGCACACGGGTTTTGCCACTGCCTGCTCCGGCCAGCACCAGCAGGTTGCTACGCGGTGCGGCGACCGCCTCGCGCTGTTTGTCATTCAAGCCGTCAAGCAGTTCAGAAACGTCCATAAGCACCGTTTTAAGAATTGAGATACATATCCAAAATCATTCGGCTTGCCGCAAGGCGGCAAGTGTGTGAATCCCCGGGAGTTTACATAAGTAAATGACCGGGGTGAGCACGCGCAGCCAACGCAGCGTCAAGTCGAATGATGATGGATACGACTGGATAAATTTACAGCTATTATAGCAGCGAGGTCAGAGATGCCAACCGATCAATTTCAACGTGCGGCAGCAAACGCGCATCATCAATTTTCATCAGATTGCCTGCGCGCAGGTTAATCCAGCAGGCTTGCATGCCGGCACGCAGCGAACCGGCGACATCGGTGGTGAGATCGTCTCCCACATGCAGAATGTGCTCAGGCGCGATGTTCAAACGCTGCGCCGCGAGGTGATACATGTCCTGCCACGGCTTAGCGCGGCCGTGCGGACCGGCTCGCAGCGCGAACTGGAAGTAGTGATCGATGCCGAGCTTTTCCGGACAGGCATTGCCGTTAGTGATCGCCACCAGCGGTACGCGCTCGCCCAGCCACGTCAACGTTTGATGCGTCTCGTCAGGCATAGCGACTTCGCTGCGCCAGTGATGGAATACGCTCATCACTTCGCTGGCACCGGTGGTTGCTTCCGTTGCAGATAAACCCACATTGAGCAGCGCCAGCTCCACCGAGCGGCGACGCCATTCAGACACGTCGTGATAAATCTCCGGCTCGCGCGCCAGCAACTCATTACGCAGCGCCTGATAATCCGCCTGGGTAAACTCGCGCAGCGCCGGATGGTAGGCCTGCAAGGCGGCGTGCGATTCGGCCGTGGTTTTGCGGATCACTGGATGGTTGTCGTACAGCGTGTCGTCGAGATCAAAGGTGATCGCTTTGATCGGGCCGAGCGGACGATAAAACTTCATTAAGACTTTCCTCGTTTGGCACGCGGATGGGCCGCATCGTAAACCGTCGCCAGATGCTGGAAATCCAGATGGGTATAGATTTGCGTGGTCGCCAGATTGGCGTGGCCAAGCAGCTCCTGCACCGCGCGCAAATCGCCGCTCGATTCCAGCAGGTGCGTGGCAAAAGAGTGGCGCAGTTTATGCGGATGAATATGGCTGGCAACGCCCTGCTTAATGCCCCATTCGGCAAAGCGCTTCTGCACGTTGCGCGTCGAGATCCGGCTGCCGCGACTGGAGACAAACAGCGCATCATCCTGCGGCGCAAAACTCGCGCGCAGCGGCAGCCAGTGCTGAATCCACGTCACCGCCGTGCCACCAATCGGCACCCGGCGCTCTTTGCTGCCTTTACCCAGCACCCGCACTTCGCCGGCTTCCAAATCCATATGGCGACAGTCAATATTCACCAGCTCTGACAAACGCAACCCGCCGCCGTACATGGTTTCCAGCATCGCGCGGTCGCGCACCGCCAGCGGATCGTTAAGGTCGATCTCCAGCAGCTGGTTTACTTCATCAACGTCCATGTTCTTCGGAAGATGGCGTGCGTTACGCGGCGTGGAAATCCCTTTGGCGGGATTGGCGGTCAACATGCCCTGATGAACTTGCCAGTCGAGAAAGCTGCGCAGCGCCGACATGCGCAATGCCAGACTGCTAGGCCCCAAACCGCCGCGACGGCTGCGTGCCGCCAGGGTGCGCACCTGCGCGGGTTCGAGCTGCGCCCAACTGGTCAACTTCATGTCATCGGCCATGTCGATAATGGCCTGCAACTGCCGTTGGTAATTCTTTTGCGTCAGCGGACTGAGCTGGCGTTCAACTTTCAGATAACGCAGAAAGTCATCCACGGCTGGCAGCAGCGGACTGACGCTACTCATGCGCGTTCAATCCAGCGCGACAGCAGATCCGGCAGCATTTGCGCCAGATGCTGTAGCAGCAGCGTGCCCATGCCCGCCTGATAATGCTGGTTATCGCGGCTGGTAAACATCAGCACGCCGAGCTCGCCGTGCTCACCCATCAGCGACATCGCCACCGAACCAATCGCTTTGGCCTGCGGCAACAGCAGTAATAGCTCCGGACCATTCAGACTGCCGAGATAGTGCTGATTGTCGCCAAAGCGCTGAATACGCAGCGGCTCAAACGCCTGACGGGACAACCCGAGTTGGGTGAAATCTGAGGGGGCGCCAATGTGCCACTTGTCGTTGAACACGCGTACATGTGCGCCCGCCAGGCCCAGCTCGCGTGCCCAGCGATGCAAACGCGTCAGCATCTCTTGCAGGCTGTCTGCCGCGGCAAGATGGCCTTGCAGCGTCAGCAGACGATCAAACAGCTGATGGTTGGCCGTGGCCTGCTCCATCAGCAGCGTGATCTCCTCTTCCAACTGCTGGATGTGGTTGCGCTGTCGCGCCATATGCCACTCCACCAGCGAAACGCTGCCGCGTACCGGATGCGGCACCATCATCTGTTCGACCTGGCGTGCATTGCGAATAAAGAAATCGGGGTTGTGACGCAGAAATGCGCTTACCGATTGATCGTCCAGCAAAACCTCGCTTTCGGTCTGCTCTTCGACATTTTTCATAGATGAATAAACCCATCGTAGACGTGTGTGGCGGGACCGGTCATAAACAGCGGCTGCCCTTCCCCTTTCCAGGCGATATGCAGCGTTCCGCCAGGCAGATCGACGCGCACATTCTCGGCCAAAATACCTTGTTGAATGCCGCAGGCAACCGCCGCACAGGCGCCGCTACCGCACGCCTGCGTTTCACCCGCGCCGCGTTCATACACGCGCAGACGGATGTGCTCGCGATGAATCACTTCCATAAAGCCGACATTAACGCGTTCGGGAAAACGCTCATGGCTTTCCAGCTCCGGGCCCAGCGTTTCCACCTGCGCGGTTTTCACGCTTTCCACCTGAATCACACAGTGTGGATTGCCCATCGACACCGCACCAAACATCACGGTTTGTTCGGCAACGCGTTGTAAATAAAGGTTCTCAGCTTTATTTGCGCGTAACGGCACGCTTTGCGGTTCGAAATTAGGTTGCCCCATATTCACACGCACCAGCTCATCGTTGGTAACGCTAAGCACCATGCGACCGGTTTGCGTACTGACGCGGATGTCGCTTTTGTTGGTCAATCCTTTCAGGCGCACAAAGCGGGCAAAACAGCGCGCGCCGTTGCCACACTGCGCGACTTCGCTGCCATCGGCGTTGAAAATGCGGTAGTGGAAATCGAGATCCGGATCGTAAGGTGGCTCGACGATCAGCAGCTGATCGAAACCGATCCCCAGATGTCTGTCCGCCAGGCGGCGAATCAGTTCCGGCGAAAAAAAGACGTTTTGCGTCACGGCATCCACAACCATAAAGTCGTTGCCGAGACCGTGCATTTTTGAGAACTGCATTTTCTGCTCCGCCGGATTACTCATAGAGTTTAGTTTGCCTGCGAACCAGGCTTGCTGGTGACCAGGCCACCCACATCAGCATCCTGAGAAGCTTTCTGCTGCTGCTCGGTGACCTGCTGATGAGGCTTGTTGGGTTGATCTTTTGGCGGGAAATACAACGGTCCTTTCAGGCCACAGCCTACCAGGCTAACCAGTGCCAGCGCCATACCCAGCTGACTTATCGCTCGTATCATTCTGTCTGCTCTTCTGTCCTTAAGCCATGGTTGCTTATCATCGCAGTTGACGTTGTAAAAGCAACAGGAAATAGCCGCAATTCCAGCAGCAGGTCAGAGTTAGAGCGTATCCCACCGCGCGAACGCGGGCGGGATCAATGCATTTGGTAACGCGGCTGGAAATCGCCGTTATCGTTATCAGGCTGCGTAGCGCAGAGCTGCGTTAACGTTTGGCTGCGGAACGGAATCACCTGGAATCGCTCACCCGTGTTCACAATTTGGTAGAACTGCGGCAAGTTAAAGTTGATAAAGCTTGAGCCGTAGGTAAAGCGATCGTGGGATGAAGAGTAGAAACGGCTCACGTCACGCACCAGCTCTTCTTTACTGCCTTCGCAGTGATGATAAACCTCAACGCGATTGGTTTCGTCGAGGATATAGATATTGAAGCCGCGATCGTCTGTGGTGTCTTCAAAGAAGAACTGAATGATGCCCTCGCTGGCATAGCCGTTTACCACCGGCGGCAGCGGCGTCTGATTCGATTCCACTTTGATCGACAAACCGTGCAGCTTGTTATTGGAAATCGCACCATAGAATTCAACGGCGTTTTCCAGCTTCTGCACGGAGACGCTCATCCGTTCAAAGAATAAGCCCCAGGTTTGGCCCGCCATGCGTAACGCTTTGAAGCGGCCAGGTTCCTGACGCGTGCTGGATAAACGCAGCTCAATACATTCTGAAACCAGCTGCTGCACGCGAGTGCGGATTAAGCCGCGCAGATGCTGGCTGTAGCAGAACACTTCTACCGTATCCGGCGGTGCCGCATCCTGATGCATTTTACCGAGGATGGTTTTCAGCGCTTCAATCATCGCCTGCTCGCCGCTGAAGTGCAGCGTGCGCACTTCATTCCACGAGTTGCGATACAGCAGATCGATACTGCCAATCAGGCATTGCTGCTGCTGACCAAAGCTGAATACGTCCAGCTTACGGAAATCAAAATGCACCACCTGATTGCGGAATGCCGAGGTGGGATCGTGTTCCAGATTGACGATAATCGCCAGGTGACGGATTTCACACGGGCTATAGAGTGCTTTCGGCGTGGGTGCCGGCACGCGCAGCGGGAAGTGGCTCGACACGTCATTGACCAGCTCCTGCAGACGTGGCAAATCGCACAGATCGTTGCCTTTCATATGCAGGCGCGTTTTGCTGGTGAGTAAACCGTTGAACCACGCCCACGCCACCAGCTTGTTCAGGTAGCGGTTATATTCCAGCGGCTGATGGCTGATGATGGAACTCATGTCGGGGGCCTGGTTATACAGATACCATCCAGCACGATTCGCGCGGCCCGCCGGGACATGAATAAAGGTGAGATTTTCTTCCGAGAGATCCGGCGAGATCTGGGGGTTCACCAGCGTCACCTTACCCGGCAACGCCTCAAATGCGGCATACAGTTTACGCGTCAGCACGCCGATATCCTGCGGGCTGGCACTGACGCTTAAATTGTTACGGCGCGCAAAGCGGATCAGGTTGCGATAACTTTGCATCATCGCATCCAGCAACTCATTGTGCGCTTCGCGTACCCGTTCGATTTTCCACTCTGCGCGGTTATCCAGTACCGCTAACTTCTCTTCATCCCAGCCCCACTCTTTCACCAGCTGCGAAAGGATCTCGCGACGCCAGCCCGTGCGCTGATGATGATGATCTTCGCTGGAGAGCTTTTCACACACTTTTAAGTAGAAACATCGACGCACTAAATCGAGGCGCGCCATGTCATCAACGCTGGTGAGGTAGCGCGTTACGCGCTCCAGCATCATGCAATAGGGATCAAGACCGAAGCAGACAATTTCGCCATCGTGCAGGCGCTGTTTGATATCCATTGAAAGCAATTGCGTGTTGGGATATTCCCAACTGTAGGCTTCCAGCAGTAGGGTTTTCAGCACCGCTTTATACGGCGAATCGATACTTTTATACAGCTGCCACAAGCTGGCACCGAAGTACTCTTCCGCCGACAGCGTGCCAAGGCCGCCGAGATCCAGCCACTCATTCGGCGTGAGCACGCCCTGAGAATAGAGTGACATGACGTAATCGTCGTAATGGTGTTCTTCTTCGCCCGGCACCATGTTCCACAGGATGCGTTTACCGGCCATCCGCACCGCGGTGCGATAGAACTCATCCAGCAGCAAAATATGTTGGGTGGAACCGCAGTCTTCACCGCCAAGACTGCCGCTTTCGTTATGGCGGAAACGGTTCTCATCAATCAGGAAGAAGCTCACTTCCACACCCATTGACACACACCATTTCTGCAACAGCGTACACTTGCGCTGCAGATTGAGGCGCTCTTCATTATCCAGCCAGGATTGATGGCATACCCAGATGTCGAGATCGGAGATGCTGTTTTGCCCCACGGACGAGGTACTGCCCATGGAGTAAATCCCGGTGATCGGACGTTCGCCTTTCACGCTGCTGCTGAGGTCAAGCGGCTGGCCGCTCGCTAAATTTTGCAGCAGCTGCTGCTGATTTTCATCGGGCGTGTAGAAGCAAACGCCATGCGGAACGCTACCTTCGAGGTAGCCCGGCATCAGCGGATGATGGTAGTGCAATAATGTTGGCAGCAGACTGTAGACTTGCTGGAAAGCAGGTCCCATGGCAGCCAGTGCACGATCAACGCGCAGCTGGTTAATAGCATCCAGTCTCTGTTTCAGTGTCTCAATGTAGAGGTACAAGACGTTTCGCCTGATTGTCCCAGTGTTAAGCACCCTGTTTCCAACGCCTGCCGCTTAATAATAAAGATATTGGGCAAATTATTGCTGGAAACGTGATCAATCTAACACCTGGAGGATTGACCGTAAAGAAAGTTGCGCTACTTAACAGTTTAGCATGTTCCGACTCTAGCCCGGCTTTTTTCAGACTCCAACCTCAATTTCAAACCGCGTAAATACGGCCACAATTGACATCGCGTCCTTTACAAGACCGTTGAAACTGACAGCATTCCCCTATCAATGATAGGATATTCGATGAACGATCAAAATGGTTAACAGCATGTTAAACAAAATTTTCAGAATTGCTACCAGACAAAGTCCTCTTGCTTTATGGCAGGCACAATATGTCCAACAGCGCCTGATGGCCGCCCATCCGGGGTTGCAAGTTGAGCTACTGCCGATGGTCACGAAAGGTGATGTCATTCTTGATACGCCGCTGGCAAAAGTGGGTGGCAAAGGCCTGTTTGTCAAAGAGCTGGAGTTGGCAATGCTGGACGGCCGTGCCGATCTTGCCGTGCATTCAATGAAGGATGTGCCGGTCGATTTTCCGCAAGGCTTGGGTCTGGTGACCATTTGCGAGCGCGAAGATCCGCGTGATGCTTTCGTCTCCAATCATTACAACAGCGTTGATGAACTGCCCCACGGCGCGGTGGTGGGCACATCCAGCCTGCGTCGCCAGTGCCAACTCAGCGCGCGTCGTCCCGATTTAGTCATTCGCTCGCTGCGTGGCAATGTGGGTACGCGTCTCGGAAAACTTGATGCCGGTGAATATGATGCCATCATCCTGGCCGCCGCAGGATTGAAACGTTTGGGTCTGGAAGATCGCATTCGCCAGGCCATGCCGGCAGAGATTTCTCTGCCAGCCGTTGGCCAGGGCGCGGTCGGCATCGAATGCCGTATTGATGATGAGCAATTGATTACGCTACTGCAGGCGTTGAATCATGACGAGACCTCAGTGTGCGTACGTGCTGAACGTGCCATGAACACGCGGCTGGAAGGTGGTTGTCAGGTGCCTATCGGCAGCTTCGCGGTGCTGGAAGACGACGCGCTCTGGCTGCGCGGTTTAGTTGGATCGCCCGATGGCAAGCAAATGGTGGTGGGCGAGCGTCGTGGACCGCGCGATCAAGCGGAAAAAATGGGCATTTCCCTGGCCGAGGAGTTATTGGATGGCGGCGCCCGCGACATTCTGCGCGAAGTCTATCAGGGACATCCTCCCGCATGACCATCCTTGTGACCCGTCCGGAACCGGCAGCCAGTGAACTGGTCTCGCGTTTGCGAAACCTGGGGAAACTGGCGTGGAGCCTACCGCTGATTGAATTCACGCCGGGTCGCGATCTTGTTCATTTACCGCAACAACTTGCCGCACTGCAAGCGGGCGATCTGGTGTTTCTGCTGTCGCAGCAGGTGGTGACCTTCGCCCAGCCAGCTTTACAACTTAGCGCGACAACATGGCCTTCTGCGCTCAGCTATTATGCTATCGGACGCAGCACGGCTTTGGCTTTGCATACCGTCAGTAATCTGAAAGTAGACTATCCTCATGCGCGGGAGACCAGTGAGGAGCTGGTGCGCCTGAATCGTCTGCAGCAGGTAACAGGCAAACGCGCGCTAATACTGCGCGGCAGCCCGGGCCGCGAATTACTGGCAGAAACGCTGATTGAACGCGGCGCGGAAGTACAATATTGCGAGTGTTATCAGCGCTGTGAAAAGCACTATAACGGCGCGACTGAAGGCCGACGCTGGCGCGATCGAGGCATTACAACGCTGGTGGTAACCAGCGGCGAAATGTTACAACAACTGTTTTCGCTGTTTTCGCCGATTGACCGGCGGGAATGGTTACTGCACTGTCGGCTTGTTGTCGTCAGTGAACGTTTGGCTACGCAAGCCGCTGAATTAGGCTGGCAGGACATAGATGTAGCCGATGGTGCCGATAACGATGCGCTGCTGCGCGCGTTACGCTGAACTTAACAATGGGATGAGCCATAATGACGGAACAAAAAGCCTCCTCCGCCATGGTTGAAGAAACCACCCCAGCGGACAATTCTCCCTCTCCAGCTACTCAGCCACCTCGCGATAAAAAAAGCGATGGCAAAGTGCTGAGTGCGGTGGCGATTGTCATTGCGCTGGCGATTGGGGCGGGACTTTACCTCAATGGGAAACACCAGGCCGATTTACAGGCTCAAACTAACCAGAATCTGAGTGAGCAGCTGAGCGCCTTGCAGCAGCAACTGGGCAGCGATAAACAGCAGCTAACGCAACAGCTGGATAGCGCCAACAGTGCCCTGCAGGAAACACGTACCCAGCAGGACAACAGCGCCAAAGAGCTGGAAACCCTGCGTGATAAAGTCGCCACTATTTCCGGCAATGACACGCGCACCTGGCTACTGGCTCAGGCAGATTACCTCGTCAAGCTGGCCGGCCGTAAGTTGTGGAGCGATCAGGATGTCACCACCGCGGCGGCATTGCTGAAAAGTGCAGATACCAGCCTGGCAGACATGAACGATCCCAGCGTCATGAACGTGCGCCGCGCGCTGACGCAGGATATCAGCTCACTCTCTGCCGTGAGTCAGATTGACTATGACGGCACCATCCTCAAGCTTAATCAGCTGTCGAACGGCGTGGATAATCTGCGATTGGCCGACAATGACAGCGATGATTCACCCATGGATGCCGACGGCGGTGAGCTCTCCAGTTCACTGCTCGAGTGGCGCCAGAACCTGGTGAAAAGCTGGCATAATTTTATGGATGATTTCATCACCATCCGTCGCCGTGATAACACTGCACAGCCGCTGCTGGCGCCGAATCAGGACGTTTATCTGCGTGAAAACATCCGTTCGCGCCTGCTCATTGCAGCGCAAGCCGTGCCGCGTCATCAGGATGAAATTTACAAGCAGTCTATCGATGCGGTATCGACCTGGGTTCGAGCCTGGTATGACACCAATGATGCCGCGACCAAAGCTTTCCTTACGCAACTGGATGAACTGAGCCAGCAGAGCATTTCGATGGATGTACCGGATACGCTGGAAAGTCAGCCGCTGTTGGAAAAACTGATGCAAACTCGCGTGCGTAATTTGCTGGCCCAACCATCGGCTGCCGCTGATCAACAGGGAGGCTAAGCATGCTGAAAGTATTGGTGCTTTTCCTGCTGCTAATGGCGGGCATCGTGGTTGGACCGATGGTGGCAGGCCATCAGGGCTACGTGCTGATTCAAACCGACAACTGGAATATCGAAACCAGCGTAACCGGGCTGGCGATTATTTTAATCCTCAGCCTGCTGGTGATTTTGCTGGTCGAATGGATTTTGCGTCGCCTGCTACGCACCGGCGCACGCACACGCGGTTGGTTCACCGGTCGTAAACGTCGCAGCGCGCAGCGCCACACGCAAAGTGCACTGATGAAACTGGCTGAAGGCGATTATAAGCAGGCCGAAAAGTTGTTATCGAAGAACGCCGATCACGCCGTTCAGCCGGTGGCTAACTATTTACTCGCTGCCGAAGCCGCACAGCAACGTGGTGATGAGGTACGCGCCAATCAGCATCTGGAGCGTGCCGCAGAGTTATCGGAGAACGATACGATTCCCGTCGAAATTACCCGCGTACGTCTGCAACTGGCGCGCAACGAAGATCACGCTGCGCGTCATGGTGTAGATCGTCTGCTGGAAGTGGCACCGCGCCATCCGGAAGTATTACGCCTGGCAGAGCAAGCTTATATTCGCACCGGCGCGTGGAGCGCGCTGCTCGATATTCTGCCTTCGATGCAAAAAGTGCAGATCAATGATGAAGCACAGCGCGAGGCCCTTCAGCAGCAAGCCTGGCTGGGCCTGATGAATCAGGCGATGGCCGATCAGGGCAGCGACGGCTTGAAGAAATGGTGGCAAAACCAGAGCCGCAAAACGCGTCAGGAAACCGCTTTGCAGGTGGCAATGGCAGAACATCTGATTGAATGTGACGACCCCGATACTGCGCAAAGCATCGTGCTGGAAGGTCTGAAGCGTCAATATGACGATCGTCTGGTGCTGCTAATGCCGCGAATTAAAAGCGGCGATCCGCAAGCTCTGGAAAAAGCGCTGCGTCAGCAGATTAAACAGCACGGCGCGACACCTCTACTGCACAGCACGCTTGGCCAGATGCTGATGCGTCATGGTGAATGGCAGCAGGCGGCAGAAGCCTTCCAGCAGGCGCTGGCACAGCGTCCAGATGCCTTTGATTATGCCTGGCTGGCCGATGTTTACGATCGTCTGCACCGCCCGGAAGACGCAGCCAAAATGCGCCGCGAAGGTCTGTTACTTACGCTGAAGACTAATCCCAGCGCCTGATTTTTACGTTTGTTACTTTTGTGCACGCCGGGCTTGTCCCGGCTTTTTTTTGCCTGCTGCAAATTGCAGATAAAAAAACACCTGCCATAAGCAGGTGTAAGATCAGGTCGTTCAGACAACTGATGGCATCCGACTCAACGTAATGTCCTTCTTACTGCAGTAAAGCGTGCGCAATGACTGCCAGGCTGGACAACGGATGCCGTAAGGGGCTCTGCATCATTCCCAGGTTTATGTAGCATTAGCAAACATAAGAGGTGGAATGAGCATCTACAGCAATATTATTGCACATGGCGTGCCAAAGTTGCAGGTACCAGAATAAGTTATTTTATTTCAATAAGATAAAAATAAGGGTTTGACGCTGTCTGATATCACTGTCGGGAATTCACTGCATCCAACCCGAAAGATGTCTCTGCAAAGCGACAAGCTATGCAAGCAAATGTCATATCCAATAAAAACAGAGGGTTAAATGTAGCCTAATAGCGACAATGTGCAGAAATAGGCGCACGGACAAGGTTGAGGAAGAAGAGTGAAAGGGCAAATGTGTAAAACGAAAAAAGCCTGCTTTTTCAAGCAGGCTTTTCGAATATGGTCGGCGAGAGAGGATTCGAACCTCCGACCCACTGGTCCCAAACCAGTTGCGCTACCAAGCTGCGCTACTCGCCGATTTTTTACTTCTTAACGCTACTGCGTAATTTTGCCTGGTGCGAAGGGAGGGACTTGAACCCTCACGTCCGTAAGAACACTAACACCTGAAGCTAGCGCGTCTACCAATTCCGCCACCATCGCGTGTCCGAGCAAAATCTGGGGTGGCTAATGGGACTCGAACCCACGACAACTGGAATCACAATCCAGGGCTCTACCAACTGAGCTATAGCCACCATAATTCTGGTGCGTAAGCGTGTTACGCTTACGTAAATTCACTGCATAACGCGGTTAACCAACCACCGAAGCTCTTGCGCACAAATTAAATGGCGCGCCCGACAGGATTCGAACCTGAGACCTCTGCCTCCGGAGGGCAGCGCTCTATCCAGCTGAGCTACGGGCGCGTAGCGCCGTTGCGGATGGGCATACTACGGGCTTGACCTCACACTGTCCAGCCCTTTTTTATAAAAAAAACGCGTTTGATTACGCTTTGTGCATTCCATCGATAATTACTGCACTTTTAGTTGCTTACCCTCTCCTTTTTGCTGGAAAAACCAGCAATATCAGAGATCGCCACGCCAATGGTAGCGTAGATATTTCAGCAACTTTAACTGGCGGCGCAAACGTGAAGGCTGACGGATTAAACGATAAAGCCATTCCAGGCCTGATTTTTGCCACCAAACGGGAGCACGTTTGACGTGCCCGGTGAACACATCATACGTGCCGCCCACGCCCATATAGAGCGCGTGTGGCCAATGTGCACGGCAATCGCGCATGAGCAGCTCCTGACGCGGCGAACCCTGCGCCACCGTGACAATCTGCGCGCCGCTAGCGGCAATACGCGCAAACAGCGACTCACGATCTTCTGGCGCAAAATAACCATTCTGGCTGCCGACGATGTTCACATTCCACTGCCGACGCAGCTTCTCGCAGGTTTCCTCTAGCACCGTCTGACGGCCACCAATCAGAAACACCGGAATGTCGTTGCGGCCCGCTTGCTCCATCAATGCTTCCCAGAGATCCGCACCTGCGATGCGATTGACCTGTAGTTGAGGATATTTCTTACGCAGAGAGCGGACAACGCTGATGCCATCAGGATATTTGAATTCAGCCTCCGCAATCAGCGTGCGCAATTGCGCATCCTCTTCCAGGGTGAGCATCTTTTCGGCATTCATCGCAATCAGCGTGCCGCTGCGCGGTTTGCCATCGGGCAGCAAAAATTGCAGAAAGCTCGCCATATCATTGAAGGCGTGAAGATCGACGCCGCGCAGGCGATAGCGCGGTTTATCGGTTTCCATGGTATGAATTTTCCCGTTGTGCCCAGACGTTAAGAGGGACTGTGTAAAACCGGCTCGCTGCGCGGACGAATCAGCCCCGCGCGCGCCAACAGCCAGTAAAGCAATTTAGCCACCCACATACAGGCAGCAAAAATCAGACAAAAGAACACCACGCGTGAGCCGAAGGCATCCAGCCCTTCGCGCGCCAACACGATCATATTAAATACCGCGCCAAAGCAAAAACTCTGCAAAATCGCGCCACTGTAACGGTTGCTGGCATCGCGCCCATAGCGATACAGGTTATCAAACCCTTTCATTAGCAAACCAACCGCAACGGCGCCAAACGGGATAAACCACACGCCACCCATCACCAGCAGCGATCCAAGCAGCGTGGGTGAAATCGCTAAACCTGAATGGTTATTCAGCACTTCCCAGGTAAAGTAGTTGGCGCTGTTCAGAATCATTGATGGGCGTCCAGGCCACATCCAACTGGGGATGAACACATAGAAATCACGCCAAATGGGTGCCAATCCCTGAAAATCGATTTTGTCGTAGTTTTGCAGTAATAGCGCCAGGTTTTCCCACGGAGAGAAAGTATCGCGCGTCAGATAGAGGAAGGTGTAAAACGCCTCATCGCCGACCACGTCAAGGTTGTAGCGACGCAATGCCAGCCAGAACATGCCGCCAATCGCCATCACGCCCGCACCCACCAGCATCCACAAGGTGATCCAGCCACGCGTAATGCCGATGAACAGGAATAACGCGAAGGCGATAATGATATTGGCGCGCGTGCCACCCACCAGCGCGTAAGTCAGCAGACCAAATGCCACCGACACCAGCAAAAACCACAGCCACTGGCGCTGGGTAGGTTTTAGGAAGTAGCGAATCAACATCGCCGGAATGAAGAAGTAGAAGAAGCGTTTGAGCGCCACGCCAGAGACTTCACTGGAGAAAATCTGGTTGTACGCGGAGAGCCGGAACAGCAGCAGACCGTTGTGCAAAAAGAAAACCGTCACGGTACCTATCGCTACCAGCGCCAGCAGCAGACACGTCAGATTGGTTTCAACCCGATTCATCTGTAGCCAGGGTTTCCGCACCGGTGCATTGGCTGGCCGCAGCCGCACTTTGTAGCTGACGTAATAGATGGCATAAAAACTGGTCGCAGCCAGCAGCGCCTGCAACAGATATTCTGGCGGCACCACCGCAACGTTAAAGCGGAACACCAGCACGCTGGTTAGCGGAAAACCGAAATAAAATGTCAGCAAAAACAGAATGGTGAAGAACAGGTGGAAGTTGAAACGCACCCGTTTAAACTCTCGCCAGGTCAGGGTCAGGATGAACCCCAGCGAAAACAGATAAACCACCAGCAGACCGCAAAACTGCATCAGGCTCATGTTCTCTCCCCTTCACTCAAGCTCAGCGCATGGCGCCAGCCTGCCAGATAGCCCGGAGCAAAAAAGGCAATCGATGATTTATCACATTGCGCCAGTTGTCGTTGCGCTTCGGCTACGCTGGCAGCATCCAGCGCATCTTCGCTAAACAGCACCGGCAAGCCTTGTTCACTCAAATCGCGCCAGAACGGATTTTTACGGTTCAGCACGAAGGGAATATTGGCCTTAATCAGCAGGCAAAGCGTGCCGATCCCCTGCTGACGTTCGAACATAAAATAGCCGAGCTGACAGCGGCTAAGCAATCCCAGATAGACGTCAAAGTCGATCTTGTCACGCAGCAAGGTGACCTGCCCCGCAGGGAACAGGCGCTGTGCGGCGGCAGCAATCTCATCAATATAACGGTGATTGTTCTCGGGATAACCGAGCGGTACCACCACCTTGACCTGCTCACCAAACTGCGCGCGAATCGCCTCTAAGCCTGCGATATGACGATTGCTGCGATCGCCTGAATTACCGAGCAGAATGGTGAACGCAGCGGATTCCATCGCTGCGGGTACGGCAGCGTCCGGCATGCGCGTTGGAAAATAGAGCAGTGAGGTCGGTACGCGCGGATGGCGCTGCTGGAAATGGTGTAAATCACCGCGCGTGGCAAATACCTGCGACACGCAGCTCTGCGCCCATCGGCGTAGCAGATAAAAAAGCTGATACTTAAGGCCTCGCCCCTCTTCGTAAAGATCTGCGCCCCATACGTGCCAGAATGCCTGCCGGCGACGCAGCCTGCCGCTCAGTAATGCTAGCCAAATACTGGGATTGAACTGGCCGTGGAAGAAGAAGCGCTGCGCGCGATTAGCGGCGCGCGCGATAACGGCCTGCGCCAGCGCACGCTTGTTGGCAAAAGTTTCGATGTGCAGTGCTGAATAGGCTTGCAGCGTTTCTGGCGCGCGGGTCACCACCATAAATTGACGCGGCGCATCTGCAGGCATCTCCGTGCTTATCACATCATTAAAGAAGCGCAGCACCGTATGATTGTGGTGCGGGATATCCGATCCCAATACGTGAAATAGCGTCATTTTTTCCGGCAATAAATTATGAAGGCACCACAGCAAAGGGCGAAATAGAGTATGTAGGTGGCCATATAGGCCTGTGCGGCTCCGGCACTACCGTGCAGCGGAATTAGCCAGCGGGAGAAACCGGTTAACAGCGCGAACTGACTCAGTTCGGTCAGAATATAAAAGCGCAGCGACGCTTTGGCGATCACCAGGTATCCGAAAACATAGGCACCTACTTTAAAGACGTCACCGCACAACTGCCAGACAAAAAGGTCACGCATGGCGGTGAACTGCGCTGAGAACAGTAGCCAGATAGCGACATCGCGCAGCAGCCATACGCAGAAGCTTGCTACGGCCACGGCAGGCATGACAAAGCGCAGCGCGCGGCCAATTTCCCGGGCGATTTGCGGTTTCTGCTCCAGCCGCGCCAGCGTCGGCAGCAGCCAAACGCTAAAGGTGGCAGTGATAAATTGCAGATAAGCATCGGAAATGCTGGTGACACCCTGCCATAAACCGACCTGCGCCCAACCTTGCTGTTCTGCCAATAGATTTCGCATCATCACCCACGCCACCGGCAAGGTGAGCGAGGTCATCAACGCCATTAGCGTAAACTTTGCCAGATTGCGTGCCAAATCCGGCTGCCACGTTGGCTTAAGCCAGCTCAACGGCAATACGTCGCGATGGCGACGCAGCATGATCAGGGCAGGAAACACAACCAGCGCCGGCACCAGCGCCAACCCCACCAGCGCACCGGCATAACCGCCCAGCCACCAGCACATGACATAGCCGATCACGCCTATCAGGCTTCCCGCGATCAGCGCCAGCGCATTACCGCGTGCATCACGAAAACCTTTCAACAGCGCTAACGTCAAATTAGCCCAGGCAATACCCAGCTGCAGAAAAGCGACAATCCGCACCACGTTCTCGTATTCAGCATGGCCAAACAGTGCTGTGCTGATCGGCTGCGCCGCCAGTAAAAACACCAGTGCCAGCAGTGTTGAAAAGCCGAGAACAATCGAAGATGCCGTACCCGTTACGGCACGCAACATCTGCGGCTGTTGCTGATGCTGCGCCACCAGCGTGGTAATGCCGTTGAAGATACCTGCACCTGCCAGCACACCAAGTACGGTAATGAGCTGGCGGAAGTTACCGGCCTGCCCAATACCTTCCGGCCCAAAGCTCACCGCCAGCAATTTCACCACCAGCAAGCCAGCCACGATTTTTACCAGCGTGGATGAAGCGGTCCAGACTGAGGCTTTGGCTAACGACATCAGGCAAAGAAACTCAGCAGCGAACTGATCACCGTGCGCTGGTTGTTATCCGACAGGTTGTAGAACAGCGGCAGGCGCAACAGGCGCTCACTTTCACGCGTGGTAAACACATCCGCACCGTGGAAACGGCCAAAGCGCTCGCCCGCCGGTGCTGAATGCAGCGGGATGTAATGGAATACCGTGAGGATTTCCGCCTCTTTCATCCAGTTGATTAGCGCCTGACGATCGTCGCTGTCGCGCAGCTTGATATAGAACATGTGCGCGTTGTGGCGGCAATCTTTTGGCACCACCGGCAGTTCGATGCGGCCCGCTGCTGCCAGCGGTTGCAACGCATCGTAGTAGCACTGCCACAGGTGCAGACGCTGCTGATTGATCTGCTCCGCCGCTTCCAGCTGCGCCCACAGATAAGCGGCTTGCAGATCTGCCATCAGATAGCTGGAGCCAATATCGCGCCAGGTATACTTATCCACCTGCCCGCGGAAAAACTGGCTGCGGTTAGTGCCTTTTTCACGAATGATCTCGGCACGCTCTACCAGCCTCGCCTCATTGATCAGCGTTGCGCCGCCTTCGCCGCCTGCGGTGTAATTTTTGGTTTCGTGGAAGCTGAAGCAACCAATATGACCAATAGTGCCGAGCGCGCGCCCTTTGTATTGGGACATCACGCCCTGCGCGGCATCTTCAATTACGTACAGTTTATGCTTCGCCGCCAGCGCCATGATGGTATCCATCTCGCAGGCGACACCGGCGTAATGCACCGGCACGATAGCGCGGGTTTTCGGCGTGATCGCTGCTTCAATTAACGTTTCATCGATATTGAGCGTATCGGGACGTACATCAACAAACACAATGACCGCGCCGCGCAGCACAAAAGCGTTAGCGGTGGAGACAAAGGTGTAGCTCGGCATGATCACTTCGTCGCCGGGCTGGATATCAATCAGCAGCGCCGCCATCTCCAGCGACGCGGTGCAGGATGGCGTCAGCAGCACTTTGTTGCTGCCAAAATGCTGCTCCATCCACTGCTGACAGCGTCGGGTAAAACCGCCGTCGCCGCACAGTTTGCCGCTGGCCATGGCCGACTGCATATATTCAACTTCACTGCCGACAATCGGCGGCGCATTAAAGGGGATCATGGGACCTTCCTGTAGAACCAGTAAGCGGTGCTTTCCAGCCGCGCACCGCTGCGTAAATAAAGGCGCATCGCCGTAAGATTGCTGAGTTGGGTAGCAACACGCAAATGCGCCAGCTGGCGCACGCGGCCCCAGTCAGCGGCAGCGAGCAGTAAACGCTGGCCCACGCCACATCCTTGCGCACCAGGCAGTACCGCCAGCAGACCGATACGCATATCACCGTCCACTTCCCGCATGGAGACGAAACCTTGCAATGCGCCCTGTTCATCGCAAGCGACCAGGCATTGATGGTCGAAAGTACCGCGCACGGCATTTTCAATCCACTGCGCATAGAAACGCCCGCTGTCTGCAGGCTCAAACCACGGCGCACGGAAGCGACTCTGGCTAAATGCCTGCGCAGCCGCATCACGCAGTGCCGGGATTTGTGCTTCACGCGCGATCCGCACGCCGGGTTGCCGCTCAGTATTTTTGATAGCGATCGTCAGATCGGCTTCGCCTTCAACCAGCTGAAAGCCCTGCTCGCTCAAGGCATCGATCGCCTCAACACGATCTGCGGGCACTTTGACTTGCCAAAGCGTATAGGGCTGGGTTAACGCTTCAGACAGCGGCAGATCGCCCTCCAGCTCCAGGCGGGCGCTGTTCTGGCCGAAGAAATCGTTTTCCCAGTGAAGGGGATTAATATTGACGCGGACGGGCATGATGAACATCCAGCAAATACTGGCCGTAGCCGGTTTTAGTCAGCGCCTGGGCTGCAGCCAGCAGCTGGGCGTCGCTTAGCCAGCCATTGCGCCATGCGATCTCTTCCAGGCAGGCGATTTTAAAACCCTGACGCTTTTCCACCGTCTGCACAAACATACTCGCCTCAATCAGGCTATCGTGCGTGCCGGTATCCAGCCAGGCAAAACCACGACCCAGCAGCTCTACGGAGAGTTCGCCCTGATCGAGATACATTTGGTTAATCGCGGTAATTTCTAACTCACCCCGGGCGGAAGGCTTAACCTGTTTAGCAAACTCCACCACGCGATTGTCGTAAAAATAGAGGCCGGTTACCGCCCAGCGCGATTTCGGCTGCTGCGGTTTTTCCTCAATTGAAAGCGCGTTGAAGTCGTCATCAAACTCCACCACGCCAAAACGCTCGGGATCCATTACCTGATAGGCGAAAACGGTGGCGCCGCTGCTGCGCGCCGCCACTTTCTTCAGTTTTGGACTGAAACCCTGACCGAAATAAAGGTTGTCGCCCAGCACCAGACAACAGTGATCATCACCGATAAAGGATTCACCAATGATAAACGCCTGCGCCAGGCCATCGGGGGTAGGTTGTTCGGCATAGGCTAGCTGTATGCCAAACTCACTGCCATCGCCCAGCAATCGTTCAAAGTGGGCGCGATCTTCCGGCGTGGTAATGATCAGGATTTCACGGATCCCGGCCAACATCAGCACCGAAAGTGGATAGTAAATCATCGGCTTGTCATACACCGGCAACAGCTGCTTTGAGATGGCACGGGTAATCGGATGCAAACGCGTGCCCGAACCTCCGGCTAAAATGATGCCTTTCATCGCTGCTCCTTCTGAATTGGGTTTTAGCGCGGCGTGGCCAGGCCCAGACGCTCGCCGCGATAGCTGCCATTAAGAATCGCCTGCCACCATTGTGGGTTCGCCAGGTACCACTGCACGGTTTTGCGGATACCGCTCTCAAAGGTTTCCTGCGGCGTCCAGCCCAGCTCGCGCGCAATTTTGCTGGCGTCAATGGCGTAACGCTGGTCGTGGCCGGGACGATCGCTCACAAAGGTAATCAAGTCCCGATAGCACGACAGCTGTGGTGCACGCCGCTGTGGGGCCAGTTCATCCAGCAAATCACACAGGGTTTCCACCACCTCAAGATTCCGTCGCTCGTTATGACCGCCGATATTATAGGTTTCACCCACTTTGCCGCTGCTGACCACGCAATAAAGCGCCCGCGCGTGGTCTTCCACATAGAGCCAGTCACGAATCTGGCTGCCGTTGCCGTATACCGGCAGCGGTTTACCTGCCAGCGCATTAATGATGGTGAGCGGGATCAGCTTCTCAGGAAAATGATATGGGCCGTAATTGTTGGAACAGTTGGTAACGATCACCGGCAAACCATAGGTACGCAGCCAGGCGCGCACCAGATGATCGCTGCTGGCCTTGGTCGCCGAATACGGGCTGCTGGGCGCATACGGCGTGGTTTCGGTAAAGAAATCGTCGCTGCCGTGCAGGTCGCCAAACACTTCATCGGTAGAGATGTGATGGAGAATGAAGCCCTTTTTGCGCTCATCCACCATGTTATTCCAGTAATGCCGCGCCGCTTCCAGCAGTTGATAGGTGCCGACGATATTGGTTTCGATGAAGGCAATCGGACCATCAATCGAACGATCGACGTGACTTTCCGCCGCCAGATGCATGATGCAATCTGGCTGGTACTGCGTCATCACGCGATCCAGCTCGGCGCGATCGCAAATATCCACCTGCTCGAAGGCGAAACGCGTGTTCTGCTGCACCGGCGCCAGCGAGGCCAGATTGCCAGCGTAACTCAGCTTATCGACCACCACCACGCGATGCTCAGTGTTTTCAAGCAGAAAACGCACCAACGCCGAGCCGATAAATCCTGCGCCGCCGGTCACCAAAAACTGTTTCATCGCCAGACGCCTTTGGTATCAACAATCCACGGCTGGGTAATCTGTGCAGCCTCAACCGCGCGGAACTGCGCATGGTCAACCAGCATCACCAGAATATCCGCCTGTTGCAGCGCATCTTCGGTGGTGACCAGCGTGGCTTCGTGCGCCAGACGCTGCGGAATGGCCGTTACGTGCGGCTCAACCACCCAGGTTTGTCCGCTGTGCCATTCGGCAATCAGATGGGCAACGCTCATCGCCGGACTTTCGCGTAAATCATCAATATTCGGTTTGAAGGCCAGACCAAAGCAGGCAATGGTGATATCGCTGGCACGTTTACCGCTGGCGGTGAGGCATTCGGCCAAAGCCTGTTTTACCTGGTCCAGCACCCAACCCGGTTTGGCATCATTCACTTCACGTGCGGTGCGAATCAGCCGCGCCTGTTCTGGATTTTGCGCCACGATAAACCAGGGATCGACGGCAATGCAGTGCCCGCCAACGCCCGGCCCAGGCTGCAGAATATTGACGCGCGGATGGCGATTCGCCAGCGCAATCAGTTCCCACACGTTGATGCCTTGCTCTGCACAGATCAGCGACAGCTCATTAGCAAAAGCGATATTCACATCGCGGAAGCTATTTTCCGTCAGTTTGCACATCTCGGCGGTACGCGCATGGGTTTCCACGCATGCACCACGCAGGAAAATGCGATACAGCTCGCTGGCGCGCGCAGAACAGGCTGGCGTCATGCCGCCAATCACGCGATCGTTTTCCAGCAGTTCGACCATCACTTTGCCGGGCAATACCCGTTCCGGGCAGTACGCGATAAACACATCGCACGCATCGCCGTGCTGCGGAAAACGCAGATCGGGACGCGCATCCGCGAGCCATTGCGCCATCTGCTCGGTTGCGCCGACTGGCGACGTCGATTCGAGAATCACCAGATCGCCCGTCTTTAATACGGGCGCAATGGACAACGCGGCGGCCTGCACGTAGCTGAGATCGGGCTGATGATCGCCGATAAACGGCGTGGGTACGGCAATCAGAAAAGCATCGGCGGCTTCGGCCTGCGTGGTGGCGCGCAGGTATCCGTCTCGCACCGCGTCGCGCACCACCTCACCCAGTTCGGGTTCAACGATGTGGATATCGCCGCGATTAATGGTTTCGACAGCGCGGCTATTAATATCCACGCCAACGACTTTTTTTCCCCGTGAGGCAAAAACGGCCGCCGTTGGCAGCCCAATATAGCCCAGTCCGATAACGGAAATGGTTTCAAAACGCATGGTTATACTCTGTGTTGTTTTAGGGCCTGCAAGATGCGCGCGCAGGCATGGCCATCGCCATAAGGGTTGTGCGCGCGGCTCATTGCCTGCCAGGCTTCATCGTCCTGCAACAGCAGGCTGACTTCCGCGACAATCTTACTGATATCGGTGCCCACCAGTTTCACCGTGCCTGCGTCCACGGCTTCCGGCCGCTCGGTGGTATCGCGCATCACCAGCACCGGCTTGCCGAGTGACGGTGCTTCTTCCTGAATGCCGCCGGAATCGGTCAGAATCAGCCATGAACGGTTCATCAGCCAGACAAACGGCAAATACTCCTGCGGCTCAATCAGAATGATGTTTTCGATACCGCTGAGAATGCGGTTTACCGGCTCGCTGACATTGGGATTGAGGTGCACCGGATAGACGATTTGCACCTGCGGATGCTGGCGTGCAATTTGCGCTAGCGCGCTGCAGATGCGTTCGAAGCCGTCGCCAAAACTTTCGCGACGATGGCCCGTAACCAGAATCAGCTTTTTATCGGCGTCAAGGAACGGATAGCGCGCGGCCAAGCGAGCATTGAGATCCGCATCATCCAATACGCGATCGCGTACCCACAGCAGCGCATCAATCACCGTATTGCCAGTAACGAAAATGCGAGCATCCGGCAGGTTCTCACGCAGCAGATTTTGCCGCGAATTTTCCGTCGGGGTGAAGTGGTAGCTCGCCAGGTGGCCAGTCAATGTGCGGTTGGCCTCTTCTGGCCACGGCGACATCAGGTTGCCGGTACGCAGCCCGGCTTCCACGTGACCCACGGGAATCTGGTGGTAAAACGCCGCCAGGCTGGCGGCAAAAGTGGTGGTGGTATCGCCATGCACCAACACCACATCCGGCTGAAAGTCGGCCAGCACGGTTTTCATGCCCTGCAAAATGCGGCTGGTAATCTCCGTCAGCCCTTGCTCCGGACGCATGATGTTCAGGTCATAATCAGGTTGCAGCTGAAACAGACGCAGCACCTGATCGAGCATTTCTCGATGCTGTGCAGTAACGCATAAGCGTGACTCGAACGCAGCATCCTGCGCCAGCGCCTGCACCAGCGGAGCCATTTTGATCGCTTCAGGACGCGTGCCAAATACGGTCAGAACTTTCACGTGGCTTCTCTTAATGGCTCGATGGTAACGTTGAACGCGGACGTCGCACCAGCGCCACTCCCGCACCGACCAGCGCGCCAATGGCGCCCCACATGATCATCATAAACAGACGACGCGGACTATCACGCGAAACCGGCTCTTCCGGCGTGCGCAAATAACGATAGGTCTGGAACTGTTTGTCCAGACGCGGCCCCGCCTGCAGCGTACTCAGCATCGCCTTGTTTTGATCATAGCTTAAATCATAAGCAGGTCCGCTGGCCTGTAACGTGTCGAGCTGCGCCTGTAACATTTGCTGGCCAAGCAAGAAGCGATCGCTGTCTGGTAGCGCCTCACCCGTAGCCGGCGCACGATTCTCTTTAATGCCCTGTTCATCGGCCACCTTCAGCGCCTGCACAATACGCTGACGTTGACGTTCAAACACCGCCTGCGCCACTTCTTCCTGACGCGTGACCTGCGCCTGCAGTTGTATGTTGCGCGCCTGCCAGGCGCCTTTTAGCTCCGCATTCAAATGGCGTGCCGCACGTTCGCTGGCATAGGCAATATATTGGCGTAGCAAATTATTGGCATCACCGGCAGTTTCGGCGACCAGCTTGATGTTATCTAACACATTGCGCGCCGGATCGGCCGCCGTGAACTGGATGTTGGTGATTAAGTCATCGAGCAGCGCCGCATCATTGTGCGCGTTGCCGCTTTTACGACTTTTGTAGTAATCGGTCTGCTGCCAGAAATCACGACGCGTATCCCATGATGCCAGCTGCATTGTGAACTCTTGATAAACCTCATCCATAACGGTTGGGGCTGGCGAACTGAGATTGAGCGTATTGGTGCGGACATCCAGATTATTGAGAAATTGCTGCTGCACAAAGAAATCACCCAACATATTCACCGTAGGACGATCGGTGACTGCCGTGGTGCTCCACGCCTGCTTCATCAACATCGAGGCCAGCCACGCAAACAGCGCAAACAGCAGCGCCAGGCCAACAATCCAGCGCTTGCCACGCCACAGCGTACAGCCGAGGCCTCGCACATCCAGTTCGTTTTCTACAACCACAGAGGTCATAACAAAAATCCTTATCAGGGTACTTTCTGGGTAATTTATTTTTTATCTTCGCTGCTGCTTTGCCAGCGACGTTTTATGCGACGGATTTTGCGCGCTACACGCCATGCGTGCTTCAGGCAATAGCCGTAAAGGAGAAACGCCATCAGGAACAGCACCAGCATCACCCATTCCGGGATAAAGGCCAGATATTCACCGAGCACGCCAATACCGGCCAGGATCGCCGCGGCCACGGTAATCAGCAAAAATGCCTGACGTGAAGTGAAGCCGGCGCGCATGATCAAATGATGAATGTGTTGGCGATCGGCAGAAAACGGGCTCATGCCTTTCCGCAAACGCCGATACATAATCGCCACCATATCCATCAGCGGAATGGCAATCAGCCACAGCGCAGTAACCGGCGTGATCGGATGGCTTAAACCCTGGGTGGTTTCCAGCAAGATCCAGATGATAGTGAAACCGATCATGGTGCTACCGGCATCGCCCATAAACACTTTATAGCGGCGGCCAATCAAACCGAGATTGAGCAGAATATAAGGAATGGTGGCGGCGATCATCGCAAAACACCACATGGCGAGGCTGGTTTGGCCATCGAAGTAGAGAATAATACCTATCGCGGCGAAGGTAACGCTGGAGAGGCCGCCGAGCAGGCCATCAATTCCATCCACCATATTAAACGCATTGATCGCGGCCCACACGGCGAACAGCGTTAATACATAGCCAAAGGGGCCAACGATTAACTCTACCGGGCCGATAATAAATCCGAGGCTGAGCAAATAGAGTTTGGCACCCACCATCATCACAATGGCGACCACCGCCTGCACCAGCGCACGAATTTTGACGCTGATATCAAAACGATCGTCAAGAGCTCCTACCAATACCAACACGCCCGCACAGCTCAGATAGAGCATCGCGTGCGGTAAATAATAATTTGAGATGGCAAAAGCGAAGCAGATACCCGCGTACACAGAAATACCACCCACTAACGGAATGGCGCCATGGTGTCTTTTTCTGGAGTTTGGAGTGTCCACTAGCCCAATTTTTTTAGCTGCTTTGCGAGCAAAAAACAGGAACACTAAAGTAAAAAGAAAAACTAAACCAAGCTCAGTACTCATAGTGAGTAAATTCACGTTCATGCTCTCAGCTAAAATCGTGGTCAACAATAGGCAAAACACCCGCTATTGCCGTATATCCCTATTCCGAATTCTGCTGCAGAAAAGTCTGATTGCTGAAAAAACAAGCAAATATCTGCCACAGTCAAAATAAATGCTTCCTGACTGGGCTCATCCTAATGCCCATAAATAAAAAACGCCACGTTAAGACGTGGCGTTAGCAATAATTCCTGGCAAATTGTGCGAATCACCGCTTGGCTTAGCGGGTCGCCACCTGCGACTTACGAACGCTTCATCATATCGAAGAATTCGTCGTTGGTTTTGGTCATTGCCAGTTTATTGATGAGGAATTCCATCGCATCGATTTCACCCATTGGATGGATGATTTTGCGCAGGATCCACATCTTCTGCAGCTCTTCCTGCGTGGTGAGCAGCTCTTCTTTACGCGTACCAGAACGATTGTAATCGATCGCTGGGAATACGCGTTTCTCGGCGATTTTACGCGAGAGGTGCAGTTCCATGTTACCTGTACCTTTAAACTCTTCGTAAATCACTTCGTCCATCTTCGAACCGGTATCAACCAGCGCGGTTGCGATGATGGTCAGGCTGCCGCCCTCCTCCACGTTACGTGCCGCACCGAAGAAACGCTTCGGACGATGCAGGGCGTTCGCATCCACACCACCGGTCAGGACTTTACCTGATGCGGGAACCACGGTGTTGTAGGCACGCGCCAGACGGGTGATGGAATCGAGCAGGATGATCACATCTTTTTTGTGCTCAACCAGGCGCTTAGCCTTCTCGATCACCATCTCAGCGACCTGTACGTGGCGTGAAGCTGGCTCATCAAAGGTAGAAGCGATGACTTCACCTTTAACCAGACGCTGCATCTCGGTCACTTCTTCCGGACGTTCGTCAATCAGCAGCACCATCAACAGGCAATCTGGATAGTTGTAGGCAATGCTCTGCGCGATGTTCTGCAGCAGCATGGTTTTACCGGCTTTCGGCGGTGCCACGATCAGACCACGCTGGCCACGACCAATTGGGGAAGCCAGGTCCAGCACGCGTGCTGTCAGGTCTTCAGTCGAGCCGTTACCGCGCTCCATACGCATACGCTTGCTGGCATGCAATGGCGTGAGGTTTTCGAACAGAATCTTGTTGCGCGCGTTTTCCGGCTTGTCGTAGTTAACTTCGTTAACTTTCAACAGCGCAAAATAGCGTTCACCTTCTTTTGGCGGGCGAATCTTGCCAGAAATGGTGTCACCAGTGCGGAGGTTGAAGCGGCGGATTTGGCTGGGAGAAACGTAGATATCATCGGGACCGGCGAGGTAGGAGCTGTCTCCAGAACGGAGGAAACCAAATCCGTCCTGCAGTATCTCCAGCACACCATCACCAAAGATGTCTTCGCCGCTTTTTGCGTGCTGTTTCAGGATAGAGAAAATAATATCCTGCTTGCGCATACGCGCCTGGTTTTCCAGCCCCATATTTTCGCCGAGGGTAATCAGCTCAGAAACCGGCGTATTCTTTAATTCGGTAAGATTCATAGTGATGGGTTCTTAAACTCGGGGTAATTCTCGAAATGATTGTCGTGAGTGGTATGGCAAAAATTCCATGCCTGTTAATGGCTCTTTTTCAACTCAGCTCGACGATTATCGTCAGATGTGGCGATAGGAAACGAGGAGACGGTCGAAAGATGATGCCGAATGTGCTAGTCATCAGATTGCCAAACCACGATAACGTTCATTGCGAGTAGGGTCTGACAAGGGAAAACTTAGATGCAAACTACAAGGTAAGAGCGTAATGCAGTGAACTCAACTTAACACGCTTAAAGTGAGACGTCCAGCAGTGGCGAAAAAATTCACCACTGCGGAACAAACACCGCGCCGGGCTTAGGCCAGGTTAGCGTTCAGAAACTCTTTCAACTGCCCTTTAGACAGTGCACCAACCTTGGTTGCCGCCACTTCGCCGTTCTTGAACAGCAGCAGAGTTGGAATACCGCGGATGCCATATTTAGGCGCTGTACCCGGGTTGTCATCAATGTTCAATTTCGCGATGGTAAGCTTACCTTCGTACTCTTCGGCGACTTCGTCGAGGATTGGGGCGATCATTTTGCAAGGACCACACCATTCAGCCCAGAAATCTACCAGAGTGACACCGTCTGCTTTCAGTACGTCTGTGTCGAAACTGTCATCGGTCAAGTGAACGATCTTATCGCTGCTCATGTTTAACTCCAAAAGATTGTGCCTGGCGAATCGGCGGAAATTATACCAACGTAGGTTGACTTTATTTCATCGGATACGCTTTCGTAAAGCGCTAGTAAGCTGATATTCTACCACACTATGAGCAAAACACACTTAACTGAACAGAAGTTTTCCGACTTCGCCCTGCACCCTCAGGTGATAGAAGCCCTTGATACTAAAGGCTTTAGCCACTGCACGCCTATACAGGCGCTCGCGTTGCCTCTTACGCTTACAGGGCGTGATGTTGCGGGTCAGGCGCAAACCGGTACCGGCAAAACGATGGCGTTCCTGACGTCAACGTTTCATTATCTTCTTTCTCATCCTGCCGCAGAAGGTCGCCAGATTAATCAGCCACGTGCGCTGATCATGGCCCCAACGCGTGAGCTCGCCGTACAAATTCATGCTGATGCAGAGCCGTTAGCGAAGGTCACTGGCTTAAAGCTGGGCCTGGCTTATGGTGGCGACGGCTACGATAAACAGTTGAAAGTATTGGCAGATGGCGTCGACATTCTGGTGGGCACCACCGGACGTTTGATCGACTATGCCAAGCAGAACCATGTCAACCTGGGCGCCATTCAGGTTGTTGTGCTGGATGAAGCCGATCGCATGTTCGATCTCGGCTTTATTAAAGATATCCGTTGGCTGTTCCGCCGCATGCCGCCGGCCACCCAACGCCTGAGTATGTTGTTCTCTGCCACCTTATCTTACCGCGTACGTGAACTGGCGTTTGAGCACATGAACAACGCCGAATACGTGGAAGTGGAACCGGAGCAGAAAACCGGCCATCGCATCAAAGAAGAGCTTTTCTATCCTTCTAATGAAGAGAAAATGCGCTTGCTGCAGACGCTGGTTGAGGAAGAGTGGCCCGATCGCGCGATTATCTTCGCTAACACCAAGCATCGTTGTGAAGACATTTGGGGCCATCTGGCTGCCGACGGTCACCGCGTTGGTCTGCTGACTGGCGACGTGGCACAGAAAAAACGTCTGCGTATCCTCGACGATTTCACCAAAGGTGATGTGGATATCCTGGTTGCCACCGATGTGGCCGCACGTGGTTTGCATATTCCTGCGGTCACGCATGTGTTCAACTACGATCTGCCTGACGATCGTGAAGACTACGTACACCGCATTGGCCGTACGGGCCGCGCCGGTGCCAGCGGTCACTCCATCAGCCTCGCGTGTGAAGAGTACGCGCTGAACCTGCCAGCGATTGAAGAGTACATTGGTCACGGTATTCCGGTGAGCAAGTACAACAGCGACGCGTTGCTGAACGAGCTGCCACCGCCGAAGCGCCTGCAACGCAGTCGCTCAGGAAACGGTCCACGCCGTGGCGGGAACAACAGCAACCGTCGTAGTGGCGCACCGCGCAATAGCAACCGTAAACGTTCGGGTTAAGCACACCATGCTAAGCGCATCGTCACTCTATGCAGCGATTGATTTAGGTTCTAACAGCTTTCATATGTTGGTGGTGCGCGAAGTGTCTGGCAGTATTCAGACCGTCGCGCGGATAAAACGCAAAGTGCGTCTGGCCGCGGGCCTCGACAAAGCCAATCATCTCTCTGCAGAGGCGATGCAACGTGGCTGGCAGTGTCTGAAGTTGTTCTCTGAACAGCTTCAGGATATTCCCCCAGAGCAAATCCGCGTGGTAGCAACCGCCACGCTGCGCATTGCAGAAAATGCGCAGGATTTCCTCATTACCGCTGAACAGATTCTTGGCTGCCCGGTGAATGTCATCAGCGGCGAAGAAGAAGCGCGCCTGATCTATCAAGGCGTGGCGCACACCACCGGCGGTTCCGATCAGCGTTTAGTGGTGGATATCGGCGGCGGCAGCACCGAACTGGTGACAGGCGAAGGCTCGCATGCCACCACGCTATTTAGCTTGTCAATGGGCTGCGTCACCTGGCTTGAACGCTACTTCAGCGATCGTCATCTGGCGAAAGAGAATTTCGAGCAGGCCGAACTGGCCGCACGCGAGATGATTCGTCCAGTGGCAGCGGCGCTGCGTGAGAAAGGCTGGCAAATCTGCGTGGGTGCATCCGGCACTGTGCAGGCGTTGCAGGAAATCATGGTGGCACAGGGCATGGATGAACGCATCACCCTGAGCAAGCTGCAACAGCTGAAGCAACGCGCCATTCAATGCGGCAAGCTGGAAGAGCTGGAAATTGAAGGATTAACGCTGGAACGCGCGCTGGTGTTCCCCAGCGGCCTATCGATCCTCATCGCTATCTTCCAGGAGCTGGGTATTGAAGGCATGACGTTGGCTGGCGGCGCACTGCGGGAAGGTTTGGTGTACGGCATGCTGCATCTGCCAGTGGATCGCGATATCCGCAGCCGCACGCTGCAAAATGTGCAGCGCCGTTTTGTCATTGATATTGAGCAGGCTGGTCGGGTGCGTCAGCTAGCAGAGAGTTTCTTTCGTCAGGTGAGCAGCAGCTGGAAGCTGGATAACCGATGTCGCGATCTGCTTCTCAGCGCCTGTTCGATTCACGAAATTGGCCTGAGCGTCGATTTCCGTCAGGCACCGCAGCACGCCGCTTACCTGATTCGTCATCTTGATCTTCCCGGCTTCACTCCCGCACAGAAAAAAATGCTGGCCTGTCTGCTACAGAATCAAAGCGGCAGCATTGATTTGGCCTTGCTGACGCAGCAGAACGCCGTCCCGCCGCGCATGGCGGAGCGTTTAAGCCGTTTGCTGCGTTTAGCGATAATCTTCTCGAGCCGTCGACGCGATGACACCCTGCCCGCCGTGCGTTTGCAGGCGGATGATGATGCGTTGCATCTGACGCTGCCAGCCGGTTGGCGTGAAGCGCACCCGCTGCGTTCTGAGCTGCTGGAGCAGGAAAGCCACTATCAATCTTACGTGCACTGGCTGCTGACGATTTCCTGATGGTCAGGCGGCATCAATGCCGCCCCTACAATCGACGTAGGGTCGCCATTCATGGCGCCCCTTCTTCAACCCTTCTTCGCGTTCTCCAGCATCGCTCTTAACCCAGCAACGCGCGTCTGTCCGGTTTTCGCCCGCTCTTCTGCGCTCACCACTTTTTTCTCGCGCTCCCATACCACATCATCCTGCGGCAGCTCCAGCAGGAAACGGCTGGGTTCCGGGCGCATCAGCTCGCCATACTGCCGGCGCTCGCGGCATAGCGTAAAGGTCAGCTCTTTCTGCGCGCGCGTAATGCCCACATAGGCCAGACGCCGCTCTTCTTCGATATTGTTCTCATCAATGCTGCTCTGGTGCGGCAATAACCCCTCTTCCATGCCAACCAGATAGACATAAGGGAACTCCAGCCCTTTCGACGCGTGCAGCGTCATCAGCTGTACCTGATCGAGCTCCTCGTCGCTCTCACCGCGCTCCATCATGTCGCGCAGCGTAAAGCGCGTAACCACCTGCGCCAGCGTCATCGGCTCGTTCAGCTCATCGCCTCCCAGCATTTCGGTCATCCACTGGAACAGCAGATTAACGTTTTTCATGCGCATCTCGGCCGCTTTCGGGCTGGGCGAGGTCTCAAACAGCCAGCTTTCGTAATCAATGCCGCGTATCAGGTCACGCACTGCGTTGACCGGTTCACGTTCGGTCAGTTGAATGATGTCGTTCAGCCAGTGTGTGAAGCGCTGCAAATGCTCCAGCCCACGTCCGCTCAAAGTTTGCTCCAGCCCCATATCGAAGCTGGCGTGATACAGGCTCTTATTGCGCAGGTTGGCCCATTCGCCCAGCTTCTGCAGCGTTGCCGGGCCAATCTCCCGGCGCGGCGTATTCACAATGCGCAGAAACGCGCTGTCATCTTCCTGATTGGTCAGCACGCGCAGGTAAGCCAGTAAATCTTTGATTTCTGGACGCGAGAAGAACGACGTGCCGCCAGAGATGCGATAGGGAATACGGTTCTGCATCAGCTGCTTTTCAAACACGCGCGACTGATGGTTGCCGCGGTAGAGAATGGCGTAATCCTTGTAAGCGGTTTTATTGATAAAGTGATGGGCAATCAGCTCGCCCGCCACGCGTTCCGCTTCGTGGTCTTCGTTATTGGCGCTCAGCACCTTCAGCTCGCTGCCCTGCCCCAATTCGGAGAACAGGCGCTTCTCAAACACGTGCGGATTGTTAGCGATAAGGATGTTGGCGGATTTCAGGATGCGCTGCGTTGAGCGGTAATTTTGCTCCAGCTTCACCACTTCCAGCGCCGGGAAATCCTGTTGCAGCAGCACCAGGTTTTGCGGCCGCGCACCGCGCCATGAGTAAATTGACTGATCGTCATCGCCCACCACGGTAAAGCGCGCTCGTGCGCCCACCAGCAGCTTCACCAGCTCGTATTGGCTGGTGTTGGTGTCCTGATATTCATCCACCAGCAGATAGCGAATGCGCTGCTGCCAGCGTTCACGCACTTCCTGATTGCGCTGCAACAGCAGCGTTGGCAGCGCAATTAAATCGTCGAAATCCAGCACGTTGCAGGATTTCAAATGCTGATCATACAGCTGATAACAGTGGGCGAAAATCTGGTCGCGCTGCGATTTGGCCAAACCCGCTGCGCCCTGCGGATCAACCAGATCGTTCTTCCAGTTGGAAATAGTGGAAATCAGCTGCTGTAACAGCGTTTTATCTTCTTCCAGCCACTGTTTGGTCAGGTCTTTCAACAGCGCCAGCTGATCCTGATCGTCGAACAGCGAAAAGCTCGCTTTCATCCCCAGCGCTTTGTATTCACGCTTGATGATCTCCAGACCCAGCGTATGGAAGGTTGAAATCATCAGGCCGCGCGCCTCTTTGCGCCCCAGCGTTTGCGCCACACGCTCTTTCATCTCGCGTGAGGCTTTATTGGTAAAGGTCACCGCGGCAATATGGCGCGCCTGATAGCCGCATTCGCGGATCAGATGAGCAATTTTATTGGTAATAACGCGCGTTTTACCTGAGCCCGCACCGGCCAGCACCAGGCAAGGACCGGTGACAAATTCGACAGCTCGTTGTTGGCCGGGATTTAAACGCATAACGGAATTCGCTCAGTTGGATCAAAAGAAAGGAGGGTATAATGGCCGGATTATACACATTAGGATGACATCATGGCGAAAACCGCGGCGGCTTTACATATCCTCGTGAAAGAGGAAGCGCAGGCTAAATCTCTGCTGGCGCAGCTTGAAAAAGGCGCAAACTTCCAGCAGTTGGCTAAAAAGCACTCTACCTGTCCATCAGGTCGTAACGGCGGCGATTTGGGTGAGTTTCGTAAAGGGCAGATGGTACCGGCCTTTGATAAGGCGGTCTTCTCCTGTCCGCTGTTGCAGCCCTACGGACCGGTGAAAACCGCCTTTGGTTACCACATCATCAAAGTACTGTGGCGTAACTGATTACTTCTGATTCTTCATCTGCTGTAGCACGTTGCTACACTGGTTCTCTTCATTATCGCTGGGTGAAACCAGCGCCAAAAGCGCTGCGGCTGGCGCAACCACCGCACCAAGAGCGACCGCTGCAGCACCGCGAGCGATGAGCGGCCCGGCTTTCACACCGGCATCCGGATTTTTAAAGGTACCGCGCACATAGAGCGGTGAACGCAGCGTGATGATGCGAATACCTTTACTCTCCGGATTGATCGACAAATCCATGCGTTCGTTAGCGAAGTTGACGTTGCCGGTGACGTTGATGACCGCATTCTCGGTATCCAGCAAGAATAGCTTCGGCGTCGCCAGGCCCTGACGAATATTCAGATCGGTAGCCGCACAGTTGATTTTCACCTCATCATCACCGAACAGTTTACCCACCACATAGTTACCGACGTTCAGCCCAGCAATCTCCATCAGGCTTCGGCTAATCAGACCATCATTCATCAGCAGCTTTAGTTCACCATCGCTGGTGCCCAACAAATCGGCCACCGAATTACCGGTACCGCTCAGGGTCGCGTCACCGTTAAGTTGGCCCAAACTGTTTTGCATAGCAGTGACATTCGGGAACAGCTGACGCAGGCGCAGCTTACGCGCATGCAGATCGGCGCGTCCGCGCATTGGGCTGCGATCGCCTTCCAGATGAATGGTGGAGTTGATACTGCCGCCCGCCATACCGAAGCGCAGCGGATCGAGCAGCAGATCGCCGTTCTTCAGCTGCACATGGGTATAAAGATCGCTGAGTGGCAGCTTGCTGCTGTGTTCAATGCGTTTACCACTGAACTTCACGTCAGCGTCCATCACGTCCCAGCTTTTGGTATCGAACTTATCATGCGGCAATACGCGATCGGCGGGCTGCGTCGAGGCCTCACCGCGCTGCGCTTTCGCCTGCTGCGTTTTGTCGCTGCCTTTACCCGAATCAACGCCAATCAACGGCCCCAAATCGGCCATGCGCAGCTGGTTCGAGGTGAGTTCACCGGTAAGCGTTGGACGCGGTTTGCCCTGACGATAAATGAGCGAGCCGTGAATATCACTGTCACCAATATGACCATTGAACTTCTCATAGCGGAACAGCGGCCCTTTATCCTCGTTGAAGCGCGCAATCAAATGACCATCGGTTTCATACGGCGGCGTATCCGGCAACAGCACGCCCGTGAGGCCATACAGATTCGCCAGCGTGTCGCCGGAGAAGCGCAGGCGCACATCCAGCCCGCCGAGATTGAGCGGATCCTGCAAGGTGCCATCAAGGCGCACCCGCGTGCTGCCGTTGCGGACATCCACCTGCAGCGGGAACGGCGTGGTTTTGCTGCGCAGCGATAACATGCCGCCAATTTTACCGTCGCCATCCAGTTTTTGGTTGTTGTAGGTGCCGCTCGCCTTCCAGCCGAAGACAAAATCACCCGCCCCTTTTTGCTGGTCGTTACCGCCCGCAACCTGCGCGTAGGGGACCGGTTTCCCCAGCGGATTGATCGTCACCGTAACATCGGCTTTATTGATGGCATCGCGATACTGCACCTGCCCCTGATCAAACAAGATGTTATCGAGGCGGAATGACCAGGCAGAAGGCGCTGCATTTGCATCGCTGTTTCCGCTGCTGGCAAGATCGAAGGTCCAGTTGTTCTTTTTGTCGGCGGTCTGCACCAGACGTGCGTCCGGCTGCTGCATCTTAATCCACGGCAGATAGATCTGCTTATGCAGCAGCGCCAGCGGCGCAATAGTCGCTTCTACCCGCTGTAAGTGCACCATGGTGACATCCGGAACGGTCGGCGGATTACCGAGCATCACATCATCAGCATGCACCTGCGGCCATGGCACCCAGCTGCGCCAGCCAGGCTCTTCACGGTTGCGCACCCAAGCCACGCCAAGATCGCCGCGAATGGCGAAAGGACGATTCAGTTCAGCTGAAACTTTTTGATTAATCGTTGGTTTGAGACGATTCCAGTCAAAGGTGGCGATGATCACCACAATCAACACTACCAATAACAAAAAAATCCCGACCACCCAGCTCAGGATCTTTCGAGTACGTGACATATTGCTTCCTCCATGCCCTTCCACGTCTCACTAAGGATAGTCGAGACCTTGGAGAAGGGGATCAGGGAAGCTCAAGTGCCATGTGTTCCAGCTCGCTAAACGGCACCGGACGCGAGAAAAAATAGCCCTGCGCCGCCATCGCGGGGGAGCTGCGCACCTGCTGCCACTCTTCTTCGGTTTCCACGCCTTCCACAATAACGCCGTTGCAGTAACGGTTAATTAACGCCAGCAGCATGGAGAACATTGAACGGCCTTCGTCACTGGCGCGCAGCAGCATAAACAGTTCGCGCGATAATTTGATGTAGTCGTAGCGCAGTTCGGTTAGTGCAGAGAAGTTCGCCATCCCAGAGCCAAAGTCATCCAGCCATAGCGGACCGAGTTCCGGCATCTTCGCCACCATCTCTTCCTGCGGCAGCGCGTGGTGCTCCGTCAGTTCAAAACGTACCCATGGTAACTGCGCGATTAAGGTACGAATCAATTCATGCTGCTCAATTTCCATCAACGTTGGGCCGTCGATATTCACCGACGCCACCAGCTGACGCTGACTGAAAAAGTGTGACCATTTTACCAGGAGCTCCAGCTGCTCCTGGACGACACCCAGCCGCTGCGAGATAGTCAGGGCTTCGAAATAGTCTTCGGGCGACAACCTTTTTTCTGGCGCGGAGGGATGGGTCACCGCCGTCAGTAATTCAATGGCCAGCAAGCGGCCTGAGACCTGATAAATCGGCTGGAAAGTATAGAATCGTTGGCACTGCTGCCAGAAGAAACGCGTTTCCTGTTGTTGCTCCAGTTCATTTGAAACAGGCAGCCGATGACTCAAATTCTTCATCACCATGGTTTTTTCCTGGTTGGTGTCGAGTGCCTGCAAATAGCATCTCAGCGGCAAGTATCGGCGATCGCAGGGATAACTTTATCAATCTCATTAGTCCCAAGAATCGTTGAGTGTAACAGCGTGCTCCGCGCTTAATCGGCAAAACAAAACGCGCTTTGACCGTTAAATCACCGCAGCAGGATGAGTTTACCGCCTTAAGCTAAATCAAAACATCGTTTTAAAAAGCATTGACGACTGCCATACCAGACGCGAGACTAATGCGAAATTCACTATAGGCTGAAGACCATGACGCAGAAGAACATCGCCATCATCGGCGAATGCATGATTGAGCTGTCCGAGAAAGGTGAGAACATCAAACGCGGTTTTGGCGGGGATACGCTGAACACGGCGGTTTATCTGGCACGCCAGTCAGATCCTCAGCAACTGCGTGTCGACTACGTCACCGCACTCGGCACCGATAGCTTCAGCGATCAGATGATCGCCGCCTGGCAGCAGGAGCAGATTCACACCGATCTGATTCAGCGCCTCGACAATAAAATGCCGGGCCTGTACTTCATCGAAACCGACGATCACGGTGAACGCACGTTCTGGTACTGGCGCAACGACGCCGCCGCGCGCTTCTGGCTGGATAGCGCACAGGCGGATGATATCTGTCAGCAACTGGCGCACTACGATTATCTCTATTTGAGTGGCATCAGCCTGGCCATTTTGCCGGCCGCCAGCCGCAACAAACTCATGACGCTGCTTAGCGCCTGTCGTCAGAACGGCGGCAAGGTGATTTTCGACAACAACTATCGTCCGCGTCTGTGGGCCGATAAAGCCAGCGCGCAGCAGGCGTACGCCGAGATGCTGCGTCATACCGATATGGCGTTTCTCACCCTTGATGATGAGGATCTGCTGTGGGGCGAGCAGCCGCTGGATGCGGTGATTGCCCGGACGCGTGCCGCAGGCGTGCAGGAGATCGCAATTAAGCGCGGTGCGGATTCCTGCCTGGTGGCGGTTGGCGACGAACCGCTGCGGGATGTTGCCGCGATCAAGCTGGCGAAAGAGAAAGTGATTGATACCACCGCCGCAGGTGACTCCTTTAGCGCCGGGTATCTGGCACTGCGTTTAGCCGGGGGCAGCGCCGAAGAGGCGGCAGCGCGTGGTCACCTCACCGCCAGCACGGTAATTCAGCATCGCGGTGCGATTATTCCGCTCAGCGCAATGCCGCGTTAATCCAGGTGCGCATGAATGCGCACCCTACGCATATTGTAAGGTCGTCATTGATGACGACCAAATTCATCAATATTGCTAACCACCTCGCGCTCAACGTTTGCCTTAACGCAGTATTTTTCTCTGCCAATTTCCACTAATCACTTAGCTCGTCCACTTCTGTAACATTACCCGCTGCACCGCTTTAACCCTGCTTATCAGAGTGATTTAAATTCAATGTGTTATGCCACGAAAACACGCCCGCCAGGCATAGTCTGAAACTGGCGAAATCGGCGGTTTTCGGCTGGACGCCAGCCGCAAAAGAGACCATGTTTTAATCAATAACAGCGGGATGCTGTTACTCCGGCCGCGAACAGAATAATGACAATATCACTCGCTCAGGACTGACTTATGCACACAGAAATTATCAATATCTGGCCAAACGGTGATGCGCCAGGCGCGAGCGATTCGCGCGCTCAGCCGCAGATCGTCGATCTCGCCAAAGAGTACGAACCTTATGACCGTGCGGCCACCGGCGTGCGCTGCCCGGAAATTGCCCTTTGGCATCCGGAAACCTCGAATGGTATTACGCTATTGGTGGCGCCGGGCGGCGGTTATCAGCGGGTATTGATCGATCGGGAAGGCAGCGCGCTTGCCACCTTCTTCACTTCAATGGGCTACACATTGGCGGTAATGACTTATCGCCTGCCCTATGATGGTCACCACGAAGGTCCGGACGCGCCACTGGCCGATGCGCAGCGTGCGGTGCGCGTGCTGCGTGAACGAGCACAACGCGGCATCAACGGTAAATACATTGTGATGATGGGCTTTTCGGCGGGTGGACACGTTGCCGCCAGCCTCGGTACGCGCTTCGGTGAAAAACTCTATCCGGTGCAGGATCAGGCAGACAGCTTCTCGCCGCGCCCGGATGCGATGGTACTGCTCTATCCGGTAATCAGTATGCGTGAAGGTCTGGCGCATGAAGGCGCGCGCACCCGCTTATTGGGCGCGTGGCCGGATCAAAAGATGATTGAAGCGTATTCACTGGAGACGCGCGTACATGCGCAAACGCCGCCCACGCTGCTGATTCACGCGTCCGATGATGAGTCGGTTTCGGTGAATAACAGCATGGTGTTTTTCAGCGCGCTGCGGGAGCACAAGGTGCCGGTGGAGATTCACTTCTACCAGAAAGGCGGCCACGGATTTGGTATCCGTGGCGTGGCGGATCTTCCCCTCGCCAGCTGGCCAATGCTCGTAACGGAATGGCTTAGAGCTAAGACCTGATAATCAGGATGATGGCGCGGTCTGTTCCCCCGCGCCTGCGCTGATGTCCGGTTTGGCTTCATCCGAAGCGGCAGGCGCAGCAGGTGCGTCTGGTAACTTCATCACCTTATCCCAGCTTTCCTGCAGCATCTTCACGTTAGTCTCGGCCTCGCCCTGCGGCTGAATCAACACCATGGTCAGCTCCTGCGACAGCTGCTGGCGCAGTTCCTGATTCAACTGGTCGCGCGTCATTTCGCTGAGGAATGTCTGGCGCAGCTTCTGATACTGCTCTGGCGCAATGTCCACGACCGCATTTTGCTGCGAACGCAGACGCTGGCCCATCAGAATATCGGTGTCGGTGCGAGCGTAAGTGGCGAACAGTTTGTTGAGTTCCAGCAGCTTTTGCGCCATCAGCGCGTCGAACTCATCCTGCGGCAAACCCTTATCGCGGACTGCGGCCAGCTCCTTCGCTACCTGATTCATGTTCTGCGGCAACGAGGCATTCGGGCTATCCATGTTGATGGAACACTGCGCACGCTGATACAGCACACGGCAGTCAAAGCCAACCTGCACGCTTTGCGCTTTGCTGTCCGCCAGGGCGCGCTGCACATGCCAGAACAGCGCTTCACGCGCCAGATCGCTCTGCCAGTAGCGCTGGAGATTCTGCGAATCGCGAATCGGCTGCCATGCCGTATCCCATACCAGCGACAGGCGATCCTGATTCATCCCGCCATTCACCAGATTCACCGGCTGATGCGGCAACGGCGAGAGCGTCGGTAACGCAGCAGGTGCCACGCGCTTGCCTTTCAGCGGCGAGAAGGCTTTATTGATCTGCTCCGCCATGCTGCGGCTATCAACATTGCCGACCACATACAGCGTCATGCCATCGGGCGTATACCATTGCTGATAGAAACTATTGAGCTGGGCAATATCCACCGGTGCGCGCGGTTGCTCACCCGGATCGTGCGCCAGCATCGCCGAACCTTTCAGGCGATAGCGCCACCACACATCCTGCGTATTGGCAGGCCAGGTAGCGATGGGATCGGTTGCCGTCAGCGCGGTGGAAACCACCTGCTCGTTGATGGTCATTTTACCGGCGGTTGCCGCCAGCCAGCTGAGCGCTTCTTTCAGCAAGTCTGGACGGTTATTGGGCAAACTTAGATTGTATTGGGTGTAATCGTACGACGAAATAGCGGGCGGCAGCGGACGCTGTGGATCCATGGCCTGCTGCCACAGTGCACGTTGCTGATTGGTGTCCAGCGCGGCGTTATGCACCATCGCTAAACGCGGTAAAAGATGGCTGTAGCCAGTTTGTTGTGCGCTCTCCACCAGTGAACCGGTGTTAACAATCAGGCGCAGTTCAATACGATCGCTTGGACGCTGTGGTGTGGTCAGAAGCTGCCAACTAAAACCATTGTCCAGTTTGCCTTCCTGCCAGGCGGGATCGGGTTGGAGCGTTTCGGCTTGCACGCCAAAACCGGATGCTGCCAGTAGCAATCCGCCAACCAAAAGCCGAATTCTGGTGCCCTGCATGTGAACCCCTACTCAAACAGATCAACGCTCGTTAGCGCGGCATATTCGGCCACATCTGGGTGACCGGTGCGGCATTTTGCCGCCACGTTTATTTAATAACAGACTCTTTGACCACGAGAAGGTCAGGATGTCGCGCAACGAGGCAAAAAATCGGGAAAAAAATCAATGGGGTTTATTATGCAAATGCCCGCTGTCAGGGCAAGCGACAGCGGGCATTTCTGGGCAAATTAACGCAAATAGCGCTTTTACGCGGCGGTTTCTGGTGCGTTATTCACCTTTTTCCCTGAAGAAAGCGTCGCGTTCAGCTGTTTCTCGTCCAGCTGACCCACCCACTTCGCCACCACAATAGTCGCCACGCCGTTACCAACCAGATTCGTCAGCGCACGGGCTTCGGACATAAAGCGATCAATACCGAGAATCAACGCCAAACCTGCCACCGGCAGATGGCCCACAGCGGACAACGTGGCCGCCAGCACGATAAAGCCGCTGCCGGTAACACCTGCTGCACCTTTAGAAGAGAGCAACAGCACCACTAACAGCGTGATTTGGTGGAAGACATCCATGTGTGCGTTGGTGGCCTGCGCGATAAACACCGCCGCCATGGTGAGATAAATCGAGGTGCCATCAAGGTTGAACGAATACCCCGTTGGGATCACTAATCCCACCACCGATTTCTTACAGCCGAGCTTCTCCATCTTATCCAGCATGCGCGGCAGCGCAGACTCAGATGAGGAGGTCCCCAGCACAATCAGCAGTTCTTCTTTGATGTAAGCAACAAATTTGAAGATGTTGAAGCCAGCAAAGCGCGCAATCAGCCCCAGCACTACCACCACAAACAGCACGCAGGTGATATAGAAGCAGATAATCAGCTGACCGAGCTGCACCAGCGATCCCACGCCATATTTGCCGATGGTAAAGGCCATGGCCCCGAAGGCACCGATAGGCGCGAGACGCATGATCATGTTGATAACGCCGAAGATCACTTTCGAGAAGCTCTCAATGACGTTGAACATCACCGTACCTGCGCTGCCAAGGCGATGCAGCGCAAAGCCGAACAGAATAGCGAACAGCAGTACTTGCAGGATGTTGCCGCTGGCGAAAGCACCGATGACGCTATTCGGGATCACATCCAGCAGGAAGGCAACCACACCTTGCTGCTCCGCCTGCTGGGCGTAAACCGCAACCGCTTTAGCATCCAGCGTGGCCGGATCAACGTTCATGCCCGCACCAGGCTGCACCACATTGACCACCACCAAACCAATGATCAGCGCGATGGTGCTGACCACTTCAAAGTACAGCAGCGCAACCGCGCCGGTACGTCCAACGGCTTTCATGCTCTCCATGCCGGCAATACCGGTCACCACCGTACAGAAAATAACGGGGGCGATGATCATCTTGATCAGCTTAACGAACCCATCGCCGAGCGGCTTCATTTGCGCGCCTAACTCAGGATAGAAGTGGCCCAACAGGACGCCGATGCCGATGGCAACCAGTACCTGAAAATAGAGGCTTTTTAAGATTTTCATAACAGGTGTCCAGTAAGACGGTTTTCACCGCCATTGTTGTGGAGTAACGCATGCGGCAAGCCGCCAGAAGCGTAAAACCTTACCGATGGCGAGGAAAATAACACCCTGTTAACAAGATTAATATCCCCTAACATTCCTTACAAAAGTTACAAAACTCTAACTATGAACTGAAACGCTTCAGCTTCGCGCTTCGCTTTAATTTTGTAAGGAAAATCAATAACCAAGGTGATTATTCAAGGGTTTGGGAGGGATTGAGCCAGCGTTGATTAAAGACGTCGAGAGGCAGTGCTTCAGCATATAAGTAGCCTTGCCCGATAGTAATTCCGCGCGCCAGCAGCCAGTCACGCTGCTCGGCGGTTTCCACACCTTCAGCAATCACGTCGAGGTGAATGATGTCGGCAATGGCTGCCACAATGCGCACCATGGTGTCATCAACCGGTAACGCGGCGACGAAACTGCGATCCATTTTCAGTTTGTTCACCGGCAGCGCTTTGAACTGATGCAGATAATTCAGGTTGGAGTAGCCCATGCCGAAGTCATCGAGCGCAACGGCCACGCCGGTTTTTTGCAGCAAGCGCAGTAGCGCAATCGCCTGTTCAGCATCGCCAATCTGCGCGGTTTCCGTGATCTCCAACACGAAGTTACCGGGCGCAATACGATGGCGCTCCAGCAATCCCTGCAAATGGCTCACCATGCTGGCATCGCGCAGCTGTACCGCCGAGATATTGACGCTGAGCGGTATATTGATCCCCTGCTTCTGCCAGGCGGCAAGAATGCGGCAGGCCTCTTCAAATACCCAACGCCCAATCGCCGAAATCACCCCAATCTCCTCGGCGCTGGCAATGAACTCTTCCGATAACCCGTAGCTGCCATCCGGCATGCGCATACGCAGCAGCGCTTCGGCGCCGGCCAGTTCACCGGTTTCCATATTGATTTGCGGCTGCAAATAGAGGGAAAACTGATCCTCCTGCAAACCTTGCAGGATGTCATGTTCCTGAGTTAAACGCTTTTGCGCCCGTTCGGTGAGGGCGGGATCGAAGAACAGGATCTGATTTTTACCCTGGTGGCGCGCCGACATCATTGCCGATGTCGCGCGATCGAGCTGTTCGCTGGCCGAAATGGTGCTCTCTTCATAAAGCGCTAACCCAATGCTGGCATTTGGTCGCAGCTGAAGATTTTGCAGATTCACCGGCTGATTGAGGCGAATCATCAGGTTGCGCGCCAGACGCATGGCGCGAAACGGGTTGTGCGCGCGCTTCATTAACAGCGCGAAGTCGCTGGGGCCGGTTTGCGCCAGTAAGACGTGATCGTCCACGGTGCTGCGAATCTTCTCCACCAGCGTCAGCATTAACGTATCACGCTGTTCATCGCTCAGTACGCCGTTGGCTTCCTGTAGGGTCTCGATACGAATCACCATCAGTCCCCACGCCTGGCGGTTACGTTGCTGGTTCATATGCTGTTCGAGCAGCGCGAGGAACAGCGCGCGATTGGGCAGATCCGTCACAGCGAAATGGGTGGTCATGCGGCTCATTTCATCGTGAATCGACTCTAATACCTGCTGATTACGGTTGTAGCTGCGGATCAGCATGCCAATTTCATCATCACGGTGATTGTTGGGCAGCGCCAGCTTGTGCGTCAAAATCGCCTGCGGCGGCAGCTCCTGCAAATCACGCGAAATATCGCGCAGCGGATGCACAATTAAACGATTGATACACCAGCTGATGGCGACAGAGAGAATCAGCGCCAGCAGTAGATAGGTGGTGATCATGGTCGATAACGTGCTGAGCAGGAACTGATAAACGCGCGAGGAGTCAGCCTGCAGCACCAGATAGGCAATCGGCTTCGGCAAGCCAGATCGCTCCACCGAATAGAGCGGCAGCGTGATTTGTACCGGCAGCTCAAACAGGCGCGCCACCCAGCGCGGCACCGGTTTTTCCGGCGCGAAATCGGCATGCAGCGCCTGAAACGCATTCGGCAGCACCACATCAGCGCGCGATAAAATACCGGCCGGTTTCAGAGTATTAAGGATATGTTCAGCTTGCGGGATGTCGGCTTTTAGCACTGCCTCGGAGAGCGGCTGACGCACGGTATGCGCCACATTTTCCATTTGTTGGGCGTAGTCAATCCTGCGCTGCTGCACAAAATGAAACAGCTGGACGACAATAAAAATGCTGATGGTCACAATCGCTACGGCGGAAACCGTCGCCATCTGCTTTATCGTTAAAGAACGACTGACGCGCAACAAAACCTCTCCGGGCCAGTTTGGCCATGTAATTAGATGAAATGCGCAGCGAGTATATCCCAGGTCAGGGTCGCATTTCGCCGGGATAAAGTTGAAAAATGGCCAGGCAGAAGAATTTTCGCGGTGATTCGGAATGGTGCAGGTGCGCATAAATGCGCACCCTACGAAAACCCGGCTATGTCCACGTAGGGTCGCCATTCATGGTGACCGATTCACGCTTAGCTGACGAGCATTACGCCATTGATGGCGACCCGGTGGAAAATAAGACTTAGCGCTTCTCCTGGTACGCCATCCAGGTAAGCAGTTGCAGGCTGGCGGAGAAGTAGTTTTGATCGGGCGCCAAACGGTCATTGAGATAGCGCGTTTGGTTCAACGTCAGATCGCGCACGGCAACCAGGCCACCTTCCATATTGTACGGTGCAGGTGTATTCCCCAGCACATCATACCAGGCGGGCGTGGTCAGGCGTGGCGAGCCTTGCCAGACGCGCTGGAACGGCACCAGACGCAGACTTTGCGGATCGTACCACCAGATATTTAGGGGAATACGAATCGCGTCATAGCTGAAGCGGTTGGAATAACCTAGCGCCGGCGCCACTGAACCATCGGCATTCAAAGCTACCCAATCGAGCGGCAGGCCGGTTTTGCCAAAGTGCATATCGCCTAACAGCGCCATGCCGTCATCAATCAGCTCATTCCAGATGCGCAGATGGCTATGATCGGCAAACTCACGCCAGGCCGCGAACAGAAAATAAGAGGGGTTGAGGACCACATAGCTGGTTTTATTAAACCCCTGCGCGCCCGGCAACATCACGTTATGTCCGCCATAATCGATGACATTAAGCTTAATCACCGCACGTTGGATGCGATCGGACGCCTGCTGATAATCGCCGCCCCACTTCTGTGCGGCGCGTTGCAGGGCCCACGCAATCAGCACATCACCGTCGGACGCATTATTTTTGTCCGCAACCGGATCGGCAGCACCTGGCGTATAACGCCAATAGAACAGATCGTTCTGTGGATTGCTCAGATGGCTGCGCGTCCACTGCCACAGCAGATCAAACGTGACACGATCGTCGTGCGCCACCGCCAGCAGCATGCCGTAGCCCTGGCCTTCGGTATGGCTCACATTATTGTTTGCCGTATCGCTGATGCGGCCGTCGCTGCTCATAAACCGGCTTTTGTAGGTACTCCAGCCATCTGCGGCCACCTGGGCGCTAAAAAACATCACCATGAAACACAGCATCCATTGACGCCAGAACCGCATCACTTTCATCACAGCATCCTATTGATATCGATAGTGCAGCGTGCCGCCGTCGTTCTTCTCGAGGGTTACCGGCACTGCCGCGCTGCCGCCTTGTGCTTGCAGCCACTGCGCATACAGGCCAGCCAGTACCGCACTCAACGCCAGCTGCCAGCGTTCTGCTGCTACGTGAATGTCACCCTGCGGCAGCGCGTGGTGCTGCAGCAGAATGGCGTTTTCCTGCGGCTGCAACTGCACAAAACCCCAGTTAAATCGGGCCAGCTGCAGATTCATCTCACGCTCCAGATCCTGCACGGTGCGCGCTTCTGCTAAAGGATAGCGTGTTGCCAGCGATGCGCCGACACCCTGCAGGAAGCCTTCCGCTTCCTCGCCAGCATTATCCAGCATGCTTTCAATCATCACGCTCACCAAATCAAACCAGCCCGGCTGGTGTGGATGGCTGGCGCGTGCTGCGATTTGCTCACTCATTAGTAATCTCCGAACAAGTAACGGAAGTACAGATTGGCGGTACTTTCGTTGTAATCACCAAAGGTGTCGTAGCCTAACTGACCGCCTACGGTGACATCTTTGTTGATCTTGTAATCCGCACCGGCATGCAGGTTGTAGCCAATACCGTTTTTGCTATCGCCGCTGTAGAACGCGTCCTTCACGTAGCCCTGGTCAGCCAGACTCTGCAACTGTGATTGCAGAGACGGGTTGTTCGGGAAGTAGGCGCTTTTATCCTGGCTATAGGATTGATAACCCACCGAGCCGCCCACGTTCACTTTCAGATCGTCAAACTTGCGGCTGAATTCAACAGGGAACGATACGGATGCATAGTTTTGCGGACTGAAGTAACCGCCCTGACCGTAGCTGAAGTAGCTAAGGTTTTTCGAGTAATCCATCCACGATAGGCTCATGCCGACTTTCAGCTCGCGATCGTCGAAGTGATACGGACGCACATAAGCTCCGGCCGTAGCCTGCACGCTATTGTTGCTCGCCACGTTTTCACCCAGGTAGCTGTACGCGCCAGCACCAGCGTAGAAGCCGGCATCACCGTTGTCGTAACTCAGCAAGGCGTTACCGCCGTTTTTCGTTACGCGGCCCCAACGTTTACCGCTGGTTTTGTCTTCCACACCCACATACGACAACAGGCTGTCGGTCATCGCGCGGCGTTCACCGGTGAGGATCAGCGTCAGGAAATCCGTCAGCTTCGGCGACCACTGCACGCCACCCACCAACGTGCTCAAATCTTGTCCGAGCGGCGTGCTGCCGAGATCAATCTTGTAGCTGTCGCCCTTCAGCGCCATGTTCAGCTCAACGCCGGTCGCTGATTGCGAATCAGTAGAAGAGTTAGGCACGTCATCAATTTTCGCTCCTCCCGTCGCCACCACGTTGCCCTGCACCAGCGAGTTGGTGCCGAAGCGACGCCAGGCATCACCGCCGGCGCTGCCGGCTGAGAGTGAAACCGGCGTCATCGTGAAATCGAAACGCGATTCGCCAAACGGCACGGTAGAGAAGGTCAGTGGCGCTTTGGCTTCGGTCAACTTACTCAACCCAGATTCACCGTCGCGTCCGCGCACCTGCACCGCGCCCTGCACCCAGGTACCGGTTTTCTCCTGCAAATCGTCCATCATGTTGTCGATTTGGCGCAGCGTCTGCCTCTGCTGCACGGCTGGCGTGTTGCTCGCCAGCGTCACCCCTTCCGCGCTGCTGGTGGCATCGGGCGCCGACTGCCACGGCATTACCGCACCATAGCTGGATGGCGAGCGGCCAACCGGCGAGGTGCCGCGATTGATAAACGGATTATCGGCCAGGGCCAGACCACCCACGCTCGGCACGCTACCGGTTTCAGCACCCTGCAGACCAATCAGCTGACCGCGCGCGGTGCGCAGGTAGCTCATTGCCTGGCTGTGTTCGCCGTTAGCTTCGGCAACGCGCGCAAGCAACAGCAGGCGATCGGGTGACTGCGCGTTATTCAGGCCGCGGGTTAAGGTGTTGGCTTTGTTGAGGTCGTTTTGCGCCAGCGCCACGTTGATGGCGCCAGTGCGCGCGTCTTGCGTCGCGGTGTCCTGCGTCATCAGGTAGTCATACACCACGCCCGCTTCTTTGTTCATCTTGCCGGATTGATACAGTCGCGCCATGGCGAACATCAGATCGCGGTTCTGTGGATCGTGCTGCAGCGCGCCCACCAGCTTATCGTAAGCAGCGGCGTACTGTTTCTGCTCGCGCAGGCGATCGACCTCGTTGATCACGTAACCATTGCGGATACCCGCCAGCTGCGTCGGCGTGCTGCGCGCCTGCAGTTCCGGACTGCTGAGGAAGCTTTGCGCTTCAGTATTCAAACCGGCCTGATTCAGCACCGCTACCTGTGCGGCGTAATCCCCGGCGTTGCCTTGCACTCCGCGCTGCATGTTGCTGCGCACCACGGAAACCGCGGTGGTGATATCACCTGCTTTTGCCAGTTTCTGCGCCAGATTACCGGCATCAACCGGATTTGACGGTGGCGTTGCCGCCAGCGCGCGCAGGGTATTGGCCGCTGCAGCGTTCGATCCCTGCGCCAGATACTGATCGGCGGTGGTCATCTGCAGGTTGAAATTCACGCGCTGCGCCAGCTCACGCATATCGCTGTTTTTGCTGCCGTTGGGAATACGTGACAGCAGCATACTCGCCTGCTGCCAGGCACCGCTTTCACTGGCGTTTAACGCGCCCGCGTACAGTTCAGCGGTGCTCGCACCGGTACGCAGGGTCGGCTGCATGATATTCGCTGCCATCATGCTATCGCCCTGTGCGCGATAGATGCGCGCCAGATCGAGACGCAGCCAGCCATCGTTGGGATAGCGCTGAATGCCGCTATTTAGCGTAGCAATCGCCGCGCTGTTGTTGCCCGCAGCTAATTCACGCTTGGCCTGCGCACGAATTGGATCGGTGCTATTGCCGCGCGGCGCGACGCTCTGGCGCACGCTGTCGGGCAGCGATGCCAGCAGCGTATTGGCTTCCGCCCCGCGATTCTGCTGACGCAGCACGTAGAACAGGCCTTCTTTAGCGCTGCGGTTGTTGGCATCGCTTTGCAGGATGGCGCGATAGGTTTGCTCCGCCTGATCGAGTTGATTGCTGCGACGCTGAACATCGGCACGGAACAGTTTGGCGGATACCCCTTTTTCGCCGTCGGCCTGCGTCAGCGGTTCGCTCAATGCCAGCGCCTGCGCGCTGTCGCCATTTTTCAGCGCCTGCTGCGCCGTGGCCAATTGCGCATAGAAGCGCGCATCGGCGGCCTGTTTCTGCCGCGTGTCGCTCTGATCGCCACCCAGCTGCGCGGCGCGCGTTAGGTAATCCGCTGCTTCCGCATAGCGACCGGCGCGCTGAGCCACGTAACCCATGCCGGCCAGGGCATCGGCATCTTGCGGGTTGGCCTGCAGCACTTTCTCAAAGTTGTTTTGCGCATTGCTGACGTCGCCGCTGTTTAACGCAGTAAAGCCCGCGCCTTTCTCCGCGCCGCCGACGTTTTTACGGTAGTAATCCAGCACCGCGTTGTCTTGCGGATGACGCTGCTGCCAGGTTTGATAAAGCGAAGCATCTGAAGCCTGCGGGCCAAGCCACAGCAGGGCCTGGCGCAGCGATCGATCGGCTTCTTTGTTGCCATCCGCCATGCTCGCGAGCACATCGATACCCTGACGGCGGGTTGATTCCTGATAGGTTAATGCTTTACCCAGCGCCAGTTTTGCACCGGTATCCTGCGGATGATCGGCGGAGAACTGGCGCAGCGCTTCCACCGCCTGCGGCAGCAGCGAGCGATCGCCCGCCATGGTCAGATAATATTCTGCCGCCACGCTCGGCGGCGGCTCATTGCCGCTGAAGGTATTACGCCAGGTTTGCAACGAAGCGGCAATGTTGCCACTGCGCGCCTGCTGACGTGCCAGCTGCAGCTGCGCCTGCGGAATGGTTTGCAGCTGACGCGCGTTATCCAGCTCGGTGAGATGCGCATCGTTTGGCGAGGCCGCACTCAATCGCGCACGCCACTGCGCCGCTTCGGCCGTGCCGCCGCTTTGCTGGGAATAGAGCGCCAGCAGATAGAGCGCCTGCGTATTGTTCGGCTCAACCATCAGCACTTTCTGCAGCGAGGCTTTCGCCAGATCGTCATGCGCTTTCTGATGCCAGTAAGCCGCTTGATCGAACAGCGCCTGCAGCGCGGGATTGCTGCTCTCCGCCGCCAGCAGCGGCTGCGAGAGCGCCAGTGCTCCCCCCAGAATCAGAGCATGACGCACGCCGGCACTTAACAGATGTTTTTTCATTATTTTTATCCTTACTTCTTGCCGGACTTGCTATCAACTTTTGGGTTGAGACGACGCCACGCATGACGTTTCAGCATCACCCATGCACCGCTGCCGACCAGCGCTGAAAGCAGCAGTGCCGCCAGCGCCATCAGCACCGAGTGCTGGTTGGCATACCACACCACCATCATGTACCACGGCATTTCGCCGCTCGGGAATTGCGGCCCCACGCGGAAGCTGCGGATGCCGTTCTCATCGGTGATGATGGCAGTATCACCGCGAATACCGGCGTTAATCCGCGCAGAATTCAGATCTTCATGCAGGCGTAGCAGCTGCTGATCGCTGGTGGCCACCGTCATCACCACCAGACGATCGCGGTTCCACGGCGAGCGATAGCTGACAAAGCCGCGCCACGCTTCGTTCGATGAGAAGTAACGATCGGCATCCAGCTGCTGGCGATACCAGTCGCCGGTCAGCCAGCCGCGCACTTTTTCCCAGCTCGTCGGCTCTTTCACGCCCAGCGTGTTGCCGCTGGTATCAAATGGCGTATTGGCCAGCATCCGTTGGTTGAAGTCGTTGTTCTGCGTGGTACTCACCGCCAACACATCGCTGTGCTGCAGGCGAGTCAGATTGGTGCCGCCATTTGGCAGACCAAACAGCACCTGGTTCTGCAGCAGTGGAACGCCGGTGGCGTTGCCGGCACGTGATGCCATATCCAGCAGCGTGGCGATCTCCGCGTCGCTGGGTTGCTCTGGCAACAACAGCGTCGTCTGCGAGAAATCCGCCAGCCGCGAGAACGGGAACGACGCGCCGACAAAGTAAGAGAGGTTCGGCAGCATGGTGAAGTGCCGCGTGTGGCTCAGATCGATCCATGAATCCTCTTCAATGCGGCTCTTGATATTGTTGTTCAGCAGCACGCCGCACGGCGCATCTGCTTTCGGCTTGATGTTGAAATAGAGCGCCAGCTGGTTGTCACCATAAATCAGGTAGGGTTCGAGCTTCAGCGTGTAATGCTCCTGCCGCGCGTCACCGCCCAGGCGATGCCAGGCGCTCTCCAGCAAGCCCACTTTGTTCACCGTCAGGTTACGCAGGAAGGTGCCGTTGATCATCACGTTGAGGAACGAGTTGTTCTCATCAATCCAGCTTTCGGACGGGAAGCGATAGTGCAGATTCACCGGAATGGTATCGCCATCCCACAGGAACAGGTCAGGCGCGGCGCGGAAATTGACGCTCAGCGCATCGTGCCAGATGCCGGTGGTGGTCAGGCTCTGATCCTTACGCAGCAGTTCGCTCAGGCGTACCGGACGCGTGGTGTTAATCCAGCGTGGCGCATCATAAGGTTTTCGCACGCCAATCGGCTGCGGCTGCACATTCAGGCTGTTGCCATCAGTAGTGAGCGGCTGCGTGGTTAAACGGTTAGCCGCCTGGCGAAGCTGATCGTCATTGGCGCCCACCACCAGCAGCAGCTTGTAAACAGGATTGTTGGGATTATCGATCACCTGCAGCAGCGGGCCATTGCTCGCGGGTAGCGTCACCGTGCCAATTTTGTCGCCAGGATGCCCCACCAGAATACCGTTGTGCTCGGGCAAATCGCCGCGCACCACCGGGAAACGAATGCCGCGATAGTCCGACTGAATACCCATCCAGGATGCCACCAGCGCAGCCGCGCTGATGCTATCCGGCGCAACATTGGTGGCAAAGCCAAAGCTAACGCTGGCTGGCGTCATGCGTTGCGCATCAATAAACGGACGCGGGAAGTTGCGCAGGCTGGTGCCAATGTTCAGCTGCTGACCTTCCAGGCTCAGCGTGGTTTTAGGCAAAATGGATACCTGATACTGCTGCGCGCTCTCTTTCTCGCACAGCAGCTTATCGGCATCGTTAATCTTGAAGCTCAGATTGTTGCTCGATACCACCATTGCTGCCGGGATATCCAGCTGGTAGTCACTGATATCGCTGTCGCTGGAGCCCAGCGGTAAGGTGCCGAGCGGCTGACCGTTTAGCATCAGCTGCAGCGAAGTGTTACGCGCCGCCAGTGCCGCAGAGACGCGTAGCGAAAGGTTGAGGCGTGCGCTGGTGATCACTTCATCCGTCGGCAAGGTGAACACGATACCGGATTGCAGTTGACCGCCGGTGAGCGTAATACCCTGCGGCTGGCCCATCTGCGCGACGGAAACCGTGCTGCTAATCGGCTGGTTGAGCGTAGCCGTGCCGCTATCAGCCATGGCGCCTGGCTCGACCGAAGGCAGCACCATGTCGGGTGCAGGCGCGGCTGGCGCCGCATTTTCATTCGCGGGGGCGCTCTCCGAAGGAGCATACGGCGCCGCACCGGCGGCTTGCTGTAACTGCTGGTCGGCCGCACCTTCCATGCCCTGTGGCGGTGGAACCGCTGAAAGCGCAGCACTATCCTGAGTCACCGCCGGGGTTTCAGCCCATGCTGGCGCGAGCACGAGCGCCGTTGCCAGCGAGCTTGCCAGCAACGTTTGCGTCAAATTCTTCATGCAGCGCTGTCCTCTTTTACCGCAGGCTGGTTATCACGCTTACGCTTCTCACGGCGATCTTTCCAGGTCAGCCAGAACAGCTCAAAGACGGTACGAATAATGGTGCCAAGGGAAACCAGAGGGTTGTCCTGCTTGTACTCCGGCTGAATCCATGCATCGGCACGCGCCAGCACCACACGCACTAATTCACGGCGGCGCGCCAGCGGCATATCGCCAAAGCGCAGCCGGATGCTCTCTTCATCGCCGGAAATTTTGCTTACCGGAATGGTGATGGTGCCGGATTTCAACAGCAGATCGATCTCTTCGATGTCATCCTGTACATGACGATGGTCCGGCGCATCGAGCTGCGCACCACCCATCGACAGATCGCTGGTTTGCGTGCGTGAAGAGATGCCGCTGGCGTAGTGAATGACCGCCGGAATCTGCACGTCAATACGGATGGTTTTACGCACCTGTTTGGTTTCACGCGCCACGGCAATCGCCGCCATCAGAATGATCAGGCTGAACACCGCCCAGCCGACGTTAAGGGCAATAACGTAGGGATCGACGCCAAAGTAGTCATGCGCGGTGGCACGCACTACGCCAGCAATAATGCCGATTGAAAGCAGCGCGGCAACAATCACATGCGGGCGCACAATGTGGAAATCGAAGAAACCCTGATCGAGCAAGCCGCCTTTATCCGTAACGTTAAATTTTCCGCGCTTCGGTGCCAGCATGGTCAGCAACGTGGGGATAACGAGGTGGAAGCACATAACGGTTTCGTAGATTTCACCCCAGAAGGTGTAGCGGAACTTGCCGTTCATGCGCGAGTTGACGTATAGCGACATCACCAGATGTGGCAGGACGTAGGCGAAGATCAGCGATGCCGACGAGTGAATGATATTCAGGTTAAACAGCAGGTACGCCAGCGGCGCGGTCAAAAACGCGACGCGCGGCAAGCCAAACTGGAAGTGCAGCATGGCGTTGAGGTAGCACAGACGCTGTTGCCAGGTTAAACCACGGCCGAACAAAGGGTTATCGACGCGGAAGATCTGCGTCATGCCACGCGCCCAGCGGTTACGCTGCACCACATGCAGCCCCAGACGTTCGGTCGCCAGGCCAGCCGCCAGCGGGATCGCCAGGAAAGCGGAGCCCCAGCCAAGACGCTGCATTTTCAATGCGGTATGCGCATCTTCGGTGACGGTTTCAACTGCAAAGCCACCAATCTCTTCCAGCGCGCTACGGCGGATCACCGCACAGGAGCCACAGAAAAACGTCGCGTTCCAGTTATCATTACCCTGTTGAACCGGGCCGTAGAACAGCGAGCCTTCATTAGGAATGCTGCGCGCTGCACGCAGATTACGTTCGAACGGGTCCGGCGAATAGAAGTAATGTGGCGTTTGCAGTAGCGCCAGTTTCGGATCGTTGAGGAACGGCCCTACTGTTGCCTGCAGGAAGGTACGCGTGGCAACGTGGTCACAGTCGAAGATGCAAATCAGCTCACCTTTGGTGATCTTCATGGCGTGATTAAGGTTACCGGCTTTCGCGTGGCTGTTGTCATCACGGGTGATATAGCCTACGCCGACGTCGGCAGCAAATACCGCAAACTCGCTACGTTTGCCATCATCCAGTAAATAGACCTTCAGCTTGTCGCGCGGATAATCAATGCACTGCGCCGCCAGCACGGTATCTCGCACCACATCAAGGCTTTCATTATAGGTGGGAACATAAACGTCAACCGTCGGCCACAGGCTGGTATCATCGGGTAGCGGCTCAATGGTGCGTTTTAATGGCCAGGTGGTTTGCAGGAAACCAAGAATTAAAATCAGCCAGACATAGAGTTCGGCCAGATATAAGCCAATCCCAAGGATTGCTTCAATCTCTGAATTAAACTGCAGCGTCTCCGTGGTGCGCCACCAGATATATCGGGTCGACATCAGCGCAGAAAGGATAACCATCACAACGGTTATTTTGCGGCTTTTACTGAAGCCCAGTAGAAACATCATCCCGATGCTGATCAAGCCGAAGATATATTGCTTCTGGCTGTCCATAGGCGTGATGACGATTACCGCGGCTACAGGTGCAAGCACCAGCAGCAGCAGGTAAAACCCGAGTTTACTCATGATTCACCCTGAAGGAGCTGTATTGTTTTTATGCGGCCGATACCGGCCTCATTATTAATAATGGCTGCGGATAGGCGCCTGAACTTCACCATTTCCTACGGTGATATCCAGGATATTTGCCACGCGTTTCGCCACTAATTCGATATCAAACGCGGCGGCAGAAGCCGGGCTGAAATCATAAACCGATTGTTGTGAAGCATTCGCTTCAGCCACGCTTTCATCACGATGCACAACGCCTAATAAATTATCGCCCAAACGCTGCTGCATAAAGGTTGTGACTTCACGACTTATATTGCGGCGGTTATCACTTTGGTTAAGGACAAAATAATGACCACGTTTATTATTTAGCGGCTGACCTATCATGCGGTCATTTTCTATTTGCGGCAGCAAAGAGACTGATGCGGTATCCGCTAACATCACCACTACATGCATATCGGCAAGAGCGGTCATGGCTTTAAGCGCAGCACCCGGACCCGGAGGAAAATCGGCAATAATGACCAATCCCGGGTAATTCAGCACGGTATCCAGGCCGCGCTGCAGAAAGTGCGGATCTTTTACCAGGTTTTCTTCAAAACGTTCACGCTGTTCTTCGGTGACATCGCCATAGGGCATAACAAATATATTGCCGCCGGTGGTCAGAATGGATTGGCTCCAGTCGGCCTGATCGGCAGAGCGTGCAACAAAACCGCGGCCATCATGCAGCGGTACACCAAAATGCAGGCGCAGGGCGTTTTGCACATCAAAATCGATTGCCAATACCTTGCTGCCGGCGCGGGCCAGACTCCATGCAAGGTTGGCCGCCATGGTGGTTTTCCCTACTCCCCCTTTTGGCGAGCACACACAAACTAACGGCATAGCGCAATCTTCTCCAGTAGCGGTTTTAATGGTGTTTCTTTTGCAAGATTAGCAGGCTCTGCCGAGCGCGATCGGAACAGGGCACCAAAACGAGAAGGTGTGGGCGCTGCCGGACGTGCCGGTTCTACCGGTGCGGCAAAGGTGGGTGCTGGCGCGATAGGCGCTGCGGCCAGCGGAGCGGCTACAGGCTTAACAGCAGGCGCGACAGCAGGTTTCGCCGGCGGAAACAGTGATGTTGTCGCCTGACGTTCAACCAGCGTGGCCTTGGGCGCCAGCGGCGCCCCCGTTTGCGCCGGTTGCGCGGAGGGTGCTGGCGGGAACAGTGAAGAACCGATCGCCGATGGCGCTGCCACAGGCGCGCTTAAGCTCTCGAGAATCGATCCGCGCGACGTAGCCGCAACAGCGGCAGGCTCAGCCTGAGCAGGTGGTGCGGCAAATTCATCAACGCTAATCGGTTGTGGCTGCGGCAGATCGATACGCTGACCGCTGCCTAATTCCGACTCATCATCGCTAGCCAATTGGCGCAGCAACGCCCACTGACTTTGATCGGCTTCCTGCGACTGGCCGGACATATCCTTAAAAGCAATGTCTAGCGTCTGCGTTTTTTCTTTAAAACGCTGCAGATCGTCGTAATTCTTCATGATCAGAGCCTGTAAAAACGGGAGGGAATTTTCCGCGAATATATCACAAGCATTAAAAGACGGTGAGAGAATTCTGATTATTAAAGCGCCGCATTCAATAAAAGAGTTTTATCTTTATGATTGAAAAATCGGATATGCAAAAAGCGTGCAATTATTTATTGACGGCGATTAATTAATATCGATTAACAGAAATAATCACGCGGGTAATTTTAACCTAAGCTACTGAAAATACTCCACTGCGCTGCAACCTGCAGATTTTAATCTGATGTGATGATACTCACACAATGCTGGCAAAATTAGGAATTTGTCTTAACCCTTTATATCTTAGTCAGGACCAATTAAAGACTGATGCAATGGCGTAATGGTTTTAGAGCCGATTTAAGGATAATGATTTCTCCCGTTAATTTCCCTCATGTATTAAGGGTGAAAAAAGAAAGGCTCCCAAGGGAGCCTTTAACAATGTATGGCGGTAATTTATGGCGTAACCACCGGCTGGTTTTCATCCTGATCTACCGCGAAGCAGGCAATTTGCTGTTCGCCATATTGTTTCAGTTTTGGCTGCAGCTGGACACAAGTGCCAAAACGGCGACGGCAGCGCGCGTTAAACGCACAGCCCGGCGGCGGATTTAACGGACTAGGCAGCTCGCCCGTCAGCTTGATGCGCTCGCGACGCTCGTCGGGATTAAGACGTGGCGTCGCCGACAGCAGCGCCTGGGTGTAAGGATGACGCGGATTGCTGAAAATCGCCTCTTTACTCCCCTTCTCCACGCAGCGACCGAGATACATCACCATCACCTCATCGGCAATGTGTTCTACCACGGAAAGGTCATGCGAGATGAAGACATAGGACAGCCCTAAATCCTGCTGCAAATCCATCATCAGATTGAGCACCTGGGCGCGCACCGAGACGTCGAGTGCAGAAACCGGCTCATCGGCAATCAGGACATCGGGATCGAGCATCAGACCACGTGCGATAGCGATACGCTGACGCTGGCCACCTGAGAACATGTGCGGATAGCGATCGTAATGCTCGGTTTTCAGGCCCACCTTTGCCATCATCTCCAGCGTTTTTTCCTTGCGTTCCGCTTTGGTCAGCGAGGTGTTGATCACCAGCGGCTCTTCAAGAATCTGGCTGATCTTCTTACGCGGATTGAGCGAACCGTACGGGTTCTGGAACACAATCTGGATTTTCTGACGACGCAGCTTCTGCGCCTGCGGATCGTGCTTTAACAGATCCTGACCGTGCCAGAAGAGCTGGCCTTCGGTCGGCGTTTCAATCATGGTCAGCAGGCGGCCTAACGTCGATTTTCCGCAGCCGGATTCCCCCACCACCGCCAGCGTTTTGCCGCGCTCGAGGTTGAACGACACGCCATCCAGCGCTTTCACCAGACGTTCCTGGCCGAACAGACCTTTCTTCACCGGGTAATGTTTTTTCAGGTCAATGGCCTGCAGCAGGTATTCCTGCTGAGTGTTATCAAGACTCATAAGTTGGTCTCCCGGCATCATCCAGTGGGAAGTGACATTTGGCCTGACGGCCAGGAATGTCGCGCAGCTCCGGCTCTTCGCGGCGGCAGCGATCGGTCACGTACGGGCAGCGCGGGTTCAACAGGCAGCCCGTTGGACGATCGTATTTACCCGGCACCACGCCCGGCAGCGACGCCAGACGCGCTTTGTCGGCAGCAAACTCCGGCAGCGCGCGCAGCAGCGCTTGCGTGTAGGGATGACGCGGCGCTTTGAAGATATCCACCGCTTTACCGCTTTCCACCACCTGACCGGCATACATCACGATGATGTGCTGTGCCGCTTCGGCCACCAGCGCCAGATCGTGAGTAATCAGGATCAGCGCCATGTTCTCTTGCTTCTGCAACTCCAGCAGCAGTTCGATGATTTGCGCCTGAATGGTGACGTCGAGCGCCGTCGTCGGCTCATCGGCAATCAGCAGTTTCGGTTTGCAGGCAATCGCCATGGCGATCATCACGCGTTGGCTCATCCCGCCCGACAGCTGATGCGGATAAACATCCAGACGCGATGACGGATCGGGAATACCCACCTGGTCGAGCAAATCAATCGCGCGCTGACGACGGGTCCGTTTGCTGCCGCCCTGATGCACCTTTAACGCTTCCATAATCTGGAAACCTACGGTGTAGCACGGATTGAGGCTGGTCATTGGGTCCTGGAAGATCATCGCCACTTCAGCGCCCACCAGCTGGCGGCGCTCTTTTTCGGAGATTTTCTGCAGATCGCGCCCATTGAATTCCAGTTTTTCGGCCATCACGCGGCCGGGATAGTCAATCAGGCCCATAATCGCCAGCGAGCTGACCGATTTACCGGAACCCGACTCACCCACGATGCCCACCACCTGGCCTTGTTCGACCTGGTAGCTGATGCGGTCAACTGCACGAAACGGTGTCTTTTCGTCGCCGAAATGCACCGATAACTTATCTACATTTAATAACGCCATCTCGGTGCCTCTTTACTGCTTGAGTTTCGGGTCGAGTGCATCACGCAAACCATCGCCCATGAGGTTGAATGCCAGAACCGTTAGCAAAATGGTCACGCCAGGGAACGTCACCACCCACCAGGCACTTTGCGCATACTGCAACACGTCGGAGAGCATGGTGCCCCACTCCGGCGTTGGCGGTTGCGCCCCCATACCGAGAAAGCCCAACGCCGCCATATCGAGGATGGCGTTGGAGAAACCTAATGATGCCTGCACGATCAGCGGTGCGAGGCAGTTAGGCAGAATATTGATGAACATCTGGCGCAGCGTGCCGGCCCCCGCCACGCTTGACGCGGTGACGTAGTCGCGGTTGACTTCAACCAGCACCGCAGCACGCGTCAGACGGATATAGTGCGGCAGCGCCACGAAGGTAATCGCCAGCGAGGCGTTGACGATTGACGGACCAAAGATCGCCACTAACACCAGCGCCAACAGCAGGCTTGGCAGCGCCAGCATGATATCGACCACGCGCATAATGATGGCGTCGACCACGCCACCGAGGTAGCCGGCCATCAGGCCAAAGATCACGCCGAGAATCAGCGACAGCACCACCACCATGCAGCCGACCAGCAGCGACAGGCGTGCGCCGTACATCAGCCGCGACAGCACATCGCGGCCCACGTCATCGGTACCAAGGATATAGCTCCAGCTGCCGCCTTCCTGCCAGACCGGCGGGTGTAGCAAGGCATCGCGGAACTGTTCGGCCGGGGCATGCGGTGCCAGCACATCGGCAAAGATGGCGATTAACAGCATCAGTACGATGTAAACCAGGCCGATGACTGCGCCTTTATTACGTTTGAAGTAGTGCCAGAATTCCTGCAACGGGGTCATCGGCTTGGGTGCAGCAGTTACGCTTGCGGGATCAACAGCAGACATGATTCCCCCTTATTTCTTATGACGGATACGTGGATTGACCACGCCGTACAACAGATCAACCAGCAGGTTGACCACGATGATCAGGATGGCCACCAGCAATACGCCGCCCTGCACCACCGGATAGTCACGGCGTTGCAGCGCTTCGATCAGCCAGCGACCGAGTCCCGGCCACGAGAAGATGGTTTCGGTCAGAATCGCACCGGCCAGCAGGGTACCGACCTGCAAACCAATGACGGTGACGACCGGCAGCATGGCATTACGCAGCGCATGCACCACAATGACACGCATACGCGTCAGGCCTTTAGCACGCGCGGTGCGGATGTAGTCTTCTCCCAACACTTCCAGCATCGAGGAGCGCGTCATACGCACAATCACCGCCAGCGGGATGGTGCCGAGCACGATAGCGGGCAGAATCATGTGCATTACCGCATCTTTGAAATCACCCTCTTCTCCCCACAGCAGCGTATCAATCAGCATGAAGCCGGTGAGCGGATGAGTGTCATCAAGGAAGATGGTGTCGCTGACGCGTCCAGAGACCGGCGTGAGGTTTAACTGCACCGAAACCAGCATGATCAGCATGATGCCCCACCAAAAGATGGGCATCGAGTAACCGGTGAGGGAGATGCCGACGGCGGTGTGATCGAAGATGGAGCCGCGTTTAACCGCCGCCAGCACGCCCACCGGAATGCCGACAGCAATCGCGAACAGCATGGCGCAGATACCCAGTTCCAGCGTAGCTTTGAAGCGTGGTACGAATTCGTCCCAGACTGGGATGCGGCTTTTCAGCGAGATGCCGAGGTCGCCGTGCAGTACGCCATTGATGTAGGTGATGTACTGTTTCCACATCGGCTGATCGAGGCCAAACTGCGCCATCAGCTGGGCATGACGTTCCGGAGAGATACCGCGTTCGCCGGCCATGATCAGGACCGGATCGCCGGGGATCAAGTGGACAAACGCGAAGGTCAATAACGTGATTCCGATGAACGTTGGGATGACAAGGCCCAAACGTCGGAGTATGAATTGCAGCATAAGCCTGGTTCTCTGACATTTCCCATGGCGTTACCGCCGGGGACAACATTGCTCAACACTCGCAGCCAGCCATGGGCGGACGCGACGCAAGAAGCGCTTCAATAGTAGAATTAGCCGGAAAAAAAGTGCGGAGTGCGGGCGACGAAGAGGCCGCCCGAGGGCCAGCAGCGCTGGCCCTCACCGCGATAATCCGAAAGGTTATTCCTGGATATCGACGTTTTCGAAGTGATGTTTACCTAATGGATCAACCACATAACCCGATACTTTCTTGCTCACTGGCTCGTACACGGTTGAGTGAGCGATGATCAGCGCTGGTGCCTGGTCATGCATCACTACCTGAGCCTGTTTGTACAGTTCAATACGTTTGTTGTGATCGGCTTCAGCACGTGCTGGCTGAATCAGATCTTCAAACGGCTTGTAGCACCAACGTGAGTAGTTAGAACCGTCTTTCGCTGCTGCACAGCTGAACAGCGTGGCGAAGAAGTTATCCGGATCCCCATTATCACCGGTCCAGCCCATCATCACGGTCTGGTGTTCACCGGCTTTAGCACGCTTCAGATACTCACCCCACTCGAAGGTGACGATTTTGGCTTTCACGCCAATCTTCGCCCAGTCAGCCTGAACCATTTCCGCCATACGGCGTGCGTTCGGGTTGTATGGACGCTGAACCGGCATGGCCCACAGGTCGATTGAGAAACCATCCGGCATACCTGCTTCTTTCAGCAGCGCTTTCGCTTTCTCAGGATCATAGGCGTAATCTTTGATGTCGTCGTTGTAGCCCCACATGGTTGGCGGGATCAGGTTTTTCGCGGCCTGGCCAGCGCCCTGATAAACGGCATCAATAATGGCTTGTTTGTTTACCGCCATGGTCAGTGCCTGACGCACTTTCACGTTATCCAGCGGTTTTTTCTCGGTGTTGAACGACAGGTAACCGACGTTCAGACCTGGCTGCTCCATCAGATTGATTTTGTCGTCTTTCTTCATGCTGGCGATGTCGGCCGGGTTCGGGTACGGCATCACCTGGCACTCACCTTTCTGCAGTTTGGCATAACGCACTGACGCATCTGGCGTGATGGAGAACACTAAGCGATCAATCTTCGGCTTGGTGCCCCAGAAGTCTGGGTTAGCTTTGTAGAGAATGCGCGAATCTTTCTGGTACTGCTGCAGTACGAACGGACCGGTGCCCACTGGATTGAGGTCCAGCTTCTCTGGCGTGCCCGCTTTCAGCATGTTGTCGGCGTACTCTTTTGACAGAATTGAAGCGAAGTCCATGCCAAGGTCGGCGATGAACGGCGCTTCTGGACGGGTCAGGGTGAAGCGTACGGTGTAATCGTCAACTTTTTCGATTTTGGCGATCAGCTTAGGCATGTCCATGCCTTCGAAGTATTCGTAGCTGCCGCCAGAAACACCGTGATATTTGTTGTTTTTGTCGAGCTGACGCTCGAAGGAGAACACGACGTCATCGGCATTGAAGGTGCGGGTTGGCTTGAAGTCTTTGGTCGATTGCCACTTCACGCCCTGGCGCAGATGGAAGGTATAGGTTTTACCGTCCGCGCTAACATCCCATTTTTCTGCCAGACCTGGCTGCAGCTCGGTAGTACCGGTTTTGAACTCAACCAAGCGGTTGTAGATCGGTACAGAGCTTGCGTCGTAGGTGGTGCCCGAGGTGAAGAGCTGCGGGTTGAAACCTTCCGGCGAACCTTCAGAACAATAAACGAGGGTTTTCGCCTGGACACCAGCGGCAACGGTCATAGCAATCAGGCTGAGACCGACCTTCAGCATCCTGGATTTAGCCAGGGAGTTGATCATGTTTTGCTCCATTGTGATGTGATGTTGTGTGCGTCGCCCGACCTCTGATTTTTTTATGCGGTTCGGGCAGGTCAATTAAGAGTAAGCAAAATGTGAGCGGTTATAGTTGTTGCGCTGGCACCGTGGAATCTGTCAGGCACGTCCGTCTCTACATTTGATTGACGCATCAATTTGTCAACAGTTGCAATGAACGTCAATACAGTGTGGGGTTATTTACACAGAGTGTGAGTAAGTGCAAGCAACGATAAAAAACACCCTTCTGGCGCTAAGCCAAAATTAAAAAAGGTGATAAAGCGCTCAATACCGCGTGATTATCTGGCTATACAGCCAAATGACAGTGATTATCACCGCTAAAAAACATACAAAAGTTATTGGTAAATGTTGAATATCTGAACGATTCTTCGTGCGTTATGACGTTCAGGCAGCGGATTCTGCTAGTAAAATGGCATAAGAAATCAGCATGATGCATAAACCGGTCATAAGAAGAATGTGTCACGAATTAAGCGTGCGGCTTCGATTTGGCGTGGGGTGCAGCGTGTAAAGTGGACATAATACTGAGTATTTAGCGTTTAGCTGGCGGAAAGGGTGTATTTACGATTTTTGCTGTTTGCCCGCTGCGTTGCTCAGGAAAGGTGCAGCGATCCCGTCCAAATGACAGACGAAAAAAAACCTGCTTATAAAAGCAGGTTTCTTCAAAGATGGTCGGCGAGAGAGGATTCGAACCTCCGACCCACTGGTCCCAAACCAGTTGCGCTACCAAGCTGCGCTACTCGCCGATGGGGGCGCATATTACTGCGCTGCTAAAAAAGCGTCAATCCCTTTTACCTAAATTCCGCCCGATCGCCTGGAAAGCAAGCAGTGCCTTAAAAAGCCCTGCTGCTCAATAGCTTCCAGGTAAATATTACAGCGTTTTAGCCGGTGCGCCCGCAGGTGCCTGGCACCAGTTATTGGCAGCTTTAATTCCACCATCTGGAGAGGTATAACCGAGGCAACCTAAAATCGTATCAAACAGCTCAACATGACGATGCGTTTTACCTACGCGCTGCTGCGCCTGCAAGCGCTCGAAGTTGCTGCGGTTGGTTGGGTCTGCCAGATACTTATCGGAAGCCCAGACAATCATCGGCACGCGGAACTGCTCTGGCGGTGCCATCTCGCGCGGGGTACCGTGCAGATGCATATTCTCGCTGATCGATTCACCGTGGTCAGCGGCGTAGAACACTATCGCCTTCTTATCACGCAGCTGATCGAGCACGCTATCCAGCATGGTATCCACGTATAAAACGGAGTTGTCATAAGCATTGATCAACTGCGCTTTACTGCAGGTTTCATCAACCCCCATGCACTCTGGTTTATAGCGCGCGAAATCACGCGGGTAGCGCTGGGAATAAAGGTAGTGCGAACCTTTGGTATGCAGAATCACTACATGCTTACCTTTCGGGAAACGCTGCAGCGAGGCTTGCAGTTCAGGCACTAACAGCATGTCATCCACCGCCTTGCCCTGATTGCGCTTCTCAGAACCAATCTGCTCACGGAATGAGAAGTTGTTGGTATCTGCATTATCGTAGAACCACACTTCACTCTGCATAGCGAACAGCTCAGAGGTGAAGCCCAGCTCTTTCAGCACCGCAAAAATGTTTTGTTCTTTCAACGTGCGGCCTGGGTTGTCCATGGTGCCGCCTTCGCGCACAAACATGCAGCGCAGCGAGAGCTTGGTAGCGGTATCACATGATTCGCCGCGGAAAGCGACCAGGTTTTTCTCTTTCGACAATTTCGGTGTGGTGTCGCGATCGTAGCCCAGCATCCCCATATGGTCCCAGCGCGTGGTTTCACCAATCACAAACACCATATAAGTATCGTCAATGCCTGGCGGCGCAACGTAGGTGAACTTTTTCGCCGGATCCAGCAGCTCTTTGCCATCCCACTCTTCATCCACTTTGGTCCAGGCGAACAGTCCTAGCGCCGCGATCCAGTTTGATGGCAGATAGGAGTGCGCCACGACCCCGCCGTAACTCGGCAAATCGATGTTAGTGATCTCTTCGTTAACTTTCTGCAACTTGTCAAAATAGCGAATAGGCAGCCACACCAGCGCCACGCTCAGCAACAGAATCACCACGGGTTTAAGACGTTGACCCGGCGTTTTCAACTGTTCGATTAGCGTTTGGCTAAGGTTATTACTCCAAATTAGCAACAGCGGCAGCGCACTCACCAGCACCATCCACAGCACGAAACGCAGGCCAATCACTTCTTTAGAGAGATCGACATCGGTAGTCATCACCGAAGCAATGATGCCGTAGCCGATCACCACATTGAAGAACGCCATGTAATAGGCTGCAGCAACCGAAATCACCACAATTAGGCTGGCCAGAACGCGATAAGCCCATTTACCGCCCAGCGACAGCAAGCGCATCAGGAAGAAAGTCAGCAACACGGCCGCCATCACTTCCGCGGCAGCAGAGAGCCAGTTAGAGAGCGTCGATTGGGTTAAAAAACCGTCAAAACGGCGATAAAATATCGGCAAATTCAATAAGATGCCGAGATACAAAGCAAGCAGCAGTGACAGCTTTTGCTGCGTTAAACTTTTAATATAATTCATGAAAATATTTATTCCCGACCTGGTGTCGTTGTATCAACCGTTATGTGACTATTTAAAGGCAGTAGAGTTCGCTAAACCGCGGAAAAAGCGTGACGCAACGTGCAGGATCGGGACGATTCTGATTGGCGATAGGGCGATGACGCGAAGCGGAGCAGTAGAACATTTAACCAATGGTTAGACCAGAAAAATTTTTTCATCGGACCAATCGGCGTAATATTCAGATGTAAAAAAGGCCCCCGCAGGAGCCTTTTATTTTATCAACATCAATTAGTTAATGATGTTCAGCGTTACGTCAATGTTGCCGCGCGTAGCATTGGAATAAGGGCAAACAATGTGCGCCGCATCAACCAGTTTCTGTGCTTCGGCAGCATCCATGTCTGGCAGATGGATATTCAATTTGGCCTCAATACCGAAACCGTTCGGGATCGGGCCGATGCCCACTTCACCTTCAATCCACGCCTCTTTTGGCATGGTAATTTTATCGCGGCCGGCAACAAATTTCATCGCGCCAAGGAAACACGCCGAATAACCCGCAGCAAACAACTGCTCTGGATTAGTCACTTCGCCGCCTGCGCCACCCATCTCTTTTGGCACGCCCAGTTTTACATCCAGCACGTTATCTGAAGAAGTAGCACGACCATCACGACCACCGGTAGCTTTAGCTTTTGCAGTGTAAACAACTTTCTCTAAAGACATAATAACCTCATTAATTCGCTATATAATCGCGCACTACTTATTATGCGCAAGCCTGAACTTCATGGTGTGGGATGTCGAGACAGCGACTTCCCGAATTACTTAGCGCGAGACAAACTGTCGCGCAAATCGTCCAACTGGCCTTTCAGCAACGCCATCGCATCATCATCGCAGGCGGTCGCACACTGAATGGCTTCCGGAATACTTGCGGCTTTGGCACGTAACGCACGCCCCTCATCGGTTAGCGTTACCACCACCTGGCGTTCATCCTGACGTGAACGCTGGCGGCGCAATAAGCCGGCGCTTTCCAGACGTTTCAATAGCGGCGTCAGCGTTGCCGAATCAAGAAACAGCTGCTCGCCAATCTCCGATACCGTGACATCATCCTGATTCCACAGCACCAACATGACCAGATATTGCGGATAGGTAATCTCCAGCGTTGACAGCAGCTGACGATAGACTTTGTGCATCGCGAGATTCGCCGAGTACAGCGCAAAGCAGAGCTGCTGATCTAACTGAAGTGGCGCCTGCTTCACTTTTTTGTCATCTTGATTACTGTTCATGAGGTTCAATATAGATAGCGCGCTAGATAATTGCAAGCAATCTTTCTCTGGGAGAGTGGAATATGCGAGATTCACTGGAAGAGCAAGCGCGCCGTTATGCCACAGAAGCGCATGCTGCTGCGGGCCAGCGCCGTAAATATACGGATGAACCTTACATTGTTCATCCCGCTGCCGTCGCCGAACTGGTACGGAGCGTTACCGATGACGAACAGATGATTGCCGCCGCCTGGCTGCATGATACGGTTGAAGATACCCCCACCACTTTAGAAGACATTGAACGTCATTTCGGCGCGCGGGTGGCTGAACTGGTGGATATGCTCACTGACAGCGAGCAGCCCGCCGCAAAAAATCGTGCCGCTCGTAAGCTGGCGCATTTTCGTCATACCGCTGCGGCCTCACCCGAGGCGCAAACCATCAAACTGGCCGATATCATCGATAACACCCGCGCCATCGTGCAATACGATGCTCACTTTGCCCGCGTCTATCTGGTTGAAAAACAGATTCAGATTCAACTATTGCGCGAAGGGGATCGGCATTTGTGGCAGCAGGCGGAACAGACAATTAAGCAGGGTCTTGCTCAATTAGCACAGCCGCCGCACAGCGTGCCGGAAAGCTGGTTCGTGAAACAGGCGGCGAAGTATAGCGACGTAAATTAAAAAACCCGCCGTATAGGCGGGTTGGAGCACCAAATAAAGCCTGGTGTTACTCCAGCAGTTGACGCCCCAGATAGGGGTTTGCTTGCAGCAGCTTCATCAGTTTGCGCGCCGTAGCGGAAGGGCGCGTACGTTGCGCCTCCCAGCTTTTAACTGACGAGACGCTCACCCCCATCACGCGGGCGAATTCATCCACCTGCATGCCGGTCATCTCGCGTAAACGCTGCGGCTCGGGAACTGAAGCCTGATTGAGTGTAATTTCTGATACGGAAGGCTGAGCATCACGTGTCAAAACAATCTGCTCAAGGCTGCTGAGCAACTCGACCATTGGATCTTTAAATTCCATAGAGAACTCCTTAAAAACTCACTATGAAGCACGTGAAAGTAGAGACGTAAGCACCAAATGGTGCTGAAACCGACCCGTTTAGGTTGTATCGCGGAGTTATTATTAAACCGATGCGGGACACAGCCTGTTGTGCACTGCAAAAAGATGCCAGGGCAATGCAACAATTGTCCGGGTTTCTAAGTATGGGTCAGATCCCCGACTTTGCTGCTTGATTCCTGATTATTTTTTATTCTTTCTTATGCCATTACCCGATCGATCATCATAACCGATTGACCCACCAGCACTTGCTACCCAACCAGTGCCTAAAACTACGAGTCAGTAGCGTTAAGCAGTGCCTTGATTAAAATCTATTCAAAAAAAGTGCCAATTCGCTATCAACATGAATTATCTGACTTATTATTAAACACTTATCCCGCACATTCATGGTGCTGCACAGCGCTGCAGCGTTCCCGCACCAGCATGACGCAGAGAGAAAGGGTTATGAGCGATTTGGATTTTACCGCCAGCTATGCCTCACACCGCGTACCCATGATGGGCCGCAACGCAGTTGCTACCTCGCAGCCGCTTGCAGCACAGGCAGGTATTCGCATGCTGCAACAGGGCGGCAATGCGGTAGATGCCGCAATCGCCAGCGCAATGGCGCTCACGGTGTTAGAGCCGACGGGCAACGGCCTCGGTAGCGATGCTTTTGCCATTATCTGGGATGGCAAACAGCTGCATGGATTGAATGCTTCAGGACGTTCACCGGCGGCATGGAGCCCAGCACGTTTCGCCGGATATAACGCGATGCCGGAAATCGGTTGGGAATCCGTCACGGTGCCTGGCGCGGTATCGGCTTGGGTAACCCTGGCTGAACGCTTTGCCACCCTGCCGCTCACCACGCTGGCACAGCCGGCGATAGCGTATGCACGTGAAGGTTTCCCGGTTTCGCCGCTGATAGGTCACCTATGGCAGCGCGGCTATAACAAACTGAAAGATCAACCCGGCTTCGTCGAGTGCTTTGCGCCCGATGGCCTGCCGCCACGCGCCGGTGAGCTCTTCCGTAATCCGGCGCAAGCCACTACCTTGCAAAAAATCGCCGAAACGCGTGGCGAAGCTTTCTATCGCGGCGAACTCGCCGAAAAGATGGTGGCGTTTGCCAAACAGCACGGCGCATCCCTCACTATGTCTGACCTGGATAACCATCGCGCCGATTGGGTTGATCTGCTGTCGCGTCCGTTTGCCGGTGGATCGGTGCAGGAACTGCCCCCCAATGGCCAGGGCATCGCCACCTTGATTGCGCTGGGCATTCTCGAGCAGTGGGATATTGGCCGCTATACGCCGGATTCGGTGCCGTGGCTGCATCTCTCTATTGAGGCGATGAAACTGGCGCTGGTCGATCTGGATCGCTACGTTAGCGATTACGATCACCTTGAATTCCCTGCCGAACTGCTGTTGAGCGATCGCTATCTTCAGCAGCGTGCACAGCTTATCGATCCTGATAAAGCCGGAGATTTTACCTTTGGCGCACCGCAGCAGAGCGGCACGGTCTATGTTTCCACCGCCGATGCCAGCGGCATGATGGTTTCCTTTATACAATCCAACTTTATGGGCTTTGGCTCGGGCGTGGTGGTGCCAGGCACCGGCATCAGTCTGCAAAACCGCGGCTGTGGGTTCTCGCTCGATGCGCAACATCCGAACGTGGTGGCAGGCGGTAAACGTCCGTTCCACACCATTATTCCGGCGTTTGCTTTAGATGCTGCGGGACAGCCGCTGATGTCGTTTGGCGTGATGGGCGGTCCAATGCAGGCGCAAGGCCATCTGCAGCTGGCGCTACGTATCATGCAGCATAAACAAAACCCGCAGGCGGCGATTGATGCGCCGCGCTGGCGCGTTGAGCAAGGGCGTTCAGTGGTGGTCGAACCGGGTATCGATCGCAACGCGTTGGCAAAATTACGTGAAATGGGGCATCTGATCACGCTCGAAGATCCCCTTCTCGGCTATAACTTCGGCGGCGCGCAGGCGATTGTTCGCGATCCACAAGGCTTCTATATCGCCGCAACGGAAAGCCGCAAAGATGGACAGGCGCTGGTGTTTTAATTTGCCCGGTGCGCCCGTTGTACACACCAGACCATTGCACTATTCTTTAGGACCATTTTCGCAAAAATTTTAATCCCGAATAATTCGAGCATTGGCTTGGAATAGGATGGGAGAAAGCCATTATCACAGGAGTTGAATTATGGCGTCAGGATTATCCCGCATCTGGATGCGTACCGGCATGCTGATGGTCAGCGCATTGGTGGTGTTGCAACTCACCGCCTGTGGCGACAAAGAGGGCGATCAGCGTAAAGCTTTCAGTGATTTCCTTCAAAATACCGTGATGCGTAGCGGCGAGCATCTGCCCAGCCTGAGTGAAAACCAGAAGCAGACCTTCGGTAACTACGCCAGCGATTACGCCATCCTGTATGGCTTCTCACAGCAGGCGAACCAGGCAATTGATCAAGGTATGCGTCCCGTTGTCGATGAATTGGCCGCGATTCGTGTACCGCAGGATTATTTAACCCGCCGCGACAGCCTGCGCCAGGCGAGCAGTAATTTGAGTGTGCTGACACAGCAGATTCAGAGCGCCAAAATGCAGGCCGACAGCAGCAAAGCCACGCTTAAGCAGCCGGACGATCTGAAAAAAGTTTACGATGCCGCCTTCGCTAAAGTCGTCACACAGCCGGCCAGCACGCTGATTCCGCTACTGCCGCAGCTGCAGGCATTAAGCCAGGCGGCAGTGCAAACCGGGGATTATCTGCAATCGCAAGGCGCACGCGTTACCTTTAATGACGGCGGCGTGCAATTCCCAACGCAGGATCAGGCGACGCAATACAACACGCTAATGAGCAATCTTTCCAGTAACGCGCAGGCGCTCACGCAAGCGCAAAACGCGGTGCAAGGCGGTTTGTAAAACGTTGAGTCATTTGTGAGGGGTCGCCATAAATGGCGTAATACCCGTCAGTTAAGAGATGAAAACCCTAATTACCGAGCGCCCACATTGTAGCGGCGCAATTCATTGCGCGATAAATCGCGCCGCTACGGAATGTGCGGTAATTAGATACAGCGCTTAACTGATCGGCATTACGCCATAAAGGGCGTCCCTACAAACCGCCCTTTCTCGTCTCCTGATGGGTTCACCTCTTTTCAGATTTTCGTCACTTCCTTACAGCGCGCTTTTCTGCTGCACGATAGTGTGATCTGACGCATTTTCGACCACAAATTGTTTGTGACAAAGATCACATTTACACAACAAACCAACGCCAATAAAAGGTGATTCAAGTCACATTCATCACCTTGTTTTGCTTAAAAATCCGTCATCGTTGCTTTCTTACAGCTCTTTTTTGTGATCGATGTCACCTTATAGCCCCCTCATCACCCCAAGTTAGCGTGATCTGCATCACACTAAGCCCGTGCTCTACGCAGCGTAATAAACTAGTGCTAGAGTCCGCCTGCATACAGTAATGCCACGGCCCCCGCCGTAACGTTCAAACAAAAACAAACGCGCTCTCTTATTGCAGCGCGTCTCAATAAGGGGTGGGTTTATGTCCTCATCAGTAAAGGTCAAGGTTCAGAGCTTTGGTCGCTTTCTGAGTAATATGGTGATGCCTAACATCGGTGCGTTTATCGCCTGGGGTATCATCACTGCGCTGTTCATCCCAACCGGATGGATTCCAAACGAAACGCTGGCGAAACTCGTCGGCCCAATGATCACTTACCTGCTGCCGCTGCTGATTGGTTTCACCGGTGGACGTCTGGTAGGCGGCGATCGCGGTGGCGTGGTGGGTGCAATCACCACCATGGGCGTGATCGTCGGTGCCGATATGCCGATGTTCCTTGGCTCAATGATTGCCGGTCCGCTGGGCGGCTGGGCGATCAAATCCTTTGACCGCGTAGTAGATGGCAAGATCAAAAGCGGCTTCGAGATGCTGGTGAACAACTTCTCGGCCGGTATCATCGGGATGCTGCTGGCGCTGCTGGCGTTCCTGGCGATCGGTCCACTGGTTGAAGGTCTGTCACACATTCTCGCCGCTGGCGTGAACCTGATGGTGCAGAACAACCTGCTGCCACTGACCTCCATCTTTGTTGAACCGGCGAAAATCCTGTTCCTCAATAACGCCATCAACCACGGTATCTTCTCTCCACTGGGTATCCAGCAGGCGAGCGAGGCGGGCAAATCAATCTTCTTCCTGATTGAAGCCAACCCAGGTCCGGGTATGGGCGTGCTGGTTGCCTACATGATTTTTGGTCGCGGTAGCGCCAAACAATCTGCAGGCGGTGCAGCGATTATCCACTTCCTCGGTGGTATCCACGAAATCTACTTCCCGTACGTGCTGATGGCGCCGCGTCTGCTGCTGGCGGTTATCCTCGGTGGTATGACTGGCGTGTTCACCCTGACGCTGCTGAACGGAGGTCTGGTTTCACCAGCATCTCCAGGTTCCATCCTGGCGGTACTGGCGATGACGCCAAAAGGTGCCTACTTCGCTAACATTGCGGCAATTATCGCAGCCTTTGCTGTCTCCTTCGTGGTCTCTTCAATCCTGCTGAAAACCAGCAAAGTGAAAGAAGATGACGATATCGAAGCCGCGACTCAGCGCATGAAAGATATGAAAGCGCAGTCAAAAGGCCAGGCCGTTGCGGGTTCACCGGTCGCAGGCGATGCGATGAGCGTTGACCTGAACCACGTGCGCAAAATCATCGTGGCCTGTGACGCCGGTATGGGTTCAAGTGCGATGGGTGCAGGTGTGCTGCGTAAGAAAGTGCAGGATGCCGGCCTGAGCAATATCTCCGTCACTAACAGCGCGATTAACTCGCTGCCGGGCGATGTCGATTTGGTGATTACCCACCGCGATCTAACGGAACGTGCGATGCGCCAGGCGCCACAGGCGCAGCATATTTCGCTGAACAACTTCCTCGATAGCGCGCTGTACAGCAATCTGACTGAACGTCTGGTTGCCGCTAACCGCAGTGAAGCCCATCGCGAAACCGTGCAGACCACGCTGGCGGACAGCTATGACGAAGGCAACGCGCACCTGTTTAAACTGGGTGCAGACAATGTGTTCCTCGGTCTGAGCGCCACCCACAAAGAGCAGGCGATTCGCTTTGCCGGTGAACAGTTGGTGAAAGGCGGATATGTTCAGCCGGAATATGTTGAAGCGATGCTGGAACGTGAAAAGCTGACGCCAACCTATCTCGGTGAGTCAATTGCCGTTCCGCACGGTACCGTGGAAGCAAAAGATCGCGTGTTGAAAACCGGTGTGGTGTTCTGCCAGTATCCGGCCGGTGTACAGTTTGGTGATGAACCAGAAGACGTTGCGCGTCTGGTCATTGGTATCGCCGCTCGCAACAACGAGCATATTCAGGTCATTACCAGCCTGACGAATGCGCTGGACGATGACAGCGTAATTGAGAAGCTGGCAAACACCACCAGCGTGCAGGACGTATTGGACCTGCTCTCAGGCAGCACCGTTAAAGCGTAACAGCACGTTTTACCTTCCCTGGGGCGGGTAAGCCCGTCCCACATTTCCGGGGCGGACTTGCCCGCCCTTTCGTCATTTGATATGGGTCAAATTTATGAAAGCGTTACATTTTGGAGCAGGTAACATCGGTCGCGGTTTTATCGGTAAGTTGCTGGCAGATGCCGGAATCGAGCTGGTGTTTGCTGACGTCAATCAGGTGGTGCTTGATGCCCTTAACGCCCGTCATGAGTATCCGGTTCATGTGGTTGGCGAGCAGGCGAAAGTCGAAATCGTAAAAGGCGTTAGCGCCGTAAACAGCACCAGCGACGATATCGTTACGCTGATTGCTGAAGTGGATATTGTGACGACTGCGGTTGGTCCGCAAATTCTGGAACGCATCGCCGGTGGCGTGGCTAAAGGTCTGGCCAAACGCAGCGACAGCGGTAACGTCCGCCCGCTAAATATCATCGCCTGTGAAAATATGGTGCGCGGTACCAGCCAGCTGAAACAGCACGTGCTGAAAGCCCTGCCAGAGCAGTATCACGCATGGGTAGAAGCGCACGTTGGTTTCGTTGATTCTGCGGTAGACCGCATCGTCCCGCCGTCAGAAGCCGGCACCACCGATCCGCTGGAAGTCACCGTTGAAACCTTCAGCGAGTGGATTGTTGATAAAACCCAGTTCAAAGGCGAGCTGCCGAATATCCCAGGCATGGAACTGACCGATAATCTGATGGCATTCGTTGAGCGCAAGTTGTTCACCCTCAACACCGGCCATGCGATCACCGCTTATCTCGGCCAACTTGCAGGTCACGCGACCATTCGTGATGCGATTCTGGATAAGAAAGTCCGTGCCATCGTGCAAGGTGCCATGCAGGAAAGTGGTGCGGTACTGATTAAGCGCTATGGTTTTGAAGCCGATAAACATGCGGCTTACATCCAGAAGATCCTCAGTCGTTTCGAAAACCCATACCTGAAAGATGACGTTGAGCGCGTTGGCCGTCAGCCGCTGCGTAAGCTGAGTGCGGGCGATCGCCTGATCAAGCCAACGCTGGGCACGCTGGAGTATCAGCTGCCTCACGACAATCTGGTGCAGGGCATCGCCGCCGCGATGCACTATCGCAGCGAAGCCGATCCGCAAGCGCAAGAGCTGGTCGCTTTGCTGGCAGAAAAAGGCCCGCAGGCCACGCTGGCTGAGATTTCCGGCCTGGATGCCAATAGCGATGTGGTCACCTCAGTGGTGAGCGCTTACAACGCTATGGCATAATGCGCGCCCTTTAGTGGTTAACTCGGGCACATCTTCGTGCCCGCTGGCGGTAGCTGAACGATGCAGGCAATAATGGAAGAGAAGCAGGCTTTTGAAAACCGGGTGCTTGAGCGCCTGAATGCCGGTCGTTCGGTGAGAAGCTTTCTGATCGCCGCCGTTGAACTGCTGACCGAAGCGGTTAACCTGCTGGTGCTGCAAGTGTTTCGTAAGGACGATTACGCGGTTAAATATGCGGTAGAGCCGCTGCTGCTCGGTGATGGTCCGCTGGGTGAGCTCTCCGTTCGCCTCAAGTTGATTTACGGCCTGGGCGTCATCAACCGGCATGAGTATGAAGACTGTGAACTGCTGCTGGCGCTGCGCGAGGAGCTGAATCATGACATCAGCGATTATCGCTTTACTGACGATGAGATCCTTGGACCGTTTGGCGAATTGCACTGCGTGGTTGCCTGGCCGCCGCAGCCGGATTTCAACCGCGATGACGATCAACTCCGGTCAATGCAGCAGCAGCGTTATCTGCAAATGGTACGATCAACCATGGTGCTGTCGCTGACCGAGCTGATTTCCCGCATCTCGCACAAACAGGTGTTTAAAAAGCCGGCGGTGTAGGGTCGCCATTCATGGCGACCAGGTGCGCATGAATGCGCACCCTACGAAAACCTCGCCAAACCACTGTAGGGTCGCCATTCATGGTGACCAGGCGCGCATAAATGCGCCCCCTACGAAAACCTCGCCAAACCACTGTAGGGTCGCCATTCATGGTGACCAGGTGCGCATGAATGCGCCCCCTACGCTCCACGCTGCAAAACGGCGCAGATTTGTGTATCCTTTCCCTGTTTTCCTTAACGAGTTTCCCCCAATGAAAGAAAAAGAAAAAGCCGAGATCAAACTTCTCAGCGATCAGCTGGACGCACTCAACCGCAAAGAAGCCCCGCTGTTAGCGTCTGGCGATGCCGAAAAGCTCGGAGAGCTGCTGCGTGAAAAAGAGAAGCTGGAGCTGGAAATTGAGCGCCTGCGTGGTGTACGTACAGAGAAGTTAAGCAAAGAAGCGCAACAGCTGCAGAAGCTGGGCTTTAGCCGCGAAATTACCAAAAAAGAGCAGGCCAACATGGGCGCATTCAAGAAAAGCGTGCGCGGCCTGGTGGTAGTGCACCCAATGACCGCGCTCGGACGTGAGATGGGACTAAAAGTGATGACCGGCTACGCGAAGCAGCCGTTCTAATCATGACTTACGCGGCGTGTGAGACGTCGCGTTGGATGCCTGCCGCCTGATGAACTTGTTCATTTAGGCTGTCCAGCAAGGCATAGCGACGGCGGTACTCGGCGCGCTTCTTGCTGGCAATCTCTTCCAACTCTTTCCGCTCTGCGCGCAAAGGCAGCATAAACAGCTCATCCGCCCGCATCACCCCGCCCAGAGATAGCCAAAACTCGCTGTAGCTCGCAAAAAACTTGTCGCTCTTGCTGTGACGATAGCGCAGGCTGCGGAACACGTGTGTGGTATCACCAACGGCAGTTATCGCTTCTACGCCACACTGCTCCGCCAGGTTAAATACGGCTTCCATCAGCAGACGTTTTGGGAATACGCCGTGTGCGGCTTTCGTGGCATCGCGAATCACATCGTTAGAGATATGTTTACGCGGCCCCTGTAAACCACCGATTAATAAGGTGCGCTTCTGGCGCTCACCAATAATAGAGAACGAGAGAGACGCAATTAACTGGGTTTCGTAACGCAACTCCAGTGTAATTTCACCTTCACGGTCGAAGCGGCCCGGACAGCAATAAATCAAAAATGACTCATCATTTTTGCCGCTTAAATTGGCCAGCAAATTGTCGCCCGGACTCTGCAAAAGCTGGCGCAAGGTTGCGTTATCCAGCTGGTCCATCAACATATAGTGATCGATGATGGCCTGCGCGCGCTGCGCAACGCTAAAACCTGCGCGCAAGTAGGGACGATGAGGTTTGGCCGGCAGCAGGCCTTGTAGGCTCAATAATTGCGGCAGCGCTGGTAACTTCGCTAATTTATTAAGGTAACTGAAGGTAGTAATAGGAAATACCAACGACCTTAAGGCAAATTTTGTGCGGAAACTACTGCTATTCCATAATTTATCCGGTCTGAACTTCCCACTAATTAATGGCAAAAACAGTGATGCTGACGAATCATTATTCGTCACAGAAGTTGTGATAATAGACATGATTATTTAGGCTTTGCGAGACAAATTATCGCTACTATATGCCCCAAATTATCAACGGCAGGTTAATAGCTTTCGCAGCGTAATAATCGTGCGGAAAAATATCCGCGTCGTTTAGGAATGGTTTAATTAAAGCGAAAAAAAACCGGTGAACAACTCCACCGGTTACCTATATTGCGGGCGTTAGCCAGAACTTATTTAGCAGAAGCAAAACGCGCTGCAGCTTCGTCCCAGTTCACAACGTTCCAGAATGCTTTGATGTAATCAGGACGTTTGTTCTGATACTTCAGGTAGTAAGCGTGTTCCCACACGTCTAAACCGATGATTGGGAAACCTGAAACGCCAGCGACGGCTTCACCCATCAGCGGGCTGTCCTGGTTTGCGGTAGAAACCACAGCCAGTTTGTCGCCTTTTTTCACCAGCCACGCCCAGCCTGAGCCGAAGCGAGTGGTCGCGGCTTTCTCAAACTCAGCCTGGAAAGCTTCAACGCTACCGAAATCTTTTTCGATTGCTGCTTTCAGGTCGCCTTGCAGCGAGGTGCCCAGCTTCAGACCTTTCCAGAAGAAGCTGTGGTTGGCATGGCCGCCCGCGTTGTTACGCAGTGGACCTTTTTTATCTGCTGGCAGCTGATCCAGTTTGGTGATCAGCTCTTCTACCGGCAGGTTGGCGAATTCGGTACCTTCCAGCGCGGCGTTAGCGTTGTTAACGTAGGTCTGGTGGTGTTTAGTGTGATGGATTTCCATCGTCTGCTTGTCGAAGTGCGGTTCCAGTGCGTCGTAGGCATACGGCAGGGATGGCAGTGAATAACTCATGTTCTTCCTCTCCATTTAGTGTTTTGCAGCACTACCTCACTGGGTGTGCCGCGTAAGCAGTCGGATCATTATAGTTAAAAACATGATCCGTAAAAGGGTTATCAATGCCTTAGAATTGATAAGGATTTGATGAATCTGGGAAAAGGTGCGCACTTACCGCTACACCTTATGCGTGCTGGCGCGCAATTTGAGTTGAACCGGCAGCTCATTGATAGCAGGTGGCTCGTCGCCCTTAAGCGCCGACAGCAGACGTTTGCCCGCTGTCCGCCCCATCTCTTCATACGGCAGCACAATGCTGGTAAGCGGTGGCGAACACACTGCCGCTAACGGACCCCCTCCGATGCTGGCAATCGCTAACTGGCTGGGAATCGAGATCCCTGCTGCATGACACGCCATAATGGCACCGCAGGCAACTTCATCGCTGGTGCAAATCAATACATCCAGTTCGGGCCAGGTCATGCGGATCTCCGCCAGCAGGCTATGTCCCGCAGCAAAGGTCGGCATCTTCGGTGACGTTACCACGCGATGTGGCGCTTGATTCAGCGCTAACATGCCGCTGTGCCAGCCATTCAGCAGCTGGCGAAAGATGGTGTTGTTACTTTGGGTGCAGAGCAAGCCGAGGTTGCGATAGCCACGCTCTACCAGGCTCTGCACCAGCTGGCGAATCGCTTTGGCGTAATCGACGCCAATGCTGATCCCCGCCGAATCCTGATGTACGCCGCCAATATCCATCACCGGCAGCCCGGAATTGCTCAGCAAACGATGCGCCTCGGCAGCGTTATCGAAATTGAAATGCACCATCGCCGCCGGATTATAAGAGAGCAGCATTTCGATCAGTTCGCTCTCTTCCGCAGCCGAATGGTTGGCTTCTGCCAGCATCATGTTGTAACCCTGTGGACGCAGCACTTCCTGCAGCGCTTCCGAAACAATGGTACTGCCCGGCGTGGCAAATGAGGGCACCACCATGGTGATCAGCCGCGAAGTTGCCGATGCCAGATTGCTTGCCTGCACGTTAGGCACGTACGACAACTCAATGACCGCCGCATCAATTTTGGCGCGAATGTCAGGCGAAACCTTCTCCGGCATGCGCAGCGCGCGCGATGCGGTCATGGTACTTACGCCCACCAAACGGGCAACATCGGCCAGGGTGCTTTTGCCGGTACTGCGCCGTTTTTTTTCTGTCATGCACTCTCCTGCATTACTCACCGCTTGTGCCAGGACGCAGCTTAAAACCAAAATTGTTAACGCGCCATGTTAAAAACCACAGATTCGGTCATCCCTCACCCGCGAACTCGCCAGAATGCGTGAGCATGTCAGGTGCTTGCAACAATGACAAACCCATCACATGAAAATGTTAGCGATAACACGTTTTTTAACAATCTCAGTGTTAGCGCTAACTTTTGCGACAATCATCACAGAAAATGGGCGAGAAAATAACCTACATTGCACCCCATCGAAGAATAAAGAGGAATTACTGATGCTCACTCAATGGCTAACGCCACAACATATTCGTGTCGTCGAGCAGGTCAGCAACTGGCAGGAAGCGGTGCGCTTATCTGCTGAACCGCTGCTGGCGGAAGGGGCAATCAGTCCGGCTTATCTTGATGCCATCTTCACCTCGCATGCAGAACTGGGCCCCTACTACGTGCTGGCTCCGGGACTGGCGATGCCACATGCTCGTCCGGAACAGGGTGCGCAGAAAAATGGCTTGTCGCTGCTGCACGTGAAAAAGGGTATGAGTTTTCAGGCAGATGAAAACGATCCTGTGTATGTCGTCATCATGCTATGCGCGGTATCAGGCGACGATCATATTCAAATGATCACCGCATTAGCGGAGGTATTTAGTGACGAATCTCGCCTGCAGCAGCTGCTGTCGGCTTCTACTCTGTCAGCCATAAACGCTGTCATTCAAAATTAATCACCAGAGAACCCTACGATGAAAAAAATCCTGATTGTGTGTGGCAATGGTTTAGGTAGCAGCTTCATTGTTGAAATGAATGTGAAGAAGATTGTAGCGGAATTAGGCAAAGAAGCCGAAGTCGGTCATACCGATTTAACCTCTGCGAAATCTGAACATGCCGATTTAATTATTGCCGCCAAAGATATTGCCGATCAGTTAGCGGGGCACAGCGCGAAAGTGGTTGGCCTGACTAACCTGCTGGATAATGCCAAAATTAAAGAAATCCTGGCTGAGAATATATAACAACACAATACCCCGAAAACTTTACTCACCACGGAGTAAGTTATGCTGCAATTTATTATTAAGGATGTTCTTGGAACACCCGCTATACTTGTCGGCCTTTTTTCCCTGTTTGGTTTATTATTGCAAAAGAAACCGGTCTCTGATGTTATTTCCGGTACGCTTAAAACCATTATGGGTTTTGTTATTCTCATCGCCGGGGCCAATTTAATTGCGGCCACACTGACCATTTTTAGCCAACTCTTTGAACACTCGTTTAATATTCAGGGTGTGGTGCCAAACACCGACGCAATGGCGGCGCTGGCGCAGAAAAGCTACGGCACGGAAACCGCGATGATCATGGTGTTCGGCATGTTGGTGAACATTCTACTGGCACGCATTACGCCGCTGAAATACATCTTCCTGACCGGCCACCATACTCTGTATATGTCGGCGATGCTGGCGGTAATCCTGTCAGTGGGTGGTGTGCACGGATTCTGGTTAGTCGTAATTGGATCACTGATTCTCGGCACCATGATGGTGGTGTGCCCGGCAATTCTGCAGCCCTTTACGCGCAAGATTACCAATTCGGACGATCTGGCGCTCGGCCACTTTGGCTCCACCGGTTACCTGCTCTCTGCGCTGGTAGGTAAAGTGGTCGGTAAAGGCAGCCCGTCGATTGAAGAGTTGAAGGTACCAAAAACGCTCAACTTCCTGCGCGATTCATCGGTAGCGATTTCGCTGACCATGATGATTCTGTTCATCGCGCTGGTGTTGGTCGCCGGTAAAGCATTTACCGAAACCATCAGTGGCGGCCAGAACTACATTGTGTTCGCCATCATCCAGTCGATTACCTTTGCAGCCGGCGTCTACATTATCCTGGCCGGCGTACGTATGGTGATTGCGGAGATCGTCCCCGCCTTCAAAGGCATTGCCGATAAACTGGTGCCTAACGCCAAGCCGGCATTGGATTGCCCAACGGTGTTCCCGTTCGCGCCTAATGCGGTGATCATCGGTTTCCTGTCGAGCTTCTCCGCCGGTTTGATCAGCATGTTCCTGTGCCCGTTGTTTGGTCTGAGCGTGATCGTTCCCGGCCTGGTGCCACACTTCTTCTGCGGTGCCACCGCTGGCGTCTACGGCAATATCACCGGCGGACGTCGTGGTGCGGTGATCGGCGCCTTTGTGCAAGGGTTACTGATCTCCTTCCTGCCCGCGATTCTGCTGCCGATGATGGGTGACCTCGGCTTCGCTTCCACCACCTTTGGTGACGCGGATTTCGGCATTGTCGGTATCGTGCTCGGCCACATTATTTCGTTCTTCCATTGATGTCATCAACAGCGCCTGCGGGCGCTGTTTTTGTAATGAGGAAAGAGTTATGAGTGCAAAATTTTCGCCGTCATTAATGTGCATGGACCTTACCCGCTTCCGCGAGCAAGTGGAGGCAATGAATAGCACCGCTGCGTTTTATCATGTCGATATTATGGATGGCAGCTACGTCAAAAATATTACCCTATCGCCGTTCTTTATTGAGAACCTACGTAAAATTACTGAAGTGCCGATTGATGTGCATTTAATGGTGAATCATCCGGAAGATATTATTCCAATGTGCATTGAGGCGGGCGCGGATATTATTAGCTTTCACCCCGAAACCGCCAATAATAAAATCTTCCGTTTACTTACGCAGATCAAAGAGGCCGGACGGCGTTGCGGCGTCGTGTTAAATCCGGCAACCCCAGCGGAAACCATTCGTGAATACGCGCATCTGCTGGATAAAGTAACGGTGATGTCAGTAGATCCCGGCTTTGCTGGACAGAAATTTATACCGGAAACGCTGAATAAGATCCGCCAGCTGATTGCGATGCGTGAAGAGCAGGGTTATCACTATCTGACCGAAATTGATGGTTCGTGCAATGCGCGCACCTTCAAGCAGATTGCGGCGTCGGGTGTTGATGTGTTTATCGTTGGCACATCGGGATTATTTAATCTGCATGACGATGTAGCGCAGGCGTGGCAAAAGATGGAGCGCATTTTCGCCGCTGAAACCGCCAGAGTCTGAGAATGAGGTGGCCATAAATGACCACCCTACAAAATCCGTAGGGTCGCCATTCATGGCGACCTTGTTAATAATCGCACCTTATTTATGACGATCGTTCTATCGTCCCAGCTCGCTCAGCGACTTATCCAGCGCCCCTACCAGCCAATCGATATCCGCCTCCTGGAACGCCAACGGCGGACGCAGCTTCAGCACGTTGCCGTACGGGCCCGCAACTGACGTCAGCACGTGGTGCTCACGCAGTTTCTCAATCAAATCCAGCGCTAGCGCTTTATCCGGCGTTTTGCTGGCGCGGTCTTGCACCAGTTCGAAACCAATAAACAGCCCGGCGCCGCGCACATCGCCGATTGATTCATGACGATCCATCAGTTTCTGCAATTCGCTCAACAGCTTAGCCCCGACTACGCGGCTATGCTCCTGCAGGTCCTCTTCTTTAATCACCGTCAACACCGCCTGCGCTGCGGCCATTGCCACCGGATTACCGCCAAAGGTGTTGAAGTAAGGAATTTCATCGCTAAACGCCGCCAGCACATCGCTTTTTGCCAGCAGGCCGGAAACAGGAATACCGTTGCCCATTGGCTTGCCGGTGGTGACCACATCCGGCACCACGCCGTGGCGTGCAAAGCCCCAGAACGCATCGCCGGTACGGCCAAAGCCTGGCTGCACTTCATCGGCGATAAAAATCCCGCCGTTGGCATGCACCACATCGACCGCTTTCTGCAAGAAGCCGCGCGGGTTAGGCAGCACACCATCTGAAGAGAAGATGGAATCAGCGAGGAAGCCGGCAAACTTAATACCGTGGGCTTTCATATCGTCGATCTGCTTTTGGATTTCATTGGCAAACCACTCGCCGAGATCGGGCGCATTGACGCGATAGGCATCCGGCGGCGGCACCAGACGCGTGGTTGCTGCTAACGGCTGTCCGCTGCCGAGCGCCGGTGAAACCCCCGACGTGAGATCGCTGGTGCCGTGATAGGCCTCCTGCGACACAATAATGCCGGTGCCGCCGCTGAAGGCACGCGCTACGCGAATCGCCAAATCGTTGGCTTCCGAACCGGTGCACATGTACATCGCGCGGTCGATGGCATCCGGTGTGGTCGCCAGCAGCGCTTCGGTATAATCGAGAATGCGCTCATGCAGATAACGCGTATGGGTGTTCAGCATCTTCATCTGCTGATTGACCGCCTCAATCACCGCCGGATGGCAGTGACCAATGCTCGCCACGTTGTTGTACACATCAAGATATTTATGGCCAGCGGCATCCCATAAATATTGCCCTTCGCCGCGCACCAGATGCACTGGCTTGCGGTAAAACAGACGATATGACTCGCCCAACACTTTGCTGCGTTTATCGGTCAGCTTGCGGGTTTCCGCATCCAAATCGTCGGCGTGCTCTGCACGAAAACTGTTGGTGTCCATGATGGTAGAACGTGTAGCCATGGTAACTCCCGTTGCGAAGGTGAAAGGGGTGCATGCGAAATAGCCAATTGTCGCTATCATGCCTGCTTTAGCGACAAATGCAACCAAATACACAAATACAACCAAATACACATGACGGCCTGATGACACTCAGGTAAGCTTAGGCCCAGATTGAACACGCCCCAGGGAAAAGTCATGCTGCAGGAAACTCGCTTACACCGCATTCGTGCGCTCCTGACCACGCAACATCAGGTCAGTACCGAGCGCATTATTAAAGAGCTTGGCATCTCGCGCGAAACCGCACGGCGCGACATTATTGAGCTGGAAGCACAAGGATTGGCGCGGCGGGTGCATGGTGGTTTGGTGGCCGTTGATAGTCAGCCAGAGCCGCCGCTGCAGGTGCGCCGCAACGCGCAGGCGAAAGAGAAACGCGCCATCGCCATCGCCGCCGCGCAGCATTTGCAGCCGGGACAAACCCTGTTCCTTGATGCCGGCACCACGACAACCATGCTGGCGGAAGCGCTGCGCACCATGTCGGGTTTAACCATCATCACTAACAGCCTGCAGGCCGCGCTGGCGCTGAGCGCGGCGGAAGAGCATGAGACATTGAATAATCAGGTGATTTTGATTGGCGGCATGATGATGGCAGGCGCACAGCAAACGCGCGGCGAAATGACCCTCGGCGAGATTTATCGTTATCGCGCTGATGTCGCGCTGCTTTCGCCGGTCGGCATTGATGCTAAAAACGGTGCCAGCAGCTTCCATCCCCATGAAGCAGCAATTGCCCGTGCCATGGTGCAGCAGGCGAATCGCACGATTTTACTGGCGGATCACAGCAAGCTCGGGGTGGTTAGCCGCACGGTTTACGCTCCGATTGCCGATGTCGATTTGCTGATCTGCGACAGCGGCCCGGCAAAACCCGGCGCGCTGGCGGCACTGCAACAGGCGCTGCCGCAGGTACAGGTAGTTTAACGCAGGCGTTGCGGATGACTGTAAACGGTGGCGCGGCCCGGTTTACTGAAGCCAACCAACGTGAGATTGCAACGCTCGGCTACCTCAACGGCGAGCTGTGTCGCCGCCGATACCGCAAACAGAATTTCAACGCCGCACATGGCGGATTTCTGCACCATCTCATAGCTGGCGCGGCTGGAAACCAGCACCGCGCCCTGCTGCCACGGCTGCTGGCTGCGACTGCCGAGCAGTTTATCCAGCGCCACATGACGTCCCACATCTTCGTAACCACCCTGCAACTCGCCCTGCGGCGACATCCAGGCCGCCGCGTGTGTGCAACCGGTGAGATTACCGATCGGCTGATAATCGCGCAGCTGCGCCAGCCCTTTATCAAGATGGTCTAAATCAAAGGTTTGGCTGAACGGCAGCGGCTGCAACGGTTTGCCGATTTGATCGAGTTGCTCCACGCCGCATACGCCGCAGCCGGTGCGACCCGCCATGGCGCGACGCTGCTCTTTTAACGCCATAAAGCGGCGGCTGGAGAGCTCAATCTGCACTTCAATACCCTGGCAACCCGGCACCACGTCCATGCCGAAAATCTCATTCGGCTGCTCGATAATCCCTTCCGATAGCGAAAAACCGAGCGCAAAGGCTTCGAGATCGTTGGGCGTCGCCATCATCACCACGTGCGAAATGCCGTTATAGACCAGCGCGATCGGCACTTCCTGCGCCAGCCAGTCGGTTTCTGCGCTATCGATAGTACGGCGCTGCCACACCGGCGACTGCACCGCACCTGAGATCTTATTCACACTCTCGTTACATTCTGGCTGATTCACGTTCACTTTTTTCGTCTCGGGCAACAACCACATTAAAGCTGTGGTAATATTTAGCCGCTATTGTCACAAGTTTAGTCGGGTCATTCTTGCACCGTATATCGCAAGAATATAGAGGGATAATAATCCATGAATGTCAGCCGAAGAAAATTCTTCAAAGTATGCGCTGGCGGTATGGCAGGGACAACGGCAGCACTGCTCGGCTTTGCGCCGGAAGTGGCATTGGCGGAAACACGACAGTACAAACTGCTGCGTGCCCGCGAAACCCGTAATACCTGTACTTACTGCTCAGTCGGCTGTGGCTTGTTAATGTACAGCCTCGGCGACGGCGCGAAAAACGCCAAAGAGACCATTTTCCATATTGAAGGGGATCCGGATCATCCGGTGAGCCGCGGTGCATTGTGCCCGAAAGGCGCAGGCCTGCTCGACTTCGTGCACAGCGACAGTCGTCTGCATTTCCCGGAATATCGCGCACCAGGCTCCAATAAATGGCAGCGCATTAGCTGGGATGATGCCTTTGATCGCATCGCCAAGCTGATGAAAGCTGACCGCGATGCCAATTTCATCGCGCAAAATGCGGCGGGCGTGACGGTTAACCGTTGGCTCTCCACCGGCATGCTGTGCGCTTCGGCATCCAGCAATGAAACCGGCTATTTAACCCAGAAATTTACCCGATCGCTCGGCATGTTAGCGGTCGACAACCAGGCACGCGTTTGACACGGACCAACGGTAGCAAGTCTTGCTCCAACATTTGGTCGCGGTGCGATGACCAACCACTGGGTCGACATCCGTAATGCCAATCTGATCGTTGTGATGGGCGGGAACGCGGCTGAAGCGCATCCTGTCGGTTTCCGCTGGGCGATGGAAGCCAAGATTCACAACAAAGCCAAACTGATAGTTATCGATCCGCGCTTTACGCGTACGGCATCGGTCGCTGATTTCTATACGCCGATTCGCTCGGGCACCGACATCACCTTCCTGTCGGGCGTACTGCTGTGGCTGCTGCAAAACGACAAAATCCAGCATGAATATGTGCAGGCGTATACCAATGCCAGCCTGATCGTGCGTGAGGATTATCACTTTGAAGATGGCCTGTTCAGCGGCTACGACGAAGAGAATCGCAAATACGATAAAACCAGCTGGAACTACGAGATGGGCGACGACGGCTTCGCCAAACGCGACGCCACGCTCACCCATCCGCGCTGCGTGTGGAACCTGCTGAAACAGCACGTCAGCCGCTACACGCCGGAGATCGTCGAACGTATCTGCGGTACGCCGAAAGCAGACTTCCTGCACGTTTGCGAACTGATTGGCGAAACCAGCGCGCGCGATCGCACCACCTCGTTCCTGTATGCGCTCGGCTGGACGCAGCACTCGGTGGGCGCGCAGAACATCCGCACCATGGCGATGATTCAGCTGCTGCTCGGCAACATGGGCATGATTGGCGGCGGCGTAAATGCGCTGCGCGGCCACTCCAATATTCAGGGGCTCACCGATCTCGGCCTGCTGTCGCAAAGCCTGCCGGGTTACATGACTTTGCCGTCGGAGAAACAAGCCGATTTGCAAGCCTATCTGGCTGCCAATACGCCAAAAGCGCTGCTGCCGGATCAGGTGAACTACTGGAGCAACTATCCGAAATTCTTTGTCAGCCAGATGAAAGCGTTCTACGGCGACAAAGCCCAGAAGGAAAATAGCTGGGGCTTCGATTGGTTGCCGAAGTGGGACAAAGGCTACGATGTGCTGCAGTACTTCGAAATGATGTCGCAAGGTAAGGTCAACGGCTATCTGTGCCAGGGCTTTAACCCGGTGGCGTCGTTCCCGAATAAGCGCAAAGTGATCGCCTCGCTGTCGAAGCTGAAGTTCCTGGTCACCATTGATCCGCTCAACACCGAAACCGCCACCTTCTGGGAGAATCACGACGAATTTAATGATGTTGATCCGTCACAGATTCAAACCGAAGTGTTCCGCTTACCGTCCACCTGCTTCGCCGAAGAGAACGGTTCCATCGTTAACTCCGGTCGCTGGCTGCAGTGGCACTTCAAAGGCCAGGATGCGCCAGGCGAAGCGCTGAATGATGGCGAGATTCTTTCCGGCATTTACTCTCGCCTGCGCAAGATGTACGCCAGTGAAGGCGGTGCGCTGCCTGAGCAGGTGTTGAACATGAGCTGGAACTATAAAACGCCTGAAAATCCTGCCCCGGAAGAAGTGGCGATGGAGAGCAACGGTAAAGCACTGGCGGACGTGTTCGATGATAAAGGCACGCTGCTGGTGAAAAAAGGCCAACAGCTCAGCACCTTTGCCCATCTGAAAGATGACGGCAGTACCAGCAGCGGCTGCTGGATTTTCGCCGGCAGCTGGACGCCAGAAGGCAACCAGATGGCGCGCCGTGACAACACCGATCCAACCGGACTCGGCAACACGCTGAACTGGAGCTGGGCATGGCCGCTCAACCGCCGCATTCTCTACAACCGCGCCTCAGCGGATCCGCAAGGCAATCCGTGGGATCCGAAACGTCAGATCCTGAAGTGGGATGGCAGCAAATGGGGCGGCATGGATGTGCCGGACTACAGCGCCGCCGCGCCGGGCAGCGATGTCGGGCCGTTCATCATGCAGCCAGAAGGTCTTGGTCGCCTGTTTGCGCTCGACAAAATGGCCGAAGGTCCGTTCCCGGAACACTACGAGCCGTTTGAAACGCCGATTGGCACCAACCCACTGCATCCGAATGTGATATCCAACCCGGCGGCGCGCGTGTTCAAGGACGATTTGGCCTCGATGGGCCAGGCGGAGCAGTTCCCGTATGTCGGCACCACCTATCGTCTCACCGAGCATTTCCATTACTGGACCAAGCACGCGCGGCTCAACGCCATCGCGCAGCCGGAGCAGTTTATTGAAATCGGCGAGAAGCTGGCCAACAAGCTCGGCATCGCGCAGGGCGATACGGTGAAAGTGAGCTCCAATCGCGGCTATATCAAAGCCAAAGCGGTGGTCACCAAGCGCATCCGTCCACTGAACGTCGACGGCAAAATCGTCGATACCATCGGCATTCCGATTCACTGGGGCTATCAGGGCGTGGCGAAGAAAGGCTTTATTGCTAATACCCTGACGCCGTTTGTCGGTGATGCCAACACGCAAACGCCAGAATTCAAGGCGTTCCTGGTCAACGTCGAGAAGGTGTAAGGAGAACGAATATGGCTTATCAATCTCAAGACATTATCCGCCGCTCCGCCACCAATGGACTCACGCCTGCCCCGCAGGCGCGTAACCATCAGCAGGAAGTGGCGAAACTGATCGACGTGACCACCTGTATCGGCTGCAAAGCGTGTCAGGTGGCGTGTTCAGAGTGGAACGATATCCGCGATGAAGTGGGGCATAACGTGGGGGTATATGACAACCCCGCCGATTTAACCGCCAAATCCTGGACGGTGATGCGCTTCTCAGAAGTGGAAGAGAACGGCAAGTTAGAGTGGCTGATCCGCAAGGATGGCTGCATGCACTGCGCCGATCCCGGCTGTCTGAAAGCCTGTCCCTCTGAAGGTGCGATTATTCAGTACGCTAACGGCATCGTCGATTTTCAGTCCGAACAGTGCATTGGCTGCGGCTACTGCATTGCGGGCTGTCCGTTCGACGTGCCGCGTCTGAATAAAGATGATAACCGCGTGTATAAATGCACGTTGTGCGTCGATCGTGTCAATGTTGGCCAGGAACCGGCATGCGTGAAAACCTGCCCGACCGGTGCGATTCATTTCGGCAGCAAAAGCGATATGCAGGCGCTGGCGGGTGAACGCGTGGCCGAGCTCAACACGCGCGGTTATGCCAATGCGGGCTTGTACGATCCCGCAGGCGTGGGCGGCACACACGTGATGTACGTGCTGCACCACGCCGACAAGCCGCAGCTCTATCACGGTTTGCCGGAAAATCCGAGCATCAGCCCGGCGGTGACGTTCTGGAAGGGGATCTGGAAACCGCTGGCGGCCATCGGTTTTGCCGCCACCTTTGCTGCCTCGGTGTTCCACTACGTCGGCGTAGGCCCGAACCGCGTGGAAGAGGATGAAGACGAGAACCTGCACGAAAAAGAGGAGCGCGAATAATGAAAAAACGCGATCGTCTGGTGCGCTACAGCGCACCGGAACGCATCAATCACTGGATTGTGGCGTTCTGTTTTGTCTTCGCCGCGCTGAGCGGACTGGGTTTCTTTTTCCCTTCGTTTAACTGGCTGATGCACGTTCTTGGCACGCCGCAGCTGGCGCGCATCCTGCATCCGTTTGTCGGTGTAGTGATGTTTGCCGCCTTTATCATCATGTTCTTACGTTATTGGAAACATAATCTGATCAACCGTGAAGACCTGGTGTGGGCGAAAAACATCCGCAAAATCGTGCAAAACGAAGAGGTGGGCGACACCGGCAAATACAACTTCGGGCAGAAGTGTGTGTTCTGGGCTGCTATCATCAGCTTAGTCTTGCTGCTGGTGAGCGGGATTGTCATCTGGCGCCCTTACTTTGCCGGCGCCTTTGCCATTCCGCTGATTCGCGCCGCCTTAGTGGTGCATTCGGTCTCAGCTGTGGCGCTGATCGTGGTGATTATGGTGCACATTTACGCCGCGTTGTGGGTAAAAGGCACCATTACCGCCATGGTTGAGGGCTGGGTTCCGGCCGCGTGGGCGAAGAAACATCATCCACGCTGGTATCGCGAGCAGCGCCAACGCCAAACACAACAGGAAAAACGTCCCTGATGAGTATTCGCATCATCCCGCAGGACCAGCTGGATAAAGGCGAAAAGCACACGGCGGAGCAGGTTCCGCCGTTACTTTTCCCCCGGTTGAAAAATCTGTATAGCCGCCGCGCGGCGCGTTTGCGCGATCTGGCCGCGAAGAATCCGCTGGGTGATTACCTGCGCTTTGCCGCGGTGATCGCCGAGGCGCAGGAGATCGTGCTGTATGACCATCCGCTGCAGCTTGATCTGCAGCAGCGGCTGGCGCAAAGCGCCGAACAGGGCAAACCGCCGCTCGATATCCACACCTATCCGCGCGATGCGCACTGGCAACGTCTGCTGCATTCGCTGATTGCCGAGCTGAAGCCGGAGATGAGCGGTCAGGCGCTGGCGGTGCTGGAGAATCTGGAAAAAGCCTCCACCACCGAGCTGGAGAATCTGGCACAGGCGCTGCTGGAAGGTGATTTTGCCCAGGTCAGCAGCGACAAATCGCCCTTTATCTGGGCGGCGCTGTCGATCTACTGGGCGCAGATGGCGGCATTGATTCCTGGCAAAGCGCGCGCGGAATATGGCGAGCATCGCCAGTTCTGTCCGGTGTGCGCCAGCGTGCCGGTGACCAGCGTGGTGCACATGAGCGTGGGCCAGCAGGGATTGCGCTATCTGCACTGCAATCTGTGTGAAAGCGAATGGTATGTGGTGCGCAGCAAATGCTCCAACTGCGAACAAACTGGCGATCTGCATTACTGGTCGCTGGACAGTGAAAAAGCGGCGGTGAAAGCAGAAAGCTGCGGCGACTGCGGCACCTACCTGAAGATGCTGTATCAGGAGAAGGATCCCGCCGTGGAGCCCGTCGCCGATGATTTGGCCTCGCTGGTGCTGGATGCCCGCATGGAGCAGGAAGGATTCGCTCGCAGCAGTTTGAATCCGTTTATGTTCCCCGGCGATTAAACGTTCCGTTTGTAGGGTCGCCATTCATGGCGACCTTCTTCATGAATTCATTCAACACGGAGGCGAACGATGAAACTGATTGGCAGCTACACCAGTCCTTTTGTACGCAAAATTTCGGTGATTTTGCTGGAAAAAGGTCTGGTTTTTGAATTCGTGAATCAATCTCCGTGGACCGACGACACTCATGTGCCGCAATACAATCCGCTGGGCAAAGTGCCGGCGCTAATTGATGACAATCAGCTCACCTGGTTTGACTCCTCCATCATTGCGCAGGTAATTGAACTGCGCGGTGACGCGCCTGCCCTGCTGCCCGATGATCCCCTCCGCGCTTTGCAAATCCGTCAGCTGGAAAAACTGGCCGACGGCATCAATGACGCCGCGGTGATGATCGTGCGTGAGCAAATGCGTCCCGGCGATCGGCAATCCGAAGAGGTGCTGCTGCGCAATCGCGATAAAATCCAGCGCGGCCTTGATGCACTGGAAACCGCCGCCGCGCAGGGGGAACTGCTCAATAGCGTCGCGCTCAATCTGGCCGATATCGCCACCGGCTGCATGCTTGGCTACCTCAACTTCCGCCGCGTCATGCCAAACTGGTGCGTTAATCGCCCGGCGCTGGTGAAGCTGGCTGAAACCCTGTTTGAACGGGAAAGTTTTGCCCGCACCGTACCCCCCACTTGTTAAGCCATCCGATGAAAACCCTGTACAGCCAACTACCTGCTATCGATAGCCTGCTGCGCGATCCCGCGCTGCAGCCGCTGCTTGCTCAAACCGGTACCGCCTTTACCACCCATCAGCTACGCGCCATGCAGCAGGAAGCGCGTGAACACATTCAGCAGCATCAAACGTTGCCCGCCTGGCACGCCAACTGGCCGCAGGAAGCATTACGGCGTGCAGCACGACAGCAGCAAAGTGCGCTACGCCCGGTGTTTAATCTCACCGGCACGGTGCTGCACACCAATCTCGGCCGCGCACAACTGAGCGATCGCGCCATTGAAGCGGTGGTTAACTGTTTACGCCAGCCGGTAACGCTGGAATACGCGCTGGATGAGGCGGCCCGTGGCCATCGCGATAATGCCGTCAGTGCGCTGCTGTGCGAGTTAACCGGCGCCGAAGCGGCATGCATCGTCAATAACAACGCGGCGGCAGTTTTACTGATGCTGGCGGCCTTAGCGCCGGGGCGTGAAGTGATAGTCTCGCGCGGCGAGCTGGTCGAAATTGGCGGCGCTTTCCGTATTCCTGACGTAATGCGTCAAGCGGGCTGCACACTGGTTGAAGTTGGCACCACCAATCGTACTCACCTGAAGGATTATCGCGCCGCGATCGCAGAAAATAGCGGCCTGTTGATGAAGGTGCATACCAGTAATTACCAGATTCAGGGCTTTACCCATGCGGTAACCGAAGCGGAGTTGGTTGAGTTAGGCGAAGCGTATCAATTACCGGTGATTACCGATCTTGGCAGCGGTTCGCTTATAGATATGACCGGGTTTGGCCTACCCGCCGAGCCGATGCCGCAGCAGCTGATTGCCGCCGGCGTCAGTTTAGTCAGTTTCTCTGGCGACAAGCTGTTAGGCGGACCGCAGGCTGGCATCATCATCGGTAAAAAAGCGCTGATTGAGCAGCTGCAATCGCATCCGCTGAAGCGTGCTCTGCGCGTTGATAAAATGACGCTCGCCGCGCTGGAAGCGACCTTGCAACTGTATCGTCAGCCAGAAACCTTGCGTGAAGTCTTGCCGACGCTACGGCTGCTGACGCGCAGCTCGCAGGATATTCTGCAGCAGGCTGAACGGGTACTGCCGCCCTTAGCGCAACGTTATAGCGCTGATTTTTCACTGGCGATCGCGGCGTGTTCATCACAAATTGGTAGCGGATCGCTGCCGGTTGAGCGCATTCCCAGTTATGCCATCACCTTCACACCGCGCGATGGTCGCGGCAGTCACCTAAACCACTTGTCGCAACGCTGGCGTAGCCTGGCGCGCCCGGTGATTGGTCGCATTCAGGAAGGCAAACTGTGGCTGGATTTACGCTGCCTCGATGATGAAACCGCCCTGATTCAGGCGTTAGTCGCATGATTATTGCCACCGCTGGGCACGTCGATCACGGCAAAACCGCACTGTTGCAAGCGTTAACCGGCGTCGATGCCGATCGCCTGCCGGAAGAGAAACGGCGCGGTATGACTATCGATCTCGGCTACGCCTACTGGCCGCAGCCGGATGGGCGCGTGCTCGGCTTTATTGATGTACCGGGCCACGAGAAATTCCTCGCTAATATGCTGGCCGGCATTGGCGGCATTCATCATGCGCTGCTGGTGGTGGCCTGCGACGATGGCGTGATGCCGCAAACGCGCGAACATCTGCAACTGCTCAGCATGGCCGGCCAGCCGCCGCTCAGCGTGGCGCTGACCAAAGCCGATCGCGTGGATGAAGCGCGCATCGCCGAAGTACAGCAACAGGTAGCTCAGCTCACCCAACAGCTCGGCTGGCTGGCGGTGCCACAATTTGTTACCAGCAGCCACACGCAGCACGGCATCGATGCGCTGCGGCGGCATCTCAGCACCCTGCAGGAGCCGGCGTTCGACACTCGCTACCGTTTTCGTCTCGCCATCGATCGCGCCTTTACCTTAAAAGGCACCGGTTTGGTGGTCACCGGCACCGCACTGTCGGGGGAGATCAACGTCGGCGACACGCTGTGGCTCAGCAGCCTGAATGTGCCACTGCGCGTGCGCGCGCTGCATGCGCAAAACCAATCGGTGACGCGGGCGCAGGCCGGTGAGCGCATCGCGCTGAATATCGTTGGCGATGTGGAAAAAGCGCAGATCGCCCGCGGCGACTGGCTGCTGGCAGAACCACAACCGCAAGGCACCACGCGTTTAACCGTGGCGCTGCGCTTGCTGCAGCCACCAAAAAGCACCTCGCAGCCCATTCATGTCCATCATGCCGCCAGCCGCGTTACCGGACGCATTATGCTCCTGGCCGATAATCTGGCAGAAATAGTGCTGAATGAACCGCTCTGGCTGGCAGAGAACGATCGGCTGATTATCCGCGACAGCAACGCCCAGCAAACGTTGGGCGGCGCGCGCGTGCTGCTGCTTAACAGCAAAAAGCGCGGGAAACGTCAGGCGGATTACCTTGCCTGGCTGCAACAACTGGCCGCATCAGAAGGCGATGACGCCAACCTGCGCGCGCATCTGACGTATCAACCCCGCGAATCAGCTGAATTGGCCTGGGCGCGGCAGCTTACGCCGCCCGCGCTGGACGCCCTGATGGAAAATGTCGCACCGGTTCAGCTCGGTAACGCGCTGATGAGTGCCGCACAAGCAGCCAACTGGCAACAGACGCTGCTGGAGGCGTTGGCGCATTTTCATCAGCAGCATCCGGAAGTGCCGGGCATCGGGCAGGATCGTCTGCGCCGGGTAGCAATGTCGCATCAACCGGCCGCATGGGTCTTCGCGCTGATTGAGCAACTGCTGGCACAAGGTCAGCTGCAACAGCGACAGGGCTGGCTCCATCTGCCTGATTTCGAACCGCGCTTTAACCCGCAGGAAGAAATAGTGTGGCGGCAGGTTGGCCCGCTGTTTAGCGACCAGCCGCTATGGGTACGCGATATCGCGCTGACGTTACAGCAGGATGAGCAGACCATTCGCTCGCTGCTGCTGACCGCTGCCCGCCTCGGGCACATTACAGCGATCGTGCGCGATCGCTACTATCGCAGCGACCAGATCCAGATCTTCGCCGATCTGATTCGCCAGCGCGCCGCGCAAGGTGGCAGCACCAGCGCCGCCGATTTCCGCAACCAGCTCGGTACCGGGCGTAAAGTGGCGGTGCAGATTCTGGAATTCTTTGACCGCAGCGGCTTCACCCGCCGTCGTGGCAACGATCATCTGCTGCGCGACGCACGCCTGTTCCCCACCTCTTCTGCTTAAAATCTTTCGCGTTGCCTCGCAGTTTTATCTGTAACCGCGCTGCAACGCGCATTCCCCGTTGCGCAAAAAAGTGCCAGAATGTAAGAAATACTCTTACAGTGGATAACGATAATGGCACGTACCATGACGATCGATTTAGGCGATGAACTGCGCGAGTTTGTTGAATCTCTGGTTGAGTCCGGCGACTACCGTACGCAAAGCGAAGTGGTACGCGACTCGCTGCGTTTGCTGCGTGAGAAACAGGCGGAATCGAAGCTGGAGAAGCTCAGAGAGTTAGTCAGAGAGGGTTTCGAAAGCGGCCCAGGAAAAGAGTGGGATCATGAAGATTTTCTAAGACGTGCAAAAGCCAGGGTAGGCATTTATGAAAAGGACCATCACGATAAAACCGGAAGCTGATGCGGATCTGATGAAGATCTGGATTTATGGATACTGGAATTATGGCGAGCAGTTAGCTGATGATTATAGCTCCAGATTTGCTCAGCTCTTCGACAAACTCGCCATGTTTGATTTAGGTCGCAAACGACCAGATTTAGGTAAGCAGATATATTCGCTGCCTCTCGGACAGCATGTTGTGATCTATCGCGCTGAAGTGGATGAAATCTTTATCGGCCGCATCTTGCACCACTCGCAGGAAATCAGCGCCGAATTTTAAAACAACAAGGGACGATTTCTCGTCCCTTCCGATTTATCCGGCCCCTACAGCGTAGGGTCGCCATTTATGGCGACCAAGCCAATTACTGCAACAGCGAAATATCCGCTACCTGCAGGAACAGCTGACGCAGCTGTGCCAGCAGCGTCAGACGGTTAATACGCACCGCCTGATCGTCAGCGTTAACCATCACTTTATCGAAGAAGTTGTCCACCGCTTCACGCAGTTGTGCCAGTTCCACCAGCGCATCCTGATAGCGACCCTCTGCAAAGAACGGCTGCAGCTTATCGCCCAGCGCGGTCACGAAGGTCGCCAGCTGGATCTCTTCGTTCTCTTTCAGCAGGGAAGCCTGCACGCTGTCATTCAGGGTTTCGGTCGATTTCGCCAGGATATTCGACACGCGCTTGTTGGCCGCGGCCAGCGTGGCTGCGGCTTCCAGCGTACGGAAATGCGAAACCGCCTTCATGCGCGCATCGAAGTCTGCCGGACGAGTTGGACGACGCGCCAGCACCGCCTGAATGGTGTCAACGCTGTGGCCCTCTTCCTGATACCAGGTACGGAAGCGACCCAGCATAAAGTCGATCACTTCATCGACCACTTTCGCGTTGCTCAGCTTGCTACCGTACAGACGCACCGCTTCTTCGGTTAGCGTTTGCAGATCGAGCGGCAGGTTTTTCTCAACGATGATGCGCAGCACGCCCAGTGCCGCGCGACGCAGTGCGAACGGGTCTTTATCGCCTTTAGGATGCTGACCAATACCGAAGATGCCCGCGAGGGTATCCATCTTGTCAGCAATCGCTACGGCACAGGCGACAGGATTCGACGGCAGATCGTCACCGGCAAAGCGCGGCTGATACTGCTCGTTCAGGGCCACGGCCACATCTTCCGCTTCGCCATCGTGGCGCGCGTAGTGCATGCCCATCACGCCCTGCGTATCGGTGAACTCGAAGACCATGTTGGTCATCAGGTCACATTTCGACAGCAAGCCGGCGCGGGTCGCGTGATTGACATCGGCGCCAATCTGCGCCGCAATCCAGCCAGCCAGCGCCTGAATGCGGTCAGTTTTATCGCGCAACGTACCCAGCTCTTTCTGGAACAGGACCGTTTCCAGACGCGGCAGGTTATCTTCCAGACGCTGTTTGCGGTCAGTATTGAAGAAGAATTCCGCATCCGCCAGACGCGGGCGCACTACCTTCTCGTTACCGGAGATGATCTGCTGCGGATCTTTGGATTCGATGTTGGTGACGAAGATGAAATTCGGCAGCAGTTTGCCCGCCGCGTCGTACACCGGGAAGTACTTCTGGTCACCTTTCATGGTGTACACCAGCGCTTCAGCCGGTACCGCGAGGAACTTCTCTTCGAACTTCGCCGTCAGCACCACCGGCCATTCCACCAGCGAGGTCACTTCTTCCAGCAGGCTTTCGCTCAGATCGGCGATGCCGCCAATTTTCTGCGCTGCCGCTTCAGCATCCGCTTTGATTTTGGCTTTACGCGCGGCGTAATCAGCGACAACGTTGCCACGCTCCAGCAGCAGCTGCGGATATTGATCGGCATTATCGATAGTGAACTCTGGCTCGCCCATAAAGCGATGACCGCGAATCACGCGATCGGACTCAATACCGAGAATCTTCGCGGGAATCAACTCATCGCCGAGCAGCAGCGTAACGGTGTGTACCGGACGCACAAACTGCACATCGCTCGCACCCCAGCGCATTAGCTTAGGAATCGGCAGCTTGCTCAGCGCAGTCGCGACCATCGCGGGCAGCAGCGCCTGCGCGCTTTCGCCAGTGATCGCTGCGCGATGCACCAGCCATTCGCCTTTATCGGTGCTCAGGCGCTCAGCCTGATCAACGGTGATGCCGTTGCCACGCGCCCAGCCTTCGGCCGCTTTGGTCGCCTTGCCGTCGGCATCAAACGCAGCGGCGATAGCCGGGCCACGTTTTTCAACTTCGCGATCCGGCTGCGCGGCGGCAAGGGTAGCCACTTTCAGCGCCAGACGGCGCGGCGCGGCAAACCAGCTCACTTCGCCATGCGCCAGACCGGCGCTATCAAGTTCAGCGGTGAAGTGCGCAGCAAAGGCTTCTGCCAGGCTGCGCAGCGCTTTCGGAGGCAACTCTTCGGTGCCAATTTCCACCAGGAAAGTTTTATCGGTCATGGCTGCCTCTTACTTGTTTTTATTGCACATTGGGAAGCCAAGCGCCTCGCGGGACGCGTAATAGGCTTCCGCCACGGCTTTCGTCAGGGTGCGGATACGCAGGATATAGCGCTGGCGTTCGGTGACTGAAATCGCCTTGCGGGCGTCCAGCAGGTTAAAGCTGTGTGCCGCTTTCAGAATGCGCTCGTAGGCAGGCAGCGGCAGCGGTTTTTCCAGCGCCAGCAGCTGCTGCGCTTCTTTCTCATACTGCTCGAAGCAGGTGAAAAGGAAGTCGACGTCAGCGTATTCGAAGTTGTAGGTCGACTGCTCCACTTCGTTCTGATGGAACACTTCGCCGTAAGTGGTTTTGCCGAACGGACCATCGCTCCACACCAGATCGTAAACGCTGTCTACGCCCTGGATGTACATAGCCAGGCGCTCTAAGCCGTAAGTGATCTCGCCGGTCACCGGCTTACACTCAAGGCCGCCCACCTGCTGGAAGTACGTAAACTGCGTCACTTCCATGCCGTTCAGCCACACTTCCCAACCGAGTCCCCACGCACCGAGCGTTGGGTTTTCCCAGTTATCTTCGACAAAGCGAATATCGTGAATGGTCGGATCCATACCCAGCTCTTTCAGCGACCCAAGGTACAGCTCCTGAAGATTGTCCGGGTTGGGCTTAATCACCACCTGGAACTGGTAATAGTGCTGCAAACGGTTCGGGTTTTCACCGTAGCGTCCGTCAGTTGGACGACGCGATGGCTGCACGTAGGCGGTGGCCATCGGCTCTGGGCCTAAGGCACGCAGGCAAGTCATCGGGTGAGAGGTGCCGGCGCCCACTTCCATGTCCAACGGTTGGACGATGGTGCAGCCTTGACGCGCCCAGTAATCCTGCAAGGTCAGGATCAGGCCCTGAAAGGTCTTGGTATCAAACTTTTGCATGTTGAATTCGCACGCGATACGGATCGGTTAAAAAAAGAGTGCGCCAGTATACCCTTTGACCGCAGATTGTGCAGCCGGAAATCCAGCGCCAATTTCGTCGCCATAGCGCGCAGGTTATTGATACAGAGTGATCTGAATTGCAGCCAGAAGGGTTGTTGGCGTGCCACCCACTGGCTACCCTTCTTCGCAGTGAATGCAAGAGGACGCCATGCAGCAAAAAATCTACTGGATCGATAACTTACGCGCGGTGGCCTGCCTGATGGTGATCGTCATCCACACCACCACCTGGTACATCACCGGGCCCATGGCGGTAACCGGCACCAGCTGGGATGTGGCGAACCTGCTTAACTCGGCGTCGCGCGTCTGCGTTCCGCTATTCTTTATGATCTCAGGCTATCTGTTCTTCGGCGAACGCAGCGCGCAGGGGCGGCATCTGCTGCGCATCGTGCTGTGCCTGCTGTTTTACAGCGCGGTGGCGCTGGCATATATCACCTGGCTAACGCCGATCAGTGAAGGACGATCGCTGCTCAAACTGCTGCAAAAACCGGTCTTCTATCACCTGTGGTTCTTCTTCGCCATTATCGGCATCTATCTGCTTTCACCGTTGATTCAGGTGAAAAGTGTGGCGCCGCGTTACGTGGCCATGTTGGTCATCGTGTTGGCGGTACTGGCGAATCCCAATACCGTGAGCCAGTCGCTGGGGCCATTCCACTGGCTGCCGGTGAATCTTTATGTCAGCGGCGACAGCATTTATTACCTGCTGTATGCGCTGCTCGGTCGCGCGATTGGCTGTATGGAGACGGATAAGCGCGGCATTAGCTGGCTGGCTGGATTAGGCTTTATCGCCTGCGTGATTGGCATTGCACTCGGCACTAAACAGATGCTGAAAATCAACGGCGCGTTCAATGATACATGGTATCTCTACTGCGGACCGCTGGTGTTTATTGCTGCAATTAGCCTACTGATAGTGTTCAAAAATAGGTTGAATCAGCGCGCCCTGCCGGGGCTGGCGACGATCTCGCGCTATTCACTGCCGATTTATGGTTTCCACGCGCTGTTTATCCATTATCTGCGCACCCATCATTACGACGACATGTCGCGGCCGTGGCTCGATTTACCTTGGGTGATGGGCGTTACGCTCCTTGGCAGTTTGCTGCTAGCGATGCTGTTAAAACGCATCGATAAACGTCATCTGGTGAGCTGATCGTCCCAACGCTGATACGCTCGCTTCAGCTGGCGTGCCGAGGAGAATCCGGCCGCCAGCGCCGCTTTTTCCGCCGCTTCGCCCTGCTGCTGACGTTGACGTGCAATCACCAAACGCAGCTGCTCATGATACTCACGTACGCTGATCCCCAGATGCTGACGGAACAGCCGCGTGAGATGACGCTCGCTGACGTGCGCCCGCTCGGCGAGTGCGGTAAGCGACCAGTCGCGCTCGGGATGGGCAATCATCAGGTCCTGCGCGCGATGAATCGCCGGATGCAGATGGTTGCGATAGCGCAGCCACGGCGAGAGTTGCGGATCATCGCCCGAACGGCGGAACCACACCACCATTTCGCGCGCCACCTTCAGCGCCTGTTGCGCACCACATAAGCGATTGATCAGATGGAGCGCCAGGTCGATCCCCGCGGTAATGCCAGCGCTGGTCCAGATGCCACCATCTTCCACGAACACGCGGTTATCTTTCACCAATGCAGCGGGTGCGGCGGCTTTCAAACGTGGCAGAACATCATGATGGGTGGTGCATTGCACGCCATCCAGCAATCCCGCCTGAGCCGAGAGCAAAGCACCGGAACAGATACAGATCAATGTGATGCGCTTAGCATCAATGTCCGCTTGCTGCTGACGCAGCCAGTCACGCGCCAGCGCCGCCGGTGCGGTATCAAACCATACGCGTGAATCATAGACGCCTGGCACCACCAGCAGGCTGTTTTCAGGAAGCTGTGCCGGTAGCGGCGCAACGTCTGCGATGGTCATGCCGGTGGAGCACAGCACGCTGGGCTGCGGGCCGACGTAGTGCAGCGCGAAGTGACCGTCGGCCAGCTGCAGGGTTTCCGCCGGGCCGGTGAGATCCAGCGCCATCACGCCGGGAAGGACAAGGAAGAAGACGTGTTGTGGCATGATGGGCTCCGGGTTAGGGGTGAGGTCTTCAGCCAGGGCAGCATAAATGCCGCCCCTACAGCGTAGGGTCGCCATTCATGGCGACCAAATCAGGCCACACCATCTGACATTACTCACTTATCATATCTAATAAAAATTTCCAGCACCTGCCAAATCCAGCCATCATTAAGACATCAACGGCTTTAACTGCTGATACAAGCGCGCAAACTTGTCGCGCTGCGGCTGATAGGCCTGATGACGCGCCGCATCGGGCTGATGCCGCTGCGCCAACGCCAGCGACGGCCATTCGCTATCTGCATCAATCGCCAGCTGCGCTAATCTCGCCGCACCCAGCGCCGGACCGACTTCGCCGCCGTGACAATAATCCAGCGTCAGCCCGCTAATATCGGCCAACATCTGCCGCCAGTATGCACTGCGCGCGCCGCCGCCAATCAGCATCACGGTTTTTGGCTGCACACCACACTCGTGCACCGCATCCATGCCTTCAGCCAATGCAAAACCCACGCCTTCCAGCACCGCGCGCGCCAGCTCCGGTCGGCCATGTTGATGCGTTAAACCAAAGAATGCGCCCTGCGCCTGCGGATTGTTGTGCGGCGTCCGCTCACCAGAGAGATACGGCAGGAACCACAGCGGCGAGGCATCGCTGCGCGCGGTTTCTGCTTCGGCCAGCAGCTGCGGCACACTCTCGCAGCCGGTCAGCGCCGCCGCCCAATCGAGGCAGGACGCAGCGCTTAACATTACTGACATCAAATGCCAGCGCTGTGGCAGCGCATGGCAGAAGCTGTGCACGGCACGCGCTGGATTGCTGAGATAGCCGTCGCTCACTACGAAATAAACACCGGATGTGCCAAGTGAAAGCATGCCTTGTCCCGGCTCGACCATACCAACACCCACGGCGCCCGCCGCATTATCGCCACCGCCCGCCACCAGCGGTACGGCTTGCATACCCCAGCGCGTGGCAACATCCGGCAATAAGCTGCCGGTGATCTGATTGCCCTCAAACAGCTGCGGCATCTGGCTGCGCTGCAAATCACAGGCGTTGAGCATCACATCGCTCCAGTCACGCTGTGCCACATCCAGCCATAGGGTTCCCGCCGCATCCGACATATCGCTGGCGAAGTCACCGCTCATACGCCAGCGCAGATAATCTTTCGGCAGCAGCACCTTAGCCACCTGCGCAAACAGCTGCGGCTCATGCTGTTTCACCCACAGCAGCTTGGGCGCGGTAAAGCCGGGCATCATCAGATTGCCGGTGATGTGACGCGTATCCGGCACGCGCTGCTCCAGCTCGCGGCACTGCTCGCCGCTGCGCCCGTCATTCCATAAAATCGCCGGGCGCAGCACCTGGTTATCGCTATCCAGCAAGGTAGCACCGTGCATCTGGCCGCTTAGACCTATCGCCTTAACGCCGCTGAGATCGTGCTGCTGCCCCAGCGTCTGCATGGCTTTATCTGTCGCCTGCCACCAGCTTTCCGGATCCTGTTCGCTCCACAGCGGCTGCGGGCGTGAGATCTCCAGCGGCGCACTCGCCACGGCAATCACCTTGCCGACTGCATCCAGCAACACCACTTTCACGCCGGAGGTGCCCAAATCGATGCCGATAACCATGCTGCGCTCCTGAAAATTTAAAAATCAAACAGATAGTGATTCACCAGGTTTTCCAGCTGTTCCTGACGGCCACTGCGATGTTGTGGATTGAACTGCTGTTGTTCTGCTTGCTCTGCCAGCGCTGCAAGTGAGAACTCTCCTTTCAGAATCTGCTGACCAAACTCCCCGTTCCAGCCGCTATAACGCTGTGCTACGCGCTTATCCAGCTCGCCATCCGCTACCATGCGTGCCGCAACTTTTAATGCCAGCGCCATCGTATCCATCGCCCCGATATGGCCATAGAACAGATCATATTTATCCGTGCTCTGACGCCGCACTTTGGCATCAAAGTTTAAGCCGCCGGTGGTAAATCCGCCCGCTTTGATAATTTCGTACAACACCAGAGCGTTCTCTTCGACGCTGATGGGGAATTGGTCGGTGTCCCAGCCGCACTGAGCATCACCGCGGTTTGCATCTACCGAACCAAAAATACCGAGCGCGATAGCGGTAGCAATTTCGTGGTGGAACGAGTGGCCCGCCAGCGTGGCGTGGTTAGCCTCCACATTCACCTTAATCTCTTTCTCCAGCCCAAACTGCTTCAGGAAGCCATAAACCGTCGCCACATCATAATCATACTGATGTTTTGTAGGCTCCTGTGGCTTCGGCTCAATCAGCAACATGCCGTTGAAACCGATTTTGTGCTTATGTTCCACCACCATCTGCATAAACCGGCCAATCTGCTCGCGCTCCTGGCGCAGGTCGGTATTCAGCAAGGTTTCATAACCTTCGCGGCCGCCCCATAACACATAATTTTCGCCGCCAAGGGTTTGTGTCGCCTGCATCGCACTGCACACCTGAGTCGCCGCCCAGGCAAAAATTTCCGGATCCGGATTGGTGGCTGCCCCGGCGCCGTAGCGCGGATGAGTGAAGCAGTTTGCGGTTCCCCACAGCAACTTCACGCCGGTTTCCTGCTGCTTTTGCAGCAACTTATCCGTCATGACGGCAAAGTTCTCTCGATAGCGTTGCAGCGAGTCGCCTTCCGGAGAGACATCTACATCATGGAAGCAGTAATAGGGTACGTTCAGCTTCTGGAAAAATTCAAAAGCGACATCCGCCTTTTGCTGCGCCAGCGTGAGCGCATCGCCCTGCTTCTGCCAGGGGCGATCAAATGCACCAACGCCAAACATATCCGCGCCATTCCAGCAGAAAGTGTGCCAGTAACAGGCCGCAAAACGCAGATGCTCAGCCATGGTTTTCCCCAGGATCACTTCTTCTGGGTTGTAATGGCGGAACGCCAGCGGATTATGCGTTGCGGTCCCTTCATAACGAACGCGGTCAAGCTGGTCGAAATAGGCGTGCATATAAAGCTCCTTAGCATGAGGACCCGAATGGTCAGCTTTGAGCCTTCATTGTGATAATGTAATTTACTGCTTCTCAATTACGATATTTAACACTCGCAGTGAGATAATTATTATTTGTGCGCCAGCTCGCAAAACAATGTTGTTATTTTCATTATCCCCTTTCATCTTCTCCACACCATTCCTTTTTCTGAAAACAATTAAATCCCGATCGCGCTCATAAAATCGCAAATAAACCAAAAAACGTAATGGCCAGATAAAAATCAGTAATTGATGTTGTCAGAAACTCAGCGCAACAATTCATCGGCCTGGTTTTTCCTTACAACGACAATAGCCTCAACCTACAGGATGAACACCATGAAGATAAAACATTCACTGTTAGCCGCCTGCGCAGCACTGGCTCTGTTTAGTCATGCTGGTAGTGCTAAAGAAGTAAAAATCGGTATGGCCATTGATGATTTACGCCTGGAGCGTTGGCAGAAAGACCGCGATATCTTTGTTAAACAAGCTGAATCTATGGGTGCCAAAGTGTTTGTGCAATCGGCAAACGGCAATGAAGAAACCCAGATGTCGCAAATTGAGAATATGATAAATCGCGGCGTCGATGTGTTAGTCATCATCCCTTATAACGGCCAGGTTTTAAGTAATGTCGTGGCAGAAGCGAAACGTGAAGGTATTAAAGTTCTGGCCTATGACCGCATGATTAATAACGCTGACATTGATTTTTATATCTCTTTTGATAATGAAAAGGTTGGCGAATTGCAGGCTGAAAGCATTGTGAAACAGGTACCAAAAGGGAATTATTTTCTAATGGGGGGTTCGCCCGTTGATAATAATGCTCGCCTGTTCCGCGCAGGTCAGATGAAAGTGTTAAAACCTTATATTGATAATGGCAGTATTAAAGTGGTGGGCGATCAGTGGGTTGATGCCTGGCTGCCGGAAAATGCCCTGAAAATTATGGAAAATGCGTTAACCGCTAACGGTAACCATATTGATGCCGTTGTGGCCTCGAATGATGCCACCGCCGGGGGGGCGATTCAGGCGCTTAGTGCGCAGGGGCTTTCGGGCAAAGTTGCCATCTCCGGGCAGGATGCCGATCTTGCCGCTATCAAACGCATTATGAACGGCACACAAACCATGACGGTTTATAAACCCATCACAGAGCTTGCCACCGAAGCAGCCAAAATCGCCGTGCAACTGGGTGACAATCAACAGCCGACCAGCAACGGCAAACTCAATAATGGCCTTAAAGATGTGCCATCACGTCTGCTGAAACCGATCTCCGTAAACAAAGACAATATTGAAAGCACAGTTGTTAAAGATGGCTTCCACAAGCAGAGCGAACTTTAAAAAGTGAGCCGGTGAAGGAGAGATGTCGATGTTGCTGGAAATGAACCATATCACAAAGCGTTTCGGCACGGTGAAAGCACTGGATGACGTTAGCTTGCGGCTGGAAGCGGGTGAAGTGATGTCACTGTGCGGTGAAAACGGCTCAGGAAAATCGACACTGATGAAGATCCTGTGCGGGCTTTATCCACACGGTGACTTCGACGGCACTATCCAGTTTGCAGGTGATGAAATCCAGGCGCAGACCATTCGTGATACCGAGCGCAAAGGGATTGTGATTATTCATCAAGAGCTGGCGCTGGTGCGACAACTGACGGTCATGGAGAATATTTTCCTCGGTGCGGAGCTGAGCCGCTTTGGCATGGTGGATGATGAAATCATGACGTTGCGCTGCCAGCAGTTGCTGGAGCGAGTCAAACTCCATGTCTCACCTGACACGCGCGTCGGCGAACTGGGATTAGGCCAACAGCAGCTGGTGGAGATTGCGCGCGCCCTGAATAAACAGGTGCGCCTGTTGATTCTCGATGAACCAACCTCTTCGCTCACGGAACAGGAAACCGGGGTTCTCCTTAGCATCATCCAGAACCTGCGCGAACATGGCATCGCCTGTATTTACATCTCGCACAAGCTCAACGAAGTGAAGGCGATTTCAGACACCATCTGCGTAATCCGCGATGGCCAGCATATCGCCACCCGTCCTGCCGCTGGCCTGAGCGAGGATGACATTATTACCATGATGGTGGGCCGAGAATTAACTGCACTCTATCCCCACACTCCACATGAAATGGGTGACACCGTGTTGCAGGTTGAGAATCTCACCGCCTGGCATCCCATCAACCGTCATGTTCGAAGGGTAAATAATGTCTCTTTCAGCCTGAAACGTGGCGAAATCCTTGGCATCGCCGGTCTGGTGGGTGCGGGCCGAACAGAAACCGTGCAGTGCTTATTTGGCGTTTGGCCGGGCCGCTGGCAGGGAGACATCTTTATCAACGGGAAGAAGGCCCACATCCGCGACTGCCGCAGCGCCATTGCCCATGGCATTGCGATGGTGCCCGAAGATCGTAAAAAGGATGGGATTGTTTCACTAATGGGCGTGGGTAAAAACATCACCCTTGCCGCCCTGGAACAATTCACACCACGACTTTCCATCCTGGACGAAGCGCAGGAGCAGCAAGCGATCAATCAGGCCATTACGCGCCTGCGGGTGAAAACCTCGTCGCCGGAGCTGCCGATTGGTCGCCTGAGCGGCGGGAACCAACAGAAGGCAATTCTCGCCAAATGCCTGCTGCTCAATCCGCAGATTTTAATTCTTGATGAGCCAACGCGCGGCATTGATGTCGGCGCACGCCAGGAGATCTATCTGCTGATCAATGCGCTGGTGCAGCAAGGGATTGCCGTGATTGTTATTTCTTCGGAGTTGCCCGAGGTGCTGGGGCTGAGCGATCGGGTTTTGGTGATGCATGAAGGACAAATCAAAGCCGATCTGATTAACGATAACCTGACTCAGGAGCAGGTGATGGAAGCCGCCCTGCGGAGTGAACATTATGCTTAAGACCGAAAGTACACAACGCGGCCTCACTACACCCGGTAAAGGCGCGCCGGGGAGATTCGCACTGCCTGATCTACAGGTACTGGTGATGCTGGGTGCGATTGTGCTGATTGCTCTGTTCTTTACCTGGACCACCGACGGGGCGTGGCTCAGCGCCCGGAATGTTTCCAATCTGCTGCGCCAGACTGCCATTACCGGCATTCTTGCGGTCGGCATGGTGTTTGTCATTATCTCCGCAGAAATCGATCTCTCGGTCGGATCAATGATGGGTTTGCTCGGCGGTGCAGCAGCCATTTTTGACGTCTGGCTCGGTTGGCCTCTGCCACTGACTATTGTCGTAACGCTGGTAATGGGGTTGCTACTTGGCACCTGGAACGGCTGGTGGGTAGCCTATCGCAAAGTGCCTTCCTTTATCGTCACGCTGGCGGGGATGCTGGCGTTTCGTGGCATTCTGGTGGGCATCACCGACGGCACAACGGTTGCGCCGACCAGCCCAGCCATGTCACAAATTGGGCAAAGCTATCTGCCTGGCGGTATTGGTTTCGGATTCGGCTTTGCGGGTCTTGCGTTATTTATTCTCTGGCAATGGCGTTTACGTCTGCGCCGTCAAAAGCTGGGCCTGACGCAGGCCTCAGTCAGTGGTGCGCTGGTACGGCAGGCCATTACCGCCATTTTGGTGCTGGGCGCGATCTGGCTGCTGAACGATTATCGCGGCGTACCTACGCCCGTACTGTTATTAGCCCTGCTATTGCTGGGCGGAATGTTTATGGCAACCCGTACTGCATTTGGTCGCCGGATCTATGCCATAGGCGGCAATCTTGATGCCGCGCGTCTCTCCGGAATCAATGTGGCCCGCACCAAGCTGGCTGTTTTCGCGATCAATGGCGTTATGGTGGCGATTGCTGGTTTGATTTTGAGTTCACGCCTGGGTGCGGGTTCGCCTTCAGCGGGCAACATAGCTGAACTGGATGCCATCGCCGCCTGTGTCATCGGCGGCACCAGCCTCGCGGGCGGGGTGGGATCTGTGGCCGGCGCGGTAATAGGCGCCTTTATCATGGCTTCACTTGATAACGGCATGAGCATGATGGATGTCCCGACCTTCTGGCAGTACATCGTTAAGGGCGCGATTCTGCTGCTCGCGGTATGGATGGACACCGCGACGCGACGCCGGATGTAATCGCGTGAGCGATCACAATGTGGCGCAAATTCTTTCTGCCATCGGCTGCGCCGTGCTATGCAAGGTGCAGCGAGTTTAGGAGGGGCGCCATTATGCATGAGAAACGTTTTCGCATTACGTTGCTGTTCAACGCCAACAAGGTTTATGACCGCCAAGTGGTTGAAGGTGTTGGTGAATATTTACAGGCGTCGCAGACGGACTGGGACATCTTTATAGAAGAGGATTTTCGCTGCCGTATCGACAACATTCGCGAATGGCTGGGCGATGGCGTAATCGCCGATTACGACGATCCTTCCATTGAAAAATTGCTGGCGAATGTGTCGGTACCGATTGTGGGTGTTGGAGGATCTTATCATCAGCAACAGGACTATCCGCCCGTTCATTATATCGCCACTGATAATGCCGCGCTGGTGGAGAGTGCCTTCTTACATTTAAAAGAAAAAGGCATTAACCGCTTCGCCTTTTATGGCCTGCCCACCGCCAGCGGCAAACGCTGGGCACAGGAGCGTGAATATGCTTTTCGCCAGCTGGTATCGCGCGAGCGCTATCAGGGGGTGGTTTATCAGGGAATGGAAACGGCACCGGAAAATTGGCAGCACGCACAAAACCGTTTGGCAGACTGGCTGCAAACGCTGCCACCACAAACCGGCATCATCGCCGTCACCGATGCCCGTGCACGACACCTTCTGCAGGCCTGTGAATACCTGAAAATTCCAGTGCCGGAAAAGCTCACCGTAATTGGCATCGACAACGAAGAGTTGACGCGTTATCTATCGCGCGTGGCGCTCTCATCGGTCGCGCAGGGATCGCGCCAGATGGGTTATCAGGCAGCAAAACTGCTGCATCGCCTGCTGGATAAGCACTCTTTGGAACTGCAACGCATTCTGGTGCCGCCGGTGAAAGTGATTGCGCGTCGCTCCACCGATTACCGCTCCTTACACGATCCCGCCGTCATTCAGGCGATGCATTACATCCGTTTTAACGCCTGTAAAGGCATCAAGGTTGAGCAGGTTCTCGACGCCATCGGTATTTCACGCTCTAACCTGGAAAAACGCTTCCGCGACGAAACCGGCGATACCATCCACGCCATGATCCATCGGGAAAAACTGGAGAAAGCGCGCGAGTTGCTGGCGTGTTCTTCAATGAGCATCAATGAGATCTCGCAAATGTGCGGTTATCCTTCGCTGCAATACTTCTATTCGGTGTTTAAAAAGAGTTATGCCAATACGCCAAAGGAGTATCGGCAACTTCACGGCGAAAATGTGTTGTGACGACTGGCTAAGATCAAGAATTCCCCCGCTTTTGCCGCTATACTCCTGCGGCAACGTAAAAGGAAGATCGTCGTCTCCGGTGAGGCGGCCGGATTTCAAATCCGGTTAGGGCCGCCAGCGGTCCTGGGCAGGTTCGACTCCTGTGATCTTCCGCCACTTCTGTTACGAACGCCTTTCTCCTCACCACTTGAGTCACTTTGCGCCTCACGATTCTCCTGATAAATCCACGCCTCCACCTCCACCAACCCGCGTTCAACAATGGCTCTTAGAGGGATATCCGCTTGTGGATCCTGCTCCAGCCGTGCGCAGGCTTGCCAGGCGGTTTGCATCCCCAAACTGCCGCAGCTACTTTTGAGCTGATGCGCTAACTTCGATACGATTTCATCCTGTTCTGCAGATTCAATGTCATCCAGTAACGGCATTGCATGTTGGCGAAACAATGCAAGCCAGCCACGCAGCGTATCCGCACCAAAGGTGTCGTAATCTTGCTTTAGTTGGTTAGCGTTGAGATCCGTTACGGGGGCAGAAGCCAAAAAGCGCACTATCTGACGGCACAGCGTTTCACCGTGGACGGGTTTCTGGATAATGCCGCAGAACAGCTCGTCAGCATGCGGCTGCAACTCGTCGGGAACGCTTGCGCTGAAGCCGATACGCCGCGTGGCGGGATAAAATTGCGCCAGTTTTTGTGCTAACTCGATGCCATTCGCATCGGGTAACGCGAAATCTACCAGCGCACAATCGATGTCATCGCCTTGTGCCAAAAACGCCAACGCTGACTCAGCGCTACCGGCAATACTGACGCGTGCGCCCTTACGCTTCAGCATTTCTGCCGTAATCTGCTGCGTCAGCGGATTGTCTTCAATAATTAACACATGCAAATGGCTAAGGTCGGCGGGAGCGGAATCGGGCAATAACACCGTGGCCGATGCATGAACCAGCGGCAACGTCAGCCGGAAACAACTGCCGACCTCCGGCTGGCTGGTGACGGTTAACTGGCCCTGCATCGCCTGCGCCAAACCGCGACAAATCGCCAAGCCTAAACCGGTGCCGCCCTTGCCGGGTTGTAACTGGACGAAAGGCGCGAAAATGGCCTCCTGATGGTCATGCGCAATACCGCAACCCTCGTCATCAACCTCAATAAACCACTCAGAGGCGCAACTCTTCATACGTAGCACGATGGCGCCATTTTCGGTGAATCTCAACGCATTCATCACCAGGTTCATCACAATTTGTCGTAATCGGTGTACATCTCCCTGTATCCATTCTGGTACATGCGCATCCACTTCAATGTTGAGCGCCAGCCCTTTGTTGTGTGCGCGGCCATTCATCAACTGCGCAACACTGCCGAGCAGCTGGCGCGGTTCGAACGGCGCGTTGTGTAAAGTGATGGTTTTCGGGCTGGACTCAATCGCCGAATAATCAAGAATATCGTTAAGGATAAACAGCAGCGTTTCGCCGGAATCGTTGATCGCTTGCACATAGCGTTGATCGCTAATGTTAAGCGGCTGATCGGCAAGCAGCTGCGCGGTACCCAAAATCCCGTGTAATGGCGTGCGAATTTCGTGGCTCATCGCCGCCAGAAATGCGGATTTTGCGCGGTTAGCCTGCTCAGCATCGGCGCGCGCCTGATGATGTTCGACCACCAGCGCCTGCAACTCTTCGGTGCGGTTTTTTACTAACTCCGCCAAATGCTGCTGCTGATATTGCAACGCACGGACATTGGTACGAAAGGCCTCCATCAGGCGGCTGATGGTATTGAGTTCGCGGGCATTGCCACTGGAGGGAAAGGGGGAGTCGAGATCGCCGTCGAGTAGACGTTGCAGCGCATCGGTTTGCCGCGCCAGCGGCAGCGAAACCGAGCGATAAACCAACCGCCAAAGCACCAGAGATAAGATCAGCAATGCCATCACACCCAACAGCGCCAGTGCGACGGTACCGAGTACGCGCGCGCGGTTTACCCGGCTCAGCGCCTCCGCGTTACGCTGTTCAATCTCGCTCACCTGCCGTTCCATTTCGCTACTGAAACGGCTGAAAAGCGTGAAATTTTGCTGCGATAGCGTTGCTAATTGTGCGTGTAAGCGCTGCTGCTGCTGGCACATTTCAAGCAGCGTGGTGTAATGCGCAACAATCGCCAGCGCCTCGCGAATATCTTGTCTGATACGGGGATCTTCAACGCGCTGCTGGCGACGATGCAGTACCTGTATCAACTCTGCCAGCGGTGTCTCTGCCGGCTCCGCCGCGCCGTTATAGCGCTTCAACGTCATCACTATCTGCTCAACGCGTAGCGCAATGAGGCGCAATTCGCCCATCTGATTGAGATACTCAAGATCAACATCAATCAACCGGTCGAGTGCCTGTCCGGCGGCGGCGGTATGCTGTTGTTCGATGAGATCGTAGATGCCTGCCTGCGTTGCGCCTGCTGCGGTGGCCGCATTACTCGCCTGCCCCTGTGCCAAATCAACAATGCGATGTGCGGCTGCTCCAATATTATCGCTCAACTGGCGCTGCTGCTGGGTGAGCTGCAGGCGCTGATGCACCACATCGCCCTGCTGGATGATCGCCTGCCGGTTAGCGGTCTCCAGCTGCACCATCGCGCGAGTATCAAAGCCTTGTGCGCTAAGCTGGTGGAGGAGATAAACGATTTTCTGACTCTGCTTGCCCAGCATAGTGCGTTGAACCTGCCACTCCTGCTCATCCTGGGCGCTAAGGAGCTGCTGTGCAGAAAAGAGCACCCTGGCGCTCGCTACACTAAGGTGACGCGCCATGTTCATGCTGGAAAGGAGCGATTGGGTATCGGCCTGTTCAACGCGGCCGACATAGCGCAGATTCAGCCAGCCCGTGGCCACGCTCAGCAGCGTGAGTAACGCCATCAGGGCAAAGGCCAGCCATAACCGACGAATTAAGGAAGTATTAGCCATGCGGTTTCGCGCTAAAAAGAGTTGAGTCCGGCGGGCGAATGCCACTAGCATTAGCCGCACTTTGTTTGAGGTTATTTATGCGCATACTTCTTTTAACGTTGTTAGTGCTGGCAATGCCGCTGCAGGCAGCGCTACCGCTGCTGCACTGGCAGGACAATCGCAGCAGCTCCCCCGCCGCCAGCCTGCCAGCACTGAGCGCTTCACGTGCCTGGAAATTGTGCGCACTTTACCCCAATCTGAAAGACGGTTACTGGCTCTCGATCAATTATGGGATGAGTAAAGCGGCAGCCCGATTAGGCGTCACGCTCAATGTTTTTGAAGCCGGTGGCTATCGTCAGGGCGACGTACAGCAACATCAGCTGGAAGCCTGCCAGCGCTGGGGAGCAGAGGCTATTTTACTCGGCAGCAGCGTGGCAACGTTTCCTGGTGCGGTGTTATTTGCCCAACACACCCCGATCATTGAGGTGGTGAATGCCGTTAACGATGTTCCGGCGCGGACGCGCGTTGGCGTTCCCTGGTATCAAATGGGATATCAAATTGGCCACTATCTGGTGGCGCATCATCAAGATAAGCCGATGCAGATTCTACTGATGCCGGGACCGATTGATGCGGGAGGGAGCCAGGAGATGAGCAGCGGTTTCCGGGCAGCACTCACTGGCAGCCTGCTGAAAATCGTCGATGTTGCCTATGGTGATAATGACATTGAGGTGCAGCGTAACCTGTTACAGGACCGCCTGGAGCGCTATCCCGAAATCAATCTGGTGGCGGGCACGGCGATTGCAGCGGAAGTGGCCATGGGCGAAGGGCGTAATCGGACAACACCGCTGGAGATCGCCTCATTTTATTTAACCCATCAGGTTTATCGTGGATTGAAGCGCGATCGCATCGTGGTTGCGGCCAGCGATCAGATGGTTTGGCAGGGTGAGCTCGCCGTGGAGCAAGCGGTGCGGGTACTACAAGGCCAACGCGTACCGGATAATATCAGCCCGCCGATATTGATTTTGACAGCAAAAAACAGCAACAGCGCCGGTGTCGCGCTTTCGCTCTCTCCTCCGGGATTTCGTCCGGTGTATTTCTATCAACGCACGTCAGCTGCCAGTAAATAACCTTCGCCATGCTGAGTCACAAACAGCTCACTGCGTAACTTACTGCGCAGGCGGCGAATTAACACATCGACGGTGCGCATATCAGGCTGATCGACGCGGCTCGATGTCAGCATACGCAGCAGACGCTCGCGACTCAGTATCTGGCCCGGATTCGTCACAAAAGCCACCAGCATCTCGTATTCGGCGCGCGTCAGTTTGATCAACTCCCCTTCATGCTCCAGCGTATGGCGGGAAATATTCAGGCTGTAACCAGCAAACAGATAGCTATTCTCCTCCTGCAGCGGCTGCGCCTGGCGCGCCAGATCGATGCGCCACAGCAAATTTTTCACCCGCACCACCAGTTCGCGCAGCTCGAGCGGCTTTGTAACATAATCATCGGCACCCATTTCCAGCCCGACGATACGATCAATTTGATCGCTGCGTCCCGTGACCAAAATAATGCCCACCGTGGATCGCTCGCGCAGCGCACGCGTGAGTTGCAGGCCATTTTCACCGGGCAGATTGATGTCCAGCAGGACTAAATCAACGGGTTGCAGCAGCATGTGTTCTCGTAATCCCGCACCGCTGCTGGTCACCGAAACGCGATATCCCTCCTGAATGAAGTAGTCGCGCAACCGCGCCTGCGTCACCACATCATCTTCAACAATCACTATGTGATGCGACATCGCTAGCCCATTCCTTTCTGTTCATAACTGTTCATATTACGCCGTATTCTGTTCATGCCGCCCGCTGACCTTGTTCATATCTCATCCCTAAAATTGCCGCGCGATATAGCTAAAAAAAACAGGGTTACAGCAATGAAAACACTATGGAAGCGATTACGCCGACCCAGCGCACGTTGGTCAGTGCTGGCAATCCTGCTCGTCGGGATTGTCATTGGATTAGCCGTTATTGTGGTACCTCACACCGGGATTAAACTGACCAGCTCAACAGAGTTTTGCGTGAGCTGTCACGGGATGCAGCAACCGTACAAAGAGTATAAGCAGTCCACCCACTTCAAGAATCCATCAGGCGTTCGCGCAGAGTGCCGCGATTGCCATATCCCCCGTGATATTCCGGGCATGCTAAAGCGCAAGCTGGAAGCAAGTAATGATCTCTATCAGGCTCTGATTGCGCGGTCGATTGATACGCCAGAAAAGTTTGAAGCGAAGCGCTTAATCCTTGCTGAGCGCGAGTGGAAGCGCATGAAAGAGAGCAATTCCGCCGTATGTCGCGGTTGCCATAACTATGATGCGATGGATCATACGCGCCAGAAACCCGAGGCTGCGCGCCAGATGAGTGCCGCCGCGCTGGAAAATCGCTCCTGTATTGACTGCCATAAAGGTATCACTCATCAGCTGCCCGATATGAGCAGCGGTTTCCGTAAACAGTTTGAAGAGATGCGCAAAACCGCCGATGCCAACAGTAGCGGCGATACCTTGTTCGCACTCGATATGAAGCCGCTCTTCGCCAACAAAACCGACAGCGCCCCTTCAGGATCGCTGCTGCCTGCTTCAGAAGTGCATGTCGTGAAGCGTGACGGCGACTGGCTGCAAGTGCAGGTCACCGGCTGGACCGAAACCGAAGGTCGCCAGCGCGTGCTGTCACTCATGCCAGGCAAACGTATTTTTGTCTCTTCCATCCGCGACGATCTGCAAAAAGACGCGAAAACGCTGGAAACCACCACGGTTGCGGCCACGAACGTGAAATGGAGCAAACTGCAAACCACCGCGTGGATGCAGAAAGGCGACATGGTTAATGACAGCAAACCGATTTGGGCCTATGCCAGCGCGCTTTACAGCGGCACCTGTAATCAGTGTCACGGCGCGCCGGATAAAGCGCACTTTGATGCCAACGGCTGGATCGGCACCCTCAACGGCATGATCGGCTTCACCAGTCTGGATAAACGTGAAGAACGTACCTTGCTGAAATATCTCCAGTTGAATGCGTCCGATACCGGCGGCGCGCAGCAGAAACACTAAGGAAGCGAGCATGAAACATACTGATTCGTTTAACCAATCACGCCGCCGCTTTCTTGTTCAGCTCGGCGGACTGAGCGCGCTGGGCATGTTTGCGCCCTCGCTGCTGGTGCCACGTCAGGCACAGGCGGCAACCCATGCGGCACAAGGTATTCTCACCGGATCACACTGGGGTGCAATTCGCGCTACGGTGGTGGAGGGTCGCTTTGTGAAAGCCACGCCGTTTGAGCAAGACCGTTATCCCAGCAAAATCATCGCCGGATTACCGGATCACGTGCATAGCACCGCCCGCGTGCGCTACCCGATGGTGCGGGTGGACTGGCTGCGTAAACGCCATCAAAGCGATACGCGTCAGCGCGGCGATAACCGTTTTGTTCGCGTGAGCTGGGACGAAGCGCTGGACCTGTTCTATCAAGAGCTGGAACGCGTGCAGACGACTTATGGTCCAAGCGCGTTACTGAGCGGCAGTGGCTGGCAATCTACCGGTATGTTCCACAACGCCGGTGGCATGCTGAGCCGTGCGCTGGCGCTGCATGGTGCCTCTGTTGGCAGCGGCGGTGACTACTCCACCGGTGCGGCACAGGTGATTCTGCCGCGCGTTGTTGGATCGATGGAAGTTTACGAACAACAGACGTCATGGCCGCTGGTGCTGGAAAACAGCAAAACGCTGCTGCTGTGGGGATCCGACATGGTGAAAAACCAGCAGGCAAACTGGTGGTGCCCGGATCACGACGTGTATGACTATTACGCGCAGCTAAAAGAGAAGGTCGAGAAAGGCGAGATCCGCGTCGTCAGCGTCGATCCCGTGGTATCCAGCACCCATGAATTTTTGGGGCGCGATAAGGTGCAGCATATTGCTCTGCATCCACAAACTGACGTCCCCCTCCTGCTGGCACTCGCGCATACGCTCTACAGTGAAAAGCTGCACGACAGCCAGTTCCTCAGCACCTATTGCGTGGGCTTTGAGCAGTTCCTGCCTTATCTCACTGGGGAAACCGACGGCCAGCCAAAAGATGCCGAATGGGCAGCAACCTTAACCGGTATTGATGCACAGACGATTCGCGCTCTGGCGCGTCAGCTGGCGGCCGATCGTAGCCAGATTATCGCGGGCTGGTGCGTGCAGCGCATGCAGCACGGCGAGCAATGGGCGTGGATGGTGGTGGTGCTGGCCGCGATGCTGGGCCAAATTGGTCTGCCCGGCGGTGGCTTCGGTTTCGGCTGGCATTACAACGGCGCGGGTACGCCAACACGTAACGGCATCATCCTGAGCGGTTTCTCCGGCTCAACGACAACGCCGCCGCGTCACACCAGCACCGACTACAAAGGTTACAGCAGCACTATCCCCATCGCGCGTTTTGTTGATGCCATGCTGGAACCTGGCAAAGTGATCAACTGGAACGGCAAAAAAGTCACCCTGCCACAGCTGAAGATGTGTGTGTTTGCCGGTACCAACCCGTTCCATCGCCATCAGCAAACTAACCGTATCATTGAAGGCTGGCAGACGCTGGAAACCGTGGTATCGATTGATAACCAGTGGACCGCAACCTGCCGCTTCGCCGATATCGTGCTGCCCGCGACCACGCAGTTCGAGCGCAATGATATCGATCAGTACGGCAATCTCTCAAACCGCGGTCTGCTCGGCATGAAGCAAATTGTGCCGCCACAGTTTGAAGCGCGTAACGACTTCGATATTTTCCGCGACCTATGCCGTCGCTTTGATCGCGAACAGGCCTTCACCGAAGGGCTGGATGAGATGGGCTGGCTGAAGCGTATTTATCAGGATGGCGCCAAGCAGGGTAAAGGCCGCGGCCTGCAGTTACCGGCATTCGACGCTTTCTGGAATGAGAGCGGCTATATCGAGTTTAACGATCCTAAGCTGTTTGTTCGTCATCAGGCATTCCGTAACGACCCCGATCTGGAGCCGTTAGGAACGCCGAGTGGCTTAATTGAGATCTACTCGAAGAGCATTGCCGATCTGCACTATGACGATTGTCAGGGTCACCCGATGTGGTTTGAAAAAGCCGAGCGCTCGCATGGTGGACCGGGATCGTCACGCTATCCGCTGCATCTGCAGTCGGTGCATCCCGATTTCCGTTTACATTCGCAACTCTGCGAATCCGAAACGCTGCGTGCACAATACAGCGTGGCGGGCAAAGAGCCGGTCTATATCAGCCCGCAGGATGCTAGCGCACGCGGGATTCGCAGCGGCGATGTGGTCCGCGTATTTAATGCGCGCGGTCAGGTGCTGGCGGGCGCGGTGGTCACCGATCGTTACAAGCCAGGCGTGATTCGCATCCATGAAGGCGCGTGGTACAACCCAGATCGCGGCGGCGTAGTGGGCGCACTGTGCAAATATGGCAATCCGAATGTGCTTACCCTGGACGTTGGCTCGTCGCAGTTGGCTCAGGCAACCAGCGCACATACCGCTATCGTGAATATCGAGAAATATCAGGGTGATATCGCGCCGGTAACGGCTTTCGCCGGTCCAACTGAGATGATCGCGAAGTGTGACTACATTCCGAAGCCAGAAGAGGCGAGTGCGTAATCATGGCGGGTCAATTAACACCTCATCATTACGCCTGCTTGTATGGCTGGTTCGCCGGGATGTTCGCCCGTGAATTAGACGAGCAGCAGCTTGCGCAGTTGCAGAGCCCGGATGTGGCGTTATGGCTTGAGCATCTGGCTGCCGAGGCTGCATTACAGGATGGCGTGCTCGCCTCCCGGAACAGCATCGCGGCGCTGCAATTGCGCCCCGATGCGCGTCTGGAACTGGCGGCTGATTTTGCCGGTCTGTTCCTGATGTCGCAAAAACAGGCGGCGTTGCCTTATGCCTCCTGTTATGAGCCGGGTAATGCGCGCTTCCGTCAGGCTGCCTGTGAAGAGATGCAGGCGCTGCTGCTGGAAGCCGGTTTGGAGCGCGATCGGGCGTTTCCTGAACCGGAAGATCATCTGGCGATTTGCCTTGAGTTGTTGAGCTACCTGAGTTTTGCCGCCAGCGAAAACAGAGCGAATGCCGCGGCCTGTCTGGCGCTGCGCGACAAGACGCTTGGCCTGCTGTGGCGTTGGCTACCCGCGTTTACCGCACACTGCATTGAGCATGACGCATTCGGTTTTTATGCTGCACAGAGCCAGCTGTTACTGGCTCTGGTAACCTATGACCGTATGAGCCAGAACGCTCTCTAATCTTTGCAAAAGCGGGCACAGTCGCCAATCGATCTGCGCCCGCACTTTACTTCCCCCCTAATCTCCGCCACTTTGCTTCTTCAGCGCACAGCGGAGGCAAAAATGCTTATTCATCCGACCGACACTCTCACCTTTTCTGGCCATCCGCGGCAGGATGAGTTGCGAAAGCGCCTGCTGGCGCCAGATGCACCAAAAGTGATTGCCGCTGCATTGTCGAAGCAGCTACATGGTGAAAGCATCACGCATCGCCATGCTGCCGGACAGCTCTACTGCCTCAAACAAGGATTAATGACGGTGAAAACGCCTTCGGGCATCTTTGCTAATCCACCCCGTCTGGTCGGCTGGATTCCCCCCTACTTTGAACATGCGATTATCGGACCGGGACGCGTGCTGGGTTGGACAGTATTAGTTGACGACTCGCTGGCCGCACCGCTGCCCGATCGCCCAGTGTTACTCTCCTGCCCCACGGTGCTGGAACCGTTGGCAGAAAGACTGGCCACGCTGTCACCCGATCACTGGGGTAGCGCGCGCTACAATCGTCTGTGCGAGGTGTTCCTTGATGAGCTCAATGAATCAACCGAGCATCCCCTCACGCTACCCTTGCCTGCCGAACCGCGGCTGCACCAGATTGCGCGACTGTTGATGGACGATCCTTCCGATGCGCGCACCGGGCCAGAACTCGCACGCTGGGCAGGATTAAGCCCGCGCAGCCTGAGCCGTCACTGGTCTAGCGCGGTGGGGATGAGCTTGACGCGCTATCGTCAGGTTTCACGCTTACTCAAATCACTGGAAGGATTGGCAGCCGGCAAAAGTGTGCAGCAGGTTGCGTGGCAGGTTGGTTTCGACAGCGTTAGCAGCTACCTCAGCGCTTTTCGCAGCGCATTTGGTTCAACGCCGGGAAAATATTTTACGCCGCCTGCCGACTCAGCGGATGCAAAAACAGCAGACTAGCTGGCCCATCAATTTCCGGCAGGCTGTACTGAAACTTGCGACGAAATGCACCGGGCGGCAGATGGTACATGCGACGGAAGGTGCGGCAATAGGTTTGCTGCGAGTCGAAGCCATATTTGATAGCAATATCCATCAGCGGCATGTTTCCGTTCAATAACGCAATCACCGATGCGGTTAACTTTCTCTCGCGAATATAGGTGCCGAGCGCAATGCCGGTATAGCTACGGAACAACCGCTGCAGATGCCACTGCGAATAACCGGCGCGACGCGCTACGGTTTCCAGAATGAGTTTCTGCTCAATATTATCCTCAATCCAGAGCATCAGTTGCTGCATAAAGGCGACGTTAATATCCATCTTTCCTCCTGATGTCGAAAGGTAAAGCCGGAAACGTTTCCAGCGAGTGGATAGCATTATAGAAAGGCGCTAGCTGGCTATGTGATGGGTAAAAGCCAATAAATAACGATAACTCGCCAATTTAACCCTGTTGGGCTCATAGCCACATCGCGGCATCTTGCGGCACAGCCATTCATGTAATATTGTTAGTTACATGAAATCACCTCTCACCCTCTGCTCTGAACTAAAAGGAAGTTATATGAATACGCTCCTGATGTCCGATCTGGCGATATGCCTGGCGATTGCGCTGGCATCCGCCAGCATTTCTATGACGATAACTCAAACTGAGCTGTTCGCGGGATTACGCGCCTGGACCGCTAAAAAACATGCCTTATTGGGCCACCTATTCCATTGCTTCTACTGCCTAAGCCATTGGGTAGTGTTTATCGCAATGGTGATTTATCACCCTTATTTACTGCACAGCGGGATAACGATTGTTGACTGGGCGATGACCGCCTTTATCACCTTAACGCTAACCACATTTATTAATGGTTTGATGTTTAAGGTCTTTCAGGCAGCGGTCACTACGCACGTTATGAAGCATGAGGCACAAAAAGCGTTACAGAAGCAGGATTAATGCGCATAGCGAATAACCGACAAAAATCGGTTATTCGCTGCAGTCAGGGAAGGTGTCAGACGGAAGCCCAAGTTTTTTCATTTTTGCCAGGTAATCGTCGCTGATATCGGCAACGGTTATTTGGCTAAAACGCTTTAACAACATCGCTTCCGCTTCATTCAGCGCCTCGTCGAGCCGCGCATCGACGGCGTGTTCCACCAAACAAGGTGATGACTCGGCGGCGGGACCAATGCTAAACAAGGCCGGCGATCCAATGGCTTGATAAACGTCCAGCAGGGAAATGTCTGACAGCGCCGCACGCAGCTCCCAGCCTCCTCCATGCCCTTTTTCTGACACCACATACCCTTTTTCGCGCAGGCCAGACATCATGCGGCGCACCACTACCGGATTGGTATCCAGCATTTTGGCAATGGTTTCGGACGTAGCGCGTTTAACGTGACGATCCAGATGTATCAGCACATGGAGTGAGCGAGATAAGCGATTGTCGCGTGGCATAGAGCATTCCTTTAAAATTCATCACACTCTAACAAAGGAACCGCGCGGTAACGAGCGTGAAATGAGAACACGATGGAGAGGAATATATAAGCGCAGGAGAGCGATAATCGGCAGGGAAATCCCTTTCCCCTGCTGCCTCTGCGCTATCTGCCATGATCGTTAATGCTTCACCAGACTCGCCTGCCAGTCGCTGAACAGCGTCGGCCAGTTTTTGGCGGGGATATTCTGCTTCTGGGCGGTACCGAAGCCATGTCCGCCCTGCTGGAAGAGATGCAGTTCCACTTTCACTTTGTTTTTGCGCAGCGCATCAAACATGCGCAATGCGTTTTGCGGTGAGGCCGTACCATCATCCAGCGCCTGCGCCAGGAATGTTGGTGGCGTATTGGCAGTGACACGATCTTCCTGCGAGTTCTGCTCAATCACTTCAGGGCTAATCGCTTTCCCGTACATCGCTGCACGGGTTCCCACATGCGTTATCCCATCTTTCAATGACAGCACCGGGTAGATCAGCGCGGTGAAATCCGGTCGCGCTGAAACCTTGTCCTGCTCATCGGCTGCAGGGTAGTTAGTCACATCCGGGTTGTTACTGACGTTAGCGGCCAGGAAAGCGCCCGCCGAAAAGCCCATCACGCCAATTTGATTGGGTGCAATGTGATAATTAGCGGCGTTGGCACGAATCAAGCGCATCGCTCGCTGCACATCGGCGAATGCGTTATTTCTATTAACGTCAGAACCGTCGTGCGGCATACGGTAAATAAGAACAAAAGAGGAATATCCCTTCTGGCTCAATATTTTTGCCACATCCAAACCTTCAAGATCTTTCATAATATAAGAAAAACCACCACCAGGAATGATTAGCACCGCCGAATGATTATTTTTTCCAGTGGGTGGAACATAAAACATTTCTGGAGAATCAACATTTGTGACAGCACGATTATTACTGGCCGGGTTTTTACTGAAATTAATAAATTTATTATTTCCTGACATTTCATTTGGCCAGATCGGAATTTCCTTATTGGCAAACACCGCAGGAAGATACAGTAAAAAAAGCAGGGCTGACAATTGAGGGAACTTCATCACACGGGCTCCAAATCCTGAGTAAAAACAGCGACAAAAAACGGTTCGCATCGGCAAAAAGTGGCCTTTGTTACATTACGCTTACCCATGAGATAGCGAAATAGTAGCGGAGCAAAAAACGCATCCCTGAACGTTAGCAAATAATAATACTCGCTTGCACTCAATATAATACCGGGCCAGTAAAAATTAGACTTTTCTCATGTTTACGTTAACAAGACCATATGTTATAAGTAAATTTTAAACTATAAGAATATGTGACCATGGGAATTTACTGGATCATAAGTCTTAGCCTGACTTTCGTCGCTATCGTCGAAACCATGTTAAGTAAAAATGAAAACACAGCACAAATCAGAACCTATCTTTATTTTGTCGCCGTAGTAGTACTTTTTACTTTCGGCGGTATTCGTGGTCTGGGAACCGGCCTGGATGACTTCCAGTATCGTGATTTCTTCGTACAGTTTGTTGATAAAATTGTTATCGAAGGCTTTTGGCGTACCGTAGAGGAGTTTCGTTACGAACCCGCTATATACGCAATTGCTGGGATTACCCGTATGTTTACGGCGAATCCCGATATCTTCATTTTTGTTTTTGCTGTGATTTCGGTTGGCGTCAATGCCCACTATTTCCGCAAACTGACGCCGCTGCCACTGGTTGCACTGGCCGTATACTCCGCACACTTGTTCATTAACAAAGACATGAACCAAATTCGCTTCGGTTTATGTTCCGCCTTCCTGATGGGCTTTGTTTACCATATGTCCCGCCGCAGCAAATCCGGGATGATTACCACCTTTATTCTTTCATTTATTAGTCATGCCACCGCGATTGTTGCCATTCTCATTCCTTTGGCGATGATTGTCCGAAAAAACAAATACATTCCAATCTTCATCGTGCTGGCCAGCCTGCCGCTCGCCTTTATGGGCAGCTCGGCGCTGATTGCCTTACTCTCCAGCCATCTTGGTGGATTAGGCGACAGGGCAATGGGTTACGCCAACCAGGATTCGACTCAGGATCAGGGGATTCTCACCCTCTCTAACCTGAAAAATATTGGCTTCGTATTTATTTTTAGTTTTGTTCTGCTCAGCGATAAGATTAAAAACCTTGATCTTGAAAAGTTTAACACTTATTACATTCTGGTCATTACCTTCGCGATTGGTAGTGGTCTAAGGATGGCGCTGCAGGATTATGCTTCAGGCGGTCGTCTGGCTAACTATTTATTACAGGTTGAACCGGTGCTGATTTCCCTGTGTATTTGGGAATGTAAAAAGCTCAAGAAATTGGTTGCAGTGGCCATTACCATATTAATGGTGTTGTATTACCTTTATTACAATACTGTTTCCAGCAAGCAGTCGATTACTGGCTATCAGGTTTCACAAAGCTTTAAGATTTTCCGGTAGGGCCAGAAACGCTAACTGATTACAGTTAGCGTTTTTCATTTTATAAGATAACACTGATAGACGCCTGGCGAAATTCTGAATATTTTGCCTAATTCTGGCATCAGTTGCATTTTGCTTTATTTGAACCTCTAATAGGTAACATCTGTGCCAGCAGAGGTCGGAATATTCCTAACCATCCACGCGAAGTCTCCCGTGACTTTTCTGGTGCCACGTCACTCAATGTAAGAATGCAGACATGAACGAAAAAAATAACTTTGACATCGTACGATTCTCACTCGCCTTTATCGTCATGCTCGTGCATGCCGCCGAGGTGACACGGAATGCCGATATTCGTTTCCTCGCTCATTTTCTAAATAGTGACTTTGCCGTGAAAGGATTTTTCGCAATAAGTGGATTTCTTATTGCGAAAAGTTACTTAAGAAGTAAATCACTTAAATCCTATTTTATTAAACGCGCACAACGCATTTTACCTGCTTATATATTCGTTATTATTCTGTGTTTTGTGATTGGCATGTGTTTGACCACGCTGCCGCTGATGGATTTCCTCAAGAATAAAGAAACCATCAAGTATTTGATTGCTAACTTCTCTTTCCTTAACTTCATTCAGGCTTCGCTGCCGGGCGTGTTCACTCACAACCCGAATCAGCCGATGGATGGATCGCTGTGGACCATCAAGGCCGAACTGACGCTCTATGTGCTGCTGCCGTTTATCGTGCCGTTGATGAAAAGGCATCCACTGAAAGTGTGGAGCGTGATTTTCGTTATCTCCTGCGCCTGGTTCTTCTACTTCACTACCATTTATACCGGCGCGAAAGCCGATACGCTGGCGAAACAGTTTATCTCGCTGTCGTCTTACTTCTTCTTCGGTAGCCTGTTAGCGGTTCATCAGCCCATTTTTGAGCGCCTGAAGGAAATTACCATTGTTTCACTGGTGCTGTTCCTGCTGTTTAAGAGCACCGATTATGCCTTCATCATTGAACCGGTGGCGTTCTCTTCTGTGGTGATTTTGTTCTGCACCAACCTGTGCAAAGAGGTCAAAATCAGCCAGTACGGCGATCTCTCATACGGTATGTATCTCTATCACTGGCCGATCATTCAGGTACTGCAGCACTTTGGCGTGTACGATTCCAATGCCTTTGTTGGTCTGCTGCTGACGATAGTGATTACGCTGGCGCTGGCTTACACCTCATGGAACGTGCTGGAAAGTCGCTTCCTGAAGCGTGCGCATCATGCTCAGCCACCGATTGTTCCTACCACGACAGCGCGCGACTGAGTTCGTCAGGCTGTAAAAAACCCGCTTCCGCTGCAGCCTGAAGCGGGTTTTATTTTTTCAGATGGTCGCGCCCATTGAGAGCCGGTAATGCAAATTTACCTGCTCGATGGTCGGCTGCTGATTGATTTTTTTCAGGATGATTTCCGTCGCCACTTTGCCCATCTCAAAGCGTGGCGTAATCACGCTGGCTAATCTTGGCGTGGTTGCCTGACCAATATCCAGCCCGTGAAAACCGGCAATCGCCATCGCTTGCGGAACGGCAATGCCCGCCGCCTGGCACTCCTGCAACACGCCGACCGCTAAATCATCATTGGTACACAGAATGGCATCCATCTCAGGATAGAGCTGGCGCGCCAGCGTCATCATGCCGGTTCCAATCGATACCGAGGAGATCTTATTTGGCACGATTCGCCCTGCAGGCAAGCCCGCGGCTTCAACCGCATCGCGATAACCGGCATAGCGCTGCTCATCACGGCGATCGGACATTGAACCAAAATAGATGACGCGCTGTTTGCCGCTGGCCAGCAGCATGGCTGTCATATCGTAGCCGGCGCGATAGTTGTCGAAACCCACGTTGATACGTCCACGCGCCTCCGTCAGCCCCATCACTTCTGCCACGGGGATATTGGCCGCATTAAGGTATTTCTCCGCCCGCACCGTGTGCACCGATTCAGTCAGAATCAGCCCTTTGATGTTGAAGGCCAGCACCGTAGCGATCTGCTCCTCTTCACGCTGCGCGTTGTAATCATAATTGACCACCAGCGTTTGATAGCCTTGCGCACTGGTAACCGATTCGATTCCTGCCAGCAGATCGGCAAAGATTTGATTATTAAAGGAAGGAATTAATACGCCAATACGGGGAGGATTTTGCCGGCTCGTCGCCACGTTCTCGGTATCCGCGACGTAGCCAATTTCGGCAATAACGCTGGCAATCTTCTCTGCCGTCTCCGTTTTGACTTTCTCAGGGGTGCGCAGATAGCGGCTGACCGTCATTTTCGTGACGCCTGCCAAAGTAGCAATATCGTCCAGGGTGATGCGCTGCGTTTTCATTACGGCGTCCGCAAAGAGGGGCTGAGAATCAACATATTATGCCCGTTGCCTGGCAAAAAATGAAACGCGCTAATCCGCTCAGCATACTGAAATAACGTCTACAATGCTGAGCGCACAACAGAATGAAAATTCCATTATTAAGCAAGCTTTGCAATGTCCTTACAAAGAACGCTGACGAAAAACCTATCATTTCATTGAGCTATAAATTAGCCGCGGCTCCGTTAATCAATGAATTTCGCAACCCCCTTCACACTTTTCGGAAAAAATGATCCAAAAAATACCATTTAGAACATATATTCCACAATGAAGACCTCGCGTGAATAACAGTTGAACATCTGAACCTACACCACCCTCTTTCTGAACAAGCAACGTTCAGGCCGTAGAGACAAGGGGCTATAACAATGGATACCAGGCAAAAACGCTACAACATGAAGTATGTCATTCTCTGCTGTACCGTCGCGGCATTTGGCGGCCTGCTGATGGGATATGACTCTTCCATTATTTCCGGTGCAATCGAACCCTTAAGTGAATATTTCCAGTTAACGCCAGCTGAAACGGGCTGGGCGGTTTCCAATATCCTGCTCGGTAGTTTGGTCGGCTGCTTTATGGCGCCGCGCCTCAGCGACAGACTCGGACGCAAGAAATCACTCGCCATCACCGCTCTACTGTTCACCGTTTCGGTAGTCGGTACTGCTATCGCCCATAACTTCACCGTCTTTGTTATCTTCCGCATGATCGGGGGGTTAGCGATTGGCCTGGCATCGGTGATTTCCCCCATCTATCTGGCCGAACTTTCCCCTTCAAAGTTTCGCGGCCGCACGACCGCGCTGTATGCCGTGTGCTGCGTCGGCGGTCAATCAGTCGTGTTGCTGACCAACTATTTCATCACCAAATCCACCTTGCCCGAGGTGATGATCAATATGGGCTGGCGCTACATCCTCGCGACGGCGCTGGTGCCCTGTGCGCTGTTTATGCTGTTCATCGCCTTTATCCCGGAATCCCCGCGCTGGAATGTGCTGAAAGGGAAATATGATGAAGCGCTGGATACGCTAACCAAGATCTCAAACCGCGAACATGCCGAGAGCGTGTTCAACGAAATCAAACACTCTTTTTCTGACAAAACCGCTCAACAGCATAAATCGCGCCTGCGACTGGATAAAACGACCATTCCGCTGCTGATCGTCGGTGTTGGCCTGGCGGTGGGTAATCAGATTAGCGGTATCAACGTGATTCAGTATTTCGGGCCCACGCTGCTGAAGAATGTGGCGGGCAGCACCGACTCGGCGCTGCTGCAAACTTTCTGGCTGTCGATTTGTCAATTTATTGGCGTACTGGCCGGCATGCTGCTGATTGATAAAGTGGGGCGTCGTAAGCTGCTGCTGCTGGGTGCCATCACCTCCTGCGTGTGCCTGACGTACTCCTTTATCGCCTTCTATTACCATTTACCGGGCATGCTGGCGGTGGTTGGCCTGTTCGCTTACATGATCTTCTTCGGTATGACGTGGGGACAGATCGTGTGGACCGTGCTGGGCGAAGTGTTCCCTACGGAGATTCGTTCGATTTGCGTGGGGATTTCCATCTGTGCGATGTCGATGGCGAACTTTGTCATCAGCAGCACCTTCCCAATTATGAACAGTAGCCCGATGCTGCTGGATATGTTCCACGGCGGCTTCCCGCTGCTGCTGTTCGCGATTTTCTCGCTGGGGATGTACTTCTTTACCTTCCGCTATTTACCAGAAACGGCGGGCGTATCGCTTGAGAAGATCCATGCGTTGGTACTGCGTAAGTTTAATGTCGAAGCCGATTTGCCGGAGAGCACCGCAACTGGCAAGCCGAGCGAGTCGTTTGATATTCCAAGGCATTAATCGAAAGGATGCGCAATGAATTGCGCCGCTACGGACTTGTAGCGGCGCGATTTATCGCGCTGTTATTGGCTTGGACGCTCGTACTGCTCGATCACCGCCAGTGCTAAACCGTTGGCAGGATCGATACGCAGCGGCAGAAAATGCAGCGCAGTATGGGCGAAGGTAAAGGCCAGCGCACCGGCCTGCGCCGCCTGCTGCACGGCAAGCACAAAAGCAGGTTGGGCATTCCAGGGTCCATCAATGATAATGCTGGCCGGATTCACCAGCTGCATGACCTGACTCAGCGCATTGCCTAAATGGGTGCCCGCCTGCTTCATCACCTCATTGACGATCTCCGGCTCGCTCTCGCAGTTCTGCCAGCGCAAACCCGATTTGCGTTTTGCCAGCTGCTGCTGAATCGCGGGCTTACTCACCAACGTTTCCAAACATCCCAGCCGTCCGCAGCTACAGCGCTCGCCGTTGGGCTGAATGGTCAGATGGCCAATCTCGCCAGCCGTCCAGCTGCTGCCGGTGAACACTTCACCCTGCTCCACCAGCGCTCCGCCCAATCCTTCAGAGATACGCAGATAGAAATGGCTCTGCGACTTATCCAGCTCCAGCTGTTGCACCGAGAGCAGCGCTGCGGCTTTAACGTTGTTCATAATGCGCAGAGGCAAAGGGACTTCACGGTGCAGCAGGGTCATGACATCAACATCCTGCCAACCGAGATGGGCAGAGAAATGGACCCATCCACGCACGGGATCGATGATGCCCGGGAAGCCAATCGCTACGCCCAGCAACTCGGGATGGGCAGCATGCAGGGTTTGGCATACTTCCACCAGCTCATGCAGCAGATGCTCTGGATCGCGGGTTTCCGTTCGCCAGGTTTGTTCCGCAATCACCTGCGAAAAGTAGTCACAGACGCGCCAGTGAATCGCCTGTCGTTCCACCATAATGCCGGCGCTTTTCAACTTTTCTGCGCGCAGCGAAATTTCAATTTTTGGCCGACCGGCCGATGCCACGCTGACCGGGCCAAGCTCGTTGATCAGCCCTTGCTCCAGTAAATCATCAACAATCAAAGAGACGGTGTTTTTGCTGAGTTCAAGCGCTAGTGCCAGATCCTGGCGGGAGGTGATGCGGGTCGAACGCAGTTGCGTCATTACCCGCTTCAGATTGTTCAGACGAAGTAACGCTGGACCTTTACCGGCTGCTTTCATAGCCCCCCTCAATACTCATCACCGCGCACGCGGCTGCGGTAACTTTCCCAATCAAAGCGCACCCACAGGCTATTGCCGAGGCGCATACGATCCATTACGCGTTCGCCGAGCAGAGAATTCATCCCGGCCGGATCAAGATTGGATAGCATTCCCGTCGGGCGTTTCGATGAAGATCGACGATCGACAATCTGATTGATGATTACTTTTTCATAGCGCGATTCACTCTGCATACCGATCTCATCGATCACCAGCAGATCAACATGGCTAAGATCGTGCAGCAGACGCTCTTCGGTTAAATCACTGCCACCGCTGAAGGTGCCTTTCATGCTGGACATCAAATCGGCCACGGTAACAATCAGCACGCTTTTACCGCGGATAATCAGATCGTTGCCAATCGCCGCAGCAAGATGATTTTTGCCGGTGCCGGGACGGCCGGAAAAGACAAAGCTGGAGATGCTATTTTCAAATCCAGCGGCATATTCGCGCGCCATGGCCAGCGCTTTACGCTGCCCATCATTTTCCACGCGATAGTTATCGAACGAGCAGTTCATGTGCAGCTCACGGATGCCGGAGCGTCCCATGATGCGCTGCATTTTCATCGCGCGGTTTTCCCGCACAATTGCTTCCGAGCGCAAACGGCCCTGCTCCTGATTCCAGGCCAGCAGCTCCGCACCGTTTTTAAATTTCGGCTGCACGTCGGACGGCATCATTTTTTTCAGGCGGCTAAAAAGTTCGTTCGGCGTTTTCATTACTCACCTCGGAATCCATCGGGAATATCATAATCAGTATTGCTGATTTGCGTGAGATCGCGTTTTGGCTGCCCGCCATTGGCGGCACGGTTCATCTGCACGCTGCGCGCTAATTTTTGCTGCCACTGGACGTGGTGGAATAATCGGCCTTCCGCCTGCCAGTACGCGACAAAAGCGGCCAGCTCAGCGGCGGTGACGCCTTCGCTCAGCGCCACGCCCCAAATGGCCGCCTGACGCTGAAAATCGCTATCCGGCTGCCAGCCTTCGTACATAGCGAACTTGCCCACCGGCGTGGCAATGGGCGCGCTTTCTGTCTGAAAGAGACTTTCATCCAGCGTGACATCATTAGGCTGCTGCGCGGCCGCTTCCAGCGCCAGCAACTGCGCCAGACGCTGCGGCGTCAGCGCATAAAACGCGGGCGTATTGTTATGCAGCACCGCCAGCGTGCCGTTATCGGCCTGTTGCAGTACCGCGAGCGGGTCATGACAAAAGCCATCCAGCCCCACCAACGTTGAAGATAAGATTTTGACTGACATGAAGAAACCTGACGTTAACCAGCATGATGCGTCGGGCGGCAAATTCAGACCGACGTTATGCGGTAAGTGTACCTGTTTTAGGGCAAGGGATCGCCAAAAAGGTCGTAGGTATTAGCGTGATGCAGACAGCGGTTGAGCGTGTTCCACATGGCGTGAAACCGGCAGTGCCTGAACCGAGACAGGCTGTGGTCGGGTTTGCCACAAATAGCGTGCAGAGGCGATCAGGCAAAGAGTGTAACCGAACATCTCGCTGCCCTCTTCCGCCATATTTTTCACCACGCGGTTATATCCGTCCATCATCAGATGTTCCCACAGCTGATGCATGCCAAATAAGCGCGAAAACACCAGCACAGCCAGTAATCCTGCGGCCATCATCTGCCAGCTGCGATGCTGCACCAGCGATACCAGACAGGGCAGAATCTGACGTGGCTGGCGCAATGCCATGGCCAGACTGGCAGCCGTTGTCGCCAGCGCAAACCACAGCCACGATCCGTGCCTGATGAAATCGAACAGAAAGTCCATCTCGCGAATCAGCATACAGCTATAAAAACCGCCGACCAGGAGCAGCACGCTGCGCTGCTGCGACCGTTGCCAGGCGCAGAGGAAATAGCAGGAAGCGATCAGCAGCAGCATTACCTCCTGCGTGATTTCGGTGAAAGACGCTTCGTGCAGTGCATCGTTCATCCAGTTGACGTCGATATAGACCATCGCCATACAGAAAACCAGCACCAATCCACTGATGATAAATGCCGTAATTTCACGGCTAATAAGAATAATATTGTTGCGCATATTGTGACCAAGGTAATGATTAGCGCGCTTAGTATATTGACCTCACTTTTTAACACTTCTCTTTTTATGCCGATTAGAAGCTGGCGCTGACGCCAAGGCTATAAATAAACTGCTCGCCGCTGCTCACCGCACCGGTTTGTGCAAAGGAGGCAAAGGCCGCCATATTTTGGCCCAGCGGCATATTGGCACCGACGCTCACATCCACCCAATTGTTTTCACGGCCATTCGTCTCATCGGGGCGGAGGCGCGTGGGGGAAGAAAGCTCTTCATTCACCAGATGGCTATAGCTCACCTGTGCCCAGGGCAATATCCCGCCGAGGCTGGAGTCAACGCGCCAGCCTAATGACGCAATATGCTCGGCGTTATTGCTGTCTACCCATTCACACTTTGGACAGCTGAGCGTCGAATCATCGACCGCAAATTGTGCAACCGGTCCGGTGCTGATTGTGCCACTCATCGGCATTGACCAGCCTGCTGAGTAACGATTCACAAACGGCGCGGCACCGACGCTGGCGGTTTCGCTATGCAGCACCATCTCGCTGTTATTGGGTGAGTTAAGTGCCGCGTCTAGCAAGCTGACATCGCTATTTTCCGTCAGCATCAGATGATTACTGGAAATTTTTTCAGCAAGAATTGCGTTGTAATCGGGAACACTATTTTGGCTCGTCTGATCTAAGGCATGCGCATTCCCGGCCAGAAAAAATAGCCACAAACCGCCAAAAGCCAGCGCAAGATTGTGCTGGCCTGTCCGCTGACTTTTCTGCAACATGAAAGACTCCTGACGAGCCGGGGAAGAGAATGGGCGTTAAGATTTTATAAGATCACTATCGGCACCCATTGCTTAACTATTAATCGATTTCGTCATTCGTCAAGGGATTTACGGCTTTTTCATCTGCTAAAGGGAGTGAGGCAATGCAACGTTGTGGCTGGGTAACTCAGGATCCGCTGTATATCGCGTACCACGACCAGGAATGGGGTGTTCCGCAAACTGATAAGCGCGTCTTATTCGAGATGATATGCCTTGAAGGCCAGCAGGCCGGTCTTTCATGGATAACGGTATTAAAAAAGCGCGAAAATTATCGCCGCGCATTCCATGAATTTGATGCCAATGCTGTGGCCCTGATGGATGAAGACGATTTGGCGCGCCTGATGCAGGATGCCGGCCTGATCCGCCATCGCGGCAAGCTGGAAGCCATCATCAATAATGCCCGCGCGCTGCTCGCGCTGGAAGCCGCGGGGGAAGACTTTTCCCGCTTTATCTGGTCATTTGTTGATAATCAGCCGATTTTGCATCATTACGCGGATTATAAATCGGCCCCCACCACCTCCGAACCCGCAATTGCGCTCTCTAAGGCGCTTAAAAAGCGTGGCTTTAAATTCGTCGGCCCAACAATTTGCCACTCATTTCTACAGGCTTGCGGCCTGATCAACGATCATCAAACCACCTGTTTCTGCCATCCTGATAATCTTTAACGCAATTCTTTACATTTTAAGACTGCCTCTCACGCATTTCCCCATCATTGAACGGCATAATAGTGCCGTTTTGGGGCTTTTCCCCGTTTAAATCTGTGAGGGATTTTTTATGAACAAGCGTATTTTGGCGCTGACCTTGTTATTGAGCGGTAGTGTTGCTTTGTCAGGATGTACCACCAATCCTTACACCGGCGAATCACAGGCCGGAAAATCGGGCATCGGCGCCGGGTTAGGCGCGGTGCTGGGCGCAGGTGTCGGCGTGCTGTCATCGTCGAAGAAAGATCGCGGTAAAGGCGCGTTAATTGGCGCAGCCTCTGGTGCCGCACTGGGCGGTGGCGCGGGCTATTACATGGACGTGCAGGAAGCCAAACTGCGCGACAAAATGCGCGGTACCGGCGTGAGCGTGACGCGTCAGGGCGATAACATCGTGCTCAACATGCCAAATAACGTCACGTTTGATTCCAACAGCAGCAACCTGAAACCGGCGGGGGCCAATACTCTGACCGGCGTGGCTATGGTGCTGAAAGAGTATCCAAAAACAGCCGTGAATGTGGTGGGCTACACCGACAGCACCGGCACTCGCGCGCTGAATATGCGCCTGTCACAGCAGCGTGCAGAGAGCGTGGCCAGCGGCCTGATTCTGCAAGGCGTGGCACAAAACCGCCTGCGGACCCAAGGTTTAGGTCCGGACAATCCGATCGCCAGCAACAGCACCGAAGACGGCAAAGCACAGAACCGTCGTGTAGAGATTACGCTTAGCCCGCTGAGCTAAGCGGGCAGCCGGTCTGCACGGGCAGGCCGGTTTTTACGCGCTTTTTAGCAACTTTCAACAGCATATTTGTTAGAAAAAGCTAAAAAATCGTCCACTTCTAGAGCCGCCGTTTCCTTTATGCTAGCGTGATCAAAATTTGATCAATGGAACGTCATCATGTCGCTAAAAGCCATCGCTGCTACCCTTGGCCTCTCTGTTACCACCGTGAGCCGGGCGCTAAATGGCTATGACGATGTAGCCGCCACCACCCGTAAACGCATTGAAGAAGAAGCGCATGCGCGCGGTTATCGCCCTAATGATGCTGCTCGCCGCCTGAAAACCGGGCGCGCTAATGCGGTGGGTTTGGTGTTTCCTATCAGCCATGCTTCGCTCAATGACAGCTATTACAGCCAAATGCTGCTGACGCTGGATCAATGCCTTGCTCAACACGATATTGATTTGCTGCTGCTGCCCGATAAATCTCACGATCAGCACCGTAAGCTGATGCGTATGATGCGCAGCGGCGCGATTGATGCACTGATTCTGACCCACACGCTGCCGCAGGATGCGCGCCTGCAACGCTTGCAGCAGAAGGGGTTTCGCTTTTTGACACTCGGCCGCAGCGAGCTGCCACAGCCTTATGCCTGGATTGATTACGATAACCACGCTGGCACCTTTCTGGCGGTAGAACACTGCCTGCAACAAGGATTACCGCGCCTCGCCTATCTCGGCAGTAATGAATTCTCGACTTTCACCCTCGATCGCCGCCAGGGGTTTATCGATGCGTTAATCCAACACCAGGCGCCGGTCGATCAATCATTGATGGCAGCGTTGCCCGCTACGCGCCGCTCCGGCTATCAGCAAACCAATGCCTGGCTGGCACAAGGCGATGCGCCGCAGGCGATCATTACCGATTGCAGTACGCTGGGTGAAGGTGCCGCGATTGCCCTGCAGCAGGCTGCGAGGCTGAAGGGCGCGCAGGCTATCCCGCTGTATGTTTACGATGGTTTACCGCATGACTCAATCATCGATCAGCCGGTCAATACTATTCTGCAACTCTCACAGCAGCGCATCGGCGAGCGCATCGCGGAAATGGTGCTACAGCTGCTTAATGATACCCCTGTTAACCAGTTGCAGACGCTGTGGCAACCGGTATTGCGCCTCACTTCTGACGCGCAATGATTGCGCCAGGCGCGAGCTGTGTTAGTCTTCGCCTGTTTCTTTACAGCAGGTGTAAGCAATGAAAACCAGGCCGCCACGAGCCACAATCAGTGACGTTGCCCGTACGGCAAAAACCGGTAAAACCAGCGTTTCACGCTACCTCAATGGCGAAGTGAATCTCCTCTCGCCCGATCTCAAAGCCCGTATCGAACAGGCCATCGCCGAACTCAACTATCGTCCCAGCCAGATGGCGCGCGGGCTCAAACGCGGCCGCACCCGTTTGATCGGCCTGATCATTGCCGATATTACCAATCCCTACTCGGTGGATGTGCTAAGCGGCATCGAAGCGGCCTGCCGCGCGCAGGGTTTTACTCTGTTGATGTGTAATACCAACAATGAAGTCGATCTCGAGCAGCATTATCTGCAGCTGCTGAGCAGCTATCAGGTTGAAGGTATTGTGGTGAATGCGGTAGGTATGCATGAAGAGGTGTTGAATCGGCTACAGCAATCGATGCTGCCAATGGTGTTGATCGACCGTAAAATCCCCGACTTCGCCTGCGATGTGGTTGGGTTGAACAACCTTGAAGCGTCGAACATTGCCACACAGCATCTGCTGGAGAATGGCTATCAGGCGCTGCTCTTTCTCAGTGAACCGCTGGGCAGCGTCAACACGCGTCGCGAACGTCTGCGCGCCTTCTATGACACGGTAAAAAACGCCGCACACGTGCAAGCGGAGAATGCCGAAGTGGCGCTGCATCAGCCCGATGCGCTGGAAACGCTGTTACGTGACTTCCACCAGCGCCATCCGGGTAAAAATTGTGCGGTAATCGCGGCTAACGGCGCGCTCACCTTGCAAGTCGCGCGTGCACTGCAACGCTTGCAACTGCGCTGGGGCGAATCTATCGGCCTGCTCGGTTTCGATGAACTGGAGTGGGCCGCGCTGGCGGGGGTTGGCATTACCACCCTGAAGCAGCCCACCTGGCAAATTGGCTATGCCGCGCTGGAGCAAGTGATCGCGCGTATTGAAGGCAGCGAGACGGCGATCCGTGAGCAGCTCTTCTCCGGCGAACTGATCGTGCGTGGCTCCAGCCAGCCGCTACGCTAACCCCTTATTTGTGGCTCACTTCGTGAGCATGATCATACTTCCGCAGTCTGCGCCTTTCTTTTGGAACCGGTTCCATTTAGCTTTTTTACAACGAATGGGATGTGGTCATGCCCGGAGAGAAGCGATGAAACCAGAAATTATTGTTGTATCTGCCGCATACGGCGCGCAGAAAGTAGCGGAACTTGGCGGCCAGGCTGCGCTGCTGCCGCTGATAAAAAAAGCAGGCGCGGATGGCATAGAAATCCGTCGCGAGCTCTTCAGTGACAGTGAACTCTGCCTGCTGCACGCGCTGGGCAACGCGATTTCCCAGCATCAGCTCAGCGCCAGCTATTCCGTGCCGGAAGCGCTGTGGCTGGATGATGGCGCACTAAATCCACGTCTGGCCCAGTTTCTGCACGAAGCTGAGCAGATCGGTGCTAAACGCCTGAAGCTGGCGTTAGGGCATTTCGTTGCTTTGGACGTCACCCCGCTGCTCGCCGTGTTGCAGGCGTCAAACGTGACGCTGGTGGTGGAAAACGACCAAACACCTGACAGCAAACTGGCGCCGATGCTGCGCTTCTTCCATCAAGCCTGCGATGCGGCTCTGCCGCTGGATATGACCTTCGATATGGGCAACTGGCAGTGGACGGGTGAAGAGGGTTTGCAGGCCGCGGCCCAGCTCAGCCGTTATGTCAGCTATATTCACGTTAAGGCCGCCGTGCCGCATGGCGACACTTTCCGCGCCATCGCGCTGGATGACGCCGATGACAGCTGGCGTTCGCTGCTCAACGCGCTGCCCGCCGATGCACCGCGCGGTATCGAATTCCCGCTGGAAGGTGCGGATTTGCTGGCGGTGACCCGCCATTACGTTGACCTGCTGCGTGCAGCGTAAGGAACCGATGATGACGCAAAAAACGCTGGATGTGGTGACGATTGGCGAAGCGATGGCGATGTTTATTGCCCAACAAACCGGCGATCTCGCGGCGGCTGAAGGCTTCATCAAACGCATCGCCGGCGCCGAGCTCAACGTGGCGATTGGCCTGGCACGTCTCGGGTTGAACGTGGGTTGGGTCAGCCGGGTCGGCGACGACAGTTTTGGCCGCTTTACGCTGCAGCAGCTGGAAAAAGAGGGCGTCGATCACCGCTGCGTCACCACCGATGCGCGCTATCGCACTGGCTTCCAGCTTAAATCTCGCGTTGATGATGGCTCCGATCCGGAAGTGGAGTATTTCCGTAAAGGTTCGGCCGCCAGCCACCTATCGCCAGATGATTTCAACGACGACTATTTTGGTCACGCGCGCCACCTGCACTTAAGCGGCGTGGCGGCTGCGATCTCTGATACGTCACTTCAGCTGGCACAACACGCGGCGAAAGAGATGCGCGCACGTGGCAAAACCATCTCCTTTGATCCTAATCTGCGTCCGGTGCTATGGCGCAGCGAAGAGGAGATGCGCAAGCAGCTGAACCATTTAGCGGAATATGCCGATTGGGTGCTGCCGGGTGAGAAAGAGGGGTTGATTCTCACCGGCTTCAGTCAGCCTGAAGCCATTGCCGACTTCTACCTCGATAAAGGGGTGAAAGCGGTGGTGATTAAAACCGGCGGCGATGGCGCCTGGTACAAAACCGCCAGCGGTGAGCAGGGTCAGGTGGCGCCAATTCATGTGGCAAACGTGGTCGATACCGTGGGTGCCGGCGATGGATTTGCCGTTGGTCTGATAAGCGCCTTGCTGGAAGGAAAAACGCTGCCGCAGGCGATTTTGCGCGGCAACAAAATCGGTTCACTGGCGATTCAGGTCGCCGGCGATAGCGAAGGCCTGCCGACCCGCGCGGCGCTGGGCGATTACTAAGCACGATTCCGTATTCAAAACCCTGGTCGCCATAAATGGCGACCCTACGAGATTGGTGCGGTTTTGTAGGGTCGCCATTCATGGCGACCACCCAACGTCAGTGCGGTTTTTGTAGGGTTGTCATTCATGGCGACCACCTGACAAAGATTCAAAAATAGTCTGTACCTACAACAACGATATTCCGAGGCGCATCCATAGAATGCGCCCACCTCAACCAGAGGAGTCACCCATGAAATCGCAGACAATCGCGCCAAAACGCTGGTGGTTTATCATGCCCATCGTGTTTATCACCTACAGTCTGGCGTATCTGGACCGGGCGAACTTCAGCTTCGCCTCTGCCGCAGGGATTAATGAAGATCTCGGCATCACCAAAGGCATGTCATCGCTGCTGGGCGCCCTGTTCTTCCTCGGCTACTTCTTCTTCCAGATCCCCGGCGCGCTGTATGCCGAACGCCGCAGCGTTAAGAAACTGATTTTCTGGTGCCTGATTTTATGGGGCGGCTGCGCCTCGCTGACCGGCATCGTCAGTAACATCCCGATGCTGGCGGCGATTCGCTTTGTGCTCGGCGTGGTGGAAGCGGCGGTGATGCCAGCAATGCTGATCTATATCAGCAACTGGTTTACCAAATCAGAGCGTTCGCGCGCCAATACTTTCCTGATTCTCGGTAATCCGGTCACGGTGCTGTGGATGTCGGTGGTTTCTGGCTATCTGATTGAATCCTTTGGCTGGCGCGAAATGTTTATCTTTGAAGGCATCCCGGCGGTCATCTGGGCGGTGGCCTGGTGGTTTATGGTGCAGGACAAACCTGCGCAGGCCAAATGGATGAGCGAAAGCGAGAAAGCGGCGCTGCAGGCGCAGCTGCAAAAAGAGCAGGAAGGCATTAAAGCGGTACGTAACTACGGTGAAGCGTTCCGCAATCGCAACGTCATCCTGCTGTGCCTGCAATATTTTGCCTGGAGCATCGGCGTGTATGGCTTCGTACTGTGGTTGCCATCCATTCTGCGCAATGGTTCGCAGATGGGTATGGTGGAAGCCGGTTGGCTTTCTGCCGTGCCGTATCTGGTGGCGACCATTGCGATGATCGTGGTGTCGTGGGCGTCCGATAAAACCCAGAACCGTAAACTGTTTGTCTGGCCGCTGCTGCTGATTGGCGCGCTGGCTTTCCTCGGTTCGTATCTGGTCGGTTCCAGCAACTTCTGGCTGTCGTATACGCTGCTGGTGATCGCTGGTGGTGCGATGTATGCACCGTACGGCCCCTTCTTCGCCATCATTCCCGAGATGCTGCCGCGCAACGTCGCCGGCGGGGCTATGGCATTGATAAACAGTATGGGCGCGCTCGGTTCCTTCATTGGATCGTGGATTGTAGGCTATCTTAATGGGGCTACCGGCAGCCCTGCTGCCTCCTACATTTTCATGGGTGCAGCGCTGCTGGCTTCGGTTTGGCTAACGCTTGTCGTGAAACCCGCCCAGAACAAAACCTCGCCGCCCGTCCACGGGGCGAAGCACGCGTAATCGATTCGGGAGGCCGCAAGGCCTCCCCAACATTTTAAAGGGAGCAAAAGATGAAACCTGCTGTGATTCTGTATAAGAGCCTGCCAGATGACCTGCGCGCCAAGCTGGACGGTCATTTCTCCGTCACTGAAGTAGATGATATTTCCGCGGAAACTATCCAGCAGCACCAGGCACAGTTCGAACAGGCGCAAGGTTTACTTGGCTCTGGCGGCAAAGTAAATGGCGATCTGCTGGCAAAAATGCCCGCGCTGCGCGCCTGCTCAACCGTATCGGTGGGATACGATAATTTTGATGTCGATGCACTGAATCAACGCAACGTATTACTGATGCATACGCCAACCGTGCTGACCGAAACCGTCGCCGATACCATGATGGCGCTGGTATTAAGCACTGCACGTCGTGTTACCGAGCTGGATAAGTGGGTGAAGGGCGGCGAATGGAAAGCGAGTATTGGCCCGGATCATTTCGGCATTGATGTGCACCACAAAACCCTCGGTATTCTTGGCATGGGCCGCATCGGTCTGGCGCTGGCGCAACGAGCACATTTCGGCTTCGGTATGAATATTCTCTACAATGCGCGCCGTCAGCATGAAGAAGCCGAAACCCGCTTTGGCGCGCGCGCCTGCGATCTCGAAACCTTGCTGAAAGAGAGTGATTTTGTCTGCATCAGCCTGCCGTTAACCGAACAGACGCACCATATGATTGGCGCGGCGCAGCTCAAGCTGATGAAGCCAAGTGCAATCCTGATCAATGCCGGTCGCGGCCCGGTAGTCGATGAGCAGGCGCTGACCGCCGCACTGAAAGACGGCACAATTCATGCCGCTGGGCTTGATGTTTTCGAAGTTGAGCCGGTGCCTGCCGATGCCGAGATTTTAACGCTGCCAAACGTGGTGGCCCTGCCACACATTGGGTCTGCCACCCATGAAACCCGTTATGGCATGGCGCGCGACGCGGTTGATAATCTGATTGCAGCCCTAAGCGGTAAAGTGGAGAAAAACTGTGTGAACCCACAGATCCAACGCTAAGCCGGCTGCTTTACCCATTGCGCCTGCCAGCGGCGGGCGCTATGGTGGTTCCCCATTCGATTTCACAACGTTTTAACTTCCTATGTCCTTTTCTCAGTTCGGCGACAAATTTACTCAACATTCCGGCATCTCCCGTCTGATGGAAGACATGGGTGAAGGCCTGCGCACGCCCGGTACCATCATGCTGGGCGGCGGTAATCCCGCGCAAATCCCGGCGATGAACGACTACTTCCATCAACTGCTGCTGCAGATGCATCAGGACGGCAAGCTGAGCGAAGCGCTGTGTAACTACGACGGCCCGCGCGGCAAAGCGCTGCTGCTGGAAGCGCTGGCGAAGATGCTGCGTGAGGAACTCGGCTGGCCGTTAACCGCGCAAAATATTGCGCTGACCAACGGCAGCCAGAGTGCGTTTTTCTATCTCTTTAATCTGTTCGCCGGACGTCGCGCCGATGGCAGCAAAAAACGCGTGCTGTTCCCGTTAGCGCCGGAATATCTTGGCTACGCCGATGCCGGACTGGAAGAGGATCTGTTTGTCTCCGCCAAACCGAACATTGAGCTGCTGCCGGAAGGCCAATTCAAATATCACGTCGATTTCGATCACCTGCCGCTGAATGATGATATCGGGCTGATCTGCGTTTCGCGTCCGACCAATCCGACCGGCAACGTGATCACCGATGACGAACTGCTGCAGCTCGATGCGCTGGCACAGCAGCACGGCGTTCCATTGCTGATTGATAACGCTTACGGCGTGCCGTTCCCGGGCATCATCTTTAGCGAAGCGCGACCGCTGTGGAACCCGAATACCATTCTGTGCATGAGCCTGTCGAAACTCGGCCTGCCGGGTGCGCGCTGTGGCATTATCGTCGCCGATGAAAGCACCATCGCCGCCATTGGTAACATGAACGGCATTATCAGCCTCGCGCCGGGCAGCATTGGGCCGGCGATTGCCAATGAGATGATCGTACGCGGAGATTTGCTGCGTCTGTCAGAAGAGGTGATTAAGCCGTTCTATCAGGCCAAAGTCAGCGAGACGATTGCCATTCTGCGCCGCTATTTGCCGGAAGATCGCTGTCTGATTCATAAACCTGAAGGCGCCATTTTCCTGTGGCTGTGGTTCCGCGATCTGCCTATTAGCACCGAAACGCTCTATCAGCGCCTGAAAGCGCGCGGCGTACTGATGGTGCCCGGCCACTTCTTCTTCCCCGGCCTGGAACATGAATGGCCGCATACCCATCAATGCATGCGCATGAACTACGTGCCGGATGCGCAGAAGATTGAGCGCGCGGTGCAAATTCTGGCGCAAGAGTTGGAAAACGCGTTTAACGGCGAGTAAAAAATTCCGCGTTGTAGCCAGGTGCGCCTGAATGCGTACCTGGCTCAGGTCAGTTGTAAGGTCGTCAATTACATGACTTTAGCGTAATAACTCTATCTGCTGATGCTATCGTGCTCTCTCGGTGTGCGATGATTAACCGCGTAATGCTCAGTTTTTTGATTGCCTGATTCACCATTGCTTCACTCTCTTTGTCCAGTGCGCTGGTGGCCTCGTCCAGAAATAGAATCGCAGGTTTCTTGTACAATGCCCGGGCGATGAACAACCGCTGCTTTTGCCCGCCAGACAGCCCTTCGCCCAATTCACCAATCAGCGTTTCATATCCCATTGGCATACGCGTAATAACCTCATGCAAATAGCTGGCTCGAGCACACTCCTTCATCCACGCTTCATCTATTTCCTCTGCAAAGCTGCAAATATTCTCCCGGACTGAGCCGCAGAACAGTTTATCGTCCTGCATCACGCAGGCGATCATCTTGTGATAGTTGTTGATACCGATTTGCTGGATATCAACGCCATCCACCTCGACACAGCCACTTGTAGGAGAAAATAAACCGCACAGTACTTTCAACAGCGTGGATTTTCCCGAACCGGACGAGCCGACAATCGCCACGCACTCTCCCGGTAAGATCGAAATGTTCAGTGCATCAAATATTGCCGGAGACTGGCTGTCGTAGCGGTAGCTCAGCGCATGGGTTACCAGCCCCATTGGTTGCAGTCTCGCTTCGTAGCAGAGCTCAGGTCTATAATTTTCCCGCGGGTGCAGAGCAATGTCGGCAATGCGCTCGTTATGCAGACTCATCATGCGTAGCTGCAGTAAAAATTCTGTCAGCGACCCAACGCGGTCTGAGAACTGTGCGCGAAAAACGCCAAATGCGACAAACATACCCATCGTTATCTGGTTATCGATCACGAGGAGGGTTCCCATCCACAGAACAACAACCTGATCGCAGGCGGCAATAAAGGTACTGATACCGCCAAACAGCATATCCATTTTGGTGACGCGAATACCGGTGTTAATTGAATCGATTTCGAGATTCAGCCAGTGGGAGACGCGGCGCTGAGCCATGCCCTGCATTTTGACGGCGGCAATGCCATAGAGTGTTTCCATAAAATACGAGCTGGCGCGCGCTTCCCTGACCAATAACTCTTCAGAAAGTTGCCGGTAATACTCGTAGGTTACCAGGCGCAGCAGAACATAAAAGGTGGTAAACGCTATCACGATCCAGGTCAGCCAGCCGCCATACAGAACCATCATCACCAGCACGCCAATCACCATGATGCTGTCCATAATGCCGCCAACGATGCTGGTAGTGAAGGTGCTGCGCAGCGTATCCAGTGAAGCGAATCGAGACTGAATATCACCCAACTTACGCCGCTCAAAGTAACCAAGCGGCAGGCGTACCAGATGATTGAACAGGCCGGATTGCCACTGCACGTTGATAAACGTTGCCATAACCAGCGCGGTCCAGGCGCGTCCCATCCCCACGGCAGCACGCAGCAGGATAAAAAAGAGTAATCCAGCACAGATTAAGGTCAGTAAACCCCGATCGCCTGCGGGTATGGCGTGATCCATCACCAGCTGCGTGCCGACCGGCATCACAAGATTGATGGTCTCGAACACCAGTGATAAGCAAAGTATTTTGCCGAGTACGGTCTTGAGGCCGTGCACGCTAGCGATCAGAGTACGGAAGCTGATTTTGTTGTGGACGCTGTCGGCGGTAAATGTGCTGCCTGGGCAGGCTTCGAGCGCCACACCGCTAAAATTTTTCGACAGCTCTGCGAAGCTGACCGTCCGGCGGCCGCGCGCCGGATCGTGTAGCACCACACCATTCCGCCGGATGCTTACCAGTACGACAAAATGGTTGAATTCCCAGTGCAAGATGCACGGTATCTTCAATGCGCCTAACTCGTCGATATCGAGTGATAGCGGTCGGGTGCTCAGCCCTAGCTGATCAGCTATCCCCGTCAGTGCCGACAGCGTAGTGCCGCGAGCCGAGAGGTTGAACTGCCGTCGCAGCGCTATCAAATCAACATTCTTGCCGTAGTATCCGCAGATCATTGCAAGGCAGGCCAGACCGCACTCGGCTGACTCGGTTTGGTGGATCATTGGGACACGGTGGCGCAGCCATAATTCCAGCTGACCGACCAGCGTTTTGCAGGTCAATCTACTCATTGACTGGCCCCATAACGCTGTGTTTCATGTCGTAGAACGGCGAAAACATCCATTGATATAGCCTCCTTTTTTCAAGGAACAGCGTGCTCTGTGCTTTAATGCCGTTCTCCAAACTCAGACGTTTACCGCCATACATAACAACCGGCTTTTCTGGCCTGACGATGACTTTGTAATAGGGGATCGCGGCAGTTAATGCCGATCGGGGTGCGCCCTGGTAGGTCAGCATTTCCTGCGGTGATGCGGGTGCTCTGGAGATGGCAGTAACGGTGCCAGCAAACTGACCAAATTTCTCCGCAGGGAAGGCTTCATAGCGAATATTGACCCGATCGCCGAGGGTGAGATAAGGGATTGCGTCATTGGGCACCCACAACACTAGGGCGTAATGGTCGATAGTGTGAGGGAGAATTTGCAGCAAACTGTCGCCAGCGTTAACCATCTGTCCAACCGTAACGCTCAGCGAATCGATACGGCCAGCAGCCAGCGCTCGCACAATGATGGTTCCACCGGCATCAATGTTGAGTTGTTCTTTTTGCAATTCAAAACGCTGCAGTTCCATCTGGTAAATCTGATTGTCAAATTCAGCGCCCTGAGTATATATCTGGCTCTCCAACGCCGTGACTTGCAGCGCATTTTGATCATTCTGGCTTGATAGTCCGAGGAGATTATTTTGCTGTTGGTAATACAGTGCTACTTGGTTGGTAAGTTGATCTTTATTTACTAATCCCCGGAGCTGATAACGCCGATAGTTATCCATATTCTCCTTAATAATACCGATCCCTTCCTGGGCGCGGCGGAGGATGTCAGTAGAGCGCAATAACGCGCCGGCATACTGCTCTTTTTGTTTTTCCAGCATGTCGAGAGTGGCTTTCTTGCTGCTTTCAAGCCGGCTAATAATCTGTGCAATACGTTCAAGCTGGTGATCAATATCCCGGCGTTGATTTTCACTGACCACGCCGTTGTGAGTAGTTTTGCTGACGTCTATTTGGTAAATGGGTGCACCCGTTTCAATCATCTGCCCTGCAGTAACGAACTGCTTAACCACGACACCCTGAACGCTGGAATAGACATTAGCTGCGCGAGGATAAGTGGATATTTCTCCCGTGACGTTGATCCGTCGGGTATAAGTGCTAGCAATAACAAAGGTCAGGAATAGAGTAATAAAAAAGAGAGACAGCCCCGCAATGAGCCAAAAAGGGATGCCGGGGAGCAGCAAGGCTCGACCGCGCCATTTCATTCTGTGATTCTCAACCGCTTCCTGGCGAAACAATTTAGTATTCCTTACTCATTTTTTAGTGGCCGAATAGATAATGTCCATTGACCACAATGCCGTTCATAAAGACATGCAGCAATACAGGTAATAATAATCCCTTTGACAAGACTCTCGCAGCAACCAGCGTTAAAGAAATAAGATAGAGAAGAAAGAAAGGCTTAAACCCAGAATACTGGGTGTGCAGCAGCGAAAAAATTAAGGACGTTACAAGCGCAGAAAATATTTTACTGTTAGAAAAAACAGTTAACGCGCCAAATAACCCGCCTCTGATGGCTATCTCTTCATAAACTGGCACCATCAAAATATAAGATATTTGCGTGAGAATAAGCGTATAGAGCGGTAGCGAAATCTGCTGATGGCTGACAACGACTTCGCCTGTGTTAAAAAGTACCTTTGGTATAACAAACTGGATGATTAAAATTAAAGCAAAAAACATAACAAATTGCATTAGTGTAAAGTTACCGACACCGAACCCCTCTTTCTTCTGAAATTTAAATAGATAAACGGGCACAATTACAAAAAACTCAACTATAAAGCCATACGGTAAAAACAATTCAGACGCAATTAATTCTCTTCGATTGGGAAAAAGCAACGGAACAGCTGTCAGTAGAAACATCAAAAGAAAAAGAGATAGGTTTAACAAACCTTCTTTTTTAGTGTTTGTTTCCACAAGCCTTTTCCCTTAGCATTATATCGTCATCATGACACTTTGTATTTTTTTGCTAAAAAACTGTTTACCTTATGAGCCAGAGCAACAAAGGATAATAATGAACTGATAATGACGACCAATTTTGACAACTCAGGTGGCGGGGTGTAAATGAAGAATTCTGCAACAACCCCAGCGCCACTAATAAATAAAAAACCAGTCATCAAAAACACAAAAAAAACAAAATTCTTGAATAAAAAGAACACGTCTAACTCCTATTTACCCGCTCGCAAATAAGGAGCGGGTGAGGGTTATCTATCGGCTGCAGGAACCGCCCATCCCACCTGAATTACAATTTCCAGAGGAATTACTGTTACCGTTATTATTACCGTTGCCACTGCCTGTGAAACAACCCCCGGCTATCGCGCCACCGACCATTCCCAGGCCTGCGCCGACGATTCCACCAGCGGCCCCAGCAATAGTGCCGCCAATGATGCCATTATTACAACCAACCACATAGCCGCTGTTGTAACCTGAGCTACCTCCAGCGCCACCGTTATTGCTATTGTTTTTACTATTTGAGCCCCGAGGGGGATCGTTACGACCACCACCACCAGAAATGAAGCTCAGTAATTCTCTCTCAATTACTTTCATAAACAACTCCTTTGTTCAATATTGTAATCCCACATACCTATTCAGCGAGGAGATTAATACCTCACTTTTTATTTCGTGCAAAGCGGTTTTTCTCGGAACTAATTAGCTGGTCTTGTAATAAGAATCCAATAAAATAGCGTATTATTTGGCTAAATTATTGTTTTTTAGATTTAATTTAAATGACCAGGTTCGTGCTATTTTTTTGCGATTTTATTCCTGGCAGATATCAAGATTAACGTTAATCAGAGCAATGAGCGTAGTTACTAATATTAAAGGAAGTATTTAATGAATCTATTAATTCGTAGATGGAGAGTAGCGACAAAGTCATTGTTCCTTTGCCGTTTATGCTATTAACGCGACCCTTTCCTCAGAGTATATTTACATCGCCGCCCCCAACGACAACTGGCACCACTGCCCCAGCTGCTGAATCGCCTGCTCCACTTCGGCATTCCAGCCAAAGCCGGCGTTGAGTCGGAAACAGTGATCGTAGCGGTCATCAGTGGCGAAAATATGCCCCGGTGCAATACCGATGCCTGCATTACGCGCCTTGAGAAACAGCGCGCGCACGTTCAACGCGCCCAATGGCATCTCCACCCATAACACATATCCTCCTTCGGGATCGGAGACGCGCGTGCCCGGCGGGAAGTAGCGCAGCACCGCCTGGCGCATGTGCTGGATTTGGTTTTTCAGCTCGCGCCGCAGCTTGCGCAGATGGGCGTCGTAGCCGCCGCTGCGCAGCAGTTCGGCAATTGCCGCCTGCGACAGCACCGAGGTTCCCATGCTGGTGGTGTATTTCAGCGAGGCGATTTTGCGCATGTAGTTGCTGCTGTGCACCCAGCCAATACGTATGCCGGGCGCGACGGTTTTCGAGAAGCCGCTGCACAAAATGGCATTTGGGCTGAAGGCGCGCATCGGGAACGGCCGACGCTCGCCAAAGGCGGTATCGCCAAAAATATCATCTTCGATGATCACCACATCGTTCTCGTCGGCCTGGCGCGCGATATACGCTTTCTGCTCGTTAGGAATGCTTTTGCCCAGCGGATTATTGATGTTGTTAATGGTGAGGTAGGCCTGCACCGCTTTGCGCTGAAATAGCGACGTCAGTTTTTCAACATTCACGTAGCCTGCCGGGCCAGCCTCCACTTCAATCACGCGTAGATTGAGGTTATGCAGCATTTGCAGCAGTACAAAATAGCAGGGCGATTCCACTGCGACGATATCGCCAGGCTGCGTCGTCGCGCGCAGCGCCAGAGAGATCGCTTCAATACAGCCATTGGTGATCAGGATGTCATCTGCACTGATATTGCAGCCATAATCCACCGCCCGGCGGGCAATTTCGGTTTTCAATGGCATATAACCGGTGCCTTTAACCGTATTCCCCAGCAGCGCCGGTTTGCTGTAACCCATCTGACGCATCAGCAAGCCGATTTTCTTGACCGGATAGAGTGAAATATCGCCGTTCGCCAGATCCAGCCGCACGCGACAGTCCGATCCCAGCATCGCCAGATGCAGTTCGGTTTGCTCGTCGAGCGGCGCAACGTCGCGCGCTTGCTCATTGATGACCCCCGGAAAAACGTTATCGGCCTTGCGCGGCGCGACAAAAAACCCGGACTTCGGCCGCGCGACCGCGTAGTGCTCATCCTCAAGCGTACGTAATGTTTTTAGCGCAGTGGTCATACTGACACTGTGCTGCGTTGCCAGCGTGCGCACCGAAGGTAAACGGCTGTCGGGCGGCAGAGAACCGCTATGAATGGCTTGTTTTATCTGTTCTGCAATTTGACGGTAACGACTGCCCTGTTCCGTTTCACCCGCCATCTGTTCCACCCTATTTCGTGATGATCTGTGCGTATTCACCAGATTACATTCAAAGTACTTTAGGCTGCATTAGTTAATTGAGAACCCTGCGCGCTGAAAAATTCATTCCGTAACCCCTTCGTGGCCCATTTTCCGCTCGCTGCCGCCAGCAGGACAATTGCGATTTTCTTAGCCAAAGGATGAAGTGAAAAATGAATAATCTGTCCACCATGATGAGAGAAATTGAAGAATATCTCACTGCCACGATTATCGACTCAGCCCAGCGTTGCTCGCGCCGTCTGCTTGCCGCGTTACCCGATGCGGCCAATCCTGGAAACAATCGCGTACTGCTGGCTTATGGCGGCGGCAAAGACAGCAGCTATATGGTGGCGTATGTACGCTACATTCAGGGACTGATCTGGCAGCAGCACGGCAGCACGTTTCAGTTGCGCATCAGCACCAACCGCCATGCGGCGATGAACGACAGCGTGATGGAAAATATTGATCGCGTGTATCGCGCGTTGCATATCTTTGAAGATGACTTCACCGAATGTTTGGTAACCGATGGCCTGCAAATCCGCCCTTTCGATCGTCATTTGCCCATGCCAGACAGCGTACGTCAGCAGAATCGCAACGATGTGCTGATGAATGGCCACCGTTTCCGTGCCGATGCGCGCTCTACCTTTTGTAATGCCTGCAACCTCAGCATGGTGAACTCCTTTGGTTTGGCAGCGCATTATGACGGCGGCGTTGATGTGATCATTACCGGCGATTCACCGCAGGAACAAACCGCTTATCTGGCGTGGGCGCGCCATCTTTCACGTCTGTTTAATGCACCGGTGGCGGATAAGTCACGCGGCTTTAGCGGCTTCCTGCAAACCTTAGATGGCGTCGCTGAGCGCTACTTTGCTGATATTTACGGCGCCGATCAGGTGACCCCCGCGCACCGTATTACCTGGCAGCTGGCGCGCGATCCGCTGTTCTTCAACATCTATCAAGACACCGCCTATGAGGCCGGCGCGCACTGGGCGCTGCTGACGGAATTTATGCATTTCCGCTTTGATGAGCTGATGTTCAGCTTTTCCGAATCGGACTGCGGCAACCCGACGTTAATGGCACATATTCGCGGTCTGCGTGCGGAGACGCTATTACAGCGTAGCTACGCCGAAGGCATTCGCGAATATGTGCGCTTTGCGCTTGGGTTAATGGTGAAAAAGGATTTCCCACCGCAGCTGATCGATGAAATGGCAGCACGTTATCAGGACGATGAAGCGATTAAACGCGCCCGCCAGCGCGCCGCGCAGTTCGCCGAGCAGGCTTTTGGTCTGAATGAAACCCAGCTGATTTGCATGATCTATTCACCATTTATCGCCGCAGGCCACCAGCTGAAAAACTGGCTGCAGCAGGTAGAGGATGCACCGGACGAAGCGGCAGTGCGCACGCTGCTGGGCGGCGATAACGACGATCTGCTGGTAGCGCAACAGCTGGAGCAGCTTTCTGGTTTAACCCTTACGCAAATGCGCCATTGCTGGCGCAGCGAGCAGGTGAGTTCACTGCTGGACAGCCAGCGCGGCGATGCGCTCTCACGCGTGCTGCGTTTTGATCCGCACAAAGCAGTGATTCAGGTGAATAACGGTGTGCTGCAAGACATCGTCACTGAAGTGATCTCCGGGCGTTAACCCGGTAAGGCAACGCGATGAGAAAGATTTTCCTGCAGATTGGCGCCACCCGCGATGGGCAAAATCCCTACTGCGCGGTGGCCAAACGCGAGGGCTATTTTACCGTGCTGGCGGAGATGGGCGATTTTGTCGATTACCAATCGCTAAGCATCCCGTTGCCGTTCGATCTGGTTGTGCGCCTCGATCGCCCGGAAAATCCGTGGGATGTGCTGCAGGCCTGTTTGCATGCCGGGTTAATGGAACATCCGCAGATCGTGCTGGCAGGCTTTGAGGCCTACAACACCAGCGCCGGGCGCGTGCGGGAGTTGCTGGCCGGGCCGGACGCCGCCAGGTGCTTTATTCCCCCGGATAAGTACGCTCAGCGCATGGCATTACGCAAAGCCTGGCAGCGGTTTCCGCAGCCGGAATTTCGCTTCTTCGCCTCACCGCTGAGCATCCGTGACGCGCGTGATGCCCTGCTCTATCCCTGCGTCGTCAAGCCCGTCGACGGCGGCGGCGGCCTGGGCATTTGGCTCGTCAAAGACGCGCAGCAGCTGGATGCGGTGATCAACAAGCTGGTCGATACCATGAATTACGGCGGTCGCGGCTTCAGCGGCTTTATCGTCGAGAGCTGGCTGGCTGGCGATGAGTACTCGCTGCAAGGCGTGGTGGCGGAAGGCCATGCGCTGGCGCTGACCTGCTGCCAAAAGGTGATCGAACATCACACCGATGTCGACGGCTGCGTCAGTTTTTACGAATCCGGCCATGTCGCCGTCGCGGCGCAGCAGCTGCCTGCCAGCTTCTCTAGCCTGATGAGCTTCTGCTGCGAAACCTTTGGCTATCGTCAGGGCGCGTTTCACATCGACTTCATTATGGTGAACGGCGAACCGCACTTTCTCGAAATGGGCTTTCGCCTCTCCGGCATGGGCGTGGTGAATCTGGTGCAGGAAGTCACCGGCATCAACTGGGCTGAAGTGGCGTTCCATATCGAAGCCGGTCACGGCCTGCCGCAGCTTGATTTCCCTGTCCAGCCGCCGGCGGTGGGGCGTGTACGTTTACGTCAGCGCCTGCAATATGACGCCGCAGAACGCTGGATCGCGCAGCAGCAGCGCGGTCAGCTGTTGCCGCCGCTCAATCTACCGGTGCTGGATGTCTCACCGCGATCTTCGCTGTATGCCGATCTAACCCGTCACGCCGGGATTCTGGCGACCTTTCGTCTTGCGGCAGAGAGCCGGGACGAGATTCTGGCGATTTTCCATCAGATCCTCGACGTCTCATCGCTCACCACACAGAGAGATTTACTATGTGCAGAATGATTCTGGCGCACGGCCAATTTGATGCCGCCGCGGTGCTGGAGGCCGCACGCGCCATGAGCTGCGGCGAAACCGCCACGCATGAAGGACCGATCAAACAGCATCCCAACGGCTGGGGCTGTTTATGGCTGGAGCAAGGCCACATCCGCACGCTACACGGCACCGGCACCTTCGCCGATGCGCTGCCGGGCATTGATGTTGATCGCCTGCGCGGACGCTTTTTGGCGGTACATGTGCGCCACGCCACTTTAAGTAAGAATCAGGGTATCGAATTTTCCCATCCGCTGTGGCGCACCAGCGGCGAAACCCAGTGGTACATGATGCATAACGGGTTTTTGCCTACCGTGTATCAGCAATTAGGCATGGCCGCGTCGCGCTTCGATTCTGCCGAGTATCTTGAGTACATCGTTGATCGCGCCACGCCCGCTGATTTCACCCGCGACTATTTGCGCAACAAAATGGCGCAGGTGGCGCCAGGCGGCAGTTCGGCGAACGCAATTTTTGTTACCCGCGAAAAAGCCTGGGCATGGCAGTGGCATCCCGCTGATACGCTCTATCCCAACTATTTCACGCTGCACCGTTTCCAAAACAACAACACGACATTTATCTCTTCTGAACCTATTTCGGCACTGGGCACGGCGTCTGAATGGCGCCGCATGAGCAACCATGAACTTCATGAATTTCCTTTAGGGGAGTGATCAACATGGCTATTTTCAATCAGATACGCGTTATAAACCCAGAAATGTTTGTGGAAAGTACCTGGCTGGACGACATCGTTACGGCACGCGTGCCGCTGCTGGTTTTACGCAACTTTCTAACGCCGGAGGTGCGCGAAGCCGTGGTGAACGATTTGCAACGCTGCCGCGAGCAGGTGCGCGTATCGCACTACCCCAATGGCGCGTTGACGACGCTCGGCCCTTATCTGGCGAAGCATACCGCCGCGCCGGAAAACTACTTCACCGAACTGCGCGATATCCAGCCGATGCTGCCGCCCTCGCTGCACTGCCTGCGCGATCAGATCTACCATTGGGTGAAACACGCCTTACGTCTGGAAAGCCTGCAAACCGCCAACGAGCCTGAGTTGGGCGATTACGCCGGTTCGATTGTGCGTTTCCACGCCAACGGCGTCGCCAATCCCCTGCATAACGACAATATCGTGCGTGATGCCGCCGGCAGCGGCCTGGCCGTGACCGGGATCTTGCATCAGCTGAGCTGCGTGGTCTGTTTGCAGGAGTGCAACGCGGGCGGCAAGCTGCGCATCTTCAATAAGAAGTGGCAGCCTCTGGATGAGCGCTTCAAAACGCCGGGGGAACTCGGCTATCAAACCGCCGTGATTGAACACAGTGAAGTGTGTGAATTTTCACCGCGCGGTGGCGATATCTACCTGTTTAACCCGGCTTTTTATCATGAAATTGATCGTGTGGAAGGCGACACGCGCATCACCATGGGCTTTTTCTTTGGCCTGACCGACAAAAAAATGAAACACGCCATCGCCTGGAGTTAACGCCAGGTTTTAGACGAGGAGACGAGCATGAACAGTTTTGAAAAGGTGACGGCCCTGCTGGATCAGCATCAGGCGCGCTATCGCGTGGTGGAGCATGAAGCCATTGGCCAAACCGATCGAATTAGCGCCATTCGCGGTAACGATCTCAATCAGGCGGCCAAAGCGATGGTGCTGGAAGTGACGATGCCAGAGGGTGCCGATCCGCGCTATCTGCTGGCGATTGTGCCGGGTGACTGCAAGATCAACTTTAAAAGCGCCGCCCGCGCTATCGGCGGCAAGAAATCGAGCTTTGCTGCGCCTGAAAAGGCGCAGGAACTGACGCAGTGCGAGATGGGCGCGGTGCCGCCGTTTAGTTTTGATGACCGGCTGGCGCTGCGGGTTGATAATCGCCTGCGCGATGTTGGCACGCTGTGGTTTAACGCGGGTGCTCTGGATCGCTCTATGGCGTTACAGGTGGCTGATTTCTTTCGCGTTGTCGGTGATGAATGTTGTGCCGAGATTGCAACACCGATGACGGCAACCGCCTGAATGCGGCAGTAAGGAAACGGTATGTCAGTAAAAGATATGTTGTTGGCCCTGTGTGTCGTGGTGGCGTGGGGCATCAATTTTGTGGTGATCAAGCTGGGTCTGCAGGGCATGCCGCCCTTTTTGCTGGCCGGACTGCGTTTTACCCTGGTGGCATTTCCGGCGATCTTCTTTGTGAAGCGTCCGGCGATTCCCCTGCGCTGGCTGGTGGTTTATGGCATGACCATTAGCTTCGGCCAGTTCGCCTTTCTGTTCCTTGCCATCAAGCTCGGCATGCCCGCGGGATTGGCGTCATTGGTATTGCAGGCGCAGGCATTTTTCACCCTGCTGCTCGGCGCGCTGTTCCTGGCGGAGAAGCTGCGCTGGAATCACATCGTCGGGATTTTAGTGGCGACGCTCGGCATGTTTATGCTGGCGACCGCCGGCATGGAGGGGCAAACCACCGCGGGCATCACGCTCACCACCATGATGCTGACGCTGGCTGCGGCGCTGTCATGGGGCCTCGGGAACATCACCAACAAAATCATTTTGCGTAATCGCAGCGTGCCGGTGATGTCGCTGGTGGTGTGGAGCGCGCTGGTTCCGGTCGTGCCGTTCTTTGCCTGCTCATGGCTGTTTGAGGGGGAAACGGTGATTGTCACCAGCCTGCTGCATATCTCGCTGCAAACTCTATTGGCGCTGATCTACCTCGCCTTTGTCGCCACCATCATGGGCTATGCGATTTGGGGCAATCTGCTCAGCCGCTACGAAACCTGGCGTATAGCGCCGCTCTCTTTGCTGGTACCGGTGGTGGGGATTCTCAGCGCTGCGTTGATTCTGAATGAGACCCTGTCGCTACGGCAGATGATCGGCGTTTCCGTGATCATTCTCGGCCTGCTGGTCAATGTATTTGGCGGGATGGTGACGCAGCGATTAGCGGTGCGCACCTAAACAAAAACGCCGCATCGCTGCGGCGTTTTCATTCAACTGAGTATCCTGATTACAGGATTTCGATACGACGTGGTTTCGCCTCTTCCGGGACGATACGCACCAGATCGATGCTTAACAGACCATTTTCCAGACGCGCATCGCGCACCGTAATGTGATCGGCCAGCTGGAATTTGCGCTCGAAGTTGCGTTCGGCAATGCCCTGATACAGATATTTACGCTCCTGCTGCTCTTCAGGATGCGCACCGCGCACCACCAGCACATTGTCGTGAGAGGTGATATCTAATTCGCTCTGCGCGAAGCCTGCTACGGCAATGGTGATGCGGTAGAAGTTCTCATCCACCAGCTCGACGTTGTACGGAGGATAGCCACCGTTGGCCTGGTTCTGATTGGTCTCTAGCAGGTTAATTAAACGATCAAAACCAATTGCAGAACGATAAAGCGGAGAGAGATCAAAGTTACGCATAATAAGACTCCTGATAATCAGCAAGTTTAGGCAACCTTCCACCATGGACAGGTTGTTTAGCCCGTTGCTGCCCCTTACGGCAACAGCAACAACACTGTTCTCTGAAAATGGGTGCAGCCTGATGACTTTCAAGGGCTAATGCGTATTTTTTTACAGCAATTCTGACGATATGGCATACACTCAGGGGACGATTCGCCTGAAATGCCAGACATGGCCACAGAGCTTTGCTAACGTCAGGTGACACACTCCAGCCAGGGCGATGCCATGTCTGAAGGGATGATGAAAATGAATATGATGAAACGCTTTCCGCTCACCGCTGTGCTGGTGTGCACGACCTTTGCGACCTCGGGCTGCTCCAGCGTTATGTCTCATACTGGCGCAAGTCAGGGCTATTATCCCGGCACGCGCGCCAGCGCAGAGATGCTGACTGACGACAAAACCAGTTGGGCGATCAAGCCGCTGGCGCTGATCGATTTACCTTTCTCCGCCGTGATGGATACGATTCTGCTGCCGTGGGATTACTTCCGTTCCGATGACGACAGAAGTAAAGATTCCATACACGAACGCGTGCTGCAGAGCGAAAAGCTGGCGGGCACCCAAGCCAGCCTGGCGACTGCAGCATCTATGCCTGGGGAATCGCACTGACGCAGAATAGCTGACGCCACCCCTCAACATCCCGCATATAGGCGATCTGCTCGCCATCCGGCGACCATACCACTGCATCACCGGATGGCGCTTGCTCACTACGTTGTGTCAGACGTGAGCATTGCCCCGTCGCCACCTCACAGCGCATGACGCTGTTATCGCAAATGAAGGCTATCGCGTTGCCAGCAGGTTGCCAGCTGAAGGCGGACTGAATGCTACTCGCCAGCTGTGTGATCTGACGCGGTTCTCCGCCATTAGGCGATACCTGCCACAGCTGCACGACGTCGCGATCGTCTGCCATTAAGAAGGCAATGGCGCTGCCGTTGGGTGCGGCGCGTAGCCAATGACGCGGCTGCGGTGCTAAACCTCTGCCGTGCGTAATGCGTCGCTGCTGCACGCCCGCCGGGGGCGCAGGCAGTTTTTCGGCTGTGCCCTGCAAAGGCGATGCGCCTGCTTTCGCGTAATCCGCCAAAGGTTCGGGTAAATCCACGACAAAGATTTCTGCCACTTTGTCGCCATTCGCCGCACGCGTATCGCCGATAAAGGCAATTGCCCAGCGCTGCCAGCTTCCATCGGCTTTCTGATAGCCTTGATCACCTATCCAGCACTCTTCATAAGCGCGGTCAATCTGATCGCTGCCGGGCTGTGGCTCACGCTGCGTCTGGCTTATCAGCACGCAATAATGGCTGCCGTCATATTCACGCGGATGCTGTTTGGGCGGACACACCGGATGCAGCGGTACCGCAACGCCCACGTTGCGCAGGTCATCGCGCGCATCCTTTTCATGCATCACGTGATCGTTGTAGGTAAAACTCAGGCGTGTCCCATCGGGGCTGAAGACGTGCACATGTGAACCACCGCGTAATGCCCCGGGCGTATAAGGCGCGGTGATGTCACAGGCATCGAGATTCTCCGCCATGCCTTGCTGCACGATTACGCCGCGACGGTGATGAAAATCATAGCGCCAGTGTGCATCCGGATGTTCTGGGCCGTGAATGCAGACATAACGTGGTGGCAAATCCGGGCTAACGGTCACCACGCCAACGTGTGCGCCATCGCGCGCCTGATACAGCACTTCAATGGCACCACTCGCCACATTGACGCGTTCGATAGTCAGGCTGGTAAAAGAGGCGCCGGAAGGTCGCACATCAAACGCCAGCCATTGGCTGTCGCCGGTCCAGACGTTGATGTTGGTCAACTGGTGATGACGCTGAGCAAAGGTGAGTTGTTTTTCTGACATGAGGCAACCTTACAGCTAACAGTTGCCGGATAAATTACGTGATTTGCAGGCGGGATGCGAATAAACCCGGTCGCCATTATCGTGCGGTTATTAGCCAGGTCGCCATGAATGGCGACCCTACTACACGGTTTTGTAGGGTGCGCATTCATGCGCACCGGATGAGTTAACCCACGCGCTTCACGTCACCAACCAGCAGGATGTACGACAACGCACCGATCAGCGCCACCGCTGAGATATACACCAGCGCAGGCGCAAAACCATAATCCTGCGCCAGATAGCCCACCACCAGCGGTACAGTGATGCCGCCCAGGCCACCGACAAAGTTGAACATCCCGCCGGTCAGGCCAATCAAGCGCACCGGCGCCAGCGACGACACCAGCGACCAGGTAATCGAAGCGAAGCCGTTGCCGAAGAAGGCGATGGCCATCAACGTCATAATCCAGATGGGATCGTTGGTGTAGTTAGCGCCCATGATGCAGGTTGAAATCAGCAAGCCGCAGATAATCGGCGTTTTACGGGCGAACCCAAGTGAACGGCCGCTGCGCACCAGGCGATCGGCAACGATGCCCGACAGAATCACGCCAACAAACGCCGCGAGGAAAGGCACCGTGGTCATAAAGCCCGCGGTCAGCGCCGCGATGTGTTTTTCCTGCGTCAGGTAGTTCGGGAACCAGGTCAGGAAGAACCACAGCGTTGACGTCACCGCGAATTGGCCGAGATACACGCCGCACAGCTTGCGATGGAATACCAGTTTCCAGTCGGCAGCGGTAAGTTTGGTACGGGTTTTCTTCTCGCTCGGCGCATCGCCATCAACCATCGCGCCCCCTTCACGGATGTAATCCAGCTCGGCTTTGTTGATGCCTTTGCTCTGACTCGGTGCCTGATAGCACTTAATCCAGACCAGCGACCAGATAATGCCGATGGCCCCGGTGATGATGAACACCCAATGCCAGCTCAACAGTTCCTGGATCCAGATCAGCAGCGGCGTCAGGAATGCCAGGCCAACAAACTGGCCGGAGGTATAAAAGCCCACCGCTGAAGCGCGCTCCTGTTCCGGGAACCAACTGGTCACCAGACGGTTATTGGTGGGGAAGGCGGGCGCTTCAAAGATGCCCGTAATAGCGCGCAGGCCAATTAAGGATAATAAGCCCGTCGCGAATCCCTGGAATAGCGTTGCGACCGACCAACCGAAGATGGCAATAAAATAGGTTAAGCGTGAACCAACGCGATCAAGGAACCAACCGCCGGGAATCTGGCACAGCGTATATAACCAGGCAAAGGCAGAAAATACATAACCCATTTGCGCTTTGGTGATGCCGAATTCTTCCTGAATATGGGCAGAGGCCACCGCTAAATTAGCGCGATCGACATAACAAATAACCACCGTAATAAAGATCATCAACAAGGTAATATAACGACGGCGCGTCGGTTTGGCGTGAACAGCAGAGAGATCCATGGTGTTTCTCCGTAATCGCGATTGCCGTTAAGGCGCGATAAAGCGCGCCCCGGTAAACGCAGGTAGTGGTAACAAAGGTAAAGCCGCCGTGGCGGTAAATAAGCTGTGCCGGGAAAAAGGCTGAGTGAAGCCCTATGCCCTATTTCACCGGCATATAATCGTTTAGATTTAATTTAATTAAATTTAATATCCTAAATAATTTAAGTGGCAGAAAACACATCTGCAGTCTAAATTAAGATAGGTATTTACCATTCAGCAACTGAACCGTCCGGGAATCTCCAGAGTGGGTTTCTCCAGTCCGGTGCATTTTTACTACGCTCAATCACTAACTCTTCGTTAATTTCCACGCCGAGGCCCGGTTTATTTAACGGATAGAAATGACCGTCATCCATTTTGAAATCGTCTTTATTGATCACGTAATCGAGCAGTTCAGCGCCCTGATTATAGTGAATCCCCATGCTTTGTTCCTGGAACACCGCATTGCGCGAGACGAAATCGACGTGCAGGCACGCCGCCAGCGCGATCGGGCCCAGCGGGCAGTGTGGTGCCAGCGCGACATCGTAGGATTCGGCCATTGCGGCAATTTTATAGCACTCGGTGATACCGCCCGCATGCGACAGATCCGGTTGCAGAATCGCCAGACCACCCGCTTCCAGCACGCGTTTGAATTCAAAGCGCGAGAACATACGTTCGCCAGCGGCAATTGGGATGTGGGTTTGTGCGGCGAGGCGCGGATAGTATTCCGCCTGTTCGGCCAGCACCGGCTCTTCAATAAACAGCGGACGATAGGGTTCCAGCTCTTTGATCAGCACTTTTGCCATTGGCGCACTGACGCGACCGTGGAAATCGAGGCCGAATTCAATCTCTTTACCGAAGGCTTCACGAATCTGTGCCACGGTATTGACGGCCTCGTCGACTTTGCGGGCGTTATCAATAATGCCCATCTCTTCACAGCCGTTGAGTTTAAAGGTATCAAAACCGATAGTGCGCAGTTTCTTAATGCCATCAATCACCTCTGATGGGCGATCGCCGCCTACCCAGCTGTAGGCTTTGATGCTGTCGCGCACTAAGCCGCCGAGCAGTTGATAAACCGGTACGCCCAGCGCTTTACCTTTGATATCCCACAACGCCTGATCGATACCGGCAATCGCGCTCATCAGAATCGGGCCACCGCGATAGAAACCACCGCGATACATCACCTGCCATAAATCATTGATGCGCGCCGGATCCTGGCCAATCAAATACTCCGACAGCTCGTGTACCGCCGCTTCCACGCTGCGAGCGCGCCCTTCGATGACCGGTTCGCCCCAGCCGACAATGCCTTCATCGGTTTCAATTTTCAGGAACATCCAGCGCGGCGGCAGGCGATAAGTGGTCAGTTTGGTAATTTTCATCGTACAGCGTCCTTATAAGCAGCAATAAATGCGCGAGCCTGTTCCACAGTGCGCGACAACGGTTGCCCGGCGCGATAAAGATCGCTACCTAAGCCGGCACCAATGCAGCCTGCGGCCATAAACTCATGCAGGTTCTCCGGCGTCACGCCGCCCACGGCAAACACCGGCACCTCTGGCGGCAACACCGCTTTCAACGCTTTGATGTAGCCCGGACCAAAAGCCGACGACGGGAAAATTTTCAGCGCCTGCGCCCCGGCCTGTAAAGCAGTGAACGCTTCGGTGGCGGTCGCACATCCGGCGGCAACGATCATGCCTTTGGCCACCGCCTGGCGGATAACCGCAGCATCGGTATTCGGCGTGACCACTAATTTGCTATTCAGCGTCGCCAGCTCGTCGACCTGCGCCGGATTCAGCACCGTACCGGCGCCAATTAGCGCCTTGTCGCCAAAGGTTTTCACCATCGCGCCAATACTTTTGCCCCATTGCGGCGAGTTCAGCGGGATTTCAATCGCGTCGAAACCCGCGTCGATCAATGCGCCAACGTGCGCTTCCGCTTCATCCGGCGTGATACCGCGCAGAATCGCGATCAGCGGAACCTTAGTTTGCCAGGACATTCGCAATACTCCTTATTCCGTGCTGGAAAGCACGATCGCCCTCCAGCGTGACTGAATCCAGGCCGATAAAATGCAGCGCCTGCTGATAGCGTTGCGCCAGCGCACTTCCGGCAATAATGGTGATCGGTTGGCTGCCTGCCGCGTGGTTTTTTGTCATTAGCGCCACTTCGTGGCCGATCAGTAAACCTGAGAGAAAATCACTGATATGACGGCGATCGCGCGCGCCGAGTACGTGTGAAGCACGCACCTCAAACAGCCGAGACAGAATCGAGGCATCGTTGCTACCGATCTGTAGGCCATCGAGGAAGGCGGTGGCGTTCTCTTCTTGCTGCGGTAAACCGGCGCCCACCAGCGACTGTTTCAGCAGCAGATGGTGTAGCTCACCGGTCATTACGGTACGGAAATCCAGCACGCGATCCTGTTCCACCTGCACCCATTTAGCATGCGTACCGGGCATGACGTAGAGCGGCGCGGGCTGCAATGCCAGCGCACCGAGTAGCTGTGTCTCTTCACCGCGCATCACGTTGTAGTTGTCGTCACGTTCGACGCTCAGTCCCGGCACGATCCATGCCTTATCTTCAACGCGCGTCAGTCGGCTACTCAACTCACCCAGCGCCACCGGGCAGGACAGATAGGGCACCGATAGCCAGCCCGCGTTGCTGCCAACCATGCCGGCCATGACGACGGGAACGTCATTGGTTGGCCAACCGTCGGTCACGCTGGCAAAGACTTCGGCAGGTGTGCGCTCGCCCAGGCGCGTGACACCCGCTTCTGAACGGCGCTCCTCTTTGCATTCACCGGCCTGATAATACCAGGCGCGCAGGTTGGTCGATCCCCAATCAATCGCGATATAGCTGGTCACATAATCTCCTTGAGTCGTGCCGTTGAGCTGGCAATCATCGCTTTAGCCGCCTGCTCCGCTGCATCACCATCCTGATGGCGAATGGCATCAAACAGCGCTTTATGTTCGGCTAAGGTGCGCGGCATGTTGCCTTCATCAGCCATATAGGTTTGCGCAAACACCGCTTTTTGCAGCTGGCTGATTGCCACATTGAGCTGCTGCAATACCGGGTTGTGCACCGAATTCAACACCGCTTCGTGATAGCGAATATCCGCTTCGTTAAAGGCTTCACGATTGAGGTGATTGGCCACCATGGCGTTGTAGGCCAGCTCAATGGCGGCCAGATCGGTTGAAGTGGCGCGCTCGGCTGACCAGCGCGCAATCTGCGGCTCCACCAGCACACGCACTTCGTTCATTGCCGCAATCAGACGCGGATCCTGATCGTGCGCCAGCGCCCACTGCAACACATCGCTATCCAGATAGTTCCACTGGTTACGTGGCGTAACGAAGGCGCCGCGATAGCGCTTCATCTCCATTAAACGCTTCGCCATCAGCGAACGAAAAACTTCACGGATGATGTTGCGCGAGGTGCCAAAACGCTCACACAGTTCAGCTTCCGCCGGCAACGCCGCACCTGGCACAAACTTCCCTGCCACAATCTCTTCACCCAGCGTGAGGATGATGCGTTCCGTTTTACTTAATTGTTCTTGCGTCATGATGTTCCATTCAGTGAAAGGCGATAGCGCATCAGATTACTGCTTTCGTTCCGCGAAGCCTACGCCGCCGATTGTAGTACCATAACGTTAAGTTGTACTACAATGTGGATCACAAAATAGACAATCCATAGGTGAAATCGCGGTAGGGTTGCCAGAAATGGCGTAATGCTCGTCAGTTAAACCTGAATCGGTCACCATGAATGGTGACCCTACGTGGATATAGCCCGGGTTTTCGTAGGGTGCGCATTCATGCGCACCAGCATAAACAGGCATTTTTTTGCTTAACCGATCGGTATTACGCCAGGAATGGTGACCTTAAAATCGCATCGAAGGGTTTGTTGGGTCGCCACTCATGGCGACCCAATCACAACGTGAGGAGAAAAAAGAAGGGTTTACAGCACCAGCTCTTCGATAGCGTGCGCCACGCCATCTTCCATGTTGGTTTTGGTAATGAACTGCGCAATTTTTTTCACCGAATCAATGGCATTACCCATTGCTACGCCCGTTCCAGCATACTCAATCATGGCCAGATCGTTTTCCTGATCGCCAATCGCCATCACTTCCTCACGCGCCAGGCCAAGTTTCTCAGCCAGCATTTTCACGCCTTGTCCTTTATTCGCACGCGAATCGAGGATTTCGAGGTAATACGGGGCGCTTTTGAGGATGGTGTAATTATCGCGAGCCTGCTGTGGCAAACGCTGAATGGCAGAATCCAGCAGATCGGGTTTATCGATCATCATCAGCTTAGGGAAGCGCGTGGCGCGATCCATTTCTTCAACGGAGCGATAGCGCACCGGAATGCCAGTGAGGCTCGCTTCGTGGATGGTGAATTCGCTGATGTCTTTGTTTGGCGTATAGAGGAAGGATTTGTCGAAAGCCTGGAAGTGGACGCCAAGGTCACGCGCTAGCTGTTCAATATAAAGGTAGTCGTCAAAGCCCAGGGTAATTTCTGCAACGCATTCACCATCATTGGCACGATGCACCAGCGCACCGTTATAACTGATGCAGTATTGGCCCTCATCAACCAAATTCAGCTCCATTAAATAGCGCTGAATACCGACGTAGGGACGGCCAGTGGTAAGCACCACCATAACGCCTTTTTTGTGCGCGCGCTCAATCGCGGATTTAACGGCGGGCGTGATCTCATGCTGCGGATTGAGCAGCGTGCCGTCCATATCGATTGCAACCAGTTTTATTGCCATAACGTCCTCGTTGAGTCAGGGTTTTGATCAATGCTAGCGCGATTCAGCTCGCATTGACCAGTTTCACAGCAGACTTAGGACTTTTTACTCAACCATTAAAAAAGGCCATCATATACATGATGGCCTGAAATACAGGGAGCAAGAGGCTGGTTTTACTGGCTCATTGCGTCTTTTTTCATTTTATCTTCTTTACCCATCGCATCCTTCTTCATGCCCATTGCATCTTTGTGCATGCCGTCTTTTTTCATGCCCATTTCATCTTTGTGCATGCCCTCTTTCTTCATGCCCATTTCATCTTTGTGCATGGCCTCTTTCTTCATGCCCATTTCATCTTTTTTCATGGCGTCTTTGCCCATGGTGTCAGCAGCATAGGCAACGGACATGGTCATCATTGAAGCGATAAAGGTTGCTACGATTACGTTTTTCATAGGGTGTTTCCTTACATTATTTTCATTTATGAAGCGTATTGGCGCACCAGGCGCCGGGTTTTTAGCGATCAGCTTCCGCCGAACCAGTTGTATCCTTCGTCTTCCCAGTAACCGCCGGTATAACGGTTGGTTACTTCAATCACCTGTATATGCTTTGGATTTTTGTATCCCAGCTTGGTTGGGATACGGATTTTCATCGGATAACCATATTCAGGCGGTAAAATGCGTCCATCCCAGCTCAATGCCATGATGGTTTGTGGATGCAGCGCCGATGCCATATCGATGCTGGTGTAGTAATCATCCGCACATTTGAAACTGACATATTTGGCCGTGGTATCAGCCCCGATGAGTTTCAGGAAGTCAGCAAAACGCACGCCGCCCCAGCGGCCAATCGCGCTCCAGCCTTCCACGCAGATATGGCGCGTAATCTGATCAACCTGCTGCAGGTTGTAGAGCTGTGGCAGCGACCAGCTGCGCTTATCACTCACCAGACCGGCAATCTCCAGGCGCCACTGCTCGCCGTTAACCTGTGGAATATCCTCTTCACCGTAAAACGCGTTGAACGGGAAAGACTTAGCGATACGATCTGCGCTGTATTCCGGTGCCAAACTGGCAGGATTAAATAGCCAGCCCTGAACGCGATCGTTGAAGCGAGAAAAGCTATTCAGCACGCTATCCACGTCGGGCGTTTCGCGGAGATCGCAGCCGGTTAGCATCACCACCCCACCAAGTGTTAATCCCTGGCGTAAAAAACGGCGACGTGCGGATGAATCCAGCTGGCGCGCCAAAAGTTGCTGCGCTTCTTTTACTACTGCCTCCGCATCGCCCGGTGAAAGTCCGAGATTACTTTTTTTCATTTCGCTCTCCTTAGCGTCCACGCAGCATGGCAATGAAGGTTTTAGGCACCAGCGCCACCATCACCAGATGCACCACGACAAAACCCATCAGCGCTGTCATCGCGTAAAAATGGATGAAACGCGCGGCCTCATAACCGCCAAGGAGTTCGCGTAACAATCCAAACTGGACGGATTTCCATAACACCAGCCCAGACAGCACCAGCAGCAGGCAATCCACCATTACAAACAGATAGGCAGCCCGTTGAACGTTGTTGTAATGCCGTAAATCCGCATGTGCCAGTTTGCCCTTTAGCGCGTTGATGGCATCCTGCTGGATCCCACGTAGCGTCAGCGGTAGAAACTTTTTGGCAAAACGTCCGGTCACGATATTCATCGTCAGATAAAACACGCCATTCGCAGCGAAAATCCACATGGCGGCGAAGTGCCACTGCAGCGCTCCGCCTAACCAGCCGCCGAGAGTAACCTCGCTCGGAAAATAAAAGTCGAATAGGGGTGAAGCGTTATAAATGCGCCATCCGCTCAACGTCATAAGCACAATGGCTGCGGCATTGATCCAGTGGCACGCTCGCAGCCAGCGTGGATGAATCACGGCCGGGCATGCGGTATTTTTGTCCAAATGAATGTCCATATCATCTGCCTCCCTTTTTAATGTGGCCGCATTGTTGCGCGGGCCCGCTCTGCCCTATGACAAGAAATGTCTCAATGACTGGCTTTTAAACCCACGGCCTCATGGAGAAATTTTCAATCCGTGTCTGAGCTCAGCGTTTAAGGTCTGAATGCTATTGTGGTGCGTTGTTGTTCACTAAAGCCTCACGCAGGTTTAAACAAAATGTGAACACTTTCCGCTGTCTTTAGCGGTAAATTGATCTGATAAGCGAAGCAGGAATGGATGATGCACAACGCAAAAAAAATACTTATCGTCGAAGATGACTGCGGAATTGCCGACGTTTTACGTCTGAACTTTCAGGATGAAGGCTACGATGTAACCCACGCAGCCGAAGGGAATCTCGCTGTGCAGCTGCTTGAAACCCAGCATTGGGATGCCTTAATTCTTGATTTGATGTTGCCCGGCGTGGATGGATTAGAAATCTGTCGTCGAGCCCGCGCGATGAAGCGTTATACGCCAATTATCATGATCAGCGCACGTTCAAGCGAGGTGCATCGCGTATTGGGTCTGGAACTGGGTGCAGATGATTACCTGCCAAAACCTTTTTCCGTACTGGAACTGGTGGCGCGGCTCAAAGCCCTATTTCGTCGCCAGGAGGCGATGGCCATCAATTCACGCATGGAAGCCGGTACGCTGCACCACGAGGCGCTAATGATTGATCCCATGGCACGAGAAGTCTGGCTGCGCAGCAAGCCAGTAAATTTAACGCCGCGCGAGTTCGATCTGCTCTACTACTTTGCCAGGCATCCCGGAAAAGTTTTTTCTCGCCTCAACCTGCTTAATCAGGTTTGGGGTTATCAACACGATGGTTATGAACACACCGTAAACACCCATATCAACCGTTTACGGTTGAAAATTGAAGACAACCCAGCCGAACCCCGCTACATCCTGACGGTGTGGGGGAAAGGCTATAAATTTTCGCTGCCTGCGAATTAGGTTTTAAACATGAAACGCCTGACACTCAGCCAGCGCCTGGCGCTGGTTTTTGCTTCTCTGCTATTACTTTGCACACTGTTGTCGGGCTGGATGCAGATTCGCATTAATGCACAATATGGCAGCGCCGTGGTTCAACGCTTATCCGACGGACTTGCCAGACATATCGCCAGCCTTAATCCCGATATGATTGGCGAAAAAGGCGTTAACCTGCCGCTCATGAAGGCGCTGTTTAATGATTTGATGGCGCTCAACCCCAGCGTTGAGGTCTATTTGCTGGATTTGCAGGGCAATATTCTGGCCGATGCCGCGCCGCCTCATCATATTAAACGTACCAACGTCAGCGTTGCCCCCCTGCGATCACAGCTCAACGGCGCCGCTGCGCCAGTTTATGGTGATGACCCGCGTAATCTGCAGGAGAAGAAAGTGTTTAGCGTTGCGCCCCTTTCTCTTAATGGCCAGCCTGTTGGCTATCTGTATGTCATTCTCCAGGGAGAAAATTATCTCCAGCTGGAGCAGGAAGCGCAGCTCGATATTTTACAGCGTACGTCATTGTGGTCTTCTTTATTGGTGGTGCTGTTTGGGCTGACGGCGGGCGTGGTGGCGTTCAGTTTAATTACCCGACCGATGCGTCAGTTAACGCAGCGCGTACGCAAACTTAACCGCGAAGACATGACGGAGATAAAACAGCTAGCCGAGTTACCGTTGCCGCAACAACAAGAAAAGGATGAGGTGGCGGTATTACAAGGTGCTTTTGTCGGTATGGCGCGTCGCGTTGCCTTTCAGTGGGAAAAGCTGGCTTATCAGGATCAGCTGCGCCGCGATTTTGTCGCCAATATCTCGCACGACCTGCGCACGCCGCTTACCACTTTGCATGGTTATCTTGAAACCTTGCTGTATAAAGCGGATAGCCTAAAAGCAGATGAAAGTCAGCGTTATTTGCATATCGCGCTTTCGCAAAGCCAGAAAGTGAGCATGTTAGCCCAGCAGTTATTTGAATTGGCGCAGCTGGAATATGGCGTGATAAAACCCAACTGTGAGGCGTTTAGTCTTTCTGAACTCACTTACGATGTGGTGCAGAAATTCGAATTAATGGCCAGTACGCGTAATATTCGCTTCGTGGTGGATATGCCAGACCAGTTGCCGCAGGTAAATGCCGATGTCTCAATGATTGACCGTGTGCTAACTAACTTACTGGATAACGCGCTTAAATATACGCCACAGGCGGGTACGATTGAAGTTACGCTGCGTAACGCAGAACGTGAGGTTGAAGTGAGCCTGAAAGATTCCGGGCCGGGTATTCCCGAGGCTTTACGAGCCACACTGTTTGAGCGTCCTTCTGCACTTTCGCACGCCAGCACCCGAAAAAACAGCGGTGGTTTGGGATTAATGGTGGTTCGCCGCATTCTGCAACTGCATGGCAAAGATATCCGCCTGGATGAAAAATACCCCGGCGCATGCTTCCGTTTCTCCGTCCCACGCTGAAAATAAAAAACCCTTCCACCAGGGAAGGGTTTTCTGTCTCGGCCTTATCGATTAGATATCGATATTGGCCGCTTTCAGCGCATTCTCTTCGATAAACGCACGACGCGGTTCAACTGCATCGCCCATTAAGGTAGTGAACAGCTGATCAGCAGCAATAGCATCCTTGATCGTCACGCGCAGCATGCGGCGGCTATCCGGATCCATGGTGGTTTCCCACAGCTGCTCAGGGTTCATCTCACCCAAACCTTTATAACGTTGAACAGACAGACCACGACGCGACTCTTTCACCAGCCACTCAATCGCCTGCTCGAAGCTGCTTACCGGCTGGCGACGTTCACCACGTTCGATAAATGCATCTTCTTCGATCAGACCACGCAGCTGCTCGCCCAGACTACAGATTTTGCGGTATTCCGGGCCATCGATGAATTCACTATCCAGCGGATAATCGGTATCAACACCGTGGGTGCGGACACGCAGCACCGGTTCGAACAGATTCTGTTCGCGGTTTGCACGCACCTGCGCCACATAGCTGCTGCCATGCGCTTCGCGCTCGGTGAGATACGCGACTAAAGCGTCGATCCAGCCCTGTACTGCGGCTTCGTCACTGAGGTCATTTAACGTTGGATGGTAGATCAGGCCACGCAGCAGAGCCGCTGGGAAACGACGCTCCATACGCTTGATCATGCGCTGCGTACTGTTGAAATCAGCCACCAGCGTTTCCAGCGGCTGACCCGCCAAAGCTGGCGCGCTGGCATTGGTGTGCAGCGTTGCGCCATCGAGCGCGATAGAAATCTGATATTGATCCATCGCTTCGTCGTCTTTAATGTACTGTTCTTGCTTGCCTTTCTTCACTTTGTACAGCGGCGGCTGAGCAATATAGACGTGACCACGCTCCACGATTTCCGGCATCTGACGATAGAAGAAGGTCAACAGCAGCGTACGGATGTGCGAGCCGTCGACGTCCGCATCGGTCATGATGATGATGCTGTGATAACGCAGTTTGTCCGGGTTGTATTCGTCGCGACCGATACCACAGCCCAGCGCAGTGATCAGCGTGGCGACTTCCTGCGACGCCAGCATCTTGTCGAAACGCGCTTTCTCCACGTTCAGGATTTTACCTTTCAGCGGCAGAATCGCCTGGTTTTTACGGTTACGGCCCTGCTTGGCGGAGCCGCCTGCGGAGTCACCCTCCACCAGGTAGATTTCAGACAGCGCCGGATCGCGCTCCTGACAATCCGCCAGTTTGCCCGGCAGACCGGCCAAATCCAGCGCACCTTTACGGCGCGTCATTTCACGCGCACGACGCGCCGCTTCACGCGCACGCGCCGCATCAATGATCTTGCCTACCACGATTTTGGCGTCAGATGGATTTTCCAGCAGGTATTCTGCCAGCAGTTCGTTCATCTGCTGCTCTACCGCCGATTTCACTTCTGAAGAGACCAGCTTGTCTTTGGTCTGGGAAGAGAACTTCGGATCCGGCACTTTCACCGAAACCACGGCGATCAGACCTTCACGCGCATCGTCACCGGTGGCGCTGACTTTGGCTTTTTTGCTGTAACCTTCTTTATCCATGTAGGCGTTCAGGGTACGCGTCATTGCCGCACGGAAACCGGCCAGGTGCGTACCGCCGTCGCGCTGTGGAATGTTGTTGGTGAAGCAGTAGATGTTTTCCTGGAAACCGTCGTTCCACTGCAGCGCCACTTCCACGCCAATGCCATCTTTCTCGGTAGAGAAATAGAACACGGTGGGATGGATTGGCGTTTTGTTTTTGTTGAGATACTCAACAAACGCCTTGATACCGCCTTCGTAGTGGAAGTGATCGCTCTTGCCGTCGCGTTTATCTTCGAGACGAATCGAAACGCCAGAGTTGAGGAACGAGAGTTCACGCAGGCGCTTCGCCAGGATGTCGTACTCAAATTCAATCACATTAGTGAAGGTTTCATAGCTCGGCCAGAAACGCACGCGGGTACCGGTTGCGTCGGTATCACCTGATACCGCCAGCGGTGCCTGCGGCACGCCGTGCTGATAAACCTGCTGGTGCACTTTACCTTCGCGACGAATGGTCAGCTCCAGCTTCTGCGACAGGGCGTTTACCACGGAAACGCCGACGCCGTGCAGACCGCCCGATACTTTATATGAGTTATCATCAAATTTACCGCCTGCGTGCAGAACGGTCATGATCACTTCCGCCGCAGAGACGCCCTCTTCCGGGTGAATGCCGGTAGGAATACCACGGCCATCATCCTGCACGGAAACCGAGTTATCGGCATGAATAGTAACGGTAATGTCACTGCAGTGACCGGCGAGCGCTTCGTCGATAGCGTTATCCACGACTTCGAATACCATGTGATGCAGACCGGTGCCGTCATCCGTATCGCCGATGTACATGCCCGGGCGTTTGCGTACCGCATCAAGCCCTTTCAGGACTTTGATACTTGAGGAGTCATAAGAATTCGACATCAACGTTTCTCGCTCATTTAATCTTCAGGTTGAACCACTATTTTACCCTGTTCCACGCGGAACATCTTGCCCTTTTCATCACTCATGTCGATTACATGCTCGACACCAATGGCGCTGACAAATACTTGAGCCTGCGTGGCTTTTAGGCGTTCAGCTAACAGCCGGCGACGGGTGTCATCCAGCTCTGAGGCAAAGTCATCAATCAGATACAAACAGCGTCGTCCGCTGCTGCGCGTCAGATATTCGCCCTGCGCTAAGCGCAGCGCGCACATCAGTAGCTTTAACTGACCGCGTGAGAGTAAATCTTCCACCGGCGTGCCCTCAGCACGAATACGAAAATCGGCTTTATGCGGGCCGCTGGCGGTGTAGGTGAGCGCGCGATCGCGCTCGAAATTACGCTCCAGCAATTCGGCGTAGTCGCTCTCTTTATCCCAGCCGCGCTGGAAAGAGAACGCTAGCTCGAACTCTGGTAAAAATTGGCCACAGGTGGCGATGATCTCGCGGGAAATCGCCGCGCTGTATTCGGCGCGCCATGCGCTGATTTGCTCGGCCAGCGGCACCAGTTCCTGATCCCACGGACGAATCTGGCTGTAGCGCGATACCTGGCGCAGCGCCGCATTGCGCTGTTTCAGCAGACGACGCAGATTGCTCCAGGCATGGAAAAAGCCGGGCGCGGCGTGAAAACATCCCCAATCGATATAGGCGCGACGATATTTGGGACCGCCATTCAGCAGCGTAAAACCTTCCGGTGTGATCAGCTGCATGGGTAACAGTTGCGCTAACTCAGCGACTTTGTGACCGTCGCTGCCATCAATGCGTACTTTGCTGTCGCCGGCGCGATTTTTGGTTAACCCCACCGACAGTTCGCGTTCACTGCCTTCAATACGGCCGTGCAGCACAAAGGCGTCTTGATCGTGACGAATAACGCGCCCCGCTTGCAAACTGCGAAACGCACGACCGTGGCCCAGCGTGTAAATCGCCTCCAGCACGCTGGTCTTGCCGCTACCGTTGGCGCCAACTAAAAAATTGAAACCGGGGGCCAGCGCCAGATCGGCCTGCTCAATATTGCGAAAATCTTTAATCAGGAGGCGGGTTAAAGCCATGAAGTGTTCCGGGATGAAGCTATTCGGGATCTTGTAGGGGAGCCACTAATGGCTCCCAGGATGGTGCGAACATTCGCCAGGTCGGCATAAATGCCGACCTTACAAGCGCATTGGCATAACGACATACGCTGCGGCTGGACTAGCAACATCTTCAATTTGTACGCTGGAAACAGAGTCAGTTAAAAGCAAACGCACATTTTCGCACTTCAGTGCATTGAGCACATCCAGCACATAACTGACGTTGAATCCGATCTCCAAATCGGTGCCGTTATAAGAGACATCCAGCATCTCTTCCGCTTCTTCCTGCTCGGGATTATTTGCCGTGATTTTGAGCTGATTTTCGGTGATGTAGATGCGAACGCCGCGAAACTTCTCATTCGACAGAATCGCCGCACGCGCAAATGCCTGTTTCAGAATATCGCATCCGGCTTCTAAGGCTTTATCAGGATTCTTCGGCAATACGCGGCGATAATCCGGGAAACGTCCGTCAACCAGCTTGGAGGTGAAAATAAAGTCGCCAACGTGAGCACGAATATTGCTGCTGCCGATCTGCACCTGCAGCGGTGTTTCACCACCATCAAGCAGGCGCATCAGCTCAATCACACCTTTACGCGGCACGATCACCGAATGGTCTGGCAACGCCTGACCAATCGGCATTGAGCACACCGCAAGGCGGTGACCATCGGTGGCGACGGTGCGCAGCTCTTCACCTTCGGTTTCAAACAGCATGCCGTTGAGGTAATAGCGCACATCCTGATGCGCCATCGAGAACTGCGTAGCCTCGATCAAGCGTTTCAACGTTGCCTGCGGCAAAGTAAATTCTACCTCGCTCTGCCAGTCATCCAGGTTCGGGAAATCACTGGCTGGCAAGGTAGATAACGAGAAACGGCTGCGGCCAGAACGCACCAGCATTCTGTCGCCTTCCAGCGTCAGACTGATCTCAGCACCTTCCGGCAAACCGCGACAAATATCGAGGAATTTACGCGCGGGAACCGTGGTTGCACCCGGCTCGTGTGGCTGCGTCAGCGCAACGCGCGCCACCATTTCCATTTCCAGATCGGTGCCGGTCAGGCGCAGCGTATCTTCGCTGACCTGCAGCAGTAAATTGCCAAGGATCGGCAGGGTTGGACGACCGCCCAGCGGGCCGCTGACCTGTTGCAGGGGCTTCAGTAACTGCTCACGTTCTACAATAAATTTCATATGCGTCAGGAAGATAATGTTCGAATGAGGTTAGAGAAATCTTCTTTGATGTCGTGGCTCTCTTCACGCAGCTGCTCGATTTTACGGCAGGCGTGAAGCACGGTGGTATGGTCGCGGCCACCAAACGCATCGCCAATTTCCGGCAAACTGTGGTTAGTGAGCTCTTTCGCCATCGCCATCGCCATCTGGCGCGGACGCGCTACCGAACGCGAACGGCGTTTCGACAGCAAATCCGCCACTTTAATTTTGTAATACTCGGCCACCGTTTTCTGAATGTTATCAATGGTGACCAGCTTTTCCTGCAGCGCCAGCAGATCGCGCAGCGCTTCGCGCACGAAATCGATGGTAATGGCGCGACCGGTAAAGTTCGCGTTGGCGATCACGCGGTTCAGCGCGCCTTCCAGCTCTCGCACATTGGAACGCAGACGCTTAGCAATAAAGAACGCCACTTCGCCCGGCAGGCGGATGTCGTTTTCATCGGCCTTCTTCATCAGGATCGCCACGCGCGTTTCCAGCTCAGGCGGCTCGATCGCGACCGTTAATCCCCAGCCAAAGCGCGATTTCAGGCGATCTTCTACGCCGTTGATCTCTTTTGGATAGCGATCCGAGGTCAGGATGATCTGTTGATTGCCTTCCAGCAGGGCGTTGAAGGTGTGGAAAAACTCTTCCTGCGATCGTTCTTTATTGGCAAAGAATTGGATGTCATCGATCAGCAGTGCATCCACCGAACGATAGTAACGCTTAAACTCTTCGATAGCGTTGTTCTGCAAGGCTTTAACCATGTCCTGAACAAAACGCTCAGAGTGCATATACACCACTTTGGCATTGGGCTTGCGCGCAATAATGCCGTTACCCACCGCGTGCAGCAGGTGAGTTTTACCCAAACCGGTGCCGCCATAAAGGAACAGAGGGTTATAGGCGCCGCCAGGGTTGTCCGCTACCTGACGTGCCGCCGCGCGTGCCAGTTGGTTCGATTTACCTTCCACAAAGTTATCGAAGTTATGGCGGTTATTCACATTGGAACGGTAGGTAACATCAGCCGGCGCAGGCACCGAATCCCAGCTTGGGCGCAAAATTTGCGTGGGCGCCGGGCGATTTTCAATCGGTGCAGGCGCGCTGTAACTGGCCATTGCCGGCTGGCTGGTGGTGACCTGTGCGGCAGGACGCGTGCCCACTTCAAAACGCAGTAACGGCACATTCGTACCGCAGAATTCATTCAGCAGCCCATTGATACTATTGAGATATTTATCTCTAACCCAGTCGAGTACAAACCGATTTGGTGCATACAAGGTCAGCGTATTGTCGTTCAATTCAGCCTGCAGCGGACGAATCCACATGCTGAATTCGGTGGCAGGAAGCTCATCCTGCAAACGGGCAAGACACTGTTGCCAAAGCGTAAGTGACACGGCGGACTCCACTCGTACAAAATCGATAAGAATTTTAGGCGCTAATAAATAGAAACGTAATTTTTAGACACAGGCGGTTGGAAAGCGCCTGCGACCGCTATTCGCGGTAGTCTTCCCCGGCGATCGCATGGAGGATCGTCAGCGGAAGGGCGGATCATAACGTAAAGCAGCCGAGAGATCTTCCCTTTCTACACAGTTTTGATCCATTTTATCCACAGGCTGATGATGCGCAAATGAGTTTACGCTTTTTAGCAGAAAAGCCAGCGTTAATGTGGCTGAAAGCGACAATTTTTCTGGGCGGCTCTCGTTTTTGCCGCAACAAGTTTGCAAATAGATCGCAAGAAGATCCTGCGCGATCCTTGCGCTTTACCCCACAGCCCGTATAATTCCCCACCCGGCATTATTGCGTGAAGCCTTGATGCCCGGAATCAGCGGGCTGTATCTGGGTTTCCAGGTGCCGCGACCAGCGAAGTAAATTGACTCTGGACTGTACAATTATTACAATCCCGCCTCTTTATTAAAGACACATTGAGGCGTTGGTCGATTTACTGGCCCGAAAACGCGTCACCCAGTGAAAATTTTCAAGTTTAGGTAGAAATCGCCATGAAACGCACTTTTCAACCGTCCGTACTGAAGCGCAACCGTTCACACGGTTTCCGTGCTCGTATGGCAACAAAAAATGGTCGTCAGGTTCTGGCACGTCGTCGTGCTAAAGGCCGTTCTCGTCTGACCGTTTCTAAGTAATAAAGCTAACCCTCGTGGTTAAGCTCGCATTTCCCAGGGAGTTACGTTTGTTAACTCCCACTCATTTCACTTTCGTCTTCCAGCAGCCACAAAGAGCCGGTACGCCGCAAATCACCATACTCGGCCGACTTAACTCGCTGGGGCATCCCCGCATCGGTCTCACCGTCGCAAAAAAACATGTAAAACGCGCCCATGAACGCAACCGGATCAAGCGATTGACCCGAGAAAGCTTTCGTCTGCGTCAACATGAGCTGCCTGCGATGGATTTTGTGATCGTGGCTAAAAAAGGGATTGCTGACCTGGATAACCGTGCGCTGACGGAAGCGTTGGAGAAATTATGGCGTCGTCACTGTCGCCTGGCTCGCGGCTCCTGATTGCCCTGATACGCGTTTATCAACGCGCCATCAGCCCACTGCTGGGACCTCATTGCCGGTTCCATCCCACCTGCTCGCAGTATGGGATTGAGGCCTTACGCCGCTTTGGCGTGGTAAAAGGCAGTTGGTTGACGATTAAACGCGTATTAAAATGCCACCCTTTGAACCCGGGTGGTGACGATCCTGTGCCGCCAAAAACCTTTGATACCAGAGAACATTAACGATGGATTCGCAACGCAATCTCTTTCTCATCGCTTTTCTGTTCGTGTCTTTTATGATCTGGCAAGCCTGGCAGACGGACCACGCTCCGCAGCCACAGCAAACCCAGACCACGCAAAACACAAGCAGCGCAGCGGGTGATGCCGCCACTTCCGGCGTGCCGGCTAGCGGACAGGGCAAAACGATCACCGTTAAGACAGATGTCCTGTCACTCAACATCAATACGCGCGGTGGCGATATTGAGCAGGCTCAGCTGCTGACTTACCCGGACAAACTGGGTTCAGACGCACCGTTCCAGCTGCTTGAAACCACACCTGCATTCGTTTATCAGGCGCAGAGCGGCTTAACCGGCCGTAACGGTCCGGATAACCCGAACAATGGCGCACGTCCGCTGTATACCACCACACAAGATAGCTTCGAGATGGCAGATGGCCAGAGCGAACTGCGCGTGCCGCTGACCTGGACCGGTGAAAACGGCGTGGTTTACACCAAGACCTTCGTCTTCAAACGCGGTGAGTATGCGGTAAATGTTGACTACAACATTAACAACACCACCCAGCAGCCGCTGGAAGTGTCGATGTTTGGTCAGCTGAAGCAAACTATCGATGTGCCTAAGCACCGCGATACCGGCAGCAATAACTTTGCTCTGCATACCTTCCGTGGCGCAGCGTACTCCACCAGCGATGCGAAATACGAAAAATATAAATTCGACACCATCGCGGATAACGAGAACCTGAACACCACCACCGGCAACGGTTGGGTGGCGATGCTGCAACAGTATTTTGCCACCGCTTGGGTGCCACGCACGCAAGGTAATAACACGCTGTACACCAGCAACCTCGGCAATGGCGTAGCGGCAATCGGCTACAAATCTGCGCCGGTTACCGTTGGCGCAGGCGCACAGCAGGATCTTGGTGCCACTCTGTGGGTTGGCCCGGAAATTCAGGACAAAATGGCGGCCATCGCGCCTCATCTTGATCTGACTGTGGATTACGGTTGGCTGTGGTTCATCTCTCAGCCGCTGTTTAAGCTACTGAAGTTCCTGCACAGCTTTATCGGTAACTGGGGCTTCTCCATTATCGTTATCACCTTCATCGTTCGTGGCATCATGTACCCGCTGACTAAGGCGCAGTACACCTCCATGGCGAAGATGCGTATGCTGCAGCCGAAGATTCAGGCGATGCGTGAACGTCTGGGCGATGACAAGCAGAAGCAGAGCCAGGAAATGATGGCGCTGTATAAGGCGGAGAAAGTGAACCCGCTGGGCGGCTGCTTGCCGCTGGTTATCCAGATGCCAATCTTCCTGGCCTTGTACTACATGCTGTCAGGCTCGGTTGAACTGCGTCATGCACCGTTTATTCTGTGGATTCATGACTTGTCTGCGCAGGACCCGTACTACATTCTGCCGATTGTCATGGGTATCACCATGTTCTTCATTCAGAAGATGTCACCGACCACTGTGACCGATCCGATGCAGCAGAAGATCATGACTTACATGCCGGTTATCTTTACCGTGTTCTTCCTGTGGTTCCCATCAGGTCTGGTGCTGTACTACATCGTCAGCAACCTGGTAACCATTCTCCAGCAGCAGCTGATTTATCGCGGCCTGGAAAAACGTGGTCTGCATAGCCGCGACAAGAAGAAAGCGTAACGCCTGACTGCCACCAGCAGCAGCGTATAATCAAAGGGCGACATTTATGTCGCCCTATTTTTATTTATTAATACCCTAAAAGTTTAAGGTGGAATCATGAGCCACAGCGACACCATCGTTGCCCAGGCGACGCCTCCCGGCCGCGGCGGCGTAGGCATTCTGCGTATCTCCGGCGCCAAAGCGGCCGAGGTGGCGCAAGCCGTGTTAGGCAAATTGCCGAAACCGCGTTACGCCGATTATCTGCCTTTTACCGATGCCGATGGCAGCGTGCTCGATCAGGGCATTGCGCTGTGGTTTCCCGGCCCGAACTCCTTTACCGGCGAAGATGTGCTGGAGCTGCAGGGCCACGGCGGCCCGGTGATTCTCGACCTGCTGCTCAAACGCATTGTGGCCCTGCCCGGCTTGCGTATTGCTCAGCCCGGTGAATTCTCGGAACGCGCCTTCCTCAACGACAAACTCGATTTAGCGCAAGCCGAAGCGATTGCCGACCTGATCGATGCCAGTTCAGAGCAGGCAGCCCGCTCAGCGGTGAACTCGCTGCAGGGCGCCTTTTCCCTGCGCGTTAACGCACTTGTGGAAGCACTTACTCACCTGCGTATCTATGTGGAAGCGGCCATCGACTTCCCGGATGAAGAGATCGATTTCCTGTCCGACGGCAAAATTGAAGCACAGCTCAATGTGGTGATCGGCGATCTCGACGGCGTACGTGCCGAGGCGCGTCAGGGCAGCTTGCTGCGTGAAGGGATGAAAGTGGTCATTGCCGGTCGCCCTAATGCCGGTAAATCGAGCCTGCTGAATGCGTTAGCCGGTCGCGAAGCGGCGATTGTCACCGATATTGCCGGCACCACGCGCGACGTGCTGCGCGAACATATCCATATCGACGGCATGCCGCTGCATATCATCGATACCGCCGGTTTGCGTGAAGCCAGTGATGAAGTAGAGCGCATTGGTATTGAGCGTGCATGGCAGGAGATCGAGCAGGCCGACCGCGTGCTGTTTATGGTCGATGGCACCACCACGGATGCCACCGAAGCCGCCGCCATTTGGCCAGATTTTGTCGCGCGTTTGCCAAATGCGCTGCCGATTACCGTGGTGCGCAACAAAGCGGATATGACGGGGGAAGTGCTGGGGCTTACTGAAGTGAACGGTCACTCACTGATTCGTCTCTCGGCACGCACTGGTGACGGTGTGGAAGCGCTGCGCGAGCACCTGAAACAGAGCATGGGTTTTGCTGGCAATATGGAAGGCGGATTCCTTGCACGTCGCCGCCATCTGCAGGCGCTCGAGTTAGCGGCTGCTCACCTGCAACAGGGAAAACATCAGCTATTAGGCGCATGGGCGGGTGAATTACTGGCGGAAGAGCTTCGTTTAGCGCAACAGGCGCTGAGCGAGATCACTGGCGAATTCACCTCCGACGATCTGCTGGGACGAATCTTCTCAAGCTTCTGTATTGGGAAGTAATATCTGTTACGTAGTCGCCATAAATGGCGACCCTACAACAAATGAGCGCGGTTTTCGTAGGGTGCGCATTCGTGCGCACCTGATGTCTGTTACGTAGTCGCCATAAATGGCGACCCTGCATCGAATGAGCGCGGTTTTCGTAGGGTGCGCATTCGTGCGCACCTGATGTCTGTTACGTAGTCGCTATAAATGGCGACCCTGCATCGTATGAGCGCGGTTTTCGTAGGGTGCGCATTCATGCGCACCTGGATCCCAGTAGACATGCGTCTTTGTTATTTGGCTCCCCTTTCGCTTTGCAGTATAACGATCACTGCCCGGCGAAAAGGCCCTGCCGGGAACATCGACTATTCATGCAAAATATTGGGCGCTCGTTGCGGCCTGAACAGGAGAGAAACATGAGTACAACGCTCGACAGCGTGGCGCTGAATGCGCTGTTTAATGAAGCCCGCACCCACAGCTACTGGCAGGACAAACCGATTTCTCAAGAGGTGCTGAAGCAGCTCTACAATCTGACCGCGCTGGGCCCAACTTCTGCTAACTGCTCGCCAGGCCGTTTTGTGTTTGTGACGTCTCAGGAAGGGAAAGAGAAGCTGAAACCGGCACTTTCGTCCGGTAATGTTGACAAAACCATGGCGGCGCCGGTGACGGTGATCGTGGCGTGGGACCCAGAATTCTACGAAGCGCTGCCAAAGCTGTTCCCGCACGGCGATGCGCGCAGCTGGTTCACCAGCAGCCCGGATCTGGCGAAAGAGACCGCGTTCCGTAACAGCAGCTTGCAAGCGGGTTACTTGATTCTGGCGGCGCGTTCGCTGGGGTTGGATGCAGGCCCAATGTCCGGTTTCGATCCGTCCAAAGTGAATGAGGCGTTCTTCAGCGAGAATAAATGGCAGGTGAACTTGCTGATCAATCTGGGCTATGGCGAAGCCAGCAAACTGCACCCGCGTTTGCCGCGTCTGAGCTTTGATGAAGCCAGCAAATTTGCCTGATTCGATAGCGAAAAGGCGTCACTTACGACGCCTTTTCCTGTGCGGTTAGCCCAGTGAATGGAAACCGCTATTGAAGTAGATCATTGGCTCTGACGCTTCGCCAGGCAGCGCAATGCCAACAATACGTGCCAGCAGCACGCTATGCGTATTCCACTCCACCACTTTCTCCAGCTGGCAATCAAAGCTCACCAGCGCATCCGCCAACACTGGCGCGCCGGTATTCAGCGTCTGCCAGGCGCCGTTTTGAAAACGCTCTTCGCGACGCGATGATTGGCTGAACTGAGCGCATAAATCGTCATGCTGCTCACGCAGTACGTTAACGGCAAAATGACCGGCCTTGATAAACGCATCATGACTGGATGCGCTGCGATTCACGCACACCAGCAAGCTCGGTGGCTCAGCCGCCAGCGAACTCACCGACGTGGCAATTAGCCCCAGCTTTTCGCCCTGAAATTCGGTGGTAACCAGAGAAACGCCTGCCGTTAGGCGGCGCATGCCGTGACGAAACTCATCAAGAGAGATCGATTCCTGGCGAGAAGAAATAGCGGTAACTGACATAAAAAACTCCGACGTGCATGATTCAGCGATGTGCACGATTGGCCTGAGGGTGAATAGTTAGCGCACTTCGATGTGCCTTTTTACTGCCCAAATCCTACACCACATCGCGCCAATCGGCACCCGATCAGACATGAATGTGCAAAAGCGTTCTATGCAAAGTGACAAAATGGGATTGCCGTGCGGCTTCAGCCTTATCTGAAATATCGCCTATTCCACCTTAAGGCGGATGCAAACCCATGAGAAAATTCTTACAATAGCACTGATGATTATTCGACCATTTTCACGGAGCGACAGATGGCTAGTCATTTTGTTCGTTGGATCGGTCATCCGCCCTTTTCTTCAGAGAATATGCGGGTGCCACAGGAAGTGATTCATAGCGCCCAACGCTTCGCTGACAAGCGCCGCGGACGCTTTCTCGCCGCGCGCGAACTGCTGGGGCAGCTGATGCTGCGCGTTTATGGTATTCGTGAATTACCTGCATTAATTACCACCAGCAGTGGTCGTCCCCGTTTTGCCGATGCGAATCTGCCCGATTTTAGTATTTCCTATGCTGGCAACACTATCGGCGTGCTGCTGGCCGAAGAAGGCGGTCGTGCCGGACTGGACATGGAGATTGTGCGTGCGCACAGTCGCCAAACTCAGGATATGCTGACGCAGGATCTCTCCTCTGGCGAGAAAGCCTGGATCAACGCGCAGCAGGATTTTATGGAAGCGCTGACGCAAATCTGGACGCTGCGGCAAAGCATTCTCAAACTCACTGGCGAAACGAATAGCGGTATTGATTCACTGCGTTTGCATCCCGCAGCCGGACGACTGCGTTCCACCGTGTTTCCCGATATTCAGGCGGTATGTGATGCTGAACCGACGCTGGTATGGTCGTGTGCACTATCTCCAGGCACAGAACGTTTACGGCTGTGGGAAATTGATGGCGCGCAGCAGTGGCAAGCGCTGCGCGACGTCGAGATGAGCAAACCCAATATGGGGCCGCGCACCTTACGCCTGACCAGTTTGGTCGCGCCGCAGGAGATAGGACATCCCTGACAAAAAAGGCCGCTTAAGCGGCCTTTTTCACTTAATGAGCGTCAATGAAGACGATTTTCAGCACAAACAGCAGCGCCACCACCACCACGCATGGACTGATTTCACGCCAGCGACCCGTTCCCAACTTCATCACGCAGTACGAGATAAAGCCCAGCGCAATGCCTTCGGTGATCGAGAAGCTAAATGGCATCATCGCCGCGGTGACAAACGCCGGAACCGCTTCAGTGAGATCGTCCCACTGTACGCGGGAAAGCGACGCCGTCATTAACACGCCAACATAAATCAGCGCGCCCGCCGCCGCATAGGATGGCACCATCGCTGCCAGCGGTGACAGGAACATCACCAGCAGGAACAGAATCCCGGTAATCACCGCCATCAAGCCGGTACGCCCGCCGATCGCCACGCCGGACGAGCTTTCAATGTAAGCGGTAACTGAAGAGGTCCCCACCAGCGAACCGGTCACAGAGCTGATGCTATCAACGTACAGCGCCTGCTTCATGCGCGGGAACGTGCCTTTCTCGTCGGTCAGTCCGGCTTTATCGGTCACGCCAATCAGCGTGCCGGAAGAGTCGAACAGATTCACCAACATAAAGGAGAAGATCACGCCGGCCATGCCGATGTTGAATGCACCTTTGATATCCACCTGACCAACCACCGAAGTGATGGCGGGCGGAGCGGCGAACACACCGCTGAATTTTACGTCGCCAATGATCAGGCCCAGTGCGGTAGTCACCACGATCGAGACCAGCACCGCCGCATGGATATTACGTGAGGCCAGAATAGCGATGATGAAGAACCCAAGCGCGCCCAGCAGTACGCTGTGCGACGTCAGGTTGCCAACGGCCACGATGGTATCGGCGTTAGGCACGATGATGCCGGCATTTTTCAGCCCCATCATGGCGATAAACAGGCCGATACCGGCGGTAATCCCCACGCGCAGGCTCAGCGGAATGTTGGCAATCATCCAGTAGCGCACGCGCAGCAGCGTGAGGATCAGCAAGCCCAAGGCTCCCCAGAAGATCGCGCCCATGCCAACCTGCCATGAGTAGCCCATCGCGCCCACCACCACGAAGGCGAAAAAGGCGTTCAAGCCCATCGCCGGTGCCAGCGCTACCGGCAGATTCGCCACCAGCCCCATTAAGATGCTGCCGAACGCGGCAATTAAGCAGGTGGTGACAAACACGGCCTGGGTATCCATGCCTGCCACACCCAGAATTTGCGGGTTAACGAAGACGATGTAGACCATCGTCAGGAAAGTGGTGCAACCGGCAATCACTTCTGTACGCACGGTTGTGCCGTGTTCCTGCAGCTTGAAGATGCGCTGCAAAAGCCCCTGGTTATTCATTTCACTGTTCCGATAAAAAATTAATCGCCGCGTATCGTATAGAGTTTAGCGTGGCAAAACACTGATTTTTCGCAACCGGTTGCTCAGGGTCGCTTTCTGCGCTCAGTGCGCTAGAGTGTCAGCTTATTGTTTAACAAAAGGATGATGCGCGATGTCGGTGGAATGTATTTTTTTTGATTGCGACGGCACGCTGGTCGACAGCGAAGTAATCTGTACGCAATCTTACGTCAACACCTTTGCCCGCTACGGTATTGAGCTCTCACTGCAACAGATGTTTGAGCAGTATAAAGGGGTGAAGCTCTACGACATCATCCGTGACGTCGCGGCAGAACATCAGGTTGAGTTACCGCTCGAAGAGGTGGAAACTGCCTATCGCGCCGAGGTGGCGCGGCTGTTCGATCTCGATTTAAAGCCGATTGCCGGTGCCAAAGCGCTGGTGGAGCGCGTAAAAGTGCCAATGTGCGTGGTTTCAAACGGCACGGTGAAGAAGATGCAACACTCCCTGGGATTAACCGGCATGCTGCCCTATCTGGATGGCAAGCTATACAGCGGCTATGACATCAACCACTGGAAGCCCGATCCCGAGCTGATGTATCACGCCGCCGAGCAGATGCAGGTGCCGATTGAGAAGTGCATTCTGGTGGACGATTCCGAAGCCGGCGCACGCGCAGGCATCGCGGCCGGGATTCCAGTGTTTTACTACTGCGCTGACGCACATAATCCAGAATTAGATCATCCGCTGGTGACGCGCTTTGATGATATGGCGCAGCTGCCGGAGTTGTGGCGCGCACGCGGCTGGGATTTGGTGGGATAGGTGCGGTGTTCAGCCAGGTCGGCATCAATGCCGACCCTACGTTCGTGCTCCATTCAATGATAGGGTCGCCATTCATGGCGACCACAAAAATCAGCCAATCGCCCCCAGCGAATCTTCGTTGCTCTGCTTTTTCGGCAGCAGGAACAGCGTGGCGGCGATATCCAGCAAATAAATCAACGCCAGTAGGGTGATTGCGGCGGTGAAGGAGATGTTGGTGGCCAGTAATCCAATCACCAGCGGACCAAACCCGCCCACGCCACGCCCAAGGTTAAACAACACGTTCTGCGCCGTAGCACGCGCCTGCGGCGGGAAGGTATCAGAAATCAGCGCGCCGTAGCCGCCAATCATACCGTTGACAAACATCCCCATCAGCGCGCCAGTAAACAGCATTACCGTTGGATCGCGCAGCTGTGCATACACCACCACCATCACCACCGCACCGAACTGGTACAACAGGAAGATTTTCCAGCGCGCGAAGCGATCGGCCAGCACGCCGAACAGCCAGATGCCAAATGTCATGCCGACTACCGTTACCGCCGTCCACAAGCCGGATTTTGTCAGGCTGAAGCCAAAGTTAGACGACAGATAGCTCGGCATCCAGATCATCAAACCGTAGTAACCGAAATTCTGCACCGAACAGAGAATAAGAATTCCCAGACTGGCTTTGCTGGTATTGCTATCGGCGAACAGCAGTTTAAGCCGCGCGGTAAACGACAGCTGCGGGGTTTTCTCAACGTGACGGGTAAATTCTTCCGGCTCACCCATGCTGCGGCGAATCACAAATGAGACCAGCGCGGGCAGTAAACCAACGAGGAACATGCCGCGCCAGCCAATGACACTCAGCAATGGCGGCGTAATAAAGGCCGCCAGCAGCACACCAAGCTGCCAGCCAATGCCGACCCACGCCGAGGCGCGGTTGCGCTTCTCTTTTGGCCAGGCTTCCGCAATCAGCGCCATCCCAATGCCGAACTCGCCGCCTAATCCCACGCCCGCCAGGGTGCGGTACGCCAGCAAATCCCAGTAGCCCTGTGCGACAGCGCACAGTCCAGTGAACACCGAGAACACCAAAATAGTGACGGTGAGAATACGGATGCGGCCATAGCGATCGCTGAGATGGCCAAACACGATGCCGCCAATCACCGCACCAATCAGCGTCCATGTCACCAGAGAACCCGCCTGAGACGGATCGAGCGCCAGCGAAACGCTGATGGCGGGCAGCATAAAGCCGAGGATCAGAAGGTCAAATCCGTCCATGGCGTAGCCGCTAATGGCAGCCACCATGGCTTTCGCCGGTGTAATAGCGCGTTTTTTTTGTAGTGAGGAGGACATGCAGCAGCACCTTGCAGAAAAAAGTGTGCCAAGTATAAAAGAGAGGGCAACGCGGAGACCAGGCAGAAATCAAGAAAGCGGCCCGTTAGTCACAGTGGCAACGGGCCGCCAAAGTCTCAATCAAGAGGGTTTATTGCTACCGTCATCGCCCGACAGCAGTTCATCCAGCTTGTCGCCGCCCACATGGCGGAAATCCTGACCTTTTACGAAATAGAAGATAATTTCACAAATATTCTGGCAGCGGTCGCCGATACGCTCGATGGCGCGCGCGCAGAACATCGCGGTCAATACGCTGGGAATGGTGCGCGGATCCTCCATCATATAGGTCATCAGCTGACGCACGATGCCTTCATACTCTTTATCCACCTTCTTATCTTCGCGGTAGATTTTGATGGCTTCGTTAAGATCCATGCGCGCAAACGCATCCAGCACGTCATGCAGCATCTGCACGGTGTGATGGCCCAGCGCTTCAAGGCTAACCAGCAGCGGCAGATGCTGTTGACCAAACTTCTCCAGCGCGGTGCGGCTGATTTTCTCCGCCACGTCACCAATGCGTTCCAGCTCTGAAATGGTCTTGATGATCGCCATCACCAGGCGCAAATCGCTGGCGGTAGGCTGACGTTTGGCGATGATGCGCACGCAGGCTTCATCAATCTCCACTTCCATCATGTTGACCTTCTGGTCGCCGTCAATCACGTGACGCGCCAACTCGCCATCCTGGTTATGCATCGCGGTAATGGCATCGGTAAGCTGCTTCTCTACCATGCCCCCCATGATCATCACCTGAGTGCGAATGTGCTCAAGCTCCGCATTAAACTGACCGGAGATGTGTTTGTTCAGATTTAAATTATCCATGTGCGTCTCCTGAATCAGCCGTAGCGACCGGTGATGTAATCTTCGGTTTGCTTCTGTGCGGGCTTAGTGAACAACGTATCGGTATCGCTGAACTCAATCAGCTCACCCAGATACATGAAAGCGGTGTGATCAGAACAACGTGCGGCCTGCTGCATGTTATGCGTCACGATTACCACCGTGTAATCCTGCTTCAGCTCGGTGATCAGCTCTTCGATACGACCGGTTGAGATCGGATCCAGCGCGGAACATGGCTCATCCAGCAACAAAACTTCCGGGCGAATGGCGATGCCACGCGCGATGCACAGACGCTGCTGCTGACCGCCGGAAAGACTGTAACCGCTCTGATGCAGCTTGTCTTTGGTTTCATTCCACAGCGCGGCTTTGGTTAGCGCCCACTGCACGCGCTCGTCCATATCGGCACGCGACAGCTTTTCAAACAGGCGTACACCGAAGGCGATGTTATCGTAAATCGACATCGGGAACGGCGTTGGCTTCTGGAATACCATGCCAACGCGCGCGCGCAGCAGGGCGATATCCTGATTAGATGCCAAAATGTTATCGCCATCCAGCAGGATGTCACCTTCTGCACGCTGCTCGGGATAGAGCGAGTACATTTTGTTGAAGGTACGCAGCAGCGTGGATTTACCGCAGCCTGATGGGCCGATAAACGCGGTGACCTGGTTTTTAGTGATATCCAGGTTGATGTTTTTCAGCGCGTGAAACTTACCGTAATAGAAGTTCAGATTACGGACCTGAATTTTACCGGCTGATGAAGTCACGTTACTCATTCTCGTCTCTCATAAGCAGCGCCGCCGAAGCCGCGCCGGGAAATTAGTGTTTGCCCTTGGCGAAAATCACGCGCGCCACAATGTTCAGCAGCAGCACGCACAGCGTAATAATCAGCACACCCGCCCACGCCAGGCTTTGCCATTCGGCAAACGGGCTCATGGCGAATTTAAAGATGGTGACCGGCAGGTTAGCGATCGGCTGCATCATGTCGGTACTCCAGAACTGGTTCGACAGCGCAGTGAACAGCAGCGGAGCGGTTTCACCGGCGATACGCGCCACGGCCAGCAGCACACCGGTGATGATGCCGGAAACGGAGGCTTTCAGCGTGATAGCTGAGATCATCTTCCATTTCGGCGTACCGAGCGCATAAGCCGCTTCACGCATGCTGTCCGGCACCAGACGCAGCATGTTCTCGGAGGTACGAATCACAATCGGGATCTGCAGCAGCGCCAGCGCCACCACGCCCGCCCAGCCGGAGAAATGCTGCATCTGCGACACCACAATGGTGTAAACAAACAGGCCGACCACAATCGACGGCGCAGACAGCAGAATATCGTTGATGAAGCGAATCACTTCCGCCAGCCAATGTTTACGCCCATATTCCGCCAGGTAAATTCCGGCCATGATGCCAAGTGGCGTTCCGATGATCGTCGACCAGAAAATCAGTAAGCCGCTGCCGACTAAGGCATTGGCTAAGCCACCGCCTGCTGTATTCGGTGGCGGAGTTGATTCGGTAAACAGCGACCAGCTTAAACCATCGACGCCGCGCGTCACGGTAGTGAACAGAATCCACACCAGCCAAAACAGGCCGAAAGCCATGGTCAACAGCGACAGCGTCAGGGCAATTTTGTTTTTAGTACTGCGCCACGCCTGCATTTTGCGGCGCGAGGCTTCCAGCTCAGCGCGAGCCTGAACTTCAATAGCGGTCATGAACGGGCTCCTTCACTCTTCGCCAGACGCAGGATCATCAGTTTGGAGATCGCCAGCACGATAAAGGTAATCACGAAGAGGATCAGACCCAGCTCCATCAGCGCCGCGACGTGCACACCGGATTCCGCTTCGGCGAATTCGTTGGCCAGCGCGGAGGTGATACTGTTGCCCGGCATAAACAGCGAGGGGCTGTCGAGCTGGTAGGTGTTGCCGATGATAAAGGTCACCGCCATGGTTTCACCCAATGCGCGGCCCAGTCCCAGCATCACGCCGCCGATCACGCCGTTTTTGGTGAACGGCAGCACGATGCGCCAGATCACTTCCCATGTGGTACAGCCGATACCGTAAGCCGACTCTTTCATCATCACCGGCGTTTGCTCAAACACGTCACGCATCACCGAAGCGATGTAAGGAATGATCATGATGGCGAGAATCACGCCCGCCGCCAGAATACCGATACCGAATGCCGGGCCAGAGAACAGCGCGCCAACGATCGGGATATTCGATAACACATTGCCCACTGGCGTCTGGAAATATTCGGCGAACAGCGGGGCGAAAACAAACAGGCCCCACATGCCGTAAACGATGCTGGGTATCGCGGCCAGCAGCTCAATGGCGGTGCCCAGCGGGCGGCGTAGCCAGCCCGGCGCAAGTTCGGTCAGGAACAGCGCGATGCCGAAGCTCACTGGCACGGCAATGATCAGCGCAATAATTGAGGTAACGAGGGTGCCGTAAATCGGCACCAGCGCACCAAATTGTTCGTTTGGCGCATCCCAGGTTTTGTTCCACAGGAAGGAGAAACCAAATTTTTGGATGCTAGGCCAGGAGGAGAAAATCAGGGAGACGATAATGCCACCCATCAACAGCAACACGATAAGCGCAGACAGTTTGACCAGTGCGCCGAAAATCATATCGCCTTGTTTACCGGGGGCTTTGAACGTCGGCTTAGTGGCAGCCATAGAATTCTCTGTTCTCAGGAGGATATCAGGGCGGCAGGTGATGCCGCCCATTGAGCTGGCCAACCGTGCTGGCTGGCCGGGTAAATCCGTTACTTGTACAGCGCTTTACCGGAGCTATCTTTAATGTTCGCTTTCCACGCTGCACGAATCTGGTTCGCTACGCTCTCTGGCAGCGCGGCATAGTCCAGAGACGTTGCGGTTTTACTGCCGCCTTTGTAGGCCCAGTCGAAGAACTTCAGCACTTCGCTACCTTTCGCCGCATCAGCCTGATCTTTGTAAATCAGGATGAACGTGGTTGAGGTGATCGGCCATGCATCGTTGCCTTTCTGGAAGGTCAGATCCTGGGCAAACGATTTGCTCCAGTCTGCGCCTTTCGCGGCGTTAGCAAAGCTGGCCTCGCTTGGCGCTACCGCTTTGCCATCTGCATCAACCAGTTTGGTGTAGGTCAGGTTGTTCTGCTTAGCGTAGGCGTATTCCACGTAGCCAATCGAACCCGGCAGACGCTGCACGAAGGCGGCTACGCCATCGTTACCTTTACCGCCCAGACCGGTTGGCCAGTTAACGGTGTTACCTTTACCGATTTTGCTGTTCCACTCTTCGTTCACTTTCGCCAGGTAGCTGGTGAAGACGAATGAAGTACCGGAACCGTCAGCGCGGCGCACCACGTTGATGTTGGAATCGGGCAGTTTCACGCCCGGGTTCAGTTTAGTGATCGCCGGGTCGTTCCACTTTTTGATGGTGCCGAGGTAGATATCACCTACGGTTTTGCCGTCGAGGGTTAATTCACCTGATTTCACGCCTGGAATGTTAACCGCCAGCACCACACCACCGATGACGGTAGGGAACTGGAACAGGCCGTTTTTCTCCAGATCTTCATCTTTCATTGGTGCATCAGACGCACCGAAATCGACGGTTTTTGCGATGATCTGCTTAACGCCGCCTGAAGAACCAATACCCTGATAGTTAATTTTGCTACCGGTGGCTTGCTGGTACTCTGCTGCCCACTTGGCATAAACCGGTGCCGGGAATGTCCCGCCTGCGCCCGTCAGATCGGTTGCTGCAAAAGCAGAGACCGCGCTTACTGCGAAGGTGGCGGCGAGGATTCGGGCTACGGTGCTACGCATCAGTGTCATGTTCCCTCCAGGGGATTTAAAAAAATCAGGCTCAATGCCTTTTTAGTAGGAGTCAGTGATTGCTGCTGGAGGGAAAATAGGACAGTTTGATGACAGTGAAATGTACGAAATATGACAGTTATATGACAGCGTGCAGAAATGAAGCGGGCCCGTTGCGGGCCCACTCTTATGATTGATTATTCTACGGTAACGGATTTTGCCAGGTTACGCGGCTGATCGACGTCGGTGCCTTTAATCAGCGCCACATGATATGAAAGCAGCTGTAACGGCACGGTATAGAAGATTGGAGCAATCACCTCTTCTACGTGCGGCAGTGAGATGATTTTCATGCCATCGCTGTCACTGAAGCCGGCATCCTGGTCGGCAAACACATACAGCAAACCGCCGCGCGCGCGCACCTCTTCGATGTTGGATTTCAGCTTCTCCAGCAGCTCGTTGTTCGGCGCCACCACGATCACCGGCATATCCGCATCAATTAACGCCAGCGGGCCATGCTTCAGCTCACCAGCCGCATAGGCTTCGGCGTGAATGTAGGAGATCTCTTTCAGCTTCAGCGCACCTTCCATGGCGATGGGATACTGATCGCCGCGGCCAAGGAACAGCGCGTGATGTTTGTCGGAGAAACCTTCAGCGAGATTTTCGATCACTTTATCCTGCGCCAGCATCTGCTCGATACGGCTCGGCAATGCCTGCAGCGCGTGCACAATTTCGTGCTCGGTTTCGGCTTTCATGCCGTGCAGACGGCCGAGTTTCGCCACCAGCATCAGCAATACCGCTAGCTGCGTGGTGAAGGCTTTGGTCGACGCGACGCCAATTTCGGTGCCGGCTTTGGTCATCAGCGCCAAATCTGACTCACGCACCAGCGAGGAACCGGCCACGTTACAGATCGCCAGCGAACCGAGATAACCCAGCTCTTTCGACAGACGCAGCGCGGCCAGCGTATCGGCGGTTTCACCCGATTGTGACAGCGTGATCAGCAGGCTATTTTTGCGCACCGCTGATTTGCGATAGCGAAATTCGGAGGCGATTTCCACATCACAAGGCAGGTTGGCCAGCGACTCAAACCAGTAGCGCGACACCATGCCGGAATTGTAAGAGGTGCCGCAGGCGATGATCTGGATATGCTCAACCTGGCTCAGCAATTTCTCTGCATCCGGGCCCAGCTCACTGAGATCAACTTCACCGTGATTAAAACGCCCGGTTAAGGTGTTTTTAATCGCGTTCGGCTGCTCATAAATCTCTTTCTGCATGTAGTGACGATAGATGCCTTTATCACCGGCATCGTACTGCGCAGTGGATTCGATTTCAGCGCGTTTAGCCGGTTTGCCAGCGCGGTCGATGATGGTGATTTCGCGGCGGGTAATCTCAGCGATATCCCCCTCTTCCAGATAAACGAAGCGGCGCGTCACCGGCAGCAAGGCCAGCTGATCGGAAGCGATAAAGTTTTCGCCCACGCCACGACCAATCACCAGCGGGCTACCGGAACGCGCCGCCACCAGCACCGCAGGATCGCGGCTGTCCATGATCACCATGCCATAAGCGCCGCGCAGCTGCGGGATCACGCGCAGCACCACTTCACGCAGCGTGCCGCCCTGCTTCTGCTCCCAATGCACCAGATGCGCCACCACTTCGGTGTCGGTTTCCGAAGCAAAGTGGTAGCCGCGCTCAAGCAACTGGGCGCGCAGCGGCTCATGGTTCTCAATAATACCGTTGTGCACGATGATGATGTGCTCAGAAATATGCGGATGCGCATTGGCTTCCGAGGGTTCACCGTGAGTCGCCCAACGCGTGTGTGCGATCCCCGTGCCGCCAATCAGCGGCTGCTGTTCTGCCGCTTCCGCCAGGTTCTGTACTTTGCCTAAACGACGCAGACGCGTCATATGGCCCTGACGATCAACTACCGCCAGCCCGGCAGAGTCATACCCGCGATACTCAAGACGACGCAAACCTTCCAGCAGAATTTCTGCGATGTCACGCTGCGCTACTGCACCAACAATTCCACACATAGTAATTTCCTGACTTCATGGCTTTTGGCCATTGCGTTGTCATCTGACCTGATTTCCCCGAGCCTTGTAGAGAGTGGGGATAGTTTTTATGGCACTGCTAACGAGCCGATCGTTGCCGGCCCTTAATTTATTTCTTCTTCACCGGGCGCTGCCAGCCAGACTTGTGGTTCTGCTCTTTACGGTTATAAACCAGGTCAGCGGCCGTCACATCCTTCATGATGGTAGTACCCGCGGCAATGGTCGCGCCGCTCGCCACGCTGACGGGTGCTATCAGCTGCGTATCTGAGCCGATAAATACGTTGTCGCCGATGATGGTTTTAGATTTGTTCGCGCCATCGTAATTACAGGTAATGGTGCCTGCGCCGATATTCACGCCCGCGCCAATTTCGGCATCACCGAGATAGGAAAGATGGCCAGCTTTTGAGCCTTTGCCCAGCGTGGCTTTCTTCATCTCCACGAAGTTACCCACGTGCGCCTCTTCCGCTAACTCGCTGCCCGGACGCAGACGCGCGAACGGACCAACCGTACAGCCGGCGGCTAAGGTGGCATCTTCGATCACCGAATAGGGGCTGATTTCACAGTCATCCGCAATCACGCTGTTTTTGATGATGCAGCCCGCGCCGATTTTCACGCGGTTGCCGAGCGTAACGTTGCCTTCAACAATCACGTTGGTGTCAATCTCCACATCCCGCCCGTGTTGCAGCGCACCGCGCAGATCGAAACGCGCCGGATCGCGCAGCATGACACCCGCCAGCAGCAGCCTTTCCGCCTGCTCGCGTTGGTAAACGCGCTCAAGTGTTGCCAGCTGCAGCCGATTATTCACGCCGTCGGTTTCACTGATGCGCGCTGGGTGCACCGCATTGATAACGCGACCTTCCCGGTGCGCCATGGCAATGATATCGGTGATATAGAATTCGCCCTGCGCATTGTTATTGTTGAGCTGCGCCAGCCAGCGCTTGAGGTCGCTGCCGTTGGCAATCAGGATACCGGTGTTAATTTCCTGGATTTTTAGCTGTTCTGCCGACGCATCTTTCTGCTCGATAATGCCGGTCACCGTGCCGTTTTCACGCACGATGCGGCCATAGCCGGTTGGGTTATCCAGAACCACCGTAAGTAAGCCAATGCCACCCGCCGGTTTAGCCGCACGCAGACGCTGCAAGCTCTCTTGCGAGATCAGCGGCACGTCGCCGTACAACATCAGGATATCTTCATCATCAGCAAAGAAGGGGGCTGCCTGCTGCATTGCGTGCCCGGTACCGAGCTGTTCAGCCTGCAGCACCCAATTAAGTGCGTTATCCGCAAGCGCAGACTTGAGTAAATCACCGCCGTGACCATATACCAGATGGATGTGTTGAGCGCCCAAACCGGTTGCGGCATCAATCACGTGCTGAACCATTGGTTTACCTGCAAGGGTGTGCAGAACTTTGGGCAGATCGGAATACATTCGGGTGCCTTTGCCAGCGGCTAAGATCACCACACTCATCGCGTTTGTAGACATAACTATCCTGACTGAATTTAACTTTCGAAAGTGTAAGGTTTAGCCCTGAGATTACTACATTTTTCTCGGGTCGAAATTAGCCGGGATTAAAGCGCAACGGCAAATTTTGGGCAAAAAAAATGCCAACCCAATGGGCTGGCATTTCGTGACGCATAAAGCCTGATTACATCGCTTTTTTGGTCAGCTCGATAACACGCAGTTTTGCGATGGCTTTCGCCAGCTCCGCAGAAGCCTGAGCATAATCCACGTCGCCGTGGCTGCTGTTCATGTGCTCTTCCGCTTTACGTTTCGCTTCCTGCGCGCGCGCTTCGTCGAGGTCTTCGCCGCGAATCGCGGTGTCAGCCAAAACGGTGGTGCTGCCAGGTTGTACTTCCAGCACGCCGCCAGAGAGGTAGATATACTCCTCTTCGCCGTGCTGTTTCACGATGTGAATCATACCAGGCTTGATGGCTGTCAGCAGCGGGGCGTGACCCGGGCGAATACCCAGCTCACCTTCGCTACCTGACACCTGGATGCGCTCCACCAGACCGGAGAACATTTGTTGCTCCGCACTGACCACGTCCAGATGATAAGTCATAGCCATACCATTCCTCCTGGGAAACCGAAATTACAGTTTCTTCGCTTTTTCTACGGCTTCTTCGATAGCGCCGACCATGTAGAACGCCTGCTCTGGCAGGTGGTCGAATTCGCCTTCCATGATGCCTTTGAAGCCACGAATAGTGTCTTTCAGGGTAACGTACTTACCTGGAGAACCGGTGAAGACTTCAGCAACGAAGAACGGCTGAGACAGGAAGCGCTGAATTTTACGCGCACGTGCCACCAACAGTTTGTCTTCTTCAGACAGCTCGTCCATACCAAGGATGGCGATGATGTCTTTCAGTTCCTGGTAACGCTGCAGCAGAGACTGCACGCCACGCGCAACATCATAGTGCTCCTGACCCACGATCAGCGGATCCAGCTGACGGCTGGTAGAATCCAGCGGGTCAACGGCTGGGTAGATACCCAGAGAGGCGATCTGACGGCTCAGCGTAACGGTTGAGTCTAAGTGAGCAAAGGTGGTTGCTGGTGACGGGTCAGTCAAGTCATCCGCAGGAACGTAAACGGCCTGTACAGAGGTGATTGAACCGGTCTTGGTAGAGGTAATACGCTCCTGCAACACACCCATCTCTTCTGCCAGCGTCGGCTGATAACCTACCGCAGATGGCATACGACCCAGCAGTGCTGATACTTCAGTACCGGCCAGGGTGTAACGATAGATGTTGTCGATGAACAGCAGAACGTCACGGCCTTCATCACGGAATTTTTCCGCCATGGTCAAGCCGGTCAGTGCTACGCGCAGACGGTTACCCGGCGGCTCGTTCATCTGGCCATACACCAGCGCTACTTTATCGATAACGTTGGAGTCAGTCATTTCGTGGTAGAAGTCGTTACCCTCACGAGTACGCTCACCCACACCAGCAAATACCGAGTAACCTGAGTGCTCAGCCGCGATGTTACGGATCAGCTCCATCATGTTTACGGTTTTACCTACACCCGCACCACCGAACAGACCGACTTTACCGCCCTTAGCGAACGGACACATCAGGTCGATTACCTTGATGCCGGTTTCCAGCAGTTCCTGGGAGTTAGACTGATCTTCATATGAAGGTGCTGCGCGGTGAATAGAGGAAACCTCTAGTGCGCTGCCATCGTCATTCTGCAGGTCGCCTTTCATGTCGATTGGCTCACCCAATACGTTCATGATACGGCCGAGGGTTGCTTTACCAACCGGAACCTGGATAGGTTTTTTCAGGTCAGTGACTTCCAGACCGCGCTTCAGGCCGTCAGAAGTACCCATGGCGATGGTACGAACCACGCCACCACCCAGCTGCTGCTGAACTTCCAGCACCAGACGAGCATCACCATTTTTCACCTCGAGAGCGCTATATACCTGCGGTACCGCGTCCTGAGGGAATTCGACGTCAACTACGGCGCCGATAATCTGGACAATCTTTCCAGCTGCCATCTTGAATCCTCTACCTAATACGAAAATACCCAGCCGCGCTCGCGCGACAGGATATATGCCTGGTTAAACCGCGGAGGCTCCCGAGACGATCTCGGTAAGTTCCTGGGTGATGCTGGCCTGACGAGCTTTGTTGTAAACCAACTGCAGCTCTTTGATCAGGTTTCCGCCGTTATCGGTTGCAGCTTTCATCGCCACCATACGTGCGGCCTGCTCACTGGCCAGGTTTTCCACCACACCCTGATAAACCTGCGATTCGACATAACGGCGCAGCAGGGTATCCAGCAGCGCTTTCGGATCGGGTTCGTACAGGTAATCCCAGGTCTTCGCCTTCATCTCTTCTTCACCTTCCGCTGGCGGTAACGGCAGCAGTTGGGTAATGGTCGGAGTCTGAGACATGGTGTTATTAAACTTGTTGCCAACGATATACAGCTTGTCGATGCGACCTTCATCATAGGCCTGCAACATCACTTTTACCGGGCCAATCAAATCAGACAGTGCGGGCTTATCGCCCATACCGGTGACCTGAGCCACGATGTTGCCACCTACAGAGCCGAAGAATGAATTGCCTTTAGAACCGATAATCGCCAGATCGCTCTGCACGCCTTTATCAGACCAGCTCTTCATATCTGCCAGCAATTTTTTGAACAGGTTAATGTTCAAACCACCACAAAGCCCGCGGTCAGTCGAAACGACCAGGTAGCCGACGCGCTTAACGTCGCGCTCATCCAGGTAAGGGTGCTTGTATTCCAGATTACCCAGTGCAAGGTGACCAATCACTTTGCGCATGGTATCTGCATACGGACGGCTGGCCGCCATGCGTTCCTGCGTTTTACGCATTTTGGAGGCGGCGACCATTTCCATCGCTTTGGTGATCTTCTGCGTATTTTTTACGCTGCCGATCTTACTACGTATTTCTTTTGCGCCGGCCATTAGCTTCTCCTCAAAGCCTTGCGGCCTGCCTTTTCAGACAAGCCGCCAGACATTACCAGGACTGGGTTGCTTTAAACGTTTCGAGGACGCCTTTCAGCTTCTCTTCGATTTCGTTATTGAAGTTACCCGCTTGGTTGATTTCAGCCATCAGCTCAGCGTGATCGCGATCCGCGAACGCCAGCAGAGCGGCTTCGAAGCTGCCGATTTTCGCCAGTTCAACGTCGTTCAGATAGCCGCGCTCAGCAGCAAACAGCACCAGACCCTGTTGCGCGACTGACATCGGCGCATACTGTTTCTGTTTCAGCAGTTCGGTCACTTTCTGACCGTGGCTCAGCTGTTTACGCGTTGCATCGTCCAGATCGGAAGCGAACTGAGAGAACGCCGCCAGTTCACGATACTGTGCCAATGCGGTACGGATACCACCGGACAGTTTCTTGATGATCTTGGTCTGTGCAGCACCACCAACACGGGATACCGAGATACCCGGGTTAACGGCTGGACGAATACCGGAGTTGAACAGGTTCGATTCCAGGAAGATCTGACCATCAGTAATCGAGATTACGTTGGTCGGAACGAACGCGGAAACGTCACCCGCCTGAGTTTCGATGATTGGCAGTGCGGTCAGAGAACCGGTTTGGCCTTTCACTTCACCGTTGGTGAAGCGCTCAACGTAGTCAGCGCTAACGCGTGATGCACGCTCCAGCAGACGAGAGTGGAGATAGAACACGTCGCCAGGGAAGGCTTCACGACCTGGTGGACGGCGCAGCAGCAGAGAAATCTGACGGTAAGCAACAGCCTGCTTAGACAGGTCATCGTACACGATCAGTGCATCTTCACCGCGGTCACGGAAGTACTCACCCATCGCACAACCGGCGTACGGTGACAGGTACTGCAGCGCTGCAGATTCAGAAGCAGAAGCGACAACGACGATGGTGTTAGCCAGCGCGCCGTGCTCTTCCAGTTTGCGAACCACGTTAGAAATGGTTGACGCTTTCTGGCCAATCGCAACGTAGACACACTTGATGCCTGAATCGCGCTGGTTGATGATGGCGTCGATTGCCATTGCGGTTTTACCGGTCTGACGGTCACCGATGATCAGCTCACGCTGGCCACGGCCGATTGGAATCATCGCATCGACAGATTTGTAACCGGTCTGAACAGGCTGGTCTACTGACTGACGGTCGATAACGCCTGGTGCAATCACTTCAACCGGCGAGAAGCCGTCGTTGTCGATTGCGCCTTTACCGTCGATCGGTGCACCCAAGGTGTTCACCACACGGCCCAGCAGGCCACGGCCAACTGGAACTTCTAAAATACGACCCGTACATTTCACTTTCATGCCTTCCGCGAGGTCAGCATACGGGCCCATCACTACTGCACCAACCGAGTCACGCTCGAGGTTCAGTGCGATAGCGTAACGGTTGCCCGGCAGGGCAATCATCTCACCCTGCATCACATCGGCAAGGCCGTGTACGCGGATGATACCGTCACTTACAGAAACAATAGTACCTTCGTTGTGAGCTTCACTCACGACATTGAACTGAGCAATGCGCTGCTTGATCAGTTCGCTGATTTCGGTGGAATTCAGTTGCATATGCTCCAGTCCCCTTAAGACTGCAAGACGTCTGCCAGACGATCAAGACGGCCGCGTACGCTGCCATCAATGACCAGGTCACCCGCACGGATAACCACACCTGCCATTACAGACTTATCAATTTTGCAATTCAGCTTAACTTTACGTGACAGACGTTTTTCCATCGCGGCGCTGATTTTAGTCAGCTGACTGTCACTCAGCGTACTGGCAGAAATCACATCAACTTCGGCTGTCGCTTCATAAGCGTCACGCAGTTGAATGTACTGTTCCAGTACCGCTGGAAGCGCTGTCAAACGTCCGTTTTCGGCCATTACCTTAATCAGGTTCTGGGCGTTTTCATCAAGTTGATCGCCACAAACTGCAATGAAAGAAGCAGATAACGCTTCCGGTGCAAGCGCACCGGAAAGAAGATCTGCGATCTGTTCGTTGCGAGCCACTTCTGCGGCAAACGCCAGCATTGATTGCCAGCGATCGATGCTTTGATGCTCAACAGCAAAGTCAAAAGCTGCTTTGGCGTAGGGGCGAGCTACAGTAATAAGATCAGACATCAGCCCCTCCCTCCTTACAGTTCAGCGACCAGTTTATCAACGATGTCGCTGTTAGCAGCTTCATCCACGGAACGTTCGATGATTTTCTCGGCGCCAGCTAATGCCAGCAACGCGACTTGCTTACGCAGCTCTTCACGGACACGTGAACGCTCGGCATCAATTTCTGCCTGCGCCTGTGCCACGATGCGGTTACGTTCAGTCTCAGCTTCAGTTTTCGCTTCGTCCAGAATCTGGGCACGGCGTTTGTTCGCCTGCTCGATAATGACCTGAGCGTCTTCTTTCGCTTTTTTCAGCTGGTCGGTCGCATTGGCCTGCGCGAGATCTAAATCTTTCTTCGCGCGCTCAGCAGAAGCAAGGCCTTCAGCAATTTCTTTCTGGCGCTTTTCGATGGCAGCCATAATCGGCGGCCATACGTACTTCATGCAAAACGCGACAAACAGAATGAACGCGATGGCCTGGCCGAGGATTGTTGCATTAATGTTCACAGCACAATGCCTCTTATTAAGTTAACTTGCTCTGCCGCTATCAGCGATAAACGGCAGAATCCGTCCCTCATCACACCAGGTGCCATGAGTGAACAAGGCTACCAGGTTTAAGCGACAGCAAACATCACGTAGAGACCCAGACCTACAGCGATCATCGGGATAGCATCCACCAGACCCATTACAACAAAGAACTGCGTACGCAGCAGAGGGATCAGATCCGGTTGACGCGCGGCGCCTTCCAGGAATTTACCTCCGAGGATGCCGATACCGATCGCAGCACCGATTGCCGCCAGGCCCATCATCACAGCGGCAGCCATGTACAGCAGATCCATATTCAGGTTTTCCATGACAGTCTCCAGTTTGTTTCAGTTAAAAGCTTAAGTGTTGAGATAAAAATCAATGTTCTTCAGATGCCATCGACAGATAGACGATCGTGAGAACCATGAAAATGAAAGCCTGCAGCGAAATGATCAGGATGTGGAAAATGGCCCATGGCACATTCAACAACCACTGCGACCACCACGGCAGCAGGCCGGCAATCAGGATAAAGATCAGCTCACCCGCATACATGTTACCGAACAGTCGCAGACCCAGTGATACTGGCTTGGACAGCAGGCTAACACCTTCAAGAATCAGGTTAATGGGGATGAAGATCGGGTGATTAAAAGGCTGCAGCGTCAACTCTTTGGTGAAGCCGCCAATGCCTTTCATTTTGATGCTGTAGAACAGAATCAAAATAAATACGCCCAGCGCCATAGACAGCGTGATGTTCACGTCTGCAGATGGCACGACGCGCAGCGCCGGCAAACCTAAATAGTGCTCGCCGATAAACGGCAGCAAATCGATAGGCAGCAGATCCATGAAGTTCATCAGGAAGACCCAAACGAAAATCGTCAGAGCCAGCGGGGCGATAAGTTTGCTTTTACCGTGGTACATGTCACGCACGTTGTTATCAACGAAGCCGACAACCAGTTCGATAGCCGCTTGTAATTTCCCTGGAACACCGCTGGTAGCGCTTTTAGCTACTTTGCGGAACAACACCAGGAAAATCAGTCCCAGCACCACAGAGAAAAACATGGAATCGATATTTATTACCCAGAACGTCGCGGGAGCGTCGTGCGGATTCACCAACTCGAAAGTACGCAGGTCCAACTGAAGGTTATTCAGGTGGTGACCTATGTATTCTTGCGGAGTAGAGATTTCTCCAGCAGCCATGATGCCTCTTACCCTTTGTTGTTAATTACAGCCGGCGCGACGATCTGCACCACCAGCACCGATAACCACGTGATTGCGAGCGGCCAGAAGACCGCACCAAACACACCCAACGCCACCGCGAGAAAAATGACCGTTGTGAACACCTTCAACACTTCACCGAGGGCGAAGCTCCAGGCAACACGGCCTTTCGCAGGCGTTTGATCCTGCAGGCGCCAGGCTAAAAACATAAACAACACGTTCGGCAGCCAGGCTGCCGCTCCACCGGCGATGGCAGAGGCGCCCCAGGAGACCTCTTTCAGGGTAAAGAGCGCACCGATGATGACAAAGGTCACCAGCTGAATGATCAGCACGGCCCGGGCTAATTTCACACTGTAAAGAGACACTGACATGACGCTGAACTCTCCTGCCCCGAACGGGGTATGTCGCGTGTCGTATAAGACTGCCTTTACTCATTTGAGTCAAGCAGCAAAAGCCGTGCAAATTATACGGGCGCCACCTGCGATTTCAATCGGTAAGTAGCGAAAAGGTGAACAATTATTTAAATTTCTTTCTGGAGCGCTATTTTTGAAAACATCGCCTGGCGAGCAGGGTTCGATAAAAATCTGAAATTGCCCTTCCGACTTGCTTTTAAAGCGTGCTTTAGATCACATAATAAACAAGGAATGGCGATGTGAATTTGTTTAAGTTATGAAAATTAACATTTCACAACCCAATAAATTAATTATTTATCAATAGATTATAATTATCCGGAAACTACATATCATTGATTATCGATAAAAACACTCTATTGACATCATGTCCTGCAATAAAAACGTAAAACTGATATTACGCACGCCGATTTATTGCAGAGTTATATTTTCCACAGTGATTATTTGAGTGCGTAAATACACGCCATAACGTGATCTAAGTGATAATGAAATGTGAATTAATCGTTAAATGTAACAGGACTTTTCGGATAATTTCCGGGATGAATGTTAACTTGCTTACCCTGCCCCACCGAATAAATGCTTTTATCCCAAAGTGTTCAATCGCTGCTTTTTCATTCAATTTCATCACGAAAGCAAACGGTATGGATTGACTTAAATCCATACCGTTGGAAAGGCTATTTTCGGCTAATCACGACTAAATGCCGCTCACCGTCCAGTTCCGGCACCTGCAGCGGTTGAATTTTCTCCACAATAAAGCCAGCAGGCAAGGCTGATATCTCATCATCCGGACGTACCCCCTTCAAGGCATAAAAACGTCCTTCACGACCCGGCAAATGATGGCACCAGTTCAGCATATCTTCCAGTGAGGCGAAAGCACGGCTAATAACGCCATCGAACGGCGGCTCGGATGGGAACTCCTCCACGCGGCTTTGCACGGGCGTAACGTTAGTAAGTCCTAACTCATGCTGTACCTGGCGCAGGAAACGCACGCGTTTGCCAAGGCTATCAAGCAGTGTGAAATGCGACTGCGGACGTACAATGGCCAGCGGAATACCCGGTAAGCCAGGTCCGGTGCCAACGTCAATAAAGCGATCGCCCTGCAGATGCGGCTCAACCACCACGCTATCGAGGATATGCCGTACTAGCATCTGCTGCGGATCGCGCACCGATGTCAGGTTATAGGCCTTGTTCCATTTATGCAGCAGCTCAACATAGCCAACCAACTGCTGTTTTTGTTGATCGGTAAGGGAAATGTTTGCCGCTTTCAGCAGCGAGGAGAGTTTGTTAATCACGACGAGAATTCCATTAACGGGGGCGAGGTACCTCGCCCCGAAGTCTATCAGGCGCTTTTACGCAGCAGGCCCTGTTTTTTCAGGTAGATCAGCAGAATCGAGATCGCCGCAGGCGTAATGCCCGAAATACGAGAGGCCTGGCCGATGGAGGTGGGTTTGTGATCGTTAAGCTTGGCAATCACTTCATTCGACAGACCATTAACCTGACGATAATCGAGATCCACAGGCAACAAGGTATTTTCATTGCGCTGCTGGCGATCAATCTCTTCCTGCTGGCGTGCAATGTAGCCTTCGTACTTCACCTGAATTTCAACCTGCTCGGCGGCTTGCTCATCAGCGAGCGCCGGGCCATAGCTTGCCAGCGAGGTAAGCAGCGGATAGGTCATTTCTGGACGGCGCAGTAAATCTTCACCGCTGGCTTCTTTGGTAAGCGGTGCACTGATCACCGTGTTTACCTCCGCCACGTTATCTGATTTTGGGTGCACCCACAGATCGCGCAAGCGTTGACGCTCTTGCTCAATCGCTTCCAGTTTTTGGTTGTAACGTGCCCAGCGAGCATCATCAACCAAACCGAGTTCACGGCCTGTCTCTGTCAAACGCAGATCGGCGTTATCTTCACGCAGCATCAAACGATACTCGGCGCGCGAGGTGAACATGCGGTACGGCTCTTTGGTACCCAATGTGCAGAGGTCATCGACCAAAACACCGAGATACGCCTGATCGCGCCGTGGCGCCCAGCCCTCTTTGTCTGCAGAAGAACGCGCCGCATTGAGGCCGGCTAGCAGACCTTGCGCCGCCGCTTCTTCGTAGCCTGTGGTGCCGTTGATCTGACCGGCAAAGAACAAGCCGTGGATAAATTTACTTTCCAGCGTTGGTTTTAGGTCGCGAGGATCGAAGAAATCATACTCAATGGCATAACCCGGACGCACGATCTTCGCGTTTTCAAGGCCCTTCATGGAGCGGACGATCTGCATTTGAACGTCAAATGGCAGGCTGGTGGAGATGCCATTTGGGTAAATTTCATTGCTGGTGAGACCTTCCGGCTCGAGGAAGATCTGGTGCGCGTTACGATCGGCAAAGCGCATCACTTTATCTTCGATCGACGGGCAGTAACGTGGACCAATGCCTTCGATGATCCCGGCATACATCGGGCTACGATCAAGGTTATTGCGGATCACGTCATGGGTCTGTTCGTTGGTAGAGGTAATCCAGCACGGCACCTGCTGTGGATGCTGTGAGACTTTGCCCATGAACGAGAACACCGGCATCGGGTTATCACCGTGCTGCGGAGCCAGTACTGAAAAATCAATCGAGCGCGCATCAATGCGCGGTGGCGTACCGGTTTTCAGACGGTTCACGCGCAGCGGCAGTGCACGCAGACGTTTCGCCAATGGAATTGATGGCGGATCGCCCGCTCGTCCACCGCTGTAGTTATCCAGGCCAATATGGATTTTGCCATCAAGGAACGTCCCGACGGTCAGTACCACGGTTTTGGCGCGGAATTTCAAACCCATCTGTGTCACAGCACCGACGACGCGATCGTTTTCCACAATCAGATCGTCAACTGCCTGCTGGAAGATCATCAAATTTGGCTGGTTCTCCAGCGCAGTGCGTACCGCCTGGCGATACAGCACGCGGTCAGCCTGAGCGCGCGTAGCGCGTACTGCTGGGCCTTTACTGGCGTTTAGTATCCTAAACTGGATGCCAGCCTGGTCAATTGCCGTGGCCATCAAACCGCCTAAGGCATCCACTTCCTTCACCAGATGTCCTTTCCCGATGCCACCGATCGCCGGGTTACAGGACATTTGTCCAAGCGTATCAATGTTATGGGTGAGTAACAGGGTTTGCTGACCCATTCGGGCGGCGGCCATCGCGGCCTCGGTGCCCGCATGACCACCACCGATTACGATGACGTCAAAAGGATCTGGATAAAACATGAAGTGGGTCCTCGTTAGTGTTCGGACAGGGATCGTTGCCCTGGGCGGTGGATTCTACTGAAATTATCTCGGCGGCGAAAGTCGCGGGATCCTGAGGTTTAAAAGAAAGGATCTTTATTCTTTTATATGATCTCTCTGTTAGATCTACTATTAGGATCGCACCAGGCTGTTGATAACCCGGAAAAGCCACGATTTAACAGCACATTAGAGAGGATCGTTTGCTGTGAATGATCGGTGATCCTGATCCGTATAAGCTGGGATCAAAACAGCTACTTATACACAGCCTAAAAAAGAAACAGCGGTTGTTATTGGGATAACTACCGGTTATACGCATGAATCAGGCTATGTTATCCACAGCTGATCGCGTGTTTAAAGCAAAAAAACAGCGCAATAAACTGGGGATCGTTCTATTTACCCGATCCCCGGCCGGCAAAGATCGTTTAAATCTGGGTTTTCCATGTGGACACCCACACTTCAGCCGCGTCTTCCGGGATCTCATGCTCAAGCACGTCGATCTCAAGGCGATCGCCAATGCGTTTGGCACCCAATTGGTTCAACTGCTCTTCCAGCAGCTTGATCGCGCCACAGAAAAGATCGTATTCGTGGTTGCCGATGCCGACTGCACCATAACGTAAGCCGGAAAGATCCGGTTGCGTCTCCTGCAATGCTTCATATAAAGGAAGCAAGTTGTCGGGGAGTTCACCGGCACCGTGCGTGGAGGTCACAATCAGCCAAATGCCTTCCTGCTGCAGCTCATCGAGCTCAGGCCCATGCAGCACCTCGGTTGAGAAGCCCGCTTCCTGCAGTTTTTCTTCCAGATGTTCAGCAACATATTCGGCGCTGCCAAGGGTACTTCCACTGATTAACGTAATATCGGCCATGATGCTCTCCCGCACTAAAGGCGAGCATTGTACGCTGTGATCAAGCCGTGATCCACCTGTGGAAAACAGGGTTAATAGTAGAAAGCATCAGGCGGCAAGTCACGCTGTGCGCGCGATCTGCCGGGGATAAGTTTGTGCACAGTTTATATGGGGATTACGGCTTAATGGTGCGCATGATGGGGTTTTGCAGTGAGATCAGGGTTTCGGTGGACTGAATTTCGTCGATAGTCTGGATCTTGTTGATCAACACCTGCTGCAGCGCGTCGATTGATCGACACATCACTTTGATAAAAATGCTGTAATGGCCCGTGGTGTACCAGGCCTCAACGACTTCATCTAAGGCTTCCAGCTTACTGAGCGCCGCCGGATAATCACGCGCACTCTTCAGGATAATGCCGATAAAGCAGCACACATCGAAGCCAAGCTGGCGCGGATCAATCTCCACGCGGGTGCCTAAAATAATCCCCGCCTGACGCATTTTTTCCACGCGAACATGAATGGTGCCCGGGCTCACGTTGAATTGTTTAGCGAGTTCGGCATAAGCGGTACGCGCATTTTGCAGCAGCGCATTCAAAATGCCGCGATCCAGGTTATCCAGCTGAAGGTTTTCCGCCATTGTCCATCCTCGTTGAGTTCTTCTTCTATGAATAGAGGAGAATGTGCAGCAAATTAGCGGTGCAGGCAAGGTGCAGACAACAGCCATGCCGTTGTCTGCACGCTTTATTAGCGCTTGCGCCAGAAGGTCACTTGCGCCTGTGTGTGCTGGAATTTGCGCGCCGTCTCGCGGATAACAAAGGGGATATCCTGCGGCGGTGCGACTTCGTCAAACGCGTCACGTAATACGCGTTGCAACGCCTGGTAAGTGGTGAGTGCTTCGCCATTCTCACGCACACCACCCAGCCAGTTTTCTTTCGGCGTGAATTCCTCCAGCCAGGTATAAGGTGACGACAGCACCAGCAAGCCGCCGGCCCGGATCATCGGCGTAACATCCTGCAGGAAGCGTTTGGGCTGACGCAGACGATCAATCAGGTTGGAAGCGAGTACCAGATCGTAACGATCCGGCTGTGGCTTCAGGTTACAGGCATCGCCCTGCACAAACTGGATACGCTGCGCTTGCTGAGCCTCAAGACCAAACTCTTTCAGCCGTACCTGCCGATACTCCACCAGCTCGCCTTCTTCTGGCACCACGTAGCGGAAATCTTCTCCTGATGTCAGCTGTAGCGCGACATCAATAAAGCGCGCCGAGTAATCCATTCCGGTTACTGCATCAAAATGGCGCGCCAGCTCGAAACTGGCGCGTCCGGTGGCACAACCGATATCCAGCGCCTGGCCACGCTCCTGGCAATGCGGCAGCAATTTTTCCACCAGCGCAGCCGCGTAGTTGGGCACGCCGTAGTAACTCGGACCGTACTGGAAATCGAGGTATTGCGACACCATGCTATCCGTTTCATAAGGATTGAGCGCCATCGTTTCTTCATGTGATGAAACCACATAGCGGAAACCGGCGTGCTGGAAGAAGTGACGGCGGAAAGCGTAGCGTGCGGATTTCAGCGCTTCGTTGCCGGTAGAAATCCAGCTGCCGCCTTTAATTAGCGCATGTTTGCCATCAAAGGTCGGCGTGGAGAAATCATCGTAGAGCGGGTGAACTTTAAAACCTTCGAAGCCGTTGGTCGGCGTGGTGGTCCACTGCCATACGTTGCCGACAATGTCGTAGAACTCACCCTGAGCAAAGCGATCGACCGGGCTGGACGAAGCCCAATACGCCAGATTGATATTGCCTGGCGCGTCAATCCAATCCGGCTGGTCGCCGCTTACCTGTTCACGTAGCTGCGCCCATTCCGCTTCACAGGGGAGTTGCACGGATTTACCGGTCTCTTCAGCCAGCCAGCGACAGAACGCAGCGGCTTCCAGCTGATTCACCTCCGCTGGCCAGTCCCAGGGCATCGCGACTTCCTCAGCCAGCAAGCGCAGCTTTAGCTGATCGGGTTGCTTTTCGTCCCCGATCCAAAACGTCGGCATTTGCGCGCCGGAGAATTCGCGCCAGCCCCAGCCTTCATCATCCCACCAGCGGCGATCGTTATAGCCATCCGCCGCGATAAAGCGGTAAAACTCGGCATTGCTCACCAGCATTTTACTGGCCTTAAACGGCTTCAGTTCTGTCTGATGGCTGCCATATTCATTATCCCAGCCGTAGGTGTCGTCTGTTTTGCCCTGCTGCACGCGCCCCCCGGGCATGGCGACCAGCGTATTGTCTGGCACAGATTGACGATCGTGACGCGCCTGCGGGCAAACCGGCCAGTGCGGTTGCGCTTTTACCCACTCGATGGGCAACTGGCGCATCAGCACGCTGGAGGTTTCCAGATGAATACGTTCGTGCTCGATCCCCATCAAAACCACCCACGCCGGGCTTTCCCAATCGATGGGCAGCGCCAGCGGCATGGTGCGAATGAACTCGCTCACCAGACTTTTTACTTTGCCGCGATAGTCGCGGACTTCAGCGATAGTTGGCCAGTCGTAATGGTTGTCGTTGAGATCGTCCCAGCTCATCTCATCCACGCCGATCGCCATCATCGCCTCAATACGATCGTCGACGCGTTGATCGAGATAGCGTCCGGCCATCAGCTTGTTAATGTAGAAGGTCGCAGTGTGGCCAAAGTAGAAGATCAGCGGATGACGCAGCGAAATGGCTTTATTAAACCAGGCGCGTTCGTCGGCCAGACAATCAAACAGGCTTTCATACAGTTCCCAGGTTTGGGTGAAGTACGTTAGCAGTTCGGCTCTTTTTTGTTCGGTATTTTGGCCGGAGAGTCGCAGCGTGTGGGTCGGTGCGGGAAGTTGGGCGGTGGTCACAAGGTGCTCCATTTGCTTGGTGTGCGAACTTATCACTATAGCAAATTAGCATTTCCGCCAGATGACTTAGCGCTGCCAGCGGCGCAGCAGGCGACTTTTCAGGCCGGTATCAAAGCGCCAGATGTGATCGAAAATGCGCAGAATGCCGGGTTTGCCATGCAGCGACATCGCGACCGCGTGGAAGCGCTGTTGATAGTGGCGCTGACGCTGCTTAATGGTGCTAACGACATCGTCGGGCAAACGCTGGGCAATAAAATCCGACACGATCACCGCATCCGCTTCCTGCCACGCGTTGCCTTCCATGCGTTTTACTACGGCCGCAAGGCAGGCGGCGAGATCGGTGCCGCCGCGAAAGCGCTGGCTGAGAAAACGAATGGCCTGCTCAATGCCGTTGTCGGCGGTGAGCTCATAGCCGATCACTTCATGTGCAAACAACATGATGTAGCAGCGGCGCTTATCCGCCAGCGCCACTTTCAGCAGCGCCAGGCAAAAAGCTTTGGCGCAGCGTTCGTTGAAACCGCCCATCGAACCGGAGGTATCCACGCAGACGATAAACGGTCCGCGCGGCTGCTCTTCGTGTTGCTGGTGGCTAACCGGTCTCATGGTGACTTTTTCGTGCCACGCATCGCCCTGTAAACGGTAGGTCAGCAAGCGTTTCTCGACCAAACGTCGATAAAATTCCAGCTCTAACTCGCTAATGCTCAGCGCCGCCAGCTCTGGCGGTAGCAGGCGCAGCACATCATCGCTCTGATGAATGCCGCTGACCTCTTCCGGCACATTATCCGGTTCACGCACCAGTTGGTGAAACGCCTCCAGCGGCGCATCCTGCGATGGCACCGATTTGGCCTCGCGGCTGCGTCCCAGCTGTTGCGCCAGCTTCATCAGTTCCGGCTGCTGAGCAAGGAAATCGCCATACTGCACAATCAGCTCGTAATCGCCGTGCTGCAGCGGCGCTTTGCTCAAATCCCACAGGCGACCAGCCGCGGCCTCATCGTCATCGGTAAGAATCGGTGCCAGCTGACCGCTGATTGCCATGCGCTGCTGCAGCTCCGCCATCAGGCGTTCGCGCTGTTCTTCCAGAATGGTTTCATTTAGCGTCAGCGTTTGCAGTGTCAGGCTGAGGCGCCAGCGTTGCAGAAACAGCGTGTGCTGCGCGTTACTGAGCTGTGTGTTTTCGGCATTAAGAAGCAGTTTGCTGGCTTCTTCAATAAACGGCGACGGCAGACTTTTCAGCTGCGTCATGATGTGGGGTAACTGCTGGGTGAAATTTTGCGTGCTGAGCAGCTGCATCTGCTGAAACAGCTGAAATTCCTGCGCCAGCGTTTCCGGCACCGGCGTGGCTTTGATCTGCTCGGCAATCTCCGATCGCCAGCGCGGCAGATCGCGCATTAATGCCTGCTTCATGCGGGGAAATTTTTCAAAAAAAAGCGCCAGCTGCGGCGAGGCGAGTAACGCGATGATCAGCTCTTCTATCAGCTCGGTTTCACCAATCGATAGCAGCGTACTCAGCGTCTCTAGCGAGATCATTTTCTCGCCTGTTTCAGCTGTTCCGCTACATCCTGCAGGCTGGTTTCAATGCGAGCCAGCCAGTCATCGCTAATGAACAAGCAGCGCTGCTGCTGGCTAAATAGCGTACGTTGCGTGCGCAGCTGCGTTTCCAGCGCCTCATATTCATCGGCGATCTCCTGCGGCATCTCGCTGCTGTTGCTGGCGCCCGGCAGCGTGAGTCGCGTGGATTGCAGGCTAACATCGCGCAGCGTCAGGCAGTGATGCGTATCCACCAACATATCGAGCGTCTGACCAAAGCCAATGCCATTTAGCTTGCCACGGATTTCGCCGCCTTTCAGCAGCCACTGATTCAGGGCTTCACGCCCCAGCAGAATGTGCGTTACCTGCATATCGTGCAGCATTAGCGGCTGTTGCAGCATCAGTGTCAGCTGTTCGTCCGCGATCGCGGCGGGTAATTCATAATGCGGTTTGCGGCTGAACATGCCGCTGTGTTTCTCCAGCGTCAGCGCTTGCGCCACGCTTTGCTGCTGTTGCAGCGCCAGGCGACGGCCTTTGATCTGCTGCAGTTTGTGTAGCAGCGCCTGTTGCTGCCACGCATGTTGCGACATCAGCGTATCAATTTCGCGATCCAGCAGCTTCATCGAGGCCACGTCATGCCATAGACAATCTTTCAGCAGAATTAAATCGATGGGGGCGATGGTCACGCGACCACTATAGAATGCGCTGGCCTGCAATAAATGAATGGCTTTTTTCCAGCGGCGATCGGAGATGTAGGGCGCATCCGGCAGCGTTTCTAGTTGCTGACGTAGCTGATAAATCAGTTCGAACACGTGATCCGGCAGGCTGACCTGGCTGATGCCTTTCTGCCACTGCTCATACTCTTCATCGCTGATGCGCAGTGACTCCGCCACAGGATTGTCGTTTTCGTCCTGCTGATGGGTGAGCATGCTGCGGAAATTCTGTTTCTCATGCACATTATCCAGCCACAGACGAATCAACATGCGGTCATACAGTGCTTCCAGTCCGCTATCCGCTTCAGGCAATTCGTTGGAGGCGGTAACCAGCAGGCGCATCGGGATTTTTTCTTCGCTATCGCCGTTACGGAAGCGGCGTTCGTTGATGGCGGTTAGCAGGGTATTCAGAATCGCCGGGCCGGCTTTCCAGATTTCATCAAGGAAGACAATCTCAGCATCGGGCAGATAGCCTTTGGTCAGTCGCTGATAGCGGCCCTCATCTTTGAGTGCCTGAATCGACAGCGGGCCAAACACCTCTTCAGGGGTAGAAAAACGGGTCATCAGATATTCAAAAGCGCGGGCGTGCTGGAAGGCATATTTCAGGCGGCGGGCGATAAGGCTCTTGGCGATGCCCGGCGGCCCAAGCAAAAACACGCTTTCCCCGCTGAGCGCGGCCAGCAGACAGAGACGGATCGCGTGATGGCGTTCATACAGCCCTTTTTCCAGCGCGTTGCTCAGGCGAGAAATTCTTTCTGCCAAAAGATGGGGTTGAGCCATAATCACATCATTATCCTTTTGATCCTGGTGCCGTCATAGTTTGGCGAGCGCAATACTCTACTGATTATCATGCGCGAATGCGTTGATAGCCGTCAGCTTTTTTGTTTCAGAAGGTTGATGCGAGAGAACTCGCCGCTTCCAACGGTTTTTTAGCCGGATTTTCGGCGAAAAACCGCGTCACCGACGCGATGGTGACACTTTGTAAGAGTAGGTTTTTTTGGGAATATGTGCATACTGTGCGCTTTTTGATGGCTTGAGCGGTAGGCAAGTGCCTCCGGCTCCAACAAAAGACAACTTATGAGCTCGGATAAGAAACAGTCCCTTGGTGCAGTCACGCTGGCGGCTATTGGCGTGGTGTATGGCGATATCGGTACCAGCCCGCTCTATACATTGCGTGAATGTCTCTCTGGCCAGTTTGGTTTTGGCGTTGAACGTGAAGCGGTTTTTGGCTTTCTTTCGCTGATCTTCTGGCTGCTGATTCTGGTGGTATCACTCAAGTACATCAGCTACGTGATGCGTGCAGATAACGCCGGAGAAGGCGGAATTTTGACGCTAATGTCGCTGGCCGGACGCAATACTGGCGCCAGAGCAACGGCGATTCTGGTGATCATGGGACTGATTGGCGGCAGCTTCTTCTACGGCGAAGTGGTGATTACACCAGCCGTTTCGGTGCTTTCTGCAATTGAGGGGCTGGAAATTGCGGCCCCAAGTCTGGATGCCTATATCGTGCCCCTGGCGATCGCCGTTTTGACCCTGCTGTTTGTTATCCAGAAGCACGGCACCGGCATTGTCGGTAAGCTGTTCGCACCGGTAATGCTGCTGTGGTTCCTGGTTCTGGCGGTATTGGGCGCGCGCAGCATCATCAGCAACCCGGACGTGCTGCACGCGATGAATCCCTACTGGGCGCTGCACTTCTTTATCGAATACAAAACCGTTTCCTTCTTCGCGCTTGGCGCGGTGGTGCTGGCAATTACCGGCGTGGAAGCGCTGTATGCCGATATGGGCCACTTCGGTAAATTCCCGATTCGTCTTGCCTGGTTCATCGTGGTGCTGCCATCGCTGGTGCTGAACTACTTTGGCCAGGGGGCGCTGCTGCTCAAACATCCGGAAGCGATCAAAAACCCGTTCTTCCTGCTCGCGCCGGACTGGATGCTGATCCCGATGTTGATTCTGGCGACCTTAGCCACGGTGATCGCCTCGCAGGCGGTGATTTCCGGCGTGTTCTCGTTAACCCGTCAGGCGGTGCGTCTCGGCTACCTGCCGCCAATGCGCATTGTGCACACCTCTGAGGAAGAGTCCGGGCAGATTTATATTCCGGTGATCAACTGGCTGCTCTACTTCTCGGTGGTAATTGTGATTGTCGGCTTCGAGCACTCCAGCAATTTGGCCGCGGCGTACGGCATTGCGGTAACGGGCACCATGGTGCTGACCGCGATTCTTTGCTCTACCGTGGCGATTCAAAACTGGCACTGGAACCGCTATCTGGTAGTGCTGATTCTGATTGCCATGTTGTGCATCGATGTGTCGCTGTTCTCCGCCAACTTGATCAAAGTGTTCTCCGGCGGCTGGCTGCCGCTGACGCTGGCGCTGATGATGTTCATCATTATGACCACCTGGAAAAGCGAGCGTTTCCGCCTGCTGCGTCGTATGCATGAGCACGGTAACTCTCTGGAAGCGATGATTGCTTCACTGGAGAAATCGCCGCCGGTGCGCGTGCCAGGTACTGCGGTATACATGTCGCGTGCGCTCAATGTGATTCCATTTGCCATGCTACATAATCTCAAACACAACAAAGTGCTGCATGAGCGCGTGGTGCTGCTGACGCTGCGCACTGAAGATGCACCTTACGTGCACAACGTACGTCGAGTGACGATTGAGCAGCTGTCGCCCACTTTCTGGCGCGTAGTGGCCAGCTACGGCTGGCGTGAAACGCCGAACGTGGAGGAGATTTTCCACCGCTGCGGCCTTGAAGGGCTGAATTGCCGCATGATGGAAACCTCGTTCTTCATGTCGCATGAATCGCTGATAATCGGCGATCGTCCGTGGTATCTGCGCCTGCGTGGCAAGCTGTTCCTCGCGCTGCAACGTAATGCGCTGCGCGCGCCAGATCAGTTTGAAATCCCACCGAACCGCGTGATTGAACTGGGAACCCAGGTCGAGATTTAACGCTCTGCGCGTCACCAGCTTAAGGTGACGCGCAATCCTCCGCTGGCGCGCTGGCTGAACTGCAATCGAATGCCGTGCAGCTGGGCAATATTCTTCACAATGGAAAGCCCCAATCCACTGCCGGTTTGTGTCTGTCCCGGCGGTCGCCAGAAGCGTTCACCCAGCCTCGCCAGTTGTTCTTCGCTGACGCCTGGTCCGTTATCGTCAACGGTAATGGCGCGCGCATTAAGCTGCACATTGATGCTGCTGCCCGAAGGTGAGTAGCGCAGCGCGTTATCCAGCAGATTACGCACCATTAAATTCAGCAACAGCGGATGACCGTTCATCACCGGTTCGGCGTGGTGAGTAAATACTAAATCGGTATGCTGCTGTTCCGCCTGCGGGAAATGCTCCGCCAGCAGATTTTGCAGCAGCGGCGCCAGCGCGACCGGTTGAAATTCGCTGCGCAGATCGTCAGCCTCGACGCGTGAAAGCGTCAGTAGCTGATCCACCAAGCGCGTGGCGCGCACGATGCCGCTATCCAGCTGCTGAATGGCGCGTTTGCGCATCGTTTCATCATCATCGGCCAGCTGAATCACTTCGCTCTGTACGCGCAGCGCCGCCAGCGGGCTACGCAGCTCATGGGCGGCATCGGAGGTAAAGCGGCGTTCGCGTTGTACCAGCTGTGCCATGCGGTTAAACAAACCGTTGAGCGCTACCACCAGCGGTTTCACCTCTTTGGGCAGGCGCGCGTCCGGCAGCGGTTTAGCATCATCCGGCGCACGCTGATGCAGCGATGCGGTAAGGCGTTTCAATGGACGCAGCTCAAACCACACCAGCGCCAGCAAAAACAGCAGCATAAAAGGCATGGCGATCAGCCAGGGTAACAAGCTGCTGAGTGCCAAATCGCGCGTCATATCATCGCGATATTCCCACTCCTGACCCACCACCACGCGATAGCGTTTATCGGCAGAGGTAAGCCACACTAAGCGCCAGCTGTCTTTATCGTCGCGCAGGTGGCCATCGACAAAACCATCGCGCTGATGATCAAACTGCAAATCGCGACCGTTTTCGCCATCGTTCAACAGCGGCTTGCCCTCGGCGCTGTAAATGGCAAATGCCAGTGCATCATCATCCTGATCGCCCCGATGATGACGCAGGATAGATTTGGTTTTTGGCAGCGTAACGTCTTGCCGCGAGGTGGGATCGAGCGCGATCAGGCGCTTTGCGAACAGCATTTGCTGCGTATCAAACAGCTCGTTCACCGTATCGCGGGTTTGCTGCCAGGCGCTGAGGCCGGCAAGTCCGCCGCACAAGAGGATCAGCACGACAAAGCCGATGGCGAGGCGCAGGAACAGACTCATTCCACCGCTCCCAGCGTATAGCCCACGCCATGCACGGTACGAATAAACTGGCTGCCGAGTTTTTTACGCAGATGATGAATATGGACTTCCACCGCATTGCTGGAGACATCTTCATCCCAGCTATACAGTTTTTCTTCCAGCTGGCTGCGCGTTAGCACGCGGCCTGGATTGCGCAGAAAGAGCTCCAACAGCGCCAGTTCCCGACTCTTCAGGCTGACGGCTTCGCCATCGCACATTACGCTGTGGCTGTCGGGTGCCAGGGTAACCTTGCCGTGTTTAAGCTCTGGCTGCAGCTGTCCATGACGACGACGGATCAGCGCCTGCAAACGTGCGGCTACTTCTGTTAGCGCAAACGGCTTGCACAGGTAATCGTCGGCGCCGAGCTGCAATCCTTGCACGCGCTGATCGAGCGCATCGCGCGCCGTGAGAATCAGCACCGGCACATCGTGTCCTTGCTGGCGCCATTGACGCAGGATGTCTAAACCATCGCGTTCCGGCAGCGACAGATCCAGCACTACCGCATCCCAGGGCGCGGCGGTTAGGGCCTGAAATCCGCTTTCCCCCGAGATAAACCAGTCGACGCTGAAGCCGAGTTTGGTGAGGCCAACCTTCAAACCGTCGCCAATCAGGGCGTCATCTTCTATCAATAAAATGCGCATAACTTCTCCTTCTGTTAAGCGGAGTTATACGAAGCACATTCTTTCTTGTACAGCGAAAATCGCGGCAAATAGGCTATTTTTCAGGAATGTACGCGCAAAGCGTTCTCTTAAGATCCTGTTAAGAACCTTATGGTGAAATAGCGCATGTAAACCAACACATTCATGGAAACGAGGTGAGAAATGAAAAAATCTGCTGCTTTATTCGCGATTGTCGCGCTGGCTGCTACGCCGGTTCTTGCTGCGCAGCAAGGGGGTTTTGTGGATCCCACTGCACCAACGGCACAGGTCAAGTCTGGTGGTTTCAAAGCCGATAACACTAGCATCGTCACGGTAAAACAGGCCGAAGAGATGAAAGACGATAGCTGGATTACCGTACGCGGTACGCTGGAGAAGCAAATTGGTGATGAGGATTATCAGTTCCGCGATGCTACTGGCACCATGAAGGTCGAAATCGATCATAAACGCTGGAACGGTTTGACCATCACACCGAAGGATCAGGTGGAGCTGACCGGTGAACTGGATAAGGATTTCAACGCGATCGAACTGGACGTGAAACAGGTACGTAAATTGCCATAATTTCCTCCCCGGGGCCGTGTAAGCGGCTCCGCCATCCCACCAAACTCAAATTCCCGCTGGCACAAGCGAAACGTTTCGATGGCGATCACATTTCCGTGATGTCGTCATTGAGTTGCCGCGCGCATTTTATACACTCCCGATCAGCGAAACGTTTCGCTGTGGAGTGGAAGAAATGAAAAAAGGTCGCTTGTTAAACGCTGAAGTCTCTCATGTGATTGCCCGCCTGGGGCACACCGATACGCTGACGATTGCAGATGCAGGCTTGCCGATTCCGGCCGGTCCACAGCGCATCGATCTGGCATTAACGCCGGGTACGCCCGAATTTTTACAGGTGGTCGACGTTATCACGCAGGAGATGCAGGTCGAAAGCGCCCTGATGGCGGAGGAGATTAAACAGCATAATCCGCCGCTCCACAGCGCACTGCTCGCCGTGCTCGAAGCCTTGCAACGGCACCAGGGGAATGTCATCACCATCCGTTACACCAGCCATGAACAATTCAAACAACAGACACAGCGCAGTCAGGCGGTCATTCGCAGCGGAGAGTGTTCTCCGTATGCGAATGTCATCCTGAGCGCTGGCGTGACCTTCTGAGGCCGTTATGCAACCGTTATTGCAACTCAAAGGGATTGAAAAATCGTTTCCTGGCGTGAAAGCGCTGAATGGCGCCTCGCTTGCCGTCTATCCTGGCCGCGTGATGGCGCTGGTGGGCGAAAACGGTGCCGGTAAATCTACCATGATGAAAGTGCTGACCGGCATTTACAGCATGGACGCCGGCTCCATGCAGTGGCTGGGTAAGGATGTGGCGTTCTCTGGCCCGAAAGCTTCGCAGGAAGCGGGCATTGGTATTATCCATCAGGAACTGAACCTGATTCCGCAGCTGACCGTCGCCGAAAATATTTTCCTTGGTCGTGAATTTGTTAACCGCTTTGGCCGCATCGAATGGAAAAAGATGTATGCCGCAGCGGATGGACTGTTACAACGCCTTAATCTGCGCTTCAGCAGCCACAAGCTGGTGGGCGATTTGTCGATTGGCGATCAGCAGATGGTTGAGATCGCGAAAGTGCTTAGCTTCGAGTCAAAAGTCATCATTATGGATGAACCGACCGATGCGCTCACCGATACCGAAACGCTGTCGCTGTTCCGCGTGATCAACGAACTAAAAGCGCAGGGCTGCGGCATTGTCTATATCTCGCACCGCATGAAAGAGATCTTCGAGATTTGCGATGACGTCACCGTGTTCCGCGACGGGCAGTTTATTGCCGAGCGCGCGGTCAGCGATCTCAGCGAAGAGAGCCTGATCGAGATGATGGTGGGGCGCAAACTGGAAGATCAATATCCACGCATTGATCAACAACCTGGCGAGATCCGTTTAAAAGTCGAAAACCTGAGCGGGCCGGGCGTTGATAACGTCAGCTTTACGCTGCGTAAAGGGGAAATCCTTGGCGTGTCTGGCCTGATGGGCGCGGGCCGCACTGAACTGATGAAAGTGCTGTACGGCGCGCTGCCACGCAGCAAAGGCAAAGTCACGCTGAATGGACGTGAGATCGTGACCCGCTCACCGCAGGATGGCTTAGCGAACGGCATCGTCTATATCTCCGAAGACCGCAAGCGCGATGGCCTGGTGCTCGGCATGTCGGTGAAAGAGAACATGTCGCTGACCGCGCTGCGCTATTTCAGTACCGGCGCGGGCAATCTCCGGCACAGCGATGAGCAGCTGGCGGTGGGCGATTTTATCCGCCTGTTCAACGTTAAAACCCCCTCCATGGAGCAGCCGATTGGGCTGCTGTCCGGTGGTAATCAGCAGAAAGTAGCGATTGCGCGAGGTCTGATGACACGCCCCGATGTGCTGATTCTTGATGAGCCAACACGCGGCGTCGACGTTGGGGCGAAAAAAGAGATCTATCAGTTAATTAACCAGTTTAAAGCCGAAGGGCTGAGCATCATTTTGGTGTCGTCAGAAATGCCGGAAGTGTTGGGTATGAGCGATCGCATCGTGGTGATGCATGAAGGCCATCTGAGTGGCGAATTTTCCCGCGAGCAGGCTACCCAGGAATCCCTGATGGCAGCGGCAGTCGGTAAGCAACACAGCGAGGAGTTAGTTGTATGAGCACCCAAACCCTACCCGCCAGCCGCCGCTGGTTCAGCAAAGCCTGGCTGCTGGAGCAGAAATCCCTGATTGCGTTGATCGTGCTGATCGCCGTGGTCGCCAGCCAGAGCCCAAATTTCTTTACGCTGCCGAATATGTTCAACATTCTGCAGCAGACGTCGGTCAACGCCATCATGGCGGTGGGGATGACGCTGGTGATTCTGACTTCAGGCATTGATTTGTCGGTGGGATCGCTGCTGGCGCTGACGGGCGCGGTAGCGGCATCAATTGTCGGATTAGAAGTGAATGCGCTGGTCGCCGTAGCGGCTTCGCTGGCGCTCGGCGCGGCAATTGGCGCTCTTACCGGTGTAATAGTCGCACGCGGCAAGGTGCAGGCTTTTATCGCCACGCTGGTGATGATGCTGCTGCTGCGCGGCGTCACTATGGTTTATACCAACGGCAGCCCAATCAATACCGGTTTCAACGATAACGCCGATCTGTTCGGCTGGTTCGGTATTGGCCGCCCGCTGGGCATCCCAACGCCGGTTTGGCTGATGGCAGTGGTATTTGCACTCGCGTGGTACATGCTGCATCACACGCGCCTCGGACGTTACATCTACGCGCTGGGCGGTAACGAAGCGGCTACACGCTTATCCGGTATCAGCGTTAACCGCGTCAAAATCATCGTCTATTCGCTGTGCGGCCTGCTGGCGGCATTGGCAGGCACCATCGAAGTGGCACGCCTCTCTTCCGCACAACCCACGGCGGGTACCGGTTATGAACTGGATGCCATTGCCGCGGTGGTGCTGGGCGGCACCAGCCTGGCGGGCGGTAAAGGCCGCATCATGGGCACGCTGATTGGTGCGCTGATCCTCGGCTTCCTGAATAACGGCCTGAATCTGATGGGCGTATCGTCTTACTACCAAATGATTGTTAAAGCCGTCGTCATTCTGCTAGCGGTGCTGGTGGATAACAAAAGCAGTAAATAACTCTGACCTTCACACAGGATTTAAAAATGAAAAAGTTAACTGCATTGGCCGTCATTCTTGGCGCCACCCTCAGTGCTGGCGCAATGGCCAAGGACACCATTGCTCTGGTGGTTTCAACCCTGAATAATCCGTTCTTTGTGTCACTGAAAGATGGCGCACAGAAAGAAGCTGATCAACTGGGTTATAACCTTGTCGTGCTGGATTCGCAGAACAACCCGGCGAAAGAGCTGGCGAACGTGCAGGATCTGACCGTACGCGGCACCAAGCTGCTGCTGATCAACCCAACCGATTCTGATGCGGTAGGCAACGCGGTGAAAATGGCGAACCAGGCGAACATTCCGGTGATCACTCTGGACCGTGTTGCTGCGCAAGGTACCGTGGTGAGCCACGTTGCTTCTGACAACCGTTTCGGCGGCAAAATGGCCGGTGACTTCATCGCTAAAAAGCTGGGCGATGGCGCGAAAATCATTGAACTGCAGGGCATTGCCGGTACGTCTGCGGCGCGCGAGCGTGGCGAAGGCTTTAAACAAGCGGCAGATGCGCACAAATTCAACATCCTGGCGAGCCAGCCTGCTGACTTTGACCGTACTAAAGGTTTGAACGTCATGCAGAACCTGCTGCAGGGCCATCCGGATGTGCAGGCGGTGTTCGCACAGAATGACGAAATGGCGCTGGGCGCGCTGCGTGCGCTGCAAACGGCCGGTAAAACCGACGTGCTGGTGGTGGGCTTCGATGGCACTGCTGACGGCGTGAAAGCGGTAGAATCGGGTAAACTGACCGCTACTGTGGCACAGATGCCAGACAAAATTGGCGTGATTGGCGTGCAGACCGCCGATAAAGTACTGAAAGGCGAGAAGGTGCAGTCGGTGAACCCGGTTGACCTGAAGCTGGTGACTAAATAATAAGTAAAGAAAAGCAGGGCAACGCGCCACCTTCCCGGTGGCGCATCTTTCTGGATGAATCCCAATGAGCAAACGCGCAAAACTGGCCGTTCTCGGCAGCATTAATGCCGATCACATCCTTAACCTCACCCACTTTCCACGTCCGGGCGAAACGGTGATCGGGAAACAGTATCAAATTGCCTTTGGCGGCAAAGGGGCCAATCAGGCGGTGGCCGCTGGCCGTGCCGGTGCTGACATTGCCTTTATTGCCTGCGTCGGTGCCGATGATATTGGCGCACGCATTCGTCAGCAGCTGCAGCAGGATCGCATTGATACTGCGCCGGTCGAAATCGTTGCGGATGAAGCCACCGGTGTGGCGATGATCTTCGTGAATGGCGAAGGCGAAAATAATATCGGCATTTATTCCGGCGCCAATGCAGCGCTGACGCCGGCTCGCGTTGCACACCATCAGCAGGTAATTGCCGATGCCGATGCGTTACTGATGCAGCTGGAATCACCGCTGGAAAGCGTACTGGCGGCGGCGAAAATTGCCCGAGAGCAGCATACCCAGGTCATTCTCAATCCCGCGCCGGCTACACAGCTTTCTAATGAGCTGCTCGGATTGATCGACATCATCACGCCAAATGAAACCGAAGCAGAAATTCTCACCGGCATCGCGGTAAAGAACGATGAAGACGCAGCGCGTGCCGCGCAGGCATTGCATGCCAAAGGTATTGCTACCGTGTTAATCACGTTAGGCCGTCGCGGCGTGTGGCTGAGTGAACAAGGAAACGGCGTGCGTATTCCGGGCTTCAACGTGCAGGCCATCGATACCATCGCTGCGGGCGATACCTTTAACGGTGCGTTTATCACCGCGCGTCTGGAAGGTGTGGCGATGCATGATGCCGTGCGTTTCGCCCATGCCGCCGCGGCGATTGCGGTGACGCGTCCAGGCGCGCAGCCCTCAGTGCCGTGGCGCACTGAGATCGACGCCTTCCTGCAACAACAGGGTTAAGCGCTTGGCTACCATGAAAGATGTCGCTCGCCTGGCGGGCGTCTCGACCTCCACCGTTTCGCACGTCATCAATAACAATCGCTTTGTTAGCGAACAGGTGCGGGAAAAGGTCGATCAGGCGATTCGCGAACTCAACTATGCGCCGTCCGCGCTGGCGCGCAGCCTAAAGATTAAGCAAACGCGCACCATTGGCATGTTGCTGACCGCCAGCAGCAACCCGTTTTACTCCGAAGTGGTGCGCGGCGTGGAAAACAGCTGTTACGAACGCGGCTATAGCCTGATTCTGTGCAATACCGAAGGTGATGAAGAACGCATGAACCGCAGCCTCGAAACGCTGATGCAAAAGCGTGTCGATGGTTTGCTAATGATGTGTACCGAAACGCATCTGCCTTCAGCGGAGATCCTCAATCGTTATCCGTCGGTGCCGATGGTGATGATGGACTGGGCACCGTTTGAAGGACGGGGTGACATCATTCAGGATAACGCCCTGCTCGGCGGCGAACTGGCTACCCAGCATCTGATCGATCGCGGCTATACGCGCATCGCGTGTATTGCGGGTCCTCAGGATAAAACCCCGGCGCGTTTGCGTCTTGAGGGTTTCCATAAAGCGATGGCTAATAGCGGGTTGTTGGTACCGCCGGGCTATGTCGTTGATGGTGATTTCGAGTTTCAGGGCGGTTTCAACGCCATGAATCAATTACTGACTTTGGATTCGTTGCCTGAAGCGGTCTTTACCAGCAACGATGCGATGGCCGTTGGCGTCTATCACGCCTTGTTTCAGGCTGGATTGCGTGTGCCGCAGGATATTGCGGTGATGGGCTATGACAACATCGAGCTGGCACGTTACCTGACGCCGCCGCTCAGCACCGTCCATCAACCGAAAGATGAGCTCGGCGAACTGGCGATTGATACCTTGATACATCGCATGAGCGATCCCGACGCCAGTCAGCAAACGCTGGTGCTGACGCCGGAGCTGGTAGAACGTGGTTCGGTTTAAGCGGCTTTCTTCTTTTTCTCGCGGTTGGCGATGAGATTTCGGCCATCGCCTGGACGCAACATCATAAAGGTAAAGGCCGACAACACGGTGACAACGCCCATCGTTAGGAAGGTGGCGTGGAATTGCTGCACGGTGGTCGTCTCGAAATCCTGATAAAAACGCAGCACCGCGGCGCTAACTGCCACACCAAAGCTGATCGACAGCTGCTGCGTGACTGCCAGCACACTGTTCCCCCCGCTGGCGTTCTCATCATTCAAATCTGCGAGCGTTATGGTGTTCATTGCGGTGAACTGTGTCGACATCGCCATACCCAAAATCAATAGCGCTGCCAGCAGCATAACTACGCTCCCGCCCGGTGATTGCAATGAGAACGTCGCGATGAGTACACCGATAATCATTGTGATGCCAACCAACGTACGGCGATAACCGAGACGCCGAAGCACTTGCGTCACCGTGGATTTAGCCAGTATTGCGCCAATCGCGGTTGGTCCCATCATGCATCCTGCAATTATCGCAGGATAACCAAAGCCCACCTGTAACATCAGCGGCATCAGGAAGGGGATACAGCCGGTACCCAGACGTGAGGCAATATTGCCAAGGATGCCGACCGAGAAGGTGCGGGTTTTGAACATGGGAAGATTGATCAGCGGTGCCGGATGACGCCGTGCATGCACAATATAAAGAAGCAGTAACACAACACCGCTTACTAACACCAATACGGCTTGCCATGGCAACACGACGCGCTCGCCAAACAGTTCGATGCCAACGGAAATCAGCACAAGGCCCAAACCAAACAGCAGGAAGCCTAAAAAATCAAAGCGACGTTTTGGCGTGGTGAAGTCTGGCATATATTTGCGCGCATAAAAGATGCCTGCGATGCCGATGGGAATGTTGATCAGGAATATCCAGTGCCAGCTGGCGTAGGTGACCAGCAAGCCACCGAGCATCGGGCCGAGAATCGGTCCAACTAAACCCGGCATAGTGACGAAGTTCAAAACGGGTAGCAGTTCGCTACGCGGATAAGCACGCAGCAGTGCCAGGCGCGCGACGGGCATCATCATTGCTCCGCCAATCCCTTGTATCACGCGTGAAATCACCAACATGCTCAGTGAGCCAGATAAGGCACAAGCCAGTGAACCCAAGGTAAACAGCGAAACGGCAAGAATGAAGATTTTGCGTGTGCCGTAGCGATCGGCCAGCCAGCCACTTACCGGGATCAGCATCGCTACCGTTAACGTGTAACTGATGATGGCGGATTGCATGGCGAGTGGAGAGCGTTCAAGGCTGGTGGCAATAGCGGGAAGCGCAGTATTAAGGATGGTGGCGTCGAGGGCTTGCATGAAAAACGCCATGGCGGCGATCCAGGGCAAACCGGCCATACTGCGCGCGGAGCGAATCATTGAAAATCCTTCTCTAATAATTGTCAGCCTACAACAAAGTTAATTGCATTTGGCTAAACAGAATAGCATTGGAGTTTAAGGTGGTGGCGCTGATTTATGTCACTGCATTGGCGGTTTTGACTGATTCTTCAGCGAGAAATGTCTGTTTTTAACGCGTTCGTTTAAAAAAGAGGCGCTCAGTTATTTTTTTACAGGAAATGCTTGTCAGCTCCGAATAACTCCCTATAATGCGCCACCACTGAGACGGCAAAGCGGCAACGCAGGCGGCTCAGCAGGGAGTGAAGAAATTCATCCCGCCGGATGAAAACGCTGAAAAAAGTGTTTGACTCTGAAGGAGGAACGCGTAATATACGCCACCTCGCGACAGGCGGTTAACCCGCTGCTCGCAACGCTCTTTAACAATTTATCAGACAATCTGTGTGGGCACTCGCAGGATTGATATCAGCGTCTCCGGACGTAAAAAAATATCAAGTCTCACGAGTGAACACATAATGAAATTCATTATGACGTTTTACAGATGAGCATCGCTGCACTTGTTGCAGCAAATCAAACTTAAATTGAAGAGTTTGATCATGGCTCAGATTGAACGCTGGCGGCAGGCCTAACACATGCAAGTCGAACGGTAGCACAGAGAGCTTGCTCTCGGGTGACGAGTGGCGGACGGGTGAGTAATGTCTGGGAAACTGCCCGATGGAGGGGGATAACTACTGGAAACGGTAGCTAATACCGCATAACGTCGCAAGACCAAAGTGGGGGACCTTCGGGCCTCACACCATCGGATGTGCCCAGATGGGATTAGCTAGTAGGTGGGGTAATGGCTCACCTAGGCGACGATCCCTAGCTGGTCTGAGAGGATGACCAGCCACACTGGAACTGAGACACGGTCCAGACTCCTACGGGAGGCAGCAGTGGGGAATATTGCACAATGGGCGCAAGCCTGATGCAGCCATGCCGCGTGTATGAAGAAGGCCTTCGGGTTGTAAAGTACTTTCAGCGGGGAGGAAGGCGGTGAGGTTAATAACCTCACCGATTGACGTTACCCGCAGAAGAAGCACCGGCTAACTCCGTGCCAGCAGCCGCGGTAATACGGAGGGTGCAAGCGTTAATCGGAATTACTGGGCGTAAAGCGCACGCAGGCGGTCTGTCAAGTCGGATGTGAAATCCCCGGGCTTAACCTGGGAACTGCATTCGAAACTGGCAGGCTAGAGTCTTGTAGAGGGGGGTAGAATTCCAGGTGTAGCGGTGAAATGCGTAGAGATCTGGAGGAATACCGGTGGCGAAGGCGGCCCCCTGGACAAAGACTGACGCTCAGGTGCGAAAGCGTGGGGAGCAAACAGGATTAGATACCCTGGTAGTCCACGCCGTAAACGATGTCGACTTGGAGGTTGTTCCCTTGAGGAGTGGCTTCCGGAGCTAACGCGTTAAGTCGACCGCCTGGGGAGTACGGCCGCAAGGTTAAAACTCAAATGAATTGACGGGGGCCCGCACAAGCGGTGGAGCATGTGGTTTAATTCGATGCAACGCGAAGAACCTTACCTACTCTTGACATCCACGGAACTTGGCAGAGATGCCTTGGTGCCTTCGGGAACCGTGAGACAGGTGCTGCATGGCTGTCGTCAGCTCGTGTTGTGAAATGTTGGGTTAAGTCCCGCAACGAGCGCAACCCTTATCCTTTGTTGCCAGCGGGTAATGCCGGGAACTCAAAGGAGACTGCCAGTGATAAACTGGAGGAAGGTGGGGATGACGTCAAGTCATCATGGCCCTTACGAGTAGGGCTACACACGTGCTACAATGGCGCATACAAAGAGAAGCGACCTCGCGAGAGCAAGCGGACCTCATAAAGTGCGTCGTAGTCCGGATCGGAGTCTGCAACTCGACTCCGTGAAGTCGGAATCGCTAGTAATCGTAGATCAGAATGCTACGGTGAATACGTTCCCGGGCCTTGTACACACCGCCCGTCACACCATGGGAGTGGGTTGCAAAAGAAGTAGGTAGCTTAACCTTCGGGAGGGCGCTTACCACTTTGTGATTCATGACTGGGGTGAAGTCGTAACAAGGTAACCGTAGGGGAACCTGCGGTTGGATCACCTCCTTACCTGAAGATACCTTCCCGCGAAGTGCTCACACAGATTGTCTGATAGAAAAGTAATGAGCAAGACGGCTGCGAAGTCGTGACACTATCGTGTCCCCTTCGTCTAGAGGCCTAGGACACCGCCCTTTCACGGCGGTAACAGGGGTTCGAATCCCCTAGGGGACGCCACTTGCTTGGTGACAGGTGAAAGGTGTCTCCACGACGTATCTCAAAACTGACGTAACCGTCATGTTTGAGATACTGCTCTTTAACAATCCGGAACAAGCTGAAAATTGAAACGACGTGTTGGTTCATTTCTCCGTAATAAGAAATGAATAACAACATGTTCGAGTCTCTCAAATGCTTGCAGTCTGCGCGCGTTGCAAAACGCCTGTGGGTTGTGAGGTTAAGCGACTAAGCGTACACGGTGGATGCCCTGGCAGTCAGAGGCGATGAAGGACGTGCTAATCTGCGTAAAGCGTCGGTAAGGTGATATGAACCGCTACAGCCGACGATGTCCGAATGGGGAAACCCGGTGCACTCAGTGCATCATCGCAACATGAATACATAGTGTTGCGAGGCGAACCCGGGGAACTGAAACATCTAAGTACCCGGAGGAAAAGAAATCAACCGAGATTCCCCCAGTAGCGGCGAGCGAACGGGGAGCAGCCCAGAACCTGAATCAGTTTGTGCATTAGTGGAAGCGTCTGGAAAGTCGCACGACACCGGGTGATAGTCCCGTACACGAAAGTGCACATTCTGTGAGTTCGAAGAGTAGGGCGGGACACGTGGTATCCTGTCTGAATATGGGGGGACCATCCTCCAAGGCTAAATACTCCTGACTGACCGATAGTGAACCAGTACCGTGAGGGAAAGGCGAAAAGAACCCCGGCGAGGGGAGTGAAACAGAACCTGAAACCGTGTACGTACAAGCAGTGGGAGCCTCATTTATGGGGTGACTGCGTACCTTTTGTATAATGGGTCAGCGACTTATATTCTGTAGCAAGGTTAACCGTATAGGGGAGCCGCAGGGAAACCGAGTCTTAACTGGGCGTTAAGTTGCAGGGTATAGACCCGAAACCCGGTGATCTAGCCATGGGCAGGTTGAAGGTTGGGTAACACTAACTGGAGGACCGAACCGACTAATGTTGAAAAATTAGCGGATGACTTGTGGCTGGGGGTGAAAGGCCAATCAAACCGGGAGATAGCTGGTTCTCCCCGAAAGCTATTTAGGTAGCGCCTCGTGAACTCATCCTCGGGGGTAGAGCACTGTTTCGGCTAGGGGGCCATCCCGGCTTACCAACCCGATGCAAACTGCGAATACCGAGGAATGTTATCACGGGAGACACACGGCGGGTGCTAACGTCCGTCGTGAAGAGGGAAACAACCCAGACCGCCAGCTAAGGTCCCAAAGTCATGGTTAAGTGGGAAACGATGTGGGAAGGCACAGACAGCCAGGATGTTGGCTTAGAAGCAGCCATCATTTAAAGAAAGCGTAATAGCTCACTGGTCGAGTCGGCCTGCGCGGAAGATGTAACGGGGCTAAACCATGCACCGAAGCTGCGGCAGCGACACTATGTGTTGTTGGGTAGGGGAGCGTTCTGTAAGCCGTTGAAGGTGGCCTGTGAGGGTTGCTGGAGGTATCAGAAGTGCGAATGCTGACATAAGTAACGATAAAGCGGGTGAAAAGCCCGCTCGCCGGAAGACCAAGGGTTCCTGTTCAACGTTAATCGGAGCAGGGTGAGTCGACCCCTAAGGCGAGGCTGAAAAGCGTAGTCGATGGGAAGCAGGTTAATATTCCTGCACTTGGTGTTACTGCGAAGGGGGGACGGAGAAGGCTAGGTTATCCGGGCGACGGTTGTCCCGGTTTAAGCGTGTAGGCTGACACCTTTGGTAAATCCGGGGTGTCTTAAGGCTGAGGCGTGACGACGAGCCACCACGGTGGTGAAGTAACTGATGCCCTGCTTCCAGGAAAAGCCTCTAAGCTCCAGGTAACACGAAATCGTACCCCAAACCGACACAGGTGGTCAGGTAGAGAATACCAAGGCGCTTGAGAGAACTCGGGTGAAGGAACTAGGCAAAATGGTGCCGTAACTTCGGGAGAAGGCACGCTGGCGCGTAGGTGAAGGGACTTGCTCCCGGAGCTGAAGCCAGTCGAAGATACCAGCTGGCTGCAACTGTTTATTAAAAACACAGCACTGTGCAAACACGAAAGTGGACGTATACGGTGTGACGCCTGCCCGGTGCCGGAAGGTTAATTGATGGGGTTATCCGCAAGGAGAAGCTCTTGATCGAAGCCCCGGTAAACGGCGGCCGTAACTATAACGGTCCTAAGGTAGCGAAATTCCTTGTCGGGTAAGTTCCGACCTGCACGAATGGCGTAATGATGGCCAGGCTGTCTCCACCCGAGACTCAGTGAAATTGAAATCGCTGTGAAGATGCAGTGTACCCGCGGCAAGACGGAAAGACCCCGTGAACCTTTACTATAGCTTGACACTGAACATTGAGCCTTGATGTGTAGGATAGGTGGGAGGCTTTGAAGCGTGGACGCCAGTCTGCGTGGAGCCAACCTTGAAATACCACCCTTTAATGTTTGATGTTCTAACGTAGGCCCGTTACCCGGGCTGCGGACAGTGTCTGGTGGGTAGTTTGACTGGGGCGGTCTCCTCCCAAAGAGTAACGGAGGAGCACGAAGGTTGGCTAATCCTGGTCGGACATCAGGAGGTTAGTGCAATGGCATAAGCCAGCTTGACTGCGAGAGTGACGGCTCGAGCAGGTGCGAAAGCAGGTCATAGTGATCCGGTGGTTCTGAATGGAAGGGCCATCGCTCAACGGATAAAAGGTACTCCGGGGATAACAGGCTGATACCGCCCAAGAGTTCATATCGACGGCGGTGTTTGGCACCTCGATGTCGGCTCATCACATCCTGGGGCTGAAGTAGGTCCCAAGGGTACGGCTGTTCGCCGTTTAAAGTGGTACGCGAGCTGGGTTTAGAACGTCGTGAGACAGTTCGGTCCCTATCTGCCGTGGGCGCTGGAGAATTGAGGGGGGTTGCTCCTAGTACGAGAGGACCGGAGTGAACGCACCACTGGTGTTCGGGTTGTCATGCCAATGGCACTGCCCGGTAGCTAAGTGCGGAAAAGATAAGTGCTGAAAGCATCTAAGCACGAAACTTGCCCCGAGATGAGTTCTCCCTGACTCCTTGAGAGTCCTGAAGGGACGTTGAAGACTACGACGTTGATAGGCCGGGTGTGTAAGCGCAGCGATGCGTTGAGCTAACCGGTACTAATGACCCGTGAGGCTTAACCTTACAACGCCAGAGGCGTTTTGGTGAGAGAGACCAGAGATTTTCAGCTTGTTTATGGATTGGTTTGCGGTGCCTGACAGGGCTTCGTGAACGAAACAGAATTTGCCTGGCGGCTTTAGCGCGGTGGTCCCACCTGACCCCATGCCGAACTCAGAAGTGAAACGCCGTAGCGCCGATGGTAGTGTGGGGTCTCCCCATGCGAGAGTAGGGAACTGCCAGGCATTAAATAAGTGAAGAAGCCCCGAACGGAAGTTCGGGGCTTTTTTACGTCCAGTGAATAGCAAAACCAGCTAAAACAACATCTATCTCCATATTATTTCAGCCATTCAACAATAAAATCAGCAACCCTTTGCGGCTGGTTAATATCTAAAAGAGGCAATTTGATCTCTAAATCTTCGTTAGTGGCGATTGCGATCACATGACTATCGAGTAAATCTTCAATCTCTCCCTTAACACCACGCCGCCAAAGCGCAATTTTAGGTACCGGCTCATCTTTGAAGCCTTCGACCAGTACCAAATCCAGCGTTGAAAGCTCCATTCTGGATGCTAATGCCACGAGATTAAGTGGCTGATTAGGCGTTTCAGACATCAAAGCCCATCGCTGATTACTGGCGACAATAACCTGATCCGCTCCAGCCTTGCGCAGCAAATAGCTGTCTTTTCCCGGCGTATCAATATCCATTTGATGATGCGTATGCTTAATCAATCCCGATCGTATTCCTTGCGCCTTTAGCAGCGGAATGACTTTTTCAAGGAGTGTGGTTTTCCCGGTTCCGCTCCAGGCAGTAAATGCCAGCAAGGGCACGTTCATGGCAAAGTTTCCTCATTTGCTAAATCGTCCGGCGTATTAATATTACGGAAGGATGATTCTGGGTCTAAAAATTCAACTGGATGTCCACCATGCTCACGTAAAAACTGCATGAGACGTCGCTCACCGCGCAGCAGCCAGGCCTCAAGCTCATCCGCTAGCGAGCAATTGACCAGTGCCAAAGCCGGATGGTCGCGCTGTGAAGATTTCACCCACACCGCAGGTGCTGTCCCTCGTTGCTGCCATAAACGATCAACAAAATCGTGTGGAAGCCACGGGGTATCACAAGCAGAGAAAGCCACCCATTCGGTTTTACTGTGGCGCAGTCCGCTGAGCATGCCGGCCAGCGGTCCGGGATAATCCGGCATTGAATCTGTAACAACCTGACAACCACTTGCCTGATAGCGATCAATGTTACGGTTGGCACTTATCAACACAATATTGACCTGCGGTCGCAATTTCCGCAAAACGTGCTGATAAAGCGGTTGTCCCTGTAGCACCAGCAACCCTTTATCCTGTCCACCCATACGGTTGCCTTGCCCACCTGCGAGGATCACGCCGGTAAATGCTGTCATCTTCGTCTCCTTGCTTCATTCTGGACGATACTTACATAGCGGCAGCGTACCACTTGCATAAAGGAATCCACGATGAAATACCACCGTCTAAATGAACTGCTTGAACTCCTGCAGCCTGCATGGCAAAAGGATTCCGATCTCAACTTGTTGGCATTTTTACAAAAACTGGCGCAAGAATCTGGTTTCAGTGGCCCATTAAGTGAATTAACGGATGATGTATTGATTTACCATCTCAAAATGCGAGAAGCAGGTAGTGATGCAGAGATCCCCGGACTAAAAAAGGATTATGAAGTGGACTTCAAAACCGCGCTATTACGAGCACGCGGTGTGATTAAGGATGATGAGTAGTGTTATCCTTGCGCATTAATAGCAAAGGTAACACACAGGCAAAATGATGAGCGAAGCCGCCTTTAATTTCCAGACGCTGAATCCCGATGTCATTCTAGATGCTCTTTGGGACGCGGGTCTGCGTGTCGAATCAGGCTTAACAGCCCTCAACAGCTACGAAAACCGCGTCTATCAATTTAGCGATGATGAGAAGCGACGCTACGTGGCGAAATTTTATCGTCCGCAGCGCTGGAGTGAACAACAAATCCTTGAAGAACATCAATTCACTCATGATCTGTTGGCCGATGAAGTGCCGGTAGCCGCACCGCTGAGCCTCAAGGGGAGCACGCTTAATCATCATGCCGGATTTATGTACGCGGTCTTCCCCAGTTTGGGTGGGCGGCAGTATGAAACTGACAATGAGGAACAGATGGAATGGGTTGGCCGCTTTCTTGGGCGAATTCATCAAACTGGCAGACAAAGTCCGTTTCAACAGCGCCCAACATTTGGACTGGAAGAGTATGTACTTCAACCGCGTTGTGAGCTGGAGCAAAGCGCATTAGTACCGACTTCTCTCAAAGATTCACTGCTTGCCGCCGTTGATAAGCTAGCCGCGACACTGCAGCAGCGTTGGCACACCGAATGGCAGCCGCTCAGGTTGCACGGCGACTGTCATCCCGGCAATATTTTGTGGCGTGAAGGCCCAATGTTTGTCGATCTTGATGATGCGCGCAGCGGACCGGCAGTGCAGGATTTATGGATGCTGATCAATGGCGATCGTCAGGAACAGTTGATTCAATGGGATATTTTGCTGGAAGCTTACAATGAATTCGGCGATTTCGATGTACATGAATTGTCACTGATTGAGCCTTTACGCGCTATGCGCATGGTTTATTATTTGGCCTGGGTGGTACGCCGCTGGCAGGACCCCGCATTTCCGCGCGCCTTTCCCTGGATGACAGATGAGGATTTTTGGCGCCGGCAGATTGTATTATTTATCGAGCAGGAAAGGCTGTTACACGAACCGCCGTTGCAGCTTAGCCCGCAATATTAATGAAGTACTCAGGAGATAGTTTCACGATGAAAAAGATCATGTTTGCGCTGGTAGGTCTAATGCTGGCATTTGGCGCCTCAGCGGCACAGTTCACTGATGGTAAGCAGTTTAATACTCTGCCAAAACCAGTGGCAGGTGAGCCGCAGGTTCTGGAGTTCTTCTCCTTCTTCTGCCCGCATTGCTACCAGTTCGAACGCGTTTATCACGTGAGCGATGCAGTGAAAAAGAACCTGCCGGCTGACACTAAAGTGACGAAATACCACGTTGATTTCCTTGGTGGCCAATTCGGTCCAATCGTTACTCAGGCATGGGCTGTTGCAATGGCGCTGGGCGTAGAAAGCAAAGTAACTGCACCGATATTCGACGGTATTCAGAAGACCCAAACCGTGACCGATGCAGCGAGCCTGAAAGAGACCTTTATTAAAGCAGCCGGTATTTCTTCTGAAGATTACGATGCTGCGTGGAATAGCTTCGCAGTAAAAGCGCTGGTTGCTCAGCAACAGAAAGCCGCTGCGGATGTCAATCTTCAAGGTGTGCCAGCGATCTTTGTTAACGGCAAATACATGGTTAACAACGGTGGGTTAGACACCAGCTCAATGGACAATTTCGTTGCCGATTACGCCAACGTAGTGAAGTTCCTGGTTGAAAAGAAGTAATTTAGCCTAATAAAAATGCCGACATTGTCGGCATTTTTATTTTATATATCGCCTTGTTATTCTCTCGTCTCGATTATTCCCCTTCACTAAATATCCACATGGACGATCGTCTTTTCATTTTGGTGCGTTAAGTCGCAAAAACTAAATAACCATTTGATTTTAATCAGGTTGTGAAATAAATATAATTACAATTAACGGAAATAACAATACGTTATGATTTTTACGCACAAACTTATCCACAACCCGATCCTTGCGATCGGCCCCGCGTAACGATGAAAAAGATCCTGACATCTCTGAGCGCATTCAACATTCTCCTCCGGTTGTGGCATCCTTATAGCCCTCAACATCGCAACGAAGAAAATACGAACCTATGGCGCAAATTGCAGAAAACCCCCTGATTCTGGTCGACGGCTCATCTTATCTATACCGTGCATATCATGCCTTTCCGCCGCTAACGAACAGTGCGGGCGAGCCAACTGGCGCCATGTACGGTGTGCTCAACATGCTCAAAAGCTTGCTGATGCAGTATCAACCCAGCCATGTGGCTGTGGTCTTCGATGCCAAAGGAAAAACCTTCCGCGATGAGTTATTTGAGCACTACAAATCGCATCGTCCACCTATGCCGGATGATCTGCGTGCGCAGATTGAGCCTCTGCATGAAATGGTGAAAGCGATGGGCCTGCCGCTGTTAGCGGTATCTGGCGTTGAGGCAGATGACGTCATCGGTACGCTGGCGCAGCAGGCGGAAAAACGTGGTCGTCCGGTACTGATTAGCACCGGTGATAAAGACATGGCGCAGCTGGTGACGCCGGCGATTACGCTGATTAACACCATGACGAATACCGTGCTAGGTCCGGAAGAGGTTGAGCAAAAATATGGCGTGCCACCGGAATTGATTATCGATTTCCTCGCCATGATGGGTGACAGTTCAGATAACATCCCTGGCGTGCCGGGCGTGGGTGAGAAGACTGCCCAAGCCTTGCTGCAGGGGTTAGGCGGGATGCAATCAATTTACGATAATCTCGACAAAGTGGCCGAGCTCTCCTTCCGCGGTGCGAAAACCATGGCGGCGAAACTGGAACAGAATCGTGAAGTGGCCTTCCTTTCTTATCAGCTGGCAACGATCAAAACTGACGTTGAACTTGACCTAACCTGCGATCAACTTACGGTCAATGAACCGGACGTGGTCGCACTGCAAACGTTATTCAGCCGGTTTGAATTCAAACGCTGGATCGCTGATTTGCAGGATGGATCCTGGCTACAGGGTAAAAAGAGCAATATACAGGCCCAGAAAACCCAGCTTAATGAGCCTGCCACACCTGCAGTGGAAACCACCAGCGTACTCTCCGCGGATGGCTACGTTACCATTCTCGATGAGGCAACATTTGCTGAGTGGTTGCAGAAGCTGAAAAGCGCCGAGCTGTTCGCTTTCGATCTGGAAACCGATTCACTGGATACGCTCAGTGCCAACATTGTTGGTATTGCTTTTGCCGTTGCACCGGGAGAAGCGGCATATCTACCGGTTGGACATGATTATCTTGATGCACCAGACCAGCTTGACCGTAGCGACGTAATGAAACAGCTGAAACCCTTGCTCGAAGATGGCAAAGCGGCAAAGGTTGGGCAGAACCTTAAATATGATCGCGGCGTGTTGAAGAATTACGATATTGAGCTGAACGGCATCAAGTTCGACACCATGCTGGAGTCCTATTGCCTCAACAGCGTGGGAGGTAAACATGATATGGATAGCCTGGCCGCACGCTGGCTGAACCATAAAACGGTGACCTTTGAAGAGATCGCAGGAAAAGGGAAAAACCAGCTCACCTTCAACCAGATCGCCATTGAGCAAGCAGGGCACTATGCTGCTGAAGACGCGGATGTCACCCTGCAACTGCATTTGAAAATGTGGGCGAAGCTGGAGCCTGAAGCCGGGCCGAAGAAGGTATTTGAAGAGATTGAAATGCCTTTGTTAAAGGTCATCTCGCGCATTGAACGCAATGGCGTGCTGATTGATCAAAACATTCTGGCAAAACACTCTCAGGAACTTACCACCCGCGTGGCGGAACTGGAGCTAAAGGCTCATGAGCTGGCGGGCGAGCCATTTAATCTCTCATCACCTAAGCAGCTGCAAACCATTCTGTTTGAAAAGCAGGGTATTAAGCCGACGAAAAAAACCCCCGGTGGCGCCCCTTCCACCAGTGAAGAAGTGTTGGCCGAACTGGCGCTGGATTATCCGTTGCCGAAGGTCATCCTCGAGCATCGCGGTCTCTCCAAGCTAAAATCGACCTATACCGACAAGCTGCCGCAGATGATCAATCCGGTAACGGGTCGCGTGCATACGTCCTATCATCAGGCGGTAACGGCGACGGGGCGACTCTCTTCCACCGATCCTAACTTGCAAAATATCCCTGTGCGCAACGAAGAAGGCCGCCGTATTCGCCAGGCGTTTATTGCTGGGCCGGGCAATCGTATTGTTGCTGCGGACTATTCACAGATTGAACTGCGTATTATGGCGCATCTGTCGCAAGATAAAGGCTTGCTGGAGGCCTTTGCACAAGGGGAAGACATCCACCGTGCGACTGCGGCAGAAGTGTTTGGCGTCACGCTCAGTAAGGTTTCTGGCGAGCAGCGTCGCAGTGCTAAAGCCATCAACTTTGGGCTGATCTACGGGATGAGCGCTTTTGGCCTTTCACGTCAGTTGAATATTGGCGCGGGCGAGGCGAAGAAATACATGGACCTCTACTTTGAACGTTATCCGGGCGTGCTGCGCTATATGGAAGAGACGCGTTCAAAAGCAGCCGAAAAAGGCTATGTCGAAACGCTCGATGGTCGTCGTCTATGGTTGCCGGATATCACCTCCAGCAATGCGATCCGTCGTAAAGCTGCCGAACGCGCTGCAATCAACGCCCCAATGCAAGGCACGGCTGCAGATATCATCAAGCGTGCCATGATTGCGGTAGATGGTTGGCTGTTAGAGCAAAAGGACGATGCCGTACGGATGATTATGCAGGTCCACGATGAACTGGTGTTTGAGATCCGCAGCGATGCGGTGGACGGTGCCATAAAGACCATTCGTGCACTGATGGAAAACAGCATGAAGCTGGATGTGCCGTTGCAGGTTGAAGTTGGAACCGGTGATAACTGGGATGAGGCACACTGATGCTGCCAGTCAGCGGCAAATGTCAGCCGCTGACACCATCATAAGAAAAAAGTTTACTTAATCGGTTCAGCCACGTCGCAAAGCGGCCTTCAGGATACGCGTTTTGTAACTGCCTAACGGCTAAGCATTTTTTTAGTAATTAAACTACATCGCACGCGTGAAAGTGTGATGAGCTTAGTAAAAAAGATGCCAAACTCTGAAAGTTAGCAACAAAAAACCCTTTGTAGGGCGCAGAAAATCAGGTAGAGTTTATCGCGTAGGGTACAGAGGTAAGATGTTCTATCTTTCAGACCTTTTACTTCACGTAATCGGATTTGGCTGAATATTTAGCCGCCCCAGTCATTTATGACTGGGGCGTTTTTTATTGGGCTTTCTCTCAAAAGCCGCTGCGAAATTACTCTTCGCTCTCTTCGCCGTCGCCTTCCTGTGCTGGCTCCAGTTCGTTAAACCAGCTATCCAGTTTCTTGCGCACAATATCAACGCCCATCTTCTTCAGTGAAGAGAACATTTCCACCTGGACATCGCCATTGAACGCCAGCGAGGCCTCACGCACCATGGTCAGTTGCGCTTTACGTGCGCCAGATGCCAGCTTGTCGGCTTTGGTAAGCAGCACCAGCACTGGAATTTGGCTCTGAACTGCCCATTCAATCATGTTCTGATCGAGGTCTTTCAGCGGGTGGCGAATATCCATCAATACCACCAGCCCTTTCAGCGCCTGACGTTTTTGCAGATATTCTGCCAGCGAGCGCTGCCATTTACGTTTCATCTCCTCCGGCACCTGGGCATAGCCGTAACCGGGCAAATCGACCAGACATTTACCTTCAACCACTTCAAACAGGTTAATTAGCTGAGTTCGACCTGGCGTTTTACTGGTACGAGCCAGACCTTTTTGATTGGTAATGGTGTTCAGCGCGCTGGATTTGCCTGCATTCGAGCGCCCGGCAAAAGCAACTTCAATACCCACATCCGCCGGTAGGTGGCGAATATCAGGGGCGCTGAGCATGAAATGGGTCATGTGATAGTTCAAAGCAGACAAAGTGAAACTCCAGCAAAATGAATCGGGCAATGGGGCTGATTATACCTGTAATGGCGCAAAAGTGCCCGATAGCGTCTTAACACGCCATTTTGTAAGAGATCTAGGATTTTTACTGCCAGTTATTACCGTTTCATTGAAAGTTAATCTTTAGTTTAAAGGTTATTTTTCAATAGCTTGGTTTATTTATGGGAAATACCGCTCTTAATTAGAGACAAGTCTCACTTGTTCATTTTACCCATTAGTCTACATTTGTTGTCAGTGCACGGCAGCACCCATCAGGATGATGAGCTCAGGAGCGTCGGGGATGACCAAGAGCATGGCAGGAAGCGATTCAGGTAGGAATCGGACAGGGAAAGGGAATAATCGCAGGAGCGATGTGGCGAGGGAGCAACCGGGACGTTGTGAGCCGTAAAGGATTTATCACGTGTTTCCTTCGGATGAAGGTGCGAAATAAGGCGATAGCACAGGCTATCGCCTTTTTTCTTTGCTTACTTTCTGCTAGATTTCGCCGCAATTCTATACTGAACTCACAAAGCATCGCCGAGACCGGACACCATGAAGCAACCTGCATCAGCCCCGCGTGGCAAACCCGCTGCGAAAGCCAAACGCAAATCGCGTGAAGACCTCAATCAGGAAGCGCGCGATCGCAAACGCGACAAAAAGCACAGCGGCCACAAATCTGGCAGCCGTGCTAATCCAGAAACGCAAACTGCTGGCAAAGGCCAGGGTAAAAAGGTTCAGGATCCGCGCCTGGGCAGCAAAACCCCTATTGCACTCGTTGCTGATGGTAAAACCCAGCCGGCGAAGAAGCCCGCTGCCAAACCGAAGCCAAAAGCGGAGAAAGTTCGTCTGACGCCACAAGAAGAGCTGGCGAAGCTGGAAAATGATGAACGTCTGGATACCTTATTGGATCGCCTGGAAAACGGTGAAACCCTCAGCGGCGAAGATCAGGCCTGGCTGGATCAAACCTTAGATCGCATCGACGAACTGATGGAAGCGCTGGGCATCGCACTTGATGATGAAGTCGAAGATGAGCAGGCCGAAGAAGATATGATGCGCCTGCTAAAAGGTAATTAAGGCCAATTTTGATCGGCATGCGTATAAAGGCATGCCGCGCTAAACAGGTATTCACCTATGCTTTGGCCTGGATCAATTTTCGCGCTGCTGCTGACATGTTATCTGATCTGGTTATTGTTTAAACTACGCCGCCTGTCGCGTCTGAAGTCGCGTTTACGTCGGCGTTCAGCCCATCGCTTCGTCCACTCTTCTGCTACGCGACCCTCTCTCAGACGACGTCACCGTAAGGAGTGAGCATGTCATCGCCGCAGATTGATTGGGACCAGAGCCTCATCGAAAAATATAATTACGCGGGCCCGCGTTATACCTCTTATCCCACTGCGCTGGAGTTCAGTGAGAACTTTAGTGAGGAAGATTTCCAGCAGGCGGTTGAGCGCTATCCCGATCGTCCATTATCGCTGTATGTGCATATCCCGTTTTGCCATCGTCTTTGCTACTTCTGTGGCTGCAATAAAATTGTGACGCGTCAGCTGCATAAAGCCGATCGCTATCTGGACGTGCTGGAGCAGGAAATCCGCCAGCGCGCACCGCTGTTTACTGGGCGGCTGGTCACCCAATTGCACTGGGGCGGTGGCACACCAACATTCCTTAACACGCAGCAGGTGAGCCGGCTGGTGGCGCTGCTACGCGATCATTTTACGCTGGCCGATGATATCGAAATGTCGATCGAGGTTGATCCGCGCGAAATTGAGCTGGAAATGATCGATCATCTGCGGGCAGAAGGTTTCAATCGCCTCAGCATGGGCGTGCAGGACTTCAATAAAGCGGTGCAGGAGCGCGTTAATCGCGTTCAGGATGAAGAGACCATCTTCGCGCTGGTGCAGCGCGCGCGTGAACAGGGTTTCCGTTCGGTTAGCCTTGATCTGATTTATGGTCTGCCGCTGCAAACGCCGGAAAGCTTCGCATTTACCTTACAGCGCGTGATTGCACTCAATCCCGATCGCCTCAGCGTTTTCAACTATGCGCACATGCCAACCTTGTTCGCTGCACAGCGCAAAATTAAAGATGATGAGCTGCCGGGCGCGGCGCAGAAACTGCAAATCCTGCAGGAAACCATCGCCACCTTAACCGGCGAAGGTTATCAGTTTATCGGCATGGATCACTTCGCGCGGCCGGATGATGAGCTGGCGGTCGCACAACGCGCCGGCGAGTTGCATCGTAACTTTCAGGGCTACACGACGCAGGGCGAAACCGATCTGCTGGGATTGGGCGTGTCAGCAATCAGCATGCTGGGCGACGGCTATGCGCAAAATCATAAAGAGCTGAAGGCGTATTACGCGGACGTCGAGCAGCGCGGTGATGCGCTGTGGCGCGGACTGACGCTCAGCGATGATGACTGTCTGCGCCGGGATGTGATTAAGTCATTAATCTGCAACTTCGCACTGGATTTTGCGGCGATAGAGGCGCAATACCCGGTGGCATTTGAAGCGTATTTTGCCGAGGATTTGGCGCTGTTAGCGCCGCTGGTGGCCGATGGTTTACTGGAGCAGCGCGGTCGCAGCCTGCACGTTACTGGCGTGGGTCGATTGCTGATTCGTAACATCTGTATGTGCTTCGATGTATACATGCGGCAAAAGGCGCGCATGCAGCAGTTTTCGCGAGTGATATAAAAACAGGGGAGCAATGTGCTCCCCTGCTTCAAAACGCAAACTTCTGCGTTATTCCATTCCCAGCTCTTTCAACTTGCGCGTCAGGGTATTACGTCCCCAGCCGAGCAGACGCGCTGCTTCCTGTTTGTGCCCCTGCGTGTGACGCAGCGCGGTGGTGAGCAGCGTTCGCTCCATCTCCGGCTGCGCTTCGGACAACAGGTTTTGATGACCGGAACGCAAGGCGCGATCGGCCCACTGCGCCAGCAGCGTGGCCCAGCTATCCGGCAGCGACTGCACTGGATTGTCCGGCGTGCTGGATTCAAACAGTTCAGGCGGCAGATCCTGAATCAACACTTCCTGGCCCGCCGCCATCACGGTTAACCAGCGACAGGTGTTTTCCAACTGGCGCACGTTACCGGACCAATGCAGACGTGTCAGCGCGGTTTCGGTTTCCGGATGCAGAATCTTTGCTTCCACGCCCAACTCACGTGCAGCAACCTGCAGGAAGTAGCGCGCCAGGCGCGGAATATCTTCACGACGTTCACGCAACGGTGGCAGATGAACGCGAATCACGTTAAGACGATGGAACAAGTCTTCACGGAATTTGCCTTCCTGCACGCGCAATTCAAGGTTCTGGTGGGTTGCCGCGATGATGCGCACGTCCACTTTCACCGGCGCATAGCCGCCCACACGATAAAACTGGCCATCGGCCAATACGCGCAATAATCGGGTTTGCACGTCGAGCGGCATATCACCAATTTCGTCGAGGAACAGCGTGCCGCCATCAGCCTGCTCAAAACGTCCCTGACGAATCTGGTTCGCGCCGGTAAATGCGCCTTTCTCGTGACCAAACAGCTCGGATTCGATCAAATCTTTAGGTATCGCCGCCATGTTCAGCGCGATAAAAGGAGACTTCGCGCGTGGACTATGACGATGCAGCGCATGCGCGACCAACTCTTTACCGGTACCGGATTCCCCGTTGATCAGCACGCTAATGGAAGAGCGCGAAAGGCGACCAATGATGCGGAACACATCCTGCATTGCCGGCGCTTCGCCGATGATATCGGTGGTTGGGCCGCTAACGGGTTGATTACGTGGCTGCTGCTGTTCCTGATAATGGCTAATCGCGCGTTCAACCAACGCCACCGCTTCATCAATATCAAACGGCTTTGGCAGGTAATCAAACGCCCCTTGCTGATAAGCGCTAACCGCCGCGTCCAGATCGGAGTGCGCGGTCATAATGATGACCGGCAGCATCGGATGGCGCTGTTTAATCTGTTTCAGCAGCGCAAGACCATCCATGCCAGGCATACGAATATCTGACAATAATACGTCTGGGGTTTTGCTTGCGAGCGCGTCCAATACCTCGTTAGCGCTGTCAAAGGTTGCACAGCTCAAACCGGCTCCAGTGAGCGCTCGTTCAAGCACCCAGCGGATGGAGCTATCGTCATCGACGATCCAGACTATCCCTCGTTGCATACAAACCTCACTGGCGAATAGGCAGGTAAACCGAGAATTCGGTGTGACCTGGCCAACTGTTAAATTCTATTTTTCCTGAATGCTGATCGATCAGGCTACGGGCGATGGAGAGACCTAAGCCGGTGCCACCTTCGCGTCCGCTCACCATCGGATAGAACAGCGTATCTTGTAGCTGGGCCGGAATGCCTGGGCCATCATCTTCAATATCAATGCGTGCGACCAGACGATAACGCGTGCCGTGCAGCGTGAGCTGGAAGGCGGTACGCGTGCGAATCACGATGGTGCCACCTTCATCACCTAAGGCTTGCAGCGCATTGCGCACCACGTTTAACAGCACCTGTTCAATCTGGTCGGGATCGTGCGGCAGTTCCGGCAGGCTTGGGTCGTAATCACGTACCAGCGAAACATTATCCGGCAGCTCCATCGACACCAGATTCACCACGCGCTCCGCCACCTGATGAATACTTTGCGTCACATGCAGACCCGGCTGTTGCGGGCCTAACAGGCGATCGACCAGATTACGCAGTCGGTCGGCTTGCTCAATGATGATGCGCGTGTACTCATGCAGCGAAGGATCGGGCAATGCGCGGGTAAGCAGTTGCGCGGCACCACGTAATCCCCCCAGCGGGTTTTTTATTTCATGCGCCAGACCGCGGACTAAGTCGCGGGCAGCAACCTGCTGAGCATGTTGAATTTGTTCCTGGCTAAGACGACGTTGATTATCCATCGGCGCCATTTCCAGCAGAATAAAGCCATCCGGTAAACGCTGTGCCGTCAGCGACATAATGTGCGCGCGGCCATCCACCACTAAGGTGACTTCGCTATCGGTAAAGCCCTGGCCAGCCCCGAGACTCTCGCTCATCACCTCAATATTCAGCGAAAAATAGCCGGTTAATTCCGGTAATGGCGTGCCGAACAATTTACGTGAGCTTTGCGCCAGTAATTGCTGAGCCGCCGGATTGGCGTAATGGATAACTAAATCGTTATCGACCAGCAAAATACTGTTGATTAGGGAGTTGAGAATCTGCCCCGCGTCGGGCAGCGTGCCAGTTGCCATACAGCGTTCCTCTGCACTAATTTAGTGCATTATAGCCTTACAGGACGGAAATCTGTGCTTCGAACCATGAATACGCGGAGAAAAAAGCCCATCCGGAGATGGGCTAAAGTTTCCACGGCAATATAAAATCTTCGGCGTCTTTTACACCCCGCTGCGTTGGCTGCACTCGTTAACCCGAGTCACTGAGTTATCTCAGCTCCCCGGGATTCTCTCGATTGCCGCCTTGCGGCGATGCAAAGTCCGCGAATCTTTAATGCTGATTAAACGCTGTAGTACAGCTCGAACTCAACGGGGTGCGGAGTCATACGCACGCGGTCATTATCGGCTTTACGCAGTTCGATGTAAGCATCGATGGCGTCATCAGTGAACACGCCGCCACGGGTCAGGAACTCGCGGTCTTCGTTCAGTGCGTTCAGTGCTTCTTCCAGAGAACCTGCAACTTTTGGAATCTCAGCTTCTTCTTCCGGTGGCAGGTCATACAGGTTTTTGTCCATCGCATCGCCAGGGTGGATCTTGTTGATAACACCATCAAGACCCGCCATCAGCAGCGCGGTGAAGGCCAGGTATGGGTTAGCCGCTGGATCCGGGAAGCGTGCTTCGATACGGCGTGCTTTCGGGCTAGCAACCACTGGGATACGGATAGAAGCAGAACGGTTACGGGCAGAGTAAGCCAGCATAACCGGTGCTTCGTAGCCTGGGACCAGACGCTTGTATGAGTTGGTGGTTGGGTTTGCCAGGGCGTTGATCGCTTTAGCGTGCTTGATGATACCGCCGATATAGAACAGAGCGGTTTCAGACAGGCCGCCGTACTTGTCGCCAGAGAACAGGTTCACGCCGCCTTTTGACAGGGACATGTGGCAGTGCATACCAGAACCGTTATCGCCGAACATTGGCTTAGGCATGAAGGTTGCCGTTTTGCCGTACGCGTGAGCAACGTTGTGAACCACGTATTTATAGATCTGAATTTCGTCCGCTTTTTTGGTCATGGTGTTGAAGCGGGTTGCCACTTCGTTCTGACCAGCAGTGGCGACTTCGTGGTGATGTGCTTCAACCACCAGGCCCATTTGCTCCATGGTCAGACACATGGCAGAACGGATGTCCTGCGCGGAGTCAACCGGTGGCACTGGGAAGTAACCGCCTTTAAGACCTGGACGGTGACCTTTGTTACCGCCTTCGTACTCTTTACCGGTGTTCCATGCGGCTTCGATATCATCGATAGCAACGTGTGAACCTGAAGTAGAAGAACCGAAACGGATATCATCGAACAGGAAGAACTCTGGCTCTGGTCCAAACAGCACGGTATCCGCGATGCCGGAAGAACGCAGGAACTCTTCTGCACGCTTAGCAATGGAGCGCGGGTCACGATCGTAGCCCTGCAGTGTGCCTGGCTCAAGGATGTCGCAACGGATGATCAGGGTCGAGTCTTCGAAGAACGGATCCATCACTGCAGTGGTTGCATCCGGCATCAGCACCATGTCTGATTCGTTAATGCCTTTCCAGCCACCGATGGAGGAGCCATCGAACATTTTGCCTTCTTCGAAGAAGTCAGCGTTAACCTGGTGAGCAGGGATAGTAACGTGCTGTTCTTTACCTTTGGTATCGGTAAAACGCAGGTCAACAAACTTAACTTCATGCTCGTTCATCATCGAGAGAACGTGTTCAGCGGACATACTCAACTCTCCTGGAAATGGTCATTATCGTCATGGTGAGAGAACTTCGTTGCCGGGAATGCGCCACAACTGCTGACCACTCCTAACCAAAGATCTCGGCAAGCTCTTTCAACCGTTTTATAACTGTCGTTATCGCTTGAAATAGATAAAGCGAATTCTGTGCCAACTTTATGACAATGGCGAAAATGGCGCTACAATGCGCGCTTTCGTGAGTCGAAGGCTGCACCAGGATGGATTTCCTGCATTGTTGTGGTGCAACACGGATGAAGATAAGCACCATATTGGTGCAAAACGCCACCACAGTGCAGATTAATGCACCGTAAATGGTGCTAAAAACCAGCGCTACGAGAAACTTTCGGCGAAATCTGTGATCATGTTCAGTCTTCCGCTTAATCCGTGTACAATACCGCGTTATTTCTATAATGCCTGAGGCAAAGCTGTGATCGAAAATTTGCGTAACATCGCCATCATCGCGCACGTTGACCATGGTAAGACCACCCTGGTTGACAAGCTGCTACAACAGTCCGGTACTTTTGATGCTCGTACCGAAGCGACTGAGCGCGTAATGGACTCCAACGATTTGGAGAAAGAGCGTGGGATTACCATCCTCGCAAAAAACACCGCCATCAAATGGAATGATTACCGTATCAACATCGTTGATACCCCAGGACACGCCGACTTCGGTGGTGAAGTGGAGCGCGTCATGTCCATGGTGGATTCGGTGCTGCTGGTTGTAGATGCGATGGATGGCCCTATGCCGCAAACCCGCTTCGTAACCAAGAAAGCATTTGCTCATGGTTTGAAGCCGATTGTGGTTATCAACAAAGTTGACCGTCCGGGCGCGCGTCCTGACTGGGTTGTTGATCAGGTATTTGACCTGTTCGTTAACCTGGATGCGACTGACGAGCAGCTGGACTTCCCGATCATCTTCGCTTCGGCGTTGAATGGTATCGCGGGTCTGGAACACACCGACATGGCTGACGACATGACCCCGCTGTATCAGGCGATCGTCGACCACGTTTCTCCACCTCAGGTTGAAGTTGAAGCGCCACTGCAGATGCAGATCTCGCAGCTGGACTACAACAACTATCTGGGCGTGATCGGCATTGGCCGCATCAAGCGCGGTACCGTTAAGCCGAACCAGCAGGTCACTATCATTGATAGCGAAGGCAAAACCCGTAACGGTAAAGTCGGTAAAGTACTGGGCCATTTGGGTCTGGAACGTATCGAAAGCACCCTGGCGGAAGCGGGCGATATCATCGCTATCACCGGCTTGGGCGAGCTGAACATCTCTGACACCATCTGCGACACGCAGAATGTGGAAGCGCTGCCGGCCCTGAGCGTCGATGAACCAACCGTAACCATGTTCTTCAACGTCAACACCTCGCCGTTCTGCGGTAAAGAAGGTAAGTTCGTGACGTCGCGCCAGATCCTGGAGCGTCTGAATAAAGAGCTGGTACACAACGTGGCACTACGCGTTGAAGAAACTGAAGATTCTGATGCGTTCCGTGTTTCAGGTCGTGGTGAGCTGCACTTGTCGGTGCTGATCGAAAACATGCGTCGTGAAGGTTTCGAGCTGGCGGTATCCCGTCCGAAAGTTATCTTCCGTGAGCATGAAGGCCGTAAGCAAGAGCCATTCGAAAACGTCACCCTCGACATCGAAGAGACCCATCAGGGTTCTGTGATGCAGGCAATGGGTGAGCGTAAAGGCGATCTGAAAAATATGGATCCAGATGGCAAAGGCCGTGTACGTCTCGACTACATGATCCCAAGCCGTGGCCTGATCGGCTTCCGTAACGAATTCATGACCATGACTTCAGGTACCGGCCTGCTGTACTCCACCTTCAGCCACTACGACGACGTGCGTCCAGGCGAAGTGGGCCAGCGTCAGAACGGCGTACTGATCTCGAACGGCCAGGGTAAAGCGGTAGCGTTCGCCCTGTTCGGTCTGCAGGATCGCGGTAAGCTGTTCCTGGGTCACGGTGCGGAAGTGTATGAAGGCCAGATCATCGGTATTCACAGCCGTTCTAACGACCTGACAGTAAACTGTCTGACCGGTAAGAAACTGACCAACATGCGTGCGTCAGGTACTGACGAAGCAACCACTCTGGTTCCACCGCAGAAAATGACGCTGGAGCAGGCTATCGAGTTCATCGATGATGACGAACTGGTAGAAGTGACTCCGCTGTCAGTACGTATTCGTAAACGTCACCTGACCGAGAACGATCGTAAGCGTTCTTCTCGTGGCAGCAAAGACTAAGCGAATCAGTCTGATATTGAGCCCCGCACTGCGGGGCTTTTTTATGCCTGCAACCCGCTGCAACGCTCGCCTGATGAACTTTGCCTTCGCTTCCAGAATGCTGATTTCCCGCCCCTCATCCCTGTTCAGCTCACGCTTTTACCGCTAGAGTTAACGATCCAGGGAACATAAAGGAGAGGCGTCATGCTGTACATTTTTGATTTAGGCAATGTGATTGTTGATATCGATTTTAATCGTGTGCTCGGCGTCTGGAGCGATTTAGGGCGGGTGCCATTGGCAACGCTGCAAAGTCGTTTCCGCATGGATGAGGCTTTTGAGAAACACGAACGTGGCGAAATCAGCGATTCCGAATTCGCAGCACGCATTTGCGATCAGCTGGATATCGCCCTGAGCTACCCGCAATTTACGGCAGGCTGGCAGGCGGTCTTCGTCGGCGTGCGTCCGGAAACGCTGGCGATCATGAACAAGCTGCGTGCCAATGGCGAGCGCGTGGTGATTCTGTCGAACACCAATCAGCTGCACTTCGAATTCTGGCCAACCCACTATCCTGATGTTCAGCAGGCGGCCGATCATCTTTATATGTCGCAGGATATCGGCATGCGTAAGCCGGAAGCGCGCATCTATAACTATGTACTCCAGCACGAAGGTTACCAGGCCGATCAGGCAGTATTCTTCGATGATAATCAGGCCAACATTGACGCGGCGCGTGCGCTGGGCATTGAGAGCGTGCTGGTGGTCGATGAGAAAACCGTGCCGGATTGGTTTGCGGGTCGTCTCTGAGTGCTAAAGCCAAGACAACTGCGCCACTCGGCGCATGCCTTTGTTCTGTGGATTAAACTGCTGTGGCGCCGCATTGACGAAGACAACATGACGACGCAGGCGGGTAATCTGGCCTACGTTTCATTGCTGGCGTTGGTGCCGCTCATTGCCGTGGTTTTTGCGCTGTTCGCCGCCTTTCCGATGTTCTCGGATATCAGCGTGCAGCTGAAAAACTTCATTTTCACCAACTTTATACCGGCGACGGGCGACGTCATTCAGCGCTATCTCGACCAGTTCGTTGCCAACGTCAACAAAATGACGGCGGTCGGTATTGTCGGATTGATTGTCACGGCGCTACTGCTGATGCATTCGGTGGATAGCGCGCTAAACACCATCTGGCGCAGCGATAAGCCGCGCCCCATGGTCTACTCCTTTGCTGTGTACTGGATGATACTAACGCTGGGTCCGCTATTAGCGGGCGCCAGCTTAGCCCTGAGCTCCTATCTGCTGTCGCTGCGCTGGGTGAACGTCACCGGCGTCACCAGCCTGGTCGATCAGCTGCTGCGTATTTTCCCGCTGTTTCTTTCTATCCTCGCCTTCTGGCTGCTGTATAGCATTGTGCCGACGCGGCGCGTTCCCACGCGCGATGCGCTGATCGGCGCCATCGTTGCCGGTTTGCTGTTCGAGCTGGGCAAAAAAGGCTTTGCGCTCTATGTTACGATGTTCCCTTCTTACCAGTTAATTTACGGCGTTCTGGCGGTCATCCCGATTCTGTTCCTTTGGGTTTACTGGTCGTGGTGTATTGTGTTGTTAGGCGCAGAAATCACCGTCACGCTGGATGACTATCGCCAGTTAAAACAGCAGGAACGCGAAAGAGAACGAGAGGAAACATGATTGCTTTGATTCAGCGCGTCAGTCGCGCCAGTGTCAGCGTTGATGACGCGACAGTGGGTGAAATTGGCAATGGGTTATTGGTGCTGTTGGGTGTGGAAAAGGGCGACGACGAGCAAAAGGCGCAGCGTTTGACCGAACGCGTTCTCGGCTACCGCATCTTTGCGGATGAGAATGACAAAATGAATCTCAACGTACAGCAGGCCGGCGGCAGCGTGCTGGTGGTGTCGCAATTCACCCTTGCCGCTGATACGAATAAAGGTATGCGTCCCTCCTTCTCGGGTGGTGCAGAACCGGCGGAAGCCGAGCGTCTCTATGATTACTTCAGCGATTGCTGCCGAACACAGGGTGTGACCACCGCAAATGGGCGTTTTGCCGCCAATATGCAGGTTTCGTTAGTAAACGACGGTCCGGTGACCTTCTGGTTACAGGTGTGAGGTTAACAGCCGAGCGGCAAGGACTTAGCCACGCAAGCTCCGAACGAGAGAATCACTTTATGTATCATCTTCGCGTACCGCAAACGGCGGAAGAGCTGGATATGTATTACCAGTTCCGTTGGGAAATGTTACGAAAGCCGCTGCGTCAGCCGCAGGGTTCTGAGCGTGATGCCTGGGATGCGCTGGCGCATCATCAAATGGTGGTGGATGAGCAGGGCAAACCCGTCGCGGTGGGCCGTCTGTACATCAACGCGGAAAACGAAGCGGCGATTCGCTTCCTTGCAGTGCATCCTTCCGTACAGGGTAAAGGCCTGGGCACGCTGGTGGCGATGACGCTGGAGTCGGTCGCGCGTCAGGAAGGCGCCAAACGCGTCACCTGTAGCGCGCGCGAAGACGCCGTCGAATTCTTTGCCAAGCTGGGCTACGTCAACCAGGGCGAAATCACTGCGCCGCAAACCACGCCGGTGCGCCACTTCCTGATGATCAAACCGGTAGTCACGCTCGACGATATTCTGCATCGTGCAGATTGGTGCGGGCAGCTGCAGCAAGCGTGGTACGAGCACATCCCGCTGAGTGAAAAAATGGGCGTGCGCATTCTGCAATATACCGGGCAGAAATTTGTGACCACTATGCCTGAAGCGGGCAACCAGAATCCTCACCATACGCTCTTTGCGGGTAGCCTTTTTTCTCTCGCCACGCTCACCGGTTGGGGCTTAATTTGGCTGCTGCTGCGCGAGCGTCATCTTGGCGGGACCATCATTCTGGCGGATGCGCATATCCGCTATAGCAAGCCCATCAGCGGTCGTCCGGGGGCGATTGCCGATCTTGGCTCGCTGAGTGGCGATCTCGATCGTCTGGCGCGTGGTCGTAAAGCGCGTGTACAGATGGAAGTCGAATTGTTCGGTGACGAGGAGTTAGGCGCGGTGTTTGAAGGCGTGTATATCGTGCTGCCGGCTGATTCTGACGGCTCGCTGGAAGAAGGCGGCTCCGGGGCGCGTATTAATTAGCATCGTATTATCGCCATTCATGGCTTAATACCGCTCACTTAAGCAAAAAATTGCCTATTTATGCAGGTGCGCATAAATGCGCACCCTACGAAAACCCAGCGATATAATCGTAGGGTCGCCATTCATGGCGACCTGGTTTTTAAACTATTGAACCTGCCCGCCACGCATTGTCTGCTGCACCGCTTGTGCATCGGTGGTCACCGACAAGGTGCCATCCACGCTCTGGCGAAGCGGCGCGCTGGCATTCAGCGAGCCTTTCAGTTGCAGCTGCAAATTACTGTTGCCGCTCAGCTGCGTTGGCCAACCCCAATTCCCCAGCACGTTTGCCGGCACCGCCTGACCTTTCAGATTCAGCGTCAGCGGACGTTGCACATCCTGGCCCACCGTTGCTGTCCCTTCCAGTAAGCCGCTGCCGTTAAAGGCGCTCAGTTCAGTGACCTGAATCTGTTGATCATTGGCATTCAGCGCAATGGAAGGGTGGCGCAAATCGGTGCGATTAAAGGTGGCTTCGGCCGCATTGAAGCTGGCTTTGCCGCTCCAGATTCCCCATTGATGCTGGCGTGCTAGCAGCAGATTATCTGCACTGCCATCCAGCGACGTCATCTGGAAGGGGAAGGTGGGATTGATATCGATTATCAGGTTACGGTTAGCAGTGGCGCGCGTTACCAGCACGCTATCCAGCCAGCTCGGTAAAGTCTCCTGCCAGCGTTCACGCCAGTTTTGTGGCAGAGTGTATTCCAGCCCAGCAATTGCCAGTTCATCCAGCGTCAAACGCTTATCGCTGCGCGTCCAGCTCCCGCTGGCGCGAATCACGCCATTGACCCAGCGTGAGCTAAACTGCGTCAATGCGATGCCCTGTGCTGAAAGATCGGCATTAACGATAGGATCGTTCAATTCAAACCCACCGTTGATAAAATTCCCGGCATTCATCGAAATTGAACCGCCCTCGCTTTGCCAGTCATCACCGCGCCAGGTAACGTTTTTCAGCGTCAAATCAAGGTCGGTGACTGCCCAGTCAGGCCCTTGCAGGCGCGCATCGGTCATATCCAGACGATTGATGCTCACCGAAGGCACATCGCGCAGCGGATTGAGGAAGTCGCTCAGGCTTTGATGGGTTTGCAGGCGGATATCGTTGAGGCGCAGCTGGTCAATCTTCCAGTTGCCTTGCGCATCGCGCTCGGCGTTGCCGGTCATAGAACCGCGCGCTAAATCGGCACCAATATTACTCAATACCAGACGACGTTGCTTAATGCTGCCCTGCAGCAACACATTGTTGCCCGGTACGCCATCCAGCGTCAGGGTTCCGGCACTGATCTGGAACTGCGCATCGCTGCCCAGCACGTCATTAGGCAGCGGCTTCCACGGCAGAAGACCGCCGTTCACGCGCTGAGCGGTCATCGGCATGGTGCTATGCGGATTCTCAATACGCACATTGTTCAGCTGCAGGCGATTAGCCTGCATCGGTAGCGTGGTATCGGGCGCTTGATTGGCGAGATTGATCTCACCGTCGCGCACTTCAATGCTGTTGAAATGCAGCGGATCGCTGAACTGCACCAGCGCAAGGCCAAGGTCGACGCGCTTTGCCACTAATACCGCGGGCTGGCCATCATGACCAAAGCTGAAATCGTCGAGGATGATGTGCGAAGGGGAGGTAAAGTCGTGCTCAATCTTGCTGAGAGAGAGATGCCAGGCGGTTTTATCGCTAACCCAACGGCTAAACCAGCCAGCGCCCCATTGTGTTTGCAGCAACACATACAGCACAACCAGCGCCAGCAGAATCAGCAGCAGTAAGCTAAGGAAAAACTTGCCTAAAAATTTCATCGCACTCATCCATCCCGATATTTATCCGGTGAGTGGTTGTTATGCCTGAATTACCGTTACACCTCAACAGCCTGGATGTAAAAGCGGATAAATATCAGGCAGGCCGAAGCCTGCCTGGTGCTTTACTTTTCTTGCGGGAAGATCAGGTTCAATACAATGGCGGTAATACCACCGGCTGCAATGCCAGATGAAAGCAGGGTTTTCAGCCAATCAGGGGCAAATTGCAGAATCAGCGGCTGCTGAGAAACACCCAGACCTACCGCCAGCGATAGCGCGATAATCATGATGGCGCGACGGTTAAGTGGCTCGCGTGAAACGATACGCACACCGGATGCGGCGATGGTCCCGAACATCACAATGGTCGCGCCGCCCAGCACCGGTTCTGGAATGTGCTGCACAAATCCGCTCACTGCCGGGAACAGACCCAGCACGATCAGCATCAGCGCCACCACAAAACCGACATAGCGGCTGGCAACGCCCGTCAGCTGAATCACGCCGTTATTCTGGCCGAAACAGGAGTTCGGAAAGGTATTGAAGAGCGCAGAAACAAACGAGTTGAGGCCGTTGGCCAATACGCCGCCTTTCAGGCGCTTCATATACAGCGGGCCGCTTACCGGCTGCTCGGAAACATCAGAGGTTGCCGTGATATCGCCGATGGTTTCCAGCGACGTCACCATAAACACCAGCATCAGCGGGATCAGCAGATTCCAGTCAAAGCCAAGGCCATAGTAGAGCGGTGAAGGTACCGCAATCAGCGGTTGATTGGTTGGCGCAGCGGTAGCGGGCAGCATATCCAGCGCCCAGGCCAGCGCATAACCCACTGCCATCGCGATCACCAATGAGGCGACGCGCAGATAGGCATTACGCTGACGATTGAGCAGGATAATCACCACCAGCACCGCCGCAGCCAGCAGTAAGTTTTTCGGTGCGCCGAAGGTGTGATCGCTCATTGCAGCAAAGCCGCCACCAATCGAAGTCAAACCGACCTGAATCAGTGACAGGCCGATAATCATCACCACAATGCCGGAAACCAGCGGCGTAATAATACGACGCGCCAGATGCAATACGCGTGACAGCACCATTTCGGTACAGGATGCCACCATTAGCGTGCCGAACAGCGCGGCCATCATGGTCGGTACATCAACGCCGCCGTTTTTCAGCGCCATCCCGCCCATGATCAGCGGGGTCACGAAGTTAAAGCTGGTGCCCTGAATCGACAACAAGCCGGAACCGACCGGTCCCCAGGTTTTGATTTGCAGAATCGAGGCCACGCCAGAAGCAAACAGCGACATGCTGATAATGTGCTGCGTATCCTGCGCCGGCAAACCCAGCGCCTGACAAATCAGCAGGGCGGGCGTAATCACCGCGACAAACATCGCCAGCAGATGCTGACAGGCAGCAAACAGGGTTTGCGGCAGCGGTGGGCGATCTTCGAGGCGGTAAATCAGTTCACTTTTTGGGCTTGCAGCGCTGGCAGGCTGAGATGATTCAGTGGTGTTGACGGACATGGTGGACGTTCTCAATTACAACAAAGGGGCGATTTTAAACGGTTGCGTTGTGAAAGCAATCGTTTGCAATGCCCCTTTTTACTTCCGTTGATCTAGAGCGTAAACACGGTGCGGCAGCGGCTATCATCTTCCTGCCACGCCTGCTCTACTTCATTTAATGGACGCATCTGGAACGGGATGGAAAAATCACTCTCTGCGGCGGCGGCCAGCATTTCACTGATGCAGGCGATCAGTTCTTTGTCGGATACGCTACCCAAACCGCTACCCATCAACGTCAGTCCGGATGAGCGCAGCAGTTTGCTGTGCAGCGTGATTTCCTGGCCGCTCAGTGAACCGATTTGCACAAAGCGCACTGTTTTTTCACCGCCCGCAACCGCCGCCTGCATGATATCGAGCGCGCTCTGGCCCCACAGATAATCCAGCACCACATCAATGCCTTCCTTCATCAGCGCCGGTAACGCGCCTGATAATTCATCCAGCGTTAAGGTGATGTCGGCGCCCTGCGCCCGCAGCTGATCGAGGGCTGCGCGGTTACGGCCGGTGGCAATAATTTTTCCGGCTCCCAGATGCTGCGCAATACGCACCGCTAAACCGCCCGAAGTACCGGTGGCGCCATTGATCAATACGGTCTCGCCGGCACGCAGCTGTGCGCGGCGGGTGAGTGCCGCCCAGGATGACATGCCCGGATTAGCCAGCGCTGCGGCCAGCACCGGATCAAGCGTTGCGGGCAGCGCAACGATGCTGTCAGCGGGTACTAAGGTTCTTTCCGCCATGCTGCCCCACGGCGAATTGAAAGCGAGGAAATAAACCGGATCGCCATTGCTCAGCGTGCCGGTGCCATCAATGCCGGTAATAAAGGGGTACTGTGTTGTTGCGCTGTAATGGGTGCCAGCGGCGCGTGCTTTTGCCAGTTGGCTGACCGCGGCGGCTTTCACCGTGACGACCACATGGCTGTCATCGGCCTGCGGTTCAGGGAAATCACCGTACACCGGCTGTTCACCGGCTGCGGAAACAAATGCTGCTTTCATGCTTTCACCTTCAGTTAACTGGATAATATGTGTAATATGCACACATTAGGCTTACCTCGGGATAACGTCAATGGAAAGTGTGCAAAATACACATAATAGTGCAGCATTTGATGATCTGCATAATGCGCTGCTAATGATTGTCGGCACCTTCAACCGGCCGCAACGTGATGAATTATTGATAAAAGAATCCAATATTCAGCTCGATCGCGCGCTGTTTCCGCTGCTCATCCAGATTGGGCGTTTTGGGCCGATTGGCGTGGTAGAACTGGCGGAGCGTGTCGGGCGGGATTACACCACCGTCAGTCGTCAGGTGGCAAAGCTGGAACAGTCAGGACTGGCGCAGCGGCAGAAAAATGCCAAAGATAAACGGGTAAACGAAGCGATTATTACCGCAGCGGGAAAGGCAATGACAGATAAAATCGATGCGGCGCGTGCGCAGATTTATCAGAACCTGTTTGCCAACTGGCAGGATGAAGAACGCGCCGAGCTGGCGCGTTTGCTGCAAAAATTTGTTGGGGATTTCATCGCCATCGATAACCGCAAAACCACGGATTAAGCGTTGCTGTAGCGTTCGGTTTCCGGCAGCCAGCGCTCAATCAGCGCCTGCGCCTGCTCAGGATAATGCTGGTGGATATGGCGCGCCACGCGCTGAACTTCAGGGATCATCCCCTGATCGCGCAGCAAATCGGCCACTTTAAACTCGGCGTTTCCGGTTTGCCGCGTACCAAGCATCTCACCCGGACCGCGAATCTCTAAATCGTGCTGGGCAATTACAAAGCCGTCATTGCTATCGCGCAGCACCTGCAAGCGCTTTTGGGCGGTTTTGCTTAGCGGTGCTTTGTACAGCAGCACGCAATGCGAGGCGACCGCGCCACGGCCCACGCGACCGCGCAGCTGGTGCAGCTGTGCAAGCCCGAGACGTTCCGGGTTTTCGATAATCATCAGGCTGGCATTCGGCACATCCACGCCTACTTCAATCACGGTGGTGGCGATTAACAGCTGGATTTCATTGGCTTTAAACGCTGCCATCACCGCTTGCTTTTCGGCTGGCTTCATGCGGCCGTGCACCAGGCCCACCTGCAAATCGGGGAGCGCCACTTTCAGCTCTTCCCAGGTGGCTTCCGCCGCCTGCGCTTCCAGCACTTCCGACTCTTCAATCAGCGTACAGACCCAATAAGCCTGGCGCCCTTCGTGACAGGCGCTCTGCACGCGCGTGATGATCTCGCTACGACGGCTGTCGGGAATTGCCACCGTGGTCACCGGCGTACGTCCAGGCGGTAATTCATCGATGGTCGAGGTATCGAGATCGGCGTAAGCGGTCATTGCCAGCGTGCGGGGAATCGGCGTCGCGGTCATGATCAGCTGATGCGGATGGAAGCCCTGTTCCTCGCCCTTTTCCCACAGCGCTAAACGCTGATGCACGCCAAAGCGGTGCTGCTCATCAATAATCACCAGCGCCATGCCGTTGAATTTCACCTGTTCCTGGAACAGGGCATGGGTGCCAACCACCATCGCAACCTGGCCGCTGGCAATCGCTTCCTGCTGCGCTTCGCGCGCTTTGCCTTTCTGCTTGCCCGCTAGCCAGCCTACTTCGATGCCCAGCGGCGCAAACCACTGGCGGAAATTGTTGGCGTGCTGTTCGGCCAGCAGTTCGGTCGGTGCCATCAACGCCACCTGTTTGCCGTGCGCGATGACATTTAGCGCCGCCAGCGCGGCCACCAGCGTTTTGCCGGAACCCACATCGCCCTGCACCAAACGCATCATCGGAAAATCGTTGGCCAGATCCTTTTCGATTTCTGCCACCACGCGGTTTTGCGCACCGGTTGGTGAGAAGGGCAGCGCCGCGAGCAGCTGATTAACCAGTTCATGGCGCGCCGTCATCGGCAGCGCATGATGGCGCTGCGCACCCGCGCGCACCGCCAGCATGCTGAGGTTATGTGCCAGCAGCTCTTCCAGAATTAAACGCTTCTGGGCCGGATGGCGGCCAGTTTCCAGCTCGCTCAGACGTAAATCCGGCGGTGGGCGATGCAGCGTGCGCAGTGCATCCGGCAGGCTAATCAACCCGCCGCTCAGTTCAGTGGGCAGCAGCTCGGCAATCGGACAACTCTCCAGCAGCGTCAACGCCTGGTCGGTAAGATTGCGCAGCGTGGCCTGGCGAATGCCTTCGGTGGTGGGATAAACCGGCGTCAGCGTTTCCTGCAGCTCAACGCCGCCTTGTTCTCCCTGTACGCGATACTCGGGATGAATGATTTCCGCACCGCGCTGGCCGCGTTTAATCTCGCCATAGGCGGTAACGCGGCGGCCCGGTGACAGGCTGTTTTTCATTCCGGCATTGAAATTAAAGAAACGCATGGTGAGCATGCCGCTGCCATCGCTGATATTGCAAACCAGCATGCGGCGGCGACCAAAGCTGATTTCGCTGCTCAGCACTTCGCCTTCCACCGTGGCATAAACGCCCGGCAGCAGATCATTAATTTTATAAAGTTGGGTGCGATCTTCGTAGCGAAGTGGCAGGTGCAGCAGCAAATCCTGAATGGTGAACAGGCCAAGTTTGGCCAGTTTGCTCGACTGACTGGCGCCGACGCCGGTCAGGGTACTGAGCGGGATGGCATCCAGCAGACGGCCTTTCATTTTTTACCCGTCGATTGCATGGTAGCCCACCAATTAGCGTCGGCTTCCACCTCGCCCTGGGCATTGATGCGGGGATAAGGCAGGCCTTTCTGCTTTGCCACGCGCGCCAGCACCGGATAGCCGCCTTCAAACAGCAAACGCTGCTGCTCGTCTTCATCCAGCAGGCTGTAGGTGCGCTGATACATCCCCGCGTTCTGCCGTTGGCGCTGCGCTTCATACAGAATCAACGCAGACGCAACCGAGACGTTGAGCGACTGCACCATGCCCACCATCGGCACAATGATGTCCTGATCGGCCAATGCCAACGCTTCTGCGGTAATCCCGGTTTTTTCCTGACCCATGAGAATGCAGGTCGGCAAGGTGTAATCGATCTCGCGAAAATCCACCGCTTTGGCCGAAAGATTGGTCGCCAGCACCTGCATGCCGCTCTCTTTCAGATGACGCACCGCTTCGGCAATATGACGATGGGTTTTCACCTTCACCCAGCTGTTGCTGCCAGCCGAAGCGGACACCATAGTGCGCATACGCACGCTGGGCCACACGGCGTGAACTTCGTGGATGCCGACCGCATCGGCGGTACGGATTACCGCTGAAACGTTATGCGGCTTATGCACCTGTTCCATGCAGACGGTGAGGTCGTGCTGGCGCAGGGCCAGCATCTCCTGAATACGAGCAAAGCGTTGAGCGTTCATGGACTAGTTACGATTTCGGTGAACTTTAATCACGTCCGGCATTACGCGAATTTTGCGCATAATATTCGCCAGATGGACGCGATCGTTCGCGGTGAGGCGGATAAAGGCGCTGTATACGCGACCATCACGCTCTTCGGTATTCAGGCTCTGAATATTGGAACCGGCAGTATTGATTGCCGCCGTCAGGTTGGCCAGTGCGCCCTGATGGTTGAACATGTCGACTTTAATTTCGGCGACAAATTCCTGATCGGTCACTTTATCCCACTCTACCGGCATGAACTTTTCAGGCTCTTTTTGGTAGCCGCGAATGTTACGGCAGGATTCGTGATGCACCACCAATCCCTTGCCGGGACTGACGTGCGCGACAATCGGGTCGCCGGGAATGGGACGGCAGCACTTGGCAAAGGTAATCAGCACGCCATCCGCGCCTTTGATCGGCAGCTTTTTGCGTTTGCTGTTTTTTTGTGGCTCTTCACTGCCAGACTGCAACAGATTCTTCGCTACCACCACGCTCATGGCGTTACCCAGACCAATTTCCGCCAGCAAATCATCAATGGCGGTCAGCTTCATGCGCTCCAGCTCATGCTGGATGTTCTCGGCCGGAATCTCCGCCAGTTTCTTGCTGCCGCCGAGCGCGTGGCTCAACAGGCGACGACCAAGGTTTACGGAGTCTTCACGCTTGAGGTTTTTCAACAGCTGACGAATTTTGGCGCGCGCTTTAGAACTCACGACAAAATTAAGCCAGGCGGCGTTCGGTCGTGCGCCTGGAGCCGTGATAATTTCAATGGTTTGGCCGCTGGCCAGCGATTGTGACAGCGGATAAGGCTGGCGATCGACGCGTGCGCCGACGCAGGCATGACCAATATCGGTATGCACCGCATAGGCGAAATCAACCGGCGTAGCGCCAGCCGGTAATTCGACAATGCGGCCTTCCGGCGTGAACACGTAGATCTCATCCGGGAAGAGATCGGATTTCACGCTTTCAATAAATTCAAACGAGCTACCGGCGCTTTGCTGCAGCTCAAGCAGGCTTTGCAGCCAGCGCTGAGCGCGAATTTGCGCGGTGGTGCCGCTGATTTCACCGGTCTCTTTATAAGCCCAGTGTGCTGCCACCCCCATTTCAGCCATCTGATCCATATCTTCGGTACGGATCTGCACTTCAACCGGCACGCCGTGCGGGCCAATCATTGACGTATGCAGCGATTGATAGCCGTTGGCCTTGGGAATAGCGATGTAATCTTTCACGCGTCCGGGACGCGGTTTATACAAGCTGTGCATCTGGCCGAGCACGCGATAACAGGTATCCAAATCTTTCACGATAACGCGGAAGGCATAGATATCCATGATCGAGTGAAAACGCTGCTCTTTCAGGTGCATTTTGCGGTAGATCGAGTAGAGATGCTTCTCACGCCCACTTACGCGACAGGGAATGCCTGCTTCCTGTAAGCGACCATCGATTTCAGCGAGGATCTTCTGAATCATCTCTTTACGGTTACCGCGCGCCGCTTTCACCACCTCTTTGATCACGCGGAAACGGTTCGGGTAGAGCGCTTCAAAGCCGAGCTCTTCCAGTTCTGTTTTCAGGTGATGAATACCCAGGCGGTGCGCCAGAGGACTGTAAATCTCCAGCGTTTCCAGCGCGATACGACGTTTTTTATCCGGGCGTAACGCGCCGAGCGTGCGCATGTTGTGCGTGCGGTCAGCCAGTTTGATCAAGATGACGCGAATATCCTGCACCATCGCCATGATCATTTTGCGGAAGTTTTCAGCCTGCGCTTCTTTCTTATCGCGGAACTTCAGCTTATCGAGCTTGGATACGCCTTCCACCAGTTCGGCAACGCTTTTACCAAACAGCTGTTCCATATCCTGGTAGGTGGCGGGCGTATCTTCAATCACATCATGCAGCAGCGCTGCCATTAGCGTTTCATGGTCGAGTTTCATCTCGGCCAGAATGCAGGCAACCGCAACAGGATGGGTGATGTAAGGCTCGCCGCTGGAGCGTGTTTGTCCCTCGTGGGCATCACGCGCGACAAGATAAGCTTGCTTGAGGCGCTTGATTTGCTCCTCAGGCAAGTATTTTTCAATCAGTTGATTGAGGCTTTCAAACAGATACAAGGGCGACCTGCCGCGTGCTATTAACGACGACCTTCAGCGATAGCGGTAACGGCTTGTAACTCAGCGGCTTCCTGCTCATGCTGTTCCTGACGATCACGCACATCCAGAATCTGGGTCGTGATCAGACCTTCTTCAATTTCGCGCAGGGCGATAACGGTCGGCTTATCGTTCTCTTCTGGAACCAGCGCATCTTTACCGCCTACCTGCATCTGACGTGCACGACGTGCAGCGACCAACACCAGGTCAAAACGGTTACCAACTTTCTCTACTGCGTCCTGAACGGTTACGCGTGCCATAGGTGTGCTACTCCACAGATGATGAAGAAATGACTGGGCATAATACTGAAAGTGAATTCAGACTGCCAATAGTTTGCTGATTAAAGCATCATGTCGCGATTTTTGGCGACCCATACGCAGACGTTCTGCGCGGATAATGGTTTTGAGATCTGACAGCGCCAGATCAAAATCATCATTAACAATTAAATAGTCGTACTCGGCGTAGTGGCTCATTTCCGCCACGGCCTGTTGCATACGACGGGCAATCACCTCTTCGCTGTCCTGACCGCGACCACGCAGGCGGCGATCCAACTCTTCGGTAGAAGGCGGCAGCACAAAGATGCTGCGTGCGGCCGGCATTTTCTTGCGAATTTGCTGCGCGCCCTGCCAGTCGATATCCAGGAAGACGTCAACGCCGGTCGCCAGCACCTGCTCAATCGCAGCGCGTGACGTACCGTAATAATTGCCAAACACTTCCGCATGTTCGAGGAAGTCGTCTGCTGCAATCATGGTTTCGAATTCGCCCTTAGAGACGAAAAAGTAGTGCTCACCATGAGCTTCACCGGGACGCACGCCACGGGTGGTATGCGAAATAGACACCTGCGTATCGTACAGCGGTTGTGTCTTTAACAGCGCCTGAATCAGGCTGGATTTACCCGCGCCGCTAGGGGCGGAAACAATATAAAGCGTGCCTTGAGCCATGGTTATCTTGAATTGAGTAAAGAGCGGAGTCGATTTCCTGCACAGTATACACGGCTTGGGGAGGTGGCGCAGCGTTTGCCGCTTGGCTGAGGCAATTCTTTTTTCTGTGAAGCCGCGCCAGAGGCTGATGTAGCAAGCTGCAATCCGGATGAAAAGCCTGGAATCTGTCTCCAGCGCATCGCTTTTGCCGCTGGTAAAAGATCGTCCAGCGCTCTCCAATAACGAAAAAGGAGAGCGAAGATGAAAGGATGTCTGAGTCTACTAGGTTGCTTATTCAGTATCGGTTGCTGGGCCGAAGCGCTGTGTCCGAACTGGTCGCCGGTGCGTGCCAGCCAGGAGATAACGCAGCTGCAAACCCAGCTACGCCAATGGGATGATGCCTACTATCGGCAAGGCATCAATCAGATAACTGATGCGGATTACGACAGCCTGCAACAGCGATTACAGCAGTGGCAGCGCTGCTTCATCCCCGCTCAGCCCGCTTACGATGCGCAGCTCAGCACCGATGGCAGCACGCATCATCCTGTGGCGCACACTGGTGTGCGCAAACTGCGCGACAAGCTCGCGGTGGCGTACTGGATGCAGGACAAATCTGCACTGTGGTTGCAGCCTAAAGTTGATGGCGTTGCCGTCACGCTGGTGTATCGGCAAGGTAAGTTGGTGTCATTAATCAGCCGCGGCGATGGCTTACGTGGAGAAGAGTGGCGCGCCAAAGCCGAGCACATTCCTGCCATTCCCAAGAGCATCGCGACCTTACTCGAAGAAGTGGTGCTGCAAGGTGAGCTGTTTCTGCAAATGACCGATCATCAACAGGCGCGCGACGGAGGGAAAAATGCCCGTGCTCAGGTTGCTGGCGCCATGATGCGACATGACAACAGCCCGCTGTTGGCACAGCTGGGCATTTTTATCTGGGCGTGGCCAGACGGCCCGACGTTGATGCCTGAGCGGCTAACACAGCTGGCGCAGTGGGGATTTGGTCTGGCGCAGAGCTGGAGTCGTCAGGTGAGTAATGAAGAGGAAGTAGCAGTATGGCGCGATCGCTGGTTCCGTGAATCGCTGCCGTTTGTCACCGATGGCGTCGTGATCCATCAATCCCCTGTCAGCGCAGGTCGCGATTGGCAACCCGGGCAGGGCAGCTGGTCAGCGGCGTGGAAATACCAGCCGGCGGAAGTCAGCAGCGAGGTGCTGTCAGTAGATTTTAATGTCGGGCGTACCGGCAAAGTGGCCGTTGTGCTTAACCTGATTCCGGTGCAGTTAGAAGATAAAACCGTACGCCGGGTCAATCTTGGCTCACTGCGACGCTGGCGGGAGCTGGACGTTATTGCGGGCGATCAGGTAACCCTTACGCTGGCAGGTTTAGGCATTCCCCGGCTGGAGCGCGTGATCTGGCGAGTGGCGCAGCGCGACTATCCGGCATCGCCGCAGAAAGGCGAATTCGATCATTTAAGCTGCCTGCAAATTAGCGCAACCTGCCGGGCACAGTTTCTTTCACGGCTCAGTTGGCTGAGCCAGAAATCGGTGCTGGATATTGCGGGCGTGCAGCGCAGTACCTGGCAGCGCTTGCTGGATAACGGTGCAATTACGCATCTCTTCTCCTGGCTGATGTTAACGCCCGATCAAATCGCGCAGGCCAACGGCATTACGACCGCTCGTGCCCAGCTTATCTGGCATCGCTTTAACCTCACGCGCCAACAGCCGCTGCGGCGCTGGGTGAATGCGTTGGGAATACCGCTGCCGCGCACGGCGCTACAGGCATTGCCGGATTCCCAATGGTCGCAGCTATTGTCGCGAACGGCAGAGAGCTGGCAGCAGTTGCCAGGCGTCGGCACGATTTTGGCACAGCGCATCGTGTCGATGCTGCAGGATGCAGACCTGCAGCAGTTGATTCACTTTTTGCAGCAGCAGGATATTCCTGCTGCGAACTCAGTGTTCAGGGTGGGGATAGTTGAAAATCGGCAAACCGAGGCGGAAACGCAGCGCCAGCAAACGGGCAAAGAAGCCGAACAGTAGCGTGATGATCACTACCGCCTCGTGGGGCAGCGGTGTTTTCAATAGCAGAATGTAGATCCAGCCAGAGGCGAACGCGATGCCGGCATACAGCTCTTTCTGGAACACCAGTGGAATGCGATTACAAAACATATCGCGTAGCACGCCGCCAAAGACGCCAGTGATGACCGCGGCGATGGCGGCAATGATCGATGCATGGCCTGAATCGAGCGCCACCTGGGCACCAATAATCGAAAACACCACCAAACCTAGCGCATCGAGTACCAGAAAGACTTTGCGCAGATGCGTCATTAGCGGGGCAACAAAGGTCGTCACTACGGCGGCGGCAGCCACAATCATGATGTATTCCGGATGCTTCACCCAGCCCAGTGGATAGTGGCCCAGCAGGATATCGCGCACCGATCCGCCACCTATGGCGGTGACCGAGGCAATGATGATCACGCCAAACAGATCCATTTTACGACGTCCCGCCGCCAGTGCGCCGGTCATGGCTTCGGCAGTAATACCAATAATATAGAGAACGGTTAATAACATAGAGCACTCCAACAGATTGGCGGCAAGGCTAAAGATTTCCCAGAGTGTAAACCACTGAGATTTTCTAAAGAAAGTGTCGTCGGATTAGCCATTTTGATGGCATGCATGCTAACAGGCCTAGCTGGCGTGATAAATCGGGATTTTGTGCGAATCAGGCATGAGTAAAAATGATGCGAAGAGGGCTAAAACTCGCTTTCTTAAGTTCCATTCTGTTTGTGTCGTACCTGATTATTGCCTGCTAACCAGGCTTTTCTCTCTCCGGCCCGTTGTAGGGTGCGCATTAATGTGCACCGGGCAGAAGCACGCACGATGCGGCTTAACTTATCAGCATTAAGCAACTATTGGACAGGCATGAAAAAGCGTAACGAAGACATTCTCCTTTTCTCTTCTGACAAACTGGCAGCATTAGGGCTGGAGAGTCTTTTGACCTCGTTACCGGTTGCCAGCAAAATTCATCAAGTGTGGTCGCTCAGCACGATAATCGCCCAGTGCGAGACGCTCAGGCCGCGGCTGCTGGTGTGCATCTTTCATGAAAACATGCCGCTGGCCGGTACGTTAAAGTTATTTTATGGCCTGCAGCAGCAGTTCCCCGACATGCAAATACTGGTGCTAACCCAGCGTCTCTTACCGCTGATGCATGGACTCAGTCGTTATCTGCCTACGCTCAGCGTGCTGGATTTAAAATCATCGCGGCAAAAGCTTATCCGCAGCCTGAAGGCGTGCATGAACAGGCAGAGCCCGGTTCATTTAGTGGAAGGTGTTGACGTTCTGCTGCCGGATCGACAACTGCGCGTGCTGCTGATGATTGCCTGGGGTTACAGTACAGAGCACATTGGCACGTGCTTAGGGCTCAGCCATAAAACGGTCAATGCACATAAGCTCATTGCGCTGTCACGACTGCAAATCAAAAGTAAGAACGATATGGTCGATCTCTTTATGGTGATTGATGAATTACGCATGCTGACGAGTTGGTTACACTTGCAGCACAGCGATAACGCAGGCGAAGCCATCGTTCAGTTAGAGGACGTATTGCTGGAAGCGTAAAAAGAAAAAAGCGTGCTGGTAACCAGCACGCGAACGCATCTTCTCAGATGCCCAGAGCCCACCATACAGACTTGTTTTTATTATCCGTTTCTTGCTCGCACATTGGCGAAACTTTTCAGGCTAAAACGGTATTCTGGCTGGAACCAGGAACGACCGTAATAGCAGTAGATCAGCATTCTGATGGATACCATGGCGAGGTAGCCCCAGATTGCGCACAATACCGAAGGTGTTAGCCATACGGTAAACAGTGTGATACCCAGCCCTGCTAACACAGAAGCGGTTTCCGTGAAGGCAATGCGTGAAAATTGATTTTCCCGTTGCAATATGGCGCGATAATGCTGTCCTTGCGGAATAATAATGAATATCACCGAAATCATCTCAAGCATAATCGCCATTTCGGGTTGATTCATAATACGACTGGAAATATCGCTACCAATAAACAGTGCGGCAAAAATGGCCATTCCGCATAATACATTCCCCCAATATAAAATCGAGAGATCGCTATTATTCAGGCTTTTATTTCTGATAATGGCATTGCCAAAACCGCGATCCGCCAACGTATCAATAACCAATAGCATCACAATCGCGATGGCGAGCAAATTCAACTCATTTGCCTGAAGTATTTGTGCCAAAAGTGAAAGCTGCAAAACACCAATGCCGACAATTTTAATCGATGACAAAACTGACCACTTAGCGTTGGTCAAATTTCTTTCTCTTATCGCCATACCCTGCTCTTTATGGTACATGTACCAGTGCAATGAAGGGGTTACCCGAGCCACAGGCTCGGGCACAGATCACTTTAATGCAGCGATTCCTGGCGCAATCCTGAAATACCTTTCAGATTCAGCCATGTATAGATGCACTCAATTAAGTGATGTTCTGATTTTAAAAAGATGCCCCTGGCGCATAATGTTTTTTTTGTCTTAATGGTATCACCTCCGGTGCGGAGGAAATCCATAAGATCATTATAAAATCCCTTTGAGTTTATATATTCCCCGGCCAGCATCCTCCTGGCAATCTCAACAAATTCTTTTTCTGATAACAAAGGATAGGTTGAGCGATCCATGTTATTTCCCTGCTGTTGTTATTATGGGTATTGCTGTGTGTGGAAGAGTTATACCGTGTTTTAATTAAATTAACACCATCAGAAAACTCCTATAAATAGACTGCAGAAATAAATGGTTTCATAATATGCATCAGAATATATAAGGCGAGTGATGTGCCATTTATTAGTCTTTTACGCCTTTCAGCATCGATGAATGAAGCCACATCAACTGAATGGACAAAAAACTTCGATAAATCAGAGGCACTCAGCATTTTATCGCGAAGCCCCACCAGGAATTTTCCCGGTGAGGAAGCTTAAGCAGCATTGTTGATTAACACATTGATGAGTGAAGATTTCGCCAAAACAGTTAAACGCTACTGTGCAAAAAAGAAACCGCTTTTTATCAATTAATTCCAGCGCAAGTTACAGAGAGGGAGTTTGCATAATGCATTGATTCTAATGAGTTAACAGATGCAGCAGTTGTTCAAGATCGCGTTTTACCCAGGCAACATCCTGCGCAAACTTCTCGTCGGACATCAGCGGCTGGCGGTAAACCACCATCACAACCTCGGCGCCTTGCTCATTAGCAATCACCCGCATCGGCATATAAATCTCTTTGCCGCTGCCGGTATCAATCCAGTGATCCATCACGCCAAACGGGTTATGCGGCGTAAAACGAATCTTCACCGTGCCTTCGGGACCTTTGGCCTTCCAGCTGTTTCCTTCCTGCGTCAGCGTGCTGCTACTGAGCCCGCTTGCCCATTTGGCAAAGCACTCGGGTTTCCAGATGGTTTCATACAAATCTAACCAGTTGCGTGGAACGGTCAGTGTGACTGTCTGTGATGGCAGCATGGAACCTCCTGATGTGAGACAGCCATTAAAGCACGCTGATACCGGGCAGAAAATTGCCCGGTAGTGGAAGTGTGGGCCAACAGCGGTTTCCGTGAAAATGCTGTAATCAAATAAACTTGCCGCGCCCCTGAATATCCCGCTCTTGCGCTGTTCCGTCTGCTGCACGCAGGACAAAGCGATCGGACTGTGCAACCACGGCGCAGCTGTGATTAGGGAAAATACGCAGCAACGCACCAACAGGCGGAGCCTGATCGCCGTATTGCAGGAAGCCATGCTCTTCCGACAGCTTCAGCACTTCATAGTGATTACCTTGCTCATCCACCGCGATGCCAAATCCGCTGGCATTGGTGCCGTGTGGTCCTTTGTCGGAGCTGAGCATCTTGGAACCGGCATCGATGATGGCAAAGTGTGGATTCACCGCCACCACGCGCGTTATCACGCTCAGCGCCAGCGCATCCGGCGAGCACAGACCCAGCCGCCAGGCGGTGAGATCCAATAGCGCGTAATTACCGGGGCGAATTTCATCGCTGCCTGGCGCCACGGGTGCCGCCAGCGCCGTTGGGGTGGAACCCACTGAAATCGGGCAGGACGTAAACCCGGCTTCGACCACGCGTTGCTGCACATCGCGCATCAGGGCGATTTCCTGCAATGCGACTTCTGCAATGGCCGTAGGATTGCCCGCACCATAGGCGTGACCGGCATGGGATACCAACCCGGCAAAGGGCAGGCCTGCGCTTTTAAGGCGCTGAGCCAGCGTGATGGCCATATCGCTGTGGGGATCAACGCCGATGCGATGCAATCCCACATCCACCTTGATCGCCACCGCCAGTGAGCAATCGGGTTGGCGCTGATGTGCCGCCGCGATCGCCGTAACGCCCATCTCGCCATCCACGATGCAGGTAATGCGCGCCTGATGCTCTGCCGCCACCGCCAGCAGTTCCGCCAGCGTGTCGGCGTGCACAATGGGATAAGCCAGCAGCAGATCGCGTTCACCTCCCAAAATAAAGGCTACGCCTTCACTCGGCTTCGACACGGTAATGCCGCGCGCGCCAAGCGCACGCTGTTGCCCGGCAATCCAGACGCTTTTATGGGTTTTAATATGGGGACGTAGCGCGACGCCCGCGGCATCGGCTTTTTGCTGCATCAGCTGCAGATTACGCTGCAGGCGCGGTGCATCAATTTCGAGATAAGGTGTGAGTCGGTCGGCAATTAAAGGCCGCAACCAGCCAGCTGTAATATTCTGTTCCATCAAGATAGTCCGCAGGTGATTATTCCGTGCGGACTATCATTCATTAATGAGGGGCAGAATACCAGCCGAGAGCAGATTAGATATACAGTGAGGCTTCGCCCGGTGGACGGGTTTTAAAGCGGCGATGCAGCCACAGATATTGATCGGGAGCGCGCAGGATTTCTTTCTCAATCACTCTGTTCATATAAGCCGCAGCTGCTGCTTCATCTTCATACGGATAATTCTCCAGCTCCGGCTGAATGATCAGCTGATAACCGCTTTTATCCGCATTACGAATCAGCACGATGGTCAGCATGGCTGGCTTAGCCAGACGCGACAGCACAAAAGTGCCGTTGGTGGTGGCGGCTTGCTTCACGGCAAACAGCGGCGCAAACACGCTGCCCTTCGGGCCGTAATCTTGATCCGGTGCGAACCATACCGCTTCGCCCTGTTTCAGCGCATGCACCATGCCGCGCAAATCGCGACGATCAATCATCGCCTTATTAGAACGCATACGACCTTTGGTTTGCGCCCACTCCATCGCCTGATTGTTGTGCGGGCGATACATCGCCATCATCGGCTGGCACAGTCCGGTAATACGGCCGCCCAGCTCGAGTGACATAAAATGCACGCCGATCACCATCACACCGCGCTGGTGGCTCTGCGCATTCTGCAGGTTGGCGATGCCGTTCACCTGGAACAGGCGACGCACGCGCGCATCGGACCAGAACCAGGCGATGCCGGTTTCAGCCAGCGCCATGCCCAGCGATGCAAAGTTACCGGCAATCATCAACTCTTTATCTTCCTCATTAATGTTCGGGAAGCAGAGTTCGATGTTGCGGCGGGTAATGCGCTCACGGCGCTTAAGGAAGTGTCGTGACAGCTTGCCGGCAGAAGCGCCAAGCCGTATCAAAGCAGGATAAGGAAGCTGCACCAGCAGCCATAACACACCCAGCCCAAACCAGGTCAACCAGTAGCGGGGATGGAGCAGTTTTGAGCGGAACTTACCAGTTTTCTTCATGGCGCCTTCAGTGAAAAAGTGAATGTATCGCGCAAGAAGCATTTCCCTGGAATCCTGATGCGGTACAACTGTATTGAATACGACCAGTACTTTAGCAAATAGTGCCTTCAAAGTTATGTAAACTCTGCAATCTTTAGGATTGAGAGGTTTCATTGAATGAGGGCTTAAGTTTAGCGTGCAACGTTTATAGGTACGCTAATCTGTTTGCTAAACAATGAATTAGGCTGATGCGTTGATGATTTTCTATCCGTTTCTCGCCGCATTTTCAGTCAGAAAATGACATGGATGCACATACACGCTTTCACATTCTTTACATTGAAAAAACCACAATATCGTCTAAAGCGCTGATGCGACGTTCCAACGGAAGGCCTTAGCAAGCCTGGGAAGGGTATGGTTTGTGATCTTCATCACAATTTACAGTGTAGTGCAGTAAGCCGTATTCGTATAGCGATCAATAACCGCTCTGGTTTTTCCTGGCGCTGATTTATTTCACGATCGGTTGCTGATGAAATTGAGCGGTGCGAGAAAATAGCATGGGCAGCTATATTAATATAGGCATGCATTACGTGTTTTTATTTTCCCATACGAACTTATTGCCACCGTATTAATATTAAAATGAAAAGTAAGCGATGAGAATTTTTGGGCGGGAATAATGGATATATTGATCTAACCTACCAATATTTAAGACATTTCTTGCGTTGCGGGTTAATAGTGAGTTTTATTGCGCTAGAACATAAAATTGCCGCGTTAAAAACAGCAGAATGCGCTCCCTCTTTAAGACGTGTCCTGGCATTACTTATTCATGATGTCCGCTATTGTTAGCGCATATCATCACGCATGGTTGAAAACCATTAAATTAGCGTGCCTGGAAATTGATTGATTATTTGGCAAGGAATTTAAAATGAAAATTAATGTGATTAAATCGGTGGCAATGATGGCATTATTTACTTTTTCTTCTTCATTAATGGCAGCGATTGATAGCGGACGCGTCACTATTCGTGGCCAGATTGTTGAGGGCGACGAACCCTGCAAAATCGTTCACCAGAACAGCGACCAGGCGATTGAGCTTTCCAATGCGAAGGCCATCAAGTTTTCCCTTAAGGTAAACCAGTGCGCGCATGAAACCCTGGAAAACATCACGGCGACCTTTACCGGCCCTGAGACCGAAGAGAGTTTACTGGCGCTCTCTGAAGATGCTGCGGTAATGCTGCAACACAGCAACGGTAAAGTGATTAAAATGCGTAATACGCCGGAACCGCAGCTGGTGTTGAGTAAAAACAATACGCTGGATTTTACCGCTACGTTGAAAGGGATGAATAAGCCTGAGTATTCAGGTTCTGCTATGAGCCAGTTAACGCTGGCCTATGAATAAGTTACGACCACGTGTTTTGTAAGACTTGATGTGACTGTGCTAAGTTGGTGTGTTGATTTTACAAGGATATGATTCTGGCATGTGATTGATATGCGAGAATAAGTAAGGGAAATGCAGAAATACTTTTATGGTTATATTCCTGCAATGATTTTCAGAATTACAAGTAATAGTTTTTAATCAGCTTTTCATCATGGGGTAGTTAAAATGAGAACGCCAGATCCATGAAAAGGTCCGGGTTCTACATCGCTATCTGCTTGTAGATATGCATTGAGTGAAGATAGAGTTTCCTTATTTGCTTTAACGTTTATTTTTTTACCCTCATATCCCTGTTCACCCGATGTAAAATATAAAAATGCATACAGGGAACCATCAGGCTTTAATGTAACGGTTCTGTTTCCTGCTTCTCCATAAGCATATGCGTATAAGGTGGCATCAAGATTGCATTTAATAGCTATTTTGATGTATCCGCCCTTGAAGCCGGATTTTGCTTCATCAGAAGTAGCCGGGGTAATTTCGATATTATTATTACCAGTGATTGAGCAGGTTAAATTTGCTGGCGGAGCAGGTTTACAGAAATTCGTTATTTCACCTATATGATTTACGTTTCCGTTAAGATAAAAAGAAATGGCGATGCAATGGTTTCCGGGAGTATATTGCGTATTAGAACCACCTGATATTTTGTAGGGTAGCGGGTATTTTTTTTTAAATAACTTACCTATTTCTCCAATTGTTTCAAGATCACTAATGTCATTAAGAGATATTCCTCGGGGTGTATAATGCAGGTTAGACTCGATCTCCTTAATAGCAACATCCAGCATACAGAAATTTTTCTTAAAACAGAGGTTAGGTCTCTTATCATCCTCATCCCAGTAATCAATAAACCCCGTATATTCATAGTTCTGGCCATTGCTGGATATTTTCGTTTCCACTATATGAGTACCAACGTCCGCCAGTAGCGATCCAGATAAAATCCATAAATTCAATGCAATAAAAATTCGGAAAAGTGATTTCATAATGTTATACACGTGAGTAGATTTGAATTAAGATAGAAAAGATACTGTTTCTACAGTCGATGGTTTCTTTACTGATATTCGATAAAAAAATCCGCTACCGTTTCAATCGCGCCAGGCATGATCTTTTTTTGTGCTATTGCGTTTTTTTCGGCAGAAACAAACACCTTAAGATTAATGATATTTTCGCCGGGCTGTAAGCCGATAAAATCTATATTTTCAAAAAGCGGAATGAAGACATTCTCCGATGTCTCTATGCCGACGGCCACGCCTTGCGCACCGCCTTTAAACAGCTTAAGAAAATCGGGTTGCAATTCATCGGAGGTGCCCCAAAACTTAATGGTGACTTCTTTACCCAGGGAAAGATCACAGTTCAATAAATGTATGGCAAAAGGTGTGCCCGGTGAACGTTGGTGGCTGTAGAGATATTTATCGATCACTGAGCCAACATCAATATCAATCTGCCCATCTTTAGGATCCAGCACGCATGGCGTCTCTACCAGTTTGCCACTAAAATTTATATCGGCAGCGGCGGCCGCAAATCTTGCTGGCGTTAATAACATCAAACATAAAAGAATCGTGATTGAGGCTTTCATTATTACTCCATGACAATTTGCAATGTTACCTGCCCATGGAAATCGCCACCGGTAAGCTGGCTATTAGGCCGTTTTACCAACACGGCTACAAATCTGGGGACTAAATCATAATTTATCGGCACCGTTTTCTTAATAATGATGGGAGTTATGCCATTCAGTAATAGGCGGATGCCGAGGTTTTCAACATCAGTCGTAATGGCTGCAGGATCGAAATCGGTTTGGCTACCAACAAACATTAAATGCAGGATATCGCCCGGTGGTTGTGAACACGTGAACTCCAGCGGTAATTCCTGGCGGTAATTCCCACCATCAACAGAATTAACGCCTATTGCATCGCCAAAGCTAATATCAAGCGGCTTATCATTATTCACCGTGCAACTGATGCTCAGCAGTGTGCCACGCATATTCATGGATTGTGCCTGCACGCCGCAAAAAGGCGCGATAAGTGTCAATCCTAGCAGCACAATACGCAGATTCATGGTTATTGCGGCTCCATGGTTAGCGTGACCGAAGCCTGGAAATCCCCGCCTTCAAACTTGGCGTCTTTTGCTTTTACCGGCACCACCTCTAAGGAAATATTTCCGGGTTTATTGTAGGTATAAGGCTTATTCAGCTCTAGAAACTTTGTGGAATCCCTACCATCAACAAAGCGAATACCTAAACCAGAAATATTGGTTTTAACCGCTGTGTTTTCAAATCCGGCATCCTCACCGATAATGGTGAAACTTAAGTCACCGTTATAATCCTGGTTGCATTTTACCGGCAGCATCATCGGTTCTTTATATTTCGTACCGTCCAACAATTCTGCGACCACTTCATTGCCGAAGTCGATATCTATCTTTTCATCGTTGTTGATTTTGCAGGTGAGATTAATCAGGGTTCCGTGCAGTTTTACCTCGGAAGAGGGCCACGCCGGGCTTGAAGTCAATAGGCTCAGGGCGAGGATGAAAGAGGTATGACGTAACTGCATCGTGATTTTCCTTATTGAATGCCGAGCAGCAAGGTGACACTGGCCTTAAATTCTCCAGCCACAGGCGTAGCGCTGGGATTAATAACGGGCACCGCTTTGAGATTAAGCGGATTGCGCCAATTGATATCATTTAACTGGTTGAGCTGTACCACTTCACCATTACGGGTGAACTGAATAGCCAAATCGCTATTGTCGGTGGCGGCGGCATTGCTACCAAACCCCGCCGACTCTGCTTTAATGCTCAAAGAGAGATCGCCAGTGAAGGTGGATTCACAGGAAATGGAGGTAGGGACATCTTGCTCATAGCGCACACCATCAATTGCCTGGATGGCCACATCGCCAAACTCTACCGTAACAAGCTGGTCTTTATTGATTTTGCAGGGTGCGGCGATAATCGTTCCCGAGACGGTAAAGGGGAAGGTAGGCAATTCTCCGCCAATCGCCGCGCTAGAACCGAACAGGGCAATCGCTAGCGCCACCATCCACTTTTTCACCACGCTACTCACTTTTACCCACGCTGCATTTTCCAGCGGCGCAGTTGAAGATCAGCGCTGGGCGACCGCCGTAGTCGTTGATGTAGACCAGCACCGGATGCGCACCTAACGCGGCTGCGCTAACGCCCAGCGTGGCGCTGCCTTTCGGTTCCAGCATCAGCGGCTTAAAATCGTTATCACTCTTCACGGCGTCTTTACTGCGGGCGGCGCCGACCAGCGTGACGTAATAAGGTGTGGGATTCGTCACCGTGTAGCCATCGCCTTGCTGGCTCAGCGTCAGCTGGGTTTGCCACGGCGTGGCCGATTCGCTGGTGACGATGATGGATGCCGGACGATAAAACAGCTTGATGCGGGTTTGCAGCGCAATCTGCAGCACGTTCTGTTTTTCGCTGCGCGGTGGAATCTCACGCAGGTTGAAGTAGAACAGGCTTTCACGATCCTGCGGCAACAGCGTTTTTGTCACCGGCAGCGCCTGAATTTTGATGGCGCCTTTCTGGCCCGGTTCCACGCGCTGTACCGGCGGCAGCACCAGCAGCGGCGAGTTCACTTTTTTGCCCTGCGCATCTTCCAGCCAGCTCTGCGCCAGATAAGGCAGACTTTTATTTTCGTTGCTGATGCTGAGGCTGATCGAGCGTTCACTGCCGTTATAAATAACGCGGGTGCGATCCATGGCGATGGCGGCCAGCGCCTGATGGGTGATAAGCGTGCCGATCAGCAGCGAGGCCCAGGCAATAAAACGGCGGTTAACAAGCATAGTTTCTATCTCATTCAGAAGAGTTAATGGCGCAGTCGCGTCATCGGGTGTTAATCATTGCTGTCGATACACGGCAGCAGTAAGTTGTTTTCACCGGTCGGATCTTCAGGCAGTACCTCTGGCAGCGTGATGGTGCATTGCGTTGCACCGCTCCAGCGCACGGCCATCTTCACGCCAGGATTGACGCCGCTCAGCCATACGTTGCCGCTGTCGCTGACGATGCCGGTTTCGCGCCCGTTATTGAGGACGCTGGCGCCAAACGGTGGGAAACTGCCGTCTGCGCGACGAATCACCGCCATCAGTTTTTGCCCGGTGATCACGCCAAATTTGCGGTAACCAATGGCGCCTTCGGTGAGCGTAAATTGGGCCACCGGACGTTCCGCTTCCACGTTATCGGCCAGGTTATTGAGATCAATGCCGGCCTGATTGCGGTAATAGCTGCTGACGTCGGTAATCACCGCTTTGCCAAACAGATTAGTGTGCGTGGAGGCGGAACCTCCGCCCTGCACCGGCACGCCGCTGACGCCTTCGGTATCCACCATTAATCGCGTACCGCCTGCGACGTTGGTACGGTGCAGCGCCGCGCCCTGCGTGGTGACAGTGGCGCCGCCCTGCACGGACAGGCCCGCAGAGCGATAGGCTCCGGCTTTATAGCTGGCGCTGGTGTTGACTTGGGTGATATCACCGGTGCGACTGTAGTAGCCGCTGAATCCTGGCGCTTCGCCAGTGCTTGCATTGGTACTGAGCTGATAAGTGTTGCGCTCGTCAAGGCGCTGATACCAACTCACGCTTTGCGTGGTGTTATTGCTACCATTCTGCGCGCTGTAGTTGATAGAGGCGGCACCGCCAAGCGGAAGATTAAGGCTGAGATACAGCGTGTCGTCTTTTTTTCCTCTTAGCTCGGTGCGATAAGCCGAGAGGGTGGCGCTGATATTTTTAATGCTGCCCACATCAAAATAGCGTGCCACCGACATATTCCAGCGGCTGGTTGCAGGGCGATTCCAGTAGGTTTGGTAGTAGTAGTTAAGATAGGCAGTTACACCTAGCGAGCGGAACTGCTTATTGAGTGTTACGGAATAGGTCTGTTTGTCGCTGCCGCGCGCATAGAGGCGATCGCCATAGCGGATCTCATCCAGGTAGCGGCTTATGGTCATGTAGCTACGTTCAGAAAAGCGATAGCCAGCGAAGGTCACCTGCGTGTCGTACTCTTCGAAGCGTTTGGAGTAGTTAACGTTGTAAGATTTGCCAACTTGCTTACCTGTGCGGGGTAGCACAGCGTGTGACTGCGTGGCGTTGAACGAGATAGCACCGAATGCCAGTAAATCGCGACCAATGCCGAGTGAATAGGCGTTGTATTTACCGGCGGTCATGAGGCCGCCCAGCAGTGACCAACCATTGGTAATCCCCCAGGAGAACTCCCCGGTATGCATCAGCGTGCCCTGCGGCTTAAACTCCTGATAGGCGGGTTGACCAGCCGAGACTTTGTAGCGAACCTGGCCAGGACGACTTAAATAGGGAATGGTGGCGGTATCAATCTGAAACTCCTGCACCGAGCCATCCTGCTCTTCAACGCGCACGTCCAGCGTCCCGTTGGTCGCCTGGTTCAGATCCTGAATCAGAAAAGGACCCGGCGCCACCTGGCTTTCATACAGTATTCGACCTAACTGGCTAATCGTGACTTTGGCATTGGTTTTTGCCACGCCGCCAACTTCCGGCGCATAGCCGCGTAGATTGGGTGGCAGTTGGTTATCATCTGAGATGATACTGACGCCGACAAAACGCACGCTGTCAAACATGTCGGTGGTTAAATAGTTCTGGCCTACCAGTAACCGGGCGCGCCAGGCTTTAATGGCCCGATAGGCGTAATATTGGCTCCAGGTGAGTTGGTGCGTACTGCCGCGTTCATCACGGCTGTACTGAGCTTGCCAGTTCGCACGCATGCGCCACGGGCCTAAGTTTGCTCCCGCAATGCCATTGCCGCTGACGCTGCTACTGTCGCCGCCCTGCTGCTGCGTGTTGTAATCCATATTCACGTTGTAATCGAACAGCATCCCTGGAATGCCATCATCCCAGCGTGCAGGTGGATCCCAATCCTGTGCCTGATACTCAAGGTAGGCTTGCGGCAGGTTTACAGAGAGTATGGAAGTGGCTAAGTCACCTTGCGCGGTGAGGCCAGGCAAGGATGAGAGGTTGGCACACTGTCCCGCATGCCAGTAGTTAATTTTTGCCAGTGACGCCGGCTTTAAGCCTAACTGTTGTACCAGTTCGGGCGACAGGCAAGCCACGCTGCCTTTGGGATCGTCTTCCGGGGCGAGGAAGGTTATAAGCAGAGCCGGAATTTCGGTTTTATTTACCCGCACCACCATTTCATATTGACCGGGCATAATAAATCCGGCGCGCGCAAACTGCGACATGTCAATATTTTCACGGTCGCTGACATCAAGATTGTCGAGGTTGAACTCAACCTCTTTTGCCAATAATGGTTGCGGGGTAAATAAAGCTAAAGAAATAGCCAGCGCCAACGGAGCAAGCACTATTTTAGTGAGCTTCGTCTTTTTAACTGGGCATTTCGTTAGCATTATTATCTGGCCTGTTTAATAAAAAGGTATGTGCCAATGCACACACCTTTTTCATTCACAAAGCTGAATTAGATGTAATCCATGGTGAAATCAAGCGTGGCTGAGAAGCTACCGGCAGTGATTGGAATGACTGGGTTCTCAGGATCTGTGTTATCTGTTTTATCACCCTGTACAAAGGTGGTGAATGTCAGTTCATTCGCGTTATCTGAAACAGGAAGTGTTACTGGAGCATTTGGAGAAACAACGGTGTTATCGGAAGTGATTAAGCCGAGGCTGATACCTGCTGCTGTACCAGTAACGCCGAAGTTTTTATCGTCAGCACCCGCTGCGACACCTTTGAAGGTGACCTTGACGCTTTTTTTACCATCAAGCTGGCAGTTTTCCAGTTTGATAGTGAAGTTTTTGTTGCCGCTTTGCTTACCATCAAGCAGAGCCTTTTCCGAGATGGAGCCCATTTCAACAGCCTGGTCCAGAGAGCCAGAATCAATTGAGCACGGGGCAGTGGTGACGGTACCTTTAATGGTCACTTTACCATCGGCAGCATTTGCAGCACCAGCTGCCATCACTAAACCAAAACCCATTGCAACCATGATCTTATTCAACTTCATTTTCGATTTCCTATATGTACGCGAATTAACGCGGATATGTTCAATGCAAAGCTGTATGGAATAGTTAAAGGCGTGCTCCTGATAACTGACTTAAGCCAATATTGCATTGATGTTTTTTAACCCTTCGCTAAGCAACGTATAACGGCCTGCTGAAGTTGGGCCGATTATCAATAAGCGGTATCAGGCTGTCAAAAATGCGCCTGTGAAGCGGTGAAAAGAAGTTAACTCATTGTGCTATAAAGGATTTCATATAAAACGGGTTAATGGTTTGTTTATTATTTGCTAAGAAAGGTGGCGACCTTCAATTTCTTAATGACAAAAATTTAAGAACAGTCTCGAATAAGCCGCTTTTTGGCTTTCAATATTATCATTCATCTAAATCAGTCATTATTTTGCATAAGTTTTCATCCGTTTCATCGCTAATTAATAATGATTAATAAAAAACGCAGAGCCTGTTTAAGCGTATCGGGGATGAAGGGTAAAAAAGAGAGCTGACTTTTGTTGAAAAAGGATCGTTTTCAATAGGTTAGCTGAGCGTTATGAATCGCTATGCATCGCTTTCATAGCGGCATTTATTTATGAGTGGCGGTATTTTCACGGGAAATCGAGATGTCTGTTTACATCATTGAAAGCAAGGTTGCCTTTAATACGGATATGCCGTCGTTAGCGGGCTTAGGCAGCGCGCAGCCTAACATCCCCATCAGCGCAGCAGCGGCACGTTGCCTGGTGGCATTAATTGAATCAGCGGGTGAGCCCGTGAGTCGCGAGCAGTTAATTTATGCCGGATGGGGCGCAATGGGACACATTGTCAGTGAGAACAGCTTAAATCAGGCGGTGACCCAACTGCGCAAAGTGCTGAAAGAGCTGGAGCTGAACGGCGAGTTGATCATGACCGTTCCGCGGCTGGGCTATAAGATCTCGCGCATGTTCAGCATTGAATGCGCGGGAGTCACGACGTCGACAGATTTGTCAGAAACCAGCGCCATGGTCGAGGAGGACGAAACTCATGACATGGCAAAATCATCACGCCAGGAACGCTATCGTGCGGCGCCTTCCCGCCAGCCAACATCGCGTCTGATGGGGCGCATGCGCCTTGCTTTGCTATCAACCATTGTCGTGCTTGCCAGTTTTTCCCTGTTCTGGGTCGTCAATAAAAGCACCGTACAGCAGATTTTCACCCAATATCACACCGTGCATTATCTGCCGCTGGTGACGCGTTTTAACCAGCTGCAGGTCTTCTATAACCAGAGTATCGATACGCAAAATGACTATCTTGCGAATGCCCTTAAGCAGCTAGAGAGTGATGAGTGGTTTCATCGCATACTCGAGGGCGAGGTGCATTTCATCTATATCAACGGCTCCTACAACCCTGATGTTTTTAGCTATTTTCTCTGTCGCGAGGAGATACAGCAGCACGCGAAGGGTTGCGAAGCTTACACCTCTATCCAGGAAGGAACATGATGCATAAGCGAGTCTGGCTGCTGGGGATTACCCTTTTTATCGCGCTTGCGCCGTGGATCGTTGAACGGGTTTATACCCTTTCGGTAATCAGCTATCCGTATCATTGCGAATCACGCTTTGGCTTTAAATACATCAGTGCAACGGGCGAAGCAGCGGTGGCTTCTGAAGGCAGCATGCAGCTAACGTATTATCAGAGCGGAAATGGCGTGGGAACGTATGTTGGGCACCTTTTTCACCTGGATGGACAAGGTAAGGTGTTGAAGAAGCAATCCATTCATCGCGCCATGGAGTTCTCATATCAACTGTTACCGGGCATGCTCAAATCCACCACTCTCACTTCGAGCCGTATTCAGGGAGATGAAATCAGCGATGCCGATGCGGAAAAATATGTCTATCCCGGCTTCAAAGTGGGTCACACCTCGTTTGGCATGATCGTTAAAATCAATCGCGGAGGTTATGCCGCAGGGAGCAGCCAGTTCCCGCGCGCCATGTGCTCTACGTTGGATAAGTGAGAACCTGTCAGATATAGCACGCAGGAACTGTAGCGGTGCAATTTATTGCGCAATGCTTGTCAGTTAAGGTTAATCGGTCGCCATGAATGGCTCCCCTACATCTATTTAGCTGGTTTTTCGTAGGGTGCGCATTCATGCGCACCTGCATATAAACATAATTTATTGCGCGATAAATCGCGCCGCTACGGAATATATGCTTATTTGAGCGACATTAGGCCGTTGGGCTTGGATAAAGCAACACAGCGCGTTGGCTGCGTTGTATTCAATCAATACCGAAAAATCGCTTTTATTTACGGTGAATTTCAACGACCGTTCCGTTATTGTTTAATCGATAGTCGCCACCATTATAGACGGTGAAAACTGTTCCCAAATTTGTGCTTTTCTCTACCGCAAAAATGGCTTCCTTCTCTATGCAGTTTTTCGGCGGGAGCATATCATTAAAACAGAGCCTGTCATATTTCCCTTCTTCTTTATAGCCCTCACCAAATAGCCAGAAAATAACGGTGAACGATCCATATTTTGCCGGCTCAGGTATCTTATACTTAACTTTAAGCATATCTTTATTTTCTAACCACCAGCTTATCTTCCCTCGATCACTAAAGGGGAAGTTCTTTACTAAAACATAGCTGTGGTTACCATTCTGATGGACGCCAACAATTTCTACCGAGCGCTGAGATAGCCAGAAGACATAAGATGTCAGAATAGCTGGAAGCAGTATCAGTACCCATAGAAGCCTTTTTTTACTGGCTTTCATTACGGGCTCCAGTAATTTCAATATACCGGTAAGGGCCGGACATATCGCTGGCGCCGTAATCGTCCATTTGTTTTTGCGTGGTAAGTATTGTGCAGGGAAATTGCAGTGCGGCCATCGCTTTACACTCCTTGTGTATTCAATCGTCCTATATGGTCTCCAGTGCAATTCATGCGTAGAGACGAGCAGAAGTATATAAGATGCTTACTTTCTGTTCGCCCTCGTTTGGTCAATTTTTGAGTAAGGAGTCACAGTGAAACATTTTCAGGATGCCGATTTGCTCTTAACGTCCTGGATAGCATGCAAATAAAAAAAGCCCGCGCTGAGCGAGCTTTTTAGCTTTCTGCTAATTCATGCCACAGCAATGCTACTCAATATTCTGAATCTGCTCGCGCATCTGTTCGATCAGCACTTTCAACTCAATCGCTGATGCGGTGATCTCGGCGTTGATAGACTTCGACGCCAGCGTGTTCGATTCACGGTTAAATTCCTGCATCATGAAATCGAGGCGGCGGCCAACGGCTTCTTTCTTCTTCAGGATGTTGTAGGTCTCTTTAACGTGCGCATCCAGACGATCCAGCTCTTCCGCCACATCGATACGCTGCGCCATCATTACCAGCTCTTGCTCCAGGCGATTATTTTCCAGCTGTACTTCGGCTTCTGCCAGTTTGGTCACCAGGCGCTCGCGCTGCCATTTGATCACTTCCGGCATCTGCGCGCGCACTTTGCTGACTTCTTGCGATACGCCTTCCAGACGCTGTTCTATCATCGCTTTCAGCGCGGTGCCTTCACTTTCGCGCGCTTCGATAAAATCATCTAATGCGCCATCCAGCGCTACCAGCAGTTCGGCGTTAATAGCATCCAGATCTTGCTCCTGCGCGGACATTACGCCAGGCCAGCGCAGAATATCCAGCGGGTTGATCGCGCCCTCATCGCTTTGCATTTTTACCCAGTTGGCGGCCTGCACCAGCTGTTTGGCCAGCGATTCATTCAGCTGTAATTCGCCTTGCGCGCTGGCATCGGCGTCGTAGCGCAGGTAGCACTCAATTTTACCGCGCGTCAAACGGTTGCGGATGCGCTCGCGGATTACCGGCTCCAGACCACGAAATTGTTCCGGCAGACGGATGTAGGTTTCCAGATAGCGCTGGTTAACAGAACGAAGTTCCCACGCGGCGCTGCCCCAGTGGCCTTTGGCTTCGCGGCGGGCGTAAGCGGTCATACTGCGGATCATAGTCGTCTTCTCATTTTCAGAAATGTTGGGTGAAGTATAGCGAGGCCGGCTCGAGGCTAACAGGCATAAGCGCACTTAAGCTTGAATAACAAAATATTACCGCTTTTCGCAACGCGCCTTTATGCTTAGCCCTCGTTCACTTTTGAGGATTCGTGATGTTCCGCTCCGTGGCTCTCCCTGCTTTATTGACGTTACTGCTGGCTGGATGTCAGACGCCTGTTACCTCGCATCAGCAGATCCCGCCGAATACGGCGCCGGTGGCGGTGTGCGGTTCTGGTGACGTGATGATGCAAACCACGCTGTGGTTTGGCATGAATAAACCGAAAGGTGGCACCGTGAGTAACCTTGAATGGCAGCAGTTCGTAGATAACGACGTCACGCCGCGCTTCAAAGATGGATTATCAGTCTACGATGCCAAAGGGCAATGGCTGGGCGATAACGGCAAGCTGGCGCGGGAAAACAGTAAAGCGCTGATGCTGATTCACAACGCAGATCGCAACAGTTCTGACAGTATTAATGGATTGCGTGAGGTCTACAAAAAGCGCTTTGAGCAGGAATCCGTGATGCGCGTTGATTCACTGGTGTGCGTGGCGTTTTAACGGTTGAGCTTGACCCGACGTTTATATCGCGAGGCTTTGGTAGGGTGCGCATTGATGCGCACCCAAAAACATCAGATAAACAGCCCAGCGAATGCGGCGGAGAGCAAACTCACCAGCGTGGAGCCATAAACCAGCTTCCAGCCAAATCGTGAAACCACGTTGCCCTGTTTCTCGTTCAGGCCTTTAATGGCACCGGCAACAATGCCAATCGAAGCGAAGTTAGCAAACGACACCAGGAACACCGACAGAATCCCCAGACCGCGCGGCGTCATCTCCGCTGCCACTTTCTTCAGCTCAATCATCGCCACAAACTCGTTTGCCACCAGCTTGGTAGCCATAATACTTGCCGCTTGTAGCGCATCGGCGGACGGAATTCCCACCAGCCAGGCAAACGGATAGAAAACGTAACCGAGCAGCTGCTGGAAACTGTAGCCAAATACCGTGGCAAACAGCGCGTTGATGGCCGCAATCAGCGCGATAAAGCCAATCAGCATCGCCAGGATGATCATCGCCACTTTAAAGCCGGCGAGAATGTATTCGCCCAGCATCTCAAAGAAACTCTGATCTTCGTGCAGCTTATCCAGCGCGATATGTTCTTCGTTCTCCGGACGCGTCGGGTTAATGATCGAAAGAATAATAAAGGTGCTGAACATGTTGAGCAGCAGCGCCGCAACCACATATTTCGCGTCAATCATCGACATATAGGCGCCAACAATCGACAGTGAAACCGTCGACATCGCCGTGGCCGCCATGGTGTACATACGCGGTGCGGAGATATCGCCGAGAATGCCTTTATACGCGATAAAGTTTTCAGACTGGCCAAGAATCAGCGTGCTGACGGCGTTAAAGGATTCCAGCTTGCCCATTCCGTTCACTTTCGACAGCAGGGTGCCGACCAGCCGAATCAGCAGCGGCAAAATACGCCAGTGCTGCAAAATACCGATCAGCGCAGAAATAAACACGATGGGGCAGAGCACGCCAAGGAAGATGAATGCCAGGCCCTGATTCGCCATATTGCCAAACACAAAGTTAGTGCCTTGTGCCGCAAAGGTTAATAAGGTCTCGAAGAAGCCGCCCACCGCGGTAACCACCGATTGCCCGCCCGCTGAGTGAAGGAAGAACCAACCCAGCGCGGCTTCAACGACCAACAGTTGAATAATAAAGCGTGGACGAATCCGTTTACGGTCATGGCTGACCAACAGCGCAAGGGCAAAGATCACCACCAGCGCCAGCAGGAAATGCAGTATCGCTATCATCATTTATCTTTTTAAGGGAGGAAACGCGCATTTAGCCACAGCCGCCGCGGAATTTCATCCAGGATTGTGCCGATCGCGGGCAGGACAGCCGGAGATGAAGTCCGTATAATGCGCAGCCAAACCCAAGCAAGCCGGAGAGAAACCATGCGTCCAGCAGGCCGTAGTGCAGCAGAAACACGTCCCGTCACCCTTACTCGTCACTACACCAAACACGCAGAAGGCTCTGTGCTCGTTGAGTTCGGCGAAACCAAAGTGCTGTGCACCGCAACCGTCGAAGAAAGCGTGCCGCGTTTCCTCAAAGGCAAAGGTCAGGGGTGGATTACCGCGGAATATGGCATGCTGCCGCGTTCCACCCACAGCCGTATGGCGCGTGAAGCCGCCAAGGGCAAACAGGGCGGACGTACGCTGGAGATTCAGCGTCTGATCGCCCGTTCACTGCGTGCCGCCGTCGATTTGCAGGCGCTGGGTGAGTTCACCATTACTCTGGATTGCGATGTGATTCAGGCCGATGGCGGCACCCGCACCGCCTCTATTACCGGTGCCTGCGTGGCGCTGGCTGATGCGTTAAACGCATTGGTTGCGGCAGGCAAACTGAAAGCCAGCCCGCTGAAAGGCATGGTAGCGGCGATTTCCGTTGGCATCGTCGGCGGTGAAGCGCTGTGCGATCTGGAGTATGTAGAAGATTCCGCCGCAGAAACCGACATGAACGTGGTGATGACCGAAGATGGCCGCATGATTGAAGTGCAGGGCACCGCTGAAGGCGAGCCGTTCAGCCACGACGAATTACTGCAGCTGCTGGCGCTGGCGCGAGGCGGCATTGAGCAGTTGATTCAGGCGCAGAAAGCGGCGCTAACCAATTGATGTAACAGGCGACCATAGAGTCGCCTTTTCTTTATTTGAGGAGTGAGAAATGAAAGCCTGGCAGCGTCAGTTTATTGAATTCGCCCTGAACAAAGGGGTGCTGAAGTTTGGAGAGTTCACCCTAAAATCGGGGCGTAAAAGTCCCTATTTCTTTAACGCCGGCCTGTTTAATACCGGCCGTGATTTAGCGCTGCTGGGACGTTTCTATGCGCAGGCGCTGGTGGATGGCGGCGTTGATTTCGACCTGCTGTTTGGCCCGGCGTATAAAGGCATTCCGATTGCCACCACCACCGCAGTGGCGCTGGCCGATCATCACGAGCGCGACGTGCCTTACTGCTTCAACCGTAAAGAAGCCAAAGATCACGGCGAAGGTGGTTTGCTGGTGGGCAGCCCGCTGCAGGGCAAAGTGATGTTGGTGGATGATGTGATCACCGCTGGCACAGCGATCCGTGAATCAATGGATATCATCAGCGCGCACAACGCCACGTTAGCGGGCGTATTGATTTCGCTGGATCGTCAGGAACGTGGTCGCGGCGATATTTCAGCGATTCAGGAAGTCGAGCGCGATTATAAGTGCAAAGTCACCGCGATTATCACGCTGGCCGAGCTGATTGATTATCTGGAAGAGAAGCCGGAGATGGCCGACCATCTGGCGAAAGTACGCGCGTATCGCAAAGAGTATGGGATTTAACCACCAGACAATGGTGCGGTTTGTTATGAGGTTGCCATGAATGGCAACCCTACGACATCAGGTCGGCATTGATGCCGACCTGATGTTTTAAACCAGCTGCGCAGCCATCAACGGCCAGCGGCTATCGAAATCAGCGGTTGGACGAAAGCGGAATTCGGAACGCACATAGCGCGACAGCAGTCCCTCACAGAACGCCAGCAGCTGGCTCGCCAGTAGCGTTTCGTCGTTCTGGAAACCTTCTCCATCACGCATTTTCTTTTCGCGCATCACCTGACGCAGCTGCACTTCAATGCGCTCAAACAGCTGATTAATCCGCCCCTGCAGGCGATCCTGTTCGAACATCAGCGCGTGGCCGGTCAAAATACGCGTCAGCCCCGGATTACGCTCACCAAATCCCAAAATCAGCTGCACGATTAAACGCAGTCGCGTCAGCGTCTCTTTTTCGTCTTTCAGGATCAGATTGATGCGGGTAATCAGACTGTCTTCAATAAACTCAATGAGGCTATCGAACATGCGCGTTTTGCTGGGAAAGTGGCGGTACAATGCCGCTTCCGAAACGCCTACATTGGCTGCCAGCTTGGCGGTGGTGATGCGCTGACTGCCATCGCTCGACTCCAGCATTTGCGCCAGCGCCTGCAAAATCTCTTCGCGACGATTCCGTTTCGCGACTTTTTTTTCTGCCATGACCTTCAACACCCCTGAAATTCACCAAAAACAGGCAATACTGCCTCATCTGCCACAGACAAAGCGGCCTGTGGCGACAAGAAATAAAAAGATGGCTAAGCGAAAAGTGTCGCGTGTTACTGACGGCCTGAGTGACCGAAGCCGCCCGCACCGCGGTCGCTGGTGTCAAAATCGTCCACCAGGTTAAATTCCGCCTGCACAACCGGCACGAATACCAGCTGTGCTAAACGGTCGCCTGGCTGCAGGGTGAAGCTGTCCTGGCCGCGGTTCCAGACGGAAACCATGAGCTGGCCCTGATAATCGGAGTCGATTAAACCCACCAGGTTGCCCAGCACGATGCCATGTTTATGGCCAAGGCCAGAACGCGGCAAAATCACCGCTGCAAGGCTGGGATCGGCAATGTGAATGGCCAGGCCTGTGGGCACCAGCGTGGTCATGCCCGGCGCAATGTCCAGTGCGTCATCCAGACAGGCGCGCAAATCGAGACCTGCGGAGCCAGAGGTTGCATACGTTGGCAGCGGGAATTCATTGCCTACGCGTGCATCAAGAATTTTAACGTCGATTTTTTTCATCATAACGGCTGACAATCTCGTCTATTAATTGTTGGCCAAGGAGCGTCTTATCACTGAGCGGTAAGACTTTTTCTCCCTCCTGCCAAAAAAGGTGAAGAGCATTGGTGTCGCTATTGAATCCCTGACCCGCCTGCGCCACGTCGTTGGCACAAATCAGATCCAGGTTTTTTCGCACCCGTTTTTGCCGCGCGTATTCTTCCACATTCTGGGTTTCGGCAGCAAATCCCACAACGTAAGGGCGATGTTCCTGCAGCGCCGCCACGCCCGCGACAATATCGGGGTTCTTCACCAACTGCAGCGTGACGCTATCGTCGCCACCCTGTTTTTTGATTTTCTCTGCGGCAATCGTCGCCGCCCGGTAGTCTGCCACGGCTGCGCTGGCAATGAAAATATGTTGTTGCTGGATTTGCGCCATCACCGCGGCTTCCATCTCCAGCGCGCTATCGATATCCACGCGCTGCACGCCCGCTGGCGTTGGTAGTGCAACCGGACCGGCAACCAACGTCACATTCGCGCCGCGTTTTGCCGCGGCGGCGGCAATGGCAAAGCCCATCTTACCGGAGCTGTGGTTGCTTATATATCGCACCGGATCCAGCGCTTCACGCGTTGGGCCGGCGGTGATCATAATGTTGAGATGTTGCAGATCGTTGACGGGCGCAGCCCATTCCAGCGCGTGGGCAACAATCGCCAGCGGGTCGAGCATACGGCCAGGACCGATGTCGCCGCACGCCTGGCTGCCGCTGTCGGGACCCCAAATCAGCACGCCGCGTTGCTGCAGACGCAGCAGGTTCTCTTGTGTGATGGCCGCGCGGTACATCTGCTGATTCATAGCAGGAACGATGGCGAGAGGCGCATCGCTTGCCAGGCACGCGGTGGTGACCAAATCGTTCGCCATACCGGCGGTGACGCGGGCAATTAAATCGGCTGTTGCAGGTGCCAGCACAATCAAATCGGCCCATTTTGCCAGTTCAATATGCCCCATCGCGGCTTCTGCTGCGGGGTCGAGCAGGTCATCAAATACCGGATACCCGGAAACGGCTTGTAAGCTAAGCGGCGTAATAAAGGCTTTGGCCGCTTCGGTCATCATTACGCGGACGTCTGCGCCGCGATCGCGCAGCCGACGCACCAGTTCCGGCGCTTTATAGGCCGCAATGCCGCCGCTGACGCCCAGCAGAATTTTCTTTCCGGCTAATCCCATCATGTTCTTCGCCTCAAAGCAGATTGCCGCGTCACAGGCGGCAGATGCAGGCAACTTTATCACAAAATCCGCAACGCGCCTTTTCACTGCCTGCGGCCTTTGCGAGCCGGCTCTGAAATTCCGTTTTGCTTGCTGGCGCGCCGTGCGGCAGACGCGCAGAATCGCCGCAACGCAGGGAGAGCAATGTCATGACGGAACTGGCACCACGGGAAAAGCTACTGTTAATAGGCGCGGAAAGGCTGAATGATGCTGAGCTGTTGGCGATTTTTTTGCGCACCGGTACGCGCGGCACCAGCGTGCTGCTGCTGGCGCATCAGATGCTGAACGAGTTTGGTTCGCTATATCGCATTATGACCGCCAGCAAAGAGGAGCTGGGGCAAATTAAAGGTGTGGGCAGCGCCAAGATGACGCAGCTTTACGCCATCGCTGAATTGGGGCGACGCTTTTTTGCCAGCCAGCTGGCGCGGGAAAATGTTATGGAAAATCCGCAGGTGACGCGCCATTACCTACAAAGCGTGCTGGCCCATCAGGAACGAGAAGTGTTTATGGCGCTGTTTCTGGATAATCAGCATCGCGTGTTGCAGGCGCAAAAGATGTTTTCGGGTTCGATTGCCAGCGTGGAGGTGCATCCGCGTGAAATTGTGCGCGAAGCCTTGAAGCTTAACGCTGCGGCGGTGATTCTGGCGCACAATCACCCCTCGGGCGTCGCTGAACCGAGCCGGGCCGATCGCGATATTACCGCGAAAATTGGCCAGGCCTGCGCGCTGCTCAATATCCGTTTACTTGATCATCTGGTGATCGGTCACGGCGAGTTTACCTCTTTCGCTGAGCGGGGTTGGTTGTAATTCATCGATTCAATTGAACAGAAATGAGGCATTTTTGCGCGATCCAGAGGGATCTTTATCTGTTCGGGACTTGAGCACTCAGGCTGAGCGGCGTATACTACGCCACCTTTGAGAATCTCGGGTTTGGCGTTTGGGCCAGCTTAGCGGGTTCACATGGAACTCGCCTGGGCGGGCTAAGGCCTGACGAGGCGGCCAAAACCTAGTTTTTAAAGCTCGAGCTGATTTGATTTTTGGAGAATAGAAATGTCACGAGTCTGCCAGGTAACTGGAAAGCGTCCGGTAACGGGTAACAACCGTTCCCACGCAATGAACGCGACGAAACGCCGTTTCCTGCCGAACCTGCACTCTCACCGTTTCTGGGTTGAGAGCGAAAAGCGCTTCGTTACTCTGCGTGTATCTGCTAAAGGTATGCGTGTTATTGATAAAAAGGGCATCGATACGGTTCTGACCGAAATCCGCGCCCGTGGTGAGAAGTACTAAGGAACTGAATCATGGCTAAAGGTATTCGTGAGAAGATCAAGCTGGTTTCCTCTGCTGGTACAGGTCACTTCTATACCACCACGAAGAACAAACGTACTAAACCAGAGAAATTAGAACTGAAAAAGTTCGATCCGGTTGTACGTCAGCACGTGATCTACAAAGAAGCTAAAATTAAGTAATTTTAGTGTTCTTAGAAAAACCCGGCTTCGGCCGGGTTTTTTGTTTCTGCGATTCGTTGAGGAGATGAGATGCCTGAATTACCTGAGGTAGAAACCAGTCGACGCGGTATTGAACCCCATATGGTGGGTGCCACCATTCTGCATGCGGTGGTGCGCAATTCCCGTTTGCGCTGGCCGGTCTCGCATGAAATCCATGCGCTGAGCGACCAACCGGTATTAAGCGTGCAGCGTCGCGCCAAATACCTGCTGCTGGAGCTGCCACATGGCTGGATCATCATTCACCTCGGCATGTCCGGTAGCCTGCGCGTGCTGCCCGGCGAACAGCCCGCAGCCAAACACGATCACGTCGATTTGGTGATGAGCAACGGCAAAGTGCTGCGCTACACCGATCCGCGGCGTTTTGGCGCCTGGCTGTGGAGCAGCGATCTGGCCGGCAGCAGCGTGCTGGCGCATCTCGGTCCGGAACCGTTAAGCAGCGAATTTGATGGCGCTTATCTGTTTGAAAAGTCACGCGGCAAACGCACGCTGATCAAACAGTGGCTGATGGATAACAAAGTGGTGGTTGGCGTCGGTAACATCTACGCCAGCGAATCGCTGTTTACCGCCGGGATCTTACCCGATCGTCCGGCGATGAGTTTGAGTCAGGAAGAGGCCGAGCTGCTGGTGAATACCATCAAAGCGGTATTGCTGCGCTCGATTGAGCAGGGTGGCACTACGCTGCGCGATTTCCTGCAAACGGATGGTAAACCCGGCTATTTCGCGCAGGAGTTGCAGGTTTATGGCCGCACCGGAGAACCTTGCCGCGCCTGTGGTACGCCGATTGTCAGCGGCAAGCATGGCCAGCGCAGCACCTTCTGGTGTCCACGCTGCCAGCACTGAGTTAAGGCTGCGCCAGTCGCGCCAGTAAAGCCTTGTGCACCACGGCAGGCAGGAATGCCTGCACGTCACCGGCATGGCGCGCCACTTCTTTTACCAGCGAAGAAGAGACGAACGAGAAGCCCTCGGACGGCATCAGAAATACGCTTTCAAGGGTGGGCAACAGATGACGGTTCATCTGCGCCAGCTGCAGCTCATATTCGAAATCGGAAACCGCACGCAACCCGCGCACCAGCACGTTGGCGTTCTGCGCTTGCGCAAAGTTCGCCATCAAATCGCTGAAACCCACGACGTCCACATTGGGCAAATGTGCCGTTACCTGGCGCGCCATATCCACACGCTCATCCAGACTGAACAGCGGTTTCTTGCTCGGGCTGGCGGCAATCGCCACCACGATGCGGTCAAACATCTGCGCCGCGCGCGTCACAATATCCAGATGACCCAAGGTGAAAGGATCAAAGGTGCCGGGATAAATCGCTTTGGTGCTCATACGCGGCCTTTTGTTGAGGTGTGATGCAGCGCCCAGAGCGCCGAGTATTTGTTGAAGGTGTATTGCGCGTTCACTACCGCCAGAATCCAGCCCTGTTTGCCATCAAGGAAACCGGCGCGCAGCAGCAGCGTTTTCACAAACGCGCCGAGCGTATGGCTAAAGATAGAGAACAAGCCGCAGCGTTTGCCGCGCTGGAAACGCTCTTGCGCCCAGGCTTCGGCATAGTTCATTTGCTTGCGCTGGAAAGCGATGAGATCGCGGCAGGTAAGATGTTGCAGATCGCCCGGCAACGTCACCACCGGCGCGCCCTGCGTCTCCAGCGATTCATGTACCAGGTTGTCGTTGTAATTTAGCTTGCGCGGGTAGAGGCGCAACACGCGGTCGGGATACCAGCCGCTGTGGCGCATAAAGCGACCGAGAAACAGGTTGCTGCGCCCCAGGCTGTAAACGGTGTCTGACGGCGGCTGAGCTAAAACCTGTTCAATGGCACGACGCAGTTCTGGCGTCACCCGCTCATCAGCATCGATCATCAAAATCATATCGCCGTTGGCATGTGCCTGCGCGCGCTGGCGCTGTTTGCCAAATCCATCCCAGCCTTCAGCCTGGTACACCTGTGCGCCATGCTCCCGCGCGACTTGTGCGGTGTGGTCTGAACTGCCGGAGTCCAGCACCACAATCTCATCCGCCCAGCTAACGGAGGCCAGCGCCTCTGGCAGCAGCTCAGCTTCATTTTTGGCGATCATCACCACAGAGAGGCGTTGGCGTTGCGACATGAGTTAGTGTGCTCGCGGCGGTAAGTGAGGTTCGAGTAACTGTAGCAGACGCTGTAAGGCGCCCTGATTCTGATGCAGCACTTCCACGGCATGGCGACCGTAATAGCGGCGATAATCGTCATCCTGCAGCAGGTTAGCGACCTCTTTTTGTAACGACACCACGTCAGTAACGGTAATCAAACCTTCGGCCTGCTGCAACTTGGCGCAAATATCTTTGAAGTTCCAGATGTGCGGACCCATCAACACGGGGATCGCGTGTGCGGCCGGTTCGAGCGGATTGTGCCCGCCGCGCTCCACTAAACTGCCGCCAACAAAGGCGAGGTCAGCAATGCCGTACAGCATCATCAATTCACCCATGGTGTCGCCAATCACGACCTGGGTAGAGCTTGATGGAATTTCACCGCTGCTGCGCAAGATAAAACTGAAGCCACGTTTTTGCGCCAGGTCACAGGCATCTTTGAAACGCTCTGGATGGCGCGGCACCAAAATCAGCAGTAGATCGGGAAACTGCTGCAGCAGGCGACGATGGGCATCGAGCACAATCGCCTCTTCGCCTTCGTGGGTGCTGGTGGCGATCCATACCGGGCGACGCGATGCCCACTGACGACGCAGCGTCACCGCTTTGGCCGCCAATTCCGGCGTGACCGAGATATCAAATTTGAGGCTGCCGGTGACGGTAAGATGCGAACGTTTCAGGCCAAGGCTAAGGAAACGGTCGCCATCTTCGGCGTTTTGCGCAGCAATCAGCGTGATACGTTGCAGCAAATCGCGCATAAAGCCGCCGAGCTTTTTGTAGCCTTTGGCTGAACGCTCAGACAAGCGCGCATTGGCAATCACCAGCGGGATTTGGCGCTGATGCAAAATACGGATGATGTTTGGCCACAGCTCGGTTTCCATAATGATCACCAGCCGTGGATTGACGTTATCAAGGAAGCGATTAATGGAGCCAGGCAGATCGTATGGCAGATAAACGTGGTGCACATCTTTGCCAAATGCCGATTGCGCGCGCTCGGAGCCGGTTGGCGTCATGGTGGTGACGGTGATCGGTAAAGTGGGATAGCGGTGGCGCAGCGCGCGCACCAGCGGCACCGCCGCCAGCGTTTCGCCGACGGATACGGAGTGCAGCACAATACCGTGCGGCAGTACTTTTCCAGCGCAGTAGCCGTAGCGTTCTGCCCAGCGCTTACGATAGGCCGGTGCTTTTCGACCGCGCAGCCACAGGCGCAGCCAGATGAGTGGCTGAATCAGATAGAGCAAGGCTGTGTATAGAGTCGTCATAGTTACCGTTACGACAGAATCGCGTCAAAAAACAGATGAAAGGCGGCATGTTATCAGAAACTAGCCGCCTGCTCATACCACTTCGTCAGCGGCTCTGCAGCACTTGCTGATAAAGTGAAGTCAGCGCCAGCGCCAGTCGCTGCGGACCAAAAGGTTCAATTCTACGTCGTGCGGCTTCACCCATGGCAGAATTGTGTGAAAGTGCTGGCGTGGCGATTACGGCTTCGTTTAACGCTTTGATATCTAACGCATCACAAACAAAACCTTCCTGGCCTGCAGTGATAAATTCAGCGCCACCGCAGCCGGTGCTGGTGATCACTGCCAGGCCGCAGGCCATTGCTTCCAGCACCACATTGGGAAAGGGGTCATAAAGCGTGGGCAGCAGCAGCGCGTCAGCGGCATGGTAAAACGGCTGTACATCCTGCTGCACGCCAACAAAACGCATTCGATCCAGGCAGTTAAGCTGATTCGCTAACTGCTGATAACGCGACAGGTGCTTATCCTGGCCAACCACCACCAGATAGCGATCGCTTTTCGCCACCGCCTCAATCGCGGCCTTAAGTCCTTTGCGCTCAAAGCCCGAACCGACATAAATCATCACTGTGGCATCGTGCGGCAGGTTGAGCTGCTGACGTGCTGCGTGGCGCAATGTTTCGCTGGCGGGCTGGAAACGCTGGCTATCAATCGCATTGTGAATCACATGAATCTTGCTGGCATCGAGCGTGAAGTGCCGCAAAATATCCTGCTTCACCATCTCGGAATTACAGATCACCGCCTTCAACGCAGGCGCATTGAACATCTCGGCTTCCGCCTGCAATACGTAGCGATGGTAAGGGCTGAGGCTGGCGCTCAAACGTTGCCACGGCGATACAATACGCGCGCGCTGTTCCAGCCATACGCGATGCACGCCATCTCCCGCGCGGAAGATATCGCAGCCGGCAATGCGCTCGTGGCTCTGCACAATATCGAACTTCTCACGTTCCCAGCATGCCCGGGCGGCGCGGGCAAAACCCCTTTCGCGCGAGATGCGGCCGAATTTCGCCGGATTACAGATGTGCAGATGCCAGGCCGGATTCGGCATGCCCTGCCAGCTGCGGGTGATAATGTTGAGATCGAGCTGTTCGCTATCCAGTGCTTCCAGCGCACGTGAGATAAAGCGCTCGGCGCCGCCGTCGGGACGGTATTTCTGCCGGACTATCGCCAGGCGTAACTTACTCATGCAAAAAACTCCTGGCGGCGGCGACCACATCCTCAACGGGAATAGCAGAAAGGTAGCGCTGTTGGGTATTGGTATCGATTGCGTCTGGCGACGGCAGCGGCCCATAATCGCCGGCCCAAATCACGCGGTTGTTCTCGCCCCACGGGCGCCAGTGTTGCAGCTTAGTTGGGCCAAACAGCGCAAGGCAGGGGGTTTCCAGCGCGGCGGCCATGTGCATGGGAGCAGAATCCACGCCGATAAACAGCTGCGCCGCATTGATGAGTGCGGCCAACTGCGGCAAGGAGAGTTGACCCGCCAGCGACACCACATTGTGGCTGCGGCACAGCGACTGAATATTGGCGATCATCGCCAGCTCTTTCTGGTCTGGTCCTGCGGTAAGCACCACGGTACGGCCTTCAGCGGTGAGCGCATCGATCACCTGTGCGACTTTGTCATCTTCCCAGCATTTAAACTGCCAGCGAGAAGTGGGTTGCACCACAATAAAAGGCGCGCTGACCGCGTGCTGTGCCAGCATGTCCTGCACCTTTTGCCAATCGGCCGCGCTGAAGTGCATTGAGGCTTTCGCGCCCGCGGCGCTGATACCCAGCGGCGTCAGCGCCGCCATATTCTGTTCAACCGTATGCAGCTGGTTATGATTGGCGGTGCTAACCAACTGATTGTGCATTCGGCGCCATAAAACATTGTCGCGCTTGTGAAAAGCAAAACCGATACGCACGTTGGCGCCGGAAAGGCCGGTAATAATGGCGCTGCGCCACTGATCGGCGAGGTTGATCACGAGGTCATAGTGGCAGGCGCGTACCGCTGAAATCAGGCGCATTTCGTGACGGAATTTCTGCCAGCCGCCCTCTTTCTTCCAGTTGCGATCGATAAAGTGTAACTGGCGAATGGCCGGATGCGCTTCCAGCATCGGACGGGTCTCTTTATACAGCAGAACGTCGATATTGGCCTGCGGATAGCGCTGGCGAAGCGCATTGATAGCGGGTGTGGTCAGCAGCATATCGCCGTGATGGCGCAGCTTGATCAATAGAATATTTTTCGGTGTAAATGGGTCTGGAATCGGGCTTGCCATACTCAAATGATCTCAGAATTCAGTCAGCTGATTGTAGGGCAAACCCCAAAAGCGTGAAAGCCAGGTGCAGCGCTTATTTCTTACGCCAGCGATAAATCCGACTCAGCCACAACAGCAGTTGATACCATTGCCGCAGGCCGCGTGCGTTACGCAGCATGCGTTTATGCGTTTGTGTGGCAAACAGGTCTTCAATCATCGCCAGACGCGCACTCTCTTCGGGTTCGCGACGAATGCAGTGGCAGACGCTGAGCGCCTCATGCGTAATCTGGGCGTGAAATGACGGATAGATTTTCACTTTATCGCGATAGCGCACGTTAATCTCTTCCAGCAATCGCGCAATTTTCAGGTAATGGCGCTGATACTCGACGTTGCGCTGGCCGGTGCGCTTACGATTGCTGATTGACGCATCGTGCATATGGTAGCGATAGAAGATTTGATCGGTGTAGCGCACGCGTTTAGCGTTAAGCATCAGCTCGGTGGTCCAGGGGATATCCTGATGATGCAGGCCGGGTTCAAAATAGAGCTGCAGCTGCTCGATCAGTTCACGGCGATAAATCCCCAGCCATACCACGTGCATGTAGCGCCGCGTTTGCAGTGCCTTATTGAGCCATTCAGAGCCGCTAAGCACGCCGGTGCTGGTGAGGCGATCGCGGGGAATCAGCGGCTTTACCTGTTGACTGGCTTTAAAGAACCACTCCGCATTGCACTGCGCGACGTCGAGATTATCGCGCTCTGCCATTTCGACCAGGGTTTGATACATCGCCGGGTCCATGGTGTCGTCAGCATCCGGGAATGACACGTACTTACCACGCGCGACGGCCAGTCCGGCATTGCGGGCGCGAGACACGCCCCCGTTGGCTTGATGAACAACGCGCACATGGTGGTGCTGTTGTGCATAGGCGTCGGCACGCTCGCCGGAGCCGTCGGTAGATCCGTCATCGACAATGATGATTTCCATGTCGCTAAGCGTTTGTGCCAGCAGCGCCTGCATGCAGACAGTAAAATCGCTGCCCGCATTGAACATGGGAATGATAAGGCTGAGTAAAGGGGCTGATTGAGCAGGGGGCATTGTCATGCTGTTTTTGTGTTCTTCCGTCGCGCCAGGCGTTGTTGCTGCCTCGCGGTAATAAAATCATGAATATCATCCAGCTTCCGCTGATCCAGTTCAAACAGCTGTTCAGTGGGATGCTTAAATTTGTACTGCGCTGCGAAAACAAATGAAGAAGGCGCAATATGATTTGGGCCAATCAGCAAGACATCGCCAAGAGGGCGCTGTTCTTCTACACAGCAAGGACCGTAAATCAAAATAATGGGAACGTGCTGCGCATCGGCAATATAAACGTTCCCCGAATCAGACGCGATATAGAAATCCATCTCGTTGATAACGGCGGGAACGTCTTCTAACGGCACTTTACCTACCAAACTGATCACATTCTCACGCGCGCCGACAACTTTATACAGCTCTTGTAGACGTGATTGTTCATTCGGTGCGCCAAAGGCAAAGAACTGACAGGGCAAATCGCTGAGATGGTCAAACAGTCGCTGCCAAATAAGCGGAGGAATCGTTTTCGCCTGGTTACCGGCGGTGATACTGATACCAATTCTGATCCCCTCATGCTGGAAAATTTCTGCAGGCAGCGCGCGAGGTTGCCACAGCGGTTGTGTCGCATGTTTCGGATAGCTCTCTTTAGTAAAAGAACGATCGGCGAGCTTTAAATAATTTTCCAGCGTGAGCGTATTTTTTTCGTGCTGCACGACACCTGAAGCGGTGAGATAAAAAAGCTTCTGATAGCTTCGGCGACGATAGCTGGAAAGAAATTGCTTGTTACTGGCGTTACAGCAAGCGGCAATAAATAGATTGAGATTGGTCGGATGCAGCAGATAGATATTGTCGTAACGATTAAGTAATAACCATATTAATTTGAATTTCTTAATCAGTCCTGAACGATGATCTTCGATGTACCAGATATTTTCTAGCGTGCTGTCACGCGTCGCCAGAGCCGCTACGCTATGGCTTAGCAGCGCATCGCTTTTTCCCAAATGGGTTAATAGCGGAGTGATGTTAATAAAATCACCAATCTTCGCTGTTTGAATCACGAGATTTTTACCGGTCCTGGCATGGAAGATTTTCATCAACCATTTCACCGGTAAAAAAAGAATGAAGAGAATGGTATACGTCAACGATCTATCCCCATGTTCGGCCACACCGACATGGGGACCTGTTTAACCTGAAACGTGCTGAGTATGTGAATATGAGGGTTTTGCCGCTTCAGCCAGTTGCAAATAGTGCTGACAAACCACGTTGAGACTATAAATGCTTAAGTCCAGATGTTGCAACTCTGGCGGGTTCGCATAAATTTCGCGCATTTTTTCCGCCAGTGACTGCGCATTTAACTCAGCAAGCCCACGCGCAAGGTCACCGCTCATTATCGACGCTGGGCCACCAGGGCAACGCGTACTGACGATGGAAGTGCCGCAGCTCAGGGCTTCTACCAGCACATTACCAAATCCTTCGCTATCTGAACTAAGCACTAACAGACGTGCGTGGCGAATCCACGGGTAAGGATTGGCGTGAAAGCCTTCGAAGCGCACGCGCTCAGCAATACCTAAATCAGCGGTTTGCTGACGTAATTTTTCCGTGATTTTTTCACTTCCCTGACCCAATAACACTAAGGGAGCGGTGATACCACTCATAGCATAGGCGTCCAGCAAGCGATCGTGGCGTTTTGTTTCATGAAAACGCCCAACGTGCAGGACGAAATCACTGCCGGCAAGGGGGCAAGGTTCGGCGGCAAGGCGACTAATAAGATTGAAATCGAAGGGGTTGACTATCACACGCGTTTTGCTGGGCTTTACGCCAATATTCTGAACAACATCATCAATGACGTATTGTGAAACACCAATCAATTGTTTGCCTTGATAAGTCAGGCGTATTTTGAGCCGTTTAAGCCACAGCGAGAATCCTGATTTACGCTTAAGGTACGAGGCTGAGAATACGCCATGCAGACAATACCAGGTTTTATTCGTATCCAGCGCGCGTGCGCGCCGCACAATGCGATCGGTTTTGTGTAGATGTGAAAGAACCAGGTCAAATTTTCCGTGCGTTGCTTCGCTTGCACGCACGGCGGCGTCAAGGAGATGCGCTCGACGATAAGTTTCAGTCAACTTACGCCAGGGACGAGAGCTGCTATCAATGATGGTCTGATAATCAACGCCGGATGGAATAGGGTAATCACACACCTTACGCAATGAAAAAAGCGACACCCGATGTCCCTGACTTATAAAACCTTCTGCCAGCGTCAGGACGACTTTTTCGGCCCCTCCTCCCGGCAGGCCATCAATCACCATCAGAATGCGCTTTGACAAATTCGTTACTCCTAATCGCCAGCCTGTTTTTAATGATACAAAAACTATCATCCCCGCTAAAAACAGGACTGAATATAAGATAAATCAATTTATTAGATGTGTTTGGTATTAAATGAATTCGCAGGGCATTTTAGCTGAGCACCCAGCGTATTCTGAACCTTATGTAGTTTAATTCACTCTAGTTTAACCGTGCTTATACTGCTACACACTTATCCCCGCGCCTGTCCGATGAAATGTTTGCCCTCATTCCCGGGCTTGCGTACCATAACGACGAGAAATTGCTCATTTTATCGGATAAGTTATGGATAAGCCTGCGTTTTTAATCACTCTCGATACTGAAGGGGATAACCTCTGGCGCAATCGCAGCGGCAAGGTTACCACGCATAATGTTCGATTCCTGCCGCGTTTTCAGTCGTTATGTGAGAAATACGGTTTTAAACCAACCTGGCTAACCAATTTTGAAATGGCGAGCGATCCCGCTTATGTAGAGTTTGGCCGCGATCTGCTGGCGCGGGGGCAGGGTGAAATCGGCATGCATCTGCACGCATGGTATAGCCCGCCAGACTATGCGCTAACGGATGATGATTGGCGCTATCAGCCCTATTTAATTGAATATCCTGAAGATGTGCTGCGTGGAAAAGTCGCTTTCATGACAGATTTACTGGAAACGGCCTTTCAGCAGAAGATGACCAGTCACCGTGCTGGACGCTGGGCTTTCAATGAAATCTATGCGCGCGCACTGCTCGATTACGGTTATTTGGTTGATTGTTCCGTCACACCGCGCGTTGACTGGCGTACCTCTTCTGGCGCGCCTCAGGGCAAAGGCGGCACCGATTATCGCCACTTTCCCGACCACGCTTATTATCTTGATGCGAATGATATTTCCAAAGAGGGCGACAGCGGGCTTTTAGAGCTGCCGATGAGCATCGAATATCGCTACGGTGCGCTGACCAATCAGTTAAAAAAAGTGTGGAATGACATTCGCGGCAAGAAACGCGGCCATTCAGTCAACTGGCTGCGGCCGGTTGGTGGCAATGTGGCGCAGATGAAGCAGGTGGCTGAGCAGACGCTTAGGCGTGGAAATGACTACGTTGAATTTATGCTGCACTCTTCAGAATTCATGCCGGATGGCAGCCCCACGTTTAAAAATGAGGCTGACATTGAACGTCTTTATGATGATTTAGAGCAGCTTTTCAGCTGGCTCCAGTCACGTACCCAAGGCATGACGCTAACAGAATATGCGTTATTAAAGCGCGATCGCCAGCCGAGCTGAATCAAGACGCGGTATACCTCTATACCGCGATTTCTTTCATCATTGCCGCGACATCCTTTGCCTGGATATCTGCCATGCTGTGGCCTTGTGCAGGGCGCAGCACATACTGATTTTTCCCATATCCACCAATGAGTCCCGGATCGGTTGGGCCGTATAAGGTGATATTGGGCCGATCCAGCGCCGCGGTCAGATGGCTTAAGCCGGTATCCACCGATACCACCGCGCGCGCGCCCGCTAATTGCTGCGCGACCTGCTCGAGGGTTAATTTGGCTAACACTTCAACATGTGAGAAGCCTTCCGCCAGGCGCTGCGCGCGCTGATGCTCGTGCTCTGCGCCCCACGGCAACTTCACGCGCAGGCCCGTAGGCTGCATTAATTCGATTAACTCGCGCCAGTGCGATTCCGGCCAGTGTTTGTTGTCACGCGTGGTCGCATGCAGAAACACCAGATAAGGGCTGCTCTCCGCCGGAAGTGACGTCAGGAAATGACCGGCAATGGCATAATCACCCTGCGTAGCCGGTTTTTCATAGCCGAGGCTTTTGGCAAACAGCTCGCGCGTACGTTCCACGGCATGCTGCTGCTTGTCGATTTCATGACGCTTGTCATACCACCAGCTGGCGAAAGGCTCGCGCGCACTGCGGCTATCCTGACCGTGCTTCACCCCTTTTGCCAGGCGCGTCACCAGCGCGGCGCTTTTGATGAGGCCTTGCGCATCCAGCACCACATCATAGTCGCGCGATTGCAGATCGCGTTTGAAGCGCACGCGCTCTTCGCGCTGCTGGCTGCCAAACCAGTGTTTGCGCCAGCGGCGAATCGCGACGGGCAGCACTTTATCCACCGCCGGATGCCAGCCTGGAATCTGGGCGAAGTTCTCCTCCACCACCCAATCAAAGCGAATGCCTGGAATGGCCTGCATCGCATCGGTGAGCGCCGGAAGCGTATGCAGCACGTCTCCCATTGAGGAGGTTTTTACTATCAAAACGTGCATCTTTACTCCTGCACCGGATGCAACAGCGCGCTAAGCTCCTGATGAACTCGCGCTGGTTGAATATCAATCAGGCTTTGGTGATAGCCTTGATCGGCATCCCCTTTGCGGATTTTGTGATAACCGGTGATCAAGCGAATAATGCGCGCCTGATGGGACAACGGCGGGGTGAAATCCGGGCTGCTTGGGCCATATAGCGCCACCAGCGGACGGTTAAGAGCCGCCGCAATATGCATTAAGCCCGAATCATTACTCACCACTGCCGTGCAGTTGGCCAGCAAAATCACCGCCTGTTCCAGTTGCGTATCGCCGGCCAGATTCTTGCAGTGCGCACGCGCTGTTTCTGACAGCGTTTGTACAATGGTTTCGCCGGTTTCGCGATCCTTTGCCGAACCAAACAGCACCACCTGATAGCCTTCGCCGATCAGCTGTTCTGCCAGCGCGGCATAGTGATAATGTGGCCAGCGTTTGGCCGGACCAAACTCTGCACCCGGGCAAAAGCCAATTGCTGGACGATCGGCTGATAGCGCAAACTGTGCCGCCGTCATGCGTTTTTCGTCGTCATCCACGCGCAGCTGCGGCCACAACAAGGGCTGCGGCAGCTGCTGCGCTGAGGCGATGGGCTTGTCATAGCCGAGCGCCACATAGCGCTCAACCATTAACGGAAACGCGGCTTTATCCAGCACGCGGACATCATTTAACACGCCATAACGCATCTCGCCGCGCCAGCCGGTGCGACGCTTGATGCCGGCGAAGAAGGGCACCAGCGCGGATTTAAAGGAGTTCGGCAACACATAGGCGCGATCGTAACCGCTCGCCTGCAGCGTTTTCCCAAGGCGTCGACGCTCACCTAACGCCAGAGCGCCATGACCGAGCGGCATCGCCAGTGCCTGATTCACTTCCGGCATACGCGACAGCAAAGGGCGGCACCAGGCTGGGGCCATTACATCGATTACCGCGTCAGGATGTTCCGCCTTGAGCGTGCGATAGAGACTTTGCGACATCATCATATCGCCGACCCATGATGGGCCAATAACCAGAATTTTCATCGCTGGTGCCGGTTTCCTTATGCGTTACGATTCAGCCAGGCCATATATTCGCCCACGCCTTGCGCCACGGTTTTAAACGGCTTGTCGTAACCGGCCGCTCGCAGATTGGTCAGATCGGCTTGAGTGAATGCCTGATAGCGGCCTTTCAGCTTGTCAGGGAAGGGAATGTACTCAATCTGGCCCTTCTGGTGGAAGTTCAGCACCGCATCCGCCACTTCCTGGAAAGATTCAGCGCGGCCGGTACCGCAGTTGTAGATACCGGAAACGCCGTTCTCCCAGCACCACAGATTCACGGCGACCACGTCATCAACATGGATGAAGTCGCGGCGGAAAGCGTCGCTGCCTTCAAACAGCTTCGGATTTTCATCGTTGCTGATCTGCGTGTTGAGATGGAAGGCCACGCTCGCCATGCTGCCTTTATGGCCTTCGCGCGGACCATACACGTTGAAGTAGCGGAAACCGCACACCGGTGATTCGGCTTCTGGCAGAATCTGGCGCACATAGTGATCGAACAACATTTTTGAGTAGCCATAGACGTTCAGCGGCTGCTCGTATTGGCGCTCTTCAATGAAGTTTTCATTGCGGCCACCGTAGGTCGCGGCGGAAGAGGCATACAGGAACGGGATTTCACGCTCAAGACAGAAGTGAAGCAGATCTTTCGAGTACTGATAGTTGTTGTCCATCATGTACTTGCCATCCCATTCGGTGGTCGCGGAGCACGCACCTTCGTGGAACACGGCTTCGATAGGGCCCAGATCTTCGCCGGACATGATATAGCTGAGGAACTCCTCTTTATCCATGTAATCAGCGATGTCCAGATCGGCCAGATTCACGAATTTGGTGCCATCCTTCAGATTATCCACCACCAAAATGTCGGTAAGACCGCGATCGTTCAGCGCTTTAACAATGTTGCTGCCAATCATGCCAGCGCCACCGGTTACGATAATCATATGCTTTGCCTTTAAAGAGTTAGGGTGAAACAGGAGGTTTCAGCCACGAATACCTACCATCATAACATTTCAACCAGACGCAGGCAGCCAGATGACTCCGTAAGCGCTGCACAAATCCTGTTCGCAGCGTGAACTATGCTGCAAAACCGAGATATTGCTGGCTGAAATATCGTGTCTTTGCTTTTCGATCAGTAATATGTGCCAAAATTTTGCTATCTAAGGAGCAGAATCATGTCCAGTCAGTTTTATTCGCAAATCCGCCAACAGCTTGAGACAACACGTCAGGACGGATTGTTCAAACAAGAACGCACTATTACCTCGCCACAGCAGGCGGAAATCAATGTCGCTCACAGCCCAGCCGTCATTAACTTTTGCGCCAATAACTATTTGGGTTTAGCCAATCATCCGGCATTGATCCAGGCGGCGAAAGACGGCATGGATTCGCACGGCTTTGGTATGGCCTCGGTGCGCTTTATTTGCGGCACGCAGGATATTCACCAGCAGCTGGAACACAAGCTGGCCGCATTCCTCGGCATGGAAGACGCGATTTTGTTCTCGTCCTGCTTTGATGCCAACGGCGGCCTGTTTGAAACGCTGCTCAGCGCGGAAGACGCGATTATTTCGGACGCGCTTAATCACGCATCGATCATTGACGGCGTACGCTTGTGCAAAGCGCAGCGCTATCGTTACGCCAATAATGATATGAGCGAGCTGCGCGCGCGCTTGCAGGAAGCTCGCGACAAGGGCGCGCGCCACATTCTGATCGCCACCGACGGCGTCTTTTCTATGGATGGCGTGATCGCCAATCTGCAGGGGATTTGCGACCTGGCCGATGAGTTTGATGCACTGGTGATGGTGGATGATTCGCATGCGGTGGGCTTTGTCGGTTCGGCCGGACGCGGCACGCACGAATATTGTGGTGTGATGGATCGCGTCGACATCCTTACCGGCACGCTGGGTAAAGCGCTGGGTGGCGCGTCTGGCGGTTACGTGGCGGCGAAAAAAGAGGTGGTGGAATGGCTGCGCCAGCGCTCGCGCCCGTATCTGTTCTCCAATTCGCTGGCACCGGCAATTGTTGCCGCCTCGCTGCGCGTGCTGGAACTGCTGAGTGAAGGCGATGGGTTACGTCAGCGCCTGTGGGAAAACGCCCGCTTCTTCCGCGAACAAATGACCGCGGCAGGCTTCACCCTGGCTGGAGCCGATCACGCCATTATTCCGGTGATGCTGGGCGATGCCAAAGTGGCACAGCAATTCGCGAGCCTGCTGCAGCAGGAAGGCATCTATGTCACCGGCTTCTTCTACCCGGTGGTGCCGCAAGGTCAGGCGCGTATTCGTACGCAGATTTCTGCCGGCCATACCCAGGCTCAGCTGGAACACGCTGTTGCCGCCTTTACCCGCATTGGTCTGCAGCTGGGCGTTATTTCAGGAGCAGGGAAATGAAAGCACTCGCCAAATTAAAAGCCGAAGAAGGTATTTGGATGGTCAAGGACGCGCCGATTCCGGAGCCGGGCCATAACGATCTGCTGATTAAAATACGTAAAACCGCTATTTGCGGTACCGATGTGCACATTTATAACTGGGACGACTGGTCGCGCAAAACCATTCCGGTTCCGATGATCACCGGCCACGAATACGTGGGTGAAGTGGTGGGAATCGGGCAGGAAGTAAAAGGCTTTGCCATTGGCGATCGTGTTTCTGGTGAAGGCCACATCACCTGCGGTCATTGCCGTAACTGCCGTGCGGGACGCACTCATCTCTGTCGCAACACCGTTGGCGTGGGCGTTAATCGTCAGGGCTGCTTCGCCGAATACCTGGTCATTCCGGCGTTCAACGCTTTCAAAATTCCTGACAACATCTCTGATGAACTGGCGGCCATTTTTGATCCCTTTGGCAACGCGGTACATACGGCGCTGTCGTTTGATTTAGTCGGCGAAGACGTGCTGATTTCTGGTGCCGGTCCGATTGGCATTATGGCGGCAGCGGTGTGTAAGCACGTCGGCGCGCGTCATGTGGTGATTACCGATATCAATGAATATCGCCTCGATCTGGCGCGCAAGATGGGCGTAACGCGTGCGGTGAACGTAGCGCAGGAGAATCTGCGTGACGTGATGGCTGAACTCGGCATGACCGAAGGGTTTGATGTTGGGTTGGAAATGTCAGGCGCGCCGCCGGCATTCCGCACCTTGTTAGAGGTGATGAACCACGGCGGCCGCATTGCCCTATTGGGTATTCCGCCGGGTGAAATGTCGATTGACTGGAATCAGGTGATCTTCAAAGGACTGTTCATCAAAGGCATCTATGGGCGTGAGATGTTTGAAACCTGGTACAAGATGGCAGCGTTGATTCAATCTGGCCTCGATCTTACGCCTATCATCACCCATCGTTATCACATTGATGAGTTCCAGCAGGGCTTTGATGAGATGCGTTCGGGTCGATCTGGCAAAGTGGTGTTGAGCTGGGATTAAACGATTCTCCGGCCAGACGGCCGGAGAGTTTCATTGCTGTATTTTTTCTGCGTCCGTCAGGTAGCGCACTTTGCGTGTGTAATCCTGCCCCTTGAAGGTGAGCGGCTGAGTGGGATCCTGAAGGTATTTCTGCCATTCACTTAAAGGAAAACCACCGTGTGCGCCAATGACTTCAGAGGGAATGGGCGCCGCGTGGCCGCCAATCTTTTTGGAAACGGGCCAGTTTGCCCACTCTCCCAGATTGATCGTACGAAGGTCTAGCATATCCAGTAATACTGAGAGTGGCAGCTGATCTGTTGGCGGCTGATTGTCGTTCATGAGTTCCCACGTGTCTTGAAAGAGCGTTAACCAGAGTGGGCAAATGCGTTTCCAGGTTTTTCGCGTGGCGGCTAAATAGGCACCATTTACGTGATCTTCTAAATACGGTCTTATTGATGGTTTGTAATATGCAGGGATGGCATGCTCATCGGCTCCCTCCAGCTTAGCGATCATTTTTCCTTTGCGGAAACTGGAATAAAGATGCCCTTCATGCATATTTATTGTGGGTGATCTAAGCAGATTGAGGTCCGAGTCAATCATCAAAATCCCTTCGCCTTTAGCCTGTAAAGGGGCTTGAATTTTGATTAATCGACTGCGGTAAATCTGTTTATAACGATAGCTTTCCTCACGAAAAGGAATATCCAATGTCGTTACGCGGGTATTTTTCGGCAGTTTACCGAAAGCCTGCTCAGGCTGATCGCTGACAATCACTATCTCCTCAATACCGGATGCAAAGCGACTGGCAAATTCTGCACTCAATAACGCTTCTTCGATATAGTCGGAACCTGTGCAAGGAATGATCACTGAAGTTAATGGTGTATTACCTTGCGTATCGCTCTGCGTGTATGAAATATTGTGGCGAGCGCGGATGTGTCGATAGTTTTTATTTAAAAATTCAAACATGCGTTCTCCTTTCAATACATTTTTCTAATATCATTTCGACACCAGAAACATAGTTCTCAATGGCGTATTGCTCACGCACGCGTAATTCAGCCGCCTCAATGAGGCGCTGGCGCAGTGTGGCATCTTGCCATAATGTCATCAGATAGCCGCTTAACCGATCAATATCGCCATATTCAAAAATCACGCCGGTCTCATTGTGATTAATTAACTCCGCCGTTCCTACCACATTCGAACCTATTACCGCCGTTTTCACCAGCATGGCTTCCAGCACCACACGCGGTAAGCCTTCACTGCGCGAGGCAAGAATAAAGACATCAAACGCGGCAAGATAATCCAGCGGATTGTTTTGAAAACCGGTAAAAACGATATGTGATTCAATCATTTCTGTACCAGCGAGCTGAGCCAGTTTTTCCTGTTCGGGCCCGCTACCTACCACCACCATTTTCCATTTGGCCTCAGGATGAGCGCGTTTGAACTGGCCTAACGCCTGAAAAATATGATGGTTCGCTTTACGCGTGATAAGTGAGCCTATTGAACCAAAAATGAATGTTTCTGGGGCGTAGCCCAGGCGCTCACGTACTTCTGCGCGGTCAGGCAATGTCTGGTGAATATCAATCGCGTTTGAAACGGTGAAGCAGCGCTGCGCATCAACGCCGCTCTGACGTAATGACTGGTTGACGCCGTGCGAGACCGCGATAACGGCATCAACACGTTCATTAACCCTCTTCACCAGCGCGGCGTTCAGTTGCGGTTCAATTCGGCAGTGCTGGATGAGCGCCACATCTAAATTGTTGACGGCGCAATAGCCTTCAACGTTGGTGCTGGGCTGGTTATTCATATAAAGCGCGTTGTATTGCCCAGCCCGCATAATTGATGAAATTGCTTTGGCATTGGGTAAGACACGCCATATTTCGTCCACCCGAGCGATCATCTCTTTTTTCAGCGAGCGGTTGAAAAAAAACAGCGTACGTAACAGCTCTTTACTCAGTTTTGCCCACATTGGCTGGCGACGTTGCGGGATAAAAATAACGGGAATGCCGATTGAATTTAAGATGGACTCAATGGTTTCGCTGTTGCCACGAGAATAGTTGTTGTAAAAACAACAGGTGACAGCAAACTTCTGCCGATCGATGCGTTTAAGCAGTTCTAACATACTGTTAGTGCCGCCGCCCCATTCACGTCCGGTATCCAACAGCAAAATCTTTCTTCTCATTGAGTTCATTCATCCCGCTATCAGAAGAGCTGTTTAATTGACTTAACCAATTGGCTTTGCTCAATACTTTCCGTGACTAATTCAACGGCTCGGCTCTGCGGCACCTGCGGTACGGGCTTGCTCGGCTTACACAGACCTGGTGCGCGGAAGCGCGGATTCTCAGGTTTATCCGGCTTGGATGGCGGTAGCGTGGTGCCCTGATGCAGCGGTTCATTCAACAACTGACTGGGGCGCACCAACATGATATCGGCTGGTAAAGTTGGCAGCATTTGTTGCAACACGCGTACCGTGGTGGGATGCGGATGACCGATGGCGATGGCATAACCGTCACGCTGTGCCAGCTTAACCGCGCGAGTAAACTGCGTACGGATGGCGGCTTCATTCTGGCTATCATCGAGGAACACGCGGCGCTTAAGCACTTTGACGTGCGTGCCCTGAGACGCCGGGATCGATTGGCTGTTGCCAATGGTCATGCTATCGAGAAAGTAATAATTGTAGTGATTGAGCGCCTGCATCACTTTCTGCATGCCGGGCAGGCTGGAGGTCATTTTGCTGCCCATGTGATTATTCAGGCCCACCGCGTAGGGCACTTTGCTGGTGGCTTCACGAATGATCCGTTCAATCTCCGCGCTGCTCATCTCCGGCGTTAGCGTATCTTTTTCCAGCGGTTGTTTACTGAGCGGAGCCATTGGCAGGTGGATCAATACTTCGCGGCCACCCTGATGTGCTTTTGTCGCCATTTCACGCGCATGTGGCGCATTCGGCAGGACCGCAACGGAGATTGCCGTGGGCATTTGCAGCACTTTATTCTCTTCGGCGGGACGATAACCGAAGTCGTCAATGACGATGGAGAGTTTTCCCGCATGGGCGGAAAGTGACAAAAACAGGCCGCAGAGTGCGGCCGAAACTTTAGAGGGTTGAAACAAAACTTATCTTCCTAACCACGGTAGTGGATTGACGGCCTGTCCCTGGCGTCGGATTTCAAAGTAGAGCGAAGGCGTGCCGCGGCCGCCGCTGGTGCCCACAAGGGCGATAGGCTGTCCTGCCTTCACCTGAGCACCAACGCTCACCAATGCGCTTTGATTGTAGCCATAAAGGCTCATGTCGCCTTTGCCGTGCTCGAGTACCACCACCAGACCGTAACCTTGTAGCCAGTCGGCCATCAGCACGCGTCCATCGGCAATGGCTTTGACTTCAGTGCCTTCAGGCGCATCAACCACCAGACCTTTCCAGCGCAGTTCGCCCTGCATCGATTCACCGAAGCGGTGTTCAATACGTCCTCGTACCGGCCAAACCGCTTGACCACCCGGCTTGCCCAATCCTCCAGTACGCGCCATCAGCTCGCGTTCACTCTGCGTTGGCTGATAGCTGGATCCTTTGGCTTTCGCCTGCGCCTGACGTTGACGCACTTTTTCCGCCTCGCGAGCTTCGCGTTCGGCGCGTTCACGTGCTTCACGTTCTGCTTTGGCAATCTTGCTCTGCAGGCGGCTTTCGTTCTCACGCATCTCAACCAGATCGGCCTGATCTTTTTCCAGCGAACTCTCCAGCACGGTAAGCGTCTTCTTCCGTGCCGCACTGGCCACTTCCAATTTGCTTTGCTGTGTCTGTTGTTGCGCTAACAAGGATTTTTGCTGCTCTTGTTTACCCTGCAGGGATTGACGCTGTTCCGCCAATTGCTGCTGCGTTTGTTTGAGATCGTCGATATTTTTCTGTCGGGCGGCATTGAGATAGCCGAAATAGGCAAGGATGCGTTCACTGCGTTGTGCTTCTTCACCGCCCAGCAGCAGTTGTAAACCGTTATGCTGACCCTGACGGAAGGCGGCATCTAACTGTTGCGCGAGCAGTTTTTCTTGCTGTGCTTGCTGCTTTTCCAGACGAGAAATTGAAGCGGTAACCTGCGCAATTTCACCCTCAAGCGCGCGCAGGCTATTGCGCGTTTCACGCAGTTGTCGGCTGGCTTGCGCAATTACTTTTTCCTGACTCTGTAATTGATCCAGCAGCTTACTGCGCTGCAGTTTCTGCGCCTTTACGCTTTTTTCTTTCTCGGCAATGTTCTGCTGAATAGATTTTAGCTGCGTTTTATTATCATCTGCGCTGCGCGCGGCTGCGGGCATTAACAGCGCGCCCGCGACGAGCAGACTCAGGGAGATTTCGGACCAGCGGAATGACAACGGAAGTGTGGTGCCGCTGTAACGGGTCCTTGTGTGTGTAACGGTCGCTTTTCCCTTCATAGTCGATAATTATTCCACGATGAACAGCCGCTTACCAGTTAGCCCGGCCGGGTTTTGCTTTGCTAAAAATGTCTGTACCGAGCTTACTGGCATAAACTTTGTCTTAATTTTGCGATTAGAACACTTTTTTTGGAAAATGACGCACAAATCGTAACTCTGGCCCCTTCGCGACTGTACATGCGAAGTGGCGCAGGTATACTCAGAACCCTTGTTTTAGCTTATCAGCCCGGTTTGGAGTCGTTACCCCTCATGCAAGAAATTATGCAGTTTGCAAGCAATCACCCCATCCTCAGTCTGGCATGGGTTGCTTTACTCGTTCTCGTGATTGTGACCACCGTTAAAGGTATGTTCTCTAAAGTAAAAACCATCAGTCGTGGTGAAGCAACCCACATGATTAATAAAGAGGACGCGGTGGTGGTAGACGTTCGTTCACGCGACGATTACCGCAAAGGACACATTTCAGGGGCAATTAATGTAGCGGCCGCAGACATTAAAAAAGAGAGTTTTGGCGAGCTGGAAAAGCACAAGGCACAACCCATAATTGTAGTTTGTGCCACCGGCCAGAGCGCAGGTGAGTCAGCGGCTAAATTGAGCGCTGCTGGTTTTGAAAAAGTATCCGTGTTGAAAGACGGCGTGAGCGGCTGGAGTGGTGAAAATCTGCCACTGGTACGCGGTAAATAACTTCTCAGGGGTAACCGTATGGCGAATGTTGAGATTTACACCAAAGTCACTTGTCCTTATTGCCACCGGGCAAAGGCGTTGCTGGATCAAAAAGGCGTGTCGTACCAGGAGATTCCCATTGACGGGAACGCAGCGAAACGCGAAGAGATGATCCAACGAAGTGGCCGTACTACGGTGCCTCAGATTTTTATAGACGCGCAGCACATTGGCGGCTATGACGATCTTTACGCGCTGGATGGACGTCAGGGACTTGATCCTCTACTCCAGGCATAACTTTTCGATCAGACAATTTTAACTCAAAGGATTTAGTCTCATGTCAGAACATAGCACCAACGAAATGCAGTTCCAGATTCAACGTGTTTACACCAAAGACGTCTCTTATGAAGCGCCGAACGCGCCGCAGGTTTTCCAGAAAGAGTGGGAACCGGAAGTGAAGCTGGATCTCGACACGGCATCTTCTCAGTTGGCTGATGGCGTTTTTGAAGTTGTGCTGCGTGTTACCGTAACGGCAACCGTTGCCGAAGAAACGGCATTCCTGTGCGAAGTACAGCAGGCCGGTATTTTCACCATTAGCGGCATTGAAGGCACGCAAATGGCACATTGCCTGGGCGCATACTGCCCGAACATTCTGTTCCCGTATGCACGCGAGTGCGTCACTAGCCTCGTGTCTCGCGGTACCTTCCCGCAGCTCAACCTGGCACCCGTTAACTTTGATGCGCTGTTCATGAACTATCTGCAGCAGCAAGGTGAAGGCGAAGCGCCACATCAGGATGCCTGATGACTACCCTCAACGCTTCAATTAGCGTCATCGGTGCCGGTTCGTACGGCACCGCCTTGGCCATCACGCTGGCCCGTAATGGCCATCCGGTTCTGCTGTGGGGGCATAATCCCCAAAGTGTGGCGCAGCTGCAAGCTGACCGCTGCAATGTTGCTTTCCTGCCCGATGTTCCTTTCCCCGATAATCTTGTTCCTGAAGCCGACTTAGCTACGGTAGTGAGCGCGAGCCGCGATTTGCTGATCGTGGTACCGAGCCATGTGTTTGGCGATGTGCTTACGCAGCTCAAACCGCATTTGCGGGCGGATTCGCGGATTGTTTGGGCGACCAAAGGGCTGGAGAAAGAGACGGGCCGTTTACTGCAGGATGTGGCGCGCGAGATCCTCGGTGATGCGATTCCTTTAGCTGTCATTTCTGGGCCAACCTTCGCCAAAGAGTTGGCGGCTGGGATGCCAACCGCCATCGCGCTGGCCTCGACAGATGGACAGTTTGCTGAAGATCTGCAGCAGAAATTACACTGCGGTAAAAGTTTTCGCGTCTATAACAATCAGGATTTCATCGGTGTGCAGTTAGGCGGCGCGGTGAAAAACGTCATTGCGATTGGCGCAGGAATTTCTGACGGAATTGGTTTTGGGGCTAATGCCCGGACCGCACTGATCACACGTGGCCTCACTGAAATGAGCCGTCTTGGCGCCGCGCTGGGGGCCGATCCCACCACCTTTATGGGCATGGCGGGCTTAGGCGATCTGGTGCTGACCTGTACCGACAATCAGTCACGTAACCGACGTTTCGGCATGATGCTGGGGCAAGGTGAGAGCGTGGATGATGCGCAACGCATTATCGGACAAGTTGTAGAAGGCTACAGAAATACTAAAGAAGTCAAAGTATTGGCCGCTCGAGTTGGCATCGAAATGCCCATTACCGAGCAGATTTATCAGGTGCTCTATTGCGGAAAATCGGCGCGAGAGGCAGCATTGACGTTACTTGGCCGTGCAAGGAAGGACGAAAACAGCCAAAGCTGAAGCAGGATGCGCCAGCGTCATCACCTGTAGCGCCCCATCAGGCGCTTTTTTTATCGGGAGCAAACAGCAATGTCGTCTGAAGAGTTAGAACTGGTCTGGAACCATATCAAAGCCGAAGCCAGAGCCCTGGCCGACTGTGAACCGATGCTGGCCAGCTTTTACCATGCGACATTGCTAAAACACGAAAACCTTGGCAGCGCCCTCAGCTATATGCTTGCCAACAAGCTGGCGAACCCGATTATGCCCGCGATTGCCATCCGCGAAATCGTGGAAGAGGCCTATCGTGAAGACCCGGAGATGATCGTCTCTGCGGCCTATGATATTCAAGCGGTGCGCCAGCGCGATCCGGCGGTCGACAAATACTCCACGCCGCTGCTCTATCTGAAAGGCTTCCATGCATTGCAGGCTTATCGTATTGGGCATTGGCTGTGGAAAGAGGGGCGCCGTGCGTTGGCGGTCTATCTGCAAAATGAAATCTCCGTCTCCTTTGCCGTCGATATTCATCCGGCGGCACGCATTGGCCGCGGTATTATGCTGGATCACGCCACCGGCATCGTCATCGGCGAAACGGCCATCATCGAAAATGATGTTTCAATTCTGCAATCGGTAACGCTGGGCGGTACCGGGAAAACCAGCGGCGATCGTCATCCGAAGATCCGTGAAGGCGTGATGATTGGTGCGGGTGCCAAAATTCTGGGCAACATTGAAGTGGGGCGCGGCGCGAAAATCGGAGCCGGTTCTGTTGTCCTGCAGCCCGTACCACCGCACACTACGGCGGCCGGCGTGCCAGCGCGTATTGTTGGCAAGCCGACCAGTGATAAACCGTCGATGGATATGGATCAGCACTTTAACGGCGCTGGCTTTGAGTATGGTGACGGCATCTAGCCTTTAATCAGGGCGCCAGCATAGTCGAGTTGGCGCCACGCTTCATATACCACCACCGATACCGCGTTCGATAAGTTCATGCTGCGGCTTTCCGCCATCATGGGTATACGGATTTTTTGCTCAGCCGGTAACGCGTTGAGAATCTCTGCCGGTAAACCCCGACTCTCCGGACCGAACATCAAATAATCACCTTTTTGATAGCTCACCGCGCTGTGCGCAGGCGTGCCTTTGGTCGTAAGTGCGAACAGGCGTTGCGGTGCTTCGGAGGTCAAAAATGCCGCGTAGGTAGCATGCTTTTTTAACGCGGTGTACTCGTGGTAATCCAGACCCGCGCGACGCAGGCGCTTATCATCCCAGGCAAAACCCAGAGGTTCAATCAGGTGTAAATGAAAACCGGTATTAGCGCACAGGCGGATGATGTTGCCGGTATTTGGCGGAATTTCAGGTTCAAATAAGACAATGTTTAGCATAAGGCCCCCGGAAACGAGGGCCGAAGCATAACAAATTATTGACGGGCGGAGTACAGCGGCAACCACAGCGTTAAGCGTAAGCCGCCTAACGGACTATCATCGGCTTTAACCCAGCCGCGATGCTGCTGCACTGCAGTTTCGACAATCGCTAAACCCAGACCGGTGCCACCCGACTCGCGATCGCGTGCTTCATCAGTACGGTAAAACGGACGGAAAATCTGCTCGCGATCCTCTGGACTCACGCCTGGACCATCATCATCGACATGGATGGTAATGCCCTCAATATCTACCGAGAAGCTGACGCTGATATGCGAGTTTGAATAGCGCAATGCGTTACGTACGATATTCTCCAGCGCGCTTTCCAGGGCGTGAGGATTACCATATAAGGGCCAGGGACCCGGCGGATAGGGTACATCCATAACCTTGCCCATCTGCTCGGCTTCAAATTTGGCATCTTCCAGCACGCCGTTCCACAGCTGATTGGCCTTCATCGCTTCGCTGACCAGGGCGTTATTATGCTGAGTGCGTGACAGCACCAGCAAATCGTTGATCATGCCATCAAGACGCTGCGCTTCGGTTTCGATGCGCTGTAACTCTTTACCTTCACCGTTGCGCCGACGCAGCAATGCCGTTGCCAGCTGTAAACGGGTCAGCGGGGTGCGCAATTCATGGCTGATATCGGACAGCAGGCGCTGCTGTGCCGTCATCATACGTTCGAGCGCACTCACCATCTGGTTGAAACTCGAGCCGGCTGCAAGGAACTCCTGCGGGCCTGATTCCAGTTCCGGATGTTGACGTAAATTGCCACTCGCTACTTCATCTGCGGCGTACTTAAGCTTACGAGCGGGACGCGCCAGGCTCCATGCCAACCACAGCAGCAGCGGTGAGCTAATCAACATGGTGACGATCAGCAGCAGAAGCGGGCGGTCGAACATCAGATTGATGAAATCGAGCTGCGAGCTGGTAGCAGGGCGAATCATATAAAGCTGGTAGTTATCTTCACCATCGCGCACGGCGAACGGCCCGACCATTTCAACGCGGCCATACTTCTTCTTTTGCGGATGGTCGGCATTGTCGGATTGACCGATAAAGTTACGGATGATCTGCATTTCGTTATGCTGCGCGCCAATCACACGGCCTTCGCTGGTGACCAGCAGTAAGCGCTGGCCTGGGGGCGCCCATTTGTCGATAGAACGGAACAAACGGCGCCACCACATCAGATCGTTTGGCGGGTCCTGAGATAATTCAGCCTCGACGTGCTGTTCAATCATCGTGCCCTGTCGTTGTTCACTTTCCAGCAACGACGTCATTTGGCGCGAATCGAGTTTGGGCACCATTAAAACCAGCATCAACACCAGCGCCAGCGTGAGCCAGAAGATAGCGAAGATGCGGGTAGTTAAACTTCCGATCATGATGCCGAAACCATCAGATAGCCGCGTCCACGTAGCGTTTTAAACCACGGGTGGCCATCGCGACGTTCCGGTAATTTACGGCGCAGGTTAGAAATGTGCATATCGATAGCACGGTCAAACGGTGTCAGACGTTTACCCAACACTTCCTGACTCAAATGCTCACGTGAAACCACCTGGCCCAGATGCTGCGCCAGCAAATAGAGCAGGGTGAATTCGGTGCCGGTAAGATCCAGCGTTTCGTTATCAAAGCTCGCTTCCTGGCGACCAGGGTTCAGGCGCAGGCAATCCACTTCCAGCGTTGGTGAGCTGTTATCGTGCTGTTGTTGCTGCTCGCTCCAGTTTGAACGGCGCAAAATGGCACGGATACGCGCCACCAGTTCGCGATCGTTAAAGGGTTTAGGCAGATAATCGTCTGCACCTAACTCAAGGCCCAAAACACGGTCCAGTTCACTGCCGCGCGCGGTCAGCATGATGACCGGCGTTTGGTGCTGTTGGCGTAGTTCTTTCAATGTGTCGATACCGTTCTTTTTCGGCATCATCACATCCAGCAAAAGCAAGTCCACGGTGTTGTCTAACAGGTTTAGTGCCTGCTCACCATCGCTTGCCACAATGACTTCAAAACCTTCCATCTCAAGCAGTTCTTTAAGCAGCGAAGTTAATTCGCGGTCGTCATCAACCAACAGGATTTTATTCATTTTTTATTGCCCTCCGCAGGCAAAATACCGTGTTCCTTGACTTGCAATCCAACGCTTTACGTAGTTTTACACCCCCTGACGGATGTTTGCAGCCATCGCCGTACACTGGCTCTCGTTGAATCGCAAAACGGAACGAACTGGGAGTTAACGATGCGCTACTTAACCGCCGTCGTCATTGCCTCAGCGATGGTTCTCAGTCACGCCAGCGCAGAAGCAGCAGACACGACGACGATTGACGAGATGCATCCGAACGGCGTATTAGCGACAGGCAGTATGACGCAAAATCCGCAAAGCTACATGTTCGATGGCATTGAGCTGACTGAACAACAGCGGCAACAGATGCGAGATCTAATGCAGCAAGCGCGCCACGAACGCCCAACACTCAGCGTTCAAGATATCGAAACTATGCATGACCTTGTCATTGCTGACAAATTTAACGAACCGGCTATCAGAGAGCAGGCTGAAAAACAGGCCCGCGCAGCAATCGAACAGCAAGTTGAGATGGCCCGGGTTCGCAATCAGATGTATCACCTGCTAACGCCTGCACAGCAAGCGAAATTGCAGAAGAATTATGAGCGACGACTTGCAGAAATGCGTCGGCTCTCAGGATTGCAGCCATCATCACCGCTGCAAGCAGTGAGTAGTACCAGCAGTAACCAGTAACATAGTATCCCTGTTTTCCTTGCCATAGACACCATCCCTGTCTTCCCCCGCATGATGCGGGGGTTTTTTTTGCCTGTTATTTTCTCCTCACGCTCTTATCTTAATATTGATTTTTCACAGCATATTCCTTCCAGTGATAAACTTTAGCCATCTTGAGACCATCAGGCTGCATTTTGGGTGTGGGCCATCTGGCGAGGCAAAGCATGGATTCTTCCTATGCAAAATTAGTTAACCGGGCCGCTGTGGCGGCAACTACGCTGGCAACGTTGCTGCTGATTGTTAAAATTTTTGCCTGGTGGCATACCGGTTCGGTCAGTATGTTGGCGGCATTGGTGGATTCTTTGGTGGATATTGCGGCATCCCTGACTAACTTGCTGGTGGTGCGCTATTCGCTCCAGCCGGCCGATGACGATCATACCTTTGGTCACGGTAAAGCAGAGTCGCTGGCAGCACTGGCGCAGAGCATGTTTATTTCTGGCTCAGCGCTATTTCTTTTCCTGACGGGCATTCAGCATTTGGCATCACCAGCGACCTTAAACGCGCCGCTGGTAGGTATTGTGGTGACGGTGGTGGCACTGTTTTCAACCCTGGTTCTGGTGGCCTTTCAACGGTGGGTGGTGCGGCGCACGCGGAGTCAGGCGATTCGTGCTGACATGCTGCACTATCAATCGGATGTCGTAATGAACGGCGCAATCCTGGTGGCTCTCGGCTTAAGCAGCTATGGTTTTGTGCGGGCGGATGCTTTGTTTGCGCTCGGCATCGGCATTTACATTCTCTATAACGCGTTGCGGATGGGGTATGATGCGGTACAGGCGCTATTAGACCGTGCCTTGCCAGAGCATGAAACGCTGGAGATTATTCACGTAGTGACCGGCTGGCCTGGGGTTCGTGGTGCCCATGCTCTACGCACGCGGCAATCTGGCCCCACGCGTTTTATTCAATTGCATCTGGAGATGGAAGATCAGCTACCTCTGGTGCAAGCGCATCAGGTAGCCGATGAAATTGAGCAAGCATTACTGAAGAAGTTTCCCGGCTCGGATGTGATTATCCATCAAGATCCCTGTTCTGTTGTGCCAGGAAACCAACACGGATTTTTTCAAGGTTAGCGTTTTAAAATCATGCGATTACACAAAAAAAGTGACGTAGCGCTAACAACTCTGTAAAAAATTAGCGAAAAGTTGTCTGACCTGAATCAATTCAGCTTCAGGCCTTTGATATACTATTCTGCAACTATTAAGTCATGCGATCGCGAGCTGGTCTACGCCGGGCACATGACAGGAATAATCCTTAGTTTTGAACAATCCAGAGGTTGTCATGATCAAAAAAATCGGAGTACTGACCAGCGGCGGTGACGCCCCAGGCATGAACGCAGCCATTCGCGGAGTTGTACGTTCCGCGCTGAGTGAAGGACTGGAAGTTTTTGGTGTTTACGACGGCTATCTGGGCTTGTATGAAGATCGCATGATCAATCTCGACCGCTACAGCGTGTCTGACATGATCAACCGCGGCGGCACCTTCCTTGGCTCCGCACGTTTCCCAGAATTCCGTAATGACGAAGTACGTCAAACCGCGATCGATAACATGAAAAAGCGCGGCATTGATGCGCTGGTGGTTATCGGCGGTGATGGTTCCTACATGGGGGCTAAGCGCCTGACCGAAATGGGTTTCCCATGCATCGGCTTACCGGGCACCATTGATAATGATGTAGCGGGCACTGATTACACCATCGGCTACTTCACTGCGCTGGAAACCGTGGTGGAAGCGATTGACCGTCTGCGTGATACCTCTTCTTCCCACCAGCGTATCTCTATCGTGGAAGTGATGGGTCGTTATTGCGGCGATTTGACGCTGGCGGCGGCCATCGCGGGTGGCTGTGAGTTCATTGTTCTGCCGGAAATTCCGTATACCCGTGAAGAGCTGGTTGCCGAAATCAAGGCTGGCATTGCCAAAGGTAAAAAGCACGCCATCGTCGCGATCACCGAGCACATCTGTGACATCGACGATCTTGCGCACTTCATCGAAGCAGAAACCAAACGCGAAACCCGCGCTACTGTGCTTGGCCACATCCAGCGTGGCGGTGCGCCTTGCGCGTACGACCGCATCCTCGCGTCCCGCATGGGTTCATACTCTATTGAACTGCTGTTGCAGGGTTATGGCGGTCGTTGCGTGGGTATTCAGAACGAAAAGATGGTGCATCACGATATCATCGACGCAATTGAAAACATGAAGCGTCCATTCAAACGCGACTGGCTGGATACCGCGAAAAAACTCTACTGATTCTTCAGCATTAAGGCGCGACGTAAATCGCGCCTTTTTTATGCCTGCTCATATACCGTCCGGTTATAACAGCTTATTTTTAATTCTTTAATCCGTGGATAACTTTGTGTCAGTCTTGTTCTATAACGACCTCGGGAGAGCAAGCAATGAATAAGTGGAGTATTGGTGTCACCTTGTTACTGGCCTCAACCAGTGTTCTGGCAAAGGATATTCAGCTGTTAAACGTCTCATACGATCCTACCCGTGAGCTGTACGAACAGTACAACAAAGCGTTTAGCGCACACTACAAGCAGGAAACCGGCGACAACGTGGTGATTCGCCAGTCGCACGGTGGATCGGGTAAACAAGCGACTTCCGTGATCAATGGCATTCGTGCTGATGTGGTTACGCTGGCGCTGCAATCCGATGTGGATGCTATTGCTGACCGTGGTCGTATTAATAAAGATTGGATCAAACGCCTGCCGGATAACTCCGCCCCTTACACCTCAACCATCGTGTTCCTGGTCCGCAAAGGCAACCCGAAGGGCATTCATGATTGGCCAGATCTGATCAAACCGGGCGTTTCCGTTATCACACCAAACCCGAAAACCTCGGGTGGGGCACGCTGGAACTATCTGGCTGCATGGGGTTGGGCGCTGGATCAGAACCATGGCGATCAGGCCAAAGCGCAGGCTTACGTGAAGTCGCTGTTTAAGAACGTTGAAGTACAGGATTCTGGCGCACGTGGTGCGACCAATACCTTCGTTGAGCGCGGTATCGGCGACGTGCTGATTGCGTGGGAGAACGAAGCGTATCTGGCGGTCAATAAACTGGGCAAAGACAAGTTTGAAATCGTTACGCCAAGCGAATCGATCCTGGCTGAACCGACGGTTTCCGTGGTGGATAAAGTGGTAGATGAGCAAGGCACGCGTAAAGTGGCTGAAGACTATCTCAAGTATCTCTATTCACCAGAAGGCCAGACCATTGCCGCCGAGAATTTCTACCGTCCACGTGATGCAGCCGTGGCGAAGAAGTTTGCTGATAAATTCGCGCCGGTGAAACTGTTCACGATCGACAGCAAGTTTGGTGGCTGGACGCAAGCCCAGAAAACCCATTTCGCCGATGGCGGCAGTTACGACCAGGTGATGAAGCCTTAACAAATCCAAAAACGGCCAGCGATAATGCTGGCCGTTTTTTTATGTCTGAAGACAGGCGCTGAGGATTAGTCCGTGACTTTCATCATCTGTCAGGCGAGGATGCTGGCAGATGATGAATAGAGGAATCGGGCTATGCAGGGCAGTCATCGTACCCTGAAGTTGCTTACCGCATTATTGGTGCTGTTGATTGTTGGACTGATCGGCGGTGCTCTTCACCTACAAAAAAACAGCGATGCCTTATGGCAGATCATTAGCGAGAAATGCGTGCCAAATATGGCAGCCAGCGGCAAACCTGCGCCTTGCCAACAGGTGAATACCGCCCAGGGTTACGTCACGCTGAAAGATCTCAATGGTCCATTGCAGTATCTGCTGATGCCGATAGAAAAAATCACCGGCATGGAAAGCCCCATCATTCTCAATCCCGCAACGCCGAATCTGTTTGCCGATGCCTGGCAACAGCGTGTTTTGCTCGCGCAGAAGCGCGGCGCACCCATTGCTGACAGCGCGCTGTCGCTGGCGATCAATGCGCAATATGGGCGCACGCAGAATCAGCTGCATATTCATATTTCCTGCCTGCGACCGGATGTCCGTCAGCAGCTGGATACACTGGCACCAAGACTTAATGCGCAGTGGCAGAACGAAACGCTGCTGAAACATCGCTATTGGGTGCGAACGCTTTCTACGGCGGAGTTGGCGCAGCAAAGTGCTTTTATTCGTCTGGCGGATGAAGTGCCTAACGCACGTAGGGAAATGGGCAAATATGGCATGGCGCTGGCGCAACTGCCGGATGGGCGCTTAGCGCTGCTGGCACTGGAACGTAACTGGTTGACGTTGAACCGCGGTTCAGCGGAAGAGTTGCAGGATCATCAATGCAGGATCTTGTAGGGGCGGCATTGATGGCGACCCATAAAAAAGGCGGCTAATCAGCCGCCTTTTCTGCATCAACAACGAAAGATTATGCGTTTTTCGCTGCTGCTGCGGCTTTCACGATCACGGCGAAAGCATCCGCTTTCAGGGATGCACCGCCAACCAGAGCGCCATCGATATCGGGCTGGGTGAACAGCTCAGCGGCATTTTTATCGTTCACTGAACCGCCGTACTGAATGATCACTTGCTGTGCGATAGCGGCATCTTTCTTCGCGATGTGGTCACGAATGAATTTGTGCACGGCCTGAGCCTGCGCTGGGGTAGCGGATTTACCGGTACCGATGGCCCAAACTGGCTCGTAAGCGATGACTGCGCCTTCGAACGCTGCTGCGCCCTGCGTTTCCAGCACGGCGTCGATCTGACGTGCGCACACTTCTTCAGTTTTGCCTGCTTCGTTTTCTGCGTCGGTTTCACCGATGCATAGAACCGGCACCAGGCCAGCTTCTTTCACCACGGCAAATTTCTTCGCGATGAACTCGTCGCTTTCTTTATGGTAGGTGCGGCGCTCAGAGTGGCCGATGATGATGTATTTCGCGCCGACGTCTTTCAGCATGTCTGCAGACGTTTCGCCAGTGAATGCGCCAGACAGATTCACGTCGACATTCTGAGCACCCAGAGCGATGTGGCTACCGGAAATGGCGTGTTTCGCCAGGTCCAGATAGATAGCCGGCGGGGCAATCGCTACGCCACAACCATCAACACCAGACAGCTCTTTGCGCAGGCCTTCAATCAGCTCTTTAGTGATCTGCTTGCTACCGTTCAGTTTCCAGTTACCCATAACCAGTGGATGTCGCATTCTTTCCTCCGCATAACGCGATTCATGAAATAGCGCTGCCATCGGGCAGCGATGTCTGCGAGACAGTATAGAGATCAAATGGGTTGCTGGCTTTGCTTTTCGTCATTTTTGCCGGTGTGATCAGGGTGTCGCGAGCGCCAGTTTTATCGGCTCAACGGCGAAGGTTAAACCCTTGTCGCCGTTGTCCGCGACCACGAAACGCAGTGCGCCTTCGGTGCGGGAAAAATAACGTGCGCCTTTACCCGCGCTCAGCAGAGAATCGAGCTTTTTGCGCCCATCCTCGGCCGACAAGCCAGGGATGAAGAAGCGCAGTAGGGCGGTCATATAATCCATGGCGCGCGCCTGAGCGGCTTTCATATCGGGGCCAGGAACGGGCAGCCAGGTGATTTGCAAGGTTTTGATCTTGCCGGTGCCTTGTTCCAAAGCCGTAGACGCGTACAGCGTTTCGCTGATTTTGCTGGCAGCACGCGTCAGATTGCTTTTATCGCCGCGATTATCAATGGCGCGATATTCCTGCAGCGGTTCATTGGGATTGGCGGCATTGTACTTTTCACGAAACTGCGCAACGGTCATATCGAACGTCGGCGCACCCGCCAGCAGATAGGGCGCAGCAGGCAGATGATCGCTACGATCCAATGCAGGTGCATCCTCCGCCCAGACGGGAAATGTCAGTGCGAGGCCAAGCAGCAGCGCGACTGGCAGGTTGTTCATTGCTTCGGCCCTAAATCATTCACTTAGCCCACGATTAGAACGGTTTTTACCGGGGAAAGTCAAAACCCACATTGGGAAAAATCTGACATTCTTCGCCTCGCACGTATCACCAGTAATGCTCGCTGGTCATATGGCCGGGTTTGCGTTTGAAATGCTTACGCATCTCACGGGTATCTTTCAGCAACTGTTGGGTATCGCGCACCATTTGCGGATTTCCGCACAGCATCACATGGCTGGTTTCTGCGGTGAGCGGCAGGCCGACCGCACGCTCCAGTTCGCCGCTCTCAATCAGTTGCGGTACACGACCGTGCAGCGAACCGGCGATCTCTTCGCGGCTCACCACCGTTTGGATATGCAGTTTGCCCTGATAACGCTGCTGCAGCTGCTGCATTAAGGGCAGAAAGCTCAGGTCATCGGCGAAGCGCGCGGCGTGTACCAGCACAATGTTCTCAAAGCGTTCCAGATCTTCGCCCTGTTGCAGAATCGATAAATAGGGACCGATCGCCGTGCCGGTCGCCAGCATCCACAGCGTTTGGCAGTCAGGAATTTCGTCGAGCACAAAGAACCCAGCGGCTTCTTTGGTAATCATCACCTGTTCGCCGGGCTGCAATGCCTGCAAACGTGGACTCAGTTTGCCTTCCGGCACGGTGACCAGATAAAACTCCAGCAGCGGATCCTGCGGTGCGTTGACGTAAGAGTAGGCGCGCTGCACACGCTCGCCGTCAATTTCCAGTGCCAGCTTGGCAAACTGACCTGCGGTAAAGGTATCAATGGGCGCTTCGACGCGCAGACTGAACAGTGCATCGGTCCAGTTTTTTACTTCTTTCACTTCAGCATTGATCCACTCTGCCATGTTGGCTCCTTAGTGTTGATTACCCGTCATACTTCAAGCCCCCTCATGGGGCCTACTCTTGGTGCAGCTGCGATGGCTACGTGTGCTCACCCCCGTCACTTACTCATGTAAGCTCCCGGGGATTCACACACTTGCCGCCTTCCTGCAACTCGAATTATTTAGGCTATATGATCGCTATTGACCTCACGGATTACCACCCTCGCGTCCAGCAAAGGGCTCTTAGCGACAAACGCAGCGCACAGATCAGCAACTGTAGCGGCCGGTTTACAATCTGGACGTCAACCTTGACGGCTTAAGACACTACAGCTTTGCCGGCGCCTTTCGATTTGTCACTGAATCCTGATATTTTTGCCGCCATCAATCCGAAGCGGCCTGTTTTGTGCTGCTTATTCTTTGTTTCTCAGGCAGACATTTTGTTCCATGTTGATAAGTAAAACGCAAAATCGCTTTCTATTATTCATGCTGATCGTGCTGGTGGCGGTGGGGCAGATGGCGCAAACCATCTATGTTCCGGCGATGGCCAATATGGCTGAGACGCTCAATGTGCACAGCGGCGCCATTCAGCAGGTGATGGCCGCCTATCTGATGACCTACGGCGGATCGCAGCTGATCTATGGTCCACTTTCGGACAGCGTTGGCCGACGTCCGGTGATCCTTATCGGCATGACGATCTTTGCTAGCGGTGCGTTGATCGCCATGTTCGCGCCCTCGCTGGATATTCTGGTCGTGGGCAGCGCAGTGCAAGGTTTAGGTACCGGCGTGGCGGGCGTGATGGCGCGTACCATGCCGCGTGACCTTTACTCTGGCATCGCACTGCGCCAGGCGAACAGCTTACTCAACATGGGCATTCTGGTCAGCCCCCTGCTGGCGCCGGTGATTGGCGCGCTGCTGACGCATCTGTTTGGCTGGCACGCCTGTTTCGCCTTCCTGCTGCTGCTATGCCTCGGCGTTACCGCGTCGATGGCTCGCTGGCTGCCGGAAACCCGTCCAGTGGATACGCCTGCGACGCCGTTCCTGAAGCGTTATGCCACGTTGCTCAGCGACGGCAATTTCGTGCGTTATCTGCTGCTGCTGATTGGCGCGCTGGCGGGCATCGCGGTATTCGAAGCCAGCTGCGGCGTGCTGATGGGCGGCGTATTGGGGCTGGATGGTTTGACCGTCAGCGTCCTGTTTATCCTGCCGATTCCGGCGGCATTCTTTGGGGCGTGGTTTGCCGGACGCGAGCAGAAATCCTGGCACACGCTGATGTGGTACGGCGTGAACAGCTGCCTGCTGGCGGGTTTATTGATGTGGGTTCCCGCCTGGTTTGGCGTGATGAATATCTGGACGCTGCTGGTGCCGGCTGCGCTGTTCTTCTTTGGCGCGGGCATGTTGTTCCCGTTGGCAACGTCGGGGGCGATGGAGCCGTACGCGTGGCTGGCGGGCAGTGCTGGTGCATTAATTGGTGGCTTGCAGAACCTCGGTTCTGGCGTGGTTGCGTGGCTGTCAGCTCTGCTGCCGCAGCACGATCAATCCAGCCTCGGCATGCTGATGTTTGTGACATCGCTGGTGATGCTGCTGTGCTGGTGGCCGCTCTCGCGTCATCCGGAGAGCGGCAAGCAGGCGATTACAGGATAAATTGATGCAGCGCCGCGTCTTTGCGGTCCAGATAGTGGATTGACTGGATGCGGCGAATGGTGCGCGATTTGCCGCGTACCAGCAGGGTTTCGCTGGTGGCGATGTTGCCGTTACGCGTGATGCCTTTCAGCAAATCGCCGGTGGTGATGCCGGTGGCGGCGAAGATCACGTTATCGTTACGCGCCATCTGATCCAGCTTCAGCACCTGATCCGCTTCAATGCCCATTTCGGCGCAGCGTTGTAGTTCATTTTCACCCAGGCGGCGATTCTCTTCGCTGTCGCCTTTTACCACGTGCCGCGCCAGCAGGCGCGCCTGCATATCGCCATCCATTGCACGAATGACCGCCGCTGATACCACGCCTTCTGGCGCGCCGCCGATGCCGTACATCACATCCACTTCGCTATCCGGCATACAGGTGAGGATCGAGGCTGCAACATCCCCATCCGGGAAGGTGAACACGCGCACGCCGAGCTGCTGCAGCTGAGCAATCACCGCATCGTGGCGCGGTTTAGCCAGAATCGAAACGGTTAATTGGCTAAGTGGTTTGCCGAGCGCCAGCGCGATATTTTTCAGATTGATATCGAGCGGCAGATTGAGGTCGATGGCGCCGCGTGCGCCTGGCCCGACAATCAGTTTCTCCATGTACATATCAGGTGCGTGCAGGAAGCTGCCTTTATCGCCCACCGCCAGCACCGCCAGCGCGTTGGCCTGGCCCATTGCCGTCATGCGCGTGCCTTCAATGGGATCAACGGCGATATCCACCGCGTCGCCGTGACCGGTACCGACTTTCTCACCGATATACAGCATCGGCGCTTCGTCGATTTCGCCTTCGCCAATCACAATCTGGCCGTCGATATCAATAGTGTTGAGCATAATGCGCATGGCATGAACGGCTGCGCCGTCGGCCGCATTTTTATCGCCGCGTCCTAACCAGTGATAGCCCGCCAGAGCGGCGGCTTCGGTCACGCGGGAAAATTCAATCGCGAGTTCTCGTTTCATGGTTGCACCTGACAAAAAACAGGCGGGCAGTTTAACACAGCGGGGAAGAGTGACGGGGGAAAAACCCGCGGCAGGGCGCCGCGGGTCAGCAGGATTTTACTCTTCGTCTTCCCATGCTTTCGCACGGGCAACGGCTTTCTTCCAACCGGCGTAACGCACGTTACGTTCGGTGGTTTCGATGCTTGGACGGAACTCGCGTTCAATCACCGCTTTAGCACGCACTTCTTCCAGATCGCCCCAGAAGCCGACCGCCAGGCCAGCAAGATAAGCCGCACCCAGCGCAGTCACTTCACGCACTTCCGGACGCTCAACGCGCGTGCCGAGAATGTCTGACTGGAACTGCATCAGGAAGTTGTTGGCAACCGCACCGCCATCCACGCGCAACGATTGCAGGCGGGTGCCGGCATCGTTTTGCATTGCTTCCAGCACGTCACGCGTCTGGTAAGCAATCGATTCCAGCGTGGCGCGAATGATGTGGTTGGCGTTGGCACCGCGCGTCAGACCGAAGATTGCACCGCGTGCATACGGGTCCCAATAAGGCGCACCCAAACCGGTGAAGGCGGGCACCATGTAAACACCGTTGGTGTCCTTCACTTTCAGCGCAAAGTATTCAGAGTCCGTCGAATCGCTGATCAGCTTCATTTCATCACGCAGCCACTGAATTGACGCACCACCAATAAACACCGCACCTTCCAGCGCATAGTTCACTTCACCACGCGGACCGCAGGCGATGGTGGTCAGCAGACCGTGTGTTGACGTTACCGCTTCAGTACCGGTGTTCATCAACATGAAGCAACCGGTGCCGTAGGTATTTTTCGCCATACCCGGTTGTACACACAGCTGGCCATACAGCGCCGCCTGCTGGTCACCGGCGATACCGGCGATAGGAATACGCGTACCGCCCTTACCACCAATGTTGGTCTGGCCGTACACTTCTGAAGAACCTTTCACTTCTGGCAGCATTTCGCGCGGGATATCGAGGATCTCCAGCATGCGCTCATCCCACTCCAGCTTGTGGATGTTGTACATCATGGTACGCGAGGCGTTGGTGTGATCGGTAACGTGCACGCGCCCTTGCGTCATTTTCCAGATAAGCCAGGTATCAACGGTACCAAACAGTAGCTCGCCGCGTTTAGCACGCTCACGTGCGCCTTCAACGTTATCGAGAATCCACTTCACTTTGGTGCCAGAGAAGTAAGGGTTGATCACCAAACCGGTGGTGTGCTGGATGTACTCTTCCAGGCCCTCTTTCTTCAGCTTGTTACAGTAATCGGCGGTGCGTGGATCCTGCCAAACGATGGCGTTGTAGACAGGTTTACCGCTCTCTTTATCCCACACGATGGCGGTTTCACGCTGGTTGGTGATACCGATTGCCGCGATCTGGTCAGAGTTAATGTCCGCATGGGCCAGCACTTCCACCAGCGTTGAACTTTGTGACGCCCAGATATCCATTGGATCATGTTCAACCCAACCCGCCTTCGGGTAGATCTGAGTAAATTCGCGCTGGGAAACCGCAACGATGTTGGCATCATGATCGAGCACCACGGCGCGTGAGCTGGTTGTGCCCTGATCGAGTGCAACGATATATTTTTTATCAGTAGTCATTGTGCTTTCCTGATGATGTATCAATGAAACTTAGGCTTTACGCTGCTGAGCGCGTGCAACCGGTTTTTCTGCTGTGCTGGCTTCCGCAACGTTAACTGGCAGGTGACGACCAATCAGTGAGCGATAACCGAAGGCTCCGAGGCAGGCACCGATCAGCGGGCCAAAAATCGGAACCAGGAAGTAAGGAATATCTTTGCCACCGGTGAACGCGACGTTGCCCCAGCCGGCGAAGAAGGCGAACAGTTTCGGACCGAAGTCACGCGCTGGATTCAGTGCGAAGCCGGTCAGTGGACCCATGGCACCACCGATAATGGCCACCAGCAGACCAATCAACAGTGGGGCCAGCGGACCACGTGGAACACCGTTGCCGTCATCGGTGAGCGCCATAATCACGCCCATCAGTACTGCCGTAATCACCATCTCCACCAGGAACGCCTGACCAACACTGATGTGCGGGTTCGGATAGGTAGAGAAGATACCGGCCAAATCGAGGCTTTCGACGCTACCGCGTACCATCTGGTGGCTGGTTTCAAAATCCACGAACAAATTGTAGTAAAGACCGTAAACCAACGCGGCAGCGCAGAAGGCGCCGGCAACCTGCGCCAGGATGTACGGGACAACTTTACGACCTTCAAAGTTTGCGAACAGGCACAGCGCGATGGTGACGGCTGGGTTAAGATGCCCGCCTGAGACACCGGCGCTCAGATAGACCGCCATGGATACTGCTAAACCCCAGATAATACAAATTTCCCACTGACCGAACGCAGCACCGGCTAATTTCAGTGCGGCAACGCAGCCTGCACCAAAAAAGATGATCAAACCGGTGCCAATAAATTCGGCGATGCACTGACCTGTTAGTGTGTTAGTTGTTTGACTCATAATGGCATTCCTGAAGCGAGGTTAAATTTTATCAGTTTTTGTTCTCATCCATGAGTCGCCCAGCTTTTAATGTAGGGTTGATGTGAATTTATCGTTAACGAGCATAAACGAGAAATAGCGAAATTGAAAATTGTGTACTGCGTCATAAAAATGCGCGTTTTCGCGTCTTTTGCGTTTCTTTAAGGCCCATTCACCCTATCTGGCGGAAAGATCTTTAGGTGATCGCCCACACAAATGCGCGAAGATGCGCATTTTTTTAGGCATTGACTGAAAAGTGTTACAGACTGCCCTCGCAGGCCTTGTGCCGCTGGACTTGCTGGGTTTGGCTACATACAATCGAGTCATCGTGGTTGAGCGCACCATAATAAGGCATGCACCAGCCCCATCAACGCCTTGCAAGATTTAGGAGAGGTCAGAAAGATGTCATTTGAAGTATTCGAGAAACTGGAAGCGAAAGTACAGCAGGCGATTGATACCATCACTCTGCTGCAGATGGAAATTGAAGAGCTGAAAGAGCAAAACAATAACCTGAAAAACGAAGTCAGCCAGGCTTCAGGCAACCAGGATGCGCTGGTACGTGAAAATCAGCATCTGAAAGAAGAGCAGCACGTCTGGCAGGATCGTCTGCGGGCACTGCTGGGAAAAATGGAAGAAGTTTAAGCGTTATCGCTTAAACCAACGGGTGCCGCGGCACCCGTTTTTGTTGCGGCTTACTCGATGTCGAGCGCGTCTTCAGACAGGATAATGCCGGTATTGTCGGCATACAGATGATCGCCAGAGAAGAAGGTTACGCCGCCAAAGTTAACGCGTACGTCACTCTCGCCAATGCCTTCACCCGCTGCTCCTACCGGAATTGCCGCAATCGCCTGAATGCCGATTTCCAGCTCTTCCAGGTCATCAACCTGACGCACCGAACCGTAAATCACAATGCCTTCCCACTCATTTTGCGCTGCCAAAGTCGCCAGCTGAGCATCGACCAGTGCGCGACGTACCGAGCCGCCGCCATCCACCAGCAATACGCGACCCCGACCATTCTCTTCCAGCAAATCGTAGAGTAAGCCGTTGTCTTCGAAACATTTCACTGTGGTGATTTGACCACCGAATGAGCTGCGCCCACCAAAGTTAGAAAAAAGCGGTTCAACAACGTTCACAGCTTCGTGGTAGATGTCACAGAGTTCAGATGTATCGTATTTCATGAGGGTTTTCGTCTGTTTGCCACAGGAGCGCTAAGTATATCGCTATCTGGCGATTGTTGGCAAAATCATCAACCGCCAAAAAAAGCGCTGCATCAATATCCTGCGTAATAAAAAGCCCGGCGCAGTGGCCGGGCGGGAATAGCGGGGACGACGCTTACAGAATGAAGCGGCTGAGATCTTCGTCGGCCACCAGCTCATCCAGATGCTTACCAACGTACTCGGCATCGATGGTAATCGACTCGCCGTTACGATCGCTGGCGTCATAGGAGATATCTTCCATCAAACGCTCCAGCACGGTATGCAGACGACGCGCACCAATGTTCTCAGTGGTTTCGTTCACCTGCCACGCTGCTTCGGCAATACGACGCACCGCATCATCGGTAAAGTCGATGTTAACCCCTTCAGTACCCATCAGCGCTTTGTACTGTACGGTCACCGAGGCATTCGGTTCGGTCAGGATACGTTCGAAGTCGTTGACGGTCAGCGCCTGCAGCTCAACGCGGATCGGCAGACGGCCCTGCAGCTCTGGAATCAGATCGGAAGGGCTGGCAACCTGGAACGCACCGGATGCGATAAACAGAATGTGGTCGGTTTTCACCATGCCGTGCTTGGTGGATACGGTGCAGCCTTCAACCAGCGGCAGCAGATCGCGCTGCACACCTTCACGTGAAACGTCTGGACCGCCGGCATTCTGACCGCCGCGCTTACAGATTTTATCGATTTCGTCGATGAACACGATGCCGTGCTGCTCAACCGCATCAATGGCATCCTGCTTCAGCTCTTCCGGATTCACCAGCTTGGCCGCTTCTTCTTCAATCAACAGCTTCATCGCTTCTTTGATTTTCAGCTTACGCGGCTTCTGCTTCTGGCCACCGAGATTCTGGAACATCGATTGCAGCTGGCTGGTCATCTCTTCCATGCCAGGAGGCGCCATGATTTCAACGCCGGCTGAGGAAGCGGCCAGATCGATTTCAATCTCTTTGTCGTCCAGCTGGCCTTCGCGCAGTTTCTTGCGGAAAGACTGACGCGCTGCCGAGGGCTCAGCCGCTTGCTCAGCCTGGCCCCAGTTATTTTTCGCCGGTGGGATCAGCACATCAAGGATGCGCTCTTCCGCCATCTCTTCGGCGCGGTATTTATTCTTCTCAATCGCCTGGCTGCGCACCATCTTAATGGCTGAGTCGGTCAGGTCGCGAATAATAGAGTCGACTTCTTTACCGACATAACCGACTTCAGTGAATTTGGTCGCTTCTACTTTAATAAACGGTGCGTTAGCCAGTTTGGCCAGGCGACGCGCTATCTCGGTTTTACCCACACCAGTAGGACCAATCATCAGAATATTTTTCGGCGTGACTTCGTGGCGCAGCTCTTCGTCGAGCTGCATGCGGCGCCAGCGGTTACGCAGGGCGATGGCGACCGCCTTTTTTGCGCCGTCCTGGCCGATAATAAAGCGGTTAAGCTCGCTGACAATCTCGCGTGGAGTCATCTCGGACATGATTTTGATCCTTACGCCTTAGACGGCAATGCTTCGATGTTGATGTTGTGGTTGGTGTAGATACAGATATCGCCGGCGATGTTCAGCGCCTTTTCCACAATATCTTGTGCACCAATGTCCGTGTTCTCCAGCAGTGCGCGTGCTGCTGCCTGAGCGTAAGGGCCGCCAGAACCAATCGCAATCAGGTCATTTTCCGGCTGGATAACGTCGCCGTTGCCGCTGATGATCAGTGAGGCGTTTTCGTCAGCGACCGCCAGCAGCGCTTCAAGGCGGCGCAGCATGCGATCGGTACGCCAATCTTTCGCCAGTTCGACCGCCGCTTTCACCAAATGACCCTGGTGCATCTCCAGCTTGCGCTCAAACAGTTCAAACAGGGTGAAGGCATCTGCGGTACCGCCAGCAAAGCCAGCGATCACTTTATCGTTGTAAAGACGACGGACTTTTTTAACATTGCCTTTCATTACGGTATTGCCGAGCGTAGCCTGGCCATCACCGCCAATCACTACCTGGCCGTTGCGTCGTACACTTACTATTGTTGTCACGGGCAGACCCCTTGTTGCAGTAGAAAAGGAACTCCGCGCACTCGGCGCGGAGTATCATGCAACCAGATATGGGGCAGGATTGGGGAGTTTCAACCCCTAAAGAATTTAAGGTAAAGCGAGGGGAATACAACTCCCGTGGCCGGAGCTGTGTAAGCGTTTGACCGTGCTGTCCGCGCTGCTGCGATCTTTAAACGGTCCGATCACCACGCGATTCCAGCCACCGCCGGTCGTAATACGGCTCTCAAATCCTTCAAATGCCAGACCGGCGCGCACGGATTCCGCCTGATCGGTGACTTTGAACGAACCACACTGCACCATCCAGCGTTGCGAAGAGGTTTTCTCTTCAGGTTTCGCCCTGGCGGTTTCCTGCGGCTTGCTCTGCTGCGTTGGCTCGCGCGTGATCGGCGCAGGTTGCTGCTGCTGACGCGCGGCCTGTTGCTGCTGCAACTGCTGTTGGCGCTGCTGCTGCTGTAACTGTTGCTGCTGGCGTTGTTGCACCTGCTGCTGTTGTTGCTGTACCTGTTGACGCTGCAGCGTTTGCTGGCGCTGCGCCGGGGTTTGTTCATTCCACGGTACTTCATTCAGCTGCGTAGGCTGCTGGCGCATATCGGCCTGCATTTGATCCAGTAGCTGGCGCTGTTCATCGGTTAGCTGAGTTTGTGATTGTACGCCACCCGCCGAAGGCTCAGTCGGTGATGGAACGGTAATCTGACGATTTTCCAGCTCTTTGATGTACTTCCAGCGCTCTTCCGGCTTCGGCGGCAGGCCGTTACCATTGGCTTTATGATTCGGAATAACCTCAATCTCTTCTTTCTTATGGTGCGAGATGAACCATAAACCACCGGCAAAGGTGACCAGCACGGCCACAGCCAGTATCATCATGATTTTTGAAGTGCCGGAGCCGCCTTTGCTTTTCTTGCTGCGGCTGGCGGGTTTTTTGCGACGCGTCCCTGTTGAACGCCCGCGGCCTACATAATCTTTCTGTGCCACTTTCGTTCTGATACCCTTCAAAAAAATGCCAATGGGCGTGAAAAATTGCGATTAATCGCCCGGCAACGAATGCGCCATGTTACGCAAGGGCTGGAACTTTGACCAGCACAGTCTGCCTTCAGAATCGGCTGAAAATTCTGGGGTCGTTACGCTATTTTTCGCGTTTTGCCGCCGGTGCGGTACTACCGCGTACGCGCAGCTCCGCATCCAGCAGACGTGATCCGTTATTCACGCGTTTCCCTTGCAGCTCATCGAGTAATAGCAGCATCGCTTCGCGGCCGATAGCAAAGCGCGGCTGCGCGACGGTGGTCAAGGGTGGATCGTAATATTGTGCGAGCTCGATATCATCGAAACCCACAACAGACAAATCCTGTGGAATGCGCATGCCAAGTTTGCGCGCCTGGTTCATGGCACCCAGCGCCATCAAATCGCTATGGCAGAAGATGGCTTTTGGCGGCTGCGGCAAGCTCATTAACTGCTTCAGCGCGCTGGCGCCTGCTTCAAAAGTGAAATCACCGTGCACAATCATGGTGGGATCGATGGCGATGCTGCTGCGGCGCAGCGCCTGAATGTAGCCCTGCAAACGATACTGGCTGAGCGGAACGTGTTCTGGTCCGGTGATGCAGGCGATTTGACGATGACCAAGCTGCAAGAGATGATTAACGGCTTCAAATGCCGCCGTCAGGTTATCAATGTGCACCGTTGGCAGCGCCATTTCTGGGGCAAATTCATTTCCCATCACCATCGGCGGCAGATTGCGCTGATCTTCAATGCCTGCATCAAACGGCAGCTGTGAACCCAGCAGCACCATGCCGTCGATTTGCCGCGTCAGCATTAAATTCAGGAAGGTTTTTTCCTGCTGATTTTGATGGGCACAATCTCCAATCAGGACCAGATAACCTTCCTGCGCGGCGGTCACTTCTACACCGCGGATAATCTCACTGAAAAAGGGATCGCAGATGTCCGGCACAATCACCAGAATAGTTTGCGTTTCACCGCGTTTGGCGTTGCGCGCCAAACCGTGCGGCGCGTAGCCCACGGCAAGCACCGCTTTTTCGACTTTGAGCCGGGTAGCGGCAGAGACTTTTTCTGGATTCATCAACGCACGTGAAACCGTGGCGGTAGAAACACCGGCTTTCTCAGCCACATCTTTCATGGTGGCGGCGGTTGAGGATTGCTTCTGGTCCAACGTATAACTCCTGACGCGGTACAGCGCATTGATTTACAGAGAATGCCGGGCTTCAACCGGGTCGGCACTATTGTTAACCCAAGGTCGCGCCGGGTTGTTACTTAATTTGCATAAAAATTGTGACTTGTGCGACTTTTTTCGATCTGGCTCGCAGTTGTAGCGTGGCTTAACTCTCGGTGGGATCGATATCTAACGTCCATTTCACTTTGCGCGCGGCGGGCAAAGTAGCGATCAATGGCAGCGATCCGCTCAGCAACTGTTGCAAACGTTTACGTGACGGATGTTGTACCAGTAACTGCCAGCGCCAGCGCCCGCTGCGTTTAGGCGCCAGTGCAGGAACGGGCCCCATCAGCCACATCGCCTCATCTTTCATTGGACTGGCTTCCAGTAAATTGCGCAGTTGCGTAAGAAATTCCGCTGCCTGCTGGTTATCCATATCTTCGGCGCGGAACAGGGCGTGGCTGGTCCACGGCGGCAGCTGAACTGATTGACGCTCTAGCAGCGTTTGATCGGCAAAGGCAAAATAGCCGCGATGCAACAGGGTTTGCAGCAGTGGATGTTCTGGATGGTGGGTTTGCAGCAACACTTCGCCCTGTTTCCCGGCGCGACCAGCGCGGCCAGCAACCTGGGTATAGAGCTGAGCGAAACGCTCGGCGGCGCGGAAATCGGCGGAAAACAGCGCGCCATCAACATCCAGCAGCGACACCAGCGTGACATCCGGGAAATGGTGACCTTTCGCCAGCATTTGTGTGCCGACCAGAATGCGCGCACCGCCGCGATGCACATCGGCCAGATGCTGCTCCAGCGCACCTTTGCGGCTGGTGGTATCGCGATCGATGCGCGACACCGGTACGCCAGGGAATAACGTACCGAGCTGCTGTTCCAGCTGTTCGGTGCCTACGCCGACCGGCATCAAATGTGTGGAGCCGCAGCCCGGACACTGATTAGGTAGCGGGCGCTGGCTATCGCAATGATGGCAGCGCAACTGGCGATGATTCTGATGCAGCGTGTAGTAGCTGTCGCAGCGCTGGCACTCTGCCAGCCAGCCGCAATCATGACACATCAGCGCCGGTGAGAAACCGCGGCGGTTGAGAAACAGCAGCACCTGATTATCAGCCTGCAGATGCTGGCGCATTTTGCCGAGCAGCGCGGGTGCCAATCCTCCTTTCAGCTGCTGACCTTTCAGATCAATCAACTGCTGTAACGCCGGTTTGGCATTGCCCGCGCGTTTGGTGAGATTGAGCTGGCGATATTTGCCAACGCGTACGTTGTGCAAGGTTTCCAGCGCGGGCGTGGCCGATCCCATCACAATCGGGATGTCTTCTTCATGGGCGCGAAATACTGCCAGATCGCGCGCCTGATAGCGCCAGCCTTCCTGCTGTTTGTACGAGCTATCGTGCTCTTCATCAATAATGATCACACCCGGACGCGCCAGCGGCGTGAACAGTGCTGAACGCGTTCCGATAACAATCGCGGTTTCGCCGCTGCGCGCGCGCAGCCAAACCGCAAGGCGTTCACTATCGTTGAGCGCCGAGTGCAACACATCAATCGGCGCATCAAAACGTTCGCGGAAGCGGGCGATTGTTTGTGGCGTCAGGCCGATCTCCGGCACCAGCACCAGCGCCTGTTTGCCGCGTGCCAGCACATTCTCCAGCACGCTAAGATACACTTCGGTTTTACCCGAACCGGTAATTCCCGCCAGTAGCCAGGGTGCGTAGTGGTCGTCTTCGCTGCGCATCGCGCCCACCGCCATCGCCTGATCGGTATTCAGGCGCAGGCGTTCGCCTTTTACGGCGAAGCTGCTGCGCCAGTCGTGCATTTGCGGCGCGTGTTCACGCAGATCGCACAAGCCTTTCGCGCGCAACGCTTGCAGGGCGGCATCGGTAAAATCGTGTTCGCTGACCTGATGACGATACAACGGCTGCTGACGCAGCATCGCCAGCGCCTGCTGCTGTTTCGGCGCGCGCTTCAGGCTCTCCATCGCCACTTCTCGTCCAGCATCATTGATCACCCATTGCCACAGCGGTGCTTCCTGCGCCGGTTTGCCCTGGCGCAGCAGCACCGGCAGCGCATGACTCAGCACTTCACCGAGCGGTGAGTGATAATAATGAGCCGCCCAATGCAGGATGCGCCACAGCGCGGGCGAGAACAGACTTTCATCGTCGAGTACGTTCTCAATCTGCTTGAGCTGCGTTAACGGGAGATCGCTGGTTTCGCGCGTACCAACTACAATGCCGATCATTTTGCGATTGCCGAACGGCACATTCACGCGTGCGCCTGCCACCGGCTGCGGCGCATCGGCAGGCAGCAAGTAATCAAACAGACGAGGTAGCGGAACGGGCAGGGCAACCTGAACAACGGGCATGTGAATCTCTATCCGGTTCTGAATTAAGGAGAAGTAGTGTACACGCTGATACACTGAGCGGGTATCTAGAGTAGTGATTTGCTAAAACTGGTTAATTTCTGTATACTATGCCGCCTTCGATGAGATTGCTCGTCGGAGCATACACTTAATGTTCAATCGCGTGTGGTGCTGTGCAGGCTGAGAGCCTGGCGCGGAGAGCGACACGGCCTTTTATGAGGTTCTCCCATGAAACAAGGTATTCACCCTAAGTACGAAGCAGTAACCATGACTTGCTCTTGCGGTAACGTGATCAACACCCGTTCAACCATGGCTTCTGGTCTGAACCTGGACGTGTGCGGCAAATGCCACCCGTTTTACACTGGTAAGCAGCGTGTTGCTGACACCGGTGGCCGTGTAGATCGCTTCAACAAGCGTTTCAGCGTGCCAGCAAGCAAGAAATAAGATTATTTGCCGTCGAATCATCACGATTCGGAAGCAAGAAAAAACCCAGCTTCGGCTGGGTTTTTTTATTTCTGGCGTCAGTATTCCCAACTATCGGGATCGATGCCCATCTCACGCATAATCTGTTTTGCTTCTTCCGGAATTTCATCACTGCGTTCTTTGCGCAGATCGACATCGTTCGGCAGAGGCTGCCCGGTGAAAGCATGCAAAAAGGCTTCACACAGCAGTTCGCTGTTGGTGGCGTGACGCAGGTTATTCACCTGACGGCGTGTACGCTCATCCGTTAAAATCTTCAGCACTTTCAGCGGGATAGAAACTGTGATTTTCTTAACCTGCTCGCTCTTCTTACCATGTTCAGCGTAAGGGCTGATATATTCGCCGTTCCATTCAGCCATGGGTTACCTTAATCAATAAAAGTTGAATATGGGGAAATCCGTTGATTATGCCCGATTTTTCGATACCTGACCCCTTAAACCGCAGGTTTTATGCTTGAGCATCGCTTTTGAAAAGGAAAGCGCGCTGAACACCAGGCGATGACGGACAATTTTAGCGGTTATTGATGATTTGCTCAATCTATACGCAAAGACATTTAGATGTCCAGATGTATTGACGTCTATGCGCTGAATGTTATTCTGTTGCTCTTCTTTTTCTTCAGGAACAGTAGGCACCATGACGCGCAAACAGGCAACCATCGCAGTACGCAGCGGTTTGAATGATGACGAGCAATATGGCTGCGTTGTCCCACCGATTCATCTCTCCAGTACTTATAACTTCCTCGACTTCAATGAGCCGCGCGCGCATGACTATTCACGCCGCGGTAATCCGACGCGCGATGTGGTTCAGCGTGCGCTGGCGGAGCTGGAGGGGGGCGCAGGTGCGGTTTTAACCAATACCGGCATGTCAGCGATTCATCTGGTGACCACCGTGTTCCTGAAGCCGGGCGATTTACTGGTCGCGCCTCATGACTGCTACGGCGGCAGCTATCGTCTGTTCGATAGCCTGAGTAAGCGCGGTGCCTATCGCGTGAAGTTTGTTGATCAGGGCGATAAAGCCGCGCTGGCTGCTGCATTAGCTGAGAAGCCAAAGCTGGTGCTGGTCGAGAGCCCAAGCAATCCGCTATTGCGCGTGGTTGATATTGCCAGCATTTGTGCCGCCGCGCGCGAAGCCGGCGCGATTAGCGTGGTGGATAACACCTTCCTTAGCCCGGCGCTGCAAAACCCGCTGGCGCTGGGTGCCGATCTGGTGGTTCACTCCTGTACCAAATACCTGAACGGCCACTCCGATGTGGTTGCAGGCGCAGTCATCTCTAAAGATCCGGCGATGGCGACCGATCTTGCCTGGTGGGCGAATAATATTGGTGTCACTGGCGCCGCGTTTGATAGCTACCTGCTGCTACGCGGTTTACGCACGCTGTCGCCGCGTATCGCCGCCGCACAACGCAACGCATTGGCAATTGTTGATTACCTGAAGCAACAACCGCTGGTGAAAAAACTGTATCATCCGTCTCTGCCGGAAAACGCCGGTCATGAGTTTGCGGTACGTCAGCAGCGTGGCTTTGGCGCCATGTTGAGTTTCGAAATTGATGCTGATGAAGCGCGCCTGCGCCGCTTCCTGAAAGCACTGCAGCTGTTTACGCTGGCTGAATCACTGGGCGGTGTAGAGAGTTTGATTTCGCATACCGCGACCATGACGCATGCGGGCATGTCTGCAGAAGCGCGCGCGGCAGCGGGAATTTCTGAAACACTGCTGCGTATTTCAGTGGGAATTGAAGATCACGAAGATTTAATCGCCGATCTGGATAATGCATTCAGGATCGCAGCCGAGGGGTAACCATGACGATTTCAGCAGGCGCGGGAACGCCGATCAAGCAGTTGCATAAATTTGGTGGCAGTAGCCTGGCCGACGCACGTTGCTATCAACGCGTAGCCAGCATCATGGCGGATTACAGCCAGCCAGGCGACTTAATGGTGGTCTCTGCCGCAGGCAGCACCACCAACCAGTTGATTAGCTGGCTGAAATTAAGCCAGAGCGATCGCTTATCTGCCCATCAGGTGCAACAGGCTTTACGCCGCTTTCACAGCGAGCTTATTGCTGCGCTGCTGCCTGCTGAATATGCCGAAACCCTGACCTCTACCTTTATACGCGATCTGGAACGGTTGGCGGCACTGCTCGACGGCACCATCACCGACGCGGTTTATGCCGAAGTGGTCGGCCACGGCGAAATCTGGTCGGCGCGCTTAATGGCTGCAGTATTAAGCCAGCGCGAAATTGAAGCGGCCTGGCTTGATGCGCGTGACTTCCTGCGTGCCGAACGTGCCGCACAGCCGCAGGTGGATGAAGGAAAATCCTGGCCGCTGCTGCAGGAGCTGTTGACCCAGCATCCGCATAAGCGTTTGGTGGTAACCGGATTTATCAGCCGCAGCGATGCCGGTGAAACGGTCTTGCTGGGCCGTAACGGCTCGGACTACTCGGCCACGCAGATTGGTGCGCTGGCGGGTGTGGGTCGCGTGACCATCTGGAGCGATGTGGCGGGCGTGTATAGCGCCGATCCACGCAAAGTCTCTGATGCCTGCCTGCTGCCGCTGCTGCGTCTGGATGAAGCCAGCGAGCTGGCACGTCTGGCGGCGCCGGTATTGCACACTCGCACCTTGCAGCCGGTTTCTAATAGCGATATCGATTTGCAGCTGCGCTGCAGCTATCAGCCGGAGCAGGGCTCGACGCGCATCGAGCGCGTGCTGGCATCTGGCACCGGTGCGCGCATCGTCACCAGCCACGATGATGTGTGTCTGGTTGAGATTGAGATCCCGGCTAATCACGATTTCAAAACGCAGCAGAAAGAGATCGATCTGCTGCTGAAGCGCGCGCAGCTACGGCCGCTGGCGATGGGGATTCATCCCGATCGCCGCCTGCTGCAGCTGTGTTACACCTCTGAAGTGGTGAACAGCGCCTTTAATCTGCTGCAGGATGCCGCATTGCCGGGTCATCTGCAGCTGCGCGACGGCTTAGCGCTGGTGGCGCTAGTGGGAGCAGGCGTAACGCGTAATCCGCTGCATAGCCATCGCTTCTGGCAGCAGATCAAAGATCAGCCGGTGGAATTTGTCTGGCAGTCTGAAGATCACATCAGCATTGTTGCTGTACTGCGCGTTGGGCCAACGCAGCACCTGATTCAGGGCTTGCATCAGTCGCTGTTCCGCGCGGAAAAGCGCATTGGCCTGATACTTTTCGGCAAAGGCAATATTGGATCCCGCTGGCTGGAGCTGTTTGCGCGCGAGCAGGAAACGCTGTCGGCGCGTACCGGATTTGAATATGTGCTGGCGGGCGTGGCGGACAGCAGCCGCAGTTTGCTGAGCTACGACGGTCTGGAAGCCAGCCGCGCGCTGGCGTTTTTCGATGACGAAGCGGTTGAGCGCGATGAAGAGTCGCTGTTCCTGTGGATGCGCGCGCACCCGTTCGATGATTTGGTGGTGCTGGACGTCACGGCGAGCGAGCAGCTGGCGCAGCAGTATCATGATTTCGCCAGCCACGGTTTCCACGTGATCAGCGCCAATAAGGTCGCCGGTGCATCCAGCGGCCAGAGCTGGCGTCAGGTGCGTGATGCCTTCGCCAAAACCGGGCGTCACTGGCTCTATAACGCGACCGTGGGCGCCGGTTTGCCGGTCAATCACACGGTGCGTGATTTGCGAGAAAGCGGTGATAGCATTCTGGCGATCAGCGGCATTTTCTCTGGCACACTTTCCTGGTTGTTCCTGCAGTTTGACGGCACGGTTCCATTCAGCGAGCTGGTCGACCAGGCCTGGCAGCAAGGCCTGACTGAACCCGATCCACGCGTTGATCTGTCTGGGCAGGATGTGATGCGCAAGCTGGTGATTCTGGCGCGCGAAGCGGGCTACGACATCGAGCCGGATCAGGTGCGGGTGGAATCGCTGGTGCCGTCGATTTGCGACGGTGAGTCGATTGATCATTTCTTCGAAAATGCCGATGAGCTCAATGAGCAGATGCTACAGCGTCTGGAAGCGGCGCAGGAACTGGGTCTGGTGCTGCGTTACGTGGCGCGTTTCGATGCCAATGGCAAAGCGCGCGTCGGTGTGGAAGCGGTACGCCCTGAGCATCCGCTGGCCGCGCTGCTGCCGTGCGATAACGTGTTTGCCATCGAAAGCCGCTGGTATCGTGATAATCCGCTGGTGATTCGCGGTCCTGGCGCAGGTCGTGATGTGACGGCGGGTGCACTGCAATCTGACATCAATCGCCTCGCACAGCTGCTGTAACCTTCCGCAATAGGCAGACGGCTCCCCTCGTCTGCCTTTTTCACTTTATCCCTCCCATCATGAAACGCTTTCACGTTGTTTGAAGATTTGTCACGCCTGCTGATTAATTTTAAGTTGACGCTAACGCGGTAATGGTTCATTTTGTGCATCTGGACGTCTAAACGTATGGATGTTCGCGGGCCGAAAAATAATCGCTGTGTGATGATGAGGTAATTAGGATGAGTTTCTTTCACGCCAATCAACGTGAAGCGTTGAACCAGAGCCTGGCTGAGCTGAATGGGCAAATTAATGTCTCTTTTGAGTTTTTCCCGCCACGTACCAGCGAAATGGAAGAAACCCTGTGGAGCTCAATCGATCGGCTGAGCAGCCTGAAACCGAAATTCGTCTCCGTGACCTACGGCGCCAACTCGGGTGAGCGCGATCGCACGCACAGCATTATTAAAGGCATCAAAGATCGGACCGGTTTAGAAGCGGCACCGCATCTGACCTGTATCGACGCCACGCGTGATGAACTGCGTGGCATCGCCCGTGATTACTGGGACAGCGGCATTCGTCATATCGTGGCACTGCGCGGTGATTTACCACCGGGCGGCGGCAAACCAGAAATGTACGGTTCGGACCTGGTAGCGTTGCTGAAAGACGTTGGCGATTTTGATATTTCTGTGGCGGCTTATCCGGAAGTACATCCGGAAGCGAAAAGCGCGCAGGCCGATCTCATCAACTTAAAGCGTAAAATTGATGCCGGTGCGAACCGCGCCATTACCCAATTTTTCTTTGACGTTGAAAGTTACCTGCGTTTCCGCGATCGCTGCGTCGCGGCCAGCATCGACGTTGAAATCGTGCCGGGCATTCTGCCGGTATCCAACTTTAAGCAGCTGCAGCGCTTCGCCACCATGACCAACGTCCGTGTGCCAGGCTGGATGAGCGCGATGTTTGAAGGCCTCGATAACGATCCGGAAACGCGCAAAATGGTCGGCGCTAACGTTGCCATGGACATGGTGAAAATCCTGTCGCGCGAAGGGGTGAAGGATTTCCACTTCTATACGCTGAACCGCGCCGAGATGAGTTACGCCATTTGCCACACGCTGGGCGTGCGCCCAGGGATTAGCGCCTAAGGTGATGCGGTGGTCGCCATGAATGGCGCCCCTACAATTTGCCAGTGCGGATTCTGTAGGGTGCGCATTCATGCGCACCTGACACCAGGGTGCAGAACCCATAAAAAAAGGAGCCAGCTGGCTCCTTTTTCACATCATGCCTCTTTGTTAACCGGTATTTCGCATACCCGCTGCAACACCGGCAATCGTCACCATTAGCGCTTGCTCAACGCGCGCATCCGGCGCATCACCGCGCTCTTCCTGCGCACGTGAACGATGCAGCAGTTCAGCCTGCAATACGTTCAGCGGATCGGTATACACGTTACGCAGCGCGATGGATTCGGCAATCCACGGTTGGTCAGCCATCAGGTGCGCATCATTGGCGATGGTCAGCACCGCTTTAATATCCGCATCCAGCTGATCGCGTAGCTGCTTGCCGAGTGGCCACAGCGACTTATCCACCAGACGCTGATCGTAGTATTCCGCCAGCCACAGATCGGCTTTCGAGAACACCATCTCCAGCATGCCAAGACGCGTCGAGAAGAACGGCCAGTCGCGGCACATGGTTTCCAGCTCATCCTGATGACCTTCATCCATCGCTTTCTGCAGCGCGGCGCCCGCACCCAGCCAGGCCGGCAACATCAGGCGGTTTTGCGTCCAGGCAAAGATCCACGGAATGGCGCGCAGCGATTCCACACCGCCGGTTGGGCGACGTTTTGCCGGACGTGAGCCCAGCGGCAATTTACCCAGCTCTTGCTCCGGCGTTGCCGAACGGAAGTACGGTACGAAGTCGGGATTCTCACGCACATAGCCGCGATACATGGCACAGGAGTGCGCCGAAAGGCCGTTCATGATCTCCTGCCATTCGCGTTTTGGTTCCGGTGGTGGCAGCAGGTTAGCTTCCAGAATCGCGCCGGTATACAGCGACAGGCTGGCGATAGTGACTTCAGGCAAACCGTATTTGAAGCGAATCATCTCGCCCTGTTCGGTCACGCGCAGACCGCCTTTTAGGCTGCCCGGCGGTTGTGATAACAGCGCGGCGTGTGCTGGCGCGCCGCCACGACCAATTGAGCCGCCGCGTCCGTGGAACAGCGTCAGCGTGATGCCGGCGCTCTCACAGGTTTTGATCAACGCATCCTGCGCCTGATATTGCGCCCAGCTGGCGGCCATCACGCCGGCATCTTTCGCCGAGTCGGAATAGCCAATCATCACCATCTGCTTGCCATTGATAAAGCCGCGATACCAGTCGATGCTCAGCAGCTGCGTCATCACGTCATTGGCGTTGTTGAGGTCATCAAGGGTTTCGAACAGCGGCGCCACCGGCATGGCGTAAGGAATACCGGCTTCTTTCAGCAGCAGATGTACCGCCAACACGTCTGACGGCGTTTTCGCCATCGAAATCACGTAAGAGGCAATTGAGCCCTGCGGCGCTTCGGCCACCACTTTGCAGGTATCGAGCACTTCACGCGTTTCATCGCCAGGTTCCCACTGATGCGGCAACAGCGGACGCTTAGAATTCAGTTCACGGATCAGGAAGGCCTGTTTATCCGCTTCTGACCAGCTTTCGTAATCACCGAGGCCGAGATAGCGCGTCACTTCAGCAATCGCCTGGGTATGTCGGGTGCTCTCCTGACGGATATCGATACGCACCAGCGGCACGCCGAAGCACTTCACGCGGCGCAGCGTATCCAGCAGCTGGCCATTGGCGATGATGCCCATGCCGCACTGTTGTAAAGACTGATAGATAGCGAACAGCGGTTCCCACAGCTGATCGTTAGAAACCAGCAGATCGGTCGGACGCGGCAGGCGCTCGCCTTTCAGACGACGTTCCAAATAAGCTTGTGTCGTCATCAGCTGGCTGCGCAGGCGTTTCAGCACCATACGATACGGCTCCAGCGCTTCCGGATCGCCGCACAGCTCGCGCACTTCGTCGCTGCATTCGGACATCGACAGCTCAGAAACCAGCACGCCGATATCACGCAGGAAAAGGTCCGCGGCTTTCCAGCGGCTCAGCTGCATCGCGTGGCGGGTAATCGGTGCGGTAACGTTTGGGTTGCCGTCACGGTCGCCGCCCATCCACGAGGTAAATTTGATCGGCACGAAATCGACCGGCAGCTTAATGCCAAAGGTTTCTTCCACCTGTTCATTCAGCTCGCGCAGGAAGGCAGGCACGCCTTGCCACAGGCTGTTTTCCACCACGGCAAAGCCCCATTTGGCTTCATCGATGGGCGTTGGACGATATTTGCGGATCTCATCGGTATGCCACGCTTGTGCCACCAGCTGACGCAGACGGCGCATCACCTGCGTACGCTCGTAGTCAGAGATATCGCTGTGATCGAGTTGCTGTAAACAGCTGTTCACTTCGCCGAGCATATGGATCAGCGTGCGGCGGGTAATTTCGGTGGGGTGTGCCGTCAGCACCAGCTCCAGCGACAGCTCTTCAATCGACTGGCGGATAGCGGCTTCGCTGATATCACCTTGCTGTTTCAGACGCTCGAAGGTCTTCTTCAGCAGCTCAGGATGATTCGCGCCATCGCCGCTGCGGGAAATGGTTTGATACTGCTCAGCGACGTTGGTGAGATTAAGGAACTGGCTAAACGCACGCGCAACCGGCAGCAGCTCGTCATTCGACAGATTTTGCAGCGTGTTCAGCAGTTCCTGACGATGAGTGTCATTTCCCGCGCGGGATGACTTAGAGAGTTTACGGATGGTCTCCACCTGGTCGAGGATGTTCTCTCCTAGTGCATCCTTAATCGTATCCCCGAGCAGTTTGCCGAGCATACTGACATTACTTCGCATTGCGGAATATTGTTCGTTCATTGGACCCTGACACCCTCATCATCTTTTTAAATATCCCCACGGGAATTATCCACGGGCATAACATCGTCTTTTATCTAGCCACGTATCTTCTTGTACGTCAATTGACTTAAATCCGCATGAATGTGCGGCTAAATAGCGGAAATTCAAAGAATTTGCTTGCAGCGAAGCGAGATAAGTTATTCTTATTATCAAATCCCGAACAATGACGGGGCAATTTGCTGATTTAACAGTGAAATGCCCCATCTGTTGTTCATCAATGACAAAAATGCTGCACAACCTGGGTGATAAGCGCATGAGTCGGCTTGATAAATGCGGTATCAATAAACTCATCCGGCTGATGGGCTTGATTGATAGATCCCGGGCCTAACACTAGCGTTGGGCACAATTGCTGGATAAATGGCGCTTCAGTGCAATAGTTCACCACTTCAGTCGGCACGCCCAATAGTTTCTCCACCACTTGCACCAGCTCATGATCGGCAGGGCATTCGTAGCCTGGAATAGGCGGATGCAGCTCGCCCACGGTTAAACGTCCCGGCCAGCGCGCGCTGACCGGCGCCAACGCGTCGTTCAGCAGACCATCCAAATCGCTCAGAGTTAAGCCCGGCAGCGGACGAATATCCATGTGCAATTCACAGCAGGCGCAGATGCGGTTAGCCGCGTCGCCGCCATGAATATGGCCAAAGTTCATGGTTGGATATGGAATAGCAAAGCCGTCGTGGTTGTAGCGTTCTTTCAAGGTGTTACGCAGCTGCATCAGTTGAGTGATGGATTCATGCATCAGTTCGATGGCGTTCACGCCGCGCGACGGATCGCTGGAGTGGCCCGATTGCCCCTGAATACGGATCACATTCGATAGATGACCTTTGTGCGCGCGCACCGGTTTGAGCGACGTTGGCTCGCCGATAATGGCGCAATCCGGACGCAGCTGGGTCGATTCAGAGAAATACTTCGCACCCGCCATGGTGGTCTCTTCATCGGCGGTTGCGAGGATGTAGAGCGGCTTGCTGAGTTTGGTCACGTCAACGTCACGCAGCGCATCCAGAATAAACGCGAAGAAGCCTTTCATATCGGCGGTGCCCAAGCCATAAAGCTTGTTGTCGTGTTCGGTCAGCGTGAAGGGATCGCGCGTCCAGCGGCCATCATCGTACGGTACGGTATCGGTATGGCCGGCCAGCAACAGGCCGCCCGCGCCCAATCCGCTGCGCGCCAACATATTAAATTTATGCCGCGTGCCAGGCACCGGCTGCACTTCGACGCTGAAGCCAATATCGCGGAACCAGCCGGCCAGCAAATTGATTAAAGTTTCATTACTCTGATCCAGTGCGCTGTCGGTTGCGCTGATTGATGGCGTGGCAATCAACTGGCGGTAGAGTTCGATAAAAGGTGGTAATTTTGTCTTCACTGTTGACGGTCCTTGGGTTAGGATGTATCAATATTCATGCATTAATAGTGAATAAAAATACAATAACGTCGCTTGCATGTGAAGCATCAAATCTTCTGCAAACGGCATCCTGGGCAACGGGGCAAGGCCGCGACCCGATACGTGTGACTGTAATAAGGTATACAGCCTGATGTTGAATACGCTGATCGTTGGTGCCAGTGGTTACGCTGGCGTAGAGCTTGCCACCTACCTGAATCGCCATCCGCATATGAACATAACCGCTTTGGCGGTTTCAGCGCAAAGCCCGGATGCTGGAAAGTTATTGTCGGATTTGCATCCGCAGCTCAAAGGCATTGTCGATTTGCCGCTGCAGCCGCTGAGCGACGCCGCAGAATGGGCTGATAAAGTGGATGTGGTGTTCCTCGCGACTGCCCACGAAGTCAGCCACGATCTGGCACCCGAGTTCCTCAAAGCAGGTTGCGTGGTCTTCGATCTCTCCGGCGCGTTCCGCGTCAACGACGACGCTTTCTATACGCAATATTACGGTTTCAGCCATCAGCATCAGGATTGGCTGGATAAAGCGGTTTACGGTCTTGCCGAATGGCAGCACGACCAAATCAAAGACGCGCAGCTGGTTGCGGTGCCGGGTTGCTACCCAACCGCAGCACAGCTTTCGCTGAAACCACTCATCGAGGCGGGTCTGCTTAACGATGCACAGTGGCCGGTGATTAATGCTACCAGCGGCGTGAGCGGTGCAGGGCGCAAAGCTAATGTTGCCACCAGCTTCTGTGAAGTGAGTTTGCAGCCGTACGGCCTGTTTAATCATCGTCATCATCCTGAAATCGTCGCGCATCTCGGCACGCCAGTGATCTTCACGCCACATCTGGGCAGTTTCCCGCGCGGAATCTTGTCGACCACCACCTGCCGCCTGAAAGCGGGCGTGACGCAGCAGGATGTGGCCGAGGCCTTCCATCATGCTTACCACGACAAACCGCTGGTGCGCGTGTATGACAAAGGCGTTCCGGCGCTGAAAGCGGTGGTCGGTTTGCCGTTCTGCGATATCGGCTTCGCCATGCAAGGCGAGCACCTGATTGTGGTCGCCGCTGAAGATAACCTGCTGAAAGGCGCCTCATCGCAGGCGGTTCAGTGTTTGAACATTCGTTTCGGCTTCCCCGAAACGCTGTCTCTGATTTAACCAACGGATAACGCAATGAATCCTTTAATCATTAAACTGGGTGGCGTGCTGCTGGATAGCGAAGAAGCGCTGGCCCGTCTGTTTGATGCCCTGCTGGCGTATCGCAATGCACATCAGCGTCCGCTGATCATTGTGCACGGCGGCGGTTGCGTGGTGGACGAGCTGATGAAGAAGCTCGCGCTGCCGGTGAAAAAGAAGAACGGTTTGCGCGTGACGCCAGCCGATCAGATTGACATTATTACCGGTGCGTTAGCCGGTACCGCCAACAAAACGCTGCTGGCGTGGGCGAAGAAATATGGCATCGGCGCCGTGGGTTTGTGCCTGGGCGATGCCGGTTTGGTCAATGTGGCGCAGTTCGATGAAGAGCTCGGCCATGTTGGTAACGCCACGCCGGGTAATCCGGCGCTGGTGAACACTTTGCTGGCGGCAGGCTACATGCCGGTGATCAGCTCGATTGGTATCACCGACGGCGGCGAGTTGATGAACGTCAATGCCGACCAGGCCGCGACCGCGCTGGCCGCAACGCTCGGTGCCGATTTAGTGCTGTTATCCGATGTCAGCGGTATTCTCGACGGCAAAGGTCAGCGCATCGAAGAGATGACTGCAGCGAAAGCGGAACAGCTGATCGCCCAGGGCATCATCACCGATGGCATGGTCGTGAAAGTGAATGCGGCGCTCGATGCGGCGCGCACGCTCGGTCGCCCGGTGGATATCGCCAGCTGGCGTCATGCTGAACAACTGCCAACCCTTTTCAACGGCGTGTCGATTGGCACCCGGATTCTCGCATAATCAAGGATTAAGACATGAGCACGCAAAACATCAAAAAAATCGTACTGGCTTATTCAGGCGGCCTCGATACTTCAGCCATCATTCCGTGGTTGAAAGAGAACTACGGCGGCTGTGAAGTGGTGGCGTTTGTGGCGGATATCGGTCAGGAACGTAGCGATCTGGAAGGCGTTGAGAAGAAAGCGCTGCAGTCCGGCGCTTCTGAGTGCCACGTGGTGGATCTGCGCGAAGAGTTCATCAGCGAATATGTTTATCCAGTGCTGCAGACCGGCGCACTGTACGAAGGCACTTACCTGCTGGGAACGTCGATGGCGCGTCCCATCATCGCTAAAGCACAGGTTGAGCTGGCATTGAAAGTGGGCGCTGATGCGCTGTGCCACGGCGCAACCGGCAAAGGTAACGACCAGGTGCGTTTCGAAACCACCTACACCGCGCTGGCGCCACAGCTGAAAGTGGTTGCGCCATGGCGTGAGTGGAACCTGCGTTCACGTGAAGCGCTGCTGGATTATCTGAAAGAGCGCAACATCCCGACCACCGCGTCGCTGGAAAAAATCTACAGCCGTGATGAGAACGCATGGCACATCTCCACGGAAGGTGGCGTGCTGGAAAGCCCGGCTAATGCACCGAATAAAGATTGCTGGGTGTGGACCGTTGATCCGCTGGAAGCGCCCGATCAGCCAGAAAACGTCACGGTTACCGTCGAGAAAGGCCGCGTCGTTGCAGTGAACGGCGAGAAGCTGAGCCCGTTCCAGTGCCTGGAAAAACTTAACGTGCTGGGCGCGAAACACGGCGTGGGTCGTATCGACATCGTGGAAAACCGTCTGGTGGGCATTAAGTCGCGTGGCTGCTATGAAACCCCGGGCGGCACCATCATGGTGAACGCGCTGCGTGCGGTTGAACAGCTGGTGCTGGATCGCGATAGCTTCAAATGGCGTGAGCAGCTGGGCCACGAAATGTCTTACGTGGTTTACGATGGCCGCTGGTTCGCGCCGCTGCGTAAATCTATCCAGGCCGCTGCCGAATCACTGGCAGAAGAGGTGAACGGTGAAGTGGTGCTGCAGCTGTACAAAGGCCAGGCCACGGCGATTCAGAAAACCTCTGCTAACAGCCTGTACTCAGAAGAGTTTGCCACCTTTGGCGAAGACGAAGTTTACGATCACCGTCACGCGGGCGGCTTTATCCGTCTGTTCTCGCTCTCTTCACGCATTCGCGCGCTGAACGAGCAGAAGAAGTAATACCGCGGCAAGCGACACATTTTGCAAGGGCGGCTTCGGGCCGCCTTTTCTATAACGGATTCAGGAGTAATTCAGATGGCACTTTGGGGCGGACGTTTTTCGCAGGCAGCAGACCAACGGTTCAAACAGTTCAATGATTCGCTGCGTTTTGATTATCGCCTGGCCGAGCAGGACATTACCGGCTCGATTGCCTGGTCAAAAGCGCTGGTCACGGTCAACGTGCTGACCCATGACGAGCAGCAACAGCTGGAAAGCGCGCTGCAGGAACTGCTGGCCGAGGTACGCGCCAATCCTGAACAGATTCTGCAAAGCGATGCCGAAGATATTCACAGCTGGGTGGAAGGCAAGCTGATCGATAAAGTCGGCTCGCTGGGCAAGAAATTGCACACCGGCCGTAGCCGTAACGATCAGGTCGCGACCGATCTGAAACTGTGGTGCAAAGAGCAGGTTGCCGTGCTGCTGGAGGCTACGCGTGAACTGCAATCCGCGCTGGTTACCACCGCAGCAGCCAATCAGGATGCAGTGATGCCGGGTTACACGCACCTGCAACGTGCGCAGCCAGTGACCTTCGCGCACTGGTGCCTGGCGTACGTTGAGATGCTGGCGCGTGATGAGAGCCGTTTACAGGATGCGCTGAAGCGTATGGACGTCAGCCCGCTGGGTTGCGGCGCGCTGGCCGGTACCGCGTATGAGATCGATCGTCAGCAGCTGGCGGGCTGGTTAGGTTTTGCGTCTGCCACGCGTAACAGCCTTGATACCGTTTCCGATCGCGACCATGTGCTGGAGTTGCTGTCAGATGCCTCAATTGGCATGGTGCATCTGTCGCGCTTTGCGGAAGACCTGATCTTCTTCAACACCGGCGAAGCGGGATTCCTGGAGCTGTCGGATAAAGTGACTTCCGGTTCGTCGCTGATGCCGCAGAAGAAAAACCCGGATGCGCTGGAGCTGATCCGTGGCAAATGTGGCCGTGTACAAGGTGCGCTAACCGGCATGATGATGACGCTGAAAGGCTTACCGCTGGCGTATAACAAAGATATGCAGGAAGACAAAGAAGGGCTGTTCGATGCACTCGACACCTGGCTCGACTGCCTGCATATGTCGGTGCTGGTGCTGGACGGCATTCAGGTGAAACGTCCACGTTGCCAGGAAGCCGCTGAACAGGGCTACGCTAACTCCACCGAGCTGGCCGATTATCTGGTGGCAAAAGGCGTACCGTTCCGTGAAGCGCACCATATTGTCGGTGAAACGGTGGTCGAAGCGATCAGGCAAGGCGTGGCGCTGGAAGCGCTCAGTTTGGCGCAACTCAAGCAGTTCAGCGCGGTAATTGAGGATGATGTCTATCCGATTCTGTCGCTGCAATCTTGCCTTGATAAGCGTAATGCGCAAGGTGGCGTGTCGCCTCAGCAGGTCGCATTTGCCATCGGTGAAGCCCAGAAACGTTTGGGTTAAAGGCATTGCGCAATAAATTGCGCCGCTACGGTTTGTGCACATTTTTGTAGCGGCGCGATTTATCGCGCTCAGTTGATGTTCATTACGGTTACGACAAACAAAAAAAAGCGGGCACCGTTTCGGTAGCCCGCCAACCTCTAGCTTCGGAATTACATCTTTTTTTATAGGCACATCATCAAGGGCAGGCCACTCCCAGCCGGCACAGTGATTGGTTTTAAGCAGATTGCAGGTACTGCTCCAGATCGTCGCTGCCGCCAATATGACGACCACCGATAAATACCTGAGGCACCGTGGCGCGGCCTGATACGGCACGCAGACTCACGGTTGTGGCATCTTGCCCCAGGACGATTTCTTCAAACGCAATGCTGCGATCAATCAGCAGCTGTTTCGCTTTGGTGCAGAATGGACAGCCGGGTTTGGTGAACACCGACACGGATTCCTGCACCTTATATTCAGGTGCCAGATAGCGCAGCAGCGTATCGGCATCCGACACTTCAAACGGATCGCCCGGCTTGTTCGGCTCGACAAACATCTTCTCAATGATGCCGTTGCGCACCAGCATGGAATAACGCCACGAGCGCGGACCAAAACCCACGTCGGCTTTTTCTACCAGCATATTCATACCGCGGGTGAAGTCGCCGTTGCCGTCCGGAATAAAGGTGATATGTTCAGCGCGCTGATCGGCCTTCCATGCATTCATGACAAAGGTATCGTTAACGGACACGCACAGAATGCTGTCGACCCCGTGCTGCGCAAAGGTGCTGAACAGCTCGTTGTAGCGTGGCAGGTGGCTCGATGAACAGGTTGGCGTAAACGCCCCCGGCAGCGAGAACACGATAACGGTTTTGTCTTTGAACAACGCGTCAGTCGTGAGATCGACCCAACGATCATGCTGACGCGTGTGAAAGGTAACCTGCGGTACGGCTTTGCCTTCCTGGCTTGCGAACATATCTTCTCCTCACTATTCAATGGTCTTAATTCTATGGGGCGTATTATTCCCGCTCGCGGCTTGATAGGGCTAATCGTTCATTGCTATTCTATCTATCGCCACGGGCTATCGTGGTTTGGAGGATTTGCATGAATATTCGTGATCTTGAATATCTGGTTTCACTTGCGGAGCATCGCCATTTCCGGCGTGCAGCTGATGCTTGTCATGTCAGCCAACCCACCTTAAGTGGACAGATTCGTAAGCTTGAAGATGAACTTGGTGTGATGCTACTGGAGCGTACCAGTCGTAAGGTGTTATTTACCCAGGCGGGTCTGCTGCTGGTGGATCAGGCGCGAACCGTGCTGCGTGAAGTCAAAGTGCTTAAAGAGATGGCGAGCCAGCAGGGCGAAGCGATGTCTGGACCACTGCACATTGGTTTGATCCCAACCACCGGGCCCTATCTGCTGCCGCACATCATTCCGATGCTGCATCAGACCTTCCCCAAACTCGAAATGTATCTGCACGAAGCGCAGACGCAGCAACTGCTGGCACAGCTCGACAGCGGCAAGCTGGATTGTGCCATTCTGGCGCTGGTGAAAGAGAGCGAGGCCTTTATTGAGGTGCCGCTGTTTGATGAGCCTATGACGCTGGCGGTTTACGCCGATCATCCATGGCGCGATCGCGATCGCGTGCCGATGTCGGATCTGGCCGGTGAAAAATTGCTGATGCTGGAAGATGGCCACTGCTTGCGCGACCAGGCGATGGGTTTCTGCTTTGAAGCCGGAGCGGATGAAGATACGCATTTCCGCGCCACCAGTCTGGAAACGCTGCGCAATATGGTTGCGGCTGGAAGCGGCATCACCTTGCTGCCTTCGCTGGCCGTGCCGAATGAGCGCGTGCGTGATGGTGTTTGCTATCTGCCGTGTTATAAGCCGGTGCCGCAGCGCACTATCGCGTTGGTTTACCGTCCGGGATCGCCTCTGCGCAACCGCTATGAGCAGTTGGCAGAAGCAATTAAAACCCACATGCAGGGTTACCTGGATACCACGTTAAAACAGGCGGTTTAAGCCGTTTAACGCCGCCACGCGATAGGCTTCGGCCATGGTGGGATAGTTGAAGGTGGTATTCACGAAGTACTCAATCGTATTGCCACCGTTCTTCTGTTCCATGATGGCCTGACCGATGTGGATGATCTCCGCAGCACGCTCACCAAAGCAGTGAATGCCTAAAATCTCTTTGGTTTCGCGGTGGAACAAAATCTTCAGGCTGCCGACGTGCATGCCAACAATTTGCGCACGCGCCAGATGTTTAAACTGCGCACGACCCACTTCATACGGCACTTTCATCGCAGTAAGCTGCTGTTCGGTTTTACCCACTGAGCTGATCTCCGGAATGGTATAAATCCCGGTTGGAATATCCTCGATCAGATGTGCGGTGGCTTCACCTTTGATGATCGCCTGTGCGGCAATGCGGCCCTGATCGTATGCGGCGGATGCCAGGCTTGGATAGCCAATCACGTCGCCGACCGCATAGATGTGCGGCTGCGCGGTTTGGTACATGCTATTTACTTTCAGCAGGCCACGACCATCCGCTTCCAGTCCTACGTTTTCCAGCGCCAGTGAATCAGTGTTACCCGTTCGGCCGTTGGCATACAGCAGGCAATCCGCTTTCACTTTCTTGCCTGATTTCAGGTGAATGATCACGCCATCATCAACGCCTTCAATTTTCTCGAACTCTTCGTTGTGACGAATCACTACACCGCTGTTCCAGAAGTGATAGGAGAGCGAATCGGACATCTCCTGATCGAGGAACGCCAGCAGGCGATCGCGGGTGTTGATCAGGTCAACCTTGACGTTCAGGCCGCGGAAAATCGACGCATATTCACAACCAATCACGCCGGCGCCGTAGATGATGACGTGGCCAGGTTCATGGTGCAGGTTGAGGATGGAATCGGAATCGTAAACGCGCGGGTGGGTAAAATCGACATCCGTTGGATGATACGGGCGAGAACCACAGGCAATCACAAATTTCTCTGCGGTTAGGCGCTCGCGCGTGCCGTCTGGCTGTTCCACTTCGATGGTGTTGGCATCAACAAAACGCGCATCGCCCTGATACAGTTCACAGCGGTTGCGCTCATAAAAACCCTGACGCATTGCGGTTTGCTGGCTGATAACGTTCTCGGTGTGGTTCAGAATGTCGGCGAATGAGGAGCGCAGGAGTCGAGTGTGATCGCTGTAAAGAGGGTTTTGATTGAACTCGATAATACGGCTAACAGCGTGGCGCAAGGCTTTGGAAGGGATGGTTCCCCAGTGAGTACAACCGCCGCCGATGTTGTGGTAGCGTTCGATCACTGCAATACGCGCTCCCTGCTTCACCAGCCCCATCGCCGCACCTTCGCCGCCCGGACCGGAGCCAATCACAATGGCATCGTAATCGTAAGACTTTTGCATACCAGTACGTCCTATTTTTTTATCACATTTTTACAACGAGATTCTAACATCTCGCCGCGCACATCTGAATTCTAACAGCGTAAATTGCTGAAGTTTGACAAAGCGTGAGGTTCACAGCCATTCACAAAGTTTGCACCGCTGTACGCTGAAAAGTTTGTTATAGTGCCTGCCAAATCATCGACAAGGCCGGGAAAATGGGCGTCAGAGCGCAACAAAAAGAACGTACACGACGTTCACTGATTGAAGCTGCCTTCAGTCAGTTAAGTGCAGAAAGGAGTTTTGCCAGCCTGAGTTTGCGTGAAGTTGCACGTGAAGCCGGGATCGCGCCGACCTCGTTTTATCGCCACTTCCGCGATGTGGATGAACTTGGCTTGACCATGGTGGACGAAAGCGGCTTGATGCTGCGTCAGCTCATGCGGCAGGCGCGCCAGCGCATTGCCAAAGGCGGCAGCATCATTAAAACGTCGGTGGCAACTTTTATGGAGTTCATCGGGAACAATCCCAACGCTTTTCGGCTCTTACTACGCGAGCGCTCCGGAACCTCGGCGGCGTTTCGTGCTGCGGTGGCGCGTGAGATTCAACACTTTATCGCCGAACTGGCCGATTATCTTGAGCTGGAAAATCGTATGCCGCGCAGTTTCACCGAGGCGCAGGCTGAAGCCATGGTGACGATTGTGTTTAGTGCGGGTGCTGAAGCGTTAGATGTCGATATTGAGCTGCGACGCAAGCTTGAAGATCGCCTGGTGCTGCAGCTGCGTATGATCGCCAAAGGTGCGTATTACTGGTATCGCCGGGAGCAAGAGCGCCTGTCGGTTACCCTGGAAAAACCCGAAGAGTAATGTGATAAGGATAAAGAAATGATTGAGCAAAACCCTCGCGATAAAGGGACGCTTTTGTTGGCTTTTATCACCGGTTTAGCTATCAACGGCTCCTTTTCGGTGCTGTTCAGTACGTTTGTTCCCTTTTCGATTTTTCCGTTGATCGCGCTTGGCCTTGCCGCCTGGTGTCTGCATCAACGTTATCTCAACCGCAATATGCCAGAAGGCATGCCTTCGCTGGCGGCGGCATTCTTCCTGTTAGGTATTCTGGTGTATAGCGCGCTGGTGCGGGCTGAATATCCGGATATCGGCTCCAACTTTATCCCGACCATTCTGATGGTGGCGCTGGTGTTCTGGATTGCCATGCGTTTTCGCCGCAAAAACAGAAACTAAGCCTTTCAGTACGCATGAATGCGCACCTTACGGTTTTGTAGGGTCGCCATTCATGGCGACCGATACATCTTGCTCTCAGACTTTGCGCGTCAGCAGCACGCCGCACTCCATGTGATGGGTATACGGGAACTGATCGAATAGCGCGAGGCGCGTGACATCATGGGTTTCTGCCAGCACCGCAAGGTTATCGCATAGCGTTTGTGGATTGCAGGAGATATAAAGGATGCGCGGATACGCCTGCACCATCTTCACGGTTTCCGCATCCAGCCCGCTGCGTGGTGGATCGACGAAGATGGTTTCACACTGATAACTCTTCAGATCGATGCCTTCTAAACGATTGAAACTGCGCACGCCGTTCATCGCCTGAGTGAACTCTTCCGCTGCCATGCGAATAATTTGCACGTTATCAATCTGGTTGGCGGCAATGTTGTATTGCGCGGACGCTACTGACGGCTTGGCAATCTCCGTAGCCAGTACGCGGCGGAAGTTACGCGCCAGCGCCAGCGAGAAGTTGCCATTACCGCAATAAAGTTCCAGCAGATCGCCGCGCGAATTCTGCGTGACGTCCAGCGCCCACTCTAGCATCTGAATATTCATCGCTGCGTTAGGCTGGGTGAAGCTGTTTTCCACCTGACGATAAATCATCTCTTTGCCCGCTACCGGCAAGCGTTCATCGACGAAATCGCGATCGAGACAGATTTTAGTTTTGGTGGCGCGGCCAATCAGCTGCACATCAAAACCTTCGGCACGCAGGCTATCGCGCAGGGCGCTGGCGGCGAGCGTCCACTCTTCTTCCAGCTTGCGGTGATAGAGCAGCGAGATAACGATTTGGTTGCTCATGGTCGAGAGGTAATCGATCTGGAACAGCTTAAAACGCAGCGCGCGGTTATCGCGGATCGCATCCATCAATCTCGGCATTAGCTGGTTGATCAATTCACTGGCGGCCGGGAAGCGATCGACGCGGATACGTTGTTTGGTCTCCTGATCAAAGATGATGTGGTAGAGATCGTCCCCGTCATGCCAGATGCGGAATTCGGCGCGCATACGATAGTGGCTGACCGGTGAGCGGAACACCTCCACGTCGGGCGCGGCAAAGGGCACCATCATCGCCTGTAAGCGGCTGACTTTTTCCGCCAGTTGCGCGTCGTATTGTTCAATCGGGAGCTGTTCGGGTGTCATCTTTAATCCTGGTAATAAGCTGGCTTGCCGGGCGATTGTAGGCATTCAACTGATGATGTCCAGCCCTGCGCAACACACGATGGCTGGAAGTCTGGATTTCCGGCCTTCCTGGCCTTAGACTGCGCCTGCCGGCCTCCTTGAGTTAAAAGGGAATCCAGTGTGAATCTGGAGCTGACGCGCAGCGGTAAAGAATGTCGTGGTGATGGCACTTACAAACACTGTCCTGCCGGATGGGAAGTTTTTCACCATTTATGATTCTCAGCCCGAAGACCTGCCGGTGTGACGTCGCAATACATACGACCATCGCGTGCTATTGGTTGTAGTCATGCGGCATCCTGCTTCGTCTTTTGGATGCTATAACAATGAAAAAAACACCCGCTTCGCTGTTTGCCTTTAGTGCAACGGCGTTGTCTCTCTGGGCCCAATTTGGCTACGCCCAGCAGAATGATGATACGCAAATCGTTACCGCCAACCGCTTCGCGCAGCCGGTCTCTTCGGTGCTGGCGCCCACCACCGTTGTTACCCGCGAAGATATCGATCGCTGGCAGTCAAAAAGTCTCACCGATGTGATGCGCCGTTTGCCGGGCGTGGATATTGCGCAGAACGGTGGGCTGGGCCAATCCAGCTCTCTGTTTATTCGCGGAACTAACTCAAGCCATGTGCTGGTGCTGATTGACGGTATTCGTCTTAATCAGGCTGGCGTTTCGGGTTCATCCGATCTCAGTCAAATTCCTCTTTCGCTGGTGCAGCGTATTGAGTATGTGCGCGGTGCGCGCTCGGCGGTATATGGCTCGGATGCGATTGGCGGAGTGGTTAACATTATTACCGGCCGCGCAAAACCCGGTACCACCCTGACCGCGGGCGTAGGCTCTAAAGGCTATCAGAGTTATGAAGGTTCGACGCAGCAGCAGATCGGTGATGCCACTAAGCTGACAATGGCGGGTAATTATACCTATACCAGAGGCTACGATGTGGTGGCTAACCTGCCTGACGTGTATGGCGATCCCGCGCAGAAAGATCGCGATGGCTTTATGAGTAAATCGCTCTATGGCTCACTGGAGCACCAGTTTAGCGATGAGTTGAGCGGTTTCGTGCGCGGCTACGGTTTTGATAATCGCACGGCTTACGACGGTACTTATAGCTATGACAGCAGCTTCAATATCCTGGGACTGGATGATACTCGCCAGCTCTATAGCCAGACCTGGGACACCGGCCTGCGTTACAACCATGACATCTATTCAACTCAGCTGATTGCCAGCTATAGCCGAACTAAAGATTTTAACTACGACCCGCGTACCGGCCGCTATGGCCCGGCGACCACACTTGATGACAGCAAGCAGTACAACCTGCAATGGGGCAACACCTTCCAGGTTGGCACAGGTACGGTCAGCGGTGGGGTGGATTGGCAGAAACAGACGACTGAGCCGGGAACGGCGTATGTCACCAACAGCACTGAACAGCGCGATACGGGCATTTATGCGACGGCTCAGCAGCAGTTTGGCAGCGTCACTGTAGAAGGCGCGGTACGTGGTGATGATAATAGTCAGTTTGGCTGGCACAGCACCTGGCAGAGTGGCGCTTCCTGGGAGTTTGTTGAGGGCTACAGTGTCTTTGCTAACTATGCCACGGCCTACAAAGCACCGCGTCTTGGCCAGTTGTATGGATCTTATGGCAACAGCGATCTTAAGCCGGAAGAGAGCAAACAGTGGGAAGGTGGCTTTGAAGGTCTAACCGGCCCAGTGAACTGGCGCGTATCGGGTTACCGCAACGATATCGATAATCTGATTGATAGTGATCCCAGTACCTACGTTTATTACAATATTAATAAAGCGCGTATTAAAGGTGTTGAGGCAACGGCTTCATTTGATACGGGTCCGCTGAGTCATCAGCTTTCATATGATTATGTTGATGCGCGTGATGCCGAAACCAACCAGCAGCTGGCGCGCCGTGCTAAGCAGCAGGTTAAATATCAGCTCGACTGGACGCTCTATAATTTTGACTGGTCTGTGACTTATCACTATCTCGGCGATCGTTACGATACCGACTACAACCACTCCTATACTGCGCAGCGCGTTAAATTGGGCGGTGTAAGTTTATGGGATTTGGCAGTTTCGTATCCGGTCACATCACAGCTCACCGTTCGTGGTAGAATTGCCAACCTGTTCGATAAAAACTACGAGACAGTGTATGGCTATCCAACTCCAGGAACGGAGTACTACCTCAGCGCCAGCTACAGCTTCTGATCTCCGCCCCACTGTGCTGGTGTTTGACTCCGGCGTGGGTGGGCTTTCCGTTTATGATGAGGTCCGGCATCTACTGCCGGATCTTCACTATCTCTACGCCTTCGATAATGAAGGTTTTCCGTACGGCGAAAAATCCGAAGACTTTATTGTCGAGCGTGTGGTGGCTGTGGTGACGGCTATTACGCAGCGTTTTCCGTTAGCGCTGGTGATCATTGCCTGTAACTCTGCCAGCACCATTTCTTTGCCGGCTCTGCGTGAACGCTTCGAATTTCCGGTTGTGGGCGTGGTGCCTGCGATCAAACCGGCAGCACGTCTGACGCGTAACGGCGTGGTGGGATTGCTGGCCACGCGTGGCACGGTAAAGCGTCCTTATACGCATGAGTTAGTGACGCAGTTTGCCCGCGATTGCAAAATTGAAATGCTCGGTTCTGCTGAGCTGGTGGAATTAGCAGAAGCGAAGCTGCATGGCGAAGATGTTGAGCTCGCTGATGTACGCCGCGCTGTGCAACCCTGGCTACGTATGAAAGAGCCGCCGGATACCGTGGTGTTGGGATGTACGCATTTCCCTTTATTGCGTGATGAGCTGCAATTGGTGCTTCCAGAAGGAACGCGGCTAGTGGATTCGGGGGCCGCCATTGCGCGTCGTACCGTCTGGTTATTAGAGCATGAAGCGCCGCATGCCGTTTCATCCGGGCAGAATTTAGCGTTCTGCACGCGTATGGATGCGGAGGTGACGAAATTATCACCAATTCTGCAGCGTTATGGCTTCCCGTTGCTGGAAAAATTAGCAGTTTAATCGCGTTTCGCCGAAAAAATCAGCACTCGGAAATTAATTTGAAATTAGCGCTTGTCAGCTCTGAAGAAATCCCTATACTGCGCCTCCACTGACACGGAACAACGGCTTACGAAGCGAAGTGTTCAGGAGGTGGTCTTCAAGGCAACCTTCAGAAAAGCAAAAATAAATGCTTGACTGAAAATGCGGAAAGCGTAATATACGCATCCCGCGCCGCTAGAGAAATAGCGGCACTGCTCTTTAACAATTTATCAGACAATCTGTGTGGGCACTCGCAGGATTGATATCAGCGTCTCCGGACGCAACAAAATATCAAGTCTCACGAGTGAACACATAATGAAATTCATTATGACGTTTTACAGATGAGCATCGCTGCACTTGTTGCAGCAAATCAAACTTAAATTGAAGAGTTTGATCATGGCTCAGATTGAACGCTGGCGGCAGGCCTAACACATGCAAGTCGAACGGTAGCACAGAGAGCTTGCTCTCGGGTGACGAGTGGCGGACGGGTGAGTAATGTCTGGGAAACTGCCCGATGGAGGGGGATAACTACTGGAAACGGTAGCTAATACCGCATAACGTCGCAAGACCAAAGTGGGGGACCTTCGGGCCTCACACCATCGGATGTGCCCAGATGGGATTAGCTAGTAGGTGGGGTAATGGCTCACCTAGGCGACGATCCCTAGCTGGTCTGAGAGGATGACCAGCCACACTGGAACTGAGACACGGTCCAGACTCCTACGGGAGGCAGCAGTGGGGAATATTGCACAATGGGCGCAAGCCTGATGCAGCCATGCCGCGTGTATGAAGAAGGCCTTCGGGTTGTAAAGTACTTTCAGCGGGGAGGAAGGCGGTGAGGTTAATAACCTCACCGATTGACGTTACCCGCAGAAGAAGCACCGGCTAACTCCGTGCCAGCAGCCGCGGTAATACGGAGGGTGCAAGCGTTAATCGGAATTACTGGGCGTAAAGCGCACGCAGGCGGTCTGTCAAGTCGGATGTGAAATCCCCGGGCTTAACCTGGGAACTGCATTCGAAACTGGCAGGCTAGAGTCTTGTAGAGGGGGGTAGAATTCCAGGTGTAGCGGTGAAATGCGTAGAGATCTGGAGGAATACCGGTGGCGAAGGCGGCCCCCTGGACAAAGACTGACGCTCAGGTGCGAAAGCGTGGGGAGCAAACAGGATTAGATACCCTGGTAGTCCACGCCGTAAACGATGTCGACTTGGAGGTTGTTCCCTTGAGGAGTGGCTTCCGGAGCTAACGCGTTAAGTCGACCGCCTGGGGAGTACGGCCGCAAGGTTAAAACTCAAATGAATTGACGGGGGCCCGCACAAGCGGTGGAGCATGTGGTTTAATTCGATGCAACGCGAAGAACCTTACCTACTCTTGACATCCACGGAACTTGGCAGAGATGCCTTGGTGCCTTCGGGAACCGTGAGACAGGTGCTGCATGGCTGTCGTCAGCTCGTGTTGTGAAATGTTGGGTTAAGTCCCGCAACGAGCGCAACCCTTATCCTTTGTTGCCAGCGGGTAATGCCGGGAACTCAAAGGAGACTGCCAGTGATAAACTGGAGGAAGGTGGGGATGACGTCAAGTCATCATGGCCCTTACGAGTAGGGCTACACACGTGCTACAATGGCGCATACAAAGAGAAGCGACCTCGCGAGAGCAAGCGGACCTCATAAAGTGCGTCGTAGTCCGGATCGGAGTCTGCAACTCGACTCCGTGAAGTCGGAATCGCTAGTAATCGTAGATCAGAATGCTACGGTGAATACGTTCCCGGGCCTTGTACACACCGCCCGTCACACCATGGGAGTGGGTTGCAAAAGAAGTAGGTAGCTTAACCTTCGGGAGGGCGCTTACCACTTTGTGATTCATGACTGGGGTGAAGTCGTAACAAGGTAACCGTAGGGGAACCTGCGGTTGGATCACCTCCTTACCTGAAGATACCTTCCCGCGAAGTGCTCACACAGATTGTCTGATAGAAAGTAACGAGCAGAAAAAACCTCTACAGGCTTGTAGCTCAGGTGGTTAGAGCGCACCCCTGATAAGGGTGAGGTCGGTGGTTCAAGTCCACTCAGGCCTACCAAATTTCTTCTCATGCTGCGTTAAAGCGCCGCTCGTATAGTGAACTATACGTCGCGACACTTTGCCCTGCCTGAAAAGAAATTACCGTTTGTGAAAACGGGACTCCTGGTGAGTGGTAGTAGCGGTCTCTGCAGTAACTGTATGGGGCTATAGCTCAGCTGGGAGAGCGCCTGCCTTGCACGCAGGAGGTCAGCGGTTCGATCCCGCTTAGCTCCACCATTACAGTGACTCAAAACAATACTTCAGAGCAAGCCGGAAACGGTGTGCTGCGAAGTATTATGCTCTTTAACAATCCGGAACAAGCTGAAAATTGAAACGACGTGTTGGTTCATTTCTCCGTAATAAGAAATGAATAACAACATGTTCGAGTCTCTCAAATGCTTGCAGTCTGCACGCGTTGCAAAACGCCTGTGGGTTGTGAGGTTAAGCGACTAAGCGTACACGGTGGATGCCCTGGCAGTCAGAGGCGATGAAGGACGTGCTAATCTGCGTAAAGCGTCGGTAAGGTGATATGAACCGCTACAGCCGACGATGTCCGAATGGGGAAACCCGGTGCACTCAGTGCATCATCGCAACATGAATACATAGTGTTGCGAGGCGAACCCGGGGAACTGAAACATCTAAGTACCCGGAGGAAAAGAAATCAACCGAGATTCCCCCAGTAGCGGCGAGCGAACGGGGAGCAGCCCAGAACCTGAATCAGTTTGTGCATTAGTGGAAGCGTCTGGAAAGTCGCACGACACCGGGTGATAGTCCCGTACACGAAAGTGCACATTCTGTGAGTTCGAAGAGTAGGGCGGGACACGTGGTATCCTGTCTGAATATGGGGGGACCATCCTCCAAGGCTAAATACTCCTGACTGACCGATAGTGAACCAGTACCGTGAGGGAAAGGCGAAAAGAACCCCGGCGAGGGGAGTGAAACAGAACCTGAAACCGTGTACGTACAAGCAGTGGGAGCCTCTTTATGGGGTGACTGCGTACCTTTTGTATAATGGGTCAGCGACTTATATTCTGTAGCAAGGTTAACCGTATAGGGGAGCCGCAGGGAAACCGAGTCTTAACTGGGCGTTAAGTTGCAGGGTATAGACCCGAAACCCGGTGATCTAGCCATGGGCAGGTTGAAGGTTGGGTAACACTAACTGGAGGACCGAACCGACTAATGTTGAAAAATTAGCGGATGACTTGTGGCTGGGGGTGAAAGGCCAATCAAACCGGGAGATAGCTGGTTCTCCCCGAAAGCTATTTAGGTAGCGCCTCGTGAACTCATCCTCGGGGGTAGAGCACTGTTTCGGCTAGGGGGCCATCCCGGCTTACCAACCCGATGCAAACTGCGAATACCGAGGAATGTTATCACGGGAGACACACGGCGGGTGCTAACGTCCGTCGTGAAGAGGGAAACAACCCAGACCGCCAGCTAAGGTCCCAAAGTCATGGTTAAGTGGGAAACGATGTGGGAAGGCACAGACAGCCAGGATGTTGGCTTAGAAGCAGCCATCATTTAAAGAAAGCGTAATAGCTCACTGGTCGAGTCGGCCTGCGCGGAAGATGTAACGGGGCTAAACCATGCACCGAAGCTGCGGCAGCGACACTATGTGTTGTTGGGTAGGGGAGCGTTCTGTAAGCCGTTGAAGGTGGCCTGTGAGGGTTGCTGGAGGTATCAGAAGTGCGAATGCTGACATAAGTAACGATAAAGCGGGTGAAAAGCCCGCTCGCCGGAAGACCAAGGGTTCCTGTTCAACGTTAATCGGAGCAGGGTGAGTCGACCCCTAAGGCGAGGCTGAAAAGCGTAGTCGATGGGAAGCAGGTTAATATTCCTGCACTTGGTGTTACTGCGAAGGGGGGACGGAGAAGGCTAGGTTATCCGGGCGACGGTTGTCCCGGTTTAAGCGTGTAGGCTGACACCTTTGGTAAATCCGGGGTGTCTTAAGGCTGAGGCGTGACGACGAGCCACCACGGTGGTGAAGTAACTGATGCCCTGCTTCCAGGAAAAGCCTCTAAGCTCCAGGTAACACGAAATCGTACCCCAAACCGACACAGGTGGTCAGGTAGAGAATACCAAGGCGCTTGAGAGAACTCGGGTGAAGGAACTAGGCAAAATGGTGCCGTAACTTCGGGAGAAGGCACGCTGGCGCGTAGGTGAAGGGACTTGCTCCCGGAGCTGAAGCCAGTCGAAGATACCAGCTGGCTGCAACTGTTTATTAAAAACACAGCACTGTGCAAACACGAAAGTGGACGTATACGGTGTGACGCCTGCCCGGTGCCGGAAGGTTAATTGATGGGGTTATCCGCAAGGAGAAGCTCTTGATCGAAGCCCCGGTAAACGGCGGCCGTAACTATAACGGTCCTAAGGTAGCGAAATTCCTTGTCGGGTAAGTTCCGACCTGCACGAATGGCGTAATGATGGCCAGGCTGTCTCCACCCGAGACTCAGTGAAATTGAAATCGCTGTGAAGATGCAGTGTACCCGCGGCAAGACGGAAAGACCCCGTGAACCTTTACTATAGCTTGACACTGAACATTGAGCCTTGATGTGTAGGATAGGTGGGAGGCTTTGAAGCGTGGACGCCAGTCTGCGTGGAGCCAACCTTGAAATACCACCCTTTAATGTTTGATGTTCTAACGTAGGCCCGTAATCCGGGCTGCGGACAGTGTCTGGTGGGTAGTTTGACTGGGGCGGTCTCCTCCCAAAGAGTAACGGAGGAGCACGAAGGTTGGCTAATCCTGGTCGGACATCAGGAGGTTAGTGCAATGGCATAAGCCAGCTTGACTGCGAGAGTGACGGCTCGAGCAGGTGCGAAAGCAGGTCATAGTGATCCGGTGGTTCTGAATGGAAGGGCCATCGCTCAACGGATAAAAGGTACTCCGGGGATAACAGGCTGATACCGCCCAAGAGTTCATATCGACGGCGGTGTTTGGCACCTCGATGTCGGCTCATCACATCCTGGGGCTGAAGTAGGTCCCAAGGGTACGGCTGTTCGCCGTTTAAAGTGGTACGCGAGCTGGGTTTAGAACGTCGTGAGACAGTTCGGTCCCTATCTGCCGTGGGCGCTGGAGAATTGAGGGGGGTTGCTCCTAGTACGAGAGGACCGGAGTGAACGCACCACTGGTGTTCGGGTTGTCATGCCAATGGCACTGCCCGGTAGCTAAGTGCGGAAAAGATAAGTGCTGAAAGCATCTAAGCACGAAACTTGCCCCGAGATGAGTTCTCCCTGACTCCTTGAGAGTCCTGAAGGGACGTTGAAGACTACGACGTTGATAGGCCGGGTGTGTAAGCGCAGCGATGCGTTGAGCTAACCGGTACTAATGACCCGTGAGGCTTAACCTTACAACGCCAGAGGCGTTTTGGTGAGAGAGACCAGAGATTTTCAGCTTGTTTATGGATTGGTTTGCGGTGCCTGACAGGGCTTCGTGAACGAAACAGAATTTGCCTGGCGGCTTTAGCGCGGTGGTCCCACCTGACCCCATGCCGAACTCAGAAGTGAAACGCCGTAGCGCCGATGGTAGTGTGGGGTCTCCCCATGCGAGAGTAGGGAACTGCCAGGCATCAATTTAAGACCCGTTATCGGGTCGTGACCTTCCCGGTGACGCGGAAAGGGCGAAACACCTGAAATCAGAACGATTTTCTGATATCAGTACAGAATCGGTGGAGCGGTAGTTCAGTTGGTTAGAATACCTGCCTGTCACGCAGGGGGTCGCGGGTTCGAGCCCCGTCCGTTCCGCCACCCTAATTAGGGGCGTAGTTCAATTGGTAGAGCACCGGTCTCCAAAACCGGGTGTTGGGGGTTCGAGTCCCTCCGCCCCTGCCAGAAAATAATCCTTTGCTTCGGCAAAGGATTTTTTTTGTCCAAAATTTAGCAGTGAAAAGAGTTTGAGTTTCACTGTGATCCACTCAAACTTGCTCATTTACTCTATTAGTGTGTCAGTACCGGATATTTAAGTAACTGGCGAATGTGACTTTGTTGATCGCTATTCTGCAGCCACACCGCATATAAAGGTCGCACAGCGACAGGTGTATCTGGAATAACCATCAAATCACTATAAATCCCGTGCCAGAAATCAGGTAAAAATGCACAGGCACCGGTGGTATGCAGCAATTCACGCGTCACATGCGCTGATGTAGTGGTTAATACGGGCACATCATCACTGGATAGATAACTTTCATGCTGATGGAAATCTGCTCCCCATTCCAGTTTAATGTAATCATACTTTTCACGCTTCTCCGTTTTGCGCGCGCGGAATAATGCGAGCGAGATATGACCAATCTGCTGACTGGTTAATTCGTCCATTTTTGGCGCTTCAGTGGTAATCAACAGATCCAGTTGGCGTTCATGTAATTGCTTAACCAGCAGGTGTCGCTGGGCAATTCTTGCCTCAAGATGAAGACTTTCTCTATTCTCATAAAGCGTTTGTAACCAAGGGGTTAAGTAGGCTTCCCAAAGGGATGCGCTACCTCCTATAGAAAGCTCATGATGCTGTTGGGTATGTGAAACTTCCTTCTTGGCCATCAACCAGGTACTCATCAAGCTTTCGGCATAGGGTAATAAACGCTCGCCTGCTGAGGTCAACCGGATGTTATTACGATGGCGAGTAAAGAGGTTAACACCCAGTTGATTCTCCAACTGACGAATGCGGAAACTAACGGCTGATTGCGTGAGGTAGAGCGCTTCAGCAGCACGCCCGAAATGGCGCGTTCTGCTCACTTCGAGGAAAGTTTTCAGTAATTCCGTATCCACACCATTCTCCCAAAAATTGTTTGTCGTACTGATTTAAATGTTTTGTTTTACACTCTGTCAAGCCTATCTAATACTCCGCGCCATAAATAGCACGGCCATATGAGAGTCAGGAGCGTGTAAAATGGCGGATAGCTTCGCAACAACAAATCGTTTCTTTGATAACAAACATTACCCACGTGGTTTTTCGCGCCATGGTGATTTCACCATTAAAGAAGCCCAGCTTCTGGAGCGCCACGGTTACGCCTTCAATGAATTGGATCTCGCAAAGCGTGAACCCACTACAGAAGAAGAGCGTTCTTTTTTAGAAGTATGTCGTGGTCTTCGTGAGCCGCAAACGGAAGCTGAGCGTGTATGGTCAAAATACACTGCGCGTATCAAGCGTCCTAAGCGTTTCCACACGCTGTCTGGCGGTAAGCCGCAGATGGATACGGTGGAAGATTTCAGCGATAGTGATGATTAAAAAAACGGGGCTTATATAAGCCCCATTTTTTATTCCAGGCTCTTGTGCAAATAGATCATTAAACGGTCAATACTACGATATCCCACCGCTTCCTGCAGATGGCTCCGCGTAATCTGTTCTTCACCCGCTAAGTCAGCAATTGTCCTTGCGACTTTTAAAATCCGCTGCCAGGCGCGTACTGAAAGTCCTAACGAATTCAGTACCCCTTCCAGCCATTCAGCTTCCTCCTGCCTCAGGGAACACCAACGTAAAATCTCAGGGTTTGAAAGTTGTGCGTTTATCTTGCCACTGCGCGCCGTCTGAATCTTACGGGCAGCTATAACACGGCTTAGCACTTCAGCACTGCTTTCGCTAACTTGCTGTTTCTTACTCAGGGTACCGCTGGGCAGGAGCGGTACTTCCAGCGACAAATCAAAGCGGTCAAGAAAAGGTCCTGATAGACGGCTGAGGTAACGTAAAACCTGTTGGGGCGTACAACGATTGTGGTTGCCCTGATAATGGCCCGTGGGGCTAGGATTCATGGCTCCCACTAATTGAAAGCGCGCAGGATAGGTCACTTTGGCGCGGGTGCGCGAAATAGAAATCTCGCCCGATTCTATTGGCTCACGCAATGCATCCAGCGTTTTGCGTTCAAACTCCGGTAACTCATCCAGGAATAACACGCCATTGTGCGCCAAAGAGATTTCACCCGGGCGCGGCAATGAACCGCCCCCTACCAGTGCGTACAGAGAAGCACTGTGGTGAGGGGCCCTGAACGGCCGTTTACGCCATTGATGATGCAGGTTGCCACTACTTACCAGGCTGGCAATAGCGGCGCACTCCAGCGCTTCCTGGTCGTCTAACGGGGGCATGATGCCGGGCAGACGTGTCGCTAACATGGTTTTTCCCGTACCGGGCGGACCAATCAGTAATAGGTTATGGCCACCTGCAGCTGTAATTTCCAGCGCACGCCGGCCCTGATCCTGGCCAATGATATCGCTAAGGTCCTGCGTTTGCTGATCAAGGGCTTCAGGATGATAGCGGGCAACGGTGAGCGTCGTTTTGTTATGGAGAAAGGCGCAGATATCCACCAGATGATTGCCCACCAAGGTTTCACCTTGCTGAATCAAACCAACATCCTGTTGATTCTGCTCAGCGAGTACCATTTGTCGTCCTGCTTGCAGCGCCGCCATTGCTGCCGGAATGGCGGCCTGAACGCCACAGAGCGCGCCGTTGAGGGCTAGCTCTCCCAGGAATTCATATTGCGTCAGTTTATCGTCTGGTAGCTGCTCAGAGGCTGCCAGAATCGCAATGGCAATGGGTAGGTCATAACGCCCCCCTTCTTTAGGCAGATCGGCAGGGGCAAGATTAATGGTGACGCGTTTGGCCGGGAAAGTGAAACCGCTAGTGATAATCGCACTGCGAACCCGTTCTCGTGCCTCTTTCACGGTGGTTTCGGGCAAACCGACTAATGTCAGGGCAGGCAAGCCATTACTGATATGCACTTCTACCGTGACGAGCGGAGCCTGAACCCCTAACGCAGCCCGTGTTAAAACCTTTGATAAAGACATAGCCGCTCCTTGTTGTCCTTATCATCGGTGCCTGTGTTGAGTCACTCAAATCCCTGATCTCTGATTTCGGAGGAAGATTCCGCATAATCCCTCATGATTGCGACTCTTTCAGTGAAATTCAGATCCCGTTCCCAATGGTCGAAAAAAAGTTGCCCTCCGGACGTAATGAAAATTCATCACTTATATAAATAACCTTTTACATACAATGTGATAACGAACCGCCGCCAATGTCGTTATAAAAAAATCCAATGAAAATTATTGTCAAGAGCCAGATAACTATGGTAACTCTGTAGGTATTACTTCGAACAATCGAAAAAACGAATAACACATGAAAGCCCTTCTACAAGTGATTAGCCTAGTCGTGATTAGCGTGGTGGTGATTATTATCCCACCGTGCGGGGCATCGCTTGGAGAAAGAAAGGCTTAAAAATCAAGTCTGGAATTCCAAAAACCCCCGCACCGAAAGGTCCGGGGGTTTTTTTTTAACCAGACAAAATATTAGCGAATCAGCGAGGAACAGATTATGAGCAGTAGCATAAAATTCTGTTGTTCCCCAAGGAACACAGGAGAATAACCATGACAGGTGCACAGTGGGTAGTTCAGGCTTTACGCGCGCAGGGTGTTGATACAGTGTTTGGTTATCCTGGCGGCGCAATCATGCCAGTGTACGATGCGCTCTACGATGGCGGCGTGGAACACCTATTGTGCCGTCATGAGCAAGGTGCGGTGATGGCGGCAATTGGTTATGCCCGTGCAACCGGCAAAACTGGCGTATGCATCGCTACTTCGGGTCCGGGCGCCACCAACCTGATTACCGGCCTGGCGGATGCGATGATGGATTCCATCCCGGTTGTGGCGATCACTGGTCAGGTCTCTTCCGCTTTTATCGGCACCGACGCCTTCCAGGAAATCGATGTACTCGGTTTGTCGTTAGCCTGCACCAAGCACAGTTTCCTCGTTGAATCGCTTGATGATTTACCTTCCGTGATGGCCGAAGCCTTCGCTATTGCACAGTCCGGCCGCCCTGGTCCGGTATTAGTTGATATCCCGAAAGACATTCAAATTGCCCATGGCGAACTGACGCCGCACCTGCTGCCGGTGGAAGAAGAAGTGAGCTATTCGGCGCAGCATATCGCGGAAGCGCGTGCCTTAATGGCACAGTCGCACAAACCGATGCTGTATATCGGCGGTGGCGTGGGCATGGCGCAAGCCGTTCCCGCACTGCGCGCCATGGCACAGGAAACCGGTATTCCGATGGTTTCCACCTTGAAAGGTCTCGGTAGTGCGGATGCCAGCAGCGATCTCTATCTCGGCATGCTGGGCATGCACGGTACCAAAGCCGCTAACCTCGCGGTGCAATCCTGCGATTTGCTGATTGCAGTGGGCGCACGTTTTGACGACCGCGTCACTGGTAAGCTGGATACCTTCGCGCCGCATGCCAGCGTCATCCATATCGATATCGATCCTGCCGAACTGAACAAACTGCGCCGTGCGCACGTCTCTTTGCAGGGTGACATGAATCAGGTGCTGCCTGCGCTGAGCATGCCGCTGCAGATTGATGGCTGGCGCGCGGAAGTGAGCGCGATGAAAACTGAATTCGACTGGCGCTACGATCATCCAGGCGAAGCGATTTACGCGCCGCTGCTGCTGAAGCAGTTATCCGATCGCAAAGCGGATAGCGCGGTGGTGACCACCGACGTTGGTCAGCATCAAATGTGGGCCGCTCAGCACATGAGCTTCACCGCACCAGAAAACTTCATCACCTCCAGCGGCCTCGGCACCATGGGCTTTGGCCTGCCAGCGGCGATCGGTGCGCAAGTGGCGCGTCCTGAAGATACGGTGATCTGCGTATCTGGCGATGGCTCGATCATGATGAATATTCAGGAGTTGGGCACCATCAAGCGCGGCAAACTACCCGTAAAAATCCTGCTGTTGGATAACCAACGTCTGGGCATGGTGCGCCAGTGGCAGCAACTGTTTTTTGATGGACGCTATAGCGAAACCATTCTTACCGACAATCCCGATTTCCTCACGCTGGCCAGCGCCTTTGATATTCCAGGCCAGCGCATTAGCCGTAAAGATCAGGTCGACGCCGCCCTCGATGCTCTGCTGAACAGTGAAGGTCCTTACTTCCTGCATGTTTCGATAGATGAGCATGAAAACGTCTGGCCATTGGTACCACCGGGTGCCAGCAACGCAAACATGATGGAGAAAACCGCATGAACCAGCATCAATTGTCTATCGAAGCTCGCTTTCGCCCTGAAATATTGGAGCGCATTTTGCGTGTCGTGCGTCACCGTGGATTCCAGGTGTGTGCGATGAACATGGCCTCCGCGGTCAATGTCGAGAACATTAATATCGAAATGACCGTTGCCAGCCAACGCTCTGTCGATTTACTGTCTTCGCAGTTAAGCAAACTTATGGATGTCGCTTGCGTCGAGATCCAACAACAGACAACACAACAAATCCGCGCTTAGTCGCCAAAGGAAAAAAGCAATGAGTACAAAGAAAGCAGACTTTATTTGGTTCAATGGAGAGATGGTTAAGTGGGAAGACGCCAAGGTCAGCGTAATGTCTCACGCACTGCATTACGGTACTTCTGTGTTTGAAGGCGTACGTTGCTACGACTCACACAAAGGCCCAGTGGTGTTCCGTCATCGTGAACACATGAAGCGTCTGCATGAATCCGCCAAAATTTACCGTTTCCCGATCAAAGCCAGCGTAGATGAACTGATGGAAGCGTGCCGCGAAGTGATCCGCGTGAACAAACTGAAAAGCGCTTATATCCGTCCGCTGGCCTTTGTGGGTGACGTGGGCCTGGGTGTAAACCCGCCAGATGGCTACACCACCGACGTAATCATCGCCGCCTTCCCATGGGGTGCTTACCTGGGCGCTGAAGCGCTGGAAAACGGCATCGATGCGATGGTTTCTTCGTGGAACCGCGTGGCACCAAACACCTTGCCGACCGCTGCGAAAGCTGGTGGTAACTATCTCTCCTCTCTGCTGGTGGGTAGCGAAGCACGCCGTCACGGCTATCAGGAAGGTATCGCCCTCGACACCAACGGCTATATTTCAGAAGGTGCTGGCGAAAACTTGTTCGAAGTGAAAGATGGCGTTCTGTTCACGCCACCGTTCACCTCTTCGGCGCTGCCAGGCATCACCCGTGACGCCATCATCAAGCTGGCGCAAGACATGGGGATCGAAGTGCGTGAGCAGGTTCTGTCGCGTGAATCGCTGTATCTGGCAGACGAAGTCTTCATGTCAGGTACTGCCGCGGAGATCACCCCGGTGCGCAGCGTCGATGGTATTCAGGTTGGCGAAGGTAAACGTGGTCCGGTCACCGGTCGTATCCAGAAGGCCTTCTTTGGCCTGTTCACTGGCGAGACGGAAGACAAGTGGGGCTGGTTGGATCCGGTTAACGCATAACGAGATTTTTTGCGGGCGTCAGATGGCGCCCGCAACCTTATTATTACTGGAGTAAATAGAGCATGCCTAAGTACCGTTCCGCCACCACCACCCATGGACGCAACATGGCCGGTGCCCGTGCCTTGTGGCGCGCGACTGGAATGACCGACGACGATTTCGGTAAGCCGATTATCGCCGTGGTTAACTCATTCACCCAATTCGTACCGGGCCACGTGCACCTGCGCGACCTTGGCAAATTGGTTGCTGAAGAAATCGAAGCAGCAGGCGGTGTAGCCAAAGAGTTCAACACCATTGCGGTGGATGATGGTATCGCCATGGGTCATGGCGGCATGCTGTATTCACTGCCTTCACGTGAGCTGATTGCCGATTCAGTGGAGTACATGGTTAACGCGCACTGCGCCGACGCCATGGTGTGTATCTCCAACTGCGATAAAATCACCCCGGGCATGCTGATGGCCGCACTGCGCCTCAACATTCCAGTGATCTTTGTTTCTGGCGGCCCGATGGAAGCCGGTAAAACCAAGCTGTCCGATCAAATCATCAAACTGGATCTGGTGGACGCGATGATTCAGGGTGCGAACCCGAACGTCAGCGATGCCGACAGCGATCAGATTGAACGTTCTGCCTGTCCAACCTGCGGCTCCTGTTCTGGGATGTTCACCGCCAACTCCATGAACTGCCTGACCGAAGCGCTGGGCTTGTCACAGCCAGGTAACGGTTCACTGCTGGCCACACACGCCGATCGTAAAGAGCTGTTCATCAATGCCGGTAAGCGCATCGTGAGTCTGACCAAACGCTATTACGAGCAGGATGACGTCAACATGCTGCCGCGCAACATCGCCACCAAGGCGGCGTTTGAGAATGCGATGACGCTGGATATTGCCATGGGTGGTTCCACTAACACCGTTCTGCACCTGCTGGCCGCGGCGCAGGAAGGCGAGATCGATTTTAATATCTCCGATATTGACCGTCTGTCGCGCAAGGTGCCGCAGCTGTGCAAAGTGGCACCAAGTACGCCGAAATATCACATGGAAGATGTGCACCGTGCGGGTGGCGTTATCGGCATTCTCGGTGAGTTAGATCGCGCCGGCTTAATCGACTCCAGCGCGCGCAATATTCTGCAGCAAAGCATGCGTGAAACCATCGATCAGTACGACATCATGCTGACCAACGATCAGGCCGTGAAGGATATGTTCCGCGCCGGTCCTGCCGGTATTCGTACCACCAAGGCGTTCTCGCAGAATTGTCGTTGGGACACGCTGGATGATGATCGTAGCGAAGGCTGCATCCGTACGCGCGAACACGCTTACTCACAGGATGGGGGGCTGGCGGTACTTTACGGCAACCTGGCAGAAGATGGCTGTATCGTAAAAACCGCGGGCGTTGATAAAGAGATCCTCACCTTCAAAGGCCCAGCCAAAGTGTACGAAAGCCAGGACGATGCGGTAGAAGCCATCCTTGGCGGCAAAGTGGTTGCCGGTGACGTGGTAGTTATCCGCTACGAAGGACCGAAAGGTGGCCCGGGCATGCAGGAAATGCTTTATCCCACCACCTATCTGAAATCGATGGGCCTCGGCAAAAGCTGCGCGCTGATCACCGACGGTCGCTTCTCGGGCGGCACCTCCGGTCTTTCGATTGGTCACGCCTCTCCGGAAGCGGCGAGCGGCGGCACTATCGCGCTGGTGAAAGATGGCGACATGATTGAAATCGATATCCCGAACCGTGGCATAAAGCTGGCGGTGGCGGATAACGAACTGCACGCCCGTCGTGAAGAAGAGCAGGCACGTGGCGAAGCGGCCTACACGCCGCACGGCCGCGTGCGTGAAGTCTCCTTCGCCCTGCGCGCTTATGCATCCCTCGCGACCAGCGCTGACAAAGGCGCGGTGCGCGATAAGTCCAAGCTGGGAGGCTAACCGATGGCTGAGTCTCAACCGCTACCCGCGTCGCCCAACGGCGCGGAATATTTGCGCGCCGTGCTGCGTTCACCGGTGTATGAAATCGCCCAGGTAACGCCGCTGCAGAAAATGGAAAAAATATCATCGCGTCTTGGCAACACCATTTTGGTGAAGCGTGAAGATCGCCAGCCGGTGCACAGCTTCAAGCTGCGCGGGGCGTACGCGATGATAGCCGGGCTGAATGAAGAGCAAAAAGCACGCGGCGTGGTCACGGCTTCGGCCGGTAACCATGCGCAGGGCGTGGCGCTCTCGGCCAGCACGCTTGGCATCAAATCACTGATTGTGATGCCGTTGGCCACGGCAGACATCAAGGTTGATGCAGTGCGCGCATTTGGCGGTGAGGCTTATCTGTTTGGGGCCAACTTCGACGAGGCAAAAGCCAAAGCGATCGAGCTGTCAGAACAGCAGGGTTACACCTTCGTGCCGCCGTTTGACCATCCTGCGGTCATCGCCGGACAGGGCACGCTGGCGATGGAGCTGTTGCAACAGGATGCGCATCTCGATCGCGTCTTCGTACCGGTGGGCGGCGGTGGTCTGGCAGCGGGGGTTGCGGTGCTGATCAAACAGTTAATGCCGCAGATCAAAGTGATTGCCGTGGAATCGGAAGATTCAGCCTGCCTGAAAGCAGCGCTGGATGCCGGCGAGCCGGTGGATTTGCCGCGCGTCGGCTTGTTTGCTGAAGGCGTGGCGGTCAAACGCATTGGTGATGAGACCTTCCGTCTGTGTCGTGAGTATCTCGACGACATCATCACGGTGGATAGCGATGCGATATGTGCGGCGGTAAAAGATCTGTTCGAAGATGTGCGCGCGGTTGCGGAACCTTCAGGTGCGCTGGCGCTGGCGGGTATGAAGAAGTATATCCAGCAGCATGACATCAAAGGCGAGCGCCTGGCGCACGTGTTGTCAGGTGCTAATGTCAACTTCCACGGCTTGCGCTACGTTTCGGAGCGTTGCGAACTGGGTGAACAGCGTGAAGCGCTGCTGGCGGTGACGATTCCAGAGCAGCAGGGCAGTTTCCTCAAGTTCTGCCAAACCATCGGCGGCCGCTCAATCACCGAGTTCAACTATCGCTATGCGGATGCGGATAACGCCTGCATTTTCGTCGGCGTGCGCTTAACGCGTGGGCTGGAGGAGCGCAGTGAAATCATCAGCCAGCTGAACGAAGCCGGTTATCACGTGGTGGACCTGTCGGATGATGAGATGGCCAAGCTGCACGTGCGCTACATGGTGGGCGGCCGTCCATCGAAGCCGCTGCGTGAACGCCTGTTTAGCTTTGAGTTCCCGGAAGCACCGGGCGCGCTGCTGAAGTTCCTGCAGACGCTGGGCGCACACTGGAATATCTCGCTGTTCCACTATCGCAGCCACGGCACCGATTACGGTCGCGTGCTGGCGGCGTTTGAAGCTAACGAGCAGGAGCCGGATTTCGAAACTCATCTCACCGCGTTGGGTTACGAGTGGCACGACGAAGCGAACAACCCGGCGTTTCGTTTCTTCCTCGCCGGGCAGTAATTACAGCTGGTGCCAGAACGCATTGATAAGCGGCTCCCCGAGCCGCTTTTTTTGTACGCACACGCCAAGCTCCAGCGGCGCAACAGATTCCACATTCTCCAGCGTTAACACGCGATTGCGCACCGGTTCCGGACTGTTTTCCAGCACCACATCCGGCAGCAGCGCAATGCCACAGCCCAGCGCCACCATCGAGACAATCGCCTCGTGTCCCGAAACCGTGGCGTAAATCTGCGGATTGGGGATGCGCTGGCGGCGGAACCATAAATCAATGCCGCGGCGCGCAGGCCCTTGTTCCGGCAGGATAAACGGAATTTGCGCCCAATCCGGCTCATCCTGCGTTGCCTGGCTGCGCACCGGACAAGGCAGCGCCGGGGCGATCAGCACCAGCGGGATCAGCCCCAGTGGCGTAAAATCTATACTGGCAGGCAGCGATTCAGGTCGGCCGGCAATGGCGAGATCGGCGTCACCGGACTGCACCATCTCAATCGCATCGGCGGCATCACCGGTGGTGAGCTTGATCTCCACCTGCGGATGTTCGGCACGGAAGCGGTCGAGAATCGGTGGCAGATGACTGTAAGCGGCCGTCACCGAGCAAAACAGGCGCAGTTCGCCGCTGAGCGACGGACCGTTGAGATCCATCACATGGCGCAGCTGCTGGTATTGCAGCAACGTCTGCTGCGCAAACTGGCGCAGACGCTCACCGGCTTCGGTCAGCGTAACGGTACGATTATCACGCAGAAATAGCGCGTGGCCGACATCCTCTTCCAGGCGCTGAATCTGGCGCGAAAGGGTGGATGGGCTGACGTGCATGGCGCGCGCAGTACGTCCGAAATGGCAGCTTTCCGCCAAATGAAGAAACAGTTTCAGGTCTCGTAAATCCATGCGCTTGTCGCCTCAACGTTATGTTGCAATTTCTGCAATGTGACCTTGCTAATATATCAATTTAAGCAATAGATTTCCTGTCATATGATGGGGTCATTCGCGGCGTAATAGACAACGCTGTTCCTGAACAAAAACAAACACAACATCTAACCGGAGTACCCATGGCTAATTACTTCAACACATTGAATCTGCGCAACCAGTTAGCGCAGCTGGGCAAGTGTCGCTTCATGGCGCGCGATGAATTCGCCGATGGCGCAAGCTTCCTGAAAGGCAAAAAAGTGGTCATCGTTGGCTGTGGTGCTCAGGGTCTGAACCAGGGCCTGAACATGCGTGATTCTGGCCTGGATGTGGCGTATGCCCTGCGTGCTGAAGCGATTGCTGAGAAGCGTGCTTCTTTCCGTAAAGCCACCGATAACGGCTTCAAAGTGGGTACTTACGAAGAACTGATCCCGCAAGCCGATCTGGTGGTTAACCTGACGCCGGACAAACAGCACTCCGCCGTCGTTCAGGCTGTTCAGCCGCTGATGAAAGATGGCGCGGCGCTGGGTTACTCACACGGTTTCAATATCGTTGAAGTGGGCGAAACCATTCGTAAAGACATCACCGTCGTGATGGTGGCGCCGAAATGCCCGGGTACCGAAGTGCGTGAAGAGTACAAGCGTGGTTTCGGTGTGCCGACGCTGATCGCGGTTCACCCGGAAAACGATCCGAAAGGTGAAGGCATGGCGATTGCTAAAGCCTGGGCCGCAGCCACCGGCGGCGACCGTGCGGGCGTGCTGGAGTCTTCCTTCGTTGCGGAAGTGAAATCTGACCTGATGGGCGAGCAGACCATCCTGTGCGGTATGCTGCAGGCCGGTTCTCTGCTGTGCTTCGACAAGCTGGTGGCGGAAGGTCACGACGCGGCTTACACCGAAAAACTGATTCAGTTCGGCTGGGAAACCATCACCGAATCTCTGAAGTTCGGCGGCATCACGTTGATGATGGATCGTCTGTCTAACCCGGCGAAAATCCGCGCTTATGCGCTGTCTGAGCAGCTGAAAACCATCATGGCGCCGCTGTTCCAGAAGCACATGGATGACATCATCTCTGGCGAATTCTCTTCTGGCATGATGGCTGACTGGGCTAACGACGATAAAAACCTGCTGACCTGGCGTGAAGAGACCGGTGCTACCGCGTTCGAAAATGCACCGCAGTTTGAAGGCAAAATCGAAGAGCAGGAGTACTACGACAAAGGCGTAGTGATGGTTGCGATGGTGAAAGCGGGCGTTGAGCTGGCGTTCGAAACCATGGTTGACGCAGGCATCATCGAAGAGTCGGCTTACTACGAATCACTGCACGAGCTGCCGCTGATTGCCAATACCATCGCCCGTAAGCGCCTGTATGAAATGAACGTGGTTATCTCAGATACCGCAGAATACGGTAACTACCTGTTCTCCTTCGCGGCCGTTCCGCTGCTGAAAGAGTTCATGACTACGCTGCAGCCAGGCGATTTGGGTAAAGCGGTTGAAGGCACTCAGGTTGATAACGCGCAGCTGCGTGACGTCAACGAAGCGGTGCGTCAGCACCCAATCGAATCGGTAGGCCGCAAGCTGCGTGGCTACATGACCGATATGAAACGTATCGCCGTCGCGGGCTAAGCCACGCACGACACCGTTTTCAGCACAAAGAAACCCCGGCTTGCCGGGGTTTTTTATTATGTGGGATTCGATCAGTTCAGCATGAATGCTGACTATACAACATCGTAGGGTCGCCATTCATGGTGACCTGGTTTCCGCATACCTTATCTCAATCAATAAAAAACCCGGCTAAAAGCCGGGTTCTCTTAACGCTCAATCAAATCACACCGCTTCATACAGCGTCTGATTACGGGTCTCTTTACAGGCAATCAGCGCAATCAGCGTCAGCACTGCCATTGAAGCCAGATAGAAACCTACCGCCTGCAAACCGTAATTGGCGTTTAACCAGGTGGCGATATAGGGCGCAACCGACGCACCAAGAATCGACGAAAGATTATAGGAGAACGACGCGCCGGTATAACGTACTTCGGTCGGGAACAGCTCTGGCAGCAGCGCGCCCATTGGACCAAACGTCAAACCCATAATGCTCAAGCCGAGAATCAGGAAGCCCATCACCAGCACCTGAGAACCCGAACCGAGCAGCACGGGGAACATCAACGCAAAAGCGATAATCATCAGCGTAATGGTGATCATGGTTTTACGGCGACCAAAGCGATCGGCCAGCAAACCGGCAATCGGCACCATCACACCAAAACCAATCACTGCCACCATCAACATCCACAGGAAGCTATTACGCGAATAACCGAGGCCTGCCGGGGCGGGGGCGGTGCCGTAACTCATCGAGTAGACGGTCATAATGTAGAACAGCGTATAGGTGGCAAGCATGATGAAGGTACCGAGAATGGTCGCCGTTAAATGCTTGCTCAGCAGCGTACCAATCGGCATCCGCACCTGCTTATTCTCTTTCTGCACTTTGGCAAACACCGGGCTTTCATGCAGCGAAACGCGCACATACAGGCCAATCAGCACCAGCACTGCAGAAAGGATAAACGGCACGCGCCAGCCCCAGTTCATGAACTGCTCATCAGTTAGTAGCCATGACAGCAACAGGAAGGTGCCGTTGGCGAAGAAGAAGCCAATCGGCGCGCCAAGCTGTGGGAATGAACCATAAAGCGCGCGTTTCTTTGCGGGCGCATTCTCGGTCGCCAAAAGTGCCGCACCGCCCCATTCGCCGCCCAGGCCAAGACCCTGACCAAAACGCGCCAGCGCCAGCAGCAGCGGGGCAGCCACGCCAATGGTTTGATAGCTCGGCAGCAAACCAATCAGCACTGTTGAAACGCCCATGGTCAGCAGCGATGCCACCAGGGTGGCTTTACGGCCGACGCGATCGCCAAAGTGCCCGAACAGCGCAGAGCCGATAGGGCGCGCAACGAAGGCGATGGCGAAGGTAGCCAGTGATTGCAGCGTGGCGACGGTTGGATCGCCCTGCGGGAAGAAGATATGCGGGAAAATAATCACCGCGGCAGTGGCATAAATATAGAAATCGAAGAATTCGATGGCGGTGCCGACAAGCGATGCCACAACCACTTTGCCGCGTGAATTGACCGGCGTGTCGTCGTGTTTTTGGTCGAGTGTTTCTGTGATGGAGGCTTGCATAAGTGTTTCTTAATTGTAAATGTAGACAGAGAATCTTACGCACCTGGTTTGCGGCATTCAATGGCGAAAAACCGCGTCAGACCGGGCTTTTTCGGCGAAAAAGTGGATAATTTCTGAGTTGATGCAATCAGTGGCGGATGGGAACGGGAAGTGTCACTTTTTTGGCGTGAATCTCTGCAAAATGGCCAAATTAAAGTGACCCTTCAGCGTTTCCTGCTGGTTTTTGCTGGAAAAGCAGCCAGCAGGAAACATTTTTAGCTAGTTGAGAAAATGTAACAAGTGAGCCAGCCTATTTTGCCTGATGCGGCTGCGGCATCTCTTTATCATCTTTGTATTTCGCCGTGGCGATCCACGCCGCGCAGAACAGCGTCAGACGTGCAAAGAAGTAGAAGAAGGCCATTAAGCCAAGCACCGAACCAAAGGCCGCGCCAGAAGGCGAGGTTGCCAGTTTTGGCAGGGTCAGCGTCATCACAAATTTAATCACCTCAAAGCCAATTGCTGCCAGCAGCGTACCGCGGAACAGCGCTTTCTTACGCGGCTTATGGCGCGGCAGAATCCAGAAGATCCACAGGAACAGCAGGTAGTTCGCGAAGATAGAGATCGATAACGCGATGATGGTCATCGCTGGTCGCAGCCACTCAATATCCTGCAATCCCAGCGCATTCACAATTGCCGCCTGCGCCGCACCTGCAATGGAGGTCAGCGACAGCGTAATCACCAGCGCAAACATCAAACCAAGCAGTGAAAGCAAATCACGCGCGTACTTTTTCCAGAACTTCTCCTGGTCATCTGGCTTACGTTCCCATACATCGCGCGACTGCGCGCGCACCGCTTCACGCAGATTGCCCATCCAGTTGATGCCGGAGTACAGCGCCAGCAGCAAACCGGTCAATCCTACCGTTGCGCGCTGCTGAATCGCGGTATTCACCGTGTTTTTCAGGGTGGTAGCCAACGTAGGATCGCTGATGCTGTTAACGATTTTGTTGATCAACTCGGTGAGCAAATCCTGATTCGACGCCAGCACAAAGCCGACAGCCGCAAAGGAGACCATCAAAATCGGTATCAGGGAGAGAAATGAGAAGTAGGTTATAGCCGCGCCAAACTGGCTGCCGAGGCGATCGTTAAAGCGTTCAAGCGCACGCAAAAAATGCGCGACCGCGGGAATCGCCTGAAACCAGGCGGCAAAGCGCGAAACGTTTTGGATCGAGCCATCTACGGTTTTATTACCGGTTTTGATATCAATCAGCGGCTTGGCTTCTGCCTCAGCCGCGCTCTCTTTAGGGGTGTTGTCCGTCATAGACGATAGTTATCCTGTTCACTGCGAAAATACAATTATAGCGTCTTATGTCACATACTCTTGTAGGACTTGGCTGAGCCACTCCATAAACACTCGCACGCGACGCGCCACGTTACGACGATGCGGATAAAGCAGCGAGATCGGCATCGGTTTCGCCGGGAAGTGATGCAGCACTTCTACCAGCTGTCCTGATTCCAGCAGCGGCTGTACGCCAATCGCCGGTACCTGAATAATGCCGAGACCGGCGAGACACGCGGCACGATAGGTCTCGGTACTGTTTACCGTCACCACGCCGCCGGTTTGAATGTAATGACACTGTTTGCCATCAAAATACTCAAAGCCCTGTGAAGGTTGCCCAAGTTGTTGGCTGTAATGCACCATCGCATGTTGCGACAAATCTTCCAGCCGCACCGGCATGCCGAAGCGGGAAAGGTAGTCGGCGCTGGCGCAGTTGATCAAGGCGTGAGTGCCAATTTTGCGCGCAATCAGGCCGGAATCTTTCAGCTCGCCCACGCGTACCACACAGTCAAAGCCTTCACGGATCACATCCACCTGACGATCGCTGCTGCTCAGCTCAATCTCCACGCCGGGATAGTGCTGTAAAAACTCCGGCAGGCGCGGCAACACAAAGCCGGTCGCCATCGCCACCGACATATCCACGCGCAGTTTGCCGCTTAAAGTGCCGGGATCGTGCTGAAACAGGCTGTCCATGTCGTCGAGCATCGATAGTAAATCGAGGCAGCGATCGTAATAGACCAGGCCATCCTGAGTCAGATGCACGCGACGCGTGGTGCGATGCAGCAGGCGCGTACCCATTTGATTTTCCAGCGCCTGAAGCTGGCGTGAAACGCTGCCTTTCGGTAAACCGAGACTTTCTGCCGCACGGGTAAAACTGCCCATTTCTGCCACCCGCACAAAAACCTGCATTGCGTGAATTTTATCCATGTTGTTCACCGATTGTTGTTGTTAGTGAAACAGTGCTGCGTATTTCTCTGCGTTTATAGATCAATTATTCGCGAATATCCTTATCCCGTGTTCAATTTTCCAACTGGAGCGAAACATGAGTCATAAAATTGCATTGATTACCGGCGGAAATCGCGGTTTAGGCAAAAATGGCGCGCTGAAACTGGCCGCTAAAGGCACCGATATCCTGTTTACCTATCGCAACCATGCTGAAGAAGCGCAGGCGGTAGTACAACAGATTGAAGCGCTGGGCGCGCGTGCAGTGGCGCTGCAGCTGGATGTTGGCGACACAGGGCAATTTGATGGCTTTGTGGCCCAGGTAAAAGAGGCGCTGCAAAAAACCTGGCAGCGTGACAACTTTGACTATTTAGTGAACAACGCCGGCCACGGCCACTACAAGCCCTTTGCCGATACCACGGAAGATGAGTTCGACGCACTGGTGAATGTGCATTTCAAAGGGCCCTATTTCCTGACGCAGAAACTGCTGCCACTGCTGGTGGATGGTGCGCGCATCCTGAACATTTCCAGTGGCTTAACGCGTATGACGCTGCCAGGTTCTGGCACTTACGCGTCGATGAAAGGCGCGATGGAAGTATTAACCCGCTATCAGGCTAAAGAGCTGGGTGAACGCCGCATCCGCGTCAACATTCTGGCGCCAGGAGCGATAGAAACCGATTTTGGCGGTGGCCACGTACGTGATACCAAAGATCTCAACGACCACATCGCTTCGGTGACTGCGCTGGGTCGTGTGGGATTACCGGATGATATTGGTGACGCCATTAGCGCAATTCTCAGCGATGAAACCAGCTGGATCACCGCGCAGCGCATTGAAGCCTCAGGTGGCCAGGCACTGTAATCCGTAGGGTCGCCATTAATGGCGACCTCATTAAACAGCGACGCCAGCCAGGTTGCCATAAATGGCAACCTTACACCGCAATCGTCCCATCAATCACCGTCACCGTTTGGCCGCCAATCCAGATCGCTGCATCACTAAAACTCACCTGAATGCGACCTTCACGCTGAATCACGCTGCCCTGGCGCGCCCGATAATCACGCGTTTGGCCTTGGGCGGCGAAGTAGCGTGCCAGGCACGCATTGGCGCTACCGGTAACCGGATCTTCGGTCAAACTGCCATTCTCAACCAGCAACGCGCGCACTTCGTACTGCTCGTTTTCATCCGCGGGAAGCGCGCCAAAAATCATCGTGCCGTTAACGTCGGCATGTTGATGTAAACGGTGTAAATCAGAGGCTGAGGGCACCACATCCAGTACCGCCTGCGCGCTGCTCAGTGGAATCAGCAGCCAGCGAATGCCCATATCGACGATGGTGGGTGCCTGGCTGAGATCGAAGGCTTCGCTGTTGAGCGCACTGCTCATCAGCGCATCGCTAAAAGGCGTTAAGGTGGCGGCGGGGGCAGCAAAGGCCAGCGCGCCGTCGTGGCTAATCTTCACCTCAACCAGGCCAACGCCGCACTCCTGCACAATCTTGCCCGGCGTTTTTAGCGGCCAACCCGCTTCGAGTAGCGCGTGCGCGGTGCCGAGCGTTGGATGACCGGCAAAGGGCAGCTCACCTTCTACGGTAAAAATGCGCACGCGGTAATCTGCCGCTTCATCTTGCGGCGGCAGCACAAAGGTGGTTTCCGACAGATTCGTCCAGCGCGCGATTGCTGCCAGCTGCGCGTCACTTAATCCTTGTGCATCCATAATCACCGCCAGCGGATTACCTTTGAACGCCGATGAGGTAAACACATCCACCTGTTTAAATGCGACCTGCATTGTCACTCCTTCCTCGTTGAGGTTGTCTGAAATCCGGATTTACATCCTGCCGATTGCGAAAGGCCAGCAACAGGGCTATGAATAGATTAAGAATTCTGCAATTGGAGACTGCAATGTTAAAAGTGCTTGGCCGTACTTCGTCTATTAACGTGCGAAAAGTTCTGTGGCTGTGCGAAGAACTGGATATCGCGTATGAATCTGAACCCTGGGGCGACGATCCGCAATCGCTGCACTCGCCCGAGTTTATGGCACTCAATCCCAATGCAATGGTCCCGGTGATTATCGAGGACGATTTCGTGCTGTGGGAATCCAACACTATTTTGCGCTATCTGGCTAATAGCAACGGCGGCGAATGGCTCTACCCAGAGAATCCGCGCGCCCGTGCGCCGGTCGATCAGTGGATGGATTGGCAAGCCACCGAGCTGAATACCTCCTGGCGCTATGCATTTATGTCGCTGGTGCGCAACTCGCCAGCACATCAGGATCCACGACTGCTGGCGGCGGCCGTCAAAGGCTGGACGCACACCATGAACATTCTCAACGCGCATTTGGAAAAAACCGGGCGCTACGTCGCAGGCCGTAATTTCTCGCTGGCAGACATTCCCGTGGGATTAGCGGTGAATCGCTGGTATGAAACACCGCTTGAGCATCCTCCCTTCCCGGCGGTACAAACGTATTACGAGCGCCTGACCGAGCGTGAGCCTTACACCACCTGGGGCCGCAACGGCAAGCCCTGATCCTGCCCCGGCGCGAGGCCTGTCATTTCGCAGGCCAGCGCGCCGGTGCGCTGCAATGCCCACGTATAACGCTCATCAAACGAATAGCAGCAGGAGAGGCGCAACGCGTGCGTATAGCGATTGCTCAGCGAGTAGAGCGCTCCCGGCGTTACACAGATTTGCTCTTGCAGCAGACGATGAAACATCTCCACGGTATCGACTTTGCCCGGCAGTTCTACCCAAAAGACAAATCCGCCGCGCGGCAGGGTAGCGCGCGTGCCCTGTGGGAAGTGGCGCGCCAGCATCCCGCGCGCGGCATCGAGATTTGCGGCATAGCGCCGCCGCAGCGTGCGCAGATGATGATCGTAACCGCCGCTGGCAAGAAACTCGGCCAGCGTTTCGCTCAACAGGCGTGATTCTGCCATGGAGGACACCGCCTTAAGCTGGGCGATGCGTTCATGAAAGCGGCCGGCGGCCGTCCAGCCGATACGAAAATCGGGTGCCACGGTTTTGGTAAAGCTGGTGCAGTAAATCACCCAGCCGTCGCTATCAAAGGCCTTCACCGGCGGCGATAGCGGCCACTCAAATTGCAATTCGTCGTACAAGCCGTCTTCCAGCAGCGGAACGTGGTAAGTATTCACTAACTTCGCCAGGCGCTTTTTATGCTCCAGCGGCATCACATAACCCAGCGGGTTCTGCGCGCCGGGCATGGCGATCACTGCCTGAATGCGTTTCTCCTGCAGCAGCATCTCCAGTGCATCCAGCGACAAACCTTGCTGCGGATCGGTGGGGATTTCCAGCGCCTTCAGCCCCAGCGACGCCAGCAGCGGAAACAGGAAGAAATAGGTTGGCGATTCCAGACCAATGCAGTCGCCGGGCTTGGTTACTGCACGCAGCGCCAGCTGCAGCGCTTCCATGCAGCCGTGGGTGAGGGTGATCTCCTGCGGCGGCAGATTGATGCCGTTATGCAGCGCGCGGCGCGCAATCTCCTCCCGTAAGCGCTCACTACCAGGCGGAAGCGCGTAGCGCCCGATAATGTCGGGATTCTGCCGCAAAATGGAGGCGGTAATGCGTCCGATACGCGCCGCCGGATAGAAGGTGCCATCCTGCGGACAGGCGAGCGAGATATTGGTGTACTCCGGATTATTCTGCGCGGCGAACACCTGCTCAATCAGCGCCAGCTTTTGCGAGCTGGGGTCATTAATTTTTGCCGCAAGCGGTTTAACCGGACGCGTCACGGCGGGCAGCACGCCGCGCACGTAATAACCCGATTGCGGACGTGATTCGATCAGGCCGCGATCTTCCAGGATTTGCCAGGCGTTTAACACCGTATTGATACTAACCTGATGTGATTGTGCCACGCGCCGGATCGCCGGCAGTCGTTTGCCCGGCTTTAACGTGCCCTGATGAATTGACTCGGCAAAACTATCGACCAGCTGCTGATACAGCGTTTGGCCGGATGAAAGAGGAAGGGACACAAAAGCCTCCGCGCGTGATGGGTACAATTCAGTTTTAAGACAACTGTATCCATTACAATAGTGGTTTTGTGTCTCTGTTTCCATCGCGCGCTCCGCATTAGCATAAATGCAACATTGGTTCATCAGGAAGCGCATCATGCTCGATCCCTCATTCTTCAGCTACGTCACCGTTATGTCGATCACGCCCGGACCGAACAATCTGTTACTGGCGACCTCAGGCGTCAACTTTGGCTTCAGGCGCACGCTGCCGATGCTGTTTGGCATCCTGCTGGGCTGTGCGATACAGATGCTGCTGGCAAGTATGGCGCTGGATGTGTTGCTGCACTGGATGGGCGCGATTCGCCTGCCGCTGACAGTGGTCGGATGCAGCTATCTGCTGTGGCTCTCATGGAAGATATTCCGCGCCGGGGCGCCGGAGTTGCGCGAACGCCCGAGCCCGATGACGCTAGTGGGCGGTATCTGTTTTCAGGCGGTGAATCCGAAAGCCTGGCTGATGGTGACGAACGTGGCGCTGATGTACGCCAACAGCAACGGCGTGCTAACCGTATTATTGGGATTTGCAGCGTTGAATCTGCCGTGCATTTTGATTTGGGCTGCATTGGGCGACCGCCTTCGCAGCCATCTGCAGGTAGCGTGGAAACGTCAGGCGTTTAACGGTTTGATGGCGTTATCGCTGGTGGCAACTACGGCGTGGATGCTGTATGACGCGGTACTGCTAAGCTAGTGATTGCGGTGCGCATGAATGCGCACCCTACAATGTAGGGTCGCCATTCATGGCGACCTGGGTTGAGACCACCTTATTACTTCCCCACCACGTGCGCCGTTTCGCGCGCTTCATCGTTGGCGGCATCCGGTGTAACAACGGGTTCGTAATCGAGTTGCAGCACGCGACTGGTGTCGGCCAGCACTTTCTCGGTTAGCGCCACATCGCCGTTCAGTTTGCGGCCCCACGATGGGATCACCATGCGGATTTTGGTCTGCCACTCCGGTGAACGCATCTGCTCCGGGAAGGCTTTCGCCATCAGCTCGAGCATAATCGGTGCGGCGGTTGATGCACCAGGTGAGGCGCCGAGCAACGCCGAAATCGAACCGTCTTCAGACGTCACCACTTCGGTGCCAAGACGCAGCACGCCGCCCTCTTTCTCGTCATTTTTAATGATCTGCACGCGCTGGCCTGCCGTCACCAAACGCCAATCTTCCTGCTGCGCCTGCGGGACGTAAGCTCGCAAGGCTTCCATACGATCGCTGTCGCTTTGCAGCACCTGATCAACCAGATATTTCACCAGGTCGAAACTCTTCAGGCCAACCTGCACCATCGGTTTCAGGTTGCTGCCATTCATCGCGCCGAACATATCAAGCAGCGAACCTTGCTTAAGGAATTTGGTGGAGAAGGTGGCGAACGGGCCAAATAGCAGCACCCGCTTGCCATCCAGCACGCGTGTATCAACGTGCGGCACCGACATCGGCGGTGCGCCGACGCTGGCTTTGCCATACACCTTCGCCATGTGCTGTTTCACCACGTCCGGATTTTCCGTAACGAGGAAAGAGCCGCCCACCGGGAAGCCGGCGTAGCCTTTCACTTCGGGAATGCCGGATTTCTGCAGCAGCGGCAACGCCGCACCGCCCGCACCAATAAACAGCTGGCGCGTAGTCAGCACACGGTTTTCTCCGCTGGCCAGATTATGCAGGCTGACCTGCCAGCGGCCATCGCTCAGGCGCTTAATGTCACGCACTTCCTGGCGCAGACGCAGGCGGAAATTGGCTTTCTTCTCTAAAGCAGCAATCAGCTGACGCGTCACTTCACCGAAGTTCACATCGGTGCCCATCTCGGTCCAGGTGGCGGCAACTTTCTGCTTGCTGTCACGCCCGTTCATCACCAGCGGAATCCAGCGGGTGATTTGATCGCGGTCTTCTGAATAGCTCATGCCGCGGAACAGCGTACTTTTTTGCAACGCATTGAAGCGCTTGCGCAGGAATTCAACGTTATCGTCGCCCCAGACGAAACTCATGTGCGGCGTACTGTGGATAAAGCTTTTAGGATTGCGCAGGTTGCCTTTCTGAACGTGATAGGCCCAGAACTGACGCGAAATCTGGAACGATTCGTTAATCGCCACCGCTTTAGCGATGTCGATGCTGCCATCCGCCTTTTGCGGCGTATAGTTCAGCTCCGCCAGCGCGGCATGGCCGGTTCCCGCATTGTTCCAGCCATTAGAGGATTCAACGGCAACGTCATCAAGACGTTCAACCATCTCAATCGACCAGTCAGGCTCGAGATCCTGCAGCCATGTGCCCAGGGTCGCACTCATCACGCCTGCGCCAATCAGCAGTACGTCGACGTCTTTTCGGTCCTGAAGGTGTGCGCTTTCCTTGCCAGCGGCGGCGAGCGCCAGATTTACCGCAGTAGTACTCATGAGGCGACATCTCCTCTCTCTGTTGACCTGAAGCTCAACAGGTTCGCAGGCGAAATAGCCGCGCTTCTTTCGAGCGCGTGGTGCTACTTCTCAAAGGTTAAGACTCAGGTATAAGTCATAGGGACGATAACGGTTAACTGCACGTTATGCATATGCATTCGAATATAACATTCTCGTATCGGAATTAAACGTTTGTTTATTTTTTAAAGGCGGAAATGATTCAGCATAAGAATTAATCAGCTCAACCCCGCTGCCATAAGGGATTTTTATCTCTTAATCAGATGCTTATCGTAATGTGAATGTTATGGCTTTGTGAGTGTTGTTATGGGGGAAGGAGAGGTGTAGTGACATGTATCACAATTTAAGCCAATGATTTTTATCTGTTTTTGGTGGATTGATTATTTATGCGGAATTTGTGGTGCTCAATATTTAGCCAGTCCGTGTAAAAGTAATGTTACAATTTTGTGGTGATGAATTTTGGTATGAGGAGGCGACTCCAGCAGAAGAAAAATGCATCACCATGCGGAGAGCGATCAACGCGAACGACGTCGCCACAGGAAACGAATGACGAAAAACTCAATGGCACCCAGCAGCAAAAACCACAGGCTAAAAACAATCGTATACAGCTGATTAACATCCATCAGATGCAAACTTTCCTGCAGCCGTTTTGCCAGCTCAATGCCAAACGAGGGCGCGGGCAGCAGCAGAGCGGAGAGAAAGCCCAGCAGCAGAATGCCACCCGGGATAATCAGCGTTTCGAATGGGTTATTCATGGTCATCTTCCAAATCAGTTAGCGTCGGCATTAGCGCATAAAAGGGCGCTACGGTGCAATCCCCGTGCCGGATCGCGCTAAGAAATTTCTTCTATTCCATTCACTTAGCGACAAAAATAGCGGAAGTTAAGAGTTATAGCCTTTGCTATACTTAAATCCCTGATTTTACTGTCTTTTTTTTGGCGTTTTAGCGTGTTAGACTGCGCGCACTTTTTCATTACTGAACAATAAATGCGGAGAAGTAGCGGCTTTAGGGCCTGTTCCGCGGCATTGATTGAAATCCCATGACATTTATCGCAACCCTGATTCTGGCCTTTGGTATGTCGATGGACGCTTTCGCCGCAGCACTGGGCAAAGGCGCATCGCTGCATCGCCCGAATTTTAAAGAAGCGCTGCGTACTGGCTTGATCTTTGGCGTGATCGAAATGCTGACGCCGCTGATTGGCTGGGCGATTGGTCTCGCGGCCAGCCGCTACGTTATGGCGTGGGATCACTGGGTAGCGTTTGGCCTGTTAACCATACTGGGCGGTCGTATGATCATGGAAGGTTTCCGTCAAACGGCCGATGAGCCTTGCGAAGCGCCGCAGCGGCACGGTTTTATGGTGCTGGCATTAACTGCCGTTGCCACCAGCCTGGATGCGCTGGCGGTCGGTGTTGGGTTGGCGTTTCTGCAGGTTAATATCATTATGACCGCCGTTACCATTGGCGCCGCGACCACCGTGATGGCGACCACCGGCGTGCTGGTAGGACGCTTTATTGGTCCGGTGATGGGCAAATGGGCTGAAGTCCTCGGTGGCGTGGTACTGATCAGCATTGGCTGCACCATTTTAAGCGAGCACATGGGCTGGTTCAGCTAAGCCTGTAGCTGCCTGGTGCGCATAAATGCACACCCTACAACTTCACCTGCGCCTACCGTAGTGGCGCCATTCATGGCGACCACCGCAAACCCGCAATAAACCCCCATTCTGTGATCCACTTCAAAAAAAATTGCGGTAAAAACGCTCAGACGTTATACTTTTTGCGTATTTCTTCAACAATTTTTGAATCAGGTGCCTTATGAAACGCTTTTTCCGCTACGTGTTCCGTTCTTATGTCGAAACCTTCAAACACGTACCGCCGGGCGCGCTTAATTAAGATCTCCCCAGCATACCCTCGATAATCGCGGTCAGGGATCGACCTGTGGTTATCAACTGTTTTCTTATCGCTCTCACCACTTCTGCCGTAATTCTCTCCCTAATTCATTGATTTATCCCTTCAGTCATCACATTTCGATCTGGC